>NZ_CP150638.1:0-467500 GCF_050859155.1 Shinella yambaruensis
ATGCAGATGAATACGGCCAGAACGGCTGGTGCATTCGCAAACGGGGAAAATGCACTTAAAACGCTCCCGCAAGAAGGGGCGCAGGCGGCGGGGGTTCCATCCGATATGAAGCAGGACGCGATTTTCGAGCGGGTCAGTGCGCGCCTTAAAGCGCAGGTTGGCCCGGACGTCTTCGCGAGCTGGTTCGGTCGGCTGAAGGTCCATTCCGTTTCCAAGAGCGTCGTGCGCCTGTCGGTGCCGACGACGTTCCTGAAGTCCTGGATCAACAATCGTTATCTCGATCTCATCACCAGCCTGTTCCAGCAGGAGGATGCCGAAATCCTCAAGGTGGAGATCCTGGTGCGAACCGCAACCCGCGGCGCCCGCACCGGCGTCGCCGAGGAGGCGGCGGCCACCGAGCCCGCAGCACCGCAGGCGCAGCCGCGCCGCGCCGCGAGCGGTCCGCAGCCCGTCGCCAGCGCAGCGGTATCGGTTGCCGCTTCGGCCCAGCCGCGCGTGCAGCAGCCGTCCGGCCCGCTCTTCGGCTCGCCGCTCGACCAGCGCTATACGTTCGACGCCTTCGTCGAGGGCACGTCGAACCGCGTCGCCCTTGCCGCTGCCCGCACGATCGCGGAAGCCGGCGCCGGCGCCGTGCGCTTCAACCCGCTCTTCGTCCATTCCAGCGTCGGCCTCGGCAAAACGCACCTTCTCCAGGCGATCGCGCTCGGCGCGCTGGCAAGCGCCCGCAACCCGCGCGTCGTCTATCTGACGGCCGAATACTTCATGTGGCGCTTTGCGACCGCGATCCGCGACAATGATGCGCTTTCCCTCAAGGAGACGCTGCGCAACATCGATCTCCTGATCATCGACGACATGCAGTTCCTGCAGGGCAATTCGATCCAGAACGAGTTCTGCCACCTGCTCAACATGCTGCTCGATTCCGCCAGGCAGGTCGTGGTCGCCGCCGACCGCGCGCCGTGGGAGCTGGAATCGCTCGATCCGCGGGTGCGCTCGCGCCTGCAGGGCGGCGTGGCCATCGAGATGGAAGCGCCGGACTACGAAATGCGCCTCGAAATCCTGAAACGCCGGCTCGCCGCCGCGCAGCAGGAGGACGCTTCGCTCGATATCCCGGTCGATATACTGAGCCATGTCGCGCGCAACATCACGGCGAGCGGCCGGGAGCTGGAAGGCGCCTTCAATCAGCTGCTCTTCCGCCGTTCCTTCGAGCCGAATCTCACGATCGAGCGCGTCGACGAATTGCTCGGCCACCTCGTCGCCGCCGGCGAACCGCGCCGGGTGCGCATCGAGGACATCCAGCGCGTGGTGGCGAAGCACTACAACGTCTCGCGCCAGGAGCTGGTCTCGAACCGCCGCACGCGCGTCATCGTTAAGCCGCGCCAGATTGCCATGTATCTGTCGAAGACGCTGACGCCGCGCTCCTTCCCGGAGATCGGCCGCCGCTTCGGCGGACGCGACCACACGACCGTGCTGCACGCGGTGCGCAAGATCGAGGAACTGATCGCGGGCGACACCAAGCTCAGCCACGAGATCGAACTGCTGAAGCGGTTGATCAACGAATGATCATGGCGTTCATGCCGTGACGAAAAGGGGCCGGAAGGCCCCTTTTCAGTGCCCACGCACTGCGCGCGCCTCTTCCGTCAGCCATTGCCGCAAAGCCGCGACCGCCGGCCGGTCCAGCGCGCCCGGCGGATAGACGATGTAATAGGCAAGCCCCGTCGCCACGCCGCGCGGGAAGGGGGCGATAAGCCGCCGCTCCTGGACCTCGCGTGCCACCAGCGAAAGCCGCGCCAGCGCCACGCCGTCGCCGGCCTTGGCCGCCTCGATCGCGCCGTTGCTGTCGGTGAAGACGGGGCCGCGCTGCACGTCGATGCCGGCAACGCCCATCGCTTCCAGCCAGAGCCGCCAGTCCTGCCGGTGCACGTCGTGGATCAGCACATGGCCGGCAAGGTCCGCCGGCGCATCGAGCGGGATCTTCTCCTTGAGGGCAGGCGCGATGACGGGCATCAGGTCGTCGTCGAGCAGCCTTTCGCTGACAAGGCCCTCGTAGCGGCCGAAGCCGTGGCGGATCGCGATATCGACGCCGTCGCGGGCAAAGTCGACGAGGCGGTTGGAGGCACTGATGCGGATGTCGGCGCCGGGCAGGCGCTCCTCGAATTTCGGCAGACGCGGCACGAGCCATTGTGCGGCGAAGGTCGGCGTGCAACTGATTGCCAGCGTCGCGGGAGATTTTGCCCGGGCCAGCAATTCGTCGGTCGCCTCGCGCATCATGCGAAAGGCCGAGCGCATCGCCTTGAAGTAGCCCTCGCCATTCTCCGTCAGCCTGATCTGCCGCGGCCGGCGCTCGAAGAGCTGCACGCCGAGCGATTGCTCCAGCTCGCGGATCTGCAGGCTGACGGCGCCCGGCGTGACATTGAGCTCGCCGGCGGCGAGCGTTACGCTCAGGTGTCGCGCTGCCGCTTCGAAGGCGCGCAGGCCGGAAAGGGAGGGGAGGCGGCCGTTCATGATTTAGTTTTCCTCGCTGAAGAGCCGAAATATGATCGTTTGTACCGCATGAAAATCCGCGAAATTATAGCGCGAAAGCCGGATTTTGACATCCGGGCACTGCGACAGGTTTAGAAAATTTCGCAAGGAGATTCCCATGGCCAACCGCAGCATGACCGCAGGCGAATGGGGCCTGCTCATCGCGCTCTCGCTTCTCTGGGGCGGTTCGTTCCTCTTCAACGGCATCCTGGTGCGCGAACTGCCGACGCTCACCATCGTCACCGCCCGCGTCGGCCTTGCCGCCCTCGCGCTCTGGACGGTCGTGCGCCTTGCCGGCCATGCCGTTCCGCGCAGCAGGGAAGTCTGGCTCGCCTTCCTCGGCATGGGCGTGCTCAACAACATCATCCCGTTCTCGCTGATCGTCTGGGGCCAGACGCACATCGCGAGCGGCCTCGCCTCCATCCTCAACGCCACCACGCCGCTCTTTGCCGTCATCGCCGCCCATCTGCTGACGACGGACGAGAAGATGACGGGCGGACGGCTCGTCGGCGTCCTCGTCGGCTTTCTCGGCGTGGCGCTGATGATCGGCCCCTCGGTCCTCTCCGATCTCGGCGCCAACCTCCTGGCGCAGCTTGCCGTGCTCGGCGGCGCCGTCTCTTATTCGATCGCCGGCATCTTCGGCCGCCGCTTCCGCCGCCTGGGCCTGCCGCCGCTGCTGCCGGCCGCAGGGCAGGTGACGGCCTCCGCCGTGCTGATGCTGCCCGTCGCGCTGGTCGTCGACCGCCCATGGACGCTCGCCATGCCCTCGGCGCAGACCTGGATGGCCCTGTTCGGCCTCGCCTTCCTCGCCACCGCGCTCGCCTATGTCATCTTCTTCCGCATTCTCGCCACGGCGGGCGCGACGAACCTGATGCTCGTGACCTTCCTCATCCCCGTCAGCGCCATCCTCGGCGCGCTGGTTCTCGGCGAGGTGCTGGCGCCGAAGCATTTTGCCGGCATGGTGCTGATCGCCGTCGGCCTTGCGGCCATCGACGGGCGTCTCCTGCGCATGGTGATGGAAAAGCGCCGGCCGCTCGGCTCGGATGCCGGCGGCTGATCAGCAGGCGAGGTCCGCGACGACGGCGTCGAGGATCAGCATGCCGGCCGGCGTGCAGCGCAGCCGCGAATTGCCGAGCCGCTCGATGAAGCCGTGCTCGATGAGGAACTGTTCCCGGTCGGGATCCGGGTCGCGGCCGGAGAGGGTCTGCCAGCGGGCGAGATCGACGCCCTCCTTGAGGCGCAGGCCCATCAGCAGCAGTTCGTCCGCCTGTGCCTCGCGCTCCAGAAGCTCCTGGTCGATCATGCCGTGGCCTTCCGCCTCGACCCGTTCCAGCCAGGCTTCCGGCTTGCGCTCCGTGGCGGTGGCGATCTTTGCGCCGCCGGTCGTCAGGCGGCCATGCGCGCCGGGACCGATGCCGACATAGTCGCCATAGCGCCAATAGGTGAGGTTGTGGCGGCTTTCCGCGCCGGGGCGGGCGTGGTTGGAGACCTCGTAGGCCGGCATGTTTTCGCGCTCGGTGATTTCCTGCGTCGCCTCGTAGAGCACGGCGGACTGCTCCCCGTCGGGCACGACCAGCTTGCCGGCCTTGTGAAGGCCGTAGAAGGGCGTGCCCTCCTCGATGGTGAGCTGGTAGAGCGAGAGATGATCGACGGCATAGGAGACGGCCTGCTTCAATTCGCGGTCCCAGTCCTCGACGGTCTGGTTCGGCCGGGCATAGATGAGGTCGAAGGACATGCGCGGAAAAATGTCGCGCGCGAGGCGGATCGCCTTCAGCGCGTCGGCGACGTCATGCAGCCGGCCGAGGAATTTGAGGTCCCGGTCGTTCAGCGCCTGAACGCCGAGCGAGACGCGGTTGACGCCGGCCGCGCGATAGCCGCGGAACCGTTCGGCCTCGACGCTGGAGGGGTTCGCCTCCATGGTGATCTCGATGCCGTCAGGCACATGCCAGTGGCGGGCGATGCCGTTGAGGATCGCATCCACCGTTTCCGGCGCCATCAGCGAGGGCGTGCCGCCGCCCATGAAGACGCTGGTGACGCTGCGCGAGCCGGTGAGCCGGCGCATCGTCGCCATTTCCTTCAGGAAGGCCTGCACGAAACGCGGCTGATCGACCGGCTGGTGGCGCACATGGCTGTTGAAGTCGCAATAGGGGCATTTGGCGGCACAGAACGGCCAGTGCACATAGATGCCGAAGCCGGGGTCGGAAAGGCCCGATCCCATGCCCGGCCGGATGTCGAGGGGCACCGCCGTCATCGCGCCTCAGGCCTTCAGGCAGGTTTCGACGAAGCGCTTGAAGGCGCGGGCGCGGTGCGACAGCGCGGCCGCATCGCCCGGCTTCCAGCCGTGCTTTTCCTGCGCGCTCATCTCGCCGAAGGTCGTCTCGTAGCCGTCCGGCCGGAAGACCGGATCGTAGCCGAAACCCTGCGTGCCACGCGGCGGCCAGACGACGTGGCCTTCCACTTCGCCGCGGAAGAGTTCGGTATGGCCGTCCGGCCAGGCAAGGCAGAGCACGGAGACGAAGCGCGCCGTGCGGTCCTTCGCCTCGGTGGCGCCCTTCTCGGCAAGCGCCTTCTCCACCTTCTCCATGGCCATGGCGAAGTCGCGCGTGCCGTCTTCCTTTTCCGCCCAGTTCGCCGTGTAGACGCCCGGCGCGCCGTCGAGCGCGTCGATGACGAGGCCGGAATCGTCCGAAAGGGCGGGCAGGCCCGCGGCCTTCGCCGAGGCGAGCGCCTTGATCGTCGCGTTTTCCTCGAAGGTCGTGCCGGTCTCGTCCGGCTCCTCGAATTTCAGTTCGGCGGCGGACCTGGCGGAAAAGCCGAAGGGGCCGATCAGGTCCTCGATCTCGCGGATCTTTCCGGCATTGTGGCTGGCGACGACGATCGTCTTGGTGTCGAGCTTGCGCATGAAATTCCTCAAGCGATGTTCCAGAGGCCCGGTTCGGCGCATTCGAGGCTGTTGCCGGCGGGGTCGCGGAAATAGATGGAGCGGGCGCCGTTCGGCCAGCGGAAATCCGCTTCGATGGCGATGCCGGCTTCTTCGAGCTTTTTCACCCAGAAATCAAGCGCCGGCCCCGGCACGCGGAAACAGGCATGGCCCGGCCCCCTCGCGCCGTGCACCGGCACCGGAAAGGCCTGGGGCGGCGGCGGATGCACGGTCTCGGCCGGATTGAAGATCAGGAGAACGCCGGGACCGCAGCGGAAGAAGACGTGGCGGTTCGCCTGCCGCGTGATCTTTTCCAATCCGAGGATGCCGCCATAGAAGGCTTCCGCCGCGTCGAGGTCGTCCGCGTAGAGCGCGGTTTCGAGAATGCCTTCGATCGCGGCGGTCATGGCGAAACCTGTCTCAGGCGATCGCCTGCTTCTGCAGGCCGACGAGGTCGGCGATGCCGGCGCGGGCGAGCGCCATCAGGCCGGAGAATTCCTCCTCCGTGAACGGCTTGCCCTCGGCGGTGCCCTGGATTTCGACGATGCCGCCCGAGCCGGTCATGACGAAATTGGCGTCGGTCTCGGCGGCGGAGTCTTCGAGATAGTCGAGGTCGATGACCGACTGGGCGGCGAAGATGCCGCAGGAGATCGCGGCGACATGGTCCTTCAGGACCTTCTCCACCTTGATCATGCTGCGGGCTTCCATCCATTTCAGGCAGTCGTGAAGGGCGATCCAGGCACCGGTGATGGACGCGGTGCGCGTGCCGCCGTCGGCCTGGATGACATCGCAGTCGACGGTGATCTGGCGTTCGCCGAGCGCTTCGAGATCGACGACGGCGCGCAGCGAGCGGCCGATGAGACGCTGGATCTCCTGCGTGCGGCCGCCCTGCTTGCCGGATGCCGCTTCGCGCCGCATGCGTTCGCCGGTGGCGCGCGGCAGCATGCCGTATTCGGCGGTCACCCAGCCCTTGCCGCTGTTGCGCAGCCACGGCGGCGTCTTTTCTTCCAGGCTCGCGGTGACGAGCACGTGCGTATCGCCGAACTTGACGAGACAGGAGCCTTCGGCATGTTTGGAAATGTTGCGCTCGAAGGAAACCTTGCGCATCTGGTCGGTTTTTCTGCCGGACGGCCGCATTGCGAACTCCTGTCTGAATTGTCTGGGAAGCTGCTTTAGACCAGATCGCCGGGCGAGGGAATGGTGGTGCGGCACGGCGCTTGCGTTTTGGCGCCTTGCAGCGGGAAACCATGGCGGGAAAATCCGTTTTGCGCTGACCTTCGAAATCACTATATTCCTGTCGGATAACAGGGTTTGCAGCGGAAAGATGGTTTTGAAGAGATCTCCGGGTCCTGACAGTCAGGCGGCGCTCGACGAGCGTTCGGGCGAAATCTTCCGCCGCATCGTCGAGAGCTATCTGGAAAGCGGCGAGCCGCTCGGCTCGCGTAACCTGTCGCGTATCCTGCCCATGTCGCTCTCGCCGGCCTCGGTGCGCAACGTGATGAGCGACCTCGAGGAGCTCGGCCTCATCTATTCGCCGCATATCAGCGCCGGGCGGCTGCCGACGCAGCTTGGCCTGCGTTTCTTCGTCGATGCCTTCATGCAGGTGGGCAACATCTCGCCGGAGGACCGCGCCTCGATCGAGCGCCATGTGCGCCCGCACGGCCAGAAGCATACCGCCGTCGAAACCATGATGAACGAGGCGAGCCAGGCGCTGTCCGGCATGTCGCGCGGCGCGGGCCTCGTCATCACCACGAAGAACGACGCCGTGCTGAAGCATGTCGAGTTCATCCGGCTGGAGCCGACCAAGGCGCTGGTCGTGCTGGTCGGCGATCACGACCAGGTAGAGAACCGCATCATCGAACTGCCGGCCGGCGTCACCAGCTCGCAGCTCACGGAGGCCGCCAACTTCCTCAACGCCCATCTTGCCGGCAACACGCTCGTGGAAGCGCGCTCGCAGCTCGAACGGCTGCGCGGCGAAATCAGCAGCGAGCTGGACAAGCTGTCGCAGGATCTCGTCGAGCGGGGCCTTGCGGTCTGGTCCGGCGGCTTCGACGAGGGCAAGCCGACGCGGCTGATCGTGCGCGGCCGGGCGAACCTCTTGGAAGGCCTTGCCGGCGCCGAGGATATCGATCGCCTGCGCATGCTCTTCGACGATCTGGAGCGCAAGGACAGCCTGATCGAACTCTTGAACCTTGCCGAGACGGGCCCGGGCGTGCGCATCTTCATCGGCTCGGAGAACAAGCTCTTCTCGCTGTCCGGCTCCTCGCTCATCGTCGCGCCCTATCGCGACAGCGACGACAAGATCGTCGGGGCCGTCGGCGTCATCGGGCCGACGCGGCTCAACTATTCCCGGATCGTGCCCATGGTGGACTATACGGCCCAGCTGATCTCGCGGCTTTCGCGCTGAATGCCCGCAATCCGGGCATCGGCCCTTGATTTTTCGGGATCAAAGCTCGATATCGGGCCAAACCCCTTAAAAGATGCAATTCGGAGTACGTCATGACCGACGAGAGCAAGAAACACGGACCTGACGAAGCGGTAGAGAGCACCATCGCCGCCGAAACATTCGCGCCGGAGGAGGCAACTGCCGAGGCCGCCGCCCCGGCGGAGCCGGATCCGGTCGATGCCCTGCGGGCCGAAAACGCCGAACTCAGGGACAAGTACCTGCGCCTCGCCGCCGAGATGGACAACCTGCGCCGGCGCACCGAGCGTGACGTGAAGGACGCCAAGTCCTATTCCGTCGCCGGCTTCGCCCGCGACATGCTGGCCGTGTCCGACAACCTGCGCCGCGCGCTGGATGCCATTCCGGCCGAAGCGCAGGCCGCCGAAGACACCGGCCTGAAGGCGCTGGCCGAGGGCGTGGAGATGACCGAGCGCTCCATGCTCGCAGCGCTCGAACGCCACGGCGTGCGCAAGCTCGACCCGATCGGCGAGAAGTTCGATCCGAACTTCCACCAGGCCATGTTCGAAGTGCCGAACCCGGACGTTGCCAACAACACGGTCGTGCAGGTCGTGCAGGACGGCTACGTCATCGGCGAGCGCGTGCTGCGCCCGGCCATGGTCGGCGTTTCCAAGGGCGGCCCGAAGGCGCCTGCCGGCGAGGCGAGCACCGCGCAGGCCTGATCGGCAGACGACAGGACAAAGAAAACCGGCGGTCGCAAAACCGCCGGTTTTTTCATGTGCATTCCATAAAACGCTAGGCCGCGTTCGATGCCTGTTCCTCGCTGAGGCAGGCATAGATGGCGCTCTCGCTGTCGGAGGCGCGCAGCTTTGCGACCATTGCCGGGTCGCGCAGCACGCGGGCGATGCGCGACAATGCCTTGAGGTGGTCCGCGCCGGCGCCTTCCGGGGCCAGAAGCAGGAAGACGAGGTCGACCGGCTGGTCGTCCAGCGCCTCGAAGTCCACGGGGGTTTCGAGCCTCGCGAAGAGACCGGTGATCTGCGAAAGCTCCTTCAGCTTGCCGTGCGGGATGGCGATGCCATTGCCCACGCCGGTCGAACCGAGCCGCTCGCGCTGAAGGATGACGTCGAAGATCTCGCGTTCCGGAAGACCGGTGATCTTTGCCGCTTTTGTCGCCAGCTCCTGAAGCAGCTGCTTCTTGGAATTGGCCTTCATCGCCGGAATAATCGCACTCTGCTGCAGCAAACCTGCCAATGCCATGCTTTTGTCCTCGTGCGCTGGGTGAAGGGATTGAAGAAGCGTGGCGCCCGTCCCGGCGCCACGCTCCCGTCACTCAGCCTTTGATATTGGCTGCGTCGATCCAGCCAATATTGCCGTCGTTGCGTCGGTAGACGATATTGAGCTGCTCCGACCCGGCGCTGCGGAAGAGAAGGACCGGCTCGTCCGTCATGTCGAGCGCCATGACGGCGCTGGCGACGGACATGGTCCTGAGTTTCTTCGTGCTTTCCGCAACGATGGTCGGCGCGTAGTCCTCGGGAAGCTCGTCGTCTTCGTCGGGGACCGAATCCATCACCGTGTAAGCCACTTCTGCAAAGGCATCATGACCATTGCCGTTGTGGTGATCCTTGAGCTTGCGCTTGTACCGACGCAGGCGCTTCTCGATCCGTTCGGAGGCCGATTGGAAGGCCGCCAGGGGATCGTTCGCTTCACCATTCGCCTGCAAGGCCATGCCGGTATCGAGGTGCACCTTGCAATCGGCACTGAACCGCGACCCCGCTTTTTCCACGGTAACCTGGCTCGAATATCCTCCGTCGAAATATTTGGTTACGGCCTCTCCCACCTGCTCTTCAATACGCTGGCGGAAGCTGTCGCCGATTTCCATATGTTTTCCGGATACACGCACACTCATGGAGGTTTCCTCTCTTTCGTGATTTGCGTGCAACAGTCTATTCCAACCTTATCCACGTTCCAAGCTTTTCACGCATGCACTGGTTTTTGTGACGCACGCTTCAGAAAAGCGGGGATATGTCTGGAGTTCCGGCCTGCCTTCCCTTCGAAAGTGGGGCGCGCATTAGCCCGTCCCGCCAGCGAAGTCAATTCCCGGGTTCACGCATTCTTAACGTCTGTCATATGAAAACGCCGGTTCTCCGGCTTTGTTTCACGAGGTGGCGGCCTTGGCGAGCGCCCGCTTCTCCCGGCGCCGCTGCACGGAGGAGGGGATGTTCATCGCCTCGCGGTATTTCGCCACGGTGCGGCGGGCAAGATCCACGCCCCCCTCGCGCAGGGCACCCACGATGTCGTCGTCGGAGAGCACCGCGTCGGGGGATTCCTGCGCGATCATGGCGCGGATGCGGTGACGCACGCTTTCGGCCGAATGGGAATCGCCTCCCTCCGCCGAGCCGATCGAGACGGTGAAGAAATATTTCAGCTCGAACAGGCCGCGCGGCGTCAGCATGTATTTGTTCGAGGTGACGCGGCTCACCGTCGATTCGTGCATCTTGATCGCCTCGGCGACCGTCTTCAGGTTCAAGGGGCGCAGTTGGTCGACCCCGTGCATCAGGAAGGCATCCTGCTGGCGCACGATCTCGCTCGCCACCTTCATGATGGTGCGGGCGCGCTGGTCGAGGCTGCGGGTCAGCCAGTTGGCCGTCTGCAGGCATTCGTTGAGGAAGCCGGAATCGGCGCTGTCGCGGCTCGTGCGGCTGGAGACGGAGGCGTAGTAGTCGCGATTGACGAGGACGCGCGGCAGCGTCTCGGCATTGAGCTCGACATGCCAGGTTCCGTCCGGCGCGGCGCGCACGACGATATCGGGCACCACGGCCTCCGAGGCGCTCGTCTCGTAGCGCGTGCCGGGCTTGGGGTCGAGCTTGCGGATCTCCGCCAGCATGTCGACGAGGTCTTCCTCGCCGACGCCGCAGAGCTTCTTCAGCGTGGCGAAATCGCGCCGGGCGAGCAGTTCGAGATTGTCGACGAGCACCGCCATGGCCGGGTCGAGCCGGTCCTTCGCCTTCAGCTGGATGGCGAGGCATTCGCTGAGCGAACGGGCGAAGACGCCGGGCGGGTCGAGTTCCTGCAGGCGGTAGAGCACACGGTCGACGTCGGCGACCGGCTTGCCGAGGCGCAGCGCCGTCTCGGCCGTGCTGCCCTGGAGATAGCCGGCATCGTCGAGCTGATCGACGAGATGCTGGGCGACCAGCCGGTCAACCGGGTCGGGCAGGAGGAAGGGAATCTGCTCATTCAGCACGTCGCGCAGCGTCTTGCGGGTCGCCACGAAGTCGTCGAGGTCGTAGCCCTCGCCATCCTCGCCGCCGCCGGGCATGGATTTCCACTGGCCGATGAGTTCCGGCGCATCGGCCGCGCGCGGGCCGGCATCGTCGGGAAAGATGTTATCGAGGCCGCCATCGAGCGTTTCGGGTGCGCTGCCCGCGCTGCCGCTGGTCGCGCTGTCGTAGAGGTCCGGCTGGAACCCGTCCTCGCCGCCTTCGGCATGGCCGCGGTCCTCGCCCGGCAGGGCATAATCCTCGCCGCCCTGCTCGCCGTCCCGTCCGCCTTCGTCGCCGGAGGCGATCTCCAGGAGCGGATTCTTCTCAAGTTCCTGCGCGATGAACTGGTTGAGCTCGACATGCGTCATCTGCAGGAGCTGGATGGACTGCATGAGCTGGGGTGTCATCACCAGCGACTGGCTTTGGCGCAGGAAAAGGCTGGCTGCGAGTGCCATGCGGACGCTCTACTCCCCGGAAAAGCGGCCTCCGGCCGGCGTGGCGGGGCGGCGAAATCCAACTGGCCCAAAAATTGCTTTTTTGATGGGTTTGGTCAAGCGCCAGCCGTAAACTTGGTGAAAATCGCGGCGCGCATGCGCACGGCTTGCGTCAGAGGCTGAAATTGTCGCCAAGATAGAGGCGGCGCACATCCGGATTGGCGACGATGTCGTTCGCCCGGCCGTGGGTCAGCACTTCGCCGGCATGGATGATATAGGCCCGGTCGATGAGGCCGAGCGTCTCGCGCACATTGTGGTCGGTGATGAGAACGCCGATGCCGCGCGAGGTGAGGTGGCGTACCAGCGCCTGGATGTCGGCGACGGAGATCGGATCGACGCCGGCAAAGGGTTCGTCGAGCAGCATGAAGGTCGGGTCGGTGGCGAGCGCCCGGGCGATCTCGAGGCGGCGGCGCTCGCCGCCGGACAGCGCGATGGCCGGCGACTTGCGAAGATGCGAGATCGAGAACTCGGCGAGCAGGCTGTCGAGCTTCTGCTCGCGCCGCGCCTTGTCCTTGTCGTGCACTTCCAGCACGGCGCGGATGTTCTCCTCCACCGTCAGCCCGCGGAAGATCGAGGCTTCCTGCGGCAGATAGCCGACGCCGAGGCGGGCGCGGCGATACATCGGCATGGTCGTGACGTCGTTGCCGTTGATCTCGATCGAGCCCGCGTCGACCGGCACGAGGCCCGTGATCATGTAGAAACAGGTCGTCTTGCCCGCGCCGTTCGGGCCGAGCAGGCCGACCGCCTCGCCGCGGCGCACGACGAGCGACACGCCGTTGACGACACAGCGGTCGCGGTAGCTCTTGGTCAGCCCGCGGGCAATGAGGGTCCCGTCGTAGCGCGAAAGATCGACGCTGCGCTGGGGCTCCTGCGCGGCCTTCCTGGGGCGGCGCGTCAGGCGGGTGAGCAAAGAGGAGGACACGCTATATCAGTTCGTCTGCTTGCGGGACTTCGGATCGAGCTGGATCATGACGCGGCCGCCGCAGGCGTCGAGCTTGGCCTCGCCGGTGCGCATGGTCACCGTGAGCTGGCAGCCGACGAAGACGTTCTTGCCTTCCGACAGCACGACCTTCTCGCCCTTCAGCAGCAGCGTCTCGTTGACGAGGTTGAACGTGCCGGTGTCGGCCGTCGCTTCCTGCGTGCCGGACTTCAGGTAGACCTTCTCCGAAACGTCGATCTTCTCGATATCCGCATCGCCGCTGGCCACCGAGCCGCCGCCGCTGGCGGCGTAGTAGACGACCATCTTGCCTGCCTGCAGCGTCGTCGTGCCCTGCACGACCTTCACATTGCCGGTAAACTCGGCCTTGTTCTCCTGGTCGCGGATTTCCAGCTTGTCGCTCTGGATCTGGATCGGCTTGTCGTTCGACAGCTGCATGCCCTTCATGCGGCTCGACGTCTGCTGGGCGTCCGCAGGAACCGAGATCAGCGCAAGGCCTGCGGCAAGAACGGAAATGCTGGCGGCCCGGAGCGGGGCGGAAAGAGTGGCGAACATGGCGCTCTTACTTTTCTCGGTTGCGGATGGCGGCAGGATCGACATCGACGACGACCTTGCCTTCGAAGACGACGACCCGGCCTTTATCCGTCATTCTCAGCGACTGCGCAACAATGGATGCTTCGCGCGAGCGGATGGAAACCGGCTCCTGTGTCGACATGTTGCCGCCGTCGATATCCAGATGGGCCGAACGGAAGGCGGCTTCAAGGCCGGTGTTGAGGCTGATGGTGAAGGGGGCGATCATGTCGAGCAGGTTCTTGCCGCGATCGTAGACGCCGGTCGCGGCGACCACTTCCGCGATCGTGGTCTCGTTGACAGGCATCTTCGCCGTGATGTTCTCCAGCGTGATGACGTCGGGCTGCTTCATGTCCTGCAGCGCGCGCTCGGCCTTCATGGAATAGCTGATGCCGTCGTCATTGCGGCCGGAAATCGCCGGATTGCGCATGACGATCTTGCCGTCCTCGATGGTGGCGCTTTCCACCTGCAGGTTGGACGGGACATAGGTGCGCACGATCGACACGATGGCGAAGACAAGGCCGATGACGATGGCGGCGACGGGCAGGGCGACCTTCAGCACGCGCACACGGGCGGAATGCCGCGCCGCGAGGCGGTAAGCCTCGGCGGAAGCGCCTACGCCCTGTGCACCCGACGGTGCTTCTGTCACGGTGTCCAGCATTGTGCCTGCTATATTAAAGTGCCGAATGGCGTTCGCTGCGAAACGGCGGGCCACTGCGGATAACGGGCCCCATATGGCGATTATTCCTCAACAAACAATGTCTGCCCAGGAAAGTTCAGCGACGAATTGCCATTTGCGTCTGGAATGCCATATCGATAGGGCCTTCGGCAAGCCACCTTGCAACCGGTGGCCACCAGAGTTGAGGACAGGGAATGGATCACGCCGCCATCGCCGACCGCCGGCAACTACGCCGCAAGCTCACCTTCTGGCGGATCGCCGCCATCGGGATCGTGCTCCTCGCCGTCTTCGCCGCGGCCGCCTTGCGCTGGCCGGGCAGCGGGGCACGCGACCATATCGCCCGCGTCGACATCAGCGGCATCATCCGGGACGATACCGAACTCCTGGAGCGCCTCGACCGAATCGCCCGCAACGACCGGGCGAAGGCGCTGGTCGTGACGATCTCCTCGCCCGGCGGCACCACCTATGGCGGCGAGGTGATCTTCAAGGCGCTGCGCAAGGTGGCGGAAAAGAAGCCCGTCGTCTCGGACGTGCGCACGCTCGCCGCCTCCGCCGGCTACATGATCGCGACGGCCGGCGACACGATCGTCGCGGGCGAAAGCTCGATCACCGGTTCCATCGGCGTGCTCTTCCAGTATCCGCAGATGAAGGAGCTGATGGACAAGATCGGCGTCTCGCTGGAGGAGATCAAGTCCGCGCCGCTGAAGGCCGAGCCCTCGCCGTTCCATCCGGCAAGCGAGGAGGCCAAGACGATGATCCGCGCCATGGTGATGGACAGCTACGACTGGTTCGTCGACCTCGTCGTCGAGCGCCGCAAGCTGCCGCGCGCCGAAGTGCTGCGCCTTGCCGACGGCAGCATCTTCACCGGCCGCCAGGCGCTCGCCGCCAGGCTCGTCGACCGGCTCGGCGGTCCGCAGGAGATCCGCGCCTATCTCGACGAGCGCAAGGTGCCGGCCGACCTTCCCTTCGTCGATTACCGGCCGGCGAACCGCTCCGGCTTCTTCTTCATGGGCGCCAGCCTGCGCGAGTTCGCTCGCTCCATCCTCGGCCTGCCGCTCGACCTTCAACCGACGATCGAAAAGCTGACCGGCGAAAAGTTGTTTCTTGACGGTCTGGTCTCGGTTTGGCAGGTTGATCGCGATTGAAAAACAAGAATTTTTGAGGGGGATACAGTGATCAAGTCGGAACTGGTTCAGATTGTCGCCGCGCGCAATCCCCACCTTTACCACCGCGACGTCGAGAACATCGTCAACGCGGTGCTCGATGAGATCACCGATGCGCTGGCCGGCGGAAACCGGGTGGAGCTGCGCGGCTTCGGCGCCTTCTCCGTCAAGAACCGCCCCTCCCGCTCGGGGCGCAACCCGCGCACGGGCGATGCGGTCTTCGTCGAGGAGAAGTGGGTTCCCTTCTTCAAGACCGGCAAGGAGCTGCGCGAGCGGCTGAACCCCGGCCAGGCCGACCAGGACGACTAAAGCGCGGGCGCCCGAACGGCGCCTTGCGCCAGAAAGGCGACGCCATGATCAAGAGAGTAGTCAACATCCTCGTGCTCATCCCGATCGGCATCGTGCTGATCGTGCTGTCGGTGGCGAACCGGCAGCCGGTGACGCTGGCGCTCAACCCGTTCCGACCGGAAGACAGCGTGCTCTCCGTCACCGCGCCCTTCTTCGTCTATCTCTTCCTCGCGGTGATCCTCGGCCTGGTGATCGGCTCGCTCGCCACCTGGTTCACCCAGGGCAAGTACCGCAAGCGCGCCCGCATCGAGGCGAGCGAAGCCGTCAAGTGGCACAGCGAGGCGGAAAAGCACAAGACACGCGCCGAAGCCATCGCCTCGCAGGCGGTGCTGCCGGCTTCCGGCAAGTAGGCGGGCGCCCCGCGCCTCAGTCCGTGCCCCCGTTCAGCTTTGCACCGAGATCGGCGAAGAACTGCGTCGCGAGCTTCTTCGAGGTCGAATCGATGAGGCGCGAGCCGAGCTGGGCGAGCTTGCCGCCGATCTGCGCCTTGACGTCGTAGGAAAGGATCGTGCCGTCGCCATCCTCGGTGAGCCGCACGTCCGCGCCGCCCTTGGCAAAGCCGGCGATGCCGCCCTTGCCCTCGCCGGAGATCGTGTAGCTCTCGGGCGGGTTGAGGTTCGACAGCGTCACCTCGCCGCTGAAATTCGCGGAGACGGGGCCGATCTTGCTCTTCACCGTCGCTTCCAGCTCGTTCGGCGATTTCATGGTGAGCGACTGACAGCCCGGGATGCAGGCCTTCAGCACGTCCGGATCGTTGAGCGCCGCCCAGACGGCCTCGCGCGGCGCGGCAATGCGTTCTTCGCCGGACATGTCCATGATCGATCCTCCCTTGTCGGACCAAAACTATCGCAATCGGAAAGCGCTTTGCCAAGTGGGGGAGGGATGGTATGGGGACCGCTTGTTTTCCGGCGCTGCCGGTGAGAATTCAACCGACGACGGACGATCGATCGTGAAGGACAGACACCGCCGGCCGAAGAGCGGCCCTGCCGCGCCCGTCAAGGCGCGCGCCGAGAGGGCCCCGGCCGCAAGGGCCCCCGCCCCGCCGAAGAAGGAGCCGCGCCCGGCGGCCGAGGCGCCTGTGCGCCCCCTGACGCGCCGCGAAGGCGAGAAACCGGCCGAGCGCGTGCCGGTCATCCTCGAAACCGCGGGCTCCGACCAGTACCGCCTGATCGACAGCGGCGCCGGCGAGAAGCTCGAACAATACGGCCCCTACCGCATCGTGCGGCCGGAAGCGCAGGCGCTCTGGCAGCGCAGCCGTCCCGGCATCTGGGACAAGGCCGATGCGCTCTTCACCGGCGACACGGACGAGGACGGCATGGGACGCTGGAAATTCCCCAGGGCCGCGCTGGGCGAGACCTGGCCGATGCAGCTGCTCGGCGTCGATTTCCACGGCCGCTTCACTGCCTTCCGCCATGTCGGCGTCTTTCCGGAGCAGCTCGCCCACTGGCGCTGGATGAAGGAGAAGGTCGAGACGGCGGGCCGGCCGGTCAAGGTGCTGAACCTCTTCGGCTATACCGGCGTCGCCTCGCTGGTCGCGGCCAGCGCCGGCGCGGAGGTCACCCATGTCGACGCCTCCAAGAAGGCGATCGGCTGGGCGCGCGAGAACCAGGCGCTCGGCCGCATGGAAAAGCTGCCGATCCGCTGGATCTGCGAGGATGCGATGAAGTTCATCCAGCGCGAGGAGCGCCGCGGCAGCACATACGACATCATCCTGACGGACCCGCCGAAATTCGGCCGCGGCCCGAACGGCGAGGTCTGGCACCTCTTCGACCACCTGCCGCTGATGCTGGATGTCTGCCGCGAGATCCTGTCGCCCAGGGCGATCGGCCTCGTGCTGACGGCCTATTCGATCCGCGCGAGCTTCTATTCCATCCACGAACTGATGCGCGAGACCATGCGCGGTGCCGGCGGCACGGTGGAATCGGGCGAGCTCGTCATCCGCGAGAGCGGTCCCGACGGCAGGGATGCCGGCCGCGCGCTCTCCACCTCCCTCTTCAGCCGATGGGTCAGCGCATGAGCCACGATCATTCCGCAACCCGCCGCGTCGGTCAGGTGAAGGAGGTGACGAGCCTTTCCAACCCGATCGTCAAGGACATCAAGGCGCTGTCCGACAAGAAGCACCGCGACGAGACCAGGAGCTTCATGGCGGAAGGCCTGAAGCTGGTCATCGACGCGCTGGAACTCGGCTTCGAGATCCGGACGCTGGTCTATGCCAAGAACGTCAAGGAGAAGCCCCAGGTCGTGCAATGCGCGACGAAGACGGTGGCGCGCGGCGGGCTGGTGCTGGAGGTCAGCGAGAAGGTGCTGTCCTCGATCACAAGGCGCGACAATCCGCAGATGGTCGTCGGCATCTTCACCCAGCGCTGGAAGCCTCTCCGCGAGCTGAAGCCGAAGACCGGCGAGACCTATGTCGCGCTCGACCGCGTGCGCGACCCCGGCAATCTCGGCACGATCATCCGCACGGCGGATGCGGCGGGCGCGAGCGGCGTCATCCTCGTCGGCGAGGCGACCGATCCGTTCTCGATGGAGACCGTGCGCGCCACCATGGGCTCGGTCTTCGCCATGCCGCTGGTCAAGACGAACGTCGCCGATTTCCTCGCCTGGAAGAAGACGGCAGGCGTCGAGGTCGTCGCGACCCACCTTGCCGGCGCCGTCGATTACCGCACCATCGACTACAGGAAGAAACCCGTCGTGCTGCTGATGGGTAACGAGCAGTCCGGCCTGCCGGACGAGCTTGCCCGGGCGGCGGATGCGCTTGCCCGCATCCCCCAGGCCGGCCGCGCCGATTCGCTCAATCTCGCCATCGCCACCGGCGTCATGCTCTTCGAGGCCCGTCGCCATCTTCTGACGCTGGAAGCCCGCGCATGAGCGAACGCATTCCGCTGATGTCCCGGCCGGTGCCCGTCATCGTCGTCATCCTCCTGGCGCTCGCCGTCGACCAGGCGATAAAATTCGCCGTCGAGATGTGGCTTCCCTTCCAGGAGGCGGTGCATGTGATGCCGATGCTGGCGCTCTACCGCACCTACAATTACGGCGTCGCCTTCTCCATGCTCTCGGGCATGGAGAGCTGGTTCATCATCACGCTTCGGCTCTTCGTCGTCGGCTTCGTCGTGTGGCTCTGGCGGCAGACGCCGAAGGCGCGCGGCTTCGCCCATGCCGGTTATGCCTTCATCATCGCCGGCGCCTTCGGCAACATCATCGACAAGGTCATCCTGGGCTACGTCATCGACTACGTGCTCTTCTACACGGAAACCTGGTCCTTCGCGGTGTTCAACCTCGCCGACACGTTCATCACCATCGGCGCCGGACTGGTCATCCTCGACGAACTCCTCCTGCTGCGCCGGCGCAATCGTTAAAATTCGAACGACTTGCTGAAGCCGATTTGAACGGTCCGCGTGCTATGCGGGCGTTCATGAGCGAACCCGTCAAGCTACAAGACCGGCTCAAGGCCGAATTTGCCGAAGCGCCGCGCCGCGCCGCCCGCACCCGTGGGCAGGAAGAGGCGGCGGCCGATCCGCAGGCCGTCGAGGTGGAGGCGGCCGCGCCCGTGCCCGAGCCGGAGGGCCATGCGACGGTCCGCAGCGTGATCGCCGGCACCGGCCTGCTGTTCGGCGCGCTCGTGCTGGCAACGGGTTTTGCCGCCGGCTTCTACATCGCGGCCGTCGTGCTCGGCCTTGCCGGCATGGCCGGCGGGGTCGTCCTCCTGCGCACGCGTCGTCCGGCATCCGGTGTCGAGGCGACGCATGACCGCTCCTGGGAGCGCAGCGAGACCTCGGAAATCCTCTCCGCCATCCATGACGTGCTCGGCGACATCGTCGTCATGCGCGCGCTCGACGGCCGCATTCTCAGCGCCAATGCCGTTCTCACCGACCTGACGGGCGCAACCGACGTCGTCGGCCGGACCTGCGAGGCGCTCGGACTCACCTTCCGCTCGCAGGCGATCGCCCATCGCTACGACGTCGATGTCGAGGGTCCGGCGGGCAAGCGCATCTATTCCTGGCACGACGTCACCGTGCGCGATCCCGCCTCCGGCGATCTCGTCGTGCATTCCATCGCCCGCGACGTCACTGAGGAGCGCCGCGCCGAGGGCGAGCGCGAGCGCGCCCGCCAGCGCGCCGAGGAGGCGAGCGCGGCGAAATCCCGCCTGCTCGCCACCGTCAGCCACGAGATCCGCACGCCGCTCTCGGGCATTCTCGGCATGTCGCATCTCATCGGCCAGACAAGGCTGACCGCCGAGCAGAAGAACTACCTTGCCGGCATGCGCCAGTCCGGCCATGCGCTCGTCCAGCTCGTCGATGACCTCCTGGATTTCTCCACCATCGAGGCCGGCCGCTTCCAGCTCCGCCCCTCCGAGGAGCCGGTGCGCCCGATGCTGGAAAGCGTCGTGGAAATGCTCTCGCACCGCGCCCATGAAAAGGGCATCGAGATCGGCTCCTTCGTTTCTCCGGACGTGCCGGGCCTTCTCCTCTACGATGCGCCGCGCCTGCGCCAGGTGCTCTACAACGTGGTCGGCAATGCGGTGAAGTTCACCCATACGGGCGGCGTCCTTCTGGAAACCACGCTCGATCGCGGCGCCGTCGTCATCCGCGTCACCGACACCGGCCCCGGCATGAATGCCGAGGAGCAGGCCCGCATCTTCCAGGAGTTCGAGCAGACGGGGAGCGCCGCGCAGCGCAGCGGCGGCACCGGCCTCGGCCTTGCCATCTCCGCCCGCATCCTCAGCGAGGCCGGCGGTGCGCTGACGCTCGAAAGCACGCCCGGCAAGGGCAGCACCTTCACCATCCGCATGCCGGTCGATCGCCCGCACAAGACCGCGGGCACCGGCGGTGCGCGCAAGGGCGTCTTGAAGGGCAGCCTGGTCTTCCTTCTGGCGCCGGCCGGCCCGGCCTCGAGGGCGCTGGTGCGCACCATCGATGCGCTCGGCGGCACCTGCCATCTGGCGACGGGGCTCGACGAGGCGCTCGACCTTGCCCAGGGCCTTGCCGGCAAGCGGGCCGAGCTGACCGACATCATCGTCGACAACCGCCTTGCCGGCGTCTTCCGCCGGGAGCTGGCCGATCTTGCAATGTTCCGCGACAGCCGTGCGCGCCGCATCTATCTCGTCAATCCGGAGGAGCGCAGCGGCCGCGCGATCGGCAATGGCGAGGGCTACGATTCCTGGCTCATCCGGCCGCTGCGCGAACGTTCGCTGGTCGAGGTGCTGCGGGGCCGCATGAAGGGCATCGAGGTGCGCGATGCGATCAACGACAACCGCCCGATCCTGAAGGACCTGCCGCCCGCCGCCGCCGAGCCGGCGGAGACAGCCGCGACGGGCGCGCGCATCCTCCTTGCCGAGGACGATCCGGTCAATGCCATGCTGGTGCGCTCCGTGCTGGAGCGGGCCGGCCACACGGTACGCCATGTGCCGGACTATCCGGCGCTCGTCTCCGCGCTTGCGGGCGCGACGGATGCCGGCCCCTTTGCCGCCGATCTCATCCTGACCGACCTCGGCATGCCGGGCGGCGAGGGCAGGGAGATGATCGCCCGCATCGTGCGGCGCGATTATGGCAATGCCCGCCTGCCGGTCGTCGTGCTGACGGCGGACAGTCGTGCGGGGCTGCGCGAGGAGCTTCTGGCGACCGGTGCCGACGCCGTGCTGGCAAAGCCCGCCGATCCCGTTCAGCTGATTGCGGAAATCGCCCGCCTTGCCCGGCGCGCGCCGGCCTGATCTTCTCCGGCCGGTGGCTTTTCGCTATCCAAGCCGGCCTTGCGTCATTATCCTGTTGCAGAATCGTGGTTAAAACCGCGAAGTTTCGTTTGACGGGTACACTGCCATGACGCTCGACCTCGCCCAGACCATCGCACCGGCGGAGATGCTCCAGAAGACGGCCCCGGCCGCGGGCCGCTCGGGTACGGACGTGCTCGGCCGCATCGGCAATCTCGAAACGCGCATCGCCCGTTCGGTGACGGAGATCGACGCGGCCCAGGCCGTGCGCTACCGCGTCTTCGCCGAGGAGATGCAGGCGCAGCTTTCGCCCGACGCCATCCGCCGCAAGCGCGATATCGATGCCTGGGACATGGTCTGCGACCATCTCCTCGTGCTCGACACCTCGATCGAGGGCGATGCGGAAGAGCAGATCGTCGGCACTTACCGCCTGCTGCGCCAGGATGTCGCCGCGGTCTCCGGCGGCTTCTATTCCCAGTCGGAATTCGACGTGGAGGCGCTGGTTGCGCGCCATCCGGAAAAGCGCTTCATGGAACTCGGCCGCTCCTGCGTGCTGCCGGCCTACCGCACCAAGCGCACGGTGGAGCTGCTCTGGCAGGGCAACTGGGCCTATTCGCTGAAGCACGGCATCGACGTGATGTTCGGCTGCGCCTCCTTCCACGGCATCGTGCCGGAGGAGCATGCGCTGGCGCTCTCCTTCCTGCATCACAACGTGCTGGCGAAGGACGAGTGGAGCGTTTCGGCCCGGCCGGAGCTCTTCCGCACCATGGACCTGATGCCCGCGGAAGGCATCGACACGCGCAAGGCGCTTTCGGCGCTGCCGCCGCTCATCAAGGGCTATCTGCGCCTCGGCGCGACGGTCGGAAACGGTGCCGTCGTCGATCACGGCTTCAACACGACGGATGTCCTGATCGTGCTGCCGATCGGCAAGATCTCCGGCCGCTATCTCAATTACTACGGCGCGGATGCCGGGCGTTTCGCCAGCTGAACAGTTTCATTGAAGGTCAGTATAGTCTGATTTGCCGCCCGTTCCCGACCTCCGGGACGGGCGGCTTTTTGCTTCGTGGGATTCGCGGAAGCAAGCGACAGTCCTGCGACCATGGCCGCGGGACTGTCCCGGCAGGTCAGACGCCGGAATTGTAGGCGGCCAGCGTCGCCATGTTGACGATGTCGCTGTCCTTCGCGCCCATCGAGACGATCTGCACCGACTTGTCGAGGCCGACGAGCAGCGGGCCGATCACCGTCGAGCCGCCGAGCTCCTGCAGCATCTTCGTCGAGATCGACGCCGAATGGAACGCCGGCATGACGAGCACGTTGCCGGGGGCCGAGAGACGGCAGAACGGATACTGCTCCATGATGCGCGGGTTGAGCGCCACATCGGCCGCCATCTCGCCGTCATACTCGAAATCGACGCGGCGGCGGTCGAGGATCTTCACGGCTTCGCGCACCCGCTCCGAACGCTCGCCCGAGGGGTGGCCGAAGGTGGAATAGGCGAGCATGGCGACGCGCGGCTCATAGCCGAGGCGGCGGGCGAGGCCGGCCGCTTCCTCCGCGATGTCGGCCAGTTCCTCCGAGGAGGGCATGTCGTGCACGGCGGTGTCGGCGACGAGCACGGCGCGCCCGCGGCAGAGCGCCAGCGACGCGCCGATGACCCGGTGGCCGGGCTTGGCGTCGATGCAGCGGCGCACGTCTTCCAGCGCGGTGGAATAGTTGCGGGTGAGGCCCGTCACCATGCCGTCGGCATCGCCGAGCGCCACCATGCAGGCCGCGAAGTGGTTGCGGTCGTTGTGGATCAGGCGCTGGGCGTCGCGGTAGAGGAAGCCTTTCCGCTGCAGGCGGGCATAGAGGTAGTCGATATAGACGTTGTTGCGCTTGGAGATGCGGGCGTTGAGCAGCTCGATGCCGGGCCGGTCGAGGTCGATGCCGGCGCGCTCCGCCGTCTCGCGGATGTGCTCCTCGCGGCCGAGCAGGATGGCGGTGCCGAGCTGCTGGTTGGCATAGGACACGGCGGCGCGCATCATCTGCTCTTCCTCGCCCTCGGCGAAGACGACGCGCTTCGGCTGGCGCCGCACGCGGGCATAGATCTGCTGGAGCGTCGAGGCGATCGGGTCGCGTCGGGCACGCAGATCACGTGCATAGGCGTCGAGGTCGGGGATGTTCTTGCGCGCGACGCCGGTCTCCATCGCGGCCTTGGCGACGGCGACGGGGATGGCCGAGATGAGGCGCGGGTCGAAGGGGACGGGGATGATGTACTGCGCGCCGAAGCGCGGGCGCACGCCCTGGTAGGCGGCGGCGACGTCGTCCGGCACGTCTTCCTTGGCAAGATGGGCGAGCGCCTCGGCCGCCGCGATCTTCATCGCGTCATTGATGGTGGAGGCGCGCACGTCGAGCGCGCCGCGGAAGATATAGGGGAAGCCGAGAACGTTGTTGACCTGGTTCGGATAGTCCGAGCGACCGGTGGCGACGATAGCGTCGTCGCGGATGCGGGCGACCTCTTCCGGCGTGATTTCCGGGTCGGGATTGGCCATGGCGAAGATGATCGGCCGCGGCGCCATGGAGCGGATCATCTCCTCCGAAAGCGCGCCCTTGGCCGAAAGGCCGAAGACGACGTCGGCGCCGTCCATGGCCTCGGCGAGCGTGCGACGGTCGGTCTTGACCGCATGCGCCGACTTCCACTGGTTCATGCCGTCTTCGCGGCCCTGGTAGATGACGCCCTTGGTGTCGCAGAGGATGACGTTCTCCGGCGCGAAGCCCATCGACTTGATGAGCTCGATGCAGGCGATGGCCGCGGCGCCCGCGCCGTTGCAGACGAGCTTGGTCGTCTTGAAGTCGCGGCCCGTCAGCGCCAGCGCGTTGATCAGGCCGGCGGCGGCGATGATGGCGGTACCGTGCTGGTCGTCATGGAAGACCGGGATGTCCATCAGTTCGCGCAGGCGCTGCTCGATGATGAAGCAGTCGGGCGCCTTGATGTCTTCCAGGTTGATGCCGCCGAAGGAGGGGCCGAGATAGCGCACGCAATTGATGAACTCGTCGACATTCTCGGTGTCGACCTCGAGGTCGATCGAATCGACGTCGGCAAAGCGCTTGAAAAGCACCGACTTGCCTTCCATCACCGGCTTGGAGGCGAGCGCGCCGAGATTGCCGAGGCCGAGGATGGCCGTGCCGTTCGAGATGACGGCGACCATGTTGCCGCGCGTCGTGTAGTCATAGGCGGTCGCCGGATCCGCGGCGATGGCCTTCACCGGCACCGCGACGCCCGGCGAATAGGCGAGCGAAAGGTCGCGCTGCGTCGCCATCGGCTTGGTCGGCGTGATCTCCAGCTTTCCGGGGCGCCCGGACGCGTGGAAATCCAGTGCTTCCGTGTCGGTGACGGTTGCCCTCTGGCGATCGGATTTGTCGGTTCCCGGCATGCTTCCCCCTTCACACTCCTGTGGGCGATAGGCCCATAACTCCTCGCAGGTGTTGTTTTCTATAGCGCCCCGTGGCTAGGGTGACACCTCTTTTTTAGGAAGAACTGACTCTCCGTGAACGATCAGATCGTGCGTCCGAACGATATCCTGTCGACGGCAGACCTTGCCAGTGACGAAAGCCGCGCATCGGCAACGCCGATGATGGAGCAGTATATCGAAATCAAGGCGGCCAATCCGGACAGCATGCTGTTCTACCGCATGGGCGATTTCTACGAGCTGTTCTTCCAGGACGCCGTGGACGCCGCCCGCGCGCTCGGCATCACGCTGACGAAGCGCGGCCAGCATATGGGCCTCGACATCCCCATGTGCGGCGTGCCGGTCCATGCCGCCGACGACTATCTGCAGAGGCTGATCGCGCTCGGCTTCCGCGTCGCGGTCTGCGAGCAGGTCGAGGATCCGGCGGAGGCGAAGAAGCGCGGCTCGAAATCCGTCGTGCGGCGCGACGTGGTGCGCCTCGTCACGCCGGGCACGCTGACCGAGGAGAAGCTGCTCTCGCCCTCCGACGCCAACTACCTGATGGCCGTCGCGCGCATCCGCGGCGGGGCGGAGCCATCGATGGCGCTCGCCTGGATCGATATTTCGACCGGCATCTTCCGTCTGTCGGAAACCAGCCAGGGCCAGCTTCTCGCCGATATCCTGCGCATCGAGCCGCGCGAACTGATCGTGCCGGACACGGTGTTCTACGATCCGGAATTCCGCCCGGTGCTCGACGTGCTCGGCCGCGTCGCCGTGCCGCAGCCGGCCGTGCTCTTCGACAGCGCGACGGCGGAGGGCCGCATCGCCCGCTATTTCGGCGTCTCGACGCTGGACGGCTTCGGCACTTTCTCCCGCGCCGAACTTGCCGCCGCCTCGGCGGCCGTCGCCTATGTGGAAAAGACGCAGATCGCCGAGCGCCCGCCGCTCGGCCGGCCGGAGCGGGAAAGTTCCGCCTCCACGCTCTTCATCGATCCGGCGACGCGCGCCAATCTCGAACTGGTGCGCACGCTCTCCGGCGAGCGCTCCGGCACGCTCCTGAAGGCGATCGACCGCACGGTGACCAGCGGCGGGGCGCGGCTGCTCGCCGAGCGGCTGATGTCGCCGCTGACCGATCCGGACACGATCAACGCGCGGCTCGATTCGATCGCCGCCCTTGGCGACCGGCCGTCCTTCTGCGAGGACCTGCGCGCGGTGCTGAAGCGGCTGCCCGACATGCCGCGCGCCCTGTCGCGCATCGCGCTCGGCCGGGGCGGGCCGCGTGATCTCGGCGCGATCCTGCAGGGCCTTACGATTTCCGGCGACGTCGCCCGGCTGATGGCCGCCGAGGGGTTGCAGGGCGAGCTTGCCGAGGCCGCGCAGGCCATCGGCGCACTGCCGCTCGACCTTTCGCATCGCCTTGCCGTCATGCTCGCCGATGAGCTGCCGCTCTTGAAGCGCGACGGCGGCTTCATACGCGAGGGCGCGGATGGCGAACTCGACGAGATGCGGGCGTTGCGCGACCAGTCGCGCCGCGTCATTGCCGGGCTCCAGCTGCAATATGCCGAGGAAACGGGCGTCAAGTCGCTGAAGATCAAGCACAACAACGTGCTCGGCTACTTCATCGAGGTCTCCGCCGGCAATGCCGCGGCGCTGACGGAGGGCGACGAGGCAAAGGCGCGCTTCATCCACCGCCAGACCATGGCCGGCGCCATGCGTTTCACCACGACGGTGCTTTCCGAGCTGGAGACGAAGATCGCCAATGCCGCCGACCGGGCGCTCGCCATCGAGCTTGCCGCCTTCAACGGCCTGGTCGATGCCGTCGTCGCCGAGGCCGAGGCCATCAAGGCGGCGGCGCGGGCGCTTGCCGTCATCGATGTCTCCGCCGGGCTTGCGGCGCTTGCCGAGGAGCAGGCCTATTGCCGGCCCGTCGTCGACCGCTCCACCATGTTCGCCATCGTCGGCGGGCGGCATCCGGTCGTCGAGCAGGCGTTGCGCCGCCAGCAGGCCGCCGCCTTCGTCGCCAATTCCTGCGACCTCTCGCCGAAGGACGGCAAGGGCCACGGTGCGATCTGGCTGCTCACCGGCCCGAACATGGGCGGTAAGTCGACCTTCCTGCGCCAGAACGCGCTCATCGCCATCCTCGCCCAGATGGGATCCTACGTGCCGGCCGAAAGCGCCCATATCGGCATCGTCGACCGGCTCTTCTCGCGCGTCGGCGCGTCGGACGACCTTGCCCGCGGCCGCTCGACCTTCATGGTGGAAATGGTCGAGACGGCGGCAATCCTCAACCAGGCGACCGACCGTTCCCTCGTCATCCTCGACGAGATCGGCCGCGGCACCGCGACCTTCGACGGTCTTTCGATCGCCTGGGCCGCCGTCGAGCACCTGCACGAGGCCAACCGCTGCCGCGGTCTCTTCGCCACGCATTTCCACGAGCTGACCGTGCTGTCGGAAAAGCTCGACCGTCTTTCCAACGCCACAATGCGCGTCAAGGAATGGGACGGTGACGTGATCTTCCTGCACGAGGTCGGCCCGGGTGCGGCGGACCGCTCCTACGGCATCCAGGTGGCGCGCCTTGCCGGCTTGCCGCCGTCGGTGGTCTCGCGCGCCAAGGATGTGCTGGCCAAGCTGGAGGATGCGGATCGCAAGAATCCGGCAAGCCAGCTCATTGATGATCTGCCGCTGTTCCAGGTCGCGGTGCGCCGCGAGGAGATCCAGCGCGGATCCGCCCCGTCGAAGGTGGAGACGCTGGTGAAGGCGCTCAACCCGGACGACATGACGCCGCGCGAGGCGCTCGATGCCCTCTATGCGCTGAAGAAAGAACTTGGCAATCGCTAGCGCCTGGGATCATTGTCCTCGCCTGCGGAAAGGGTCTATAGCGCATGCGAACCGAACGGGCGATCGACGAGAAGCGGGACGCAAGCCGGCATCCGATGGAAAAGAAACTCCTGGCGCCGGCCGATTCCGGCCTGATCGACGTGCCCGCGCTGCGCGCCAGATGCGAATTCATCGCCAGCACCAATGCCGACTATCGCGACCGCATGCGCCGCGAGCTGCTGGCCGAGTTCAAGAAGGTGAACGCCGCGGGCCGCGAGCGGGCACGCGAACTGCTCTTCGCCGATGGCAGCGGCCTGCAATGCGCCGCGCGCATTTCCTGGCTGCAGGACCAGCTGATCGCCGTCCTGCACGACTTTGCGCTCAACCACGTCTTCAGCGCCGGCCAGGCGCCGCCCGCCGCCCGCATCACGGTGACGGCCGTCGGCGGCTATGGCCGCGGCACGCTGGCACCGGGCTCGGATATCGACCTGCTCTTCCTCCTGCCGGTAAAACCCGCCGCCTGGAGCGAGCCGGCCATCGAGTTCATGCTCTACATCCTGTGGGATCTCGGCTTCAAGGTCGGCCATGCGACGCGCAACCTGGAGGAATGCATCCAGCTTTCCAAGGGCGACATGACGATCCGCACCGCGATCCTGGAGGCGCGCTACATCTGTGGCTCGGTGGCGCTGTTCGAGGATCTTGCCCTCCGCTTCGACCGAGAGATCATCCGCGGCACCGGCCCGGAATTCATCGCGGCGAAGCTCGCAGAGCGCGACGAGCGCCACCGCAAGGCCGGCGACACGCGCTACCTCGTCGAGCCGAACGTCAAGGAAGGCAAGGGCGGGCTTCGCGACCTGCACACGCTGTTCTGGATCGCCAAGTATTTCTACCACATCCGCGACCCCGCCGACCTAGTGAAGCTCGGCGTCCTGTCGCGCCAGGAATACAAGCTCTTCCAGAAGGCGGACGACTTCCTCTGGGCGGTGCGCTGCCACATGCACTTCCTGACGGGCAAGGCGGAGGAACGGCTCTCCTTCGACATCCAGCGCGAGATCGCCGAATGCCTCGGCTACCAGCCGCATCCCGGCCTTTCGGCGGTCGAGCGCTTCATGAAGCACTATTTCCTCGTCGCCAAGGACGTCGGGGACCTCACGCGCATCTTCTGCGCCACGCTGGAGGACCAGCAGGCCAAGGAAGCGCCCGGCCTCACCGCCGTCATCAGCCGCTTTACCCGCCGCACGCGCAAGATCGCCGGCACGCTCGATTTCCTCGAGGATCGCGGCCGCATCACCATCGCCGATCCCGACGTCTTCAAGCGCGATCCCGTCAACCTGATCCGGCTCTTCCACATCGCCGACATCAACGGGCTGGAATTCCATCCCGACGCGCTGAAGCAGGTCACGCGCTCGCTGAAGCTCGTCAATGCGGCGCTGCGCGAGAACGAGGAGGCGAACCGCCTCTTCCTGTCGATCCTCACCTCGCCGCGCGATCCCGCGCTCATCCTGCGCCGCATGAACGAGGCGGGGGTGCTCGGCCGGTTCATTCCGGATTTCGGCAAGATCGTCGCGATGATGCAGTTCAACATGTATCATCACTATACGGTCGACGAGCATCTGATCCGCGCCGTCGGCGTGCTGGCGGATATCGACCAGGGGCGCGAGAAGGATGCCCATCCGCTGAGCTACCAGCTGATGCCCGGTATCGAGGACCGCATTTCGCTCTATGTCGCGGTGCTGCTGCACGACATCGCCAAGGGCCGGCCGGAGGACCATTCGGAGGCGGGCGCCAGGGTCGCGCGCAAACTCTGCCCGCGCTTCGGGCTCTCGCCGAAGCAGACGGAGCTTGTCGTCTGGCTGATCGAGGAGCACCTGACCATGTCGATGGTCGCGCAGACCCGCGACCTCAACGACCGCAAGACCATCGTCGACTTCGCCGAGAAGGTGCAGTCGCTGGAGCGGCTGAAGATGCTGCTCGTGCTGACGGTCTGCGATATCCGCGCCGTCGGCCCGGGCGTGTGGAACGGCTGGAAGGGCCAGCTCCTGCGCACGCTCTATTACGAGACCGAACTCCTGATTTCCGGCGGCTTTTCCGAACTGTCGCGCAAGGAGCGCGCCCATGCCGCGCGGGAAATCCTCTCCGGCGCGCTTCCCGCCGACTGGAGCCAGAAGGACCGCAAGACCTATACGCGGCTGCACTATGATCCCTACCTGCTGACGGTCTCGCTCGAGGACCAGGTGCGCCACGCGGCCTTCATCCGCGAGGCGGACAAGGCAGGCCAGCCGCTGGCGACGATGGTGCGCACGCATTCCTTCCACGCCATTACCGAGATCACCGTGCTTTCGCCCGACCATCCGCGCCTCCTGACGGTGATCGCCGGGGCCTGCGCGGCGGCGGGCGCCAACATCGTTGATGCGCAGATCTTCACCACCTCCGACGGCCGGGCGCTCGACACGATCCTCGTCAACCGCGAGTTCCAGAACGATGCCGACGAGACGCGCCGGGCCGGCACGATCGGCCGGATGATCGAGGACGTGCTCTCCGGCCGCAAGCGCCTGCCGGAGGTGATCGCCACCCGCACGAAGAGCCGCAAGCGCAACCGCACCTTCACCGTCTCGCCTGCCGTGACGATCTCCAACACGCTGTCGAACAAGTTCACGGTGATCGAGATCGAGTGCCTCGACCGCCCCGGCCTCCTGTCCGAGGTGACGGCGGTGCTGTCGGATCTCTCGCTCGACATCGCCTCGGCGCATATCACCACCTTCGGCGAGAAGGTCATCGACACCTTCTACGTCACCGACCTCGTCGGCCAGAAGGTCACCAACGACAACCGGCAGGCCAACATCGCCGCGCGGCTGAAGGCCGTCATGGCGGACGAGGCGGACGAGCTGCGCGACCGCATGCCGCCCGGCATGATCGCGCCCGTTGCCGCCACGTCGAAGAGGATCAGGACGGAACAATGAGTCTGGTGAAAAAATTCGCGACCGTGGGCGGCGCGACGCTGGGCAGCCGCGTGCTCGGCTTCGCGCGCGAAACGCTGATGGCCGCAGCCCTCGGCACCGGGCCGATGGCCGACGCCTTCTACGCCGCCTTCCGCTTCCCCAACCTCTTCCGCCGCCTCTTCGCCGAGGGCGCCTTCAACGCCGCCTTCGTGCCGCTCTTCGCGAAAGAGATCGAGGCCGGCGGCATCGACGGGGCGAAGCGCTTTTCCGAGGAGGTCTTCGGCGTCCTCTTCACCGTGCTCCTGATGCTGACCATCGCGATGGAGCTCCTGATGCCGCTCATCGTCGCCTGGATCATCGCGCCGGGCTTCGTGGGGGATGCGGAGAAGTTCGATGTCACGGTGAAGCTCGCCGTCGTCATGTTCCCCTATCTCATGTGCATGTCGCTGACGGCGATGCTGTCGGGCATGCTGAATTCGCTGCATCACTATTTCGCCGCCGCCGTCGCGCCCGTCTTCCTCAATGTTGTGCTGATCGGCGCGCTCGGCTACGGGCTCTGGCAGGGTGCCTCGCCGCTGGAAACGGCCTGGTATCTCTCTTGGGGCGTGCTCGCCGCCGGCCTCCTGCAGATGGCCGTGCTCTATGCGGGCGTGCGCCATGCCGGCATGAAGATCGGTTTTCGCCGGCCGCGCATGACGCCGAACGTCAAGCGCCTGCTCTGGCTCGCGCTGCCGGCGGCGGTGACGGGCGGCATCACCCAGATCAATCAGATCATCGGCCAGATGATCGCCTCCACCAAGGACGGCGCGATCGCCGCCCTGCAATATGCCGACCGCGTCTACCAGCTCCCCCTCGGCGTCGTCGGCATCGCCGTCGGCGTCGTGCTGCTGCCGGAACTCGCCCGCGCGCTGAAGGGCGGGCAGGAGCGGGAGGCGGGCAACCTGCAGAACCGCTCGATGGAATTCGTGCTCTTCCTGACCCTGCCCGCCGCCGGCGCGCTCTGGGTCATCTCCGACGAGATCGTGCGCGTGCTCTACGAGCGCGGCGCCTTCAGCCCGGAAACGACGTCCGTCGTCGCCGGCACGCTTGCCATCTACGGGCTCGGCCTGCCGGGCTTCGTGATGATCAAGGCGCTGAACCCGGGCTTCTTCGCCCGCGAGGATACCAAGACGCCGATGCGCATCACGCTGCTGTCGGTCGTCGTCAACTGCATCCTCGCCGTCTCGCTCTTCCCGCTGTTCCACGAGCGCGGCATCGCCACGGCCGAAGCCGTTTCCGGCTGGCTGACGGCGCTGCTGTTGTTCGTGACGCTGGTGCGGCGTGGCCATTGGCCGCTGGAAAAGGCGCTGCTCTGGCGCGTCGCCCGCCTGCTGGCCGCGACGGTCATCATGGCCGTGGCGCTCGACTACGCCTCCGGCTATTTCGCCGATCGCCTTGCATCCACTGCGCCGCTCTACGAGCAGCTCGTGGCGCTCGGCCTGCTGATCGCCCTTGCCATGCTGGTCTATTTCTCCGTCGCCTTCCTTATCGGCGGTGCCGATCTCGGCATGATCCGGCGCAACCTCAAGCGCAAGCGCAAGGGCAAGGCCGCGCCGAGCGAGGAAAGCGCCGAATAGGCCGCCTCAGCGCGCCGCGAGCCGGGCGCGTCTTGCAAGGCGCGCCAGCCCGCCGCAATGATGCCAGTTGCGCCTCGGCCCCACATCGACATGCACGATGCCGTTGCAATAGGTGCCGACGCCGCCGATAGCCGGCGCGGACCTTGCTGCGGCGACGATCCGCTTCACCGGCACGCCCTGCACGCGGATATCGGCAGCGAGGCATTTTCGATGCAGCGATCCCCTCCGGCCGGCGGAGCGGTGGCCGGATGTGACGAGCGGCCGTCGCCCGACCTGCCGGGCGATATGGAGAAGGATTGCCCGCAGCTTGCCGGGGAAACATCGGTGCCGCACGCGCGGCGTCTGCACGGCGTAGATCTTTGCCGCGCCCTTCTCGATTCTTGCGGCGTGCTTGTGCCGTCCGCTCGCCATGGCTTCGCTCGCGAAGAACGACGTCAGCGCGATCATGCAGGCAAGCACGGTCGAACAGCTCTTTCGCATGGCACACGCCCTCCGGTCTGCGCCTTTGCGTCGAAACGCGGCCTGTCGAAATCCGACGGTCCCTGCCCCCGCCCGGAGATAAGAACCGGAAAGTGTCATTTATGAGGAGTTTCTGATGAGACGTGGCAACCGGGCGGCGCTGCTGCGGTCTTGATCGCCGCCCCCGCGCCGTGCATAAGCGGCGCCACGACAACAACGGAACCAGGCCTTCCACCCGCCTGAAGGATATCGCCATGAGCGCATTCAAGCCCCTCGTCTTCTCCGGCGTGCAGCCGACCGGCAACCTCCATCTCGGCAACTATCTCGGCGCGATCCGCAAGTTCGTCGCGCTGCAGGCCGACAACGACTGCATCTACTGCGTCGTCGACCTGCACGCGATCACCGCGCAGCTCGTGCACGACGACATGCGCGGCCAGATCCGCTCGATCGCCGCGGCCTTCATCGCCGCCGGCATCGACCCGAAGAAGCATATCGTCTTCAACCAGTCGGCCGTGCCGCAGCATGCCGAGCTCGCCTGGATCTTCAACTGCGTGGCGCGCATCGGCTGGATGGAGCGCATGACCCAGTTCAAGGACAAGGCCGGCGGCAAGAATGCCGAGCAGGTCTCGCTGGGGCTGCTTGCCTATCCGAGCCTGATGGCCGCCGACATCCTCGTCTACCGCGCCACCCATGTGCCGGTCGGCGACGACCAGAAGCAGCACCTGGAGCTGACCCGCGACATCGCGCAGAAGTTCAACATCGATTTCGGCAGCCACATCCGCAAGGCCGGCACCGGCGTCGACATCGTCGTCGGCGAGGAGCCGGTGCATGCCTATTTCCCGATGGTCGAGCCGCTGATCGGCGGCCCGGCACCGCGCGTCATGAGCCTGCGCGACGGCACCAAGAAGATGTCGAAGTCGGATGCCTCCGACCTTTCGCGCATCAACCTCACGGACGATGCCGACACGATCTCCAAGAAGATCCGCAAGGCCAAGACCGATCCGGATGCCTTGCCGGGCGAAGTCGAGGGCCTGAAGGGCCGCCCGGAGGCGGAGAACCTCGTCGGCATCTATGCCGCGCTCTCCGACAAGTCCAAGGCGGAGATCCTCGCCGAGTTCGGCGGCCAGCAGTTCTCCGTCTTCAAGCCGGCGCTCATCAACCTCGCCGTCAACGTCCTCTCGCCCATCACCGACGAGATGCGCCGCCTGATGGACGACACGAGCCATATCGACGCCATCCTGCGCGATGGCGGCGAAAGGGCGCGGGCGCGGGCCGAAAAAACCATGAAGGAAGTTCGCGACATCATCGGTTTTGTGCAGTAAGGTCGCCTCGAAACGTCCCGGCGCAAATCCCGGCAGAAGTGTGCAGCGGTTTGCGTGCGGAATTGCGCAGCACCTGGAGATGATGAGGCCGTATGGTTTCTCGACGACTTTCCCGCCTTGAAGGCCACCGCCGGAAATTCCTGGCGGTCATCGACGACACGCCGGAATGCCAGCGCGCCGTCCACTATGCGGGAATGCGGGCGAAGAACTCCAATGGCGGCGTCGTCCTGCTCTACGTGATCGCCAATGGCGATTTCCAGCAATGGCTGGGCGTCGAGGAGATCATGCGGGCCGAAGCGCGCGAGGAAGCGGAGGCCGTGCTGGCGAAGGCGGCGCAGGCCTTGCGCGAATCGGTCGGCATCGAGCCGGAAACGGTGATCCGCGAGGGCGTCGCCAGCGAAGAGATCAACGGGCTGATCGAGGAGGACCGGGACGTCGCGATCCTCGTGCTGGCGGCCGGTTCCGCCAAGGAGGGGCCGGGGCCGCTCGTCTCCTCGCTTGCCAGCCGCGGCCAGGCCTTTCCGATTCCGGTGACGGTCATTCCGGATTCGCTGTCCGACGAGGAACTGGACGCGCTGAGCTGATCTCCAGTCTTGAAGAAAGGCGCGGAAACGCCTATCTTCTTTTGAATTATTCTAAATATTCTGGCCGATCGGCGAGCGCCCGGCCGCACGGAGAGAAAGATGTTCATCCAGACCGAAGCGACGCCGAACCCGGCGACCCTGAAATTCCTGCCGGGCAAGGTGGTTCTGGAAACCGGTACGGCAGAGTTCCGCGACGAGACGGAAGCGCGCGCGGCTTCGCCCCTGGCGGCACGCCTGTTCGCCGTCCCCGGCGTCACGGGCGTGTTCCTCGGCTATGATTTCATCACCGTCACCAAGGACGGCGCCGACTGGCAGCACATGAAGCCGGCGATCCTCGGCAACATCATGGAACACTTCATGTCCGGCCAGCCGGTCATGGCGAGCGGCGCGCTCGGCGGCAACGAGACCGACGAGGGCGAATTCTTCGACGAGGGTGACGAGACGATCGTCGCCACCATCAAGGAGCTGCTCGACAGCCGCGTGCGTCCGGCCGTGGCCCAGGACGGCGGCGACATCACCTTCAAGGGGTTCCGCGACGGCGTCGTCTATCTCAACATGAAGGGTGCCTGCTCGGGTTGCCCGTCCTCAACGGCGACGCTGAAGCACGGCGTGCAGAACCTCCTTCGCCATTTCGTACCGGAAGTGCAGGAAGTTGAAGCCGTCATGTAAGGCCTGCCCCGCAATGCCCCGGTGCCCGGCATGATCGTGCTTGCGATCGATACGGCCGGCACGGGTTGCCATGCGGCGCTCTATGACCCCGACGAGGACAGGATTCTCGGCGCCGCCGGCGCCGATATCGGCCGTGGCCATGCCGAGCGGCTGATGGAATTCGTCGATGCGGCGTTCGATGCCGCCGGCCTCACGCTCAAGGATATCGATCGGATCGCCGTCACTATCGGCCCCGGCTCCTTCACCGGCATCCGCGTCGGCGTCGCGGCGGCACGCGGCCTTGCGCTGGCGCTCGGCATTCCTGCCGTCGGCGTCTCCACCCTGTCGGCGCTCGCCGCCGACCATCGGACCGCCGTGCCGCTGCTGGTCGCAATGGACGCCAAGCGGGACGAGGTCTACTGGCAGCGCTTCGCCGCCGATGGCAGCGCGCTGTCGCCGCCCGCGATCGCTGCCCTGGACGCGGCGCGAACGCTCGCGGCGGGGCATGACGGGGCGATTGCCGGCTCGGCGGCCGCGCTCCTGCTCGATGGCGCGCCGCAGGGCGGCGACGGCGTTTCCATCGCCACCGTCGCGCGCCTCGGTGCCGGCCTCGACCCGGCGGACCATCCGCCCAAGCCGCTCTATCTGCGCGGTCCCGATGCCAAGCCGCAGGCGGGTTTCGCGATCAAGAGGGCATGACGGCATGTCCCTGACCGACTATTTCACCCGCAAGCCTGCCTTCGACATCTTCCCGCTGGAAACCGCCGATGCCGGCATTGCGGCGGGCCTGCATCGCGCGCGTTTTCCCCAGCCGTGGAACGACGGCGAGTTCCATTCGCTGCTGCTGCAGGAGCCGGTCTACGGCTTCCTTGCGCTGAGGGAGGGCGCGCACGGCCGCATGGCCGGCGGCTTCGTGCTGGCCCGGGCCACGGCCGGGGAGGCGGAGATCCTGACGATCGGCGTCGACGAGCGGTTTTCCCGCGCGGGCCTCGGTTGGCGGCTGATGCAGGCGGCACTGCGCGAGGCCAAGATGCGCGGCGCCGAAGACATTTTCCTGGAGGTCGACGAGGGCAATGTCGCGGCTCGCGGGCTCTATGCCAAGCTCGGCTTTGTGAAGGTCGGCGAGCGCAAGGCCTATTATGTCGCCGCCGACGGCCACAGGTCCACGGCGCTTGTCTTGCGGCGCGATCTTCGTTAGTCCCCTATCGGGAGGTTGAACGGAAGAGGGCTGGATCGCATGTCGGATGTCGAGAAATCGCTGGAAGAGCTTTGTGTCGAGCGCGGCATGCGCATGACCGAGCAGCGCCGCGTGATCGCGCGCGTGCTGGAGGCCTCGGCCGATCACCCGGACGTGGAGGAGCTCTATCGCCGTTCGTCGGCCGTCGATTCGCGCATTTCCATCTCCACCGTCTACCGCACGGTCAAGCTCTTCGAGGATGCCGGCATCATCGAGCGCCACGATTTCCGCGACGGCCGCTCGCGCTACGAGACCGTGCCGGACGAGCACCACGACCACCTGATCGACCTGAAGAGCGGCGAGGTCATCGAGTTCCACTCGCCGGAGATCGAGGCCCTGCAGGAGCGCATCGCGCGCGAGCACGGCTTCAAGCTGGTCGACCACCGCCTCGAACTCTACGGCATTCCGCTCAAGGAGGGCGAGTGAGGCGGCCCATGACCGTTCGCTTCAGGCTGTCGCATCCGGTACCGCGGCACCCCCCTCTGCCCTGCCGGGCATCTCCCCCTCAAGGGGGGAGATCGACAAGACGCGAAAACTTCGCTCAATCAGCACCGCTGGAGAGGGGGGAAACGATCCCCCATCCAATCTCCCCCCTTGAGGGGGAGATGCCCGGCAGGGCAGAGGGGGGAAGCCACCTTTCATCAAGGCCGGTTTTCGCCCAGCGACCGGTGCCCCTTTGATCGTCTGGCTGCGTCTCGCCGTGGCTTTCCTCGTGCTCAGCGCGGTGACGGCCGTCTTGCTGCCCGTCCAGCTCGTCGGCCTGCGCTTCAATCTGAAAGTCCGCCGCCGTCTGCCGCGCCTCTGGCATCGTGTCGCCTGCTGGGTGCTCGGCCTCCGGGTGCGGGTGCATGGCACGCTGGAGGCGAAACGACCGTTGCTGCTTGCCTCCAACCATGTCTCCTGGAAGGACATCCTGGTGCTCGGCTCGGTGGCCGATGTGGTCTACATCGCCAAATCCGAGGTGCGCGGCTGGCCGGTCTTCGGCATCCTCGCCCGCCTCCAGGCGACGATCTTCGTGGAACGCGACCAGCGCCGGAAGACCGGCGACCAGGTCGACGAGATCGCGCGGCGGCTGACGGCCGGCGAGATCGTCGTGCTCTTTCCGGAGGGCACGACCTCGGACGGCAACCGCTTGCTGGAGATCAAGACCTCGCTCTTCGGCGCGGCCGCCTCCGCGGTGCCGCACGCGCCGGGCGGTGTCGTGCATATCCAGCCGGTCTCGATCGCCTATACCGGCGTGCACGGCATGGCCATGGGGCGCTTCCATCGACCGCTCGCCGCCTGGCCGGGCGATATCGAGCTCCTGCCGCATCTCCTCGGCGTCGCGCGCGAGGGGGCGGTGGATGTCGATGTCGATTTCGGCGAGCGGGTGGACTATTCCCGCAGCAGCAACCGCAAGCAGGTTAGCCGCACGGTCGAGGCACGCATTCGCGCCATGCTGGGCGCGCGCCTGCGCGGCCGATAGTCCGGGGAACGTGACAGGGCTTCATTTTCCGGGGCTTTTCCACTATGGAAGCGGCCATGAGCGAACAATCCCTCCTTCCGCCCGAAGCCGGCGCCACGCCGAACGCGCGTTCGAACACCCGCAAGGTCTTCGTGAAGACCTACGGCTGTCAGATGAACGTCTATGACAGCGACCGCATGACGGATGCGCTGTCGAAGGACGGCTACCAGGCGACGGACGTCCTGGAGGAGGCCGACCTCGTTCTCCTCAACACCTGTCATATCCGCGAGAAGGCGGCGGAAAAGGTCTATTCCGAGCTCGGCCGCCTGCGCGAGATGAAGAAGGCGCGCGCCAAGGACGGCCGCGAAATGGTGATCGGCGTCACCGGCTGCGTCGCCCAGGCCGAGGGTAGGGAAATCCTGCGCCGCGCGCCGGCAGTCGACCTGGTGGTCGGCCCGCAGACCTATCACCGCCTGCCGGACGCGCTGCGCCGTGCCAAGGGCGGTGAGCGCGTCGTCGAGACGGACTATGCCATCGAGGACAAGTTCGAGCATCTTCCCGCGCCGGAAAAGGCGAAGACCCGGGCCCGCGGCGTCACCGCCTTCCTGACGGTGCAGGAAGGCTGCGACAAGTTCTGCACCTTCTGCGTGGTGCCCTATACGCGCGGTTCGGAAGTCTCGCGCCCGGTTTCGCAGATCGTCTCGGAGGCCGAGCGCCTTGTCGAAGGAGGCGTGCGCGAGATCACCCTGCTCGGCCAGAACGTCAACGCCTGGCATGGCCTCGGTCCGGACGGCCGCGAATGGGGCCTTGGCGACCTCCTCTACCGGCTCGCCGGCATCAAGGGCCTCGCGCGCCTGCGTTATACGACCAGCCACCCGCGCGACATGGACGACCGCCTGATCGAAGCCCATCGCGACCTGCCGGCGCTGATGCCCTATCTGCACCTGCCGGTCCAGTCGGGCTCCGACCGCATCCTGAAAGCGATGAATCGGCGCCATACGGCGGCCGAATATATCGCCCTCATCGAGCGCATCCGCGCCGTCCAGCCGGAACTGGCGATCTCGGGCGATTTCATCGTCGGCTTCCCCGGCGAGAGCGACCGGGACTTCGAGGACACGATGCGCCTCATCGAGACGGTCGGTTATGCACAGGCATTTTCCTTCAAGTATTCCATACGGCCGGGCACGCCCGGCGCGGAGATGGACGGCCACGTCGCGGAAGACGTGAAGTCGGAACGCCTTGAAAGATTGCAGGCTTTGCTGTTTCAGCAGCAGCGCGAATTCGCGCGCGGCTGCGTCGGCAAGGAGATCGACCTGCTCCTGGAGAAGCCCGGCCGCATGCCCGGCCAGCTCGTCGGCCGCTCGCCTTGGCTGCAGCCTGTGAATGTTGATGCAAAAGCGTCTGAAATCGGTGACATTATCCGGGTACGAATCACCGATACCGGGCCCAACAGCCTTTTCGCGCAAGCGATCGGTTGACGGGCGGATCGCAAGGAGCCTGACCGCTTGAACGGACACGAATTGACGACGTCATCGCCGCGCCAGTCGAAAAAAGAGACCGACGCCAATCACTTCGTGCTGACCTTCGAGAACAATCGATACGCAAGCGAGCTGTTTGGCCAGTTCGACCAGAACCTGAAGCTGCTGGAGCAGCGTCTCGGCATCGATGCGCGCGCGCGGGGCAATTCCATCTCCATTTCCGGCGACGTGGTGGCGACCAACCAGGCCCGCCACGCCCTCGATTACCTTTACGACCGGCTTCAGAAGGGAGGCTCGATCGAGCTTTCCGACGTGGAGGGCGCGATCCGCATGGCGATCGCCGCGGACGACCAGCTTTCCCTGCCGACGATGGAGCGCAAGGCCAAGCTCACCATGTCGCAGATCTCCACCCGCAAGAAGACCATCGTTGCCCGTACCCCGATGCAGGATACCTATATCCGCGCGCTGGAGCGGTCCGAGCTCGTCTTCGGCGTCGGCCCGGCCGGCACGGGCAAGACCTATCTCGCCGTCGCCCATGCCGCCCAGCTCCTGGAGCGCGGCGCAGTCGACCGCATCATCCTGTCGCGTCCGGCCGTCGAGGCCGGCGAGCGTCTCGGCTTCCTGCCCGGCGACATGAAGGAGAAGGTCGATCCGTATCTGCGTCCGCTCTATGACGCGCTCTACGACATGATGCCGGGCGACAAGGTCGAACGCGCCATCACCGCCGGCGTCATCGAGATCGCGCCGCTCGCCTTCATGCGCGGCCGCACGCTCGCCAACGCCGCGGTCATCCTCGACGAGGCGCAGAACACGACCTCCATGCAGATGAAGATGTTCCTGACGCGTCTGGGTGAAAACGGCCGCATGATCGTCACGGGCGATCCGAGCCAGGTCGACCTGCCGCGTGGCGTCAAGTCGGGCCTTGTCGAAGCGCTGCAGATCCTCAAGGGCGTCGAGGGCGTTTCCGTCGTCCGCTTCAAGGACGCCGATGTCGTGCGCCACCCGATGGTCGCCCGCATCGTCCGGGCCTATGAAGCCCAGACGGCGGTGCAGGACGAAAGCGAGCAGATGGACCGCTGAGGCGGCTCAAAATTCTGATGAGCGAACTCGATATCCAGATTTCCGTCGAAGACGGCGCATGGCCTTCGGAAGAGCGCCTGCGCGAGATCAGCGAACGTGCGCTCGGCGCGGCCGCAGGTTTCCTCCGGCGGGAGGAAAGGCAGCCCTTCCCGAAGACGGGCGCCCCGGAGGTCTCCCTCGTCTTCACCAGCGACGGGGAGATCCGCGGCATCAACGCGCAATGGCGCAGCCAGGACAAGCCGACCAATGTCCTGTCCTTCCCGGCCTTTCCGCTGACGCCCGGAAAAATGCCGGGGCCGATGCTCGGCGATATCATTTTTGCCGAGGAAACGCTGGCCCGCGAGGCGGCGGATCTCGGCAAGTCTTTCGACGATCATCTCACGCACCTGCTGGTGCATGGATTTCTGCATCTCTTCGGCTATGATCACATGGACGACGAGGAAGCGGAAAAAATGGAGGGGCTGGAGACTCGCATTCTTGCCGAGCTTGGCCTATCTGACCCGTACGGGGATGACCCCGATGAATAGTTTGGACCAATGAGCGACTTTAGAAACCAGTCCGTAGAAACGGAAAAGAGTGAGGCGGACGCCTCAAGTCAGGACGAGGCGGGCAGTAGTAGCAGCGCGCCGAAGCAGGAAAGCGGGGGCCGGACATCCTTCTGGTCCCGCGCCGCACGGCTTTGGCGCATGACGGGTGCCTCCAGCCTGCGCAAGGACCTCGCCGACGCCCTGATGACGGAAGAGAGTGGCGGCGAGCCGACCTTCCTGCCCGAAGAGCGGGCGATGCTGCACAACATTCTTCGCTTCCGCGAGGTGCGGGTCGAGGACGTCATGGTGCCGCGCGCCGATATCGAGGCCGTCGACCAGGACATCACGATCGCCGAGCTGATGGTGATCTTCGAGGATTCCGGCCGCTCGCGCATGCCGGTCTACAATGAGAGCCTCGATGATCCGCGCGGCATGGTCCATATCCGCGACCTGCTCGCCTATGTCACCAAGCAGGCCCGCAACAAGCGCCGCACCAGTGCAAAACCGGCTCCCGCCAATGGCGAGAAGCCGACCCGCACGCCGAAGGCCGAATTCGACCTCGGCCGTGTCGATCTGTCGAAGACCGTCGCCGAAGCCGGCATCATCCGCCAGGTTCTCTTCGTGCCGCCCTCCATGCTCGCCGCCGACCTGATGGCGCGCATGCAGGCCGACCGCACGCAGATGGCCCTCGTCATCGACGAATATGGCGGTACGGACGGTCTTGCCTCGCTGGAGGACATCGTCGAGATGGTCGTCGGCGACATCGAGGACGAGCACGACGACGAGGAGGCCATGATCCAGCGCGTCAGCGACGATGTCTTCATCGCCGACGCCCGCGTCGAGCTGGAGGAGCTGGCGAAAGCCATCGGCCCGGATTTCGACATTCGCGAGCAGCTCGAAGACGCCGATACGCTCGGCGGCCTGATCTTCGCCTCGCTCGGCCGCATCCCGGTGCGGGGCGAGGTGGTGCAGGCGGTGCCGGGCTTCGAGTTCCACGTTCTCGACGCCGATCCGCGCCGCGTCAAGCGGGTACGCGTCACGCGCAAGCGCGCCGGCTCCGTCCGCCGCCGCGAGCGCAAGCCGGAGGGCGAGGGCCTGCCCCTTGCCGGCGACCGGCCGAAACTGCCGGAACAGCAGAACGACGGGGCGAACGCCGAATAGGCGGACGGCCCCCTTGAAAAATGATCTGCGCCTTGTGCCGCCGTGACGCGGGACAAGGCGCTGGTTTTTTGGAAGACTGGCGCGGCTGATTCGGGGACATGAAGGGGACGGCATGGAGCGGCTTGCGGGCAGGGTCATGCTCCTGTCTGGGACGAGACGGGCGCTTTTGGCATTTCTTGCGGGCCTGATCGGGGTGCTGGCGCTGCCGCCCTTCGGTTTCTTCGCAGCGCTGTTCGTCTCCTTTACCTTGCTCGTCTGGTTGCTCGACGGCGCCAGCGCCGCGCCGGAGGCCGGTTTCCTGCGGCGCCTGGCGCCTGCCTTCCGCATCGGCTGGTTCTTCGGCTTCGGCTACTTCGTCGGCGGGCTGTGGTGGCTCGGCAATGCGCTGCTCGTCGAGGCGGATGCCTTTGCCTGGGCGCTGCCGCTTGCCGTCTTCGGCCTGCCTGCCTTCCTTGCTTTCTACTACGGTCTTGCGGCCGCGCTCGCCCGCCTCCTCTGGTCGGACGGCATGGGCCGCATCGCCGCGCTCGCCTTCGCCTTCGGCATTGGCGAATGGCTGCGCGGCACGCTCTTCACCGGCTTTCCCTGGAATGCCGTCGGCTACGGCGCGATGCCCGTGCCGCTGCTCATGCAAGCGGCCGGCGTCGTCGGCATTGCCGGCATGAATGCGCTTGCCGTCTTCGTCTTCGCCGCGCCGGCATTGATCGGTACGCGGCGCGGCCGGGGGCCTGGCCTTTCGCTCGCCGTCCTGCTCTTCGCGGCCCAGCTCGGCTACGGCTACTATGCCCTGAACAGCGTGCCGGCACCGGAAGACGAGGCGACCGTCATCCGCCTCGTCCAGCCGGTGATCGACCAGGCGCTAAAGCTCGACGACGGCGCCCGCGCCGAGATCTTCGAGCAGCATCTGGCGCTGAGCGCCGCAAGTCCGGCGGCGGGCGGCAGGAGGCCCGACATCATCGTCTGGCCGGAGACCTCCATTCCCTTCATCCTCACCGACAATCCGGATGCGCTGGTGCGCATCGCGGCCGTGCTGGAGGACGACCAGGCGCTGATCGCCGGCGCCGTGCGCACCGAAAGCGCCGGTTCCGGCAAGGCGCCGCGCTACTACAACTCCATCTACGCCATCGACGGCCGCGGTCAGATCACCGGCGCGGCCGACAAGGTGCATCTCGTTCCCTTCGGCGAATACATGCCCTTTGCCGAGATTTTCGAGAGCCTCGGCGTGGATGCCGTCGCCATGCCGGGCGGCTTTTCCGCTGCCCGCGAGCACCAGCTCCTGAATGCGCTCGGCAAGGGTCTCTATCCGCTGATCTGCTACGAGGCGATCTTCCCCTCCGAGATCAACGGATCGGCGGACATGGCCGCCGCTCTGCTGAATGTCACCAACGATGCCTGGTTCGGCAGGACGCCCGGCCCCTACCAGCATTTCCAGCAGGCAAGGCTGCGCGCCGTCGAACGCGGCCTGCCACTGATTCGCGCCGCCAACAACGGTATTTCCGCCGTGGTCGATGCGAAGGGCAGGGTGGTGGAAGGCCTTGCCCATGATGTCCCGGGTTTTGTCGATGCAACTCTCCCGGGAAGATTTGCGGCTGCAGACCGGGCAAAGCAGCAGAATTGGTCGTTTCTGATTGTTCTCGGCGTTCTCTTCGCAATGGCGGGCATTTCTAGCATTGGTTTTAGAAACAGGACGAATTGACCAAAAACCCCTAAAATAGCATAGTGCACGCCGCCGGCGGTTCTCCTGTATTGTGGTGACCTTCAGGGTTTGCGCATACAACGTGGCGTTAAGTTTTCGTTAAGGCTGCCGGCAGGGTGGGGCCATTTCTGCGCGTTAGGACACATTGATGATGGAAAACAAGAAGAAGCCGAATCCGATTGATATTCACGTCGGTAGCCGGATCCGGCTTCGCAGGACCATGCTCGGCATGAGTCAGGAGAAGCTGGGCGAAAGCCTCGGCATCACCTTCCAGCAGATCCAGAAATACGAGAAGGGCACGAACCGCGTCGGCGCTAGCCGCCTGCAGAACATTTCGAGCATTCTCAACGTGCCCGTCTCCTTCTTCTTCGAGGATGCGCCGGGTGAACAGGCGGACGCCCAGGCGGGCTTTGCCGAAGCGTCGAGCTCCAACTACGTGGTCGACTTCCTGTCCTCCTCCGAAGGGCTCCAACTCAACCGGGCCTTCGTCAAGATCGGCGATCCCAAGGTCCGCCGCAAGCTCGTGGACCTCGTCAAGGCGCTTGCCGCCGAGGCCGAACTCGAGTGATCTCCGCGTGAGATCTGGAAGAAAAAGGCGGTCCTACGGGGCCGCTTTTCATTTGCGCACGCTTGTGTCGCGCCCGCGGCGACTGCGGCAAGACACCCGGAAAGCCGGGACATAAACATATTCTTATGTCCTTCTGCGCTTGTTTTTCCTCCGCGAACTGAATAACAACGTCGAAGTCCATTTCTTTGAGGGGAATTCCCGCATGCGCAGCAGCTATCTCTTCACCAGCGAGTCCGTCGCCGAGGGTCATCCGGACAAGGTGTGCGACCGCATCTCCGACGAAATCGTCGATCTGGTCTACCGCGAAGCCGTGAAGTCGAAAGTCGATCCGTGGTCGGTCCGTATTGCCTGCGAGACGCTTGCGACGACCAACCGCGTGGTGATCGCCGGTGAAGTGCGCCTGCCGCCGAGCCTGCTGAAGAAGGACAAGGACGGCAACGACGTCATCAACCCCTCCAAGTTCAAGTCGGCCGCCCGCAAGGCGATCCGCGACATCGGCTACGAGCAGGACGGCTTCAACTGGAAGACAGCGAAGATCGACGTGCTGCTGCATTCCCAGTCCGCCGACATCGCCCAGGGCGTCGACAACGCTGCCGACAAGCAGGGCGACGAGGGCGCCGGCGACCAGGGCATCATGTTCGGCTACGCCTGCCGCGAAACCACCGAGCTGATGCCGGCGCCGCTCTACTATTCGCACCGCATCCTCCAGCTTCTCGCCGAAGCCCGTAAGAAGGGCGAGGGCGATGCCGGCAAGCTCGGTCCGGACGCCAAGAGCCAGGTGACCGTGCGCTATGTCGATGGCAAGCCGGCCGATGTCGCCTCCATCGTGCTGTCCACGCAGCATCTCGATGACAGCTGGGATTCAAAGAAGGTCCGCGAGGTCGTGGAACCCTATATCCGCGAGGCGCTGAACGGCCTGAAGATCGCCGATGATTGCTCCTGGTACATCAACCCGACCGGCAAGTTCGTCATCGGCGGCCCGGACGGCGATGCCGGCCTCACCGGCCGCAAGATCATCGTCGACACCTATGGCGGCGCGGCCCCGCATGGCGGCGGCGCCTTCTCCGGCAAGGACACGACCAAGGTCGATCGTTCCGCTGCCTATGCCGCGCGCTACCTCGCCAAGAACGTCGTTGCCGCCGGCCTCGCGGACCGCTGCACGATCCAGCTTTCCTACGCCATCGGCGTCGCCCAGCCGCTCTCGGTCTATGTCGACCTGCACGGCACGGGCAAGGTGAGCGAAGACGCCGTCGAGGCCGCGATCCGCAAGGTCATGGACCTGTCGCCGTCGGGCATCCGCCGCCACCTCGACCTCAACAAGCCGATCTATGCCAAGACGGCCGCCTACGGTCATTTCGGCCGCAAGGCCGGCCGCGACGGCTCGTTCTCCTGGGAGCGCCTCGACCTCGTCAAGGCCCTCAAGGAAGCGTTGAAGAACTGAGGCCGGCATGACGGATGCAGAGCGCCGCAGCCGCGCGAGCGAAGCCTTCTTTGGTCGCCGCAAGGGAAAACCGCTCAGGGAGCGGCAGGCGCAGCATCTCGAGACCGTGCTGCCGGTGCTGAAGGTCGATCTATCGGCCCCGGCGCCGGCGGACATTGCGGCGCTCTATGATTTCTCGCCAGCCCGGACACGCCTCGAAATCGGCTTCGGCGGCGGGGAGCACCTCATCCGTCGCGCGCAGGAAGCGCCCGATACCGCCTTCATCGGTGTCGAGCCCTTCGTCAATTCGATGGCGAAGCTGATCGGCAGCGTGGAGGAAACGGGCGCGAAGAATATCCGGCTCTATGACGACGATGCGACGGCGCTGCTGGATTGGCTTCCGGCGGCCTCGATCGATCAGATCGACCTGCTCTATCCGGATCCGTGGCCGAAGAAGAAGCACTGGAAGAGGCGGTTCGTCTCGAAGGTCAATCTCGACCGCTTTGCCCGGGTGCTGAAGCCCGGCGGGCTCTTCTGCTTCGCGTCCGACATCGACACCTATGTCAACTGGACGCTGATGCACTGCGGGTCTCATCCCGCTTTCGTGTGGACCGCCGAAAACGCGGTCGACTGGCTGACGCCGTTTGCCGGCTGGCCGGGCACGCGCTACGAGGCCAAGGCCAAGCGCGAGGGCCGCAAGTCGGCCTATCTCACCTTCCGCCGTCTTTGACGGAAGGCTTTTCCGGCATCAGTGCAGGCTGACGGTGCGCAGGTCGTCCTCGGCCGCCTTGTAGAAGGTGCTCGAACGGTTGTCCGTCAGGAGGATCGGCGTGCCGTCGGCGCCGAACAGGGCCCACAGATCCAGGCTCGGGTCGATTTCCGGCGCTTCCGGGAAGACGCGCGAGACTTCGTCGGCCTTCATCTTCCGGATGTAGCCGACTTCGCCGGCGCCGAGATGTGCAAGATCCGCCTTCGAAACGGTGGGGGTTACAGTCTTCAGTCCCATCTTTGCCTCCATGGCAATGCCGGCAGGGCCGGCCACCGGACGTCCATGGCCACCATGGCCCATCGGTACGTCAGGCGATCAGGTTACGCTTGAAACGTTCCGGCGGGTGTTCCCGCAGGAACGGCTCATGATCTAGTCTGATACGGAAATGTTAATTTTCTTTACCATTCGCACAGGCTCGGGCCGCACGAGGTCGACCGCGAGCAGGCCGTTCTTCAGCTCCGCTCCCAAAACGCGCATGCCGTCGGCAAGCACGAAGGTGCGCTGGAACTGGCGGGCCGCAATGCCGCGGTAGAGATAGTCCCGCTCGCCGCTGTCGACCTGGCGGCCGCGGATGACGAGCTGGTTTTCCTCCGTCGTCACATCGAGCTCGTCTTCGGAAAAACCCGCGACGGCAAGGGTGATGCGCAGCCGTTCCGGTGCGCCTGTCTCGCCGTTCGGCCGCAGCCGCTCGATATTGTACGGGGGATAGCCATCATTGCCCTTAGCGATGCGCTCAAGGGTCTTTTCCATGGCGTCGAAGCCCAGGAGCAGCGGGCTCGTGAAAGGGGTCATGCGTGACATGCGTCTAGTCCTTGGCTTTCAAGCGACTTCGGCGGGACCCGACCTCGGCATCCCGATGGCTGCAATATGGGGATTGCCGGCGCAGGGCGCAAGACGCTTGCGAATGGCGATTTCGCAAATATAGTCGCCGCTTCGCCTGCGCGACGCGGGCCAAGAACAGAACCAGCGAGGAAACGGAGACGGCATGTCTGAGCCACGGAAAATCATCATCGACACGGATCCCGGCCAGGACGATGCGGCCGCGATCATGCTGGCGCTCGGCAGCCCGGAACTCGACATCCTCGGCATCACCACCGTCGCCGGCAACGTGCCGCTGGCGCGCACCTCCTGCAATGCCCGCATCATCCTGGAATTCTGTTCGCGGACCGACGTGAAGGTCTATGCCGGCGCCGACAGGCCGATCGCCCGCCCGCTGGTCACCGCCGAGCATGTCCATGGCAAGACCGGCCTCGACGGCCCGGAACTGCACGAGCCACAGATGCCGCTGGAGGCCCGGCATGCCGTGGACTTCATCATCGAGACGCTCCGGCGCGAACCGGCCGGCACGGTGACGCTCTGCACGCTCGGCCCGCTGACGAACATCGCGACGGCACTGGAGAAGGCGCCGGATATTGCCGGCCGCGTGCGCGAATTGGTCATGATGGGCGGCGGCTTCTTCGAGGGCGGCAACATCACGCCGGCTGCAGAATTCAACATCTATGTCGATCCGGAAGCGGCTGCCGCCGTCTTCAAGTCCGGCATCCCGATCGTCATGATGCCGCTCGACGTCACCCACAAGGTGCTGACGCTGAAGAGCCGTGTCGCCAGTCTGCGCGAGATCGGCAGCCGGCCCGCCAAGGCCCTCGTCGAAATGCTGGATTTCTTCGAGCGCTTCGACGTGGAGAAATACGGCTCCGACGGCGGCCCGCTGCACGATCCGACGGTCATCGCCTATCTCCTGAAGCCGGAGCTGTTCTCCGGCCGCGACTGCAATGTGGAGATCGAGACCGCCTCGCCGCTCACGACAGGCATGACGGTGGTCGACTGGTGGCAGGTCACCGGCCGCAAGCACAATGCGCGGGTGATGAAGGATGTCGATGCCGACGGCTTCTTCGCGCTTCTCGCCGAGCGCGTCGGCCGTCTCTGATGCGCGGCCCCCGCAGCGCCGGGCCGGGCGCCGAAGGTCGTTTCCACACGGAAATGATGGGTCTTTACGACCGCTTCGCGGCGCTCGGCTTCCGCCCGGTCCTCCTGCGCCGCTTCGTGCTGCTCAACGGCGGCGTGGCGGCGGCGAAGGAACTCGTCTTCAAGCCCGGCACAACCGGGCTGGAACGGCTGCTCGACGCGGGCAAGCCCGAGCTTTCCATGGAGGCGCTGATGCTGCGGCCCGAATACCGGGGCCTGTTTTCCGACCTGGAACTGAAGGAGGCTTCGCAGCGCCTCGCCAGCGCCAGCCGTTCGCGCTCCCGCGGCCGGCTCCAGGCAAAGCCGACGGAGCGGACATAGCCCTTGCCGGCACGGCTGTTCCCGTCATCCGCCTGCAATCCGTTCCTCCCCAAAACAAAAAGGCCGGCGTCTCCGCCGGCCTTTTTCGTCATTCGGTCCGTCTCAGAACTCTTCCCAGTCGTCCTGCGCCAGCGCCGTGTTGCCGGCGACCTGCGGCATGGCGCGGGCCGTGGCGCGCGGCGCCTGGTAGGTGGCGCGCTGCGGCTGGACGTCGCGGCGGGTCGCCTGCTGCACGGGCTGGGCAGCGGTCACGGCGGCGTTTCCAGCGCGGAATCGGGCGACGAGCGACTTCAGCGTCTGGGCTTCGTCGTTCAGCGCCATGGAGGCGGCGGTGGTCTCCTCCACCATCGCGGCGTTCTGCTGCGTCACCTGGTCCATCTGGTTGACGGCCGCGTTGATCTCCTTGAGGCCGACGGCCTGTTCGGAGGCGGATGAGGAGATCTGGCGGATGAGGCCGTTGATCTGGATGACCTGCTCGGCGATGTTCTCCAGCGCGCTGCCGGCCTTGCCGACGAGATCGACGCCCTCGCGGACCTGCACCTCGGAGGTGTTGATCAGTGTCTTGATCTCCTTGGCGGCATTGGCCGAACGCTGGGCAAGCTCGCGCACCTCCTGGGCGACGACGGCAAAACCCTTGCCGGCTTCACCTGCACGGGCGGCCTCGACACCGGCATTCAATGCCAGCAGGTTCGTCTGGAAGGCGATGTCGTCGATCACGCCGATGATGTTGGAGATCTCGCGCGAGGAGTGCTCGATGCCGTGCATGGCGCCGATCGCCTTCTGCACGACCTCGCCGGACTTGCTGGCGTCGTCGCTGGCCGTTTCCACCGACTTGGCGGCGACGCGGGCGTTTTCCGCGCTGGAATTGACCTGCGAGGTGAGCTGGTCGAGGGCGGCCGCCGTCTCTTCCAGGCTAGCCGCCTGCTGTTCGGTGCGGTGCGAGAGATCTGCCGCGCCCTTGGAGATCTCGCCCGTGCCGCCGCCGATATTGCCGACCGAGGCATTGACCGTCTGGATCGTCTCCTCGAGGCTGGCGATCGCCGAGTTGAAGTCGTTCTTGAGCTTGCCGTATTCGCCCGGGAAATCGCCGGAGAGACGGAAGGTCAGGTTGCCCGAGGAAAGCTGGGCAAGGCCGTCGCCGAGGCGGGCGACGATGTCGCGCTGGAGGGCGCTCGATTCCGCGCGCTCGGCTTCCGAGCGGTTGCGCTCGGCCTCGGTCAGCTGGCGCTGGTTGTCGGCCTCGGTTTCGAGGCGCTTAGTGTCGGCGAGCTGGTGGCGGAACCCTTCCAGCGCCTTGGCGACCGAGCCGGTCTCGTCCGAGCGCTCCTGGCCCGCGATCGGCTGGGTATAGACGCCGCTGCTGAGCGTCGCGACGCCGGAAACGAGGCCAGCGAGCGGCTTTTGCACGAAGAAGCGCACGGCGAAGTAGAGGCCGGCGAGAACGGCGCCGAGAACGATCAGGCCGCCGAGGATCATCATGCGAGTCTGGTCGTCGACCGGAGCGTTGATCGCGGCGCGCGGCACGTCGACCAGCACGACCCAGGTCGTGTTGATGTCCGGCAGCGCGAAGGGATAGACGACGCGGTCGAAGGCGGCGAGCTCGTCGAAGGAGAGGTTTTCGATACGGCCGGTCTTGCCCGTCGCAAGCGCCTCCTTGATGATGTCGGCGCCGCCGCCGTCATAGTCCGTCATCAGGAGATCTGCGTTCGGCGCAACGATCCACTTGCCGGTTTGCGACAGCAGCATGACGCGGCCTTCGCCGAAGGGCTTCAGCTGGCTGAGCTTCTCGTTCAGCGTCTTCAGGGAAACGTCGACGCCGGTGACGCCGATCAGCCTGCCGCCCGGGGCGACCGGAAAGGCGATGGAGGCCATGGTGAAGCCTTCGCCGGTCGAGCTTTCCTTGTAGGGCTGGCTCATGGCGCCCTTGCCGCTGCCGGCGGCCAGCGAATACCATTCGGCCTTGTAGTCGGATTCGAAGGTGGAGAGCGCGATGGAGCCATCCTTGCGCTTCGTCCAGTACGGGTTGAACGAGCCGTCCTTGAACGTGCCGGTTTCCAGCTGTTCGGCCGTCTCGCGCGACTTGCCGTCGAAGGCGTTCGGCTCCTCGGCAAACCAGCTGCCGAGCGCGAAGCTGTTCTTTTCCGCGTTCGCCTTGATGATATCCACGACTTCCTTGCGGTCGAAGTGCCCGCCCGCATGACCCTGCTCGATCACGCCTGCCATGGAGCGCGCGGCGCTGGCGAGCTGGCCGATATCGGTCGCGATGTCGGCGGCGATCGCCTTCGCCTCGGTATCGGCTTCGGAATAGACGAGGGCGGCGACGCGGCTCTGCGTCTGGCCGATGAGTACGGTGTTGGAGGCGAGCATTACCAGGGCGATGGTGCCGCCGGTGACCGCGATGAGCTTCGTCGCAAGCGACTTGGCCTGGAACTTGAACATAAAAACCTCACGATGAGAGACGTCCGCGGCGGGCACCGCGGAGGAGCACAGTCGTTTGCGGGGGGGCTCCATCATGGAGGGCACGGCGCGCAACCAGCGCCAGAGATGGCCGGTCTCAAGGGCCGGAATCTGAAGATTTCAGTAACCCATAAAATATTAATAAATAGCCAAGCGTCGCCGCCACTTCTTGGCGCAACCGGCTGATTTCTCGGGCGTCGCAGCCAATGCGACGCCCGATGTGTCAATTGCGAAATCCGGCGGGCAGCGCGGCCACGCCACCGTTTAGATTTCGGCGTCGACGGCGGGGGCGAAGGGGATGGAGGGCTGGGCGCCGGGCTTCAAGCAGGCGAGCGATCCGGCGACGGCGGCGCGGCGCAGCGCCTCCTTGAAGCCGAGCCCGGCATCGAGCGAGGCGGCGAGGTAACCGCAGAACGTGTCGCCCGCACCCACCGTGTCGACGGGCTCGATCTTGAGGCCGGCGGCGCGGAAAATCTCGTTCCTGCGGATCGCGACGACGCCGTCGGCGCCGAGCGTGACGATGATCGTCTGGCCGCTGCCGGCATGCAGCGTGCGCATGGTCGTCTCGCGCGCCTCGTCAGAGAGTTCGCCCTTGCCGACGAAGAGGTCGAATTCCGTTTCGTTGGCGACGAGGATATCGGCCATCGCGCCGAGGCGACGGGCATCGGCGCTGAAGGGCGCGATGTTGACGATCGAGATGACGCCCTTCTGCTTGGCGCTGACGAGCGCGGCCTCGATGGCGGCATTGGGGATTTCGAACTGCAGCATCAGGTAGTCGCCGCGCGTCATGCCGCCGACGGTGCGCTTCGCATCCTCCTCGCTGACGGTGCCGTTGGCGCCCGGCACGACGACGATGACGTTCTCGCCTTCGTCGTCGACGAGGATATGGGCCGTGCCGGTCGCCTCGGCGGCGGAGCGCACGCCGTTGAGATCGACGGCGGCGTCGGCGAGCAGTGCCAGCGCCTGGCTGCCCAGCCGGTCGTCGCCGACGGCGCCGGCCATGCGCACGATCGCGCCGGCGCGGCGGGCGGCGAGCGCCTGGTTGGCGCCCTTGCCGCCGGCGGCGGTGGTGAAGCTGCTGCCCATCACCGTCTCGCCCGGCTTCGGCAGGCGTTCTGGCGTGGCGATGAGGTCCATGTTGATGGAGCCGAAGACGGTGATCATGAGAGGTGCCCCTTGTCGTTTCCGCCGGACACTGCCCGAGGCGGTCAGTCCTCGTCAACCACCCTCAGCCGAAGCTGCCCCGTCCGAGCCTCGACGGCCGCCTCCGCAGGCGCGGAAAGCGCCGATGCCGCTTCGAATTCCATGTCTCCGATGCGCGCGCCACGCCGGGTGAGCTTCTCCGTCGAGGTCAGGATGAGGTCGACATCCTTCTGCGCGGCGGTGAAATGGCCGGAAAGCTTGCGTACCCGGTCGTCGAGCCGCGTCAGATCGTCCATCAGCCGGGCAACCTCGCCCTGGATGACATGGGCCTGCTCGCGCATGCGCTGGTCCTTCAGAAGCGCCTGCAGCACCTGCACGGAGAGCATGAGCAGCGACGGCGAGACGATGACGATGCGCGCCCTGTGCGCCCGCTGCACGATGGCCTCGAAATTCTCGTGGATGCTGGCGAAGATCGATTCGGAGGGAACGAAGAGGAAGGCGGTGTCCTGCGTCTCGCCGGCGAGGAGATATTTTTCGGCGATATCGCGGATATGGGTCTCCATGTCGCGGCGGAACTGCTGTGCCGCGAGCTTGGCAGCCTCGGGAGAGCGCCCGTCCGACAGCGCATTCCACGCCTCCAGCGGGAATTTCGCATCGACGACGAGAGGCGGCTGGCCGTTCGGCATGCGGATCGTGCAGTCGGGCCTGACGCCGTTGGAAAGCTGCGCCTGGAACTGGTAGGCGCCGGGCGGCATGGCGTCGGCGATGATCGTCTCCATGCGCGACTGGCCGAAGGCGCCGCGCGTCTGCTTGTTGGAGAGGATCGCCTGGAGGCCGACCACGTCCTTCGCCAGCGACTGGATGTTGCTCTGCGCATTGTCGATCACGGCAAGCCGCTCCTGCAGGCGGCGGAGGTTCTCGTGCGTGTTGCGGGTCTGCTCGGAGATCGACTGGCCGATCCGCTGCGTCAGGCCGTCGAGCCGGGCATTGATCGCCTGGTTCGTCTCCGATTGCTTCGAGCCGAAGACGTCGGCCATGGCGGCGACGCGTCCCTGCATTTCCGTCTGTGCCTTCAGGAGTTCGGCAAAGCGCAGCTCCGCCATCGCCGACGCCTCGCGCTGGCGCGCCTGGCTGCGGCGGGCCGAAAGCAGGCCGAAGACGGCGATCAGCACGGCGGCGAGCAGCACGAACGCCGGGCCGGGGCCGCCGAGCCGGGCAAGGAGGGAGGCGAGCAGCATGTCAAAGGTCGGATCGATCATGCCGCGACCATAACACGGATTGCGGCGGAAACCAGATCATAACGTGAACAGATGCGCAGGACATGCCACGCTGGCGGCGGTCGAAGCCGATTGAAAGCGTCAAAAAACCGCGCTAAGGAGGCGAGATGACCATCAAGCCGCTGATTATCCTTCCCGATCCGATCCTCCGCCAGGTTTCGAAGCCCATCGAGACCGTCGACAGCGAGGTGAAGGCACTCGCCGACGACATGCTGGAAACCATGTACGATGCGCCGGGCATCGGCCTTGCCGCGATCCAGATCGGCGTCGCGCGCCGCATGCTGGTGCTCGACGTCTCGAAGGAGGGCGAGGACAAGAAGCCGCTCGTCTTCATCAATCCGGAAGTCGTCTCCGCCTCGGATGCCCGCTCGGTCTATGAGGAGGGCTGCCTGTCGATCCCGGATTATTATGCCGAGGTCGAGCGCCCCGCCGCCATCACCGTCAAGCATCTCGACCGCGACGGCAAGGAGCAGCTGACGGAGGCCGACGGCCTGCTGGCGACCTGCCTGCAGCACGAGATCGATCACCTGAACGGCGTGCTGTTCATCGACCACATTTCCAAGCTGAAGCGCGAAATGGTGATCCGCAAGTTCACCAAGGCGGCGAAGCTGCGCGGCAGCAAGGCGCTCTGAGGCGACAACCAGGCGCTTGCCGCCCGGGCTTTGTTTCATGCAATTCCGGCCGCAAAGCCCGCTTCGCGCTTTTGCTGGAACCACTTTCCTGGAGGCTGACCGATGGCCCTTCGCATCATCTTCATGGGCACGCCGGATTTCTCCGTTCCGACGCTTGAGGCGCTGGCGGAGGCCGGCCACGAGATCGTCGCCGTCTATTCGCAGCCGCCGCGCCCGGCCGGCCGCCGCGGCCTCGAACTGGTGAAGTCGCCGGTGCACCAGGCGGCGGAAAGGCTCGGGCTTCCCGTCTTCACCCCGCTCAATTTCCGCGAGGAGGCCGACCGCGCGGCCTTTCGCGCGCTGAAGGCGGATGTCGCCGTCGTCGTCGCCTATGGCCTCCTGCTGCCGGAGGCGATCCTTACCGGCACCCGGCTCGGCTGCTACAACGGCCATGCCTCGCTGCTGCCGCGCTGGCGCGGTGCAGCGCCCATCCAGCGGGCGATCATGGCGGGGGACGCGGAAACCGGCATGATGGTCATGCAGATGGAGAAGGGCCTCGACACCGGCCCGGTCGCGCTGACCCATCGCGTGGTGATCGGCGACACCATGACGGCCGGTGAGTTGCACGATACGCTGATGCAGGCGGGCGGCGCCCTGATGGTGGAAGCCATGGCGAAGCTCGAAGCCGGCGACCTGCCGCTGACCGCGCAGGCGGAGGAGGGCGTGCTCTACGCGGCCAAGATCGACAAGGCCGAGACCCGCGTCGATTTTTCCCGCCCCGCCGGGGACGTGCACAACCATATCCGCGGCCTCTCGCCCTTCCCCGGCACCTGGTTCGAGCTGCCGGTCGGCGGCAAGCCGGAGCGGGTGAAGGTTCTGGCGAGCGCGCCGTCCGGTGAAACCACGGCGAAAGCCGCCGGCACGGTTCTCGACGACCGGCTCACGGTCGCCTGCGGTGACGGCGGGGCGGTCCGGCTCGTGCGCCTGCAGAAGGCGGGCGGCAAGCCGCTCGACGCGGCCGATTTCCTACGCGGCACGCCCGTCGCAGCCGGCCAGGTCATCGGCTGATGCCGCGCTACCGCCTCCGCATCGAATATGACGGCACGCCCTATGTCGGCTGGCAGCGGCAGGACAACGGGCACTCCGTGCAAGGCGCCATCGAGGCGGCCATCCTGTCGCTCACGGGCGAGACCGTCTCGATCCGCGGCGCGGGGCGCACGGATTCGGGCGTGCATGCCATGGGGCAGGTGGCCCATGCGGACCTTTCCCGGGTGTGGAAGGAGCACACGCTGCGCAACGCGCTCAACGCCCATCTCGGCATGGCCGGCGAGCGGATCGCGATCCTCGATGCGGCGGCGGTGCCCGACGATTTCGACGCCCGCTTCTCGGCGGTGAAGCGGCACTATCTCTACCGCATCATCTCGCGCCCCGCGCCGCTGGCGCTGGAGGCGAACCGGGCCTGGTTCGTCGCCAGGGCGCTCGACCACGAGGTGATGCATGCCGCCGGGCAGATGCTCGTCGGCAGGCACGACTTCACGACCTTCCGTGCCGCCCAGTGCCAGGCGAACAGCCCCGTGCGCACCATCGACCGACTGGACGTGACGCGCAGCGGCGACCTGATCGAGATGCGCGTCTCGGCGCAGAGCTTCCTGCACAACCAGATCCGCTCCTTCGCCGGCACGCTGAAGCTGGCCGGCGAGGGCAAGTGGACGCCGCAGGACGTGCGCGCGGCGCTGGAGGCGCGCGACCGCAAGGCCTGCGGCCCCGTGGCGCCGCCGGACGGGCTCTATTTCATGGCTGTCGACTACTAGGCGGCCCGGAGGGCGAAAGGCGCATCAGCCCGGCAACGTGCCGAGGAGTTGCTGCAATTGCTGCCCGACGATCATCGGCGGCAGCACGTAGATCGCCGTCATGGCCGAGGCGAGCAGCGTCTGTCTGCCGACGCACATCCACACGAGGCGGAACTGCAGCACGACGCTGGCGCCGAAGACCGCATAGAGCAGCAGGCCGGCAAAGGGCGCGCTCGTGGGCAGGATCAGCGTCAGCGCGAAGGGGATCGCCGCGGCATACGCGAAGGGCACGGCGATCCAGTTGCTCGCCGTCACCACGGTCGCAACATGCTTGCCGTAGCCGAGCGGACGCGCGAGCGCCGCCAGAAGCACGAGCGGCAGCAGCCAGCCCGCCACGTCGATCACCAGGAGCTTGACGAAGAAGGAGAGGCCGGCCGGCGTTCCCGCCGGCATGCTGCCGAGAAAATACAGCCGCCAGGATGCCCAGATGACGGCAAAGGCGGGAAGGCACCAGGCGAAGGCCCAGAAGGAGCGGACAAGCCCGCGCATCGTCAGGTCCAGCCAGCCGAACCCTTCCTGCTTCTGCCGCACGAGCAGGAAGACGCCGGTGAGATAGTGCAGGACCTCGTCAAGCCCGGGCATCGCCGAACCAGCGCTGGAGGAAGGTCTCGTAGATCACGGTCAGCGTCTCGAGATCGGCGATCGCCACCCGCTCGTCGACCATGTGCATGGTCTGTCCGACGAGGCCGAACTCCACGACCGGGCAATAATCCTTGATGAAGCGGGCATCGGAGGTGCCCCCGGTCGTCGACAGCTTTGGCGCGCGTCCGGTCACGGCTTCGACGGCGCCTGACAGCGAGGCGATCAGCCGGTCGTTGCGGGTGAGGAAGACGTGGCTCGGCCGCTCGGCCCAGGCGATGTCGTAGCGGAGCGGCGGGCGGCCCGGCCGCAGCCTTTCGTCGCGCGCGGCGGCATCGAGCCGGCGCACGATCTCGGCCATCACGGTCTCGGCCGTCCAGCTGTCGTTGAAGCGGATGTTGAAGCGGGCGATCGCCTGTGCCGGCACGACATTCGTCGCGGGATTGCCGACATCGATCGTCGTTACCTCCAGATTCGATGGCTGGAAATTCTCCGTGCCGGCGTCGAACGGCGGATGCATCAGGGCATCGGTGAGCGCGATCACGCCGCGCACGGCATTGTCGGCGAGGTGCGGATAGGCGGCATGGCCCTGCACGCCATGTACCGTGATCGTGCCGGAGACGGAGCCGCGCCGGCCGATCTTGATCATGTCGCCGAGCTGGTCCGGGTTCGTCGGCTCGCCGACGAGGCAGGCATCCCAGCGTTCGCCGCGCTCTGCGGCCCATTGCAGCAGCTTGATCGTGCCGTTGACTGCCGGGCCTTCCTCGTCGCCGGTGATGAGGAAGGAGAGCGAACCCTTCGGCGGACCGTTCTTCGCGATCTGGCGCGCGACGGCCGCGACGAAGCAGGCGATGCCGCCCTTCATGTCGACCGCGCCGCGGCCGAACATCTCGCCGCCGGCGACCTCGGCGCCGAAGGGCGCATGCGTCCAGGCCGCCTCATTGCCGACGGGCACGACATCCGTGTGGCCGGCGAACATCAGGTGCGGCCCCCCGGTGCCGATGCGGGCATAGAGGTTCTCGATCTCGGGCATGCCGGGCTCGCGCGCCGTCATGCGCTCCACTGTGAAGCCGAGCGGCTGCAGCATGGCGGCGAGCGCCGTCAGCGCCCCGCCCTCGGCAGGGGTGACGGAGGGGCAGCGGATGAGCGTTGCAAGATTGGCGATCGGATCGGCGGAGGTCATGGACATGCGGTCACGGCACGAAAGGGAGGAAGGAGAATCGAGATTTAGCCGATCGGCCGTGCGCTGTCACGCGCACCCGAAGCGCGCCTCTCAGTCTTTCGGGCGGTTGGGCAGGCGGCCGTAGTCGTTCGGCCCGTTCGTGCCCGGCCAGACCATGAAGGCGAAGAGCGCGAAGAAGGAGATGGCCGGGATGAACAGGCAGATGATCAGCGGCAGCGGCAGGTTCATGTCGTGCAGCCGCTTGACCGTCAGGAGGACGGAGGACACCGTGGAGACGAGCGCCACGCCGACGAAGACGAAGGACCAGAAGAGGAAGGAGGGATCCTCCTCCGGCACGATGATGATGCGGGCGAGCGCAGCCGAAAGCAGCATCAGCCAGAAGGCCCAGCCGAGCGCGAAGGGCGCCCGGCTGACCCGGCCGGACCAGCCGAAGAAGAGCCAGGCGAGGCTCGGCCTCTGCTCTTCCACGACCGCCATGGCTCAATCCCGGAGCAGTTCGTTGATGCCGGTCTTCGAGCGGGTCTGCGCGTCGACACGCTTGACGATGACGGCGCAGTAGAGCCCCGGCGCCGGCAGGCCGTTCGGCATGGTCTTGTCCGACGGCATGGAGCCGGCGACGACGACGGAATAGGGCGGCACCTCGCCATAGGTCACCTCGCCCGTCGCGCGGTCGACGATCTTGGTCGACTTGCCGATGAAGACGCCCATGCCGAGCACGGAGCCCTCGCGCACGATGCAGCCTTCGACGACTTCCGAGCGGGCGCCGATGAAGCAATTGTCCTCGATGATCGTCGGTCCGGCCTGCATCGGCTCCAGCACGCCGCCGATGCCGACGCCGCCGGAAAGATGCACATGCTTGCCGATCTGCGCGCACGAGCCCACCGTCGCCCAGGTGTCGACCATCGTGCCCTCGCCGACATAGGCGCCGAGATTGACGAAGGAGGGCATCAGGATGGCGTTCGGCGCGATATAGGCCGAGCGGCGCACCACGCAGTTCGGCACGGCGCGGAAGCCGGCCTTCTCGAATTCGTTGACGCTCCAGCCGTCGAACTTGGAGGGCACCTTGTCCCACCAGGACGAGTCGCCCGGGCCGCCCTTGACGATCTCCATCGGGTTGAGGCGGAAGGACAGGAGAACGGCCTTCTTCAGCCACTGGTTCACCGTCCAGGTGCCGTCCTCGCCGCGCTGGGCGACGCGCACTTTTCCGCTGTCGAGCAGGTTGAGGGACGTCTCCACCGCATCGCGCACTTCACCGCGCGTTCCGGTGTTGATGCCGTCCCGTTCCTCGAAGGCGCGCTCGATGGTGGCGGAAAGGGTGGCGAGGTCAGACAGGCTCATCGGAATTCCTTAAACTTCGAGGCTTATTTTCGATTGTCGGGATGCCGGAAGGTTGATTTCATCAATCTGCAAAATGCTCTAGAGCAAGTGCCGGAAAAGATGAAGCCCCTTTCCGGCAGATACTGTCGCACGGGCGCAATGGTAATCCCGTGGGGCCGGAAAGCGGGCCAGCAAGCAGGAAAATGACATGGCAAGACTGAAGAAGAAGAATCTGCGCCGCAAGGACGGCGTGTGGGATCCGTTGGCCGACAGCGCGCAGGACAAGCACCGCGCCGCCGTCGTGCCGCAGACGCCGCAATCGGCCCATCCGGCCTACCGGCTTGCCTATGTCGACGACGATTTCCTCTGCCGCGAGGAGCTGCGCCCGGTGCGCCTGCAGCTGGAGCTTCTGAAGGTCGAGATGATGCTCGCCGAGCGGGGCATCAAGTCGACCGTCGTGATGTTCGGCGGCGCGCGCATTCCCGCCCCCGGCCAGGAGGCCTGGGCGGCGCGCAACGAGACGCAGCGCCTCAATCTCGAGGCCGCCTCGGTCTATTACGACGAGGCCCGCAAATTCGCGCGCAAGTGCTCGGAGAAGTCGGCGGAACTCGGCTTCAAGGAATATGTCGTCGTCACCGGCGGCGGGCCTGGCGTCATGGAGGCGGGCAACCGCGGGGCGGCCGATGTCGGCGCGCCGTCGATCGGCCTCAACATCGTGCTGCCGCACGAGCAGGCGCCGAACCCCTATGTGACGCCGGAGCTCAGCTTCAACTTCCACTATTTCGCCATCCGCAAGATGCATTTCCTGCTGCGCGCCAAGGCCGTGACGGTGTTTCCGGGCGGCTTCGGCACGCTCGACGAACTGTTCGAGACGGTGACGCTGATGCAGACGGGCCGCATGGCGCTGGTACCGCTCATCCTGTTCGGCAAGGAATTCTGGCGCAGGATCATCGATTTCGACGCGCTCGCCGCCTTCGGAACGATCGCGCCCGGCGATGTCGAGCTGATGCAGTTCGTCGAGACGGCCGATGAGGCCTGGGACATCATCGTGAAGTTTTACGAGAAGCTGGAGGCCGAGCAGGCGGCAGCCGCGCTCGCTTGAGAGGCCTGGCCGGAATCGTGGCCGGGGCCTTCCGGTGCCGTTCCTCAATAAAAACGCCCCGGCATCGACCGGGGCGTTCTGCATTCGGCGCGGGGCTTACTTGTGGCGCCTGCCCATCTCGTCGGCGGTGATGAAGCCGTCGCCGTTCCGGTCGCGCTGCTTGAACATCGCGGCGGCGGCGGTTTCCATTTCCGCCTTGGTCAGCGTGCCGTTCTTGTCGGCATCGGCCCGCTCGAACATGCGGCCGCCCATGCGGTCGATCCGGGCTTCGCGCAGCGCCTCGCGGGCGGCCGCCTTCGCCTCGCCATCCGTCGCCTTCACTTCGCGGAAGGCCTTGCGGGCGTCTCGGAAGGCCTCGCGCCTGGCGTCGACTTCGGCCTTCGTCACCTCGCCGTTCTTGTCGGCGTCGAAGCGCTGGAAGGTTTCCGAGGCGCGCTGCAGCAGCTCCTCCTGCGAGACCTTGCCGTCGCTGTTGGCATCGAGGCGCTTCAGCATGCGCTCGGCCCGTTCCTCGCCACCCTTGCCGTGGTGACCCTTGCCCTTATGGGGGCGGGCATCGGCCGTGTCGATCGCGCCGTCCTTGTTGCTGTCGCGCCGTTCGAAGATCTTCTCCGCCGAGGCAAGCACTTCCGCTTCGGAAAGCGTGCCGTTCCTGTCGGTGTCTGCACGGTCGAACATGCGGCCGGCGCCCGGCAGCATGAAGGGGCCGGCGGACCGCAGCGCCTCGCGTGCCTTGTCCTTGTCTGCATCGGCGGCGTCACGCACGGCCTTGCGGGCATCGCGGAACGCGTCGTGGCGGGCCTTGATCTCGTCCTTCGTCACCTGGCCGTCGCCGTCGGCATCGAAGGTCTTGAAGGCGGCGGAGATGTTGGTCTTGAACTCGTCGAGCGAGACCTTGCCGTCCTTGTTCGCGTCGAGACGCTCGATCATCGCGGCATGGCGCGGCCCGTGCCGGCCCTCGCCCTTCGCGGCGAAGGCAGGGGCGGCGACGCCCGAAAACAGAAGGCCGGCGGCGACGGCGCCGAGGAGAAGTTCCTTTTTAGCCATGGTCATTCCTTTCATCCATCATCGTCCCTTGGGGAGGCAGGATAGGGGGAATGCCGGCCGGCACCAGTTACAAATTGGTAATTCAAGCTTTTGACGGAAAAGGGTTTTTTCCGTGTCGGGAATGTGTCGGGGCCTGCCTAGAGCAGCGCGTTGAGGAAAGCCGTCAGGTTCGAGGTCGCATAGTCGATGTGCTTGTCGCCCTCCGTGCGTTTCTCCCAGGCATCGGTGAATTCGTGACCCTCGTCGCGCGGGGTGAGCAGCACGGTCTTCATGCCGAGCGTCTTCGGCACGATGAGGTTGCGCGGCAGGTCCTCGAACATCACGGCCTGCTTCGTGTCGACCCGGTGCAGCGCCATGAACTTGTCATAGGTCGCGCCGGCCGGCTTCGGCACGTATTCGGCCGCAACGATATCGAAGACGTCGTCGAAATGGTGGAAGATGCCGAGGGCCCTCGCCGCCATCTCGGCATGCTTGACGCTGCCGTTGGTGAAGATGAACTTGCGGCCCGGCAGCGCCTGGATCGCCTCGCCGAGCGGCAGGTCGGGCGACAGCACGTCATAGTTGATCGCATGCGCCTTTTCGAGGAAGTCCGCGGGGTCGATGGCGTGATGGATCATCAGGCCCTTCAGCGTCGTTCCGTGGTCGAAATAATATTGCTTCTGCAGGGCGCGCGCTTCCTCGCGCGACAGGCCGAGCAGGGCCGAGACGTAAGCCGTCATGTTCTTGTCGATCTGGGCGAAGAGATCGACATGGTGCGGATAGAGCGTGTTGTCGAGGTCGAAGACCCAGTCACGCACATGGCTGAAATCGGCTTTGTTCGGAAGATCGGTCATGGAGCGTCTTATGGCATGCGCCTGCGCGGAGGGAAACGGAATTTTCCATGGGAGGCTGGCGCCGGCGATGGATTTGGCCCGGCCCGCGTGCTAGCGGCAGGGCATGGAACTCTGGATCCCCATCACCATCGCCGCCGCCTTCCTGCAGAACCTGCGCTCGGCCCTGCAGAAGCATCTTCAGGGCAAGCTCGGCACGCGCGGCGCGAGCTTCGTGCGCTTCGGCTACGGCTTTCCCCTGGCGATCCTCTACGTGCTGGTGCTGAACCGCATCGTCGGCCTCGCCTTCCCCTCGCTGAACTGGACCTTTGCCTTCTGGGCCGTCATCGGGGGGCTGGCCCAGATCTTCGCCACCATGCTGCTCGTCTATCTGTTCTCTCTGCGGAATTTTGCGGTCGGCACGGCCTATTCCAAGACGGAACCGGTGCAGGCGGCGATCTTCGGCTTCGTGCTGCTCGGCGAGCGCATCACCTTCGGCGCGGTTGTCGCCATCGTCGTCGGCGTCATCGGCGTGATGCTGATTTCCGTCGCCCGCGCGCCGCTTTCCTGGCGCAACACCGTCGCTGCCCTGACGAGCCGCACCGCCCTGATCGGCATCGCCTCCGGCGCGGTCTTCGGTGTCTCGGCCGTCGCCTATCGCAGCGCATCCCTCTCGCTCGACGGGCCGGGGCCGATCATGAACGCTGCGGTGACGCTCGCCTGCGTCACCACTTTCCAGACCGCTTTCATGCTGGTCTGGATGGCCTGGAAGGACAAGCGGGAAATCGTCGAGGTCTTGAGAAGCTGGCGCTCGTCCGCGCTGGTCGGCATTGCCGGGGTGCTGGGTTCGGCCTGCTGGTTCACGGCGATGAGCCTCCAGCAGGTCGCCTATGTGCGCGCGCTCGGCCAGATCGAGCTGGTCTTCACCTTCATGGCCTCGTATTTCCTCTTCCACGAGCGGGTCAACCGCACGGAAGTCGTCGGCTGCCTGCTCATCGTCTGCGGCATTCTGGGCCTGCTCTTCTGGTGAGGGGCCGGCGGCTTGGCGTCGCCGGCAGAAGCGTCAGGGCACGATCAGCGTGCCGGCGCCGTGCTCGGTGAAGATCTCCAGCAGCACCGAATGGGCGGTCTTGCCGTTGAGGATGACGACGCCCTGCACGCCGGCCTTGATGGCGTCGATGCAGGTCTCGACCTTCGGGATCATGCCGCCGGAGATCGTGCCGTCCTTGATGAGGGCGCGGGCCTCGGCGACCGAGAGTTCCTTGATGAGCTGGCCGTTCTTGTCGAGCACGCCCGGCACGTCGGTGAGGAAGAGCAGGCGCGTCGCGTTGAGCGCGCCGGCGATGGCACCGGCGAAGGTGTCGGCGTTGATGTTGTAGGTGTGGCCGTCGCGGCCGGGGGCGACCGGGGCGATGACCGGGATCATCTCGGATTTGGCGAGCAGGTCGATCAGCGTGCGGTCGACCTCCACCACCTCGCCGACGAAGCCGAGATCGAGGATGCGCTCGATATTGCTGTCCGGATCGACGACCGTCTTCTTGGCCTTTTCGGCGAAGACCATGTTGCCGTCCTTGCCGCACAGGCCGATCGCCCATTCGCCCGTCTGGTTGATGAGCGCGACGATCTCCTTGTTGATCGAGCCGGCGAGCACCATCTCGACGATCTCGACCGTCTTCTGGTCGGTGACGCGCAGGCCCCCCTCGAATTTCGATTCGATGCCCATCTTGGTCAGCATCGCGCCGATCTGCGGGCCGCCGCCATGCACCACGATCGGGTTGACGCCCGACTGCTTGAGCAGCGCGATGTCGCTCGCGAAAGCCTTGCCCAGTTCCGCATTGCCCATGGCGTGGCCGCCATATTTCACCACGATGGTCTTGTTCTCGTAGCGCTGCATGAAGGGCAGGGCTTGCGCGAGAAGGCGGGCTTGGGTTTCGCTTTCGGATAGGGACATGGCGGCCTCTTGGGAATGGGTGGGCGCCTGTTTAACGCATGTTTCGTGACGATGGAATGATCCGCCCGCCATATTGCTGCCGGGGCTTGGAAAAAGACGGGCAAGGCCCGCCGGGGGCGCAAGATCGGTGGCGGGAAAGGGCGATGGGGAATATGATGGCGCGCTTGCGCATTTGCATGAGCAAAAGCGCGCGGGAATGCCTATATAGGGCCGGAGGCCCGTTCCTCGCCCCGACGCTGCCGAAACCAGAGGGAGTGCATGAGCCGATGACGGCGCCCGACCGAGAGATGAGAGACCCCCGCCGCGACGAGGTGATCGCCGGCGAATATGTGCTCGGGGTGCTTTCCGCCGAGGACCGCCGCAAGGTCGAGGCGCGGCTCGTCAAGGACCGTCAGTTCGCCGCCATCGTCAATCGCTGGGAAGAGAACCTCGCCACCTTCGAGGACGACTACGAGGCGCTGCACCTGCCGCCGCGTGCCCGCTCCCCCATGGAGCAGCGCCTGCTCGGCGCGGCACCACGGGATGCCGCCTTCTCCGGCAGGGTCGCGGGCGGCTGCTGGGGTTCGCTCGCCTTCTGGCGGGCGCTCGCCCTTGCCTCCTTCGCCGTTGCGGCGGGCCTTGCCCTGCTGATCAGCGCGCTCATCGCTCCGCGTCCGGTGAGCGGCGGGCGCCTCGTCGCGGACCTGGCGGGAGAGGGCGCCGCGATCGATCTCGTCGCGCGCTATGACGAGGCGAGCGGCTCGCTCAAGGTGACGCCGGTCGCCGGCGGTAGCAAGGACAAGTCGCTCGAACTGTGGCTGACGCAGGAGGGCAGGGCGCCCGTCTCGCTCGGCGTGCTGCCGCAGACCGGCGAGGGCACGCTCACCGTGCCGGGGGAACTGCGTGGCCGGCTCGTCCAGGGCGCGACGCTCTCCGTCAGCGCGGAGCCCTTCGGCGGTTCGACCGGCGGCAAGGCGACCGGCCCCGTCCTCGCGTCCGGTGCCGTCCGGTTCGATTGAGCCCTATCGGGCGATGGCCGCGATGATGGCGTTGCGCAGGTCGTCGAGCCCGCGGCTTTTCTCCGAGGATGTGGCCAGCACCTCCGGATAGGCGGCCGGGCGCTTGGCGATCTTCTCAAGGGTTTCGCCCACGAGGCGCGGCACGCCGGCATCCTTGATCTTGTCGGTCTTGGTCAGCACGATCTGGTAGGAGACGGCCGCCTTGTCGAGCAGGGCGAAAACCTCCTCGTCGTTCTTCTTGATGCCGTGGCGGCTGTCGACCAGCACATAGACGCGCTTCAGCGTCGAGCGGCCGCGCAGGTAGTCGAAGACGAGCTTGGTCCAGGCATCGACCTGTTCCTTCGGCGCCTGGGCATAACCGTAGCCGGGCATGTCGACGAGCGCCATCGGCGGCAGGTCGTCCTCGGCGCCGGAAAAGCCGTCCGGGACGAAATAGTTGAGCTCCTGCGTGCGGCCGGGCGTGTTGGACGTGCGTGCCAGGCCCTTGTGGCCGACCAGCGCATTGATCAGCGAGGACTTGCCGACATTCGAGCGCCCGGCGAAGGCGATCTCCGGCGGGCCTTCCGGCGGCAGGAATTTCATCGCCGGCACGCCGCGGATGAAGATCCACGGCCTGCCGAACAGCGGCTTGTCGTCCGGCGACGTCGTCTCGGTCATAAATCGCGCCCTTGTTGTCCGGCCCCCGGCTTCCCGGTTTTGGCCGCGAAAGTCAAGCGCGCCGCTGCCGCCAGAGCTCGACGCCGAGATAACACAGGAGCGCCGCCAGCACGATGATGCCGCCGATGACGGTGCGAGCGCCCGGCACTTCGCCATGGATGACCGCCACCCAGAGCGGCGCCAGAACCGTCTCCGCCGTGCCGAGCAGGGCGGCGAGCGCCGAGGGGACGAGGCGGGCGCCGGTGACGAAGAGGGCGAGGCCGAGGCCGAAATTGAGCGCGCCGAAGACGATAAGAATGCCGAGTTCCTGGCCGCTCACGGCAAAGCCGGAGGCCTGGCTTGCCGCCACCGCGCAGGCGACGAGCGTGCCGAAGAAGACGGCGGGCGTCATGCGCACATGGGCGAAGCGCCTGGTGATGATCGTCGCGGTGGCGAAGGCGAAGGCGATCAGCAGGGCGAGCGCATCGCCCATCATCGAGACGCTGCCGCCGAGCGATTCCGAGACCATGATGGCAACGCCGCCGATCACCGCCGCGATGGCGACCCAGGTGTGGAGGGCGATCCTCTCGCGGAAGAGCAGCCATGCCATCAGCGCGGCGATCAGCGGCACGCCGGCCTGGATCAGCACGACATTGGCGACGGTCGTATAGGCGAGCGCGAGGATGAAGGATGTGGAGGCGGTGGCAAAGCACAGCCCCACCGCGATGCCGGCAAGACCCATGCCCCTGAACAGCTGCACGGTGCCGCGCGGCCCGTCACGCAGCAGCATGAAGCCGAGCAGAAAGAGGGCGGCAAAGAGCGAGCGCCAGAAGACGACGGTCCAGCCGTCCTCAATGGCCAGAAAGCGCGCCAGCGTGCCGCCGAAGCTCCAGACGACGGCCGAGCCGAGCACGAGGGCGGCGCCATAGCCCTGCCCCCGTCTCTCCGGAAGCGTGGGGGTGAGCGGAAGCGTGGAAGCGGACATGGTGCGCTCGCAAGGGCAAGTCCGGCAAAAGGGCGAGAAGCGGTCTTGCGTTCGGGCTTGCATGAAGACAAAGGGATCGCCGGGAGCATGACAGGGATGCGCCCGCACCGCTTCCATGCCAGCGACGGGGCGATGTCGCAAGCGGGCCTTGCGGAAAAATCGGCAAAAAGAAACCCCGGCGCGAGGCCGGGGTTTCCTTGGAGTTCGTCGAGGCGGTCGTCAGGATGATCCGGCTTTCTTTCCGAACAATCCCTTCAGATTGTCGAAGAGCTCGATCTTCACGCCGTGGCGCTTCATGATGATGCCCTGCTGGATGATCGAGAGCAGGTTGTTCCAGGCCCAGTAGATGACGAGGCCGGCCGGGAAGGTCGCCAGCATGAAGGTGAAGATCAGCGGCATCCAGGTGAAGATCATCGCCTGGGTCGGGTCCGGCGGCGTCGGGTTCATGCGCATCTGCAGGAACATGGTGATGCCCATGATGATGGGCCAGACGCCGATCAGAAGGAAGTGCGGCACGTCGTAGGGCAGCAGGCCGAACAGGTTGAACAGCGACGTCGGATCGGGCGCCGAGAGGTCCTGGATCCAGCCGAAGAACGGCGCATGGCGCATCTCGATGGTGACGTAGATCACCTTGTAGAGCGCGAAGAAGACCGGGATCTGCAGGAGGATCGGCCAGCAGCCCGCGAGCGGATTGATCTTCTCCTCCTTGTAGAGCTGCATCATGGCCTGCTGCAGCGCCATGCGGTCGTCGCCGTGCTTGGCCTTCAGCTCCTCCATCTTCGGCTGCATCTTCTTCATGTTCGCCATGGAGGCGTACTGCTTGTTGGCAAGCGGGAAGAACAGGCCCTTGACGACGATCGTGGTGATCAGGATCGCGATGCCGAAATTGCCGAAATAGCGGAAGAAGAAGTCCATCATCTGGAACATCGGCTTTGTGAAGAACCAGAACCAGCCCCAGTCGATCATCAGGTCGAAGCGCGGGATGGAGTAGGACGCCTCGTACTGGTCGATGATCGGCACTTCCTTGGCGCCGCCGAAGAAGAGGTTCTTGACCTCGATCGACTGGCCGGGCGCGATGGTGACGTCGTCCTGGCGGTAGTCCGCCTGGTAGCGCGGACGGCCGTCCTGGAAGTAGGAGAAGCGCGTCTCGTAGGGCGTCGCCTGCGGCGGCACGAGGGCCGTCGCCCAGTACTTGTCGGTGATGCCGAGCCAGCCGCCGGTCGCCTTGCCGGGCGCGACCGTCGTGTCTTCCTCGGTCTCGCTATACTTCACCTCGTGCAGGCCGAGATCGCCGAGCACGCCGATGAAGCCTTCGTGCAGCACGTAGACGGACGGATCCGTCGGCTTGAAGAAGCGCGTCGAGCGGCCATAGGGCGAAAGCGCGATCGCCGCATCCGTGCGGTTCTCGATGCTGTCGGTGATCGTGAACATGTAGTGTTCGTCGACCGCGATCGTGCGCGTGAAGGTGACGTTCTTGTCGTTGGTATAAGTCAGCTTGACCGGGGTGGTCTGCGTCAGCTTGCCGGTGCCGTCCTGCGTCCACACTGTCTGCGGGCCGGGGACCTGGCCGGTCGCCTCGCTGCCGACATAGCCGATTTCGGCAAAATAGCCGTGTTCGGTCTCGGCGGGGCTGAGCAGTGTGATGATCGGGCTCGTCTTGTCGACGGTCTCGTGGAATTCCTTCAGCTTCAGGTCGTCGAAGCGGGCGCCCGTCAGGCTGATGGAGCCGGAAAGCGACGGCGTGTCGATCTCGATACGGGCGGACTTGGCAAGCGCCGTCTCGCGCGTCTCGGTCGTGGTGGTTGCCGCCGTGCTGCCCGGCAGCGTGCCGCTCGTGCCGGTCGCGGTCGTCGTCGTGCCGCCGGAGGTGGTGGTCTGCTGGCTCTGGGCGGCCTGCTGCGCCTCGAGCGCGGCGCGGTCCTTTTCCAGCTTGGGGTTCACATAAAGGAACTGCCAGGCCACGAGGATCAGCACGGACAGCGCGATCGCCACGAAATAATTGCGGTTTTTTTCCATCACTCTTTCCCGGGAGCAGCAGGGCGCTGCTGCTGCTTCTGTTTCTTGACCGTCGCGATCCTGTCGTTGAGACGGGCTTCAAGGGTTTTGAAGGGGGCGCTCAACACGTCCCGTCTGGCGACAACCACATAGTCGTGTCCGGGCTCCATTGCAAACCCGGCCGATAGCCGCACCGCCTCTTTCAGGCGCCGGCGCATGCGATTGCGTTCCACGGCGTTGCCGTGCTTCTTGGTAACGGTGAAGCCGACGCGGGGCGCTTCGTCCGGCATCTGCCGGTCGCGCACTTCGAGAAGGAACAGTGGTCCCTTGCGTTTCTCGCCCTCGCGCACAAAAAGAAACTGCGGACGGCTTTTCAGCCGTCCGACAGCAGGTTTCTCAACAGTTTTCGTCATGTGCCCGTCGCCTCTGTTCGGGCAGGCACGGCCTTAGGCCGAGAGACGTGCGCGGCCGCGGGCGCGACGTGCGGACAGGACCTTGCGGCCGCCCTTCGTTGCCATGCGGGCGCGGAAACCGTGACGACGCTTGCGAACAAGCTTGGAGGGTTGGTAGGTACGCTTCGACATTTATTTAATACCGCGGTGTGCGGCCCTTCTTGGGTTTGCGTTACGCAAGGAGCGTTGAAGTCCGGCATAGGCTTGCCCTCGCGGGAAGCCAAGCTTTCCGGACGTGCGCGGCTTATAAGGGCAAAAACGGTCGAAAGTCAATTGCGGACGCGGCGCCGTGCGCGACTGTCACAATGGTTAACGGGGTAACGCCTAGAAGTTGCACCTGAATTGTGCTTTGACATGCTTTGGTCACGTAACGTGAGGCGGCTTTCCCGGATTTCCAGGCTTCCTTCCCGCCCCGGTGCATTAGCGATTGCAAATGCGCCCAATGTTTGGGCGGTTGTATCAAAGTCTAATTAACTTTTAGCGTTTACCTTCCTTCCCAAGGCGAAGCGGGTGGGGCCCTCTTGCCATCCATCCTTCTTGGAGTGTGACGTGAAGATACGCGGCAAAATCTATCTCATCGTGGGCTTGATGGGCCTCATCTCCGTCCTCATCGGCGGGATCGCCGTCCATGTGGTGTCGGAATACAGCGACAAGCTCCGCCAGTATGAGAACGCCGCCGACCGCGCCTTCCTCGGCGAACACCTGAACCGCCAGGTCACCGCCGTCGTCATGGAATCCCGCGGCATCTATGCCTCCAAGGACATGGAGGGCGCCGCGAAATTTGCCGAGGGCATCGCCAAGGAGCTTGACGGCATCGACAAGACGCTGAGCGAATGGCGCCCCATCGTGCCGGAGGCACAGAAGGCCGCGTTCGACGCCGTGGTGGCGCGCGCCGCAGAATTCCGCACCTTCCGCATGGAAACGGCCCGCCTCGGCACGAGCGTCTCCATCGCCGCGGCCAACGAACAGGGCAACAACGAGGGCAACCGCGCCAACCGCAAGGCCTTCCAGCAGGAGATCGACGCCGTTGTCCAGACGGACAACGAGAACCTCACCGCGATCAAGGCCGATGTCGCCGCCTTCGAAACCCTCATGCTGATGCTCGTGCTCGGCACGGTCGGCGTCGGCCTCGTGCTCGGCGGTGGCGTTGCCTTCTATATCGCGACCAATGAGCTCAGCCGTCCGATTCAGAACGTGACCGAGACGATGAACCGTCTTGCCGGCGGTGATCTCGACACGGAAGTGCCCTATACCGGACGCAAGGACGAGATCGGCGAGATGGCCGCCGCCGTCGCCATCTTCCGCCAGAATGCCATCACCGTGCGCGATCTCAACGCCCAGGAGGAGATCCTGCGCGAGAAGAGCGCCGACCTGCAGTCCTCGATCGCCACCGTGGTGCATGCCGCGGCGGCGGGCGACTTCTCCTCGCGCATCGACAAGGACTACCACAACGAGGACCTCAACCGCTTCGCCCGCAGCGTCAACGAACTGGTCGCCGGCGTGGAGGAGGGCATTGCCGAAACCCGCCGCGTCATCGGCGCGCTCGCCGAGGGCGACCTGACGCAGACCATGGACGGCACCTTCCGCGGTGCCTTCGCCGAATTGCAGCAGAACGTCAACGCGACGCTCGCCACCCTCCAGCGCACCATGCGCGAGGTACGCGCCTCGACGGATGCGATCAACGCCAATTCCGGCGAGCTGCGCACCGCCTCCGACGACCTTTCCAAGCGCACCGAGCAGCAGGCCGCCGCGCTGGAGGAGACCTCCGCCGCCCTCGAGGAGATCACCGCCGCCGTCAAGAACTCGACGGAGCGGGCGAACGAGGCGACGACCATGGTCGGCGAGGCGACGCAGAGCGCCAAACAGTCCGGCGACATCGTGCGCAATGCGATCGGCGCGATGAGCCGCATCGAGCAAGCCTCGAACGAGATCAGCCAGATCATCTCCGTCATCGACGAGATCGCCTTCCAGACCAACCTTCTCGCGCTCAATGCCGGTGTCGAGGCAGCGCGTGCCGGCGAGGCGGGCAAGGGTTTTGCCGTCGTCGCGCAGGAAGTGCGCGAGCTCGCCCAGCGCGCCGCCAGCGCCGCCAAGGACATCAAGGGCCTCATCACCAAGTCGGGTGACGAAGTCTCCGTCGGCGTCAAATATGTGCAGGAGACGGGCGCGGCCCTCTCCGACATCGAAAACCGCGTCGTCACGATCAACGACCGCATCCATGCGATCGCCACCGCGGCCCGCGAACAGGCGACGGGCCTCCAGGAGGTCAGCACGGCCATCAACCAGATGGACCAGGTCACCCAGCACAATGCCGCGATGGTCGAGGAGACCTCGGCCGCCACGCACAAGCTGAAGGGCGAGGCCGACAGCCTGGCCGATCTCGTCGCCCGCTTCCGCACGGGCGATGCCGCGCAGCGCGTGGCGGCCGTGCGTGCCGAGACCCGGCCGGTCGAATCGCCCGCCCGCCGCATGATCGGCAATGTCGCCCGTGCCTTCGGCGGCAATCGCGGCGCTGCCACGGCGGCTGCCGCCCAGGAGAACTGGGAGGAATTCTGATCGCCGCCCCCGCGCCCTGAGGGGCGCGCATGGGGCGCTGCGGCATTTCGTAGCCGGATTCCGGCCTTTGGCGCGGCGGTCGCGGGATCGCCGCGTTTTTGCCGTTTCCGCGGCGCCGTTGGAAAATTTGCCGCAATCTCCTATGATTGGCAGGAATACGTCGCCGATCCCTGGGTCGCGACGCGGCCTGCCGAGGAGTTGAAAGATGGTGGACAGAGACGGGGTACCGTCCTTGACCGAGAAGCCGGTGCCGGCGGTCGGCTTCCTGTCCGGCCTGTCGGGACGGCTCCTCCTGGTCACGGCGATCTTCGTCCTGATCGCCGAAGTGCTGATCTTCGTGCCGTCGGTCGCCAACATGCGCCTGCAATGGCTGCGCGACCGCCTGAACACGGCGGCCGCCGCCAGCGTCGTCATCGAGGGCCTGCCGGACCACGAGCTGCCGCGCGCCGTACAGGAAGAGACGCTGATGGCGACCGGCACCAAGGCGATCATCCTGAAGCGGGAGGACGCCTCCCGCATGGTCGCCGCCGTCGACATGCCGCCGAGCATCGACGCGCAATACGATCTTTCCGACGTCTCGACGCTGACCGCCGTCTACGACGCCTTCGACACGCTGCTGTTCGGCGGCGACCGCGTCATCCGCGTCTTCGGCCCGGTCGGCGAATCGAGCACGCGCATCGAGCTGCTGCTCGACGAGCGGGCACTGCGCCGCGCCATGCTGGGCTATGCGCGCAACGTCTTCATCCTGTCCATGATCATCTCCGTGGTCACCGCGAGCCCCATCTTCTTCGCGCTCAACCGCCTGCTGATCCGCCCGATCCGCCGCATGACCGCGAATATCCAGGAATTCGCCGCCGACCCGTCGAACCCGGCGCGCGTGCTGGAGCCGTCCGGCGGGCGCGACGAGATCGCCGTCGCCGGCATCCATCTCGCCGCCATGCAGCAGACGCTGCAACGCACGCTGAAGGAGCAGAAGAACCTCGCCGATCTCGGACTTGCCGTGTCGAAGATCAACCACGACATGCGCAACATCCTCTCCTCGGCCCAGCTGATGTCCGACCGCCTGTCCGACGTCGACGACCCCGTGGTCAAGCGTGTCGCGCCGAAGCTCCTGCGCAGCATCGACCGGGCGGTGGGCTATACCAACGAGGTGCTCTCCTACGGCCGGATGCGCGAGCCGGAGCCGCGCCGCCGCTTCGTCGCGCTGCGCCCGCTGGTTCAGGAGGTTTCCGAGGTGCTGGCGCTCGATTCGCGCAGCGACATCGATTTCGTCGCGCAGGTCGAGCCGGGCCTCCAGGTCGATGCCGACAGCGAGCAGCTCTTCCGCGTCATCCACAATCTGTGCCGCAACGCCGTCGAGGCGCTGTCGCAGGACAGCGGCGCGGAGCGGCGCACCGTGCTCGTCACGGGGCTTCGCACCGGCAGCGTCGTCTCCATCGCCATCGACGACAACGGCCCCGGCATGCCCGCCAAGGCGCGCGAAAACCTCTTTGCCGCCTTCCGCGGCTCCGTGCGCTCGGGCGGCACGGGCCTTGGCCTTGCGATCGCCCGCGAGCTCGTGCTCGCCCATGGCGGCACCATCGCGCTGGTGGAAAAGCCGACGCCCGGCACGCTGTTCCGCATCGAACTGCCGGACCGCCCCGTCCCCCTCGACGCCTTCCGCCACCGCGCCTCGTAATCCGGGCCTCTGCCGCTCCCCGTGTGACGGCCCGATGAAAAAAGTACATTATTTCTGCGAAAGACGCTTGCAATAGACCGGAGGACCCTTTAGAGAACCGCCTCGCAGCCGGGCAACACGCCCGCCACTGCCAGCGCACCCGTAGCTCAGCTGGATAGAGCACCAGACTACGAATCTGGGGGTCAGGAGTTCGAATCTCTTCGGGTGCGCCATTCTTTCCAATCCATAAAGATTATCTGCCGCCCGGCTCCGCGGTCGAATCTGGCTGTCCTCGGCTTTCTCCCGGCATTGCCGTTCGCGTGACCGATATGCCACGCGAGGAGCTCCGTGGCGGTCCTTGCCTCCGGGCTCTCTTCAAAACCGCCCGCCGCTCGGCTAAGCAGGGATGAACGGTGCGAGGTATGCACCGGCGAAACCTTGAAAGCGGAAGGAAGCGGGGCATGATGAACCGCGAAATGCCGCGCGTATTGCGTCGCGTGATCTTCGCCGGACTGCTTGCCCTTGCAGGTTGCGCCGGCCGGCCGGAGGGCGTGCTCGTGCCGAGCGGCGAAACGCCGGCGGGCGTCTCCACGGTCGACCTCCTGGTCGCCACCACCCGCGCGCCCTCGCAGCAGCCGGGCGTGCTGTTTTCCGGCGAGCGCGGCTCCGAGCTCGTCATGCGCGACATTACCGTCTCCATTCCGCCGGACGGCAAGCGCAAGGTGGGGCAGGTGCAATGGCCGGAAAAGCTGCCGGCCGATCCGATGAAGGATTTCTCCACCGTCAGCGTGACGCCGATCGACAGCGCGAAGGCCGGCCGCGCCTGGCTCGACGGGCACCTGCCGAAGAGCCGTCGCGTGCTCGTGTTCGTGCACGGCTTCAACAACCGCTATGAGGATGCCGTCTATCGCTTCGCGCAGATCGTGCACGATTCGAAGACCGACGCCGCACCCGTCATCTTCACCTGGCCCTCGCGCGCCAGCATCTTCGATTATTCCTACGACAAGGAAAGCACGAACTATTCGCGCGATGCGCTGGAGGAGCTGCTGCGAGCGGCGGTCGACACGCCGGAGGTCGGCGAGATCACTATCATGGCCCATTCCATGGGCACCTGGCTTGCGGTGGAGACGCTGCGCCAGATGGCGATCCGCGACGGGCGCGTGCCGAAGAAGATCCAGCAGGTCATCCTCGCCTCGCCCGACCTCGACGTGGACGTCTTCGGCCAGCAGCTGCGCGCTATCGGCGCGGAGCGCCCGCAATTCACGCTCTTCGTTTCGCGTGACGACCGGGCGCTGACGCTCTCGCGGCGCATTTCCGGCAATGTCGACCGGCTCGGCCAGATCGACCCGTCCCAGGAACCCTATCGCAGCATGCTGGAGAAGCAGGGCATCATCGTGCTGGACCTGACTGCACTGAAATCCGGCGACAGCCTGAACCACGGGAAGTTCGCTGAAAGCCCGGAGGTCGTCCGGCTCATCGGCAACCGGCTGATCGCCGGCCAGACCGTCACCGATTCCGAGGTCGGCCTCGGCGACCGGCTCGGTGCGGTGGCGCTTGGCACGGCGCAGACGGTGGGCAGCGTCGCCAGCATCGCGGTCTCCACGCCCATCGCCGTCTTCGATCCGGTGACACGCAAGAACTACGACGACCAGTGGCTGCGGTTCGGCCGCTCGGTCGAGGATACCGCGGTGACGGCGACCGGACAGTAAAAAGGCGGCCCCCGCAGGGGCCGCCCTTCCGCGATGATCCCGCGGGGTCAGCGGACCCAGATCACCTCGCGGGTGCTGCGGTCGACGAGAACGGGACGTTCGTCGACATAGATGTAGCCATAGGTCGGGCTTTCCGGCACTTCGACGATCTGGACGGTGTCCGGGACCACGACACCGGCCTCGACCGGGCCTTCCAGCACGACGGGCTCCAGCGGGTGGCGCTCGACATAGGTGATGGTCGTCTCCGGGATATCAGGCGAGATGCTGGCGGTCGTCTCGATCTCGGGCGCATAAACGACCTGGCGGCTGTCCGTGCGCACGATCACCGGGCGGTTGTCGATATAGACATAGGCGAGGTCCGGATGATCGGGGATCGGCGTCAGCGTGACGGTGTCGTCGAAGCGCGTGTCGGCGGTCAGCTGTCCGTCCAGGACGACCGGCGGCGTCGGGTTTTCCATCACATAGACGCGGGCATCGTCCGGAACGGCGGCTTCCGCGCCGATCGCCACGCCGACGACGCCCCCGACGATGGCGCCGACCGGCCCGCCGACCACGGCGCCCGCAGCGGCACCGGCGGCACCGCCCGCAGCGCCGCCAAGAACTTCCTTGTCGCCATCGTCCGCATGGGCGACCGTGGCGCCGATGAGTGCCAGCGCGGCACCGGCCATGAGAATCTTGCGCATGTCTTTCTCCTTCGAAAGTTGGGTTTCCCACCCCTTCGGCGGAGACAACGTGGGATGCCCTGCCCGGTTCCCGCAGAACGCGGATCGGGCATCACGATGTGTAACGCGCGTTAACCGGCCTCTTCAGGCGATCTCGGAATCGCGCCGTGCGATTTCATAGTCCTCGTGGTGCACCTGCAGGCCCTCGCCCGTCACCACGACGATGCCGTAGGCGGCAGGCTCGTCCACCGAGAGCGAGGCGTTCGGCGTGTCGAAGGGCATCGGCTGCTGGTGGACGGGGCTCTTGAAGATGGAGAAGGGAATGCCGCGATGCGAGCCGCCGATCGTGCGGTGCACATGGCCGGCGAAGATGTGGCGCACATTGCCGTGTTTCAGCACGAGATCGTAGAAGGCGTCCTCGTTGCCGAGCCTGATCGCGTCCATGCCGGTAAAACCCGTCTTGTGCGGCGGGTGGTGCATGAAGAGGAGGACCGGAAGGCCGTTCGCATCCGCCAGCATCCGGTCGAGCCAGGCGAGGCGCCGCTCGCACAGGTAGCCGGCATGGCTGCGCGGATAGTCGTAGGGTGGAGCGAAGAGCGTGTCGAGCAGCACCACGCGGCAGTCGTCGAAGTCGATTACCTGCTGCACGAAGCCGTCCTCGTCGGGCGCCACATGGGCGAAGGTCTCAAGGAAACGCTCGCGATAGTCGTGGTTGCCGATGGTGATGGCGGCAGGCGGCACGAGCAGCGACAACAGGTCGCGCAGGCGCTCGTAGGACATCGTGTCGGCACGGTGCGTCAGATCGCCGGTGAAGATGACCCGGTTGGCGTCGGCATGGTGACGGTTGACATGCTCGATGCCGGCAAGCAGGCGCTGATAGGGATCGAGGCCGATGATCTTCGTGCCCTCGGGCACCATGTGCAGATCGGTGAAGACAATGAGCTTGGTCATGAACGGGCCTCGTGGCGAACGGATTGTCCGGGATGGGCAATCTCCTCCCGGGTGCTTTTCGTAGCGTGCAAACCCGTCGCATGAAAAGCAGTTGGAACGAGCGGCAATCTGATATATCAGGAGAATGAAGCAACTGGTCCCCGCCATGGCCCCGGGGATGGAAACCGCCGCCGGACCGGCACAGACGGAGCATATCGACATGAGATGGAAGCGTACGATCCAGCTGCTGGACGTTCATTGCGAAGGCGAGATCGGCAAGGTGGCGATCGGCGGCGTGCCGAAGATCCCCGGCAACACGATCGCCGAGCAGCTCCACCACATCAACACGGTGGATGACAGCCTGCGCCGCTTCCTGTGCCTGGAGCCGCGCGCGGCCGCAACCGGTTCGGTGAACCTTCTGGTTCCCGCCAAGCGGCCGGAAGCCGATGCCGGCTTCATCATCCTGCAGGCCGACCAGGCGCACGCCTCCTCCGGTTCCAATTCGATCTGCGTCACCACGGCGCTCTTGGAATCCGGCATCGTCGAGATGAAGGAGCCGGAAACGGTCGTGGTGCTCGACACGGCCGCCGGCCTCGTCAAGGCAACGGCGACCTGCCGCGACGGGCGTTGCGAGAAGGTCAGGCTCACCATGGTGCCGTCCTTCGTGCAGGAGCTCGACGTGGAAATCGACACGCCGCACTGGGGCCGCGTGCGCTTCGACATCTCCTATGGCGGCATTTTCTATGCGCTCGTCGATGTCGACCAGATCGGCACGAAGATCGAGAAGGCCAATGCCCGTGCGCTTGTCGATGCCGGCATGGCGCTGAAGGACCTGATCAACACGTCGATGAAGGTGGTGCATCCGGAAATCCCGGAGATCAGTGGCGTTGCCTATGTCATGTTCCGTGATCGCGACCCGGATGGCCTGGTGCGGACCGCCACCACCATGTGGCCCGGCCGCGTCGATCGCTCGCCCTGCGGCACCGGCAACTCGGCCAACCTCGCCACGCTGCATGCCCGCGGCCTTGCCAAGGTGGGCGATACGTTCCGCTCGCGCTCGATCATCGGGTCCGAATTCGAGGTGGGACTCGAGGCCGAAACGGTCGTTGCCGGCCGCGAGGCCATTATCCCGACCATCACCGGCCGCGGCTGGACGTTCGGCCTGCACCAGATCGCGCTCGACCCGACCGATCCGCTGGCGAACGGCTTTGCGATGACGGACACCTGGGGGCCTCAGGCGGGCGAGATCCGCTGATCCCGCCCCAAGGGAAGGCTTAGTTTCCGGCGTAGTGCTTCTCGATGGCGCCGAGGGTGATCGGGTCGATCTCCGCATTCTCGGCGCCGGCAATCAGCTTGCGTCCGGCAAGCACCTGCTTGATGGCGAGGCGGGCGTCGGCGCTGAGCTTTTCCGGCGTGTCGCGCAGGATGACCTCGAGATCGACATCGCGCATCTCGAAGGCCGCGACGAGGCTGGTCACCGCCTGTTCGACATTCTTCACGATGCCGGTGCCGCTCTGCTGCATCAGGCCGAATTTCAGCTTGCCGTAGCTGTCGCCGCGGTCGGCGGCCTGCTTGAAGTAGCCGGCGGCCGCGGCAAGGTCCTGCGAGATGCCTTCCCCGGCTTCCAGCATGAGGCCGAGATTGATCATCGCATCGACGCTGCCACCCTCGGCGGCGAGGCGGTAGAAGGCCGCCGCCCGTGCATTGTCCTCCTCGATCAGGCTGCCGTCGTCGAGCAGCACGCCGAGATTGAAGGCGGCGGTCTCGTCGCCGGCGGCGGCTGCCTTGTCGAACCAGCGGGCCGCCGCCGCGCCGTCGATCTTCGTGCCGATACCGTCGCGATAGGCGACGGCGAGATTGTAGGCGCCGAGCAGGTCGCCCAGTTCGGCAGCCTTCTTGTAATGGCTGAATTCCGCGGCGGCATCGCCGCGCTTGCCGAGCATGGCGCCGTAGTTCACCATCGCCACCGTATGCCCGAGCGCGGCCGCCTCCGCATAGAGCTTCATGGCCTCGAGGTCCTGGCCGGCGCGCTCCAGCGCCCGGGCAAGCTGGAAGGCCATGCGCGCGCTGCCGCCGGCATTGTAGGCCTCGCGGCAGGCCGACAGCGCCGGGCCGATCTTGATGTCGTCGAGCGCGACCGGCGCGAAAGCTGTGTCGCGCGTCATGTCGTAGCGGCTGCCGGCGCTGGCGTCGCATCGGTTTTCGATGGAAAGCGCATCGGCCCTGGCGCCGCCTGCGGCGCCTGCAAGAAGGACCGCGAAGAAAAGGGCGCGGCCAGCCGTCTTCATTCCTGTGGATCGCTTGATCATGATCCGTCTCCCTTCGTTGGATGACCGCACCTTAGAGGACGGGCGAAAGACGGCTGTTTCCGCGGGAACAGAAGGAGCGGGCAGGGCGGCGCATAAGGGGTGCAGGGCAGGCGGTGCGCGGTTGACGGCACGGTCTGCATCGGTTCAATTCCATTCCGTCGGGTTTGATCTCGCGCGAAAGGCATGTCATGCGAACGCTCAACGCTTTCAGTCCGGTCTCCTTCAGCCGCAGGCTCTTCATTGCGGGCGGCGCGCTGGCCCTGACGGGCATCGGCATCCGCGCCACCCAGGCCAATGCCGTGATCGGCAAGGCCGTCGAGATCACCGGCGACGTCACCCGCAAGCAGGCGAACCATCTCGAGGGCCTGAAGGCCGGCGCGAGCCTGATGGACCATGATTTCCTCAAGACTGGCAAGGAAAGCTTCGCCTCGCTGGAGCTCGGCGACGACACCAGCCTGCTGCTCGGCAGCGAGACGGAACTCTTGATCGACACCTTCATCGCCGGCCAGGGTGGCGTCATCGAGCTCGGCACGGGGCAAATGGTCTTCGACCGGCCCGAAGGCCTTGCGAAGATCGACCTCACCATGCGTACCGCCTTCGGCATGATCGGCGTGCGCGGCACCAAGTTCTTCGCCGGTCCGAGCCGCGGCGTCTTCGCCGTCTTCGTCGAGCACGGCCTCGTCGAGGTCTCGGGCGGCGGTGTCACGCGTCCGGTCGGCCGCGGCGAGGGCGTCGAGATCGCGTCGGTGGGCGCCGCGCCGGGCGAGATCACCCGATGGGGCGAGGCCCGCATCCGCGAGGCCTATGCAAGCGTGGGGATCCGCTGACGCGCCTGTAAAATTGGGGGAAGGGCGGGTATGCGCCCGCGCCGGCCCGGGCGTCAATCGAGCGTGAACAGCTCCATCGTGCCGAAGCCGCGGATTTCGTGGTTGCCAATGGCGCGCAGCGGGCGGCTGGTCTCGCCGGCCGCGCGCGGCCCCACGCAGATCTGGGTCCCCAGGAACTTGTTGGCATCCTGCAGCCGGGCGGCAAGGTTCACGGCGTCGCCATGGGCGGTATAGTCGAGCTTGCCGCCGGTCCCCACTTCCCCGAGCACCGCCATGCCCGTCTCGACGCCGATGCGCGTGCGCCCGAACGCCTTTTCGAGGAAGGCGGGGCGGCGGCGCATCTCTTCCGTCAGCGCACGGATCTCGTCAGCGCAGGCAAGCGCCTTGTCGACATGGCGCTCCAGATCGTCGGGCGCGTTGAAGAGCGCGTGCACGGCGTCGCCCACCACCTTGTCCACCATGCCGCCATGCCGCGCAACGAGGGCATTGACCTCGGAAAAGTAGATGTCGAGCAGCTTGACGAGATCATGCGGTCCGATCTTCTGGGCAAGCGCGGAAAAGCCCTCTATGTCCGTGAACAGGGCCGTTACCTGCCGTTCCTCGCCGGCGACGCGGCCGAGATCCGGGTTGTCGATATAGCGGGCGACGACGGATTGCGGCAGGTATTGCGCAAAGCGCTGGCGGGCCGTCGCTTCGGCCCGGCGCACATGGGCAAATTGCAGGAGGCCGGTAACGAGCGCCGCGGTGGCGACGATCAGCGAAACGCCGACCGCATCGGAGAGCAGCGCGGTGCGCGCATAGAGCAGGACCGACGCGCCGAAGACGAGGCCGACGAGCCCGATGCCGGCGAGCGCGGCAAAGAGCGGGCGAAGCCGCGCCGCGGCCAGCGCCGCCGCCGCCCCGGCGAGGAAGGCGAAGCCCGTTTCGACAGGCAGGAGGCCGAGGTCGCGCGTCGGGATATGATCGGTCAGGATGGCGTTCGCCACGTCGGCATGGATTTGCACCGACGGTTCGAGCGGCATGGAGGCGCTGGTGCGCAGCCCGCCGAGATTGGGCAGGCTGCTGCCGATCAGCACGACCTTGCCGGCGATCCGGTCCGCCGGCACCGTACCCGCGACGACATCCGCCGCCGAAAGGGTCCGCGCGCCGATCGTGCCGGCGCTGCTCGCCACGAAGCGCAGGCTGCCGTCCTCGTCGAGCCGAAGGATGCGGGAATCATGGCGCAGCCAGGCCGGACGGCCGCCGAGCACCGGCGTGCGCGCACCGGCCGCAAGGCGCGCCGCCTCGACGCCGAGCGCCGGATAGGCGGCATTGCCGACGATCGCATAGGCCTGCACCCGGCGAACCACCGCGTCCTCGTCGCCGACGAGGAAGGCGGCGGCTGCCGCCTTTGCCTTGTCCTGCAGGAAGGAGCACGAGCTTTCCGTGCCGTCGATGAACCAGAGTTCCGGCACGTCGACCGGTTGTTGCAGGGCCAGCGCGGGCACGGGATGCGGCGCTCCGTCGAACGTCTCGCCGATGAGGAAGCCCAAGATGGTCGTCGTCTTGCCGATGGCGCTTGCCAGCGCTGCATTGGCGGGGTCGTCCGCGGCGCAATTGGTGCTGAAGACGAAGTCGAAGGCGATCGCGGCCGGTTTCGCGGCGGCCAGGTGTTCGATCAGCACCGCCGTCTGCGTGCGTGTCCAGTCTCGCTCCGGCGCGCTCTGGAAGGCCTTGCGGTCGATGTCGACGACGACGATCCGGTCGCTCTGGGCCGCCGGAACCGCCTGGGTCAGGGCATCGAAATAGAATTCGCGCTGCCGCTCCAGCGCCGTCTCGCCAAGGAAGAACAGCGCCAGCGCGCCGGCAAGGCTCGCCACGAGGCCGGCGGCAAGCGGTCTGTATCTCTTGGCGATCATGACCCTGGGATCCGCGGGCTATGGCAATTCCGGCATGGATTCGTTGCGGCGCCGCGTTTTGGGTTGCATCGGTGCACTCTAGTCATCGTCCGGCTCGGCGATGGTCCGCAACCGGCCGATATGGCAATGGATGATGCCGTCGTTGCGGCGGATGGCGCCGGCTTCCTGCAGCGCGAGGATCGACCGGTTGATCTTCGGCCGGCTCGCGCCGACGATGCTAGCGATCTCGGTCTGGCTCAGCGAGATCTGGAGATTGGCGCTCTCCGGCAGCTCCTCGCCATGGATGTTGCGCAAGGTGGCGAGGAAGAAGCGCGCCACGCGCGCATCGAGGTCGTAGAGCGCGATGGTCTCGAGCTGTTCCGTCGTCTCGCGCAGCTTGGTGCAGAGATAGTGGATGATCGCTTGCGCGGCCGTCGGGTTGCGGGTGAGGATCTCCAGGAAGTCGCGCTTTGCGATGACATAGCCTTCCGTCGCGACGACGGCGGTGGCATCTGCCGAGCGCGGCTGGCCGTCGAGGATCGCCATTTCGCCGAGGATGGAGCCCGCCTCGAGCTGGCGCAGCGACAGTTCCTTGCCCTGCGGCGTGATGAGCGAGAGCTTGATGCGGCCGGAAACGAGCACGATGAGATAGGTGCCCTCGTCGCCGCGCTGGAAGATCACCGTGCCGGCCGGCCATTTGCGAAAGGTGGCGATGCCGGCGATCTCGCCGATCGTGTCCTTGCCAAACCCCTCGAAAATCGGAAAAGAACGCCAGAACGCGGCACTCTTGTTGATCTCGTTCATATCCGGTTTCCCCCGACCGCCGCGGACGAAACAAACATACGCCGCTCGGTTGAAATCTTCGCCCAGCCGCCGGGCGCTTGCAACAGAAAAGAACGGAGCTTTCCGGGACGGCCTCGTCTCCTATTGGCAGATGCGGACGCGTTTGGTGATGGACTTGCCATGTGGATCTTCCGTGCGGATGCGCTTGGTGATGCAGGTCTGCTGGTAATGCCCGTAGTAGCCCTGCGCATAGGGCGTACCGGCATGGCTGGTCGCGATGAAGGTGAAGGAGACGGCGGCAAGGGCAAGGGCGAGGAGAGAATGACGCATGGAGGTTCCGGCAGGAAGGGGGCGGGGTGTCGTGATCTCGTTGTCGCACGGCGGCGACGCCTCTTCTGTTCCGCCGGGAACAGGCGATATCGTTCACAAAAAGAGAACGATCTGTCTTTCGATCGGCCGTCTAGTTTGACGAAAGAAAGCTGATATCTCTTCGTCAACGCAAACGCCGAAGCCTCAGGAGCTTTCCATGCAACAGAACGCCGTCGTCCTCGTCGGACGCATTCTTCTCGCCCTCATGTTCATCACCGCCGGTTATCCGAAGCTCATCGATCCCTCGGGCACGGCCGGCATGATCGCCGGTGCGGGCCTCCCGGCTGCGACCGCGCTTGCCTATCTCGCCGGCATCTTCGAACTCGTCGCCGGCATTTTCGTCCTCGTCGGCTTCCAGACGCGCATCGCGGCCTACCTTCTTGCCGCCTTCAGCGTGTTCACGGCCCTCGTGTTCCACAGCGGCACGATCGCCATCGAAGGCTTCCCGGACGGCGCCAACGGCCTGCTCACCGTCTTCAACGGCCTGATGATGTGGAAGAACATCACGATCGCCGGCGGCTTCCTCGTGCTCGCCGCCTTCGGCCCCGGCGCCTTCTCGATCGACGCCCGCCGCTCGGCCGCCTGAACAGGCGCCGAACCTCGATCCTCCCAGAAACCCTTCCCGGCCTCCGGGGAGGGTTTTTCGCCGTCGGGCCTTTGGAAAAGGCCGCTGCCGCTGGAAAGCCGAGGCTCTTGCTGCTATGCGCACGGGCAGACAGTCATGCGGGAGATGCCGATGTTTTCCAATTCCTTTCCGGACCGGGCCGTGATGGCGGAGCTGATGGCCCGCATGCTTTGGGAGATCAAGGCGGTGCATTTCCGCCCCGAGGAGCCCTACAAGCTCGCCTCCGGCATGGCCTCCCCGGTCTACATGGACTGCCGCAAGCTGCTCTCCTATCCGCGCATCCGCTCGGCGATCATGGATTTCGCCGCCGCGACCCTCGTGCGTGAAGCCGGCTTCGAACGTTTCGACGTGATCGCCGGCGGGGAGACGGCCGGCATTCCCTTCGCCGCCCTCCTCGCCGACCGCCTCGCCCTGCCGATGATCTATGTCCGCAAGAAGCCGAAGGGCCACGGCCGCAACGCGCAGATCGAAGGCGTGATGCCGGAGGGCGCGCGCGTGCTCGTCATCGAGGATCTGGTCACCGTCGGCGGCTCCATGTTCACCTTCATCGACGCGATCCGCGCCGCCGGCGGCGTGGTCGACCACGGCATGTCGCTGTTCTACTACGGCATCTTCAAGGAGGCCGAGGCGCGTTATGCCAATGGCGGCGTCAGGCTGCATCACATCGCCACCTGGCGCGACGTGCTGGCCGTGGCGCGGCAGGAGAAGCTGTTCGACGACGTGACGCTCGCTTCCGTCGCCGCCTTTTTCGATGCGCCGCTCGCCTGGTCGGCCGCCCATGGCGGCGTTGCGGAACTGCCGACCTCGTAAAAGCCTCTGGCGCTTTCCATCGAGATCGTTTAAATCGATTGAAATCGGCTCTGCCGGAATTGCCTAGGGAGGAACGGGAATGATCCTGTGTTGTGGTGAAGCGCTGATCGACATGCTGCCGCGGACGACGACGCTCGGCGAGGATGCCTATGCACCCTATGCCGGCGGGGCGATCTTCAACACGGCGATCGCGCTCGGCCGCCTCGGCGTGCCGACCGGCTTCTTCACCGGCCTTTCCGACGACATGATGGGCGACATCCTGCGCAGGACGCTCGGCGAAAGCGGCGTCGACTACAGCTATTGCGCAACGCTTTCGCGCCCGACGACGGTCGCCTTCGTCAAGCTCGTCGACGGCCACGCCAGCTATGCCTTCTATGACGAGGGCACCGCCGGCCGCATGATCACCGAGGCGGAGCTGCCGCTTCTCGGCGATGATTGCGAGGCGCTGCATTTCGGCGCGATCAGCCTCATTCCCGAGCCCTGCGGCTCCACCTACGAGGCGTTGCTGCGGCGCGAGCACGAAAAGCGCGTCATCTCGCTCGATCCCAACATCCGGCCCGGCTTCATCAAGGACAAGGACGCCCATCTCGGCCGCATCCGCCGCATGGCGGCCATGGCCGACATCGTCAAGTTCTCCGACGAGGACCTCGCCTGGTTCGGCCTCGAGGGGGACGAGGAGGCGCTTGCCCGCCACTGGCTGCACCATGGCGCCAAGCTCGTGGTCGTCACGCGCGGCGCGCAAGGCGCCGTCGGCTACAGCGCGAACCACAAGGTCATCGTGCCGAGCGAGCGCGTGAGCGTGGTCGACACGGTCGGTGCCGGCGATACGTTCGATGCAGGCGTGCTCGCCTCGCTGAAGATGCAGAACCTCCTCACCAAGTACCAGGTCGCCCGGCTCGATGAGGACCAGATCGCCAAGGTGCTGGCGCTCGGTGCCAAGGCCGCCGCCGTCACCGTCTCGCGCGCCGGCGCCAACCCGCCCTGGGCCAAGGAAATCGGGCTGGCTTAAGCCGACGGGCGCACCCCGAAAAGGGCGTGTCGGGCCCGAAGTGCGCCTTCATCCGCCTGTCATCGCAGCGTGGTCAAAGGGGCCATGCTCGATCACACCGCTCCAGATTCGCCCGATGCCGCCCGCCCGAACGGCCCGGCGCCCACCATCCTCGTCGTCACGGATGCCTGGCACCCGCAGCTGAACGGCGTGGTCCATACGCTGGAGGAGCTGGCCCGCTCGATGGCGGAGGAGGGTATCGAGGTTGCCTTCCTGACGCCGCAGGGTTTCACCACGGTGCCGCTGCCGTCCTATCCGGAGATCCGGCTCGCCATAGCCTCGAAGCGCCGTGTCCTGGCCGAGATCGAGAAGATCGCGCCGGACTATATCCACATCGCCACCGAAGGCCCGCTCGGCATGGCGGCACGGCGCGCCTGCCTGGAGCGCCGCCTGCCGTTCACGACGGCCTATCATACGCGCTTTCCCGAATTCATCAGCGCGCGCCTGCCCGTCCCGGAAAGCCTCAGCTACTGGTGGCTGCGCCGCTTCCACAATGCCGGCAACGGCATGATGGTGGCGACCAAGTCGCTCGGGGCGGAAATGGCGGCGCGGGGCTTCGTGCGCATCAAGCGCTGGTCGCGGGGCGTCGATACGAAACTGTTTGATCCGGCGCGGCGCCGCGATCTCGGCCTGCCGCGACCCGTTTTCCTGAATGTCGGGCGCGTGGCGGTGGAAAAGAACCTGCCCGCCTTCCTCGGCCTCGATTTGCCGGGCAGCAAGGTCGTCGTCGGCGACGGGCCGGATCTTGCCGCGCTGCGCCAGCGGTATCCGGACGTGCATTTCCTCGGCCGCAAGACCGGCGAGGAGCTTGCCGCGATCTATGCCGCGGCCGATGTCTTCGTCTTCCCGAGCCGCACGGACACGTTCGGCAATGTTATGCTGGAAGCGCTGGCAAGCGGCGTTCCGGTCGCCGCCTTTCCGGTCACGGCCCCGCGGGACGTTCTGGGCGAGGGCGGCGCCTTGTCGGAGGATCTGCGGGAAGCGGCTCTTGCCGCGCTCGACATCCCCAAGGAGGCCGCGCGCGGCCGTGCCATGGCCTATAGCTGGCGCGCCTGTGCCCGCGAGTTCCTGGGCAACCTCGCCCGCGTGCCGCGCGATGCATTCGCGGCACGCCGCCTCAGCCTGCGCTGAGACTACGTCGCCGCCTTCAGCAGCGCGGCCACGAGGCCGGCTGTCGAGGAATCGTGCCCCTCGGCGCTTTCCTTGCCCTCCACGACCGGCAGCAGGCCCGTCGCCAGCTCCTTGCCGAGCTCCACGCCCCATTGGTCGAAGGAGTTGATGTTGAAGAGCGCGCCCTCGACGAAGACACGATGTTCGTAAAGGGCGATCAATCGGCCGAGCGCGAAGGGCGTCAGGCTGTCATAGACCATGGTGATCGACGGGCGGTTGCCGGAGAAGACGCGGTGCGGGGCGATCCTGTCCGCCTTCGCCTCGTCCATGCCCTTCGAGGTGAGCTGCGCCTTGGCCTCGGCCAGCGTGCGGCCCTTCATCAGCGCTTCGGACTGCGCCAGGCAATTGGCGATCAGGAGCTGATGCTGGTGGCGCAGGTCCTTCTCGTGACCGTTCGCCGCGATCATGAATTCCGCCGGGATGATCGCCGTGCCCTGGTGGATGAGCTGGTAGAAGGCGTGCTGCCCGTTGGTGCCGGGCTCGCCCCAGACGACCGGGCCGGTCTGGCCCTCCACCGGCGTCGAATCCATCGTCACGGACTTGCCGTTCGATTCCATGTCGAGCTGCTGGAGATAGGCCGGGAAGCGCGACAGGCGCTGGTCGTAGGGCAGGATGGCGCGCGAGGGATAACCCAGCACGTTGCGGTGATAATAGCCGATGAGGCCGAGCAGCATCGGGATGTTTTCCCGGATCGGCGCTTCGCGGAAATGCGTGTCGATCGCGTGGCCGCCGGCGAGGAATGCGGCAAAGTTCTCCTTGCCGATGGCGATCATCAGCGGCAGGCCGATAGCCGACCAGATCGAGTAGCGCCCGCCGACCCAGTCCCAGAAGCCGAAGACGCGGTTTCCCTCGATGCCGAAGGCGGAGACCTTGTCGAGCGCCGTGGAGACCGCACAGAAATGGCTGCCGACCGCCGCCTCGCCGAGTGCATCGGCGATGAACCTGCGCGCCGTCGCGGCATTCGTCATCGTCTCGATCGTCGTGAAGGTCTTCGACGCGACGATGAAGAGCGTGGTTTCGGCCGAAAGAAGTTTCAGCGTGTCGGCGATATGCGCGCCGTCGATGTTCGAGACGAAATGCAGGCGGGGACCGTCATGATAGGGGGCGAGCGCCAGCGTCGCCATGACGGGGCCGAGATCCGAGCCGCCGATGCCGATGTTGACGACGTCGGTTATCTTCTTGCCCGTCGCGCCTTTCAGCGCGCCGGAGCGGATGCCGTCGGCAAAGGCGCCCATGGCGTCGAGCACGGCGTTGACGTCCGGCATGACGTCCTTGCCCTCGACGAGCACCGGCGTGTTGGCGCGGTTGCGCAGCGCCGTGTGCAGCACCGCGCGCTCCTCCGTGATGTTGATGATGGCGCCGGAGAACATCGCGTCGCGCTTGCCCTCAACGTCCGCGTGCCGGGCGAGTGCTTCCAGCCCGTCGAGCACCGCATCGTTGACCGCACACTTGGAATAATCGAAGAGGAGGTCGCCGAGCGTGGCGTTGTAGCGGGAGAACCGCTGCGGATCGGCCGCGAAGGCAGCCCTTATGTCTGTGGCGTTGGTATCGCGAACGATGGATTTCAGCTTTTCGACAAGCGCGTTCATCGGCGTCTTCCTTGGCTTGGGACGATGCCGGCTAGCTAGTCGCTTTGGCAGGAGCAAATCAAGACCGCAAATGCCACTTGGCGAAAAAATTAAATCGGTTTAACCGGGGCGCACGTCAGCCCCGGAGATCCTTGCGCAATATCTTGCCGACATTGGATTTCGGCAGCTCGTTGCGGAACTCGACGAATTTCGGCCGCTTGTAGTTGGTCAGGTTGGCCGCGCAATGGGCCTTCACGTCCGCTTCGGTCAGCGCGGGGTCCTTGCGCACCACGAAGAGTTTCACCGCCTCGCCGGAATGCTCGTCCGGCACGCCGATCGCCGCGCATTCGAGAATGCCGGGATGCGACATCGCCACTTCCTCGATCTCGTTCGGGAAGACGTTGAAGCCGGAGACGAGGATCATATCCTTCTTGCGGTCGACGATCTTGATAAGGCCCTCCGGCGTCATGAAGCCGATGTCGCCGGAGCGGAAGAAGCCGTCCGGGGTCATCGCCTTGGCCGTCTCGTCCGGCCGCTGCCAGTAGCCGGCCATGACCTGCGGGCCGCGGATGCAGATCTCGCCCACCTCGCCGAGCGCCAGCGTCCTGCCGTCGTCATCGCGGATCTCGATGTCCGTCGAGGGCAGCGGCAGGCCGATCGTGCCGGTGAATTCCGGCTTGTCGAAGCGGTTGGCGGTCGCCACCGGCGAGGTTTCCGAAAGGCCGTAGCCCTCGGTGATGGCGCAGCCCGTCATCTTCTGCCAGCGCTCGGCGACCGGCCGCTGCACCGCCATGCCGCCGCCGAGCGTCAGCACGAGGCCGGAAAGGTCCAGCTTGGCGAAGTCCGGATTGTTCATCAGCGCGTTGAACAGCGTGTTGAGCCCGGGGAAGATATGCACCCGGTATTTCGCCAGCTCCTTGACGAAGGCCGGGATGTCGCGCGGATTGGCGATCAGCACATTGTGACCGCCGAGCGCGATGCCCATCAGCCCGTTCACCGTCAAGGCGAAGATATGGTAGAGCGGCAGCGCGCAGATGAAGACGAGCTGGTCCGGCCGCTTCTTGATATGGAAGGTCGGCTCGATCCACAGCTTGATCTGCTCCATGTTGGAGAGCAGGTTGGCATGGGTCAGCGTCGCGCCCTTCGAAACGCCTGTCGTGCCGCCGGTATATTGCAGGAAGGCGGTGTCGTCCGGCGCGATGTCGACGGGTTTCAGCGTGCCGCGCGCGCCTTCCGCCGTCACCTGGGTGAACGGCACATGGCCCGGCAGCGACCAGGCCGGCACGAGCTTCTTCACCTTGCGCACGACGAGGTTGACGATGAGGCCCTTGAGCCCGAGCATGTCGCCCATCGTGGCGACGACGACATGCCTGACGGCCGTGCGTGAGACGACCTGCGCCACGGTGCTCGCGAAATTCTCCAGCACGAACAGTGCCTTGGCGCCGGCATCCTTCAGCTGGTGTTCGAGCTCGCGCGGCGTGTAGAGCGGGTTGACGTTCACCACGACGAACCCGGCGCGCAGGATGCCGAAGATGATCACCGGGTTCTGCAGGATGTTCGGCATCATGACGGCGACACGGTCGCCCTTTTCGAGGCCCCTTGCCTGCAGCCAGGCGCCGATCCGGGCCGAGGCCGCCTCGAAATCGCGGAATGTCAGCGTCTTGCCCATGCTGGTGAAGGCCGGGCGATCGGCATAGCGCGCGCAGCAGCTCTCGACGAGGGCGCCGATCGAGGCATGTTCGAGCGGGGCGATCGCCTCCGCCATGCCTTCCGGGTAGGAGGCAAGCCAGAAACGGCCGGTCGGTTGCTGGGAAGTGTCCTGGATCGTGGCCGACATGATGTTCCTCCTCTTGCGCGCGGTCCCGCCGGCACCGAAGGGTCCTCCAACCATCCGATGCACACAGGATGAAGCTTTTGACAAGCGTCATCAAGGGCCATCGGTAACTTACATTGACGTAAACGTCAACAATCCACCTGCGGCCCGCCGTTCCATCTTTCGTGAACGGGCGATCGCGCCCGTCTGCGACCTCTCGGCGCGCCCCGCCAAAAAAACCACGTATATGTTTAACATTCTTGGGATACACCTTATCTAGACAGTCGGCCGGAGCCCGGCCCCAAGGGAGTGGACGAGTTTGCTGCATTCGGAACATCGCAGAAGTGAGCCCCGGTTTCTCGGCGCGGCGCGCCCGAGCAGCGTCGCGCTCATATCGCCCATCTCGGCGGCGCGCTGGCTCCTCGTCCTCATCGTGTTCGCCGGCATCTACTTCTTCCACGGCTTCGTCGTGCCGGTGCTTGCCGCGCTTGTCATCGCCTTTGCCAGCTGGCCGCTCTATTCGCGCCTGCTCGCCCAGGTGAACGGCAATCGCACGCTCGCCGCCTCCATCGCCATCCTTCTGATCCTCGCCTTCATCGTCGGGCCGATCATGATCGCCTCGACCTATGCCTTCCACGAGATCCGCGACTGGATCGGCTGGGCCGTCGAGACGAACCGCACCGGCGCGCCGACGCCGGACTGGATCGGCGCGCTGCCGGTGATCGGCGGCTGGCTCGACATGCAATGGACGCGCTTCCTCGATCACCCGGGGGCCATCGGCGAGCTGACGCAGATCGTCAGCGGCGCCAATATCGGCAATATCTACCGGGTTGCGCTGGCGGCCGGCGGCAAGGCCTTCGGCCTGCTGCTCGCCATGCTGTTCATGCTGATCGCCCTCTTCTTCATCTACCGCGACGGCCAGTCCTTCGCCGGCCAGGTGGATCGGCTGGGCGAGCGCATCCTGCCGATGCGCTGGGAGCGCATCTCGCGCATCGTGCCGGCGACGATCAGCTCCACCGTCACCGGCATGACGCTGATCGCCATCGGCGAAGGCATCGTGCTCGGCATCGCCTACTGGATCGCCGGCGTGCCGTCGGCCGTCACGCTCGGCGTCCTGACCGGCATCATGGCGCTCTTCCCCGGCGGCGCGCCGCTTTCCTTCACGCTCGTCTCCATCTATCTCGTCTCCAGCGGTTCGCCCGTCGCGGGCCTCGCCCTCTTCGTCTGGGGATCGGTCGAGCTCTTCATCGTCGACAAGACGCTGCGGCCCCGCCTCGTCGGCGGTCCGATCAAGCTGCCGTTCCTGCCCACCTTTTTCGGCCTCATCGGCGGCGTGAAGACCATGGGGTTCCTCGGCCTCTTCATCGGCCCCGTCCTCATGGCCCTCCTCGTCGCCATCTGGCGCGAATGGATCCGTGAGGTGGATGCCACCGAACCGCCGTCGCCGATCATCCTCGAGCCGCCGTCCGACACCGGCTCGAGGCTCGATCCGGAGCACAAGGTCGGCTGACCGGGCTGGAAGCCCTCAGCGCATGCGCCGGCCGCACGACGGAGGAATCCGCATGCAGACCACAAGCCCGCCGGTTCCGGCGGGCCTTCCTGCCTCGCGCGGTCGAAGGCCGGTGTGCTTCGCCCAGACGCCTGTGTCCAGGCACGTTGCCGGCGACAGGCGGTTCTCCGCTCCTGGCCGAACCACCGTCGTCTGCTCTGCGCCAATATGGTAGCCTTGCGGCATGAACGAGCTTTCCAGCGAAACATTCTTCAGCGCGCTTCCTGTCTTCGTCGATTTCGCCGGCGTTGCGGACAGTCACAACTATCATGCGCTGCCCCCCGACTGGGCGCTGGCGACGGCGGATATCGTCGATTCCTCCGGCGCGATCGAGGCCGGCCGCTACAAGGCGGTCAACATGGCGGGCGCCAGCGTCATCTCGGCGGTCCTGAATGCGCTCGGCAACAACGATCTTCCCTTCGTCTTCGGCGGCGACGGCGCCATCGTCGCCGTGCCGCCTTCCGGTGCCGAAAGGGCGCGCAGTGCCCTTTCGGCGGTGCAGAACTGGGTCGGCAAGGAACTCGGGCTGACGCTGCGCGTCGCGCTCGTTCCCGTCGCCGAGATCATCGCCGCCGGGCGCGAAGTGCGCGTCGCACGGTTTCAGGTCACCCCGGACGTTTCCTACGCGATGTTTGCCGGCGGCGGGTCGAGCTGGGCCGAAGCGCGCATGAAGGAGGGGCGCTTTGCCGTGCCGCCGGCACCGCCGGAGGCCTATCCGGACCTTACCGGCCTCTCCTGTCGATGGAACCCGATCCGCTCCCGCCACGGCGACATCGTCTCGATCATCGCGCTTCCCGCCGGACAGGGCAACGCGCAGGCCTTCGAAGCCCTGGTCCTGGAGATCGTCGCATTGGCCGGCGGCGAGGAGCGGGAGGGCCATCCGATCGCGCCGGAGGGCCCGAAGATCGGCCTGTCCGGCGCCGGTTTGTCGGTGGAAACGAAGGCGGCCCCGAAGGGAGGGCGCATCCGGCACTGGTTCGTCATCCTCGGGCAGCATTTCCTGACCGCCGGCCTTTACCGCCTCGGCCTGACGCTCGGCCGCTTCGACCCCAAGGCGTACCGCCGGGATGTGGCCCGGAACGCGGATTTCCGCAAGTTCGACGATGGCTTGAAGATGACCATCGACATCGACCCGGCACGGTTTCGGCAGATCGAGGCCCGGCTGGAGCAGGCCGCAGGCGCCGGCATCTGCCATTTCGGCCTGCACCGGCAGGATTCGGCACTGATGACCTGTATCGTGCCGACGGCGCTCCGGCGCGACCATATGCATTTCATCGACGGCGCCGCCGGCGGCTACGCCATGGCCGCCACCCGCCTGAAAAAACAGATATCCGACGCGCCGACCGCGCCGTGAACAGGCATTTTACGGGTTTGGAAGTGAGTGGTGCCGCTTACGGGCATTGAAGCGCCGTAGCATAGGAAAACACGTTCTAACAACGTGTCGCAAACTGCCTGACTCTCTCGATAGGTTCTTGTTTCATTCTCATATTTTGAGTAGCATCGTGTTGCATCACGTCATCACGGCCAAGGTGGACCGAAAGGGGGACCGGTTTGGCGCGCTCGCTCAACAAGCTGTCCGCTCTCGCGGTGAAGAATTCTGCTCCAGGCAAATACTCAGATGGTGGTGGCCTTTGGCTGCATAAGGCAGACAGTGGCGGCAAGTGGGTATTCCGCTTCACGATCTATGGCCGGCGGCGGGAGATGGGTCTCGGATCCACAAATGACGTGTCGCTGAAGGACGCGCGCGAGGCCGCCGACCGGTGGCGGGGCATCGCGGCCAAGGGGCTCGATCCGATCAAAGAGCGTGAGCGTGAGCGGCGGGAAGCTGAAAAGCGCCTCCACCTCCTGCGCGAGGTCGCCGAGGACGCCTATGAAAGCCGGAAGGCCGAACTGAAAGGCGACGGCAAGGCCGGCCGGTGGTTCAGCCCCCTTGAGCTGCATATCCTTCCCAAGCTCGGAAAGACCCCTGTCGCTGAAATCGATCAGACAAGCATTCGGGACGTGATATCGCCGATCTGGCACGCAAAGGCTGAGACAGCACGAAAAGCGCTGAACCGGCTCGCTATCGTCATGCGTCACGCTGCGGCACTCGGGCTTGAGGTTGACCTGCAGGCGACGGACAAGGCGAGGGCGCTCCTCGGGCAGCAGCGCCACAAGGCGGAGAACATCCCGGCGCTGCCGTGGATCGACGTGCCGGCCTTCTATGCATCGATCTCCGAGCCTACGATTACCCACCTCGCTTTGCGGCTCCTGATCCTCACAGGCGTCCGCTCCGGGCCGCTTCGCCACCTTTACGAAAGCCAGATCGATGGCAACGTTTGGACGATACCGGGGGAGGCACAGAAGGGCCGCAAGGACAAGACGCCGGATTTCCGCGTGCCGCTCGTTCCTGAGGCGCTAGCCATCATCGACCAGGCCAGGGCCTATTCCCGTGACGGCTACCTGTTCCCGAGCGTCAAAAGGGGCGTGATCAGCGATGCCACCATGTCGAGGCTCATGGAGCGCCGAAAGATGGATGCCCGCCCGCATGGCTTCCGATCGAGCCTGCGCGACTGGATCGCGGAGACGACAGACACGCCCTTTGATGTGGCGGAGACGATGTTGGGCCATACGGTCGGCGGAAGGGTCGAGCGGGCCTATCGCCGAACGGATTTCATTGAGCAGCGCCGGAAGCTTCTGGAGCGCTGGACGAGCCATGTCACCGGCAAGGGCGGCAAGCTGCTTCGGCTGGTGGAGAACGGATAGCAGGAACCCGTAGGGATAGGCCGGCCAGCCGACAAGCCAGGATGCACCGCCTGGTTTCCCTGCGGTGACACGGTGCCGCTTAAGGTGCAGGCGATGAATACAATTGGTTATCCGACAATCCGCGAGGCAGTGAAGTTCTGGCGCGACCGACCCTGGCGAAAGCAGGCGGGTTCCTTCACCGCCCTGCCCGAGGCCATGTTATTGATTGCCGCGGAGCGGGTTAAAGGGTGGCGGGACGACGATCCGGGCGATGCTCTGGAGTTCCCTCAACGAGACAAGGGAGAGGCGCTTGGTCGCTTTCAGGCTGCGATGCGGATCGTCTGCGATGCCATTCTCGAAGAAAAAGTCGAATTTGCTTTGACAGAGAAGGCGGGCGGGGAATTTCTGCGCCAAGTGCCTGAGGGTGACCTAGACTATCGCTTGGAGAGCCATAACCGCAAGCCACACGTCTGGAACATTGAGAACCCCTTCGCACGGTTCATGTTCTGTGAAATGAGCCTGCATGAACCGCTTGCCTTCAAACCAATCGGTACACACAGAATATGGATACTAACGGAAAGCCTAAAAAACTTCCTATCGGGCGAAGCACTCGCCAAGACAATACCTGTTGAAATTAGTCCGAAGCCCTCGTCTCATCGAAAGACCGCTTCGCGCGCAGCTATCACTGCGGCGATAGAAAAGTGTATTCGATTTTCCAACGACAAGAACTATCGAATGCTTACGAAGGATGAGGCAGGAAAACTTGTCCGAGATCATTTTGCTGACATCAGCTTGAATGCGTCGAGGGATATGATCAGAGCCATCATCAGCGATACCTTTGCCGAAGACTTCTCAAATACGCCTGGCCCGCAAACAAACGCCGCCATGAGAGCAAAGCGCCCACAGGAGCTGGAAGAATTTCGCGGCTATTTGGCCTCCGCGAATTTCCGCGAGATATAGATGAATTCCGCGTAAGCCGCGGAAATAGACGGCGAAATTTGTGTTGCCCAATGTTGCTTCCGTAAGCACATCACAGAAAGGCAACACAAATGGACATTACTTCGTCGCAATCCGCTTCGGTTGAGCGCCTGCTCACCGATCAGGAAGTAGCCGATATCTTCCAGGTGCACCGCGGGACCATCTGGCGCCGGGTCAAGGACGGAACGCTCCCCAAGCCCATCCGCATCGGCAGCATCACCCGCTTTCCCCAGTCTGAAATTGTCGCAGCTCTCGAAGCCGCGAAGCAACAGCGCGCGGCGTAAGGGGGCGACCATGAAAACGACAAACCCGGCGGCGCGGGCAGGCGCCAACCGGGTCCAGGATGTCAAAGCGTTTCGCAGCAGCATCGACAATCTGGACCTTACCGAAAATCCCAACAAATCTCAATCTGAAATGCTGGCGGCTCACTCCGTCATGCGTCGTTTCGGCGTGTCGTATTTTCACGCCCTGACCGTCTGCCAGCTCTCCGGCCTTGGAGGTACGGCAGCATGAGCAAATTTTCTCTTCGCGCAGTCATCACCCTTCCGGACGGCTCCGAAAGCCTGCCGGTGACCGTCGTCGGCCGGCAGGCCTGGATGCTCGATCAGTTGATACAGGCCGGATCCCGCGGCCTGACATCGATCGAGCGGCCGGCCCCAAGGATTTCGCATTACATCTACAAGCTTCGGGGGGTCGGCTTCGATATCGACACCGAGTATGAAGCCCATGCCGGCCCGTTCCCGGGAAGACATGGGCGGTTCCGCCTCCTGTCTAAGGTCCAGATCATTTCGGACAGCCGGAAGGCGGTGGCGGCATGAACGCGGCTCACCTCGCAAAGATGCTTGGTGGCGAGGTGGCTGGAAGGGATCGGGTGCTTTGCCCCGGTCCCGGCCACTCCTCGAAAGACCGAAGCCTGTCCGTCACTCTCTCTGGCGAAGATTTCATCGTGCACAGCTTTGCCGGCGACGACTGGCAGTCCTGCAAGGACTATGTACGTTCCATCGTCGGCCAGGGCGGCGTGTTCATGAAACCGGCGCGCGACCGAGCCGACGCGCCCCACGGCGGGGCGGGAGACAGTGCCGATCGGACGCCCCGCGCTCTCGCCCTCTGGTCTGAAGCTCGCCCCCTGACCGGAACGCCAGCAGAAATCTATCTGGCCTCCCGAGGCGTTCCCTACACCGGCCCGGCGCTCCGCTGGCATCCCTCCTGCCCCTTCGGTGAAGGTCGACGTGTCGGCGCTCTGATTGCCCTGGTTCGCAACATCATCGACGGTCAGCCGCAAGCCATTCACCGGACAGCGATCGACCGCGACGGGCGCAAGCTCTCGGATCTCGGATCGAACGGCCGCCTTGCTCTCGGTCCGACTGGTGGCGGCGCGGTTCGGCTCTTCGATATCGAGTGCGGTGCACTCGGCATTGGCGAGGGTATCGAAAGCACTCTGTCCATTCGCCGGCTCCCCGACTTGGGGAATATGCCGGTATGGGCGTGCTTGAACGCTGGTGGCATCGGCTCCTTCCCGGTCATCCCGGGCCTGTCGGCCTTGTGGATCGCACAGGACAACGACCCGGCCGGCCACCGTTGCGCCGGGGATGCGGTTGCTCGGATGGCTGCAGCCCGGATCGAGACAATCGTCCTTTCGGCAAAGGAACCCGGCGCAGACCTCAACGATATCGGGAGAGTGCGCCATGCTTAACCCAGAAGTCAGCCCCGCAGGTTTCCCCCAACAAGAAGGTCTGTCCGTCGTGCACTTCGATCCCAACAAGCCGCAGGCATCGAGGGGCAAGCCTCCCCCGCGCTTTGTGCGGACGAATACAAACGTCATCATGGCGACGGTCTTCGATCCGATCCGCTGGACGGTGCCTGGCTATCTCGCGGAAGGCCTCTCCGTCCTGGCCGGCCGCCAGAAGCTCGGAAAGACCTGGCTGGCTATCGACTTCGCCCTGGCCGTCGCGACCGGCGGCATTGCCATGGGCAGCGTCTCTGTCGAGCAGGGCGACGTTCTCTATATCGACATGGAGAATGGCCCTCGACGCATCCAGCGCAGGATAGAAACGATCCACGGCCATCTGCGCGACCGCCCCGACCTTTCCCGGTTGGAATGGGTGACGGAAGCGCCGCAGCTCGACAAGGGTTTCATCGGCGCCCTTGAGGATTGGCGGCAGAGTGTCCGCCAGCCGCGTCTCGTTGTCATCGACGTTCTTCAGCGCATCAAGCCCGCTGGCAATGCGAACCGCAACAGCTACGAAAACGACTACTCGACATTCGCGCCGCTCCAGCAGTGGGCGACCAAGCACGGGATTGCTGTGTTGGCACTGCACCACACCAAGAAGGGTGGCGCGGACGATCCGCTGGAAGCGCTCAGCGGCTCCAACGGCCTCTCAGCCTGCGCCGATACCACCCTTGTCCTTGACCGCGATAGCAACGGCATCACGCTCTATGTTGGCGGCCGAGACGTTGAGGAGAAAGAGTCCGCCCTCTCCTTCTCGTCGGGTCTGTGGACCGTGAAGGGCGATGCCGGCGATGTTCGGCGCACCAGCGAGCGCGGCTCCATCCTTGCCGCACTGGAAGAAGCAGACGAGCCGCTGTCCCCGACAGACATTGCGGATGCGACCCGAATGTAAGCGCACAATTCGGGGCACCTGTTCATTGAAAATCGAATGAAGGATTCTGTGTCCACAACGGAGACTGTGGACATAATGGCATTGGATATCTTGACTGGATCGGGGCCCCTTCGGGCTGTGAAGGTTCTTTCCAACGGGAAGCGACGGTTCGATCCCATCGAGAAAGACCGGCTGATCGACGCTGCAATGAAGCCCGGGGTATCAGTCGCCCGCCTGGCACTGGCGCACGGCGTCAACGCCAATCAGTTACGCAATTGGGTGAAGCTTCGCCGAGATCGGCAGGCAGAGGGTGCTTTGACGGTTGTTGCGGGGGAGGAAACATCGGCTTTTGTTCCGGTGGTTTCAGCGTCGCCGATTGCGCGGCAGCCCGACATGCCGGCTCGTCCATCATCGGCAGGAATGCGACTGACGGCGTCTCTGCCGAACGGTGTGCGGCTTGAGCTTGAAGATGCGGATGAGAAGGCCTTGTCCGCGATGATCGAAGTTCTGGGGCGTTGCAATGTTCCGGCTGGCTGACGATCTTCGCGTCTATCTTCACCGGGACCCGATCGACTTTCGTGCGGGGATCAACAGCTTGGCGATCGTAGTCGAGCAGTCGATGGGCTTGAGCCCGTTCGAGCGTGCTGTGTTCGTCTTTTGCAACCGTCGGCGCACCCGGATGAAGCTCCTGTTCTTCGAGCGGTCAGGGTTTGTGCTCGTTTTGAAAGCCTTGTCCGAAGACCGGTTTCGCTGGCCCCGCCGCGAGGCGCCGGTCGTGACGCTCGATACCGAACAGTTGCGCTGGTTGCTTGACGGCATCGATCTTGACGCGATGGTGCGCCATCCTGTCCGGCAGTATGAGTTTGTCGGCTGAAGGCTGTTGACGGAGCGGGGCGGCTCAGATTCAAAGCTACGATGACACGAGCCGGCACTCCTGATGTTGCGGAACTGATGGCGCTTCTGGCGGCGAATGCTGCGGAGAACGCCGCGCTGCGGGCTGAAAGGGATGCTCTTGCACAGCGTGTCTTCAAGCTCGAGGAAGAACTGGCGCTTGCACAACTTCATCGTTTTGCGCCGCGCAGCGAAAAGCATATGGATCGCGTCTTCAATGAAGCCGAGAACGCCGCTCTGGAGGCCGATGCGGATGAGGGCTTGGCCGATTGTGACGAGACAGACGCCACTGAGCTTCCCGACACGGGATTGCCAGAGGTGGAAAAGCCCGAAGGCGTCAAGCGCGGGCGTAAACCTCTTCCGGCAAACTTGCCCCGCCAACGCGTTGAATATGACCTTGCCGACGATCAGAAGACCTGTCCGTGCTGCCGCCATCCGTTGCATCGCATGGGCGAACTCGTCACCGAGCAGCTGCATATCGAGGTGAAGGCGACCGTGTTGCAGAATGCCCGGGCGAAGTATGCTTGCCGCAACTGCGAGCGCACCGGGATCAGCACGCCTGTCATCATCGCGCCGATGCCTGCACAGCCCTTGCCGGGCAGTATTGCCACGGCCTCGACGCTGGCCTTCGCGCTGGTTCACAAATATGTCGACGGGACACCTCTCTATCGCCTGGCGCAGGCCTTCGAGCGTGCTGGCGTTCCTGTCAGCCGTGGCGCCCTCGGCCATTGGGTGATCGGTTCGAGCGAAAAGCACCTCGTTCGCATCTACGATGCACTGAAACAGCGGCTCTTGTCGCAGAGCGTCATCCATGGTGACGAGACCACGGTGCAGGTGCTGAAGGAAAAGGGCAGGAAAGCAACGGACGAGTCCTACATCTGGGCCTATCGCAGCGGGCAGGACAGCCTCGAGCCGGTTGTGCTGCTCGAATATCAGCCCGGTCGTGGGCAGGTGCATCCGCAGACTTTCCTTGGTGACTATCGCGGCATCCTGATGAGCGACGGCTATCAGGCCTGGCGCACCCTGAAGGGCGCAACGCATGTCGGATGCATGGCGCACGCCAGGCGACGCTTCGTCAACGCCTTTAAGGCCGGGAAGAAACAAAGCGGGCGGCCCGCGCAGGCATTGAAGTTCTTCGACCAGCTCTACCGGATTGAAAGGCAGGTGCGGGACGAAAAGCCCGATGATGGCGAAACGCGGGCCGATTGCATCCGACGCTTGCGCCAGAAACACAGCGTTCCGGTCCTGGATGCCCTGAAGGAGTGGCTCGACAGGATGGTTCCCAAGGTCGTGCCCGACACCAAGCTCGGCGATGCGATCTCCTATACGCGAAACCAGTGGGAATATCTGACCCGCTACACCGAAGACGGCAGGATGCCGATCGACAACAATTTATTGGAACGCGACATAAGAGTTTTTGCAACCGGAAGAAAATCCTGGCTCTTCTGTGACACCGTCGATGGGGCCAAGGCAAGCGCCGTCATCTACAGCCTTATGCTGACCTGTCGCGCCTGTGGCGTCGAGCCATTCGCCTGGTTGCGACACGTCTTCACCGAAATGCCGCAGCGTCCAGACGGCGCCGACATCAACGACCTCCTGCCATTCAACTTCGCAAAAACCGCACCTGACTGATCAAGGCCCATCGGCAAAAGCCGATCACCCTCATAGCGGCCAAGTCAACGCGCAGGGAAATGCGCGCTTACACCCGAATGCCGAACCAGAACGTCCGTCAGCTTCTCGTGAGCATGGGGAAATCCGGCGAGGTCGTGAAGGTGTCCCGCGGCCGGTATGTGCACCACAAACGTGATGACCTGATCACAAAGGCGGGGGCCGATCACAACAATCACAAAGTCACAAACGAGGCCTGACATGAAGGAAATCAATCACATGTCCGCTGAAAACAAAGGGGTATCCCAAGTTTGTGATGTTGTGAGCGTTGTGATCGACCCTCAGGGTAACACGACCACCAATCACAAATCAGACCTCTCTTGCGAGGCCATAGCCGATGCCGCCGCATGGCTGGCCTCTCGGCCCGAGCCGATCCCGCACGTCATCCCCGCCCTGAAGGAGCGCTTTGGTCTCACCGGCCTCCAGGCCTGCCAGGCCATCGCTCTCGCTCGGCAGGCGCCCATATCGAGGGCAGGAGATGTGCCATGACGTTCGGCAGTTATCTCCTTTCCTGCATCACCACACTGCTGGTCTTCATTCTCCCCGCCTATGGGCTAACCGCCTGGAAGCTGCGCAGCTCCACCGCCAGGCGCAACGCGAAGGAAAAGCACCATGAGTTCATCTGATGTTGTGGATAGCCCGAAATGGGTTCGTCTCGAAATCGTGTGCGGCACCCTCAGTGGCATCTTCAGGGAAGATAGCCGCGGCAAGCACGAGTTGGTGATGGTGTACGCGCCGTTGCCGTGCACGACCATAGAGCTGGTGGATGACAGCGGCAGCCGCGAGAGCGTCGGCGTCATTTTCAGCGGCGAGCTTGCTGACATCCGCCGAGGGGCAGAGAACCTTGGCCGGGAATATGGCGTTCCCGTCGTCGATTGCACGCTCGATCCGGTCGGTGGGCGGCAATAGAGGGCGGCAAAATGCATCATGCGCTCCAGAAGGATAGTACCATGAACGCCGCCAATCTGATCGAGCCCGGGGAGGGCAACGTCATCGCGCTTGTCGATGCGTCGGCAGTCAGGCTCCACATCCTGCCGGACGAGGTGATGACGATTGCCGAGGCATCAGCACATGCCGGAAAGTCGACCAAGACAATCCGGCGATGGTGCGAGCAGTTCGGAATTGCGCGTCAGGTTCGAAAGAATTCCCCGCTTCAGGTTTCCCGGATCGCACTCGATATGGTCATTCACGGCGACTGGCCGGCGCTGGAGCGACTGAAGGCCGGCGACCGCGGACATCGGCTCATCGGCTTCTATCGTACGCTCGCCGACCTCGATTGATCAAAAAAAGTTCCGCCAAATGTCCAACCATGTCCAACGGTGTCTAACTATGTCCAACGGTGTCCAATTGATAAGGTATTGAAATAACGTTATATTTTCTGAAATCCAAAAGGGGTTTCGACCATGGCAGGCACTTTTCTTGATCTCTTTCGCGGCACGGGAACGGGTGGTGCCGGCGGCAACCAGATGACAGCGTCTGCACCCCAGCAGGCACAGGGCGGATTCTTCGATCGCTTGGACCCAGATCTTTTGCTTTCGATCAGCACTGGTCTTCTGACCGGCAAGACCATGCAGGAACAGCTTGGCAATGCGGCTCTCGGTCTGGCGCAGCACCGCAAGGACCAGCGCCAGCGGAACAAGACGCTCGAAATTTTGGGCAGAGACAACCCGGATCTCGTCAAGGCCGTGAATGCGGGCCTCCTGACCCCGGCCAGCGCTTTCGAGATGGCTTACAAGGAGCGGCGTGAGAGCCTTAAGGCCCAGAAACCGAGCCGCAAGTTCGTCACGCTTCCGAACGGCGCGTACGGGTTTGTCGATGAGACGAACCAGACGTTCACACCCATGGGCAATGCGCAAAAGGCCGAAAGCCGGCCCGCTCTCGCGCAGGAATACCAGTACGCGAAGGAGAACGGTTACGAGGGTGGCTTCACCGACTACATTCAGTTGAAGCGCTCCGGCGGCGGCAGCGGCGATAATGCAGGCTTCAAGGTGCCGGGTGGCTATCGGCTGAAAGATCCAGCCAATCCGAGCCTGGGCGTCGAGCCCATTCCTGGCGGCCCCGCCGAGGAGATGCCCGGCGAGCTTTCGGCTCGCATCGGTATGGCCAAGACTTTCATTGAGCAGGCTCCGTCGCTCCGTCAGAAAATCACGAACGGCGAAGTGACCGGATGGTTGGACCAGGCTATTGCCGAGGGTGGATATGGCGACCGCGGGCAGACTTACCAGGATCTCCAGTCTGGGGTTGACGCTCTCATGCGCCTGATGACCGGTGCCGGGATGAACGAAACCGAGGCGAAGCAATATGCCTCTCGATATCTGCCCACCAGCAGAGATACAGCCGCCTCGGCTGCAAATAAACTCGATCGTCTGGTGAGGGAGCTTGAGGCAACCGCAGCGGAGGCGTCCCGTGGTCGTGGTGGTTTCCAATCGCCCCGCCAGCGCTCCGGCAGGATCGACGACCTTGTGCGCAAATACGGGGGTTGACCATGGCAACGCTCCAGCAGCTTGAAACCGCCCTCATCAATGCTGATGCAGCCGGCGACACGGAAGCGGCCACCGAGCTTGCCCACGAGGTCGGCCGCCTGCGCCGGGAGCAGGCTGCCGCGCAGGAGCCGGCACCAGAGGGCGATGGGATGGCTCTTAACGTGACGGCCGGCCTCAATCAGTCGATTTACAATACCCTCGGCGCGCCGGTCGATTTCTCCCGCTGGCTGATCAACAAGGGTATCGAGGGAGCGAACTACGTCACCGGCTCAGAAATGGACACCATCCCGACCGACAGTTTCGGCGGCAGCGAATCCATTTCGAGCATGTTCGGGGCCGTTGGCGTTCCCGAGCCGAAGGACATTCAGGCGCTCACACCGGAAGAGCGGATAGCCCGAGGTGTCGGCGAAGGCGTCGGATATACCGTCACGCCTGCCGGTATCGTCGGTGCTGGTGCCCGTACCGGTGCCCTGACCGGGCGAGCCCTCGATACAGCAACCCGCATGCTCGGCTCGGGGAACAGCGTGGGGCGTCTGGCCGGTGACGCGATTGTCGGTGGTGCGTCCGGTGCCGGCGCGACGGCGGCCATGGAGGCCACGCCGGATAGGTACGATGCCCTGGCCGGGATGGGCGGCGGCATCATGGGCGGCGGCGTCGGCGCACTCGCCGCTGGCGTCCCGGCAATGCTCCAGAGTGGTTTCCGCATGGCACGGGACGCTGCTGCACCACTCTACCAGGCCGGCCGGGAACGCCTTGCAGCTCGGCAGCTCGCCGATAGCGCAACTGACCTATCCACCTTCCGCCGGTCGTTGGAAGAGCCTGCACAGGATCTGGTATCCGGTTCTCAGCCGACGACGTTCCAGGCAACGGGAGACATGGGCGTCGGCGGGCTTGAACGCGGCATTCAGACGAAACGGCCCGAGGCGTTTCAGCAGCGCCGCGTTGATCAGAATTCCGCCCGGCTTGCCGCCCTTGAAGGCGTACAGCGTGACGGCTCACCCGAAAAGGTGGCCGATGCCGCCCGTCAGATCGTCCAGGCCGTCAGCGAGCGTGCCCAGGCGGCCTATGATGATGTTGTGGCGCGGGCGACGGCCGGTGCCGATGAAGTCGTGGCAGGCGCCCGCCGATCGGTCGATGACGCTGCCACGGAAATGGGCATTCTGAACCAGCGCATGGGAGAAGGCGCTGGAGCCCGCGCCAGCGGCGATGCAATGCGTTCCTCCCTTGAGGAGGCCCGCGCCGCTGCGAAGGCCGCCGAACGCTCGCTTTGGGAAGCCGTTGACCCGGATGGTTCCTTGGCTCTTCCCGCACAGAACACCCGGCAGCAGGCCACCACCCTGATTGCTGAGCTTCCCCGCTCCGCCAAGCCGCCAAGCGGTGAGGAGGGGGCCATCTTCGACGTCGTGAGCCAGTACGGGGACACCATCCCGTTTTCCGAGCTGACCGCGCTCCAGAGCCGGATCAAGGCTGAGATGCGCGCCGAGCGCCGCAACTTCGGGGAGACGCCGGCTTACCGCCGCTTGTCCATGTTGAGCAAGGCGACCGATGCTGATATTGAATCCGCAGTCGCGGGCAAGATCCAGCAGGAAGCGCAGGCCGTGGCTCGGGGCGAAATGGACGAGGCCGAAACGCTTTTCGCCCGCATGTTGCAGGATCAAAGAGGCTGGTATGAGCAGCGCACCCAAGCCCAGGCAATGGGGCAGAGCGTTGGCGAAAGTCTTGGAACCGATGCCACCGGCAGATCGGGCCGAGTTCCTGCAACATCTGGAGGCCAAGTATCGGGCGGTTTCGGATTTCGAGGTTCTGAGGGAAATTCAGGAGTACAAGAAACTGGCCTCCTCCCCAACTTCGACCCCGGCGCCCGAGACCGACTAGACGCCGCCCGCACGGCCACCCGCGAGCGTGTCGAAACCTTCGACAACAAGACACTCGGTCCCATGCGCCGCCGCCCGGCCTACACGGCTCCCTATGACATGGCCGCGGAGTCTGTCCCGGCCAAAGTGTTCTTTGGCCGGCCGGAGAGCGCCCGCGCCATCGATCAGTACCGCCGTGCGGTCGGACAGGAAGTCGCCGATCAGCAAATCCAGCAATATGCGGTTTCGAGGCTCCGGCAAGCCGCGTTCAATGCGGACGGCTCGGTGAACCCATCCAAACTGGACACCTGGCGCCGATCCCATGCCGAAGCGCTCGACAAGCTTCCCGCTCTTCGCCAGCAGGTGGACGAGCTGGCGCACTCCGCACGCGGTCTTGCAGACAGGACGGAGGCGGCCACTCGAATTGGCAAGGCCGCGGCGAAAGTGTCGAATGCCCAGATAGCTGAAGCCGCTCGCCGGCAACGCCTCATGACGGACGCTGCGCAGCGCAGCCGCCTCGGCAAGGTGATGAACGCTGACAGCGCCGACGCCGTGGTGAAGCAGATCGGGAGCGTCTTTGCCCGCAAGGATGCCGGTGCCGAGATGTTGAAGCTGAACCTTGCCACGCGAGGCGATCCGGAAGCGCGGGCCGGTCTTCGCCGCGCCGTGGTTGACCACATTCTCGGAAAGTTCGTCGGCAATGCCGAGGCCGGTACGGGCGGGCAGTCTCTTATCAAGGGTGAGGCGTTTCAGACATTCGTCAAGGAAAAGGCAGGTGCGTTGCGCGCCGCCGGCTTCAGTGATGACGAAATCAAGACCGTCCAGAACATAGCGGCCGACATTCGCCGGTCAAACCGCTCGATTTCGGCGCTGCGCATCCCTGGTGGCAGCAACACCGCGCAGGACATCTATGCCGCGGCAAAAAGCGATGCTGCCAGCTCCATCCTTTCCCGGCTGCTCGGCGCATATGCTGCCGGCGGCAGCATCGTGTCGGTGGTGGGCGGCAAGATGGCTTCAGCCCTTCGCGAGGCAGGGTTTCAGAGCGTCGACGATATTCTGGCCGATGCCCTGCTGAATCCGACCCGTGCAAAGCTTCTCCTTCAGAAGATACCGACCAGGACGGATAGCGGCGCGATCGACCGTCTTGCGGAGCTTTATCGTCGGATGCCGGTTGCCACCGCCGGCACCATGCAGGGCGAAGGGGACAGGCAGAAGAAGGCGGCAAGGCTCGGCGGCGGCAATCAAACCCATCAGTGGATCGCACAGCGTCTCAGCACCTTCGGCGGCATGGGCGACAATGAAATCAGCGGCGTCATGGATGCCCTGCGTTCGGATCGCTCGGGCGCGGCCGGCAAGGTCATGAAAGACCTCATTGGCCTGGAGGGCATGAAGCTCTCCGAGACCGATAAGGCGGCGGCGATCCGCTACATCCTTGAAGGCACCCTTGGTCAAAGCGCGAATACGCCTGCTTCCCGGTGGCAGGGGCAGCGCAGCGGAAGCGCCGACAAGATGCCGTTGGAAATCACGGTTCCAGTCCGCGTGAGATGAAAGCAGAACCCATGATCGAGACGAGGAAGAACATGGCACGACCAAGCAAATTCCAGCCTGCCTATTGCGACCTTGTGATTGAGCACATGGCCGAAGGCGCAAGCCTGACTTCATTCGCCGCCGAAATCGGCGTGGCGCGTTCGACGATCAACGAATGGATGGAAGCCCACTCCGACTTTGCGGACAGTGTAAGGATTGCCAAGGCCAAATGCGCAGCCTGGTGGGAGAAGCGCGGGCGAGAATTGGCCGTAGAGGGCGGCGGCAATGCGGCGCTCGTCATGTTCGGCCTGAAGAACATGGGGGCCGACGACTGGCGCGAAAAGCAGGAAGTCGAACAAAGAACGACGGTCGAGGCAGCAGACCCGCTTACGGCGCTGCTGGCGCACATTGCAGAGCATGGCAAGCGGATTCATGATCGATAGGCGTTGGCGGAGGGGCGCACATTGACTCGCCTACAAGGCAGGACGAGCATTTGCCGTGCGAATGGTGTTCCGGACGGAAATTCACAAACGCCTCTCAGCGAGGCCCTATGGCGGTTTCCGGGGTTTTCGGAAGCTTACGCGCGCGAGGCGAAGCGCGGCCGGACGTGTCCCTCTCGGTATATTCGGAGATGCTCCTTAAAAAACTGGCCGACAAGTTGGGAATCACGCCCGAGGACGTCCAGCGAATCTGCGCAGGGAGCTCGTGCTTGGAGAAAAAGCCTAGCATCGTTTGCAGTCCCCGCTAAACGCAGGACCGTTCGAGATGCATTCCCTCTCGGACAGAGACACTGATCAATACGAACGAAGCCTGCGAATTCTGGTTCGTAACGGCTATTCAATAGGCGATAAGCTTGTAGCTGAAGGCCTTGCCCGAACTTGGGAAGGCCGACGCAGGCCCTGGTGCAACACCGGCCAGTAAGGGGGGCCGGTCGCCTCTGATCCATGCTATCAACGTGGTTTTGCAGTGTGCTTTCGCCTATCGACTCCTCCACCCATTCATTGCATCCTGTTCCTGTCCGAACTATAGGAGGTGTTGCGTAATGGCTCGGCAGATTGCGCTTTGCTTCGTGATAGGCGTGATTGCTTACGCCTGCTTTTGGATGGCGTGGCAGTGGTTTTGATCCTTTTGTGAATGGAACCCGAGGAGATAGCCGTGACCATCAAGCCCGTGAAATTCACAGTGAAGAAACCTGTTGTGATTGACGGTCATGATGTCGGCACCGGGGTCTACGTCGGGCAGAAAATTTCGGACACCGAGATAGAGCGTTCAGCAAACCGACCCGTTTCCTATTTCCTCCACCTCGCCGTCCCTGAGGAGATCAGGGATCAGACGGCGATGCGACGCTTCGATCTGGACGTTACGGACCTTGTGAAGAAGGGGCATATCATCATCTGTTAGGCGGCCAACACAGAAACTCTGGGCTTGGTCCTGTGTGCCGGCCACCTGTCGTGGCCGGCTCTGGTACCGGTAGATGGACGGGCAAACTCATAGGGAACGCCGATACGATAACTACCTTCTCGCGGTCACTTCGTTTTCGTCTCGTGTCAGGAACTGCAGCGTCACGGCGCCGATATTTTCTTCCAGCCATTTCGCCATGGCGAGTTCCTCATCGAGAATTCGGCGGCAAACCGTAGCGGTCTCCTCATCGCCGACATATTCGGCCGCGGCGATTAGAATCCGATAGCTCGCAATCTCCATGTGCTCGAATGTGTAGCTCGCCAGGGAACCCTTAACGACTTCGTCGCTGGCGAATACGCCGCCCAGACCTTGCGCCATCGCGGTTAGCTTGCCGGCCGCGTCCTTGAACGCCGAATTGCCTTCGCCGAGCCTGTCCAGGCATCCCTTGAGAAGCAATGCTTGCTGCTTGGTTTCATCGATGTGCTTGCCGATGCGCGCTTTCAGTTCCGGCTAGTTTTCCAACCGTTCGAACTGAGCGTTTAGCATCGTCTCGGCTTGCTCCTCCATAGCGTTGGCGTCGCGGAGCCATGCGATCAGATTGTCTCGGGCGCTTGTAGCCATTTGCTTTCTCTCCTCTTGTGAAGAGAGCGGAACCACACCGGCGCTGCATTGTTCCCCTGACGAAAGGAGAACGACAATGACAACGCCTGACAGCAGAGAACCTGTTTCTCCCACGCCCGAGGTAGAAGATCCCCATCCCGGTAGTATCTCGGACGGGACACACCCCGCGGCGAGGGAACACAGCCAACCCAATGCAACTGAAACAAGTGGCGCTGAGCGTGTTCGAGGAAGCGCCGAGAAGACCGCGCCAAAGCGAAAGGCGAGCCGTATAAATTCTGAAGCACCGAGACATCCGAACAAAGGCGCCTACGGCACTTGATTCGAGAACCGAGGTTTCATCGCCGCACAACCCGCTGATCGGCTTAGAAATGACCCGGCAGCGAGGGCAGTCGCTCCGGGCCTCGGTTCTGTCCATCCAGGGGAGGATTGGAACGAACACCCGGGACACTATCCAAGCGAAGCACGGGTTTCAACCTCCCTTGCGTGAGTATGCCGCGAGGTCTTGAAGCCCGATAACCGAATCAATAGATTCCAACACGGCGCTGCAATGTGGCGCTTTCCTTGTTGATCACCAACGTTTTCAGTGAGGTAGAAATGATCTCTACGATGTTTGATCGCCCGGTCTATCTGAAAGAGCGGAAGGATCTGGTGAGGGAAATAACGTGCGTGGAAGACGCGATCGACTTCCTTGAGGAATTTCCCGAGCGGGACCGCGATCTGGTCCACGATGCAACCCTGAAGACCTGCTACATGGCGCACGATGGGCATAAACCGCTTCGTGTAGCGCGTGACGCAATCCGGTCTTACGGCAAGAAAAAGGGCCTTCTCGTGAAGGAGCCCGCCGTCCAGCCCTGGATGGTCAAACCGTCCACCGGCGGCGGGCGCGTTTCCCTCTGAATCAAATGTCGATGGCGGGAGGCTGCGAATGCAGCCTCTCGTTCGGAACCTTATCAAGCAGTGCTGGTTTTCCGTGCATGAGAGACACGGAACGAAAAGCCAAGGCTGGCATGAGCCGCTTCCTCGTGACCATATTCGTCATCGCGGTCCTCATCGCCGGCTTCTACATCGTGTTCTGGACACCGGGCGAGCCCGAGGTGCAGCCTACGCCGAACGCGATCAACCGATCTGAATGAGGTGCCGAGATGGACAGGATCTATCCGCAGGGCGGTGCTGACAATTTCGATGATCCGCCGCCGAGCCGCGAAAACGAGGAACGAGCAAGCCGCCGAATTCTTCTTGCAATGCTCGGAGCAGCGCTGACCGTAGGAGGCTTGTATGCGGTCGGCGTGCTGTGCGGGGTCGTTGCCCGGGCTGTATGAGCGCGGAAGACGCCTCTCCGCCTCGGCAGGGTGCTTTGTTTCTGAGAGGCTTGCGATAACCTCGCAAACAGCAGGCGCCGGCCGTCGTTGCGTGCGGTGCGCCATCTGCTATTCATGAGCGATGACACTTAAACGCGATCAGCAAATTGTTGCGCTAAAAGAACAAGGTTGGGCGAGCAAGGACATCGCCGCATCAGTCGGTTTAAGCCCGTCGCGTGTAACTGCCATCTGCCGAAACTACCGCGGCAGACGCGATACCCCACCGCTGCCGCCTGGCATTTCAACAAAGACGGCACAGTTTGTGAAGCAAACAATCGGCGTGTGGCCTTCACCCGAAACCGCTGATTTCATAGTTAAGCGGCTGACCGCTATCATGGCGGGCACGCGAGGAAGTCGAGCAGTTCGCGAACTCGGCGTTTGGCTTCAATCGTTGGGCCTGATCCCGTAGGCCGCCACACCGTTATCCGGCTGTCACCTCTACGGCGTCCACAGGCACCCAGCCGGACGAGCACGGGCCACGGTAGACCATTCGAGGGTTCACGGGGCTAGAGACGCCACAGCGTCCATCGCCATAGACGATCCCATGCCAGCCGTTTTTCTGGTCGCATAGGAAGACCTCGGCGCCCAAGCGCAATGTCCCGACTTCAGGGTTGTCACTTCCCGCGGCGGCTCTCACCGACAGGTGATCGCTACCTTCCGAATTCAGGCCAACGACGACCCCATTCGATCCGCAAGCATCCATGCCGTCGCCGCCGACTTCGACATATTGAGCCGAGATCGGCGTCGCAATCGAAAGCGCCAGCGCAACCGCTATCAAGCGAAACGGAGAGGAACGGCGAATCTTCACCGTCAATCCTCACCCAGCACTTCGGAGAGGTATTTGCCGTCATCGGTGAATACCTCGATGACGCGCCATCTATCGTCCTCGTCGTCATCGCCGACCATGCCGAAGTTGAGAACCTGAGTGGCGCCATCGTTGCCCGAAACAGTGGCGCGCACCCGGGCTTCATCGCTGCTGGAGATGACAACCTCGGTCTTGACCCTGTCGACTTCACTGATTTTGCCGAGGAGGAACGCCATTCCAGCTTCTGCCGCGCCGTTCTCCCACGACGCCGCGATATCCATATACCAAGCTCCGTGTCCACCTGGGGGCAAATCTGCCCAAGGATGCTTCGCATAGATCCCGACGACAACATCGCCAGGCTCTTCTGCATGAGCAGGGATGAAGCCGCTGAGCAGCATCATAAGCAGGCTGGCGGAGACGGCGGCTTTTGACATTCGAGGCCCCATTGCTCGTTGTTCCCGTATTCATAGCCCTTTCGATGATGAATGGAATACGAGCTTAAGAATGTGACCTCTTCCACGCTTGCAGGAATGGAGGTCACCGCTACAGGTTCCTTTCCTCTCTTCTGCGGTCGCTGGAGGCGGCTCCCGCGCCGAGTGCTGCCGGTCCTCCAACTTGACGCAAGGTATGGATGGCAGTTTCCGCGCGGCTGGGGGAGAAAGAGGCAGACGTGGATTCCGCAATCTTTTCATCGCAGACGGAGCGCGCCGCATGGCGGATCGCAACCCATCATCTCGGCTGCGGCCAGCGCGATCCGGTGAAGATGATCGTCGATGCCATTGAGCAAGAACGGGCCCGCTGTATCGATCTCATCGAGGCCGCCGGCTTTTCCAGTGACGACCTCTCGCCGTTCATCGCAGATCCGCATGCGGACTGGTAGCAACCTCTTTTTATGGCCGGCGTTGTGGCGTTGCGATAAAAGGATTTCTTTCGATCGCCGGAACGCCCGGTTGAGCGTACGAGGCGCTCGCCGGGTTTTTGCTACGCCTATGGCATCAAGACCGCAGCGGCATTCCGATCTTAAAACTCGAATAGATCGTAGTGGAAATCGATCTTTCCCTTGAAGCGGATCATGAAGTCGGCCTTGCCGTCACCATTGGTGTCGCCCATCAGCAACGTCTCCTTGCCGCTCTTCTCGTATCGAAGCTCTCCGGCTTCCTTCGAAAACTTGTTCTTGGCGATAAAGTTGAAATCCTGCATACCCGGCTTCTTTGAGTTGGCATCCCAAAGGTGCAGGTCGATCTTGTCTCCCTGCTTGGCATTGAAGTCCGTTATGAGGTCGGCATTTTTCTTTGTCTTTCCGGTGTCGCCCTTGCGGAAGATGAAGAGGTCGGCGTCACCTCCACCTGTCATCACATCAGCGCCTTTGCCGCCCGTTATGTAGTCGATCGCCTTGCCGCCTTTGATGACATTAGCCTTGCTGTTCCCGCGAAGTTCGTTTGCGAATAGTATGTCAATTCTGACGTAAGTATCCCTGGTGAACGACGCGCCCTGCCAATCGATCAACATCCAGTCTTCACCGTATGTTATGTCGGACCGTTCAAGCCAATACATATTGGTATTAAGGCGAAAGCCGGCGATCGGGGGCAAATTGTCGTCGATATCTTCAAAGCGTGGACCATTCGGGGCGAAGAGCGTGAATAGCCCGATATCATAGAACTTGATGTCGATACCGCTTCCGACGAAATCCATGGAAAAGATCCCGCCGGTTTCATTCGTTTCCCAATACGGAGGCGGCGGCCGATGCTGAGGACTTTGCGTTTCCGCCGTCGTGATTTCTTCGCCAATTCCGACCTGCTTTCGCCCCCAGCCTGGGTAGGGCTTCCCCCAGAGGTGGTCAGGATCAGGCTTATTGACGTCTTTTACTCGGTAGAACCAATAATCAATTTCAATAAATTTTCCGTCGAAGCTCATATTCGGTTTCCAGTAATGCGAATCTCATCGGCAACGATAGATACGCCTAGCTTACCTGAGCCTTAATTCACGCAATTTGCGGTAGAGGACGTAGGATGTTTGATAGCTGCGAGCCGCTACACTAAGAAGACTGCGTTTCGCGGGGAACGAAATTGTGCATCAGCCATTTGGTCTAAACATGAATAGGCAGAGAGGTTGAGGTTTGCAGAAGCGACACCGCATTTCCGCGGGCAGACAGGTTTCCATCGCACTTGCCGTCGCGATCATAGGACTGCTGCTCTTTATGAACGCCGTCGTCATCGCCGCGGCGCTTCAGGAATTCGGCTAAAACCGCGGCTTTCGATCGAGCCTGGAATATTCAGCCACCACCACCTTTCGGCCTCGCCAGCCTCACCCCGGCACCACCCCCGTTCTCGGGAATGAAGGTAACGCCAGCCTCAATAAGTGTCCGTTCAATAGCGCGGATAGTGTTCAGGTGCCCGGTAAGCTCTCCTTCCATAGCCTCCAGCCTCTTAATCGTCGGAACGGATATCCCGCACTGGTCGGAAAGTTCTTGCTGCGACCAACGCAGCAAAGCGCGGGCGGCTCGCATCTGCTCAGCATCCATTAAATTGATCCCTTTCGGATAATTTGATCCCAATGGTATTGCAATGTGATCTTATATGGATTAAATAATCCCTAAAGGATCAAAATGCAATGGATCAACCCAGATGCCGAGCGCCCACGTTCCGGCCACCGCCGGAGGCATACCTAAATTCAACCGCTCGCAGATCATGCGCGATGCCTCGGCGCACTACCGTCGTGCACAGGCCTATGTCGCCAGGAATCCCTACCTGCGGGGCTCCGTCGTCCGCTTCGGCGATTGCCTCAGGGCGGAATGGAAGCACGCCAAGGCCCAGGCCGCCAAGGCGAAGCTCGATGCCGCCGTGGTCGTCCGCATCGATGCCCTGAAATCCGAAATCCTCAATCTCGACTGCAAGCCCTTCGGCATCCGCATTGGAGCGGAGCGCTGGGCGCTGGTGGCCGAACTGTCAACGCTGGAGGCCGCGTGATGCATGCAACTCTCATCAAAGCCGCGTGTACAGGCAGTGCCGTGTTCGCCGAAGTCGAAGCCGCCGCGAAATGCTTGGCCGACGCCATGGAACGGGCACACGGCGGGCGCTGGCGCATCCAGATTGAGCACGAGCACCAGTTCGTGACGGTCGCCCGCATTCGCGACCGAGGCCCGATCAAGCCCAAGCCGGAGATTGTGTGATGTCCGAGACCAACCTCTACTGCCTCGGCGCATCTTTCGCCGCCCTAGTGGCCGACTACCGCGCCGCTCAGTCTCAGCTTGCCGCGCTCCAGCACGAAGCCGACCGCACCGCCGCCGATGCCGGCTTGGTCTACGGTTCGTCGGCTTGGTCCGCGCACCGGTTCGCCGTAACCGGCCGCACCGTCCATCACATCAACGCGCTTTACGAGAAGCTGGAGGATCTGGCGCAGGAAATCGTGCCGATCCGCCCCGCCTGCTTTGCCGGCCTGGTGATCAAGGCCCGCGCTCACCAATTCGCCGGCAACCCCGCCGCCATCATCAACGAAATCGAAGCCCTGGCGCTCGCCAGTAATCAGGAGGCCGCATAGATGACCACGACCCGTCGCACCTTCCTTGGCGGTATTGCTGCAGTAACTATCCCGCCGGCCGCGGCCGTGGCGGTGGCTGCCGCAGAGCCGGGAACTCATTCCGTTGACCAGTTCCTCGCCGTCGCCACGCCGGCAGAGCGAGCCCGATACCACGCGGACGCGCTCAAGGAGGCTATGGCCGAAATTCACCCCGATCGGTCTTGGCGTAGCGTGATCGACGACAAGCACCACTTCGTGCTCACCATCGGCGACCCGCGCCTGGACGCATAAGCGCCAACCTCATCAGAAATTCGGAGAAACCACCATGCCGAACACGTCAGTTCAGGCCGCCGGCGAAGCTATGCCCGGCACCTTGTCCCGTCGCTTCTTCCTGTCCCGCGTCGGCGGCGCCGCTGCCGCGTCCGCTCTTGCTGCCGCACCTGCGGTTGCGGCGAACAGTCCGGAAGAGAACCCAGACCTCTTGGCGCTTGGGAAACAGTTCGATGCCGCGCACGCCGATTTCACGGAAGCCGCTGAGCGCGTTTCTGAACTACAGCCGGTATTCCGAGCCATCGCGCCGGTCTTGCCGCCTGAAATCAGCCGGACGCAGTATGACCGGCTGGCCGGCCCGAGGTACGGCGAAATCTACCGTGATCCAGCCTCACCGCGATACGAGGACATGAGGGCACCGGACGGCGGGCGGTATCTCGTCATCACGTCCTATGAGCTGGAGCGCAATTTCAGGGACGGGAAGATGCCCGCACATATCAAGAGCCTGCACCGGATCGCCAAGGACTTTGAGGCCGCGACGGAGGCTGCGCTTCAATCAAGCGGGCTAGCGGCAGCGCTGTCGAGTTACCATTCCGTGGAATGGACGTTGCGGCGGATCGCCAGCAGCCTTTCGGAGACGCGCGCAAGAACACCGGCCGGCCTCGCCATCAAGGTCAGGGCCACCGGCGCATATGCCGCCCTCGGTGCAGACGAGTGCCTTTCGGCAAGCCTCTGGCTGGCAAAATCCATGTGGGGCGACCTCGAAGAAGGGGAGGTGCTATAATGGCTGCGCTGGAGAACTTCCGCCGTTCCGAACTGGAGCGCTGGATTGACCGGGCCATTGACCTCCTCGACACCATGGACGGCGATCCGGACCTTGAGGACGACGATCTGGAAGATATCGACGAGCGCGAAGAGCCGAACGCAATCATGATGAGAGGCGCAGGCCGATGAAGCTCATTGCCCTTCTCATTGCAATCGGCCTCCTGAAGGCCGCCAAGGGCATTGCCTGGGCCGGCGAGTTTGTGGCCGACGCCGCGGTATGGATCATCGACCAGTGCGACCCGAAGACCCGGGGGCGCACGTGAGCGCCACCGATTTACGATTTAGCAACTCCTCAATTGCAGGGTGAACCCCAAGAAAGAGGATCGCTAGATGGGCGTAGTAAATTTCGAGACCGCGAGGCGTCGATCGAGGCGAGCATTCGCAGGACTGGTTCTTGGCGCGTCTGTGGTGGTCTTCGTGGCTACGGTTGTCGTAGGTACTCATTGGCAGTCCATTGCCACCGCCGCGGCGAATGCAGTGAGGACAGCCATGGACGCTGCTACCGAATTTGCGGCTTCCGACCCGACCGCGTACGCATCCGAGACGGACGCCAATGCGATAGGTAGCATTCCCGAAGAGGTTTCCCTTATTCCAAGACAAAGCCCAACGGGGCAGCGAGTGAGCCAGGCCTTCACCATATGCGGCGGGTCAAAGCGCGTTACATGTATCGTCGATGGCGACACATTCTGGCTGAATAGCAAGAAGATCCGCATAGCCGACATAGACACGCCCGAAATCGGAACGCCTCAGTGCGCGCGAGAATTGGCGCTTGGACAAAAGGCGAAGATGCGCTTGCAGGTCTTGTTAAGTGCGGGGCCGTTCGAAATGCACGCGTTGCCGGATAGGGAGGCCGACCAATACGGTAGGTCGCTCCGCATCCTCATGCGAAACGGCCAGTCGATCGGCGACAAGCTGGTGGCTGAAGGTCTCGCTCGCACCTGGGAGGGGCGGCGCCGGCCATGGTGTTAGAGGTCTCTCGACTCCGGCGCGAATTGGTGTGATCCTGCGTCATGGGTTGAGGGACAGGTTATGAGATTGGTATTCCTGACACCAGTGATTGTCGTCACCCTTATCGGGAGCGCGGCAGCGGCGGAGGACACAATTCAGTGGGGGACCGTCGCGGGGTGGAATATCGCGTCCGACAAGACCTTGGGTGGGTCGTGCTTCATGGCCACCTTCTTCGAAAACGGCATAGTCCTGCGTCTAGGGTTTCAGCAAAGGGGCGCACAGTTTCCTGCCTACTTCGCACTGGCTAGCAACGATTGGAAATCGATCGAGGTAGGGAAGGAATATCAACTTCGGATTCAGTTGGACAACAAAGATCCATGGGATGCGCCAGCAGTTGGCTTAAACCTCAATGGCCTGCCCGCGCTCATGGTCAGCTTCGGAGAGGCCAAATTTATAGGTGAGTTTGTCCGGCAGCATGCCTTCAAGGCGACCTTCAATGGAAGCCTCATCGCAAATTTGAGCCTGAAGGGGTCGGCGGTTGCCGCCCGGGAATTGGCGACATGTCAAAAGACAATTGATGGCATTCTCGACAATGGCACGCCTTCGACGAAAAGGGACCCTTTTTCGGTGAATGACCCTGCGCCGGAGAAGCGTGATCCATTCGCGCTCTAACAGCTTCCGCTTTCAAGGTTCCGGTATCGAGCTTGGTGCCGGTGATCATGTCGATCACTTCGGGGATGACCTTCTCGTCGCGCTCGGCATCGCGGCGGACGGTGCGCTCGTCTTTGCCACTGACCTTCGCCGTCTCGGCCGCAAACGATGCAGTGGACAAGTTGTCCGTTGCATTCCATCGCGCGTCCGCCCCTGCTACGCCGGCCCTCGTCTCGGGATGCAGTTCCTCGTAGATCGCCTTCCGCCGCGCCGTCTGCGAAGCCCGCTCTGCCGGAGACAACTCATGCCGGAGCTGAGGTCAGGAACCCTCGCTCTCGCCCCCCGACCCTAAGAGAGTATGGAGGCTCAACGCCCAGTCTTTTTCGGTTTCTCTCGCAAATCCCGAGCGGCCTTCAACGCGGCCGCCAGCGCTATCTTAGCTCGCATCTCCTCGGGGACCTTGGCGCCCGCCTGCCTTCGCGGCTCAGGTGAAGGCAAATGCGTAGCAGGTAAGCTAGGTTCGGCCAGGCGTTCTATCCGCTCGACCTCCCCGCCTCGTATACGCATCAATTTTCCGCTTAGCCGGAAGTAAGGCAGTCGATTGGTCCGCATGAGGTTTCGGATGTGTCTCTCGGAGCAGTTCCAGCGCTCGGCGAGTGAGGCGGGTGAAAACACAGCCGGTATCGCTTGTGGTTCGCTTTCAGGCTGATCTGCCGCTTGCATCGTATTTGCCCCTAGGCCGATTGATATCGAGCCATCTGCGCCGAGATCGATCGCAACACCTTTCTCGCGGGCTATATCCGCCGCCGCGCAAATTTCCTCTGCTGACCATCTTCCCAATGTTGAAAGAGCCATGTTTTCGTCCTTCTGCCGTCAAGAAGCATAACACAGTGGGGCGACCTATCAGCCTGGGGCCTGGTATAAAAACCGGGAACGTCTTTAACGAGTTGGATCAGGCCTGAAGAGGAAACAGGTCTTCACCACCGGAGTGCAGACGTGTGTGATGTCGCCGGCAGAACCAGCGGACAACAAGGGGCTTTCCATAATCGTCGTGGTGAGCGTCGACGCTCTCGCCGCCACAGACCTCGCAAACGCCCTTGGTCAGTGTTCCGCTCTTCAAGGCCCGTTGGACGGCTAGGTGTGCCCGATACTTCTCGGCATTGGCTCGACGCCAGTTCGCCTGCCGGGTATCCGTCTTCAGGTTCAAATCGTCCGTCATGCTACTCCCCAGCCGTGGCGACTCATCCGCTTAATTTACTAGAAGAGTACAGCGTCCTCGGCGAGGCTGGGTTTCGATGCTTTATCGTGGTCACGAAACCGTGAAGAGATTGAAGCGAGCACGGGAAGGTGGGCTAAAAGGTGGACCGAAATGCAATGCTTCGGCTGTAGCGCCTGAAAAACCGGGGTTTCTCTGAGAGTTATGGTGCCGCTTACGTGACTCGAACACGTGACCCCATCATTACGAATGATGTGCTCTACCGACTGAGCTAAAGCGGCCCTTGCCGGGTCCCGAAGCGTGTCGGGACCGGAATGGGTGCGCTGATAACCGCAATGGGAGGAGATTTCAAGCGGGGAGTTTCAACTTCCGCATTTTTCCTGTGCGGTGCAGCGGATCGAGGCGGGTCATGCGGCGCAGAGACGGCTCTTGGCCGCGTGATATTCGCGGTCCAGTCGGGCGACGAGGTCCTCGACGGGGGCGACGGCCTTGATCGCGCCGATGCCCTGGCCGCAGCCCCAGATGTCCTTCCAGGCCTTCGCCCCGGTGGTGGCCTTGTCGAAGTCCATCTTGGAAGGGTCGGCTTCCGGCAGATGGTCGGGATCCAGGCCGGCGGCGGCGATGGAAGGTTTCAGGTAGTTGCCGTGGATGCCGGTGAAATAGTTGGAATAGACGATGTCGGCACTCGCGCTGTCGACGATCGTCTGCTTGTAGGCCTCGCTCGCTCGCGCCTCGTTCGTCGCGATGAAGGGCGAGCCGATATAGGCCATGTCGGCGCCCATCGCCTCCGCCGCGAGAATGGCGCCGCCGGTCGCGATCGCGCCGGAAAGGAGGAGGGGGCCGTCGAACCATTCGCGGATCTCCTGGACCAGCGCGAAGGGCGAGAGGGTGCCGGCATGTCCGCCAGCGCCCGCGGCCACCGCGATCAGGCCGTCGGCCCCCTTGCGGATCGCCGAATTGGCGTGGCGGTTGTTGATGACGTCGTGCAGCACGATGCCGCCATAGGAGTGGATCGCCGCATTCACCTCCGGCACCGCGCCGAGCGAGGAGATGACCACCGGCACCTTGTATTTCACGCACATCATGAGGTCGTGCTCCAGCCGCTTGTTGGAGCGGTGGACGATCTGGTTGACGGCGAAGGGGGCGGCGGCGCGGCCGGGGTTCTTCGCATCGTGTGCGGCAAGGCCCTCGGTGATCTCCGCCAGCCATTCGTCGAGCTGGGATTCCGGGCGCGCATTCAGCGCCGGGAAGGCGCCGATGACACCGGCCTTGCATTGTGCAAGGGTCAGCGCGGGATGCGAGACGATGAAGAGCGGCGCACCGATGACGGGCAGGCGCAGCTTGTCCTTGAGGATCGCGGGCAGGGCCATGAGGGATGTCCTGTATGGTTTTGACGTTTACGAAAACGTCAAAACCATAGCAGCGAGCACTCCCGCTGAAAAGGGGCGGTGGGACGGCGGTCGCGGCGGGGCTTCGAGAGCATGTCCGCCAGAAGCGCGAAACGGGCTTGCGCCCGCAATCCCAGGGAAACCTGTCCCTCGCGATACCGGGGCATCGCATCGGAGCCGCAATCTCTTCCTGCAAGGAGCAGGGCGATCGCATATGGGGCTGAGGCGCCTCTCCCTTCTCCCTGCGGAGCGGAAGGGGAGAACGGTAACGTCGAACTCCATGGGCGATTGCCTTCTGCAAGGAGGGACATGCCCCGCTGCATTGTCCGCACCAGGAACGCACCAGGCCTGCCTCCCCTGACGGCGGAGCGGAGGCGAGCACGGGCACATGAATGAAGTGTCTGTCCGCGACAAATGGCGGGCGTCTGCGCAGGGGGCGAGGATTGCTGGGACCTGCGCCAGCGGGCCCGCCGCACGCGATCCATCGCCCCGTCGCGGCGCTTATCCCCGGCCAAGCAGGGGCAGTTTCGGCTGGAAGGCTTGCGCAAATTCCCGGCAAACGTTACGCAAATGCTAACGAAAGCCGGAAAGTGGAGCTCGTTCCACAGTGTATCATGGCCGCGGTCTCGCGCGGCTCCCGCAGAAGGGTCGGATGTGAGCGGACTGGAGACGGCAATCAGAAACGCGCTGGCGCGCTCGGAACGCGCCAATGCCGAAGTTCGGGCGCGGATCTACCAGTCGGCGCGCAACGCGCTGGAGGCGGGCCTGCGCAAGCAGGAGATCAACGACCCCGAGACGATCGCCGGCCAGCGCCACCGGCTGGAAGCCACCATTCACCAGATCGAGGCGGAAGAGCGCGCGCAGCTTTCGGCGGCGCCGGCCCGCGAGGTTCGCGTCGAGCCGGCGGTCGAGGCACGGCCGGAACCGGTGCTGCGCGCCGAGCGGGAGGATCGCCCCGAGCAGCGCCTGGAGGCGGATCGGCCGTCGGCGGCAAGCGATATCGGTGCCCTCCGCCCCGAACGCGAGGACGGCTTTGCCAAGAGCACGCCGAATACGGCCTCCGCTGCCGCTGCCGCCAGCGAGGCATCGGATTTTCGTCCCGAGCGGGTCGCCAAGGCGCGCAAGCGGCGCGGCCGGCTGTTCTCCTTCCTGCTCGTCGTGGCGACGCTGATTGCTGCCGGCGGTGCGCTTGCCTGGTGGGTGCAGACGAGCGGCCTGCTCCAGGAACTGCGCAGCGGCGCGGACGGCTCGACGCCGCCGGCCACCGTTTCCGGCGAGGACTTTTCCGGCGAGGACCCCATCAAGAAGGCGCTCGACACGCAGAGCCGCTTCTCTTCCGACTGGCGGGCCGTGTTCTCGCCGGGCGATGCGGCACGGCTGTCCGCCGGCACGTCGGGCCGTTTCGAGGCGGTCAGCACCAATGAGGGGCCTGCCGTGCGCGTAACCTCCACCAATCCGGAGCGCGAGGGCGCGGTGCTGATCGAGGTTTCGCCCGAAATCCTCGGCGAGATGGGCGGCAAGACCTCGACGATCGCCATGACCGTGCAGTCGGTCAACGGCAAGCCGGTGCAGGTCGCGGTCGAATGCGATTTCTCCACCATGGGCGGCTGCGGCCGCCATCGCTTCACCGTGTCGGAGCGGACCGACATCCTGTTCCAGGTGGAATTCGACCGCTCGCTCTCGCCGAGCGAGCCGGGCCATCTCGTGCTGAACAGCGACATCACCGGCGGGGATGCGAGCGTGAACCTCTACGCCGTCCGCATCCTGCCGGGCGAATGAGCCGCCTGCCGCCTACTTGAGGAAGCCCGGCCCCGCGCCGACGATCTTTTTGTCGATCTCGCCAATCGCCTTCTCGTCCTTGCCCTCGTAGTCGAGCGTCCCGAGGATGTGGCGGATCAGATTGATGCGGGCGCGGCGCTTGTCATTGGCGCGGATCACGGTCCAGGGGGCGTGGTCCGTATGGGTTTCCTTCAGCATGCGATCGCGCTTGTCCGTGTAGTCGCCCCACTTGTTGAGCGCGGCGATGTCCATCGGCGAGAGCTTCCAGACCTTGAGCGGATCGTGTCGGCGGTCGTGGAAGCGCTTCAGCTGCATTTCCCGGCCGATGTTGAGCCAGAACTTGAAGAGCTGGATGTCTTCCGCGACGATCATCTTCTCGAAGCGCGGCGTCTCCTTCAGGAATTTTTCGTATTGCTCCGGCGTGCAGAAGCCCATCACCGGCTCGACGCCGGCACGGTTGTACCAGGAGCGGTCGAACAGCACGAACTCGCCCGATGTCGGAAAGGTCGCGACATAGCGCTGGAAATACCATTGGCCGCGCTCGGTCTCGGTCGGCTTCGTCAGCGCCACGATGCGCGCGGAGCGCGGGTTCATGTAGGACATGGTGGCGTGGATCGCGCCGCCCTTGCCGGCCGCATCCCGCCCCTCGAACACCGCCATCACGCGCTTGCCGGTCTTCTGCTGCCAGAACTGCACCTTGACCAGCTCGATCTGCAGAAGCTTCAGGGTCCTTTCGTAGTCCTTGTTGTCGAGTTTCTTGTCGTAGGGATAGTCGTCGGAGCCGAAGGCCTTTTCCTCGATCCAGTCGGGCAGCTTGGGATCGTCGATATCGAACACCCGCTTCTTGCCGCCGATGTCCAGTTCAACGGCCCGGTTTTCGACCTTTTCCGCCATCGTCCACTCCTTGAAATCACAGGGCGCGGCCGATGCCGCATCGCCGCAGGTGGCCACAACCGGATTGCGAATTCAAGCGCGCCGTGAAAAACATGTCATGAAGCCGCGCTATCCATGGAGAATCGATGGAGGCCGCGGAGGACGGGATGCTTGCGAGGGAATGGGTGGCGGTGACGGATCAGCGGACGGGTCTCGGCTGGCTGGCGGCGCAACTGTGGGGCGAGCGGGTGCTCATTGCCTCGGCCGTCTTCGTCGGCTTCATGATGTGGCTCGCGGGCCTGCATCTCGGCTGGGTGTCCTTCGCCGTTCTCCTGCTCGTCATTGCCGGCCTCTTGCGCACGGAACGGCGCCTGGTGGAGGCCGGCGGCAGGACCATGGCGGCCTCCGCCAGTCCGGTGCCGGAGGTTCAGGCCGCCGTCCCGCCTGCCGATGACCTTTCCGCCATTGCCGCGGTTCTCGGCGCGCTTGATGCGCCCGCCCTGCTGCTCTCGGGCCGCGAGACGGTCAAATTGCAGAACCGCGCGGCCGAGGCGATCTTCGGCGTGATCCCGCGCGGCAGCGACCTGGCCGGCCGCATCCGCGCCCCGGGTATCCTCGACATGGTGCGCGACGCGATCGCCAGCGGCCAGACGCGGGAGACCGAGCATGCCGAGCGTCTGCCGTCGGAAACGGTCTATGTCGTGCGCATCGCGCCGCTCGCCGAGCGGGCGGGCGAGCCCCTGTGGCTGCTGACCTTCCGCGACGTCTCGCAGGCCCGCCGTATCGATCGCATGCGGTCCGATTTCGTCGCCAATGCCAGCCACGAGCTGCGCACCCCGCTCGCCTCGCTGCGCGGCTTCATCGAGACGCTGCAGGGCCCGGCGAAGAACGATGCGAAGGCGCACGAACGCTTCCTCGGCATCATGCACGAGCAGGCGACGCGCATGAGCCGCCTCGTCGACGACCTGCTCTCGCTCTCCCGCCTTGAGCTGCGTTCGAACCTGACGCTGGACCAGACCGTCGATCTCGTACCGCTGCTCGGCCATGTGCGCGACAGCCTGCAGCCGCTCGCCTCCGATCTCGGGGTGGAGGTTGCGCTCGACCTGCCGAAGCACCCGGTCACCGTTCCCGGCGACCGCGACGAACTGGTCGAGGTCTTCGAGAACCTGATCGAAAACGCCTGCAAATACGGCCAGGAGGGCAAGCGGGTGGATGTCGTGCTTTCCGGCGGCGGCGACGTTCCCGTCGAATTCTCCGTCACCGATTACGGCCCCGGCATTCCCCCGGAGCATGTGCCGCGCATCACCGAACGTTTCTATCGGGTTAACGTGGAAGCGAGCCGGTCCAAGAAGGGCACAGGCCTCGGCCTTGCCATCGTCAAGCACATCCTCACCCGCCACCGGGCGCGCCTCGTGGTGAAGTCCGAGGTGGGCAAGGGCACGGTCTTCACCGTCAAATTCTGACACAAAGGATGGCGCTCCTGTCGTCCCGATGAAAATAGCGCAGCAATTTCAGATATTTGTTGTGTCACAAATGTTTCGTCAAACTGACATAAAAGGGAGGGCGATCGGGGTTTAGAGAAGGGCCGCCGGTCAACGGCAGAGAGCGCAGAACAGCGCACCACACACGTCCTCTTCGGGAGAACCCAGATGAAATCTCTTAAGCTCACTGTTGCGGCGCTCGTTGCCTCCGCCGCATTCGCAGGCGTTGCCGTTGCGCGCGACCAGGTCCAGATCGCCGGCTCGTCCACCGTTCTTCCCTACGCCAAGATCGTCGCCGAGACGTTCGGCGAGACCTTCCCCGACTTCAAGACGCCGATCGTCGAGTCCGGTGGTTCTTCCGGCGGCCTGAAGGAATTCTGCAAGGGCGTCGGCCCGAACACCATCGACATCGCCAACTCCTCGCGCCCGATCAAGGACAGCGAAGTGGAGGCCTGCAAGGCAGCCGGCGTGACCGAGATCCAGGAAGTCAAGATCGGCTATGACGGCATCGTGTTCGCCACCGACGCCGGCAATGCCGACCTGAAGCTCGAGCCGAAGGATCTCTACCAGGCGCTCGCCGCCGAAGTCGTCGTCGACGGCAAGCTCGTCGCCAACCCCTACAAGAAGTGGTCGGAAGTCAACAAGGACCTGCCGGACGTCGAGATCGCCGCCTATATCCCCGGCGAAAAGCACGGCACGCGCGAAGTCTTCGAAGAGAAGATCCTCGCTCACGGCTGCAAGGACTCGGGCGCCCAGGACGTCATCAAGGCGGCCGTCGCTGACGAGAAGGAACAGCTCTCCAAGTGCGTAGCCGTCCGCAAGGATGGCCTGGCCGTTGACATCGACGGCGACTACACCGAGACGCTCGCCCGCATCGCTGCCAACAAGTCCGGCATCGGCGTGTTCGGCCTCTCCTTCTACGAAAACAACGCCGACAAGCTGAAGGTCGCCACCGTCAACGGCATCGTTCCGTCGACCGAGACGATCGCTTCGGGCGAATACCCGGTTTCCCGCCCGCTGTTCTTCTACGTCAAGAAGGCACATCTCGGCGTCATCCCGGGCCTGAAGGAATATGTCGAGTTCTTCACGAGCGACGACATGATCGGCCCGGATTCCCCGCTGGCTGAATACGGCCTCGTCGCCGCTCCGGATGCCGAGCGCGAAGAGATCCGCAAGACCTTCGCCGACGGCAAGATCATGTAATGAACGTCGGCCGGCACGGTATTTCGCAAGAATGCCGGGCCGGCCACTCCCTTTGGGCGGTTTCGCCCACGTCATGTTCTTCGACCGGGAATGGGGCGCCTTGTCGAACGGTCGGGGCGGGCACTCGGCACGCTCAGGGCGGATGATCTCGCCGGGAGAATTTTCTCAATGAGTATTTCCCTTCTACTGCTTATCGTCGCCGTCATCGGCGTGGTGGGCTATCTTATCGGCAGCTGGCGCGCCAACGCGCTTGCCGGCGGCAAGCTTTCCAGTCTGCATTCCCGGCCGGGCTACTATGGCTCCTTCGTCGCCATCTGGTCCATGCTGCCGGCCATCGCCATCCTGCTGGTCTGGATCATCGCGAGCCCGATCTATATCGGTTCGGCGGTGCGCGGCGGCTTCCCCGACGAGGTGAAGGCCGAGCCGCAGGCGACGCAGAACCTCAACTACAACATGATCGGCGCCATTGCCCGCGGCTTCAAGCTGCTCTCGGCGGAAGAGCGCGATGCGCTGTTCAAGGACGGCACCGCCGCCCGCGAGGTGCTGGGCAGCAAGGGCGTGCCGCTCGCGGCCGACCCGGCGCCCTACATGCTGACGGCCGCCGACGACCTCAACCGCATGACGACGGCAAGCAGCACGTTCCTGTCGATCCTCGTCGTGATCGCCGCGCTTGCCGGCGGTGCCTTCGCCTACCGCGCGATCGCGCCGAAATTCCGCGCCCGCAACCGCGTCGAGGGCGTCATGCTGGTCGGCCTCATCGTCGCCTCGTCCATCGCGATCCTGACGACCGTCGGCATCGTCGCGTCGATGGCGACGGAAGCGATCAGCTTCTTCAACATGGTCCCGGCCTGGGAGTTCTTCTTCGGCACGACCTGGGACCCGCGCTTCGCCGCCGCCGGCGCCACGGATTCCTCCGGCCAGTTCGGCCTGATCCCGCTGCTCGCCGGCACCCTCTATATCGGCTTCGTCGCCATGCTCGTCGCCGTGCCGGTCGGCCTCTTCGCCGCCATCTACATGTCGGAATATGCCTCGCGCCACGTCCGCTCGGTGGCCAAGCCGCTGCTCGAAGTGCTCGCCGGCATCCCGACCATCGTCTACGGCTTCTTCGCCCTGGTGACCGTCGGCCCGTTCCTGCGCGACATCTCCGCCCAGCTGAGCGGCCTCGTCACCGGCAACTATGCCAGCTTCATCCAGGCGCAGAGCGTTCTGACGGCCGGTTTCGTCATGGGCATCATGCTGATCCCCTACGTCTCCTCGCTGTCCGACGACATCATCACCGCCGTGCCGCGGGCGCTGCGTGACGGTTCGCTCGGCCTCGGCGCCACCCGCTCGGAAACGATCAAGCGCGTTATCCTGCCCGCCGCTCTTCCTGGCATCGTCGGCGCGCTTCTGATGACCGCGTCCCGCGCCGTCGGCGAAACCATGATCGTGGTGCTGGCCGCCGGCGTTGCCGCCCGCATGCAGCTCAACCCCTTCGAGCCGATGACGACCGTGACGGTCAAGATCGTCAACCAGCTGACGGGCGACCTCGAATTCACCTCGCCGCAGACGCTGGTGGCCTTCGCGCTCGGCATCACGCTCTTCGTCATCACGCTTTGCCTCAACATCTACGCCCTCTACATCGTGCGCAAATACCGGGAGCAGTACGAATGAGCCAGGTCTCCACGAGCCCCTCGATGACCGCCCTCGGCGTCACCGCAAAACCCGAGCGCCGCGATATCGGCCTCGGTCGCCGCTACGCCGCAGAGCGCCGCTTCCGCCTCTACGGCATGGCAGCGATCGCCTTCGGTCTCCTCTTCCTGTTCCTCCTGCTCTTCTCGGTCGTCTCCAAGGGCTACACCGCGTTCCAGCAGACGATGATCACCATCCCGGTCGAGTTCTCCGCCGAGATCATCGACAAGGACAACGAGCGCGCCACCAACCCGCAGAAGCTGGTTTCGGCCAACTATCCGGTCGTTGCGCGCAATGCGCTCGCCAAGGTGCTGGGCGTCGGCGAAGACGACCGTGCCGGCCTGAGGGCGGTCAACGGCATGATCTCGGACAGCGTCCGCGTGCAGTTCCGTAATCTCGTCACCGCCGATCCGTCGATCATCGGCACGACCCGGACCGTGACCTTCCTCGCGCACGGCGACCTCGATTCCGCCTTCAAGGGCCAGATCGACCTCGCCGTGCCGGAAAACAACCGCAAGGTCTCCGACAAGCAGGTCGGCTGGATGAACACGCTCGCCGAAAGCGGCGCGCTCGCCAAGCACTTCAACACCGGCCTGTTCACCAATGGCGCATCCAGCCGTCCGGAAGCCGCCGGCGTCGGCGTCGCGGCCATCGGCTCGCTCTACATGATGCTGATCGTGCTCGTGCTCTCGCTGCCGATCGGCGTCGCCGCCTCGATCTATCTCGAAGAGTTCGCCCCGAAGAACCGCTTCACCGACCTTATCGAGGTGAACATCAACAACCTCGCCGCGGTGCCCTCCATCGTCTACGGTCTTCTCGGCCTTGCCGTCTTCGTCAACTTCGCGGGCTTCCCTCGCTCGGCGGCCCTCGTCGGCGGCCTGGTGCTGACCCTCATGACGCTGCCGACGATCATCATCGCGACCCGCGCCGCGCTGAAGGCCGTACCGCCGTCGATCCGCTCGGCGGCCCTCGGCCTCGGCGCCTCGAAGATGCAGACCGTGTTCCACCATGTGCTGCCGCTCGCCATGCCGGGCATCCTGACGGGCACGATCATCGGCCTTGCCCATGCGCTCGGCGAAACCGCGCCGCTGCTGCTCATCGGCATGGTCGCCTTCGTCGCCGATGTGCCGGCAACGCCGATGGATCCGGCGACGGCCCTTCCGGTGCAGATCTACATGTGGGCGAACGAGGCGGAGCGCGCCTTCGTGGAGCGCACGTCCGGGGCCATCATCGTGCTCCTCATCTTCCTCATCCTCATGAATGTTGGCGCTATCCTGTTGCGCCGCCGTTTCGAACGGCGCTGGTAGAAGGACCGGTCTTATGAACATGATGTCAGAAGCAGCAGTCGAGAAAGCGCTGGACAAGAAAATGAACGACATTTCCTACAAGATGATCGGCAAGGACGTCTCGGTCTATTACGGCGACAAGCGCGCCCTCTACGACGTCAACCTGAACGTCCGCGAGAACACCGTGACCGCGCTCATCGGCCCGTCGGGCTGCGGCAAGTCGACCTTCCTGCGCACGCTGAACCGCATGAACGACACGATCGACGGCTGCCGCGTCACCGGCCGCATCACGCTCGACACGGACGATATCTACGATCCGGCGATCGACGTCGTGGAACTGCGCGCCCGCGTCGGCATGGTCTTCCAGAAGCCGAATCCCTTCCCGAAGTCGATCTACGAGAACGTCGCCTACGGGCCGCGCATCCATGGTCTTGCCAAGTCGAAGGTCGATCTCGACGCCATCGTCGAGCGGAGCCTGCAGAAGGCTGGCCTGTGGAACGAGGTGAAGGACCGCCTGCAAGAGGGTGGCACCGGCCTCTCCGGCGGCCAGCAGCAGCGCCTGTGCATCGCCAGAGCCGTCGCCGTCAGCCCCGAAGTCATCCTGATGGACGAGCCCTGCTCGGCGCTCGATCCGATCGCGACCGCCAAGGTCGAGGAGCTGATCCACGAGCTGCGCGCCAACTTCACCATCGTCATCGTGACGCACTCGATGCAGCAGGCGGCCCGCGTCTCGCAGCGCACCGCCATGTTCCACCTCGGCAACCTCGTCGAGGAGAACGACACCGACAAGATGTTCACCAATCCGGATGACCAGCGCACGCAGGACTACATCATGGGCCGCTTCGGCTGACGGCTAACGGCTGACGCTGAACCCCTGAACCCCGAGTGCATTAAGGACAAAGCCATGTCATCGAGCCATATCGTCTCCATCTACGACGAAGAACTGAAATACCTTTCCCGCCGCATCTCCGAAATGGGCGGCACGGCCGAGCAGATGGTGGCCGATTCCGTCCGAGCGCTCGTCACGACGGATGCCGCGCTGGCCCAGAAGGTCATCTCCGAGGACGTCATCCTCGACACCGCCGAACGCCAGATCAACGACAAGGCGATCGTCACCATCGCCAAGCGCCAGCCGATGGCGGCGGACCTGCGCGAGATCATGGGGGCGATCCGCATCGCCGCCGAGCTGGAGCGCGTCGGCGACCTCGGCAAGAACACCGCCAAGCGCGTCATCGCCGTCCAGAGCTCCGGCATGCCGCGCAAGCTGGCCCGCGGCCTCGAGCACCTCGCCGAGCTCGCGCTGATGCAGCTCAAGGAAGTGCTCGACGTCTACGCCACCCGCTCGATCGAGAAGGCCAAGGCCATCCGCGAGCGCGACGACGAGATCGATGCGATCTATACCTCGTTGTTCCGCGAGCTCCTCACCTACATGATGGAAGACCCGCGCAACATCACGCCCTGCACGCATCTCCTGTTCTGCGCCAAGAACATCGAGCGCATCGGCGACCATGCGACCAACATCGCCGAAACCATCTACTACATGGCGACCGGCTCGCAGCCGGAGGGCGAGCGTCCTAAGGACGATACCTCGACCTCCGTCGTCGCGGCCGGCGTCGCCGACGCGTCCGAGTAAAGAGAGCAGGATTCGCTTCATGGTGCCCAGAATTGCCGTCGTGGAAGACGAGGAGGCTCTCAGCGTCCTCCTGCGTTACAATCTGGAAGCGGAAGGTTTCGAGGTCGATACGATCCTCTCCGGTGACGAGGCCGAGATGCGCTTGCAGGAGCGCATGCCGGACCTCCTCATCCTCGACTGGATGCTGCCCGGCGTCTCCGGCATCGAACTGTGCCGGCGCCTGCGCCAGCGTCCGGAAACCGAGCGCCTGCCGATCATCATGCTGACGGCGCGCGGCGAGGAGAGCGAGCGCGTGCGCGGCCTTGCCACCGGCGCGGACGACTATGTGGTCAAGCCCTTCTCGACGCCGGAACTCGTCGCCCGCGTGCGGGCGATGCTGCGCCGGGCCAAGCCCGAGGTTGTCTCGACGGTGCTGCGTTGCGGCGACATCGAGCTCGACCGCGAGACACACCGCGTCCACCGCCGCACCCGCGAGGTCCGCCTCGGCCCGACGGAGTTCCGTCTCCTGGAATTCCTGATGACCTCGCCCGGCCGCGTCTTCTCGCGCTCGCAGCTTCTCGATGGCGTCTGGGGCCACGACATCTATGTCGACGAACGCACCGTCGACGTGCATGTGGGGCGCCTGCGCAAGGCGCTCAACTTCGCCAACATGCAGGACGTCATCCGCACCGTGCGCGGCGCGGGCTATTCACTGGAGGCCTGAGCGAACGGGATTCCTCCCAAGGACGGAAATGGGCCCTCAGGGGCCTGTTTGCGTTTGTGCGGGGCCGGCGGATGAGGGGCTATCCTGCGCCGCAAACGAAAACGGACCCTTTCGGGCCCGCATCGCATGTCCTGCCGTGGGAAACGTTACCGCATCCGCCGGCGCTCGGCCGAGGGCTGGTAGGCGAGGCGCTGGTGGTAGGTGCAGTAGGGCGAGTTGTCCGGGGACTCGTTGCCGCAGAAGTGGAAGTCGTCGTTGAGCGGGTCGCCGATCGGCCATTTGCAGGTGCGTTCGGTGAGCTGGGTCAGCTCCAGCCGGCGCGACATCGGCACGACCACGTTGTTGCCGTTGGCCGGAACCGGGAGCTGCTCGGCCTGCGTCTCGAAATCGATCTCTTCCTTGGGGATGGTGTTGCCGGCCGGCCGGGCGACGGCACGGGTGGTGACCGGACGGGCCGTGAAATTCGACGGGCGCGGCGTCGCCGGGGCCGGGCGCTTCGGGCGTGCCGCGGCCTGCGTGCCGCCGGCCTTGGCGCGGCCGGGCAGGTTCAGCCGGTGCACCTTGCCGATGACTGCGTTGCGGCTGACGCCGCCGAGCTGCGCCGCGATCTGGCTCGCGCTCAAGCCCTCGCTCCAGAGTTTCTTGAGTTTCTCGACGCGCTCGTCTGTCCAGTTCATGTTTTCGTCTCCGCTCGGCGCCCAGGATGCGGGAATCCCTCGTCGTGTTCCGGACGGGTCCGGAACCTGAACGCCCTAACTCTTTTGGTGACTAGTTCCGCCGCATGCAGTCTAGTAATTGGTCTTCAACCTAGAGACCGGTGGACTCTGTGACAAGAGTCGCCGGAATCCGGGCGAATCGATTTCGGAGTTTTCCCCAACTTGCTGGTCGGGTGTGACTCGATAGAGACACCTTCCGTGCGTGCCGCGAATCCTCACCTTGCGGGATGTTCAGCGCCATTTCGGGCGCGATTTTGTTGACATCCCAATGGGAAATGCCGATAGTGCGGCATGCCGCCGAAAGGCGGCTTTTGGTTTTTCTGAAGCCCGGAAAAGTCAAGCCGCATTCCTGTTTTTCCGCATCTCTTTTCGGAGGATCCGTGCATGGCCGATGTCGCGCCGCTCTATGAAACCTATATGCGTGCGCCGCTCAGGTTCACGCGCGGGGAGGGCGTGTGGCTGATCACCGAGGATGGCGAGCGATATCTCGATTTTGCCGCCGGCGTCGCCGTCAATTCGCTGGGCCATGCACATCCCCATCTCGTCGCCGCGCTGAAGGACCAGGCCGACAAGGTCTGGCACCTGTCGAACCTCTACGAGGTTCCGGGCCAGGAAAGCCTTGGCCGCCGGCTGACGGAGGCAACCTTCGCCGACAAGGTGTTCTTCACCAATTCGGGCGCCGAGGCGCTGGAATGTGCGATCAAGACGGCGCGGCGCTACCATTTCGCCAAGGGTCATGCCGGCAAGTACCACATCATCACCTTCGAAGGCGCCTTCCACGGCCGCACGATCGCGACGATCGCCGCCGGCGGTCAGGAGAAGTATATCGAGGGCTTCGGCCCCAAGGCGCCGGGCTTCCTCAAGGTTCCCTTCGGCGATATCGCGGCCGTCAAGGATGCGATCACCGAGGAAACGGCGGGCATCCTGATCGAGCCGGTGCAGGGCGAGGGCGGGCTGCGCCCGGTGTCGAAGGAGTTCATGCAGGAGCTGCGCCAGCTCTGCGACGAATACGGCCTGCTGCTCATCCTGGATGAGGTGCAGACCGGTGTCGGCCGCACGGGGCGCCTCTTCGCCCATGAATGGGCAGGGGTCACGCCCGACATCATGGCGATCGCCAAGGGCATCGGCGGCGGCTTCCCGCTCGGCGCGTGCCTTGCCACGAACGAGGCGGCGGCCGGCATGGTCGCCGGCACGCACGGCTCCACCTATGGCGGCAACCCGCTCGCCATGGCCGTCGGCAATGCCGTGCTCGACGTGGTGCTGGAAGACGGTTTCCTCGAGCATGTGCGCGACGTCGCGCTCGTCTTCCGCCAGGGGCTGGCCGCGCTGAAGGACCGTTTCCCCGACGTCATCGAGGACATTCGCGGCGAGGGCCTGATGCTCGGCATCAAGGCGAAGATCCCGGTCGCCGACCTGCTGAAGGGCGTGCGGGCGGAAAACCTGCTGGCCGTGCCGGCGGGCGACAACGTACTGCGGCTGCTGCCGCCATTGACCGTGACCGCCGAAGAGGCGCGCGAGGGGCTTGCCCGCATCGAGCGGGCGGCGGAAAAGCTGACGGCCGCCAAGGCCGCGTAAGCAGCGAACGGACAGACAGGACATATCATGGCCAAGCATTTTCTCGACCTTTCCGCCGTTTCGGAAAGCGATCTCCGCGTCATCATGGACGATGCGCACACGCGCAAGGCCGCCAGCAAGGCCGGCACCGAAGCCAAGCCGCTCGCCGGCAAGATGCTCGCGATGATCTTCGAGAAGCCTTCCACCCGCACGCGCGTCTCCTTCGACGTCGGCATGCGCCAGCTCGGCGGCGAGACGCTGTTCCTGTCGGGCACGGAAATGCAGCTCGGCCGCGCCGAGACGATCGGCGACACGGCCAAGGTCCTCTCGCGCTATGTCGATGCCATCATGATCCGCACGACGGACCATGCCCGCCTGCTGGAGCTTGCCGAGCACGCCACCGTGCCCGTCATCAACGCCCTGACCGACCTGACGCATCCCTGCCAGATCATGGCCGACATCATGACCTTCGAGGAGCATCGCGGCTCCACCAGGGGCAAGACCTTCGCCTGGACGGGCGACGGCAACAATGTGCTGCATTCCTTCGTCGAGGGGTCCGCCCGCTTCGGCTACAAGATGAAGATGGCCGTGCCGATGGGCTCGGAGCCCGACGACAAGATCCTGAATTGGGCGCGCGACAACGGCGGCGACATCTTGCTCGGGCATGATCCGGAGGCGATCGTCGATGGTGTCGATCTCATCGTCACGGACTGCTGGGTCTCGATGAACCAGGAGCACCGCGCCCGCGGCCACAACATCTTCCAGCCCTACCAGGTCAACAAGCAGCTGATGGCGCGCGCTAACAAGGATGCGCTCTTCATGCACTGCCTGCCCGCCCACCGCGGCGAGGAAGTGACCGACGAGGTGATCGACGGCCCGCAATCCGTGGTCTTCGACGAGGCGGAGAACCGTCTCCACGCGCAGAAGTCGATCCTCGCCTGGTGCTTCGGGGCCGTCTGACGCCGACCTTGAAAAGCGCCCCCGGCAACACGATCTAGGGGCCATCACGGAGCGCCGCGAGGCGCCTGGTTTGCTGATAAGCATCGCCCACTCTCTGTCGTCATCCTCGGGCTTGACCCGGGGATCCACACGGCACCCGCGGCCGTGGATGGTCGGGTCAGACCCGACCGTGACGGAGGAGAGGTTTGCGGACGTTATCAGCAGTCCGGGCGCCGCAAGGCGCTTTCTCTGGCGCATGCCCGTCCGGTATGGAATGATCGGGTAGGAGCGAGCGCGGTATCACGGTAGAACGCCTGTCGGAAGCAGGCCGGGCCCATGGCCTCGGCGGCGCCGAAGCGTGCAAGGAGCAGAATGATGATGATGGCGGAAAATGCCCTGAAACTCGGTGAACCCGGCTTTGCCGGCGATGATCATGTCCTGCCGTTCCAGGTGGAGGGTCTCGACGTGCGCGGCCGCGCCGTGCAGCTCGGCCCGATGCTCGACGGCATTCTCGGCCGGCACGACTATCCCGCGCCCGTTGCCCGGCTGCTCGCCGAGGCGATCACGCTGACCGTGCTGCTCGGCACCTCGCTGAAGTTCGAGGGCAAGCTGATCGTCCAGACCAAGGGCGACGGCCCCGTCGACCTGCTGGTGGCCGATTTCGCCGCGCCGGAGAACGTGCGCGCCTATGCTCGCTTCGACCAGGCCGCGCTCGACGCCGCGATTTCGGTCGGCGCGACGGAGCCGCACGAGCTTCTGGGCAAGGGCATCCTCGCCTTCACCATCGACCAGGGCGCCCATACCCAGCGCTACCAGGGCATCGTGCCGCTCGACGGCCATACGCTGGAAGAGATCGCCGGCGTCTATTTCCGCCAGTCGGAGCAGATCCCGACCAAGGTGCGCCTCGGCGTCGCCGAGCTCTACGACCGCGATGCCGCCGGCAAGGCGCGCCATCGCTGGCGTGCGGGCGGCATGGTCGCGCAGTTCCTGCCGCAGGCGCCGGAGCGCATGCGCCAGGCGGACCTTCCGGGCGGCGACGGCGAGGAAGCCGGCCACAAGATCGCCGATGATGACAACTGGGCCGAAGCCAAAGCCATGGTCGAGACGATCGATGCCGACGAGCTGACGGATCCCAATGTCGGCACCGAACGGCTCCTGTTCCGCCTCTTCCACGAGCGGGGCGTGCGCGTCTACCAGCCGCAGCAGGTCTTCGACCGCTGCTCCTGTTCGCGCGAGAAGCTGAAGGGCGTTCTTTCCGGTCTCAGCGCGGAGGAGATCGCGCACACGGCGGACGACAAGGGCGAGATCGCGGTCACCTGCGAGTTCTGCTCGACGACCTACCGCTTCGAGGCGGCGGAAGTCCTGCCGCAGTAGGGACGCTCGCCCCTCATCCGGCTGCCGCCACCTTCTCCCCGCAAGCGGGGAGAAGGGAAGGATGCGAAGTTTCATCCTTTATTCACGGTCTTGATTTCAGGAAAACAAGGCGGCTTGGTCCCTTCTCCCCGCCTGCGGGGAGAAGGTGGCCGGCAGGCCGGATGAGGGGCGATCTTCTCCGCGCCTAGTTCAGCGTGCGCGCCTGCCCCGGCGTATCCAGCGAAAAGGCCGGTATCGCCACATCGAACGCCTCACCGTTTTCCGCTTCCATGCGATAGCGGCCGAACATGATGCCCGAGGGCGTTTCGAGCGGGCAGCCGGAGGAATATTCGTAGGTGTCGCCGGGGCGCAGCACCGGCTGCTCGCCGATCACGCCATGGCCGTTCACCTCGTCGACCTGGCCGTTCTGGTCGGTAATGTGCCAGTAGCGTGTCATCAGCCGCACGGCGACGTCGGAATGGTTCGCGATGACCACCCGGTATCCCCACACATAGCGGCTGTCGTCGGGATCGGACTGGTCGGCCAGATAGTACGGCTCTACGGTCACTTCGATGTCGCGGGTCAGCGCACGATACATGGGCAAGCCTTGAACTGATTAGCTTCTGCTATTCTACACGAATGTGGTTTCGTCAAGGATAAGCAAAGAAAGCACCGGCCTCCTCGGCCGGTGCTTCCGCATTTGTCCAGCGATGGGGCGAAGGGCTCAGGCCCTGATCCTGGAGAGCGCGCGGGCAAAATCCTCGATGAGGTCTTCGCTGTCCTCTATGCCGGCCGAAAAGCGCACGGTGCCGGCCGAAATGCCGAGCTCGGCGCGTGCCTCGTCCGTCAGGTTCTTGTGCGTCGTCGTTGCCGGATGGGTGATGAGGCTCTTGGCATCGCCGAGATTGTTGGAGATCTTCACCACCTCAAGCGCGTCCTGCAGCGCAAAAGCCGCGTCCTTGCCGCCCTTCAGCTCGAAGCAGACGAGCGTCGAGCCGCCCGACATCTGCTTGGAGATGATATCGGCCTGCGGATGGTCCTTGCGACCCGGATAGATCACGCGGGCGACCTCCGTCCGGTCGGCGAGGAAGTCCGCGATGCGGCTGGCATTCTCCGTCTGCTGCTTGACGCGCAGCGGCAGCGTCTCGATGCCCTTCAGCAGCGTCCAGGCGTTGAACGGCGACATGGCCGGGCCCGTGTGGCGGAAATAGTCGTGCAGGTTCTCGTCGATCCACGCCTTGTCCGACAGCACCACGCCGCCGAGGCAGCGGCCCTGGCCGTCGATATGCTTCGTCGCCGAATAGACGACGACATGCGCGCCGAGCTCCAGCGGCTTCTGGAAGAGCGGCGTCGCGAAGACGTTGTCGACGACGACCTTGGCGCCGATCTGGTTGGCGAGCCGTGCGACGCCGGCGATGTCGATCACTTCCAGCGTCGGGTTTGTCGGGCTTTCGAGGAAGAAGACCTTGGTGTTCTTCCGGATCGCCTTTTCCCAGTTGGAGAGGTCGCGGCCGTCGATCAGCGTGCATTCGATGCCGTATTTCGGCGCGAGCGTCTCGACCACCCAGCGGCAGGAGCCGAAGAGCGCGCGGGCAGCGACGATATGGTCGCCGGCCTTGAGCTGGCAGAGGATCGCGGCGGAGACGGCGGCCATGCCGGATGCGGTGGCACGCGCATCCTCGGCGCCTTCCAGCATGCACATGCGCTTTTCGAACATGTCGTTGGTCGGGCTGCCGTATCGGGCGTAAATAAAACCGTCCGTCTCGCCCTTGAAGCGGGCTTCGGCCGCCGCCGAGGTGTCGTAGACGAAGCCTTGCGTCAGGAAGATTGCCTCTGCGGTTTCGCCGTGCTGGGAGCGGGTGGTTCCGCCGTGAACGAGTTGGGTGGCGGGGCGCCAGGACTTGCTCATGTGATCGTCGCCTTCAAACAAAAAAACCGGCCGCAAAAGCAGGCCGGTTTCGAACCCGGCCTTTTTAGCTACTTGTTTTACGTGGCTGCAAGCCGGCCGGCCAAATCACCACGGGATAATCTGCTAATACTGCGCCCCCGCGCTTGCGTCAATTGGCGGCTTTTGGTTTTGTGCGGGCCTTCCGGGTATTGTTCCGAAACGTGGGCATCGGTTTTCGGAAGAAGCGATACGAAAAGCAGACGGCCGGACCATCCGGCCCGCTGCTCTGACGGGACGGTATGACGATGGGTGGTTCTGCGACACGCAGCACGGGCATTCTGGCGGACAACGCCATTCGCGGCCTGTTCGACAGCGGCAGGCTGGCGAGCGAAACGGTGCTGGATGACGACCAGATCCAGCCGGCCAGCCTCGACCTGCGGCTCGGTGCGAAAGCCTTCCGTGTGCGGGCAAGCTTCCTGCCGGGGCCGTCCCACCTCGTTGCCGACAAGCTCGACCGCCTGCAGCTGCATGTCATCGACCTCACGCAGGGCGCGGTGCTGGAGACGGGCTGCGTCTACATCGTGCCGCTGATGGAGAGCCTGGACCTGCCGGCGGAGCTGGCGGCGTCGGCCAACCCGAAGAGCTCCACCGGCCGCCTGGATATCTTCACCCGCGTCATCACCGATCGTGCGCAGGAATTCGACAAGATCCCCGCCGGCTATTCCGGCCCGCTCTATCTCGAAATCTCGCCGCGCACCTTCCCGATCGTCGTGCGCCGCGGCTCGCGCCTGTCGCAAATCCGTTTCCGCAAGGGCAATGCCCTGCTCGGCGAAGGCGAACTGCTCGCCCTCCACGGCACGGATACGCTCGTCGCCAGCGAGACGCCGAACGTCTCCGGCGGCGGCATCGCGCTTTCCATCGACCTCAAGGGCACCGGCCCGGACGGGCTGATCGGCTATCGCGGCAAGCACCACACCTCCGTCGTCGATGTCGACCGCAAGAACCAGCACGACATCTTCGATTTCTGGGAGCCGCTGTTCAGCCGCGGCCGCAACGAACTGATCCTCGATCCCGACGAGTTCTATATCCTCGTCTCCCGCGAGGCCGTGCACGTCCCGCCGCTCTATGCCGCCGAGATGACGCCCTTCGATCCGCTCGTCGGCGAGTTCCGCGTGCACTATGCCGGCTTCTTCGATCCCGGCTTCGGCCATGCCCCGGCCGGCGGCTCCGGCAGCCGCGCCGTCCTGGAGGTGCGCAGCCACGAGGTGCCCTTCATCCTCGAGCACGGCCAGATCGTCGGCCGCCTCGTCTACGAGCACATGCTCGACGCACCCGAGGGGCTCTACGGCTCCGGCCTTGGCTCCAACTATCAGGCACAGGGCCTGAAGCTGTCGAAACATTTCCGCGCCGGATGACGCTGCTCCCGCAAGGGCGTGCGCCGGCTGCATCGCGGCCGGTTCCCTGTCGTGGCGATAGGCTCCGGCGGGGAGTTTCGTTCGTTTCATTTTCCGCTTTACAAATGAAGTTAAACGTTTTTATTATGATATAAACGTTTAACAAGGGCTGGGAGCCCGGACGTTTCGCCGACAGGGAGGACGTCGTTGGCATCGATCCGCATCGAGAATCTCCGCAAGGGTTTTGGCGCTCTGGAGGTGCTGAAGGGCATCGACCTCGATATCGCCGATGGTGAATTCGTCTGCTTCCTCGGCCCCTCCGGCTGCGGCAAGAGCACGCTGCTGCGCTCCATCGCCGGCCTGGAGGAACTGGACGGCGGCGCCATCCGCCTCGGCGACCGCGATATCACCCATGTGCCTTCCGCCAGGCGCGACATCGCCATGGTCTTCCAGAACTATGCGCTCTACCCGCACATGAACGTGCGCAAGAACCTCTCCTTCGGCCTGGCGCTGAACGGCATGAAGCGTGACGAGATCGACCGCCGTGTCGAAAGCGCCGCGGACATCCTGCGCATCAAGGAATTGCTTGCCCGCAAGCCGCGCCAGCTCTCGGGCGGCCAGCGCCAGCGCGTCGCCATCGGCCGCGCCATCGTGCGCGAGCCGAAACTTTTCCTGCTCGACGAGCCGCTGTCGAACCTCGACGCGGGCCTGCGCGTCACCATGCGCGTCGAGCTTGCCGCCCTGCACGCCCGCCTCGGCGCGACCATGATCTACGTGACCCACGACCAGGTCGAGGCGATGACGCTCTCCGACTGCGTGGTCGTGCTCGACAAGGGCAAGGTCAGCCAGTTCGGCACACCGCTGGAGCTGTTCTATCAGCCCGCCAACCTCTTCGTCGCCGGTTTCATCGGTTCGCCGCGCATGAATTTCGTGGAGGCGGAGGTCGCGGCGCAGGAAGGCGTGCACATCACGCTGGCGGGCGGTGGCCTGAAACGGCCGGTCGTCTTCGAGGCGGAAGCCGCGCCGAGGATTGACGGCAAGGTTACCCTCGGCGTCCGGCCGGACAGGATCGAGATCGTCCCGCCCGGCGAAGGGGAACTGACAGGCATCGTCCGCCTCGTCGAACGGCTCGGTACGGAAAGCCATGTCCATCTCAGCCTCGAGGATGGCCGCGACATGACGGCGGTGGTGCGCGGCACGCATCCGGTCGCGAATGGCGAGACGGTCCATCTGAGGCTGCCCGCGCCGCATTGCTACCTGTTCGACGCGGAAGGCCGGGCGGTGCGCCGCCGCCTCGATGCGGAGACCGAGGCGCTCATCGTCAACGAGAAGGGCAAGCGGGTCGCCTGACCCGTCAAAGGAGGAAATGGGAATGAGGAAGAACACGACAGTCATCGCCGGCTCGCTGGCCGCCTTCCTGCTGGCGGGCAGCGTCTCGGCGCGCGCCGAAGAGGTGCTGCGCTTCGCCACCTGGGATTCCGACGAGAGCCTCGCCATCCAGCAGGCGATCGCGAAGCAATTCGAGGAGAAGCATCCGGGCGTGAAGGTGCAGGTCGAGCCCTATGCCGACGGCTACGACCAGAAGCTCGTCGCCGCCTTCGGCGCGGGCAGCCCGCCCGACGTCATGTATATGTGGAACTTCCCGCAATACTACACGTCGCTGATGCCGCTCGACGACCTGATCGCCAGGGACGCCGCCGAGATCAAGCCGGACGACATTCCGCAAGGCCTGATGAACACGACGCGCGTCGAGGGCAAGACCTACGGCATGCCGTCGGGCTTCACCACCCAGGTCGTGTTCTACAACAAGGACATGTTCAAGGCCGCGGGTGTCGAGGAGCCGAAGGAGGGCTGGACCTGGGACGACCTGCGCGCCAAGGCCGCGAAATTCCGCGACAAGGACAACAAGGTCTACGGCTTTGCGGTCGATGCCAAGCCGGACCCCTATGATTTCGAGCAATTCCTCTGGTCGAACGGCACGAAATACATCTCCGACGACGGCAAGACGATCGACGGCTACATGAACAGCGATGCGGCCGCGGAGGTCCTCGACATGTTCGGCGACATGGCCAGGAAGGAAGAGGCCGCCACGCTGCATCTCGGCGATGACACGTCCGGCGATACGCTCTTCAAGGGCGGCAAGATCGCCATATTCCAGAGCGCTATGTGGTCGAAGGCGGGCATCGATGCCGCGGGCTTTGGCTACGGCGTCGCGCCGCTGCCGAAGTTCGGCGACAAGCCGGCCCATTCGGCGCTCGGCGTTTCGGCCATGTCGATCGCCAAGGATGCCAAGCAGCCGGACCTTGCCTGGGAATTCGTCAAGTTCTTCTCCTCGCCGGAGGCGGTCGCCATGCGCACCAACGACCTTCCGGTCCGCACCAGCGTTGCGGAGGAGAAGGGCATGACCAGCGACCCGGTCTACAAGCCGTTCTTCGACATCCTCGCGACCTCCGATATCGAGACCCATGCATTCCTGAAGAACCGGAACTGGGGCAAGGTGCAGGACAATCTCGCCCGCGCCATCGAGGCGACGATGATCGACCAGGGCAATGCCAAGGCGCATCTCGACGATGCCGTGAAGCGCTCGCAACGCTTCCTGAAATAGGCGGCCTTGCCGCTGTCCCCCTTCTCCCCGCCGGGGAGGAGGGGGCAAGCCACCCTTTTCGTTCCAGGCGAAGTCTTGGGGGAGTGAAACGTGACCATCGCAGCCACCGCGCCCACGGTCGTGCAGAAACGGCGATCCGCCTTTTCGCGCCACCTGACGGCCTATCTCTTCATCTCCCCGTGGATCCTGGGTTTCCTGTTCTTCACCCTCGGCCCGCTGCTCTTCTCGCTCACCATGAGCTTTCATGACTGGCCGGTCGTCGGCGAGCGCACCTTCGTCGGTTTCGACAATTACCGCACGATGCTGCTCGACGATCCGCAGTTCTGGGAAAGCCTCTGGATCACGGTGAAATTCGCCGCGATCTACGTGCCCTTCAACATCGTCATGTCCTTCCTCATCGCGCTGATGCTGCATCACGCGACCTTTGCCAGCGGCTTCTTCCGCACGGCCTTCTATCTGCCGAGCGTCATTTCCGGCGTCGCGCTGGTGACGATCTGGAGCTGGATCTACAGCCGCGAATACGGTCTCCTGAACTTCATGCTGTCGCTCGTCGGCGTGGACGGGCCGAACTGGCTCGGCGATCCCGGCCTTGCCATCGTCGCCATCATCATCGCCAGCCTCTGGGGCTTCGGCGGAACCATGCTGATCCTGCTGACGGGCCTCAAGGCCATCCCGAAGGAACTCTACGAGGCGGCGACCGTCTCCGGCGTGCCGGGCTGGGCGCAGATGCTGTTCATCACCCTGCCGATGCTCGGCCCCATGCTGCTCTTCACCTTCATCACCTCGATCATCGCCGCCTTCCAGCAACTGACGATCGCTCTCCTGATGACCAAGGGCGGCCCGCTCGGCTCCACCTATTTCTTCGCCATGTACATCTACGACAACGCCTTCAAGTATTTCGACATGGGCTATGCCGCCGCCGGCTCCTGGGTGATGTTCCTCATCGTGCTGGTGCTGAGCCTGCTCGTCATGCGCTGGTCCTCCGCCTGGGTCTATTACGAGGGCGAGGTGAAGGGAGGCGACCGCAATGCGTAAGACGCTGCTCTATTCCGCCCTTGTCCTGCTCTCGGCGCTCTTCATCGCGCCCTTCTACTGGACCTTCATGACGGCCATCAAAAGCCAGGCCGACCTCTACCGGTTCCCGCCGGTCTTCTGGCCCTCCGAATGGCACTTCGAAAACTTCGCCATCGCCTGGAACAAGCAGCCCTTCGGCACCTACCTGACAAATTCGCTGATCGTCGTGGTCTTCTCGACCATCGGCCAGCTCATCTCCTCGTCTCTCGTCGCCTACGGCTTCGCCCGGTTCCGCTTCCCCGGCCGCGATCCGCTGTTCATCCTGCTGCTCGCCACCATGATGATCCCGTGGGACGTGAAGATGATTCCGCTCTATATGGAGTTCAACCTGCTCGGCTGGATCAACACGCTGAAGCCGCTCATCGTGCCCGCCTATTTCGCCGATGCCTTCTTCGTCTTCCTGTTGCGCCAGTACATCATGACGGTGCCGGTCGAGATCGACGAGGCCGCGCGCATGGACGGGGCGAACGCCTTCGACATCTACTGGCGCATCCACCTGCCGCTGATGATGCCGGCGCTGGTGCTGGTCGGCACCTTCCATTTCATGAATGCCTGGAACGACTATCTCGGCCCGCTGATCTTCCTCAACGACCAGTCCATGTACACGCTTACCCTCGGCCTCTCCATGTTCAAGGGCCTGCATGAGGTGGACGTGACGTCGATCGCCGCGATCACCGTCGTGCTCTGCCTGCCGCCGCTGGCGCTGTTCTTCCTGGCGCAGCGCTACATCATGGACGGTGCCGTCGGCTCCTCGGTCAAGGGATGACGATGCTGTTCGACATCGACCATATCCCGTTCAGCAGGCGGGGCCGCTTCCTCACCCTGTCGATGATGACGGTGCCGGGCGGGGAGGGGATACGCGCCCTCTATCTCCGCTTCGTCGCCGGCGGCGACGAGCGTCCCTCGCTCGGCCGGCTCTGCCGCGTGGAATTTCTCGACGAAGCCGGCAACCGGGCGACGCCCGCCTTCGAGCTTGCGCCGGAACAGCTCATCGCCCGCATCGGCAAGGGCGAAATCGCCTTCGCCATCGGCGAGGGCGAGTGCCTCCATCTGCGCGGCCGGGAGGCCGGTGTGCGCTTCCACCTGGAAGGCTCGCGCTACGACTACGTCTATCGCACGCCGCAGGGCGAACAGTGCCTCGTCGCAGCCGTCGAAAACGTCAAGTTCATCCCGCGCACCGTTGCCGGCACGCTCGACGTCACGGGTGCATGGCAGCGGGACCATTCGGAAAAGGTCAGCTTCGCCTTTTCCGGCAAGGCCTTCGAGGCCAGCGTCGATTTTTTCCGCACGGTACCGTCCGCGGTGCATCCGGGCCACTACGCCGATGCGCTGGCGGGCGTATCGGCGGATTTTTCCGCCTGGCACGCGCGCATGCCAAAGGCCCTTGCCGGGCAGGAGGAGGCCCAGCGCCTTGCCAGCTACCTGCTCTGGGCGAATGGCGTTCCGGCCGGCGGCGCGCTGACACGCCCGGCGATCTACATGTCCAAGAACCACATGATCAACATCTGGAGCTGGGACAATGCCTTTTCCGCCCTCGGCGTCGCCTGTGTCGATGCGGACCTCGCCTTCGACCAGCTCGCCGTCATCTTCGATCACCAGGACGCCTCCGGCCTCTTGCCGGACTATATCAACGACCACGACGTGCTCTTCGCCTTCACCAAGCCGCCGGTGCACGGCTGGGCCGTCTCGCTGATCGAGGCCGATCATCCCGGATTCCTGACGCCCGACCGCAAGACCTATCTCTGCGAAAAAATCGGCAGGCAGGTCGACTACTGGCTCACCCACGCCCGCGCCGATGATAAAACACTGCCGGGCTATTTCCACGGCAACGACAGCGGCTGGGACAACGCCACCTTCTTCGCCGAGGGCGGTCCCGTCGTCTCGCCCGACCTTCCGACCTTCCTGATCCTCGCCTGCGACACGCTCGCCACCCTTCTGGAGGACGATCCTGTCCGTGCCGCCGAATGGCGGGCAAAGGCGGAGGACCTGCAAAACCTGCTGGTCGAACTCCTGTGGACGGGCGAAACGTTTTGTGCCCGGCTTGCCAACGACCCGGCGCGCATATTGCCCGACCGGAACCTCATCCAGTTCATGCCGCTCCTTCTGGGTGACCGCCTGCCACGCGACATGGTGCAAAAACTCGTTGCCCGGCTAACGGACGGCGGCTTCATCACCGAATGGGGTCCTGCGACGGAAAGCCCGCAAAGCCCGTTCTACGAGGATGACGGCTATTGGCGCGGGCCGATCTGGGCGCCGACGACGCTGCTCCTCTGGGATGGCCTTCGCCGGCAGGGGGAAATGGAGCTTGCCAGGACGATCGCGGAAAAGTTCTGTTCTCTTGCCGCCAAAAACGGTATGGCCGAGAACTTCGATGCCCGGTCGGGGAGGGGCTTGCGGGACCGGGCTTTCGCCTGGACATCCGCCGCCTATATGCTCCTCGCCGCCTCCCTCAGCCAGGACCAGCCGTAGCGAGCCGAGACGCGATGCACAGACCGACGATCAAGACCATCGCGCAGGAAACCGGGCTTTCGATCGCCACCGTATCGAAGGCGCTGAACGACAGCCCGCAGGTGCGCCCGGAAACCCGCGCCATCGTCGTCGCCGCCGCCGAGCGCGTCGGCTACCAGCTCAACATGCATGGCGTGCAGCTGCGCACCGGAAAGACCTACCAGGTCGCCGCCATCATGACCGCGCCCGGCCCCAAGCAGAACGAGTGGGAGGGCGTGGAATACGCCCAGCTTCTCAGCGGCATCTCCTGGGCGCTGGAGGAAAGCCCCTACCGCGTCTCGCTCTATGCCGTGCGCAATTTCGAGGAAAGCCTTGCGACCATCCGGCAGATCGTCTCGCTGAAAAAGGCCGATGGCATCATCGTCTCGGGCACGCGGGCGGACGATCCGCGCGTGCGCATCATGCAGGATGCGGATTTTCCCTTCGTCACCTATGGCACGACGATCCACAATGCGCCCCATGCCTATGTCGATGCCGACAACGAGCAGATGATCCGCCATTCGGTGGCGCGCCTTGCCGAGCGCGGCCACCGCCGCATCGCGCTCATCAATCCGATGGCCCAGCTCAGCTACGCCATCACGCGCCTCGACGCCTACCGCCGCGCCCTCGAAACGGCCGGGCTTGCCTTCGACCCCGCCCTCGTCGCGCATGGCCACCTGACCCCGGCCTTCGGCCGCGAGAACGTACTCCTCATGTCGGACCTGCCGGACCCGCCGACCGCCTATATCTGCGCCAACGAAGCCTCGGCGCTCGGCGCCTTCTCGGGCTTCCATGCCCGCGGCCTCGTGCACGGGCGAGATGCGGTCATCAACGCGACCGACGACCTCAATGTCAGCCAGTACTTCGCCCCGCCGATCACCACCTATTTCCTGCCCATCCACGAGCCGAGCGAGTTGCTCGGCAGCTACATCCTGCGCCGCATGGAGGGCGAAGCGCCTGAGGCGCTGCAGACCCTCATCATGCCCAAGCTGATCGAACGCTCGGACGATCGGCTGGCAAAGGACTGAAGAATAGGATCGCCCTTCGTGATGCCGAGGGCGGTCATAGCGCCCTGTCCTGCCATGGCGGAATCGCGGCCGGCCACACCCGGGACGGGGCGGCCCAGGGTGCATCGCCGTCCAGAAGGAAATCGGACGGATTGACGGCGCTTCTCCGCGCCTTCGCTTGACACGCCCGGCGAACTGTTGAATGACTGCGCCGTCGCGCTGCCTTGCGGGTATGATGTAATGGTAGCCTGTCAGCTTCCCAAGCTGAACGCGCGGGTTCGATTCCCGCTACCCGCTCCAGTTCCTGCTCGCTGAGTTTCACTGGGATTTGCAGCTGGAATCCAACGGCTATGCCGTTTTCCCATTCCGGTGCCTTCTCCTGAAGGCGGTTGCTGGCAGACGCTGTGCCGCCATCGCCGGAGCGAGCCTTGGCAAAGCCCGGTGGTCTGTTCAGACGCGCGCCCACCAAGCCTGGCGCTTGGGGGACACGGTCGATCCGAGCCCGCGCCGCTATCCGCCGTTCGTCTCCTTGTTGGCGGCTTGTGCGGCGTGCAGGAGAGCGTCGCGGTCTTCCGGCGCGCGCATCTGGCCGAGGTCCGTGACGGTCGTCACGACGCATACGAGCTCGTTCTGCGCGTCGAAGACCGGTGCTGCCTGCCCCGTCACGCCGGAAAGCAGGTGGCTGGTCAGTTCGGCCCAATTGGCGGCGCGGATGGCGGCCAGCTGTTCCTTTTTCGCCGCCGCGCCCCTGAAATGCGAAGGCTGCAGGTGCCGGGCCTTCCTGATCATTTCCTGAGGAAGGAACGCCTGAAACATCAGCCCGCAGGCGGTGTTGTCGATGGGAAGGACATCGCCCAGCCCGAGCGAGCTGATCGAAAAATCCGCGCTGCGATACCAGCGGACCAGCACCGGGCCGCGATCGGTCCAGATCGCGACCCCGCCGCTGACCGCGTGCTTGCGCGCCAGCTCCTTCATATGGCGCGCGGCGATCTCGACCGGCTCGATCCGCTTCAGGGCGCTGACGCCCATGTTGAGCGCCGTCGAACCGAGATCATAAAGTCCGGTCGCCGGATCCTGCGCGGCAAGTCCTTCCTTGATGAGGCTTTGCATGTAGCGGTGGGCAGTCGACAATCCGGTGCCGGTCTCTCGGGCAAGCAGGCTCAGCGAAAGGGGGCCGGCGGCGCTGGCGAGCGCATTGAGAAAGCGCGCAGCGATGGAGATGGACTGAATGGTTCCCGATCGTTTTCCCGCTGGTGTCCCGTCGGCAGTGCCGGAAGAGGAGCTTTGGGGCAAGTCGTTCCTTTCGGCGCGATAGCTGCGCCAGTCTAGCAGCCGCAGGCTGCGGCTCTCCGTGCGGCCGCACGATAGAGGCCGATCCCCGTTTCATCAACCACGACAGCGAAGCCGCGGCATGCCGTTGCGCGCGGGCAACAGGGTGGGCCGGTTTTGCGCGGCGTGGATATTGTCTGTGCCCGGCTGTTGAATTGTGGAATTCATTCTGTAATGTGGAACTTGACTTATGGAGTCAAGTTTGGGGTTCGGGGATGAAACTGAGCACATATTGCAGGCTGATGAACGGCGTGAGCGCGGCTGCGCTCTGCGCGTTGGTGGAAACGCAGGCCCTGGCGCAGGATGCCGCGGAAAGTTCCGGCGCGACGGAACTGCAGGCGATCGTCGTGACGGGTGAAAAGGTCGCGCGCAGCATTCAGCGCACGGCAAGCTCCGTCGTGGTGATCACGGCGGAAGACATAGAAGAAAAAGTCCAGGCCGCGCATGTGGACGATTTCCTGCGCGACACGCCGAACGTCCTTTATCATGACACGGTCAGTGCGCCGGTCATCCGCGGGATGGACGGACAGGGGTCCAACTTCGGCTCGGGTGCGTTCTTCGGTGGTACGGTGCCGCGTGCGAGGATCAATCTCGATGGTCACAATCTCGGTTTCTGGGAAACCGTGTTTGGAACGACGAGCGTCTGGGATGTCGAGAATATCGAGGTCTTCCGCGGCCCGCAGACGACGACGCAGGGTGCAAACAGCATCGCCGGCGCGATCATCGTGAATACAAAGGATCCGACCTTCACACCCGAAGCCGCCGCGCAGCTTGAATACGGCAGCGGCAACAACAAGCGGGCGTCCGTGGCCGTGTCGGGTCCGATCATCGAGGACGAGCTGGCGGCTCGACTTTCGCTGGATTACAGCGGCCGGGATACCTTCATCGACTATATCAATGCCCTCTACAACAAGGGCGACACCGATACGGATTTCGAGGCCTTCAGCGGGCGCTTCAAGCTGCTCTGGCAGCCTGCGGAAATCCCGGGGCTCGAATCCAAGCTGACGATAGCGCACATGCGGTCGAACCGGCCGACATCGGAGGCCGCGTCCTTTCCCTATGACGACCTGAACAGTGCGACCCTGTCGATGCCGACCTATGAGGCGCGCACATGGACCGGCATCCATGACCTCAGCTATGATTTCGGGACCGGCATCAAGCTGAGCAATCAGTTCCAGTATTCGGACGGCCATACCAAGCGCGTCGCCGAGCCCTTCGCCAACGGCGGGGCGACGATGGACTACAAGGACGTCTCGAACGAAACGCGCATCAACTTCGGCAGCGAAGACGACGTCATCAGTGGCGTCGCCGGCATCTACTACAATCACGTCACGTCGGAAGACCTGCTTTATACGCGCGGCGTGTCCCATTTCGACGATACCAAGGACAGCCTCGGCCTCTTCTCCGAGGCGACATGGCGCTTTGCGGAACAGTGGTCCCTGACCGGCGGCCTGCGCTACCAGTACGACCGGGTCCAGCGATTCGGCACCTCCAGCTTCAGCACCCAGGCCCTCGATTTCGACGAAAGTTTCGATGCCCTGCTGCCGAAGATCTCGCTCGCCTACGACATCACGCCGGATGTCACGGTCGGCGCCCTTGTCAACCGGGGCTACAATCCCGGTGGCGCGGGGCTCAGCTTCGTGACGGGGCAGTATTATTCCTTCAAGCCCGAGACGCTCTGGAACTACGAGCTGTTCACCCGCATCCGCACGCTGGATGACCGTCTGACGGTGAATGCGAACGCCTTCTACACGCGGCACAAGAATTCGCAGCGCGTCGTGCCCGACTATCTCAACGGCGTTCTCTTCGGCAGCATCGTCCTCAATGCGGACAAGGCGGAATCCTATGGTCTGGAAGTCAGCGCGGACTACGAGGCGCTCGACAATCTGCGCATTCGCGCCGGGGTCGGTTTGCTGCACACGGAACTCAGCCGCTTCACGAATCCGGCTGGCGCGGCCTTCGAGGGCAACGAGTTCGGCAAGGCGCCGAGCTATACGTTGAGCCTCGGCGTGGACTGGGACGTCACGGAAAACGTCACCTTGAGCGCCGATGTCCGGCATACGGATGGTTATTATTCAACGGATGAGAACTATCCCGCCTACTGGGTGGATTCCTACACGGTCGCCAACGCCCGTCTGACCTACAAGCCGCAGGAGAACTGGCAGCTCTACGCCTATGTCGACAACATATTCGACGAGCGCGCGCCGACCTGGAAGTATGACGATCGCACGGCCGGCGGCATCGTCGCCTCCATGCTGGAGCCGCGTGAATACGGCGTCGGGCTCAGGGTGAAGTTCTGATTGGAAACAGGAACGGGCGAGCCGGAGCCGGCCCGCCCGTTCTCCCGTCGATCTTTCCGTCTACCGCTTGATCCAGGCTTCCACTGCATCGAGCGTGTGTTCGGCGCTCGCGATGGTCGGCATCGCCACCTTGGCGGAATCGAGATAGAGCACACGTCCTTCCTTCGCCGGAGCCAGGAACCGTTCCCACCCCGGAACGATGCGCTCCAGCGCGGCCTTTGTCCCCTGTGCGTCGCGCGCGTCGCCCATATAGGTATTCATCAGGACCAGGAGATCGGGATTGAGGCGCCCGAACGCCTCCGCGCCGAGTGGCACGAGCAGCATGGAGCCGCCCTGGCCGGCCGGCGCTTTTTCCGCAGCCAGCGACAGGCGGGTGTAGCCGAGGTCCTCGAGGGCCTGCACCGCGCCGGACATGTCCCCGAGGGCATTGAGCTGGTCGGTCAGAAACACGGCTAGATAGGTCTTCTTCTTTCCATCGTCCGGCAGGGCCTTGCGAACGGCCGCCAGCCGGGCGGCATAGGCGGATCGGCGCGCGGCGAACGCTTCCTTTCGTCCGACGACGTTCGCGAGTTCTTCCTCCACGCTGAAACCGTGCGCCTTGCCGGTGCTGACATTCTGCAGATAGACCGGAGCCACGGTGGAAAGCTGCTCGACCTTCTCGACATCGAGTTCCATGCCGACGATGAGGTCGGGCGCGAGTGCCCGGAGCTTTTCGAGGTCGATCTGCCCGACGGGCCCGATGCCGCGCGGCTTTACGCGGCCAGGTCCGAAGACCGTGTCCACGAAATCCACCGGGGTGACGAAGCTGCCGTCGTCCTTGCGGCCGTAGCTGCCGACGACGTCGACGCCGAGTTCCATCAGCGGAAGGCCGAGCAGCGGCTCGTGCATGACGACCACGCGGGCAGGCTGCTCGGGAATCGCAACCGAACGTCCCGTGTCGTCCGTGACCGTCCGGTCCGCGGCCAGGGCCGAGCTTGCTGCGAGGATTGCGGCGAGGAGGGTGGGAAAGCGCATGGCGAACCTTTCAGTGGAGCTGCAATCGGCGAAGCGCCTGAAGGCGCAGCGCGAGGATGAAAAGCGGAACGCCGATCAGCGTGAGGCCGAGGCCGATCGGAAGAGGCAGGTCTCGAACAACCGAGCGAGCGAGCGTGTCGGCCGCAACCACCAGGATCCCCCCGGTGAGCGCCGCGAGGAAGAGCCGGGCGCGCCCGGTCGCAGGGGACAGGAAACCCGCGAGCTGCGGCGCGAGCACGCCAAGGAAGGTGAGCGGCCCGACGGCCGTCACCGCTGACGCAGACAGAAGGACCGCGAAGATCAGGAGAAGCGGACGCGACCGGCGCACCGGTTCGCCGAGGGCCATCGCGAACTCGTTTCCGAGGTCGTAGGCGCTTGTGGCGCGCCCAAGCAGGAAGAGGCCGAGCAAGCTGGCGCAGAACAGCGGGGCAAAGGTCGCGATTGCGTTCCAGTTCGCCTGGAAAAGCGATCCCGCCATCCAGTCGGCAAGGGCAAGCGAGGTCTCCGGCGGGGTATAGAGCAGGAGGAGGGACCCGACCGAGGAAAGAAAGGTCTCGACGGCAATGCCCATCAGCAGGATGGCGAGCCCGCTCGCCCGTTCGCCACCCACCAGCCAAAGAAGCAAAAGCGCGACGGCAAGCCCGCCTGCAAGGGCGGCCAGCGCGACGGCAACCTTCGGTGCGGCCGGAACGAAGACCAGCAGCAGCATGATGGTCGTCATCGAGCCCTGGCTGAGGCCGAGGAGACCCGGATCGGCAAGCGGATTGCGGGTGATGGACTGCAGCATGGCGCCGGCGAGCGCCACGGCCCATCCCGCCATGAAACCCATGACGATGCGGGGCAGCCGGACCGTCCAGAGCGCATAGGCCTGATCGGCAGAAGCCGGCTCTCCCGCCAGGAATCGCAGAAACTCGCGGAAGCCCGTCTCCGTTATGCCGGAGCCCAGCGAGACGAGCGCCAGAAGGATCGCCCCGGCAAGCAGGGCCGCGGCGGCGGCGAGATTGCCGACACGGATTTCCAGCCCGCAGGAAAAGCGCAGCACCCGCCTGCCGTCGATGGCCCGCGCGGATCTCATGCCTGGTCTCTCACGGCAGGTGACAGATAGAAGCGCTTGACGATCATCGCAAAGGCGAGCCCGCCAAGAAGGTCCATGACCAGTCCCGTGTGCAGCACATAGGGATGGAAAGCCTCTCGCGCGCCGAAATCGGCAAGAAGGCAGATGCCCGCCCCCGACAGCAGGCAGCAGGGAAGGGCGAGGGCGACATTCGCGCCGGCGAACGGCCGGACAAGATGTGGCACGACGAGGCCGATGAAGCCGATAGGGCCGCAGATCGCGACCGCCGAACCCGCGCCGACGACGGCGGCGGCAAGGGCAAGCGTCGAGACGGGCCTGACATTGACCCCGGCGGATGCGGCCTTTTCCGAGCCGAGCAGGATGAGCGTCAGGGCGCGGGAAAGCGCGCCGAGGATGAGCAGGCAAAGGACGCCGATCCACCAGAAGGCGTATAGCCGGTCGATGTAGACGTGATTGACGTTGCCGCTGACCCAGCTGAGGAAATCGGCGCGCCGCATGGGATCGGACAGCATGAGCGCATTGGTCGTGCCGACCAGGAGCATCGACACGAGCGCGCCCGACAGGATGAGGGACAGGCCACGCGGGTCGTTGTTCCTGCCCGCCAGCCGCGTGACGGCAAGGCTTGCAAGGAAACCGCCGACGGCACCGACGAGGGCGGCGAATCCCTGCGCCTCAAGACCGAGATCGAGCAGGAAGACCCCGGCGATGACGGCGAGCGTCGCACCGGAATTGATGCCGAGGGTTGATGGAGAGGCAAGCGGATTGCGCACCAGCCCCTGGAGAACGCAGCCGGCAGCCGCCGTCATCGCGCCGGTATAGATCGCGATCAGCGCGCGCGGCAGACGCTGGAAGAGGACGACCGACTGGTCGTAGCTCTCGGCCTCTCCGCGCGACAGCGCCGTCAGCGCCTCGGTGACGGGAGGCGCGTCACGGCCGAGGAAGAGGTGCAATCCCAGCGCAGCCAGGAGCAGCAGCGACAGCACAGCCGGGAGAAGGGCGCGGCGTCTCATGCCGAGGCCGATGCGGAAGGGGCAAGACGGGGCAGGCAGACAAGCCGGCCGTCGTGGGGGAAGATGTCTGCGTCGAGGTCGAAAACCCGGGCGATATTCTCGCTCGTAATGGTCGCGCTGACCGGTCCGGTTGCCAGGATATGACCGGCATTCATCAGAACGATATCGTCGGCGAAGGTCGCGGCGAGGTTGAGATCGTGCAGCACCATGATCACCGTCTTGCCGTGTTGCCGCACCAGTGCGCGCACCAGGCCGAGAACCGCGTACTGATACTTCACGTCGAGATGATTGACCGGTTCGTCCATCAGGATGATGTCGGTGTCCTGCGCGAGCACCATGGCGATCCAGGCGCGCTGGCGCTGCCCGCCCGAAAGCGTGTTCACCTGAAGATGGGCCTTGTCCGCCAGGCCGACCGTCTCCAGGGCCTCGCGGAAAAGTTGCCGGTCGCGATCGGACGGGCCGCCGACGAGCGCGTAGCGGGAATAGCCGGCAAGCTCGACGAGCTCTCCCAGCGTCATGTAGTCCGGGCAGAAGCTCTCCTGCGGCAGATAGGCGATGCGTCTTGCCAGCCTGCGCCGGCCGATTTGCCCGATGGGCTGTCCGTCCAGGATGATGTCTCCCTGCATTTTCGGCAGGAAACCCATGACCGCCTTGAGAAGGGTCGATTTGCCGCAACCGTTCGGTCCCGCGAGCACCGTCAGCCGGCCGGGCGAGAATTCCGCGGAAACCCGCATCAGGACAGGCGTTTGCCCATAGGACGCCGTGAGATTGGACAATGTGAGCGATGACATGAAACCGTTCCGAAGCGCTTGTCGCGACGCTAAACTGGAGTAATAGAGGAAGCAATTACAGAATTGGAATAGCTTCCGCAATGCGGGATGGCCCGGGGTGGTGGATCATGGATGCCTGCAGGAGAATTCACATCGGCATGTCGCTCGCCCCGACCTGGCTCAGCGGGGACGCCTGGCGCCGTGCCGACAGTGGCGTCGAAGGCATCCTCTCAAGCGATTATTATGTCGATGTCGCGCGGCGTTCGGAGGCCGCGCATCTCGATTTCGTGTTCCGCCCCGACACGCTGTTCCTGCCGCCGCACATGCTGGAAAGCGGCCCGGGCTTCACAAGCCTCGACCCGACGGTCCTGCTTGCCGCGCTGGCGCGGGAGACGACGCATGTCGGCCTGCTCTCGACCGTCTCCACGACCTTCCTTCCACCCTATATCGTGGCCCGGCAGATCCAGTCGCTGCATTGGCTGAGCAAGGGCCGGGCGGGCTGGAACATCGTCACGGCGCTCGATGGGAACGAGAATTTCGGCCTTGCGGAAATGCCCTCCGCCGAGGAGCGCTACGAGCGCGCGGCGGAATTCACCGAGGTCGTGCGCCGTCTCTGGCAGAGCTATCCGGCGGACGCGATAAAGGCCGATCGCGCGAGCGGGGTCTATGCCGATGCCGGGCGGGTCAGGCCGATCGAGCATGTCGGCAAGCACCTGAGCGTCAGGGGCCCCCTGACATTGCCGGATTTCGGCAAGGCGCGCATCCCGCTCATCCAGGCCGGCGCATCGGCGGCAGGGCGGAACTTCGCCGCGTCGGTCGCCGACGCCGTCTTCGCTTCGACCCCGGACAAGCAGGCGGCGATCGACCTGCGCCGCGACCTCCGCGGCAGGGCGGCGGGCCATGGCCGCAAGGCCGACGATATCCTGCTCATGCCTGGCCTCAGTCTTTATCTCGCCGATAGCCGCGCGGAGGCGCGCGACCTGTTCGCCGCGACGCATGCCCGCGCCGACCGCGCACGAACACTTGCCTCCATCCGCGCGATGACCGGCCTCGATCTCACCGATTGGCCCGACGACAGGAGGATCGCCGCAAAGGACCTGCCGCTCCCGCCGGAGGCGCCACGCAGCCGCACCCACAGCGAGCTTTTGCGCCGTGCGATCATTCAGGGCGAGCCTACGGTCGGCGAGCTTTTGCGCCTGCCGGAGGTCATGGCGTCCGCCCATTGGCAGATCGTCGGCACGGTCGAGGACGCGGTCGCCGAAATCCGGGACTGGACGGCCGATGGGGCGATAGACGGGTTCATCGCCGTGCCGGGCGGTTCCGTCACGTCGATGCGGATGGTCCTGGAAAAGCTTGTGCCGGCACTGGCCGGAGAGGGTCTGTTCAGGCAGCGCTACGAAGCCGGCACGTTCATTGGGCACCTGAAGGAAAGGTAGCTGCCAGTTCCATCGCCTGTGACTCCGGGCGGCGCAATCCGATCCGGGGCCTGGAGCATTTCCAGCCGATGCGAAATCGCTTCGGCGTCGGATAATGCGGCAAAAGCAAGAGTCTAGACGTGTTCCACCAGACTGCCGAGGATTGCGGCATCGTCCTCGATGGCTAGGGTTCCAGCGTCGCGCGCGGAGGATGCGCCCATGCCCGCCTGAAGCTCCTCGGAAAACTGCCGGGCGGCGTCGCGGACGTCGGCGGCGAGGTCGTCGTCGGATTCGGGATGGGACCGCTTCAGGATGCGCGCCAGGCTGCCGATGACGACGCCTTCGTCATTGAAGATCGGCGCCGCGATGGCGGCGAGGCCGGATTCGAAGGTGCCGACCGTGATGCAATGGCCGGCCTTCCGGATGGCGGTCATGCGCCGGCGGAAATCCGTCCAATTGTCGCCGAGGCCGGCTTCCGCGATGTCCGAACTGCTGCGCAGGAAGAGAGACTTCATCCGTGCCGATGGAAGATTGGCGAGGATCGCAAGCGAGGCGGCACCCTTGTACAGGGAGAAAGGCAGGCCGCGTGCTCTGAGGAGCCGGAGCGGCGCCTCGCCGGACGGGTCGCTGTTTTCCTGGCGCAGGCAGAGCACCCGGTCGCCCCACAAACCGCATAGGATCATGACGCTGTCCGGCACGGCGCGGGCGCGTTCCGGCATGATCCGGTTGCCGACGGAGGTCATCGGGTCGCTGATCTGGATCTTGCGTTCGAGTTCGACGATGCGCGGCCCGAGCGAATAGTTGCCGCGGCTCAGCTGAACGAGAAGGCCAGCATTACAAAGCACGCGCAGATAGCGATAGGTCGTGGACCGCGACAGGTCGAGCGTCTCTGCGATCTGCTCGGGCGAGACCGTCGGACTGCTTTCGTCCAGGAGATCGAGGATCTCAAACGCCCGGTCGATGCTGGTTTTTTCCCCTGCCACCTTTTCCATCGTCTGCAATGCCTTCCGCTGTTTGAAGGCACCATACAGAAAATAGAAAATATCGCAACATTCAGAACTTGATGTTTTTCCCAAATAATGGCACAAACTCCAAATCGGAAATGGGAGCCGATCGCTGAACGGAGGAAAACATGACCACCCGCAGAACCTTGATTCGCACTTTTGCCCGCCTCGGCCTTGCCGTATTGGCCAGTGGCGCGCTTGCCGGTGCTGCGCCCGTTATGGCTGCGGCCGCAGGCTTTCCCGATCGTCCGGTGACGATTGTCGTGCCCTTCCCGCCGGCCGGCCCGCCGGATCTCCTGGCCCGCGCCATCGGCGAACACCTTTCGAAGGCCTGGGGCCAGCCGGTGCTGGTCGAAAACAAGCCCGGGGCCAATGGGGTGGTCGCGACGCAGTTCGTCGCCAATGCGCAGGCGGACGGCTACACGATCCTCGTCGGCAGCGTCGCCACGCACGCCATGAACCGCGCCCTGCGGCCGGATCTGCCCTTCGACACGCTGACGGCGTTCGAGCCCGTCACCCAGCTCGGGTTCACCCCGATGCTCATAACCGCCCATCCTTCGACCGGCATCACGACGATTGCGCAGCTCGTCGAGAAGGCGAAGGCCGAGCCGGAATCCATCACCTATGCCTCGGTCGGGCAGGGCAGCGCGGCGCATCTGGCGGCCGAGCTTTTCCAGGCTGCGGCGGGCATCAGGCTGGTGCACGTGCCCTATGACGGAATCGCCCAGGCGAGCCTCGACCTGATTTCCGGCCAGGTCGATCTCGGCTTCTCGAATGTCGTCAACATGTTGCCCTATGTGAAGGACGGCAAGAGCAACGCTCTGGCCGTGACCGACACGACCCGCGCTGCCATCCTGCCGGATGTGCCGACGCTTGCCGAAGCCTATCCCGGCATCGACGTGCGCCTCTGGTGGGGGATTTTCACGCCGGCGGGAACGCCCTCCGACGTGGTCGACAAGCTGTCCGCGGAGATCAACGTTGCGCTGAAGGACAAGGTGCTGATCGACAAATGGGCTGAATCGGCGACGACGATCGTCGGCAGCACCCCGGCCGACTTCAAGGCTCTCGTCAATGCCGACGCCGAGAAATGGGGCAAGGTCATCAAGGATGCCAACATCGTCGCCCAATAGGCGACGAGCGGACTGGAGCGGTTCCAGCAGGGGTACGGAGCGGCTTTGCGTCCGCAATTGTGCCGAGACAAGGAGTTGGAAACGCTCCAAGCAAGAGGATATGCCCGTGAGTGCCAGTCTTTCGCTCGGCCTTGCCGAGTTTGTGAAGAATGCGGATATCGCCGATGCCGGCGAGGATGCCGTCGAACTTGCCAAGCGCGTCATCGTCGACACGGTCGCGGTGATCCTGTCGGGCGCCGGCAGCGAGGTCGCCGGACCCATGCTCGACTATGTTTCCCGCATGGGGCAGGGCGCCGTGCCGCTGATCGGAACGGATGCGTCCGCCAGCGCACCGGCAGCAGCGCTGGTCGGCGGCACGTTCGGCGCGGCGCTCGATTTCGACGATGTCCTGTCGATGATGCCGGGACATCCCGCCGCCGTCATCATGCCGGCGCTGATTGCCCAGTGCTACGATGCGCCGATCTCCGGCCGCGACTTCGTCGATGCCTATATCGTCGGCCTCGAAGTCGGCTCCAAGCTCTCGCAGGGCGTCGGCATCCGTCACTATCAGCGCGGCTATCACACGACCGGTACGATCGCGCTGTTCTGCGCTGTGGCGGCGCTCGCCCGTCGCTTCGATCTCACCGTGGACGAAACGCGCATGGCGATGAGTCTTGCCGCCTCGACGGCCTCCGGCATCCAGGCCAATTTCGGCACGATGACCAAGCCGCTGCATTCCGGCTGGGCGGCGCAATCGGCGGTCATCGCCGTTGACCTCGTCCGCGCGGGCTTCACCGCCTCGCTCTCGGCGCTGGAGGACAAGGGCGGTTATCTCTCGGCCTATGGCACGGAGGAGAGCGACGCCGGCAAGGTCCTGCCGCTTCTCGGCAACCCGTGGACGATCGTCTCGCCCGGCATCGCGCTGAAGAAGTTCCCGACCTGCTATGCGACGCACCGCGCCATCGATGGTGTGGCGGAAATCGAGCGCGAGGTCGGGCCGCTGCTCGGCCAGCTTGAAAAGCTGACCTGCCGCGTCGTTCCCGGAGCACTTCTGCCTTTGCGGTTCAACCGACCGAGGACCGGTCTCGAAGGCAAGTTCAGCATGCCCTATGGCCTCGCCGTCGCCATGCTCGACCGTCACCTGACCATCGCCTCCTTCGAGGACGCCGCCGTGCTGCGGCCGGAGATCTGGTCGCTCTACGACCGGATCGAGGTCGTCGAGGACGAGGCGTGCGGCGCGGAGGACCCGGACTACAACAGGAAGAGCGCCGGAACGCGCGGTTTTGTCGTCGTCGAGGCTCGGCTCACCGACGGTCGTACCGTCATGCGCCGGGTCGACACTGCGCCCGGCCATCCCAAGCGCCCGTTGAGCTGGGCGGATCTCAACACCAAATTCCTCGATTGCGCCAAAAGCTGCGGCGTGGACGCCGGCGTCGCGCAAGCAGCTTTCGAGGCGTTGAAGGACCTCGAAAAGGCCGCGGACGTGGCAGCGCTCCTGCGCCCGCTCGCGCCCTCGGCGAAACGACGCGCGGACGCCGCGCAATAGGACGATCAGGACGCTGGTCCAGGCCGGCGTCCGGGAGGAGAACCCATGAGGACCAGATTTTACGCCACGGCCGATGGCCAGGCAGGATTATTCTTTGCGCTGTTCGGGTTGTTCGTCGCCTGGCAGTCGCTGCGATATCCCCTCGGGCGCGGCGCCCAGATGGGGCCTGGCATGTTTCCCCTGGCGCTGGGCGTGCTTCTTGTCGTCGTCGGGCTGCTCGTGACGGCCAAGGCGATGCGGGCCGGGCATCCGGCCGCGCCGCCCTTCGAATGGCGGTCCGCCATCGTGGTCACGGCGGCCATTCTCGTGGCGGGAGCGCTGCTGCTGACGGCCGGCCTTTTCGTCGCCATTCCCGCGCTGGTGCTGATCTCGGCGCTCGCGGCGCGCAACAGCCGCCTTCCGGCCGTGCTCGTCTCCGCCGCCGCGCTGACCGTCATGGCCTGGCTGCTGTTCATCGTCGGGCTGGATCTGCGGATCCCTACTTTCTGGATGTGAACGATGGACCTTTTCACCAATCTCCTGGCGGGTTTTGCGACATCCCTTCAGCCGGCGAACCTTCTCTATTGCCTGGTCGGCGTTATCGTCGGCACGGCGATCGGCGTCCTGCCGGGCCTCGGCCCGCTGGCGACGATCTCCATGCTCCTGCCGCTCACCTATGCGCTGGATCCCGTGTCCGCGCTCATTATGCTGGCCGGCATCTACTACGGCGCGCAATATGGCGGCTCGACGACGGCGATCCTCGTCAACCTGCCGGGCGAGGCCTCCTCGGTCGTCACCGCCATCGACGGGCACAAGATGGCCAATGCCGGCCGCGCCGGCGCCGCGCTCGCCATCGCCGCGCTCGCCTCCGTCTTCGCCGGCACCGTCTCGACCTTCTTCGTCGCGGGCTTTTCGCCTGTCCTCGCGAATGTCGCCCTGTCCTTCGGTCCCGCGGAATATTTCTCGCTGATGGTCGTCGGTCTCGTGGCGGCGGTCATCCTGGCGCACGGCTCGCTGCTGAAGGCGGTTGGCATGGTGCTCGTCGGCCTCGTTCTGGGCAGCGTCGGCATCGACAATAACAGCGGCGCCTATCGCTTCACCTTCGGCTCGCTGGAGCTTTCGACCGGCATCGAGTTCGTTTCGGTCGCCATGGGCCTCTTCGCCTTCGCCGACATCATCGCCCATGTCGGCGAGAAGACCAGCAACACGCCGGTCCTTCACCGGATCACGCGGCTGTGGCCGTCGCGGGAGGATTTTCGCGATGCGACGCCGGCGGCGGCGCGCGGCACGCTGCTCGGCTCCGTCCTCGGCATTCTGCCGGGTGGCGGCGCGGCGCTCGCCTCCTTCTCCGCCTATACGCTGGAAAAGAAGGTTTCCCGGCACCCCGAGCGTTTCGGCAATGGCGCGGTCGAAGGCGTCGCCGGTCCGGAGGCCGCCAACAATGCGGCGGCGCAGACCTCCTTCATCCCCATGCTGACGCTCGGTATCCCCTCGAACGGCACCATGGCCCTGATGATGGGCGCCATGATGATCCACAACATCGCGCCCGGCCCGCAGGTCATCACCCAGCAGCCGGTGCTCTTCTGGGGCCTCATCACGTCGATGTTCGTCGGCAATGTCATGCTGGTGCTGCTCAACCTGCCGCTCGTCGGCATCTGGGTGAAGCTGATCTCGGTACCCTACCGCTATCTCTATCCGGCCATCCTCGTCTTCTGCGTCATCGGACTCTACAGCATCCAGAACCAGACGTTCGAGATCATGACTGCGGCGGTCTTCGGTTTCGTCGGCTACCTTTTCATGCGCATGAAATGCGAGCCGGCGCCGCTTTTGCTCGGCTTCATTCTCGGGCCTATGCTGGAATCGAACCTGAAGCGCGCCTTGCTTCTCGCCAAGGGCGATGCGACGACCTTCGTGACGCGGCCGGTCTCCGCAGTGCTGCTTCTGGTCGCCGCGCTGCTGTTGGCAACCGTCATCCTTCCCCAGTTCCGAAAGAAGCGCGAGGAGGTCTTCACGGAAGAAGCCTGAGCCGCCGGATGGCGATGCGCCGCCCGCCGGCGCGTCGCGGCCACCCCCGAAAATGCCTTTGTCCGCGCTGCGGACGGCGACCGGAGATTTCCTTCCGGCGCACGGATTCCCGCGTCCGAACGGACGCCCCTTGAAACGACATGCAAAGGAGCAGCAGAGAACGATGACGCAAATCGAATGTGTCGTGAAATCCGGGGACCAAGTCGGCGAAGTGCCGGTCTGGTGCGACCGCACCAATCTCCTCTGGTGGATGGACGTCCGCCGTCCGCGGGTCCAGTCCTTCGACCCGGCGACGGGCGAACACAAGGTCTACCTCACCGGCGGCCGCGCGCTCGGCAGCTATGCGCTGCGGGAAAGCGGCGGCATGATCCTGGCGCAGGACGACGGCCTCTATGCCTTCGACCCCGGTGGCGGCGAGCGCGAAAAGATCTTTCATCCCGAGGAGGATCTGCCGGACAACCGCCTGAACGACGGTCGGTGCGACCGCCGCGGCCGCTTCTGGCTCGGCAGCATGAACGACAAGGTCCGCCAGGACGACGGCAACTTCTGGCGCATCGGAACGGACTTCTCCGCCAAGAAATTCTTCGACGGGATCAACATCCCGAACGGCGTCTGCTTCAGCCCCGACGACAAGACGATGTATTTTGCCGATACGCCGAAGCGCATGATGTGGGCCTTCGATTTCGACATTGACGACGGCGTCATCTCGAACCGCCGCGTTTTCGCCGACCTGACGGCCAATCCCGGCCGCCCCGACGGCTCGACGGTGGACGCGGAGGGCTTCATCTGGAACTGCGAGTTCGCCGGCAAGCGCATCGTTCGCTACGCACCGGACGGTACGGTCGACCGCGTCGTCGAGATGCCCGTCACCAACATCACCTGCGCGGGCTTTGCCGGCCCCGGCCGCGACGTCCTTTACGTCACCACAGCCTGGCAGGGCCTCAGCGAAGAGCAGCGCGCGGCCGAGCCGGATGCCGGCGGGCTCTTCCGTCTCGATGTCGGCGTCAAGGGCCTGCCCGAGCCGCGGTTCCAGGGTTGACAGGAGAAAAGCGATGAAACTTCTCTATGGCGGGCTTTCGCCCTTCGTCCGCAAGGTCATGATCGTGGCGCACGAGAAGGGGTTGGCCGACAGGCTCGAACGCGTGCCCGCGCCGGTAAACCCGCTCCAGCCGCTCGACCTTGCCATCGCGGTCAATCCGCTGGGGAAGATCCCGGCGCTGACGCTCGACGACGGCACCGTCCTCTACGGCTCGACGGTCGTCGCCGAATATCTCGATGCCCTGGACGGCGCCCCCTGCTTCTTCCCGAGCGGTGCCGCGAGATGGGCGGCGCTGCGCCGCAACGCCCTTGGCGACGGTATCCTGGAGGCCGGCCAGCTTGTCCGCATCGAAGGGCTGCGCCCCGAAGAGAGGCGGTGGGACGACTGGAAGAAGGTGCAGCTTCTGAAGGTCATGAACGGACTGGATGCGGCGGAGAAGGAGGCGGCGGATCTCGCCACCGAGACGCTGACGATCGGCGAAGTGGCGCTTGTCTGTGCGCTCGGCTGGTTCGACGTCCGCCTGCCGGATGCGGCCGGCTGGCGCGAGGGCCGGCCGGCCCTTGCCGCCTGGTTCGAGACGGTGTCGAGGAAGGCGTCCGTCGCCGCGACCGCGCCCAGGGTGCCGGCATGAAGGCGGCCATCGAGCGGGCGATCGCCGCTGGCGTCGGCGTCGGGCAGATCAGCGATGCCATGGACGAGCTCGGCCTGCCGCAGAATGCCGGTGGCGGCTACCGTCTGCTCGGTGGTACAGGAGGCACCGCCTTCGGGCGGGCCTTCACAGTGAAGCAAGGCCTGGCCGAGCCCGGCCAGCCAGGCGTGGTGCGGCAGGGGGAGGCGGCGCTTTCCCTTGCCAGCCCCGGCGACATCCTCGTCATTGACGCCGACGGGAACACGGATATCGCGACCTGGGGCGAGGGGCATTCGTTGCGCGCACAGGCCAACGGATTGAACGGGATCGTGCTGCATGGCGCGACGCGCGATGCCGAAGCCCTGGCGGCGGGCTCCCTTCCCGTGCTGTGCCGCGGCACATCCCCGCTGCGAAGCAAGGGCCGGTTTCATTCGGTGTCGGTCGGCGCGCCCGTAACGGTGGCGGGAGTGCGCATAGCCCCTGGGGATATGGTTGCCGTCAGTCTTGATGGCCTCGTGTGTGTTCCCAGGGAGTTTGCCGACCGGGTCCTCGCCAAGGCCGAGGCCATCCAGGGCCTCGAAGAGGAACGCGACGCGATTTTGCGCCAGCAGCGTTCCTCGGCACGCCGCTGACCCGTAAATACCGGGAGCGGCTTCATCCGGAGCTCGCAGAATAAAAACGTTTATATTTCATCTTGAAAACGTTTATATTCCTTGTTACCACTTTCACCAAGGCTGGAGCATGTCCGCCTGCGGCAGGAAGATGCCGGGGATGGAGCCGTTGCCCGGTGAGGGGATTTGTCGAGGGCCTTCCGCATGGGGCGGGCACCGACGGTTGAGGAGGAAGAGATGAAAAAATTCGTTGCAACACTTGCACTTGCCGTCTTCGCGACAGGGGCCGTGCATGCGGCCGATCTCGGCGGCAAGCTTCTGAAGGTCGGCTCCGACACCACGTCGCCGCCGATGGAAAGCGTGGACCCGGCGAGCGGCCAGATCGTCGGCTTCGATGTCGACGTGGTCAATGCCATCTGCGCCAAGATCAACTGCCAGGCCGAATTCGTGACGACCGGCTGGGACGGCATCTTCGCCGCGCTCGACCAGGGCAGTTTCGACCTCGTGGCCTCGGGCGTCTCGATCACCGACGAGCGCAAGAAGGCGATGGATTTCTCCGATCCCTATATCGTCAACAGCCAGGCGGTGCTGACGCGCGCCGAGGACCAGGGCATCACGCTGGAGACATTCAAGGCCGAAGGCCGGAAGCTCTCCGCCCAGGCCAATACGACGGACGCCCAGGTTGCCGAAGGCGTCGTCGGCAAGGAGAACGTCATCGCCTATGACAGCTTCAGCGCCGCCATCATCGCGCTGAAGAACAAGGATGTCGATGGCGTCGTGATCAACGGCGCCAATGCCGCCGCCTATGAACGGGAATTTGCCGGCGAACTCGTCGCCTCCATCAAGGACCTCGAATCCGATCCGCTCGGCCTGGTCTTCCGCAAGGGCGACGAGAATGTCGCGGCCTTCAACGAGGGCCTGCAGGCGATCAAGGACGACGGCACGCTCGACCAGCTCATCGCCAAGTATTGGGGCCTCAAGTAAGAGGTTTTGCCGGAAGCACCGTGCGGGCGCTTCCGGCATGTCGTGATGCCGGAGGCCGAAATGTCGTTCGTCAGAAGCGTGAGGCCCAGCAATCTGGTGATCCTCGCCGCGTTGCCCTTCATCGTCTACCTGTTCGCCGCGTCGGCGGACTACCAGCGCTCGTTGCGCGCCATCCTGGGCGTGGAATTGGGTTCGGGCGCCTTCGTGCCGGGTTTCCTGCTGCTCGCGGCCGCCTTTTCCGCCGGTTTTGCGGTGCTCGTCCTGTCGCGCGGCAAGGTGGCGCGGCCGCGCCTCACGATGGCGGTGGGCCTTGCCGGGCTTCTGGCGACAGCCGCCATTCTCGCGGGTGATCTCGTCCATCCCTTCATCGCCTCGGTCGTCGCGAACGGTGTCGATCCCTTCAAGTCCGATCTCGTCGTCAAGGGCGCGACGCCCCGCCAGCTGACGGATGCGGCCGACCTCATGGTGCGCGGCGTGGAGGCCTGGCTCTGGCCGATCTATGCCGTGCTGCTCGTCGCGGGTCTCGGCCTCACCTTCGCCGGCAGCCGCGCGCCGGTTCCGGCGGAAAGCCGCCTGCGCCGGGCAGGCGCCTGGCTGCTCGGCCTCGTCAATGGCGCCGGTCTTGTCTTCGTCTTCCTCTTCGCCCACCTCGCCTTCGCCTCGGGCCTTGCCACGACCATCCGCGCGGCCATCGCCGCCTATATCCTCGCGGCCATGCTCGGTCTCGTCTGGGTGGGGCTCCTGAAGCTGCGCTATACGCGCCGGAGCCTCTATTTCTTCGCGGCGATGACACTCGCCTTTGCCGCGCTCTCCGCCTGGTTCCTGATGCAGCCGCGGGACAACTACGTGCTGGCCGGCACGCTGGAGGGCAGGGTGGGCATCATCACCGGCACCCCGTCGGGCCTCATCGGTGCCGTGCGCTTCGGCCAGTACGAGGGCGGCCCGACCACCGAGACGCCGGTGCGGACCTTCGTCACGCCCGAGCAGGCGATCGAGGCGATCAGTAGAAAAGAGGATGTCAGCGGCGCGTTGTTGCCTGCCGCGGCCGCACCCGCCGACTGGCCGCGCCTCTGGCAGGTCGAGGCGCTGAACGATCGCGACCGCGCCGCCGGCATCACCTTCGCCGTCATCGCCATCGTGGCGGGCCTCTTGACCTTCGGCGGTTTCCTGCACCGCCGCCATCCGCTGTCCATCGGCTCGGAATTCATCGTCGATACGATCCGCGGCATTCCGATGCTCGTCATCGTGCTCTATGTCGGCCTGCCGCTTTCCGGTGCCTTGAAGGATGCGACGGCCGGCGTCTTCGATCCGCCGAACCTGATCCGCGGCATCGTCGCCATGGCCATCGCCTATTCCGCCTATCTTGCGGAGATCTTCCGCTCGGGCATCAACGCCATCCCGGCCGGGCAGATCGAGGCGGCGGGCAGCCTCGGCCTCAACCGATGGCAGACGGCGCGGCTCGTCATCCTGCCGCAGGCCTTCCGCATCGTCATCCCGCCGCTCGGCAACGAGCTGATCGCCATCCTGAAGGACACTTCGCTGCTGTCGATCCTGTCGATCCGCGACATCACCCAGCGCATGCGGGAGTTCCAGTCGGCGAGCTTCCTGCCGTTCGCGCCCTATAACTCGGCGGCGATCCTCTACATCCTGCTGACGCTGGCGGCGGCAAGCCTCATCAGCCTCATCGAGAAGAAATATGACACCAAGCACCGCTGACACAGGAACGGTGCTTGTCACCGGTGCCGGGCGGGGCCTCGGCCGGGCGCTGGCCGATCTCTATGCGGCAGCCGGCTTCCGCGTCATCGCCTGCACGCGGCAGGGGACAGGCGATGCCCCACCGCTCGATGTGTCGGACGCGGCCTCGATCGCCGCGCTCGGGGATCATCTGGCGGGCGTGCCGATCGATATCGTCATCAACAATGCCGCGATCCGCGGCGATACCGGCGGCCTTGCCTCGCTGGAAACGCATGGTTTTCTGGAGGTCATGCGCATCAACGTGCTCGCCCCGCTGCTCGTCGCCCGGGCGCTCAGGCCCAATCTCCTCGCCGGCAGGCGCCGGGTGATCGCCAATATCGGCAGCCGTGCCGGCTCGCTTGCGGAAGGCACGATCGACGACGAGGACGGCGACTATGCCTATCGCTGCTCCAAGGCGGCGCTGAACATGGCGACGGTCAAGCTGGCGCAGGATTTCCGGTCCGACGGCATCGCCGTCCTCTCGCTGCATCCCGGCTGGGTGAAGACGGATATGGGCGGCACGGAGGCGGCGGTCGAGGTGGCAGAAAGCGCCCTCGGGCTGAAGCGGCTTATCGACGACGCGAGGATGGCAGAGACCGGAAGCTTCAGGGCCTATGACGGCCGGACGGTGCTCTGGTAGCCGCCCGGCCCGGCGGAATTTTGAACGGTGATATAAACGTTTATATTGCAATCGTGACGAAAGCGGACCGGCCCGGCCGGCGCCGCGGAGAATGAAGGACGATACTGGTGCACAAGCCGCTCACCAAACAGAACCGCTTCGACGCTGCCCGGCCGGAGGCCGGCATGCTGGAGCTTGGCGTCTGCTACTATCCGGAGCAGTGGCCGCGGGAGAAATGGGACGAGGACGCCCGCCGCATGGTGGAGCTGGGCCTTGCCTGGGTGCGCATCGGCGAGTTCTCCTGGTCTCAGATCGAGCCGCAGGCCGGCGTCTTCCATTGGGAATGGCTGGACGAGGCGATCGAGGTGCTCGGCTGCGCCGGCCTCAAGGTCATCCTCGGCACGCCGACGGCCGCCCCGCCGAAATGGCTGGTCGACCGTTATCCGGATATCCTGCCGGTCGATGCGCGCGGCGTGGTGCGCAAGTTCGGCGCACGCCGGCACTATTGTTTCTCCAGCCGCCGCTACCGGCTGGAGGCGGCCCGCATCACCGAGGCCATGGCGCGCCGCTATGGCGAAAACCCCTTCGTGCATGCCTGGCAGACGGACAACGAATACGGCGACCATGACACGATCCACAGCTATTCCGACGAGGCGAAGCTGGCCTTCCGGCAATGGCTCGCCGCGCGCTACGGCACGGTCGAGGCGATGAACCGCGCCTGGGGCACGACCTTCTGGAGCATGCACTACAACACGTTCGACGAGGTGGACCTGCCGAACAACCTCGTGGAAGAGCCGACGCCGACCCATCTCGTCGATTATTTCCGCTTCTCTTCTGACCAGGTGAAGACTTTCAACAAGGCACAGGTGGACCTCATCCGGCAGCATTCGCCGGGCCGTCCGGTCACGCACAATTTCATGTCGCAGAACACCGACTTCGACCATTACAAGGTCGGCGAGGATATCGATATCGCCTCCTGGGATGTCTATCCGATGGGCGGGCTGATCAACGGCCGCCTCGGCGCGGAGGAGAAGGCGCGGTATCTGCGCGTCGGCGATCCCGACCAGCCTGCCTTCAACCACGACCTCTACCGCGCCGTCGGCCGCGGCCGGGTCTGGGTGATGGAACAGCAGCCGGGCCCGGTCAACTGGGCGGCGCACAATCAGTCGCCGGCAGACGGCATGGTGCGGCTGTGGACCTGGCTCGCCTATGCGCATGGCGTCGACATGGTTTCCTATTTCCGCTGGCGCCAGGCGCCCTTCGCGCAGGAGCAGTTCCATGCCGGTCTGCTGCTGCCGAACAGCGAGGTGGACCAGGGCTATCTCGAGGTGGCGCAGGTTGCCGAGGAGATGGCGTGGCTGCCGAAGGGCGAGGTGCGGGAAAAGGCCGACGTCGCGATCCTGCTCGATTACGAATCGCGTTTCGCCACCAGCGCCCTGCCGCAGGGGCGCGGCTACGCCGCCTCGGCCATCGCGCTCGACTGGTATTCCGCCGTCGCGCGCCTTGGCGTGGATGTCGATTTCATCGGCCAGCATTCCGATCTCTCAGGCTACGGCCTCGTGCTGGCGCCCGACCTCGTCATCCCGGATGCCGCCTTCCTTGCCCGGCTGAAGGTGTCGAAGGCCAAGGTCCTGTTCGGTCCGCGCAGCGGCAGCAAGACGCACGACATGCACATCCCCGCCGACCTGCCGCCCGGCCCGCTTGCCGAGCTCCTCGATTTCCGCGTGACGCGCGTCGAGTCCCTGCCGGACTACCACAGCGAGCCGGTGCTCTACGGCAATGCGAGCCACCCGGTGACCGGCTGGCGGGAGCTCATCCGCACGAACGAGACGGTGCTGGCCACCTTCGAGGGCGAGCATCGTCCCGGCTCCCCGGCGGTCATCGGCAATGATCGCGCGCGCTATGTCGGCACGCTGCCGCGCGGCGAATTCCTGGCGAAGCTGATGGGCGACACGCTCGGCTGGGCCGGCGTCGGGAGCCTGCCCGATCTCGGCGACGTCAGGATCGCCCGCCGCGGCCGGCTGCGCTTCGCCTTCAACTATGGCAGCACCCCCGCCGCCGTGCCGGCCGGCGCGGAGGCGACCTTCCTCGTCGGCGACCGGCAGCTTGCGCCCGTCGACGTGGCGATCTGGACGGAAGGCGGCCGCTAGGGCAATCCCGGCAAGAGTGCGAAGCGGTCCCGCGTCCGCAATCGCGCCGAAACGCTCCTGGCCGCGTCGGGGCGTCCCCTTCGTCCGGTCCCTCCGTCCCTCCCTGGGGAGAAGGACCGGATGAAGGGTTGCTTTGTTGCGTTTGCTGGTAAGAGCGGAAAAATTATCCGGCTCCCGTTTCCGCCTGGGGCTGCACCGGCCGGTGTGTCGTCTTGTTCCAGAAGAAGGGATTGTGGCGCAGCTCCCCCACGGCGCGCCAGGCGGCGACCGACAGCAGCAGCCAGTAGACGGGCGTCATCACCCAGTGCCTGCCCACTGCGGCCTGTTCCCTGTCCGTCATGCCGCCTCGCCCGAGTGCGATGAAAACCGCGTAGCTGCCGAAGATGTTGACGATGTCGATGGCAAAGAGGGTGAATTCGAGCGGTCCCACCATGAAGGCGGATTGGGAGAACAGCGACCAGGTGATGAGGCCGAGATAGGCGAGGATCAGCGGATGGGCGAGCGAGGAGAGGATGAGCCCGCCGATCAGCACCTGGAAGACGACGCTCGGCCAGAGGCCCATCTCCGAGACGAGGCGCGAGGGATGGCGCATCAGCACCAGCCAGGTCTGCAGCCAGCCCTTGAACCAGCGCGTGCGCTGGCCGAGCCAGGCGTCACGCCCCACGGGCGCTTCCTCGTAGGTCGGCCGGGTGAGCGTGCCGCAGCGATAGCCGAGCCTGTAGAGCCGGAGCCCGAGATCGGCATCCTCCGTGACATTGTAGGGGTCCCATCCGCCGGCCTGCTGGAGCACGCGCGTGCGAAAATGGTTGGACGTGCCGCCGAGCGGCATGGGCAGGCGCGCGGCGGCAAGGTGCGGCAGCAGCACGCGGAAAAGGCCGGCATATTCGAGCGCGAAGAGCGCGCTGAGCCAGCCTTCCCGTGCATTGGTGACGACGAGCGGCGCCTGGAGGCAGGCGATATCCGGCGGGCCGGCCTCGAAGGTCCGCCACGCCTCTTCCAGCTGCATGGGATCGACCCGGTCTTCCGCGTCGTAGATCACCAGGTAGTCGCCGCGCGCGGCGCCGAGCGCATAGGTGAGCGCCTTCGGCTTGGTGCGCGGCCGGCCGGGCGGCACTTCGACGATCTCGTACTGCCGGCCGAGGCGGGTGAGGGCGAGCGCATCGAGCGTTTCCTGGTCGTCCGCCTCGCAGATCAGCTTGATATCGAGCCGGGCCGCCGGCCATTCGATCCGGTTCAGGGTGTCGATGAGTTGCGGCACGACGGCCGCTTCCCGGTAGAGCGCGACGAAGATGGAATAGGTCGGGCGCGGCCGGGGCGGCGGGGACGGCACCAGCGCCCGGCGCTCCCGCCGCCATTTGGCGATGAGGGCGATCAGGCGGATCAGGAAACTGCCGAGGAACAGCAGGCTCAGCACGATGTGCAATGCCAGCGCGGCCAGCACGGGGGCGGCGACGGCCAGCACGAGGAGGAGCGTCACGGCGACGCCGGTATAAAAGCCCTGCCGCCCGCGCAGCGTGATGCGGGCGCTCGCCTCCGGCATGGTCGCGTGGAGGTCGTCCACCGTGTCGCGCAGCCGCCGGTGCCGGCCGGCCTGCCAGAGCGCGGCCCTCAGGGCCGAGGGCGTGGTCGCCGCCATCATGGTGCGCAAGCCAGGCGACTGTGCCAGCCGCTCGCCCAGATAGCCGAGCCGCTCGGCACTCGGCACGATCGCCGTCGTCGGCGGACGGGAAGGATGGCGCAGCCGCACCACGGTCGGATCGACAAGCTGTGTATCGGCATCGGGAAGATCCTCGACCTCGGCCGGATCCAGACGGTCGAGGAAGGGGATGTCCAAGAGTTCGGCCAGCGCCTCGTAATAGATGTCTTCCGAAATCGAACCGCTCGCCAAAAGCTCCGTTTCCAGCGACGTGCCGTGCTGGTTGGCACGCACCAGCATGGTCGAGATGAGGGGTTTGGGCAGGCCGAGGCGCCGGAAGAGCCGGGCTTCCGTCATCAGGCGGGACGGCACGGTGTCGTCGCGGGGTGGCGGCAGCTGTGCCGGCAGGATGCCGATTGCGGTAGCGAAACCGATGTCGTCGGGATATTCTGCCAGTCGCATGCAGCCACCGCAGCCGCGCAGGCGGCTGCACCCCTTTTAAACCCCAAGTTGATTGTAATGCGGCACACCGGAAATTCACCTCTTAAAATTTATGGGCTTTTTGCGCTTTGTCTGTTGATGGCGGCGGCCAAGCCCCTGGGCGTCGCGGCACAGGAGCGCGCGCCGGTCGACCTGCCGATCCTGTTCGACACGCGCGAGCGCATCGGGCGGCCCGATCTGTCGGGCATCGTGCGGCTGCGCTTCCTGACCACGGTGGATTTCCCGCCGTTCAACTTCATCGACCAGACCGGCAAGCTCGCCGGCTTCCATGTCGACCTGGTGCGGGAGATCTGCCGGGAGCTGGCACTCACCGAAAAATGCCAGATCCAGGCTGTGACCTTCCCGGAGCTGGAAAAGGCGCTGGTCGACGGCAATGGCGAGGCGGTCGCCGCGGGCGTCGCCGTCACCGCGGAGCTGCGCAAGCGCTTCCTCTTCTCGCGCCCCTTCATGCGCCTGCCGGCCCGCTTTGCGGTGACGAAGAAGGCGCCGCCCGCCGGCGAGACCGCGGCGGCGCTCGATGGCAAGCGGGTCGGCGTCGTTGCGGCGAGCGCGCATGAGGCGATGCTGAAGGCCTTTTTCCCGCGCGTGCAGGCGGAGGCCTTTCCCGATCGTGCCGCCCTGCTGGCGAGCCTCAAGGACGGCAAGGTGGAGGCGGTCTTCGGGGATGGCATGCAGCTCGCCTTCTGGACGAGCGGCTCGGAATCGGCCGGCTGCTGCCGCCTGTTCGACGGCCCCTACCTGTCGGAGCGGTTCCTCGGCGAGGGGCTGACCATCATGTTCCGCAAGGAGGACGCGACGATCACCGGCGCGATCGACCATGCGCTGCTGGCGCTCTCGCGCAGCGGCCGCCTGCAGGAGATCTATCTGCGCTATTTCCCGGTCAATCTCTACGGCGGCTGATGCGCCCTACTGGCTGGCCCAGATGATGCGGGCGATCCAGTCGACGTCGTCGATGTCGAAATTGCGGTTCGGATGCTCGGGATTGAGCGAGACGAGCTCGATCGTGCGCGGCGTCTGGCGATGCAGCACCTTGGCCATGACCTCGCCCTCGCGGGTCTTGACCACGACCCGGTCGCCGCGGCGCACCTGCGCCCCCGGCTCGACAATCAGCACGTCGCCGTCGCGGTAGAGCGGCAGCATGCTGTCGCCCTGCACCTCCAGCGCATAGACGCCGGGCTTGCGGTCCGGCGAGGCGGGAAACTCCACCACGTCCCAGCCTTGGCCGGCGGGAAAGCCGCCGTCGTCGAAGAAGCCGCCGGCACCGGCCTGGGCGAAGCCGAGCAGGGGAATGGCGCCGGTCTGCGGCGGAAAGGCGCCCTGCGGCAGGGCGGCGTCGCGTGCCGGGTCGGCCAGCATGAAGAATTCGTCGATCGAGGCGCCGGTCGCGTCGAGCACCTTGGCGATCGATTCCGTCGATGGCCAGCGCTGGCGGCCGTCCGCGCCCTGCCGCTTCGATTTGTTGAAGGACGTCGGGTCGAGCCCGGCGCGGCGGGCAAGGCCGGACGGCGAGAGCCGGTTGCGCTCGGCAAGGGCGTCGATCGCTGCCCAGATCCGGTCGTGGGAGAACATGCTGAAAAACCCTGCCAAGGCAACGGGCCGGCCAGTGCCGGTCCGACTGGCCGGAAGCATATCCAAGGACGGTTTCCGAGTAAAGAAAAAAGGATTATTTTCCTGTATGCTTTCCAGGCAGGTTTTCCGCCGCCCGGCGGCGTGCCACCACGCTCTCGCGCCACACGGTGAAGATGCCGGCCCCGACGACGATGGCCGAGCCGAGCACCATGTTGAGGTTCAACGTTTCGCCGAAGATGCCGACGCCGATGATCGCCGCCAGCACGACCTGGAGATAGGTGAGCGGCTGCACGGCGGCGGCATCGAGCAGATCGTAGGCGCGGATCAGGAAATAGTGGCTCGACATGCCGGTGATGCAGAGCAGGCCCATCCACAGCCAGTCACCCGGGGTAAGGTTCATCCAGAAGAAGGGGCCGACGAGGGAAATCGCCGCCGCGCCGGCCACGCCGATATAGAAGAAGCTCGTCGAGGCGGTGTCGTCCCGGCTGACGAGGCGGGTCGCGATGACATAGACCGCGAACATGAGCGCGGAAACCAGCGGCAGCAGGACGCCCGTGTCGAAGCCGCCGCCGCCCGGGTTGAGAATGATCAGGACGCCGCAGAGCCCGACGCTGATCGCCGTCCAGCGCCGCCAGCCGACCCTTTCGCCGAGCAGCGGCATGGACAGGAGCGCGACGAAGATCGGCCCCGACGCCAGGATCGCCTGCGAATGGGCAAGGCCGACCGTGGTGAAGGCAGTGATGGTGACGACGATCTGGCAGGCGAGGAGCACGCCGCGCAGGATCTGCAGCGCCGGCCGTTTCGTCGCCGCCGCCACCCTCAGTCCGCCCGGGCTGCGCGCGCCCAGCGCCATCGCGAAGGCGCCGAAGGCCCAGAAGCGCAGCATGGCGATGAAAACCGGCGGATAGAGGCTGCCGAGATGTTTCGAGATCGCGTCCTGCAGGCTGAAGATCAGGATGGCAAGTAGGGTGAAGAGGTAGCCGGTGCGTTTGGAGTCCATGGCTCGCGCATATACCTGTGCGGCCCCGCTTGCACGCCGAAACTTGCCGGCGCAGCGGACTTTTCGCGGCAGGATTCACGGCGGTGGGAAAAATTTCCTCCCCCCGTGATTTTCTGCCTCTTTCGCTGCATCGAGCGGCGCGCTATCAAGGCGGAGCGCGGCGTTTCCGCGCCTTCGAGGCCCATTCCGTGCAAAAGACCGTCTCTTCCGGCATTCTGCTGACGTCCTTCGCCTATTTCATGTTCTCCTTGCAGGATGCGACCGTCAAATGGCTCGTCGCGGCCTTGCCGGTCTGGCAGATCCTGTTCGTGCGCAGCTTGACGATCTTCGCACTCTGTCTTGCCTTCGGCGGGCGCCCGCTTCTGCAAAGCGCGCGTCGCTCGCCGGTGCTGAAGCCGCTCTTCCTGCGCAACCTGCTGCTGCTCGCCGCCTGGCTGTCCTACTACACCGCCGCGCGCGATCTCGGCCTTGCCGAGCTGACGACGCTCTACTATGCCTCGCCGGTCGTCATGACGATCCTCTCCGTGCCGATCCTCGGCGAGAAGGTGCCGGGATACCGGTGGTTCGCGGTGGTGATCGGTTTCGTCGGCGTGGTCGTCGCCTGCGGGGTGGCGGCCGAGGGCCTGCGGCTTTCGCTGCCCGTCTATCTCGCCCTGCAGGCCGCCATCTTCTGGGCGATCGCGACGGTGCTCTTGCGCAAGACGGCGCTGCACGAGCGCACGCAGGTGCAGGTGACCATATCGAGCGGCTTCTTCCTCCTCTTCACCGCCGTCGCGCTGCCCTTCGTCTGGCAGCCGGTCGCGCTGCTCGACCTGGCGTTGATGGCGGGAACCGGGGTGATTGCCGGCCTGGGGCAGTTCGCGATGTTCGAGGGCATGCGCCGGGCGCCGGTTTCCGTGCTCGCACCCTTCGAATATTCCTCGCTCGTCTGGGCTTTCGTGCTCGGCTATCTCATCTGGAGCGACGTGCCCGGCTCGAATGTCTTCGTCGGCGCCACGCTGATCTTTTCCGCCGGCATGGTGATCATCGCCAGCGAACGGTTCGCCGGGCGCTTCCGGGCCCGGATTTGACCTCTTAAGTAACGAAACAACCAAAAGAATTCCGTTTTCATCACACTGGTTGGTTGCAAGCGGTCATGACAACGATATTGTCGCCGTCCTGTGGACGGCTTGAACCGGGGGAGTAGATGCCGATTTCGAACGCCGCCTTCGTGCGCTCGACAGTTATCCTGCTGATTGCAGGCATGCTTGCCTTGCTTGGCATCGTCGGCACGTCGCTCTGGCTCGTCAGCAAGGTGCAGGGCTATTTTGCCGGCTTCATCGAGGTGCGCGAGGCGCGCAGTGCCGCCGCCGATCTCCTGTCCATCCTGAAGGATGCCGAAACGGGCCAGCGCGGTTTCATCATAACAGGCGACACGGCATTCCGGGCCCCTTATGACGATGCGCTGCGCGGCGTCGCCGAACAGGAAAAGGTCTTCCTCGAGAAGGCGATGCGCCTTCCCGCATATGCCGAGCGGGCGACGCGGGTCGGCACCCTCGTCGAGCAGAAGCTGGCGGAGCTTGCCGGAACCGTCAGCCTTATGGAGCAGGGCCGCCAGGCGGAAGCGATCGAGGAGGTCAAGACCGATCGCGGCCGGGTCCTCATGGATGAGCTTCGCGTCGAAATCGGCTCCATCATGGACGATGCGGACCGGAGCCTGGAGGAAAGCGTCGTCGATACGCTCCGGTCCGCCAGCGCGCTGCAATGGACGACGGTGATCGGCGCCATCGCCATCATCGGCGTGCTCGGCGGCGCGGCCGCCGTCATCATGCAATATACCCGCGACATCATCGTCGCCCGCCGCGAGGTCGAGACGCTGAACGCCACGCTGGAAAGGCGGGTGGACGAGCGCACCGAGGAACTGATCCGCGCCAACCAGGAGGTGCAGCGCTTCGCCTATATCGTGACGCACGACCTGCGCGCGCCGCTCGTCAACATCATGGGCTTCACCAGCGAACTGCAGGCCTCGCTCGCCGCCATCCAGAGCTATGTGCTGGCCGACGGCAAGGCGCCGAGCGAAGGCGACATTCTCGAGGCGCGCCGCGCGGCTTCGGAGGACCTGCCCGAGGCGATCGGCTTCATCCGCTCCTCCACCAAGAAGATGGACGGCCTCATCAATGCCATCCTGAAAATTTCGCGCGACGGACGGCGGGAGCTCAGGATCGAGCGCGTGGACGTCAAGGCGCTGGTCGAGGCGGGCGCGGCGGCCGTGGGGCATCAGGTCGGCGAATCCGACGGCGAGGTCACTATCGACGACAAGCTGCCGACCGTCATTTCCGACCGGCTGTCGCTGGAGCAGGTCTTCGGCAACCTCTTCGACAACGCCATCAAGTACCGCTCGCCGGACCGGCCGCTGCGCATCTACGTCACCGCGAAGAATGGCGGGCGCGCCGGTTTCGTCATCGAGTTCACCGACAATGGCCGCGGCATCGCGCCCGAAGATCACGAACGGGTCTTCGAACTGTTCCGCCGCTCGGGCACCCAGGACAAGCCCGGCGAAGGCATCGGCCTTGCGCATGTGCGTTCACTGATGCGCAATCTTGGCGGTGATATCGTCGTCCGATCCGAACTCGGGCAGGGGACGACATTCGTGCTTCGTCTGCCGCCCGACCTCAGCAAAGTAGTCAGGAGTATGCAGGCATGAACGGTCTGGGCAAGGAAGTCACCATCGTCATGATCGAGGACGACGAGGGCCATGCGCGCCTCATCGAGAAGAACATCCGCCGCGCCGGCGTGCACAACGAGGTCGTGCCCTTCACCAATGGCACGGAGGCGCTCGATTTCGTGCTCGGCAAGGATCGGTCGGGCCTTGCCAGCGCCGGCAAGTTCCTGCTGATCCTGCTCGATCTCAACCTGCCGGACATGTCCGGCATCGATATCCTCCAGCGCATCAAGACCAATGTCCACACCAAGCGCCTGCCGGTCGTCATCCTGACGACGACGGACGACGAGCGGGAGATCCAGCGCTGCTACGATCTTGGCGCCAACGTCTACATCACCAAGCCGGTGGAATACGAGAGCTTCGCCCATGCGATCCGCCAGCTCGGCCTGTTCTTCTCCGTGATCCAGATTCCCGAGACGCAGTAAATGAAGGAAGGCGCCGCCCGCATCCTCTATATCGACGACGATCCGATCCTGGCGCGGCTCGCCGAGCGCGCGCTCGGCCGTCTCGGCTACGCGGTGCTGCATGCCGAGGACGTGGAGCACGGCCGCGCGCTTTTCGCCGAAGGTGGTTTCGATGCCGTCGTGCTCGACCATTTCCTGCAATCCGGCACCGGCCTTTCCTTCCTGAGGGAGCTGGTCGATGCGCCGGGTGCGGTGCCGGTCGTCTATGTGACGGGGTCCAACGACGCCCAGGTCGCCGTCGAGGCGCTGAAGGCGGGCGCGGCCGACTATGTCATCAAGTCGGTCGGCGAGGATTTCATGCCGCTTTTGGCCAATGCGCTCGGCCAGGCACTGGAAAATGCCGAGCTGAAGCGTGCGAAGCTCAGGGCCGAGCAGGAGATCCGCGCCGCCAAGGAACGGGCAGAGGTGCTGCTGGCCGAGGTGAATCACCGGGTCGGCAATTCGCTGGCGCTCGCCGCCGCCCTCATTCGCCTCCAGATGTCGAGCGCGTCCGACGAGGCGGTGAAGGAAGCGCTCTCCGAGACACAGGCCCGCATCACGGCCATCGCCGGCATCCATCGCCGGCTCTATACGTCGGAGGATGTGCGCCATGTCGACATGGGCGCCTATCTCTCGACGCTGCTGTCCGAGCTCGACACGTCGATGAAGGGCCAGGGCCGCAATGTGCGGCTCAACCGCATGCTGGAGCCGTTGCACGTGCCGACCGACAGGGCCGTCTCGCTCGGCGTCATCGTCACGGAGCTCGTCACCAATGCCTTCAAATACGCCTATGGCGAGACCGGCGGCGAGGTGCGGGTCGGCTTCACCCGGCTTGACCCTGAAACCGCGCTGCTCTTCGTCGAGGACGACGGCATCGGCTGGCGCGGCGAGGGCCCGGTGCGCGGTACCGGCCTCGGCTCCAAGATCATCGGCGCCATGGCGTCGAGCCTCGGCGCGAAGCTCGCCTATGCCAGCCGCACCGTCGGCACGCGTGCCGAACTGCTGGTGCGCATGGCCGATGCCGCGCGGCAGGCGTAGCGCGGAACACCGGACGGCAAAAGACCCGGAGGCTGGGCTCCGGGCCTTTCGCTCAAAGGTCTGTGCCGGGGACGCTTACTTGCAGACCTTGATCTTCTTGAAGATGACATTGCCGTAGTAGTCGTAGGCCTTGACCTTCTTGATGAAGCAGTGCGGCTTGTAGCCGTAGCTGTAATAGCCGGCCTGCGAGGGGGCGGCGAAGGAGATGGCGGCAACGGCGGCGATGGCGGCGGAAACGATGATCTTGCGCATGGGGTCTCTCCTGATCTCTCTTTGGGGATGAGCCTCTCTCATCCGGTGATCAGAAGATCGCATAGCGCCCCGCCGCGCGCTGTTCCTCAGGAAACAGTAAAAAATGTCCCATCCCCGGAGCCGATATGCGCATCCGGTTCAGGTGGCTGCGGGCGCTGTACGCTTGCGGGATTTGCGGGGCGGCTTGGGCTCCGACTCGACCGGCTCCTGTTGCAGGCGCAGGGCGCGCAGCCGGGCGGTCTTCTTGTCCCGCGCGGTCGCTTCGGCGGCGATGATGGTGCGCGCCGTCTGGTCGGTCGCCGCCGCCTTGTCCTGCGCGGAAAGCTTGACGGGATTGAAGAATTTTTCCTTGGTTGCGGTCATGACCTCTCCTTTCTGGATCGTCAGGGCAGTTCCGGCAAAGGGCGAAGCGGTTTGCGTTCGCGATTGCGTAGAAGCAACTGCTCTAGCGGGTCGGACGCACCGCGCGCTTGGGCGCGGGCAGCAGACCTTCGCGCTGCAATTTCTTGCGGGCAAGCTTGCGCTGGCGGCGCACGGCTTCTGCCTTCTCGCGGACCCGCTTCTCGGACGGCTTCTCGTAGGCGCTGCGCGCTTTCATTTCGCGAAAGAGACCTTCGCGCTGCATCTTCTTCTTCAGTACGCGGAGCGCCTGGTCGACATTGTTGTCTCTGACGAGAACCTGCACGATATGTCCTTTCTCTCGCGGCTTGCGCCGCACTGGGGGGTGGACGATGTCGCCACAGCGTCATCGACCTGCGCGGGATGGTTTTAAGGCACCGCGCCCGCGCAACGCGTTCGGCCCGTGATCGCAAAGCGGCCGCAGGCTCCGCGGCGTCATTTTCCGATGCGGATGCTCGACGGCTTCAGCCAGGGGCCGCCCTTGCCGGCAGCCGTCGTCCCCGCCTTGCGCGCCGCGGGAGCGGCGGTCTCGTCGGCATCGATGTCGCTATGGACGACGCGCCGCTCGAAATTCTCGTTGTCGAGCCGCACGCGATACTGGGCTTCGCCATGGTCGGCCGGCAGGACGCCGACGATCCGGCACGTCCGCGCGCCCGTTGCCGTGCGGGACAGGCCGGCCTTCAGAACGACATGGTCGCCGACGGCATGGGTTTTCCGGCTCATGACCTTCTCCTTCGGGGCTATGGAAACAAAAAGGCCGGGCGTGACCCCGACCTCTTCCCGTCATTCGAACGCTCCGCCGCCAGTACATCCGTGGTCGGCGGGCAGAATGACAATCTTATGCGGCGCGAAGGTTGTCGGCCGAATTCTTGCCGGACTTGCGGTCGCGGACAATTTCGTAGCTGACCTTCTGGCCCTCGGCGAGCGAGCCGAGGCCCGAACGCTCGACAGCCGAGATGTGGACGAACACATCCGTCGCGCCGTCGTCAGGCTGAATGAAGCCGAAACCCTTGGTGCTATTGAACCACTTTACGGTACCTGAATTCATAACGATATCCTTTCCATCGCTAGTGTAACCGGACGATACATTGTCCGTTTTGATCGATCTTGAAAGGAAATCTGACAGAGCTGGTTAGCTCGAAGACAAAGGTCGCAAGCAGTTTTCGATATGTTCTATATAAAGTTTATTTCGGAAAGTGCAATGGTCGGTGGGAATTTTTCTGGAATCACATCGGAGAAAAGGCCAAAAAGCGCAATGATTTCCTGATTTTTCTCGAAATTAATTTACGGGTCGAGCCGTTTTATTTTTCGTGGATCGGGAGATGGAATTGACGGTGCCAAACGAAAAAAGGGCGGCGCCAAGCCACCCTTTCTTATCCGTGAGGCTCGTTCAGGCCGCCTTCTTGGCCTCCGGTGCGAAGCGGCTGTAGAAGGTTTCGCCCTTGGCGGCCATGTCCTTCAGCAGCGGCGTCGGCTGGAAGTGGCTGCCATACTTGGCGGCGAGTTTTTCGCACAGCGCCACGAAGGCCTTCACGCCCATCCCGTCGATATAGGACAGCGTGCCGCCGGTATAGGGCGCAAAGCCGAAGCCGAGGATGGAGCCGACATCGGCCTCGCGCGGATCGGTGACGATGCCCTCCTCCATGGTGCGCGCGGCCTCCAGCGCGATGGTGACGAGCAGGCGCTCCTTCAGCACCGTCACGTCGACATCCTCGGGCTTTTCCTGCGGGTAGAGGTCCTTCAGCCCAGGCCAAAGCTTCTTCTTGGCCGGCTTCGGCGGATAGTCGTAGAAACCCTTGCCGGCCTTGCGGCCAAGGCGGCCTTCGCCTTCCACCAGCTTGGTCACCAGGTCCATATGGCGCGGATCGACCGATTGCGGCCCGAGATCGGCAATGGAGGCCTTGAAGATCTTGTAGGAGAGATCGACGGCGACCTCGTCGTTGAGCGACAGCGGCCCGACCGGCATGCCGGCCATCTTGGCGGCGTTCTCGATCATCGCCGCCGGCACGCCTTCGATCAGCATGTCATAGGCTTCGGCCATGTAGCGGAAGACGCAGCGGTTGACGTAGAAGCCGCGCGTGTCGTTGACGACGATCGGCGTCTTCTTGATGGCCGCGACGTAATCGAGCGCGGTGGCAAGCGCGCGGTCGCCCGTCTCCTTGCCGAGGATGACCTCCACCAACATCATCTTGTCGACCGGCGAGAAGAAGTGGATGCCGATGAACTGCTCCGGGCGCCGGGAATTCTTCGCAAGCCCGGTGATCGGCAGGGTCGAGGTGTTGGAGGCGAAGATCGCGTCCTCGCGCAGCACCGCCTCGATCTTCTCGGTCACGTCCTTCTTGACATTGCGGTCCTCGAAGACGGCCTCGATCACGAGGTCCGCATCGGCAAGCGCGGCATAGTCGGGTGTCGGCGTGATGAGGGAGAGCAGCGTCTCGCCGTCCTCCTTCGTCATGCGGCCCTTGCCGATCGCGCCGGTGACGAGCCCCTGCGAGACAGCCTTGCCCTTGTCGGCGGCCTCCTGGTCGCGGTCGACCAGCACGACCGGAATGCCGGCGGCGGCCGTCACATAGGCGATGGAGGCGCCCATGAAGCCGGCACCGACGACGGCGACCTTCTTCAATTCCGCCTTCGGCTGGCCGGCCGGGCGGCGGGCGCCCTTGCCGAGCTCTTGCATGGAGATGAACAGCGACCGGATCATGGAGAAGGCTTCGGTCGTCTGGAGGATGTGGGTGAAATAGCGCTGCTCGATCCTCAGCCCCGTCTCGAAGGGCACCTGCAGGCCTTCATAGACGCATTTGAGGATGGCGAGCGCACCCGGATAGTTGCCGGCGGTCTCGCGGCGCAGGATGGCGGGCGCGGCGGGCCAGAGCTGCGCCGCGGCCGGCGTCCAGATGCCGCCGCCGGGGGCCTTGAAGCCTTTTTCATCCCAGGGCTGGACGGGTTTCAGGCCGTCCTTGATCATCTGCCTGGCGGCGGGGATGAGTTGGTCGGGCTCCACGACCTGATGCACGAGGTTCATCGCCTTGGCGCGCGCCGCGGTCAGCGAGGAGCCGGTGGTCATCATCTGCAGCGCATCCTGCGCATTGGCGAGGCGCGGCACGCGCTGGGTGCCGCCGGCGCCCGGGAAGATGCCGACCTTCACCTCGGGCAGCGCGATCTTGACCGACTTGGCATTCGAGGCGACGCGGCCGTGGCAGGCGAGCGACATCTCGAAGGCTCCGCCCATGCAGGTGCCGTTGATGGCGGCGACCCAGGGCTTGCCCGAGGTTTCCAGCTTGCGGAACAGCCAGGTCATGCGCCCGGTGGCTTCGAACAGCTTTTCGACGGCGGTAGCCGGATCCTTCGCCTGAGCGTCCTTCAGGAGGTCGAAGCTCGCCTGGATCATCGAAAGATCGGCGCCGCCGGAGAAGGAGGATTTGCCCGAGGTGATGACGACGCCCTTGACCGCGCCATCCGCCACGACCTGATCGATGATCCTGTCGAGCTCGTCCATCACTTCGATGGTGAAGACGTTCATCGACTTTTCCGGCATGTCCCAGGTGACCAGCGCAATGCCGTCGGCGTCGGTCTCGATGGTGAAATTCTTGTAGCTCATGATGGGATTCCTCTTCCCTGAAATCTCTCTGGCGAGGCGACTGTTGCCCCTCATCCGCCTGCCGGCACCTTCTCCCCGTGAACGGGAAGAAGGGATTTGCCGCGCCGTCGCCGGTCCCCTTCGCCTCGCTTGCGGGGAGAGGGCGCGCCGAGCGCAGCGGAGGCGGGGTGAAGGGCTTTCATGCGCACGCCCTCTAGACCCGTTCGATGATCGTCGCCGTGCCCATGCCGGCGCCGATGCAGAGCGTGACGAGGGCGGTGTTGAGGTCGCGGCGCTCCAGCTCGTCGAGCACCGTGCCGAGAATCATCGCGCCGGTGGCGCCGAGCGGATGGCCCATGGCGATGGCCCCGCCGTTGACGTTGATCTTGTCGTGCGGGATGTCGAAGGCCTGCATATAACGCAGCACCACGGCGGCGAAGGCTTCGTTCAGCTCGAAGAGATCGATGTCGGAAAGCTGCATGCCGGTGCGGGCGAGCAGCTTCTCCGTGACGTCGACGGGGCCGGTCAGCATAAGCGCCGGATCGGAGCCGATATTGGCGAAGGCCTTTATGCGCCCGCGCGCCTTCCTGCCGAGGATCGCGCCGCCTTCCTTCGAGCCGAGCAGGACGGCGGCGGCGCCGTCGACGATGCCGGAGGAGTTGCCGGCATGGTGGACGTAGTTGATGCCCTCGATTTCCGGATGGGCCTGGATGGCGACGGCTTCGAAGCCGCCCATCTCGCCGGGCATCTGGAAGGACGGCTGGAGCTGCGCGAGCGCCTGCATGTCCGTGCCGGGGCGCATGTGCTCGTCATGGGCGAGGATGGTGAGACCGTTGATATCCTTCACCGGCACGACGGAATTCTTGAAATAGCCGTTCTGCCAGGCGTGCGCCGCGCGCTTCTGGCTCTCGACGGCATAGGCGTCGACGTCGTCGCGGGAAAAGCCGTACTTGGTGGCGATGAGGTCTGCCGAGACGCCCTGCGGCATGAAATAGGCCGGGAAGTTGACGGAGGGATCCATGAACCAGGAGCCGCCCGACATGCCGAGGCCGACGCGCGACATGCTCTCGACGCCGCCGGCGATGACGATGTCGTCCGCCCCTTGCGCGATCTTCGCCGCGCCGAAATTCACGGCGTCGAGGCCGGAGGCGCAGAAGCGCGAGATCTGCATGCCCGGCGCGCGGGTCGAATAGCCCGCCTCGAAGGCGGCGGCCTTCGGGATCACCGAGCCGGCATCCATGACCGGATCGACGCAGCCCATGACGATGTCGTCGACCTTGGCGGTGTCGAGCCCGTTGCGGTCGCGCACCGCCTCCAGCACCTTGGCGGCAAGGCGCACGGACGGCACTTCGTGCAGCGAGCCGTCCTTCTTGCCGCGCCCGCGCGGGGTGCGCACATGATCGTAGATGAAGACGTCGGTCATTGGTCTCTTCTCCCTGGCGGCGCCGTGGCGCCCTGTCGTTCGAAACTGTCGCGGGGATTTGCGCTGACGGCAACCCCCTCTCGCCTGCCGGCCATCCTCTCCCTCGCACAGGGAAGAAGAATCGCAGGGCCGTTTTCCGTTCCACGCCGGTACGGCGGTGAAGCCCGCTCCTTTGCGGGAAGGCGTGTCAGAACGCCTCGGCCGGAAGCTCCATCATCGTGTCGGCGCCGGCCTCGATGCGGGCCTTGCGCAGCGCGGTTTCCGGCATCAGGCGCTCCATGAAGAATTTCGCGGTGACCAGCTTGTTCTTCAAGAAGTCCTCGCGCTTGCCCGCGCCGGCCGCAAGGCCATCCTCGGCGGCCTTGGCGATCTTCGCCCACATGTAGCCGATGACGACGAGGCCGAAGAGGTGCATGTAGTCGGTCGAGCCGGCGCCGGCATTGTCGGGCTTGGCCATGGCGTTCTGCATGAACCACATGGTGGACGCCTGGAGGTCGTTCAAGCCCTTCTTCAGGTGCTTGGTGAAATAGGCGAGCTTCTCGTCCCCCCGGTTCTCCTCGCAGAAATCGCCGATCTCCTTGAAGAGGGCCATGACGGCGCGCCCGCCGTTCAGCCCGAGCTTGCGGCCGACGAGGTCGAGCGCCTGGATGCCGTTGGCGCCCTCGTAGATCATGGCGATGCGCGCATCGCGCACATACTGGCTCATGCCGTGCTCTTCGATATAGCCGTGGCCGCCGAAGACCTGCTGGGCCATGACGGCGTGGTCGAAACCCTTGTCGGTCAGCACGCCCTTGAGGATCGGCGTCATCAGGCCGAGGATGTCGTCGGCGGCCTGGCGTTCCTTCTCGTCGGCAGCGCGGTGGGCGATGTCGGATTTCAGCGCCGTCCAGAGCGTGAAGGCGCGGCCGCCCTCGGTCCAGGCCTTGATGGTCATCAGGGCGCGGCGGATGTCGGGGTGGACGATCAGCGGATCGGCCTTGCCGGCGGGGTTCTTCGCACCGGAGAGCGAGCGGCCCTGCAGGCGCTCGCGGGCGTAGTCGGCGGCGTTCTGGTAGGCGATTTCGGCGATCGACAGGCCCTGGAGGCCGACGCCGAGACGGGCCTCGTTCATCATCACGAACATGGCGTTGAGGCCCTTGTTCTCCGCCCCGATGAGGTAGCCGGTCGCCTCGTCATAGTTCATGACGCAGGTGGCGTTGCCGTGGATACCCATCTTGTGCTCGATGGCACCGCAGGAAACCGTGTTGCGCGCGCCCGGCGTGCCGTCTTCCTCGAGCAGGAATTTCGGCACGATGAAGAGCGAGATGCCCTTGGTGCCTTCCGGCGCGCCCTCGATGCGGGCGAGCACCAGGTGCACGATGTTCTCCGACATGTCGTGCTCACCGGCGGAGATGAAGATCTTCTGGCCGGAAATCCTGTAGGAGCCGTCGGCCTGCGGCACGGCCTTGGTGCGCAGAAGCCCGAGATCGGTGCCGCAATGGGGCTCCGTCAGGTTCATGGTGCCGGTCCAGACGCCTTCCACCATCTTCGGAAGATACGCGGCCTTCTGCTCCTCGGAGCCGTGCACGAGGATCGCGGCGATCGCGCCCTGCGTCAGGCCCGGATACATGGTGAGCGCCATGTTGGCCGAGGACATGTACTCGCCGACGGCGGTGTGCAGCACGTAGGGAAGGCCCTGGCCGCCGAATTCCTCGGGCACCGCAAGGCCGATCCAGCCGCCCTGGCGATAGAGATCATAGGCCTGCTTGAAGCCCTTCGGCACCGTGACCGTTGCATCGTCGTGGCGCTTGCAGCCTTCCTGGTCGCCGGAAAGGTTGACCGGGAACAGCACTTCTTCCGCCACCTTCGCCGCCTCGCTGGCAATCGCTTCCAGCATGTCGCCCGTCGCGTCGGCGAAGCCGGGCAGGTTGTTGTACCGCTCCAGCGCCAGAACGTCGTTCAGGATGAAAAGCGTGTCATTCACGGGGGCCTTGTAGGTCGGCATGCTCGGATTCCTCACCTGTCCTGCGGACATGCGTCCGCTCCTTGGCAAGGGATACTATAAAACTTTGACGTTTGCGTAAACGTCAAAACATACCGGAGCGGTGAAATTTTCCTCGAGCGGGGAGGGATGGTGCGTCGCTGGCGGGTGGCGGATGGAATCCCCGCGCCCATGGCTGTGCCGCAAACGGTCGCCTTTCCCCGCGAGGACCATTCTATGAGCAAATCGTTAAAAAATTTCCGGGGCGATTAACCCCTTGTTTACCATGTTTCATGAATTGTGACGCCTGAGGGCGTGGGATCGGGAATCATTTCGGCTTCCCTTTGTGACGACCGGACAGGCGGTCCGGAGCCGACAGGGGCGATACTGTTTCCCATTGCGCATGCAGTGTTTGACGGCGGGGATCCGCCGATATGGAAGAAAAGGCGCAGCCGGGCGGCAGTGCTTTCAAAAGTATCTCCCGGCAGGCCGGATGGCCGCCAAAGCGAGGCGAAAGATGAACGGATCGCGAAACCCGCAACGTCACGGCGAAAGATCCTCGCTCGACGCGCTCAATCGCACCATCGAGGGGCTGGAAGCCCGCATCGAGGGCCTGATGGCGGGTGGCCGGGAGGCGCGCGGCCGCGGCGAGGAGCGCTATGCACCCCGCGGCGAACAGCCCCGTTATGATTCGGCGCGCGCGATCCCGTTGCGCGACGACCCGGTTTCCGAAATCGTGCAGCGCCAGCGCGCGATCGACGGGGGCCGCGAACGCGTCGCCCAGCGTCTGGAGCGCCGCCCGCTTTCGGCCGATCACCATGCCGCCGCCCAGCAGGCCCATGCTGCCTATGGCGGCCAGCAGACAAGTGCCGCTTATGGCGGCCAGCAGGCGCATCCGGCCTATGGCCATCAGCAGGCCGCACCTGCCCGTGCGGACAATTCCGTCGAGGATATCGCCAAGGCGCTCGTTTCGCTGCGCCAGGACCTGAAGAAGGACATCGCCGACGGGCTGGAGCGCGAGATGCAGTCGCTGCGCTCGGAGATCCGCGGCATCCGCCAGATGGCCGAAGGCCGCGACAACAATGACGACCTGCGCGAGGAGCTGCTGCGGCTTTCCACCGGCATCAACCAGCTCGGTCGCCAGTCGGGTCAGGCGGTCGGCCAGACGGAAGGCCTGCGCGTCGAATTCGACGAACTGCGTTCGGTGCTCGACGGGCTCGCCCGCGAGGATTCCGTGCGCCGCATGGAGGATCGCTGGAGCGGCGTCGAGAAGAAACTCTCGATCTTCGACCAGACGCGTGACGACGAGCTGGTGGCGCTTGCCTACCGGCTGGACGAGCTGAAGAGCCAGCTCGGCGCCATAAGCGCCACGCCGGCCATCCACGCGCTCGAAGGCAAGATCGAGACCATCGCCCGCGCCATCGACATGCTGGCCCGCCAGGCGCAGCCGGATGACGGCCGGTTCGTTTCCGCCGTCACCTCGCAGTTCGAGGGGCTGGATGCCCGTCTCGACGAGATCAGCCGGGCGATCGCCGCGGCCGGCCGCATGCAGCAGTCGTCCATGGCCGACAACGGCATGATGCAGCGCCTCGAAGGCCGCATCGCCGATCTCGCCGGCCAGCTCGATCTCATCGCCCACCGTCCGGAGCCCGTGCCGGACCAGGGCCTTGCCTTGCGCATCGAGGCGCTGGCGAACCGCATCGAGGACCTGTCGAACGAGCGCACGGCGCTGCGCCTCGAGGAGCGGATCGAGCAGCTCTCGCAGATGCTGGAGCAAAGCCAGCAGGCCGCGCCCGCCCAGGGCAGCGACGAGCTCGCCTACTATCTCTCCGACATTTCCCGCAAGATCGACGCGCTTGACCAGGGCAGCGTCAACGACCAGCTTGCCGAGCGGCTGGACGCGCTTGCCCGCCGCATCGACAGCCTCGACGTGCCGACCGGCAGTCCCTTCCAGGAAGACCGTTTCGCCCATATCGAGGGCCGCCTTTCGGCGATTGCCGACCGGCTCGATGCGACCCGCGTCGCCCCGGCGGGCGACCATGAGGCCCTGCGGGGCCTCGAGGCGCAGATCGCGCATCTCTCCACGCTGATCAGCACGCCGTCCGCCGCGGCGCCCGTGCCCGCCGAGTTCGAGAACCGTCTTGCGACGATCGAGGACTACATGGCGACCAATGACGAATATATCGTCGAGGCTGCCCGCCAGGCGGCGGAAGCCGTGATGGAAGCCTACCGCCATGCCGGTCCGGCCACGGCCGCCAGCACCGACATGGAGGCAATCGCCGGCCTTGCCGACGACCTGCGCGTTCTGGAGGAACTGACCCGCTCGAGCGAGGAGCGCACCGCGCGCACCTTCGATGCGTTGCACGACACGCTGGTGCAGATCGCCGGCCGCCTCGAGCAGCTCGACGCCCCGCACGAGACCTTCGGCCGTCGCGAGGCTGTCATGCCGCGCGCAGAGATGCCGGCCATGGACGTGGAGCGCCACGCTGCTCCCGTCTCCAGCATCTACGGCAACGACTACCCTTTTGACGATGACGGCTTCGGCGCCCGCGAGACCCGCAAGGCCGAAGCCGAGGCGCCGCAGGAGGAAAGCCGCTTTGCCGAGATCGAGGTCGAGAACATTCCCGTTCCCGAGCGGCCCGCCCCGGAAGAGGCGCTTGCGGACGAGCCCGCCGCGCTCGCTGCCGGCCAGCCGGCGGAGGTCCAGGCCAAGGGTGGCCTGCTCGCCGGCCTGAAGCGCCGCTTCGCCCCCGGCCGCAAGGAGGCCGCACCGCAGGCCGAACGCCAGCAGATCGACCCGACGCCCTCGCTCGACCCCACGGACGAACTGGCGCCGGAAGAGGCGAACCAGCTGCTGGAGCCGGGCTCCGGCGTGCCGGACGTCCGCCGCATCCTCGAGCGCGTGCGGGCCGGCCAGGCTTCGGGAAGCCGCCCGGCGGCCGGCAGCGAAGGCGAGAAGGCGGATTTCATCGCCGCCGCCCGCCGCGCCGCCAAGCTTGCCGCCGAGGAGACCGATACGATCTCCCGTGTCGCTCCCGCCAGGAAGACGGAAAAGCTGGCGAAGGGCGAGAAGCCGGCATCGGCGCTGTCGCGCCATCGCCGGCCGATCCTGCTTGCCGTCGGCGCCGTGCTGCTGGCGATCATGTCCTATCCGCTGGTCAACACGCTGGTGGCGGGTGACGAGGCGCCGGCCGTGGTCGAGCAGACCGCCATCACGACGAACGAGACGGCACCGGTCGAGACCACGACGGGCGCGGGCGACACCGCGACCGCCAGCACCGCCGCCATGCCGGCCGCCGGCGAGGAAACCTTGACGGATCCGGTCGCCGGCGACGGTGATGATGCCGGGAGCGGGGCGACGCGCGGCCTTGCCGACACGCAGACGAATGCCGGCGCCGAGCCGACATCGACCCAGACCGCCGCCACCGGCAGCGCGGCGCTGACGGCGCCGGCCGAGACGACAGACGGCGCCGCGACGGCCGGCTTCGAGCCGGTGACGACGCCGGAAACCGCTGCCGTCGAGGAAGCGCTGCCGGTCGACCAGACGCAGACGGCGGCGATCGTCGTTCCGGAAGCGATCACCCCGGCCTCGCTCTCGAAGGCGGCGACCGACGGCGATCCGCTGGCGCTGTTCGAGATCGGCGCACGCTATACGGAAGGCCGCGGCGTTGCGATGGACCTCGCGGAGGCCGCCCGCTGGTACGAGCTTTCCGCCGCCCGCGGCTTCGCGCCCGCCGAATACCGCCTCGCCAACCTCTACGAGAAGGGCCAGGGCGTTGAGCGCGACCTGCCGCGCGCCCGCGAGCTCTACGAGGTCGCGGCGAACAAGGGCAATGCGAGCGCCATGCACAATCTCGCCGTTCTCCTCGCGACAGGCGTCGGCACCGAGCAACCGGATTTCGACGGCGCGGCCAAGTGGTTCCAGAAGGCCTCCGAGTTTGGCGTGCGCGACAGCCAGTTCAACCTCGCCATCCTCTATGCGCGCGGCAACGGCGTGAAGCAGGACCTGGAGGAATCCTACAAGTGGTTCGCCATCGCCGCCCGCGATGGCGACGGCGATGCGGCGCAGAAGCGCGACGAGGTGGCCAACGCCATGCGCCCGGAGCAGCTTTCCAGCGCCAAGGCGAAGGCAGACCTGTGGAAGCCGCAGCCGCTCGACGAGAAGACCAATTCGGCGGACCTGCCCGATGAATGGGTCGGCAAGCCGACGAAGACCGCCAGCGTCGACATGAAGAAGGCGATCCGCAACATCCAGGCGATCCTCAACAACAACGGCTTCAATGCCGGCACGCCGGACGGCGCGATGGGCAAGAAGACGGTCGCCGCCATCAAGGCCTTCCAGAAGTCCGTCGGCCAGAAGGAAACCGGCGAGATCGACGATGCGCTGGTGACGGAGCTCCTGAAGCGCAACAAGCAGCCGAGCTGATCGGCGGACCGCCGGAGAGGTCCTGAAAGCGGCTTCTCCGGTTGACTTGTCCCCACCCTGCGGGCATGACGCTCACCACAGTGCGGCACACCGTTCACGATGTGCAACGGACGCTGTGGCATTGTGTATTCGCCGCACGATTTCATCCTTAAATCGGCCCCGATTTCAGGAATGATGCGGTAGAAATTTTCATGTCGCTCCAAGATGATAAGCGTTCGAGAAACGTTATCATCCTGAAAGGGCGGCAGAGCGGTTCCCGCAAGCGTGCAGAATGCGCCTTGCGTCCGGAACTGCGAAAAAGAGCGGCGCGCGCCGGAAGGCTGCGCCCGTGCCCGATCCTTGCGTGATGCAAGGCGCAACCGGCTGCCGGAGGGGCCTCACCTTCCCGCGGCGGGGCGCTTCCGTGCATTCGCAGCCTGCCGAAGGAGAGCCGCGACGGCAGGCGGAACGGTCAGCGGCCGCCGGATGTCTTGAGCCCGCGCAAGCGGAAATTTGCCGATCGGGGTATTGTTGTGACTGTCTATCTGCCCATTGCAGAGCTCTCGGTGAACATCTTCATCATTCTCGGCATGGGCGCGGCCGTCGGCTTCCTTTCCGGCATGTTCGGGGTCGGCGGCGGCTTCCTCATCACACCGCTCCTCATCTTCTACAACATCCCGCCGATCGTCGCCGTCGCGACGGGTGCCAACCAAGTCGTCGCCTCCTCGATATCGGGCGCGCTTTCGCATTTCCGGCGTGGAACGCTGGATGTGAAGCTCGGCACGGTGCTGCTCTTCGGCGGCCTTGCGGGCGCCACCGTCGGTATCTGGATCTTCTCGCTCCTGCGCAGCGTCGGCCAGCTCGATCTCGTCATCTCGCTGCTCTATGTCGTGCTGCTCGGCACCGTCGGCATCTTGATGCTGCTCGAGAGCATCCGGGCTCTGCGCCGCGCGGCGAACAACCAGCCCGTCTCGCTGCGCCGGCCCGGCCAGCACAGCTGGGTGCATCGCCTGCCGCTGAAGATGCGTTTCAAGAAGTCGAAGATTTATCTTTCCGTCATCCCGGTCATCGGCCTCGGTTTCGGCATTGGCATTCTCACCTCCATCATGGGCGTCGGCGGCGGCTTCATCATGGTGCCGGCCATGATCTATCTCCTGCGCATCCCGACCAATGTCGTCGTCGGCACCTCGCTGTTCCAGATCATCTTCGTCACCGCCTATACGACGATGATGCAGGCGACGACCAACTATTCGGTCGATATCGTGCTCGCCTTTATCCTGATGGTGGCGGGCGTCATCGGCGCGCAGTACGGCGTGCGCGTCGGCCAGAAGCTGCGCGGCGAACAGTTGCGTGCGCTGCTGGCGCTGCTCGTCCTTGCCGTCGGTGCCCGCCTTGCCGTCGATCTCGTCGTCACGCCGGCCGATGTCTATTCCGTCGTCAGCGAGGGGGTCTATCGATGAGAGCCGTCGCCGCGCTCCTTCTTGCCCTGGGTCTTGTTTTTCCCGCTGCCGCGCAGGTGCTGGAGGACAAGCCGGTCGAGTTCCCGGAAAAGCTCGAGATCGGCATCTCGACGGACGAGATCGCGATCTCCTCGGATTTCCGCGGCGCGGACCTGACGATCTTCGGCGCCATCGAAGGCTATGATCCGTCCCTGCTCGCCCAGCGCAAATACGATATCGTCGTGGCGCTGGAGGGTCCGAAGGACAACAACACGGTGCGCGTGAAGGAGCGCGTCTTCGGCATCTGGATCAACCGCCGCTCGATGACCTTCGAGCTCGTGCCGGAATCCTATTCGCTGTCGAGCACGCGGGATGTCGAAACGATCGCCGAACCGCCGGTGCTCAACGGCGTCGGCGTCGGCATCCAGCATATCCGCCTTTCGCCGATCGGTTATGTCGGCGACGGCAGCACCATCACGGAGTTCCGCGAGGCCTTCCGGCGCCTCAAGGAGAGCGGCGGCTTCTACCAGCGTGATCCGGGCGGCGTGCAGTTCATCAGCGCGAGCCTGTTCAAGGCGACGGTGAAACTGCCGGCAAGCGTACCGAACGGCACCCATGTCGTGCGCGCGCACCTCTTCCGCGATGGTGTCTTCATTGCCGAGAAGGCGCTGCCGCTGCGCGTGATGAAGACCGGCATCGAGCAGATGATCTCCAATGCCGCCTACAACAACGCGCTCGCCTACGGCGCTTTCTCCGTCCTCCTCGCCGTCCTCACCGGATGGCTGGCCAGCATCGTCTTCCGCAAGGACTGAGCGTCAGGAGCGGTAGACGAGGACGGGCACCTTGGCGTGGCTGAGCACCTTCGTCGTGACGCTGCCCATCAGGAAGGCGCTGACGCCGCGCCGGCCGTGCGAGGCCATGGCGATCAAATCGCAGCCCTTTGCCTTGGCGGTGTCGACGATCGCCTGCCAGGCGTCGCCGGCCGTCACCTGCAGCGTCTCGACCGGCACGCCTGCGGCGTTCGCCTTCGCCTCGACGGCGCCGAGGATGCGGATGCCGTCCTCCTTCACATGCGCTTCGTAATCCGTCCTGAGGCTGGCGGTCGCGCCGGGGGTCACGGGCAGGAAATGCAGCGGTTCGGCCACCGTCAGCGCCGTCACCCTCGCGCCGAGCGTCCTGGCGAGCTGGAGCGTCTGGTCGATGGCGGCGTTGGAAAGGTCCGACCCGTCCGTGGGGATGAGGATATGCTTGTACATGGTGCAGCCTCCTTTTTGCCCAGACTAGAACCGGCGTCCGGTGCTGCCTTGATGGAAATCAACCGCGACGCTTTCGTCAAGCATCGGCTGCGGCGGCGCGGCGGGCGACGACCGCCTGATAGGCGGCCTGCAGCTCGTTGAAGACCGAGCGGGCAGGGCGCGGCGCGCCGAGATGGATGGCCCGCAATTCGTCCATGAAAGCCGCCCACAACGGCGGGCCGCCCTCTTCCAGCAGCTCCGCACGGATCGACAGGTCCTCCGTCACCGGCAGGAAGCGCCGCCCCCAGGCCCCCATCATGGCGAAGACCGGCACCAGTGCAATGCCCATTTCGGTGAGGCTGTAGAGCGCCTTCTGCTTGTGGCTCGGATCGTCCGCCTTGCTGACAAGACCCTCGTCGACGAGGCGGCGCAGCCGGTCCGCCAGGATGTTGGAGGCGATGCCTTCCTCCGATTTCGTCAGGAGTTCGCGGAAATGGCGGCGATTGCCGAACATCATGTCGCGCAGCACGATCAGGCTCCATCGGTCGCCGAGGATTTCGAGCGTCAGGTTGATCGGGCAGCCGGAGCGGCGGGTGTCTTTCATCGAATTCTCCAAAACTGCTTGCACATTACAATCGGTTTCGCTATCCATCAACCAATTGCAATTCGCAACTGGTTTAAAGGCGCGCGGCAAACGGCCCGCAAGGGAGGGAAGGACGATGGCAAGGGTAATCATCTGGAATCTCGTGACGCTCGACGGCTTCTTCGAGGGCGAAAAGAAATGGGACCTCGACTTCCACAACCGGGCCTGGGGTCCGGAGCTGGAGAAGCTCAGCACCGATTTCGGCACGTCGGCGAGCCTCCTCGTCTTCGGCCGCGTGACCTATGAGGGCATGAAGGCCTATTGGACGACGACCGAGGACGAGGGCGCCGTGAAGGCCTTCATGAACGCCCTGCCGAAGCTCGTCGCCTCGCGCACCATCACCGCCTCCGACTGGAACAACACCGAGGTGACCGCCGACATCGTCGCGGCGCTTTCGGCCCGCAAGGCGACGCTCGACAAGACGATCTACGTCTTCGGCAGCGCCGACCTCACGGATTCGCTGCTGAAGGCCGGGCTCGTCGACGAGGTGATGCTGGCGGTGGTGCCGGTGCAGCTCGGCAAGGGCACGCCCTTCTTCAAGGAGGGCGCGCGGCGTGACTTCACGCTGCTCGAGGCAAGGCCGCTCGAAAACGGCACGGTGCTGGTGCGTTATGCGCCGCAGGCCGTCAGCCGATAAGGTTGGCGAAGCGCACCGAATAGATGCGGTCGCGGCCGAGCATGTGCGCGACGAGGTTCGGCCGCTCGAAAAGGCCGGTCATCGCCCTGTGGCGCAGATCCAGGCCGCCCGTCATCAGGCCGAAGGCGGGCATCAGGAGGCGCCGCCCGTCGGTCGCGAAACACGGTCGGCGCACGGCCTTCTCCCGGCGGATGACGGTGGCGGCCGGATGAAGGTGCCCGGCGATCTCGCCGGCCGGGGAAATCAGCGACGGCTCGTGCCGGAAGGCGAGGCCCGCATAGTGCAGCTCGTCCGCCGACTGGCCGGGCAGGTCCACCGTCCCGTCGGGATCGTGGTTGCCGTTGATCCAGATCCAGTCGCGCCCGCGCGCCAGCTCCGTGATCTTCGTGCGAAAAATGTCCGGAAGGTGGGCCGAGCCGACGCGGTCGTGGAAATTGTCGCCGAGGCTGACGACGATCGCCGGATCGTGCCTGAGGATGACGGCTTCGAGCACCTTGAGCGTGGCGAGCGTGTCGTAGGGCGGCAGCATCATGCCGCGCCGCGCAAAGGCGGCGCTCTTTTCCAGATGCAGGTCCGAGACGACGAGAAGGCGGGTTTCCGGCAGGTAGAGCGCGCCGAGCGGATCGCACACCACTTCCACGCCCGCCACCACGGTGCGGGCCGAAACGGCGCCGAAATCCTCGATCTTCGCCGATGCCAGCGCGAGCCTCTGCATGCCTGTCGTTCAATCCCTTCAGATGGCCGCCTCGCCCATCGCCTCGGCGATCAGGTCCTCCGCCGCTTCCGCCAGCAGAGAATCCTGTGCCTCGCCCGCCACCGGCTCCTTGCCGATTTCCAGCATGATCGGCACGGCGAGCGGCGATATGCGGGTCAGCCGCCGGTGGGTGATGTGGCCCTTGATTCGCGCCAGCATATCGCCCAATCGCTGAATATCCAAAAGCCCCGCCGCCGCATCGTTGCGCGTGGCTTCCAGCAGGATGTGGTCCGGCTCGTGGCTTCTCAGCACGTCGTAGATGAGGTCGGCGGAAACGGTGACCTGCCGCCCGGTCTTTTCCTTGCCCGGATGGCGCTGCTCGATAAGCCCGGCAATCACGGCGCAATTGCGGAAGGTGCGCTTCAGCATGAAGCTTTCGTCGAGCCAGGCTTCCAAGTCGTCGCCCAGCATGTCCTCGTCGAAGAGGTTTGCGAGTGACGGGCGCTCTACCGCAAAACTGTAGCCGAGATCGTCGAGCGCCCAGACGGCAAGGGAATAGTCCGTGGCAACGAAGCCGAGCGGCCGGCGGCCGGCGCGCTCCAGCCGGCGCGTCAGCAGCATGCCGAGCGTCTGGTGCGCCAGCCGCCCCTCGAACGGATAGGCGACCATGTAGTGCCGGCTGCCGCGCGGAAAGGTCTCGATGAGCAGTTCGTCGCGCTTCGGCAGGGCGGAGACGTCCCGCTGCAGGGCCAGCCAGTCGCGCACCTGCTCGGGCAGCCCGCCCCAGCGGTGGGGATCGTCCAGCATGCTGCGCACCTGGTCGGCGAGATAGGTCGAGAGCGGGAACTTGCCGCCGGCATAGGCCGGCACCTTCGGATCGAGCGAGAAGGCCTGGGAGACGAGACATTCGTTCTCGCGAATGCCCTCGAAGCGCAGCACCTTGCCGGAGAAGAGGAAGGTATCTCCGGGCGCCAGCATTTCGAGGAAATATTCCTCCACCTTGCCGAGCGAGGCGCCGCCGCGGCCGATCGCGCCCTTGGCGCCGCGCTTGACCATGCGCACGTTCAGCATCGGCATCTCGACGATCGTGCCGAGGTTGAGGCGGTATTGCTGCGCGACCTGCGGATTGGAAACACGCCACAGCCCGTCCTGCGTCTTGCGGATGCGGGCATAGCGCTCGTAGGTCTTCAGCGCATAGCCGCCGGCCGCGACGAACTGCACGATACGGCCGAATTTTTCCCGTGGCAGACCGGTATAGGGCGCGGCTGTGGTGATCTCGGCAAAGAGTGCGTCCTCGTCGAAGGGTGCCGCGCAGGCCATGCCGAGGACGTGCTGGGCGAGCACGTCGAGCGCGCCGTCGCCCACCGGCGGCGTATCCTGCGCGCCGAGATAGTTGGCGTCCAGCGCCGCCTGGCACTCCATCACCTCGAAGCGGTTGGCGGGCACCAGGATCGCCCGGCTCGGCTCGTCCATGCGGTGGTTGGCGCGGCCGATGCGCTGGGCAAGCCGCGAGGCGCCCTTCGGCGCGCCGACATGGATGACGAGATCGACGTCGCCCCAGTCGATGCCGAGGTCGAGCGTCGAGGTGGCGACGACGGCGCGCAGGCGGTTTTCCGCCATGGCGGCTTCCACCTTGCGGCGCTGGCCGACATCGAGCGAGCCATGGTGCAGCGCGATCGGCAGCGTGTCCTCGTTGATGTTCCAGAGCTCCTGGAAGAGGATTTCCGCCTGGCTGCGCGTGTTGACGAAGAGCAGGGAGGTCCTGTGGTCGCGGATCGCCTCGTAGACCTCGGGCATGGCGTATTTCGCCGAATGGCCGGACCAGGGCACGCGCTCCTTGCTCTTCAGGATGGTGATGATCGGCCGCGCCCCGCCCGGCGCCGTGACGAGGCCGGCATGCCGCGTCTCGCCGGGCTCTTGGGCGACCAGCCAGCGGCGCAGGTCCATCGGCTCGGCGACGGTGGCCGAAAGGCCGATGGTGCGAAGGCCGGGGGCAAGACGGCGCAACCGCGCGAGCCCCAGCGACAGGAGATGGCCGCGCTTGGAGGTGACGAGCGAATGCAGCTCGTCGAAGATCACGTATTTCAGGTCCTTGAAGAAGCGCGGCGCCTCGCCGCTGGCGATGAGCAGGGCGACCTGCTCGGGCGTCGTCAGCAGGATGTCGGGCGGATTGAGGCGCTGGCGCTGGCGCTTGGCCTGCGGCGTGTCGCCGGTACGCGTCTCGATGGTGATGGGCAGGCCCATCTCCTCGACGGGCTTCATAAGGTTGCGCTCGATATCGACGGCCAGCGCCTTCAGCGGCGAGATGTAGAGCGTGTGGATGCCGGTGAAGGCGCTGCCGGGCGGGATCCTGCCGCGGCGCGTCAGGCCGGTGAGGGCCGGCAGGAAGCCGGCGAGCGTCTTGCCGGCGCCGGTGGGCGCGATGAGCAGCAGGCTTTCGCCCGCCGTCGCCCGCGCAAGGAGCTCCATCTGGTGCGCACGCGGCTGCCATCCCCTGGCCGAGAACCAGGCGGTGAAGGCAGCGGGCAGGAGGCTGGGGCCGGTGGTGGAATCGACGGTGCTCACCGGCCTAAGCTAGTGAGCGCCGGACGAATGTGAAGCGGCCCGCCGAAAAATAGCCTCACATGGCGATGTAGCGGTCGGCGCGGTGGTTGACCGTCAGGAAGAGGTTGAGCACGAGCGCGCCGACCACCGAGCAGAGCACGATGAAGGGCGCAGCCACCGAGAAGGCCGCGATGAGCACGACGACGTCGAAGGCGAGCTGCACGAGGCCGGCGCGGATGCCGAAACGCTCCTGCATGTAGACCGCGAGCACGCCGATGCCGCCAAGGCTGGCGCGGTGGCGGTAGAGGCCGAGCAGGCCGAAGCCGAGCAGGATGCCGGCCAGCACCGCCGTCCACATCGGATCGATGCTCTCGATCGTCACGAAATGCGGCTGCAGCTCGGTGATCAGCGAGGTCATCGTCACGGCGAGCACGGTCTTGATCGTGAACGCCCAGCCGAGGCGCTTCAGCGCCAGGATATAGAAGGGGATGTTCACGACGGTGTAGTAGACGCCGAAGCTTACGCCGGTCAGGTAGTGCAGCACGAAGGCGACGCCGGCGGTGCCGCTCGCCACCAGCCCGGCGCTGCCCATCAGGGCAAGGCCGAGCGCCGCGATCATGCTGCTGGCGAACAGGCCCTGTGCGTCTTCCAGCGGCGTATGGCGGGTGGGAGTGGGATTCCAGAAGCCGAAGCGCCGCTTGTCGCCGTCCATGCCAGATCTCCGAGGGTTTCTTTTGTTGTATAGGGCGCAATGGCCGGCGCAAGCGCTGCCTTCGGCTAGGCTTCGCGCCTTGCGAGGAAGAGCAGTCCGTGCACCGGCTGGCCGGCATCCTGCCGGATCACGCTTTTCTCGGCGGCGAGGATGGCAAGACCACTCTCTTCGGCCCTTTGGCGGATGAAGCGTTCCGGATGGGCATAGCGCAGCGACGGGCGCAGCAGCGGTGCATCACCCGCCCCGCCGTCCTCGACGGAAAAGGCGAAGACGCCGCCGGCCTTCAAGAGGCGCGCGGCGCTCGGGAAGACCTCGGCGAGATCGCCGAGATACATCAGCACGTCGGCGGCGCCGACGAGGTCGGCGCGTTCCTCCGGCGCAGTGGCGAAAAGCCCGCTCTCTGCGGCCGGCAGCGACAGGTCGGCCTGCGCGAGATGGTCGTAGACCCCTTTCTCCGCCGCCTTGGCCAGCATGCCGGCGGAAAGGTCGAAACCCTCGAGCCGCCCGGCGCTGGCGCGCAGTTCCACACCGAAGAGGCCGGTGCCGCAGCCGATATCCGCGACGAGGCCGAAATACGCATCCTCGCCCGCATGCCGGCGCACCAGCCGGGCGAGCGTCTGCGGCACCGTATAGTCGAGCCGTTGCACGAGGGCGGTGTCGAAGCGGTCGGCATAGTCGTCGAAGAGCCGCTCGACATAGGCGGTGGAGGGCGCGGCGGGCGTTTCGGCAGCGCCCAGCACGGCCAGTTTCAGGCCGGCGCCGAAGATATCGGCCGGGTCGAGGGCGACGACCTTTGCAAGGGCGGCCGTCGCCGCCTCCTTCCGGCCCGATTTCTCCGCATATTCGGCGAGCCGGAACCAGCCGGCGGCCCAGGAGGGTACCTGTTCGAGCGCCTGTTCCATGAGTTCCGCAGCCTCCGCGAATTCGCCCGATTCCGCGAACATGCGGGCATAATCGGCGCGGCGGTCGGCGATGAGATCGCCGGAGGAGAAGTGCGGGCTCGTCATGGGGGCTCGAAAACGGAAAAACGGACGGCGCTACATGGCAGGGCCGCGGCAAAAGGCAAGCGAATTCTCGCGGGAGCCCCTTGCTTGCCGTGGAACCGGTGACGGCTTATCTGGAATGGACACGAGTTTTTGGAGAATCAATCGATGTCGAATGGCGTGAACGGGTTCCTCGGCGATACACCGATCCGCGTGATCACCAAGCTTCTGATCCTGTCGGTGGCCGTGGGCTTCCTGATGTCGATCTTCGGGCTCTATCCGGACGACATCCTCTTTGCCGTGCGCGATTTCATCGTCGATCTGTGGAACACCGGCTTCAAGACGCTGGGCCGCCTGGGCGACTACCTGCTGCTCGGCGCCGTCATCGTCGTGCCCGTCTTCATCCTCATCCGCGTCCTGAGCTACCGTCGCTGACCATGATGTCCCGTCGTGCCTTTCTTGCCGCCTCCGCGGCGTCCGTCGCCGTGCTCGCCGCGGGCTGTTCCACCACCGGCGTTCTGACCCCGTCGGCCGGCACCGGCAGCGACCAGACGACGGCCTCGCTCGCCTTCGTCAACAAGATCAGGACCGAACGCGGCCTCTCGCCGCTTTCCTCCGACAAGGCGGCGCAGCGCGCGGCCATGGACCAGGCAAGCCGCATGGCGAGCGCGGGCAGGATGGAGCACAATATCGGCTTCGGCGCGAATTTCCTGAAGCGCATGAAGGGGATGGAAGTGCCGCTGCCGGCAGCGGAAAACATCGCGGCCGGGCAGGACAGCGCGGCGGAAGCCTTCGATGCCTGGTATCGCTCGCCGAAGCACCTGGAAAACATGCTCGGAACGGGCTATCGCGGCCTGGGCGTCGCTGTCGTCTCCAATCCCGCGTCCGGCAACCGGCCCTATTGGGCGATGGTCCTGTCAAGCTGAGCGGGCTGATCCCTTCGAGATGATCGCCTGCGGAAGTCAGCCGGCCCGTAGTTTTTTGGACCGGGCCGGGGATTATCCCCGACCCGAGCGCTCGGCCCCTCAAAAGGGCTGGTCGAGCTGCGTGTCGATGTCGCGCGCATCAAGCGGCTTTCGGGGCCGTGCCGGCTTCAGGCGCGCAATGCGGTCGGGATTTTCCGCTGTCGGATTCTCGGGCACGGTGCCGGGCGGAAGCGTGTTGCGAGCGATGTCAGATTTGCTGGTTCGTTCCAATTCCTCGCTTGGATGCATGTCCGGGCGCAGAATGAGCCCGCTCCTTGCGAAGATCGACACTTCGCCTTCCTCCTCGCGCACATCCGCCCTGGCGCGCAGCCAGTGGGAATATTCGCGGCCTTCCGGGCGGCCTTCTTCTTCCCATATTTCATGGGCCCTTTGCCGGATCCGTTCGTTGTGATCATCCATGATATCGTCCCTTCCTGGCCTTTTTGGCCGTTATGGGCGGGATCGGTGCAGGCTACCGTCGATGCGAATCGGCATTTGCCGAACACTCCACCCGCAGGAACGAAACCCTTCAGGAGGACTATGGTTCCCGTGTGGCGGTCAGAGGGCGCGATCGGCCCATTGGGCGGTGCGCGTGCCGCGAAGCGCGGAGATCGAGGCGATCTGCTCGCGATCACAAATGCGCGAGAGGCCTTTCACGATTTCGCCGGGCAGGGTCGGGCCGGCATAGACCATGCAGGAATAGAGCTGCACGAGGTTCGCGCCGGCGCGGATCTTCTCCGCTGCCGTCTCGGCGCTGGAGACGCCGCCGACGCCGATGATCGGCAGGCTTTCGCCGACGCGCCGGCGCATCTTGGCGAGCACCACGGTCGATTTCTCGAAGAGCGGCTTGCCGGAAAGCCCGCCCGCCTCGCCGGCCTGGCGCGTGTCGCCGAGGCCTTCGCGCGACAGCGTGGTGTTGGAGACGATGAGGCCGTCGAGCGGATGGGCGAGCGCCACTTCGGCGATGTCGTCGAGGCCCTCCTCGGTGAGGTCCGGCGCGATCTTCAGGAAGACCGGCACATGGCGGCCGAGTCTCGCCGCCTCCTCGGCGCGTGCGGCGAGCACGGCGGACAGCAGGGCATGCAGGCTTTCCTTGGCCTGCAGGTCGCGCAGGCCCGGCGTGTTGGGGGAGGAGATGTTGGCGGTGAAATAGTGCGCTACGTCGTAGAAGGTGCGGATGCCGGCGACATAGTCGGCGATGCGGTCGGTGCTGTCCTTGTTGGCGCCGATGTTCACGCCGATCAACGCATCGCGCCGGCAGGCCTTCAGGCGGTCCAGCGCCGCCGCATGGCCGGCATTGTTGAAGCCGAGGCGGTTGATGACGGCATCGTCCTGCACAAGGCGGAAGATGCGCGGCTTCGGATTGCCTTCCTGCGGGCGCGGGGTGACGGTGCCGATCTCGGTGAAGCCGAAGCCGAGGCGCAGGAGGGCCTCCGGCACTTCGGCATTCTTGTCGTAGCCCGCGGCCATGCCGAGCGGGTTGGGGAAGGCAAGGCCGGCGACGATCTGCGCGAGGCGCGGATCGGCCTTGGCCGGGCAGGCGGGCACGAGACCGGCCTTCAGCGCGGCGATCGACAGGCCATGCGCGGTTTCGGGATCGAAGAGGAAAAGGCCCTTGCGGCCGAGGGTGGACAAGAGCGACATCAGAGCGGCATCTCCGGAAACTGGTGGGCGCCGTCCGGGCCGAGCGGCAGGGGCTTTTCCCAGAGCACGGCGGAGAGCGGAAGGGCGGCGTAGAGATGGGGGAAGAGGTCGCCGCCGCGCGAGGGTTCGTAGACCAGCCTTTCGCCGAGCGCCTCGCCATCGACGGCGACGAGGAGGAGGTCGGTCTGGCCGGCGAAATGGCGGGCGGCCGTCTCCTTCGCCTGCGCGGCGGTGGAGAAATGGATGAAACCGTCCGAGAGGTCGATGGCGGCGCCCTCGAAAATCCCGGTCGCCTTCGCCTTCTGCCACAGACTTGCCGGAACGATCTTGTAGATTGTTTTGGCCATCTCGTCCGTTCCTCCACTGGCTGCTGTTTTTCAACGGTAGCGCTTGCCGCAAAGAACGGCGAATGTCCACCGGCGACAGGCCCGCAAACCGGCTCTTGGAGGATTTTGCATGCGAATTCACGCTCTGCCTTTCATCTTCGTCGCCGCCCTCGTGGCGGGCTCCGCCCAGGCCGAGGGCGAGGGACGCTACCGCATGGAGAAGACGGACGGCGGTTTTGTCCGCCTCGACACCGCGACGGGCGAGGTTTCGCTGTGCCGGGAGCAGGAGGGCCAGATCGTCTGCCGCATGGCGGCGGACGAGCGCGCGGCCTTCGAAAAGGAGCTCGACCTTCTCACCAAGCGCGTCGAGGCGCTGGAAAAAGGCGGCGTGACGGGCGAGACGGCCGTAAAACCGTCGCTACCCACGGATGAAGAGATTGACCGGACCATGACCATCATGGAAAAGATGATGCAAAGGTTCATGGGCATCGTGAAAAACCTGGAGGAGGGTGAGGAGGAAACCGCCCCCGGGAAGGACGCGATCCCGCAGAAGACCTGACGGACATTCTTCGCCGGCCAAGGCCGTGCTGTGTCCGTCGCGGGTCCGTCTACTCCGGGGAGGGAGCGCATGGCATCGGCACTCACGATCATCATCGCGGACGACCATCCGCTGTTCCGCGGCGCTTTGAAACAGGCGCTGACCGGAATGGCGGGCAATCCTGATATCGTCGAGGCCGGCGATTTCGAGGCGGCGCGCAAGGCGGCCGCCGACCATTCGAACGCCGACCTCATGCTGCTCGACCTCGCCATGCCCGGCGTCAGCGGCCTGTCCGGCCTGATCTCGCTGAGAGCGGAATTCCAGAGCCTTCCCGTCGTCATCGTCTCGGCGAGCGACGACCCGGTTACCATCCGCCGGGCGCTCGATCTCGGCGCATCCGGCTTCATCTCCAAATCCGCCTCCATCGAGGATATCCGCGAGGGCATAGGCTCGGTGCTGGAGGGCAATATCTATACGCCCGGCGGCTATGTGCGCGGGCCGGAGCAGGACAGCGAGGTGGCGGACCTGATCGCGCGCCTGCGCACGCTGACGCCCCAGCAGTCGCGCGTGCTCGCCATGCTCGCCGAAGGCCTGCTCAACAAGCAGATCGCCTATGAGCTCAGCGTCTCCGAGGCGACCATCAAGGCGCATGTCTCTGCCATCCTCCTGAAGCTCAACGTCGACAGCCGTACCCAGGCGGTCATCCAGCTCGGCAAGATCGGCAGCGCCCAGGCCGCCGCCTGAGACCTACTCCGCCGCTTCCCGCTGCGTCGTCGAAAGCTGCGTCAGCCAGGCCCGCATGGAGGCGGGGCGGACGGGCTTGTTCTGCACGAGGATAGTGTCGCGCTCGGCCTCGGCGCGCACGTCCGGCGTGCGGTCTGCGGTGACGAGCAGGGCCGGGACTTGCCGGCCGAGCGCCGCCCGGAGCTTTCCGATCGCGGCAATGCCGGTGCCGTCGTCGAGATGGTAGTCGGCGATGACCGCATCGAAGGCGGGGGTGCCGGCTGCGGCCAGCGCCTCGACCGCGGCCACCGATTCGGCGAGCGTCACCGCGCAGCCCCAGCCGGAGAGCAGCAGCCGCATGCCGTCGAGGATCTTCGGCTCGTTGTCGACGCAGAGGACGCGCAGCCCCTTGAGCGGTTCGTCGCTTGCCGGCAGCGCGGCGGGCTTGTCGGCGACGTGGCGGCTTGCGACGGCATCGATCGGCACGCGCACCTTGAAGTTGGTGCCGCGCCCCTGCGTCGATTGCAGCTCGACCGGATGCGACAGCACGCGCGAGATGCGATCGACGATGGAAAGCCCGAGCCCGAGGCCCGGTGCCGTGCGCGCACCCTCGTCGAGGCGGGCGAACTCCTTGAACACGGTGCGGAATTTCGAGGCGGGAATGCCGATGCCGGAATCCAGCACCTGGATATAGGCGTGCCCGCCCTTGCGCCGGACGCCGACGAGGACCTTTCCCGAATTGGTGTACTTGATGGCGTTCGAGACGAGGTTCTGCACGACGCGGCGCAGGAGGTTCGGGTCGGTGCGGATGGCGAGCGAGGAGGGGAGCACGGTGAATTTCAGGCTCTTCGCCCGCGCCATGGGCGCAAAATCGGTCTCGATGCGCTTCAGGAGGTCCTTCAGCGGCACCGTCTGCACGCGCGGCTTCATCGCGCCGGTGTCGAGGCGGGAAATGTCGAGCACGGCGCCGAGAATGGCTTCCACCGATTCCAGCGAGGAATCGATGTTGTGGATCATCTGGCGGTTCTCCGTCTCCCCGAGCCGTTCGACGAGGGAGGAGGAGTAAAGGCGGGCGGCGTTCAGCGGCTGGAGGATGTCGTGGCCGGCGGCCGCGAAGAAGCGCGTCTTGCTGATATTCGCCTCCTCGGCGGCCGCGCGCGCTTCGGCGAGTTCCGTGTTGACGCGCGTGAGCTCGGCGGTGCGCTGGGCGACGCGCTGTTCCAGCGTCTCGTTGACCTGCTTGAGGGCCCGGTCGGCCGCCACGCGGTCGGTGATGTCGGTATAGGTGGAGACGAAGCCCTTTTCCGGCATGGCATTGGTGCGCACCTCGATGATGCGCTCGCCGCCGGAAAGCACCAGCGCAAAGGGTTCGTCGAAGGTCATGGTGCGCGTCACCGCGGCCTCGCGGTCCTCCTCCGCGATATCGCCGCGCTCGACGAGGATTTCCACGATGTCGGAAAGCGGAAAGCCGACCTGGCCGACATATTCCGGCAGGTCGAGCAACTGGCGGAAACGGCGGTTCCAGACGGTGAGGTTGCCGGCGCTGTCGAAGACGGCGATGCCCTGGTCCATCTGGCCGAGCGCGGTCTGCAGCATGTCCTGGTTGTATTGCAGGGCCTCGCTGGCCTGGTCGAGCAGCCAGTCCGTATCCGTCGGCGTGTCATCGATGCGCTGGAGCACGAGCGACAGGACGAGGCGGGCGGAGGAGGAGCCGATGGCGCTGCCGAGCAGCTGTTCGGAAAAGTGCACGATGGCGGCATCGGCCGGCGAATTGTCCTCCAGCCAGCGACCGACCTGCCGCTCATAGGTATGGAAGGAACGCTGCATGCGCTCCTCGCCGAGATACTTTGCGATGGTGGTCTTGAGATCCTTGACCGTCACCTTGGTGCGCCGGCCGCGGAAGGCCCGTTCGAGACGCGGCTTGGGACGGATGAAGGTGCCGGCCTGGAGCCGTTCCAGCGAGGTCGGGTTGCGGGTGAGCGAGCCGATGACATAGGCGCCGATGTTCACCATCATGGCGAGCAGCGTGGCGTTGACCAGCGGGTCCGCGTTCTCGCCAGTGAAGATGGTCGCACCGGGAAACAGGAAGCCGAGCACGGTTTCGGCGATATAGGCATTGTCGGCGACGCCGATACTCGGCAGGAAGAGCAGGTAGGCCCAGACGACGAGGCCGGAGATCATGCCGGCCATGGCGCCGCGGGCATTGGCATTGCGCCAGAAGAGGCCGCCGAGCAGCGTCGGGGCGACCTGCGCCGCCGCGGCGAAGGCGAGCAGGCCCATCGAGGCGAGGCCGGCATTGGCGGTCGCGGCGCGGTAATAGGCATAGCCGAGCAGCAGCACGAAGAAGATCGCGAGCCGCCGGATGCGCAGCAGCATGCGCGACAGGTCGTCCTGCTGCTCGACGCCGCCGATGAGATTGCGCCGCAGCACGACCGGGATGACGATGTCGTTCGACACCATGATGGAGAGCGCCACCGAGGCGACGATGACCATGGCGGTGGCGGCGGAGAACCCGCCGATGAAGGCGATGAGCGTCAGGACGGGCTGGTCGAGCGCGAAGGGCAGGGTCAGCACGTAGAGGTCGGCATCGCCCTGGCCGTTGAAGGTGAGCACGCCGCCGATGGCGACGGGCAGCACGAAGAGGTTGATGGCGACGAGGTAGAGCGGGAAGAGGATGCCCGCCATGCGCAGCTCGCCGGCCGTGCGGTTCTCCACGACCGTGACGTGGAACTGGCGCGGCAGCATGACGATGGCGAAGGCGGAGAGCACGATGAGCAGGATCCAGCGCGCGACCGGCGTCTCGTAGGTCAGCGCCTGCATGACGCGTTCGTTTTCCGCCGCGCGCTGCCAGAGGTCGCCGAGCCCGTCGAACATGAAGTAGATGACATAGATGCCGACGGACGCGATGGCGACGAGCTTGACCAGCGATTCCATCGAGATGGCGAGGATGAGGCCGTCCTGGTGCTCGGTGGCGTCCGTGTGGCGCGTGCCGAAGACGATGGCAAAGCAGGCAAGGAACAGCGTGACGACCAGCGGCAGGTCGATGAGGCCGCCGGAAGCGGCGATGCCGAAGCCGGTGGTATCGACCATGGCCGAGACGGAGCTCGAGACCGCCTTCAGCTGGAGCGCGATATAGGGAATGTAGCCGATCAGCGAGATGAGGGCGACGACGGCGGCAACGCCGGGATTCTTGCCGTAGCGCGCGGCGACGAAGTCGGCGATCGAGGTGAGGCGCTCGGATTTGGCCAGCGTCACGATGCGGCGCAGGAGCGGCATGCCGAGCGTGAACATCAGGATCGGGCCGATATAGATGCCGGCAAATTCGAGGCCATTGGTCGTGGCGAGGCCCACGCCGCCGAAATAGGTCCAGGAGGTGCAGTAGATCGCAAGGCTCAGCGCATAGACGAGCGGCCGGCCCTTCGATGTGCGGCCGGTGCGTTTTGCCTTCCGGTCACCGTAACTTGCGACTGCGAAGAGCAGGAGCAGATAGGCGAGCGCCAAGGCGAATATCAGCGAGCCCGGCATGCTTCCTCCCGCAGTCCTTCGGCCTTTCAAACGAGAATAGGCCAAAGCGGACGGGAAGGAAATTGCGTCGAAGGTCGAGGATGAAAAGGAGCGGTGTGTAACCCCGTCGATATTGATGGAACGCAGTTCCATCTCCATGAAAACTAATCTAGGTTGCTCGGGCTTTGCAGCAACAGGAGACCCTCATGCTCAATGAGTTCAAGGCGTTTATCGCCCGCGGCAATGTCATGGACCTCGCCGTGGGTGTCATCATCGGTGCAGCCTTCAACAAGATCGTCGAATCCGTCGTCAATGACCTCGTCATGCCGATCGTCGGTGCCTTGACCGGGGGCGGTTTCGACTTTTCCAACTACTTCCTGCCCCTGTCGAGCAATGTGACGGCCTCGTCGCTCGCCGCCGCCCGCGAGCAGGGCGCCGTTTTCGCCTATGGCAGCTTCATCACCGTATTCATCAACTTCCTCATCCTCGCCTGGATCATCTTCCTGATGATCAAGGGCGTGAACCGCATGCGCGCGTCGCTGGAGAAGGAAAAGGCTGCCGGTGCCGCCGAGCCCGCACCGCCGCCGGAAGACGTGCTGCTTCTCACCGAGATCCGCGACCTCCTGAAGAGCCGTCCGGTCGCCTGAGGCATCCAAAGCTGGTTTTTGTAGGTGAAAGGCCCGGTTCGCCGGGCTTTTTATACCGCGGGCCAGCCCGTCGCGCGGGCCTGCTCAAGCGTGGCGACGAGGGCATCGGCCGGTGAGAGGCCGAGACGCTCGCTCCGGCGCATGAGCCAGCCGGCATGCACGAGCCGGATTTCGACGGGAATACGCTCGATGCCGAGCGTGAGCGCGGCCGCCATGCGGTGCTTGCCGTTGGTATGGCGGATGAGGGTCCCGTCGGCGCCGATCGCCACGCCGATGTCCCGCTCGGCAAGGTCCTGCCAGAACGTGCGTGTCCAGCGGTGGCGCCGGCCGGTCTGGCCGCGCAGGCCGAGATCGGAATGCGGCACGATACCGTTCTTCTCGATGTCGGCGATGAGCGCCAGATAGTATTCGAAGAAATTGTCGAGCTTGTCGATCGTGTCGAGGGCGATGCGGTTGCGCTTGACCGTCGCGCCGCCCCTGATGCGCTCGGCATAGGCCTGGTAGCGTGCCCCCGCGCGAAAATCCTGCCGCGTTTCGACGAGTTCGACGATCTCCGCATGGGAGGAGGATTTGTCGAGCGGTTCGACGACGCGGCTCCAGTCGCTGCCGTCGAGGAAATGTGTGCCGATCCAGCGAAGCTGGCCACGATCGGAGATGTTGTCGCGCAGCCGGGTCGTCAGGCGTTTGGTGGCGACGGGGATCACCAGCTGTTCGCCGAAATGGAAGTGGCCCTGGGCGGCGAGGATGGCCGGGCCGCCCTCGCGGTCGAGCCGCCGGGTCGCGCGGTTGAACCGGACGGTAAAGCCGACATGGGCCGCTGCGAAGTCGCGCATCGGCACCCAGTCGAGCGCCTTCTGGATGAGCGAGGGCACGGGAGGCCGCGCACCGGGCGGCACCCTTTGATAGACTGGTCCTGGAAAAGCCTGCTGGTCCGCCAACCTGTATTCGAGTCCGTTCCCGTGGCCGTCGGCGCAAGGGCTGGCAGACGGCAGCGCCATCCATGACAAATAAACGACGGCTTGCAAAGGCGTGGAATCGGCCAGCGCCGCCGGCGCCCGGAAAACCCGGGCATATCCGGGCTTTGCGTCGTCGGCCGGTCCGTTCGGGAACGTGCGGGGCGGTGTGCCTGATGCCTTGCCGCCGCGAATCAGGCCGTAGCGCCGGCTGTCTTCGTCTGGTGGATCTCGATGAGGCTCGGGCCCTTGCGGCCGCCTGCCTGCTCCAGCGCGGCCGGCAGGTCGCGCACGTCGGCGAGGCGTTCGGCGGGCACGCCATAGGCGGTGCCGATGGCGATGAAGTCGGGCGCGGAGGGTTTCACCCCTTCCGGCGTGATGCCGGCCTCGACCATGAAGTTCTCGATCTCCTGGTAGCCGTCATTGTTCCAGACGAGGAAGACGACGCGCGCGCCGGCATCCGCCGCCGAGCCGATCTCCGACAGGGAGAACTGCAGGCCGCCATCGCCGACAAGGCAGATAACCGGCGCATCGGGTTCGGCAAGGGCTGCGCCGATGGCGGCGGGCGGGGCGAAGCCGAGCGCGCCGTAGCCGGTCGCGGCGTTGAACCAGCTGCGCGGGCGCGGCGCGTCGCAATAGTAGTTGCCGGCATAGACGGCCTGGGTGGAATCGCCCACGATGATCGCCTTCGGCAGCGTGCGCCAGATGGCATCGATGACGCCGATTTCCGCCTGCATCTTCGCCGTCAGCTCGTTCCAGGCGCCCTTGCGGGCGGTTTCGGCGCGCGCGGCGCCGTTGCCTGTCGCCTTGTGGCCCTCGAGGAAGCCGAGCATGCCGGCCGCCGCCGTCTTGGCGCTGGAGAAGATCGAAAGCCCCGATTGCGGCGTGCGGGCAAGCTGGGCGGCGTCGATATCGATGCGGATCAGCGATTTCAGCCGCGGGAAGCCGTTGTCGACATTGATGTCATAGTCCGTCGGGCCGAATTCCGTGCCGAAGGCGACGACGAGGTCGGCATCGGCAAGCAGCCGGCGCACGGCCTTGAGGCTGGGGCTGGCCGGCACGCGCAGGGCACTTCCGGCAAGCATCCCGCGGGCATTGACGGTGGTGACGACGGGCGCGCCGATCCGCTCGGCAAGGGCGCGGATCTCCTCTTCCGCCGTCACCGCCCCGCCGCCGGCGAGGATGACGGGGCGCGAGGCATTGGTGCACAGGATGGCGGCGCGCTGCAGGGTTTCCGCATCGGCGCGCGGGCGCGTGGCGACCGCGGCGGGGAAGCTGCCGGTCTCGATGGGCTTCGCCATCACATCGGTCGGGATTTCGATATGCACCGGGCCGGGGCGGCCGGACAGCAGCACGGCAAAGGCGCGTTCCATGACGAGCGGCAGGTCGGCGGGATTGAGCAGCGTGTGCGAATAGAGGGCGAGCGTCTTCATCATGCCCTGCTGGTCCGGCAATTCGTGCAGCAGGCCGCGGCCATGGCCGAGCGAATCGCGCCGGTTGACGCCGGATATGACCAGCATGGGCACGGAATCCTGCCGCGCCTGCGCCATCGCCGTGATGGTGTTGGTAAGGCCGGGGCCGGTGATGACCAGCGCGACGCCCGGCTTGCCGGAAACGCGCGCATACCCGTCCGCCATGAAGCCGGCGCCCTGTTCGTGGCGCGGCGTGATGTGGCGGATCTTCGCGGCGGCAAGGCCCCGATAGAGCTCGACCGTGTGCACGCCCGGAATGCCGAACACGACCTCGACGCCGTTCGCCTCCAGGAGGTCGACGAGAACTTCCCCGACGGTTTTCGTGCTCATGCGCGGCGCTCCTTCGGCATGGTGGAACGGGTTGCGAGCGCGGTGATGCGCCGGCAGGCCTCGTCGATATGGGCATCGGGCACGGTCAGGCTGAGGCGGATGAAGCCTTCCGCCTCCTCGCCGAAGGAGGAACCCGGCATGACCGCGACACGTTCCTCGCGCAGGAGTGCCCGGGCGAAATCCTCGCCGCTCATGCCCGTTTCGGAAACGTCGACGACGATGAACATGCCGGCCTCCGGCGGCAGCGGCACGAGGCCGGGTGCGCGCGACAGGGCTTCGGCGAAGCGGGCGGCACGCGCCTTGTAGCTCTGGCGCATCGTCGCGGCGGTCGAGATCGGGTTGTCGAGCGCATAGGCCGTCATGTCGGCGATGAAGGGCTGGCCGCCGAACAGCATCGTCTCGGAAACCGAGAGCAGCCGCGTGCAGAATTCCGCCGGGCCGATCGCCCAGCCGCTGCGGAAGCCCGGCGCGGCGTGGGATTTCGAGATGGAGGAGACGACGATGGTGCGCTCGGCAAGGTCGGGATTGTCGAAGGGGGAGGCGAAGGCCGCGCCGAAGACGAGCTCTTCATAGACCTCGTCGCAGACGATCCACAGGTCGTGCCTGCGGCAGACGGCGCCGATCTCGGCGATCTCGGCGGCGCTCAGCACCGCGCCTGTCGGGTTGTGCGGCGTGTTGAGCAGCAGTACCCGGCAGGCCGGCGTGATGGCGGCTTCGAGGTCGGCCGCCTTCATGTGGAAGCCGTTTTCCGGGCGCAGCGGCACGGCGATGCGCTCGGCGCCGGTGGCGCGGATGACGCCCTCGTAGGTGGCATAGAGCGGATCGCCGACGAGCACCGCATCGCCCGCTTCCACGAGGCCGAGCATGACGGCGAAGAGGGCGGTCTGGGTGCCGGGGAAGCAGAGCACGTTGGCGGAGGTCACGTCGCAGCGGCGCTTCTGGTACTTGCGCACCAGCGCGTCGACCACGGAGGGTTCGCCGCGGCCGTTGGAATAGCGGTGGCGGCCGGCATGCATGGTGCGCGCGGCCTCGGCCAGCAGCGCCGGGTCCGGCGGCACGTCCGGCTCGCCGATGGTCAGCTCGATGACCGCCGCGCCTTCGGCCTTCATGCGTCGCGCCTCGGCGTGGATGGCCCATTTTTCAGAGCCGAGATTGGCAAGCCGATCTGTGATGGATGCATAGCGCATGGCCGTCCTCCGCATTTCCATTGGGTGTCGTTTATCGGTCGGTGCCTGCGGCGTCGACCGGTCTCAGGCGCAGCCCGAGCAGGGTTTCGATCGAGGTCAGCGCGATCTCGACGAGCTCGCTTTCCCCGAAAAGCTCGCCGGCCAGGCAGCCTTCCAGCCAGAGTCCGTCGAGCAGGCCGTTGATCGCGATGGCGAGCCTGCGGCAGCGCTCCGGCGAGGCGTCCGCGCCGCGCGCGGCAAGAAAGTCGCCGAGCAGGCCCTCCAGCGCGTTGCGGAAGCTCAGATAGCCCTCGCGGTGGATGGCGGCGAGTTCCGGATCGACGCTGACGCGGCTGATGAAAGAGGCCCAGAGCGAGAGGCTTCGGCTGTTGGCGACCGGTTCCGTCAGGTTGATGACGATGAAGTCCCGCAGCCGCGTTTCCGGATCGCCCGTCACCCGCTCGGCCTTTTCGGTGAGCCGGGCGATGACGACCCGATAGGCCTCCTGCAGGATGTGCTCCTTGGACTGGAAGTAATGCCGGATGAGGCCCGCCGTCACGCCAGCCTTGATGGCGATCTGCCGGACCGTCGCGCCCTCCAGGCCGTATTCCGCGATGCAGTCGAGCGTCGCCTCGATCAGGTCGTGGCGGCGTTCGGCCTCGGGGGCGCGATGGAAGGTCCGGCGGGCCATGGTTCCTCTCTAGTCTCTGCGCAATTCCGGACGCAAGGCTGCCCCCTTCCGCTGGAGCTGCTTCAGGCCGCGCGGCGCAGCACCGGCCGCGTCAGGCAGGTCGGCCCGCCTTCGCAGGCGATGCACAGCGCGTCGGCCTCGAAGGTTTCCACCGTGCAGCCGGCCGCTTCCATCGCCGCCTTGGTGGCCGGGAAGCCTTCGACCATGATGACCTCGTAGGGCCGGGTCGGCAGCACGTTGAGCGACAGGCCGTTGCTGGCGTGGAATTCGTCGGCCGGCGCCTCGATCAGGCGGATGCCGCGCTTCTTGAGCAGCTGGTAGAAGGCGGCCGGCAGCAGCGGGGCGAAGACGAGGGCAAGGTCGTCCGCCAGCGGGCTCATCACGCTCATCAGGTGGAGGCAGGCTTCCTCGCCCTGCCAGAGCGGCAGGTCGTAGGCGAGAACCGTGACGCCGTGCGGGCCGAGGATCTTCTTGATCTGGTCGATGCCTTCCTGGTTGGTGCGCACGCCGCGGCCGATGACGAGCGTCTTCGCATCGAGCCAGATGCAGTCGCCGCCCTCCACGGTGCCGTCGCCCTCGATGCGGCCGAGGATCGGGATCTGGCGTTCGGCATAGGCCTTTTCGTGCAGCGCGGTTTCGGCGACGCGCAACGGCTTGCCCATGCGCAGGAGGATCGCGCCGTGATCGGACATCAGCGAGGGATCGTGGGTGAACATGGCGTCGGCGAGCCCGTCGCCCTCGTCCTCCAGCCAGATGATCTCGGTGCCGGATTTTTCCACGAGCTCGGCGAAGGCCTTGTACTGGTGGACCGCGCGGGCGCCGTCGAAGGTCGGGCCGTAATGCCACTTGGCGGCATCGGCGCCCCTCAGGCTCTCGCCGGGGCGGCGCATCAGAACACGCATCAGGGGGGCCGACATTTCCTGCGAACCGTAGGCGGTCATTCACTGCTCCTAAGGGAAAATCATCTTGGACGGGCGCTGCCGGAAAAGTCAGCGATGCGCCTATTATACGCTTGAATAATTTCTTAACAAGTGCCACGATGCATTCCATAAGACGACACGACGGGCCGAAGATGCCCGCGGGAACGCTGAAAAACAGGGGAATTTGGCATGGGTCATGCATCGATTTTCCGCGCGCTGGAGACGGCTCCGCGATGACGGAACGCGCCGAGGCAATCGCGGTCAGGGACCTGCACAAGCGCTTCGGGCCGCTTGACGTTCTCAAGGGTGTTTCGCTGACCGCGCATGAGGGCGACGTGATCGCCATCATCGGCGGTTCGGGTTCGGGCAAGTCCACCTTCCTTCGCTGCATCAACATGCTGGAAATGCCGAGCGCCGGTTCGGTGACCATCCACGGCGAGACGATCGCCATGAAGAACGACGGCCACGGCGGCATGATGCCGGCCGATCGCAAGCAGGTGCAGCGCCTGCGCTCGCGCCTCGGCATGGTGTTCCAGAGCTTCAATCTCTGGCAGCACATGACCATCCTGGAAAACGTCATCGAGGCACCCGTCCATGTGCTCGGCGTGAGGAAGGACGAGGCGATCGAGCGGGCCGAGGCGCTGCTGCGCCGCGTCGGGCTCCACGAAAAGCGCGATGCCTATCCGGCCTTCCTCTCCGGTGGCCAGCAGCAGCGCGCGGCCATCGCCCGGGCGCTCGCCATCCAGCCCCATGTCATGCTCTTCGACGAGCCCACCTCCGCGCTCGATCCGGAGCTGGTCGGCGAGGTGCTCTCCGTCATCGGCGATCTTGCCAAGGAAAAGCGCACGATGATCCTCGTGACGCACGAGATGAAGTTCGCGCGCAATGTCGCGAGCCACGTCGTCTTCCTGGCGAACGGGGTCATCGAGGAACAGGGCCCGCCGGACGAACTGTTCGGGTCGCCGAAATCGGAGCGGCTGAAGAAGTTCATCAGCTCCATCCACTGAGAAGCAAAAACCAACAGAGGGAAGATCATGAAGAATGCCGTAAAGACAATCGCCCTTGCCGCCGCGATCGGCCTTGCCGCAGTGTCCGGCGCCGCGGCCCAGCAGGTCCGCGTCGGCTTTGCCGCCGAGCCCTATCCGCCCTTCACCTCGCCGGATGCCTCCGGCAACTGGGAAGGCTGGGAAGTCGACTTCATGAAGGCGATCTGCGCCGAGGCCAAGCTCGACTGCGTCATCACGCCGGTCGCCTGGGACGGCATCATCCCCGCACTGACCTCCAACAAGATCGACATGATCATCGGTTCCATGTCGATCACGGCCGAGCGCCTCCAGACGATCGACTTCTCCGACAAATACTATAACACGCCCACTGCCGTGATCGGTCCGAAGGGCCAGGACTTCGAGCCGACGCCGGAAGGCCTTTCCGGCAAGACGATCGGCGTGCAGGTCGCCACCATTCACCAAGTCTACGCCAACAAGTATTTCGGCGAGAATGGCGCGACCGTGAAGGAGTACCAGACCCAGGACGAGGCGAACAACGACCTCGCCGCCGGCCGAATCGATGCGGTGCAGGCCGACTCGATCGCCCTCAGCGATTTCCTGAAGACCGAGCAGGGCGCGGCCTGCTGCGACCTGAAGGGCAATGTGAAGGACGATCCGGAAATCCTCGGTGCTGGTGTCGGCGTCGGCCTGCGCAAGGGCGAGACCGAACTGAAGGAAAAGATCAACGCCGCGATCAAGGCGATCCGCGAGAACGGCACCTATGACGAGTTCTCGAAGAAGTATTTCGACTTCGACGTCTATGGCGGCTGATCGCCGGTCTGTGCTTGACGCCGGCGGCTCCCGCCGCCGGCCATGTTCCTTGCAAGGACGAAAAACCTCATGGCCGATGCCGGATCGCTGATCAACTGGAGCCTTCTCGCGCTCGAACCGCCAGGCTGGGGCGGGGTGCTTCTGGCAGGGTTGTGGCAGTCGGTCCAGATCGCCGTCGGTGGCTATGCGCTCGGCCTGCTGCTCGGCACGGGCGGCGCCATGGGCAAGCTCTATGGCGGCCCAGTGGCGAAGGACCTCCTCGAGGTCTATACGACCGTCGTTCGGGCCGTCCCCGAACTGGTGCTGATCCTGATCCTTTATTATGCCGGCACGGACGTGCTCAACAAGATGTCCGCCGCGCTCGGCTTCGGGCCGGTCGATATCAGCGGCCTTGCCGCCGGCATCTTCGTCATCGGCGTCGTGCAGGGCGCCTATTCCACCGAGGTCCTGCGCGGCGCGATCAAGGCGGTGCCGGCGGGGCAGATGGAGGCGGCGCGCGCCTATGGCATGTCGCCCCTTCAGGTCATGCGCCGCATCACGCTGCCGGCCATGCTGCCGCATGCCATTCCCGGACTTTCGAACCTCTGGCTGATCGCCACCAAGGACACGGCGCTTCTCGCGGTCGTCGGCTTCAGCGAGCTGACGCTGGTGACACGCCAGGCGGCCGGCAGCACCAAGGCCTATCTTCTCTTCTTCTGCGCGGCCGGCATGCTCTATCTGCTGCTCACGCTGCTCTCCAACGTCCTGATCGGCATCATCGAACGCCACTACCGGCGCGGCCTGACGAGGCATGCGTGATGAGCGAGGAGACCGTTTCCGCCCTGGCCCTCACAGAACTGCCCTCGAAGCGCGCGCTCCTCAAGCCGCACCGCATCGTGCTGATGGCCATCGCCGCCGTGCTGGTCTTCTGCATCGTCTGGTTCATGCGCTGGGATTGGGTGCCGAAATATTCCGGCCGCCTCGTTTATGGCGTCGGCGTCACGCTGCTGATACTGTTCACCACCTCGATCCTCGGCTTCCTGCTCGCCGTGCCGATCGGCCTCGTGCAGGTGACCGGGCCATGGCCGCTGAAATTGCTGGCGCGCGGCTTCTGCACGATCATCCGCGGCACGCCGCTGCTGCTCCAGCTGTGGCTGCTCTATTACGGGCTGGGCTCGCTCTTCCCGCAATTCCCGGAAATCCGCAATTCCTTCCTCTGGCCCTATCTGCGCGAGGCGTGGCCCTATGGGGTGGCGGCGCTGACCATCTCCTTTGCGGCCTATGAGGGAGAGGTGATGCGCGGCGCCTTTGCCGGCGTGCCGGCAGGGGAACTGGAGGCCGCGCGCGCCTATGGCATGAGCCAGTTCACGATGTTCCGCCGCATCTGGCTGCCACGTGCCGTGCAGCGGGCGCTGCCGACGCTGAACGGCGAGACCGTGCTGCAATTGAAGGCGACGCCGCTCGTCGCGACGATCACCGTGATCGATGTCTACGCCGTCATCTCCAAGGTGCGGCAGGAGACCTACATCACCTATGAGCCGCTGCTGCTGCTCGCGCTCATCTATCTCTGCCTGACCGCCATCCTGGTGGTCGCCTTCCGCTATTTCGAACGCAGGATCCCGACGCGTGGTGCCTGAAAAGGACGATGACATGACGATCCATACGACCCTCCAGAACTCCATGCCGGAAATGGTGGCGATCCGCCGCGACCTGCACGAGCACCCGGAGCTGGGGCTGGAAGAGGTGCGCACGTCGGATGTCATCGCGCGCCATCTTGAAGGCTACGGCTACAAGGTCACGCGCGGCCTTGCGAAAACCGGCCTCGTCGCAACGCTCGTGAACGGCACCGGCCGCAAGTCGATCGGCATCCGCGCCGATATCGATGCGCTGCCGATCCACGAGGAGACCGGCCTTGCCTATGCCAGCAAGACGCCGGGAAAAATGCATGCCTGCGGCCATGACGGGCACACGGCCATGCTGCTCGGCGCGGCGAGGGCGATTGCCGAGCGGCGCAATTTCGACGGCACCGTGCACCTGATCTTCCAGCCGGCGGAGGAGAATTTCGGCGGCGCGAAGATCATGGTGGAGGAGGGGCTGTTCGACAAATTCCCCTGCGATGCCGTCTTCGCCCTGCACAACGAGCCGGGCCTGCCCTTCGGCCAGTTCGCGCTGCGTGACGGCCCGATCATGGCGGCGGTCGACGAGGCGCGCGTCACGGTGAACGGCGTCGGCGGCCATGGCGCGGAGCCGCAGGAGACGCTCGACCCGATCGTCTGCGGCGCCTCGATCGTCATGGCGCTGCAGACCATCGTCTCGCGCAACATTCACCCGCTCGATCCGACCGTGGTGACGGTCGGCTCGTTCCATGCGGGCTCGGCGAGCAACATCATCCCGAGCCGGGCCGAGATCGTCGTCGGCATCCGCTCCTTCGATCCCGTCGTTCGCGACGAGCTGGAGCGCCGTATCCGCCTCATCGCCGAGCGTCAGGCGGAAAGCTACGGCATGAGCGCCACGGTGGACTACCAGCGTTTCTACGATGCGACGGTCAACCACAAGGCCGAGACGGATCTCGTGCGCGACCTCGCCATCCGCTTTGCCGGTGCCGACAAGGTCGTCGACCTTGACCGCCCCTTCATGGGCAGCGAGGATTTCGCCTATATGCTGAAGGAGCGGCCGGGCACCTATTTCTTCCTTGGCGGCAAGGGCGGCGAAAACGACAAGTCGCTCCACCATCCCGGCTACAATTTCAACGACGACCTCCTGCCGGTCGGCGCCGCCTTCTGGACGGAACTGACCGAGCATTACCTGCGCGCGAGCTAGGGCCGCCGCGCCGGCGGTCAGCGTTTCAAGCGTCCGTTCTCACCCGGTGGTGCCTGGCCGCTCGCCAAACATGTCAGCGGGCGATGAGACGCCCGACCAGGTCCGGTGTCAGCTCGTCGAAATGGGCGATGACATGGTTCGGCTCGAGCTCGGCGACGGGCACGTCCGAATAGCCGAAGGGCACGCCGATGGAGGGCACGCCGGCATTGCGGGCGACGAGCATGTCGTTGAGGCTGTCGCCAATCATGACGGTGCGGCTGGGGTCGGCCTCGGCGAGGCGGACGGTGCCGAGCAGGTGCTCGGCATCGGGCTTGCGCACCGCAAAGGTGTCGCCGCCGGTGATCGCGGCAAAGCGCGGAGTAAGGGCGAGGCCATCGAGCAGCCGCCGGGCGAGGCCTTCCAGCTTGTTGGTGCAGACGGCGAGGCGATAGCCGGCGCCGGCGAGGCGGTCCATGGCGGCAAGGAGGCCTGGATAGGGCACGGAGACACCCGGCATGGCGCCGGAATAGTGTTCGACGAAGGCGGCGAGCATGCGCTGCAGTTCCGCGTCCGAGATCTCCCGCCCGCGCAGCGCGAAGGCACGCTTGATCATCACCTGGCCGCCATGGCCGACGAGATAGGTGAGGTCGCCATAGCCGACGGGATCGAGGCCCTCGAGGCCGATCGTGTGGTTGAGGCTCGCCACGAGGTCGTGCGCCGTATCGATGAGCGTACCGTCGAGATCGAAGACTACGAGAGAAGCGGACATGGGAAAACCTTGTATGGGGAGGAGGCAGGCAGGCCCCTCCGGTATGCGATGGCGGCGGCATTTGCAATCGCCTTCTCCACCCCGGCGGGCGCGCGGCCGGCATCGGAACATGCGGCGATTTTGGCTTTCGTTTGCCGGCAGGGGCGTGTAAGTGTCTCACCGGAATTCCGGTCGCTTCGGCGCCGGCTACGACCATTCAGGGAGTTTTGGGCCATGGACGCCCGGGAAATGAAAATCAAGGCCGCGGAGGTCGCGCTCACCCATGTCGAGGACGGCATGCGCCTCGGCATCGGCACCGGATCGACCGCGGAGGAATTCGTGCGGCTCCTGGCCGAAAAGGTCGCCGGTGGGCTGAAGGTCGAGGGCGTGCCCACCTCCGAGCGCACGGCGCGGCTCTGCGTCGAGCTCGGCGTGCCGCTGAAGTCGCTCGACGAACTGCCGGAACTCGATCTCACCATCGACGGCGCCGACGAGGTCGACGGCAGGCTGCGCCTCATCAAGGGCGGCGGCGGCGCGCTGCTGCGCGAGAAGATCGTCGCCAGCGCTTCGACGCGCATGATCGTGATTGCCGACGAGAGCAAGGTGGTCGAGACGCTCGGCGCCTTCAAGCTGCCGATCGAGGTCAATCCCTTCGGCCTCACCGCCACCCGCATCGCCATCGAGAAGACGGCGGCCCGCCTCGGGCTTTCCGGGGCAATCGCGCTGCGCGCCTCGGGCGACGGCACCTTCATGACGGATGGCGGACACTACATTCTCGACGCATCTTTTGGCCGCATTCCTGATGCAGATGCGCTCGCAAGCAGCCTCAATGACATACCCGGTGTCGTCGAACACGGCCTCTTCATCAACATGGCGTCGCTGGCCATCATCGCGGGACCCGCGGGTGCGCGCACGCTGACGGCGAAAGACTAGACAGGAGCACAGACCGACATGATCAAATTTGCTGGTTTCGGCCGGACCCTCGCGGCGACCCTCATCGTTTCGGCAGCGCTTGCCGGCGCCGCCAGGGCGCAGGACGTCACCGACGAGCAGGTCAAGGCCGCCCGCGCCGCCATCGACGCGATCGGCGCGACGAACGGTTTCGACAACATCCTGCCGGGCCTTGCCGTTCGCATCAAGGCGACGCTCGTCCAGGCCTCGCCGAACCACGAGTCGGAAATCAACGCCACCGTCGACGAGCAGGCCCTGGCGCTCGCGCCGCGCCGCGCCGACCTGGAGCGGGAAGCCGCGACGATCTACGCCAAGACCTTCACCCAGGAAGAGCTGAAGGCGATCGCCGACTTCTACAACTCGCCTGTCGGCAAGAAGCTGCTGTCGGACGGCCCGATCGCCACGCGCGAAGTCATGAAGGCCGCCGAGATCTGGGCTGTCGGCGTCGACCGTGACCTGCGCGCCGAAAGCGCCAAGAAGCTCAACCCGATCCTCGGCGCTGCCGCCGAAGGCGGCGAGGCGCAGCAGCCGCAGCAGTGATCGAATGACGAAAGGGCGGCGCACGCCGCCCTCTGTTTTATGACGGACATCGCCCGCCCACTACCGTCATCCCCGGGCTTGCCCCGAGGATCCAAGCGGCACCCGCGGCTGTGGATGGTCGGGTCAAGCCCGACCATGACGGAAGAGAGGTTTGGTGGACTTTGACGGCCGTCCGGCCAGGCTTGCCCGCAGGAGATCACCATGCCGACATTCGACTACGACCTCTTCGTCATCGGCGGAGGCTCCGGCGGCGTGCGCAGCGCGCGCCTTGCCGCCAGCATGGGCAAGAAGGTGGGTATCGCCGAGGAATTCCGCTTCGGCGGCACCTGCGTCATCCGCGGCTGCGTGCCGAAGAAGCTCTATGTCTATGCCTCGCAGTTCCCCGAGCATTTCGAGGATGCCGCCGGCTTCGGCTGGCAGGTCGGCGAGACGCGCTTCGACTGGCCGGCCCTCGTTGCCGCCAAGCAGAAGGAGATCACCCGCCTGGAGGGCCTTTACCGCAAGGGCCTCGACAATGCCGGGGCGACGATCCTTGCGACCCGCGCCGTGCTCGTCGGGCCGAACACGGTGCGCCTGACGGCGACGGACGAGCTTGTGACCGCCGAGCGCATCCTGATCGCGGTCGGCGGCCATCCGACGCCGCATGCCGACCTTCCCGGCCATGAGCTCTGCATCAGTTCCAACGAGGCGTTCGACCTGCCGGAACTGCCGAAATCCATCCTGATCGCCGGCGGCGGCTATATCGCCGTCGAGTTCGCCAACATCTTCCATGGCCTCGGCGTCGAGACCACGCTGATCTACCGCGGCAAGCAGATCCTGTCGCGGTTCGACCAGGACATGCGCCAGGGCGTGCAGGCGGCGATGATCGCCAAGGGCATCCGCATCCTTTGCGAGGACATCATCACCAACGTGAGCGCGGCCGAGGGCGGCGGGCGCACCGTCACCACCAAGGCGGGCGAGACGCTTGCCGTCGACCAGGTGATGCTGGCGCTCGGCCGGGTGCCGAACACCGGCAGCCTCGGCCTGGAGGCGGCGGGCGTGGCGATGGACGAGCGGGGGGCGATCCTCGTTGATGCCTATTCCCGTACCAACGTTCCGGGCATCTTCGCGCTCGGCGACGTCACGGACCGTGTGCAGCTCACCCCCGTCGCGATCCATGAGGCGATGTGCTTCATCGAGACGGAGTTCCGCGGCAACCCGGTTTCGCCGGACCACGACCTCATCGCCACCGCGGTCTTCTCCCAGCCGGAGATCGGTACCGTCGGCCTCAGCGAGGAGGCGGCGGCAAAAGCCTTCGACGAACTGGAGGTCTACCGCGCCGAATTCCGCCCGATGAAGGCGACGCTCTCCGGCCGGCAGGAGAAGACGATTATGAAGCTCATCGTCAATGCGGCCGATCGCAAGGTCGTCGGCGCGCATATCCTCGGCCACGAGGCCGGCGAGATGGCGCAGCTCCTCGGCATCTCGCTGAAGGCCGGCGTCACCAAGGACGACTTCGACCGCACCATGGCGGTGCACCCGACGGCGAGCGAGGAGCTGGTGACCATGTACCAGCCGAGCTACCGCGTCAGGAACGGACAGCGGGTCTGACGGACGGCCGCGTCTCGCCGGCCAGCCGGCCGGCGAAGCGGTCTTCGTGGCGCTTGAAGAGGTTTGCGAGGCGATCGAGGGCGAGCCGCATTTCCGGCCGGTGGCGGTCGTCGTCGTTGACGGCGAGCCAGAGCGGATGGCTGAGCGCCTCTATCGGCTCGCCCTCGCGCACGAGCGTCGGCATGGCATCGCCCACGAAGGCCGGCAGCACGCCGCGTCCCGCGCCGCCCGCAATCAGCCGGGCCAGCACGGCAGGCGCGTTCGTCCAGGTGTGGATCTGCGGCTCGTGGTTGCGGAAAACCCATTTCTCCGCATCGGAAACGGCAACTTCCGTGCCGATCGAGACCCAGGGCAGGTCCGCTTCGAGGGCGAGGTTTGCGGCGCGATAGACTGCATAGGCGACGGTCACCGACTTGCGCACGGCGACATTGCCGGTCTTCGGTGCGCTGTGGAAGAGGCCGATCATGCCGTGGCGATAGGTCAGGTCCCCTCCCGCCGGCAATTGCTTGCAGCAGAGGCGGAAGCTGTCGGCGGGGCCGCGCAGCTCGCTCGTGTTCTCCGCAACGAAGCCCATCAGCCAGATATCGCCGGCAATGGCGACTATGGGCAGCGCGAAGGCGTCGCCGTGCCAGCGGGTGATGTCGGCGGTCGTGCGGCGGATCGTCTGGACATGCTCGAACAGCACCATGCCGTCCGGGGCGAGCCGGTAGCCCTGCTGGCTGCGGATGAAGAGCGTGCGGCCCATGGCCCGCTCCAGCGCCAGCATGCGGCGGCCGATCGTCGGCGCGCTGGCGCCCGTGATCGCCGCGGCGCCGGCAAGCCCGCCCTCCGCCGCGACGTGGAAGAAAAGCTGCAGATCGCTCCAGTCGACTTCCGACATGCACCGCTCCTGTTGAACGCTTCCTTCTAGCGCAAAAGCCGCCGGCAGGCATCGCTCATCGGTGAAACGGGCGTTTCATTTCCGCGTCTACGCTTGCCGGGGTCCGGTCGCTATCTCGGGAAGGACACCGGAAACAGGAGGCCGTCATGAGCCCGGAATGGATGATCGCCCTCGACAGGGCGGAAAAGACGATGAAGCAGCGCCGGATAGACCCTTTGTCCGATCCGCTGGAAGCGGAAGCCTGGCGCGGGCTGGAAGCGGTGAGCGCGCTTCTTGCGCGCCTCCTCAACGGGCGCGGCCGGCCGGAGCCGAGGGGCACGCGACAGGCCCTGCCGGACAGGGCAGTTGCCTTGCGTGCAAGCCCGCGTCGCTTCTAGGCCAGACCTGTCGCCCTCCGTGCTCTACAGCCTGTCCCGGAGCGGAGGGCGGAGCCGTCGCAAATGCGCCGCTGCCGCTGGATCTGCGGCTATGCAAGACCCATCTAACGGTTTATAAGCCCGCATCTTCAAACGGACGTGGCGCCCCCCGGTTATCGCGGGCGCATCAGGACAGGTGAACATCATGGCAGAGAATTGGACCCCGAGTAGCTGGCGGCACAAGCCCATCCAGCAGGTTCCGGACTATCCCGATCTCGCCGCATTGGCGGCGACCGAAGAGCGCCTTTCGAAGTTTCCGCCGCTCGTCTTCGCCGGCGAAGCACGGCGCCTGAAGGCCTCGCTTGCGAGCGTGGCGGAGGGCAACGGCTTCCTGCTGCAGGGTGGCGATTGTGCCGAGAGCTTCGTCGAACACGGCGCCGACACGATCCGCGACTTCTTCCGCGCCTTCCTCCAGATGGCCGTGGTGCTGACCTTCGGCGCCCAGCAGCCCGTCGTGAAGGTCGGCCGCATTGCCGGCCAGTTCGCCAAGCCCCGCTCCTCGGGCATCGAGAAGCAGGGCGACGTGACGCTGCCGTCCTACCGCGGCGACATCATCAACGGCATCGAGTTCACCGAAGAGGCCCGCGTGCCGAGCCCGGAACGCCAGATCATGGCCTACCGCCAGTCTGCCGCGACGCTGAACCTCCTGCGCGCCTTCGCGATGGGCGGTTATGCCAATCTGGAGAACGTGCACCAGTGGATGCTCGGCTTCGTCAAGGACTCGCCGCAGGCCGAGCGCTACCGCAAGCTCGCCGACCGGATTTCCGAGACGATGGACTTCATGAAGGCGATCGGCATCAGCGCGGAAAACCATCCGGGCCTGCGCGAGACCGATTTCTTCACCAGCCATGAAGCGCTGCTGCTTGGCTACGAGCAGGCGCTGACCCGCGTCGATTCGACCTCGGGCGACTGGTATGCGACGTCCGGCCACATGATCTGGATCGGCGACCGCACGCGCCAGCCCGACCATGCGCATATCGAATATTGCCGCGGCATCAAGAACCCGCTCGGCCTCAAGTGCGGCCCGTCTCTGACCAGCGACGGCCTCCTGGAGCTGATAGACCTCCTGAACCCGGCGAACGAGGCCGGCCGCCTGACGCTGATCTGCCGCTTCGGCCATGACAAGGTTGCCGACAACCTGCCGAAGCTGATCCGCGCCGTCGAGCGGGAAGGCAAGAAGGTGGTGTGGTCCTGCGATCCGATGCACGGCAACACGATCACGCTCAACAACTACAAGACCCGTCCTTTCGAGCGGATCCTGTCGGAAGTGGAAAGCTTCTTCCAGATCCACCGCGCGGAAGGCACGCATCCGGGCGGCATTCATGTCGAGATGACCGGCAACGACGTGACGGAATGCACCGGCGGTGCGCGTGCGCTGTCGGGCGATGACCTCGCCGACCGCTACCATACGCACTGCGATCCGCGCCTCAATGCCGACCAGGCGCTCGAGCTCGCCTTCCTTCTTGCCGAGCGCATGAAGGGCGGCCGCGATGAAAAGCGCATGGTCGTGAACGGTTGATCTCCATCCGTTCATGCTTCGGTCCCGTAGATTAGCGGAACTGATGCAAGCATTCAGGAATGTGAAATTGACAGAACCGGGCCGGCTCGCGAAGCTGGCCCGGTTTCGTTTGGGGGGAATGCATGAGCGAGGAACATACCGGCCATTGTCTTTGCGGGGCGGTGCGCTTTCGCACCAAGGGGCCGCTGCGCGAGGTGATCGCCTGCCATTGCAGCCAGTGCCGGCGCCAGACCGGGCATTTCTACGCGGCGACCAACGTGCCCGATGACGCACTGACGGTCGAGGGCGGGGAGAATGTCACCTGGTATCGGGCGAGCGACATGGCGGGACGGGGCTTTTGCCGCACCTGCGGCTCGGCCCTGTTCTGGAAGGGCGACGGGACGAATTATACCTCGATCATGGCCGGTACCTTCGACCTGCCGACCGGGCTTGCCATCGGCAAGCACATCTTCTGCGCCGACAAGGGTGACTATTACGAGATCGAGGACGGCTTGCCGCAATATGCGCAGGGCTATTGAGGCGGCCGATCCCGCTATTGCACCAGCGCGGGGCGCTGGCAGCTGACGCCCGTGACGCGGATATCCGCCTCGCCGATCCGCACGCCGGCAAGAAGCAGCAGGTTGTAGAGCAGTTCGTCGATGGCGGGCGTGACGGCGCCGAGCGTGTTGCCGAGCGCGGAAGCGATGCCCGGAATGCCGATCGGCAGGCCGAGCAGCTTGATGTTGATCTCGGCATCGAGATTGCCGAACAGCGACCGGACGGCGGAGGTCAGCGTGTCCCGCGTGGAGACGGATTTCATCGTCCCGGCGGCGATCTCCGCCGGCGTGTAGGTGAGGCGGGTCTTCGCAAGGTTCTTCGCCTCGACATGCGCGATCGCATCGATGCTCAGGAGGGCCGAATCGACGATACGGGCCTTTGTCACGCGCGCATCGTCGGAAAAATCGGAGAGCACGGAGGGATCGACCTTGCCGATGGCGATCTCCGCGACGCCCGGCATCGCGTCGATCGCGACATTGGCATTGCCGAGCGAGCCGCCGTAGCAGCGGATATCGGTCAGCTTCGCCTCCGCGGCGGCAACCTCGACATAGAGCGGCAGCTTGATGCGCAGGCCCGCGAGCGCGGCAAGCCCGTCTATGCCCACCTCGACCGACAGCCGCGTCTGCGCGCTGCGCACCGCGCTGCCCGGCGCGCCGAGCCGGTGCGAGGGCGTTTCGACGGGCGGCTCGCCGATCGCAAGGTTCACCTTCACCGCGGCAAGGCCCGGCACGACCGCGCTGACATCGAGCGCCACCTGGTTCTTGCCGTTGGCGAGCGCTGCCGCGGCGGTGATCATCTGCAGGGCGTTGATCGACATCTTCCAGTCGCCGCCGGTGGCAACGGCAAGCCCCTTCTTCGGATCGAGGTTGAGGATGCGCGAGAGCGGCAGCTTGACCTTGCTGCCGGCCGTCGCCTGCTCGACGAGCCGGAGCGCCGAGCGTACGGGGCCGGAAAGACCCTCGACGGCGCGCATGGAGGCGAGCAGCTGCGGCATGGTGATGCCGGCATTCAGCACCTCCTCATAGGTCCCCGCGGTGAGGTTGAGGGTCGTCGCGACCGCCTTCAGGAAGGGGTGGACGGCGATGTCGGCATCGACCAGCGCGCGGTAGTCCATCACATTGAGGGAAAGGTTCGTGCCGAGCAGCTTGCCGAGCAGGGCGTTCAGGATGCCGTCATTGAGGCTGGCAAGACGCGTACCGATGGAAAAGGCGGCGGTCTTGGAGCGGGCGGCCGAGCCGGTCGCCGAGAGCATCGGCGATGTGGGTGTGAAGACCGCGGCGACGAAGAGATCGGAGGGGCGGGTGAGCGTCACCCGGGCGGCATCCGCATCGGCGCCGGCCGGCTTGAAACGCTCTTCCGGCGCGATGTCCGGATCGGCGGTGTAGCGCCCGCGCTCGACGAGGGCGGTGGCGGGCGTCGCCCTGGAGTTGTGCGCCGTGATCACGGCGGGGATGGTGGTGCCGTCCTTGCCGGTCACCGAGACGGGAAGGTTGTTGAGGGCGAAATAGGTGGCCGCGGATTTTTCGGCCTCGGCGACATTGGCGGCGGCGGCGATGGCGGCCAGGTCGGCGGCGGCCTGCAACTGGCGCTGCTGCACGGTGAGGTAGCCATAGTCGACGCCGAGGGCAAGCGAGAAGATGATGAGCGGCAGGCTGATGGCGGCAAGCGTGCCGATATTGCCGTCGCGTTCGCAAAGAAGGGTGCGCGGGGTCTTCATGGTTACAGCCCTCCCACGCGCACGGTGGAATAACGCTCGATCCTCTGGCTCGGCAGCGCGAAAGTGAAGAGGTTCCAGATCGGCAGGTCGCCGGAATCATAGGTGATCGTGACGGTGAACTGTTCCGGATTGGCCGGGTCGTCGGTGACAACGACCTGCATCTTCGCACGGTTGAGGAAGGCATAGTCGAAATGCGAGGCGTCGAGGTAGCGGTTGACCAGCGTGACGCGCTCGGTCGGGTTGAGGCCGGCGACCGCCGTGCGGGCGGCATCCGCCGCCACCTGCTGTACCGCATGGGTGACGCTGAGATAGATGCCGTAGGCGATCAGCGTGAAGAGGATGAGGAAGAAGAGGGGGGCGATGATCGCGAATTCCAGCGCCGAGGTGCCGGCGCGATCCTTCGACAGGCGGGACAGGGCGTGCATGACATCTCCTCCTTTGGATTGTCCGGCGACAAGGCGGTTGCACCTTTCAAAAGGAATGCACCTTTATCGTGCGCCCAGAGTCTTAAATTCTCCTATAGATTGCTTATTGTGAAAATGTGCAACTGATGATTTGCGCCTGCGTGTTGTCCCTGGCGGGGGCCGGAGTCGGCCTGTCTGACACAATGCGGACACAATTCAGGGCACGCCGAAAGCGATTTCAGCCGTGTTTTCACCCCCTCACACATTCGTGAAACTCTTGAAATCGGCGTTGCGGCTTTCAATGCCACAATTGTAAAGACGGCCTTCTCCCGCTGCAGCTTCCACGTGCGCCCTTTCCCTTCCGCGGCGGGAAGGATGAATATCATTACGATAAATCAATGGTTTGTATCATGAGGCTTTCCTCATGAAAAACCGTCTATATGGACGGTTTTGCCGGTTTTCGCCGACTTGGTTGTGTGCCGGAGCCGCGCTTTTCATTGTTCAAAAAACGTTGACGGCTGTTTCCAGTTTGAGACCCTTCCATCCCGCAAATTGAGGGACCATCTTTATTTCGCAAGAGCGGCCAACTGCTCCTGGAAGACCGATAGGAACGATGATGCCGGGCCATGATGAAGACGAGAGACGTGCGGCTGCCGCCATGCGGCCATCGCCTGAAAGTCAGCCGGATCGTCCCTGTCGCCATCGGCGGAACGCGATGTCCGCGGCCACGATGGATCCCGAACTGCCGTTTCAAGATGCATATATGAAAGGAACAAGACAATGACCAAGACCTTGAGCACGACCTTTGCGACCGCCCTTCTCGCCGCCTCCGTTTTCGGCGGCTCCGCAGCCCTCGCCGGTGGTGACGGCGATTATTATCGCGGTATCGACCGCGACCAGGCCCAGAGCCAGACCATCGACCGTGTCACCACGCAGAGCATCGACAGGAGCGACGCAAAGTCCACGGTGATCGTGGCGGCTGCCGGCCCTGCCAGGGGCGACTACTACAGGGGTCTCGACAGGAACGACCGCTGAGCGGCCACATCTGTAAGGCCAACTCCCAAGACTGACCAAGGAATGAAACAATGAGCAAGTCCCTCAACGCAGCCTTCGCGGCGACGCTTCTCGCCGCCTCGCTCTTCGGTGGTTCCGCCGCCTTCGCTGGCGGCGACTATTACAGGGGCGTCTCGCCCACTTCCGAGCAGGATCAGATGATCGAGGCGAAGCGCCAGGCCCGCATAGCAAACGGCCATGTCTATTCCCGGGCGGAAACCACGCCCCGGCGGATCGGCCCGGCCAATGGCGACTATTATCCGGGCCTCGACCGCACGGCGACTGCCGACCGGTAAGCGACGATCCCTTTGCCTGCCATCCGAAGCTCCCGGTTTCCCCGCTGGGAGCTTCGTCCGTTCGAGGCGGCATTTCGGCCGATATCGGCCGAAATGCCGCACGCGGGCGATTGTCGCGGTGCGGCAACGTGGGCGCGTGCACGGAATTGACCTTTGCCTGTTCCGGACCACATTCTTTCCTGCGAGCGCGGCCTGCCGAGGCCCGCGCCAGCCTTACGAAAGGACGTGGCCAATGTTCGAATCGTTGGACGCAACGCTGCTCGCCCGCTTCCAGTTCGCCTTCACCGTATCGTTCCACATCGTCTTTCCCGCCTTCTCGATCGGCCTTGCGAGCTATCTCGCCGTGCTGGAAGGGTTGTGGCTCTGGACGAAAGACGAGGTCTATTTCGCGCTGTTCAATTTCTGGAAGACGATCTTCGCGCTCGCCTTCGGCATGGGCGTCGTCTCCGGCATCGTCATGTCCTACCAGTTCGGCACGAACTGGAGCGTCTTCTCCGACAAGGCGGGGCCGGTCATCGGCCCGCTGATGGGCTACGAGGTGCTGACGGCCTTTTTCCTGGAGGCTGGATTCCTCGGTGTCATGCTGTTCGGCCTCAATCGCGTCGGTCCGAAGCTGCATTTCTTCGCCACGCTGATGGTCGCCATCGGCACGCTGATCTCGGCGACCTGGATCCTTGCCGCCAATTCTTGGATGCAGACGCCCGCCGGCTTCACCGTCAACGAAGCCGGCCAGTTCGTGCCGGTCGACTGGTGGGCGGTGATCTTCAATCCGTCCTTCCCCTATCGCCTCGTGCACATGGTGCTGGCCGCCTATCTGACAACCGCCTTCGTCGTCGGCGCCGTCGGGGCCTATCACCTCCTGCGCGGCGATGCGCCGAAGCGCGCGAAGACGATGTTTTCCATGGCGATGTGGATGGCGGCCATCGTCGCGCCGATCCAGATTCTTGCCGGCGACATGCACGGGCTCAACACGCTGGAGCACCAGCCGGCCAAGGTCATGGCGATGGAGGGGCACTACCAGAGCCATCCCGACGGCGCGCCGCTCATCCTCTTCGGCATTCCGAATTCGGCCGAACAACGCGTCGACTACGCCCTCGAGATCCCGAAACTGTCGAGCCTCATCCTCAAGCATGACCTTGATGCGCCGCTGCCCGGGCTCGATACGGTGCCGAAGGAGCTGCATCCGCCGGTCGGCATCGTCTTCTGGTCCTTCCGCATCATGGTCGCCATCGGCTTTGCCATGCTGGGCATGGGGTTCTGGTCGCTGTGGTGTCGGTGGCGCGGGACGCTCGGCAAGAACGGCTGGCTGCACCGTGCTGCCGTGCTGATGGGGCCTGCCGGCTTCCTCGCCGTGCTGGCCGGCTGGGTGACGACGGAGGTCGGCCGCCAGCCCTATACGGTCTACGGCCATCTGCTCACCGTCAATTCCGTCGCGCCCATCGATGCGCCCGCCGTCGCCACCTCGCTGATCGCCTTCATCGTGGTCTATTTCCTCGTCTTCGGCGCCGGCACCTTCTACATCCTGCGCCTGATGGGTCGCCTGCCGCGCGATCCCATGCCGGATCTGGCGGAAGGTCCCCTCCGTTCGGCCGGCATCATGCCCGCCGCCGCCACCCCGTCCGGGAGCCGCCACCATGGCCATTGATCTTCCCTTCATCTGGGCAGCCATCATCGCCTTCGCGGTGCTTGCCTATGTCATCCTCGATGGCTTCGATCTTGGCGTCGGCATCCTCTTTCCCTTCTTCAAGGAGAAACACGATCGCGACGTGATGATGAACTCCGTCGCGCCGGTCTGGGACGGCAACGAGACCTGGCTGGTGCTGGGCGGCGGCGGGCTGATGGCCGTCTTCCCGCTCGCCTATGCGACGATCCTGCCGGCGCTCTACATGCCCCTGGTGCTGATGCTGCTGGGCCTCATCTTCCGCGGCGTCGCCTTCGAATATCGCTGGCGCACCCGGCGCGGCGAGTTCCTCTGGGACATCGCCTTTTCCGGCGGTTCCATGGTCGCGGCCTTCACGCAGGGGGTGGCGCTCGGTGCGCTGGTGCAGGGCATTCCGGTGGAAGGGCGCGCCTATGCCGGCGGCTGGTGGGACTGGCTGACGCCCTTCTCCATCGCGACCGGCCTGGCGCTGATCGTCGGCTATGCGCTGCTCGGCGCCACCTGGCTGGTGATGAAGACGAGCGGCGACCTTGCCGAACGCGCCCGCGGCTATGCGCTGAAGGCCGGCCTCGGCACGCTCTTTGCCATGGGCGTCTTCAGCCTGTGGACGCCCTTCCTGGAGCCGCTCTATTTCGACCGCTGGTTCGGCTGGCCGACGCTGCTCTTCAGTCTGCTCGTGCCGCTTCTCGTGCTCGGCTGCTTCGCGCTGCTGGTCCAGGGCCTGCGCACCCGGCACGATTCGCGGCCCTTCATCGCCGCGCTCGGCCTTTTCGTGCTGGGCTTTGCCGGTATCGGCATCAGCTTCTACCCCTATATCGTGCCGGCCTCGCTGACGATCTGGCAGGCGGCCGCGCCCGAGGAGAGCCTTGCCTTTCTGCTGGTCGGCGCGCTGGTTCTGGTGCCGATGATCCTCGGCTACACGGCCTATGCCTATTGGGTCTTCCGCGGCAAGGTCGATCCGGAGGAGGGGTACCACTGATGACGGAGGGTTCGACCGGCCGCAGGCTGCTCTGGTTCGCGGGCCTGTGGGCGGGCGGCGTGCTGACGGTGACGATCGTCGGCTTCGCCATCAAGCTCGCCATCGGGACCTAGCCGGGTGCCGGAAACAAGGGGCTCACGTAACGTAAAAGCATCCAGCCTCGCGCCAGCTTGCTTGCCTAGGTTCCGCCTCGGCCAGCATGCAGGCCCGCAAGCAGAAGACAGGACCGCACCCTCCTTCCGCTTAACCCCCGGGCCTGCATGTGGCCTTGCGTCTCAGGAGACGTTCGCGGCTTTCCCCCAAAACATTCCTCTGCTATCGGGGTCCCGACAAGGGAGACCGCAATGGCGAAGACGGCCGCAGACTGCACGACGATGGCGGAAATCCGGGAAAACATCGACCGGGTCGACCGGGCGTTGATGGCGCTCTTCGCCGAGCGCTGGAGCTTCATCGGCCGCGCGGCCGAGATCAAGGCGGGCCTTGGCATTCCCGCCGACGTGCCGGAGCGCGTCCGGGAAGTGCGCGACAATGCGCACCGTAATGCCGAGGCCCTCGGCCTCGACGGTGCCTTCTACGAGGGAATCTGGGCAGAGCTCATCGACCGTGCCATCGCCCACGAAAAGGCGCTGCTCGGCGAAGAATAGGCGTCAGATCTGGTTGCGCTTGCCGAGGTGCTCCTCCCAGTCGAGCGCCGTACGCACGATGAAGCCGAGGTCGTCATGCTGCGGCTTCCAGTCGAGTTCCCGCATCGCGACGGAGGGGTTGGCGACGATCAGCACCGCATCGCCCGGCCGGCGCCCGGCAAAGCGCACGGGGAAGTCCTTGCCGGAAACCGCCTTCACCTGCTCCAGCACCTCCAGCACGGAGAAGCCGCGCCCATAGCCGCAATTGGCGACGATCGAGCCGCCGCCCGCCCGCATGCGCTGCAACGCCTTCAGATGCGCATTGGCAAGGTCGGTGACGTGGATATAGTCGCGCACGCAGGTGCCGTCCGGCGTCGGATAGTCGGTGCCGAAGACATCCATGCCGGCGCGCTTGCCGAGCGCCGCCTCGCTCGCCACCTTGATGAGATGCGTGGCGCCTGCCGTCGACTGGCCGGTGCGCCCGCGCGGATCGGCGCCGGCGACGTTGAAGTAGCGCAACGCCGTATAGGTGAAGTCATGCGCGGCGGCGGTGTCGCGCAGCATGATCTCGGTCATCAGCTTGGAGGAGCCGTAGGGCGATTCCGGCCGCAGCGCCGCGCTTTCCAGCACCGGTTCCGTGCCGTCGGGCGTGCCGTAGACGGCGGCGGTCGAGGAGAAGACGAAATGCGGAATCTTCGCCGCGACGGCCGCGGCGATCAGCGCCCGTGACTTGACCGTGTTGTTGTCGTAATAGGAGAGGGGATCGGCGACCGATTCCGGCACGATGATCGACCCGGCGAAATGGATGATCGCGTCGATGCTGTTTTCGGTGAAGATCTGCGCCAGCAGCGCCGCATCGGCAAGGTCGCCCTCGTAGAAGCGCGCCTCGGGCGCCACGGCCCAGCGGAAGCCGGTCGAGAGCCGGTCGAGCACCACGACCTCCTCGCCCGCATCGATGAGCGTCCAGACCATGTGGCTGCCGATGTAACCCGCGCCGCCCGTAACCAGAACCGCCATGTCATTCCCCGAATCGACTGAATTGCCGGCATATCACCCTGCCGGCCGGCAACACGCAACCGCAATTGCGGCGCATTTGCGGGCCCCTCCCGCCGAACAGAAGGAAGACCGTCATGTCCGATCGTTTCATCGTGCTCTCCGGCTGCTCCGGCGGCGGAAAATCCACCCTCCTGGAAGAGCTCCGGCGGCGCGGCCACGCCGTTGTCGAGGAGCCCGGCCGGCGTATCGTGCAGGCGGAGCTGGCGAGCGGCGGCACCGCCTTGCCCTGGCTGGACCTTGCCGCCTTCGCCCGGCGCGCCATCGCGATGGCGCTCGCCGACCAGGCGGCGATGCAGCAGCATCCCGGCCTCGTCTTCTTCGACCGCGGCCTGATCGACGCCGCTTCCGCCCTCGATGCCGAGGGCGGGGAGCCGGTGCTGCCGGGTTTGGCCGCGGCGCACCGCTACAACAGGCGGGTCTTCCTCACGCCGCCCTGGCCGGAGATCTATGCCGCAGATCCGGAACGCCGGCATGATTTTGCGGCCGCGCTCGCCGAATATGAGCGGTTGGAAGAGACCTATCCCGCGCTCGGTTACGAGGTGGTGGTCGTGCCGAAAATGCCGGTTGCCGCGCGTGCCGATTTCGTGCTCGGCCGCCTTTGATCGCCCTCAGCGCGCCGCGATGTAGCGGGCAAGCCGGTCGGCCGCCTCCGCGACCTGCCCGGGGTCGCGCAGGAAACAGGCGCGCATGAAGAGCTCGCCGCCCGGCCCGAAGGCCGTTCCCGGCGCAAGGCCGACATTGGTGCGGTCGACGATGTCGAGCGCGGCGAGGCGCGAATCCGTCATGCCGTCGATCTTCAGGAAGGCGTAAAGCGCCCCGTCCGGCTTCAGCGTCTCGACGCGGTTGGTGGCGATCAGCGCGTCGCAGAAGACATCGCGGTTCGTTGTGGCCTTGTCGATATTCGCCTGCACGAAGGCATCGCCCTCGTCGAGCGCCACGATGGCGCCCTGCTGCAGGAACTGTGGCACGCCCGAGGTAGAATACTGGATGAGGTTCTCCAGCACCTGGCCGATTTCCGGCGGCGCGACGATCCAGCCGACGCGCCAGCCGGTCATCGACCAGTTCTTCGAGAAGGAATTGACGAAGACGACCTTGTCGCCTTCCTCCATCACGTCGAGGAACGAGGACGCCCGCCCGCCGGCATAGTGGTAGAGCGCATAGATCTCGTCGGCCATGATCCAGAGGCCATGGCGCCGTGCGATGGCGAGCAGATTGGCAAGGTCCTTACGCGTCGCCGTCCAGCCCGTCGGGTTGGAGGGCGTGTTGACGAAGAGCACGCGGGTCTTCGGCGTGATCGCCGCTTCAACGCGGTCAAGGTCGACCTGCCAGCGCCCGCCGGCAAAGACGAGCGGCACGGCGACGGGGGTGGCGCCCGAAAGCTCCGCTGCCGCCGCGAAGTTCGGCCAGGCCGGCGTCAGATAGACCATGTCGTCGCCCGGCGAGACGAGCGCCTCGATCGCCAGCTTGATCGCCTGCATGCCGGAGCCGACGACATAGAAATGCTCGTCGGGAAGCGCCGCGCCGAAACGGCGGGCATAGTAGCGCGAGAGGGCGGCGCGCAGCTCCGGAATGCCGCGCTGCCAGGTATAGAAGGTCTCGCCGCGCAGCAGCGCGTCGGCCGCGGGCCGCGCAATGAAATCCGGCGTCGGCAGGTCCCCTTCGCCGACCCAGAGCGGGATCAGCCCTTCGCGCCCGCGCGCATAGTTGACCACTTCGACGATCCCGCTTTCCGGGGCGCGGAGCGAGCGCGGGCTGAGGCTTTCGATGAAGGACATGGAACATCACTCCGGCAGGATTGGACCGCGCATCGATGATGACGCGGCCCAAGACCTAACCGGTTTCGTCCCGTCATTCACGCCAGTTTCGCTGACAGACCCATCGAAATCGGTGATGGAAGCGCGGGATGTTGTCCTTGCCGCTGGCGTTCAGGCTCCTGTCAGGCGCACGCCCGATCCTGCCGCCACGACTGGCAGGGAAGGCAAGCATGAAGCGGTTCTTGAAATGGGTTGCGCTCGCCTGTGGCGCGGCGGGCGTGGCGCTCGGCATCTATCTTGTGGCGATCCAGCTGACCGGCAACTTCGCCGCCGTGGTACCCGGCGAGGTCTACCGCTCGAACCAGCCCACGCCGGGCGAGATCGCAGCCTATGCCGCGCGCTACCGGATCCGCACCATCGTCAACCTGAGGGGGCGGAACGAGCGGGCGGCCTGGTACAGGAACGAGGTCGCGGCGGCCAGGAGCCTCGGCCTCACCCTCATCGATTTCCCCATGCAGGCCGACCAGCGGCTCGACCCCAAGGCCGCGGACGAGCTCGCCGCCCTCCTCAGGGACGCGCCCCGCCCGATCCTCATCCACTGCCGGTCCGGCGCCGACCGCACGGGCCTCGCCTCCGTCATCTACCTCGCCCGCATCGCCCGCGTCGACGAGGAAACCGCCGAACGCCAGCTCTCCATCCGCTACGGCCACATCGGCGTCCCCTTCCTCTCCCCGACCTATGCCATGGATGAAAGCTGGGAGGAGCTGGAAGAAGCGGCGCGCTCAGCTGGATAAAGCGTGTGTCTAAGCACACGGAAACCGCGTACTCTTCTCGATACCCTAATCATTTCAGGAGATTAATGGTGCCCGGAGGCGGATTTGAACCACCGACACGCGGATTTTCAATCCGCTGCTCTACCAACTGAGCTATCCGGGCATCTGGTTGGATTTCGCCTGGAAATCCGTGGGGCGCTTGGTTTCGCCCCGGAAGCGAGCGGGTTATAGCATCTTGCGAAAATGTGTCCAGCCCTCCCGGGCGTTTTTTGCGGGAAAATTGGCTGGCTTTGCAAGTGACGGAAAAGATTGTGTTTTCGACGTGTGACAGGGACGTCACATATCGTCCTCGTCGGCCTTTGTCTCATCGTCGGCGACGGGGATGGCATAGGAGCCGGAGAGCCAGCGGTTGAGGTCGACGTCGCGGCAGCGGTTCGAGCAGAAGGGATAGTGCTCGCGCGCCGAGGGGCGCTTGCAGATCGGGCAGGGCACGGCCTTGCGCAGCGGGGCGACGATAGCCGCCGGCTTTTCGCTTTCGTTCGTCATGTCAGGCATCCGTCCAGCCGGCATGCACGTCGAAGCCTTCGCCGGAAAGCAGGGCGAGGGTTTCGTAGAGCGGCAGGCCGACCACATTGGTGTAGGAGCCGACCAGCTTGACGACGAAGCTGCCGGCAATGCCCTGGATGGCATAGCCGCCCGCCTTGCCGCGCCATTGGCCGGAGGAAAGATAGGCTTCGATGTCGGTGGTCGAAAGGCGCTTGAAACGGACCTTCGTGTCGATGACCTTCTGGCGCACCGTGCGGTCCGGCGTGATGAGGCAGACGCCGGTGAAGACGCGGTGGCTGCGGCCGGAGAGCAGGTGCAGGGCGCTGGAGGCCTCGTCGATCATCTCGGTCTTCGGCAGGATGCGCCGACCGACCGAGACGACCGTGTCGGCGGCCAGGATATAGCTGCCGGAAAAGGAAGGGTCGCCCTTGACGGCGGCGAGCGCCGCCTGGGCCTTGCACGTGGAGAGCCGGCGCGCCAGCGAGCGGGGATGCTCGGAACGCTTCGGCGTCTCGTCGATATCCATGGGCATCAGGCGCGCGGGCGTAATGCCCGCCTGCGCGAGCAGTTCGACGCGGCGCGGCGAGCCGGATGCCAGGATGAGCGTATCGGTCTGCGCCATGGGGTCTCCGGGGTGCGCCGGTTTCAGCTCTCGGGCCGCGGGCCGGACAAGGGCGCGGCCGCAGGTCCCGCTGGGAGGAGCTTACTTGAAACGGTAGGTGATGCGACCCTTGGTGAGATCGTAGGGCGTCATCTCGACCAGCACCTTGTCGCCGGCGAGAACGCGGATGCGGTTCTTGCGCATGCGGCCCGCGGTGTGCGCGATGATCTCGTGCTCGTTTTCGAGCTTGACGCGGAAGGTGGCGTTCGGGAGCAGTTCCGTCACGACGCCGGGAAATTCGAGGACTTCTTCTTTTGCCATCTTTGAGCGATATTCCTGTAGGGTGGATTCGGGGAGGCCGGATGCCCGCCTCGAAAAAGTTGCCGGAAACTACACAATCCCCGGTGCTTTGTGAACACCGAAGCGCCGGCTTTCTGCATTTGTCGGAAACAGGGCTGCCCTGCGCCTAGCCGGGGGCCTTCAAACGCTTCTCTATCAGCATCTTCAGGAATTCGCGAACCTCGCGGTAGGAGCTGAGAATCTGCTCGCGCGTGCCGGTCGCCACCGTCGGATCGGGCGTCGGCCAGTACATGACGTCGACGGCCATCGAACGGGTGAGCTCGAGCGCGGCATGATGCGCTTCCGGAGCGAGCGTCACGATGAGGTCGAAGTAATCGTCCTCCAGCTCGTCGAGCGAATGGGGCGCATGGCGGCCGAGCGACAGGCCCACCTCGCCGAGCACGGCATCGACGAAGGGGTCGCGCTCGCCGGGGCGCACGCCGGCGGAGGCGACATAGGTGCCGGGCAGCACGCTGCGGGCGATCGTCTCGGCCATCGGCGAGCGCACCGCATTCATGCGGCACATGAAGAGAATCGAACGGGGCGTTCGCGACCGGGCTTCCTGTGGTGCCGGGAAGACGCCCTCCATCCGCTCACCCGCGCCAGTAGAGAACGCAGACGAGCGTGAAAAGCCGGCGGGCCGTGTCGAAGTCGAAGCGGATCTTCCCCGAGAGCCGGTCCATCAGCGTCTGCGAGCCCTCGTTGTGGATGCCGCGCCGGCCCATGTCGATCGCCTCGATCTGGCTGGGCGTTGCCGAGCGGATCGCCTGGTAATAGCTCTCGCAGATCATGAAATAGTCCTTCACGATGCGCCGGAAGGGCGTCAGCGAGAGGATATGGGTGGCCACTTCCTCGCCCGCCTCGGTGCGGATGGCGAAGACGAGCTTGCTATCGAGCAGCGAGAGGTTGAGGCGGTAGGGGCCGCCGGCATGGCCGATCGGCTCGAACGAGTTCTCCTCGATGAGGTCGAAGATGGCAACGGCACGCTCGTGCTCCACATCCGGCGTGGCGCGGCCGATCGTGTCGTCCAGCACCACGTCGCAGAGGCGGAAGCTGCCCTTCTTGCCCATGCCCTATGTCTCCAGGTTGAGCCGGATGGCGACGGAACGGGCATGCGCGCCGAGCCCTTCGGCCTCGGCAAGCGTGATGGCCGCGGGGCCGAGGGCGCGGAGCTGGCCGGCACCGAGCCGGAGGATCGAGGTGCGCTTCATGTAGTCGAGCACCGAAAGGCCGGAGGAGAAGCGGGCGGACCGCGCGGTCGGCAGCACATGGTTCGAGCCGCCGACATAGTCGCCGATGACCTCCGGCGTGTGACGGCCGACGAAGATGGCGCCGGCATTGCGGATCTTCGGCATCAGCGCGTCGGGATCGGCGGTGGCGATCTCCAGGTGCTCGGCGGCGATGCGGTTGGCGAGCGGCACGGCCTTCGCAAGGTCGGGCACGAGGATGACGCCGCCGAAATCGCGCCAGCTGGCGGCGGCGGTCTCCGCGCGCTCCAGCGTCTTGAGCTGCCGTTCGACGGCGGCCTCGACGGCATCGGCGAGCACCAAGCTGTCGGTGACGAGGATCGACTGGGCGCCGACATCGTGTTCGGCCTGGGCGAGAAGGTCGGCGGCGAGCCAGTCCGGGTCGTTGTCGGCGTCGGCGATGACGAGCACTTCGGAGGGACCGGCGATCATGTCGATGCCGACCGTGCCGAAGACCTGGCGCTTGGCGGCGGCGACGAAGGCATTGCCGGGGCCGGTGATCTTGGCCACGGGCGCGATCGTCTGCGTACCGTAGGCGAGGGCCGCGACGGCCTGCGCGCCGCCGATGCGGTAGATCTCGTCGACGCCGGCGATGCGCGCGGCGGCAAGCACGGCCGGGTTGATCTCGCCGTCCTTTGCCGGCACGACCATGACGAGGCGCGGCACGCCGGCGACCTTGGCCGGCACGGCGTTCATCAGCACGGAGCTCGGATAGCTCGCGGTGCCGCCCGGCACGTAGAGGCCGACGGCGTCGATCGCCGTCCAGCGCGAGCCGAGGCCGACGCCGATGTCGTCCTCGTAGATGTCGTCCTTCGGCCGCTGGCGGGCATGGTGCTTTTCGATGCGCTGGGCGGCCAGTTCCAGTGCGGCGATGATCTTCGGATCGACCGCGTCATAGGCTGCCTCGATCTCCTCCAGCGAGACGCGCATGGAGGTGACGGCAAAGTCGAGGCCGTCGAATTTCCTCGAATAGTCGGCCAGCGCCGCGTCGCCGCGGGCGCGCACATCGTCGATGATCGCGCGCACGACGGCATTGACGTCTTCGGAGACCTCGCGCTTGGTGGTCAGGAAGGCAGCGAACCGGCTTTCGAAATCACTGCTCTGGTAGTCAAGTCTGATCGCCAAGTCGTCCGTCCTGTCGTCTTCCGGCCAAAGCGCCGGCAAATCCTTCAAACCGCCGGATGGCGGGGCTTCAAGCTGGTTTCCCATGCCCCGCCGGTATCTGCAAGCTGAACTTCGACGCATTCCACATCGAGCGCGATGGAGGCGCTGCCGGAGAGCACGAGTTCCAGCGTGCCGTCCGGGCCTTCGCCCTTCCGGGAGAAATTCACGGCGAGCAGGGAGAAGACGGCGTCCTGGTCCTTGCGGTCGATGCCGAGCGAGCGGACGGCATTGACGCGCTTGAAGGCGACGACGGCGCGGCGGCGCTCGAAGGCCTTGCCGCGGCCGACCGCCTTTTCCCAGACGAAGCGGTTGACGATGACGGAAAAGACACCGTGGCGGGGGTCATAGGAAAGGCCGTCGGTCTTGAAGACGGCGTCCTGCAGGTGGGCGGAAACGACGGAGAGGTCTTCCGTGTCGAGGGCGAGCAGTTTCAGGCTGTTCATGGTGCGTCCTTCGGGGGCAAGCCGGCAAGGGAGCGGGAAGCGCCTTCGCAAGCGGCATTGCGGGAAAATGCTTGGGGACACCGCGGTTTGCGGCATCCGGTCTTTTCCACGAGATAGGACGGCGCGCGGCAGACTGCAACGCCCGCCGCGCAGGGAAGATCAGTCGCTGACGCGTTCGACGACGGCGCCGCAGCGGGTGAGCTTCTCCTCGAGCCGCTCGAAGCCGCGGTCGAGGTGGTAGACGCGCGAGACCATGGTCTCGCCTTCGGCGGCAAGGCCGGCGATGACGAGCGAGACCGAGGCGCGCAGGTCTGTCGCCATGACCGGGGCGCCGCGCAGCCGCTCAACGCCTTCGATCTTGGCCGTCTGGCCGGAGAGCGAGATCTTCGCGCCGAGGCGGGCCAGCTCCTGTACATGCATGAAGCGGTTCTCGAAAATGGTCTCGGTGATGTGCGAAATGCCGCTCGACTTGGTCATCAGGCCCATGAACTGGGCCTGCAGGTCGGTCGGGAAGCCCGGGAAGGGGTCGGTGACGACGTCGACCGGCTTGATGCCGCCGCCATTGCGCACGATGCGGATGCCGCTTTCCGTCGAGGTGATCTCGGCGCCGGACCGGCGGATCGCTTCAAGCGCGGTTTCGAGCAATGCGGCATCGGTGCCTTCGAGCGTCACGTCGCCGCCCGTCATGGCGACGGCCATGGCATAGGTGCCGGTCTCGATGCGGTCGGGCAGCACGCGGTGGCGCGCGCCGGAAAGCTGGGTGACGCCCTCGACGGTGATCGTCGCGGTGCCGGCGCCCGATATCTTGGCGCCCATGGCGTTGAGGCACTTGGCGAGGTCCTGCACCTCCGGCTCGCGGGCGGCATTGCCGATGACCGTCGTGCCCCTGGCGAGCGTCGCCGCCATCATCAGGACGTGCGTCGCGCCGACGGAGACCTTCGGGAAGGTGTAGCGCGCGCCGACGAGGCCGCCGTCCGGCGCCGTCGCCTCGATATAGCCGCCGTCGATCTCGATCTTCGCGCCGAGCGCGGCGAGCGCCTCGATGAAGAGGTCGACCGGGCGCGTGCCGATGGCGCAGCCGCCCGGCAGCGAGACGCGGGCCTTGCCTTCGCGGGCGAGCAGCGGGCCGATGACCCAGAAGGAGGCGCGCATCTTCGAGACGAGCTCGTAGGGCGCCGTCGTGTCGACGATGTTGCGCGAGGTGAAATGGATCGTGCGGGAATAGCCTTCGCCCTGGCGCTCGCGGCGGCCGTTGACGGAAATGTCGGCGCCGTGGTTGCCGAGGATGCGGATGAGCTGCTCGACGTCGGCGAGGTGCGGCACGTTTTCCAGCGTCAGCGTGTCGTCGGTGAGGAGCGAGGCAATCATCAGCGGCAGCGCGGCATTCTTGGCGCCGGAAATCGGGATGGTGCCCTTAAGTTCGTTGCCGCCTACAATTCGGATACGATCCATGTGCGATTACGGGCCGGGCCCGCCTTTCTCAAAGAATTTCGGCTTTCGGAGATGGCGGCCTCTTTAGAGCATCGCGATCGAAAAATGAAGACCGTGCCGGCCGCCCGCCCTTTTGCGCGCGCCGGTTGGAAAACCATCCCCGTCGTCTTCGGGTGAAGACATGCCCGACTAACCGTCCGATTCGTCTTTTTTTGCGGCAGGACGTCCCCCCGGAAGCCCGGTCGTTTCATCCGCTGCGCCGGCCCGGCGGGCGCGCGCCTGCTGTTTTCGCCGCTGGAGATTGTCGCGCAGCGTCTTGGCCAGCCGCTCCGCGCGAATCTCCGCTTCGGTCCTGATCTTCCCGCTCTTCGTCTCGTCCTTGCCGCTCATGCCCGTCCTTTTATCGAAATCGATCCCGGCAAAAAAGCACTGCCATCACCAGAATTGTTGCAACAATCGCAAAATCGCCGCTTGCACTGCCGGATGACCTATGGCAATAGGCCCTCGCTCACGCGGAACAGACCTTCGTTTCGCCGGATGCTGCTATAGCTCAGGGGTAGAGCACTCCCTTGGTAAGGGAGAGGCCGAGAGTTCAAATCTCTCTAGCAGCACCATTCTTCCTCGTTTTCTTTCCATTTTCCGCACCCGTCGCCGCCTTCCTGCGCGTCTGGCCGGGCGGTTCGCCGACGACGCGTTTGAAGGCGCGGGCGAAGGCGGCCTGGGAGCCGAAGCCGAGGCGGCGGGCGGCGGTGTCGATCGACAGCTTGTCGCGGCGGAACCATTGTTCGGCAAGACGCATGCGCAGGGCAAGCACGTAGCGCTGCGGCGTCACGCCCGTCACCTCGACGAAGCGTTTTGCGAAGACCGAGCGGGAGCTGCCCATTTCCTCAGCCATGTCGGCGAGCGTCCAGTTGCGGCCGGGCTCGCGGTGGAGGGAGGCGATGACGCGGCCGAGGCGCGGGTCGCGCAGCGCCTCGATCCAGCCCGTCGCATCGCCGCAGCCGCATTCCACCCAGCCGCGCACGATGGAGGCGGCGACCACGTCGGCAAGGCGTGCGAGGATGCCGGCCGAGCCGACGCGCTCCTCCCCCATCTCCCGTTCCATCGCGTCGAGCAGCGGCATCAGTTCGGGCTGGCGTCCGATCAGCGCGCCGACCGACATGATCTGCGGCATGAGGCCGACGAGCGGATGCAGCGTGTCGAGCTCGAATTCCATGCGCCCGGTGAAGATCAGCGTATCGTTTTCCGGGTCCGCCGTCTTGATGCAGGCCTCCACCGCCGCCACATCGGCGCAGAGCGGCTTTCGCGTATAGCTCTCGTAGTCGCGGATCTGGACATGCGGTCCGGTGACGATCTCGTGCACCTCGCCGCGCGGCAGCAGCACGGCATCACCGCAGCAAAGTTCGCGCCCGGCCTCGCCCGGCGCGCGCAGCAGGACCTTGCCGCGGGCGACGAAATGGAAGCGGGCTTCCGGCCCCGCCGGAAAGCGGATGCCGAAAGGCGGGCTGAGCTGGAGCCGGCCGTAGCTCGCGCCGCGCAGGCGCATGCCCATCAGCAGTTCGCTGACGGGGTCGTGCAGGTTTTTTGCGGAGTCGGACGATCGATCAAACATTGCGGATAAAATGACATTGTGCGTCTTGCATTTCAACCCACCTCTTGGAGCACGCACTGCAACAGGAAAGGGATGGCAGATGACGGATGCAACAATCGCGGCGCCGCAGAGCGAAGCGGATGCGCGGCCGGCCTGGGGGGCCGTGATATCGATGACGTTCGGCGTGTTCGGGCTGGTGGGCGCGGAATTCCTCCCCGCAAGCCTGCTGACGCCGATGGCGGCCGATCTTCGGATATCCGAGGGCATGGCCGGCCAGGCGGTGACGGCGACGGCGGCGGTCGCGCTGGCGACGAGCCTGCTGGTCACGGTGGTGACGCGCAGGATCGACCGGCGGCTCGTGCTGCTCGGCCTTTCGGTCCTTTTGATCTTTTCAAACCTCCTGGTGGCGATGGCGTCGAACCTCGCCATGCTTCTGGCCGGGCGGGTGCTGCTCGGCATGGCGCTCGGCGGCTTCTGGACGCTCTCGGCAGCGACCATGATGCGGCTGGTGCCGGAGGCCTATGTGCCGAAGGCCCTGTCGGTCATGTTCCTCGGCGTGTCGGCGGCCACGGTCTTCGCCGCGCCCGTCGGCAGCTATGTCGGTGATATCGTCGGCTGGCGGAACGTCTTTCTGGGCGCCGCCGTGCTCGGTGCGCTGGCACTCGTCGTGCAGCTTGCGACGCTGCCCTCGCTTCCGCCGCGCGGCCATTCGCGCTTCGGCACGCTCTTCGAGGTGCTGACGCGGCCCGGCGTGGGTTTTGCGATGTTCGCGATCCTGCTCGTCTTCACCGGCCATTTCGCCTTCTTCACCTATATACGGCCGTTCCTTGAAACGGTGACGGGCCTCGGCGTCGAGGGCTTCTCGGCCGTCTTGCTCGGCTTCGGCATCGCCACCTTCTTCGGCAATTATCTCGGCGCCGTGCTGCTGGAACGTTCCATGCGCTTCACGCTGACGATCATGCCGGTGGTGATGGGCGCGCTCGCCCTCTCGCTCGCCCTCTTCGGCGGCAGCCTTGCCGGCGATGCGGCCATGGTCGCGCTCTGGGGCCTCGCCTTCGGCGCGGTGCCGGTCGCCTGGTCGACCTGGATCACCCGCGCCGTGCCGGACGAGGCCGAAAGCGCCGGCGGCCTCTTCGTCGCCGCCATCAATTTCGCCATCGCGACCGGTGCCGCCGCAGGCGGGGCCCTGTTCGATACAACCGGCGTGACGAGCGTCTTCGTCGCCAGCGGCGCCGTGCTGCTGCTGGCCGCACTCACCATCGTCTCGGCGGTGCGCACCCGGCCGGCCTGATCGCACGGGATGGCGGCGTTCCCGTCCGCCATCTCCCTATTTTCGTTTGCGTGTGCCTGTCTTCACCCTGTTCCCCGTCATGCTTTTCGGTCTAGAACTCCAGTCGAGGATTCTTGGAGGAGCGGCGCGTGACGATGACGGCAGGCGATTTTTCGCAGGGAACTTTTGTCGGGCGCGTCTGGCGGCCGGATGTACAGGGGCCGGCAGTGGTCATGCTGCGCGACGGCAAGCTGTGCGACATCACGTCCCGGGCCATCCCGACGATGCGGGACCTCCTGGAAACGGACGATCCGGCGGCTGTCGCCCGCGCGGCGCCCTGCGATCCGCTCGGCACGCTCGATACGGTGCTGGAGGCCTCCGTCGAGGGCGCCGGCAATTTTTCCCGCCTGCACCTGCTCGCGCCGTGCGACCTCCAGGCCGTCAAGGCCTGCGGCGTCACCTTCGCCCGCTCGATGATCGAGCGCGTGATCGAGGAGAAGGCGGCGGGCAATCCGGCGCTGGCGGACAAGGTGCGCGGCCGCGTCACCGCCATCATCGGCGACAGCCTGCGCGACCTGAAGGCGGGCTCGGAAGCGGCGGCCAAGGTCAAGGCGGCGCTGATCGAGGAAGGCGTCTGGTCGCAGTATCTGGAAGTCGGCATTGGGCCGGATGCCGAGGTCTTCACCAAGGCGCCGGTGCTGGCCGCCGTCGGCTGGGGCGCTTCGGTGGGGCTGCACCCGATCTCCAGGTGGAACAATCCGGAGCCGGAAATCGTGCTGGCGGTCGACAGCCAGGGCCGCGTCAAGGGCGCGACGCTCGGCAACGACGTGAACCTGCGCGATGTCGAGGGCCGCTCGGCGCTGCTGCTCGGCAAGGCCAAGGACAACAATGCCTCGGCGGCCATCGGTCCCTTCATCCGCCTCTTCGACGAGACCTATGCGATCGACGATGTGCGCAAGGCCGATCTCGACCTCCTGATCGAGGGCGAGGACGGTTTCGTCCTGAAGGGCCGCAGCACGATGCGCGAGATCAGCCGCGATCCGCTCGACCTCGTCGCCCAGACGATCGGCAAGCACCATCAATATCCTGACGGCTTCCTGCTGTTCATGGGCACGCTCTTCGCGCCTGTCGAGGACCGCGACACCCCCGGCCAGGGCTTTACCCACAAGACCGGCGACCGGGTGACGATCTCCAATGCCGAACTCGGCGCCCTCACAAACACCGTGCGCCTTTCCACCGAATGCCCGCCCTGGACCTTCGGCATCACCGCGCTGATGCGCAACCTCTCCTCCCGCGGGCTCCTCTAGATGGGTGAAGGCGGCATGGACGAGACGAGCCGCAAGATCCTGCGGCTGCTCCAGAGCGAACCGGAGCTGACGGTCGCCGAGATCGGCGAGCGCGTCGGCCTCAGCCATACGCCCTGCTGGCGGCGCATCAAGGAGATGGAGCGGCAGGGCATCATCCGCGGCCGCATCGTCGCCGTCGATCCGAAGCGCGTCGGCTTCGAGGTGTCGGTCTTCTGCTTCGTGCGGCTGAAGCAGCACGACGAGGCGACGCTGCTGGAATTCGAGAAGGCGGTGAAGCACATGCCGGAGGTCGTGCAGTGCTATTCCATGACCGGCGACCATGACTATGTGCTGCGCGTTCTGACAAGCAGCGTGCGCCAGTACGAAGAGATCCTGAAGAAGGCGCTGCTGCGCCTGCCGGGCGTTGGCTTCGTCAATTCCAGCTTCGCGCTCGACGAGCTGAAGAACACGCACCGCGTTCCGATCTGACGCGAAATGAGGATGGCTTTGCGCCCAGTGGCCGCTTTTGCGGATGCCATCCCGAAACTGTGATTCGCCGTCGCGAAAATAGGGACCCGCTCCTCCCATTCCATGGGTAAGCTCCTACATATGGAGGATGGCTTTCACGGAGGAGGGCCATCGAGGAGGAGGTCATGCTCAAGCAGAGCTTTTCTCTCGAGGACAAGTATATGGCCGAGGAGGGGAGGATCTTCCTTTCCGGCACCCAGGCACTCGTGCGCCTGCCCATCGTCCAGATGCGGCGCGACCGGGCCGCGGGGCTGAACACCGCCGCATTCATCTCGGGTTATCGCGGATCGCCGCTCGGCGGCTACGACCAGCAGCTTGCAAAGGCGAAAAAGCATCTGGCGGCGCACGACATCGTGTTCCGGCCGGGCGTCAACGAGGACCTGGCGGCCACCGCCGTCTGGGGCACGCAGCAGCTCCACCTCTCGCCGGGCGCGCGCTATGACGGCGTTGCCGGCTACTGGTACGGCAAGGGGCCGGGCGTCGACCGTTGCGGCGACGTGCTGAAGCATGCCAACGCCGCCGGCACCGCGAAACATGGCGGCGTGCTCTGTTTCGCCGGCGACGACCATTCGGCCAAGTCGTCCTCCATTCCGCACCAGTCCGACCATGCCTTCATGTCGGCGCTGATCCCGGTGCTTTATCCCTCCTCGATCCACGAATTCGTCGAATACGGCCTGCTCGGCACGGCCATGTCGCGCTTTTCCGGCTGCTGGGTCGGCATGAAGTTTATCGCCGACACGGTCGAGACGACGGCCTCCGTCGATCTTGCGGGCGAGCGCCGGCAGTTCGTCATCCCGCAGGATTTCGAGCTGCCGCGGGACGGCCTCAGCCTGCGCTGGCCCGACCCGCCGTTGCCGCAGGACGAACGCCTCCAGACCTACAAGGGCTATGCGGCCATCGCCTTTGCCCGCGCCAACCGGGTGGACGAGGTAACGCACGACGTGCCGCGCGCCCGCTTCGGCATCATCGCCTCGGGCAAGGCCTATGAGGATGTGCTGCAGGCGCTGAAGGAGCTTTCCCTCGGCCCGGCCGAGATGGCCGAGATCGGCATGCGCATCTACAAGGTCCGCATGCCCTGGCCGCTGGAGCCGGAAGGGGTTCGTGACTTCTCGCAGGGACTGGAGGAGGTGCTGGTCGTCGAGGAACGCCGCGAGATCATCGAGAACCAGATCAAGCAGCAGCTCTTCAACTGGCATCACGGCGAGCGGCCGCGCATCGTCGGCAAGTTCGACCATCAGGACAAGCCGTTCCTGCCGCTGTCGGAGGCTTTGTCCGTCGGCATGGTGGCGCGGGCGATCGCCGCCCGTCTCCTGCAGTTCGATTTCGACACCGGCCTGAAGACGGTCATTTCCGACGAGCTTGCCTATCTCCTGGAACGCGAGAAGATCCGCAAGGCGCACACGGCGCCGGTCGAGCGCGTGCCCTATTTCTGCTCCGGCTGCCCGCACAACACCTCGACGAAGGTGCCCGAGGGAAGCCGCGCCACGGCCGGCATCGGCTGCCACTACATGGTGCAGTGGATGGACCGTGACACCACGACCTTCACCCATATGGGCGCCGAGGGCGTGCCGTGGTCGGGCATCGCGCCCTTCAGCGACGAGAAGCACATCTTCGTCAATCTCGGCGACGGCACCTATTATCATTCCGGCATCCTGGCGATCCGCCAGTCCGTCGCCGCCGGCGTCAACATCACCTACAAGCTGCTCTACAACGACGCGGTCGCCATGACCGGCGGCCAGCCCGTCGATGGCCCGCTCAGCCCCGAGGTGATGACGCGGCAGCTGCATGACGAGGGCGTGGCGCCGATCTACCTCGTTTCCGACCACCCGGACGCCTATCCGCCGGCGATGCTCGCGCCCGGCGTCATCGTGCGCCATCGCGACGAGATGGACCGGGTGATGCGCGATATCCGCGAGGCGCCCGGCTGTTCGGCCATCGTCTATGTGCAGACCTGCGCGGCGGAAAAGCGCCGCCGCCGCTCGCGCGGCCTGATGGCGGATCCGCCGGTCCGCCTGGTGATCAACCCCGCCGTCTGCGAAGGCTGCGGCGACTGTTCCACCCAGTCGAACTGCGTCTCCGTCGAGCCGCTCGACACGGAATTCGGCCGCAAGCGCAAGATCAACCAGTCGACCTGCAACAAGGACTATTCCTGCCTCAAGGGCTTCTGCCCGTCCTTCGTGACGGTCGAGGGCGGCCGGCTGCGCAAGGCCGCGCGCTCCAACCCGGACATGACCGGTATTGCCGAGCCCGACATCGTGCGGATCGGCGACCGCGCCTACAACATCGCCATTGCCGGCATCGGCGGCACCGGCATCCTGACGATCAGCGCCATCCTCGGCATGGCCGCCCATCTCGACGGCAAGGCGCCGATGATCCTCGACATGGCGGGCCTTGCCCAGAAGGGCGGCGCCGTCATGAGCCACCTGCGCATCGGCCTTTGCGATGAGGATGTCTCCTCGCCGCGCATCGTCACGGGCGGTGCGGATCTCCTCTTGGCCGCCGACGACGTGGTGGCCGCCTCGAAGGATGCCGTGACGCTCTGCGACCACCACCGTACGACGGGCGTCGTCAACACGAAGCTGACGCCGGTCGCCGATTTCGTGCGCAAGCGGGACTTCGATTTCCGCCGCCGCGATGTCGAGGGCACGGTGCGCGCGGCGCTGCGCGACCCCTCCCATCTTCTCGATTTCACGACGATTGCCGAGAAGGTGGCCGGCAATGCCATGGCGACGAACATCCTGATGACGGGTTTTGCCTGGCAGAAGGGGCTGATCCCGCTGACGCGCCAGTCGATCGAACAGGCGATCGTGCTGAACGGCGTCGCCGTCGACGCCACGCTCTCCGCCTTCGGCTGGGGCCGCCTGATCGCCGCCGACCCGGCCCGCGCCGAACGCCTATTGACCCCCGGAAAGCCGGCCGCGACGCTGGAGACCATGGCGCCGGACGCGCTGGTCGCCCATCGCATGAAACACCTGACGGCCTACCAGAACGCCGCCCTGGCCGAACGCTACAAGGCGCTGGTCGAGCGCGTGCGCCAGGCGGAACGGGCGCTTGGGCCGGACGACCGGCTGATCCGCGCCGTCGCGCATGTCTATGCCCAGCTCCTTGCCTACAAGGACGAATACGAGGTGGCGCGGCTCTTCACCGATCCGGCCTTCAAGCAGGGGCTGGCCGAGCAGTTCGAGGGCAAGTACAGCATCGCCTTCAACCTCGCGCCGCCCTTCCTCAAGGGCGAGGATGCCAACGGCCGTCCGCGAAAACGCGGCTTCGGCCGCTGGATGCTGCCGGCCTTCGGCCTGCTCGCCGGCCTGAAGGGCCTGCGCGGCACCGCTTTCGACCCGTTCGGCCGCACGGCGGAGCGCCGCATGGAGCGCCAGCTCATCGCCGACTACGTGGCGCTCACCGAGCATGTGCTCGAAAACCTCTGTCGCGAGAACCTCGACGCCGCCGTTGCGCTGCTGTCGCTTTACGGCGAAATTCGTGGTTACGGCCCGGTAAAGGAGGCGGCGGTGAAGTGGGTGCGGGCGCGCGAGGCGGAAATGCGCCTGGCCTTCGACACGGCAGGACAACACAGGGCGGCCGCCTGAGGCCGCGATGGCGCCGGTCATCCGGCTCCGCAAATTGAGAAAGCAGGCGGATGCCGGGCATCCGACCGGGGAGGACGGACATGTACGATGCTGCGATGAGCTTCGGGCTTGGTGAGGAAATCGACGCGCTCAGGGAGAGCGTCCGGCGTTTTGCGAGCGACCGCATCGCCCCGCAGGCGGCGGAAATCGACCGCAGCAACACCTTTCCCATGCCGCTCTGGCGCGAGCTGGGCGATCTCGGCCTGCTCGGCATCACCGCACCGGAAAGCCATGGCGGGTCCGGCATGGGCTATCTCGCCCATTGCGTGGCGATGGAGGAGATCAGCCGCGCCTCCGCCTCGGTGGGCCTCAGCTACGGCGCCCACTCCAACCTCTGCGTCAACCAGATCGTGCGCAATGCCAGCGCCGCGCAGCGGGAAAAGTACCTGCCGAAGCTGATCTCCGGCGAGCATGTCGGCGCGCTCGCCATGTCGGAGCCGGGCGCGGGCTCCGATGTCGTCTCGATGAAGCTGCGCGCTGAAAAGCGCGGCGACCGCTATGTGCTGAACGGCAACAAGATGTGGATCACCAACGGGCCGGATGCGGATGTGCTTGTCGTCTATGCCAAGACGGATCCGGACGCCGGCCCGCGCGGCATCACCGCCTTCCTCATCGAAAAGGGGTTCAAGGGGTTCTCGACGGCGCAGAAGCTGGACAAGCTCGGCATGCGCGGCTCCAATACCTGCGAACTCGTCTTCGCCGATTGCGAGGTGCCGGACGAGAACGTGATGGGCACCGTCGGGCGCGGCGTCAACGTGCTGATGTCCGGCCTCGATTATGAGCGCGTCGTGCTCTCGGGCGGCCCGCTCGGCATCATGGCGGCCTGCCTCGACGTGGTCATCCCCTATCTGCACGAGCGCAAGCAGTTCGACCGGCCGATCGGCGAGTTCCAGCTGATGCAGGGCAAGGTGGCCGACATGTATGTCGCCCTCAACGCCGCGCGCGCCTATGTCTATGCCGTGGCCGCCGCCTGCGACAGGGGCGAGACCACGCGCAAGGACGCCGCCGGCTGTATCCTGCTCTCCGCCGAAAGCGCAACGAAGCTAGCCCTCGAGGCCATCCAGGCCCTTGGCGGCAACGGCTATATCAACGACTATCCGACGGGCCGCCTGCTGCGCGATGCGAAACTCTACGAGATCGGCGCCGGCACCTCGGAGATCCGCCGCATGCTCATCGGCCGCGAAATCTTCCAGGAGACGCTGTGATGCCGGTCATCCCCTCGGCCGTGAACATCCGCAGCGAGACCTTTGCGGTAAACCGCAAGGCCATGCTGGAGGCACTCGCCCTGGTGGAGGCGGCGGCGGGCCTTGCCATGGATGGCGGCGGGGCGAAGGCGCGCGAGCGCCACGTTTCCCGGGGCAAGCTCCTGCCGCGCGACCGCGTCGCGCAATTGCTCGATCCCGGCTCCGCCTTCCTCGAAATCGGCCTCACCGCCGGCCACGGCCTCTATGACGGCGCCTCGCCTTCCGGCGGCATGATCGCCGGCATCGGCCGCGTCTCCGGCCGCGAATGCATGATCGTCTGCAACGATGCGACGGTGAAGGGCGGCACCTACTATCCCATCACCGTGAAGAAGCATCTTCGCGCGCAGGAGATCGCCGCGGAGAATCGGCTGCCCTGCATCTATCTCGTCGACAGCGGCGGTGCCAACCTGCCGAACCAGGACGAGGTCTTCCCCGACCGCGATCATTTCGGCCGCATCTTCTACAATCAGGCGCAGATGTCCGCCGCCGGCATTCCGCAGGTCGCCGTCGTCATGGGCAGCTGCACGGCCGGCGGCGCCTATGTGCCGGCCATGAGCGACGAGACCGTCATCGTCGAGAACCAGGGCACGATCTTCCTTGCCGGCCCGCCGCTGGTGAAGGCGGCAACGGGCGAGGTGGTGACTGCCGAGGATCTCGGCGGCGGCGACGTGCATACCCGCCTTTCCGGCGTGGCCGATCATCTCGCGCGCGACGACCGCCATGCGCTTGCGATTGCCCGCCAGATCGCCGCCAATCTCAATATGCGTAAGCCGGAGTTTACGAAGGTCGGCGACGGCGATGCACCGCTCTACGACCCGGAAGAGCTGCTCGGCATCGTGCCGGCCGATACGCGCACGCCCTACGACGTGCGCGAGGTGATCGCCCGCGTGGTGGATGGCTCGCGCTTCGACGAGTTCAAGGCGCGCTTCGGCACCACGCTCGTCTGCGGCTTTGCCGCGCTGCACGGTCTTCCCGTCGGCATCATCGCCAACAATGGCGTGCTCTTCTCCGAGGCCGCCCTCAAGGGCGCGCATTTCATCGAGCTCTGCGCCCAGCGCGGTATCCCGCTCCTCTTCCTGCAGAACATCACCGGCTTCATGGTCGGCCGCAAATACGAGGCCGAGGGCATCGCCAAGCATGGCGCGAAGCTCGTCACCGCCGTCGCGACGGCGAAGGTGCCGAAGATCACCGTCCTGATCGGCGGCTCCTACGGCGCCGGCAATTATGGCATGTGCGGCCGGGCCTATTCGCCGCGCTTCCTCTGGACCTGGCCGAACAGCCGCATCGCCGTCATGGGCGGCGAGCAGGCGGCGGGGGTGCTCGCCACCGTCCGGCGCGAGGGCATCGAGCGCGCCGGCGGCAGCTGGAGCGCCGAGGAGGAGGCCGCCTTCAAGCAGCCGACCATCGACATGTTCGCCCGGCAGAGCCACCCGCTCTATGCCTCGGCACGGCTCTGGGACGACGGCATCGTCGATCCGCGCAAGACGCGCGACGTGCTGGCGCTTTCACTCTCGGCGGCGCTCAATGCGCCGGTCGAGCCCACCCGTTTCGGCGTCTTCAGGATGTAGAGGAGGGAATGCCATGAACCGCGAAACCATCAATGCCAAGAACGCACCCACCCCGCGCGGCGGTTATTCGCAGGCCGTCAAGATCGAGGATTTCAAGAAGCTGCTGTTCATCAGCGGCCAGATTCCCGTGTCGGACGACGACAAGGTGCCGGAAACGTTCGAGGAACAGGCGCGGCTCGTCTGGCGCAACATCGATGCGCAGCTGAAGGCGGCGGGCATGTCCAAGGCCGATCTCGTCAAGGTGACGACGTTTCTCTCCGACCGGCACCACGCGACCGCCAACCGCGAGATCCGCAGCGAATATCTCGGCGCCATCGCCCCGGCGATGAGCGTCGTCATCTGCGCGATCTTCGATGAGAAGTGGATGCTCGAGGTCGAGGCCATCGCGGCACAGTAACGCGTGGGACCCGTCCCGCGTTTCCCTATCCGTTTTGCCGGAGGCAGGATGTTCAGAAAGATCCTCATCGCCAACCGCGGCGAAATCGCCTGCCGCGTCATCCGCACCGCCCGCCGCATGGGCGTTGCGACGGTCGCCGTCTATTCCGACGCCGACCGGCAAGCCCTGCATGTCGCCATGGCCGACGAGGCGATCCGCATCGGCCCGGCGGAGGCGGCGAAAAGCTATCTGGACATCCCCGCCATCATCGCGGCTGCCAAGGCGAGCGGCGCCGAGGCGGTGCATCCCGGCTACGGCTTCCTCTCGGAGAATCCCCATTTCGTCGAGGCGGTGGAGGCGGCCGGCCTCGTCTTCATCGGCCCCTCGGCAAACGCCATCCGGGCCATGGGGCTGAAGGACGCCGCCAAGGCGCTGATGGAAAAGGCCGGCGTGCCGGTCGTGCCGGGCTATCACGGCGAACGGCAGGAGGCCGATTTCCTCGCCGGCGAGGCGGAGGCGATCGGCTATCCGGTGCTGATCAAGGCCCGCGCCGGCGGCGGCGGCAAGGGCATGCGGCGGGTTCAGCGGCCTGCCGAATTTATCGCCGCTCTCGAAAGCGCCCGGCGCGAGGCGGAAAGCGCCTTCGGCGATGGCCGCGTGCTGGTCGAGAAATACATGGCAAAACCCCGCCATATCGAGGTGCAGGTCTTCGGCGACGGGCACGGCAATGTCGTGCATCTCTTCGAGCGTGACTGCTCGCTCCAGCGCCGGCACCAGAAGGTCATCGAGGAAGCGCCCGCGCCCGGCATGACGGCGGAGATGCGCGCCGTGATGGGTGCGGCCGCGGCGCGCGCGGCGGCGGCCATCGGCTATAGCGGCGCCGGCACCGTCGAATTCATCGCCGACGTCTCCGAAGGCCTGCGGCAGGACCGCTTCTACTTCATGGAGATGAACACGCGCCTGCAGGTCGAGCATCCGGTGACGGAGGCCATTACCGGCCTCGATCTCGTGGAATGGCAGCTGCGTGTCGCCGCCGGCGAGCCCCTGCCGAAGCGGCAGGAGGACCTTGTCATCGACGGCTGGGCCTTCGAGGCCCGGCTCTATGCGGAAAACCCGGCCCGCGATTTCCTGCCGGCGACCGGCCGCCTCGCCGTCTTCGACCTGCCGGGCGAAGCCCGCATCGATTCGGGTGTACGCGCGGGCGACATCGTCACCCCCTATTACGACCCGATGATCGCCAAGGTGATCACCCATGGCCGCGACCGCAAGGAGGCGCTGGCGCGGCTCGAAGCGGCACTCGCCGCCTGCCGCGTCGGCGGACTGACGACCAATGCCGGTTTTCTCGCCCGTCTCTGCCGCCTGCCGGCCTTCGCCGCGGGCGATGTCGATACGGGCCTCATCGGCCGGGCCGGCGAGGGACTGCTGGCCGATCCGGATGCCTCCGAGGAGGTCTTTGCGCTCGCCGCCCTCTCGGTGCTCGGCTTTCTCGACGCGCCGGCCGATGCGGACCCATGGGGCCATGTCCGTGGCTTCCGCTTGTGGGGTAATGCGGCCCAGACCGTCTTTCTCGATCATGGCGGCGCGGAACATGCCTTGCGTGTCACCGCGCTTGGCAAGGATCGCTTCCGCATCGACCATGACGGCATGGCAACGGATATCCGCGTGCAATCGGCAGATGGCCGTGCCGTCCAGGCGGATTTCGACGGGCATCTCCTGCCCGCGACGATCCACCGGAAAGGCGCCGATATCGCCGTCTTCTTCGCCGGCCACGGCCATGCCTTCGAGGTCACGCAGCAGGCCGGTCATCAGGGCGAGGCGGCGGCGGGCGGCGACCGGCTCTCGGCCCCCATGCCGGGGCTCGTGCGCATCGTCTCTGTCGCGCCGGGCGCGCGCGTCGCCCGCGGCGATGCGCTGGTGACCATGGAGGCGATGAAGATGGAGCTGGTGCTGGCGGCCCCGCGCGATGGCGTCGTGGCCGCCGTGCCCGTCGCCGTTGGCGACCAGGTGGCCGAAGGCGCGCTGCTCTTGGCGCTGGAGCCGGAGGAGGCTGCATGAGCCGGCACGTCGAAATCGTCGAGATGGCCGCCCGCGACGGCCTGCAGAACGAGAAGGCGATCATTCCCGCCGCCGACAAGATCGCGCTGATCGATCGCCTGTCGGATTGCGGCTTCCGGCGCATCGAGGCAACGAGCTTCGTCAGCCCGAAATGGGTGCCGCAGCTTGCGGACGGTGCCGAGGTGGTGGCCGGCATCGCGCGTCGGCCCGGTGTTTCCTATGCGGCGCTGGTGCCCAACATGAAGGGCTACGAGGCGGCGAAGGCTGCCGGCGTCGACGAGGTTGCCGTCTTCCTCTCCGCCTCCGAAGGCTTTTCGCGGGCCAACCTCAACTGCTCGATCGCCGAGAGCATCGCGCGTGCCCGGCCCGTCGCCGACGCGGCGAGGGCGGACGGCATTCCGCTGCGCGGCTATGTCAGCTGCGTCGTGCAGTGCCCCTATGACGGGCCGGTGGCCCCCGCCGCCGTGGCGCGGGTGACCGGGCAATTGCTGGATCTCGGCTGCCACGAGGTGAGCCTCGGCGACACGATCGGCCGCGCCCGCCCGGAAGAGGTCGCGGCCATGCTGGCCGTCGTAACTGCCGTCGCCGCGCCGGAGAGGCTCGCCGGCCATTTCCACGATACGGGCGGGCTGGCGCTCGACAATATCCGCGTCGCGCTCGATCATGGGCTCGCCGTCTTCGATGCCTCGGTCGGCGGGCTTGGCGGCTGCCCCTATGCACCGGGCGCGCGCGGCAATGTGGATACGCTGGCCGTCGCCGACATGCTGGCGGGGCAAGGCTATGAGACGGGGCTGGATCGCACGCGGCTCCTCGCCGCCGCCGCCTTCGCCCGCCGCATCGCCGGCAAGGAGGCGCCCGGCGCGCGGGGCTAGAGCAATTCCAGCAAAAGGGCGCAGCGGTTTGCGTCCGGAATTGCGTTAAGACAAAGAGAGCATTTCGGGCCGAAGCGGCACCGCTTCGGCGCCGGCTAATGCGGTGGAAACAAGAATCTGGAGCCGTTCCAGCCCGGATGTTCAGTGTTCAGCCAGGAGGAGATGCCGTCATGAATTTCGAGACGATTTCCGTATCCGTCGACCGGCGCGGCGTGGCCGCGCTGACGCTGCGCCGCCATGCGCAGCACAATGCGCTGTCCGGCCTGATGATCCGCGAACTGACGGTCGTCGCGGGTGTTCTCGGCGAGGACCGCGCAGTGCGCCTCGTCGTGCTGACGGGAGAGGGCGAAAGCTTCTGCGCCGGCGGCGATCTCAACTGGATGAAGGAACAGATCGCCGCCACGCGCGAAGAGCGGATCGTCGAGGCGCGCCGGCTCGCCCTGATGCTGAAGGCGCTGCGCGACCTGCCGAAGCCGCTCGTCGCCCGGATCAACGGCCAGGCCTATGGCGGCGGTGTCGGCCTCGTCAGCGTCTGCGATGCGGCGATCGCCGTGGAGGGCGCGCGCTTCGGCCTGACGGAAACCCGCCTCGGCCTCATCCCGGCGACGATCAGCCCCTATGTCGCCGCCCGCATCGGCCCCGCCACCTTCCTTCGCCTTGCGACGTCCGCCCGCCTGTTCGATGCGGCGATGGCGCGGGGCATCGGGCTCTTGAGCGGCATCGTGGCGCCCGACTCGCTGGACGAGGCGGTCGAGGCGGAGATCGCCCCCTATTTCGCGGCGTCTCCCGAGGCGGTTGCCGCGACGAAGGCCCTTGCGCATGCGCTCGCTTCGCCGATCGACGAGAAGGTCATCGAGATGACGTTGACGCGGCTGGCCGATACCTGGGAAACGCCGGAAGCGGCGGAAGGGATCGTGGCGTTTCTGGAGAAGCGCAAGGCGGGGTGGGTGCTGGCGGATACGGCGGGGTAATGTTCCGGTGACGTTGCGGCTCTGGCTTTGCCCCCCACCCTAACCCTCTCCCCGCAAGCGGGGAGAGGGACGTGCCCCACGAGCAGTTATTGCTTGAGGAAACCGGCGCGGCATATTCCCTTCGCCCCGCTTGCGGGGAGAAGGTGCCGGCAGGCGGATGAGGGGCAGCGCCCCGCTACTCGATGAACACCCTGACACTCGCCGCCCGCCCGGCGGCGTCGATGACGGTCAGCGTCGAGAAACCGGCGCCCTCCGGCATCCACTGCGCCGTGCGCCGGCGCGAGGCATCGGGCAGGACCTTGCCGTTGGCAAGCCAGCGGAAGGGCGCGCGGCCGCCCTGGAGCTTGAGCACGAGCGGGGAGATGGCCGCGCCCCTCGTCGCGCCGAGCTCCACATGGGCGCCTTCCGGCGGATAGACGATCTCCGGCGCCGGTTCGCGCGCCGTCGTGGCGACGAGGCCGCTTGCGGTGGTCGAGAAACGGCGAAGGCTCGCCGGTAGCTCTGATTGTGCAATGCGCACCGCGCCGGCCGGTGCCCGCGGCAGCGCCGTGATGGCGAGCCCGGACCGGGCGAAGGCTTCGAACAGGATGGGCGCGGCGGCACCATAGCCGGTCAGGCCCGGCACCGCGCCGTTGTCGGCCCGGCCGACCCAGACGCCCAGCACATGGCGGCCGTCATAGCCGACGGACCAGGCATCGCGATAACCGTAGCTCGTGCCGGTCTTGTAGGCGATGCCGAGGCGGCGGCTGCCGGTCGGCGGCGTGACCCCGGAGAGCGCATCCGAGACGTGCCAGACGGCGACGGGATCGAGCAGCGGGTCGCCCGTTATCACCGCCGCATCGCGCACGATGCCGTCGCCGAGACGCACCGGCATGCCGCGATTGGCAAGCGCGGCATAGAGCTGGGTGAGATCGCGCAGCGTGATGCCGACGCCGCCAAGGCCGATGGCAAGGCCGGGCGTTTCGCCCGGCGGCAGTTCGGGGTGCACCTCGGCGCGGCGGAAGCGCACCATCAGCCGCGTCGGGCCGACCGCCTCCAGGAGGCGCACGGCAGGCACGTTCAGCGACAGCTGCAGCGCCTTGCGCACGCTGACGTCGCCCTGGTAGGTCATGTCGAAATTGCGCGGCCGGTAGCCGGAAAAATCGGCCGGCCGGTCCTCGACGATGGTCTCCTGCGCGACGAGGCCTTCCTCGAAGGCGAGGCCATAGATGAAGGGCTTCAGCGCCGAACCGGGCGAGCGGCGGATGCGCGTCATGTCGATCCAGCCGGCACGGCTGCCGTCGAAATAGTCCGCCGAGCCGACCTCGCCGAGGATGTCGCCGGTGCGGGCATCGGCCATCACCATGGCGATCGAGACCTTCGGGCCGAGCCGCTCGGCCGCCTCGCGCGCCACCGTCTCCAGCCCGTCCTGCACGATGCGGTCGAGCGTCGTCTTGTGTTCGCTCGCCCTGGCATCCTTGCGCAGCGCAAGCTCCGAAAGGTGGGCGGCATAGGCGGGAAGCTGGCGGCGGCGGTCGGGCACCGCCTCGGTGCTCGCGCGCTCCGCCTCGCCTTCGCCGATGATCTCGGAAACGGCCATGCGGGTGAGCACGCGCTCGCGCGCCTTTTCCGCACTCGCACGGTGGCGGTCCGGCCGGCGCTTTTCGGGAAGCTGCGGCAGGGCGACGAGAAGGGCGGCTTCGGCGACGGAAAGACGCTTCGGCTCCTTGCCGAACCAGGCGAGGCTCGCCGCGCGCACGCCCTCCAGGTTGCCGCCATAGGGGGCGAGCGTCAGGTAGAGATCGAGGATCTCGGCCTTGGAGAGGCGCCGTTCGAGCTGGATGGCGCGGGCCATCTGGCGCAGCTTGGCCAGCATCGAGCGGTTCTCGCGCGGCTCGATCAGCCGGGCGACCTGCATGGAGAGCGTGGAGGCGCCGGAGACGATGCGGCCATTCGTGACGAACTGCCCGGCCGCGCGCAGCAGCGCCAGCGGATCGACGCCCGCATGCTCGTGGAACCGCCGGTCCTCATAGGCGACGAGCATGCGCAGGAACTGCGGATCGACATCGGCGGCCGTGGTCTTCAGCCGCCAGAGCCCGTCCGGCGTCGCGAAGGCGCGCAGCAGGCGGCCGTCCCGGTCGAGCACTTCCTTCGAGACGATATCCGCCACGTCGACCGGCGGCGGATAGGCGCGATCGGCATGGTCGAGCCCGGCGGCAAGGGCGGCGATGAACGCCGCCCCGCCGAGGGAGCCGATCAGGAGCTTGCGCCAGAGCGCCATCGGCCGGGCTCCCTACTCAGCCTTGACGACCTGCATGCGGCCGGTCGCCGTGCGGGCGGAATATTGCGGACGGTACATGTCCTCCACCTGCGCGGCCGGGTGGTCGTAGGTGCCCGGGGTCACGGCGCGCACGACATAGGCGAGCGTCACCTCGCGGTTGTCGCCCGCGCTGCGGTTGAAGGCCGCGACGAAACGGTCGTAGCGGAACTCCGTATGGGCCGGCTCGATCTCGCCGATCCAGTCGAAATTCGCCAGCTTCGCGCTGTCGACAAGGCTCGGATTGTCGATCTCGAAACCGGCGGGCAGCAGATCGGTGATGATGATGCGCGACGGCCAGTCATTGTGCTCCGTCACCTTCAGCACCACGACGTAGCGCTCGTTCTGCGTCGCCTCGGAGACGTTCGCCTCCTCGCCGTCGAGCGTGTAGTAGCTGCGCTCGATGGCAAAGCCGTCGCCGCCGGCCGGCAGCGGATCGGCCGGCGCCGCGACCGTCGTCAGCATGGCCGAGACCGGCTCGCCGGAGCGGTTGGCAACCGTCAGCGGGTTGTCCATCAGCGCCTTGCCCGTCATCTGCGCGGCATAGCCGCCCGAATGCGCGGTGCCGTTGATTTCGAGTGCCAGGCCCTTGTCGGCATCCTTCACGGACCGGGCGGCGAGCAGCATCCAGGTCTGTTCCTGCGTGCTGGTCCAGCGCTTGTCCTCCCACTGCTTGGCGACCAGCTTCGTCAGGTCCGGGATGATGGTCGGAACCGGACGCGCCTCGGCGGCCAGCGCCAGGATGGCGGCGCCGTCGCGCAGCGACGAACCGTAGTCGGTGCGCGAGAGGCTGGCGTTCATCACGCTGTCGCGCGACAGGCCGAGCGCATTGGAGAAGATCGTCATCGAGCGCTGGGCATCGCCGTAGAGCCCGAGCGCAGCGGCAAGATGCGCGCGGGAGAGCGGCGAGGAGAACTCCGAGAGCTTCGTGTCGGCATAGTAGCGCAGGTCGCTGATCGCGGCCTTGCGGTTGCGGGCGAGCACGTAGAGCGCATAGGCGATCTCGTTGCCCTGGCTGGAGACGTTGACGTCGTAGGAGAGCGCGTTCTGCAGGTTGGAAAGCGCCTGCAGCATGGCCTGTTCCGGCACGTCGAACTTCTGCTCGCGGGCCCGCGTCAGGAAGTCCGTGACGAAGGCATCGAGCCACAGGTCGCCGTAGCTCGGCCCCCAGAGGCCGAAGCTGCCGGAGGAGGACTGGTTGGCGAGCACCCGGTAGATCGCATCCTGCACGCGCTTTTGCGTTTCCGTGTCCTCGGCAAGGCCGGACTGCTTGGAAAGCTCGCTGAGATAGAGCAGCGGCAGCGCGCGGCTGGTCGTCTGCTCCGTGCAGCCATAGGGATAGCGGTCGAGCGCCATCAGGAGCGCCGGGATGTCGAAGGCCGCGGCGCGCGAAACGCTGAGGCTGACGGAGGCGCCGGCAAGCTGGCTGTCGGCCAGAAGCTGGTCGTCGATCGTCAGGCTGCCATTGGCGGCGATCTCGATCGGCCGGCGCGTGGTGATGGGCATGGCGGCCGGGCGCACCGGCACGTTGAGCGCCTGTTCCAGCGACAGGCCGGCGCCGTTCGAGAGCTTGACCGTCACGACGCCGTCGCCGGCCTCGCCGCCGATCAGCGGCAGGGTGAGCGCCGACTTGCCGCCGGGCTCGAGCCGCAGCGTCCGGCCGGCGCCGGTCTGCTCGACCATCACGGAGGCGTTGTGGGTGACCTCGACCGTGTAGTCGCCGGCCGGGGCATCGGTATTGGCGATGTCGAGCCTCAGGTCGGCGCGGTCCCCGGGGGCGAGGAATTTCGGTAGGCTCGCGGTCACGACGACCGGATCGCGGATGACGACATCCTTCGATGCGCTGCCGACGCCGGTCTTCGTCCAGGCGACGGTCATGATGCGGGCCGTGCCGTTGAACTGCGGGATGTCGAAGCTGACCCTGGCCTTGCCTTCGGCATCGAGCTTCACGGGACCGGCAAAGAATGCGACGAGCTTTTCGGTCGGCGGATTGCCCGACAGCGCCCCTTCGCCGCCATCACCGCCGGTGCGCAGCCGCCCCGTGGTGCCGAGCGAACCGTCGATCAGCCGGCCATAGAGGTCGCGGATCTCCATGCCGAGCCGGCGCTGGCCGAAGTACCAGCCGGCCGGATCGGGCGCTTCGTAGCGGGTGAGGTTGAGGATGCCGACATCGACGGCGGCGACCGTGACATAGGCCTCCTCGTCCGCGCCCGCACCGTTGATCGCAAGCGCGATGTCGAGCGGCTGGCGCGGCAGCGTCTTTTCCGGCACGTCGAGCGCGACGTTCAGCTTGCGGTCGGCGGGATCGACCTTCAGCCAGGTGATGCCGATGGCGCGCATCGGCATGCGGCTTTCCTGGTCGGTGCCCGGACGGAAGAGCGTCGCGGTGACATAGGAGCCGGGGCCCCATTCCCTGGTGACCGGGATTTCCACCTCGCCGCCCTCGGCGCCGATGGCGGCGGTCTTCGTGGCGATCAGGCTTTCGGCGCCGACGGTGATCAGCACCTGGCCGGCATGGCGCGGCGAGATCTTCAGCCTGGCCGTGTCGCCGACCGCATAGTTTTCCTTGTCGAGCGAGATTTCGAGCGCGTCCGGCGTTTCCGTCGAGGTCGCTGCGACGTACCAGCCGGCGTCGAACTCGATGCTGGTCGCCGGCCCGTCCGGCTCGGCGCTTTCCACTTCGAGGCGATAGCGGCCCCAGGTGACCGGCACGGAGATGCGCCCGCCATCCGCGCCGGCATCGACCGTGCCGTTGGCGATCTGCCTGGTCGCAAGCACCGGCTCGTAGCGCCACGAGCTGCCCTCGCGATACCATTGGTAGTTCCGCTCGACGGCGAGCAGCTTCCAGGGCATGCCCTGCATCGCCTGCCTGGAGCCATCCGGCGCCACGGCGACGACATGGAAGTTGGCGACGCTGTTCTCCGGAAGCTCGCCGGTAAATTCCGGCTTCACGCCGATCATCGCGCCGGCCGCCCTGACCGGCAGGGTGAGGTTGCGTTCGACGGCGCGGCCGCCTTCCTCCATCATGCGCAGCGTGACCAGCGCCTCGAGGCGCTGGGTGGTCGAGGGAAGGTCGGCGACGTTCACCTCGAAGGTCGCCCTGCCGTCGTCGTCGAGCACGTCGAGGTCTTCGAGCGAGGTGGTGCTCTCCTCGAGCGCCTCCTCGTCGGCAAGGCCGAAGACATAGCCGGGGAAGGCGGCGTCCTGGCGCGTCGGCTTCAGCGCGACGTCGCCCTCGATTTCAAGGCCGGCGCCCGGTGCGCCGTAGAGATAGCGACCCTCGACGGAGACTTCGGCGGGAACGCCGGCCTCGATGGCCTTCGCTTCGCTCGTCATGTCGAATTCGATGCGGTCGGGCACGAAATCATCGACGAGGAACTGTTTTTCGCCGATCGCCGTGCCCTTGGGATCGGTGAAGATCTGCATGGTCCAGGTGCCGCGCATGCTGTTTTCCTGCAGCGGCAGGTCGACGGCATGGCCGCCGAGCGCGGCCCCATCGCTGACGATGCGGCGGTCCTCCACGCCATCCGGGCGGTTGAAGACGAAGGTCAGCGGCAGTTTTTCCACGGCATTGGCTTCGATGTCGCGGGCGAGCGCCGTCGCGTGCACCGTCTCGCCGGCGCGGTAGATGCCGCGCTCGGTCCAGGCGAGCACGTCGATGGCGCCCGGTGCCGGGCGGCCGGTGACACCGCGGTCGGAAAGGTCGAAGCCGGCACGCGTCATGTCGAGGAAGACGAAGTCCGACGTGCCCTTCTTCGCGAGGATCACGGCGGGCGTGTTGGCGGCGGTGCCGCGCATCAGGCCAGCGGTGAAGGTCGCGCGGCCGTCCGTATCGGTCGTCGCGGTGCCGAGCACCTCGTTGTTCTTGGCGATCAGCTGGAGCTCGACGCCGTCGAGCGGTCCGGCGCTGTCGAGCGAGCGGGCGAAGACGTTGAGGCCGTCCGTGCCGGCATAGGTGGTGAGGCCGACATCCGAGACGACGAACCATTGCGTCGCCTTGGCATCCCATTCGTTCGAGCGGCCGTTCGAGGCGGCGGCGGTCAGGACGTAGACGCCGGGCTTGCGCTCCGGCAGCGCCTCGTCGACCGGGAAGCTGGTGACGACGTCCTTGTTGAGTTCGGGCGAGATGTCGATCTTGCCTTCCCAGACCAGTTCGCCGTTCTCGTTTTCGATGCGGCTGGCGGAATAGCCGTCGAGCTGGGTGAGGAAGCGGCTTTCGGAAAGCAGCGAGGTGATCGCGCGGTCACCGACGCGGTATAGCTTCAGGTCGGCGCTGTCGGTGTTGACGGAAACGATCGGGATGCCGCGGCGCACGCTTCCCGGCAGCACGAAGCCGTCGCCCGTGAAGCGCACCATGGCGGCGCGGTCCTGCACATAGACGTCGAGGTCGACGGCGGAAGCCAGCGGCTCGTCCACGGCGGAAGGCAGGCCGGGGCGGAACGCGATCTTGTAGCGCTGGCCGTGGGTGAGGCCCTCGACGCAGATCTGCCGGTCCTTCGCCTCCACGGCCTTCGGCGCCGCGCCGTCGAGCGTGACGAAGGAGGCGTAGTCCGCGCCGGACTTGACGAGCGGTTCGGAGAACTCGACGCAGGCACGTGGGCTCGCGCTGTCGGAATCGATCGTGTGATTGACGACACGGAAGCCCTGCCGGGCGCGAAGGCCGAGATAGGCCGAGCGCACAGCGACGTCCTCCTTCAGCGCGAGGCTCGCCTTGTAGGCGTTGATGCCGGCGCGGTAGTTGCTCGATTTATCGAGCGTGTCGGCGAGCACGGCGAGTGCGCGGGCGCGGGTCTCCGTCGTGCGCGAAAGCTGGTAGGCGTTGATCGCCGCAAGCGCGCCCTGGCTGGCGAGATAGCTGTTGTTGACGGCGCGGCCCATGGATTCGGCGGTCTCTATCCAGAGATAGTAGTCGTCCGGTGCGAGCTTGAGCGCGCCCCTGAAGGCGATCAGCGCCTGGTCGAAGCGGCTGGAGGCCGTCTCGATGCGGCCGAGCGAGGCGAGGCTTTCGGCGCCCTGGCCGGTGTGCTGGGTGGCAAGCGACAGGTTATCGTGGAAGGAGCGGGCATCGTTCATCATGTAGTCGCTGATGAAGGCCAAGGCCGGCGGCGCGCCGATATCGGCGGCGGCGTCCGCGCGCACGATCTTGCCGGCAACGGCGCCCTGGAAATGATTGAGCTGGTTGAAGTCGCTCTTCAGGAAGCACCACTTCACCTTGGGATTATAGGTGAAGGCGCGGCAGGACAGGTCGTCGATGCAGTCGGTCTTGCACTGGTCGAGCGTCACGTCCTGCACGGTGCGCAGGTCGAAACCGAAGTAGTCGCTGTTTTCAGAGGTGACCACGGTGCGCGTTTCTTGTGCGCCTGCGGGAAGGGGAGGGGAGGCGACGGCAGCCAGAAGAAGTGCCGAGAAACCGAAGAATGCGCGCATAGACATGAAGTCCTCCTAACGCTGCCCATCTCGTTGCCGCCGCCACTGTCCAGACCCGGATGCGGCTTGTCAATCGAAAGACGGAGCGCGTCGGAAGGGCCGGAAGGGGTGGCGCATGGAACCAGGGGGAAGACGTTTCAGGTTTGCCGTTCAATCGCCGGGACCGCAAAATTTTTGGCGCGGCGTCGCGTTAACCTTTTGTTAACCATATCGGCGCAGACTTCGGATCACGGGCGAACGTTCTCTGTCATATCGCTGTAACAGCGGGCCGGTAGAAACTTCGTCAGACACGAAAGTCGTGTTTCGCAAGCGCGGTGACCACGGATGTACTGGCACCCGCGCGGAACACTTCCCCGGCCAGGCCGGGATGAGGAAGCGGGGGGATAACCCTCGCTTTTTTCATTTGCGCGCCGCCCTTTCGCGCTGGACCCTCCAGAAGGATTGCCCTACCCATGAAGCCCGCAGGACGGCCGTCCTGCCGGTTTCTCCCTGCTTTCCGGGACGGTTTCATGTCCGACGTCGCCCTCAATGTGTTGCCCATCTTCGCGCTGATCTTCATCGGCTGGCTGCTCGTGCGAACCGGTTACCTGCGGGAAGCGCTGGGCGAGGGGCTGGGAGAGTTCGTCTTCCGGGTGGCCGTTCCAGTCCTGCTGTTCCGCACCATCGCGGAGGCGGATTTCGCCGGGGAATCGCCGCTGCGCATCTGGGTCGGCTATTTCGCCGGCGTCGCCTTCACCTGGACGGTGGCGCACCTCGTCGCCACGCTCGGCTTCAGGCGCGACCGGCGGATCGGCGTGCTCGCCGGCGTCTCCTCCGCCTTCGCCAACACCGTCTTCATCGGCCTGCCGCTGGTCTCGCGCATCGTCGGCGAGGAAGGGCTGGTGGCGATCTCGGTGCTGCTCTCCGTACACCTGCCCGTCATGATGATCGCCGGCACGATCCTGATGGAGCGGGCGGAACGCAAGGACGGCACGCGCGAGCCGCAGCGTATCGGCATGCTCCTCCTCGGCATCGGCAGGAGCCTGGTGCGCAATCCGCTGGTGATCGGCCTCGTCGCCGGGGCGCTGTTCCATACGGGTGGCGTGCCGCTCGCTGGCCCCGTGAAGGTGGTGGTCGACCAACTCGCGGGGGCGGCAGCGCCGGCGGCGCTCATCTCGATCGGCATGGCGCTCAACAAGTACAAGGTCGGCGGCAATGCCGGCATTGCGCTTGCGATGACCAGCCTCAAGCTCGTGCTGCTGCCGGGCTCCGTCTACGTCGCCTGCCGGCTGCTCGGCCTCAGCCCGGAATGGACGGCCGCCATGGTGCTGTGCTCCTCGGTGCCGACGGGCATCAATGCCTGGCTGCTCGCCAACCATTTCGGCGTCGGCCATGCGCTCGCCTCCTCGACGATCACCATGACGACGGCGCTCGGCGTCTTCACCGTCTCTTTCTGGGCCTGGCTTCTGGGGTGAAGCTGTTTCTTCGCGGCGGCAATAAAAAACCCGGCGCGATGGCCGGGTTTTTCGTCTCTAAGCGCTGGCGTCTTACTGAGCCGGCTGTTCCGTCGTGGTGCCCTCGGTGGCGGTGCCGCCTTCGGCCGGGGCCGCGCCCTCGGTCGTCGTTGCGCCGCCTTCTGCGGGTGCGGCATCTTGCGTCGTCGTTGCGGCGCCATCGGCGGGCGCAGCACCTTCCGTCGTCGTGGCGGCGCCGTCAGCGGGAGCCGCGCCCTCGGTGGCGGTCGCGCCGTCGGCCGGCGCGGCGGAGCCTGCATCCGCGCCTTCGTTGGAGACGGTCGGCAGCGGCGCCGGATTGTCGGAAAGCGTGCGCAGATAGGCGATCAGGTTGGCGCGCTCGTCGTTCTTCTTCAGGCCGGCGAAGCCCATGGCGGTGCCGGGAACGTGCTTCTTCGGCGCTTCCAGGAAGTAGCTGAGGTGATCGTAGTCCCAGAGGACCTTGTGGCCTTCGGAGAAGGTGGTCATGCCGGCGGAATAGCTGAAGCCCTCATGCGAGGCGACCGGGCGGTTCACGATGTCCCAGAGACCGGGTCCGACCTTGTTCGGTCCGCCCTTCTCCGAGGTGTGACAGCTCGCACATTTCTTGAAGGCCGTTTCGCCGGCGGCCGCATCGGCGGTGGCGAGCAGCGTGGCGATCGGAACGGTTGCAGCGGCTTCGCCGCCGCCGGCTGCCTCGCCGCCGGTTTCCTCGGCCACGATCGCGAAGCCTTCCTTCTCGGGGGCGCCCGAATGGAAAATGCCTTCAGAAGCGATCGACACGGACATAAGTACGAAAACGGTGCCGAGCAGGGCACCCACGCCCATGTTCACATAAGAGTTCATCCAAACGCTCCCCTAGGAACCGGCGGACACACGCCGGCCAGTCTTGAAATCGCGCGGAACCTATGTCTTTTGCTGCTTCGTTGCAACAGTGATTGTAGCCCCCGCACTGAGACTTTTTGACACTTTTCCCGGGGGTTTTGAAGGGCTGCAGATGAATTCCGCCAATTTTGACAGGACCCTCGTCCTCATTCCCGCGCGCATGGCCTCGACCCGGCTTCCGGGCAAGCCGCTCGCCGATATTGCGGGCCTGCCGATGATCGTGCAGGTTGCGCGCCGCGCGGCCGAGGCCGATGTCGGGCGGATCGTCGTCGCCGTCGATCACCAGGATATCTTTAACGCGGTGGTGGCCGCCGGCTTCGAGGCGGTGATGACCCGCGTCGACCACCAGTCCGGTTCCGACCGCATCCATGAGGCGCTGACCAGAAGCGACCCCGAGGGCCGGGCCGAGATCATCATCAACGTGCAGGGCGACCTGCCGACGATCGACCCGGAAACGATCCGCGCCGCCCTTCGCCCGCTGGAGAACGCCGCGACCGACATCGCCACGCTGACCACCGAGATCCGCGACGAGGAGGAGAAGACCAACCCGAACGTCGTGAAGGTCGTCGGCTCGCCGCTTGGCGAGAACCGCCTGCGCGCCCTTTATTTCACGCGTGCGACGGCGCCGCACGGCAAGGGGCCGCTCTATCATCATATCGGCCTCTATGCCTATCGCCGAAAGGCGCTGGAAGCCTTCGTCGCGCTGAAGCCCTCGACCCTCGAAAAGCGGGAATCGCTGGAGCAGCTGCGCGCCCTCGAGGCGGGCATGCGCATCGATGCGGAGATCGTTGACACCGTTCCGCTGGGTGTCGATACTCCGGCCGACCTCGAAAAGGCCCGCGCGATGCTCGCGGCCAACCCCATCTGACACGGACCCCGCCATGATCATGAAGACCAACAGGATCGCCTTCCAGGGCGAGTTTGGCGCCAATTCCGACATGGCCAGCCGCGACATGTTCCCGAGCATGGAGCCGCTGCCCTGCCAGACCTTCGAGGATGCGTTCCTGGCCGTCGAGAATGGTGATGCCGACCTCGGCATGATCCCGATCGAGAACACGATCGCCGGCCGCGTCGCCGACATCCATCATCTGCTGCCGGAATCGCGACTGCATATCGTCGGCGAATATTTCATGCCGATCCGCTTCCAGCTCATGGTGCTGCCGGGCGTGGCGAAGGACGAGATCCGCACCGTGCACAGCCATATCCACGCGCTCGGCCAGTGCCGCAAGATCGTCCGCCTCAACGGCTGGAAGCCGGTGATCGCGGGCGATACGGCAGGGGCGGCCAAGCTCGTCTCGGAGACCGGCGACCGCACCATGGCCGCGCTTGCCCCGCGGCTTGCGGCCGATCTCTACGGCCTCTCCATCGTCGCGGAGAATGTCGAGGACACGGAAAGCAACGTCACCCGCTTTGTCGTGCTGTCGCGCGATGCGGCGCCGGCGGAACGCGACGGGGACGAGATCATCGTCACCACCTTCGTCTTCAACGTGCGCAACATTCCGGCGGCTCTCTACAAGGCGCTCGGCGGCTTTGCGACGAACGGCATCAACATGACGAAGCTGGAAAGCTACCAGATCGGCGGCAAGTTCTACGCCACGCAGTTCTATGCCGATATCGAGGGCCATCCGGATGACCTGCCGGTGCGCCGCGCGCTGGAGGAGCTGCGCTTCTTCTCCGAAAAGGTCCGCATCCTCGGCACCTATCGCGCCCATCCGATGCGCAGCGCCTTCTGAAACTTGACGATCGTCAGGCGGGCCGGAACCGGCCCGCCGCAGGGGCATTTCCAAAGGAAGCGGGCCGCAGACGGCGGCCCTTTCCGGGAAAGGAGATGCCCATGCGCACGATCACCCACATAACGATCCTGGTCTCGCTGATGGTCAACGCCGTCGTCTTCGGCGTCGGCACCATCGCCATCCTCGCCGTGCCGGCGCTCAACGCGCAGGCCAAATACCTGCTGCCGGCCTGGATCGTCGTCACCTTCCTCATAAGCCCCGTCATCGCCCGGCTTCTGGCGCCGCGCCTCCGGCTGCGCGAGCATCCGGGCGACCGGCCGCATCTCGGCTGGCGCTGAGCGGCTCAGACCGCCCAGTCCAGCCAGTCGCGCATCAGGCGATGCGCGATGGCGCCCTTCGGCGGCGGGGTCGTGGCGCCGGGCGCAACGCCGGACATGGCGCTGCGCGCGATCATCGCCGCCGTCTCCTCGCGGGTGAACCAGCGGCAATCCTCCAGCTCCTGCTCGTCACGGCGGATGTCGAAGGAGATCGCCTCGCCGTAGCAGCCGATCATCAGCGAATGCGGCATCGGCCAGGGCTGCGAGGCATGGTAGCGCACGCGGCCTACCTTGATGCCGGATTCCTCCAGCGTCTCGCGGCGCACCGTATGCTCGATCGTCTCGCCCGGCTCCAGGAAGCCGGCGAGGCAGGAATACATGCCCTCCGGGAAATGCGGCGAGCGGCCGAGCAGGCAGAGGTCCCGCTCGATGTCGATGATCAGCATGATGGCGACCGGATCGGTGCGCGGGAAGATCGTGTGGCTGCACGCCTCGCAGACGCGGCGATAGCCGCCGATCTCCGAGCGCGTCGGCGCGCCGCACTTGCCGCAGAAGCGGTTGTTGCCGTTCCAGGTCATCAGGCTGGAGGCCTGGGCGAACTGGCCGAGCAGGTCGTCGTCGAGCATCTGCTGGCGATAGAGCGTGCGCCCGTCCGCCGCCCTCAGCGGCTCCTGCAGGGTCTCGGGATCGGCCCTGACGGGGATCGCCAGCCGCGGCTCGCCGTTCTTCAGGTAGCCGAGCAGGATGGCCTCCTCCGGCACCGGGCCGAGCTCGGCCAGCTCATAGGGCGCAAACAGCGGGTCGATGATCTTCTCGTCATGCTTGACGACGAGCTTTCCTCCGGCGATCGCGAAGGCATGCACGGTCTCGGCCTTGAAGGCCTGTTCCAGGCAGTCCGGCGCGCGGTGCTCCGACTGGCGGTCGAGGCTGTTCTCCGCGAAGGCCACCATGGTGCTGGGTTCGGGGTGCGGGCGGTAGAGGTCGAAGAGCGATGGCTTCATGGCGTGAGCGCGTCCAGGATCTTGGCCGCGAGGGCCTTGGTTTCGTCGGCCGAGCGCGGCTCGGCGGTGCCGAAACCCCAGACGGGGCCGGGCCAGTTCGGGTCGCCTTCGCTGCGCGCGATGACATGGACGTGCAGCTGGCGGACGATGTTGCCGAGCGCGGCGACGTTGATCTTCTCCGCCCCGGTCACCTTCTTCAGCGCTTCGGCGACCAGGGTCGTCTCGAAGGTCAGCATGGTCTGGTCGAGCGGCGTCAGGTCGAAGATCTCGCTGACATGCGGCCGCTGCGGCACCAGCATCAGCCAGGGCCAGCGGCCGTCCTTCATCAGGCGCAGCTCGCAAAGGCCGATCTTCGTCAGAAGGTCGCTGTCGCGCACGATCCGTTCGTCAAGGTGAAAGTCGCTCAAGGGGGTCTCCCGGCATGCCTGTTTTCTAGAGTCATGCCACGGCATCCAAATTCGCTCCAACAGTTTTTTATCGGCCGCGCTTGCATTCGGATGGAATATTGCCGATATGGGGGACGGGAGGTTGGTGGTGGACGAGCCACTCGCCAACCGGGTCAGGTCCGGAAGGAAGCAGCCCTAACGAGCCCCGGCACGGGTCATCGTGCCAGCCTCCCACCTTACCGTCCTGATCCTGGCCGTCCTGTCGGGACTGAAAGTTCGATTAGCGGCAGGGTCTATGAGCGACGTAACCCCCAATCCGTCCAGCGAAAAACCCGCCGCCTACCGGGTTCTCGCGCGAAAATACCGCCCCAAGGATTTCTCCGACCTGATGGTTGGTCAGGAGCCGATGGTCCGCACGCTGACCAATGCGTTCGAGACCGGGCGCATCGCGCAGGCCTATATGCTGACTGGCGTTCGCGGCGTCGGCAAGACGACGACCGCCCGCATCCTCGCGCGCGCGCTGAACTACAAGACATCCGAGATCGACCGCCCGACGATCGACCTTCGCGTGCCCGGCGAGCATTGCCAGGCCATCATGGAGGGCCGGCATGTCGATGTCATCGAGATGGACGCCGCCTCCCATACCGGCATCGACGACATCCGCGAGATCATCGAGCAGGTGCGCTACCGCCCGGTCTCGGCTCGCTACAAGGTCTATATCATCGACGAAGTGCACATGCTCTCGACGCAGGCCTTCAACGGCCTCTTGAAGACGCTCGAGGAGCCGCCGGAGCACGTCAAGTTCATCTTCGCGACGACCGAGATCCGCAAGGTCCCGATCACCGTCCTGTCGCGCTGCCAGCGCTTTGACCTGCGGCGCATCGGCGCCTCCGACCTCGTCGGCCTCTTCACCACCATCCTGGGCAAGGAAGGCGTGGAGTTCGAGCCGGATGCGCTCGCCATGATCGCCCGCGCCGCCGAGGGCTCGGCCCGCGACGGCCTGTCGCTGCTCGACCAGGCGATCGCCCATGGCGGCGGCCGCGTCGAGGTGAATGCCGTGCGCGGCATGCTCGGCCTTGCCGACCGCGCGCGCATCGTCGATCTCTTCGAACATGTCGTGAAGGGCGATGCCGCCGCCGCGCTCGCCGAGTTTTCCGCGCAATACGAGGCCGGCGCCAGCCCGCCCGTCGTGCTGACGGACCTTGCCGACTTCACCCATCTCGTCACGCGCATGAAATATGTGCCCGATGCGAGCGGCGACCAGTCTCTGAGCGAGATCGAGCGTGTGCGCGGCGTCGAGTTCGCCAATTCCATCGCCGTCACCGCGCTGTCGCGCATGTGGCAGATGCTGCTGAAGGGCATTCCGGAGACGGAGGCTTCCAGTCGTCCGGCGGGCGCCGCCGAGATGGTCATCATCCGCCTCGCGCACGCCGCCAACCTGCCGTCGCCGGAAGAGGCGGTCCGCCGCCTCGCCGAGCTCTCGGGCGGCGAGGGCGGCGGCAATGGCGCGCGTGCCCCGCAATCCGGCGGCTATGGCGGCAATGGCGGCCAGCCGACGGCGCAGGCCTCGGTCGCCGCCGTTTCCCGTTCGCCGGAGGCACCGGCCCAGCGCGCCCAGTCGGGCGGCGCGGCGGTGACCATGCTGCGTCCCGTGCCGCAGGCCGAGCCCGCATCCCAGCCGGTCGGCCGCATCGAGACCGCCCCGGCCGAGCAGCCGGCCGCCGAGCCGAAGGTACCGGTGAAGTCGGTCGCCGACATTGCCGACCTCTGCACGAAGAACCGCGACATCCGCCTGCGTGCCCTCGTGCGCGCCTTCGTGCGGCCGGTCAGCGTGGAGGCCGGGCGCCTCGAGATCAGCCTTGCCAACGATGCGCCGAAGTCGCTCGTCAACGACCTGTCGAACCGGCTGCAGGAATGGACCGGCATCCGCTGGATGGTGATCCTGTCGCGCGAACCGGGCGGGCCGACGCTGGCCGAGGCCGAGACGATGGCGCAGGAAGCGCGCGTTGCCGATGCGCGCCAGGATCCCGACGTGGCCGCCATCCTGCAGCGCTTCCCGGGTGCCAAGATCATGGACGTGCGCATCAAGGTCCAGGAAACGGAAGACGAGCCCGAGACCGTCGAGGTCGCGGCCGTCGCGGAATCCGCCGAGGGCGACATCCTGCCCGGCGACGATATCGAACACTAGCAGTTCCAGCTGAGGTGCATGGCGGAATTGCACGAAAACAAATGCTCTAACATCCAGTCAGAAAGAGGAGAGGCCGATGCGCGACATCATGGGCATGATGGGCAAGGTCAAGGAAATGCAGGCCAAGATGGAGAAGATGCAGGAGGAGATCGCCGCCCTTCAGGTGAACGGCACCTCCGGCGGCGGCCTCGTCTCGGTCACGCTCGACGGCAAGGGCAATCTCAAGGGCCTGAAGATCGACCCCTCGCTCTTCAAGGAAGACGACGTGGAAATCCTCGAAGACCTGATCGTCGCGGCTCACAAGGACGCCAAGGACAAGGCCGAGGCCGAGGCCGCCGAGAAGACCAAGGCGCTGACCGCCGGCCTGCCGATCCCGCCCGGCTTCAAACTGCCGTTCTGATCCTGTAGGGTCACGCTTTCCGAGGAGGACCTTCGATGAGCCTGATGACCCTCATTGTCTTTGCCGGCGCGCTGATGATGGCGGCCGGCTCGCCCGGCCCGAGCATCGCGGCGCTTGTCGCCCGCGTGCTGTCGCGCGGGGCAAGGGACGTGCTGCCCTTCCTCGCCGCCATGTGGATCGGCGAGGGCATCTGGCTCACCTGCGCCGTGCTCGGCCTTGCGGCCATCGCCGAGAGCTTCCATGCCGCCTTCGTCGCCATCAAGTGGCTGGGCGTCGCCTACCTTCTCTATCTCGCGTGGAAGATGTGGTTCGCGCCGGTGGAGACCGGCGACGGCGCCCTGCCGGAGGCGCGCTCGGGCGCAAAGCTGTTCTTCGCCGGCCTGACGGTGACGCTCGGCAATCCGAAGATCATGATGTTCTACGTCGCGCTCCTGCCGGCGATCATTGATCTCGGCGCCGTTACCCTCGTCGGCTGGGCCGAACTGGTCGCGACCATGTTCATCGTGCTGGTCGCGATCGACCTTGCCTGGGTCTTCCTCGCCTCGCGCGCCCGGCTGTTCCTGAAGAGCCCGCGCGCCGTGCGCCTCGCCAACCGCCTAAGTGCCGGCACCATGGCCGGTGCCGCGGCGGCCATCGCCACCCGCTGATCAGCCGGTCAGGGCCGCGCGCAGCTTGTCGTTGATCGGGGCGGCGAGATAGCGCAGCCGGTCTTCCTCCGAAACGTTCTTGCCATAGGTGCGCAGCAGCTCCGGCATGGTCACCGGCGCGCCTTCGAAGGGCGTATAGGTTGCCGGGTCGCCGGCCTGGATCACCCCGCCCCGCAGCACGCGGCAGTAAAAACCCGGCCGGCCGGCCAGCATGAAGCGTTTCGCAAAGGCCGGGTCGCCCATGCGGGCGGTCAGCGTGTTGCAGGGAATGCGCGTCGAGGTCACTTCGAGCAGCACGCTCTCCGTCTCGATCCGGTCGCCGACCGAGACGCTGCGGCTGTCGAGGCCCTCGATGACGAGGTTCTCGCCGAAGGTTCCCGGCTCCAGCGTGCGGCCGAGTTCCTTCGACCACCAGGCAAGGTCGATCGCGCCGAGGCCGTAGACCGCCTGTTCCGGCCCGCCATGGTGTTTCCGGTTGCAGATCGCGTCGCCCAGCAGGCCCTCGCGGTCGACGACCACGGCCGCATCGGTCGGCGTCTTGAAAATGCCCGTCTTGTAGCTTTTGCCGGGAAGCGGACGGGCAAGGCCCGTGCAAACGGCGAGAATTCTGATCAAGCGCTGCCTCCAGCAAGATGGATTCCGTTTCCCTTGGATATGGGCTAGATACCGGCAATGGCAAAACGAGTCACCGGCCCCGAAATCGAAAAACTCATCCAGCTCCTGGCGAAGGTGCCGGGCCTCGGCCCGCGCTCGGCGCGCCGCGCCGCGCTGCATCTCGTCAAGAAGAAGGACCAGCTGCTCGGTCCGCTCGCCGATGCGATGGGCGAGGCGCATCGCAAGGTGCGCATCTGCTCTTGCTGCGGCAATGTCGATACGAGCGATCCCTGCACCGTCTGCACGGACGTGCGGCGCGACCATGCGGTTATCATCGTCGTCGAGGATGTGTCAGACCTCTGGGCGCTGGAGCGCGCCGGCGCGATGAACGCGGCCTACCATGTGCTCGGCGGCACGCTCTCGCCGCTCGACGGCGTGGGGCCTGACGATCTCAACATCCGCGGCCTCGTCGACCGCGTGGCGAAGGGCGGCGTGCGCGAACTGATCATCGCCGTCAACGCCACCGTCGAGGGGCAGACGACGGCGCATTACATCACCGACCAGCTCTCCGGCCTCGAGGTGAAGATCACCCGGCTCGCCCATGGCGTGCCGGTGGGCGGGGAGCTGGACTATCTCGACGAAGGAACCTTGACGGCTGCGCTTCGGGCGCGCACGGCGATTTGAGGGAGGTTTGTTCATGCTAGGCTGGCTCTCGTGGCTCACCCCCCTCTGCCCTGCCGGGCATCTCCCCCTCAAGGGGGGAGATCGACCCGCGGCAGCCTCTCGCCAATCGTTGACGCTTCAGATTGCTGAAAGGGCGAATTCCTTGCCGATCTCCCCCCTTGAGGGGGAGATGCCCGGCAGGGCAGAGGGGGGTATCGCCACCCGCCTCGCATCGCTCCTCGCGCTTGCCGTCATCGCGATGGCCCTTCCCGCCCAGGCCGCCTCCAAGGCCGAGGTCGAGAAGATGTTCCGCGCCTGGATCGACAGCGACCTCTGGCCGGCCGCGCAGAAGACCGGCGTCAGCGAAAAGACGTTTCGCGCGGCGATGCAGGGCGTGGCGCTCAACTGGGATCTGCCCGACCTCGTGCCGCCCGGCTCAAGGCCGAAGACGGAGCAGGCGCAGAGCCAGGCGGAGTTCTCCTCGCCCGGTGCCTATTTCTCCGAAAAGCGCCTGCAGGGACTGGCGGGAACGGGAAGCCGGCTCGCCAAGACCCACGCTGCGACCTTGCGCAGGATCGAGCAGCGCTTCGGCGTGCCGGGCGAGGTCGTCGTCGCCGTCTGGGGCCGGGAATCCGGCTTCGGCAGCGCGAAGATTCCTTATTCGGCTGTGGAGGTGCTCGCCACCAAGGCCTTCATGTCGACGCGCAAGGACATGTTCCGCAAGGAGCTGATCGCGGCGCTGCATATCGTCGACGGCGGCGACCGGACGGTGGCTGAGTTGAAGGGTTCGTGGGCCGGCGCGCTCGGCCAGCCGCAGTTCATGCCCACCAGCTTCCTGCAATATGCCGTCGATTTCGACGGTGACGGCGTGCGCGACATCTGGGGTTCGGTGCCGGACAGCCTCGCCTCGATCGCCAACTACCTCGCCAAGAAGGGCTGGCAGGCGGGCCGCGGCTGGGGTTACGAGGTATCGATCCCGGCGGGCGTCTCCTGCGCGCAGGAAGGGCCGGATCTGGCAAAGCCCATCTCCGCATGGGCGTCGAGCGGCATCACGCGCATTTCCGGCAAGGGTTTTCCCTCCGGCGAGGCGAAGGCGTCCGGCATGATGCTTGTTCCGGCCGGCACGCACGGCCCGGAATTCATCGTCACGCCGAATTTCTACGTGCTCAAGGAATACAACAATTCCGACCTCTATGCCCTCTTCATCGGCAACCTTGCCGATCGCATCGCCTACGGCAGCGGCCCGTTCCGCGGCGCATGGGGCGATGTCGGCAAGATGCTGCGCTCGGATGTGCTCGCCATGCAGAAGGCGCTCGTCGCCAAGGGCTACGATGTCGGCAAGGTCGACGGCCTGCCGGGCTACAAGACCCGCCGCTCGCTCGGCGACTGGCAGGCCAAGAGCGGCCTGACGCCGACCTGCTATCCGGATGCCTCGCTCAAGGCGAAGCTGCGGTAGGGTTTCCCGCTCATCCGGCTGGGCAGGAACGGGACGGGCTTTGGCGCCTCAATGGATGTCGATCTGCCGCTTGAAGCGCTCGTATTCGTGCGGCACGATCGTCTGCCGCTCGATCATGCGGTGGACGCGCGGCGGTTCGGCGCCGCTGTGCAGCAGGCGCAGCTTCTCGCCGTTGGCGGCATCGGCATGGGTGCGGCGCTGGTTGTGGCGCACATATTCCACCCAGGTCGGCACATGGTAGGTCTCGGTCCAGACCGTCGGGTTCTCGAGGTCGCGCATCAGCGCCCATTGGCCGGCGCCGTCGCGGATGCGGATGCGCCGCCGCTCGGTCATCGCCTCCAGGAATTCCGGTATGTCGCCTTCGGCGATCTCGTAGTCGATCAGAACGACGATCGGGCCGCTGCGCGGCTTCAGGTCCAGCGGCAGGTCCGGCTCGCTGAAGCGGTTGAGCGGATCGACATTGAGGCTCTGCAGCTCGGGAAGCTTGAAGCGCAGGCCGAGAGCCGCGCCGGCGATCATCACGACGGCCGAGGCGAGGAGCGCGGCTTCGGCGCCGTGCGTGTCGGCCGTCGTGCCCCAGAGCCAGCTGCCCGCGGCAATGCCGCCGAAGGTGGTCGTCTGGTAGAGCGAGAGGGCGCGGGCGACGACCCAGCGCGGCGTCGAAAGCTGCACCGTCGTGTTGAACAGCGAGAGCGCCATGACCCAGGAGGCGCCGGCGATCAGCAGCACGGCCCCGGTCAGCAGCGCCGACGCGCTGACCGCCGAAACCCCGGCGCTGACGGCAAAGCCGGTGAAGGCGAGACGGGCAATGGTCTCCGTCGCGAAGCGCTCACGGACCCGCGCATTCATCAGCGCGCCGCCGATCGCCCCGAGCCCGAAACAGCCGAGCAGGATGCCGTAGGTCAGCGGCCCGCCCGAAACGAGGTCGCGGGCGATCAGCGGCAGGAGCGAGAGGATGGAGCTCGTCGCAAGGCCGAAGGCGAAGCCGCGCAGGAGCACCTTGCCGAGGTTCGGCGACATAGAGACGTAACGCAGGCCAGCCGATATGGCACGGCCGAAATCCTCGCGCGGCAGGCCGCTCGGCGAGATGTTCGGCTTCCAGCGGAAAAGCGCATAGAGGAGGGCGAAATAGCTGAGCGCATTGGCGGCGAAGGCGGCGGCCGCCCCCGCCGCGGCGACGATCGCGCCGCCGATGGCCGGGCCGACGCTGCGGGTGAGGTTGAAGCCCATGCTGTTGAGCGAGACGGCGGCGGGAAGGTCCTCGCGCGGCACCATGTCGCCGACGGAGGCCTGCCAGGCCGGGTTGTTGAGCGCCGTGCCGCAGCCGAGCAGGAAGGTGAAGGTCAAAAGCAGCCAGGGCGTGATGACGCCGTACCACGTACAGAGCGTCAGGCCGATCGCGACGGCCAGCATGAAACACTGCGCCGTCAGCATCAGCTTGCGCCGGTCGAAATTGTCGGCGAGCGCGCCGGCGGCAACGGAGAACAGCATGATCGGCAGCGAGGTCGAGGCCTGCACCAGCGCCACCATGTTGGCCGAGGAGGTGATCGAGGCCATCATCCAGGCCGCGCCGACGGACTGGATGAGCCCGCCGAAATTGGAGATCAGGCTCGCCGCCCAGATCACCCGAAAGGTTTCGTTCCTGAAAGGGGCGAGGGGGGATGTCCGGTCTGGCACAGGCAGGCACTCATTCTCGACGCAGCGTTGTCGACAATCTAGTCCATAGGACGAAAGGGGCAAGCCGGTGGCGGCAAAAGCTGTGCGATCCGGCTGCCCACAGGTGAGCAGGAGGGTCGACCTTGCAATTGTGACAGACACGGTCTATATCAGCCGCAAATTCTTGATCGTCAGATGAAGAGTGGGCCCGCGAGGACCCGCTCTTTTTTATTGGCCCGATCGAGTGCATGATAACGACTATCCCGGGAGGGCATGTCATGTCCGACACGAGTGAAACAGGAAATGCGGTCATCGAGCCGCGGCTGATCGTCGAGACCGGCCTCGACCGGCGCGTCGCCGACATCATCGAGCCGACCATCGAGCAGATCGGTTACCAGCTGGTGCGCGTGCGCCTCTCGGCGCAGAACGGCGCGACGCTGCAGATCATGTGCGAGCGGCCGGACGGCACGATGACGGTCGAGGATTGCGAGAAGGTCTCGATGGCCGTCTCGCCGGTGCTCGACGTTGAGGATCCGATCGACAAGGCGTATCATCTCGAGGTCTCGTCGCCCGGCATCGACCGGCCGATGGTCCGCAAGTCGGACTTCTCGCGTTGGCTCGGCCATCTCTTGAAATGCGAGACGTCGATCCTCGTCGATGGGCGCAAGCGTTTCCGCGGCACGATCACGGCGGCGGACGAAAACGGCTTCACCCTGGAGCGGGACCAGCCCGCCGCCGGCGACGAGCCGACGGTCGTCATCCCCTTCACGGCGCTTGCCGAGGGCCGGCTGATCCTGACCGACGACCTGATCCGCGATGCGCTGGCCGCCGACAAGAAGGCCAAGGCCGCGCAGGCCGCGAACCAGAACGACGAAGACGGCGACGAATAAGTTTGTGAGTGCGTTCCGTCCCGGGGGCGTTTGCCCCTTTTGCGGGCGGGGCGGAGAGGACGGAACCGGAGCGGTGCGCCGCTCCCCGATGCCGGAGGCCAAGGCCCCGGCCTGACCATGGAGACCTGAGACAATGGCAGTCAGTGCGAACCGGCTTGAGCTTCTGCAGATCGCGGATGCCGTGGCCCGTGAAAAGGTCATCGACCGCGAGATCGTGCTTGCCGCGATGGCCGACGCCATCCAGAAGGCGGCCCGCTCGCGTTACGGCACGGAATCGAACATCCGCGCCGACATCAATTCCAAGACCGGCGAAATCCGCCTCCAGCGACTGCTGGAAGTCGTTGAGCACGCCGAGGACTATTCGACCCAGATCCCGCTGGAACTGGCGCGCGACCGCAACCCGGACGCCAAGCTCGGCGATTTCATCGCCGATCCGCTGCCGCCGATGGATTTCGGCCGCATCGCCGCCCAGTCGGCCAAGCAGGTCATCGTGCAGAAGGTGCGCGAGGCCGAGCGTGACCGCCAGTACGACGAATACAAGGATCGTATCGGCGAGATCGTCAACGGCACGGTCAAGCGCGTCGAATACGGCAACGTCATCGTCGATCTCGGCCGCGGCGAAGGCATCATCCGCCGCGACGAGATGATCCCGCGCGAGAACATGCGCTACGGCGACCGCGTCCGCGCCTTCGTCTACGACGTGCGCCGCGAGCAGCGTGGCCCGCAGATCTTCCTGTCGCGCACCCATCCGCAGTTCATGGTAAAGCTGTTCACCATGGAAGTGCCGGAAATCTACGACGGCGTCATCCAGATCAAGTCCGTCGCCCGCGATCCGGGCTCGCGCGCCAAGATCGCCGTCATCTCGAACGATTCGTCGATCGATCCGGTCGGCGCGTGCGTCGGTATGCGCGGCTCCCGCGTCCAGGCCGTCGTCGGCGAACTGCAGGGCGAGAAGATCGACATCATTCCGTGGTCGCAGGATCCGGCCTCCTTCATCGTCAACGCCCTGCAGCCGGCGGAAGTCGCCAAGGTGGTTCTCGATGAGGATGCCGAGCGCATCGAAGTGGTCGTTCCGGACGAGCAGCTCTCGCTCGCCATCGGCCGCCGCGGCCAGAACGTGCGCCTCGCCTCGCAGCTGACCGGCTGGGACATCGACATCCTGACGGAAGCCGAGGAGTCCGAGCGCCGCCAGAAGGAATTCAACGAGCGCACCAACCTGTTCATGGATTCGCTCGACGTCGACGAGATGGTCGGCCAGGTGCTTGCTTCCGAAGGCTTCGCCGCCGTCGAGGAGCTGGCCTATGTCGATCTCGACGAAATCGCCTCGATCGACGGCTTCGACGAGGACACGGCCCAGGAGATCCAGACCCGCGCCCGCGAATATCTCGACCGCATCGAGGCCGAGATGGATGCCAAGCGCAAGGAGCTCGGGGTTTCCGACGACCTGCGCCAGATCGACGGCATGACGGGCCAGATGCTCGTCGCGCTCGGCGAGGACGGCATCAAGACGATGGAAGACTTCGCCGGCTGCGCCGCCGACGACCTCGTCGGCTGGTCGGAGCGCAAGGACGGCGAGACGAAGAAGTTCGAGGGCCTGTTCTCGAAGTTCGAGGTCTCGCGCGCCGAAGCCGAAGCCATGATCGTCCAGGCGCGCCTTGCGGCCGGCTGGATCACGGAAGAGGACATCGCGGCTGAAGAGCCGGCTGTCGACGGGGCCGAGCAGGACGCCTGACGGCGTCCCGCGGCTGGAGACGCCGTGGTATGGGTAAGAAGGACGACGGCGTGAACGACCGCATGTGCATCGTGACGCGCGAAAGAGGCGAGGCGGACGATCTGATCCGCTTCGTCGCCGGTCCGGACGGCAGCGTCGTGCCGGACCTGAAGCGTCAGCTTCCCGGACGTGGATGCTGGGTGAAGGCCGAACGGGCGATCGTCGACAAGGCGATCGCCAGGAAGCTCTTCCCGCGGGCGCTGAAGGCGGAGGCGAAGGCCGGCCCGGAGCTCGGGGCCGAGGTGGACCGGCTTCTGGCGGCCCAGCTCGGGGGCATGATGAACATGGCGCGCAAGGCCGGCCAGTTCATCACCGGCTCCACCAAGGTGGACCAGGCGGTGCGGTCTTTGGCCGCTCTTGCCGTGTTCCACGCGACGGACGCGGCCGAGGACGGCGTGAGAAAGATCGACCAGGCGAGGCGGGCGGCAAGCTTCCTCACCGAAGACGAAACGGAAATACCCTCCTTCAGGCTCTTTTCGGAGGGCGAATTGGAGGGCCTTTTGGGCCAGAATGCTTTTATCCATGCCGCGGCGCTTGCAGGGCAGGCGGGTGAGGGTGTAGTGAAGCGCGCAATCATGCTCGAGAAATACCGGGGCGACAGCCAAATGATGGCAAAAGGTGGCGCTGGCCAGACAAACCAATGACGCGGTCACCGGCATTCCGCCGGCCGAAATCGCATTGGAACACAATTGAACGACGGGGTCTGGTGATACGCATCCGGCCCTGATCTTAGGAACGGAACGGAATGACCGACAACAAAGACGACAAGACGATCAGCGTGGCTGGCAAGAAGACCCTGAGCCTGAAGCCCTCGGGGGTTCAGCAGGGAACCGTGCGCCAGGACATGGGTCGTGGCCGGACGAAGGCCGTCGTGGTCGAGACCCGCAAGCGCCGCATCAACCGCCCGGAAGACGAGCGGCCGGTGACGCCCGTCACGCCCGTGCAGCAGCGCCAGCCCGAACCGCAGCAGACGCGCCCCGTGCAGCAACACTCGCGCCCGGCGCCACAGCAGCATGAGCAGAGCCGCCCGCGTGTCGGCGTGGTGCTGAACCAGCTTTCCCCCGATGAGGTCGAGGCCCGTCGCCGCGCGCTTGCCGAAGCACAGATCCGCGACGCCGCCGAAGCGCGCCAGCGCGCCGAGGACGAGGCCCGCCGCAAGGTGGAAGAGGAAGCCCGCCGCAAGGCCGAGGAAGAGGCACGCCTCGTCCGCGAGAAGGAAGAGGCCGAGCGCCGCGCCGCCGAGGCTGCCGCGCCCGCTCCCGCCGTGGAAGAGGCCGTCGCGCAGCCGGTGGCAAAGCCGGCCGTTGCCGCTCCCACTGCCGAAACCCGCCCGCAGCCGACCCGTACGCCGGCGGTAGCGCCGGTTGCCGGCCGTGGCCGCCATGAAGCCGATGACGACGGCGACAAGCGCCCGCGCGGCGGTGCGCCCGTCAACCGCGGCAAGGTCACCCGTCCGGAGCCCGCCAAGGTGCCGGCCCGCCCGAAGACCGACGACGGCCGCCGCCAGGGCAAGCTGACGCTGACGACTGCCGCGACCGACGAGGACGGCGCACAGCGCGGCCGCTCGCTCTCGGCCATGCGCCGCCGTCAGGAGAAGTTCAAGCGCTCCATGATGCAGGAAACGCGCGAGAAGATTTCGCGCGAGGTCGTGCTGCCGGAGACCATCACCATTCAGGAACTGTCGCAGCGCATGTCCGAACGCGCCGTCGACGTCATCAAGTACCTGATGAAGGAAGGCCAGATGATGAAGCCCGGCGATCTGATCGACGCCGACCTGGCCGAACTCATCGCCGGCGAATTCGGTCATACCGTCAAGCGCGTCTCCGAATCCGACGTCGAGGAAGGTATCTTCAACGTTGCCGACGACGAGGGCGATCTGGAATCGCGTCCGCCGATCGTGACCATCATGGGTCACGTCGACCACGGCAAGACCTCGCTGCTCGACGCCATCCGGCATGCCAACGTGGTCGCTGGCGAAGCCGGCGGCATCACGCAGCATATCGGCGCCTACCAGGTCGAGCAGAACGGCCACAAGATCACCTTCATCGACACCCCCGGCCACGCAGCGTTCACCGCGATGCGTGCTCGCGGCGCACAGGCGACGGATATCGCGATCCTGGTGGTCGCGGCCGACGACAGCGTGATGCCGCAGACGATCGAGTCCATCAACCACGCCAAGGCGGCGGGCGTCCCGATCATCGTGGCGATCAACAAGATCGACAAGCCGACCGCAGACGTCCAGCGTGTCCGCACGCAGCTGCTCCAGCACGAGGTCTTCGTCGAATCCATGGGCGGTGAAACGCTCGACGTGGAAGTCTCGGCCAAGAACGGCACGAACCTCGACAAGCTCCTGGAAGCGATCCTGCTGCAGGCCGAAATCCTCGACCTCAAGGCCAACCCGAACCGCACCGCGGAAGGTGTCGTCGTCGAAGCCCAGCTCGATCGCGGTCGCGGCGCCGTCGCCACCGTTCTCGTGCAGACGGGTACGCTGCGGCCCGGCCAGATCGTCGTCGCGGGCGACCAGTGGGGCCGCGTGCGCGCTCTCGTCAACGACAAGGGCGAGCACGTCAAGGAAGCCGGCCCCTCGATGCCGGTCGAGGTACTCGGCCTCTCCGGCACGCCGGCCGCCGGCGACAAGTTCGCCGTGGTCGAGAACGAAAGCCGTGCCCGCGAGATCTCGGAATACCGCCAGCGTCTCGCCCGCGAGAAGGCCGTTGCCCGCCAGTCCGGTTCGCGCGGCTCGCTCGAGCAGATGATGAGCCAGCTGCAGAGCTCCGGCCTCAAGGAATTCCCGCTGCTCATCAAGGGCGACGTGCAGGGCTCGATCGAAGCCATTGCCGGCGCGCTGGAAAAGCTCGGGACGGACGAAGTGCGGGTGCGCATCGTGCATTCCGGTGCCGGCGCCATCACGGAATCGGACATTTCGCTCGCCGAAGCGTCCAACGCCGCGATCATCGGCTTCAACGTCCGTGCGAACGCACAGGCCCGCTCGCTCGCCGAGCGTCAGGGCATCGAGATCCGCTACTACAACATCATCTACGACCTGGTGGACGACGTGAAGGCGGCCATGTCCGGCCTGCTCTCGCCGGAGCGCCGCGAGACCTTCCTCGGTTACGCCGAGATCCTCGAGGTGTTCAACATCACGAAGGTCGGCAAGGTCGCGGGTTGCCGCGTCACCGAAGGCAAGGTCGAGCGCGGCGTGGGCGTGCGTCTGGTTCGCGACAACGTCGTCATCCACGAAGGCAAGCTCAAGACGCTCAAGCGCTTCAAGGACGAGGTCTCGGAAGTCAATGTCGGCCAGGAATGCGGCATGGCCTTCGAGAACTACGAAGACATCCGCGCCGGCGACCAGATCGAGTGCTTCCGCGTGGAGCATATCACCCGTACGCTGTAAGCGTCCGGCGGATAGACCATCGTGCGAGCGCCGGACCTTTTCGGCGCTCGCATTTTTTTGAAAGTGACGACCATGACCAGAGCAACATCCTCGGCGCCGTCGCAACGCATGCTGCGCGTGGGCGAGCAGGTGCGCGCGGCGATCACCCAGGTTCTCCAGCGCGGCGAAGTGCGCGACCCTCTTCTCGAGAAGACCGTGATTTCCATCTCGGAAGTGCGCATGTCGCCCGATCTCAAGCACGCGACGGCCTATGTCACCCCGCTCGGCGTGAAGGATCATGACGCGGTGATCGAGGCGCTGAACCGCAATTCGAAGTTCATCCGCGGCCGCCTCGGCCCGCAGTTGCGCCAGATGAAGTACATGCCAGACGTGCGCTTCCGCGACGATACCAGCTTCGACAACTACAAGAAGATCGACGATCTCCTGCGTTCACCGGAAGTCGCCCGCGATCTTTCCGCCGAAGACGGCGACGACGACAAGTAATCCAGGAATAAGATGTCCAGACCCCGCAAACCCAAGGGCCGGCCGGTTTCCGGCTGGCTGATCCTCGACAAGCCGTTCGATTTCGGCTCCACCGAAGCCGTCGCCAAGATCAAGTGGCTGTTCAAGGCGCAGAAGGCCGGCCATGCCGGCACCCTCGATCCGCTCGCCTCCGGCATGCTGCCGATCGCGCTCGGCGATGCCACCAAGACCGTGCCCTACGTCATGGATGGCCGCAAGATCTACGAATTCACGGTGACCTGGGGCGAGGAACGCACGACGGACGACCTCGAGGGCGAGGTGACGCGGAGTTCGGAAAAGCGGCCCGCCGCGGATGCCATCCAGGCGATCCTCGGCGAGTATACCGGCGTCATCCAGCAGATCCCGCCGCAGTTCTCCGCCATCAAGATCGCCGGCGAACGCGCCTATGACCTCGCCCGTGAAGGCGAAGCCGTCGAGATCCCCTCGCGCGAGGTGGAAATCCATCGCCTGACCCTGATCGGCTGTCCGGACGAGAACACCGCGGCATTCGAGGTCGAATGCGGCAAGGGCACCTATGTGCGTGCGCTCGCCCGCGATTTCGGCCGCCAGCTCGGCTGTTTCGGCCATATCTCGGCACTGCGCCGCACCTTTGTCGCTCCCTTCGGCGAGGACGACATGGTGCCGCTCGCCGATCTGACGGCGCTCGAGGAGATCGCGGACGAGGCCGAGCGGCTGGCCGCCCTCGACGCGTTCCTGATCGATACCGGCGAAGCCCTTTCCAGCCTGCCGCAGATCGTCATCAACGATGACCAGGCGCACCGCCTGCGCATGGGCAATCCGATCATCCTGCGTGGCCGGGATGCCCCGGTTTCCGCGGACGAAGCCTATGCGACGGCCCGTGGCAAGCTGGTCGCGATCGGCGAGATCGCCGGCGGCGAGTTCCGGCCGAAGCGCGTCTTCGGCGGTTGACGAAGGGCTGCGGAACCAATCGCTGCCGACTTGATTTCACCACAAGCTATGGGCTTTATGGGCCGGCGAGGTTCGTTCGAGGGCGGGCCGGGCGGCGCATTGCCGTCGCGGCCGCCGGCGGGCGAGGGGTGAAAGGGCTGGCCGTTGACGATTGCGCCGACTGACAGAACGGTATCCGCCGAAGATGCGGAGGAGGGTGCTGGCCCTGTCGAAAACCGCCGGCGCATGCATCACCCCGTTGCCTTCTACCTCGTCTGCCTCATCCTCGTCGTCGTCATTCCCGCCTTCCTGTTCTCCATCGTCGTGCTGAAGCGCACCAACGAGGCGCAGGAGCGCATCTTCGAATCGCTGCTGCGCACCTCGACCAGCGCCGTCAATCGCGCGGTCGAGCGCGAAATCACGGCCATGTTCTCGACGCTCAACTTCCTGTCGACGTCGGAAAGCCTGCCGAGGGGCGACTACGCGACCCTGCATGCCCAGGCGACGAAGACGCTCCAGGGCACGGACACCTATTTTCTCGTCATCGATCAGGCGATGAGGCAACGCCTCAACACGCGCGTCCCCTTCGGCACGCCGCTCAACACGGCGTCCGAGCAGGTTTCGGCGCGTCTGGCGCTGTCGCGCGGTGAACGCATGGTCTCCGACCTCTTCTTCGGCCGCACGGCCCAGCATTGGGTGTTCAATGTCTACATGCCGGTGGGGCTTGCCAATGGCGAACCCGTCCTTCTGACATTGACGAAGAATGCCGAGGCGTTGCGGCGCGCGGTCAATCCGGACATCCTCTCGCCCGGCTGGAACGCGGCCGTGCTCGATTCCGCCGGCACGGTCATCGCCTCGACCGACGAGAAGCAGAAAACCGGCCAGCCCTTCTTCCTGCGCGTTGTGCCGTCGTTGCGGCTCGGCGTCAGCGCCATGCGGCGGGACGGCGTCGACTACCAGGTCGTCACGGAATTCTCCTCGCTTGCCGGCTGGCGCATGATCGCCTGGGCGAAGGCGTCGGACGTGCAGGCGCCGGCGGTCTCCTCCTTCCTGTGGCTGACGATCGGCGGCGCGGTCTTTGCCGCACTCGCCGCCATCAGCGCCGTCGGCATCGCCCGTGTCCTTTCCCGTGATGTCCGGCTGCTGGCGCACGATGCGCGCCGTCTGGGTCTTGGCGAACGGGTGTCGCCACGCCCCTACGCCATTTCCGAGCTGGAAACGGTGTCGCGCGCGCTCGCCGAAGCCGCCGATGCCCGCGTCAAATCGGAAAACGAGGTGCGTTTCCTGATGCGCGAGGTGGCGCACCGCTCGAAGAACCAGCTCACCGTCATCCAGGCCATGCTGAACCAGTCGGCCGCGGCGGCGGAAAATGCCAGCGACTTCGCCGAGACGTTTCGCAGGCGCGTCGCCGGCCTTGCCCGGTCGACGGACCTGATGATCGCCAATGCCACCCAGGGCGTGAACCTCATGGAGCTTGCCAAGAACCAGCTCAAGCCGTTCACGCCCGACGATGCGGGGCGCGTGCGCATCGCCGGCCCATCCGTTCTCCTCGATCCGCAGGCGTCGCAGACGCTCGGCATGGCGCTGCACGAACTGTCGACGAACGCCACGAAATACGGTGCGCTCGCCAACGAGACCGGCATCATCTCCCTCAGCTGGGTGACGTCCGGCGCGAATCTGAACCTCGTCTGGCGCGAGAGCCGGGCGACGATCGACAGGCAGGCCATCGCCGCCAGCCGCAAGGGCTTCGGCAGCGTCGTGCTGGAGCGCATGCTCGGCATGGCGCTCGATGCCAAGCTGGACTTCATCGTTCACGACGACGGCATCGAATGGCGCGTGACGATCCCGCTCGCCCGGTTGCGCGACGAGGACGGCCACGAGCAGGGAGCGGCGCAATGAGGAAACCGCTCCTTTTCCGATGCATCGGCCATGGGTGTGTTTCATGACGTCATTCCTGCGTGGGGCCGCCGTCTTGGCGTGCCTTGTCCTTTCAGCGTCCCAAGCCCTTGCCGCCTATGGCCAGTGCTCGGTCGACGATCCGACCGGCACGCCGCTCAACGTGCGCGCGGCGCCGAACGGCACGATCCTGACGACCCTTGCGAACGGAACGCAGGTCGAGATCGTCGAGGAGAGGAAGGTCGGCACGAAACACTGGCTTTTCGTCGCGCGGCAGGGCGTGCGGCTCGGCTGGGTGTTCGGCGCCTATGTCGTGTGCAAGCAGCCCGGCGATGCGCGCGAAGCCGCGCCCAGCCAGCCGGCCGACCGGCGTTGACGACGGCTCTTTTCTTTCATGAGGGAATGGTTTATAGGCACCGCCAGCAATGCGGGGCTTTCCCCACTTGCCTTCACGGCCATCGCTGGACGGCATCCCGGCTTTTGGCGACCCTGGTTCTCCATTCATGAAAGGACATACGATGTCGATCACTGCTGAGCGCAAGGCTGCGCTGATCAAGGAATACGCCACCAAGGAAGGCGACACCGGTTCTCCGGAAGTTCAGGTCGCGATCCTGACCGAGCGTATCAACAACCTGACCGGCCACTTCAAGGACCACAAGAAGGACAACCACTCCCGTCGTGGCCTTCTGACGCTGGTTTCCAGCCGCCGCTCGCTTCTTGACTACCTCAAGAAGAAGGACGAATCCCGTTACAGCAAGCTGATTGCTGCCCTCGGTATTCGCCGCTAAGCAATTTCGGCGGGCGTTCCTTGCGAGCGCCCGCCGCTTTCTTTTGCGGAACGGACGTTTCGCTAGAGCAGTTCCGGCAGAGGCGCGCCGCGCCTTTGCGTTTGGGATTGCGCAAGACAGACAAGACCGTTTCGCCTGTGCCGGTTGAGGCCGCCTCGCGAAAGGGGATTTTCCAGCAGGCCGGATGGGCCGGTCCTGCGGAACCAACCGATGACCTGTCATGGGGCAGGATTGCAGGATGCTTCAGGCGCGCGCCTGTCGTCGGCCAGGCTGAAAAGCCTTCAGGCGCAGAGTTCGCGGGCCATGTTCCGGAAGCCTCCCGTTGTCTTGCCCATGATGCGTCACGAACGCGGATAGACCACCTGCGCCTTTGGGCGGCGGTGCGCGTATCCGTCAAGAAGGACAAGACATGTTCGATACCCATACGGTTGAAATCGAATGGGCGGGCCGTCCGCTCAAGCTGGAAACCGGCAAGATCGCCCGCCAGGCTGACGGCGCCGTTCTCGCGACCTACGGCGAAACCGTCGTTCTCGCCACCGTCGTTTCCGCCAAGGCGCCGAAGCCCGGCCAGGATTTCTTCCCGCTCACCGTCAACTACCAGGAAAAGACCTACGCCGCCGGCAAGATCCCGGGTGGCTACTTCAAGCGCGAAGGCCGCCCGTCGGAAAAGGAAACGCTGGTTTCCCGCCTGATCGACCGTCCGATCCGCCCGCTGTTCCCGGAAGGCTACAAGAACGACACCCAGGTCGTCGTCACGGTCGTCCAGCATGACCTCGAAAACGATCCGGACGTCCTGTCGATGGTTGCCGCTTCCGCGGCGCTGACGATCTCCGGCGTTCCCTTCATGGGCCCGGTCGGCGCCGCCCGTGTCGGCTACATCAATGGCGAGTATGTCCTTAACCCGCATCTCGACGAGATGGACGAGTCCGTTCTCGACCTCGTCGTCGCCGGCACGCAGGACGCCGTCCTCATGGTCGAGTCCGAAGCCAAGGAACTTGCCGAAGACGTCATGCTCGGCGCCGTCATGTTCGGCCACAAGGGCTTCCAGCCGGTCATCGATGCGATCATCAAGCTCGCGGAAGTCGCTGCCAAGGAGCCGCGCGATTTCATCCCGGAAGATCATTCCGCGCTCGAAGCCGAAATGCTCGGCCTTGCCGAAGCCGAACTTCGCGACGCCTACAAGATCACCCAGAAGGCTGATCGCTACGCCGCCGTCGACGCCGTCAAGGCAAAGGTGAAGGCGCACTTCCTGCCCGAAGGCGTCGAGCCGAAATACAGCGCGGAAGTCATCGGCGCCGTCTTCAAGCACCTCCAGGCCAAGATTGTCCGCTGGAACATCCTCGACACCAAGAGCCGCATCGACGGCCGCGATCTTGAAACCGTTCGCACGATCGTCTCGGAAGTCGGCATCCTGCCGCGCACGCACGGCTCGGCTCTCTTCACCCGCGGCGAAACCCAGGCGGTCGTCGTTGCGACCCTCGGCACCGGCGAAGACGAGCAGTATGTCGACAGCCTGACCGGCATGTACAAGGAACGCTTCCTGCTGCACTACAACTTCCCGCCCTATTCGGTCGGTGAAACGGGCCGCATGGGCTCCCCGGGCCGCCGCGAAATCGGTCACGGCAAGCTCGCCTGGCGCGCCATCCGCCCGATGCTGCCGACGGCGGAACAGTTCCCCTACACGCTGCGCGTCGTTTCCGAGATCACCGAGTCGAACGGCTCGTCTTCGATGGCAACGGTCTGCGGCACCTCGCTCGCCCTGATGGACGCCGGCGTTCCGCTGGCAAAGCCGGTTGCCGGCATCGCCATGGGCCTGATCCTCGAAGGCGACCGTTTTGCGGTCCTCTCCGATATCCTCGGTGACGAAGACCACCTCGGCGACATGGACTTCAAGGTCGCCGGCACGGCGGACGGCATCACCTCGCTGCAGATGGACATCAAGATCGCCGGCATCACCGAAGAGATCATGAAGGTCGCGCTCAGCCAGGCACAGGGCGGCCGCAAGCACATCCTCGGCGAAATGGCCAATGCCATCTCCGAAGGCCGCAGCCAGCTCGGCGAGTTCGCCCCGCGCATCGAAGTCATGAACATCCCGGTCGACAAGATCCGTGAAGTCATCGGCACGGGCGGCAAAGTCATCCGCGAGATCGTCGAGAAGACCGGCGCCAAGATCAACATCGAGGACGACGGCACGATCAAGATCGCCTCTTCGTCCGCGAAGGAGATCGAAGCCGCCCGCAAGTGGATCCACTCCATCGTCGCGGAACCGGAAGTCGGCCAGATCTACGAGGGCACGGTCGTCAAGACCGCCGATTTCGGCGCCTTCGTCAACTTCTTCGGCCCGCGTGACGGCCTCGTGCATATCTCGCAGCTGGCGCAGGAACGCGTTGCCAAGACCTCCGACGTCGTCAAGGAAGGCGACAAGGTCTGGGTCAAGCTGATGGGCTTCGATGAGCGCGGCAAGGTTCGCCTGTCGATGAAGGTCGTCGACCAGGCAACCGGCAAGGAAATCACCGCCGACAAGAAGGGCGACGGCGAAGCCGCTGCCGAGTAATCGGATTTTTATCGATCGAGGGGGCGCGGAGCGGCACGTTCCGCGCCCCTTTTTTATAGACCCGTATTTCCGCCGAAAGCCCACCATGACCCGCGACGCCCTCAAGACCCTGTTCCACCCCTTCGCCTCCGGCACGCTCGGCCTGCCCGGAGAGGGCGAACGCTACCTCTTCCTCGGCGCGGAAGCCGGCCAGCGCCCGCCGGAAGGTTTTGATGCGGCGCTGGAAGCCGTGCAGCCGCTGCGCTCGCTTTATCGCGGGCTGGAAGCGGTGCGCGCGCCGGTGAAGCCGGTCGTCGAGGGCGAGGATTTCGATGGCGCGCTCATCCTGATGACCAAGCACAAGGGCGAGAACGAGAACCGTATCGCCGAGGCGCTGCGCCGCGTGCGCACCGGCGGCCTCATCGTCGTCGCCGGAGGCAAGGAAGACGGCGTGCAGTCCATGCGCAAGCGCCTCGACCAGCTTGGCCTCACGGGCGATTCCATGCCGAAATATCACGGCCTCGCCATCTGGTTCGCCCGCCCCGAAGACCCGTCCGAGGCCGTCTCCAAGCTGGCGGCGAAGCCGGTGCGCATCGCCGGCCGCTTCACGGCCGCGCCGGGCATGTTCTCGCATGACCGCATCGACGAGGGCTCCGAGCTGCTTGCCACCCGCATCCCGGAAGACTTCCACGGCCACGCCGCCGATTTCGGCGCGGGCTGGGGCTATCTCTCCGTCATGCTCGGCGGCCGCGCGCCGCAGGCAAAGGGCATCGACCTTTTCGAGGCGCATTACGAGGCGCTGGAAGCCGCCAAGGAGAACATGGCGGAGAACTGCCCGAACATCCCCGCCCGCTATTTCTGGTTCGACCTGACGGCTGAGGCACCGCGCGACCATTACGACCTGATCGTCATGAACCCGCCCTTCCACGAGGGACATGCCGCCGACCATTCGCTCGGCGCGGGGATGATCCGCATGGCGGCGAAATCGCTGAAGGCCGGCGGTCGCCTGCTGATGGTCGCCAACCGCGGCCTGCCCTACGAACCGGCGCTGAAGGAAGCCTTCAAGGAAAGCGGCGAACTCTGCCGCAACGCCCGTTTCAAGGTGCTCTGGGGCAGGCGCTGAGCCCTACAGGGGCAGCGCGAAGGTCTGCTTGATCGTCTCGCTCGGCACGTCCGTCTTGACGGTCTGGATGCCGTTCTTGCGGGTGAGGTGCGTCGACTGGAAACGGCGATAGTCGGCAAGATCCGAGACGACGACGCGCAGCAGCGCGTCGCTTTCGCCGAGCATGATGTAGCATTCCACCACCTCCGGCAGCCGCTTCATCGCCGCGATGAAATGGTCGATCGTCTCCGCATCCTGCGCCGTCAGCGAGACGCGCGCGAACATGGAAAGCTGCAACCCCACCTTCGCCTGATCGACGACAGCCACGTAGCGGCTGATGATGCCCGCGTCCTCCAGCAACCTGACCCGGCGAAGGCAGGGCGAGGGCGAGAGGCCGACGCGCCTGGCGAGTTCGACATTCTGCAGCCGCCCGTCCTGCTGCAGCGCGCGAAGAATGCGGCGATCCGTTTCATCGAGCGGCACTGGAATCCTCACGAACGTTCAAGCCGGTTTGCGGCAGGCAATGCCAAAATCTCCCCCAAGTCTGGCATCTTGGCAACCCGATTGCGCTCGAGGACCGCTAGGCTGCCGTCGTTTCGATGAGGAGAGCAAGATGGACTGGGCCTGGTTTCTGGCAGCTTCGGGCTTCGCATTCGCCATGGCGGGCACGCCGGGGCCGAACAACACGATGGTGACGGCTTCAGGAGCGAACTACGGCTTTCGCCGGACGCTGCCGGTGGCGATCGGCATGGGGGCTGGCGTCGCCGTCATCATCTTCGTCGTCGCGGCTGTGGGCGGCTCGGTCATCGCCGAGCCGCGCGTGCATCTGGCGCTGAAATGGCTGGGCATTGCCTATCTGCTCTGGCTCGCCTGGCGCATCGCCAATGCCGTGCCCGCGCGAGCGGTGCCGGATGGCAGCGCGCAGCGTCCGTTCGGTTTCTTCGAAGGCGCCCTGCTGCAACTCGTCAATCCGAAGCTCTGGGTGATGGTGGCCGGCGCGGTCGTCACCTATGGCAAGGGCGCGGCGGGAGACCTGACCGTGCCCGCGGTCTTCGCCGTCATCTTCGGCGGCGCGACACTGGTCAGCACGGTGGCCTGGACGGGGATCGGCGTCGGCGCGGCCCGCTTCCTCGCGCGCGAACGCAGCCTCAGGGTCTTCAACCGGGCAATGGCGCTGCTGCTCGTGCTTTCGCTCGTGCCTGTCGTGCTGGAGTAGGATCAATCAGCAGTCCGTTCAGGCCGATTGCCATTTTGCCGAAAGAGGTCCACCATTCCCGGATCGCTTTCGTTCAGGAGACCCGCAATGGCTTTTGGACCTGCAAGGCCGCCCATGATGGAAGATGTGGCGGAAGTCATCGCCAAGGATGTGAAGGAAGGGGAGGGGCATACGCCGACCTCCGAGGTGCCGCTCGCCTTTCTGCGGCGCGGCGCGGACGGCAAGCCGCTGGAAATGAACAGCCGCGTGCGCACGCTCTTCATCGCCGTTGCCGCGGCCGTGGCTCTGCTGCTGCTCCTGCTGGCGCTGCTTTGAGACGGAAGGGCTCTCGCCAGCCTGACGGCTTTCCTCCCCCGCAAACGGGCGAGGAAGGCTGGCTCTGCCGTTCTCCCGCGCACGATCGGCGGTAAAGAGAACCAGCATGATACGCCTCTCTTCCCCGTTCGGAGAAGGTCCCGGCAGGGGGAGAGGCGCGTTGCTTATTCGCTGTCGGCCTTCGCCAGGCGCTCCAGCGTCGGCATGGAGGTGATGTTGTAGCCGGCGTCCACATAGTGGATTTCGCCGGTGACGCCGCTCGACAGATCAGAAAGCAGGTACAGCGCCGAGTTGCCGACGTCCTCGATGGTGACGGTGCGGCGGAGCGGCGCGTTTTTCTGCTGCCAGGAGAGCATAGCACGGGCATCGGAAATACCGGCGCCGGCGAGGGTCCGGATCGGTCCGGCCGAGATCGCGTTGACGCGGATGCCGCGCGGGCCGTAGTCGCCGGCGAGGTAGCGCACCGAGGCCTCCAGCGCGGCCTTGGCGACGCCCATGACGTTGTAGTTCGGCATGATGCGCATCGAGCCGCCATAGGTCAGCGTCAGCATGGAACCGCCCTCGCTCATCAGCTCGGCGGCCCGCTTGGCGATCTCCGTGAAGGAGAAGCAGGAGATCACCATGGTGCGCGAGAAGTTCTCGCGCGAGGTGTCGGCGTAGAGGCCCTTCAGCTCGTTCTTGTCGGAGAAGCCGATGGCGTGCACGACGAAGTCGAGCGTGCCCCACTTGTCCTTGATCGCCGCGATCGCCGCGTCGACCGAGGCGATGTCCTCGACGTCGCAGGGAATGACGAAGTCCGAGCCGAGTTCGGCGGCGAGCGGCTTGACGCGCTTGCCGAGCGCCTCGCCCTGGTAGGTGAAGGCGAGCTCCGCGCCCTGGCCGGCCAGCTTCTGCGCGATCCCCCACGCGATGGAATGGTTGTTCGCGACCCCCATGATGAGGCCGCGCTTGCCGTTCATGATCCCCGTCATGATTGTCATCCGTTGTGGCGCTGGAAGACCAGCGTGGCGTTCGTGCCGCCGAAGCCGAAGGAGTTGGAAAGGGCGATATCGATCTTCGCACCGTCGATGCGCTTGCGTACGATCGGAACACCGTCGAATTCCGGGTCGAGCTCGGTGATATGCGCGCTTTCGCCGATGAAGCCGGCCTGCATCATCAGCAGGCTGTAGATCGATTCCTGCACGCCGGCAGCGCCGAGCGAGTGGCCGGTCAGCGACTTGGTCGACTGGATGTGCGGGATCTTGTCGCCGAAGACTTCGCGGATCGCGCCGATCTCCTTGGAATCCCCGACGGGCGTCGAGGTGCCGTGCGTATTGATGTAATCGACGTCGCCCTTCACGGTGGAGAGCGCCTGGCGCATGCAGCGCACCGCGCCTTCGCCCGACGGGGCCACCATGTCGTAGCCGTCCGAGGTCGCGCCGTAGCCGACGATCTCCGCGTAGATCTTCGCGCCGCGGGCCTTGGCGCGCTCCAGCTCTTCCAGAACCAGCACGCCGGCGCCGCCGGCGATGACGAAGCCGTCGCGGCTGACGTCATAGGCGCGCGAGGCCGTCGCGGGCGTGTCGTTGTATTTGGAGGACATCGCGCCCATGGCGTCGAAGAGGTTCGACATGGTCCAGTCGAGATCTTCATGGCCGCCGGCGAACATGAGGTCCTGCTTGCCCCACTGGATCATTTCGGCGGCATTGCCGATGCAGTGCGCCGAGGTCGAGCAGGCAGACGAGATCGAGTAGTTGACGCCGTGGATCTTGAACCACGTGGCGAGCGTCGCGGATGCCGTCGAAGACATGGCCTTCGGCACGGCGAACGGGCCGATACGCTTGGGCGAATTGTTCTTGAGCGTGATCTCGGCGGCCTCGATCAGCGTGCGGGTGGAGGGGCCGCCCGAGCCCATGATGATGCCGACGCGCTCGTTGGCGGCGTAGTCTGTCTCTTCCAGGCCGGCATCGGCGATCGCCTGTTTCATGGCGACGTGGTTCCAGGAGCCGCCCTGCGAGAGGAACCGGGCGGCGCGGCGATCGACGAGTTCGCTCGTGTCGATGTTCGGCGCGCCCCAGACCTGGCATTTGAAGCCGTGGTCGGCGAAATCCTGCGAGAAGCTGATGCCCGAGCGCGCATCGCGCAGCGACGCCGTCACTTCGTCCGCGTTGTTCCCGATGGAGGATACGATCCCCAGACCCGTGACAACTACCCGTCTCATATTCCTGACCTTTTCTAGAACGTCTCGTTGTGAAGGCGGCTCGGCGCCGCCTTCAGGCTTCCGGTGGCTCCGCGGCCTTTAAGCTTCCTTGTCCTTCGACAGGCCGACGCGCAGGTCGGTCGCCTGGTAGATCGTCTCGCCGTCGGCCTTCAGCCAGCCGTCCGCCGTGCCGAGCACGAGGCGGCCGCGCATGACGCGCTTGAAGTCGATGCCGTATTCGAGGAGCTTCGTGTGTGGGCGGACCATGCCCTTGAACTTCACTTCGCCGGTCGAAAGCGCCATGCCGCGACCGGGCTCGCCGAGCCAGCCGAGGAAGAAGCCCGTGAGCTGCCACATGCCGTCGAGGCCGAGGCAACCCGGCATGATCGGATTGCCCTGGAAGTGACAGGGGAAATACCAGTCGTCCGGCTTCACGTCGTATTCGGCGCGGATGTAGCCCTTGTCGAAGGCGCCGCCGGTCTCGGAGATGTCGGTGATGCGGTGGACCATCAGCATGGGCGGCAGAGGAAGCTGGGCATTGCCGGGGCCGAACAGCTCGCCGCGGCCGCAGCGCAGGATTTCCTCATAGTTGTAGCTGGATTGCCTGGTCGTCATCGAATGTCTCATCCCCGGTCTGAACAACGCTTGCTTTGCGTTAGATTTAGAGAAGGTGTGGTGCGAATTGAAGCACCCGGACCGTTCCCTCCTTGTCGCCCCGCCCGCTCCGGGCGAGACGTTCATTCAGCTGTCCGCATACATGATGCTTGCGGTGACAGCCAGTGCAAAGTGGCACGGTGTGGGCAAAGGCCCCGGTTTTCCGCATGTTGCGCGTCTTTCATCCGCCGCAATCCTATTGAATCCCGGCGCTCGTAAAGTTATATCGAAAGTTCAAGATTGTTGTTCAAGGCCAGACAAGCGGATCCGTCGCCCATGACGCATGCACACGAGATGCCCATCGAAGAGCGCCTGCGCCATTGCGGCCTGCGTCCGACGCGCCAGCGCGTGGCACTCGGGGACCTGCTCTTCGCCAAGGGCGATCGCCATCTGACGGTGGAGGAACTGCATGAGGAAGCCGTCGCCGCCGGCGTCCCGGTCTCGCTGGCGACCGTCTACAACACGCTGCACCAGTTCACCGAGGCCGGCCTCATCCGGGTCCTGGCGGTGGAGAGCTCGAAGACCTATTTCGACACCAATGTATCGGACCACCACCATTTCTTCGTTGAGGGCGAGAACCACGTGCTCGACATTCCCGTTAGCAACATCGCCATCGGCAACCTGCCGGAGCCGCCCGAGGGCATGGAGATCGCTCACGTTGATGTGATCATCCGCCTGCGCCCGAAGAAGGGTTGATCGCGGGATCGCTTTTCACATCACGTCGTCCGGATGCCGTCCCGGCCGCGACTTGTAGACCGGAAAGCACCAGCCGAATCGCAACGCCCCGCCGCGCACGATGAAGGCTGCGCCGATGCCGATGGCGGAGGCGAGCCAGAGCGGCGCATCCGCCACGCTGGCCGCGGTGAAGCCGGCCGCGCCGATGAGCGCCGCGGTGATGTAGATTTCCGGTCGCAGCAGCACGGAGGGCTCTCCCGCCAGGAGATCGCGCAGGATGCCGCCGAAGCTTGCGGTGAGGACGCCGGTCGTGATCGCCACTGTCGGCGAGCCGGTGGCGGCAAGCCCCTTTGCCGCGCCCATTACGCAATAGGCCGAGACGCCCATCGCATCGAGCCAGAGCAGCAGGCGATAGCGCGACTCGATCCGGTGGGCGAGCACGAAGACGATAAGCGCAACCGCGACGCAGACGATGAGATAGGTCGGGTTCACCACCCAGAAGACGGGCGTCGCGCCAAGGATGACGTCGCGGAACGTGCCGCCGCCGATGCCCGTCGCGGCGGCAAGGAAGAGAAAACCGATGATGTCGAGCTGCTTGCGCGAGGCCGAGAGCGCGCCGGTGGCGGCAAAGACGGCGACGCCCGTATAGTCGAGCAGTTCCAGGATCGACACGCATTCCTCCTTCGCCGCCCAAGCCTCGCGACAGCTTTCCCGCGCTAGAGTGCGCGCCCGTACGCCCGGGCAGAATCAGGCAAGACGCCGGCCCGTCCGCATATTGACCGAAATGCCCGCCATGGAAAGGTTTGAGAGATGGCCACCCGCATCAGAACCCTCGCACTCGCCGCCGCCGCGCTCGTTTCGACCGCCCTGCCGGTCCGCGCGGCGGAGATCGTGCCGGATGCGCGTGCGGCCGTCGAGGCCGAGGTCGCCAAGCGCTGCAAGGCGCCGATCTATGGCGAGGATTTTGCCGACAATGTCGATTTCAACAATGACGGCATCGTCGATGCGATCTTCAATCTCGGCGCCGTCAATTGCGACGGCACGCCGGGCGGCCTGTGCGGCAATGTCGGCTGCCCGCATGAATTCTACATCCAGGTCGTCGAGGGCGGGTATTTCCTGGCCGCCAATGCCGATCTCTACGGCTACGAGATGAAGAAGCGCTACGGCAACATGGTGCTGGAACTGAAGGCCAATGCCGCAAGCTGCGGGCGTGACGATCCGGACTATTGCATCATGACCATTCGCGTGCGCGGCGCCCAGTTCGATACGATCTCGAAGAAATAGGACCTATTGCGGAAAGAGCGCGTGGGTGCGGCCGGCGACATAGTAGAGCAGCAGCCCCGTCCATTCCCTGAGCGCCGTCGTCGTCAGCTGGCTGTTGGTCGAGGGCTGGGTGAAATCGAGCGCGAGGCCGACGCGGCCCGTCGTGCGGAAATCCGTCGGCCAGGGCAGGACGTCGAGGCCGAGCTTGCGGAAGAGGCCGACCGAGCGCGGCATGTGGAAGGCCGAGGTCACCAGGAGGCAGCGCTCCAGGCCGTTTTCGGCAAGAAGCGTCTTGGTGTTTTCGACATTCTCGAAGGTGGTGCGTGATTCCGTCTCGCGGATCAGCCGGTCGGCGGACACGCCGAAGGCCTCGAAGAAGCGCGCCGCGACGGCCGCATCGCCCTCGTAGCTGCCGCTGAACGAGCCGTCGCCGCCCGAGACGAGGATGCGTGCGGCGGGGAACTCCCGCGCCAGCCGCAGCGTCTCGGTGAAGCGGTCGCCTGCCTGGTTCATCTCGAAGCCGCCGCGCGCCGCGATCACCTCCGCCTCCACGCCGCCGCCGAGCATGATGATGCAGCCGGGGCCGCCGGCGGGCAGCTCCGCCCGCGCGATGCGGTCCTCCAGCGCCTGCAGGAGGACGGAGCCCGTCGTGGTGAACAGCGTCACGAAAAGCACGGCGGCGGCAAGCCCGCTCGCCGCCGTCCGCAGGCGGTTCCATTTCAAGAGCCCGGCCAGGAGGCCGAGAACGAGCAGCAGCAGCGCGAGCGACAAGGGCTGGGCGGCCAGCCAGAAGATCTTCGAGGCGTAGTAGGTCACGCGTTACCCGCTGTTCGTGTTCGTTTCCGCGTCGGTCTCAGGCCCGTCCGAAAGCCGGTGCCGCCGCCTTGCCGCGCCGCAGATAGAGGATGCCCGCCGCCAGCGCAACACCTGCCGCGAGAACCGCGATGGCGATCAGCGGGCGATAGGCGATCCAGGCGATGGCGATGACGGCCGGCCCGATCAGCAGGGTCAGGATGAGCGCGATGGCCGTCGTGCCGAAGCGCACGATGGAGCCGACGAAGGGCACGACATCGGCGATGACGCCGAGGATCGACAGGATGAAGGCGAAGCCGACGAAGACGCCGATCAGCCCGCCGACCCGCACGAGCCAGGTGATGATCGTGTTCTCGCTCTGCGCCGCATCGAACATGGCGGCTGCGTCGACGAGGCCGGCATCGCTGAGGAAGAGGTCGCGCCCGTTCGTCGTCTTGTAGGGCGTCAGGCCGCTGCCGCGCTGGGCGCCGACGAAGCTCGCCTCGGCAATGTCGGAGCGCTCGAAACGGATGCGGATGTCGCCGACCTGCGGATCTTCCGGGTTGAAGGAGAAGATCACCTGGCCGGCGATGACCGAGGCCGGTTTGCCGAGCGTCACCAATTCCGCCATGCGATTGGCCTCGATGGCCGTGAGCGGCACCGGCCGTTCGTCGCCGAGGCGCGCGACCGCGCGGCCATCGACGCTGAACGCGCCGATCGTCGCGGACTTCACCGGGAAGCTCGCGTCGTCGATCGGCTTTTGCGGGTTGTCGTGGCCCGGCTGGCGGAAGCTGCCGGAACTGACCTCGTCGCGCTTCCATTGCTTGTTGTAGGAATAGGTGGTGACGGTCTCCTCGCTGCCGCCGAGCTGCTTGCGCGTCTCCGATTTCGCGGTCTCGACCCACTGGTACATCTCGACGATGCGTTCGAGCCCGGCCGCCCCTTCGGCCGAAATGCCGAGCACGTCGTCCTGCGGTACGCCGACCGGCTTTACCGGCCCTGAAATGTGCACCAGCTTGCCGTCGTTTGCCGGATCCACGCTGCCGTTGTCGAAGGAAACGACGAGGCCCGCGCCCTCGACGAGCGCCCGGTAGGTCTTCACCGACCGGCCTTCGTTCCAGAACAGCAGCCAGATGCAGGCGATGAGAAGGATGAAGCCGACCACGATCTTGATCAGCGCCCCCTTCAGCCTGGCGAACCAGGACGTGGTCGTCGTTTCCGTAAAGCTCATGATCGTCCCCCGACACGGCGTGCGTCATGCCTGAGACGCGCGGCAGGACATGCTTATTCGCGCTTCCTGAACTGCGCAAGCAGGGACATAATGGCTCGAAAGGCGGGGGCGGGATGCCGGAACATCTCCTCCCCTCTGCCGTTATCGCAGAAACGGAAGGGAGCCTGTCCATGACCGACGATCGCGAAGAGAAAATCCGCAAGCGCGCCCACGAGCTCTGGCAGCAGGAAGGCCGGCCGGACGGCAAGCCGGATGACCACTGGTACCAGGCCGAACGGGAAATCGACCAGGGCGACGGAGAAATCGAGGGTGACGACGAGCCGAACCTCGCCGCGATCCGCGAGGCCGTCCGCGAGCACACGGACGCCTTCCTGGTGAAAACCGACCTGGAGGATGCCGACCAGCGCGAGGCGACGCCCGGCATGCGCGAGCAGCCGTAGGGCCGCCGATAATTAACCCTGCCGCTCCGGCAGGTCTACGAGCAGCCCGTCGAGGGCATCCGTCACCTTGATCTGGCAGGAGAGGCGCGAGCGCGCCGGGTCGGGGTCGTGGGCAAAGTCGAGCATGTCCTGTTCCAGCGCCGAGATCGGCGGCAGCCGGTCCACCCATTCGGGCGCGACATAGACATGGCAGGTGGAACAGGAACAGGCCCCGCCGCATTCGGCGAGGATGCCGCGCACGTCGTCGTCGCGCGCGGCATCCATCAGCGTCATGCCGGCGGAGGCTTCCACGACATGCCGGCTTCCGTCGTGCTGCACGAAGGTGATCTGAACCATCGCCGTCTTTCCTTGTCGTCTATGGCAGGAGGGCCGTCGCCTCGACCTCGACCAGGAATTCCGGCCGGGTGAAGCCGGAGACGATCATCAGGGTCGAGGCGGGCTTGACCGGAAGGTCGGCGACGAGGCGGTCGCGCACGGCCATGTATTCGGCCATGTGCGCGCGCGCTGTCACGAACGCGTTGAAGCGCAGGACATGGGAAAAGTCCGCCCCGGCCTCGGCAAGGATCGCGCGGATATTGGCAAAGCACAGTTCCGCCTGCGCGGTGACGCCCTCCGGGACCGTGCCGTCGGCGGCAAGGCCGAGCTGGCCGGAGGTCACGACGAGCCTGCCTGAGGCGACGCCGTGGGAATAGCGGCCGAAGGGCGCGGGCAGGGCGGCAGGTTGAAGCGCCTTCATGGTGTTTCGGCCTTCTTGCCGGAAAGCCCGCAGCGGTACAGGAAGAGCCGGGTCGCTTCGGCGATGATGCGCTCGGCGTCGAGTGGCTCGTTCTCGGGCTTGTCCATCAGCACGCGGGCCTGCGCCTCGTATTCGGCATAGTGCTGGGTCACGGCCCAGATGTTCATCTGGAAGAGCAGCGGATCGACCGGGGCGATCTTGCCGCTGTCGATCCATTGCCGGATGACGGCGTTCGCCTCCTCGACCGCGGCCTTGAGCGCGGCCCAGTGCGGCGCCATTTCCGGTGCTCCGCGGGCGATCTCGTTCGCGAAGAAACGCGAGAGGTCGGGGAATTCCAGCGTATGGCGCACCTTGCGCTCGATATACTGGGTGATCGCCAGCGCCGGGTCGTCGCGCGAGGCGGAGAGGAAGAAGATATCCTTGTACTCTCCGACGATATCGCTGAGCACCTGCTGGTACAGTTCCTCCTTGGAGGAGATGTAATAGTGCAGCTGGGCCTTGGTGATGCCGGCCGTCTGCGCGATCGCCTGGGTGGAGGTCCCCGACAAACCGTTGCGCGCGAACTCCTGGATGGCGGCGCTGCGGATCGCGGCGTGGATTTCCTTCCGCTTTTTCTGAAGAGTGCTCATGGGCGTTCCATGCGGGTGGCGATACGGTGGAAGCGGGCCGGCGCCGGAGCGCCGGCCTGCGGCTCGGTCTTACTTGCCCGTCAGCTTGGCCTTGATGTCGAGACCCTTGCCCTTGTTGACGAAGCGTGTGTCGGCGACCTTCGAGAGATCGACGGCGCCAGCCTCGATGATCTTGCTTTCGACGGCAAGGTCATGGAAGGCCTCGATGCGCTCGGGGCTCATCGCGCCGATGCCCTTTTCCACCGCCTCGCCGGAATCGATAATCTCAAGCTTGTCGAACTGCGCCATCTCGGCGTCGAGCTTTTCGACCGTCATTTCCGGGTTGGCGGCGATGATCGCCGCATAGGCGGCAGCGCGGTCGCCGTAGAGGTAGTTGTTCCAACCCTCGATCGAGGCGTCGAGGAAGCGCTGCACGAGGTCGGGGTTGTTCTCGACCAACTCGCTGCGCGTCTCGATGATCGAGCCGTAGGTGCTCCAGCCCTGGTCGGCGAGCAGGAAGACGTCGACCTCGGCGCCTTCCTTCGCCGCATAGAGTGGCTCGGCGGTGCCATAGGCCTGCTGCACCATCGACTTGTCGCTCAGGAACTGCGCGAGGTTGAAGCCGTAGGGACGCAACTGCTCGTCCTTGAAGCCGAGGCGGGTGACCATCCACTGCCAGAAGCTGAACTGGCCGTCCTTGGAAACGAGGACGGAGGGCGCCTTGGTGAGCGCCGCGAAATCGGCATATTGGCCCTTGTGCGCCATGAAGGCCTGCGGGTCCTTCTGGAAGATCGCCGCGACGACGGTGGTGGGAATGCCGTTGCGCACGTTGTCGAAGGCGAGCAGCAGGTTGCCGCCCATCAGGAAGTCGAGCCGGCCGGCCGGCAGCATCGGCCTTGTGTTGACCTGCGGGCCGCCCATCTTGATCTCGACGTCGAGGCCGTATTTGGCATAGGTGCCGTCCACCACGGCCTGGTAGAAGCCGCCATGGCCGCCCTGCGCCAGCCAGTTGGTGCCGAAGACGACCTTGTCGGCCGCCCAGGAGGAGCCGGCGGCGAGCAGCAGGCCCACGGCGGCGAAAAGACTTGTCATGCGTTTCATGCGCGTTTCCCCTTTGTTTGTCTCAGGTATCGGTGCGGGCCATGCCATCGGTCCAGCCCCGGGTCTTGCCGGGGTTCATCAGGCCGTACGGGTCGGCGCGTTTCTTGAATTCGATCTGCGCTCCGTCGATTTCCTTCATGCCGCCGTCCTCGATGGTCACGACATGGGGGTCGAAGATCGTGCAGCCGTCCTTTTCCTCCAGCTCGGCGATGAGCCGGTACATGGCCTCCTCGCCGCGGTAGCGCACCAGCGGCAGGGCGAAGATCTGGATCTCGCCGTGCATGCGCGCCATCTCGTGGTGCCAGTAGATCTCTTCGCCGTAACGGGCCATCTGGCGGAGGACCAGTTCGGGATCGAAGGGCCGCGGATAGGCGACCTGCAGGTAGGTCCAGCTCTTGTCCACCTTGAGGGCCTGAAGCGTGGTGTGGTTCCAGCCGCATTCATAGGCCGGCTGCAGGCCGGCGGCGCGGATCTCCGGCTTGCTCATGGCGAAGGAAATGCGCCCGCCATGCGCCTCGGCCTCGGCGGTGAAGCGGGCCATTTCATCCGGCGCAACCATGGCGAAGACGGCGTCGCGGTCGGCCGGAAAGAGATCGCCGAGCTTGTTGTAGAAGGGGGCGAAGCGGCGCTCGACGGTGGTCAGCAGGTAGCAGTCGAGGCCCTTTTCCTGCGCGCTCGAGGCGAAGCGCAGCGCCGCGTCGTAGCCGTCGAAGAGGGCTGCGGTGTGGATCCAGTCCGTCGCGCGGGTGAGGCCGACGCCGAGCTCCACCACGATGCCGTTGGTGCCGTAGGCGTGCTGCACCTTCTGCACGTCCTCGCCGAAGAGCTCGATGACCTGCGGCTCCGGCTCGACGGTGACGACCTTGGCATAGGTGAGGTTGCCGGGATCGCGCAGCATGCCGTGGCGCAGCGAGCCGATGCCGCCCGAGCCGCCGGCGACGAAGCCGCCGATGGTCGCCATCTGGCGCGTCGAGGGATACATCATCAGTTCCTGCCCGGTCTCGTGCGCGGCGTCGTCGAGCCGCGAGATGCGGGCGCCCGCCTCCACGCGCACATGGCCATCGGTGATCTCGATCACCTTGTCGAGGCGGGTGAGGTCCATGACGATGCCGCCGTCCAGCGGCACGCACTGGCCGTAATTGCCGGTGCCGCCGCCGCGCAGCGTGAGGGGAACCTTGTGGCGGGCGACGACGGAGGCGACATGCATGACCTCCTCGACGGTCTGCGGCACGACGACCAGCTCGCCGAGCTTGTCCTTCAGCTGCTCGTTGAGGATCGGGCTGTACCAGAAATAGTCGCGCGAGCGTGCGGCGATGTAGTTCTCGTCGTCATGGGCACGGATCCCATTCAGCGCCGCCTTGATCGACGTCCAGTCGCGGTGTCCGGTCATGTCTGTTCTCCTTGGTGGTCGGTCAGGATGCGGCCATTGCGCCAGACCGTGCGGTCGGCACGCGGACGGCTCAGGGCATCGATAAGGTCCTCGGCGTCGAGCCGGATGAAATCGGCGGGGCCGCCCTCGGCAAGCGCAAGGCTCCGGCCCATCCAGCGGGCAGGCGTCTCGCTCACCGTGTCCAGCCAGTCCTCGGGCTGGAGGTGGCCGAGCAGGGCCGCGCCGCGGAAGGCGTCGAAGAGATCGTAGTCGCCGAAGGGGAAGAAGGCGTCGCGCACATTGTCGGAGCCGATCATCACCTTCAGGCCCGCGGCGCGCGCCTCGTGCACGGGCGCAAGGCCGCGCAGGCGCGGCGTGCGGCCGGCCTTCGCATCCTGCAGGTAGGCGTTGCAGCCGGGCAGCACCGTCAGCCCGACGCCCGCCGCGCCGGCGCGGGCGAGAACGTCCGCGACCTCGGCGGGATCGCGCACCGATAGCGCGCAGCCGTGCCCGCACAGCACCCGGCCGGCAAGGCCGCGCCGTTCGCTCTCCGCCACGATGGCGTCGATGCCGCGCGCCTCGACCTCCAGCCCCTCGTCCACGTGGAAATCAAGGAGAAGGCCGTGCTTTTCAGCGAGGTCGAAGACCTGCGCAAGGCGGGCTTCAAGGTCGTCGTTGCGATAGATGAAGGCCCCGAGCACCCCGCCGGCCGCCTTGACCTCGCGGGCGATGGCCTCGCCAATCTCGGCAAAGAGGTCGAGCGGGGTCAGCGAGGCAAGCTCCAGGTGGATGCGGCCCTGCCATTCGCCGGCAAGCTCACGAAGCACGGCCCATGCCGGCGGCGGCGTCGCGCCGTACCAGTCGACATGGCTGCGCATCAGCGCCGTGCCGTGGCGATAGGCGCGGTCGAGGGCTCGGCTCGCCCGCTGCCGGAGATCGGCATGATCCCAGAGCGCGGCGTCGGCCTGCATCATCTCGATGGCGTGGAACAGCGAGGTGGCGCGCGCCGGCATGCGGGGCGCGGTGAAGGTCTTGTCGAGATGGGTGTGGATGTCGGCCATCAGCGGCAGGACGAGGCCGCCGCCCCGGCCGGCCGAGGGGGCGAGGGCCGCGATGCGGCCGCCGCTGACGGCGATGTCCCAGTGCCCCTCCCGGCCGGCGAGGGTGACGCCCGCAAGGCGCTGGCCGCCGGCGCCGGCATCGGCGGGGCTGGTGGTCTCGATGGTCCGCATGGGGTTCACGTCTCGCGCTTGATTTCGCTTTCGTGCCAATGGCCGAGCACGAGGTTCGACAGCCAGGACGTGACGAGGAAGATCCCGACGCCCAGCACCGAGACGAGGAACAGCGCGGCGAACATGCGCGGGATCTCGTTGCGGAAGCTCGATTCGAGGATGCGCGAGGCAAGGCCGGTGTTCTGCCCCGCCGTGCCCGCGACGAACTCGGCGACGACGGCGCCGATCAGCGACAGGCCGCCGGCGATCTTCAGCGCCGCCATGAAATAGGGCAGCGCCGAAGGGATCAGGAGGTGGCGCAGGCGCTGCCAGGGCGTCGCCTGGTAGAGCCGGAACATGTCGCGCAGGTTATGGTCGGCGCTGCGCAGGCCGATCGCCGTGTTCGACAGGATCGGGAAGAAGGCGACGATCCAGGCGCAGATGAGCAGCGCGAAGAAAGTGTTGCTGACATAGATGAGGATCAGCGGCGCAATGGCGATGATCGGCGTCACCTGCAATATGACGGCGAAGGGGAAGAGACACATCTCCACCGTGCGCGACAGGGCGAAGAGCATGCCGAGCAGCACGCCGCCGACGATGGCGAGGCTGAGCGAGAGCAGCGTCAGCTTGACCGTGAACGCCGCGCTCTGCATCAGCGACGACCAGTCCTGCACCAGCGTTTTCGCGATCAGGCTCGGCGCGGGGATCAGGTAATGCGGCACCTCGTTGTACCGGACGAGGAATTCCCACAGGCCCAGCACCGCGAGGATCGAGACGATGGGCATGATGACGCGCAGGCGCCGTTCCCGCTGCTCCAGGAGGATGCGCGGATCGACGATTTCGCCTTCGGCAACGGCCGGATCAATGGTTGAGATCGACATGGTCCATGGTCCCTTCGAGCGCGTTGCTGACCAGACGGCAGTTCTCGGTATATTCGGGTGTCATGCGGTAGGCGCTCGTGCGCGTATCGGCGCCGGGCAGCGCGATGTCGTGCACCACGCGGCCGGGACGCGCGGCCATGACCACGACGCGGCTGGAGAGATAGACGGACTCGAAGACCGAGTGCGTGACGAAGATCACCGTCAGCCCGTGCGAGCGCCAGAGGCCCAGCACCTCGTCGTTGAGCTTGGAGCGCGTCATCTCGTCGAGCGCCGCGAAGGGCTCGTCCATCAAAAGCAGCTTCGGCTTCGTCACCATGGCGCGGGCGATGGAGACGCGCATCTTCATGCCGCCCGAGAGCTCGCGCGGATAGGAACGGGCGAAATTGGCGAGGCCCACCATGGAAAGAGCCTCTTCCACGCGGGCCTTCGTCTCGCCCTTGCCGAGCCCCTGCAATTTCAGCGGAAGGAAGACGTTGTCGAAGACGCTCGCCCAGGGCATCAGCGTCGCCTCCTGGAAGACATAGCCGATATCGCTGCCATGGGGGCTTTCGCCGGCCGGATGGCCGTTGACGGTGATCGAGCCCGACGAGAAGGACAGGAGGCCCGAGATCATCTTCAGCGCCGTGCTCTTGCCGCAGCCGGAGGGGCCGAGGAAGGAGACGAACTCGCCGTTGCGGATCTGTAGCGACATGCCGCGCAGCGCCACGGTGCCGTTGGCGAAGCGCTTGGAGACGTCCTTCATGTCGATGAGGACGGGGGCGTCGGTCAGGCCGGCGGCGTTGGAGAGGGGGCTTGCCGCGTTCATCCTACCACTCCGGTTTTCTGTCCAGCCAGTCGGCCGGCAGGCTGTCGATATCCGCCATCGCCTCGACGAGGCGGGCGACGGCGTGGTCGAGGGTCGCCTCGCCCTTTGCGGCGGTGGCGAGATGCGCCTCGCCGCAGGCCCCGGCGGTGCTGAAATCCTGCGTCTTCCAGCCCGGCTTCGCGCCGCGGCTGAGGCCGAGATGGCGGAAATTCTCGAAAAGGTCCTGGCCGCGCGAGCGGAAGTCGCGGGCGGCTGCCATGTCCACGTTCTCGGGGTCGAGCGCCAGCATGACCGAGGTCTCCATGTCGCCGGCATGGATGCCGTGGGTGCGCTCGACATCGGAATAAATGCCCTCGGGCATGCCGAAGCCGAACCAGTTGACCGAGAAGGCCAGCATGTCGTGCGCGATGCGCAGCTGGCGGGTCACGACGTCCATGACCGGGATGTTGCCGCCATGGCCGTTGAGGAGGACGAACTTGCGCACGCCCGAGCGCGCCACGCTGGCGCCGATCTCGGTCAGCACGCGGATCAGCGTTTCGGCCGAAAGGGTGAGCGTGCCGGGATAGTCGATGTGCTCGTCGCTCTTGCAGACGGCCTGCGTAGGCAGGAACAGCACCGGGCTGTCCTCCGGCAGGGCTCTTGCGAGGCGGCGCGCCACCCCGTCGACGGTACAGCTGTCGACGGACATGGGCAGGTGCGGCCCGTGCTGCTCGATGGCGCCGATGGGCAGGACGGCGATGAGGCGCCCACGGTCGAGCGCGGCGAAATCGCGGCTGGAATAGTCGGCCCAGAAGCGCTTCATCGAAAAGCCTCCATGCCGTCAGGGATGCCCGTGGTGACAGAAACGCCATCTTGCTCCTCCTCTTCCTCCGGGTTTAGATAAACAAACTCATAGCAAATGGTCAAACTATTTGGTATGTTCTTTTCGAGAGTTGCGGTAAACTTTTGATTTTAATCATGTTTATTCGCTACGCCGAAGCTGCCGGGAGGACGGCCTGAACGGGTCTTGGAGGAGCTCATGAAACGACCGCGCCTGCTGATCACCCGGCCGCTGCCGGCCCGCGTGCATGAGCGGGCAGGCGTGCTCTTCGACCTGACGATCCGCAAGGATGCCGGCCCGACGCAGGGTGCGGACCTTTCCGCCGCGCTTGCGGAATATGATGCGATCCTGCCGTCGCTGGGCGATGCGTTCTCGCGGGAGGTCTTTGCGGCCGCTGCCGCACCGCGCTGCCGCATCCTTGCCAATTTCGGGGCAGGGATCAGCCATATCGACCTTGCGGCTGCCGCGAGCGCCGGCATCGCCGTCACCAATACGCCAGGCGCCGTCACGGGGCCGACCGCCGATCTCGCCATGCTGCTGCTGCTCATGAGCGCCCGCCGCGCGGGCGAGGGCGAGCGGCTGGTGCGCTCGGGGGATTGGCAGGGCTGGCATCCCGTGCAGCTTCTAGGCCACGACGTGTCCGGCAGCACGATCGGCATCGTCGGCATGGGCCGCATCGGGCAGGAGGTGGCCCGCCGGGCTGCTGCCGGCTTCGGCATGCGCGTGCTGTTCCACAATCGCTCGCCGAAGACGGTGCCGGGCGTGGAGGCGACGCAGGTGCCGCTCGACGAATTGTTGAAACGCGCGGATTTCGTGTTGCTGACGGTGCCGGGCGGGAGCGAAACGCGCCATCTGATCGACGAGCGCGCCTTCGCGCTGATGCGGCCTGAAACGCATCTCATCAATGTCTCGCGCGGCGAGGTGGTGGACGAGGCCGCGCTGGTCCGGGCGCTCGGCGACCGGCGGATCGCCGGGGCGGCGCTCGATGTCTATGAATTCGAACCCGCCGTGCCGGCGGCGCTGCGTGAGCGCGACGACGTCGTGCTGCTGCCGCATCTCGGCTCGGCGACGCGCGCGGCCCGCGAGGCGATGGGCATGACGGCGCTCGACAATCTGGAGGCCTTTTTCCGCGGTGAGGTGCCGCAGGACAGGGTCGCCTAGAGCAATTCCAGCAAAAGTGCGAAGCGGTTTTGCGCAAACGTTCCAACGGGAGGGAGAAAGCATGAATCATGTTGCGATCCTGGGAGCCGGGCAGGCCGGCTCGTCGCTGGCGGCCAAGCTGCGGAGCCTCGGCTTTGGCGGTCGGATCACGCTCATCGGCGAGGAGAACACGCTCCCCTACCAGCGCCCGCCGCTTTCCAAGAAATACCTGATGAAGGAAATGACGCTGGAGCAGTTGCACCTTCGGCCCGAACGTTTCTATGCCGACAACGACATTGCCCTGCATCTCGGCCGGAAGGTCGATGCCATCGACCGCGCCGCACGGCAGATCCGCTGCGGCGAGGACGTGCTTTCCTACGACCAGCTGGCGCTGACGACGGGTGCGACGCCGCGTCCGCTGCCGGCGGCGCTCGGCGGTGGCCTGCCCGGCGTCTATGTCGTGCGCAACCTTGCCGATGTCGACTGCATGGCCCCGGAATTCCGCGAGGGGCGGCGGGTACTGGTCGTCGGCGGCGGCTATATCGGGCTGGAGGCGGCGGCGGTCGCGGCCAAGCTCGGCCTCAAGGTGACGCTGATCGAGGCCGCCGAGCGGATCCTCCAGCGCGTCGCCGCGCCGGAGACCTCGGATTATTTCCGCAACCTCCATGCCGGCAACGGCGTCGAAATCCTCGAAGGGGCGGGCCTTGCCGGGCTGGAGCGCGAGGGGGCGATCTCGGTGGCGCTGTCGGACGGATCGCGCCGGGAGGTGGATTTCGTCATCGTCGGCATCGGCGTGACGGCCAATGACGGGCTGGCAGCGGCGGCGGACCTTGCCTGCGACGGGGGTATCCTCGTCGATGCGCGGGGAAGGACCAGCGATCCGGCGATATGGGCGGCCGGCGATTGCGCGCGCCTGCCGTACCGCGGCCAGATGATCCGGCTCGAAAGCGTGCAGAATGCCATCGACCAGGCAGAGGCCGTCGCCGCCAACATGCTGGGCGCGGAGGCGGACTATGTGCCGAAGCCGTGGTTCTGGTCCGACCAGTACGATGTCAAGCTGCAGATCGCGGGGCTGAACAGTGAGTTCGACCGGGTCGTTGTCCGTCCGGGAGCCAGCGAGAAGACACGTTCCCACTGGTATTTCCGGGAAGGTGCGCTGCTTGCCGTCGATGCCATGAGCGAGCCGCGCAGCTATATGGTCGGCAAGCGCCTGATCGAGGCTGGCCGCTCGCCGCTGCCCGAGCAGGTGGCGGATGCCGGCTTCGACCTGAAATGCCTGATCTGACGGCGGGTGCAGGGGTGCGCCATCGATCCGGGGCGCACCTCACCGGCAGGCTCCGGCCCTAAGGGCGCGGCGTGCGAGGGGTGGTGCCGGGCATCGCTGGGTCAGGTTCCCGACTATTCGGCTGGTCGCGCCGATCCGCCTTATCCCGCCGTGGACGCGGCGAGTTTTCCGATGAAGTCCTGCATGATCGGGTTGCGGTTCACGGTATAGACGTAGCGCATCAGATGGCGCGAGCGATCGAGGGCATAGTGCATGTCGTCGGTCAGCACCGGGGTTGGCATGAGGACACTTGGAGCCCAGGCGGGATCGAGCGCCCAGGCGGTCGCGCCCATATCCCAGATTTCCTTGGCCCATCCGACATGATCGTCGCTGTAGCTCTTGAAGCGCATGGCGAGGAAGCGGCCGATCTCCCCTTGCGGTTCGACATAGCGCTCGATTTCCGGCACGGTGCTGTGCAGGATCGACGTCACGCCCTCGCAGGGGACGAGGACGAGCGGCACGCCGGAATCGAACAGGACCTGCACGCCGCCGACATCCTGCTCAAGATTGAACTCGGCCTGGTGCTGCCAGTCGATGGCGTGGCCGCCCAGCCAGACGACGACGATCCGGTCGATGATGTCGGGCGCCGCAAGCAGGGCGGACGCGACATTGCTGATCGCGCCGATCGCCACGACGTGCAGCGGATCGTCGGGCGACGAGCGTCTTGCGCGGGCGATCAGGTCGTCGACGGCGGGCGCGTCCACGGGTTTCTTCTGCGGGCCGACATAACGGGTGACGCCGCGATGCACGAGGCCCTCATGGGGAATGGAGAGGCGCTCGAGCAGCGCCAGGATCTCCTGGTAGCTGAGCTCCATGCCATGGCCCGGATCGCCCGTCGTCTCGTTGATGAAGGGGGCGGCATAGATCGCCTCCACCGTGACGCTCTCGGGTGACAGCAGCGCATGGACGATGGCGAACTGGTCGTCGATCTCGTTGAAGGTGTCCGTATCGATGACGATGCGGCGCTTGCCGGCCGTCGGTGCAAGCATAGCCAGTCGATGGCTTTCGGACAGGGGCATCGGGATTTCCTTTGTGTTACTGCGCGCTGTGCAGGCGTCCGGCGACGCCGCGCAGGATGCGATCGAGATTGATGGCGAGGAGGCAGAAGACGAGGCCGGCGGTGATGCCGAGGCCCGCATCGGCCTTGCCGAGCGCGATGTAGATCTGCTGGCCGAGCTCGGACGTGCCGACGGTGGCGGCGATCGGAAGCATGGTGATGGCCGCCATCACCACCTGGTTGAGGCCGAGAAGCAGGGCCGGGCGGGCCGTCGGCACCTGAACCAGAAGCGTGCTCTGGACAGGGGTACAGCCCAGTTGCCGGCCCGTCTCCAGCAGCGTCGGCGGCACATTGCGCAAGCCCGTTTCGGTATAACGGATCGCCGGCACGACAGCATAGAGCGCGATGGCGATCAGCCCGGCGAACTCGCCGACCTTGAAGAACATCAGGGCGGGAATGAGGAAGACAAATTGCGGCATGGTCTGCAGGGCGTCGTTGATCGGCCGCAGCACGGCCGAGAAGCGATCGCTGCGTGCGGCCAGCACCCCGAAGAATCCGCCGAGCAGCGCGCAGAGCGCCACGGCGACGATCACCAGATAGAGCGACTTCACGAAGGGTATCCACAGGCCCGTCATCAGAACGAAGGCAAGGCTGAGGCCGGTGAAGAGCGCAAGCCGTGGCCCGGCGGTCCGCCATGCCGCCCAGACGGCAAGCGCGAGCGCCGCAGGCCAGGGAAAGGCGACGAACCCGGTATGAAGGAGCGCGGCGAGGCAGAGGATTGCCGCGGCGCCTGACGGCCGGCCCTTCGCCATCTGCCGGAGCGCGAGAAGCAGGGCCAATACGGCATAGGCGGCGGTAACGGCCGGCGTCATGGAGAACCCCCAGGTCATCGGCAGCACCGCCCCGGCAAGGCCGACACGCAGCGGCAGCACGAGATAGAAGAGAACCGCATTCTTGATCGCATCCAGCAGGTCGCTGTAGCGCGCCACGAAACCGAGCAGCGCCTTGTTGAGCATGCCGAGATCGACGATGCCGCGCGTCTCGTTCCAGCCCTGCAGGAGGTCGGGAGCGGCAAGACGCGCGGCGAGCCCGAGCGAGATCACGGCCGCCGCCGCAAGGAGGATCGGTCGCCAGCGGGGCCTGTTTTTTCCCGTGCCGACCGCGGAGCGGGGCTGGAAGAGGCCGGCGGTGATGCGGTCGATCACGACGGAGACGAGCACGATGACGAGCCCGGCCAGCAGGCTCTTGCCGAGATCCGCCTGGCGCAGGCCGCTGAGGACCGCCCAGCCGATATCGTCGACGCCGCCGACGATCGAGGCGGTGATGACCATGCTGAGAGCGGCCATCGTCGTCTGGTTGAGGCCGAGCGCCAGCATCGGGCGGGCGGAGGGAAGCTCGACCCAGACCAGCCGCTGCCAGGTCGAGCATCCGCTCATTTCGGCAACCTCGATGCGTTCGCGCGGGACCTCGACGAGGCCGCTGAGCGTGCAGCGCGCCATGGGCGGTATCGCGTAGATCGCGGTGGCCACGAGCCCGGCGATCGGACCGAAGCCGAAAAGCAGGAGGAGCGGCAGCAGATAGGCGAAGGCCGGAAAAGTCTGCATGAAATCGAAGACCAGCTCCAGCCCGCGGCGCAGGCGCGGCAGGAAAAACGCGCCGAGCCCGAGCAGGAAACCAAGCAGGGCCGAAAGCGGAACGGACAGGAGGACCAGCGAGAGGGTCACCATGCTCTGCCGCCAGAAGCCGGCAAGCACGATATAGGCGCCTGCGGCAAGGACGAGGGCGGCGAGCCTCGCACCGCCCGCCTTGAAACCGAAAAGCGCGACCGCAAGGACAATCGCTGGCCAGGGCAGGAACTGCAGTGTGACGATGAGCGCGTCCAGGAGCGTGCCAAAAACCTTGCTGGCAAGACCCGTTGCGGGCTGCAAAGCCGGCACGAGCCAGCCAAGGACCGTGTTGATCGCCGCCGGCACCGGGATGACCCAGCCGGCGGGAAAGGTCGCGATGGCGGGCACGACCCTGGCGGCGGCAAGGCACGCCAGCACGAGGGCGGGCATCGCCACCATTCCCAGCATGGCGGACGCCGAGAAGGACAGGCTTGCAGGCTTCATGCTGGCATCGCCCGCCGGGTGCCGAAAAGGCCGGATATGTCCGCCGCGGCGATCTCGCCGACAAGCGTTCCGGCGGCGTCGCAGATGACGGCTGCGGCCGCGCCGCCAAGAAGGACAGGCAGGATGTCTTCCAGGACGTCTTCGGTGGAAAACCGCGGCAGGGCCGGCTTCCCGTCCGTTGCCGGGCGCATCACGTCCGCCGCGCGGATCACCCGCAGCAGCGGCACGTCACGCAGGAATTCGGCGATATAGTCGTTGGCCGGAGCCAGGGCGATCTCGGCGGGCGTGCCGATCTGCACGACCGCGCCGTCGCGCATGATGGCAATGCGGTCGGCCAGTCGAAAAGCCTCCTGCACGTCATGGGTCACGAAGACGATGGTCTTGCGCAGCATTTTTTGCAGGCGGATGAATTCATCCTGCATCTGCCGCCGGATCAGCGGGTCCAGAGCGGAGAACGGCTCGTCGAGGAACCAGATCTCCGGCTCTGCGGCAAGCGAGCGGGCAATGCCGACGCGCTGCTGCTGGCCGCCGGAGAGCTGGGCGGGGAACTGGTCCTCGCGCCCCCGGAGGCCGACGAGCCCGGTCATGTCGCGCGCCCGCGCCTCGCGGGTGGGCCGGTCGATGCCCTGCACGCGCAACGGAAAGGCGACGTTGTCGAGGACGGTCAGGTGCGGCAGCAGGCCGAAATTCTGGAAGACCATGCCCATCGCCTTGCGGCGCAGCTCGGTCATGCGCCGGCGGTCCGCCGCCAGCAGGTTCTCGCCGTCCAGGGTGACGCTGCCGCCGGAGGGCTCGATGAGCCGGGTAAGGCACCGCAGCAAGGTGGACTTGCCCGAGCCGGAAAGCCCCATCAGCACGAAGATTTCCGCCTCGTGGATGTCGAAACTCGCGCCGGCAACGGCGGCGAGCGGCTTTCGCCCGTCCCTTTCGCGCTGAAGGGCCGCCCTGTCGCCCGTGCGGGCGATCTGTGCCGCCTCCCGTAGCGGCACGCCGTAGATTTTCCAGAGATCCCGGCAGGCGAGTTTGATGCGCCTCTCGCCCGGATGCAGGGACAGGGATGTCATGGCCGTTCTCCGCGGATGCTGGCGCTTACTTCTTGGCTTCGTCGATCCAGGGCGACCAGCGGGCGGAATTGGCTTCGACCCAGGCACCGACGACCGCGCCGATCTCCTTCTTGTTCTGGTCGATCTCCAACATCATCTGCTGCTGGTCTTCCGCGCCGAGCTGATAGTGTTTCATGAAAGCGTAGGCGGCTGGCCATTTTTCGCCGAAGCCGGCGCGCACAACCTTGATGACGGGCGAGGGAAGGATGCAGCGCGCGCCGTCATTGGGATCGCAGGGCGGCATGTCGAGCCAGTTCAGCTTGACCTGCGTCAGCAGCCAGTGCGGTGCCCAGAACCGCATCAGCAACGGCTTGTCGGCTGCGGCCGCCGCCTGCAACTCGGCGACGAGCGCGCCTTCCGAGCCGGCGGGCACGGCGGTCAGCGGCAGCTTGAAATCCTCGATTTCGTTTGCCGAGGCCGTGCCCCAGTCGGCCGGATAGTCGACGAGGCGCCCGTTCGGCAGCGTCTCGGCGGTGGCGAGCCCCGCCGCGCAGGACGGCTCCAGCAGGGCCTTCCAGTCCGGCAAGCCGGGGCAGATCGCAAGCGTCGCATCCGTATAGGCCCAGCCGTCACGGGCATTGAGGCCGAGGTCACCGACGGGTTCGACCTGCTTGGCCTCCAGCATTTTCGGATAGATGTCGCCGAGATTGTTGGTCCACAGCTCGGGTGTCATGTCGATCGAGCCGTCCTGCATGCCGATCCATTGCGGAAAGCTGCCGGCGGTGACGTATTGCACCTTGTAGCCGAGCTTCTCCAGCAGTTGGCCCGCGACATGCGCGGTGATGTTCTGGCCCGTCCACTCGTTGAGCGCGATGCGGATCGGGGCCTCGGCATCGCCGAGCGGGGCAGCCGTGCCGGCCGCAGGACCCAGGACAAGAGATGCAAAACCCGCGGCCGCCGCCAGCAGGATGGATCGAGCTTCGTGCACGTCATTTCTCCCTTTGATGTCTCACTCCGGGGCGGACCATATTTCAAACCGTCCAGCCGGTCTATAAAAAAATCCGTCCAGCCGGTCGGAATTTTTCCCTTATGGGCTTTTCCTGCCCGGGCTTTTTGTTATGTCTCGTGTAGAGGGTGCGGATGATGGAGCGTGAGCAGGCGATGAAGGACGGAAAACCGGCACGAAAGACCCGCAAGACCGGGGACGAGATCAGAGCCGCGATCGTCAACGCCGCGACCCGCATCGTGATGGAACGGGGCGTCACCCGCATGACGCTGGCCGACGTTGCCACCGCGGCGGGGATCAGCAAGGGCGGCCTGCTGCATTATTTTTCTTCGAAGGACGCGCTGATCCGCGCCATGATCACCGCCGGCCTCGATTCCTTCGAGGAGAAGACCATGGCGATGGTGGCGGCCGATCCCGCGCCGGGCTCCTATCTGCGGGCCTATATCACGACGAGCTTTCCCGCCGAGGGCGCCGACGATATCGCTGCCGCCATGATCGCCGGGATCGCGACCGATCGCGACCTCCTGGCCGACTATGCCGTGGAGAACACGAAGTGGGCCGACCGCCTGAAGGATGATGGCCTCGACTACTTTTATGCCGAGGTGATCCGCCTTGCCGTGGACGGCCTCTATTTCAACGAGGCCATCGGCCTGCCCCAGTTCGCGCCGGAAGACCGGAAGACGTTCCTGCGCCGGCTCATGGACATGACCCGCCACGGTACCGGTTCTGCGGAATAGGCATTCGCCCGCGCTTCAAGCAGGTAGGCGTCGCTCGGAATGATATAAAAAATTTCCGGTGGTGGTTGGTGGAGCTAAGCGGGATCGAACCGCTGACCTCTTGCATGCCATGCAAGCGCTCTCCCAGCTGAGCTATAGCCCCATAACGGGTCCGGCGGAGCCGGTTTCCGGGAACCGAAGCGGCGTTGCCGTTCGGTGTGGCGGCTTATTACTTCCGGTCTCCGGAGATGGCAAGCCGAAAAATGAAATCCGGCCGATTTTTTTGAAACCGGCCGGAAAATCAAAATCTTAAGCTTCGTCTTCGTCGCCGGTCACGCCGATGAGACCGGTCATGTCCTCATCGTCGTCGTCTTCGTCCTGCTCGAGGAACGTGTCGTCCTCGTCGCCGTCGATCTCAACGTCGTCGTCGCCGAGATCCGGCAGGTCGTCGCCGCCTGCTGCATCCTCGTCGGCGTCCTCGAGCGAAACGAGCTCGACTTCCGTGTTCTCCGTATCGACTTCGTTGACGTCCTCGTCCTCATCCTTTTCGAGGACAGCCGCCGCCGACGTTTCCTCGAAGAAGGAGAGCGGATAGGACTTGCCCGTGTAGGGGGAAACGATCGGATCGCGGTTCAGGTCGTAGAATTTCCTGCCGGTTTCCGGATCGATGCGTTTGGTTCCGAGTTCCGCTTTTGCCACAGTCAAAGCCTTCTCTGTGCCGTATGTTTCCGGCGGGGCCGGGGGAGGCCGGCGCGTTGAACGGTAAAATGATTAGCCGGTCCCCATAATCGTCTTGGGCAATCCTGTCAAAGCCTAACTTGGGGCAGGCGCCGTGCAGACCTCATGATGATAGTTTCTCAGACGGGATGATGACGCTTTAAATCGTTTGTGGTAGCAAGCCCGCGTTCTCCCCGGGTGATCCCCTCCGGGGAGCCGTGGATGTATATAAGGAAGACGACCATGTCGCATGGCGCCAGTGCACGGCCCGCAACCGCCCGCAAATCCTCCGGCCTGTCCGGGACCGTCCGCATCCCCGGCGACAAGTCGATTTCCCACCGCTCCTTCATGTTCGGCGGCCTTGCCAGCGGCGAGACACGCATCACGGGCCTGCTCGAAGGCGAGGACGTGATCAATACGGGCAAGGCCATGCAGGCCATGGGCGCGAAGATCCGCAAGGACGGCGACACCTGGATCATCAACGGCCTCGGCAACGGCGCGCTGCTCGCGCCCGAAGCGCCGCTCGATTTCGGCAATGCCGGCACCGGCTGCCGCCTCACCATGGGCCTCGTCGGCGTCTATGATTTCGATTCGACGTTCATCGGCGACGCCTCGCTCACCAAGCGTCCGATGGGCCGCGTCCTCAATCCGCTGCGCGAAATGGGCGTGCAGGTGACGTCCGCCGATGGCGACCGCCTGCCGGTCACGCTGCGCGGGCCGAAGACGCCGACGCCGATCACCTATCGCGTGCCGATGGCCTCCGCGCAGGTGAAGTCCGCCGTACTGCTCGCCGGCCTCAACACACCCGGCGTCACCACCGTCATCGAGCCGGTCATGACACGTGACCATACCGAAAAGATGCTGCAGGGTTTCGGCGCCAACCTTACCGTCGAGATGGATGCGGACGGCGTGCGCACGATCCGCCTCGAAGGCCAGGGAAAGCTCACCGGCCAGGTGATCGACGTGCCGGGCGACCCGTCCTCGACGGCCTTCCCGCTGGTCGCGGCGCTGCTCGTGCCGGATTCGGATGTGACGATCCTCAACGTGCTGATGAACCCGACCCGCACGGGCCTCATCCTGACGCTGCAGGAAATGGGCGCCAATATCGAGGTGCTGAACCCGCGCCTTGCCGGCGGCGAGGACGTGGCGGATCTTCGCGTGCGCTCCTCGGTGCTGAAGGGCGTCACGGTGCCGGAAGACCGCGCGCCGTCGATGATCGACGAATATCCGGTTCTCGCCGTCGCGGCGGCCTTCGCCGAAGGCACGACCGTCATGAACGGCCTGGAAGAGCTGCGCGTCAAGGAAAGCGACCGCCTCTCGGCCGTCGCGGTCGGCCTGAAGCTCAACGGCGTCGATTGCGACGAGGGCGAAACATCGCTCGTCGTGCGCGGCCGCCCGGACGGCAAGGGCCTCGGCAATGCCTCTGGCGCCGCCGTCGCCACCCATCTCGACCACCGCATCGCCATGAGCTTCCTCGTCATGGGCCTCGTCTCGGAAAACCCGGTCACGGTGGATGACGCGACGATGATCGCCACGAGCTTTCCGGAGTTCATGAGCCTCATGACCGGATTGGGTGCGCATATCGAATGAAGGGGCTTCGGGCTTGAGAAGAACAGGCGCGAGGGCATTGCGCATCGCGCTTGTCTTTTCTCTTTTGACCGCGCTCACGCAGATTGGCGGAGTGTCATACCTCGCCGGGCGCTGGCTGGCCCATCGGGGCGAGATCACCCGGCGCTCGACCCGTCTTGCGGTTTTCCTGCTGTTGTATGCTTCGGCTACGACCACGGCGTCGTTTACAGCACCGTTTTTCGGGCGTGTGCCGCTGTCCTGTTTTGGCGACGGCAGTTTGCAGATTCAGTCTCCGCTTTATTGCGCCCTGAATCGGAACTTCGTCACCATGGAAGCCAAACGCGCTGCAGAAGCGCTCTCGGTGGCCATAGACCTGGAATTCCCCGGGACTATCACGCTTGTTCTCGATGCCAATTTTCCGTTCCTGGACGGCTTCCCGCTTCTGCCCCATCTATCACACGACGACGGACGGAAGCTCGACATCGCGTTTTACTATCGCGACGAGAAGGGGACGCCGCTGAACAGGGCCGTACGCTCACCAATCGGCTACTTCGCTTTCGAAGAGCCTGCGCCCGGCACACAGTTGCCCTGCGCCGAACGTGACGATCTCTTGACACTTCGGTGGAACATGGGGTTTCTGCAAGGGTTTTTTCCTGCGTGGATGCTGGACGAAGCGAGAACGGGTGCAGCCTTGCGCTGGCTTGCCTTGGAGGGACCGGAATTCGGTGTGGAACGGATTTTCATTGAGCCGCATCTGGCCCAGCGCCTCGGTGTTGTCCATCCGAACGTGCGGTTCCAGGGATGCCGGGCTGCACGCCATGACGATCACATCCATTTTCAGGTGACGGAATGACTTTCACAATCGCCATCGATGGCCCCGCTGCCGCGGGCAAGGGAACGCTGTCGCGCCGCATTGCGGAGGATTATGGCTTTCATCATCTCGATACGGGCCTGACCTACCGGGCGACGGCGAAGGCGCTCATTGACCGTGGCCTGCCGCTCGATGACGAGGCCGTCGCGGCCGAGGTGGCGCGCACGCTCGATCTTGGCGGGCTCGACCGGGCGGTGCTGTCCGCCCATGAGATCGGCGAGGCGGCCTCGAAGATCGCCGTCATGCCGTCCGTGCGCCGCGCGCTGGTCGAGGCGCAGCGCGGCTTTGCGGCGCGCGAGCCGGGCACGGTGCTCGACGGGCGCGATATCGGCACGGTCGTCTGCCCGGATGCGGCGGTAAAGCTCTATGTGACGGCATCGCCGGAGGTGCGCGCCAGGCGGCGTTACGACGAAATCGTCGGCAATGGCGGCGTGGCCGATTTCGAGACGGTCCTCGACGACATCCGCCGGCGCGACGAGCGCGACATGGGCCGGGCGGACAGCCCGCTGAAACCGGCCGACGATGCGCACTTGCTTGATACCTCGGAAATGGGTATAGAGGCGGCGTTTTCGGCGGCCAAGTCGATCATCGACGCCGCATTGAAGCACTAGCTTTTCCATCCGGAATTGCGCCAGCATAGAACAAGGCCTGTCCCCGCGCCGGATTTGCTGCCCAAGAGCAGCGGACACAGCCTCGTTCCTCATCAACGCTAACCCCCGGCGCCCGTGCCTTTTGGCACACCAGGAGTTTCAATGTCTCAAGCAAACCCCACGCGCGAAGATTTCGCAGCCCTTCTGCAGGAATCCTTCGCCGCTAACGATCTCGCCGAAGGCTATGTCGCCAAGGGCATCGTTACCGCGATCGAAAAGGACGTCGCTATCGTCGACGTCGGCCTCAAGGTTGAAGGCCGCGTCCCGCTGAAGGAATTCGGCGCGAAGTCGAAGGACGGCACGCTGAAGGTCGGCGACGAAGTCGAAGTCTATGTCGAGCGCATCGAGAACGCCCTCGGCGAAGCTGTGCTTTCGCGCGAAAAGGCTCGCCGCGAAGAGAGCTGGGCCAAGCTCGAAGTCAAGTTCGAAGCCGGCGAGCGCGTCGAAGGCGTCATCTTCAACCAGGTCAAGGGTGGCTTCACCGTCGATCTCGACGGCGCCGTTGCCTTCCTGCCGCGTTCGCAGGTCGACATCCGTCCGATCCGCGACGTCACCCCGCTCATGCACAACCCGCAGCCCTTCGAAATCCTCAAGATGGACAAGCGTCGCGGCAACATCGTCGTTTCGCGCCGTACGGTTCTCGAAGAGTCGCGCGCCGAGCAGCGTTCTGAAATCGTCCAGAACCTCGAAGAAGGCCAGGTTGTTGACGGCGTCGTCAAGAACATCACCGATTATGGTGCGTTCGTTGACCTCGGCGGCATCGACGGCCTGCTGCACGTCACCGACATGGCCTGGCGCCGCGTCAACCATCCGTCGGAGATCCTGTCCATCGGCCAGCAGGTCAAGGTCCAGATCATCCGCATCAACCAGGAAACCCACCGCATCTCGCTCGGCATGAAGCAGCTCGAGTCGGATCCGTGGGATGGCATCGGCACCAAGTACCCGACCGGCAAGAAGATCTCCGGCACGGTCACGAACATCACCGATTACGGTGCGTTCGTCGAGCTGGAGCCGGGCATCGAAGGCCTGATCCACATCTCCGAAATGTCCTGGACGAAGAAGAACGTTCACCCCGGCAAGATCCTGTCCACCAGCCAGGAAGTCGACGTGGTCGTTCTCGAAGTCGACCCGACGAAGCGCCGCATCTCGCTCGGTCTCAAGCAGACCCTCGAGAACCCGTGGCAGGCCTTCGCGCACAGCCACCCGGCCGGCACGGAAGTCGAAGGCGAAGTCAAGAACAAGACCGAGTTCGGCCTGTTCATCGGCCTCGACGGCGACGTGGACGGCATGGTGCACCTGTCCGACCTCGACTGGAACCGTCCGGGCGAGCAGGTCATCGAGGAATACAACAAGGGCGACGTCGTCAAGGCTGTCGTTCTGGATGTGGACGTCGACAAGGAGCGCATCTCGCTCGGCATCAAGCAGCTCGGCCGTGATTCGGTCGGCGAAGCTGCCGCTTCCGGCGACCTGCGCAAGAACGCCGTCGTTTCGGCTGAAGTCATCGCGATCAACGATGGCGGCATCGAAGTGCGTCTCGTCAACCACGAGGACATCACGTCGTTCATCCGCCGTGGCGACCTGTCGCGTGACCGCGACGAACAGCGTCCGGAGCGTTTCTCGGTCGGCCAGACCGTCGATGCCCGCGTCCTGAACTTCTCGAAGAAGGATCGCAAGATCCAGCTTTCGATCAAGGCGCTGGAAATCGCCGAAGAGAAGGAAGCCGTCGCACAGTTCGGTTCCTCCGACTCGGGCGCATCGCTCGGCGACATCCTCGGCGCGGCTCTGAAGAACCGTAACAGCGCCGAATAAGCGTTCGCTTATCTCGACATGAAGAACCCGCGGAGATCGCTCTCCGCGGGTTTTTCTTTGGGGTCCGGTCAGGTCCAGTAGTCGCCGAGCTTCTGGTAGAAGACCAGGCCGGGTTCGATGACGCCGACCATGTCGGCGATCTTTTCGCGGCGTTTTGCCATGTCGTCCGCCTCGGGCTCCTCGCCGGAGGCTTCGAAGGCGGTGTCCTCGCCCGCCTCGCCGCCGGCTTCCGCGTCGTCGCCATGCTCCTCGTTCGCGGTCTCGTCTTCCTCGCCGCTTTCGCGGCCCTCGGACCAGTCGAGGTCTTCTTCGGCCGGCAGATAGGGCACGAAGGCGAGCGGTATGCCCTCGCGCAGGATGGCTGCCGCAAGCAGCCTTTCCGGCGTCGCATCCGCAAGGGCCGCCTGGAGCGCCTCGCGGGCCTGCAGCGTCGGTGTCGGCAGTGGCAGCGGCTCGTCCGCCTCGGCGTGCGCCTCCTGCAGGGCGGGCGTCGCCTGTGCCGTCACGGTGCGGACCTTGCCGCTCTCCGGTGCCATCTCGCCCTTTTCGCTGCCCTCGGTCGCCAAGAGGGCGAGTTCTGCCTCGCTCACCGGCTCAAGCGGGCGCTCCAGCAGGGAGCGGATGAAATTCGCCTCTTCCAGCGACAGGTTTTCCAGAAGCTGGGCGACGGTCGGCATCAGCAGGGCCGGCGCCATGTCGCGGGTGACGGCCTGCAGCACGCTGCGGGCAAGTGCCTGTCCTGCGGCATTGGCGACCTGGGTCCTGGCCGGCATGTCGTCCCGCCTCACGACCGGCGTTGTGGTCTCGGTCTTCTCGGCGCCGCCATCGTGGCGGATCGCCGGTTCCGCGATCTCGACCGGCAGCGGATTGTCGGCCCTGGTCGTGGGCGTCGATATGGGCTGCCCGCTGCGCTGCGCGGCGTTTTCCCCGGCCGGCAGCCGGTTGGGTGCGGCAAGCTCCGGCCGGTTGGCGGTCGTTTCCAGCGTCCGCGTGGTTGCCGGGCGCGATTTGCCGCCGCCGTCGAAATCGAAGATGCGCTTCAGCATCGTCTGTAGGGTACGGATATCGCCGAGAAGCTGCGCCGGCTGGCCTGCCTGCTGCGGATTGTGGCGGCCGACGGCGGCAAGCTGCTGGGCATTCAGCCCGAGCGGCCGTGGCTTGTCTTCCGCGCGCAGGGTGGCGGGCGTATCGGCCTTGAGGCTTGCGGAAAGAAAGGCGGCGAGTTTGCGCGCCTCCGGCCCGTTCGGATGACGCACCACCTCGACGAGGCTGCGCGTCGGCATGGAGGAGAGGACCGTGCCGATCAGCTTTTCGACACTCGGGCGAAGCTCCGGCGGCAGCCTGGCAAGAAGGTCGGCGAGCTTGCGGCCGCCGCCGCCCTCGCGGCCGGGCAGGGTCTTCAGCACGGCGAGCAACGTTTCCATCAGGTCGCGGCCCGGATTGGTCTCCCCGGCGCGCGGCATGTGCCTGAGCATGGTCTCGATGAGGCGCAGCAGTACCTCGGCCCTCAGGTTTGTAAGGGCAGCGGGGGAAAGCTGCGGCCTGGCGGCGGCCTCGACCGATGCGCCCGCCGGAACGGCGAGGGAAGGCTGCATGGTATCGGTCGTCATTGCCAAACGCGGCAGCATGCCTGCCTCCTGTTCTCCCTGCCGATGCCGTCCGCATCACAAGGCCTGCCAATGGTCCATCGGTCGTCGGATGGCGCATCATGCGCGACGCTGCGAGCTGGTGAGCTTTCAGCCCGGGCGAACCGGGCAGGTACGAGGGAGGCGGCGGGCAACCCGGCAGGCACGGAGCCACTCGATTGTGCCGGACGGGCGAACCCGGAACTCCGAACAACTTTCCATAGGTTACAATTGGCATTTTATGGTTAACGAATTGCTAATGCGGCGGCCGGCGCTTCGCATATGCAGCATTGCCGCCTCGAATTGTCCCGCGCGGCGGCTCTTGCCCCTTATGCTCGGCTCGCGTAAATCTTCGCGGCACTGTTGCGCCGCCGCTCGTTCGCCGGCCGCGGATGCGGCGGAGACCCTCGATGAACCTCACCAACCTCATCCTCAACACCGACAGCTACAAGTTCAGCCACTACCTGCAATACCCTCCGGAAACCCGCGCCATCTCCTCCTATGTCGAGGCGCGCGGCCATTCCGAGCAGGCGGAAGTGCTGTTCTTCGGCCTCCAGATGTTCCTCAAGGAATACCTGTCGAAACCGGTGACGATGGCGGACGTGGACGAGGCCGAGGGGATCGTCACGGCGCATGGCCTGCCGTTCAACCGTGCGGGCTGGACGCATATCGTCGCGAAACACGGCGGTTTCCTGCCGCTGCTCATCGAGGCGCTGCCGGAGGGCACGCTGGTGCGCCGCGGCGTGCCGGTCGCGCAGGCGGTGAACACCGATCCCGAATGCTACTGGCTGACCTCCTATGTCGAGACGGCGCTGCTGCGCGCCATCTGGTATCCGAGCACCGTCGCCTCCAATTCGCGCAAGGTGAGAGAGATCATCCGGCCGATCCTGGAAAAGACCTGCGAGGACCCGGCCGCCGTGCTCCCCTTCCGCCTGCACGATTTTGGCGCGCGCGGCACGACGAGTTTCGAGCAGGCAGGCATCGGCGGGGCGGCGCATCTCGTCAACTTCATGGGCACGGATACGGTAAGCGGCGTGCTGTTCGCGCGCCGTTATTACGGTGCCGAGATGGCCGGCTTCTCCATCCCCGCCTCCGAGCATTCGACCATGACGTCCTGGGGGCAGGAGCGCGAGGCGGAGGCCTATGGCAACATGATCGACCGGTTCGGCGAGAAGGGCCTCTATGCGGTCGTGTCCGACAGCTACGACATCAACAATGCCGTCACGGAGATCTGGGGCAAGCAGTTGAAGGACCGGGTGAAGGCCGCCGGCGGCACGCTCGTCGTTCGGCCGGACAGCGGCGATCCGGTGGAAACGCCGGTTCAGGTCGTGCGCCAGCTCGCCTATGCCTTCGGCACGCATCTCAACGCCAAGGGCTACAAGGTGCTGGACAACAGCGTGCGCGTCATCCAGGGCGACGGCATCTCGCCCGCCGATATCGGCCTCATCCTCGGCCGGCTGGAAGCCTTCGGCTTCTCGGCGGAAAATATCGCCTTCGGCATGGGGGCAGGGCTCTTGCAGAAGGTGAACCGCGACACCTATTCCTTCGCCATGAAGGCCAATGCCAGGCAGGACACCGACGGCGCCTGGCACGACGTCTACAAGCGCCCGGCGACGATGAACCTCAAGGCCTCCAAGGCCGGGCGTCAGGCCGTGGTGATGGGCATCGGCGGGCTTGAGGCCGCGCGCATCGACCAGCTCGCCGGCCGCGAGAACCTTCTGCAGCCCGTCTGGCGCGACGGCAGGCTCCTTGTCGACTGGACCTTCGACGCCGTGCGCGCCCGCGCCGCCTGAGGCCTTGCGGCAGGGCCCCCGGGGCGCCATCTTTGAGTCCGATGACTGGAGACGAAAGATGACGGTTCGCCCGCCGCAGGCGCTCGCCCCCTCCTTCAGCAAGGACACGGGGCTGAATATCCTCGAATACGAACTGATGTCGGAGCGGGCGGACGCGCTTGGCCGGCACGGGCTGAAGGTGGAGAAGGCGCTGGAACTGCTGGCCGGGCGCCTTGCCGCGGGTTGCGGCGAGGCGGAGCGGGAAGACCTTCTCAACGACGCGGCCGACAAGGTCTGGGCCTTCTTCATCCAGCGGGAAATATGCGGCCTGCGCAGCCAGAAGGACGCGATCCGCCGCTACGCCATTCCGCCGGAGGTCATCGCCCGGCTCGGCATCGTAAGGCGCAAGGCCTGAAACTACAGGGCGACGATCTGGCGCGTGATGAGATCGTAGATGCCGTTGTCGTCGACGCGCAGCGCGAAGATTTCCTTGCGCGCCGCTTCGCGCTCTTCCTGTTCCTGCACGCCGGCTGCGTCGAGCTTGCGAACGGCCTCGCCCGTCGTTTCCGCCGGGATATCCTCGCCGTCGCCGGCTTTTTCCGTCTTGGCGGGGACCTTGTCGGCAAGCTGGGTCGTCTCGGCACCGGCGGCGAGCAGCTGGATCGTGTCGAGCGCGGCGGCGGCCGGATCGTCCCGCCGCTTGTCCTCCCGCACGCCCTTGGCCACATCGGCATGGGCGCGGCCGACCGCGTCCTGGAGGTCCTGCACGTCCTCCAGCTTCTCGCCGGCTTCCAGCGAGCGGATCGTCTCCTCGCGTTCCTTGCGCGTTTCCGCATCCTCGATGCGGGTCGGGTCGCGCCGGATCCGGTCGAGCTTCAGCTCCTCGATGGTCTTCGGGTTCGCCGCGTCCTCCAGACGGGCGAGCACCTTGCGCATTTCGGGCGTCAGCGCCTTCTCGTCCTCGGCCTTCTCGGCAAGCGCATCCTTCACCCGCCCGGCTTCCGTGCCATAGGGATTGCGGATCGCCGCGATGAGATCGGTCGCCTTGAGGCCGAGATCGGTGAGGCCGGATTTCTTCTCGAGCGTCGCCACGTCTTCCGGCAGTTCGCCGCGGAGGCGCGTCAGCATGCCGGAAAGGCGCTGCTCGAAATCGGCATCCGCCTCGCCCTCGCCCTGCGTCACGCCGGCGGTCAGCGCAAGGCGGGCGACGAGATTGGCCGCCGCATCGTCCGACGGGCCCGCCATGGCCTGCCTGACGGCGGTGAGCGTGGTGCCGAGGCCGCGGAGCGTGACGTCGAGCGTGCTGCCCTTGGCGGGAAGCGAGACCTGGTCGACGAGCGCCAGTCGGTCGGCAAGGCGCTGGGCAAAGGCACGGGCGCCCTCGCCATCCTGCTGGGTGATACCGAGCGTGTCGCTGAAGCGGGATATCAGCTTGGCGAGCGTTTCCCCGCCGCGGGCATTGCTGCCGAAGAAATGTTCGTTGATGCGGGCATTGGCCTGCCGCGCCGTGTCGTCGGAGCGCAGCGGTGCCTGTTTCTGCGCGTCGTCCTTCGGCCGTCCGCTGGCCTTCTCGGCCTCCTCGCGGCGGCGCTCCTCAAGCGTTTCGACGATCGACTGCATCGCCGAGACGGCGGCGGTGGACTGCGCGCTCTGCAGGGGTGTCAACATGGCAACCTCCGGTCTCGCCGGAAGAATAGGTCGGAGGGGATTAACCGCGCGTTAAGCCTGCGCCCGCGGGTTTTCAGGGGGATCGGGCGGCTGCGGCCGGCAGACGATCGTCACCAGCACGAAGCTGACATAGAGCAGGAGATACCATGAGCCGAGCTTGGTGAGGGGCACCATGTGCCAGGTGGTCTGGCCCGGATAGAGCCACACGCCCGTCGCCGTGCCGATGTTCTCGGCGATCCAGAGGAAGATGGAGGTGAGGAAGGCGGCGACGACGAGCGGCATCCAGCGCGGCTTCTCCTCCACCGTGTAATAGATGCGCACGCGCCAAAAGAGGAGCACCGTCGCGGCGAAGAGCACCAGGCGGATATCGACGAAAAAGTGGTGCAGGTAGAAGTTGGCGTAGATGGCGATTGCCAGCACCGCCGTCGTCCAGAAGGGCGGATAATGGGTGAAGCGCATGTCGAAGATGCGGATGGCGCGCGCCATGTAGCTGCCGACCGAGGCATACATGAAGCCGGAAAAAAGCGGCACGCCGCCGATGCGGATCACGGCCTCCTCCGGATAGACCCAGGAGCCCATATGGACCTTGAAGATCTCCATGGCCGTGCCGACGAGGTGATAGATGAGGATGACCTTCGCTTCCTCGAAGGTCTCCATCTTCAGCTTGAGGAACGTCACCTGGATGGCGAGCGCCATCAGGAACAGCGCGTCATACCGGTGGATCGGCCAGTCCGGCTGCCAGACGAGTTTCGTGGCGATGATCAGCCCGAGCATGAGCCCGCCGAAGAGGCAGGCCCAAGCCTGTTTCAGCCCGAACAGGATGAACTCGGCAAGGCCGGGCGGGAGCGTTTCGAGCCGGCCGCGGATCAGCCGGCGCAGCGGCTCCAGCGTCGGCCCGGTCTGGTGCTGCCATCCGTTCTGCACGGGCAGCTCAGCTGTGGGCGAAGATGTCGGTCTCTTCCCAGCCGAGCAGATCGAGCTTGGCGCGGGTCGGCAGGAAGGCGAAGCAGGCTTCCGCATGCGTCAGCCGGCCGTCGCGCACGAGGCGCGCCATCAATTTGTCGCGCAGGGCATGGAGATGCAGCACGTCGGAGGCGGCATATTCGAGCTGCGCGGGCGACAGCGTCTCGGCCGCCCAGTCGGAGGACTGCTGCTGCTTGGAAATGTCGACTTCGAGCATTTCCTTCAGATTGTCCTTCAGGCCGTGCCGGTCCGTATAGGTGCGCGTCAGGCGCGAGGCGATCTTGGTGCAGAAGACCGGCGTGGTGGTGACGCCGAAGGTGTGGAACAGCACGGCGATGTCGAAGCGGCCGTAATGGAAGATCTTCTGGCGGGCCGGATCTTCCAGCATGGCGGTGAGGTTCGGCGCTTCCTTCTGGCCGGCGGCGATGCGGATGACGTCCGCCGTGCCGTCACCGGGCGAAAGCTGCACGACGCACAGCCGGTCGCGGCGCGGGATGAGGCCCAGCGTTTCGGTGTCGATGGCGATCGCGCCGGTATAGCGGGCTGCATCCGCCGCCGAGATGTCACCTTCGTGATACCGGATTGCACTTGCCATGAAAAACCCCATCTAAGCTGTCTCTGTGTCCGCAGGCCTATAGCGCATGTTTCCGGCCTGCGGTACTTCTTTATGGATTGCGAAGGACCGGCCTGCGGCCGAAAGACGATATGACGAAACGATTGATCCTTGCCGCCCTCACCGCGCTGCTCTTCGCCCCCGTTGCCGGCGCACAGGTGTTTCATGACCTGCCCGGCGTCGTGACGACCGAGGAGCACGAAGCCGAGGACCAGGTCTTCTGCGAGCCGCAATACATTCCCGCGCCGGAAAACAGCACGAAGCGCCACTGGGGCCGCACCGTCTATAATTGTACGCGCGGCGGCGTCACGTCGAGCGGCAGCTACCTGCCGCTGTCGCGCGAGCGGAGCCTGCGCGGCTACGACTGGTAGCGCGTCCTTTCATTCCCGGCCGTTCCGGCCGGAGCCATTCATCCGGAGGAGCCATGACCGACGAAAGCCTGCCGCTGGTGATCAGCGCGCCCGAACCGCGCACGCTGGACCTGATCTTCACCACTGCGGCGGAAGCCGAGCTGCGCCGGACCTATCGCATCGTCGAGGCCGATCCGGAAGACATTGCCGGGCTCGGCGACGCGGTGCTCGCAGAAGCGCGCTACATCATCGGTCAGCCGCCGCTCTCCGCCGAAATGCTGGCGCGCATGCCGAACCTGCGGGCGATCCTCAATGTCGAGAGCAACCTCCTCAACAACATGCCCTATGAGGTCCTGTTCGAACGCGGCATCCATGTCGTGACGACCGGCCAGGTCTTTGCCGAGCCGGTGGCCGAACTCGGCCTCGCCATGGCGCTGAACCTTGCCCGCGGTGTCATCGATGCGGATGTGGCCTTCCGCGAAGGCACGGAATTGTGGGGCGGGGAGGGCAACCGGTCCGCGCGCCTCCTCTCCGGTTCCGAGGTCGGCATCGTCGGCTTCGGCGATCTCGGCCGGGCACTGAACCGCGTCCTCTCGGGCTTCCGCGCGAAAATCCGCGTCTTCGACCCCTGGCTGCCGCCGTCGATGCTGCGTGAAGCCGGTGTCGAGCCGGCCTCGCTCTCCGAGGTGCTGGCCATGAGCGACTTCGTCTTCGTCGTCGCCTCGGTGACGAGCGAGAACAGGGGGTTCCTCGGGGCCGAGGCCTTCGCCTCCATGCGCAGGGGCGCGGCCTTCATCCTGCTCAGCCGGGCGGACGTCGTCGATTTCCCGGCGCTGATGGCTGCGGTCGCTTCCGGCCATATCGTCGCGGCGAGCGATGTCTATCCGGAAGAGCCATTGCCGGCGGACCATCCGGTGCGCGGGCTGAAGGGCTTCATCCGCTCGGCCCACCGTGCCGGCGCGCTGGACAGCGCCTTCAAGAAGATGGGCGACATGGTGCTGGAGGACATGGCGCTGATGGATCGCGGCCTGCCGCCGATGCGCTGCAAGCGGGCCGAGCGCGAGACGGTCTCGCGCATGCGCTCGAAACCGGTGAGCGTCAACTGAAACGAAAGGCCGTGGCGAGGGATCGCCACGGCCTTTCGGTTTTCGAAAAGCGCGTTCAGGCGCGCTTGATGACCTTGATGAGCACGAGCAGGATCACCGCGCCGATCGTGGAATGGATGATCGCGGCGATGATGCCGCTGCCGAGGCTGATGCCGATGGCCGGAAAGAGGAAACCGGCGATGAAGGCGCCGACGATGCCGACGACGATATTGCCGATCAGGCCGAAGCCGAAGCCCGAAACGATCAGGCCGGCCAGCCAGCCCGCAATGGCGCCGACGATGAGGAAAACGAGAATGCTTTCAATGCCCATACGATGCTCCCTTAGACAGTCTTGTTCTGTCCCTGTCCAATCTGGCAGCCGTTTCCCGGAAAGCAAGAGGGTCTGAGAACTTCTCTTCGGCGGCGTCAGACGATGCCGCCGCCTCCGCTCGCCACGGCCGGCCGTTCCCCCGCCACCTTCGCCCGGTAGCCCGCCGCGCGGTAGGTCGCGACCGGATCGATCGCCCCGCCCGTCTCCAGCCGCGCCATGGCGAGGATCGGCTCCACATCGGTGCGGAAGCCAGCCTTCAAGGTCTCGGACGCCATCAGCGCGTCGTTCGCCTCCTGGTAGCCGGCAAGCGCCGCGCGGTCGACGATCAGCCCTTGCGCATAGGCCCGGCACACCTCCATGGCGCTGCGCATCAGGCTCTCGATCGGATCGGTGACATTGTGGCTCTGGTCGAGCATATGCGCCGGCGCAAAACCGTCTGCCTTGCGCATCTCCGCATCCACCAGTTCGTTGAAGACGAGGAAGAGCCGGTAGGGATCGATCGAGCCGGTGTCGAGGTCGTCGTCGCCATATTTCGAATCGTTGAAATGGAAGCCGCCCAGCTTCCTGAACTGGATGAGCCGGGCGACGATCATCTCGATATTGACGTTCGGCGCATGGTGGCCGAGATCGACGAGGCACCAGGCTTTCGGGCCGAGTTCCTGCGCGATCAGGTAGTTGGTGCCCCAGTCCTGCACGACGGTGGAATAGAAGGCCGGCTCGTACATCTTGTGCTCGGTGAAGAGCCGCCAGTCCTCGGGCAACGCCTTGTAGATGGCCTTCATCGCATCGAGATACCGCTCGAAGCTCTTGGTGAAATTCGCCTGCCCCGGAAAATTCGTGCCGTCGCCGATCCACACCGTCAGCGCCTTGGAGCCGAGCGCATTGCCGATGGCGATGCATTCGAGATTGTGCTCGACAGCCTGCTGGCGCGTTGCGGCATTCGCATGGGAGAGCGAGCCGTATTTGTAGGAATGTTCCTGCTGCGGCGCATCGGAGAAGGTGTTGGAGTTCATCGCGTCGAAGCCGAGGCCGAGCGCGTTGCCCCTTTCCTTCAGTTCCTTCAGGTCCGTCACCTTGTCCCAGGGAATATGCAGGGAAACGGTCGGTGTGGCGCGCGTCAGCTCCTGGATGACCGCGCAGTCCTCCAGCTTGTCGAAGATGTTGCGCGGCTCGCCCTCGCCGGGAAAGCGCGCAAAGCGCGTGCCGCCGGTGCCGACGCCCCAGGAGGGCACGGCCACCGCATAGGCTGCGACCTTCCGCTTCACCGCATCGATATCGACGCCGCGGCGGGAAAGCTGCGCACCGAGATGGTCGTAGTCGCTTTTGAGGTAGGCGAGACGTTTCTGGTTCTCGCGCGCGACCAAGTCTTCGGAAATCATCGTCATCGGGATCTCCTCAGCGCGTGAAGGACTGGGCGTTGCCCGCGTCGACATTGATGATGTTGCCGGTCGATTTCGCCGACATGTCGGAGGCGAGGAAATAGATGGCTTCCGCGATATCCTCCGGGAAGACGGACAGCTTCAGCATGGAGCGCTCGCGGTAATGCGCCTCCAGATCGTCCGTCTTGTAGGTCGCGGCGCGCTGCTCCTTCCATTCGCCGGTCCAGATCTTCGAGCCGCGCAGCACGGCGTCCGGGTTCACCACGTTGACGCGGATCTGTTCGGAGGCGCCCTCCAGCGCCAGGCACCGGGCGAGATGGATTTCGGCGGCCTTCGCCGTGCAATAGGCCGAAGCGCCGGGGGAGGCGGCAAGGCCGTTCTTGGAGGCGACGAAGACCACGTTGCCGCCCGCCTTCTGCCGGCGGAAGATGCGGAAGGCTTCGCGCGAGACGAGGAAATAGCCGGTCGCGAGAATGCCGATATTCTTGTTCCACAGGTCCAGCGTCGTCTCCTCGATCACAGCCGAGGAGGCGAGGCCGGCATTGGAGACGAGGATGTCGAGGCCGCCGAATTCCACCAGCGTATCGGCAAAGCTCCTCGCTACCAGCGCCTCGTCGGTGACGTTCATGGAGACGGAGCGCACGACATCCCTGCCGTAGCGGCCAGCGAGCTCGTTTTCCGCCGCGGCGAGCGCCGCCTCGTCGATATCGGCGAGCACCACGCAGGCGCCCTCCGCCATCAGCCGGTCCGCCGTCGCCTTGCCGATACCGCCGGCCCCGCCCGTGACGAGCGCGATGCGGCCGGCAAGGCTCTTGGGCTTCGGCATGCGCTGGAGCTTCGCCTCCTCCAGCAGCCAGTATTCGATGTCGAAGGCTTCCTGCTCCGGCAGGCCGACATAGTCGGAGACGCCGGAGGCGCCGCGCATGACGTTGATGGCGTTGACATAGAACTCGCCGGAAACGCGCGCCGTCGCCTTGTCCTTGGCGAAGGTGATCATGCCGACGCCGGGCACGAGATAGACGACCGCGTTCGGATCGCGCATGGCCGGGCTGTTGTCCCGCCTGCAGCGCTCGTAATAGGCCGCGTAGTCGGCGCGGTAGGCGGCGATGGCGTCGGAAAGGCCGGCCAGCGTCTTTTCGATGTCCGGCGCGGCCGGATCGAAATCGACGACCAGCGGCCGGATCTTCGTACGCAGGAAATGGTCCGGGCAACTCGTGCCGAGCGCGGCAAGCGGCGCAAGGTTCTTCGAGGTCACGAAATCGAGCACCGCTTCCCCGTCGTCGAAATGGCCGACCTTCTTCTCATCCCGGCCGATCATGCCGCGGATGACCGGCATCAGCTTTTCCGCGATGGCCCGGCGTTCATTGGCGGAAAGCACCGGCTTCACCGCGCCGCCGAAGGCAGGCGCGGTATTGTTCTCTTCGAACCAGGCAATCGCCTTGTTGATGATCTCGATCGTCGTCTCGTAGCATTCCCTGGCCGTATCGCCCCAGGTAAAGAGGCCGTGGCTTTCCAGCACCACGCCGCGCGCGCCGGGATTTTCCAGGCAGAACTTTTCCAGCCACAGGCCAAGTTCATAGCCCGGCCGCTTCCAGGGCAGCCAGCCGATGTCGTCGCCGAAAATCCTCTGCGTCAGCTCCCGGGAGTTCTTCGCCGCGGCGATGGCGATGATCGCGTCGGGGTGCATGTGGTCGACATGCTTTTTCGGCACATAGGCGTGCAGCGGCGTATCGATGGAGGCGGCGCGCGGGTTGAGGTTGAAGGTGCAGTGGGGCAGGTAGCCCACCATCTCGTCCTCATGCGCGATGCCGCGGTAAAGCCCCTTCAGCGCATTGAGCTTGTCCATGTAGAGTGTCGCGAATCCATCCATCCTGATGGTGCCGACATCGCCGCCCGACCCCTTCACCCAGAGCACCTCGACCTCGCCCGCGCCGAGCGGGTCCGTCTCCATCACCTTCGCGGACGTGTTGCCGCCGCCGTAATTGGTGATGCGCTTGTCGGAACCGAGCAGGTTGGAGCGATAGAGCAGCCGCTCGGATTCGCGCATGGTCGACGCCTTGGCATCGTCCCACAGGTTGGCAAGGCGTGCGCCCCGGTTCGTCTCCAGCATCGGCATTTCCTCCCGGTGTTTCTCATGCGCATGGCTATCGCCGCGCTTGAAGGCATGCTTTCAGATCACATGAGAGCATCGCCGATGTCAATCATAAACGATCAAGAACAATCATATTGCGCTGCACAATGAAAAAATATGATTGATCATGATTGACATTGCGCGTTCCTGATGGAAGCATTGCCAGCACTGGAGGAGCCATGCACGAGAAGGAAAGACATCGGATCATTCTGTCCGCGGTTCAGGAAAAGCCGGTCGCCACCGTGCCCGAGCTGGTGGACCTGACCGACAGTTCGGAAGCGACGATCCGGCGCGACATCGCGGCGCTGCATGTGCAGAAGAAGCTGCGCCGGGTGCGCGGCGGGGCGGAGGCGCTGCACCCGCCGCAGTTCGTCGGCCTTGCCGGCCGGCCCTTCACGGTCAACGAAACGCTCAACACCCGCCAGAAGCAGGCGATCGCCAAGGAGGCGGTCGCGCTCTGCGAGGATGGCGACCCGATCATCATCAACGGCGGCACCACCACATTCCAGATGGTGCACTTTTTGACCAACCGCCGCATGCAGGTCTTCACCAACTCGTTCAACATCGCCGAGCACCTGCTGAAGCACTCGAAGAACACGATCATGCTCTCCGGCGGCACGATCTACCGCGAGCAGAACATCGTGCTCAGCCCCTTCGACAATGACGTGACGCGCAATTTCTATGCGCGCCGCATGTTCATGGGTGCGCAGGGCCTCGGGCCGCTCGGCCTGATGGAGGCCGATCCGCTGCTGATCCAGGCCGAGCAGAAGCTGATCGACCAGGCGGACGAACTCGTCGTGCTGGTCGATTCCACGAAATTCAAGAAGCGCTCCAGCCTCATCCTGTGCGGGCTGAAGCGCATCGCCACCATCATCACGGATTCGGGCATCGAGGACAGGGATGCCGCGATGCTGGAGGAGGCCGGCGTCAACCTGATCGTCGCGAACGTTCAGGCCGACGCCAAGACTGGGAATGCACCCTCATCGGCGTGAGGCCGATGGATTTCACTGGGAGGAGACGTCGTGAAAATCCTGAAGACATTGCTTGTGACGGCGGCCGTTTCGGTCGCGCTGATCGCCAACACCGCGCAGGCGGAAACCAAGAAGATCGCCCTCGTCGTCAAGGCGCTCGGCATCGGCTTCTTCGAGGCCGCCAACAAGGGCGCACAGGAGGCCGCCAAGGAACTCGGCGACGTCGAGGTCATCTATACTGGCCCGACGACGACGACCGCCGAAGGCCAGATCGAGGTGATCAACTCGCTGATCGCCCAGAAGGTCGATGCCATCGCCGTCTCGGCGAACGATACCAATGCACTGGTGCCGGCCCTGAAGAAGGCGATGGACCGCGGCATCAAGGTGATCTCGTGGGATTCGGGCGTCGCGCCCGAGGGCCGTTCGATGCATCTCAACCCGTCATCGAACCCGCTGATCGGCAACATGATCATCAAGCTCGCCGCCGATAACCTGCCCGAAGGCGGGGACGTCGCCGTGCTCTCGGCGACCGCCACCTCGACGAACCAGAACACCTGGATCGCAGAGATGAACAAGGTGCTGCCCAACTACAAGGGCATCAACGTGGTCGCCACCGTCTATGGCGACGATCTTGCCGACAAGTCCTATCGCGAGACGCAGGGCCTCATCCAGTCGCATCCGAACCTGAAGGCGATCATCGCGCCGACCTCCGTCGGCATCGTCGCCGCCGCGCAGGCCGTCACCGATGCCGGCAAGATCGGCCAGATCAATGTGACGGGCCTCGGCCTTCCCTCGGAGATGGCCGGCCATGTGAAGTCGGGCGCGTCCAAATCCTTCGCGATCTGGAACCCGATCGATCTTGGCTATTCGGCGACGATGATCGCCTATGACCTGATCGGCGGTGCGGAAGCCAAGCCCGGCGCGGAGCTGAAGATGGGCCGCATGGGCACGGTGAAGCTCGACGACAACAACGAAGGCGCGATGGCCGATCCGTTCGTCTATGATGCCTCGAATGTCGAGGAATTCGCCAAGATCTTCTGATCTGGCGTTGCTGAGCGGAACGAAGCCCCTCATCCGGCCCGCCGGCCACCTTCTCCCCGCAAGCGGGGAGAAGGAGACGTGCCGCAACGCCTCCGTTCCCTCTCCCCGCTTGCGGGGAGAGGGCCAGGGTGAGGGGCGGCCGAGCCCGCATTGCCCGCTATCGAGCTCATGAACCCAACCGGTGGACGACGACTTGCTGCAGGACACGACCACATCGCGGATGAAGCCCGCCATCGCGCTCGAAGGGATCTCGAAAACCTTCCCCGGCGTGCGCGCGCTCAGCGAGGTTTCGCTCGCGCTCTATCCGGGCTCGGTGACGGCGCTGGTCGGCGAGAACGGGGCCGGCAAGTCGACGCTGGTGAAGATCCTCACCGGCATCTACCAGCCGGACGAGGGCAGCATCCGCGTCGACGGCGCGGAGACCCATTTCCCCACCGCCAATGCGGCGGCGAAAGCCGGCGTCACCGCGATCCATCAGGAAACCGTGCTCTTCGACGAACTGTCCGTTGCTGAGAACATCTTTCTCGGCCACGCCCCGCGCACCCGCCTCGGCCTCATCGACTGGCGACGAATGAACGCCGACGCCCGAGCGCTGCTCGCCCGCGTCGGGGCCGATCTCGACCCGTCGATCCGCTTGCGCGACCTCGGCATCGCCAGCAAGCACCTCGTCGCCATCGCCCGCGCGCTTTCCATCGACGCCCGCGTCGTCATCATGGACGAGCCGACGGCGGCTTTGTCGCACAAGGAAATCCACGAGCTTTACGAGCTGGTCGACCGGCTGAAGGCGGACGGCAAGGCGATCCTCTTCATCTCCCACAAGTTCGACGAGATTTTCCGCATCGCCGACCGCTACACCGTCTTCCGCGACGGGCGCATGGTAGGCGAGGGGCTGATTTCTGAGACGACGCAGGACGATCTCGTGCGCCTCATGGTCGGCCGCGATGTCGGCCAGGTTTTCCCGAAGCAGGATGTCGCCATCGGCGAGCCTGTTCTCACCGTCTCCGGCTATCGCCACCCGACGGAATTCGAGGACATCCATTTCGAGCTGCGCCGCGGCGAGATTCTCGGCTTCTATGGCCTCGTCGGCGCGGGGCGCTCGGAATTCATGCAATCGCTGATCGGCATCACGAAACCATCGGCCGGCGCGATAAAGCTGCATGGCGAGATCAAGGTCATCCGCTCGCCGGCCGAGGCGATTGCGGCCGGCATCGTCTATGTGCCGGAGGAGCGCGGCCGGCAGGGCGCGATCATCGGCCTGCCGATCTTCCAGAACGTCACGCTGCCCTCGCTCTCGCGCACCTCGCGCGCCGGTTTCCTGCGCATGGCGGAGGAATTCGCGCTGGCGCGGGACTATACGTCGCGCCTCGATCTGCGCGCCGCCTCGCTCGACCAGGATGTCGGCACGCTTTCGGGCGGCAACCAGCAGAAGGTGGTGATCGCCAAGTGGCTGGCCACACGGCCGAAGGTCATCATCCTCGACGAGCCGACCAAGGGTATCGACATCGGCTCCAAGGCCGCGGTGCACGCCTTCATGAGCGAGCTTGCCGCCTCGGGCCTCAGCGTCATCATGGTGTCTTCGGAAATCCCCGAGATCATGGGCATGGCCGATCGGGTCATCGTCATGCGCGAAGGCCGCATCGCCGGCCGTTTCGAGCGGGCGGAGCTGACGGCGGAAAAGCTGGTGCGCGCCGCCGCCGGCATCGAGGAGGCCGCCTGATGAAGGTCCTGCTGAAGAACCGCGAAATGCTGCTGGTCGTGGCGATCGCCCTGCTGGTGGCGCTGATCGCCCTGCGCTTCCCGCCCTTCGTGACGCCGCGCAACCTCGCCAATGTCTATAATGACACGTCGATCCTGATCATCCTGGCGCTCGGCCAGATGGCCGTCATCCTGACGCGCTGCATCGACCTGTCCATGGCCGCGAACCTCGCGCTTTCCGGCATGGTCGCGGCCATGCTGAACGCCGCCATGCCCGGCCTGCCGATCCCGCTGATCATCCTCGTCGCGATGACGCTCGGAGCCGTGCTCGGCGCGATCAACGGCCTCCTCGTCTGGAAGCTCGATATCCCGCCCATCGTCGTCACGCTCGGCACGCTCACCATCTATCGCGGCCTGATCTTCCTTCTCTCCGGCGGCGCTTGGATCAACGCGCACCAGATGAGCGACGCGTTCAAGGCGCTGCCGCGCACCGCGTTCCTCGGCTTCCCGCTGCTCTCCTGGCTGTCGCTGGTCATCATCGCGCTGATGGTGGTGGTGATGCGCCTGACGCCGCCCGGCCGCGCCTTCTTCGCCGTCGGCGGCAATCCGCATGCCGCCGTCTATACCGGCATCGATGTCGGCCGCACGCGCTTCTTCGCTTATTGCCTGTCCGGCACGCTGGCCGGGCTTTCCGGCTATCTCTGGGTCTCGCGCTATGCGGTCGCCTATGTCGATATCGCGGCCGGCTTCGAGCTCGATATCATCGCGGCCTGCGTCATCGGCGGCGTGTCGATCGCCGGCGGCATCGGCTCGGTCGGCGGGGCAGTGCTCGGCGCGCTCTTCCTCGGCGTCATCAAGAATGCGCTGCCGGTCGTCAACATCTCGCCCTTCGCCCAGATGGCGATTTCCGGCACGGTCATCATCATCGCCGTCGCCGTGAATGCCAGAGCCGAAAAGCGCAAGGGCCGGGTGATCCTCAGGAAAGCGGAGACGGCCCATGGCTGAGACCCAGATGGTTGCACGCCATATCCCCGATCGGCTGGAAGGGCGCGGCGCGCGCTTGGTGAAGAGCTGGGAGACGCTGCTCGTCGCCGTGGCGCTGGCGATCTTCCTCGTCAATTCCTTCGCCTCGCCCTATTTCCTCGATCCGTGGAACCTGTCCGACGCCACCTTCAATTTCACCGAAAAGGCGATGATCGCCTTCGCTATGGCGCTGGTCATCATCTCCGGCGAGATCGACCTTTCCGTCGCCTCGGTCATCGCGCTCACCTCCACGGTGATGGGCTATGCCGTGCAGCTCGGCTTCGATACACCCGCATTGGTTCTGATCGGCCTTGCCACCGGCCTCCTCTGCGGCGCCTTCAATGGCCTGCTCGTCACCGGCCTCGGCCTGCCGTCCATCGTCGTCACCATCGGCACGATGAGCCTTTTCCGCGGCCTCTCCTTCGTCATCCTCGGCGACCAGGCGTTTACCGGCTATCCGGCCAGTTTTTCCTGGTTCGGGCAGGGCTATGTCTGGTGGGTGTTCTCCTTCGAATTCTGCCTGTTCCTGGCGTTGGCCATCATCTACGGCGTCGTCCTCCACAAGACGAATTTCGGCCGCGCCGTCTATGCCATCGGCAACAACCAGACCGCCGCGCTCTTCTCCGGTGTCCGCGTCGGCCGGGTGAAGTTCGTGCTCTTCCTGCTGACCGGCCTGATGGCGGCGGTCGCCTCGATCTGCCTCACCGCACGCCTCGGCTCGACACGCCCCTCCATCGCGCTCGGCTGGGAGCTGGAGGTGGTGACGATGGTCGTGCTCGGCGGCGTCAATATCCTCGGCGGTTCGGGCACCATCCCCGGCGTGGTGCTGGCGGCGTTGATCATGGGCATGGTCACCTTCGGCTTCGGCCTCCTGAATGTGCCCGGCATCGTCATGTCGATCTTCATCGGCCTGCTCTTGATCTCCGTCATCGCCCTGCCGATCCTCTACCGGCGCTTCCGCGGGAGCCGTTGAGCCATGGAGAAATACGTCTTCCGCATGCGGCTGAACCCCGGCATGGCGGCCGAATACAGGGCGCGGCACGATGCGATCTGGCCGGAACTCTCGGCGCTTCTGGGGGAGGCCGGCGTTTCCGACTATTCCATCCATCTCGACGAGGAAACGAACCTGCTCTTCGGCGTGCTCCGGCGGCGGGAGGACCACACGATGGCGGACCTGCCGAACCATCCCGTCATGCAGCGCTGGTGGGCCCATATGGCCGATATCATGGAGACGAAGCCGGACAACGAGCCCGTCGCCGTGCCGCTCCTCACCGTCTTCCATATGGAATGAGCCGATGAACACCATCGCCGTCATCGATATCGGCAAGACGAACGCCAAGGTCGTGCTCGTCGATGGCGGGGATTTTCGTGAGGTCGCCGCCCGCACCATGCCGAACGGCGTGGTGAACGCCGCACCCTATCCGCATTTCGACACGGAGAAACTCTGGACCTTCATTCTGGAAAGCCTCGCCGCGCTCAGCCGGGAGCGCCCGGTCGACGCCATCTCCGTCACCACGCACGGGGCCACGGCTGCCCTGGTCGGCGAAGACGGCGATCTCGTCCTGCCGGTGCTCGACTATGAGCATGACGGCCCGCAGGCGCTGGCGGAGGCGTACGGGACCATCCGGCCGCGTTTCGAAGACAGCGGCACGCCCGTCCTGCCCGTCGGGCTCAATGCGGGCCTGCAAGTCTACTGGCAGTCGAAGACGTTTCCGGATGCGTTCGGCAAGGTTCGCTGGCTGCTGATGTACGCGCAATACTGGTCCTTCCGCCTCACCGGCGTCGCCGCCAGCGAGGTGACGTCGCTCGGCTGTCATGCCGATCTCTGGGAACCGCGCAACGGCCGCTTCTCCAGCCTGGTCGAAAAAGAGGGCTGGACGAGGCTGATGCCTCCGGTGCGCAAGTCCGGCGACGTGCTCGGCCCGGTCCGGCCGAATATCGCGACGGCGACGGGCCTGCGGCCGGATGTGCCGGTCCATTGCGGCATTCACGATTCCAACGCGTCGCTGCTCCCCTATGTGCTGACGCGCGCCGCGCCCTATGCCGTCGTGTCTACCGGCACCTGGGTCGTGGTGATGGCGATGGGCGCACGGTCCGTCCTGCTGGACGAGGCACGGGACACGCTGGTCAACGTCAACGCGCTCGGCGAGCCGGTGCCGTCTGCACGGTTCATGGGCGGCCGTGCCTTTTCCACGCTCGGCGGCCGGTCCGGCGACCTGCCGGCCTCTGCCGTCGGGGAAGTGTTTCGGCGCGGCGCCATGCTGTTGCCGTCGCTGCCGCAGGAGTCCGGTCCGTTCCCCGGCCGCAGGGCGACTTGGACCGTGCCGCGCGAGGAACTGAGCGAAGAGGCGGCGCAGGCCGTCATCGCCTTCCACCTCGCCCTGATGACGGCGACCTGCCTCGACCTGATCGGCGCGGCCGGACCCGTCATCGTCGAGGGGCCGTTCGCCGCCAACCGGGCCTTCCTGGTGATGCTGAAGGTCGCGACGGGGCGTGCGGTGCTCGCCGGCGGCAGCGCGACCGGCACGAGCATCGGCGCCGCCTGCCTTGCTGCCGGAAGGGCACCGGAGCCGGCGCTGGTTTCGGTGGACGGCGATCTGCCCGAGGGCGCGGCGGATTACGCGGCGCGCTGGCGAAGGCTTGCGGCCGAGGGCTGAAGGTCGCTCAGAACACCCGGGCCTTGGCCGGGGTGCGCTCCGCATCGATGTCGAGAAGTAGGTAGATGGCGGCGAGCGTCGCTGCTGCGATCATCGTCGCGCCCAGTGCCAGAACAATCATTGCCCGTTCCTCCTGACATCATTGTCAGTCAACGGTCGCATCCTGCGCGCGCGAGCTTGCGCGAGGCTGACGCTACGTCGGATCGTTTTAATTTTAGCGATACCACAAGCAAGCCGTGAACCATTAACCTTCAGGCAAGGAATTAACCATAAACATTGGACTACACGTCGGAATGGGAAATTCGCCGTTTCTCACCCAGGCATGATGCCGAACCGCCGTACCGGATCCGAGCCGGTATTCGAGTTTCACAGAATTTGATCATGGATCGACGGGTGGCGCCGCGCGCCGCCTCGCGAGCGCGGCTTGGGCCGCCAGCTTCTCTCCATGCGAGAATTCGGCGGCCGCCCGAAAGGCGGCCGGGCATCATGGTTTGGGAGCATACGGGTGCAGGAAATGCCGGCAGAACAGGCTCGAACGGGACAGGCGGCCAGCCTGCGCGACCGTTTGCGCTTTGCCGGCGTAGACGCTGCCCAGGGCGAGGTGCTCCGCCGCCACCGCCAGACGCTCGAACGGCATGTCGAGACGGCGCTGCGCGATCTCTTCCAGCGTTTCCAGACCTTCCCGGATGCCGCCCGCCATTTCCAGAGCGAGCGCCAGATCGACCGCCTGCACGACCTCCAGAGCTCCCATTGGAGCGTCCTGACCGACGCGCGGTTCGACGGCCTCTATGCGGAGCGGGTGAAGGTGCTCGCCGACAGCGAGAGCCAGATGGGCCTCGACCCGCGCTGGCGCATCGCCGGCCATTCGGTCGTCGTCGAGACGGTCGTCAGCGGCCTCATCGAGGAATATTGGCCGAAATCCCTCCTGCCCGGCGCGGGCAAGGCTCGCCGGCAGGAACTGACCGACCTCATCTCCGCCTTCCTGCGCACGGCGATGGTGGACGCCGAGATCGGCGTTTCGCTGCGCTTCAACGAATTGCGCCACGCCCACCACCGGGCGCTCGGCGAGCAGCGGCGGGAAGACCGCGCCGAGCTCGACCGCGTCTTCGGCGAGACGATCCGCAGCCTGGCACAGCTCGATTTCTCCGCCCGCGTTTCCGGCGAGATGCCGGAGGCCTGGCGTGACATGGCCGAGACGCTGAACGGCGCGCTCGACGAGATCCAGTCCCGCCTCACCGCCGCCGCGGACCGCGCGAGCGAAGGCGATCGTCTCGTCGGCACGCTCGCCTCCGGCGCCGGCGCGCTGTCGATCCGCTCGGCCGAGCAGTCGGCGAACCTGATAGAAACGGCCAATGCGCTCGGCGCGATCGTCGAGCGCGTACGCCAGACGCTCGGCGAGACGCGCAAGGCGCAGTCCGCGGCCGCCTCCACGCAGGCCTCGGTCGCGCTCTCGGGCAACATCGTCGGCGAAGCGATGTCGGCCATGGCGGATATCGAGGCTTCGGCGGAAAAGATCGGCCAGATCATCGGCGTGATCGACGAGATCGCCTTCCAGACCAATCTGCTGGCCCTCAACGCCGGCATCGAGGCCGCCCGCGCCGGCGACAGCGGCCGCGGCTTTGCGGTCGTCGCGCAGGAAGTGCGCGCGCTCGCCCAGCGTTCGGCGGATGCGGCACGCGAGATCAAGCAGCTCGTGACGAGCACCAAGGCGCAGGTCGAGGCCGGTGTCGAGCACGTCCACCGCACCCAGGACGCGATCGGCAACATCGTGCGCCAGGTCGAGGGCATCAACGAGGCGATCACCGGCATTGCGCATGAGAGCGCGGTCGACGCGGAAGGGCTCGACGGCGTGACGGCCGATATCGGCCGCACCGGCCGTGCGCTCGAAGCGGACGCGGCGGATGCCGCTCGTGTCGGCGAGGCGGGCAGCGACCTCCATACCGTCATCCTCGAACTCGGCCGCACGATCCGGGAATTCCATGTTTCCGCGCAGCGCGACCTGCGCCGCCCGGCACGGCCCGCGCCGGCGGAAGTACGCGCGACCCCCGAACGCACCGAACCCCAGGCTTCTCCCCTCGATTTCCTGACGGCCCGCGCCGCCGGCTTTGGAGGCTGAGATGGCGGCAAGACGGCCACGGCACTGGTTTTCGACGGCCCGCAGCCGGCTTTCGGAAGGAAGTCACCCGCCTGCCGCTCCGACGGGCGGGACGGCGATTTTGGACAGACGCAGACACGGTTTCAAACAAGGAACACGGTAATGGCGAGCAAGAAAGCCGCTCAGAAAGATTTAAGCCTTGCCCCCGTTCTCGATCTCAACGAGGCGACGGTCCTGCACAAGCAGCTCATGGGTCTCAAGGGCAACCCGCTCGTCATCGACGCCTCGGCGGTCGAACGGGTCGGCGCGCTCTGCGCCCAGGTGCTGATGGCCGGTGCCAGGAGCTGGGAAGAGGACAAGCAGCCTTTCACCTTCGGCAAGGTTTCCGATCCTTTCATGAAGACAATGCAACTTATCGGTGTGAATATTGATCACTTGCTGGCACAGGAGGCTAGGCAATGAAGAAAAAGGTCCTGACCGTGGATGATTCCCGGACCATCCGGAACATGCTTCTGGTCACGCTCAACAATGCGGGCTTCGAGACCATCCAGGCCGAAGACGGCGTGGAAGGGCTGGAAGTTCTGGAAAACGCCAACCCGGACGTCATCGTCACCGACATCAACATGCCGCGCCTCGACGGTTTCGGCTTCATCGAGGGCGTGCGCCGCAACGAGAAGTACCGGGCGATCCCGATCCTCGTGCTGACGACCGAAAGCGACGCGGAGAAGAAGAACCGCGCCCGCCAGGCCGGCGCGACGGGCTGGATCGTCAAGCCTTTCGATCCGACCAAGCTGATCGATGCAATCGAGCGCGTAACCGCCTAAAATCACTAGTCCAGGATTACTCCCGATGGATATGAACGAAATCAAGGAGATCTTCTTCCAGGAGTGCGAGGAGCAGCTCGCCGAACTGGAATCCGGTCTCTTGAAGCTGAACGACGGTGATCGCGACCCGGAAACGGTCAATGCCGTGTTCCGCGCCGTGCACTCGATCAAGGGCGGTGCCGGTGCCTTCGGCCTCGACGATCTCGTCTCCTTCGCCCATGTGTTCGAGACGACACTGGATTGCGTTCGATCCAACAAGCTGGAGCCCACCCAGGACGTCCTCAAGGTCATGCTGAAATCCGCCGACGTTCTGGCGGACCTGACCAATGCGGCGCGCGACGGTGGCAGCGTCGACGAGGGCCGCAGCCGCACCCTCATCCGCGAGCTGGAAGCACTCGCCCACGGCGAGGTGCCGGCCGCCGCCGAGGCGCCCGCGCCAAAGCCCGCTCCCAAGGCGGCCGCGCCGGCGCCGGTGATCGAGAAGCCGCCGGTCAACGATGAAGGCTTCCAGCCGATCCCCTTCTCCTTCGGCGATTTCGACGAGGAGCCGGCCGGCCACTATGTGCCGACCGTCCAGATCGACTTCAAGCCGAAGAAGGATCTCTACGCCAAGGGCAACGAGGCGGTGCTCCTCCTGCGCGACGTCTCGCGTCTCGGCGAGATGAGCGTCTATTGCGACATGGACAGCCTGCCACCGCTCGACAAGATGGACCCGGAGGAAGCCTATTTCTCCTGGAAGATCTCGGTCACCACCGACAAGGGCGAGGACGGCGTGCGCTCCGTCTTCGAATTCGCCGAGTGGGATTGCGATCTCGACATCCGCACCATCGAGGAGGACGTCGTCGGCGAAGTGACGGACGACGAGGAACTGCCGATGCAGCCCGTGCCGTTCGACCTGTCGATGCTCGACGAAAGCGGTTCCGCCGCCGGCGGGGAAGACGAGCCGGCGGTCGTTGAAAGCGATGCCGCCGCTGCCGTCGCTGCCGCCGAAACCGCCACCAAGGTTTCCCAGGCCGCCGGCCGCGCCGCCGAGAATGCCAAGGCCGCCGCTTCGGCCGCCAGCGCCGCCCAGGCCAGCCAGACCGCCGCCGGACAGACGATCCGCGTCGATCTCGACCGCGTCGATCGCCTGATCAACCTTGTCGGCGAGTTGGTGATCAACCAGGCGATGCTCTCGCAGAGCGTCGTCGAGAACGATACGAACGGCACGTCCTCCATCAATATGGGCCTGGAGGAGCTGCAGCAGCTCACCCGCGAGATCCAGGATTCGGTGATGGCGATCCGCGCGCAGCCGGTGAAGCCGGTCTTCCAGCGCATGGCCCGCACCGTCCGCGAAATCGCCGACATCACCGGCAAGTCGGTCCGCCTCATCACGGAAGGCGAGAACACCGAAGTCGACAAGACCGTCATCGACAAGCTCGCCGAGCCGCTGACGCACATGATCCGCAATGCGGTCGACCATGGCCTGGAAATGCCGGAGAAGCGCGAAGCCCTCGGCAAGAACCCGGAAGGCACGGTCCGCCTCACGGCGAAGCACCGCTCGGGCCGCATCGTCATCGAGCTGGCCGACGACGGCGCCGGCATCAACCGCGAGAAGGTGCGCCAGAAGGCGATCGACAACGACCTCATCGCGGCGGACGCGAACCTCTCGGACGAGGAAATCGACAACCTGATCTTCCACGCCGGCTTCTCCACCGCCGACAAGGTGTCGGACCTGTCCGGCCGCGGCGTCGGCATGGACGTCGTCAAGCGCTCCATCCAGGCGCTCGGCGGCCGCATCTCGATTTCCTCGAAGCCGGGGCAGGGCTCCGTCTTCACCATGAGCCTGCCGCTCACCCTTGCCGTGCTCGACGGCATGGTGGTCACGGTCGCCGGCCAGACGCTCGTCGTGCCGCTGACGGCCATCGTCGAGACGCTGCAGCCGGAAGCCTCGGCCATCCATTCCTTCGGCGCCTCGCAGCGGCTCATCTCGATCCGCAACTCCTTCTGCCCGCTGGTGGATGTCGGCCGGATCCTCAATTTCCGCGCCACCCAGGCCAATCCGATCGAGGGCGTCGCGCTGCTCGTCGAATCGGAAGGCGGCGGCCAGCGCGCCCTCATGGTCGATGCCATCCAGGGCCAGCGCCAGGTCGTCATCAAGAGCCTGGAAGCGAACTATACCCACGTGCCCGGCATCGCCGCGGCGACCATTCTCGGTGATGGCCGCGTCGCCCTCATCCTGGACGTCGATGCGGTGGTCGCCGCTTCGCGCGGCCAGTCCCTGAAACAAGACATCTCGCTTGCTGCCACCGGTTAAGAAGCCATGACGACGTATGCGGTAAAGAATCTCACGCACGGACGTGAACTGATCGCCTTTAGGATCGGCGAGCAGGAGTTCTGTGTGAACATCATGTCGGTCCGGGAGATCCGTGGATGGACCCCGGCGACGTCGATGCCGCACGCGCCGCCCTATGTGCTTGGCGTCATCAACCTGCGCGGCGCCGTGCTGCCGATCGTCGACCTGTCGCTGCGCCTCGGCATGAAGCCGGCCGAACCGACCGTGCGCCATGTCATCATCGTCGCCCAGGTCGGGCCGAAGGTGGTGGGCCTGCTGGTGGATGCGGTCTCCGACATCCTGACCGTGACGAATGAAAACATCCAGCCGACCCCGGACATCGCCAACGAGACGGAGAAAGCCTATGCCCGCGGCATCCTCGCCATCGAGGGGCGCATGATCTGCCTCATCGAGCTCGATTCCCTGTTCCCGCATACCGAAAGCGAAGCCGCATGACCTATTCTTCGGCCATCGACACGCGGCAGCCGCCCGACGAGTGCCTGGCGAGCGGCGAATATCCGCTGACGCGCAAGGATCTCTCCGAGATTGCGGCGATGATCTATGCGGATGCCGGCATCTACCTCAACGAGACCAAGGCCTCGCTGGTCTATTCGCGCCTGTCGAAGCACATTCGCCAGCTCGGCCTGAAGGGCTTCAAGGAATATTGCGCGCTGGTTTCCTCGCCGGCCGGCGCATCGGCGCGCAAGGAGATGCTGTCGCACCTGACGACGAACTTCACGCGTTTCTTCCGCGAGAACCATCATTTCGAGCACCTGAAGAACGAGGTCCTGCCGGAGCTTCTCGCCCGCGCCCGCAACGGCGGCCGCGTGCGCATCTGGTCGGCCGCCTGTTCGGATGGCCAGGAGCCCTATTCGGTCGCGCTTACCGTGCTCTCGCTGATGCCGAACGTCGCCGACTACGACTTCCGGATTCTCGCGACCGACATCGACCCGAAGATCCTCGCCGTCGCCCGCGCCGGCGCCTACGACGCCAATGCACTCGAAACGGTCAGCCCCGCCATGCGCAAGCAGTTCTTCCGGGAGACGGATGCGGGCGGGCGGCAGAAATGGCAGATCGACGACCGGGTGAAACGGCTCATCACCTTCAACGAACTGAACCTGATGGCGCAATGGCCGTTCAAGGGGCCGTTCGACGTCATCTTCTGCCGCAACGTCGTCATCTACTTCGACGAGCCGACGCAGATGAAGATCTGGTCGCGCTTCGCCGGCATGCTGGGCGACAACGGCCACCTCTATATCGGCCATTCCGAGCGCGTCTCGGGCGAGGCGAAGAACCAGTTCGACAATATCGGCATCACAACCTACCGCTACACCGGCAAGCACAGGAGGAGCGCATGATGGCACCCGCGCGCGTACTCGTCGTCGATGATTCGCCGACCATGCGCGGCCTGATCACGGCCGTGCTCAACGCCGACCCGGACGTCAATGTCATCGGGCAGGCCGGCGACGCCATGGAAGCCCGCAACGCGATCAAGCAGCTCAATCCCGACGTCGTGACGCTGGATATCGAGATGCCGAACATGAACGGGCTCGAATTCCTCGACAAGATCATGAAGCTGAGGCCGATGCCGGTCATCATGGTCTCGACGCTGACGCACCGCGGCGCGGAAGCCTCGCTGATGGCGCTGGAGATCGGCGCCTTCGATTGCGTGGGAAAACCGCAGCCGGGCGATGCCCGCCCGTTTGGCGACCTCGCGGAGAAAGTGAAGGCCGCCGCCAGATCGCAGCGCCGCCAGCTCCGCACGGACGTGCCGCCGCTGGCGCCGACCGCGGCCAACGTCAATCCGGCCGCCACCTACAGGCCCGGCCGCCGGGTGATCGCCATCGGCGCCTCGACGGGGGGCGTGGAGGCGCTGATCGCGGTCCTGCAGAAATTCCCGGTCAACTGCCCGCCGACGGTCATCACGCAGCACATGCCGCCGACCTTCACCAAGAGCTTCGCCGACCGGCTGAACCGGCTCTGCGCCCCTGTGGTGCAGGAGGCGACGGACGGCGCGCGGCTCGAGATCGGCAAGATCTACCTGGCCCCCGGCGGCGAACGCCATCTTCAGATATCCAACTCGCATGCGCCCTGCTGCCGGCTGGTCGAGCGGGATCCGGTCAACGGCCATCGCCCGTCGGTGGATGTGCTGTTCGATTCGGTGGCCGAGCTTGCCGGCCGGAACGCCGTCGGCGTCATCCTCACCGGCATGGGGCGGGACGGGGCGAGCGGCCTGTTGAAAATGCGTCACGCAGGGGCGCGGACCATCGGTCAGAACGAGAAAACCTGCGTCGTATATGGAATGCCGAGAGTGGCTTTCGAGCTTGGCGCCGTAGAACACCAGTTTCCGCTCTCCTCCATCGGGGAGGAAATCTTGAAAATCACTGCGGCCCGTAGAGAAGGGAGCGAATAATGTCTATCGCTGAAAAAATCAAAGTCCTCATCGTCGACGATCAGGTGACGAGCCGCCTCTTGCTGGGCGATGCCCTGCAGCAGCTCGGCTTCAAGCAGATCACGGCGGCCGGCGACGGCGCGCAGGGCATGGCCATCATGTCCCAGCAGCCGCACCACCTCGTCATCTCCGATTTCAACATGCCGAAGATGGACGGCATCGAGTTCCTCCAGGCGGTGCGGTCCAACCCCACCACCAAGAAGGCGGCCTTCATCATCCTGACGGCGCAGGGCGACCGCGCGCTGGTGCAGAAGGCGGCGGCGCTGGGCGCGAACAACGTTCTCGCCAAGCCGTTCACCATCGAGAAGATGAAGGCGGCCATCGAAGCCGTGTTCGGGGCATTGAAATGATCTCAGACGCCGGGGCGCGCCGCGTCCATGTCATTCAGGGCGAATACAAGGTCTTCAACGATCCGAGCGTGGTGCTCACCACCATTCTCGGCTCGTGCGTGGCCGCCTGCATGCGCGACCCGGTCATTGGCGTCGGCGGCATGAACCACTTCTTGCTGCCGGGCTCGGCCGAGGCCATGGCCTCGGGCGGCGACGCCACGCGCTACGGCGTGCATCTGATGGAGCTTCTGATCAACGGCCTACTGAAGCAGGGCGCGCGGCGCGACCGGCTGGAGGCGAAGATCTTCGGCGGTGCCAGGACGATCGCGCGCTTCTCCAATGTCGGCGAGCAGAACGCGCGCTTCGCGCGGCAGTTCCTGATGGACGAAGGCATCAAGGTCGTCGGCGAGAGCACCGGCGGCGAGCATGGCCGCAAGCTGGAATACTGGCCGTCGAGCGGCCGGGCCCGGCAATATGCGCTGACGGGCGTCGAGACGCAGAAGACGGTGGCGCTGGAACAGCGGCCCGCACCCGCCGCCAAGCCCGTCGAAAGCTCGATCGAATTCTTCTGAGCGGGCGTTGCGCCGCAAGGAAGCAGAAGTAAAAGCGTATGTACGTTGCCGGTTGCGACATCGGGTCCGCCGGCCCCGTACGGGGAAGAGGGTAACCCATGCAAGCCGAGTATCTGAGTGCAGCCACTGCCATGGAGGAAGCCCTTCCGGATGTCCTGATGCGGATCGTGTCCGAACTGCACGATGTCGCCTATCTGATCGAGCGCATCGAACCGCAGCTTGCCGGCGTTCACGGCGATGCCGTGCTGGATGCCGCCGAACGCATGATGGTGCTCCAGGGCATCGATCTTGCCGTGCAGAAGACGCGAGGGCTCGCCGAGTTCATCGACACCATCACCGCAAGCATTCCCGACAACTGGATCGTCGATGTCACGACGGCGCTCAATCTGGTGAAACTCGCGGACATGCAGAAGGCGCTGGGCAACGGGATGCGTCATGGCCACTCCCAGCCGCTCGGCAAGGCAGCCGGCGATTTCGAGGCCTTTTAGGAAATTCCAAGTGTAATCAACCTGTTCGGCGGCGCCTTCCCGGCGCCGTCTTTCGTTATGAAGGAAGTAAACCTCCACCTACGGTGGAGGACTGGGCGAGTTTTACATCGTAGTGGAGAGACCTCCGGCTTGGACCGTTAGATTGGCCGAGACGTTAAACGGAGGTTTGATGGAAGAACGATCGCAATCACACGCGACGTGGGACTGCAAATATCATGTAGTTTTCGCGAGCAAGTACCGCACGAAGCGCCTGTACGGGGACGTGCGTCGTGAACTGGGTGAGCTTTTGCATAGGCTTGCTCGACAAAAGGAATGTGAGATTCATGAAGGGCACCTTATGCCCGACCATGTGCATATGCTGATCTCGATCCCGCCGAAGTATTCTGTTGCGCACGTAGTTGGCTTTTTGAAGGGCAAGACAGCGCTCTATATTGCCAACAAATACGCGCGCAAACGGCGCTACAAGGGGTATCACTTTTGGGCGCGAGGGTACTTCGTGTCTACGGCTGGGCACGATGAGCAGGTCGTCAGACGTTATATCCGTAATCAAGAAAAGGTCGACAAAGCTTCCGACTTTGCCGACCTCTTTAATCGCAGCTACTAACTGATAGCAAAACCGCTTCTAGCGGTTCAAGCGCAGCGTTTCAAACCTCCACCTCCGGTGGAGGTCATGACTGCTGCTTTTGCCGCGCGCGCGGCAACGAAATGCTCGCGCAAGTTTCACGGTCTAGTCTCCAGCCCGGATCAGTCAGATCCGCGTATTCCATGGGGCAGGTCGGTGCGTGCGGAAATGTGCCGGTCCCGTTCCACGAGATTGAAAATGCGTCTGATCGCGCCGGCATGGTAGGCCGGAGTCCAGGCGACTAGTCCGTACGGGAACAGAATGAATCTGTTGGAACAGTTGACGAAAGTCTACAAGAACCTGGCTTCGCTGGGGCAGGCGAAACTCGCGATGCTGGCCGGCGCCGCCGTCGTTTCGATCGGTCTCGTGCTTGCCGCAGGGATCATGGTCAACAAACCCGCTTACGAGACGCTCTATGTCGGTCTGGAGAAGACCGACGTGAACCAGATCAGCCTGGCGCTCGCCGAGGCCAACATCGATTTCAACACCGGCACGGACGGATCGAGCATCGAGGTCCCGGTCGGCCAGACGGGCAAGGCGCGGCTCTATCTCGCCGAGCGCGGCCTGCCGAGCAGTGCGAATTCGGGCTACGAACTTTTCGACAAGGTCGGCTCGCTCGGCCTTACCTCCTTCATGCAGGAGGTGACGCGCGTCCGGGCGCTCGAGGGCGAGATCGCCCGCACCATCCAGCAGATCAGCGGCATCGCTGCCGCCCGCGTGCATATCGTCATGCCGGAACGCGGCAATTTCCGCAAAGCCGAACAGGTGCCGACCGCTTCCGTCATGATTCGCGCGAGCGCGCAGGCCGGCCGTGAATCGGCCGCCGCGATCCGCCACCTCGTCGCCGCCTCTGTTCCCGGCCTCGAGGTCGATGGCGTCACGATCCTCGATTCCGCCGGCCAGCTGCTTGCGTCCGGCGATGATGCCGAGAACGGTGCGATCAACCGCTCGCTGACGGCCGTGCAGACCGTCCAGGGCGAAGTGGAGCGCAATATCGAAAAGGCGCTCGCGCCCTTCCTCGGCATGGAGAATTTCCGCGCCAGCGTCACCGCCGCGCTTAACATGGATACCCAGCAGATCCAGGAGACGGTCTACGACCCGGAATCGCGCGTCGAGCGCTCGATCCGCGTGACGCGCGAAAGCCAGAAGTCGCAGCAGCAGGCCGACAACAAGGCGGCGACCGTCGAGCAGAACATCCCGCAGGGCGGCCCGGAAGGCCAGGCCAACGGGCCGCAGTCGAGCGACGAGGCCGACAAGAAGGAAGAGCAGACCAACTACGAGATCAACAGCAAGACCGTCGCCACCATGCGCAACAGTTACACGGTGGAGAAGCTGTCGGTCGCCGTTGTGGTCAACCGCGCCCGCGTGGCGGCCATGGTCGGCGAGCCGGCGGACCAGGCAAAGGTCGACGCCTATATCGCCGAGATGCAGAAGATCGTCTCGTCCGCCGCCGGCCTCAACAGCGAGCGCGGCGACGTCGCCACCATCACCGCGATGGAATTCCTCGACCATCAGCTTCTCGACGAGGCGGTGGCAGGTCCGGGCGTGATGGAGGTGCTGACGCGCAATCTCGGCGGCATCATCAATGCCCTCGCCTTCCTCGGCGTCGCCTTCGTGGTGGTCTGGTTCGGCCTTCGCCCGGCGGTTCGCTCGGTTACCGGCGGCGGCGCCTCCGCCAATGCGCTCGAAAGCGACATGGCAGGCCTCGAACTGCCCGACTTCTCGCCTGCCGCCGGCGTCGGCGGCCCCGGTGCCACCCTCATGGACGGCTTCGGCGCGGATTTCGGCTTCGACAGCACGGACGACCTGCTCAATGCGGGCGACGATGGCGAGGGTGGCTTCAACCGCCGCGTCAAGGAGGGCCCGGAACGTCGCCTTGGCCGCATGGTCGAGATCAGCGAGGAACGCGCTGCGAAGATCCTGCGCAAATGGTCGGCCGAAAAGGAAGCCGCCTGACCGCGCAACACCCGGAGAAAGTCAGCGACGCGGCCGGAACCGGCCGCGTTTTCGTTTGCGCGGAAAAAATGCGATGTCCGTTTTTGACTTCTGCCTGTCGCTTTTCGGCAACGCTCGTTCGGCCCGTTTGAAGAAATTTCGTCGTATTCGCATCCCGGCTGCCGGTGCGCGCGTTCACGGGCCCGTGATCGGTGAAAAAATTTTATCGCCGCTGCGGTTGAGTGAGGCGGCCAAGGCTCACAATTTTTCCACGAATTAGCAGTGTCTTTTGCGGCCGCACCGACACCAAGTCGGCAATAATTCATGGTTAACAATGGCTTAACCTGTCGTTTCGCGTCGGCGGCCGGCAAGCAAATCACCCTGCACAGGCCGACTCACAGAAGCCGGCAAAAGTAAATCCCGAGAAGATGGCGGTGGTTTTTAGCGATAGCCGATGTACACTTTAGTTACTGATTCGCTTGGTGATTCTTGCCGATGCGGCCTGACCGGGAAGGGTTCGGACGGTTCCGAACGCTTGGCGGGAAGGAGGCATGGACCGCCGTTCGGAATCGGAACAGGGGGCTATCATGGAAACGATCCGGTCGGATGTCGCGGCCTGGGAATCCTATGGATTCTCCGCCGAGGCGGGTGAGCGTAAGAGTGCGCGTGAACTTCTGGTTCAACACCTGGGACGCTGTGCAGATCGCGCCGGCCTCTCCAGCGGCCTGAGGGCGCTGACCGATTATGTCAGCGCCTCCCATTATCTCCTCGTCCGCCACGACGTCTCGCCCGAAGCGGGGATGGAAACCGTCGTCGCCTCGGATTGGCCTTTCGACATGGTGCGCAGCATCGCCGGCGCCGTCGTTGCCAGCCAGTCCCGGATGAGCGAGGTCGACAAGTGCCTTGGCCTGCTGAAGCCCTGCTTCAATCATCTCGACGACGGCATCCCCATGCCGAAGGGCGTCAGCCGCGAATATTGCGTCATTGCCTTCCATGTCGGCCGGGTGCGCATGTCGCTGCTGCTGCTCTTCCCGGAGCACTTCATCCTCTCGCAGAGCAAGCTGCGGGACGTGGGCGTCATGACCGGTTATTTCGCCAGCGTCTGCTGCCAGGGCGCGATCCTGCGGCAGGATCGGGAAATGGACCTGACAGAGCGCGAGATCGAGTGCCTCTACTGGATCGCCGAAGGAAAGACGAGCGACGAGATCGCCGTCATCCTCGGCATCTCGCGCAACACGATCAACAACTACATCACCAGCGTGATGCGCAAGACCGCGACGAAGACGCGGTCGGAGGCGATCGCCTGGGCCGTGCGCAACAGCCTCGTCTAGAGCAATTCCAGTAAAAGCGCGTAGCGGTTTTGCGTAAAAATAAACAGATAGAGCATTGCCCGTCGAAGCGGCGCTGCTTCGGCATCGGACAATGCGGCAGAAACACCATGCCGGAGCAATTGCAGCAAAGTGCTTGAGCGGTCGAGCGTCCGGAACGGCGCAAGACGAACAGACAGGAGAACTGCCATGGACATCCAGCTCTCAGCCCCTGCCGCCCTGGAGACGGAAATCCGGCTCGCGCGGCCGCCGAAAGCAGCACGGGCGTCCGATTTCGTGTCCCGCCTGCAGGTGATGCAGACGGTCATCGGCGCCGAGCACTTCGCGGTGCTGCGCCTCAGCGGGCACGGCCTGCCGGCAGCCCGCAAGCTGACGCTTTCGCTGCACAACTGGGCGCAGGACGTCGACGGCAATGCCCGCGCCCTGCTCGAAGCCTACGGCGCCGCCATGCTGGCCCATCTCGAGGCGTCCATGCTTCCGCTGATCTGGGAGGGGGCGGGTGACAACCAGTTCGCCGAATCGGGGGCCGAACCCTTCACGATGCGCCTTCCCGCGCGGCTGCTGCCCTGGTCGGGCATCGCCTTTCCCATCCGCCTCGGCGCGCACGGCAATGGGTATGTCGTCTTCACCGGCAGCTTCATCGCCCCGTCCAGCGATCTCATCGTCGACATGCACATGAAGGGCTGCCAGGTGCTCATCGACATGCTGGCCGGTGAGGAACGCAAGCTGGCGCCCTCCGAAGCGCTCAGCGAGCGTGAGATCGCCTGCCTCCAGATGGCCGGCGACGGTTGCATCTCCGAGGTGATCGCCGAGCAGATGGGGCTTTCCGTCCACACCGTGAACGCCTATCTCGGCACGGCCACGACGAAGCTCGACGCGGTCAACCGCATCCAGGCGATCGCCAAGGCCATCCGGCTCGGGTATATTACCTGACAAGGACGCGAGATGAGGCGGCCGGAGCCGCCAATGAAATTCCCACTCACCCCACCCTCTGCGTCATCCCCGGCTCAAGGACGAGGATGACGCAGAGGGTGGGGTGAGGGCATTTTCGCAATTCGAGGAAAAGCGGAAATATTCTGAACGCTCAATGCGCGTGCTGCGACTCCGGTCCGGACTTCACATACTTCGCTTCCGCAAGGCTCCTGCGCAGGAAATCCGTGTTGTCGTCGGGATCGGCGGACGGATTGTTGAAGGCGACGTGCGTGACTTCGACACCCGCCTTGTCCTTCTGCAGCAGGAGCTTCGCATAGACCGTCACGCCCTGCGGGCGCAACTCCATGTCGAGCGTCACTTCCGGTTCCGTGTCCCAGTCGAGACGGTAGTCGCCGCCGGCGCCGAAATTGACCGTGCCGGGCAGGAAGTAGAGTTCGGCCGCCGAGGAGACTAGGTCGGCGAGGTTGCCGTAGCACTCGAAACGCAACAACGAGACGAGATCGGCGGCATCGAGCAGACGAAGCTCAGTGGCGACCGGGCAGATTGCTTCTGCAACAATCTTCTCGCGCTCGGCGGAGTAGGTGCATTTTCTCATCGGATCTAGTTTACCCGTCTGGTCTGGGGCGAGGCTGCGTAAACCCGGTGAATCAGCTCCGCCACGGCTTTGTAGAACACCGGCGGGATGACACTATCCACCGAGACTTGCGCAAACATTGAGCGGGCGAGCGGCGGGTCCTCGAAAACGGGTATGCCATTGTCCTCGGCGATCTCGCGGATTTTCAGCGCGACGAGGTCCTGCCCCTTGGCGACGACGACCGGCGCATCGCCCTCCTCGCGCACATAACGCAGCGCGACGGCGAAGTGGGTTGGGTTGGCGATGACCAGCGTTGCGCGCGGAACGGCCGTCATCATGCGGCGGCGGGCGCGGTCGCGCTGGATCGAGCGCATGCGGGCCTTCACGATCGGGTCGCCCTGCGCCTGCTTCATCTCCTCCTTCACCTCCTGCTTCGTCATCATCAGCTCGGAGAACCAGTGATGGCGCGTCCAGGCAAAGTCGATGCCGGCGATCAGCGCCGTGGCGAAGAGGATGATCAGGAGCACCTTGTTGACGTCCGAGCTCATCATGTAGATGAGCGCCGCCGGCTCGGAGAACATCGTGTCGAGCGAGGCGAAGTAGTCGCCGCGCATGGCGAATGCCACGACCAGCGACACGATGAGGATCTTGATCAGCGACTTGCCGAACTCGACGAGGCCCTGCTTGCCGAAGAGGCGCCCGAGGCCCTTCATCGGGTTGAGGCGGGAGATCTGCGGGCGCACCCGCTCCATCACCGGGCTCGGCAGGTTCTGCAGGACCGAGGAGGCGACGCCGAAGAGCATCATCATGGCGAGGATCGGCAGGAGCAGCGCGCCGGCCTCCCAGCCGAGATGGCGGAAGATGGCGATGACGTCGGTGCCGGACTTGAGGTTCCAGGCCTCCGGCTGCTCGAAGAAATCGCGCAGCGTCTCGTTCATGCGGGAAACGCCCCCCGGCATGAAGAAGACGAGGAAGAGATAGATCGCGAGCGTCGAGGCGAAGATGGTGATTTCGCGCGAGAAGGGGGTGTTGCCCTTCTCCATCGCATCGTGGATCTTCTTCTCGGTCGGAAGTTCTGTCTTGCTGTCCTTGTCGTCGTCCGACACGTCGCGCTCCCCGGCGGCCAGCGCCAGCCAAAAACAAACGGCCCGAACCCCCATTCCGGAGATTCGGGCCGCAGATACGCTCCGCCTGTGGCGTTACCGTGTCAAGCTGGATCAGGCCGCCGCGCGCTCCTCGGCCTTCTCCTTCAACTGGATTTGCCCGGCCGCGGCCAGGCGGATGGCCTCCTGCGTGATCGAGCGGCGGGCGATCGCCACTTCGCGCGGATTGACGCCCTGGTCGCCGGCCGCAAGGTCGGATTCGATCATGCGGCGCTGGCGTGCGCCGATCGACGAGAGGACCGATTCGCGCAGCTCCATCGAGGCGCCGCGCAGCGCCGCCGTGATGATGTCGCCCGAGACATCGTTGAACAGCGACACGCGGCTTCTCTGCGGCATGTAGAGCACGTCCTCGAAGAGGAAGATCTTCGGGCGGACCTTCTTGGCCGATTCGGTGGAGACCGTTTCGAGCGAGGCGAGCATCTCGTCGACCTGCGACTTCTCCAGTTCGTTCATGAGGTCGGCGACCTTGTTGGAGCCGATCGAATTGCGCTCGGCATCCAGCGCGTTGATCATCTCGATGACGCGTGCCTCGACGATCGCGGTCGCCTTCGGGCTCGCATCCTTCAGGTTGACGGTACGGTTGATGATGTCGGCGCGGTGGTCGTCCGGGATCTCCAGCAGCACCTTGGCGCCGAAGGCCGACGGCATCATGGAGAGGATATAGGCGATGGTCTGCGGGTGCTCGTTGAGCAGGAACCTTGCCACGAAGACCGGGTCGGCGTCCTGCAGACGGTCCCAGATCGTCGTCTCGTAGGCCTGGAAGGCGGCGCGGCGGCCGAGCAGGCCGTCCACCTCGTCCGGCGTCAGGCCCTCTTCGAGAATGCCTTCCATCATCTTGGCGTTGTCCATCAGACCCGCGCCCTCGGTGAAGAGGTCCTCGAACTCGTTGACGAGCTCGATCAGTTCATGCGGCGGGATGGCGCGCAGGTTCTGCGCGGCGGCGATGATCGCCTGGAGCTCGCTCTGGGTGAAATACTTCAAGAGCTTGCCGGCAACGCCCTTGCCCATGGCAAGAAGCACGGCTGCCGCCTTCTCGACCTGCGTCAGCGGCGCGCCGACCGCCGTGGAGGTACCGAAATTTTCGAAATCCATCATGGATCATCCCCCTGAGACCTCAACCGGTATCAGACTTTGCGTGTACTCTTCACTTCGATGAGCTTGACCCCGAAGCGGGTGTCGTCGTTTTCAAGGACGGTGATTTCGCCGCGGCCGATGACGCGGCCGTTGACCATGACCTCGACGGGCTCGCCGATGCGGCGGTCGAGCGCGATCGTTGCGCCCTCGGAAAGGTTCATGAGGCTGGAGACCTGCATCTGCGAGGAGCCCAGGACGATCTGCAGATCGATCGGGATGTCCATGATGAGGTCGAGGTTGGACTGGAGCGCGCTGCCGGGCCGCGGGGCCTCGCCGAGTTCGGCGCTGAAGTCGCTGCCGCCGCTGAAGTCGCCGCCGCCGAAATCGGATCCGCCGAAGCCGGCGCCGGCGCCGAAATCCGTCGTGGCCGCGCCGCCGCCGAAATCCGAGCCGCCGAAGGCGGCAAGCGGATCATTGTCGACGGTCGCCGGCAGGTCGGCGCCGAAGCTGCCGGAGGAATCTTTCTGAAGAACGCCGCGCAGGTCATCGATCGCCTGCTCCAGTTCCTGGTCGCCCGCATTGAGGGAAGACGTCATGTCGTCAGCGATGGGTGTTTTCTTCGGTGCCATAAGACCACTATTCCATTCGAAACTTGCCCGAGGCGTGCCGCCAGGCAGGCATCATGCCTAAACTATCCTATGAGGTGCTGGAGGATGTCCTCCTCCGAACCGTACGTATCCTTGACGCGAACCGTGTAGCGGGCACCCGAGCGGCCGAACTCGCAGACATAGAGGTTGCGGCCGTTCGCGTTCACCTCCACGCGCACGTCCCCCGCTTCGTTGAAGGGAATGATGTCGCCGGCCTGCAAGCGGCTGATCGTGTTGAGCGTCTGCGCCTCCAGGCGGATGCGCGCCTCGAGGGAGACCTTGGAGCGACGGACCTGCTCGCCGAGCTGCTCGCTCCACTCGACGCGGGTCTTCGGCGCGTTGGCGGGTTTCGGCGTGGTGATGGTCGACTTCAGGAGAACGGCCTGCGGCACGATGACGTGGAAGGTGGAGAGCACCGGGCCTATGCCGACGGCCATGTTGACCATGGCGACGAAGGTCTCGTCCGAGCCGTCCTCGGTCGCCTTGCGGGTTTCCGCATTGTGCGCCGGGCCAAGCAGCGGCTCGAAGCCGTTGGCGCCCATGACGGCGGTCTTCAGCACGCCGGAGATCCGGTCGAACATCATGGCGGCAAGGTCGAGCTCGATCTTGGAGAGCGGGCGCGGCTCCGGATCGTCGATCGCATCGCTGACGGCGCCGAGCATGTTCTCGACGAGCGTGATGATCATCGGGCTGTCGCAGATCAGCGTGAAGCGGTCGCACCAGTCGCGCAGCGACGCATCGCAGCAGGCCATGGCGCCGCCGAGGCCTTCGACCAGCGGGCCGTATCTGCCGGTCGAGAAGCCTGCATAGGAGACCGCGACCTCGAAGCCGAGTTCGCTTTCCAGCATGTCCGGCAGGAATTCGGCGAAGACGTCGCCAAGGCTGGCGCAGAGCCTGGAGATCGTCGCCTGGTCGCCGAGCCGGCCGGTGAGGCGGGCGAGCACGATCGGGTCCATGGCGGAAGGGGCTTCGGTCACGCGGGCTTCCTTCATCTCTTAGGCCGCCTTCGAACCGCCGCCGGGATTCATCATCTCCTGCTCCACCGCGTCGATGGAGGGGCGTTCGTAGGAGGAGATGGTCTTGCGGCCGTATTCCAGCGCCACCTGCGGCACGGAGCCGTTCATGTAGGCGAGCAGCGTCTGCTTGACGATGATGTAGAGGCGGTTCTGCTTCTCGCGCACGACCTTGATGTTGGTGGTGATGGGCGTGACGATCGAATAGGACAGGAACACGCCGAGGAGCGTGCCGACGAGGGCGGCGGCGATCTTGCCGCCGAGGATTTCCGGGCTCTCGTTGATCGCGCCCATGGCCTTGATGACCCCAAGAACGGCCGCGACGATGCCGATGGCCGGGAAGGCGTCGCCCATGGTGTTGAGCGCGTTGTAGGGCTTCATCTTGTCGCGCGTGATCGTCTGGATCTCCTCGTCCATCAGCGCCTCGATCTCGTGGCTGCGGGCATTGCCGATGATGATGAGACGGACATAGTCGCAGATGAAGGCGGTCAGCTCCTTGTTGGCGAGCACCGTCGGGGCGGACTGGAAGATCGCGGATTCGGCCGGGTTGTCGATATGCGCCTCGATCTCGTTGCGCGATTTCGTGCGCAGATCCCGCATCAGGCTGTAGAGCACGCCCAGCGTATCGAGATAGTGGCGCTCCTTCGGAACCTTGTGCTTGAAGGCCTCGCCCAGCGCCTTGCCGGTCTCCTTGATCACCTTCATCGTGTTGGCGACAATGAAGCCGCCGATGCCGGCGCCGCCGATGATCAGCAGCTCGAAGGGCTGGTTCAGCACCTCCAGGTGCCCGCCCATGGCCATGTAGCCGCCAAGGACGCAGCCGAAGGTAACGATTAGACCGATAACGATGTTCATGAGCGCAGGTGTCCCGACACAATTCTGACCGCTCCGGGAATACGGTTCCAGCCTTGCGTGAAGCTGTACCTAACGGCAGGTTCACCGATCAGGTTCGCGCAAGCAAAAGCCGCGAGGATCATGGTTCAAAACGGGCATTCATGCCCTCCCGAACCTTGATCGGCGGCCCATCGTGACGACCACCTATACGAGCTACAAGCTGATTACCGCGGACCTCCAGACGTCGCTGAAGCGCGTTTCGGAGCAGCCGGACGTCAAGCGCGAGACGGAATACTACCTCGCCAGGATCGGCAGCGTGAAATCGATCGACGACTTCTTCGCCGACAGCAGGCTCTACAACTACGCGATGAAGGCGCACGGCCTGGAGGACATGGCCTATGCCAAGGCCTTCATGCGCAAGGTGCTGACCGAGGGCGTGGACGACAAGGCGGCCTTCGCCAACCAGCTTTCCGATACGCGCTACAAGGAACTGGCGGAATCGCTGAACTTCGCCAGGCACGGCGAGGTCGCCACCACCTTCGAGCGCGCCCAGAAGGGCGTCGTCGACAAATACACCCGCCAGACGCTGGAGGTCAGTGCCGGCGAGGACAATACCGGCGTGCGCCTCGCGCTCTATTTCGAGCGCATGGCGCCCTCCATCACCTCGGGCTATTCGATCATCGCCGACGACGCGCTGGCGCAGGTCGTGCGCACCGCGCTGCAGCTTCCCGCGGAATTTGCCGCCACCGATATCGACCGGCAGGCGGAATTCTACGCGGACGTGCTCAACCTCGACGACTTCAAGGATACCTCGAAGGTCGGCAAGTTCCTCGAGCGCTTCACCGCCATGTGGGAGCTGGAGAACCCGTCCGGCAGCTACGATCCGATGACCGTCTTCCAGCCGTCGAGCCTCACCGGCATTTCGACGGACCTGCTCATTTCCATCAACAATCTGAAACTCGGAGGTCGCTGACATGCAGACCGGGCTCTATGTATCGCTTTCGTCCCAGCTTGCGCTCGACCGCCGCCTGACGACGCTGGCCGACAACGTCGCGAATTCGACGACGGTCGGCTTCCGCGCCGCGGAGGTGAAGTTCAATCAGGTGGTCAGCGACCAGAAGGTCGCCGACGTCGCCTTCGTGTCGCCGGGCAACGAGTTCCTGTCCACCCGCAGCGGCGGCATGACCGAGACCGGCGGCACGCTCGATTTCGCCATCAAGGGCGACGCCTGGTTCCAGGTGGAGACGCCGTCCGGCCCGACGCTGACGCGTGACGGCCGCTTCACGGTGACCGATGCCGGCGAGCTGGTCTCCCTCAACGGCTATCCCGTGCTCGACGCCGGCGGCGGGCCGATCCAGCTCGATCTCGCCAACGGTCCGATCCTGCTCAGCGCCGACGGCCAGCTCAACCAGAACGGCCAGCCCGTCGCCGCGCTCGGCCTGTTCCAGGCCGATCTGTCCGGCGGCTTCATGCGCGCCGGCAACAGCGGCATCATCACCAATGTCCCGCCGGAGCCGGTCGTCGACCGCGTCGATGCGGGCGTGGTGCAGGGCTACATCGAGGAATCCAACGTCAACGCCATCAGCGAGATGACGCAGCTGATCCAGGTCACGCGCGCCTTCGAGAGCGTCGCTTCGCTGATGCGCGACAGCGAGGAGTCGCTGAAGGAAGCCATCCGCACCTTCGGCGGAAACCGGTAAGCGCCCATGAGTTCGGCACAGGGCGGCATGGGCAACGAAACGGGCAGGGCTGGCGGCAAGCTGCGCGCGATGGCAGGCCTCGTCAAACGTTATTCCTCGCCGGAGTTCTCCGTGGCGCATGGCGGTCATGTCCAGACCATCGCGGCCGGGAACTATACGGTGAGCGGCCTGTCGCGCCATGTGCGGCTCGGCGAGTTCGTGGCGCATCGCAGCCCGACCGGCATCCACCTCGGCGAGGTCGTCCGCGTCGAGCCGGACACCGTCGTCGTCTGCCCGATCGAGCCGGGCGAGCCGATCGGCATCCACGACGTGGTCATCCGCAAGGGCGCCTTCCGCGTGGCGCCGACATCGGCCTGGTGCGGCCGCACGATCAACGCGCTCGGCGAACCGATCGACGGGCGCGGCCCGCTCGTGCAGGGCGGCGTGCGCCGCTCGATCTCCAATTCCGCCCCGCCCTCGATGACGCGCAAGCGTGTCGAGACGGGCTTTTCCACCGGCGTGCGCGCGGTCGATATCTTCGCGCCGCTCTGCCTTGGCCAGCGCCTCGGCATCTTCGCCGGTTCGGGCGTCGGCAAGTCGACGCTGCTTTCCATGCTGGCGCGGGCCGATGCGTTCGACAAGGTGGTGATCGCGCTCGTCGGCGAGCGCGGCCGTGAAGTGCGTGAATTCATCGAGGATACGCTCGGCGACAACCTCGCAAAGTCGGTCGCCGTCGTCGCGACCAGCGACGAAAGCCCGATGCTGCGCAAGATGGCGCCGCTGACCGCCGTGACGATCGCCGAGCACTACCGCGACCAGGGCGACAACGTGCTGCTGATCATCGACAGCGTGACGCGTTTTGCCCATGCCATCCGCGAGGTGGCGACCGCCTCCGGCGAGCCGCCGATCGCCCGCGGCTATCCGGCCTCCGTCTTCACCGAGCTGCCGCGTCTCCTGGAGCGCGCGGGGCCGGGCGCCGAAGGGGCAGGCACGATCACGGCGATCATCTCGATCCTCGTCGACGGCGACAACCACAACGACCCGATCGCCGACTCGACGCGCGGCATCCTCGACGGTCATATCGTGCTGGAGCGCAGCCTCGCCGAAGAGGGGCGGTATCCGCCGATCAACCCGCTTGCCTCCATCTCGCGCCTTGCCCGCAAGGCCTGGACGCCGGATCAGGAGCGGCTGGTGGCGCGGCTGAAGGCCCTCATCCACCGCTTCGAGGAAACACGGGACCTGCGCCTCATCGGCGGCTATCGCCCGGGTGCCGATCCCGACCTCGACATGGCGATCAAGCAGGTGCCGATCATCTATGAGGTTCTGAAACAGACGCCGGGCGAACCGCCCGCCGGCGATGCATTCTCCGATCTTGCCATGGCGCTGAAGAACGCGGCCGGGCAGGGCGGTGCGCCGGCAACGAGAAGGGGATGACAGTGACGGATTTCGATGCGGACCAGGCCATTCAGCCGATGAAGCGCTCGAACAGCGGGCGTTATTCGACGGGCGACAAGCTGCTGGTGGGCACGGGCGTGCTGCTCGCCGCCATGGCCGCCTTCTTCCCATGGTATGTCTTCCTGAACCCGGAAAAGTTCTCCGTGCCGGCGCTGTGGGAAGGCACGACCCGCGACCTGCCGGAAACGGCGGCCAAGGACGTGATGAGCGTTTCGCCCGCCGCCATGGTGGACGACGACAACGATCCGGGGCTCGAAAGCCTCGACCCCGTTTCGACCGCCACCGCGCCCAGCGTCGGCGAGAAGGAGAAGTCACTCGGCGCGCCGGTCGAAACCGGCCTCGACCAGCCGCTGCCGGCCTCGTCCGGCTTCCGGCTGATGCATGTGGCCAACGGCCGGGCGCTGATCGAGGATGCCACCGGCATGTATATCGTGCGCGTCGGCTCGATCCTGCCGGACAACAGCCGCCTTGCGACCCTCGAGCAGCGCGACGGCGCCTGGGTCATCGTCACCTCGAACGGCGACATCATCAAGCGTAACTGATCGGGGCAAGACCCCAAAGGCATGGCGCTCGCTTGTGGCGTGCCCCTCACCCTAACCCTCTCTCCGCAGGCGGGGAGAGGGGACCTGCCTCACGAAACCGTACTGGCCGGAGAAGCCGGCGCGGCATATCCCTTCGCCCCGCTTGCGGGGAGAAGGTGGCCGACAGGCCGGATGAGGGACCAGTCCCCGTGCCCTGCCAAAGCCGCCGACACTTATTCCCTTGCAAATCCAGCCGGTTGCAGACAAACCGCCGCGCAGCAAGTCTGACGCAAGATTGGCTCCGTAGGTTCGCCGTGAACAAGGATGGAGCTTGTCATGCAACCGATACAACTGTTTGAACTGGCCTCGAAACAAGCCGAATGGCTATCCGTCCGCCAGAGTGTGGTTGCAGGCAACATCGCCAACGCAAACACCCCCGGATTCAGGGCGAAGGACGTCACCCCCTTTCAGGCGGTGCTCGAAACGACGGGCATCCGCATGGCGGCGACGCAGCCGGGCCATCTCACCGATGGCGGCGAAATGGCGAGCCGCGTCGTCGAGACAAAACCCACCGACGGGATCGGCGTGCAGGAGTCCGGCAACACGGTCGGCCTTGCCGAGGAGCTCATGAAGGAGGGCCAGGTCAAGCGGGAGTTCGAGTTGAATGCCGGCCTCGTCAAGGCCTTTCATCGCATGATGCTGATGACAGTCAGAAGGTAAGAAATGGATCCGCTCATTGCTTCAATGAAAGTCGCGGCCTCGGGTCTGGAAGCACAGTCCACCCGTATCCGCATCGTTTCGGAAAACCTGGCGAACGCCCGCTCGACAGGCGACACCCCCGGTGCCGATCCTTTCCGCCGCAAGACCGTGACCTTCGCGGCCGAGCTTGACCGGGTGAGCGGCGCGTCGCTCGTCGAGGTCGAGCGCCTCGGCTTCGACGAAGGCGAGTTCGCGACGGAATACGACCCCGGCAACCCGGCGGCGAATGCCGACGGCATCGTCAAGATGCCGAACGTCAACATGCTGGTGGAAATGGCCGACATGCGGGAAGCCAACCGCTCCTATGAAGCCAACCTGCAGAGCATCAAGCAGTCGCGCGACCTGATCAGCGCGACCATCGATCTCCTGAGGGCCTCGCAATGATCGAAAGCGTAAAGGGCGTCAATTCGCTCTTCTCCACCAACGCCCTCTCGGGCGTCACCACCGAGACGTCCAATTCGGTTTCCGCCTCCGCTGCGGCCGTGCAGGGCACGGGAACCCAGATGAGCTTCGCCCAGGTGATGGGCGACGTGGCGACGGACATGGTGGACAGGCTGAAGCTCAGCGAGACCAAATCCTTCGAAGCCATCCAGGGCAAGGCGACGACCCGCGAAGTCGTCGATGCCGTCATGAGCGCCGAGCAGACGCTGCAGACCGCCATCGCCATACGCGACAAGATCGTCACCGCCTATCTTGAAGTCGCAAGAATGCAGATCTGAGGACCGGACATGAAAGCCCTTGCCATCGCCGCCACCGGCATGAACGCGCAGCAGACCAACCTTGAAGTCATCGCGAACAACATCGCGAACATCAACACGACCGGCTTCAAGCGCGCCCGCGCCGAATTCTCGGACCTGCTCTACCAGACCGAGCGCGCCGCCGGCGTGCCGAACCGCGCCAACCAGGCGGTCGTGCCGGAGGGGGCCATCATCGGCCTCGGCGTGAAGACGGCCGCCATCCGCAACCTGCATCTCCAGGGCGGCCTGACGAGCACCGGCAACTCCTTCGACCTCGCGCTCATCGGCCGTGGCTGGTTCCAGATCGAGGCGGCGGACGGCTCCACGCTCTACACCCGAGCCGGCGCCTTCAACACGAATGCCGAAGGCCAGCTCGTGACGCTCGACGGCTACACCGTCGTGCCGGGCATCAACGTGCCGCAGGATGCGACGGAGATCACGGTCAGCAAGTCCGGCCAGGTCTATGCGACCGTCGGCGGCCAGCAGCAGGAACTCGGCCAGATCACGCTGGCGAACTTCGTCAACGAGGCCGGCCTGGAGCCGCTCGGCGAAAACCTCTTCCGCGAGACCGCGGCCTCGGGCCCGGCCAATGTCGGCGCGCCGGACGAGGCGGGCTTCGCCTATATCCAGCAGAACTACCTCGAGGCGTCGAACGTCGATCCGGTCAAGGAAATCACCGACCTGATCTCCGCCCAGCGCGCCTATGAGATGAACTCCAAGATCATCCAGGCGGCGGACGAAATGGCGGCCGTGGTCAGCAAGAACCTGAGATAGAAACCAACATGCGGGGAACATGATGTTTCGCCTGAAAGCAGCACTTCGGAATGGAAAGACCCTGTCAGCCCGGTGGCGCGCGGCCCTCGTCGCGCCTGCCGCGCTTGCCGGTCTTCTCGTGGCCGACGCGGCTCTGGCCGATATGCGCACCGCCGTCGTGCCCAAGCGCATCATCTATCCCGGCGAGGAGATCCAGGCGGGGCAGCTCGAAGTGGTCGAGGTGACCAACCCGAACATCGTCAAGGGATTTGCCGAAAGCATTTCCGACGTCAGCGGGCTCGTCACCAAGCGCACCCTGCTGCCCGGCCGCGTCATCCTCGTCTCGGCCCTGCGCGAGCCCTTCCTCGTGAACCGCGGTTCCACCGTGCAGATGGTCTTCGACAACGGTTCACTCGTCATCCGCGCCAGCGGCACGCCTCTGCAGGATGCCGCCGTCGGCGAACTCATCCGGATCCGCAACAAGGACACGGGCGTGATCGTCTCCGGCACGGTCATGGCCGACGGAACCGTGCATGTGGTGGCGAAATGATGCGTGACTTCCTCTCCCGCGCCCTTGCCGTTCTCGCCTGCCTCGTGCTGGCGGCCGGACCGGCGCTGCCGGCGGCCCGCATCAAGGACGTCGCCTCGCTGCAGGCCGGCCGCGACAACCAGCTGATCGGCTACGGCCTCGTCGTCGGCCTCCAGGGCACGGGCGACAGCATGCGTTCCTCGCCCTTCACCGAGCAGTCCATGCGGGCGATGCTGCAGAATCTCGGCATCTCCATGGTGGGCACGCAGACGCGCGCCAAGAACATCGCGGCCGTGCTCGTCACCGCCAACCTGCCGCCCTTCGCCAGCCCCGGCAGCCGCATCGACGTGACCGTCGGTTCGCTCGGCGATGCCTCGTCGCTGCGCGGCGGCACGCTCGTCATGACCTCGCTCTCGGGCGCCGACGGCCAGATCTACGCGGTCGCGCAGGGCTCGATCGTCGTCACCGGCGTCAGCGCCGGCGGCGAGGCGGCGACCGTGCAGCAGGGCATCACCACCGCCGGCCGCGTGCCGAACGGCGCCATCATCGAGCGGGAATTGCCCTCGCGCTTCAAGGATTCCTCCGACCTGGTGCTGCAACTGCGCAATCCCGACTTTTCCACCTCCGTCGGCATGGCGGACGCGATCAACCGCTACGCGTCCGCGCAGTACGGCGGGGCGATCGCCGAATCGCGCGATTCGCAGTCGGTCTACATCGCCAAGCCGAAGGCGGCCGACCTTGCCCGCCTGATGGCCGATATCGAGAACCTCGTCATCGAGACCGATGCGCCCGCGCGCGTCGTCGTCAACGAGCGCACGGGGACGATCGTCATCGGCCAGGACGTGCGCATCTCGCCCGTCGCCGTCAGCTACGGAACGCTCACCGTGCAGATCAACGAAATGCCCAAGGTCATACAGCCCGAACCGTTCTCCAAGGGCGTGACGGCGGTCGAGCCGAACACGGACATCCTCGTCCAGCAGGATGGCGGCACCGTCGCCCTGCTCGACGGATCGAGCCTGCGCTCGCTGGTCACCGGTCTCAACAGCATCGGCGTCAAGCCGGATGGCATCATCTCCATCCTGCAGAGCATCAAGACCGCAGGCGCCCTCCAGGCAGAACTGGTGCTGCAATGACGACAGTCACGACCCTCATCGCCGTCAGGACGCTGGCGCGCAAGCTCGCGCTGCCGATCGCCGGCTTCGTGCTGATGGCCATTCCCGGCGCCTTCGCCGAGGAACGCCCGGTCATCATGACGACCAAGGCGACCGCCGACGAGATCCGCGAATTCTGCACCAATATCGCGGACGCGGCGCGCGACCAGCGCTATCTCCTCCAGAAGCAGGAGCTGGAAAGCCTCCAGAAGGATATCGACGCACGCATCAAGACGCTGGAGACCCGCCGCGCCGAATACGAGGACTGGCTCAACCGCCGCAACAACTTCCTCAAGACGGCCGAGGCGGGGCTCGTCGAGATCTATCGCAAGATGAAGCCCGATGCGGCGGCCGCGCAGCTTGCCGAGATCAACCCGGAGATCGCCTCGGCGATCGTCATGAAGCTGCCGCCGCGCCAGTCGAGCACGATCCTGGCGGAAATGCCGGCCGACAAGGCCGCGCTGCTCACGCGGCTCATCGCCATCGTGGGCGATCCGAATACGTCAAAGTCAAAGGACCCGTCATGAAGAAGACCGCCTCCGCACTCGCCGTCGCGCTGGCGCTTTCGGGCTGCACGAGCCAGGCCATCAACGAGATCGGCCGCGCGCCTGCGATGAGCCCGATCGGCAGCGGCCTCAACTATGCGGAAACGCCGCAGATGGCGATGTATCCCAAGCAGCCGCGCACGGCGGTTGCCGGCTATTCGATCTGGAGCGACCAGCAGTCGGCGCTCTTCAAGGATTCGCGCGCCTTCAAGGTCGGCGATATCCTAACGGTCAACATCCGCGTCAACGACCGGGCGAGCTTCGACAACAAGACCGACCGCTCGCGCACCAACAAGAGCGGCATGAATTTCGGCTTCGGCGGCTCGGGCAACAACTTCAAGGTCGATACGGAAGCCGACCTCAACTACGGCTCCTCGACCAGCACCAAGGGCGACGGCTCGACGGAGCGTTCCGAGCGGCTGAACCTGCTCGTTGCCGCCGTGGTGACGGGCGTCATCGAGAACGGCAACCTCCTGATCAGCGGTTCGCAGGAAGTGCGCGTCAACCACGAGCTTCGCATCCTCAACGTCGCCGGCATCGTGCGCCCGCAGGATGTCGACGCCGACAACCAGATCGCCTACGAGCGCATCGCGGAGGCGCGCATCTCCTATGGCGGCCGCGGCCGCCTGACCGAGGTGCAGCAGCCGCCATGGGGCCAGCAGGCGGTGGACCTGCTCTCGCCGATCTGACGCAGCCCTGACAATACGGGAAGACGAACATGGCGGACGAAGAAGAGGTCGTCGAGAAGAAGAAGCCCACGCTGGTCATCACCATCGCGGCTATTGCCGGGCTGACGCTGCTGGCGGCCGGCGGCGGCTGGTTCCTGGGCAACATGCTCGCCCCGCCGCCCGCCGAAAAGCCGGCGGAAGAGGTGGTGAAGGCGGAGGGCGGCACGGAAGGCGAGGCGGCCGAGGTCGTGCCGCATATCTCCACCGAGGCGAACGGCGTCGTGCTGCTCGATCCGATCACCAGCAACCTTGCCTATCCTTCGGACAACCGTGTCCGTCTCGAAGTCGCGCTGATGTTCAAGGGCGTGCCGGACGTCAAGCTCGCCGAGGAGATCCACCAGGACATCCTCGCCTATATGCGCACGGTCTCGCTCCAGCAGGTGCAGGGCCCGCGCGGGTTCCAATATCTCCGGGAAGACCTGCAGGAGCGGGTTGACCTCAGGTCCGAAGGGCGCGTAACCAACGTCATGTTCCGGACCTTTGTGATCGAATGATTCGAGCCTTTCTGACCTTCATCGCCATGATGGCGATGACCGGCATGGCCTATGCCCAGCAGCAGTTGCAGCTGCCGGGGGATTTGCTCAATGCCCAGGTCGACGGATCGGTCGCCTCCTGGATCATCCGCACCTTCGGGCTGCTCACCGTGCTGTCGGTGGCGCCCGGCATCCTCATCATGGTGACGAGCTTTCCGCGCTTCGTCATCGCCTTCTCGATCCTTCGTTCCGGCATGGGCCTTGCCACGACGCCGTCGAACATGATCCTCGTCTCGCTCGCCCTCTTCATGACCTTCTACGTCATGGCGCCCACCTTCGACCGGGCCTGGCAGAATGGCGTCGAGCCGCTGATCGCCAACCAGATCGACGAGACGGAAGCGGCCAGGCGCATCGCCGAGCCGTTCCGCGAGTTCATGGTGGCCAATACCCGGGACAAGGACCTCGAACTCTTCATCTCGCTGGCGGAAGAGCGCGGCCAGACGGTCGTGCAGAACAACGTCGCGGACCTGCGCGTCGTCATCCCGGCCTTCATGATCTCGGAAATCCGCCGCGGCTTCGAGATCGGCTTCCTCGTCGTCCTTCCCTTCCTCGTCATCGACATGATCGTCGCCACCATCACTATGGCCATGGGCATGATGATGCTGCCGCCGACCTCGATCTCGCTGCCCTTCAAGATCCTGTTCTTCGTGCTCATCGACGGCTGGAACCTGCTCGTCGGCAGCCTGGTGCGCTCCTTCAGCTAGGGTATTGCGGCAGCGGCGCGACGCGGCCATTCCGGCATTGCTCAAGAGCTTCGGATTTTCTCAATCGTGAAATTTTACCTGCGGTTAACCATACTTCGCGATCGCTCGAAGGCACTTTGCCCATTTAAGGAGTTGGCAAGGATTGGCTGCGAGTTTTGCTCAGACACGACGGGTTTGGTATCCCTTCAGATCCCTGGAGAAACCGAGTTGGCATGATGCCGAACCGCCGTAACCGGTAAGTTCCCAGTCCGGTATGTCCCCCACCAGTATTATGTTCAAAGGGACAACGATAATGACGAGCATTCTCACCAACGCAGCCGCCATGTCTGCTCTCCAGACGCTGCGCTCCATCAACAACGGCATGGAAGATACGCAGGCGCGCGTTTCCTCGGGTCTGCGCGTCGGTAACGCGTCTGACAACGCCGCCTACTGGTCGATCGCGACCACGATGCGTTCCGACAACATGGCGCTCTCCGCCGTCCAGGACGCTCTCGGCCTCGGCGCCGCCAAGGTCGACACGGCCTATTCCGGCATGGACTCCGCCATCGAAGTCGTCAAGGAGATCAAGGCCAAGCTGGTCACGGCAACCGAAGACGGCGTCGACAAGGCGAAGGTCCAGGAAGAAATCAAGCAGCTTCAGGATCAGCTGAGAGGGATCGGCGACGCGGCCTCCTTCTCGGGTGAAAACTGGCTGAAGGCCGACATCACCACCGCCCAGGTCAAGAACGTCGTCGGCTCCTTCGTGCGCGACGACAGCGGCAATGTCTCTGTCAAGAAGATCGACTACACCCTCGACACCAACACGGTTCTGTTCGACACCGGCGGCGACACGGGCATTCTCGATCAGACCCGGGACATCAGCGGCCCCTCCGTCACGCTGAACATCAACGTCGGCGGCGTCACCACCGCGGAAACCGTCAAGGCGTTCACGACGGATGACATCATCGCGTCGGGTGCTGGCGCCTCCGCCTTCGATGGCAACTATGCCAACGACGGTGCAGCGAGCTACGTCAAGGTCGCGGACAACACCTGGGTTCTGGCGGTCGACCAGTCGACGGTTCCCGATCAGGAAGTTGCCTACACGGACTCGAGCAGCGCCCTTTGGGCAGTCGATATCGCTGGCGGCGCTGCCGCTCTGGCGGCCACCGCGGTCCAGCAGTCGGTCGACAATCTCGACATCACGACGATCACGACGGATGCACAGCTCAGCAATCTCATCCAGATGGTCGACGATGCACTGACGACCATGACCAGTGCTGCCGCCTCGCTCGGTTCGATCTCTTCGCGCATCGACCTGCAGTCCGAGTTCGTCTCCAAGCTCACCGAATCGATCGACAAGGGCGTCGGTCGCCTGGTCGATGCGGACATGAACGAGGAATCGACCCGCCTGAAGGCACTGCAGACCCAGCAGCAGCTCGCCATCCAGTCGCTGTCGATCGCCAACTCGGCTTCGCAGAACGTCCTGTCGCTGTTCCGTTAATACGGGATCCCGGGAACAAGGGCGGGCGGTGGCTGACCGCACGCCTGACCCAACTGAGCCGCGCTTCCGAAAGGGGCGCGGCTTTAGTTTTTTCTTAACCTTGCTGTGTTACGCGCGCACGCGCAAGGGTTGTGATATTGCGCGGCCGGTGCAGCGATTTTTCCGCCGCTTAGCAGTTCGTTAACCATGATCACGTTAGCTAAAGCCATCGAAGCGGCGGGCTGACTTCCTGGGGAAGATGGAGCTTGGCAGGCATGACGCCGACCGTTGTTTCCCCGGTGTGACCGGAATGTCCCTTCTCTTTCAGCCAATCAAGGGGCACCCAATTAATGACGAGCATTCTCACCAACGTCGCGGCCATGTCCGCGCTCCAGACCCTGCGCTCCATCGGCTCCAATATGGAAGAAACGCAGGGACGCGTCTCCTCCGGCATGCGCGTCGGCACTGCCTCTGACAACGCTGCCTACTGGTCGATCGCCACCACGATGCGCTCCGACAACATGGCGCTTTCCGCCGTTCAGGACGCCCTCGGCCTCGGCGCCGCCAAGGTCGACACCGCCTATGCCGGCATGGAGTCCGCCATCGAAGTCGTCAAGGAAATCAAGGCCAAGCTCGTTGCCGCGACTGAAGACGGCGTCGACAAGGCGAAGATCCAGGAAGAAATCGACCAGCTCCAGGACCAGCTTGTCAGCATTTCCCAGGCGGCTTCCTTCTCGGGCGAAAACTGGCTTCAGACAGACCTGACGGCCGCTTCCGGTTCCGAAATGAAGAGCATCGTGGGTTCCTTCGTGCGCGACGAAGCGGGCAACGTTTCGGTCAAGAAGGTCGACTACGAGCTCAGCACCTCCACGGTTCTGTTCGACACCGGCGGCGATACGGGCATCCTCGATCAGGTCAGGGACATCAGCGGTCCTTCCGCCACCTTGAACATCAATGTCGGCGGTGTCACCTCTCCGGTAACCGTCAAGTCGTTCACGACGGATGACATCATCGCGTCGGGTCTCGGCGCATCCACCTTCGATGGCAGCTATGCCAACGACGGTGCGGACAACTACGTCAAGGTTGCGGACAATACCTGGGTTCTGGCGGTCGACCAGTCGACGGTTCCCGATCAGGAAGTTGTCTACACGGACTCGAGCGCCGGCCTGTGGGCGGTCGACATCCCCGGCGGTCAGGCCGCTCTGGCGGCGACTGCGGTCGAACAGTCTGTCGACAATCTCGATATCACGGCAATCACGACGGCCGAACAGCTCGGCAATCTCATCCAGATGGTCGACGATGCCTTAACGATGATGACCAGCGCGGCTGCCGACCTTGGTTCGATCACCATGCGCATCGACCTGCAGGGAGATTTCGTCAAGAAGCTGACGGAATCCATCGACAAGGGCGTCGGCCGCCTGGTCGATGCCGACATGAACGAAGAATCGACCCGCCTGAAGGCATTGCAGACCCAGCAGCAGCTCGCTATCCAGTCGCTGTCGATCGCCAACTCGGCTTCGGAAAGCATCCTCACGCTCTTCCGTTGATCGGAAGACGGCCGGATCTTTCAAGGTTCTCGGAAGGCCCCGGTTTACCGGGGCCTTCTTTCGTTTCGTCCGGGCGCCTCAGAGCGGCGGGTGCAGGAAGGTGGCCATCGCCGCATTCTCTGCCCGGCGGGAAAGGTAGAGCCGGGCGGTGTCGAGCGCCTCGCGGATCGTCACGTCCATGTCGAGGTAGCGGTAGGTGCCGAGCCGGCCGACGAAGGTGACGCCGGCCTCCTGCTCCGCGCGGGCGACATAGTCGGCGAGCTGTGCCTTTTCCTCCACGAGGCGGATCGGGTAGTAGGGGATGTCGTCCGGCCCGCAGGCGCGCGAGAATTCGCGGTAGCAGACCGAGCCCGCGGGCTCCTCCCAGGGCGAAAAATGCTTGTGCTCGGTGATGCGGGTATAGGGGACGGCGACGTCGCCGTAGTTCATCACCGCGCAGCCCTGATAGTCGCCCTCATAGGTGAAGCGCTCGAAATCGAGCGTGCGGTAGCCGAGCCGGCCGAGTTCGTAATCGAAATAGCCGTCGAGCGGGCCGGAATAGAAGAGATGGCTGTAGCCTGCCTTCTCGCCGCGCCGGAAGCTGGTTTCCAGTCGGACCGTGATGTTCGGATGATCGAGGATGCGCGCGATCATCTCGGTATAGCCGGTCTCCGGCATGCCCTGGTATTTGTGGAAGAAGTAATTGTCCTCGTAGTTGAAGCGCACTGGCAGGCGCTTCAGGATCGAGGCCGGCAGCTCGGTCGGCGAGCAGCCCCATTGCTTTTGCGTATAGCCCTTGAAGAAGGCCTCGTAGAGGTCGCGACCGACGAAGCGCAGCGCCTGTTCCTCGAAGGTCTGCGGATCGGTGATCGTCTTGTCCGCCTGCGTGTCCAGGAAGGCGCGCGCCTCGTCCGGGCGAAAGCTCTTGCCGAAGAACTGGTTGATCGTGTGGAGGTTGATCGGCAGCGAATAGACCTGCCCGCCGCTCGTCGCCTTCACGCGGTTCTTGTAGGGCATGAAGGTCATGAAGCCGTTCACATAGTCCCACACTTCCTTGTCGTCGGTGTGGAAGATATGCGGCCCATAGACATGCACCATCACGCCGGTCGCCTCGTCCCGCTCCGTATGGCAGTTGCCGCCGATATGGTTCCGCGTGTCGACGATCTCGATCGCATGGCCCGCCTCGGCAAGCGCACGGCCGATGACAGCGCCGGAAAGGCCGGCGCCGACGATGAGGATTTTTTCCTTTGCCCGCATGGATTCCGATCCTCAGCCTGCTGCGCGCAGGGCGAGCTGCGGCTTCTCGTCGGCCGGGAAGAGACGCTCGCGCATGAGCGCCTCATAGGCGGCGACAAGCGGGCTCGGATCCCAGCCGCGCTCCTGCGGGCCGAAGCTCAGGTGGCTGACGGTGAAGTCCGAATAGATCGCCGTCGGCCGTTGCAGGAGCGTCGGAACGCCGATGGTCAGCGCGTGTTCGTCGTCGCCCTGGGGCAGGGCCATGTGCACGAGGTCGCGGCCGAGCCAGGCGATGAAGTTGATCGACTGCCGCTCCGTCCAGTCGACGACCCTGGCGGGAAGGGCGAGGGTCCTGCCGCCCTGGCCGAGGAAGAAGTCGTGCAGCTTCACGGCCCGCTCGGCGCTCTCCCAGAGGCTGCCGCCGAAGCCGCCCGGCGGCAGCTCGAAATGGCCGACGCCCGGCGGAATGGAACCGGCCGCCTGCTGGAAATAGGCGCAGACGCCGTTGTTCACCACATTGGCCGAGACGACGAAGTAATGCGGATTGTTCCGGCGGAACTGGATGAAGCCGTCCAGCTCGTCGATGTCGAGATAGACGATGTCGTCGTCGCATTTCAGGAACACCGCGTCGGAAAAGGCCGCGAGCTGCGTGGCGTAGTAGTCGTAGGCCTGCCAGTAGGGCATCTGCTCGTTCGGATTGCCGATATAGCGCCGCGTGGCCGCACCGGCGTCGCAAAGCTCGAGATCCGCGCCCCAGCCGCCGCGCATCTGCACGCTTGCGCCGGCGGAAAAGTCGAGTTCCGGCCAACTGCCGATGGTGACGTTGTTGACGCGCAGCGTCGGCACGCCGGCCGCGTCGAGCGACAGCACGACATCGTTCGCTCGGCCGGGCGAGAGCACGCCGGGCGTCGGCGCGCTCCACAGGTTGGTGTCGTCGCCGCGCTCGGGGTTGTGCAGCTTTTCGCGCGGGATCTTGCGCATCGCCGAATGGGTGTTCTTCCAGCCGCCGACCACGAATTCATAGTGCTCGTTCGGGCGGTCGTGCGGGGTGAGGGTGATGTGCAGGTCGTGCCTTATGCGCGCGCTGGTGCGGAACGAGGCCTGGTGCGAGACGCTGCCGACCGGCTGGTAGGGCACCTTCGCACCCATGTAGCGCACCGGGCCGAACTCCCGGCTCACCCAGGCGTGGTCCTCGGCCGAGCGGGTGAAGTCCCAGATGTGCCACTCGTCGATGATGCCGAGGTCCATCGCCCGGCGGACATATTGGGTGAGGATTTCCATCCGCTTCTGCCGTCCGGCAAAGGTCACCAGGATTACGGGGGTCATGCTGTCCTCGTCATTCAGAACTTCGGGTTGCGGGTTGAGCCGGGCGGTCAGGCGGCTGGCACCGGCCAGAGGCGGGCGTCGGGCGAGAGCGGGGCGTGTTCGTCGAGGCTGGCAAGCGCTGCGCGATAGCGCTGCCGGTAGGCCTCGTCCTCCTCGAATTCGATGCCGGCAGCGGCAAGCTCGGCGCCGACCTCGTAATAGACGTCGAGGTTGCGCAGGTCGGGCACGGGCGTTTCGCCGTGTTCGGCATCGCCCTGCATCTGCCAGTAGAGCTCCTCAAGCCGGCGGGCGAGGCCGGGCATGTCGCGCAGTGCACAGGTCTCGCGCTGGCGCTGGAGCGAGAGCTTCACCGCCGCAAGGCTCGCCGGGTTCCGGGCGAAGGCGACGGCCTTGTGCACGTAGTCGTCCGGGCCCGAGCAGATCATCTCGGGAATGCCGGCCGCCGCGACGATGCTGGCGCAGAAGCGCGAGGCGAAGCTCTTGCCCGCGATGGTCAATACCGGCAGGCCCTGCGTGATGGCATCGGCCGCGGTGGAATGGGCGCCGTAGGGGAAGGTGTCGAGGAAGAGATCGGCAAGGCCGATGCGGGCGAGATGGTCGGGGTTCTGCGTCTTGCCGGCGAAGATGATGCGCTCCGGCGCAACGCCGTTCTGCCCCGCGATCTGCTTCAGGCGCTCGTTGACGCTGTCGTCGCCGGCGAGCAGCCACAGCACGCTGCCGGGCGTTGCCAGCAGGATCGCCATCCAGCGGCCGAAGCAGGCCGCGGTGATCTTCTGCATGCCGTTGAAGCTTGCGAAGACGAAGGCGTTTTCCGGCAGGCCGACGCTGGCGCGCGTCGGGCGCGGCGAGACCGCGCGCTTGCGGTCCACCGGCTGGTTGCAGGCGATGCGCAGGACCTTCTCGGTGTAGTAGATCTCGTTTTCCGCCGGCACGATGTGTTCGTCGGCGATCATGTACTGGTGGTAAGGGCTCGCCATGGTGCCCGGATAGCCGCAGAAGTTCACGATCACGGGCGCCGGCCGGTAGGCGAAGATCTTGGTGCGGGCATGCTTGGTGTAGCCGTTGACGTCGACGAGCACGTCGATCTCGTCGGCGGCGATCTGGCGGGCGGCGTCGATGTCGCTGAGCGCGGCGATGTCGCGCCAATGGTCGACCGCCAGCTTGATGCGGGCCTGCGTCTGGTCGAGCGGTGCGGGATCGCCGCAATAATAGGCGAAGATCTCGACGCTCGTCTTGTCATGCAGTTCGAGCACTTCGCTGAGCGCGAAGCCCACGGCGTGCTGGCGCAGGTCCGAGGAGACGTAACCGACGCGCAGCCGCTGCCCGGTCCCCGATTTCTGCCGCACCGGACTGCGCGTGAAGTCCTGAAGATCGGCCGGTCGGCCGACATTCGTGCGGCAGTAGCGATGGGCCTTGGCCAGGTGGAACAGGGGATCGTCCGCATAGCAGGCGATCGTCATGGACGAGGTCGCGTCCATGAAATGGCGCGGCGTGACGTGAAGGGAGGGTGTGAAGACCGGCCATTTGCACTGGCGCATGCGCAGCGAGATCCAGTGCTGCGCCGCCTCGGTGCGCGACGGCTGCAGCTCCATGGCCTGCCAGAGGGCGGCTTCGGCCTCCTCCAGGTGCCCGGTGCCTTCCAGCACGCGGCCGATATGCTGGAGGCTGAGCAGGCGGTTGCTGATCCTGTCCGGCGTGACGTCGGCGGTCGCATCGGCATAGACGCGCCATTGCTGGACGGCCTGGCCCGTCAGGCCGCAATCCTCCAGCGTCCTGCCGAGATTGATATGGGCCTGGCCGAACTGCGGGTTGATGCGCACGGCGGCGCGAAGCGCGTGCAGCGCGCCGGCAGCATCGCCGGCCTTCGACAGCGAGACCGCATAGTTGAAATAGGCAAGATGCAGCAGCGGGTTATTGTCGTTGAAGGCGATCCAGATCTTGTAGAGTTCGCCTGCCTGTGCCGTCGCTCCGGCCGCCGTCAGGCTTTCCGTCGTCTGGAACAGGTCGGCCAGCGAGAGCTGCTGGTTGCGGGCCCGCCCGAGCAGATTGAGGAACGCCGTGGCGGGATCGGCAAGAATGGGAGTGCTGACGGTCATGACATCCTGCGGCAAGGGGGCCTGCTGGCCGGGCTGTTGAACGGCTCGGAAGGAGCTCGTCTGCCTTGCTATCGGAGTTGACTTGCGTCGGGCTGGTCGTTTTGCGCGAAGGGAAGGCGGCCGTGTCCCGCGGATTGCAGCGCCGGGCGGGCGGAAGATGGCGGCGGCGCGGTTTCGGCCGCGCCGCCGGATGTCAATATTAGATCGCGGCGTAAGCCTGGATCACGGCTTCGACCTGTGCCGAGTTCATGGCGGCGATCTGCTCGGCCTTGAGGGCCATGATCTGGGCGGAGTCGAGGGCTGCGATGTCCTCGGTGGCCAGACCCTGCAGGGCCTTCAGGCCGATTGCAGCGATCTCTTCGGTCGTGAACGTCTTGATGTCGTCCGAGCTCATCGCCTGCAGGGCGGCGGCGCTGAGGCCGGCGATCTGCGTGCTGGTGAGGGCGGCAACCTGCGTCGTCGACAGGGCCTCGATCTGGCCGCTGGTCAGGGCTGCGATCTGCTTGGTGTCGAGAGCTGCGATCTGGCCGGTGCTGAGGGCCGCGATCTGCGTGCTGTTGACCGAAGCGATCTGCTTGGCGCTCAGGCCGGCGATCTGGCCGGTGCTGAGGGCTGCAAGCTGGCCGGTGGACAGGGCATTCAGCTGGGTGCTGGTGAGGGCACCGACCTGCTTGCTGTCGAGGGCCGCGATGGCCGCTGTCGTGATGCCGGCGAGCGCCGCGGTTTCGAGGCCGGCCAGGGCCTTGACGTTGATGGCCGCGAGCTCATCCGTGCTGAACAGGGCCAGTTCCGCCGAGTCGATGGTCTTCAGGGCGGCGGCGCTGAGGGCTGCGACCTGCGAGCTCGTCAGGGCGGCGACCTGTGCCGTCGACAGGGCTGCTGCCTGGCTGCTCGTCAGGGCCGCGATCTGCTTGGAGTCGAGAGCTGTGATCTGGCCGGTGCTGAGGGCCGCGATCTGCGTGCTGCTGACCGAAGCGATCTGCTTGGCGCTCAGGCCGGCGAGCTGGCCGGTCGTGAGGGCCGCGAGCTGGCCGGTGGACAGGGCATTGAACTGGGCGCTCGAGAGGGCACCGATCTGCTTGCTGTCGAGGGCCGCGATGGCCGCCGTCGTGATGCCGGCGAGCGCCGCGGTTTCGAGGCCGGCCAGCGCCTTGACGTTGATGGCCGCCAGTTCATCTGTGCTGAAGAGAGCCAGTTCCGCCGAGTCGATGGTCTTCAGGGCGGCGGCGCTGAGGGCTGCGACCTGCGAGCTCGTCAGGGCGGCGACCTGCGCCGTCGACAGGGCTGCTGCCTGGCCGCTGGTCAGGGCACCGACCTGGGCGCTCGACAGGCCGGCAATCTGGCCGGTGCTGAGGGCTGCGATCTGCGTGCTGTTGATCGAAGCGATCTGCTTGGCGCTCAGGCCGGCGATCTGGCCGGTCGCGAGGGCCGCGAGCTGGTCGGTGGACAGGGCATTCAGCTGGGTGCTGGTGAGGGCACCGACCTGCTTGCTGCCGAGGGCGCCGATGGCCGCCGTCGTGATGCCGGCGAGTGCCGAGGCTTCGAGACCGGCAAGGGCCTTGACGTTGATGGCCGCCAGCTCATCCGTGCTGAACAGGCCGAGCTCCGCGGCATCGATGGTCTTGAGCGTTGCCGCGCTGAGGGCAGCGACCTGCGAGCTCGTCAGGGCGGCGACCTGCGCCGTCGACAGGGCTGCCGCCTGACTGCTGGTCAGGGCGCCGACCTGGGCGCTCGACAGGCCGGCGATCTGGCCGGTGCTGAGGGCTGCGATCTGCGTCGAGCCGATCGTGGCGACCTGCTTTGCACTCAGGCCGGCGATCTGACCGGTCGTGAGGGCCGCGAGCTGGTCGGTCGACAGGGCATTCAGCTGGGTGCTGGTGAGGGCACCGACCTGCTTGCTGCCGAGGGCGGCGATGGCCGCCGTCGTGATGCCGGCAAGCGCCGAGGCCTCGAGGCCGGCGAGGGCCTTGACGTTGATGGCCGCCAGTTCATCCGTGCTGAAGAGGGCCAGTTCCGCCGAATCGACCGTCTTGAGGGCGGCGGCGCTGAGGGCCGCGACCTGCGAGCTCGTCAGGGCTGCGACCTGTGCCGTCGACAGGGCTGCTGCCTGGCCGCTGGTCAGCGCGCCGATCTGGGCGCTGCCCAGCGAGGCGATCTGGCCGGTGCTGAGGGCTGCGATCTGGGTCGAGCTGATCGTTGCGACCTGCTTGGCGCTCAGGCCGGCAAGCTGACCGGTGCTGAGGGCCGCGATCTGGCCGGTGGACAGGGCATTGAACTGGGCGCTGGTGAGGGCACCGATCTGCTTGCTGTCGAGGGCGCCGATGGCTGCCGTCGTGATGCCGGCGAGTGCCGCGGCGTCGAGGCCGGCGAGGGCCTTGACGTTGATGGCCGCGAGCTCATCCGTGCTGAAGAGGGCGAGTTCCGCCGAATCGATGGTCTTGAGGGCGGCGGCGCTGAGCGCTGCGGCCTGCGAGCTGGTGAGCGCGGCAATCTGCGCCGTCGACAGGGCCGCTGCCTGGCCGCTGGTCAGCGCACCGATCTGGGCGCTGCCCAGCGAGGCGATCTGGCCGGTGCTGAGAGCGGCGATCTGGGTCGAGCTGATCGTTGCGACCTGCTTGGCGCTCAGGCCGGCGATCTGGCCGGTCGTGAGGGCTGCGAGCTGGTCGGTGGACAGGGCGTTGAGCTGGCCGCTGGAGAGCGCGGCGATCTGGCCGGTGCCGAGGGCGCCGATGGCCGCCGTCGTGATGCCGGCAAGAGCCCCGGTGCTGAGGCCGGCGAGGGCCTTGACGTTGATGGCCGCAAGCTCATCCGTGCTGAACAGGGCGAGTTCCGCCGAATCGATGGTCTTCAGGGCGGCGGCGCTGAGCGCTGCGACCTGCGAGCTCGTCAGGGCGGCGACCTGCGCCGTCGACAGGGCTGCTGCCTGGCCGCTGGTCAGGGCACCGATCTGGGCGCTCGACAGGCCGGCGATCTGGCCGGTGCCGAGAGCGGCAACCTGGGTCGAGCTGAGCGTTGCAACCTGCTTGGCGCTCAGGCCGGCGATCTGGCCGGTGCCGAGCGCTGCGACCTGGCCGGTGGACAGGGCATTGAGCTGGGTGCTGGAGAGAGCGGCGATCTGGCCGGTGCCGAGGGCGCCGATGGCCGCCGTCGTGATGCCGGCAAGGGCTCCGGTGCTGAGGCCGGCGATGGCCTTGGCGTTGATGGCGGCCAGTTCGTCGGTGCTGAAGAGGGCGAGTTCCGCCGAATCGATGGTCTTGAGGGCCGCGGCGCTGAGGGCTGCGACCTGCGAGCTGGTGAGCGCCGCGATCTGATCCGTCGACAGGGCAGCGGCCTGGCCGCTGGTCAGGGCCGCGATATGGGCGCTGTTGAGGCTGGCGATGCTGGCCGATGCGATGCCGGCGAGGGCGGCCGCATCGAGGCTGGCGAAGGCCTTGGCGTTGATGGCGGCCAGTTCGCCCGTGCTGAACAGGGCAAGTTCCGCCGAATCGATCGTCTTGAGGGCGGCAGCGCTGAGGCCGGCAACCTGCGTGGAGGTGAGGGCCGCGATCTGGTCCGTGGACAGGGCTGCAGCCTGGCCGCTGGTGAGTGCGCCGATCTGCGCGCTGGACAGCGACGCGATCTGGGCCGTGCTGAGGGCGGCGACCTGCGTGGAGCTCAGCGTGCCGACCTGCTTTGCCGTCAGACCGGCGAGCTGGCCGGTGCCGAGGGCGCCGAGCTGGCCGGTGGAAAGCGCGTTGAGCTGGGCGCTGGAGAGGGCTGCGATCTGGCCAGTGCCGAGGGCGGCGATGCTGGCGGTTGCGATGCCGGCGAGGGCTGCTGTGCTGATGCCGGCGATGGCCTTGGCGTTGATGGCGCCGAGCTCGTCGGTGGTGAACAGCGCCAGTTCGGCGGAATCGATGGTGGTGAGGACCTGGTAGCCGAGGGCCGCGATCTGCGCGGAGTTCAGCACGGCGATTTCATCCGTGGTGAAGGTGGCGACCTGGGCGCTGGTCAGGGCCGCTGCCTGCGTGGCCTTGAGGCCCGCGATGTGGCCTGAGGTGAGCGACGAGATCTGGCTGGCGCTGAGGCCGGCGATGGACTTGACGGCGATCGAGCCGATCTGCTCCGAGGTGAAGGAGAGCAGGCTGCTCGACGTGAAGGCGTTGAGCTGGGCGGCGCTGAGCGCCGCGACCTTTTCCGAGGTCAGTGCCGCGACGTCCGCGCTGTTGAGAAGCTGGATCGCACTCGTGGAAAGGTTCCGGATCTGGCTGGGAGTCAGATTGGTAATGATTGAAGTCATGGACGCGCGCCCTTGTGTTAGCGGATGACAAACGTCGTTTTCGTTCCACCGACCGTGCGGGAAGAGATTCGATCTTCTCCTCGGGTCCCAGGCGCGCAAGGCACCCGCCGTGTACCGCTCGGTCGAGCGCCATCCACGGCGCTAACGGTCCGGACGTCCGGTTGGACGAAAACAATGTCACTTGAAACATGGCTCGAACGAGCCAGCGCATCGGAAGGGCATCATGCGCGGAACTGACACCAGCTCCGATCCCTACGCCATTTGGTCGCAAACGCCGTGCATTGGCTATGCTGTTCCGGGGCCGACTGAACAAGGCAGCAAAATTGCCCCAGCGGCCCTTTTCGACCATGCTAAGTTCTAAATCGGTAGCGTTTAATTTTGGGTTAACAGGCGCGCAGCTCCGGTTGTATCCTGTCCCGCTCTGTCTCCCGGCAAGCGCGGCCTCGCCGCAGAGGTGCGCAGGTTGTGCCAGGACAGGCCAGAATGCCGGGCGGCGCCGGCGGCACCCATGAAGCAGATGTCGCCTTTCGTCGCCTTTGCCGCGAACCGTGAAATCTGGCTCCGGACGATAAACGCAATCTTCATCTTTCTTTGATCGTGCGCCAAGCCGTTAACCATTTGTTAACCACTCGCTGTTAACCCTTTCTTAAGAGCGATGAACCGGCGCCCAGGGCAAACGAGCGGCGCCGGATGCATGAAGCCCCTTCGTCGTTACCGGTCCCGCCTCACTCCGGCATGCTCCCCGACAATTCCTTTCCCAGGGCAAATGCCAATGACCAGCATATTGACCAACTCCGCCGCCATGGCGGCGCTGCAGACCCTTCGTTCCATCGACAACGGGCTTGAAACCGCGCAGAGCCGCGTCTCCTCCGGCATGCGCGTCGAAACTGCCGCCGACAACGCCGCCTACTGGTCGATCGCGACCACCATGCGCTCCGACAACCGCGCCCTCGCCACGGTCCAGGATGCTCTCGGCCTCGGTGCCGCCAAGGTCGATACGGCCTATGCCGGTCTGGAATCGGCCATCGAGGTCGTGACGGAAATCCGCGCGAAGCTTGTCGCCGCGACGGAAGAGGGTGTCGACAAGGCAAAGATCCAGGAAGAGATCACCCAGCTCCAGGCACAGCTCGTCAGCATCGCGGAAGGCGCCTCCTTCTCCGGCGAGAACTGGCTGCAGGCCGACCTGACGACGGCCGGCGGTTCCGTGAAAAAGAGCGTCGTCGCCTCCTTCGTCCGCAATGCGACGGGCGCCGTCTCCGTCAAGACGGTCGATTACATGCTCGATGACAGAACCGTCCTCTTCGACGAAGGCGGCAATCTCGGCATTCTCGACAAGGCGGCCGTGATCGAAGGACCAGCCGTTGCGCTCAATATCAACGTGGGCGGCACAGTTACCCAACATACCGTCGAGGCATTTACCACGGACGAGGTCATTGCCGCCGGCGCCGGTTCCTCCACCTTCGACGGCCGCTATGCCACCGATGGCGTGAACAACTACGTGAAGGTCGCCGACGACACCTGGGTGATCGCCGTGAACCAGACCACCGTCCCCAACCAGGAGGCTGCCTACCAGGACTCGCTCGGCCGCCTCTGGGCCGTCGATACGGCGAATGTCGTGGCCGCGACGACATCCTCGGTCGACACGATGGTCATCGACAATTCGACGACGACCGGCCAGATCGATGGCCTGCTGAAGATGGTGGATACGGCCCTGGAGGCGATGACCAGCGCTGCGGCCGACCTCGGGGCGATTTCGACCCGCATCGAGATGCAGGAGAGTTTCGTGGCCAGCCTCAACGACGTGATCGACAAGGGCATCGGCCGCCTGGTCGATGCGGACATGAACGAGGAATCGACCCGCCTGAAGGCGCTTCAGACCCAGCAGCAGCTCGGCATCCAGTCGCTGTCGATCGCCAATTCGAGCGCCGAGAACATCCTGCAGCTCTTCCGCCAGTAAGGGCGGCAGGTTCTCTTCCGCCCCGGCCGTTGGTCATCGGCCGAGGCGGGCGGTTGGGCCGCGTTATTTGCCCTGGCGCGGCCCAACACCTTTTATCTTCATCCTCGCACAAGTTTGAAACCCTAGGCTCGATGGCACGATCAGGAAGATTGTGTGCCTTTCGCCTCGCGGAAGGCGCGGTGTCTAAGGAGACAGGTCAGCGGTGGTGTCAGGTTCCAGTGTTTTCGAGAGCGAGCGTCGAAGCGGTCCGCGGGGTTCCCGTCGGGCCTTTCTCGCGTTCGTCCGGCACGCGGCAGGGCAGGAGGGCGCGCGATGAGCGTGCAGCTTGCCCGCTACCTCAAGGATTTCGGCGCTCCGCCGCGCCCCAGGGCCCCCGCCTTCCAGCCGCCGTCCTTCGGCGATGACGGGGGTGGCGCTGCGGCCCAGGCCTTCGTCATGCCATCGGCCGAGCCGCCGGTGGATCTTGCCGCCGAGCGTGCCGAGGCCTTCGCGGATGGCAGGGCGGAAGCCGAGACGGAGCTTCGTGCCAGGCACGAGGCCGAGATCGCGGCCCTGAAGGAGGCGCACCAGGCCGAGCTCGACAACCTGAAGGCGCGCTACGAGAAGGACTACGCCCGTGACCTCGCCGAGCGGTTTTCCACGCTCACGGGCGAGGTGGCCGAGCGCGTCGCCGCCGATACCGCCGAGGTCCTGGCGCCGGTGATGAACGACGTGCTGGCGAGGGGCGCGATCGCCGACCTTGCCCGCATGATCGCCGAGGGCCTGCAGGGTGATGAAGGCATGGCGATAACGGTGAAGGGGCCGGCAAACCTCTTCCAGCAACTGGAATCGCATTTCGACGAACCCGCGCCGGTCTTCCGGCATGTCGAGATGCAGGATGTCGATTTGACGGTAGAGTTCGGCGACACCGTCCTCGTAACGCGGATGGCGGCCTGGGCTGACACCGTACGCAAGGTGCTTGCATGAGCGAAGGCGAAAATCACCACCACGGCAAGAACGAGATCATCATCGTCAAGCGTCATGGCGATCACGAGGGCGACCATCATTCGGCTGCCTGGAAGATCGCCTATGCCGACTTCATGACCGCGATGATGGCCTTCTTCCTCGTGATGTGGCTGGTCAATGCCGCCAACGAGAAGACCCAGGCCTCGGTCGCTTCCTATTTCAATCCGATCAAGCTGACCGACGACAAGCCGGCCGACAGATCGGTGAAGAAGCCGGCCAACAGCGCCGAAGGCGAGGCGACGCAGGACAAGTCCAAGGAACAGGGCCAGCAGCAGGCGAGCGGCAACGGCGCGGAAAGCGGCAAGGACGAGAAGACGACGGCCGGCGAGGAAGTGCAGTATTCCGAGGCCAATTTCTTCGAGAATCCCTATTCCGTGCTCTCGGAGATCGCGCAGGAAGTCGGCCAGCAGGCGAATGTCAGCGCCAAGGGCGAGGGCGGTGCCGCCACTTCGGGGCCGGCGACCGGCGCCAATGGCGGCGAAGCCTACCGTGACCCGTTCGATCCTGATTTCTGGACGCAGCAGGTGCAGATCTCCGAGGCGACGGATGCCGGCAGCGAGGGCACGCCGGGCCAGCAGATGGCGGCTGCCAGCGACGACACCGTGAAGCAGGCGCTCGCCAAGGAGGAGGCGGAGAAGGCCGCGGCCGCGAAGGCCGAGGCGGAAAAGGCCGCTGCGGAGGCCGCCAAGGCCAGGGAAGACGAGAAGAAATCCGCCGAGGAGAAGAAGGCGGACGAATTGAGGAAGCAGCTGACCGCCGAGATCGGCAAGCTCGGCAAGCTGGCCGAGGGTCTCAGCGTGACGCCCGCCGAGGGGGGCCTGCTCGTCAGCCTCACCGACCAGCTCGACACGCCGATGTTCAACATCGGCTCGGCGGTGCCCAAGCGCGAGATGGTTCTGGCGATGGAGAAGATCGGCAAGGTGCTGGAAGGCCGCCCGGGCGCCATCGCCATCCGCGGCCATACCGACGCCCGTCCCTTCGCCGGCGGCAAGAACGACAACTGGCGCCTTTCCATGGACCGCGCGCAGAGCGCCTACTACATGCTGGTGCGCGGCGGCCTGGAGGAGAAGCGCGTGAGCCAGGTGACCGGCTTTGCCGATCGCCGCCTGAAGGTCCCGGCCGATCCGATGGCCGATGCCAACCGCCGCATCGAAATCCTCATCCAGGCCGAGGGCAGCTGACGCCATGGGCTTCTTGCGGCGCGTTTTCCTGACAGGCACGGTCTTGTGCACGGCGCTTTCTGCCGTGGCGCCCGCGCGTGGCGAGAACCTCGACGACCTTGCGCCCTACAAGATGATCCGCTCGCTGCAATATGTGCAGGACACGGTGGCGCTCGGCGACCATTCGGCGATGGAGATGCAGCGCTTCCTGCTGAGCACCATCGACGAGCGGCTGCGCACGGGAGAAGCCGCGCTCTTCGACGACCCGCGCAATGTGGATGCTGCGCTCGTCTATGCGATGAGCGGCGGCAATCCCGAGACGCTGGAAGTGCTCATCAGGAAGGATGTCGACGGGCATTTCGATTCCCGCCTGACCGACGCTCTGCGCAGTTACCTCAGCGGTCGCGGCACGCAGAGCGTCAAGTCGCTCGCGGAGATCTTCCCGGAATACAAGCACTCGCGTGTCGGCCCCTATCTGGCCCTCGTCTCGGCCAACTCGGTCATGCGCAAGGACCCGGCGCTGGCGCTCACCTATTTCGACTGGGCGCGGCTCGTCGCCCCCGGCACGATCGTCGAGGAGGCCGCGCTGCGCCGCTCGATCTACATCGCCAGCGAGGCGGGCTGGATCGACAAGAGCATGGTCTATGCCAACCGCTATGCGCGCCGCTACCTGCGCTCGCCCTATGCCAGCCAGTTCGCCGATCTCTTCGTCAAGCTGGCGGTCGACCACTACGGGGCCATCAAGGAAGATGATATCCTTGAACTCCTCTCCTTCATGGATGTGCCGCGCCGGCGCGAGGTCTATCTGCGCATGGCGCGCCTGGCCGCGATCTCTGGAAAGAACAAGCTCGCCTCGCTCGCCGCCGAGCGCGCCCAGGTGCTGTCCGGCGACGGGGAGAGCGTGCCGAAGGTATTGGCGGACCTTTATTCGGGCCTCGCCTCCGTTCCCTCCGGCGATGTGGCGGCGGCAATGGAATCGATCATCGCCATCCCCGATGACAAGCTCTCGGCGAAGGATCGCGCGCTGAAGGCCGCGGCCCGCGCCGTGGCCGAGGAGGTGCTGCGCGAACCGGCGGCGAAGGCGGAGGCGGACGTCGCCACGCCCATAGAGGCCGAGGACGCTGCCCGCGAAGGGTTGAGCGAAGCCGGGCTGGCCGACCGGGCGATGGATCCGCGGGCGGGCGGCGAGGAGACGCCGGTCGCCGCAATCGAGCCGGAACAGGAAAAGAAAGAGCAGCCAGAAAAGGCGGGCATCGATCCGGCCTTCGATACATTCGTTTCGAGCGGCAGGTCCAAGCTCGACGAAATCGACGCGCTGTTGAAGGGAGAAGGCAGTTGAGCACCATCGGTAGCGGGGTTTTGGGCATCGTGCAGGGGCAGGCGCCGGGCAAGGGCAAGGCCGGCCACGGCCATGCCGCAGGCGCTTCGGAAGAGGGCGGTTTTGCCAATGCGATTGCCAGCCTTTCCGGACGGGAGGGCGATGGCGGGCGCAAGGGCGGACGGCTGTCCGTCTCCGGCGCGGCCGGTCGCGGCCAGCGGGAAGGCGGCGAGGCTGACGAGGGGCGGGTGAAGCTTGCGCGCCGCGAGGCCGCGGCGCTGGCCGGTGCCGCCGGCAAGGCCGGCGTCGCTACGCCTGAAGGGGACAACCGTCCCTTTGACGAAAAGGCGGCGGCCCTGCTGGAGGCCGCAGGCCGCCAAGGCCGCAAGGCGCAGGGCGAGACGCACGAGGGCAGGACCGTCGCGCGTGATGCCGACGAGGCGGCCGTGGACGACGGCGCCACGGCGGCGGACGGAACGCAGGAAGCCGTGCCGAAAGCGGGAACGGATGTCGGCAATCTCCTTGAGATGCTGGCGACGCCGAATGCCGTGCCGCTCGATGCGGCTGCGAAGGCCGGCGTGCCCGACGCGGTGCCGGACGCAAAGCGGCAGGTCGGAGACAAGGCATCGGCCAAGGTCGATGCGCGCGCCGATGCCGCGGCCAGGGCCGATGGAACCCGTATGGCCGACACCGCGGATGCCGGCGACGTGCCCCAGTCGGATGCCGACCAGCTCTTCCGGCTGATCCGCGCCGACGGCAAGGGGCGGGATCTCGACATGAGCCTTTCGGACAAGGGCGAGCGGGCGACGTTCCGCGATGCGAACCCGACCGGGCCGAAGGGCGAGACGGTGACCGTGGTCGATGCACGCCGCTACATCGGCCTTGCGCAGGCCGGCAATGCGGGGGCCGTGACGACGGCGATCACGCAGGATCCGCAATGGGCAGCCTCGCTCAGCGCCACCGGCGGGCTCAGCCATTCGGAGGCCGCGGCCACCGGCAAGGTCGTCAACACGCTGAAGATCCAGATGCACCCGATCGAGCTCGGTCTCGTGACGGCGACGCTGCGCCTGCACGGCGACGACCTCGTCGTCTCGCTGCAGGTGGAGACGGGAGAGGCCTATCGCCAGCTCACCGATGATCAGGACGCGATCGTGCGCGCGCTGCGCGGTCAGGGCTTTGCCGTCGACCAGGTCAGCGTCCAGCTCGCGCCGGCCGACAGGAGCGCGAATGCGCAGCAGGGCGACAGCCAGAGCCAGCAGCAACAGCAGCAGTTCTCGAACCAGCCGCAGGCCCGCGAGGGCGGCAATGGCCGTCAGGGCGGCGGAGAGGGCACGGGCAATTTTATACGCGAGGGAGCCTCTCATGAGGGCAACACGTCGGACACCGCTCCTGGCTCTGCTGGCGGCCAGCCTCAGCGCTCTGGCGGCGTCTATCTCTGACGCCGGAGCCTCCGTTGGCGCCTGCGAGCGGGAAATCCTCGCCGCCGCTGCGAAATACGACATCCCGGCGGGCATCCTCTATTCCGTCGGTCTCACCGAGACCGGCCGGAAGGGATCGCTCCAGCCCTATGCCATGAACATCGAGGGCAAGGCCTTCTTCGGCCGTGACAGGAAGGACGCCCTGCGGGCATTCGAGACGGCGAGGGCACAGGGCGCCAAGCTGATCGACCTCGGCTGCATGCAGATCAATCATCACTTCCACGGCGACCAGTTCGCCTCGCCCGCGGAAATGTTCGACCCGCGCAAGAATGTCGAATATGCGGCGTCCTTCCTGGCGCGCCTGCACGCCCGGCACGAGACTTGGACGATGGCCGTCGCACGTTATCACGCAGGCCCCAACAACGACCCGGCGCAGAAGCGCTATGTCTGCCGGGTGATCGCGAACCTGGTCGCGACGGGCTATGGAAGCTGGACGGCGAACGCGAAGCAATTCTGCCGGTAATTCAACTAAAAGTTTAAATATTGACCCGATGACGGCCTGTGCCGCAATGTGGCAGGAATGCGCCCAGTTTTGGGACGGCAAGGCATGACGTTAACCTTTGTTAACTTTTCCACCGTAAAATTGTGGCGAAATCCGCCGAAAGCCACTATATGTAGATCAAATCGGCACGCAATTCTTAATCAACTGTTAATTCCACCCAGTCACTTTCTCTAGTTGCCGGTGATTCGCCCGATTCGTACCACTGCCTGAACGAGGCACCACACTGATTCGGAGGCGGACGAATGATCGTAGTGGTTGATGAGCGCGAGCTCGTTAAAGACGGCTATACTTCTCTTTTTGGTCGCGAGGGCGTGCCCTCGACGGGGTTCGATCCCCGTGAATTCGGCGAGTGGGTGAACACCGCGGCCGATTCGGACATCGATGCGGTCGAGGCTTTCCTGATCGGCCAGGGCCAGCTCTCCATGGAGCTGCCGCGGGCGATCCGTGATCGCTCGCAGGCCCCGGTGATCGCGGTCAGCGACACGCCCTCCCTGGAAACCACCCTTGCCCTCTTCGACAGCGGCGTCGACGACGTCGTGCGCAAGCCGGTGCATCCCCGTGAGATCCTGGCCCGTGCGGCGGCCATCCGGCGCCGCCTGAAGGCGCTGTCCAACTACACCGATATCGGCCCGATCCGTGTCTTCTCCGATGGTCGCGACCCGGAAATCGCCGGTGACGTCTTCCCCCTGCCGCGCCGCGAGCGCCGCATTCTCGAATATTTGGTCGCCAACCGCGGCCGCCGGCTTTCCAAGACCCAGATCTTCAACGCGATCTACGGCATCTTCGACGAGGACGTCGAGGAGAACGTCGTCGAAAGCCACATCAGCAAGCTGCGCAAGAAGCTGCGCAAGAAGCTCGGTTTCGACCCGATCGATTCCAAGCGCTTCCTTGGCTACTGCATCGACTGGCAGGGCTGAGCCGATGGAGCCGGCCGGCGGGGAGGCGGACCCTGCCAGGCGGCTCGGCAGCCAGCTTCACGCAAGGCCCGTCCCATAGGGTCCTGAGTATGAGACGAACGGGGAAATGACATGAGCCTCTACGGTACGATGAGAACGGGTGTTTCCGGCATGAATGCGCAGGCGAATCGCCTGAGCACCGTTGCCGACAACATCGCCAACGCGAACACGACGGGCTACAAGAAGGCCTCCACCCAGTTCTCCTCGCTGATCCTGCCCACCACCGGCGGTTCCTACAATTCCGGCGGCGTGAACACGGATGTGCGCTATTCCATCTCCGCGCAGGGCACCTTCACCTACACGACATCGGCGACGGACCTTGCCATCAACGGCAAGGGTTTCTTCATCGTCTCGGGCACGGACGGCCAGGAATACATGACCCGCGCCGGCGCCTTCACCGTCATGGACGACGGCTCGCTGCAGAATTCCTCCGGCTTCAAGCTGATGGGATACGAATATTCCTCCACCGAGGACCCGACGATCGTCGTCAACGGCTTCGATGGTCTCCAGGAGATCAACCTTGCCTCCGGCGCGCTCAATGCGACCGGCTCGACGGCAGGTGCGCTTGACGTCAACCTGCCGTCCAACGAAGTGGCGGGCTATTCGAAGTCGACCTCTCTCGTCGCCTATGACAGCCAGGGCAACACCCGGCTGATCGAATTCAACTACGTGAAGACGGGTGACAATGCCTGGACGGTCGAGGCGACCTACGAAGGCACCACGATCGCCGGCCCCACGCCCATGACGTTCGATGCCGAAGGCAAGCTGCTCACGCCCTCGCCGGCAAGCATTACCACGGCGGCCCAGACCATCAACGGCGCCGAACTCAGCGAGCTTGAGATCAGCATCGGCGGTTCCAGCCAGCTCGCCTCCCCGTTTGACGTGTCCAACGGCAAGATCAACGGCAATGGCGCCAGCAAGGTCACCGGCTACGAGATCAGCGAGGATGGTGTCGTTTCGCTGAAATATGACAACGGGCAGCTGACGCCGAAATTCCGGATCGCGATGGCATCCGTGCAGAGCCCGGACAACCTGAAGCCGCTGCCGGGCAACATCTATGCGCAGAGCAACGACTCGGGCGTCGTCGTCATGGGCTACGCCGGCACCAACGGTTATGGAGCGATCGTTTCCGGCGCGCTGGAGGACTCCAACGTCGACATCGCGGAAGAACTGACGAGCATGATCGAGTCGCAGCGCAACTACACGGCCAACTCGAAGGTCTTTCAGACCGGTTCCGAGCTGATGGAAGTCCTCGTCAATCTGAAGAGATAAGCCGGCATGACGCCGCGCGTGCATTCGAGAATTAGGTAGATCCGATGTCGCTTTCAGCAGCAATGAAGACTGCTCAGTCCAGTTTCTCCAACGTCGGCCTTCAATCGGCCGTCACGTCGAAGAACATTGCCAATGCAAGCAACCCGAACTACGCGCGCCGCGCCGCGATCCTCGCGACGGCTACCTCCGGTGCCACGGTGGTGGAAACGCAGCGTGCCCAGAACGAGGCCCTGCTGAAGCAGAACCTGCTCTCGATCTCCAAGTCGAGCGGCCAGGACACGCTCCTGGCCGGCCTGACGCAGATGAAGATGATGATGGGCGGCGAGGACTATGAGATCTCCCCCTCCACCTATCTGGCGAAGCTGCGCGACAATCTCCAGACCTTCGCCGACAAGCCGAGCGAGATCTCGCTCGCCGAAACGGTGGTGTCGGACGCGATCGACGTCGCCAATTCGCTGAACAGCACGTCGAATGCCCTGCAGAAGCTGAGGGCCGAGGCGGACGCCGACATCGACACGGCGGTGACGGAACTCAACCGCCTGCTCAGCGAATTCAAGACCTACAACGACAAGGTCCGCCTGGGCACGGCCGCCGGAACGGACGTCAACGACGCGCTCGACCAGCGCGACAAGCTGCTGACCGAGATTTCGGGGATCGTCGGCGTCACCGCGGTCAACCGCACGCACAACGACCTGGCGCTTTACACCAGCGACGGCACGGTGCTGTTCGAGACCGTGCCGCGCACCGTCAGCTTCCAGCCCACGACCACCTTCACCGCTGCCGTCGACGGCAACCAGGTGCTCATCGACGGCGTGCCCGTCCAGGCAGGGGCCGGCGGCAATACCAGCGCGCAAGGCACGATCGCGGCCCTCCTGCAGATCCGCGACTACGTCGCGCCGACCTTCCAGAAGCAGCTCGACGAGGTCGCCCGTGGCGTCATCGAGGTGTTCTCCGAAGGCGGGGTCGAAGGCCTCTTCATCAGCAACGGCCTGCCCGCCGTCACGGATCCGGGCCTCGCTGCGGTCATCAGGGTCAACCCCGACGTCATATCGAGCGAAGGCGGCAGCCCGACGAAGCTGCGGGACGGGATCAACGCCGTCTACAACACGGGCAACAATGCCAGCTTCTCGGATCTTCTGAACGGCTATACGTCCGCCTTCGAGGCGCCGATGTCCTTCGACCCGGACGCATCCATCGAAACGACGACGACGCTCCTTTCCTTCTCGACCAGCTCGGTCGGCTGGCTGGAGGAGATCCGCAGGGCCGCGACGACGGCGGGCGACGACAAGGCCGCGCTGCTCGGGCGTACCCAGGAGGCCCTTCTCAACGTGACGGCCGTCAGCCTCGACGAGGAACTCGCCCTGCTGCTCGACCTCGAGCAGTCCTACAAGGCGTCGGCCAAGCTCGTGGCGGCGGTCGATGAAATGATCGCGGCCCTCCTTCAGGCGGCGGGGTAAGTTATGAAGACTTCTTTCGTTTCCAACATGTCCCTTCAAAATGCGATGCGGCTCACCGTGGCCAGCGCGCAGAAGGAGATGTTGCAGCTTCAGGAGGAAACGGTCACCGGCCGCCATGCGGATGTCGGCGCCGTGCTCGGCGCCAAGACGGCGCGCACGCTGAACCTGCACCGCGATCTCCAGCGCATGGAATCGCTGAAGAGCACCAACGCGCTGACGACGCAGCGCCTCGCCGCCTCGCAGGAGGCGCTCGGCCAGATGTCGACGGCGGCGAACGATGCGATGGGCGTGCTGATCGCGCTTTCCGGCATCACCTCGCAGGACCAGCTGGACCTCGCGAAGGAAAATCTCGGCAACGCGTTCTCGGCCTTCACCTCGGCCGCCAACACCTCGTTCAGCGGCGAATACCTCTTTGCCGGCATCAACACGGACGTGATGCCGCTCAAGGAATATTCCCAGGACCTGCCGCCGCCTGAACAGAATCCGAAGGACGTGTTCGACGATACGTTCTTCGCGCATTTCGGTTTTCAGAAGACGGACGCCGCGGTCTCCGACATCACGGCGTCGGACATGCAGGCCTTCGTCGAGAAGCTCGAAGCTGAATTTGTCGGCCCGACCTCGAGCTGGCAGACGAACTGGTCGAATGCGTCGGACGAGAACATGCAGAGCCGCATCAGCGCCGCGGAGACCGTCCAGAGCTCGACCAACACCAATGTGGACGGCATGCGCTACATGGCGCTTGGTCTCGTCCTGGGGCAGGAGCTGATGGCTCTCGGCATCAGCGAGCAGACCCGCAAGACGGTCAGCGACGCAGCGATCGACTATATGGGCCGGGCGATCTCCGGCATCGACGGCGAACGTTCCAAGCTCGGCATTTCCGAGGCCCGCGTCAGCCAGGCGAACACCTCGCTCAATGCCCAGGTCGCCATCCTGAGCACCAGCATCAAGGACATGGAAAGCATCGATACCTACGAGGCGGCGACCCGCGTCACCACGCTCGAATCGCAGCTTTCGCTCGCCTACACGCTCACGTCGAGGATCCAGAACCTGAGCCTATTGAACTACCTCTGATGAACCAGAGGGTACGGACACACATGAAGGATGTCTGAATGTACCAGTTTTCATATGCCGAGATCATGGAGGAAGGCGTCGCCGTCTCGAAGGATCGGGAACGGCAGGTCCTCGATCGGTCGATTGCGCTCCTGAAAGCGGCAATGGCCAGCGACGGCGGAAACCAGAGCCGGGAGGCGGTGGAGGCGATCTACTTCACCCGCCGCGTCTGGATCCGCTTCATCGAAGATCTCGGAGATCCGGAAAACCAGCTCGAGGCCGAGCTTCGGGCCAACCTCATCTCGATCGCCATTTGGATTCTCAAGGAAATCGAGAAGATCCGCAAACGCGAATCCTCGAATTTCCAGGGCATCATCGACATCACCACCATCATCAAGGATGGCATCAAATGAAAAGTACACTGCGTATATCGCTGAAGTCCGGTGAGCGCATCTTCGTCAACGGCGCAGTCCTGAGGGTCGACCGCAAGGTTGCGATCGAGTTCCTGAACGATGTCACGTTCCTTCTGGAAAACCACGTCCTGCAGCCCGAGCAGGCCACGACGCCGCTTCGCCAACTCTATTTCATCGCGCAGATGTCGCTGATCAATCCGGAGGGCGCCGAGCAGTCGATCGCCATGTTCCGCAAGTCGGTCATCATGCTGCTCTCCTGCTTCAAGAACGAGGAGGTGCTCGCCGAGCTGAAGCGCGTCGACGCCCTCGTCACCCAGGGCCGTGCCTTCGAAGCGCTGAAGGCGATCCGCGCGCTCTATCCGATCGAGGATCGCATCCTCAACAACCAGGAAATGGCACCGGCCACGGTCGAACAGATCCGCAGGGAGATCGCCCCATGGTAACGCCCGTCGGCGCCGCGGGCGCCTCCCAGTCCTATGTGCCGACCGTCACCGGCGCCGAATCCACCACCGACGAGAAGTCGGCGACGATCAACTACGAGAGCTTCCTGAAGCTGCTCGTGGCGCAGATGAAGAACCAGGATCCGACCGAGCCGATGGACGCGACCCAGCAGATGGCGCAGCTTGCGACCTTCTCCCAGGTCGAGCAGACCATCAAGACGAACAAGAACCTGGAAAGCCTGTTGCAGCGCACCTCGCTGCAGGAAGCCAACTCCGTCATCGGCCGCACCGTCACCAGTGAGGACGGCAAGATTTCTGGCGTCGTCACGGACGTCACGCTATATAATGACGGTATCGTCGCGACGCTTGATTCGGGCAAGACGCTCGTCATCGGCCCCGGCGTGAAGGTCAGCGAAACCAAGGCGAGTGAAACCGAAACGTGAATGAGGCAGACGCCCTCGACATCGCGCAGGCCGCCATCTGGACAGTGGTGGTGGCCTCCGGCCCGGCTGTGCTTGCCGCAATGATCGTCGGCGTCGCCATTGCCTTCGTGCAGGCGCTGACCCAGGTGCAGGAAATGACCCTCACCTTCGTGCCGAAAATCCTCGCGATCTTCGTGACGATCGCCATATCGGCGCCCTTCATCGGCGCGCAGATCTCCATCTTCACCAATATCGTCTTCTCCCGGATAGAGAGCGGCTTCTAAGGCCGGCGCCTGGGGCGTGGTTCCTCGGGTCGAGCCCGAGGATGACGACAAAAGGGATGTGGTTCGGTCGTCGGCACCGTCCCGCATGCCGCACCATTTCGTGGTGCCGAGCCTCTCCTCCCCGTCATCCTCGGGCTCGTCCCGAGGTTCCACAGTTCCCAAGCGCCCGAAGCCGCGGGAACCCGCTGCCACCCTCGCGCAAGCTTCGCCGGGTAGGTCATGGGGTGAAATGGGCGACGCGTGTGACGCGCCGCCGCCTCTCATGATGAGACGGGACGCATCCAGATGGCGCAAGTACCGGCAATAAACCTTCCGAAGGTCAGCCCCAGCGGCCGCGATATCGCATTCGCCGTGGGCATCCTGACGATCCTGTCGATCCTCTTCCTGCCGATCCCGGCCTTCATGATCGACATCGGGCTGGCGTTCTCCATCGCCTTCTCGGTGCTGATCCTGATGGTGGCGCTGTGGATCCAGCGCCCGCTCGACTTCTCGTCCTTCCCGACGGTCCTCCTCATCGCGACCATGGTGCGCCTCGCGCTCAACATCGCGACGACGCGCGTCATCCTCTCGCACGGCAATGAGGGGCACGACGCGGCGGGCGGCGTGATCGCCGGCTTTGCCAGCCTCGTCATGTCCGGCGACTTCGTCATCGGTATCATCGTCTTCATGATCCTCATCGTGGTGAACTTCATCGTCATCACCAAGGGTGCGACGCGTATCGCCGAAGTCGGCGCGCGCTTCACCCTCGATGCCATTCCCGGCAAGCAGATGTCGATCGACGCCGACCTTTCCGCCGGCCTCATCGACGAGAAGCAGGCGCAGCTGCGCCGCCGCGAGCTGGAAGAGGAGAGCTCGTTCTTCGGTTCGATGGACGGTGCCTCGAAGTTCGTGCGCGGCGACGCCATTGCGGGTCTCATCATCACCGCCATCAATGTCTTCGGCGGCATCATCATCGGCTACTTCCGTCACGGCATGGAACTGGGCGAAGCTGCCGACGTCTTCGTGAAACTGTCGGTCGGCGACGGGCTCGTCTCGCAGATCCCGGCCCTCATCGTCTCGCTCGCCGCCGGCCTCATCGTCTCGCGCGGCGGAACCGCCGGTTCCACCGACCAGGCGGTCATCAACCAGCTCTCCGGCTATCCGCGTGCGCTCTTCGTCGCCGCCGGCCTGATGATCCTGCTCGCCATCATGCCGGGCCTGCCCTTCCTTCCCTTCATGGTGCTCGGCAGCGTCATGGCCTTCAGCGCCTGGATCATCCCGCGGCGCATCGCGGAGGAAAACCGCGTCAAGCGCGAGCAGGAGGCCCAGCAGGTCCAGCAGAGCCGCGACCAGGAGAAGGATTCGGTCAAGTCGGTGCTCAAGACCGCCGAGATCGAGCTTCTCCTCGGCAAGCAGGTCTCCACCCGCCTTCTCGGCGCGCATCAGGAGCTTGCCTTCCGTGTCGGCAAGATGCGCAAGAAGTTCGCCGGACAATACGGTTTCGTCGTGCCGGAAATCAAGGTTTCGGACGACATCTCCATTCCGGACAAGTCCTACCAGATCCGCATCCACGGCACGACGATCGCCTCCAACATCGTGCGTGTCGGCGAGGTTCTGGTCGTCACCGGCGGCGGGCGCAAGCCGAGCGTGCCGGGCGACGACATCCGCGAACCGGCCTTCGGCATGCCGGCGGTCTCGATCCTCGAAACCTTCGCGGACGACCTGCGTCGCGAGGGCTTCCACCCGATCGACAACGTCTCGGTGGTTCTCACGCACCTGTCCGAGGTCATCCGCAACAACCTGCCGCAGCTTCTGTCCTACAAGGACGTGAAGGCGCTTATCGAGCGGCTTGATCCGGAATACCGCAAGCTGGCCGACGAGATCTGCTCCTCGCACATGTCCTATTCCGGCCTCCAGGCCGTGCTGAAGCTGCTGCTTGCAGAGCGCGTCTCCATCCGCAACCTGCACCTCATCCTCGAAGCGGTCGCCGAACTCGCCCCGCATGTGCGCAAGACCGAGCAGATCGTCGAGCATGTGCGCATCCGCATGTCGCAGCAGATCTGCGGCGACCTGGCGGAGAACGGCGTGCTGCCGGTGCTGCGCCTCGGCAACAAGTGGGACATGGTCTTCCACCAGGCGCTCAAGCGCGACAGCAAGGGCGAAATCGTCGAATTCGACATCGATCCGCGCCAGCTCGAGGAGTTTTCCGAACAGGCGACCCGGGTTATCCGCGAGTTTCTCGATCGCGGCACGCCCTTTGTGCTGGTCACCTCGCCCGAATCCCGCTCTTATGTGCGCATGATCATCGAGCGCCTCTTCGCCACATTGCCGGTTCTCTCGCATGTCGAGCTCGCCAAGGGCATCGAGATCAAGATCCTCGGCTCCATTTCATGATTGCGGACCCGCAGGGCACGGTGCTGGCGCTGTTCGCCGCCTTCTGCCGTGTCGGCGGGTGCTTCATGCTGCTGCCGGGGTTTTCGTCCGCGCGCCTGACGATCCAGATCCGTCTGTTCCTGGCGGTGGCGATCTCCATGGCGGTGCTGCCGATCCTGTGGGATACGATCTACCCGCGCACCTCCGGCACGCTCGACAGCTATCTCACGCTCATCATCTTCGAGACGCTGACCGGCGCCGTCATCGGCCTCATCGCCCGCTACTACGTGCTCGGCCTGCAATTCGCCGGTACGGTGCTGACGATGATGATGGGCTTCAACGCGCCGCCGACGCCCGACGTGCTGGAAGACACGGCGGAGAACCAGCTGACGAATCTTCTCTCCTTCGCCGGCCTGCTGGTGCTCTTCATGCTGGATTTCCACCATGTCGTGATGCGGGCGCTGGTCGAATCCTACAATGTCATGCCGATCGGCGCGGGCTTCAACCCGCAGGGTGCGCTGATCACGCTCACCGACACGCTGAGCCAGACCTTCATGATCATGCTGAGGCTCGCGAGCCCCTTCATCCTCTACGGCCTGGTCTTCAACGTCTCCGTCGGCCTCATCAACAAGCTGGCGCCGCAGATCCCCATCTACTTCGTCTCGCTGCCTTTCATCATCATGGGCGGGCTGCTCCTTCTCTATTTCGGCGTCTCCTCGCTGCTTGAGATCTTTGCGGCCGGCTTCACTCCGGTCTTCCGGGGGGAGTAGCGATGGCGCAAAACCGTTCGGACAAGCTGAAGCGCCTCGTCAGCGTGCAGCGTCATCTGGAGAAGATGGCGGAGCTCGACCTTGCCAACACCACGCGCCAGCGGGAGGAGATCGCCGAGACGATGGAGGTCGTCGCCGGCGCGATCAACTCGCTCGATCCGATCCACCGCAGTTTTTCGCGGCACTATTCCGGCCAGTACAGCAAGTTGCAGCAGCAGGACCAGATGCTGGCCAATGTGCAGCAGATGCACGAGATGCGCGTGGTGCGCGAGCGCACCAAGGGCGACCGCATGGAGGAGCACCGCAAGGAAGCCCGCAGTGCCGAGGAGCGCGAGGCGGCCGACAATTCGATCTACGACCTCATCGACCAGCACATTGCCTACAAGGGCACTGAAGAATAGGCGCTGATGGAATAAGCCGCTGTAACGAAAGGCGATTTACCGCGGCCTTATCAAGCTTGCGTCAAAGTGGAGTGCCTATGCGCCCGCCTCGCGCCTCCATCATCCGCCACCAGCCTCCCGTAAGGTTGAGCAGCGATAGTCGCGTCAGGACGATGACGAGGTTTGTCGAAGCAGCCGCAAGCGCGGCGCGGATGGATCCGATGTCCTGAAAGGTCAGAGGCCGGCGAACCGCCATGAAGACGGGTTCGGCCACGAGGATCACCTGAAAGGCTCAAGGACGTGGCAATTTCTCCCCCCAGCGACCTGGTGCTCGATGTCGTGCGCGCTGCCGACCCGGCCCAGGTTCAGGAAGCGCAGGCCAGGCTGAAATCGAACAGGGCCGCCTTCGAGGCGACGAGCCTTGCCGAGGCAGGCGCCGGTTTCCAGGCCACCGTCGGCAGCATTCTCAACCGCGATTCGGCCGGCGCCCATGCGGCGCAGGGCGTTTCCGCCGCCGGCGGCAAGGCCGTGCCGGAACATCTGCGCAAGTTCGAATCGATGGTGCTGCAGAACTTCGTGAAGTCGATGATGCCGACCGAGAGCGAAGAGATCTACGGCAAGGGCACGGCCGGCGAGATGTGGCGCGGCATGATGGCCGACCAGCTCGGCGAAGCGCTCGCCAAGGGCGGCGGCATCGGCCTTGCCGAGAGCCTCGCCAAGAGCAGCGGCATCGGCGCGGCCTCGCCGGAGAAGGACAAGAACACCGACCGTGTCGCAACCGGCATGGTGCACGCCCTGCAGCGGCAAGCCTTTGCCGACCTGACGCCGGGCATCAAGGAACATGAGACGAAGATCTAAGCGGAGAACAATAAAATGGAACAGGCGACCAACGAATTGCGGATCCGCACCGTCCTCGGCCGGCTCGAAACGATCATCGACAACGAGAACGACAATATCGGCCGTGACCCCGATTTCGACCTGCCGACCTCGAACGCCCACAAGAGCCGCTGCCTCTATGAACTGGCGATGCTGGCGCGCGACGTGCGCCCGGACGAGGTGCCGCAGACCTTCTCCAGCCAGCTCGGCCGCGTGCGCGAGAAGCTCGCCACCAACGCCCAGCGCGTCTCCGCCCATCTGGAGGCCGTGCGTGAAGTCGTCACCATCCTGAAGAATGCCGTCCAGGACCTCGAGGCCGATGGCACCTATTCGCAAGAGCAGTTCCGGCTGGGTTACGGCACATGATCAAGCTCATCGGCACCGGCGTCTGGATTCTCGCCATCACGCTTGCCTCGGTCTATGTCTCGCTGACGATGGCCTCGGCGCCCGAGGTCGATACTGCCGCCGCCGAGCGCGAGGCGGCGCTGGAATTCGTCAGCGGATACACGACGACGGTGCCCGTCATCGGGGAGGGCGGCGTCAACGGCTACCTGCTCACCAGGCTCGCCTACAAGGCGAACAAGGATCTGGCGGCCAAACAGATCGTTCCCCTGCCGCAGATGATCACCGACGAGCTCTATACGCTGCTGGTCGGCAAGAAGATGATCGACGTGGCGACGGTGGGCAGTTTCGATGTCGATGCCTTCCGCGGCATCGTCAAGGAAGGGCTGAACCGCCGCTTCGGGGCAGAGGTCATCGCCGAGGTCTATGTCGAGCAGATCGACTACATCACCACCGCATCGGTACAGGACCCCGCGCCCAAGCGCGGCCAGACCCTCGTCAAGGGCGAGGTTCCGGCCGTGAAGCCGGCGGAGAAGAGCGGCGGCCACTAGAGCATTTCCGGAACCGGAAATGCGCTGGAGTCTTGCTTTTACCGCATTGTCCGACGCCGAAGCGATCTTGCTTCGGCTGGAAATGCTCTGGGCTTGCCGCGTGAAAATGCCCTGTGGCAACGGTTGGCCGGCTCAGAGCGAGCCGGCTTTTGCCGTGTTGCCGCTGCCCCGCGGCATCATCGGGCCGGATAGCTTGTAGCGCAGCACATGGTAGGCGAAAGCGATCTGGGCCTTGCGCTGGGGCAGCCGTGACGGCTCCGCCATCAGCCGGTAGAGCCAGCCGAGCCGGAGCCGGCGAACGGCTTCGGGCATCGGCGGCGTGTTGCCGGCGAGTGTGTCGAACAGCGGGCCGAGGCTGAGCACCAGCCGGGCATGGCCGGGCCCGACATGCCTGTCGATCCATTTCTCCTGGGCCGGGCTGCCCATCGAAACGAGCAGGATGTCGGCATCCGCCGCGCGCACCCGCTCCATGATCGCGTCCGACTGGTCCTGGTCGAAATGGCCGTCGGAAATCGGCAGGAACGCGTGCCAGGGCGTATGCCGGCGAAGCGTGTCGGCGGCCCGCATCAGCGTCGCCGTCCGGGCGCCGATCAGCGCGACGCGCATCGGCTTTGCGATATAGGTCAGGAGGGCCGGAACGAAGGCGATGCTCGTGAGGTTCGCGGGAAACCTGCGGCCGTGGAACACCATCGAGGCGAGATCGACGCCGTCGCCATCGGGCAGAACGACCTGGCGTTCCAGCACGGCGCGGTATTCGGGATCGCGCATCATCAGGTTGGCATTGCCGGCATTGATGAAGGCGATAACGCTCTGGCCGAACGGCATGGTCGCCACCTCCTCGGCGAAGGCAAAGGCGTCCGCCCAGCCGAGATCGCAGACCGGCAGGCCCAGTATGTCCCGCTGCGAAGCGGTGATGTTGCCGGACACGAGGTTCATGGCAGGGGTCCTTTCGAAGCGCCCGAAAGCGGGCAATGGCCGGCCCTAAAGGCCCTCATGGCCTTTCGGGTGGCGTGTTCGACAGGATCCGTGGGAAAGGGCGTCATGCTGCTCCCGCAAGGCTGCTATTGCTGCCTGCCGGTTTAGCAAGTTCCCCTGAAAGGCCGTTTAAGGATTTCCCGAAAAGGCGGCGGACCCTGTTTACATCTCGCTAACCATGGCGCCGTCCTTTCGGGAAAAATTTTGAAAAACAAGCGCTTGCTGTCAATTTTCCGAGCCTCCCGGGCCAGGACCATCCCGCAGCCTGCGTCAAAAAAGGACTTCTTGCCGGGTGATGAGCGACGCCGTCATGCCGCCATCGTGTCTTTCACCGCTGACAGGAAAAGGCATATTCCCGGGCTGACCTGCGCTTTCCCGCAGGATGCGCTTGAAATTATGCGTTTTGGACAGCATAGGGCGTTAAGAGGCCATCCCGCCGCGCGAGCGTCCCACTAGAGTGGGCGCACTTCATTCAGGGAGAGAAATGTGACCACCATTATCGATGGGAAGCAGGTTGCCGCTTCCGTGATTGACACCGTGAAGTCCGCCACTGTCGCCCTGGAGAAGGATGCCGGCGTAAGGCCCGGCCTGGCTGTCATCATCGTCGGCGACGATCCGGCGAGCCACGCCTATGTCTCTTCCAAGAGCCGCATGGCCAAGGAATGCGGCTTCACCTCGATCCAGCACACGCTGCCGGAGGAAACCACGCAGGCGGAGCTGGCCCGCCTCGTCGAGACGCTGAATGCCGACGAGACCATCCATGGCATCCTCGTCCAGCTTCCGCTCCCCAAGCACCTGAAGTCCGAACCGATCATCCAGTCGATCAAGCCGGAAAAGGACGTCGACGGCCTGCACGTCGTCAATGCCGGCAAGGTGGCGACGGGCGACCTCGACGGCGGCCTCGTCTCCTGCACGCCGGCCGGCGCCATGGTCTTCGTGCGCCGCACGCATGGCGACGACCTTTCCGGCCTCAACGCGGTGGTGATCGGCCGCTCGAACCTTTTCGGCAAGCCGATGTCCGCCCTGCTGCTGGCCGCGAACGCGACGGTGACGACCGCCCATTCGCGCACCAAGGACCTCGCCGGCGTGTGCCGCAATGCCCATATCCTCGTCGCCGCCGTCGGCCGCCCGGAAATGGTGAAGGCCGACTGGGTGAAGCCGGGCGCGACCGTCATCGACGTCGGCATCAACCGCATCGCCGCGCCGGAAAAGGGCGAGGGCAAGTCCCGCCTCGTCGGCGACGTCGCCTTCGACGAGGCGGCCAAGGTAGCCGGCGTCATCACCCCGGTTCCCGGCGGCGTCGGCCCGATGACCATCGCCATGCTGATGGCCAACACCGTCATCGCCGCCTATCGCAAGGCCGGGCGCGTGCCGCCGAAATTCTGAGGGGAAGCGTCGTCAGTTCAGGGGGCGGCCCCTCATCCGGCCTGCCGGCCACCTTCTCCCCGCAGGCGGGGAGAAGGGATATGCCGTGCCGTCTTCCTCAAACAACAGCCATTCGTGGGGCACGTCCCCTCTCCCCGCCTGCGGGGAGAGGGTTAGGGTGAGGGGCAACCCCCCGGCGCGATGCCGTTCCCGAGCAAACCTATTTCCCCGCCGGCGCCGGTCCGGTCGAGGCGCGCACGATGAGGTCCGTCTTCCAGAGCTCCTGCTGCGGCAGGGTCTCGAGCGTCAGGATGTCGGCGATGAGGCGGCGGGCGATGCGCTGGCCGGCGGCGCGCAGCGACGAGCGGGTCGTCGTCAGCGGCACCATGAAATTCTCCGGCTTCAGCATGGGCAGCACGTCGTCATGGGCGATGAGCGAGATGTCCGCGCCGAGTTTCAGCCCTGCCTGGTTGATCGCCCGGACGGCGCCGAGCGCCAGGACCGTGCTGGAGCACAGGACCGCGGTCGGCGGCGTTTCGAGCTGGAGGAAGCGCTCCATGGCGCGAAACCCGTGTTCGTCCGTCATCTGCGAATGCTGCACGCACTCCTCGCGCAGCGTGAGGCCGTGTTCTGCCAGTGCCCGCACCGTGCCCTTCTTGCGGCGGATCGAGAAGGCGAGGTAGTCCGGGCCGTTGATCAGCGCGAAATGCCGGTGGCCGAGCTGCGCGAGCAGCCGCGCGGCATCGTAGAAGGCGCCGGTATTGTCGATGTCGAGATAGGGATAGTCCGTCGGCACGCCGATCGACCGGCCGTGCACGACGAAGGGCGTCTTCAGCGTCTTCAGCATGGCGATGCGCGGGTCCTTCTCGCGCATATAGGCGAGGAACAGCGCATCCACATTGCCGCTCGCCACCAGCCGCCGGCAGGTCGCGACCTCCTCTTCCGGATGGCTCGGATTGATGACGAAATGAAAGTCGTGCTTGACCGCCTCGTCGCCGAGGCCGGCGAGGAATTCGCCGAAATGCACGTCGGATTCAATGCCGTCGGCCGTCGGCATGACAAGGCCGATCGAGCCCGCCCGGCCAGTCGCCAGCCGCTGCGCCGCCCGGTTCGGCCGGTATCCGGTCTCCCGGACGGCATCGAGCACGCGCTGGCGCGTCTCGGCATTGACCTCCGGATAGCCGTTCAGCGCTCTGCTCACGGTTGTCTGGGAGAGGCCCAGCAACTGCGATAATTGCTTGAGATTCACATGCTTGGCTTTCTTGAAACATTCGAAGCGCTTTGGATGTCCCTTCTCTTCGTTCCCCGGATCCGTCCCAAAGCGTTTTGGCATCTAACATCAGCAAATCATTTAGGAAAAGCGGATTTGGCCTTTTTGCGCCGCAAAACTACGCTGCACTGCGTTAAACACAGCGATTTTGTCTGCAAGCCCAGGAGGGTACTTGACGAGGCTCGGGGGGAAATGGGATGAAAGGAAATCCAAAGCGCTTTGAATTTTGGGGTATTTTAGAGGATGCCTGCCCCGGGAGAGGGCGGGTTTGCTATGGGAGGCAAATCTCGTGAAAAAGACATTGCTGATGACGGCCGCGCTCGCTCTTTTGATGGCGGGCGGCGCTGCTGCGGCCGACTTGAAATTCAAGCCGGGCGAGGATTCCAAGTTCAACTGGCAGAGCTTCGAGGATTTCAAGAAGGGCCACGACCTCAAGGGCCAGACGCTGACCATTTTCGGTCCCTGGCGCGGTGAGGACGAGGCGCTGTTCAAGGTCGTCTATGCCTATTTCACCGAGGCGACGGGCGTCGAGATCAAATATTCCTCCTCCGAGAACTACGAGCAGCAGATCGTCATCGACACCCAGGCCGGCAGCCCGCCTGACGTTGCCATCCTGCCGCAGCCGGGCCTGATCGCCGACCTTGCCTCCAAGGGTTACCTGACCCCGCTCGGCGACGAGACCAAGCAGTGGCTGCTCGACAACTATGCCGCCGGCCAGTCCTGGGTCGACCTTTCGACCTACAAGGACAAGGACGGCAATGCCGCGCTTTTCGCCTTCCCCTACAAGATCGACGTGAAGTCCCTCGTCTGGTACGTGCCGGAGAACTTCGAGGATGCCGACTACGAAGTGCCGAAGACCATGGAGGACCTGAAGGCGCTGACCGAGCAGATCGTCGCCGACGGCGGCACGCCCTGGTGCATCGGCCTCGGCTCTGGCGGCGCCACCGGCTGGCCGGCGACCGACTGGGTGGAAGACCTGATGCTGCGCACGGCTTCGCCCGAAACCTACGACAAGTGGGTGACGAACGAGATTCCCTTCACCGATGCCTCGGTGGTCGGCGCGCTCGATGAGTTCGGCTGGTTCGCCAAGAACGACAAGTTCGTCGACGGCGGCGCGGCGGCGGTCGCCTCCACCGACTTCCGCGACAGCCCCAAGGGCCTCTTCGCCTCGCCGCCGAAGTGCTACCTGCATCACCAGGCCTCGTTCATCCCGTCCTTCTTCCCGGAAGGCACGGTGGTCGGCGAGGATGCGGACTTCTTCTACATGCCGCCCTATGCCAGCAAGCCGGAGCTCGGCAATCCCGTTCTCGGCGCCGGCACGCTTGCCATGATCACCCGGGACACGCCGGCCGCGCGCGCCTTCATCGAGTTCCTGAAGACGCCGATCGCCCACGAGGTCTGGATGGCGCAGACCAGCTTCCTGACGCCCTATAAGAGCGCCAACAAGGAAGCCTATGCCAATGCGCCGATGAAGAAGCAGGGCGAGATCCTGCTCGATTCGACGACCTTCCGCTTCGACGGCTCTGACCTGATGCCGGGCAAGATCGGCGCGGGCGCGTTCTGGACCGGCATGGTCGATTTCGTCGGCGGCAAGTCCGCGGCCGATGTCGCCGGCGGCGTCCAGAAGGCTTGGGACGCCATCAAGTAACATCCTGGCGAACCGGCCGGCAGCCGCCGGCCGGTTTTTCCGAGCATGCGAAAGTGCAGCTGGACCATGCGGTGGCCAAGCCGCGTGAGCGGTCTACGCCGCGTCAGAGGACGTCAGGCAAGCGACTGAAGCCGCAGTGCTGCGCGAGAAAAGCCGTAGGGGATGTTTCCCAGGGGGAGGGACTGCCATGCAGCAATTGTTATTCGCCATCTTCACGATGGTCGGGGGCGTTCTCGCCTGCGTTGCCTATTTCTTCGGAACGAATTTCCTGCTCGACAAAATGTTCCCCTCCAAGGGGCTGACGGGCGCGCAGGCCTCGAAGAACCTGCGCATCACCAATGCCATCCGGCCCTGGCTGTTCATGGCGCCCGCGCTCTTCGCGCTGACGGTCTATCTCGTCTATCCCGTCTTCGAATCCGTCCGGCTCGCCTTCCACGACCGCTCCGGCCAGCAGTTCATCGGCTTCAGCAACTTCGCGTGGATGATCAATGACGGCGAGTTCCGCCAGTCGATCTTCAACAATTTCCTCTGGCTGCTGGTGGTGCCGGCGCTTTCCACCTTCTTCGGGCTGATCGTCGCCGCACTCACCGACCGCATCTGGTGGGGCAATATCGCAAAGACGCTGATCTTCATGCCGATGGCCATCTCCTTCGTCGGCGCCTCCGTCATCTGGAAGTTCGTCTATGACTACCGCGCCGAAGGGTCCGAGCAGATCGGCATCCTCAATGCCGTCGTCGTCGCCTTCGGCGGCACGCCCGAGGCCTGGATGACCATTCCCTTCTGGAACAACTTTTTCCTGATGGTCATCCTGATCTGGATCCAGACGGGTTTTGCCATGGTCATCCTCTCGGCCGCGCTGCGCGGCATTCCGGAGGAGACGATCGAGGCGGCCGTCATCGACGGCGCCAACGGCCTCCAGATCTTCTTCAAGATCATGGTGCCGCAGATCTGGGGCACGATCGCCGTCGTCTGGACGACGATCACCATCCTGGTGCTGAAGGTCTTCGACATCGTGCTCGCGATGACGAACGGGCAATGGCAGACGCAGGTCCTGGCGAACCTGATGTTCGACTGGATGTTCCGCGGCGGCGGCGATTTCGGGCGCGGCGCGTCCATCGCGGTCGTCATCATGATCCTCGTCATCCCGATCATGATCTGGAACATCCGCAACGCCACCAAGGAAATGGAGGGCCACTGAGATGATCGCCACGTCCCGTTCGCCGCTTCTCGTCGTCGTCCACCTTTCCGTCCTCCTGCTCGTCGCGCTCTGGACGCTGCCGACGGCCGGCCTCCTCATCTCCTCGCTGCGCGACAAGGACCAGCTCGCCGTCTCCGGCTGGTGGACCGCGCTTTCCACCTCCTCGCAGAACCTCACCGGCCGCGCCGCCGCGCCGGAAGCTCAGGTCGAGCGCGACGGCAAGTTCGTCATTTCCGGAAAGTTGATCGAAGGGGGTGACGCGAAGGTCTCCGCCTTCGGCTTCCGCCCCTTGCAGCCGGCCGCCTTCGAGGCGGGCGCCGTCGCCGATATCGGCGAGGGCCAGACGCTGACCGTCAGGGAGGACGGCAGCTACGAGATCGTCTCGCCGACGAAGATGGAAGGCACTCGCGGCCAGCGCATCTTCTACACCGCCTCCGTGCCGCCGCGCTTCACGCTCGACAATTATCGGGAAGTGCTGAATGCCGAGGGCATCGGCGCCTCCTTCATCAATTCGCTGACGGTGGCGATCCCCGCCACCATCATCCCGATCCTCGTCGCCGCCTTCTGCGCCTATGCGCTGGCCTGGATGCCCTTTCCGGGCCGGGCGATCCTGATCGCCGTCATCGTCGGCCTGCTCGTCGTGCCCTTGCAGATGTCGCTGATCCCGCTGCTGCGGCTCTACAACGGCGTCGGCGCCTTCTTCGGCGTGCCGGCGAAAACCTATGTCGGCATCTGGCTCGCCCATATGGGCTTCGGCCTGCCGCTCGCGGTCTATCTCCTGCGCAACTACATGGCCGGCCTGCCGCGCGAGATCATGGAATCGGCCCGTGTCGACGGTGCGTCCGATTTCGATATCTTCGTCAAGATCATCCTGCCGCTGTCCTTCCCGGCACTCGCCTCCTTCGCCATCTTCCAGTTCCTGTGGACCTGGAACGACCTGCTCGTCGCCATGGTCTTCCTCGGTGCGGGCAATGAGGAACTGGTGCTGACCGGGCGCCTCGTGAACCTCCTGGGTTCGCGCGGCGGCAACTGGGAAATCCTCACGGCCTCCGCCTTCATCACCATCGTCGTTCCCCTCATTGTCTTCTTCAGCCTGCAGCGCTATCTCGTGCGCGGTCTGCTGGCGGGCTCGGTCAAGGGCGGGTGACGGCTTTCGAAAACAGGACAAACAGCATGACGATGTCGGATTCCACCCTCCTCGTACCGGACAAGGACTGGTGGCGCGGGGCGGTGATCTATCAGATCTATCCGCGCTCCTACCAGGACACCAACGGCGACGGGATCGGCGATTTGCGGGGCATCACCGAGCGCCTTGCCCATGTCGCCTCCCTCGGCGTGGATGCGATCTGGATCTCGCCCTTCTTCACCTCGCCGATGAAGGATTTCGGCTATGACGTTTCGGACTACCAGGACGTCGACCCGATCTTCGGCGTGCTCGCCGATTTCGATGCGCTGATCGCCGAGGCCCATCGCCTCAACATCCGCGTGATGATCGATCTCGTGCTGTCGCATACGTCCGACAAGCACCCCTGGTTCGTCGAAAGCCGCTCCCGGCGCACCAATCCGCGGGCCGACTGGTATGTCTGGGCCGATTCCAAGCCGGACGGTACGCCGCCCAACAACTGGCTGTCGATCTTCGGCGGCTCGGCCTGGCAGTGGGACCCGACCCGCCTGCAATATTACATGCACAACTTCCTGACGTCGCAGCCGGACCTCAACCTGCACAATCCGGAAGTGCAGGACGCGCTGCTCTCGGTCGCCCGCTTCTGGCTGGAGCGCGGCGTTGATGGCTTCCGCCTCGACACGATCAACTTCTACTTCCATGACAAGGAATTGCGCGACAACCCGTCGCTCGCCCCCGAGCGCCGCAACGCCCAGACAGCGCCGGCCGTGAACCCCTACAACTACCAGGAACATCTCTACGACAAGAACCAGCCGGAGAACCTGGAATTCCTGAAGCGCTTCCGCGCGCTGATGGAGGAGTTCCCGGCGATTGCCGCCGTCGGCGAGGTGGGCGACAGCCAGCGCGGCCTCGAAATCGCCGGCGAATACACGTCCGGCGGCGACAAGATGCACATGTGCTACGCCTTCGAGTTCCTGGCGCCCGATCCGCTGACGCCGGCCTTCGTCGCGGAGACCCAGCTTGCGCTGGAGAAAGCGGCACCCGAGGGCTGGGTCTGCTGGGCCTTCTCCAACCATGACGTCATGCGCCATATCAGCCGCTGGGGCGGTGCCGTCACCGACCATGAGGCCCATGCCAAGCTGCTGGCGAGCCTCCTCATGTCGCTGCGCGGCTCGGTCTGCATCTACCAGGGCGAGGAACTGGCGCTGCCGGAGGCCGAGCTTGCCTATGAGGACCTGCAGGACCCCTACGGCATCCAGTTCTGGCCGGATTTCAAGGGCCGCGACGGCTGCCGCACGCCGATGGTCTGGGACAGCGGCCTGCCGTCGGGCGGCTTCAGTGAAGGACGGCCCTGGCTTCCGGTCTCGCCCGCCCATCTGGAGCGCGCCGTCGACGTGCAGGAGGGCGACGCGGCCTCGGTGCTTGCGCATTACCGGCGCTTCCTTGCCTTCCGCAAGCAGCACGTGGCATTGGTGAAGGGCGAGATCGCGTTTCAGTCGGCCGAGGGGGCGATCCTGTCCTTCGTGCGCACGCACGGCAACGAAAAGGTCTTCTGCGCCTTCAACATGAGCCCGATCGCGCGTCTTGCGGACCTGCCGGCCGGCACGCTGGAGGCGCTGGAGGGCCACGGGTTTGAAAGCATGATGCACGCGGAAAATATCGAACTTCCGGCATGGAGCGGGTTCTTCGCCCGTTTCGTCTGAAGAATTAGAGGGGAGAGAGACATGACAGGGCTGGTACTCAAGGATATCCGCAAGTCCTACGGCGCGGTGGACGTGATCCACGGCATCGATCTCGATATCAAGCAGGGCGAGTTCATCGTCTTCGTCGGCCCGTCCGGCTGCGGCAAGTCGACCCTGCTGCGCATGATCGCCGGGCTCGAGGAGATCACCGGCGGCGACATGACGATCGACGGCGAGCGCGTCAACGACGTGCCGCCTTCCAAGCGCGGCATCGCCATGGTGTTCCAGTCCTATGCGCTCTATCCCCACATGACCGTCTTCGACAACATGGCCTTCGGCATGCGCATTGCCGGCGAAAGCAAGGAGGAGATCGACCGGCGCGTGCGCTCGGCTGCCGATATCCTCCAGCTCACCAAATATCTCGACCGCCTGCCCAAGGCGCTCTCCGGCGGCCAGCGCCAGCGCGTCGCCATCGGCCGCGCCATCTGCCGCAACCCGAAGGTCTTCCTGTTCGACGAGCCGCTGTCCAACCTCGACGCGGCGCTGCGCGTCGCCACCCGCATCGAGATCGCCAAGCTCAACGAGCAGATGGCCGACACGACGATGATCTACGTGACGCACGACCAGGTGGAGGCGATGACGCTCGCCGACCGCATCGTCGTGCTCTCGGCCGGCCATATCGAGCAGGTCGGCCCGCCGCTGGAGCTCTATGAGCGCCCGGCGAACCTCTTCGTCGCCCGCTTCATCGGCTCGCCGGCCATGAACATCATCCCCGCGAAGATCACCTCGGCGGGCGCCTCGACGGCGCTGGAGCTGACGGGCGGACGCAGTTCCAGTGTCGATATCCCGACGGCGGCCTCCGAGGTCGGCAAGACGGCGAGCTTCGGTGTGCGGCCGGAGGACCTCCAGATCACGACGGGCGATGATTTCCTCTTCGAGGGCACGGTGTCGATCGTCGAGGCGCTGGGCGAGGTGACGTTGCTTTATATCGACGGCCTCGTGCAGGGCGAGCCGATCATTGCCAAAATCCCCGGCATCCTCGACGTCAAGCGCGGCGACCGGGTGCGGTTCACCGCGGACAAGGCGAAGCTGCATCTCTTCGATGCAGCCGGCAAGAGCTATCGCGCGTCCTGAGCGGGAGGGGAGGCGGCAGGATTTCGCCCTGCCGCTCAACCCGATGTTAAGCGTTGTTCCCCTAGGCTTCTGCCGAAAGCAGACAGTGCCGGGGGGCAACAGGCCGATGGGTATTCAGGGATCCGTACCGCGTAACAACTACCTGAACAAGGAAGAGTCCTTCATGTACGATCGGGAGAAGAGCTTCCCGATGGAGGACACCTGCAACGAGGCCCGCATCGAGTTCACCGAGAATGGCGGCCTCGTCAACCTCGTCTCCCGGCGATGCCTGATCACCAAGCTCTCGCGCAGCGGCGCCATCATCACGATGACGACGAAGTTCCAGCTGCCGCGCAACTTCTACCTCGACATCGTCAGCGCCCGCCTGCCGATGATCGGCTGCCTGACACAGCGCGTCTATACCAACGACGTCGTCGAAGCCCGCTTCCTGCGCCTGCTGTCCGACAAGGACCTGCAGCGCATCTTCGTCTATTCGACGCACCGCAACCACCAGGGCCGGACGCTGGATATCTATAGCTGACGGGTTAGGGCTGCCCCTCATCCCGCTGCCGCGACCTTCTCCCCGTAAACGGGGAGAAGGGGAGGGTGGCGCTGCTTTTCCCAAACAGTGAGCCGGGAGAAATAGCGAGGCTTGGCCTCTTGTTTCCTTCTCCCCGCTTGCGGGGAGAAGGTGGCCGGCAGGCCGGATGAGGGGCGGCAGCCCCCGCCACCTCAAGCAAACAAGACGCTCGCCCCATGATCGGCCGGCCCCGCGATGGCCCGGAAGGGCGCGAAGAGCTCTCGGCCCATGCCGAATTCGTTGCCGGAGAGATCGGCCGTCGCCTGCGGGCGCGCGGCGAACTCGGCGGCGTTCACCAGAACCTCGATCGTACCGTGGGTGGCGTCGAGGCGGATGATGTCGCCGTTGCGGATGCGGCCGATCGGGCCGTTGTCGACCGCCTCGGGCGTGACATGGATGGCGGCCGGCACCTTGCCCGACGCGCCGGACATGCGCCCGTCCGTGAGAAGCGCCACGCGCTGGCCGCGGTCCTGCAGGATGCCGAGCACGGTGGTCAGCTTGTGCAGCTCCGGCATGCCGTTCGCCTTCGGGCCCTGGAAGCGCACGACGGCGACGAAATCGCCCGTCAGCTCGCCGGCCTTGAAGGCGGCGTTCAGCTCGAGCTGGTCGTGGAACACTTTTGCCGGCGCCTCGATGACATGGCGCTCGGGCTTCACCGCCGAGATCTTGATCACGGCGCTTCCGATATTGCCGGTCAGCATCTTCAGGCCGCCGGTCGGCTGGAAGGGCGTCTCGATGCTGGCGAGCACCTTCGGGTCGTGGCTGACTTTCGGGGCCTTGTCCCGCACCACCGCGCCATCCGCGCCGAGCTTCGGATCGATCGTATAGGCCTGCAGACCCTGGCCGTAGACGGTGCGCACGTCGTCATGCAGCATGCCGGTCTTCAGTAGTTCCTGGATGAGGAAGCCCATGCCGCCGGCGGCGTGGAAATGGTTCACGTCGGCAAGGCCGTTCGGATAGACGCGGGCGAGCAGCGGCACGACGTCGGAGAGGTCCGAAATGTCCTTCCATGTCAGGACGATGCCGGCGGCGCGCGCCATGGCGATGAGATGCAGTGTGTGGTTGGTCGAGCCGCCCGTGGCGTGCAGGCCGACGACACCGTTGACGATCGAGCGTTCGTCGATCATCTCGCCGGCCGGGGTGAACTCGTTGCCTTGCGCGGTGATGGCGAGCGCGCGCTTCGCCGCCTCCTTGGTGAGAGCGTCGCGCAGCGGCGTGCCGGGGTTGATGAAGGAGGCGCCGGGCATGTGGAAGCCCATGATCTCCATCAGCATCTGGTTGGAATTGGCGGTGCCGTAGAAGGTACAGGTGCCGGGGCCATGATAGGACTTGGATTCGGCCTCCAGCAGTTCCGCGCGCCCGGCCTTGCCTTCCGCATAGAGCTGGCGCACGCGGGCCTTCTCGTCGTTCGGCAGGCCCGAGGTCATGGGACCTGCGGGAATGAAGACGGCGGGCAGGTGGCCGAAGGTCAGTGCCGCGATGGTCAGGCCCGGCACGATCTTGTCGCAGACGCCGAGATAGACGACCGAATCGAACATGTTGTGCGACAGGCCGATGCCGGCGGCCATGGCGATGAGGTCGCGCGAGAAGAGCGACAGCTCCATGCCCGGCTGGCCCTGGGTGACGCCGTCGCACATGGCGGGCACGCCGCCGGCCACCTGCGCCACGCCGCCTGCCTCCCGCGCGGCCTCGCGGATCAGCGCCGGATAGGTCTCGAATGGCTGATGGGCCGAGAGCATGTCGTTGTAGGAGGTGATGATGCCGAGGTTCGCGACACGGTCGCCGGCGAGCGCGTCCTTCTCGGCGGGGGAACAGACGGCAAAGCCGTGCGCGAGGTTGCCGCAGGAGAGCACCGAACGATGCACGCCCTTGGAGATGGCGGTGCGCACGCGCTCGAGATAGGGCAGGCGATGCGGCTTCGAGCGCTCGACGATGCGGGCTGTAATGGCTTCGATGCGTTTGTCGGCGGACATGGGAGTATCCTTACCTCTCTCGATGGCATTTTCGCAGGAAACGGCGCGCGGGAAAGCTGCGCTGTCCGCTTCAGTCGTCGGCGTCGTGCGCCGGGTGAATCCGGTGCTACCCGGCAGGGTGCTTCAGGGCGCCCAGTAGATATCGACCGGCGTCGCCGCGCGGCGCAGAATGGCGCGGATCGGCATGTCGGTTTCCGGCCCGTCCGCTTCGGCTGCGGCCAGCACGTCCTTCTTGCCCTGGCCTTCGATATGCAGCACCAGGAGGCGCGCATCCTGGAGGCTGGCGAAGGTGAAGGTGAGGCGGGGCTCGCCCGCACCTTCCGCCTCCATGGTGATCACGCCGCGCGGCGTTTCCGCCGAAATCGCCTCGGCCAGCCGGCTGCCGCCGGGGAAGAACGAGGCCGTATGGCCGTCCGTTCCCATGCCGAGGATCACGACGTCGAAGGGATGGCCGAGCGCTTCGGCGTCCGCCGAAACGATCTTCGCTGCCTCTTCCGCGCTGCCGGCGTCGCGATAGAGCGGCAGGATGTTCGCGGCCTTCGCCCTGTCCTGCAGCAGGTTGTCGGCGACGAGCAGGTGGTTCGAGCGCGGATTGTCTGCCGGCACGAACCGCTCGTCTACGAGGGTGATCGTCACCTTGCCCCAGTCGATGTCGCGGCGCGACAGCGCCTTGAAGAAGGCTTTCGGCGTCGAGCCGCCGGAGACCGCGATGCTGGCGCGGCCCCGGCTGGCAACGGCGTCGGCCAGCGCGCCGGAAACCCGCTCCGCCAGCCCTTCGGCCAAGGCTGCGCCGTCCTTGAATTCATGCAGTCTCGCGCTCATCGGGCTTCCTTACGTTTCATGCCAGGTGCGGCCGTCGCGCTCGATGAGGGCGATGGCCTGACTGGGACCCCAGGTGCCGGCGGTGTAGCCCTGCGCCTGCTGGCCGGTCGCTTCCCACGCCTTCAGGATCGGGTCGATCCAGCGCCATGCGGCTTCCACTTCGTCGCGGCGCATGAAAAGCGTCTGGTTGTTCCGGATGACGTCGAGCAGCAGGCGCTCGTAGGCGTCCGCATTGCGGGCGTCGAAGGCTTCGGCAAAGCTCATGTCGAGCGAGACGTTGCGCAGGCGCATGCCGCCCGGACCCGGGTCCTTGATCATCAGCGACTGCTTGACGCCTTCGTCCGGCTGCAGGCGGATGATCAGCTGGTTTGCCTCGATGCGGCCGGCCGAGGGGTCGAAGATCGAATGCGGGATCGGCTTGAAGGTGATGACGATCTCCGACATGCGCGCGGCAAGGCGCTTGCCGGTGCGGATGTAGAAGGGCACGCCCGCCCAGCGCCAGTTGCCGATCTCGGCCTTGATGCCGACGAAGGTCTCCGTGTTGGAGACGCCGCCTTCCAGCTCCTCGAGATAGCCCTTGACCGGGCCGCCGGCCGAGGCGCCCGCGCGGTACTGGCCGCGAACGGTAAGGCGCTCGACATTGTACTGGTCGATCGGCTTCAGGGCGCGCAGCACCTTCAGCTTCTCGTCGCGCACGGCCTCCGCGTCCATGGAGGAGGGCACCTCCATGGCGACGAGGCAGAGCAGCTGCAGAATGTGGTTCTGCACCATGTCGCGCAGCGCGCCGGCCTTGTCGTAATAGCCCGCGCGGCTTTCGAGGCCGACCGATTCGGCCACCGTGATCTGCACATGGTCGATATGGGCGGAGTTCCACAGCGGCTCGTAGAGCGCGTTGGCGAAGCGCAGCGCCATCAGGTTCTGCACCGTCTCCTTGCCGAGATAGTGGTCGATGCGGAAGATCTGCTCCTCGCGGAACACCTTGCCGATCGTGTTGTTCAATTCGTTGGCGGAGGCAAGGTCGCGGCCGATGGGTTTCTCGACGACGATGCGGGTCTGCTTGGTGATGAGCTTGTGGTCGCGGATCTTTTCCGAGATGTCGCCGAAGATGGCGGGCGCGACGGCGAGGTAGAAGGCGCGCACGCGCTCCTTGCCCTCGTCGAGAAGCTCCTTCAGCTTGTCCCAGCCCTGGTCGGACTTGGCGTCGACGGCGACGTAGAACAGCCGGTCGCAGAAGGTTTTGACCTGCTCGTCGTCGAATTCGCCGGGCTTCAGGTGCTCCTTCAGCGCATCGACGGCGAACTTGCGGTATTCGGCGTCCGTATAGGCGGTGCGCGACGCGCCGATGATGCGCGTCGGGTCGGAAAGCTGGCCGGCGAGCTGCCGGTGATAGAGGGCCGGAAGGAGCTTGCGTTCCGCAAGGTCGCCGGTTCCGCCGAAGACGACATAGTCGAAGGGTTCAACGGGAATGATCTGGCTGCTCATCGGATGTCTCGATCTCGTTCTGTTGCCGGGTGTTATAATCTAATCGATTTAAAAACACCAGAGTGCAACGCAACAAAATCGGTGCTTCCGACTCGATCAGAGCTTGTCGCGTAGCGCGTACCACGTCATGGCGAGGAACAGAAGCGGCGAGCGGAACCGGGCTCCGCCGGGAAAGGCCGGGATTTTCAGGGCCTTCAGCTGGTCGAGTTCCGCGCTGCCGCCGGTTGCCTCCTCCGCATAGAGCTTGCCGCAATAGTTCGACAGCATGACGCCGTGGCCGGAATAGCCGCCGATCGAGGTGATGCCGGGCATGACCTCGCGCACATAGGGCTTGCGCGGCATGGTGATGCCGACGGAGCCGCCCCAGGCATGGGTCAGCTCGATGCCCCTCAGCTCCGGATAGACCTCCTCGATCTGCCGGCGGATGGGCGGCGTCATGTCGTCGAGATTTTCCGAATAGGCCTCCCGGCCGCCGAAAAGCAGGCGGCCGTCGCGGGTCTTGCGGAAATAGCGCACGACGAAGCGCGTGTCGGCGATCGCCTCGCCGCCGGGAATGATCGACGGGAACTTGTCGAGCGGCACGGTCGCACCGATGAAGGAGCGGATCGGCATGACATGCGCGGCCGTCTTCGGCTCCAGGTTGCCGATATGGGCGTTGCAGCAGATCAGCGCCTTGTCGGCGCGGATCGTGCCCTTCGCGGTGGTGATGATGGCCTTGCCGCCCGTCCGTTCGATCTTCAGGGCAGGGGTCTTCTCGTGCAGGCCGGCGCCGGCGGCCCTGGCTGCGCGGGCGACGCCGACGAGGAGTTTCAGCGGGTGGATATGGCCGGTGCCGGTATCGCGCATGCCGAAGAAGAAGCGCTTCGAGCCGACGCGCTCCTCGGTCTCCGCCCGGTCCATGTAGCTCAGGTGCTTGTAGCCGAAGCGGGTCGCGGCGATCTCGATATGGTCGCGGAATTCCTTCTCGTAGCTTGCCTTGTGGCTGACATTGAGCTGGCCCGGAACATAATCGATGTCGAGGGCCTGGCTTTCGGCGAAATCGTGGATGTAGCGTTTGGCGTTCTCCGCAAGGTCGAACAGCGCCTTGGCGCGCTCGAAGCCGAGCTCGGCTTCCAGGCTCTCCGCCTCGGCGCGCTGGCCGGTGCCGAGCTGGCCGCCGTTGCGGCCCGACGCGCCGTCGCCGAAGCGGTGCGCCTCGATGAGCACGACATTGACGCCCTTCTTCGCAAGGTTGTAGGCAGCCTGCAGGCCGGTGAAACCGCCGCCGACAATGGCGACGTCGGCCTCGACGGAGCCGTCGAGGGGGGCATATTCGGGGCGCTCTCCGACGGTCGCTTCATACCAGGAGATGCCGGGGGAAATCGGGCTTTGCCAGGGCATTCAACACACTCGTGAATCAAGAGGGTGCGGCGGCGCGCCGGGGCGCCGGCCGCTCTCGGGAGATGATCTCTTCAGGCGGCCCGGACCGCCGGGCCGCTCAGACGTTGAGCAGCAGGAACTCGCGTTCCCAGGGGCTGATCACCTGCATGAAGGTCTCGAACTCGCCGCGCTTGACGCCGGCATAGAGACCGATGAACTCGGCGCTCAGCACCTCGGCCAATGCGGGGTCGGATTCGAGCAGCGACACGGCTTCGAGAAGCCCGCGCGGCAGGTCGATCGACCCTTCGTTGGCGGTGTCTTCCGTCGGCTCGCTCGGCTCCACCTCGTTCATGATGCCGAGCAGGCCGCAGCCGAGCGAGGCCGCCAGCGCGAGATAGGGATTGGCGTCCGAGCCGGGCAGGCGGTTTTCGATGCGACGGGCGTTGGCGTCCGACACCGGCACCCGGAAGGCCGTCGTGCGGTTGTCATAGCCCCAGGCATTGTTGACCGGCGCCGACATTTCGGGTGTGAGGCGCCGGTAGGAGTTCACATAGGGCGCCATCATGACCAGCGTCTTCGGCACATAGGCCTGCATGCCGCCGATGAAGTGGAAGAACTCCTTCGAGGCCGAACCGTCCGGATTGGAGAAGACGTTCTTCCCCGTCTCGATCTCCACCACCGACTGGTGGATGTGCATCGCCGATCCCGCCTGGCCCTGCATCGGCTTTGCCATGAAAGTGGCATAGATGCCGTGCTTCAGCGCCGCCTCGCGGATCGTGCGCTTGAACAGGAAAACCTGGTCCGCCAGCTCGATCGGATCGCCGTGGCGCAGGTTGATCTCAAGCTGCGCCGGCCCCTCCTCGTGGATCAGGGTGTCGATCTCCAGCCCCTGCTTTTCGGAGAAGTGGTAGATGTCGTCGATCAGCTCGTCGAACTCGTTGATGCCCGCGATGGAATAGCCCTGGCCGCCCTGGATGGAACGGCCGGACCGCCCTTTCGGCGGGTGCAGCGGATAGTCCGGGTCGTCGTTGACGGCGACGAGATAGAACTCGATCTCGGGCGCCACGACCGGTTTCCAGCCGCGGTCGCGATACATCTGCACCACGTTCTTCAGGACGTTGCGCGGCGTATAGGGCACGTTCTCGCCGGTCGAGCCGACGATGTCGCAGATGACCTGCGCGGTCGGGTCTGTCTCCCACGGCACGACGGACAGCGTCGAAAGGTCGGGCAGCAGCTTCAGGTCGCTGTCGCGCGGCTCATAACGGAAATTGCCGGTCTCCTCCGGATAATCGCCGGAAATCGTGTGGCGATAGAGGGCGGAGGGCAATGCGAGCGATGTGTTGGAGGTAAACTTCGACGACGGCATCATTTTCCCGCGCGGAACCCCCGCGAGGTCCGGCGTGATGCATTCGATGTCTTCGATGCCGCGGGCGCGAAGCCAGTCTGCGGCGTCCTTCCAGGTCTTTACCCCGCGCGGCACGCTGATGGCGGGAGGGATTTTGGTAGAGCGTGCGGCTTTTTCGATTGTGGGGGTAACGACTTTCTTTTTGGACGGCATGAGACACCGGGTTTGGTTGACGATGAAGCCATCATAGACGGAGTTTATTCCTTGGCTAGCTCCCCCCGGGGGGTGAAAAACGCGAATTTTTCAAGAAGATCTGTTTTTCCCGTCCCGATTGACTTTCGGCCGCGTTGGCGGAAAGGAGGGGCAAACGAGGATTGCATACGTGGCAGAGCGGCGGGACGTCGTCATCATCGGGGCAGGTGCGGCAGGCATGATGTGCGCCATCGAGGCGGGCCGGCGCGGACGCCGCGTGCTCGTCGTCGACCATGCGCGCGCACCCGGCGAGAAGATCCGCATCTCCGGCGGCGGGCGCTGCAACTTCACCAATATCCATGCCGGGCCGAAGAATTTCCTCTCGGCCAATCCGCATTTCTGCAAGTCGGCGCTCGCCCGCTACACGCCGCGCGATTTCCTCGATCTCGTCGAGCGTCACCGCATCCCCTGGCATGAGAAGACGCTGGGCCAGCTTTTCTGCGACAACTCGGCGAAGGACATCATCGCCATGCTGCTCGCCGAGATGAAGGCGGCGGACGCGGAGCTCAGGCTGTCCACGCCGATCGGTGCCGTCGAGCACGACGGCCGGGCCTTCCGCGTGGTGACGGAGCACGGCACGGTCGAGGCTTCCTCGCTGGTCATCGCCACGGGCGGCAAGTCGATCCCGAAGATGGGGGCGACCGGCTTTGCCTATCGCATCGCCGAGCAATTCGGCCTTGCCGTCACCGAAACGCGCGCCGGCCTCGTGCCCCTGACGCTCGATCCCGCGACGCTCGCCGCCCATGAGGGCCTGCCGGGTGTGGCGGTCGATGTCATCGCCCGCCATGGCAAGACGGAGTTCCGGGAGGCGGCGCTCTTCACCCACCGGGGTCTCAGCGGCCCGGCCATCCTGCAGATCTCCTCCTACTGGCGGGAGGGGGAGGAGATCGCGCTCACCCTCTGTCCCGACGTGGACTTTGCCGCCGTCGTCGCGGCGGCGCGACGGGAAAACGGCCGGCAGGCGATGCAGACGGTCCTTGCCGAGCACATGCCGAAGAAGCTCGCCCAGCTTCTCGTCGCCGAGCTCGGCATCGACGGGCCGCTCGCCGAACAGCCGGGCCGCCGCATAGACGCGCTTCTCCAGCGTCTCGGGGATTGGCGCCTGCGCCCGCCGGGCTCCGAGGGCTACCGGACCGCGGAGGTCACGCTCGGCGGCGTCGACACCGCCGCGCTCGATTCCCGCAGCATGGCGGCCAAGGCGGTGCCGGGGCTTTATTTCATCGGCGAGGCGGTGGACGTCACGGGCTGGCTCGGCGGCTACAATTTCCAATGGGCCTGGGCGTCAGGCCATGCCGCGGGTGGGTACGCCTGAGATCGCGCGGCGGTCTTTACCGTCTTTTAAGACCTCGGGGCGGATGCTCTCGCAATGTCGGCGTTTCCGGCCTCCCGCCGAGGGGGGTGGAGGCAACATGATGTGGGCCGGCTGGCCGGATCATCCGGGTGTCTGTTTCCGCGTAACGGAGTATCGCCGCATGCCTGCAAGACGCCGCCCCGCCCGTGCCATCGCCATCGCCGCCGCTCTGGAAAGCCGCCGCCGCCTCTTTGTCATCGGCATCCATTGCACGCTTGCCGCAGGTCTCGTCGTCGCCCTCGCTGTCGCCGCGCTCTGACGATCGACTGTTAAAAATCGGTTTAGATAGTGATGGAATTTTAAAGATTGCCGCCGATCATCCGCCGCATAGGGTTCCGGATGCCGCGTCCCCATGACGGATGTCGACACGGCTGGCAATGACTGCTCCCCCGGATGCGCGGCATTGCTGCCGCATGAAGTCGGTAATCCGGCGTCCGAATCCTGGGGAGGTCCCGAAAGGGCAGGGGTGGAGCACGCCGACAACGGATGTTCCGCCATGTTCATTGACAAGATTCTCGCCCGTTTCAAGATCCAGACCAAGGTCCTCGTCTTCATCCTGCCCTTCGTGCTCAGCATCTGCGCCGTGGGCTTCACCGGGCTCTACGCGTCCGGCCTGCTGCAGGGCCGCATGGAGATTTCCAACAGCGTCCTCCAGTCGCTGAGCGGCTTCAAGGATGTCTATGCCGGCATGAACCGGTTCCTGCAGAACACCAGCGAGGAGAACCGCGATGCCGTGCACGAGCGCCTGAAGGCGCAGGATGCCGTGCTCCAGGCGACGATCGACGGCCTTGCGCCGGACGCGGACAAATCCAAGCTGGTGGATGCGCAGGCGCAGACCAAGGACATCGAGGCCCGCATGGACGGGCTCTGGTCGCTCTATGTCAGCGAGACCGGCCTGCACGAGACGATGGGGAAGAACCTCAACTATCTCTCCAGCGAGCAGGTGAAGATCCTCGACGAGGCGACGAAGCTCCAGCGCACGGTGCGGCAGAACGAGAACGCCGCGAAGAGCATGCTGCGCGAGGCCGAGCGCCTGACCAATGCCAGCAAGTTCTTCGGCGATCTCCTCTCCGAGTTCAGCCGCGGGGCAACGCCGGAGGATCAGCTGAAGCTCGTCAAGGAGCGCTATCCGTTCATTTCCAAGACCGAGCGCTCGATCGCTATGATCCTGCCGAAGAACCAGAAGGTCGTCTCGGTCACCATCCGCAACACGATCGACGAACTCGGCGGCTTCCTCTCCTCCTCGGAGCCGGCGAGCGTCACGGTGCCGGAAATCGCCCGCCGGGTGAATCGTTTCCGCCAGGTCACCATCCAGCTGCAGGGCGCAGCGGCGGAAAAGATGCGCGAGGCGACGCGCATCTTCAGCGAGCTCGACGAGCCGATCATCAAGTCCGAGGCGGTGCTTTCCGCCACGCGCAAGCTGGTGTCCTCGATCGACGACATCGAGATCGCCGCCGCCCGGTTCCTCGGCCAGACGTCGGAGCAGAATCGCGTCAAGCTGCTCGGCAACCTGTCCATCCTGCGCATCGACATGAAGGCGCTCGGCGGCAGCGCCAGCGGTCTCGCCTTCTTCGACGCGGTCGACGACGCGCTGCGGCCGGTGCTCGACCGGATCGACGCGGACAGCGCCGCGCTGGTGAAGATCAGCACCGAACGGGCGGCCGATTTCGAGGCCGCCGGCCAGTCCATCGACACGATCTGGAATCTTCTCAGCCAGTTCGCCGAAGAACAGAAGACCAGCGCCGGCACCGAGCGTGAAAAGGCCAACCAGGTCTCGATCCTCGCGACCGTCGCGGGCGCTGCGATCGCCATCCTTGCCGGCATCGCGCTGGTGCTGACGCTGAAGGGGCCGATCAGCCAGATCACCGGCGCCATGCGGCGCCTGGCGGATGGTTTCCTCGACACCGGCATTACCGGAGAAGGCCGCGCCGACGAGATCGGCGACATGGCCCGCGCGCTCGGCGTCTTCAAGGAGAACGCCCTGTCGAAGATCCGCGTGGAGGCCGAAAGCGAAGAGCAGCGCAACGCGGCGGAAGCCGAACGCGCCCGCAACGATGCGGAAAAGCAGGCCTTCGACCGCGAGATCGACTTTGCCGTCAACGCGCTGGCCGCCGGTCTCGAACGCCTGGCGCAGGGCGACCTGTCGCGCCAGATCGACACGCCGTTCTCCGGGCGCCTGGAACAGCTCCGCCAGGACTTCAACGTCTCGCTGACGCGCCTCCAGGATACGCTCGGCCAGATCCGCAACAATGCGCTGTCCATCCAGCGCAGCGGGGCGGAGATGCTGCAGTCGGGCGATGCGCTGGCCAAGCGCACCGAATCCCAGGCCTCCTCGCTGGAGGAGACGGCAGCCGCCGTCGAACAGATCACGGCGACCGTGCGCTCCTCCGCCGAGCGGGCGCACGAGGCGAACATCGTCGTCGGCACGACCAAGCGCAGCGCCGACAGCTCCGCCGCCGTCGTCAGCAATGCGATCGCCGCCATGGGGCGCATCGAGGGCGCCTCGCGCCAGATCGAGCAGATCATCGAGGTGATCGACGACATCGCCTTCCAGACCAACCTGCTCGCCCTCAATGCCGGCATCGAAGCCGCCCGTGCGGGCGAGGCCGGCAAGGGCTTTGCCGTCGTCGCGCAGGAAGTGCGCGAGCTTGCCCAGCGCTCGGCCAGCGCCGCCCGCGAGATCAAGGGCCTCATCGAGAAATCGACGAGCGAGGTCAGCGCCGGCGCCCACCTCGTGCAGGAAACGGGCGCGGTGCTCGCCGCGATCAGCCAGCAGATCGTCACCGTCAGCCAGCATGTGGACATGATGGCGACGGCGAGCCGCGACCAGGCGGCAGCGCTCCAGGAGGTCAACGGCTCCGTCAACCAGATGGACCAGATGACCCAGCAGAACGCCTCGATGGTGGACCTCACGACGGCGGCGAGCCGCAAGCTGGCCAACGAGGCCGATACGCTGATGATGCTCGTCGAGCAGTTCCGCCTGGAGGCGGACGAGCAGGGGACGTATCGCGCTGCCTGAGGCCGGCGCGTCGCGGGCGCGCGCGCCGCTCGCGCCCGGCTGGATCGCGGCGGAGTTGCCGAGCCGCGTTCCCTGTGATCCGATGGCCGGCATGACCCAGAGCACGATACTGGCCACGCTGCGGCAATGTGCGAGGCGGCACAGCCGCGTCGATCACGAGGCGGACGACCTGATGCAGGACGTCCTGTTGTCGGCGCTCGCGGGCGGACGCCGGATCACCGATCCGGGATTCGTGGCCTGGGCGAAAGGCGCGATCCGCAATCACGCCCGCTTCACCGCACGGACGGCGGTACGGCGGCGGGTGCGCGAGGCCGCCTGGGAGATGCCGAGGGATATGCCTGATGCGTCGCCCCGTTTCTCTGCGGCCTTCACCTCGTCGCTGCCGCCCGCCCAGCGCGTCGTGGCGCTCCTCGTGAACCTTGGCCTCGGCCGCGCGGAAATCACGCACCTGCTCGGGGTGAGCGACATGGCGTTCCGTCAGCGACTTGCCGGGTTGCGCAAGGCCTTTTCCGCATTCGGAGGCGAGGCTGCCTCCTTCGACGGGTTCGTTCCGTCTTCGGCCGATGGCCCCGCACGGCGTTCCCTGAGAGAGACCCTCAAGCCGCATGCCGCGCGCGCCTTCGCCATTCGCGACCCCGATGGCATTCCGCTTTTCTTTTCGCGGCGCGATCACGTTTCGCCCGGCGGCGGCAACTGACCGGCGCAACAACAGGAGGCTTGCATGACGATGAACTTCAACGGCGTCACCATCATCTTCAACGTCGCCGACATCGAGCGCACGCGAAAATTCTACGGCGAATTTCTCGGAATCGAGTTCGAACGCCACGAGGACGAGGATGCCGGTGCCTTCCTGATGACGAAGATCGGCACGGAGGTCGATCTCATGGTCTTCAAGGGCGATCCGAAACCCGGCAACACGCCCAATGTGGTCTTCGGCCTTGCCGATGGCGGCATCGACACGGTGATCGCGCGGCTGGCGGCGGCCGGCGTCGAGATCGTCACGCCGGTCTCGCATGCGCCGGACGGCTGGTTCGCCGACTTTCGCGATCCGGACGGCCAGATCGTGTCGTTCTACCAGTCGGCGGAGGTGCCGCGCGCCCTGACCTAGGCCGCCGCCGCCGAACGAAAATCCCCGGCGCGCAGGGAGCGCCGGGGAGCCTTGCTTCGACTGGATTTGCCTGTCAGCCGCGACCCTGCGTGACGATCACGGGGATCAGGAGGTCGCCCCAGTTGCCCTCTCCTCCGTGGTGGCGGGCGGAGCGGACGAGCTCTACCGAGACCCCGGCCTCGACCGCCTTCATGACGGACTGGTTGAGGCGGTGCAGGTCGTTGGCGACCATGCGGATCATGGCCTGCTGGTCGGGGGTCATGGCGGAAGCCTGTTCTTCCGCGCGCTCCTTGACTCGGGTCTGGACTGTCATGGCATTTCTCCTCTTATTTGAGCATTTTGCAGGCAGGCGGTAGGCCTGCCGTCGCAGGAAATGCGGCTCTGTTGGGGGTTCTTGAAAGGTTGACGGGACGGGTTATTCGGCGGCCGGGCGGAACTGCTCGTGCTCGGTCGATTCATGCATGGCGGTCGTGGAGGACTGGCCGCCGGTGATGGCCATCGAGACGGCGTCGAAGTAGCCGGTGCCGACTTCGCGCTGGTGCTTGGTGGCGGTGTAGCCGTTGACCTCGGCGGCGAATTCCGCTTCCTGCAGCTCGGAATAGGCGGCCATCTGGCGCTCCTTGTAGCCGCGGGCGAGCTCGAACATGCCGTAGTTCAGCTGGTGGAAGCCGGCGAGCGTGATGAACTGGAACTTGTAGCCCATCGCACCCAGCTCGCGCTGGAACTTGGCGATCGTCGCGTCGTCCAGGTTCTTCTTCCAGTTGAACGAGGGCGAGCAATTGTAGGCGAGCAGCTTGCCCGGATGTGCCTTGTGCACGGCCTCGGCAAATTTGCGGGCCTGTTCGAGGTCCGGCTTGCCGGTTTCCATCCAGATCAGGTCGCAATGCGGCGCATAGGAGATCGCGCGAGCGATGCACGGCTCGATGCCGTTCTTGACCTGATAGAAACCTTCGACCGTGCGGCCCTTGTCCTTGTCGACGAAGGGCTGGTCGCGCTCGTCGATATCGGAGGTCAGCAGCTTGGCTGCCTCGGCGTCGGTGCGGGCGACGATCAGCGTCGGCACGCCCATGACGTCGGCGGCAAGGCGCGCGGCGTCGAGGTTGCGGATATGCGCGGCGGTCGGGATCAGGACCTTGCCGCCGAGGTGGCCGCACTTCTTTTCAGACGCGAGCTGGTCCTCGAAGTGAACGCCGGCCGCGCCTGCCTCGATGAAGGCCTTCATGATCTCGAAGGCGTTGAGCGGGCCGCCGAAGCCGGCTTCCGCATCGGCGACGATCGGGGCGAACCAGGTGTCGACCGAAAGGCCGTTGCCTTCCGCCGTCTCGATCTGGTCGGCGCGCTGCAGCGTGCGGTTGATGCGTTTCGCCAGTTCCGGCGCGGCGTTTGCCGGATAGAGCGACTGGTCGGGATACATGGCGGACGCCGTGTTGGCGTCGGCGGCGACCTGCCAGCCCGAGAGATAGATCGCCTTCAGGCCGGCGCGGACCATCTGCATGGCCTGGTTGCCCGAGAGCGCGCCGAGCGCGTTGACGAAGTCCTCCTCGTGGATGAGCTTCCACAGCCGGTTCGCACCATTTTCGGCGAGTGTGTGGCGGATCTGGACCGAGCCGCGCAGCTTCTCGACCGTCTCGGCCGTATAGGGGCGCTCGATGCCATCGAACCGGCCCTCCGGCGCGCTCGGGACAAGGTTGTAAAAATCGGTCATAATATCCTCCGGTGCGATGTCTCGGGATCGGGCTTGGCTTTCTTCATTGCCCGATTTCATGTGACATTATTTACATCGCAGCGCACAATAGGGCGAGAGAAAACCGGAAAATCAGCAGGATAATCGGGTAATGATGTCTTGTCTTTGACAGGCGCGCTCTGTAAAAAAGTAAATGTTGTAAATCTTTCGATTGCGTCGCGCGTGTAAAGGATTTGACATATGGCGGAGAACAAGATCTTTGCCGGCCCGAAGGTCCGGCGCATCCGCAACACGCTCGGTCTCACCCAGACGGCGATGGCCGAGGGCCTGTCGATCTCGCCCTCCTATCTCAACCTCATCGAGCGCAACCAGCGGCCGCTGACGGTGCAGCTCCTCCTGCGCCTTGCTTCCGTGTACAAGGTGGACCTCGACGAGCTGCAGGGCGAAAGCGCCGGCAATGCGCGCCAGCTGCGCGAGGTCTTCGCCGATCCGCTGCTTTCGGGAGAGTTGCCCGGCGATGACGAACTGGTGGAAATCGCCGACGCCGCGCCGAACGTGGCGAGCGGCATCCTGAAGCTCTACCGCGCCTATCGCGAGCAGGCCGCGCGGCTCACCGACCTGGCCGACCTTCTCGCCCGCGAGGGCCATGCGACGACGCTGTCGGGCACGCTGCTGCCGATGGACGAGGTGCGCGACAGGCTGGAGGGGCGCCCCAACTATTTCGGCGCCATCGACGAGGCGGCGGAGCGGTTTCACGCGGCGCTGGCGCCGGGCGACGAGCTTGCCGCCGCGCTGAAGGGCTGGCTGCGCAAGGAGCATGGCGTCGTCGTGCGCCTGCTGCCCGTCCACACCATGCCGAACCTGCGCCGCCGCTTCGACCGCCACTCGATGCGGCTCTTCCTGTCGGAGCGCCTGTCGCCCTTCGATCAATTGCGCGAGATCGCCATGGAGACGGTGCAGCTTGCCCTCCAGGACGAGATCTTCGCCGAGCTCGACCAGCTCGCCTTCTCGACGGCGGAGGCGAAGCGCATCGCCCGCTTCGAGCTGGCGCGCTATGCCGCGCACGCGCTGATGATGCCCTACGAGGCCTTCCATTCGACGGCCCAGCGCGTGCGCTACGATATCGACGTGCTGCGCTCCCGCTTCGGCGTCTCCTACGAGCAGGCGGCGAACCGGCTGACCATGCTGCAGCGGCCGGGCAGGGCGGGCGTGCCCTTCTTCATGCTGGAGATCGACAATGCCGGCAATCGCTTCCGCCGCGCGGGCGCGCAGGGCTTTCCGCAGGCGCGCTTCGGCGGCGGCTGTCCGAAGCTCGGCGTGCATTCGGCCTTCTCGCAGCCGGGACAGATCCTCGTCGACCGCGTGGAAATGCCGGACGGTGCCGCGTTCCTGGCGATTTCGCGCACGCTGGAAGGGCCGCAGGGCGTCTTTGCCGAGCGGGTGCGCCGCACGGCATTGCTTGTCGGCTGCGACGCGGCCCATGCGGAGGAGACGGTTTACGGCGAGGCGGTGCGTCGGGAGGGGTCGGTTGCGGTCGGCGCGGCCTGCCGGCTCTGCGAGCGGCAGGGCTGTCTTGCCCGCGCCGAGCCGCCGGTAACGCGCCCCCTCGGGCTCGACGAAATGGTGGCCGGCTTGAGCCTTTTCGACTTCCAGTGACTTTTTGCTTGATTTCCGCCGCTGTTAGGGCTTCAAATCTGATAGGAATGAGAAAAATGTGATATCAAAATTCGCCCTGTGTTTGCGTAGAATGCCGCTTGTCGCCTCTTGAAAAACATCCATAATCGGCGACTGTTCTTCATACGAACTCATAGGCCCGAAAGAAAAACTGGGAGATAAATCAATGATAAAGCGTACTCTTTTGGCGACCGCTGCCACGCTCGCGCTGTTTGGTGCCGGCGGCGCGCTCGCGCAGGAAAAAGTCGTTAACGTCTACAACTGGTCCGACTATATCGATAGCTCGATCATCGACGATTTCACCAAGGAAACCGGCATCAAGGTCGTCTACGACGTCTACGATTCGAACGAGATCCTGGAAACCAAGCTCCTGGCCGGCGGCACGGGCTATGACGTGGTTGTGCCCACCAACACCTTCCTGCAGCGCCAGATTTCGGCGGGCGTCTACCAGAAGCTCGACAAGTCGAAGCTGCCGAACCTCAAGAACATGTGGGACATGGTCGCCGCCCGCATGGAGCCCTTCGATCCGGGCAACGAATATTCGATCAACTACATGTGGGGCACGATCGGCATCGGCTATAACAAGGCCAAGATCAAGGAAGCGCTCGGCACGGACGCGATCGACAGCTGGAGCGCGATCCTCGACCCGGCCAATGCCGAGAAACTGAAGGATTGCGGCATCAACATGCTGGATTCGCCGACGGATATCATTCCGGTCGTGCTCGCCTATCTCGGCCTCAATCCCGACAGCCATGATCCGGCCGACATTGCGAAGGCCGAGGAAGCCCTCATGAAGGTGCGCCCCTTCGTGCGCAAGTTCCACTCCTCCGAGTTCATCAACGGCCTTGCCAACGGCGACATCTGCATCGCGATCGGCTGGTCGGGCGATATCTTCCAGGGCCGCGACCGCGCGGAAGAGGCCGGCAACGGCGTCGAGGTCGGCTACGTGATCCCGAAGGAAGGCACGCAGATGTGGTTCGACCAGATGGCGATCCCCGCCGATGCGCCGCATGTCGAAGAGGCGCACGCCTTCCTCGACTATATCATGCGCCCGGAAGTGATCGCGAAAGCCTCGACCTACATCCACTATGCCAATGGCAACAAGGCGGCACAGGCCGTCATGCCGAAGGAGATCCTGGAAGACACCACGATCTATCCGGATGAGGCGACGCTGGCGAAGCTCTTCACCAACACGACGCTGGATGCGAAGACGCAGCGCCTGTTCACACGGACCTGGACCAAGATCGTGACCGGTCAATAACCGGCCCGCAACGAATTGCCCGGAAGCCTCTTCCGGGCAATTTCATTTGTGCTGCCAAGAAAAGAGATGGGGACAGGCAATGAAATCTCTCGGCAATATCCGTCGTTCCTTCGCACCGTGGACGGATCCGGACGCAAAGCCATTCATCACGTTCCGCAATGTCACGAAGAGGTTCGGCGATTTCACTGCCGTCGATGATCTCACCCTCAACATCTACCACCGCGAATTCTTCGCCCTGCTCGGGGCATCCGGCTGCGGCAAGTCCACGCTCCTGCGCATGCTCGCCGGCTTCGAGCGGCCGACCTCGGGCGAAATCATCCTCGACGGCCAGGACATCGCCGGCATCCCGCCCTACAAGCGGCCGGTCAACATGATGTTCCAGTCCTACGCGCTTTTCCCGCACATGACGGTGGAGAGCAATATAGGCTTCGGCCTCAGGCAGGACGGCATGCCGAAGAACCAGATCGCCGAGCGCGTCGCCCAGATGCTGAAGCTGGTGAAGCTCGAGAAATTCGCGAAACGCAAGCCGCACCAGCTCTCCGGCGGCCAGCGCCAGCGCGTGGCGCTCGCCCGCTCGCTCGCCAAGCGCCCGAAGGTGCTGCTGCTCGACGAACCGCTCGGCGCGCTCGACAAGAAGCTGCGCGAGGAAACCCAGTTCGAGCTGATGGACCTGCAGCAGGAACTCGGCCTCACCTTCGTCGTCGTCACGCACGACCAGGAGGAGGCGATGACCATGGCCGACCGCATCGCCGTCATGAGCCATGGCAAGGTCATCCAGGTCGCCACCCCGGCGGAAATCTACGAAGCGCCGAATTCCCGCTTCGTCGCCGACTTCATCGGCGATGTGAACATCCTCGACGGCAAGGTCTCGGCGAGCGGCAACGGCAAGATCGAGCTTGCCACCAGCGACGGCTTCACGGTCCGCACCGCGGCTGGCCATGCGCCCGCGGCGGGCAGTGCAGCCGGCTTTGCCATCCGCCCGGAAAAGCTGAAGGTGACGCGCGCCGCGCCCGTGGATGCCTCCGTCAACGCGGCCGAGGGCGAGATCTGGGACATCGGCTATCTCGGCGACATGACGGTCTTCTACGTCAAGCTCGGCAGCGGCAAGGTCGTGAAGGCATCGATGCTGAATGCCCAGCGCGAGGTGGAGGATCCGATCGCCTATGACGAGAAGGTCTGGGTCTCCTTCGGCGAGACGGCCGGCGTCGTGCTGAAGGATTGACCCGATGACAAAGCTCGGCTCCGCCATCTTCAGCCGCCTCGTCATCATCATTCCCTATGCCTGGCTGCTGTTCTTCTTCCTCATTCCCTTCTTCATCGTCTTCCGCATATCGCTCTCGACGACCGCGATCGCCCAGCCGCCCTACGAGCCTGTCTTCGCGCTGGCGGACGGCCTTTCCGGCCTCTTGGCGAAGATCGGCCAGTTCAGCTTCGACAATTACGTCTGGCTCACCGAGGACGCGCTCTATCTGAACGCCTATCTGTCGAGCCTCTGGATCGCCGGCGTCTCGACCCTGATCACGCTCCTGATCGGCTATCCGATCGCCTACGGCATGGCGCAGGCGCCGCGCATGCTGCGCCCGACGCTGCTGATGCTCGTCATCCTGCCGTTCTGGACGAGCTTCCTGATCCGCGTCTATGCGTGGATCGCCATCCTGAAGCCGGAGGGCCTGCTCAACCAGTTCCTCATCGGCATCGGCATCATCGATACGCCGCTGATCATCATCGGCACCAACTGGGCGATCTATATCGGCATCGTCTATTCGTACCTGCCCTTCATGGTGCTGCCGCTCTATTCGGCGCTGGAGAAGATGGACAACACGCTGATCGAGGCGGCGCAGGATCTCGGCTGCCCGCAGATCTCCGCCTTCTGGAAGGTGACCTTCCCGCTCTCCATCCCCGGCATCGTCGCGGGCTGCATGCTCGTCTTCATCCCGGCCGTCGGCGAATTCGTCATTCCGGACCTGCTCGGCGGGTCGCAGACGCTGATGATCGGCAAGACGCTGTGGAACGAGTTCAACGCGAACCGCGACTGGCCCGTCTCGGCCGCCGTCGCCACCATCCTGCTCCTCATCCTGGTCGTGCCCATCGTGTTCTTCCAGAACGCGCAGGCGAAAGCCGAAGAGCAGGGGAGGTAAGCCCATGAGCACCTGGTCACGTTTCAACATCGTCTCGGTCGTTCTCGGCTTCGCCTTCCTCTACCTGCCGATCGTGCTCCTGGTCATCTTCTCCTTCAACGAGTCGAAGCTGGTCACGGTCTGGGCCGGGTTCTCGACCCGGTGGTACGTCTCGCTCTTCAACAACCAGGGCCTGATGGATGCGGCCTGGGTGACGATCCGCGTGGCGCTGCTGTCGGCCACCGTCGCCACCGTCCTCGGCACCATGGCGGCGCTGGCGCTGACGCGCTACACGCGTTTCCGCGGCCGGCTGCTGTTCTCCGGCATGGTCTACGCGCCGCTCGTCATGCCGGAGGTCATCACCGGCCTTTCGCTGCTCCTGCTCTTCGTCGCCATCGGTTTCGACCGCGGCTTCGTGACGGTCATGCTGGCGCACATCACCTTCTCGATGTGCTTCGTCACGGTCGTGGTGCAGTCGCGCCTGCTCTCCTTCGACCGCTCGATCGAGGAGGCTGCGATGGATCTCGGGGCGACGCCGGTGAAGACCTTCTTCGAGGTGACGCTGCCGGTCATCGCGCCGGCCGTGCTGTCCGGCTGGATGCTGGCCCTCACGCTCTCGCTCGACGACCTCGTCATCGCGAGCTTCACCTCGGGACCCGGCGCCACGACCCTGCCGATGAAGATCTACAGCCAGGTGCGTCTCGGCGTGACGCCGGAGATCAACGCGGCCTGCACGCTGCTTATCGGCCTCGTCGCCATCGGCGTCCTCATCGCCTCGCTCATGACGAAACGCCGCGAGGTCCAGCGCCAGCGCGACGAGCAGGCGGCCTTCGCCGGCCGTTAAGCCTGGACGGGAGCCCTACTGGCGGGGCTGCTGCCCCGTCAGGATGGAGATCGGCGAGATCACCGGCTCCGGCCAGGAACCGCCGACGAAGAAGCTGATCGCCGGCGTGACGACGGGAGTTTCCGCCTGCTGCCGGTCGGCGAGCGTGCCGGCCAGCGCGACGCTGCCGCTGCGATAGGGGATCATGCCGGAGAGCGTCAGCAGCTTCTCGTTGCCTTCGATCTGCGCCTTGGTCAGCTCCGCCAGGCCCCGGTCGAGCCGGGCCTCCACGTCGGCCCGGACGAAATCGAAGGATCCGTTCGACGCCTCGGAGAAGTTGAAGAAGGCGTTCTTCGCCGCCCGCTCCTCGAAGGCCTGGCGGTTGAAATGGGTGAGCGTGCCGGGTCCCATGGCCAGCCGGAAGTGGCCGGACATGTCGGACGCCGTCGTCGCCCAGAGCGGCCGGTCCGTCGACAGCTCGAAATCGGCCGAGCCGCGTCCTGCCGGCAGCGGCCCGGGCAGGGCGAGCGTGTTGACGATCGCGCCGATATCGACATTGCTCAGCGACATCTGCAGGCGCCCGCCGCCGCGGAACCCCTGCTCGGTCAGCGCGATGCGCCCGGTCAAGCGGCCGTCCATGAACTGGCTGTCGCCGATGTCGAACGAGGCGCGGCCGTTCTCGATGCGCATGCCGGCGGCGAGGTCCTGCAGGGAGAAGGGCGAGAAATCCGCGCTCTTGGCGGAAAGCCGCAGGTCCATGCCGAATTGATGGATGAAGGCGGTGTCGATGCCGGTGGTCGCCTGGTCGGCGCCGGGAAGCGGCGAGAAGGCGGTCAGGAAGGCGTGAAGGTCGATCCGGTCGAAGGCCAGCGTGCCGCCCACCTGCGGCAGGCCGTCCGGCGGCATGTTGACGTCGAGCACGCCGGTCGCCCGCGCATTGTCGAGGGTCAGCTTCAGGTCTTCCAGCTTGGCCGTGTATCCCGCCGTCGTCACCTTCGCCTCGGCGGTGATATGGCCGAGATTGCCGACGGAGGGAATGTCCTTTCCCTGCCAGGCGAGCAGGTGGCCGAGCGACGGGGTCGACAGCGTCATGTTGCCGGCGATGAAGGCGTTTGCCGAAAGATTGGCAATCCCCTCGAAGTTCATCGTCGTCGGATCGGCGGAAAGATTGGTGCGCACATTGGCGTTGTGTCCGGCGAGCAGGGCAAGCGGATGATCGCTGTCGAAGGTCCAGCGCGTCATCTCGCCGTTGACGACGCCCGAAAGCGCGAGATCGAGCGGCCGCCGCAGGGCCGGCCAGCCGATATTTCCGTTGATGTCGGAAATGCGGTAGGGCGCGGTCCCGTCGCCCTGCGTGACCTCGATGACGCCGTCGAGCAAGTTGATCGTGCCGATGCGCTCATCCGGAAGTTCCGGTATCGCCTGGCCCTCAGGCGCGGATTTGGTCGCGTCGATCGCCTGCATCAGCCAGCCGCTGTGGCGCCAGTTGAAGACGCCATCGGCATCCCAGCCCACGCGGATCGTCGGCCGCATGAGGTCGAAATCGCTGAACACTGGCTTGCCGCGCACCGCACCGAAGAGGTCGAAGCTCGCCGATATGGCGTCGACATGGGCAAGCTCGCTCCTGTCGGCCGCGTCGACCATCCGCACATTGCCGAGCGTCACCCGCGGATAGGGCCAGAAGGAGAACGCCGCCTCCTGGCCGATCTCGACGTCGGCGCCCGTCCAGGCTTCGAGCGTCCTTTCGATCTCCTTGCCGACCGTGTCGGTCTGGATGAGGAAGGGAAAGCCGATGCGCACGGCGGCGAAGAGCACCAGAACGACAAGAGTTCCCCGCACGAGATGCCGTGACTGGATGAAACGGGAAAGGGTCATTCGGGTGCGGGTCCTCTACCGGCAGCGTTCACATCACTTCAAGCGAACGGGGATAGGCGCTTGGGCAGAAGAAATCAAATGGGCCATGGCGGAATTGCGTCCGGCAGCGGCGCGAACCGGCGTTCGCCACTTTATACTGCGACGCAACATGCTATACGAAGGCCATGGAGTGGAGGAAAGCATGACGTCAGAAATGCCCTTGTGGAAACCTTCGGCGGACATCCTGGCAAGGAGCCCGATGGCCCTGTTCATGAAGGCCGGCAGTCGCATCGCCGGGCGCGACCTGAAATCCTACGACGACTTGCACGCCTGGTCGGTGGAGGACCGCGCGGCGTTCTGGACCGCGGTCTGGGACGACGGCGAGGTCATCGGCGAAAAGGGCGGCGTGGCGCTCGAAAACGGCGAGCGCATGCTGGAGGCCCGCTTCTTCCCCGAGGGCCGGCTGAACTTTGCGGAAAACCTCCTGAAGACGACCGGCCCGGACGATGCCATCGTCTTCCGCGGCGAGGACAAGGTATCCTACCGCTGGTCCTGGGACGCGCTTCGCGCCCGGGTCTCGAAACTCCAGCAGGCCTTCGCGGCGATGGGCATACGCGAGGGAGACCGCGTCGCCGCCATGATGCCGAACATGCCGGAAACCATCGCCTGCATGCTCGCCGCCGCCTCGCTCGGCGCCATCTGGTCCTCCTGTTCGCCCGATTTCGGCGAGCAGGGCGTGCTCGACCGCTTCGGCCAGATCGAGCCGAAACTCTTCATCGCCTGCGATGCCTACTGGTATGCCGGCAAGCTGCAGGACGTCTCCGCCAAGGTGAAGGCCGTCGCCGGCAAGCTGGGTGTCCCCGTCGTGGTGGTGCATTATGCCGGCGATGCCGAGGCGCTTGCCGGTGCGCTGCCGGATGGCCGCACGCTCGATGCGCTGATGGCGCCCTATGAGGCCAAGCCGCTCACCTTCGTGCCGCTGCCGTTCCGCCATCCGCTCTATATTCTCTTCTCGTCGGGCACGACGGGCGTGCCGAAATGCATCGTGCATTCGGCCGGCGGCACGCTGCTGCAGCATCTCAAGGAACACCGCCTGCATTGCGGCCTCGTTGCAGGCGAGCGGCTGTTCTACTTCACCACCTGCGGCTGGATGATGTGGAACTGGCTGGTCTCCGGCCTTGCCGTCGGCGCCACGCTCTGCCTGTTCGACGGCTCGCCCTTCCATCCCGACGGCAATGTGCTGTTCGACTATGCGCGAGACGAAAAGTTCGCCGTGTTCGGCACCTCCGCCAAATATATCGATGCCGTGCGAAAGGGTGGCTTCACGCCGCTGACGACGCATGACCTTTCGAGCCTTCGCCTGCTGACCTCCACCGGCTCGCCGCTTTCGCCGGAAGGTTTCTCGTTCGTCTACGAGGGCATCAAGCCCGACGTGCAGCTCGCCTCCATTTCCGGCGGCACGGATATCGTCTCCTGCTTCGTGCTCGGCATTCCGCTGCGCCCCGTCTGGCGCGGCGAGATCCAGGGCCCGGGCCTCGGCCTTGCCATGGACGTCTGGGACGAGGACGGCCATCCGGTGCGCGGCGAGAAGGGCGAGCTGGTCTGCACCAGGGCCTTCCCTTCCATGCCGGTCATGTTCTGGAACGACCCGGACGGTGCGAAATATCGCGCGGCCTATTTCGAGCGGTTCGACAACATCTGGTGCCATGGCGACTTTGCCGAATGGACCAGCCATGACGGTATCATCATCCACGGCCGCTCGGATGCGACGCTGAACCCCGGCGGCGTGCGCATCGGCACGGCGGAGATCTACAACCAGGTCGAGCAGCTGGAGGAGGTCGTCGAAGCCCTCTGCATCGGCCAGGACTGGGATGACGACGTGCGCGTCGTGCTGTTCGTGCGCCTTGCTCCCGGCAAGGTGCTGGACGAGGCACTGGAAAAGACGATCCGCACGAAGATCCGCACCGGCGCCTCGCCGCGCCATGTGCCGGCGAAGATCATCGAGGTCGCCGATATCCCGCGCACCAAGTCGGGCAAGATCGTCGAGCTTGCCGTGCGCGAGGTCGTTCACGGCCGGCCGGTCAAGAACAAGGAAGCGCTCGCCAATCCGGAGGCGCTGGAGCTCTTCGCGGACCTGGAGGCGCTGAAATCGTGAGCGCCTTCGACGTTAACGATTTCCGACTGCCGCATTAACCAAGTTTTTGAAGTTGTGAACGAAAGGTTTGTGCCGGAACCGGTCAGGTAAGGTTTTGTTAAGCCGGAATGACGCAAGGTCGTGCCAACTTGAGCGCGCCCGATGATGGGCGTTCCGGTCGCACCCGACCCGATGGCATGAGGCCGTTCACCACGCTTTTGTTGGACAGCATTCAACTATCGGGGCGGCTTATGCCGCCCCCTTTTTTGCCCCGAACGCGGTTTAGCCGTCCTTGCGGTCCAGCGACCGCGAGACGAGGAAGACGGGAATGAGCCCGACGGCGACGATGATGACGGCCGGCACGCCGGCATCCTCCACCTTCGCCCGCGAGGCGTCCTCGTAGACCAGTGTCGCCAGCGTGTTGAAGTTGAACGGGCGCAGCATGATCGTCGCTGAAAGTTCCTTCATGCTTTCGATGAAGACCAGCAGCGCCGCCGTCAGCGTCGCCGGCCGCATCATGGGCAGGAGCACGCTCCAGAGCGTCTGGCTGCTGGTGCGCCCGAGCGTGCGCGCGGCCATGTCGAGATGGGGCGAGAGCTTGTGGAAGCCGGCATCGATCGTGCCTTCCGCCATGGTGAGGAAGCGCACCGTGCAGGCATAGATGATGGCAAAGCCGGTGCCGGAGAGCAGCAGCCCGGTCGAGATGCCGAACTGCGCCCGCAGGAAGGCATCGACCGCATTGTCGAAATTGGCGAGCGGGATGAGCACGCCCATGGCCAGCACCGTGCCCGGCACGCCATAGCCGAAGGACGCGAAGCGGCCGGCGGCGGCATTCAGCCGCGAGCGCGTGGTGCGCGCGGCATAGGCGAGCAGGAAGGCGAGCAGCACCGCGACGAGCGCCGTCGAGCCCGAGACGAGGACACTGTTCCAGAGCGCGGAGAGAAGGCGCGTGGAGGCGAACTGCTCCAGCCGGCGCGCGGCATAACCGCCGAGCACGAAGACGGGAATGGCAAAACCGATGACCGGCGGCAGAAGGCAGGCAAGCGTTGCGGCCCATTTCTTCCAGCCTGAAAGCTTGAGGCGCACGGAATCGTGCACGGCCGCCGTCGTCTTCTGGCTGGAAAACCGCTGCCGGCGGCGTGCGGCGCGCTCCACCATCATCAGGCAGATGACGAAGACCAGCATGATGCAGGCGATCTGCGCCGCGCCGGCAAGGCTGCCGCGGTTGAGCCAGGTGTCGAAGATCGAGAAGGTGAGGGTCTGCACGCCGAGATATTCCACCGCGCCGATATCGTTCAGCGTCTCCATGGCGACCAGCGTCAGCCCCACCATGATCGCCGGCCGCGCCATGGGGATCTGGATCCTGGCGAAGACCTTGAGCGGGCCCGCGCCGAGCGTGCGCGCCACGTCGGCCGCCGCCCGGCCCTGCATCAGGAACATCGAGCGGGCAGAGAGGTAGATGTAGGGATAAAGCACGCTGGACAGGACCAGCATCGCCCCGCCCGTGGTGCGCACTTCCGGAAACCAGTAGTCGCGGCTCGTCTGAAAGCCGAAGAGCGCGCGATAGGCTGTCTGCACCGGGCCGGTGAAGGAGAAGAACTCCGCAAAGGCATAGGCGCCGAGATAGGCGGGAATGGCGAGCGGCAGCACCAGCAGGCCGGAGAGCAGGCGGCGCCCGGGGAACTCGCAGCTCGCCACCAGCCAGGCCGTGACGACGCCGACGATCACCGTGATCGCGCCGACGCCGGCAAGCAGGATCAGCGTGCGCAGCATCGCGCGCGGAATGACGTTGCTGATGAGATGCGGCCAGTTGTCGGTGCCGCCCGTCAAGGCGATGACGACGATGGCGATGGCCGGTATCAGCACGATGACGGCCGCGAGCACGGCGGAGGCCGACAGGAGCGGATGGCGCCGCATGCCCGTCCTGCGGCCGAGCATCTGTGCCGGTAGACTTTCGGAAGATACCTGCAAGGCGTTCACCTCGGGAAAAGGGGTCCTTCGGCAGGCAGGCGCCCGAGCGGTTTCCCTCATCCCGCTTCACGCGGGAACCTCGCCGGGGAGGTGCGGGAGCCGGATGAGGGGCCGTCGATGCGCCTTGCCCTCGTCCTCCCGCTCTAATCCAATCGGCTCAATCTGCCAACACGCGCGGCGAGGGAAAGATCACTTCGACCAGCGTGCCCTCGTTCGGCGTGGAGCTGATGGCGAAGTTCGCCCGGTTGGCATCGACCATCGCCTTGGTCAGCGGCAGGCCGAGGCCGGTGCCGTCGCCGCGCTTGCGCGCGCCCGTCGTCACCTGCCGGAAGGGTTTCATCGCCTGTTCCAGTTCGCTGCGCGTCATGCCGACGCCGGTGTCGCGGATGCGCAGCACGACGCTGCCGTTCGCCTCATAGGCCGTCGACACGACGATCTGTCCGCCCGACGGGGTGAAGCGGATGGCGTTCGACAGGATGTTGAGCGCGATCTGCTTGATCGATCGCAGGTCGGCGACGATCTGCGGCACGTTGGCCGAAAGCGAGGTGCGGATGATGACGCGCTGGGCGTTCGCCTGCGGCTGCACCAGCGAGACCGCCTCGGCGAGCGTCTCGTTGAGGCCGACGGCGGTGAATTCCAGCTCCATCTCGCCCGCCTCGATCTTCGAAATGTCGAGCAGGTCGTTGACGATGTCGAGCACATGGCGGCCGGAGCGGCCGATGTCGTTGGCATATTCGATATAGCGCGGATGGCCGATCGGCCCGAAGCGCTCCGTCGCCATCATGTCGGAAAAGCCGATGATGGCATTGAGCGGCGTGCGGATCTCGTGGCTGACGCGGGCGAGGAAGTCGCTCTTGTGGGCATTGGCCGTCTCGGCGGCCCGCTTGGCGTTGCGCAGCTCCTCTTCCGTGCGCTTCCATTGGGTGATGTCGCGGATGACCGCGCAATAGCCGGCGGAGGAGGAGAGGCGGCCCATGGTCATGAAGAGCGGGATGAAGCCGCCGGCCGCCTCGCGGCCGATGACCTCGCGCCCGTCGTTGAGCACGCTGGCGACGCCGTGGCCGGCAAGTCCGGCGAGATAGTCGAGCACCGCCTTCTGGCTTTCATGGGCGAAGAGCATGGCGAAGGGCCGGCCGCGCGTCTCGTCCTCGTCATAGTTGAAGAGGGCGCTGGCCGAGCGGTTCATCGAGCGGATGTCGCCGTCCTGCCCGACGACCACGACGCCGTCGGTCGCCGTTTCGAGGATCGAGCGCAATTCGCTGACCTCGATGCGCAGCGCCGCGGCCGCGGCCTGGTCGGCATTGCGATCCTCGGCCTCCGCCGCTGGAGCCGGCGCGGTCTCGACCAGCGAAAGCGCGGGCTTCGTGTGCAGCGGCGTCAGCGCCAGCATCAGCGCCGTGCCGTCCTCCCAGCGGATCGACTGGAGGCGGGCGTGCACGGCGCTCGTGCTCTCGCCGTCGGCATGGCGCAGGGTCATGGTGCCGTCGCCGTCTTCCGCGTCCTCGTCGGGGCCGGCCAGGAGGATGTCGAGCCCGCCCGAGGCTTCGAGATCATCGAGACCGCCATAGCCCGTCAGGCGGAAGAATTCCGGATTGGCATGGATGAGCCGGTCGCCGACATGAACGAGCAGCGCGACGGGCAGCACGTCGACCACGGCGGCGGTAAGGCCATAGTCCATCTGCCGGCGCGGCGGCGCGATGGCCGTGCGCCCTTCGGCATGCGCCTCGTTCAGGAGGTCGTCGGCATGCGGGCCGATTTCGAGGCCGGGCACTTCCGCGTCGGTTTCATCGGCGGCAGGCGCGATGGCGGTTGCCTCGGCGCTCTCCGGAATTTCCGGGCGGGCGTCACCGGTCGTCTCGTCCGTTTGTTCGCCGCCAGCCGCCGTTTCCACGGGCTCGGCCGACGGACGGTCCTCCGGCTTGCGCTTGCCGAAGGTCTCGCCAAGCTGGCGGGCGATCTCGCGGAAGGCGGCCTGCTCGCCGGTCGAAAGGCCGTCGAAGAGACCACCGCGATTGCGTCGGGTCTCGAGCTGCACGATCTTGTCGGATTGCCGGCGGGCCGGGGTCTCGACGAGGCGCAGCGCCGGGCGCTCGCCGCGGAAGGCATCCTCTTCGTCCTCGGCGGGCGTGGCCTGCATGTCCTCGCCATCTTCCGCAGGGGCTTCCGCTGCCGCCTCCGTTTCGACGGTGTCCTGCGCTACCGGGTCCCCCCCCTCTATATGATCGGCCTCGTCCGGCATGACGGAGACGTCGTCCGCCGTGTCTGTGGCGTCCGCGACAGGCTGCGTCGTCGCCTCGGTGGTGTCGTCCAGCTCCTCGGCCGCGCTCTCCAGGAGCGTGCCGGCTTCCTCGGCGAAGACTTCCTCCATCTCGGCCGCCTGGTCATCCGCAGCGTTGGCAAGCATCAGGCCGCGGGCGTGCGGATCCGGGGCTGCATCGGCGATGCGCACGATGCCGAAGCCGCGGAAGCCGTCGAATTCCCGGTTGCGCGAATAGGTCGGCAGGGCCGCGAGGTCGACGGGCACGACGAGGTTGGTGCCCTCGGCCGGCCACAGGATCGTCTTGCCGGACCAGGTGTCGCGGCGGCGCAGGAGGTCGCCGATCTTGCCCTCGGGGTCGAGGTCGAAGCGGGTGGCGACGTCGGAGAAGCGCTCGCCGGCAATCGCGGCGGCATGCGGGCCGACGGCGGCGGCGAACTCCTCCGAAATCTCGCTGAACCGGCCCTCCGCATCGATCTTCCAGACGAACCGGATCGGCCGGCCCTGCGGATTGAAGGTAAAGCCGTCCGTGTTGCGATCCGCCCCGTCATTTTCGGCCGCGACCGGAACGGCCTCGGCCCTTTCGGCTTCGGTTCCGACGGTCTCCTCCGTGGCGGCATCCGGCAGGTTCGCGGCCGGTTCGTCCGCCGTCGGCAGGATGTCGGAAGCCGTCTCGACGATCTCTTCGGCGGAAACCGCGGCCTCCATGCCGTCCTCCGGTGCGGCGCCGTCGTCGACCATGGGCTCTGCTTCGATGGCAACGGGCTCGCAGACCGGTTCTACCACGCCGGCGATCCGTTCAGCCTGCTCCTGCGTCTCCTCCACCGCCGGCGCGGGGCGCTCGGCGTCCAGGACGGTTTCTGCCGGCGTCTCGGCAACGGGTTCCGCCGCGGTTTCATCCGGGTCGAGATGGCCCAGGATCGTTTCGACGGCGAAGAGCAGGTGGAGCGGCGGGTCGGCGGCGATGCGGCCGATGGCGGCGGGCAGATGGCCGCGGCCGGTGGCGATCGGGCGCTTGACGAGGCGCTCGGTGCTGCGCCCGGCGGCCTCGACGAGGGCGCGGCGCGTCTCCGGGCTGATGGAAAGGCCTTCGAAACCGTCCGAGGCGGCGATGATCGTGCCGGCGCCGTCGAGCACGGCCATGTGCGTGTCCGGATCGTCGAAGCCGGTCAGCATGGCAGCGGCGGCCTCCTGCGGGCTCTGCCGGCCGGCGCCGACCGGCGCGCTGAACAGGATCGCCTCGTCGCCGGGGCGGATGGTGACGTCCTCGACGGCGGCCGTCACCGGCACGCTGCGAAAGCCGCTGCCGACGCGCATGAGAAAGCTGCGGCGATCGCCCGGCGCCTGCACCTGGCGGGCGGTTGCCGCCAGCTGGCGGAAGGCGACGTCGGCGCGGTCCGGCCCGGCATCGAGGAAATCGTAGATATTGTCATGGCCGAAGAGGGCCGCGCCGCGGCCGTTGGACCAGAGCACGCGCGCCATGTCCCTGGAAAACAGCACGACCGCCTCGCCCCTGGCGAAGGGCAGGCGCACCCGTTCATGGACGGCGACGTCGATAAAGGGATACTGCTTTGCGGACATGTTCAGGCCTGTCTCAATCCGGCGTCCCGGCTTTCCATTAACACTTTATTAATAGCGGCGCACCGGCGGAGGGTCCAGCGCCCGGCCCGCAAAGCCCCGGGCTTTCGGGCAGAAGGGTTAACGGCCTCATGATTTATTGTGCGATGCACAATTTTGTTGCAATGCGAAATAAGATCGCCTATATAGAGGCCATCCAAGAACACGGCGCCTCTAGAGAGGGCCAAACCAAGGAGCGCAGACAATGGCTACCAAGAAGACCGACGACGTATTCTCCATCGCATCCATCGACCCGAGCAAGTTCTCCGAGAGCTTCCGCGAATTCGCCGAAAAGGGCGCCGCGCAGACCAAGGAGGCCTATGCCAAAATGAAGGAAGCTGCCGAAGACGCCACCAAGACCGTCGAAGCGACGCTTGAAAGCGCGCAGGCCGGCTCCGTCGAACTCGGCCTCAAGGCCATCGAAGCGCTCCGCACCAATGCCGAGAACTCGCTTTCGCACATGGAAGCCCTGCTCGGCGTGAAGTCCGTTTCCGAACTCTTCGAACTGCAGACCGCCTTCCTGCGCAAGCAGGCCGAAGTCGCCGTCGAGCAGGCCAAGACCCTGCAGGAAACCTCCAAGAAGGTTGCCGAGAAGGTCGCCGCTCCCGGCAAGTCGGCCGCCGAGAAGGCCATGAAGTCCTTCAAGACCGTCTGAGCACCGTCTGGTGCGGGGCTGGACCCCATGATAAAATGGCCGGGCAATCGCTCGGCCATTTTCATTTGAGCGCTTGCAAAAAACGCTTGAAAAATGGTGCGGCTCCCCTTATGTGACGCACCAAGCGCGCAGGACGCGCCGTGTGCGGTTGTAGCTCAGTTGGTTAGAGCGCAGGTTTGTGGCACCTGAGGTCAGTGGTTCAACTCCACTCAACCGTACCACTTCTTCTCCCTTGAAATCCGGATGGTTGCAGCTTTCCCGCGGGACGGCGCCGTTTTGGCGATGCCTTGCCCATGCCCTCTTGACTTGCGTAGAAAATAGGTAGATCGGTCTACATATTTATTGGAGGGCGCAATGGGTAAACGGGTGCCTGCGCGGGAGCGCCTGCTGAAGGCGGCGGCCGAGCTGTTTTACCGGGATGGGGTCGGGGCGACGGGGATCGATACGATCACCGCGCATGCGGGCGTCGCCAAGATGAGCCTTTACAACAACTTCTCCTCCAAGTCCGATCTCGTGAACGCCTACCTGGAGGCGCGCCTTGCGGAATGGCATGCGCTCTACGGCGAGCGGCTGGCCAAGGCCGCGACGCCGCGCGAGCGGCTGCTGGCGGTCTTCGATTCCTATGTCGACCATGCCGAACGCGCCTATGGCTGGGGGTTTCGCGGCTGCGGCCTGCTGAATGCCGCCGCAGAGCTTCCCGTCGGCGATGCCGGCCGGGCGACGGTGGCCCTGCAGAAGGAAGAGGTCGAGCAGCTCTTCAGGGCCTGCCTGCGCGAAATGAAGCCCGATGGCGGCGCTGCGATCGACGCGATGGCGGAACACCTGTCCTTCGTGCTGGAGGGCGCCATGGCCCGTGCCGGCCTCGACGGGCATGACGGTCGGCTGAAGACGGCCCGCAGGATCGCCGTCTCGATCATGGACCAGCTATGAGCGCCAGCGATCTTGCGGCACTGCCTTCCGTCCGTGCGAACCGGCTCTGGTCGCTCGGCGTCCTCGTCCTTCTTGAAGCGGCATTGGTCGTGTGCTGGAGCGCCGGCTTCATCGGCGTGCGCTTTGCCAGCGACCATGCGCCGATCTTCCTCATCCTCTTCTGGCGAAGCCTCGTGTCCGGGCTGGTGCTGCTGCCCTTCGCGCTTGCCCTGGGACCGAGGATGCGCGGCAGGGACGTCGCCTTCCAGATGCTGCTCGGCGCGCTGGCCATGGCCGGCTATCTCTCCGGCTTCGCGCTGGCGATCGGCCTCGGCGTGCCCACCGGTCTCGTCGCGCTCATCACCGACATGCTGCCGCTTGCCGTCGCCTTCCTGTCCTGGCCCATTCTCGGCCAGGCGCTGACGGGGCGCCAATGGACCGGTTCGTTCATCGGCCTTGCCGGCGTGCTCATCGCCTCCGGCTGGTCGCTGGAGATCGGCCACGTGCCGCTCTGGGCCTATGGCCTTCCCGTTCTCGGCACCCTGTCCCTGGCGCTGGCGACGCTCTTGCAGAAGCGCAGCCCGGTCAATGCCATGCCGGTCTATCAGAGCCTCTGCATCCAGTGCCTGTCGGCAGCCGCGATCTTCGCCGTGCCGGCCTGGCACGAGGGCGGCGTGCTTCCGGTTCTCGACCGGGGCTTCATCGGCGGCATCCTCTGGCTCGTCTTCGTCGCGACCTTCGGTGCCTGGAGCCTCTACTATCTCGCGCTGCGCAAATCCTCGCCCGCCCGGGTGACCGCCGTCCTCTATCTCAGCCCGCCGGTGACCATGGTCTGGGCCTGGCTGATGTTCGGCGAGCCCCTGCCCTGGGCCATGGCCGGGGGGCTCGCCGTGTCCCTCGCCGGTATCCTCATCGTGGCGAAATCGCAGGCGCCCGCCCACCGCTGACGCGGCGTAAACCCTTCCTTTACCACGCTTTTGACGCCATTCCCGTTTTGGCACTCCATTAGGAAACCGTTGACCAATGAATCCCTAATGTCCTCCCGTTCCTGTGTGGGACCGGTCCGCATGACGCGCTGCCGCGATGCAAATGGGGTTCTTCAAATGCACATGACGTGCGTCAAATGGCTGGCGGTTCCCGCCGGCATGTTCGGGCTGTTCCTTCTCTGGCTGCCGATCAGCCTTCAGGCCCAGCTTATCTTGAGTTTTGCCGTGCTCGGCGTGATGTTCCTGGCGATGACCCGCCCGAAGAGCGCCACATTCCGGCTCGTCACCTTCGTTTTTGCCGGCATCCTCGCCATGCGCTACGCCTTCTGGCGTACCACCGAGACGCTGCCGAGCATCTATGAGCCGCTGAACTTCATTCCCGGCCTGATCCTCTATCTCGCGGAAATGTACTGCCTCGCCATGCTGGCGATCAGCTTCTTCATGCTGGCCGATCCGGTAAAGCGCGAAAGCCCGGAGACGGGCGATGCGGCGAGCCTGCCGACCGTCGACGTCTTCATCCCGTCTTACAACGAGGAGCCGGAGCTGCTTGCCGGCACGCTCGCCGCGGCGAAGTCGATGCTCTATCCCAAGGACAAGCTGAACGTCTATCTGCTCGACGACGGTGGCACGGAGGCCAAGCGCAACCACAAGGACCCGCGCATCTCGATCGCGGCGATCCGCCGCCACGAGCAGCTGAAGGCGCTCTGCGCCTCGCTCGGCGTGCATTATCATGCCCGCAAGCAGAACGACCACGCCAAGGCCGGCAATCTCAACGAGGGCCTGAAGGTCTCGAAGGGCGAGCTCGTCGTCGTCTTCGACGCCGACCATGCGCCGGTGCGCGAGTTCCTGCGCGAGACGGTCGGCTACTTCCGGCAGGACAAGAAGCTCTTCCTCGTCCAGACGCCGCACTATTTCCTCAACCCGGATCCGCTGGAAAAGAACCTCCAGACCTTCGCGTGCATGCCTTCGGAAAACGAGATGTTCTATTCGATCCTGCAGCGCGGGCTCGACAAGTGGAACGCCTCGTTCTTCTGCGGCTCGGCGGCGGTGCTGCGCCGCTCGGCGCTTGCGGCGGCGAACGGCTTTTCCGGCCAGTCGATCACCGAGGACTGCGAGACGGCGCTGGCGCTGCATTCCAAGGGCTGGCACAGCCTCTATGTCGACAAGCCGCTGATCGCCGGCCTCCAGCCGGAAACCTTCGTGTCCTTCATCGGCCAGCGCGCCCGCTGGTGCCAGGGCATGCTGCAGATCCTCATCCTCAACCGGCCGTTCCTCGCCAAGGGCCTGACGCTCGCCCAGCGCATCTGCTATGCCGGGATCAACCTGTTCTGGCTGTTCCCGCTGTCGCGGCTCGCCTTCGTCTTCTCGCCGCTTCTCTACATCTTCTTCTCGCTGGAGATCTACCAGGCGAACATCCTGGAATTCGCCTCCTACGCGGTGACCTACCTCATCGGCTCCTTCGCCATGCAGAGCTATCTCTATGGCCGCGTGCGCTGGCCCTGGGTCTCCGAGCTCTATGAATATGTGCAGTCGGTGCTGCTCTTCGGCTCGATCGTCAGCGTCATCCGCAGCCCGAGGAAGCCGACCTTCAACGTCACGGCAAAGGGCCAGACGCTCGACCGCAGCATGCTGTCGCCGCTCGCCCGGCCCTACTTCCTTATCTTCTTCGTGCTGCTCGCGGCCGCGCTCTATTCCGGCTACCGCTTCCTGACTGAGCCGGTCGCGACCGAACTCCTGACCATCGTCGCCGGCTGGAACCTCATCAATCTCGGCCTTGCCGGGGCTGCGCTCGGCGTCGTCGCCGAGCGGCGGGAGCTGCGCCGCAACCAGCGCCTGCCCGTCAAGCGCCATGCGCTGATGAAGGCCGAGGGCAAGCTCTCCAACATCATCATCCAGGATGCCTCCTTCGGCGGTGTCTCGGTGGAATTCGTCGAGACGGCACCGGAGATCGACCTTGAAAACCCGCTCGAAGCGTCCATCCAGCTCCGCCGCGCCGGCCAGGTCATCACCTTCGACGTCGTCTATCGTTCCAGCCGCGATGCCGGTGCGGGCGCGGTGCACGGCTTCGCCTACAAGGAGCGCACGCCGGAAACCTTCCTGGCGATCGCCGAACTGATGTATTCCGACCAGGCTGTCCTGCAGGAGCGCATCACCCGCCGCCAGGTGCGCCGCAGCTTCTTCTGGGGCACCTCGCGCTTCGCCCTCTGGAGCATCCGCGAGACGCTCCGCGCGCTCCGCTACTCCGCCGGCCTCATCCGCGAAAGCACCGTCAAATCCTTTGCCGACGCGCCCATCGTCGTGAAGGACAACAATGCCCAGATCTCCGGCCGCACCACCGAATTGCCGCCGGTCCTGACAGGAGCCCAGGCCTATGGCTAACCCCACGCTTCTCAAGATCCTGGCGCTCGTCTTCCTCGTTGCCTCGGCCGGCGCCGGCCGGGCCGAGGGGCTGGTGGCCGATGCCGTCAAGCCGCTTCTCGAGGGCACGGCGCTGACCAGCGGCCTCCTGCCGCACCCCGTCGAGACGAAGAAGATCGCGTCCGAAGGCGCCGCGGCCGAAAACCTCGTGCCCTTCGAGCAGTCGGCGGAGGCCTACACGCTTTCCGGCGAGGACGACGTCGCGACCTTCACCTTCCAGCTTAACGGTCCGCAGGTTGCCGCCGGCGGCACGCTGAACCTTGCTTATGTCAACGCGGTCTCAGTGCTGCCCGACACGGCGAAGGTGGATATCGAGGTCAACGGCCGCGACCTCGGCGGTTTTCCCATCGCCTCGCCGAACGGCGTCAAGACGGAGAAGGTCGTGGTCGCCTCCGAATTCCTGCGGGCCGGCCGCAATGTCGTGCGCCTGCGCGCCCGGCAGCACCATCGCGTCGATTGCTCGCTCGACGCCACCTATGAGCTCTGGACGAAGCTCGATCCGGCGGCAAGCGGCTTCGCCTCTCCCGTTTCCACCGACTTTGCCGATTTCGACAGCCTGCTCGCCGTTCGCCGTACGGCGGAGCAGCGCACGGATATCCGTGTCGTCCTTCCCGCCTTGCCCGATGCCGAGACGCTGAACGAGGCCGCGCCCGTCCTGCAGGCGCTCGTCCTGTTCCTGAACCGGGATGACGTGACGGTCTCGGTCGCCGACAGGCCGGGCACGGGGCCGGGCATCGATCTCGTCATGGCGATGGACCGAAACGGTTCCGCCACGCTTGCGAAACTCGGCCTCGCCGGCGCCCAGCGCGGGCTTTCCGTGCAGGCCGGCGCCTCGGCCGAGCGGGCGCGTGTCGTCATGCGCGCCGCCAATGCCGGCGATATCCGCGCGGCCGTGCTCGCTGCCGTGAAGGGATCGATGGCCGATGGCCTGAAGACCGGCATCTTCGGAACGGGCAGGGACGTGCTCGCCGTCGATGCCGGCGATCGTCGCACGCTGAAGGATGCCGGCTACGAGACCCGCGTCTTCTCCGGCCGCCTGTCGCGCACCGATTTTTCGGTCGAGATGCCGGCGGACTTCTATCCGGCGGAATATGCGACGCTCGACCTTCGCCTTTCCGCCGCCACCTCGCCGGGCCTCGACCAGACGGCGCAGCTTCTCGTGCGCGTCAACGACCGAGTGGTGAAGAGCTATCCCTTCCGCAACCGCACCGGCGAGCAGTTCGACGGCAAGCGGATCGAGCTGCCGCTGCGCGCCTTCCGGCCGGGCGTCAACCGGATCGAACTGCTGGCGGAGCTGCCGATGGCGGCGGACGCCGCCTGCCGCCCGGAAGAGCGCGATGACCGCAAGCCGCGCTTCATCCTGCTCGACACGACCGCCATCGAGGTTCCGGCGCTCGCCCGTGTCGGCCGGCTGCCCGATCTTTCGGCGCTGGCCGGCAAGGCCTATCCCTATGGCGGCGGCAAGGCCTTCGACCTCGTCATCGACCGGACGGACAGCCAGTCGGTCGGTGCCGGCCTCACGCTTCTGTCCCGCCTGGCGCGCTCCGCCCGTGCGCCGCTGAATGCCAGGATCGCCATCGGCCTGCCCGCGCAGGGCACCGGCCGCGACGCCCTGGTGATCTCCTCGCGGAACGACTTTGCCGAACTCGGCGCCGCGGGCAAATCGGCTTTCCCTGCCGAAGCCGATATCGGCGCTTCCGTCGCCGACCTGCTGAAGCCCGACCCGGTGCTCACCGCCTCGGTTTCCGCCGGCACCGGCGACGAGACCGCCGACCTCCTGCAGGCCTTCCACAATTCGACGGCCGCGCAGCAGGAAGACCTCTCCTTCGGCACGCGGGCGCAGCTCTGGCTCGCCGCCGCATCGAACGGTTTCGGGCGCTGGCTGAGCTATGAAGGCGAGGATGCCGCGCGGGTCCCCCATGGCGAAGGTGCGCTGGTGACGCTTTCACAGATGCGCTCGCCCGACGGCCTTTCCACCTGGACGGTGGTCAAGGCCGGTTCGCCGCGCGATGTGGATGCCGGCGTGCAGCGGCTCGTGGCACCTGCCGTCTGGCGTGATCTCCAGGGCGGCACGGCAACCATCGAGACGGCGAGCCTTGCGCTTTCCAGCCTGCCGGCGGCGGAGCGCTACATCGCCGACTTCGCCGATCGCAGCCCGGGCAATCTGCGCCGGGTCGCGGCCGCCTGGTTCTCCGACAATTTCCAGATCTACGTGCTGCTCGTTCTCGCCTGCCTCGGCGCCTTCGCCGTCTGGCTCGGTGTGACGGTGCCGAAGAGGGGCGTGAGGTCCGATCGATGAGAGCGCTTTTCCTGTCCGCCCTTCTTGCCGGTTGCACGGCGTTGTCGCCGATCGCGCTCGCGGGCGAGGCCGGTCCCGACGCGGTCGAGATGGCTGCCCTCTATTATTACGCCGAGCAGAAGCAGGCCGCCCGGCTGGAGGCCGAGACGAACCGCCTGCGGCTGAAATATCCGGATTTCGTGGTGCCGGCGGATGTCTATTCGCCCGCCGCGCGGCAAGTGGACGAGAGCACGCTCTGGGCGCTCTACGAGAAGAACGACTTCACCGGCATCGAGGCCGAGATCGGCAGGCGCCGTTCGGAAAATCCCGAATGGATGCCGAGCGAGGATTTTTCCGGCAAGCTCGCCCGGCGCAGGCAGCGCGTCGAGATGATGGCCGCCACCGCCCGCAAGGACTGGATGGGCGTCATCGAGGCGGCGAAGGGTCTCGATCCGTCGACGGAAACGGAGGTCGACCTCGCCTGGATGCTGCTCGATGCCTATGCGGGAACCGGCGCGAAGGACGCGCTGACTTCGGTGTATCGCGGCCTGCTCTTCCGCGAGGGCGACAAGCGTCTGCCGGACCAGCAGATTCTCACGACCTTGCAGAAATCGACGCGGGATTTCCCGGCGGAGGACGTGCGCAAGGCTATGGGCCTGCTGGCGACATCGCCGCTGCTGCAGGCTGGCCTGGCGCCGGTCGAACTCGATCTGACGCGCAAGGACATCGCGGATTTCAATGCGGACGAAAAGCGCCAGACGCCGATTCCGGAGGGCGAGGTCGGCAAGCTTCGCGCCGCCGCGGAAAAAGGCGAACGTCTCGAGGACCTGTCGCTGCTCGGCTGGTACGACCTGAAGCTCAAGGCGCCGGAAAGTGCCGCGCGCTGGTTCAAGGCGGCGCTTGCCAAGCGCCGGGACGCGGAGAACGCCAAGGGCCTCTACCTGTCGCTGGCGGCAGGGAACAGGCAGGAAGAGGCCTATGCGGTCGCGCAAGCCTATATCGAGGACCTTTCCGCAGACCCGGCCTTCCTGATGAATGCGCTGTCGCTGCGCTTCTCCAAGCCGGACCAGCCGGACGCGGACGGGAAAACCGTCACCGCCTACAGCAACGCGATCCTCGCGACGTCCAATGCCGACCATGCGGAGATCCTCGCCTGGTATGCCTACAATTCGCGCCAGTATGAGGCTGCAAGGGCCTGGTTCGCAAAGTCGCTCGACTGGGAAAGCGCGCCGGTGCGCGTCAAGGGGCTCGCACTCAGCCTGCTGCGCCTCGGCCAGAAGAAGGACTATGCGGCGCTGGAGCAGGAATACCGCGACATCTACCCGGAGATCTGGGCCGAGATAAAGGTCGCCACCCCGCCCAAGGGCCGCCGCAGCGTCTCCGTGGAAATGCCCCTCGCTTCCGCCACGGGCGGTGGCAGCGGTTATCTCGCGCATTTCAAGGCGAAGCGCTTCAGCGCCTGCATCAAGGACATCTCCGCGCTGGAAGCGCGCGGCGCGATCTCCGCCGATGCCATGCTGATCAAGGGCTGGTGCCATCTCGAACTGAACCGGCTGGCCGAAGCCCGCAACGCCTTCGAGGCGGCGCTCGGCAACAGCCGCACGCAGGCGGATGCCGCCTATGGCGCGGCGCTCACCCTGCTGCGCGGCCGACTGACGGACGATGCCGAGGCGATGGTCAGCCTCTATCCGCTCGCGGAAAGGCGCGACCGCGAGGTGCGGGCCGAGATCTACTGGCAGCGTGCCCGCTCGGCCTTCGATCACAAGCAGTACCAGCGCGTGCTCGATGCGCTGAACGCGCGCGCCAGCCTCGTCGCCGAGCCGGCCGATCTCAGCCAGCTGCGCGGCTGGGCCTACTACCATCTCGGCAATCGCGGCCAGGCGCAGGCGGTCTTCGCGCGGCTCAACATGCATCTCTACGACCCGGCGGCCGCCCGCGGCCTCGCCGTCTCCACGGCCCCCATCCGATAGGTTCTTCATGCGCTGGCTGCTTCTCACTGCACTTCCGCTCCTTGCCACGGGCTGCACCGCCGTGCACGATCCGTTCCTCGAAACCGGTTCCATCCGGCCGGATGCGCCGCCGATCTCGACGGAGGTCTCGCCGGAATTCGCCGCTGCCTACCTGCCGTCGATCTCCGGGCGCATCGAAAGCGTGCGCCAGACGGTGCGCGGCGATTTCTTCGAACAGGCGATCGTCTATTCCAACGCGACGGCCTCCGCCGGCGAGAACGTGCTGACGGTGCGGGTGGGCACGCCCGCCGAAGGCACCGCCTTCCTGCGCGCGCCGATGCGGCGGGCGATCCTTGCCGAGATGCGGCAGGCCCTGCCGGGCGTCGCCATGAGGATCAACGCAGCTGCCGGCCAGAACACGCACGGCGTCTACGGTTATGCGACGGGGCCGCTCGGCACCTCCGGGAGCTGCCTTTATGCCTGGCAGTTCGCCAAGCGAACGGCGCCGCTCAGCGAAACGGCGATGGGCCGCATCGGGGACGGCAACTATTCCGCGCAGGTGCGCCTGCGCTTCTGCCATCCCTCCATGCCGGAAGAGCGCATCGCCGCGCTGATGGGCGGCATGCGGCTGAAGCTGGTGACGAGCCAGACCTTCGACATGCTGCGTTATGCCGGCGGCAGCGGCGGCCTGCGCAGCCAGCCCGTATCGGTGCGCGCCGAGCCCGTGGCGGTGATCGATGAGGGCGCAGAGCCGCGCCGCACGCCAAAACGCCGGATCGTGGAGGAGGCGCGGGCGGAAGAGCCGGCCGTCATCCGCAATGCGGTTCGCGTGCCGCTGCCTGGCGAGGCCGGCCGGCACAAGGTGACGGTCACTGTTGCCGAAAAGCCGGCAGAGGAGGCTGGGGAGAAGCGGACGCCGCGGGCCAAAAGCGTGCTGGTGCCGCTGCCCGAGACGGCCGCGCTCACCGCGGGCGACTGACGCTCACAGGAAGATGTGGTGCTCCTTCTGCACGAGTTCCTGCAGGAATTCGGCGACGGTGCGCACGCGCGTCAGGTCCCGCGCGCTTTCGTGCCAGGTCGTCCAGTAGGCACGGCGGATGGCGGTGCCGGGCAGCAGGCGGACGAGCTCGTCATATTGCCGGGCGATGTAATCGTGCAGGATGCCGATGCCGGCGCCGGAACGCACGGCCTCCGTCTGGCCGGTGGCGCTGGAAATCTCGAAGCCCGCATCCCAGCTGCGCATGATCTCGCCGGTGAAATTGAGCGAGGCGGTGAAGATCAGGTCCTCCACATAGCCGACCCGCCGATGGGCCTTGAGGTCCTCGACGGTTTGCGGCGTGCCGTTTTCTGTAAGATAGGCGCGGGAGGCATAGAGGCCGAGCGTATAGTCCGTCAGCTTGGCGGAGACGAGGCGCCCCTGCTCCGGCCGTTCCAGCGTGATGGCGATGTCGGCCTCGCGCTGGGAGAGCGAGAAGGAGCGCGGCACCGGCACGAGCTGGATCTTCAACTCCGGATGGCGCGCCGTCAGCCGGCCGAGGCGCGGCGCGAGGAAGGAGACGCCGAACCCGTCCGGCGCGCCGACGCGCACCGTGCCGGCGACGGCGGTATCGATGCGGCCGATGCTCGCCTGCACCGCCAGCATCTCCGTCTCCATCCGCTCGGCTGCGCGCAAGAAGGCCTCGCCCTCGGCGGTGAGCTCGCAGCCATTGGTGCGGCGGATGAGGAGCCGCGTCTTCAACGCCTCCTCCAGCGCGCTGACGCGCCGGCTGAGCGTGGCATGGTTCACGCCGAGGCGGCGGGAGGCGGCGAGGATCTGCCCGGTGCGGGCCACCGCCAGGAACATGCGGGCGTCATCCCAGTTCATCTTTGCCTCCGACTTTAATTTCTGCACAACGGTTCCTTATCCAAGGTGATTGAGTTGTGCAAATTGAAGTGCGATGATCCTCTCACAACAAACGGAGGACTCCCCATGTACGAGATCGGCCATTTCATCAACGGCGAGAAGGTCGCCGGCACCAGCGGTCGCACCGCAAACGTCTACAACCCTGCGACGGGCGAGGTTCAGGCGACGGTCGCGCTCGCCAACGACGCGGATCTCCAGGCCGCCATCGACAGCGCCAAGGCCGCGCAGCCGAAGTGGGCCGCCACCAATCCGCAGCGCCGCGCGCGCGTCTTCATGAAGTTCGTCGAGCTTCTCAACCAGAACATGGATGAGCTCGCCGTGCTGATCTCGCGCGAACACGGCAAGACCATCGAGGATTCGAAGGGTGACGTCATCCGCGGCCTCGAAGTCTGCGAATTCGTCATCGGCATTCCGCACCTGTCCAAGAGCGAGTTCACCGAAGGCGCCGGCCCGAACATCGACATGTACTCGATCCGCCAGCCGGTCGGCATCGGCGCGGGTATCACGCCGTTCAACTTCCCGGGCATGATCCCGATGTGGATGTTCGCCCCGGCCATCGCCTGCGGCAACGCCTTCATCCTCAAGCCGTCCGAGCGCGATCCGTCGCTGCCGATCCGCCTTGCCGAACTGATGATCGAAGCCGGCCTGCCGGCGGGCATCCTCAACGTCGTCAACGGCGACAAGGGTGCGGTCGACGGCATCCTGGCGCATCCGGACATCGCCGCCGTCTCCTTCGTCGGCTCCACGCCGATCGCCCGCTACGTCTACGGCACGGCCGCCGCCAACGGCAAGCGCGCCCAGTGCTTCGGCGGCGCGAAGAACCACATGATCATCATGCCCGACGCCGACCTCGACCAGGCCGCCAACGCCCTGATGGGCGCCGGCTACGGCTCGGCCGGCGAGCGCTGCATGGCGATCTCGGTCGCCGTGCCGGTCGGCGAGGAAACCGCCAACCGCCTCATCGAAAAGCTGACGCCGATGATCGAGAGCCTGCGCATCGGCCCCTATACCGACGAGAAGGCCGATATGGGCCCGGTCGTCACCAAGGAGGCCCAGGCGCGCATCCTCGGCCTCATCGACAAGGGCGTGGAAGAAGGTGCAAACCTCGTCGTCGACGGCCGCGGCTTCAAGCTGCAGGGTTATGAGGACGGCTACTTCGTCGGCGGCTGCCTGTTCGACAACGTCACGCCGGACATGGAGATCTACAAGACCGAGATCTTCGGCCCGGTTCTCTCCGTCGTCCGCGCCAGGAACTACGAGGAAGCCCTCGACCTGCCGATGAAGCACGAATACGGCAACGGCGTCGCGATCTACACCCGCGACGGCGACGCCGCCCGCGACTTCGCCAGCCGCATCAACATCGGCATGGTCGGCGTCAACGTTCCGATCCCGGTTCCGCTCGCCTACCATTCCTTCGGCGGCTGGAAGTCCTCGGCCTTCGGCGACCTCAACCAGCACGGCACGGACTCGATCAAGTTCTGGACCCGCACCAAGACCGTGACGAGCCGCTGGCCGTCCGGCATCAAGGGCGGCGCGGAATTCTCCATTCCGACGATGAAGTGATCCGTTCGACCGGATAGGATTGAAGGGGCTCCCGCATGGGGGCCCCTTTTGCGTTGCGGATTTTTTGTGCTCTGCGAAGAATAGCCATACGGCCCGGGCCGTTAAGCCCTCGTGTTCTATGCATTTGGAAGGGGCAAACGATATGGCATTTGCAGCATCCGCTGCGCCCGCGGGACAGGCGGGCGGTTTCCACCGCATCACGTTTACCGGCAAGGCGTCGGAATATTTCGGCATCTGGATCGTCAATGTGCTGCTGACGATCCTGACGCTCGGCATCTATTCGGCCTGGGCGAAGGTTCGGCGTAACCGTTACTTCTATGGCAACACCGTGCTGCTTGGCCGGTCGTTCGAATACCACGCCAAGGGGCTGCAGATCCTCATCGGCCGTCTCATCGTTCTCGGCGCCTTCGTCGCGCTCAACGTCATCGCGACGCTGGTACCGATCCTCGTGCTGCTGCCGACGCTGGTCGTGCTGATCGCGCTGCCCTGGCTCGTCGCCAAGGGCCTGCGCTTCTCCGCGCGGGTCACGAGCTATCGCAATGTGCGCTTCGATTTCGTCGGCGGGGCGGGCGGGGCCTTCAAGGCCTTCATCCTCGGCAGCCTGCTCGCCGTCATCACCGTCGGCATCCTGACGCCGCTCGCCAGCCGCTGGGTCTCGCGCTATGTCGGCTCGAACCTGCGCTACGGCGGCAAGGCCTTCGATACGGATCCGAAGCTCGGTCCGCTCTACAAGTCCTGGCTCCTGTCGTTCCTCATCGCGCTGGTCGGCCTCGGCATCATCGCGCTCATCGTCTTCATGAACCTCTCGCTGATCCTACCGATGATCGAGACGCCCGGCGCTCTGACGCCGGAACAGCAGATCCCGCTCGTCATCAGCGCGGTCATCGGCTACATCGTGCTCTTCGCCACCTTCGGCATTGCGGGCCTCTTCTATCGCGCGGGCGTGCGCAACATTGCCTGGTCGGCAACCACCTTCGACGGCCAGCACCGCTTGCTGAGCGACGTCTCGCGCACCCGTTACACCTGGATCGCCATTTCCAACGTCATCGTCACGCTGCTGACCCTCGGCCTGATGCGGCCCTGGGCGGCAGTGCGCATGGCGCGCTATACGTGGGAGCATACCGGCGTTACCTTTGCCGGCGACATCGGCGAGCTGTTCAGCCGCATCGAGGCGCAGGGCTCGGCCGTCGGCTCCGAATTCATGGACTTTGAAGGTTTCGACTTTGGCTTCTGACAATGCCACCATTGCCGGCGGGGATTGGCATCCCGCCGGCTCCAGCCGCTCGGTCGAGGCCCGCCTCGTCGAGCGGGCCGGGGAAATCGCGGCGGTGCCGGTCGTCGGCGAGAAGCCGCTTGCCGGCGCGGGCCTCTCCTGGGTCGAGATTTCCGGCCGCGTCGGGGCCATCCCGCGCCGGGTAACCTTCCCGGACGGCTCGGTCTTCGAGACCTGGGACAATGACGGCATCGACCGTTATCTTGCGGCGCGCGGCAAGGGCGGTGCCGGCCTCGTGCACTGGCTGGAACAGTTCCGGCTCCGCCTCATCGTCATCGTGCTCGCCGCCTTCGTGCTCGGCGGCGCGGTCTATCGCTGGGGCGTGCCGGCGCTCGTCGAGCTCGCCATCCTCACCACGCCGCCGATCGTGCCGCAGCTGATGGCGCAGGGCACGCTGGAGGCGCTCGACCAGACGACCTTCTCGCCGACGAAACTGCCGGACGGCCGCCGCAAGGAGATCGCCGACGGTTTTGCCCGCATCGCCGCCCAGTCGCCGCGCGGGGCAGGGGCCTACAATCTCAACTTTCGCGACGGCGGCCTGATCGGGCCGAACGCCTTCGCGCTGCCGGATGGCACGCTCGTCGTCACCGACCAGCTCGTCGAGCTGGCGGGCAGCGATACGGAAATGATCGTGGGCGTGCTTGCGCACGAGATCGGCCATGTCGAGCTGGAGCACAGCCTGCGTCAGTTCTACCGCGCCGCCGGCATGACCGGCCTCATCATGCTGATCGCCGGCGACGTCGGCTCGGCGGTCGAGGACGTGCTGGTGCAGGGCGGCGGCCTGCTGGCGCTCTCCTATTCGCGCAGCGCGGAGGCCGAAGCCGACCGGCGATCGGTCGAGCTGATGGCGAAGGCCGGGTTCGATCCCGCCGCGATCGCCCGCTTCTTCGGCCTGTTGGAGGAAAAGCTCGGCGACAGGGGGGACACCAACATCCTCTCCACCCATCCGGGCACGCCGCAGCGCAAGAAGGACATCATCGACTACAGCCGGATCATCACCGGCCAGTCGGATCCGGACCTGCAATGAACGAAAACGGCGGCCCGAGAGCCGCCGTTTCCTGGTTTGGCCTTGGGAGGCATCCCTTTACTGCGACGGACCGTCGTTGTAGCCGACCTTGTCCACCAGCTCCGATGCCTTCTTGCGGTTTGCCGCGATATCGACGAGCGGCAGGGCATCCGGCTTCAGCGTGCCGAAGGACTTGACGACGTCGGAGGGCTCCGCGCCCGGCAGGACCGGGTATTCGTAGACCTGCTCGGCATAGATCTGCTGCGCGGTGCCGGCCGACAGGAATTCCATCAGCTTCAGCGCGTTGTCCTTGTTCGGGGCGTTCTTGGCGAGCGCCATGCCCGAGACGTTGACATGCGAGCCGCGGTCGCCCGCATTCGGGAACAGCACCTTGATGGCCGCTGCCCAGTCCTTCTGCTCCGGTTCCTTCTCGTTGGTCATCATCAGACCGACATAGTAGGAGTTGCCAAGCGCGATGTCGCATTCGCCGGCGAGGATCGCCTTGGCCTGGTCGCGGTCGCCGCCGTCAGGCTTCTTGGCGAGGTTGTTCTTCAGGCCCGTCAGCCACTTTTCGGCTTCGGCCTCGCCGTGGTGGGCGATCATCGAGGCGAGCAGGCCGATATTGTAGGAGTGCTGACCGTCGCGGGTGCAAATCTTGCCCTTCCACTTCGGGTCGGCAAGCTCCTCGTAGGTGATCTCGTTCTGCGCGACGCGATCCTTGGACGCGTAGACGACGCGCGAGCGCGTGGTCAGGCCGAACCAGTCGCCATCCGGATCCCGATACTGCGCCGGGATGTCCTTGTTGATGATGTCGTTCTGGACAGGCTGCGTGACGCCGCCTTCCTTGGCTTCCGTCAGGCGTGCGATGTCGACCGTCAGGATAACGTCGGCCGGCGAGTTCGCGCCTTCCGCCTGGATGCGCTCCACCAGGCCCTTGTCGAGGAAGAGCACGTTGGTGGTGATGCCGGTTTCCTTGGTGAATTCGTCGAGCAGCGGCTTGATCAGGTCCGGCTGACGGTAGGAGTAGATGTTGACTTCACCATCCGCGAGGGCAGGTGCGGCAAGCGCCAGACCGGCTGTCGAGAGGGCAAGGGCGGCGAGGGACGTCTTAAGCAGTTGCATCTGGTCCTCCTGGTGCATTTATTCTTAACTGCTAAAGTCGTGTTTAACGGCTTGCCCCTTGCAGTCAACCGTGCGATCCCTGCCATAACATGAATGTGATTTTCCGCTTTTTGGAATTGTTCTAAACAGTGAAGTGTCCTATATGTGTTCGGACTTGAAAACCGGATCCGGAGTTCCCGATGCGTCTGACAAAACAAACCAACTATGCGGTGCGCATGTTGATGTACTGCGCGGCGAATGGTGACAAACTCAGCCGCATCCCGGAAATCGCCAGGGCCTATGGCGTCTCCGAGCTGTTTCTGTTCAAGATTCTCCAGCCGCTGACGCGCGCGGGCATCATCGAGACGGTGCGTGGCCGCAACGGCGGCGTGCGCCTGCCGAAGCCCGCGACGGAGATCACGTTGTTCGACGTCGTGCGCGTGACGGAGGATTCCTTCGCCATGGCCGAATGCTTCGAGGCCGGCGAGATCGAATGCCCGCTGGTCGACAGCTGCGGTCTCAATTCGGCGCTGCGCAAGGCACTGAACGCCTTCTTCGAAGTGCTGCAGCAATACACGATCGACGACCTCGTCAAGGCCCGCCCGCAGATCGGCATGCTGCTCGGCCTGGACACCGCGGTCGAGCGCCAGCCGGCCGCCTGACGCGCCTGGTGCCGGCGGTTATTCCCCGGCGCCGACGTCGCGCTTCACATATTCCTGCAGGATGAATTCGATGGCCGTCGGATCGAGTTCGGCCTTGTCGATGCGGAAGTCGACCCCGTAGTCGTCTATCTTCTGGAAATAGGCATCGCTGATCGACGACGAAATGACGCCGACCGGGCCGATATAGCCGTTGCGCCTGAGCTCCGGCACCGTCTCGCGAAAATCCGCCTGGGGCTGGAGCCGGTTGTCCATCAGGATCATGTCCAGCTGCACGCCGGACGCGCGGATGAAATCGAGCGCCGCCTCCACCGTCTCCACATAGTTGAGCGTGATCGCATAGCTCGAGACCTTGCGCATCAGCGCGCTGAGGATGACGTTTTCCGCAGGGTCGTCATCGACAAGCAGGATTTGCACGGGTGCGGTCATGGCGGTGGGTGAACCTGATTGCATCGAATGGTTGGCCGGAGGCCGCGGCTACTCTCATCCAGGCCGCGACCATTAACAAGTCCCTAACTCTGCTATCTCCGGTGTCACGGTTGTGTTTTGTGACGCTACTGGATGATCTGCTCGCGGATCGCCTTCGCGACCATTTGCGTGCGGTTCACCACGTCGAGTTTTTTCAGGATCGTCGCCGTGTGCGAATTCACCGTGTGTTCGGAGACCGAGACGATGAGGGCGATCTCGCTCGCCGTCTTGCCATAAGAGATCCAGCGCAGGATTTCCGTCTCGCGCGGCGTCAGGCCCATGCCGGCCTTGTTGGCGAGCACCTTGCGGTGGAAATAGTCGAAGGCGCAGTTCGCCTCGTAGCAGATCTCGTAATGGGCGCTGCGGCCGATATCCTCGCCGTCGCCGAGGAAGAGCACCACATAGCGCGTGCCGGCGATCGAATGGACCGGAATGGCGAGCGCCATGTCGAAGCCGATCTGGTCGAGGAAGTCGCTGCTGCCGACCGTGCCGTTTTCGGGCGGGTCGTCGCTTCGCCAGACGGTTGGGATCGTCGACTTGTAGAAGCTCTTGAAGATGGCGGAATCGTTGAGGCGGTGGCGTTTGTCATAGGTTTCGGCAAGGCCGGCCGGCAGGTCGTGCAGCACGAGGCGGCCAGCAAGGTGGCTGGTCTCGTGCTCGTTGGCCAGTTGGAGTATCCCGAAGTGTTCGAAGCCGTAACGCAGTGCCAGGGTATGGAAGATGCGAAAGAAATCGACGCGATTGAGAGCCTTCTCAAGATCGCTTTCGAAATCGTAGCGCCGGTAGTGTTTGTTCAAGACGGGCACGTGGTCTCTATCCCTGGGATTCCACGCGTCCAAATCTAACGCCGCAATCTCTGGCGGCAAAGGGTTTTACGGGACAATTTCACGCGCGCAGGGCACTTTTTTCCCGCGCTTCTGGCAAGATATTGAAAAGAAAAGAGAAAATGTAAGAGGGGCGGCCCTTCGCTTTTTTGCCCCGCCCTGCCGCCACAGCGCCGGGCCGCGAAGGGCCGCCCCTCTTGCCTCGTTGTCCCGTTATGACGCGGCGGGCGCGACGGCGCCATCCGTTCAGGTCGGGATTGACAGGAAAGCGGCGGGTGATTCGCGTTGCTTTTGAAGCCGTTTCTAATGCTGTGGAGAATAATGTTCCGAGGATTTTTCCGTTTGGACAAATTTGTTCGCGGACTTATTGCAATCCTGCGGCAAATGTCGTTCCATCCGCGCAAGGCCGGGGCTGGAACCGCACCCGAGCCCGCACAAGAGAACAAAAAAGCAAACCTGGGAAGCTCACTATGAAAAAGCTGACTACTCTCCTCGCAGCGACGGCGCTTGCCTCGTTGATGGGTACGGCCGCCTGGTCGAAGACCTTCGTCTACTGCTCGGAAGCCTCGCCGGAAGGCTTCGACCCCGGTCTCTACACGGGCGGCCAGACCTTCGACGCGGCCGCGCACACGGTTTACAACCGCTTGGTGGAATTCAAGCGCGGCACGACGGAAATCGAGCCTGCGCTGGCCGAGAGCTGGGATATTTCGGCTGACGGCAAGGAATACACCTTCAAGCTCCGCAAGGGCGTGAAGTTCCAGACGACCGAGTATTTCACCCCGTCGCGTGAGCTGAACGCAGACGACGTGATCTTCTCCTTCGAGCGCCAGTACAAGGAAGACAACGCCTGGAACAAGTACGTGCCGGGCGCATCCTGGGAATACTTCTCCGGCATGGGCCTGCCCGATGTCATCGAGAAGATCGAGAAGATCGACGACCTGACCGTCAAGATCACGCTGAAGCGCCCGGAAGCGCCGCTGCTCGCCAACCTCGGCATGCCCTTCATCTCGATCGTCTCGAAGGAATATGCCGACAAGCTGCAGGCTGACGGCAAGATGGAGCTGATGAACCAGCAGCCGCTCGGCACCGGTCCGTTCACCTTCGTCGCCTATCAGCCGGATGCCGCCATCCGCTATAAGGCCAACCCGGATTACTGGGGCGGCAAGCAGGCGATCGACGACCTCGTCTTCGCGATCACCACGGATGCCGCCGTTCGCGCGCAGAAGCTGAAGGCCGGCGAATGCCACCTGATGTCCTATCCAAACGCTGCCGACGTCGCCGAGCTGAAGGCCGATCCGAACCTCAACATCTCCGAGCAGGCCGGCCTCAACGTCGCCTACCTCGCCTATAACACGCTCGTCGCGCCGTTCGACAAGGTCGAGGTCCGCAAGGCCCTCAACATGGCGGTCAACAAGCAGGCCATCGTCGACGCCGTCTTCCAGGGCGCCGCGACCGTCGCCAAGAACCCGATCCCGCCGACCATGTGGTCGTACAACGATGCCGTCGAAGACGACAAGTACGATCCGGAAGTCGCCAAGAAGATGCTCGAGGATGCCGGTGTCTCCGGCCTCAAGATGAAGATCTGGGCCATGCCGGTCGCCCGTCCCTACATGCTGAACGCCCGCCGCGCGGCGGAACTGATGCAGGCTGACCTTGCCAAGATCGGCGTCGAGGTCGAGATCGTCTCCTATGAGTGGGCCGAATACCTGAAGCTCTCCTCCGACAAGGACCGCGACGGTGCGGTCATGCTCGGCTGGACGGGCGACAACGGCGACCCGGACAACTTCCTCGACACCCTGCTCGGCTGCGATGCCGTCGGCGGCAACAACCGCGCGCAGTGGTGCAACAAGGAATTCGACGACCTGATGACGAAGGCGAAGGAAACCGCCGACGTCGCAGAGCGCACGAAGCTCTATGAGGAGGCCCAGGTGATCTTCAAGCGCGAAGCGCCGTGGAACACCATCGACCATTCGCTTGCCGTCGTTCCGATGAGCAAGAAGGTTTCGGGCTTCGTCCAGTCCCCGCTCGGCGACTTCGTCTTCGAAGGCGTGGACATCGCCGAGTAAGATCGGCTACGAGAAAGGGCACGCCGCAAAGAGCGTGCAGTGGCCGGCGGCTCGAAGGGATTCGGGCCGCCGGTTTTTCACAAAAAGAAGGGATTGGCTCCCATGTTTCGCTTTATCTTCGGACGGCTCGCCGTCCTGATACCCACGTTCCTCGGGGTATCGCTCATCGCGTTCTCCTTCATCCGCCTTCTGCCGGGCGACCCGGTCATGCTGATGTCGGGCGAACGCGTGATGTCGCCGGAACGACACGCCGAGCTCATGCACCAGCTCGGCCTCGACCGGCCCATGTACATCCAGTACTTCGATTATCTCGCAGGCCTGCTGACGGGCGACTTCGGTTCGTCCATCGTCACCAAGCGCCCGGTTCTCGATGACTTCCTGCAGCTCTTCCCGGCGACGATCGAGCTCTCGCTCTGCGCGATCATCCTCGCCGTCGTGCTCGGCATTCCGGCCGGCGTGCTGGCCGCGGTGAAGCGGGGGACCTGGCTCGACCAGTCGATCATGGGCGTCGCGCTCGTCGGCTATTCGATGCCGATCTTCTGGTGGGGCCTGCTGCTCATCATCTTCTTCTCCGGCTATCTCGGCTGGACGCCGGTCTCGGGACGCATCTCGCTGATGTACTTCTTCCCGCAGGTCACCGGCTTCATGCTGATCGACAGCCTGATCTCGGGCCAGGCGGGGGCGTTCAAGTCGGCGGTCACCTACCTGATCCTGCCGACGATCGTGCTTGCGACGATCCCGCTCGCCGTCATCGCGCGCCAGACCCGCTCGGCCATGCTCGAAGTGCTCGGCGAGGACTATGTCCGCACCGCCCGCGCCAAGGGCCTGTCGCCCTTCCGGGTCATCGGCGTGCATGCGTTGCGCAATGCGATGATCCCCGTCATCACCACGATCGGCCTGCAGGTCGGCGTGCTGCTGGCGGGCGCCATCCTCACCGAGACGATCTTCTCCTGGCCGGGCATCGGCAAGTGGATGGTCGACAGCGTCTTCAAGCGCGACTATGCCGTGGTGCAGGGTGGCCTGATGCTGATCGCCGCCGTCATCATGATCGTCAACCTCGTGGTCGACCTGCTTTACGGCTGGGTCAATCCGCGTATCCGGCACTAGGAGGCGATCCATGAGCACGGTTCAAAACACGGCCGACACCAAGACGGGTGGCACGCCGCCCTCGGGCCTTTCCGAATTCTGGTTCTATTTCTCGCGCAACAAGGGCGCCGTCATCGGCCTCTTCGTCTTCCTGGTCATCCTGTTCGTGGCGGTCTTCGCGCCTTTCGTCGCGCCGCACAGCCCGAGCAGCCAGAACCGCGAGCTGCTTCTCCTGCCGCCGGTCTTCCAGCAGGGCGGCATGTGGGGACACATTCTCGGCACCGACGCCGTCGGCCGCGATATCCTCTCGCGCCTCATCTACGGCGCACGCTTCTCGCTCTTCATCGGCCTCGTCGTCGTGACGCTGTCGGTGGTCTCGGGCGTGCTGATCGGTCTCGTCGCCGGCTATTTCCGCGGCAAGGTCGATACCTTCATCATGCGCATCATGGACATCATCCTGGCGTTCCCCTCGCTGTTGCTCGCCCTCGTGCTGGTGGCGGTCCTGGGACCCGGGCTGCTCAACGCCATGATCGCCATCTCGCTCGTCAACCAGCCGCATTTCGTGCGCCTGACGCGTGCGGCTGTCATGACGGAGAAATCGAAGGATTACGTCGTCGGCTCGAAGGTGGCCGGCGCCGGCACCTTGCGCCTGATGTTCATGACGATCCTGCCGAACTGCCTTGCGCCGCTCATCGTCCAGGCGACGCTCGCCTTCTCGGCGGCGATCCTCGATGCGGCCGCCCTCGGCTTCCTCGGCATGGGTGCCCAGCCGCCGACGCCGGAATGGGGCACGATGCTCGCCGAGGCGCGCGAATTCATCCAGCGCGCCTGGTGGGTCGTCACCTTCCCCGGCCTTGCCATCCTCATCACCGTGCTTGCCATCAACCTCATGGGTGACGGCCTGCGCGACGCCCTCGATCCCAAGCTGAAGAGGTCGTGATGTCGCTTCTCGAAGTCAAAAACCTCACCGTCGAATTCCAGACGGCTTCCGGTCCCTTCCGCGCCGTGGACGGCGTTTCGCTCAAGGTCGACGAGGGCGAAGTGCTCGCCATCGTCGGCGAATCCGGTTCGGGCAAGTCGGTCTCCATGCTCGCCGCCATGGGGCTTCTCCCGTGGACGGCGAAGGTGACGGCGGACGTCCTCACCTTCAACGGCCGCGACATGCAGGCCATGTCGGACAGCGACCGGCGCAAGATCATCGGCAAGGACATCGCCATGATCTTCCAGGAGCCGATCGCCAGCCTCAACCCGTGCTTCACGGTCGGCTACCAGATCGAGGAAGTGCTGCGCATCCACACGGATCTCTCCCGCAAGGCGCGCCGCGACCGGGCGATCGAGCTGTTCCAGTCGGTCGGCATTCCGAACCCGGAAGAACGCCTCGGCCACTTCCCGCACCAGATGTCGGGCGGCCAGTGCCAGCGCGTGATGATCGCGACCGCCCTTGCCTGCAATCCGAAGCTGCTCATCGCCGACGAGCCGACCACCGCGCTCGACGTGACGATCCAGAAGCAGATCCTCGACCTCCTGATGAAGCTGCAGGCCGAACACGGCATGGGCCTCATCATCATCACCCATGACATGGGCGTCGTCGCCGAAACCGCCGACCGCGTCATCGTGCAGTACAAGGGCCGCCAGATCGAGGAGGCCGACGTGCTGTCGCTCTTCTCGGCCCCGAAGAGCGTCTACACCAGGGCGCTGCTTTCGGCCCTGCCGGAAAATGCCACCGGCGAGCGCCTGCCGACGATCACGGAAAAGCTGACCGACGCCGAGATTTTTGCAGGAGCAGTCCGATGACCCCTGTTCTCGAAGCACGGAACCTGAAGCGCGACTACCATATCCCGGGAAGCCTGTTCAAACCGGCCAAGACCGTTCACGCCGTCAAGGGCGTGAGCTTTACGGTCGAGCAGGGCAAGACGCTCGCCATCGTCGGCGAAAGCGGCTGCGGTAAGTCCACCCTTGCCCGCATGGTCACGATGATCGACCCGATCACCGAAGGCGACATGCTGATCGACGGCCGCAAGGTCGATATCGCGCATGAGCCGCTGACGGCCGAAATGCGCAGCAAGGTGCAGATCGTCTTCCAGAACCCCTATGGTTCGCTCAACCCGCGCAAGAAGATCGGCGACATCCTGACGGAGCCATTGGTCATCAACACCAAGGTGCCGGCGGGCGAGCGGCGCGACCGCGCCATGACCATGCTGAAGAAGGTGGGTCTGGAGGAGAAGCACTACGGGCGCTACCCACATATGTTCTCCGGCGGCCAGCGCCAGCGCGTGGCGATCGCCCGCGCGCTGATGCTCAATCCGCGCCTGCTCGTGCTCGACGAGCCGGTCTCGGCGCTCGACCTTTCGGTCCAGGCCCAGGTGCTGAACCTGCTCGACGACCTGCAGGACGAGTTCAAGCTCACCTATGTCTTCATCAGCCACGACCTTTCGGTCGTGCGCCACATCGCGGACGACGTGATGGTGATGTATTTCGGCGAGGCGGTGGAATACGGCAGCCGCGACCAGGTGTTCGGAAACCCGCAGCACAGCTACACGAAGACCCTCTTCGCCGCGACGCCCCGCGTCGACGTGGACGCCATCCGCGCCCGCATCGAACGCCGCAAGCGCGTGGCGTAAGGACGGACAGCCCGTGACGGCGGCCCGCGCGATCGTCGTCATGGGCGTTTCCGGCTCCGGCAAGACCTCCGTCGCCGAGGGCCTTGCCGCCGCCCTCGGTGTCGCCTTCATCGAAGGCGACAGCCTGCACCCCGCCGGCAATGTCGAGAAGATGTCCCGCGGCATCCCGTTGACGGACGAGGACCGCTGGCCCTGGCTCGACACGATCGGCCGGGCGCTTGCCGAAAGTCTTGGCGCCGGAAAAACCGTCGTCGTCTCCTGCTCGGCCCTGAAAGGGGCCTATCGCGACCGCCTGCGCCGGGCTGCCGGCGGGCCGCTCGCCTTCGTCTTCCTCATGGGCAGCCGCGATCTGCTCATGACCCGCATGGCGGCACGGCACGGTCATTTCATGCCCGCGAGCCTGCTCGACAGCCAGCTTGCCACGCTGGAGGATCCGTCCGGCGAACCGGGTGTCGTGACCGTCGGGATCGACGCCTCCGTCGCAGCGATCGTCGCTGCGGCGCTCGATGGGTTGAAGGCATTGGGCTGACCCGCGGTGCGGGGAATTTCCCCACCCTGCCACTGGCGCCCGCGCACGCGGCCTCGTATAGACGGCGGGCCGCAGGCCTTTGCATGCCGGCGGTGTCCCGCCAAGAATTTCAAGACCTGACAGGAACGAGACATGGATATCAAACGCTTTGAAACCGGCCCGCGCATGAGCCAGGCCGTCGTGCACAACGGCACCGTCTATCTGGCCGGCCAGGTCGGCGAGGCGGGTTCGGACGTCACCGAGCAGACGAAGCAGGCGCTTGCCGAAGTGGATCGCCTGCTGGCGCTCGCCGGCACGGACAAGACCCGCATCCTTTCCGCCCAGATCTGGCTCGCCGACATGGCCGACTTTTCCAAGATGAACGCCGTCTGGGACGCCTGGGCGCCGCAAGGCCACACCCCGGCCCGCGCCACCGGCGAATCCAAGCTGGCAACGCCGGACTACCTCGTCGAAGTCATCGTCGTCGCCGCGCTTTAATTCCCGCGTTTCGGCTGAAACGAAAAAGGCCCGCTTGCGCGGGCCTTTCTCATTTCTGGACTTCGCCTTCAGGCCGATTTCGCCAGCCGCGCCTGCTCGTCGAAGAACAGGGCCTGGCTGATCAGCGCCTTCACCATGTCCGGATTGAACGGCTTGGTGACGAGGAAGGCCGGCTCGGGCTTCTCGCCGGTGAGCAGCCTTTCCGGGAAGGCGGTGATGAAAATTACCGGGATCGTGCTGTTCTTCAGGATGTCGTTCACCGCATCGATGCCCGAGCTGCCGTCGGCCAGCTGGATATCGGCCAGCACCATGCGCGGCGAGGTGCGGTGGTAGAGCTCCACCGCCTCCGAATGGGTGCGCGCGATACCCGTCACGTTGTGGCCGAGGCCTTTCACCATGTCCTCGATGTCCATGGCGATCAGCGGCTCGTCCTCGATGATCATGATGTCGGTCGCCACCTGCCGCGAGATGTCGCGCGAGGCCTCGTCGAGCAGGGCGGCGAAGCGTTCTTCCGATATGTCGAGGATGTCCGCGCCTTCGGCAAGGTCGAAGCCCTCGACGGCGACCAGCAGGAAGGCCTTGCGTTCCGCCGGCGGCAGGTTGGCGAGGTTGGCGGCCGCCTGGCGCTCCCAGCCGAAGGGGGATGTGTTGTCCGGCAGCGTCACGTCGAGATTTTCGAAGAGCGTGCAATAGAGCCGGTAGAGCGCGATCCGGTCGCTTCGCCCCTCCGGATAGAGCGTGATATCGGCAACGAGCGCTTCGAGCATGGCCGCGACATAGGCGTCGCCCGAGGTCTGGGAGCCCGTCACGGCACGGGAAAACCGCCTGAGATAGGCGAGATGCGGTGCGATACGGGTGGAAAGTGACATTTAGTTCTCCCTGAATATGTTCCGCATCGGAACCGTTTCCGCTAGAATTCACCATGCGGAAACCTATTACTAGCATTCTAAGTCTGACTTGCTATTGGGAATCTTGGGCAAAAGGAAGATAGCGGGTGGCATCGGATGGAAACAAGGCCATGATCGAGCCAGGTAAAGAGAAGAAGCGCGCGCGGCGGGAGGCACCCGTCAAGGCTGCGTTCGACCCGAACGGCCCGGTCGGCCGCAAGCTCAAATCCTTCTACGATGTGATCGAGACGGAACCCGTGCCTGATCGCCTTCTCGATCTTCTGGAAAAGCTCGACGAGGCCGAGCGCCGGGCCAAGAGCGGTTCCTGAAAACATCCATTCCTTCCAGTTCCAGACATCAAGAAACGGGCCCGAGGGCCCGTTTCCTTTTTGGTGATCCGGCGCCGTGTCAGCGGCAGCGTGCTTCGTAGCGGCGGCCGTAGCGGTCGCGGTAGATGCAGTAGCCGCTGCGGTCGGAGCGGGCGATGAGATAGCCCGCCGCCCCGCCGATCGCCGCCCCCGCAAGCGCGCCGCCGGCACGGCCGGTGACGACGCCGCCGATGATGGCGCCCGTGCCCGCGCCGATCGCGGTGCCGCGCTCGGTCTGGGTGCAGGCGGTGAGCGTCACCGTGGAGGCGACAAGGGCAAGCGCGATGATGGTGTTCTTCATGGTTCCGGCTCCTGGCTTGGTTTGGGGATCAGATACGTCCCATGAGGACGAGGATGAGAAGGATGAGCACGATCAGCCCGAGGCCGCCGGAGGGGCCGTAACCCCAGCTTCGGCTGTATCCCCAGTTCGGCAGCGCGCCGATCAGAAGCAGGATGAGGATGACGAGGAGAATGGTGCTGAGCATCGGTGCTTCCTTTCGCGTCCGGTTCGCTTTCGAGCGATGGGCCGACAACGGGCCGCGACGGATTTTGTTCCCGAAAATGTGACAACGCCGTCATTGGCCACGCCCGGAACTTTCATCGCCCCGCTCCGTTTCCCGTCCCGACCGATGGGCGGTGACCCGCGGGTGATGGAGAGTGAAATGGAACACATAGCCGCAATCATGCTTCTGGTCGGCTGCAGCCATGGCGGCCTCACCTGTGAAGAACTGCAAGCGCCCCAGGTGGCGTTCGAGACCATGGAAGAGTGCGTCGGCGCGCTGCCGGCGGCGCTCGGCGGAGCGGGCGCCGGCAAGCGCCTCGTGCACGGCCGCTGCGCAGCGGTCGATCCCGCCTGGGTCGAGGAGGATGTCGAGATCAGTTGGCGCCTCAGCCGGCAGAACGGCCTCGAGGTCCATGTCCGGCAGGTCGATCCGCCGGCAAAGGACGTCATCGTCGCCGACAGCGCCTATCCGGGCGGTGCGGCACGGATGCACTGACCTGCCGGGGAACCTTTCCGGCGCCCACCGGTTTCCCTCCGGTCAACGCCATGCGTTCAATGGAACAGAAAGGACAGCGACATGAACTGGGATATCATCGAAGGCAAATGGAACGAGTATAAGGGCAAGGCCCAGGCCCAGTGGGGCAAGCTCACCGACGACGATCTCGATGTCATCAACGGCCGCCGTGTCGAGCTTTCGGGCAAGATTCAGCAGCGGTACGGCCTCGCCAAGGAAGAGGCGGAGCGGCAGATCGACGACTGGACGCGCCATCACTGACACATGTCCAGCCGAAGCGGCTTCGCTCCGGCGCCGGATAATGCGGTGAAAAACCCCGGGCACGTCCGGTTTGCCGGAATTTCCCCGGGGACAGTGCCGATCACATAGACGACCGCCATGCCGTCGCAGCCGAGGGGCCGCGGCGGCATCGCTTTTTGGAAGAAGAAAACGTCATTCTATTCAGTTCGGGTACCGGGAACCTTTTTCAAACGTCATCGTTTCTACAACGATACAAGGAAGGAGTTCGAAAATGCTCTATTATGCTGTGGTCTTTCTCGTGATTGCTCTTGTCGCCGGCCTGCTCGGTTTTGGCGGCATTGCCGGTGCTTCGGCCGGCATCGCACAGATCCTGTTCTTCGTCTTCCTGGCCCTTCTGGTCCTTTCGCTGATTGCGGGCCTGTTTCGAAGGGCATAAGGATGAAGCGTACCGGAAAAGGGCGGCGTTCGCGGACGCCGCCCTTTTTGCATCTGCGAACGACCCTTGCGGGGCTTCGAGCCATTGGTTAACAACGGGTGAATTTGCCGAATCCCTTGGAGCCTGATCGATGAAATCCCTCGAACTCCTGGTCGAACGCATCATCCTGTCGAGCCGCTGGATCCTGGTGGTCTTCTATCTCGGCCTCGTCGCGGCGCTTGCCGTCTATGCGGTGTCGTTCCTCTACAAGTTCGGCAAGGTGGCGATGAACGTCTTCGTCTTCGACGATGCGGAGATGATCCTCGCCATGC
>NZ_CP150638.1:472500-3822500 GCF_050859155.1 Shinella yambaruensis
GGTTCCTGCTTAAAGTTAATCTGAGCAGGGTTAGCCGGCCCCTAAGACGAGGCGGACACGCGTAGTCGATGGGAACCACGTTAATATTCGTGGGCCTGGTGGTAGTGACGGATTGCGTAACTTGTAAGGGTTTATTGGATTATCCTTGCAGGGAAGCGGTTCCAGGAAACAGCTCCACCGTATAGACCGTACCCGAAACCGACACAGGTGGTCAGGTAGAGAATACCAAGGCGCTTGAGAGAACTCTGCTGAAGGAACTCGGCAAATTGCACGCGTAACTTCGGAAGAAGCGTGACCCTTTTGCACGCAAGTGTGATGGGGTGGCACAGACCAGGGGGTAGCGACTGTTTATCAAAAACACAGGGCTCTGCGAAGTCGCAAGACGACGTATAGGGTCTGACGCCTGCCCGGTGCTGGAAGGTTAAGAGGAGAGGTGCAAGCTTTGAATCGAAGCCCCAGTAAACGGCGGCCGTAACTATAACGGTCCTAAGGTAGCGAAATTCCTTGTCGGGTAAGTTCCGACCTGCACGAATGGCGTAACGACTTCCCCGCTGTCTCCAGCAGAGACTCAGTGAAATTGAATTCCCCGTGAAGATGCGGGGTTCCTGCGGTTAGACGGAAAGACCCCGTGCACCTTTACTATAGCTTTACACTGGCATTCGTGTCGGCATGTGTAGGATAGGTGGTAGGCTTTGAAGCGGGGACGCCAGTTTCCGTGGAGCCATCCTTGAAATACCACCCTTATCGTCATGGATGTCTAACCGCGGCCCGTCATCCGGGTCCGGGACAGTGTATGGTGGGTAGTTTGACTGGGGCGGTCGCCTCCGAAAGAGTAACGGAGGCGCGCGATGGTGGGCTCAGACCGGTCGGAAATCGGTCGTCGAGTGCAATGGCATAAGCCCGCCTGACTGCGAGACTGACAAGTCGAGCAGAGACGAAAGTCGGTCATAGTGATCCGGTGGTCCCGCGTGGAAGGGCCATCGCTCAACGGATAAAAGGTACGCCGGGGATAACAGGCTGATGACCCCCAAGAGTCCATATCGACGGGGTTGTTTGGCACCTCGATGTCGGCTCATCGCATCCTGGGGCTGGAGCAGGTCCCAAGGGTTTGGCTGTTCGCCAATTAAAGCGGTACGTGAGCTGGGTTCAGAACGTCGTGAGACAGTTCGGTCCCTATCTGCCGTGGGTGTAGGAATATTGACAGGATCTGTCCCTAGTACGAGAGGACCGGGATGGACATATCTCTGGTGGACCTGTTGTCCTGCCAAGGGCATAGCAGGGTAGCTATATATGGAAGGGATAACCGCTGAAGGCATCTAAGCGGGAAACCCACCTGAAAACGAGTATTCCCTTGAGAGCCGTGGAAGACGACCACGTTGATAGGCCGGGTGTGGAAGCGCAGCAATGTGTGAAGCTTACCGGTACTAATCGCTCGATTGGCTTGATCGTTCTCATTGAATATGCTCATCGAAGATGAGCAAAGACCTTTTGTCCTCACGGGCGCATCGCGATCTTCGATCGCTGCCCTGCGGACGGCGCGCCGGACGACCGGCGGCTCGGCTCTGCCGGCTGTTGGATCGCCAACGCGAAAAGGTTCAAAGACGTGTTCAAAACAAAGAAGGCATTGCCTTTACCAGCTTCTCAAAACATGCACGAAGCATGCGCATACGTTCCCGTATGGCCGCTTTGGCACCCCTGTGAGCGACGAGCGAACAGGAAAGGTTTGCCAAAGCAAGACAGGAACGATGTTCATGCCGAAGGCATCAACATTGCCCTTAGCCGACCTGGTGGTCATGGCGGGGTGGCCGCACCCGTTCCCATTCCGAACACGGCCGTGAAACGCCCCAGCGCCAATGGTACTTCGTCTCAAGACGCGGGAGAGTAGGTCGCTGCCAGGTCTGCTAAAGGCAATGTGAAACAATCTTCTCGGAACAAAATCGGCCAAAACCGACAAGGACCGCAAAAGCGGAAACCCCACTTCTTGAAATACCGGAATATCGCGGGGTGGAGCAGCCCGGTAGCTCGTCAGGCTCATAACCTGAAGGCCGCAGGTTCAAATCCTGCCCCCGCAACCAACGATCCCAAAGAGCCCCCTCCGTGGGGCTTTTTGCGTTTCTGGGCTGTGCCGCCTCGCCGTAACCCGACAACGCTTCCTCCCACCCCGAACATCCCAAAACATTGCATATTCTTGCGCGAAGAGCTTCAAAACGTGGGTGGGGTGCATACCCATAGGATGCTCGCTGCGTCATTGCCTATATTGCGGTAGGAATGCGGAATGCTCGAGCGGAAGCAGAAACCGTCGCCGGCTTCGAGGCGGAAGGTGTCGCCGTTGAGGGTCAGTTCGACGACGCCGGTGAGGACATAGCCGACCTCCTCGCCCTCGTGCGTGATGGTCTCCCCGCTCTGCCCGCCCACTTCCAGGTGGTGGATGTTGCATTGAAGGAGATGACCGTCCTTATAGGGAATGATGCGTTCGAGCATGAGGCCACGCGAGGTGCCCTTGTGCCTGTCGAGGGTGATGAACGGACGCGTGCCCTTGCGGAAAATGACGGATTCGTTGTCGGCCGGCTCGTCGAAGAGCCAGCCGATGTTGGTTTCGAGCACCTGCACGACGCGATGGATCATCGGGAGGGAGGGCAGGACCTTGCCGTTTTCCACCTTCGACAGCAGGCTCTGCGAGCATTCGCTGCTTTCGGCGAGTTCCTTCAGCGTCAGGCCCTTCATCTGCCGTGCGAGCCGCAGCCGGACGCCGAGGCTCTTCTTGGTGTCGCTGAGGCTGTCGCGCTGAGAGCCCTGCCTCTTCTCCCGCTTCATTCCGGTTCCTTCTCGGCCGCTGATCGTGCTGGGCGGCGTGTCGTTGAAATTCAATGGGCCATGCCGCCATCGACCATCATCTGCTTTGCAGTGATATAGCGGGATTCCTCCGATGCCAGAAACACATAAATCGGCGCCACCTCGTCCGGCGTGCCCTGTCGGCCGAGCGGTACGATGCGCTTGACGACCTCGCCATGCGCCTCGACACCGCCCATGAGGGCGATGGCCGGGTTGTTGAACGGCGTGTCGATCCAGCCGGGCAGGACGGAGTTCACGCGGATATTGTCCGGCGCCAGCTCCTGCGCGAGCGCCACGGTATAGGCAATGACCGCGCCCTTGGCGGCAGCATAGCCCGTCATGCCCGGTGCGCCGCGAAGGCCCGCCAGCGAAGAGGTGGTGATGATGCTGCCGCCGCCGGCCTTGCGGATGACGGGGGCGGCATATTTCGTCGCGAGGAACGTGCCGCGGGCATTGACGTCGAACACCACGTCCCAGTCGGCGGCGGAGAACTGCTCGGCATGGCCGAGCCTCTGCAGCCCGGCGAAAAAAACGAGCGTATCGATCCCGTTCATCCGGCTTTCGGCCGCCGCGACGGCATCGCGCACGCTCGCCTCCTCGCGGACGTCGCAGGCGATGGCCGAGGCGTGGCGGCCCGTTTTCGCGAGGCTTGCGACCGTTTCCTCGGCCGCCGGCCGGTTGATGTCGGCGATGACGATGTCCGCGTCGTTGTCGGCGAACTGAATGGCCGCGGCTCTTCCGATGCCGGTGGCGGCGCCGATCATCAAGGCTTTCTTGCCTGCAAGTCTCATGTCTCTTCTCCTCTGGTCAGGTCGTTTGCGATTGGCAGGCCTGCGCAAGCGCGACCCAATAGTGCGCACCGAGCGGCAGGATCTCGTCGTTGAAGTCGAAGTCCGGGCTGTGCAGCGCCGTTGGGCGGCCGTTGCCGATCCAGGCATAGGCTCCCTTGCGCGCGGCGAGCATGAAGGCGAAGTCTTCCGAAGCCATGCTCGGCGGAAATTGCGTGACCGGCGCCCCGCCGGCGGGCGAGAGTTCCGCGGCGCGCAACATGATGCCGGCGGCGTCCGGATCGTTCGTCGTGACGGGATATTGCGACGTGAGGTCCAGGGCGATCGCGACGGCATGGGTCCGGGCGATGCCCTCGACGATCTCGTGCATCCGGCGGTGCGCCGTCCGGGCGACGCCGGGATCGAAGTAGCGCAGGGTTCCGCGCAGCGTGACGCTGTCGGGCAGCGCGTTCAGGGAATGACCGCCGTGGATTTGGGTGATCGAGAGCACGAGTTGCTGGTGCGGATCGATGGCGCGGCTGACGATGGCCTGCAGCGCCTGCGTCAGAGCGCCCGCCGCCACGATCGTGTCAGTGCCGAGATGCGGCAGGGCCGCATGCACGCCGTTGCCGCTGACCGTGATCGTGAAGAGGTCCATGGCCGCCATCATCGGCCCCGGCTGCACCGCGATCCTGCCCGTTTCGAGGGAGGGCCAGTTGTGCAGGCCGAAGACGAGGTCGCATTGCGCATGGTCGAAAAGCCCGTCCTCGACCATGACCCTGCCGCCGCCGGCCGCCTCCTCGGCCGGCTGGAAGATGAAATGCAGCGTGCCCGCCAGATCCTCCTGCCGGGAGAGATAGTCGGCCGCGGCGAGCAGCATGGCCATATGCCCGTCGTGCCCGCAGGCATGGGTGGCACCGGGTCGGGCGGAGCGGTAGGGCAGGGACGATTGCTCGTTCAGCGGCAGGGCGTCCATGTCCGCGCGAAAGCCGATGCTTGGTCCCGCCCTCTTTCCCCGCAGGCTCGCCACCAGACCGGTTCCGGCAAGGCCCTGCCTGACCGGCAGGCCCATCTCGTCGAGACGGGCCGCCAGGAAGGCCGCCGTCTCGCGCTCCTCGAAGGCGGTTTCGGGGTTCCGGTGGAGATGATGCCGCCAGGCGCGGTGGGCGGCCGCGCGCTCGCCGAAGAATGCCGACGCCCGTTCGAGGGAGGAGGTCATAGGCTGTCCATTCGTTTCAGGTCGGATCCGTCGCGCGCCGCCGCCGCGATCGAGGGGGTCGGCAGGCGGTCGAGGCCGAGATGGCATGCGGCCGCGCTTCCGCCCGCCCGGGGTGACAGCGGCGGCTCGACGTTTCGACAGGTCTCGATGACGAAGGGGCAGCGGCTGCGGAAGGAGCAGCCTTCGGGAATGTGGATCGGGTCAGGCGGCTCGCCTTCGAGCAGGTAGTCCTTCGGCAGGAAGGGCTTTTCCTCCACCGTGCTCACCGAACTCAGAAGCGTGCGCGTGTAGGGATGGGCGGGCTCGCCGAAGATCGTCTCGTTGTCGCCGATCTCGACGATCTTGCCGAGATACATCACCGCGATGCGGGCGCAGGCCCGCCGCACCATGGCAAGGTCGTGCGAGATGTAGAGATAGGTGATGCCGTGCTTGCGCTGAAGGCTGTCGAACAGGTCGAGAAGCCTGGCCTGCTCGACCTGGTCGAGCGCGGACAGCGTCTCGTCGAGGATCAGCACGCTCGGTTCGAGAACCATCGCCCGGGCGATGTTGACGCGCTGCCGCTGGCCGGCGCTGAGGCCGACGGGCAGGGCGTCATAGAGATCGGGCGACAGGCCGACGTCCTGCATCACGCCGCAGACCCGTTCCCGCAGTCCGCGTCCCGAGGCCAGCCGGTGGATGCGCAGGGGCTCGGCGATCGTCGCACCGATCGAAACATGCGACGGGATGGACGTGTAGGGATCCTGCAGAAGGAGCTGGAACCGCCGCCGCATCGAAAGCAGGGCCGCGCCGCGCAGGGTGGCGACGTCGACGCCGTTCACCTCGATCGCGCCATGATCCGGCGGTTCCAGCGAGGAGAGCAGGCGCGACAGGGTGGATTTTCCGCAGCCGGATTCGCCGATGAGCCCGAGGCTCTCGCCGCGCCGGACTTCGAAGGAGACGCCCCGGACCGCCTGTACCCGGTTCTTGCGGAACAGCGACGTGCGATCCTTCACCGCATAGGTCTTGGCGACATCGCGCACGCTGAGGACGACGGGTTCGGCATTGGCCTCGGGTAGGCTGCCGACGCCGTGCCAGAGGCGGGGAACCTTGGCGAGGAGATCCTTCGTATAGGGGTGAACCGGGTTCCTCTGGATCCTGCCGGTATCCTGCGCCTCCACGATGCTCCCCTTGTCGAGGACGACGACCTCGTCGGCGATGTCGACGATGGTGCCGAAGGAGGAGGAGACGAAGACGATGGAGGTGCCGAAATCCCGTTGCAGGTCGCGCAGCAGCCGCAGGATCTGCGCGGCGACGGTCACGTCCAGCGGCTGGGTGATGTTGTCGGCGACCAGCAGCTTCGGGTTGGAGATCAGCGCATCGACGATCATCGCCCGCTGCATCATGCCGCCGGAGAACTGGAAGGGATATTCGTCGAAGCGCGCGCGGGCGGAGGGGATGCGCACGGCATCGAGCAGGTCGACGACGCGCGTCCTCGCCGCCTGGCGGGAAAGGCCGGGCTCGATGGTCCGCAGCTTCTCCTCGATCTGATGGCCCACCGGCACGGTCGGGTCGAGCGCCGTCGTCGGATTGGCGCCGATATAGGCGATCTCGCGGCCGCGCAGGCGCGCCATGTCCGTCTCCGGCAGGGCGAGGAGGTCGCGGTCCCGATAGATCACCCTGCCGGCGGTGATCACAAGCGGCGGGCGCACCCAGTTCACCAGGGCGCGCGACAGAAGCGTCTTGCCCGCGCCGCTTTCGCCGATGATGCCGAGGACGGATTTCGGCTTCACCGCGAAGGTGACGTTCGAGATGAGGGGGCGTGCTGTACCGGCCGAACCGAGGCAGATGCTGAGGTTTTCGACGTTCAGGAGAGGTTCCGCCGCCATCATGCCGCTCCCTGCAGGACGAGGTTCCGGCTTCTCTCCAGAACGCCGCCCATGAGGTTGAGGCTGCCCAGCGAAAGTGCGAGCAGGCAGCCGGGGACGATGGTGATCCACCAGGCATTCAGCAGATATTGCGTGCCGCCCGAGATGATGGTGCCGAAGGTCGGCGTCGGCGGCTGGATGCCGATGCCGATGAAGCCGAAGATCGCCTCGAAGATCATCATGCGCGCCACGTCGAGGACCGCGACGAAGGCAATGGGCGGCAGGATGGACGGTGCGATATGGCGGACCATGATGCGAAGGTCCGACGCGCCGATGATGCGCGCGGCGCGTACATATTCCTTCTGCCGCTCGGCGAGCGTCACGCTGCGCGCGACTCGGGCATAGATCGGCCAGCCGGAGAGCACGAGCACCGCGACGATGGTGAACGGGTTCGGCCGGGACATGCCGAGAATGGTGATGGCGAGGATGATGACCGGAATGGACATCTGGATATCGGTGATGCGCATCAGGACGACATCCGTCCAGCCGCCGCGATAGCCGGAGAAGATGCCGATGGCGCAGCCGAGCACGAACATCAGCATGACGCTGACGACGCCGATCAGGAAGGCGTTGCGCAGCCCGACCAGCGAGCGCAGCAGGAGGTCGCGGCCGAGCTGGTCGGTACCGAGGAAATAGGGGAGCCTGCCGCCCTCCATGAAGACGGGGGGCAGGAACTTGTCGGCGACGGAGATCTTCGTGGCGGAGGCGTCGATGACGAAGGGCCCGAGCAGCGTCAGCAGGCAGAGCGCAAGGAAGAGCAGGCTCGCCACCTTCATCTCGGAGGAGCGCCAGGCAAGGCGCAGGATGCGGGCATTGACGCTCTGGCCCCGGGCCGGGGCGGAGGACTGCGGGATGGAGGATAGAACGGCCATGATACCCCTCAGAACTTCAGGCGCCGGTCGATCGTCGTCGAGGCGAAGTCGACGGCGATGTTGATGAAGACGAGCACGGTGCTGGCGAAGATCGCGACGGTCTGGATCACGGGGAAGTCGCGCTGGAAGACCGCATTGATGGTCAGGAGCCCGATGCCGGGGAAGCTGAAGATGTATTCGACGACGAAGAGCCCGCCGAGCAGCATGCCGATCATCTGCGCGCCGAAGCTGTTGAGCAGCGGTACGGCCGCGTTGCGCAGCACATGGTGGAACAGCATGATCCGCGCGCTGAGGCCGCGCACCTGGCCGATCTCGTAGAACGGGTCCTGCACATTGGTCGCGACCGCCACAGAGATCGAGCGGATCATCACCGGCGCGAGTTCCACCGCGACGACGATCGCCGGGATGATGACATAGCCGATATGCTGGTAGCCGATGGCGGGCAGCCAGCCGGTGCGCGCCGAAAGCAGGTAGATCAGCACGATGCCGACCCAGACATTGGGCAGCGAGACGAGGAAGGAGGAAAGGTAGAGGGCGACCTTCTGGGGCCAGCCGCTGTTCCTCACCCCGGCCAGGATGCCGAGCGGTATCGAGACGAGACAGGCGAGCAGGAAGCCGCAGGCGGCGAGCAGCAGCGTATAGGGCAGGGCCCTGGCGATCAGCTCGATGACGGCGGCCCGCTCGACGGGCGGCGAGCCGGCGGCGTCCTGGGAGCCGCCCGTGGTGCCGCCCTGCTTGCCGCGGATGAAGGAATTGCCGAAGTCGCCCCTGGCGATGTCGCCGAGATAGCGCAGGAACTGCATCGGGATGGGATCGCGCAGCCCGAGGCGTTCGGCCGTTTCCTCCATGGCGCTCGGCGTCGCCATCGGCCCGAGGATGATGCGGATCGGATCGCCCGGCGCGATGCGCAGCAGCGTGAAAATGACGAAGGCGACGGCCAGGACGATGAGAACACCCTGACTGATGCGCCGCAAGAAGAATTCCAGGGCAAAAGCCATCTTTGGTAATCCGGCGATACGGGAACGGGAGCGGGCGATGCGGTGCTGGCGCATCGCCCGCAGGCGGCCTAGGACAGTGTCGCCTTCGACAGATCGATCGGCCCGTTCGGATAGAACGTGACGCCGTCGAGCCTGGCGCTCATCGCGCGCAGGAAGACCGAGGAGAAGAGCGAGATGCTCGGCGCCTTCCCGGCGATGAGCGGCAGGGTCTCTTCCTGCAATATCTTCAGGCGCTCCTCCGTGGAGGTGGCGCTGCGTTCCTTGTCGAGGGATGCGTCGATCTGCGGGTCGCTGACGCCGTTGATGAGTGCGAACTGGGAATGATAATTCGGCCGCAGCACGAGGTCGGGTTCGGGCGAGCCGGTGATCCAGCCGACATCGATGATATGACCGGGGCCCTGGCCGTCGGCGCGGCGATAGAGCTGTTCCTCCCAGGCGGCGGGCTCAAGGGTGGTGAGCTTCACCGGGAAACCCTGTTCCTGCAGCATGGCGGTGATGAGCTCGCCATATTCGCGGGTCTTCGGATAGAAGCCGACAGAGGTGATGTACTCGATTTCCGGCAGGCCCTCACCGTTCGGGAAACCGGCCTCGGCGAGAAGCGCCTGTGTCTTTTCCGGATCGTATTCCGGATAGCCCTTCACGTCGGTGAAGCCGAACTTCACCGGCGAGATGTGGCAGTTCGATGCCTGTCCGGCCTCTCCGACCACGGCAAGGACCTGGGAACGGTCGATGGCATGGCAGACCGCCAGCCGGATGCGCGGATCGTCGAAGGGCGGCTTGTTGCAGCGGAAGTGGAGATATTTGTTCTCGCTGGAAAGCGAGCGGTCCGTCTTCAGGCTCGCCTCCTTCTGGAGAGAGAGATACTGCTCCGGCTCCAGGCGCTCGGTCAGGTGATACTGGCCGTTGAGGAGGCCGAGCACGCGGGTGTTGGCGTCGGGCACATAGGCCCAGACGATCTCCTCGATGGTGGGCTCGCCCTCATGGAAATCGTCGAAGGCGGCGAACTTGATCTGGTCGCCGACGGTCTCGACATATTTGAACGGGCCCGTTCCGTTCGGCCTTTGCTTGAGCGTATCGGGATTGGCGACGTCGGCGGCCGACAGGATCGGCAGGAAGCTCGAAACGTACCAGAAATTCAGCGCCGGATAGCCGTATTGCCTGGTGTTCAGCCGCACCGTGTGGTCGTCGATCACTTCGACGTCCACGCGCCCCGGATACCAGGCCGAGGCCGGGCGGTCGGGGTTGGAGGCATATTCGTAGGTCGCCTTGACGTCCGCCGCGGTGAAGGGCTTGCCGTCATGGAAGGTGACGCCCTGGCGCAGTTTGTATTCCAGCGTGTGCTCGTCGATGACGGACCATTCGGTCGCAAGGTCCGGCAGGATCTCGCCTGGATTGGCCTCGCTCATCGGGCATTTGGTCAGGTGGCCGAAGAGGAAGCCCTCGGCGGTGATCTGCGGGGCGACCGTGTGCGAGGTCGGGTCCCAGCTGCTGGTCACGGTGCCTGCCGCCGCGAAGATGAGCGGGCCGGATGCGGCCGCGGCCCGGCTGGCAAGGCTCGGTAGCGAAAGCGCGGCGACGCCGAGGGCGGTCGCCTTCATGAATTCACGTCGGTTGATCGTCACGGTCAGGTTCCCTCTGGTTGGCGAAAAGGCACGCAGAGAGGCGCCGGCTCTCGGCCGGAAAATGTCGATGAAAAATGCTGCCCCTCCAGGAAGGCGGATTTCTCTGGATCCGCTTGCTTCCACGCGTTTTGTAAACTTAAACGCAACTATATTCAAGTGACTTGAATGTGAAGGTGGTGTAATTTCCTTTCGCGCCTCTCGCTTGAGGAGCGTGGTCGGCAAATCCGCTGAGACGGGCACGCCCTCGATTTCCGGCGGTTTGCGGCGTGTTGCGTCGAAAAGGCAGGCGATATGGCGGCGGCACAAAAGCGCGAAGAACCGCATGTTGACATTCCGCATTTCTCGATCTTATCGTAACGGGACGTCAATCCGTTGACGGGCGGCAAGGTTGCCGCCGGACTTCTGAGCGCAATGTCGCCTCCTGTGCCTCGCATCGTTCCGAGGCTGGGAGGTTTTTTGTTTTCTGGCGGGAGAACGAAAACAGGCGCATCCTGGGAAACGCGGACGGACGGCACTTCGGCAAGCTGAAGCCATGGGGCGACAAGACCTCACCGGCGATGGCCGATCAAGAAAAGGGGATCAAATACAGGGATGAACCGAGACAATGGGAGCTCTCAATCGAAACCAGCGGACCTCCGCGCCATGGCGTGTGGGGGTCCTGTTCTCGAAGACCGGATTCATGTCGGTCATCGAGGAAACCCAGCTGCGCGGCACGCTGATCGCCATCGATGAAATCAACGACCGGGGCGGCGTCAACGGGCGCCCGATCGAGCCGATCGTCTACGATCCCGGCTCGGAAATCCGGTCCTACGGGCAATATGCCAAGCGCCTGATGGTCGAGGATGGTGTCAGCACGATCTTCGGCTGCTACACCTCGGCGAGCCGCAAGGCGGTCCTGCCGGTCGTCGAGCGGCTGGATGGCCTTCTGTGGTATCCGACGCTCTACGAGGGCTTCGAGTTCTCGCCGAACGTCATCTATACGGGCGCGACGCCGAACCAGAATTCCGTGCAGCTGTGCAAGGCGCTGATGAGCCAGTTCGGCAACCGGTTCTTCTTCGTCGGGTCGGACTATGTCTATCCGCGCGAATCCAACCGCGTGATGCGGGAGCTGGTGCGCAACAATGGCGGAACGGTCGTTGGGGAGCGGTATCTTCGCCTTGAGGCCGACCGCAGCGAATTCGTGCCGCTGGTGCGCGAGATCAAGCAGGCGCAGCCGGACGTCATCTTTTCGACGGTCGTGGGCGAATCCACCACCTTCCTCTATCAGGCCTATCACGATCTCGGCCTCAATCCGAAGACCGTGCCGATCGCCAGCCTCACCACGACCGAGGCGGAGATCCGGGCGATGGGCTACGATGTCGGGGAGGGGCATTATACGGCCGCATCCTACTTCCAGGGAATCGAGACGGCGCGCAACAGCAGTTTCGTCAGCCACTACCAGAAGCGCTACGGCGACGACGAGCCGACCAATATGTGCCTCGAAGCCTCGTATTTTCAGGTGAATCTCTTCGCGCGCACGCTGGAGGAGACCAATTCTCTCGACACCAGGCAGTTGCGCACCTTCGTCATGGGCGCGGAATTCGAGGCGCCGCAGGGAAGCGTGTCGATCAATCCCGTCTGGGGCCATGCGGATGTGTGGACGCGCATCGGCCGGGCGAACCGGCAGGGCCAGTTCGACATCGTCTTCCAGTCACAGGCCAGCGTGAAGGCCGATCCCTATCTCATCGGCTACGGCCGTTGCCTGGAGAATTGCTGAATGCAGCGAACAGAAACGCGCCGTCCCGCGCGGGAGGAGAAGATGCCGGACATGTCGAGGGCGGACTACGGGCACGATCGCTGGATCGGTACGCAACGGCCGGAAAGCCGCGCCAGCGCGGAGGAGCGCCCGCGGCAGGCGGGCCTGCCGGCCGAATTCACCGTCGCCGTCATCGTCGAGCGTGACGACAACGGCGAGTTCCTGATCCGGGAATTGCAGCGGCAGCGCGTCGCCGTGCGGCACATCTGGCCGAAGCCGGCGCAGATTCCCCTGCAATACGACGCGATCTTCTGCCTGCTGTCGGACGATCTTCCCCAGCGCATACCCTGGGTGCCGGGGGAGCCTTCCTCTGCGCTCATCCTGGTGGATGACGGCAAGGCGCCCCTCAATTTGAAGCTCGTCCACAACTGCGCGGCGCATGGCATGCTGCATTATCCGGCAACCGCCCGGATGATCCAGTCGGTGCTGATGATGGCCCGCGAGCATTTCCAATATGAGCGGCGCCTTCGCGGGCGGATCGACAAGCTCGACGAGAACCTGCGCACCATGCGCCTCGTCGAGCGGGCGAAGGCGCTGCTCATCCGCTTGAAAAACCTGAGCGAAGAGGAGGCCTACAACTTCCTGCGCAAGCAGGCGATGGAGAAGCGCGTGACCATCGGCGCCGTCGCTGCGGCGGTGATTGACTCGCACGAACTTCTCAGTTAGCGTTTTGGAATTGTCCGCGGCAAAGACGCCGCGCACATAAAGGGTGACGAAACCCCGCGGGTCCGCAAAGAGCGGAACGTGGGGTTTTTTGTTTTTCTGAATGGCCTGATGCAGGCCCGGTGAAGCAACGCTGGTGGCGTTGCATCCGGACCCGCCGACAGCCCGAGCACATTCCCCGCGGCGAGGACGCCGCAAACAAATCCAGAGGCGAAGAGGCCCCGAAACGATCTGCCGGACCGGCGGAGCGCTTCGGGGCCTTTGTTTTTTGATGGAGACAGAGGGTGAACAAGAACAGGCGTGAATTTCTGAAAGTTGGGGCCGCAGCAGGCGCGGTGTCGCTGGTCGGCTTTCCCCATATCTGGTCGAAGAATTCCTCGCTGGCCTTCGCACAGGACGGCGAGATCAAGGTGGGCGTGCTCTTCTCGCTGACCGGCACGACGGCGATCATCGAGGAGTCGCTGAACAAGGCGACGCTGATGGCGATCGAGGAGATCAACGCCAATGGCGGCATCAACGGCCTGAAGATCACACCGGTCGTGGAGGACCCCGCATCGGACCCGGCGACCTTCGCCGAAAAGGCCCGCAAGCTGGTGCTCTCCGACCGCTGTGTTTCCGTCTTCGGCTCCTATACCTCGGCGAGCCGCAAGGCGGTGCTGCCGGTCTTCGAGAAGCAGGAGAACCTCTTCTGGTATCCGACGCTCTACGAGGGCCGCGAGTGCTCCAAGAACGTCATCTATACCGGCGCCGTGCCGAACCAGCAGCAGGACGATTTCATCCCCTGGCTCGTCGAGAAGTTCGGCAAGCGCTGGTACCTGATCGGCTCGAACTACATCTACCCGAAGGAAGAGAACAACTACTGCAAGAAGCTGCTCGAAGGGCTCGGCGCGGAAGTGATCGCCGAGGAATACGTGCCGCTCGGCCATTCGGAATTCTCCTCCGTCATCAACAAGTTCCGCTCGGAAAAGCCCAACGTCATCTTCTCGACGGTGGTCGGCGATTCCGTCGTGGCGCTGCACCGGCAGTATCGTGCGGCCGGCCTCGATCCGGCGACCATGCCGATGGCAAGCCTCACCACCTCGGAGAACGAGGTCGCGGCCATGGGCGGTGACGCCGCCGCCGGCCACTTCACCTCCGCACCCTATTTCATGGTCTTCGATTCCCCGGAGAACCAGCGTTTCGTCGAGGCCTATCGCTCGCGCTGGGGCGGCGACAAGGTCACGCATTTCGTGTCGGAATCCGCCTATTTCCAGATCCACCTCTTCAAGCAGGCGGTCGCCAAGCTTGCCGCGAGCGACATCGGCCCGCTCGCCATCCGCGAGGCGGTGAAGGGCGAGGAATACAAGGCGCCGCAGGGGCTCGTGAAGGTGGAGCCGGAGAACCTGCATTGCTGGCTGCGCCCGAAGATCGGGCAATGCAAGCCGGACGGGCAGTTCGAGATCCTGACGCAGTCCGCCGACTGGCTGGAGCCCAATCCCTACAGCGCCTATCCCAACCAGAAGTGCACCGCCGAAGGCCTCAAGGAGGTCTGATCCCCCAAGCAGCCGGCGGCCGTCTGTCGGTCGGCCGCCGGCCCAACCTGCGGAGAAGGTGCATATGGACTTCGTCGTTTCGCAAATCCTGACAGGCCTCAGCCTGTCGTCGATCCTGCTTCTCGTGGCCCTCGGGCTTGCGATCATCTATGGCGTGACCGGCGCCATCAACCTTGCCCACGGCGAGTTCGTGATGCTCGGCGCCTATTGCGCCTGGCTGCTGCAGAGCCAGCTTGGCTGGAGCCTGCTGGCGAGCCTTGCCGTGATCTTCCTCCTGATCGCCGCGCTCGGCTGGCTGATCGAGGTCGCCGTCATCCGCCATCTCTACGACCGGCCGCTGGACACGATCCTTGCCACCTGGGGCCTTGGCGTGATGACCCAGCAGATCGTCCGCCTGACGGCTGGCGGCGAGCTGCGCTACGTCCAGATGCCGCCGTCGCTCTCCGGCAGCGTCGATATCCTCGGTGCGACCGATTCGGCCTACCGGCTCTTCGTGCTCGCCGTGGCGCTCGGCCTCTTCCTCGCGACCTGGTGCATCTACCGCTACACGCCCTTCGGCCTGAAGCTTCGGGCGATCACCCAGAACCGCGCCATCGCGTCGAGCTTCGGCATCAATTCCGCCAGGGCCTACCGGCTGACCTTTGCTTACGGGGCCGGAATTGCGGGGCTCGCCGGCGCGCTGATCTCGCCCTTGAAGAGCGTCTCGCCCGAGATGGGCACGACCTATGTTGTCGACGCCTTCATGGTTGTCGTGCTCGGTGGCGTGCAGAGCCTTGTCGGCACGCTCGCGAGCTCTGCCGTGCTCGGCGAGACCTCCGGGCTCCTTGCCTATTACAGCAACGACACGATCGCCAAGGCGCTCGTTCTCGTCGCCATCGTCATCATCATCCGGTTCCGGCCGCAGGGCTTGTTCGCCCCGCGTGTGCGCGCCTGACCGCCCGCGTCAACGAGAGGTTCCGTCCTTGTCTGGAAAAGTCTCCCGCCAAATCCTCCTCTACGGCGCCGTCTGTCTGGCGATCCTCATCGTGCCCGTGCTGGTCGACGACGCCTTCCTGCTGAACAAATATGCCCGCTACCTGATCTTCGGCATGCTGGCGATCGCGCTCAGCCTGTCCTGGGGCTATGCCGGCATCCTCAATCTCGGCCAGGCGACGACCTTCGGCCTCGGCTCCTACTGCATGGCCATGTTCCTGAAGCTGAAGACGGTGCCGATCCACACCGGCAGCGACGGCCTTCCCGACTTCATGGTCTGGAACAACGTGACGGAACTGCCTTGGATCTGGGTGCCGTTCCATTCCATGCCCGTTGCGCTCCTTGCCGGCATCCTCGTCCCGGCGCTCTTCGCCGCGCTGCTCGGCTGGTTCATGTTCGGCGGGCGCATCGCCGGCGTCTATGCGGCGATCATCACGCTTGCCGCCATGGTGGTGGTCAACCTCATCATCATCGACCAGCAGAGCTATACCGGCGGCTTCAACGGCGTCACCGATCTTGCGCGGTTCGAGATTTTCGGCCTGACCTTCGACGCCTACTCAGCCTCGACCTACTATCTCGTCGCGATCTGCCTCACGGTTACGCTGTTCCTCGCGCTCGCCGTTTCGCGCAGCAAGACCGGCCTCATCCTGCAGGCGGTGCGCGACCAGGAGGAGCGGGTGCGCTTCTTCGGTTATGACGTGGCGCTCTACAAGACCTTCGTCTTCGCGCTTTCGGCCGCCATCGCCGGCCTTGCGGGCATGCTCTACACGATCATCATGGAATTCGCCTCGCCGACCTTCCTCGGCGTGCCGCTCAGCCTTTCCATCGTGATCTGGGTCGCCGTCGGCGGCCGGCAGAGCCTTCTCGGCGCCATGCTGGGCGCGGTGCTCGTCACCGGCGTGCAGGGCGCGCTGTCGGAAACCGAAGCCTTCCTCGAAACCTGGACCCTCGTCATGGGCGGCCTCTTCGTCCTCATCGTGCTGTTCATGCCGAAGGGGCTGGCGGGCGCCGCCCTCGTGCGCCGCTTCCCTAAGGCGGAGCGCAAGGGCGGCGCCCGCCATGCCACCGAGCAGACCTCCAAATCCCAACCCCATCTCGGAGGTGCGCTATGACGCCCGCACGCGAACAGCTCCTTGCGCTCAAACAGGTGACCGTGGCCTTTTCCGGTTTCATTGCTGTCGACCGGCTCGACTTCGAGGTGGCGTCGGGCGAGCTGCGCTGCCTGATCGGCCCGAACGGTGCCGGCAAGTCCACGACGCTCGACCTCATCTGCGGCAAGTCCCGCATCACATCCGGGGAAATCGCCTTCCGCGGCGCTCCGATCCACGTTCTCAAGGAATTCCGGATCGCACGCACCGGCATCGGCCGCAAGTTCCAGGTGCCGAGCGTCTTTCGCGAACTGACCGTCCGGGAAAACCTGGAGATCGGCTGCTCGCGCGATCCGGGCGTCTGGCGCAACCTGTTCCGCTTCTCCGGCGGGGTGGACACCGAGCGGCTGGAACGCCTCGCCGTCCTCGTCGGGCTGGAGGATCATCTCGAAACCCAGGCAGCGCAGCTTTCGCACGGCCAGACGCAATGGCTGGAGATCGCCCTCATCCTCGCCCAGGACCCTGCGCTCATCCTGATGGACGAGCCGACGGCCGGCATGACGGCGCACGAGACCAACATGACCGCCGAGCTCTTCAACCGGCTGCGCGGCAAGCACACGCTCGTCGTCGTCGAGCATGACATGGGCTTCGTGCGCGACATCGCCGAGACCATCTCGGTCATGCATCAGGGCAAGCTGCTGGCGCAGGGCACCGCCGACGAGGTTTCGCAGGATGCGAAGGTCCGCGAGGCCTATCTCGGTTCGGGAGGCATCGGCCATGCTTGAGCTTTCCGATGTCGACGGCTTCTATGGCCGCAGCCGCGCACTCCAGTCCGTCTCGCTCTCGGTGCGGGAGGGGGAATTCCTGACGGTGCTCGGGCGCAACGGCGTCGGCAAGACGACGCTGCTGCGCACCATCCTCGGCCTCATGTCGCGCTGCGCCGGCTCGATCCGGCTCGACGGGGCGGAGATCAACCAGCTCCCCACGCACATGAGGGCACGTGCCGGGCTCGGCTACGTGCCGCAGGGGCGGGGCATTCTGCCGAGCTTCACCGTGCGCGAGAACCTTCTCATCGGCACCTTCGCCGCGGAGAAGCCGGCGCGTACGATCCCCGACCACATCTTCGATCTCTTCCCGATCCTCAAGGAATTCCTCGGCCGGCGCGGCGGCAACCTCTCGGGCGGCCAGCAGCAGCAGCTCGCCATCGCGCGGGCGCTCCTGTCGGAGCCGAAGATCCTGCTGCTCGACGAGCCGACGGAGGGCATCCAGCCCAACATCGTCGAGCAGATCGAGGACGTGCTGATCGACCTCAACCGCAAGCACGGACTCGCCGTGATCCTCGTCGAACAGAACATCAAATTCGCGCGGCGGGCCTCGCACCGCTTCGCGATCCTCAATCGCGGGAGCGTGGCCCTGTCCGACGACATCGGCGCGCTCAGCGATGAGCTCATCCAGAGCCACCTCGTCGTCTAAGGAGACTTGAAATGTACCATGGTGACATCAGCAGCAGCAAAGATACCGTCGGCGTTGCTGTCGTGAACTACAAGATGCCGCGGCTGCACACCAAGGCCGAAGTGCTGGAGAACGCCCGCAAGATCGCCGCCATGATCGAGGGCATGAAGATCGGCCTGCCGGGCATGGATCTGGTCGTCTTCCCGGAATATTCGACCCACGGGATCATGTACGATTCCAGGGAGATGTACGAGACCGCCTCGCAGATACCGGGCGAGGAGACGGCGATCTTCGCCGAGGCCTGCCGCAAGGCCAATGTCTGGGGCGTCTTCTCGCTGACCGGCGAGCGCCACGAGGAGCACCCGAACAAGGCGCCCTACAACACGCTCATCCTCATGAACAACAAGGGCGAGATCGTCCAGAAATACCGCAAGATCATGCCCTGGGTGCCGATCGAGGGCTGGTATCCCGGCGACTGCACCTATGTCTCCGAGGGGCCGAAGGGCCTGAAGATCAGCCTCATCATCTGCGACGACGGCAACTATCCGGAGATCTGGCGCGACTGCGCGATGCGGGGCGCCGAGCTCATCATCCGCTGCCAGGGCTACATGTATCCGGCCAAGGAGCAGCAGGTGCAGATCTCCAAGTCGATGGCCTGGGCGAACAATGTCTATGTCGCGGTCGCCAATGCCGCCGGCTTCGACGGCGTCTATTCCTATTTCGGCCATTCCGCGATCATCGGCTTCGACGGGCGCACGCTCGGCGAATGCGGCACGGAGGAGAACGGCATCCAGTATGCCCAGCTCTCCGTCTCGGCCATCCGCGACGCCCGCCGCAACGGCCAGTCGCAGAACCATCTCTTCAAGCTCCTCCACCGCGGCTACACCGGCACGATCAATTCCGGCGACGGCGACCGCGGCGTCGCGGCCTGCCCTTACAACTTCTACGCCAGGTGGGTGAACGACCCGGACGGGACGCGCGAGATGGTCGAGGCCATGACCCGCGGCACGGTCGGCACGGATGAATGCCCGATAGACGGCATCCCGCACGCGGCCGCCCATCGCTGATGCCAACCGGGCCATCCGGTCCTGGGAACCGGATGGCCTTCCTCAACAAGAAAGACATGAGGGGAACGAACATGTCTACACACTCCAAAGGGCCCGGCGATCCGTCGCCGCTCGATGCCGACCATGTGCTCGGCGAGGAATACGAACATGCGCCGGTGCCGCTTTCGGCCCGGCACAGCCTGTTTTCCATGGTGACGGTCTGGGCCGGCTTCCCGGCGATCATCACCGGCTCCATGACCGGCTCGATCCTCGTGCTGGGCATGGGCTTTTCCCGCGCGCTCGCGGCGATGGTCATCGGCAACCTGATCATGTTCGCCTATGTCGGCGCGCTCGGCCTTTCGGCGACGCGGAGCGGCCGGAATTTCGCGCTGATCGCGTCGGAAGTCTTCGGCACGAAGGGCTATGCGCTCGCCTCGGGCCTGCTCTCGACGCTGCTGCTCGGCTGGTTCGCGGTGCAGACGGGTATTACCGGCGCGCTCATCGCCAGCACCTACGAGATGAACTATGTCGCCATGACCATCGTGGCAGGCCTGCTCTACATCGCCATCACCTTCATCGGCGTGCGCGGCCTGCACCTGATCGGCCTCGTCTCGGTGCCGCTGTTCTTCGTGCTCGGCCTGTTCGTGGTGTTGCATTCGGCTTCGACCACCACCTTCGATGCGATCTGGAGCTATGCCGGCAACAACGGCGTCGCCACCATGTCCATGGGGGTCGGGCTGACGGTCGTCATCGCCCTCTTCATCGATGCCGGTACGGTCACCGCGGACTTCAACCGCTGGGCCCGGACCGGCACCCATTCCCTCATCGCGACCTTCTCAGCCTTTCCGGTCTCCAACCTCGTCGCCATGCTGGTGGGCGGCATCCTGACGGCGGCCCTTGCCGTGCCGCATGCCAACCCGTTCGGGGCGGACAACATGTTCGGCTACATGAACACGCTGCAGATCGGCTGGCTCAGCGCGCTCGCCTTCCTGTTCCTCTACATCAACCTCGGCTCGGTCTGCTCGCACTGCCTCTACAATGCGGCGACGGGCTGGTCGCGCATCCTCGGCTCGAAGATGCGGCTGCTCGCCGTCGCACTCGGCATCCTCGGCATCGTCATCGCCGCGGGCAATGTCTGGGCCTTCTTCATCCAGTGGCTGTCGCTGCTCGGTATCGTGGTCCCTCCCATCGGCATGATCCTGCTCGTCGAGGCCTATGCCTTCAAAAGCGGCGGCGGGGTGGAGAAGGAATGGCGCTCGACGCCCTTCATCTCCTGGGTGATCGGCGCGGCCGTGGGCTTCATCGTCGAGTTCTATGCGCCGCAGCTTTCCACCGCGATCAGCGCGGGCATCGTCGCCGGCATCGCCCATTTCGCGCTCTCCTCGCTGAAGGACCGGCGGTCCGCCGTGGATGCATCCGCTTGAAAGCGGCGGCGCGCCTCGGCGCGCGCCGAACGCGCATTTTCAATGAAGGAAAACAGACATGACGCTCGATTACGAGATCTTCGAACTCGGCGATTTCGCCCTGCAGAACGGCGCGATCCTGCGCGAGGCCAAACTCGCCTACAAGACCTTCGGCACCCTCAATGCCGCGAAGGACAACGCCATCCTCTATCCGACCTGGTATTCCGGCCAGCACTACGACAACGAATGGCTGGTCGGCCCGGGCATGGCGCTCGACCCCGGCAGGTATTTCATCATCATCCCCAACATGTTCGGCAACGGCCTCTCCTCCTCGCCAAGCAACATGCCGGAGCCCTATAATGCTGCGCGTTTCCCGAAGGTGACGGCCTATGACAATGTCCGCGCCCAGCACCGGCTGGTGACGGAGCATCTGGAGATTTCGCATCTGCGCCTGGTGACGGGCTGGTCCATGGGCGGGCTCCAGACCTTCCATTGGGGCGCGATGTACCCCGGCATGATGGACCTGCTCGCGCCCTTCTGCGGCTCGGCGAAATGCTCGCGCCACAACTTCGTCTTCCTCGAAGGCGTCAAGGCGGCCCTGACGGCGGACGGTGCTTTCCAGGACGGCTGGTACAAGGAGAAGCCGCAAAAGGGCCTGCGCGCCGCCGCCCGTGTCTATGCCGGCTGGGGCTTTTCGCAATCCTTCTACCGCGAGGAACTCGACCTGAAGACGCTGGGCTACGCCTCGCTGGAGGACTTTCTCGTCTCCTTCTGGGAAGGCTTCTTCCTGCCGAAGGATCCGAACAACCTGCTTGCCATGCTCTGGACCTGGCAGAACGGCGACATCTCTGCAAACGAACTCTACAACGGTGACTACAAGGCCGCGCTCAACGCCATCAAGGCGAAGGCCTATGTCATGCCCGGCAGAACCGACCTCTATTTTCCACCGGAGGACAGCGAGAACGAGGTCGCGAACATGCCGAATGCGACCTACGTGCCGATCCCCTCGATCTGGGGGCACTTTGCCGGCGGGCCGGGTACCAACCCCGTCGACGTCAAGTTCCTGGACGACAAGCTGAAGGAACTGCTGGCGTCCTGAAATCCCCCGCGCCGCGATGGCCGGGAGCATCGCGGCGCCAACTCCATGAGGTCTATCGTGACGAACCTGGATGCCTATCGCATTTCCAGCGAACCTTTCTATCGGCCGGTCGAAAGCGAGATCGCGCTGTTTACGGCCGCCCACAAGAGCCGCATGCCCGTCATGCTGAAAGGGCCGACCGGCTGCGGCAAGACGCGCTTCGTCGAGCACATGGCTTGGCGGCTGGGCAAGCCGCTGATCACCGTCTCCTGCCATGAGGACATGACCGCCTCCGACCTCGTCGGCCGCTACCTGCTCGATACGGACGGCACGGTCTGGCACGACGGACCGCTGACCCTTGCCGTGCGCGAGGGGGCCATCTGCTATCTCGACGAGATCGTCGAGGCGCGGCAGGACACCACCGTCGTCATCCACTCGCTGACCGACGACCGGCGTATCCTGCCGCTCGAGAAGAAGAACGAGGTGGTGCGGGCGCATCCGGATTTCCAGGTCGTCATCTCCTACAATCCGGGCTACCAGAGCGTGCTCAAGGACCTGAAGGAATCGACCAAGCAGCGCTTCGGCGCCATTGCCTTCGGCTATCCGTCGCCGGATATCGAGGCGGAGATCGTCGCCCGGGAGGCGGGCATCGACCGGCGCACGGCGGAGACCCTGGTGCGCATCGCCGAGCGGTCGCGCAACCTCAAGGGGCAGGGCCTCGAAGAGGGAGCCTCCACGCGCATGCTCATCAATGCCGGGCTGCTCGTTGCCGCCGGCATTGCCATCGAGGCGGCCTGCCAGGTGGCGATGGTCGTGCCGATCACCGATGATCCTGATCTGCGCGATGCGCTCTCCGGCGCCATCGCCGCCTGCCTTTGAACGTTTCATGCAGGAGGCGGCAATCATGAATGCGCCCGATGGATTTCCGCCCGAATGGCGGGAGCGCTGGCATGTCGCGCATGGCCGCATCGACCGGGCCGGTTACGGCGACCTCGTCGCCGATGCCTATCGCCGCGCCGGCCCCGCCCTTGCGGCGCTTGCCGGCCCGGCTTTTGCCGTTCGGCTCGCCTCGGCGGTATCGCAGGTCGCGATCCGCTCGGGCCGGCTGGCCGCAAGCCGCGTGCCGCAGGCGGCGCTTGTCGCATCGCGCCATTTTGATGAGGTGGGGATGAACGCCTGGGCGGCGGCGATTGAGGATGTCGCGCGCCGGGCGCCGGAGGCCGCGCTTCCCCTTCTGGAAAACACCGGCCGGCTCCTTGAGGCACTGGATGCGCGGGATTTCGTCGCCTTCGTGCGCATGGGCCTGCATATCGGCGCCAAGGACGTGGCGCGCCGGCGCGCTTTCTTCGCATTGGAAAGCGGCGAGGCGATCCGCCTGGTCGAGGGGCGCGGGGCGGGAGGCGGCCTTGCTGAATGGCGCCATGGCCTCGGCCTTTACCTCAAGGCTCTCTGGGGCATGGCGCCGCCGATTGCCGAAGCGCCGCCGGATGCGCCGGAACAGATGCGGCGCAGGCCCGGTTTCGGTGGTGGCGGCGTGCGCCTGCCGGCCGCCTTCGCCGGCTTCGAGGGCGGCGAGGCGAAGCTGCTCTACCGCGCCGCCGTCGCGCATATCGGCGCGCATCATCGCTTCACGCGGGCAAAATTTCCCGCCGCCGGGCTGAAGCCGCTGCAGATCGCCCTCGTTTCCCTCATCGAGGACGCGCGTGTCGAAAGGCTCGCCGCCCGGACGATGCCCGGCCTTGCCGCCCTCTGGCGACGCTTCCATGTCGCCCGGCCGGAAGGCCCGCCCATCGCGATCGCCCTGATGGCCCGGCTTGCGCGGGCGCTGGTGGATCCGGACTATGCCGATCCGCATGGCTGGGTGGAGAAGGGGCGGACACTCTTCGCCGAGGCCGTCCGCGAAAATATCGGCGACCAGCAGCTCAGCCGACGCATCGGCGGGCTGCTCGGCAACGATATCGGCCAGATGCGCCTGCAGTTCGACGCCAGGACCTATGTGGTGCAGCCGGCCTACCGCGACGACAATATCGGCATCTGGGATTTCGGCCCGGACGACAGCCAGGCGCCGGTCGAGATCGAGGCCATGCTCGAAGGCGCGCGGATCGAGCAGCAGGCCGGCGACGATGGCCGCCGCGAGGAGGGCGAGGATGGCGATACGGCGAGCGGGCGGCTGGCCGAGGCGCAGGACGAGGACGGCCTGCTCGTTGCCCGCTACCCGGAATACGACCATGTCACCGGCCGCTACCGGCCGGAATGGTGCCGGGTGCGCGAAATGCCGGGCCAGATCGGCCTGCCCCGTGTAGCATCGGCCTTGAGCGAGGCGCGGTCCGACCTCGTCGACCGGCTTTCGACGCTCATCAAGGCCTCGCGGATCAGCCGCCAGCAGCGGGTCCGCGGCCAGACCGAAGGGGAGTTCCTCGACATGGACGCGAGCATCGCCGCCATGATCGCGCGGTGGGCGGGCGAGGTGCCGGATACGCGGGTCTACGGCCGCTACGAGCGGCGTTCGCGCGACATGTCGGTGCTCGTGCTGATCGATTCATCTCGCTCCACGACGGAGAGGGTGCGCGGTTCGCAAGGCTCCGTGCTGGAGATGGAGCGGTTGTCGACGGCGCTGCTCGCCCGCGCGATGACGGATGTCGGCGATCCCTTCGCCATCGCCGCCTTCTGCTCCAATGGGCGGGAGGACGTGCGCTACATGTGCATCAAGGATTTCGGCCGGCCCTTCGACCGCTTCGCCATCGCCCGCCTCGCAGGGCTTACGGGCGACTATTCGACCCGGCTCGGCGCGGTTATCCGCCACGCCGGCAGCGATCTTCGCCGGCAGCGCAGCTACCGCAGGCTGCTCCTCATCGTCACGGACGGCGAACCCTCCGACATCGACGTCGACGACCGGCGCTATCTGGTGGAGGATGCCCGCATGGCGGTGCACGAACTCGGCCGCGAGGGGATAGACACCTTCTGCGTGGCGCTGGATTCGGACGCGGATTCCTATCCGCAGCGCATTTTCGGGCCGCGCGGTGCGATATGCATCGACTCGATCGACCGGCTCGACACGCTGCTGCCCGCGGTCTACCTGAGGCTGCGAGCCTAGAGCATTTCCAGCCGAAGCGAAGTCGCTTCGGCGTCGGATAATGCGGAAATGCTCTAGTGGGCCGGCCGGCAGGGTGTTTCCGGCGGTCCGGAAGCTCGGCGGGAAAGAACCGTGATTGGCGCCGGGCCCTTGAGGAATATGCCTGTCGTTCGAAATTCGGATCGTTGCGGCCAACGATCCGACGCGATGCGGCCGGGCGTCGTTTGTGTGCCTTGTCGACGGATCTTGCGACTTGGCCTTTTTACTTTCCGCCGCATGCGATAGCTGTGTTGCATGCTGCTTTCGATCGAGGACCTGCGGAAATCCTATTTAGGCCCGGAAGGCCCGGTGCCTGTGCTGCGCGGCGTGACGCTCTCGCTCCAGGCCGGCGAGACGCTGGCGCTGACCGGCGAATCCGGTTCGGGCAAGAGCACGCTGTTGCACCTCGTGGCGGGGCTGGACGCCGCAGACGGCGGGCGCGTTCTGCTCGACGGGCAAGAGGTTACGAGGCTCGACGACAGCGGGCGCGCGCGACTGAGGCGAAGCGCGGTGGGCATCGTCTTCCAGCAGTTCAACCTCATCCCCTCTCTGGACGTCGCCGTCAACATCGCCTTCCAGGCGCGCCTGAACGACACGCCGGAACCGCGGGCGCTTTCCCGGCTGGCCGGCGCGCTGGGCCTGGAGCCGCACCTGCGGAAATATCCGGAGCAACTGTCCGGCGGCCAGCAGCAGCGCGTGGCGATCGCCCGGGCGCTCGCGGCGCGGCCGAAGCTGATCTTGGCGGACGAACCGACCGGCAACCTCGACGAGGCGACCGCGGACGAGGTGATGGAGCAGTTCCTCGCGCTCGTGGCGGAGACCGGCGCGGCGCTCCTGATGGTCACGCACTCCCCGCGCCTTGCCGCGCGGCTCGGACGGCAGGCGCATCTCAGCCAGGGCCGCCTCCTGTGACTGGCGCGATCCTTTCGGCACTGGCGTCGCACTGGCGACGCAACCGGCTCCAGTTGCTGACGCTGGTGCTCGGCCTCGCGCTGGCGACGGCGCTGTGGTCGGGCGTGCAGGCGATCAACGCCGAGGCGCGCGCGAGCTATGACGCGGCCGCCGCCACGCTGGCCGAAGGCCGGTTCGACCAGCTCCTGCCGCCCGAGGGGGATGCCATGCCGCAGGCGCTTTTCGTCGCGCTGCGCCGCGCCGGCTGGCTGGTCAGCCCGGTGGTGGAGGGCAGGTTGCGGGTGGGCGGAACCGCCGTGCGGCTGGTCGGCGTCGATCCGCTGACCGCGCCGCCGGGTTCGGCGGCGCGCGCGGCACTGGCGCGCGCCGACCTCGACCGTCTCGTGCGCGCCGACACGCTGGTCGCCGGGCCGCAGACGGCCGCGCTCCTTGCGCCGAACCTGTCCAACCCGGTCCTGGTCGATCAGGCGATCGCACCAGGCACCGTGCTTGCCGACATCGGCGTTGCCCAGAAGCTGCTCGGCCGCGCGGGGCGCATCAGCCGCCTCATCGTCCTGCCGGACCAGCCGCTGCGGCAACGGCCGTTGGCCGAGATCGCGCCGGACCTGCTGCTCCAGCGCGCCGACGGTGCGACCGATGTCGGCCGGCTCACCGACAGCTTCCACCTCAATCTCACGGCCTTCGGCTTGCTCAGCTTCGCGGTCGGCATCTTCATCGTCCACGGGGCGATCGGCCTCGCATTCGAGCAGCGGCGCGGCATGGTCCGCACCCTGCGCGCGCTCGGCGTGCCGCTGCGCCGCCTGATCGTCCTGATGGTGCTGGAGCTTGTGGTGCTGGCGACGGTTGCCGGCGCGCTCGGCATCGTGCTCGGCTATCTCATCGCGGCGCTCCTGCTGCCGGACGTTGCCGCGACGATACGGGGCCTTTACAGCGCCGACGTCGCCGGCACGCTGCAGATCCGTCCGGCATGGTGGCTTTCGGGAATGGCCATGGCGCTCGGCGGCGCCTTGCTCGCCTCGGCGAGCGCGTTGTGGCGGCTGGCGCGGATGCCGGTCCTGGCGAGTGCCGGCGGACGCGCCTGGGCGCTGGCCTCGGGGCGGACGCGCAAGCTGCAGGCCGTGGCGGCAGCCCTGCTGCTCGCGGCGGCAGGCGTTCTGGCCGTCGTCGGGACCGGGCTCGCCGCCGGCTTCGTGCTGCTCGCCTGCCTGATGCTCGGCGCGGCCCTTGCGCTGGCGCCGTGCCTTGGGGCGATCCTGCGCCTTGGCGAAGCACGGGCAGCCCGCGCCATGACGCAATGGTTCTGGGCGGACACCCGCCAGCAACTTCCCGGCCTCGGGCTTGCGCTGATGGCGCTGCTGCTCGCCATGGCCGCGAATGTCGGCGTTTCAACCATGGTCTCGAGCTTTCGCCTGACCTTCGTCGGCTTCCTCGACCAGCGCCTGTCCGCCGAGCTCTACGTCGATGCGGAGGCTGTGGCGGACCGGGCAGGCCTGGAACGTTTCCTCGAGGCGCGCTCCGACGCGGTGTTGCCGATCATGTCCGTCGATGCGACGCTCGCCGGGTTGCGGGCGGAGATCTTCGGCGCGCGCATCGGCTACACCTATCGTGAAAACTGGCGCTTCCTTAACGCCGTCCCGGCCGTCTGGGACGAGGTCGAAGCGGGCGGGGCCGTCATCATCAACGAGCAGCTTGCCCGCCGTGCCGGACTGAGCGTGGGCGACGCGCTCGCGCTTGGCCCCGGACTGTCGATGCCGGTCGCGGGCGTCGTCGGCGACTATGGAAACCCGATCGGCCAGGCCATCGTCGGCGAGGCGCTGTTCCGCCAGGCCTTCCCCGGCGTCGTGCCGCGGCGTTACGGCGTGCGCACCGACGACCCGCAGGGCCTGCGCCAGGCGCTCGTGGAGGCGTTCGACTTTCCTCCGGCGCGCATCGTCGACCAGGCGGCGCTCAAGGCGTTCTCGCTGTCTGTCTTCGAGCGTACCTTCTCGGTGACCGGGGCACTGAACGTGCTGACGCTGGCGGTTGCGGCGTTCGCGATCTTGATGAGCCTGCTCACGCTGGCGGCGATGCGGCTGCCGCAGATGGCGCCCGTCTGGGCGATGGGAACGACCCAGCGCCGTCTCGCCGGCATGGAGATCCTGCGCACCGTGCTGCTCGCCGCGCTCACCGCGGTGCTGGCCTTGCCGCTGGGCCTGGTGCTCGCCTGGGTGCTGCTCGCCATCGTCAATGTCGAGGCGTTCGGCTGGCGCCTGCCGATGTACCTGTTTCCAGCCGAATACACCCGCCTGATGCTCTTCGCGCTCGGCGCCGCGCTTTCCGCCGCGCTCTGGCCGGCCTGGCGGCTGGCGCGCATGGAGCCTGCCGCGCTGCTGAGGATCTTCGCCAATGAACGTTAGGGCCCTGCTCTTCCTGCTGCTGGGTGTCGGCAACGCCTTCGCCCAAGGTTTTGCCGGGCTCAGCACCGACGCCGAGGGCTTCGCCGTGCCGGAGCGGGGCAGGCAGCTCGCGTTCCCGCAGGATCACGGCGCCCATCCGGACTACCGGATCGAGTGGTGGTACGTCACCGCGAACCTCACCGGGCCGGACGGTGCGGACTACGGCCTGCAATGGACGCTGTTCCGCTCGGCGCTCGCACCGGGCGAGGGCGCGGCATGGGAGAGCCCGCAGGTGTGGTTCGGCCATGCCGCCGTCACCAGCGCCGCCGTGCACCGCGCCACGGAGCGTTTCGCGCGCGGCGGCACAGGCCAGGCGGGCGTGACGGCCGAGCCCTTCGCGGCCTGGATCGACGACTGGCAGATGGCGGGCGACAGCCTGGACCGCCTGCGGCTCACGGCGACGGGCAAGGATTTCGCCTACGATGTTGCCATGCGCGCGGAAGGCCCGATTGTGCTGCACGGCGAGCAGGGCTATTCGGTGAAATCGGCGAAAGGGCAGGCGAGCCACTACTATTCCCAGCCTTTCTTTGCCGTGGAGGGAACGATCACCCTGCCGGAAGGCGAAATCCCGGTGCGCGGCACTGCGTGGTTCGATCGCGAATGGTCGTCGCAGCCGCTGGCGGAGGAACAGTCCGGCTGGGACTGGTTCTCGCTCTCCTTCGACACAGGCGAGAAGCTGATGGGTTTCCGCCTGCGCGATGCCGCTGGCGGCGACTTCACCTCCGCCACGTGGATCGCGGCGGACGGTACGGCGACGCCCTATGGCGACGGCAGGCTCGTCGCGACCCCGGTGGAGACGAGCCGGGTGAAGGGGCAAGACATCCCGACGCGCTGGCGGCTCACCCTGCCCGACCGTCGGCTCGACGTCACTGTCGGCGCGCTCAACACGCAGGCCTGGATGGATCTCGGCATTTCCTACTGGGAAGGTCCCGTGCGCGTGGCCGGCAGCCATCCCGGCAAGGGCTATCTGGAGATGACGGGCTATGGGCAGCGATAAGCATGACCCATAGCCGGCCTCGGTAACGCACGGTGGCGATCCCCGACCCGTTCCAATATCCGGTGCGTTGGTGGGAAAGATGGATGAATGGTGACAGGCAGAAGCGGTTGCAAGGTTGCCTTGAGGCCGGCTCCTGCCAAATTCACCGTATCGCGGCTCGCGTCGCGACCGGAAAGGGTTGAGATTTGGTGGGAAGCGGGCAGGCGGCTTTCGCACCCCTTCGTGTCGATGAACGCAAAGGTATCGGCCTGCGTCTTCGTGCGCAGTGGCAAGGTGCGCCAATCGACTGTCGGATCGTGCCAGGCGTTGCAGCCGCGTGCCTGCCGCTCGCCTCGTGGCAGAAGCGCAGGCCCGAGGGGGCGCGGATCATCGGCGCCGAGACGGGCAAGGCGAAAGCGCGGGCGTCGCCAATTGCGAAACCGGCGTGCAAGCGGAATGCCGTGAAACGGAGCACACGGGTAGAGGGCTCCGGCCGGATCAGCATGGAACCGCGTCCGTCAGGCGTCTTCGGGCACTTTTGCGGGACGGGTGGTGCGATAGATCTCCTCGAGGCTCATCATGTTCGAGAGGTCGACGCTCATGGTGGCGGCATGGCCGAAGGCGCCGCGTATCAGGCAGGTCCGGGCCGCCGCTTCTGCCGCATCCTTCAGGATCGTTTCGGGATCCCGCTTGCCGAGCAGGCCGACGAGGACATTGGCGATATAGGTGTCGCCGGCGCCGAGCGTGTCGATGGCGTCGACCGGTTGGGCCGGCGCCTCGAACACACCGGCCTCGCCGGCAAGGACGGCTCCGTCGATACCCCTGGTGACGAGGCTCCAGCGCGCACCGGCCGCTCGCGCGGCCTGCGCCAGCGCAAGGGCCTCCTCATGGCGCGTGCCTCCCGCGGAAAGGGCGAGGAGGAAGCAATGGGGCGCGACCTGGGCGATGCGCTCGGGATCGTGGACGGTTGCAAGATCGTAGGAAACCTTCGTCGCCGCCGCAAAGCGCGGCAGCCAGGCATCGACATGGCTCGACCGGCCGGTATGGACGGCATCGAAATCCGAAAGCCGCGCGAGGTCCGCCCGCAAAGGCGCGATGATCGACACGCCGAGATTGGCGCCGATGAACACCCGCTCGCCCTCCTGCGTCTCGATCACGCAATAGGCCGTCTGTCCCGGTTCCATCCGCAGCGAGGAAACATCGACGCCTTCCTCGATCAGCGCCTGGCGGATCAGCCGCCCGGCGTCGTCGTCGCAGACTGCGCCCGCATAAGCCGTCTCGGCGCCGGCGCGGCGCGCGAAGACGGCATGGTTGACGCAGTTCCCGCCGGGGAACATCAGGTTCTGGTCGAGGTAGCAATCGACCACATTGTCTCCGAAGGCGAGGATTCTGGTGCGGCGCGACATCGGGCAGGCGTCTCCTGATAAGGAACTGAGAACGTTCTCATTTATAGGACCGCCCCCGGAATGGCAAATGGTTTCCTCCGGCCGGCGCGGCTGAAACGGCGCCCCGGACCGTTTTGCGAGGGGATCAGAGCCGGGCGACGGAACCGCGCTCGACCAGTTCGGCGGGCATCAGCACCGTGCGCGGCGGAAAGGCTTCGCCGCGAATGCGCTCCAGCAGCATTCGCGCGGCGGCCTCACCCATGGCAAGGCGCGGCTGCGCCACGGTCGTGATGCCGGGGCGGTGGAAGCTCATCCAGTCGAGATCGTCGAAGCAGATGAGCGAGAGATCCTGCGGGATCGAGAGCTTCAACTCGGTGAGGGTCCGCATGGCGCCCTCGGACATGGTGCCGTCCGTGGTGAAGAGCGCCGTCGGCCGGTCGGGTGCCGTCATCAGGCGGGACACGACCGCCTGCGCGGCAAGGGCGGAATAGCTTCCCGCCCGAAGGGTCAGGCGCGGATCCACGGGCAGGCCCTCGATCCGATGCGCCCGGATATAGCCGAGAAGACGCTGCCAGCTCGGATAGAGCGTTTCGCTCTCGATCGGATCGCCCGCCACGGCGCGCGCCAGGAATGCATCCAGCTTGCCGCTCTCCTCGTCGACGAGCTCCGCCACGATGCCGATCCGGCGGTGTCCGGCCGCGATAAGGTGGCGGACGGCCTGTTCGGCGGCGGCGATGTTGTCGGTCGCCACCCGGTCGACCATCAGGCCGGCGACGGCGCGGTCGATCAGCACCAGGGGCATGCCCATGGCCTTGAGATTGTGCAGGTGCCGCGCCTTGCGCGTGTCGCTGGGGGTAACGATCAGGCCGTCCACCTGCTTCTGGGCGAGAAGCTCGACGGAGTGGACCTCCTTTGCCCGGGCCTCGTCGCTATTGGTGATCAAAAGACCGAATCCGTTGGCCTCGGCGACGTTGGAAATGCCGCGCAGGACAGAAGCATAGAACGGATTCTGGATATCGCCGGCCACCACGCCGAGCGTGCGGGTCTTGCCCGTGATGAGGCTGCGGGCGAGCGCGTTGGGCCGGTAGCCGAGGTCCTGGGCGGCCTTGAGAACGTGCTCCTTCTTCTCCTCGCTGGTATAGCCATAGCCGCCGAGCACGCGCCCCGCCGTTGCCGTGGAAACGCCTGCAGCGCGCGCTACATCCGCGATGGTTGCCTTGCTTTTCGGGGTCACGTGGCACTTCCCTCTCACATTTCGGGCCTGCCGACTGAGAATCCGATCATGCGTATTCCGGTAGAAGACGGTAGGCTTTTTCAGGTGTTACCAGATCGATGGCCGTTTTCAATGTCTTTACGCCCTCGATCGGTGCGGGAGGCGCTTGACGGATGGGCCATCTCCGTGTCTCATATGTGAGAACGTTCTCGCCATTATCTGCAAGGGGAACCAGAGAACGCAATCGCGGACCCGCCGGTTCGCCACGACAAGGAGGTTGTCATGTTCAAATCCATTCTCGCCGGATGTGCCCTGAGCGCGGCGCTGGCAATGCCGGCGCTTGCCGATGTCATTCCCGCCCTGCACGATGCCCTGCCGCAGGAATATAAGGACAACGGCATCAAGGCCGCGGTCTTCAACGACTGGGCGCCCGACGAATTCCTCGATTCCGATGGTCAGCTCAAGGGTTGGAGCGTCGATATCGCCAAGGAGATGGAAGATCGCCTCGGCGTGACCTTCACCTTCGAGGGCACCAGTTTCGACGCGATCATTCCGGGCCTCCAGTCGAAGCGTTTCGACGCGGGCTTCTCGTCCTTCGGCACCACCGCGGAACGCCTGAAAACGCTGGATTTCGTCTCCCAGCGCAAGATCGGCACCTCGTTCGCCTATCCGGCGGACAGCAAGCTCGACATCAAGACGGCCTCCGATGCCTGCGGCCTGACGGTCGCCGTGCTGAACGGCTCCTGGGACCTCGGCCTCTTGGAGAAGCTGAACGCCAACGAATGCAAGGACAAGCCGGTGATCATGCAGACGCATGGCACACAGGCCCAGGCGGAACTGGCCGTGCGCTCGCAGCGCGCCGAGGCGACCGTGGCCGGCTCCGTCAAGCTTGCCTACATGGCCAAGCAGACCGGCGACCTGAAGGTGTCGGAACTGGTTCTGTCGCCCGTCAACAGCTGCATCGGCGTGCGCAAGGGCGATCCGCTTGGCCAGGTCATGACGGATGCGATCCAGTCGATGATCGACGACGGTACCTATGAGAAGATCATGGCCAAGTGGGGCCTGAACGATTCCGGCATGCTGAGCAAGGCGCTTCTGATCACGGAAGAAAATCCGGCGGACCTCTAGGCGTTTGTGCTTTTCTTCGAAACGCGAAAACTGCGCACGCTTGCTGGAATGCTCCAGCGCCGCTTTCCCGGCTCGGGGCTTGCCTCGGGCCGGGGCGAGGTCCGCGACCGGCACAAGGAACGACGATGTCTGAAGAACCGCCACACCGCCCCTCGATCCACGATCTCAAGCCCATCGCGGTGCCGAAGATAGGCCACTGGATCGGCGGCGTGGTTCTTGCCGTCCTTGCGGTCGTCTTCCTGCAGGTGCTCGTCACCAACAAGAACATGCAGTGGGCCGTCGTTGCCGAATACATGTTCAACCGGGCCATCCTGTCGGGTCTCGGCATGACGCTGCTGCTGACATTCCTCGCCATGGTGCTCGGCCTTGCAATCGGTGTCGTGCTGGCCATCATGCGCCTGTCGGCCAGCCGCGTCTTCCAGTCCGTCAGCTGGGGCTGGATCTGGTTCTTCCGCGGCGTGCCGCCGTTGGTGCAGATGATCTTCTGGTACAATCTGGCGCTTCTCCTGCCAGAAATATCGATCGGCATCCCATTCGGCGGGCCGAAGCTCCTCTCCTGGAATACCAATCAGCTCATCACCCCCTTCAGCGCGGCCATCATGGGCCTTGCCTTCACAGAAAGCGCCTATGCCGCCGAAATGATCCGTGCCGGCATCCAGGCCGTGAATGTCGGCCAGACGGAAGCAGCCGCCACGCTCGGCATGACGCGCGCCCAGATGCTTCGTCGCATCGTCTTGCCGCAGGCACTGCGCATCGTCATTCCGCCCATCGGCAACGACACGATCTCGATGCTGAAATTCACCTCGCTCGTCTCCGTGCTGGCATTGCCCGATCTGCTCTATTCGGCGCAGATGGTCTATGCGCGCACCTACCAGACGGTGCCGCTGCTGCTCGTCGCGACCATCTGGTATCTCGTTCTCACCACGATCCTGACGGTCGTCGAGCATGCCGTCGAGCACCGATTGAAATCCGAGCACCGGGCCGGCGCGACGAAAGCGGGCGGGATCTTCCCCTTCCGCCTGTTCGCGCGCCAGCAGGAGGCCGTGTGATGAGCCAGGCGAACGGCGAGCCGCTTCTGAAGGTCGAGCGCCTGCGCAAGAGCTTTGGCGCGCACGAGGTGCTGCGCGGCATCGATGTCGCGGTGATGCGCGGCGACGTGACCTGCATCGTCGGGCCCTCCGGCTCTGGCAAGAGCACGTTCCTGCGGTGCCTCAACTATCTCGAAAAGCCCACCGGCGGCGCGATCTTCCTGCATGGCGAACCCGTCGGCGTGCGCTGGAAGGGCGACAAGCTCTACGAGATGAGCTTCAACGAGCTCTCCCGCCAGCGCCAGCGCATGGGCATGGTGTTCCAGGGTTTCCATCTCTTCCCGCACAAGACCGCGCTTGAAAATGTCATCGAGGCGCCGATCCTCGTCAAGCGCGTGCCGCGCGCCACGGCGGTCGAGGAGGCGATGGTGCTTCTGGAGCGCGTCGGCATGAAGGAGCGGGCGCACTATTATCCGGCGCAGCTTTCCGGCGGCCAGCAGCAGCGTGCGGCCATCGCCCGCTCGCTGGCGATGAAGCCCGACGTCATGCTGTTCGACGAGCCGACCTCGGCCCTCGACCCGGAACTCGTCGGCGAGGTCCTCGCCGTGATGCGCAAGCTTGCCGACGATGGCATGACCATGGTCGTCGTCACGCACGAAATGGGCTTTGCGCGCGATGTCGCCGACCACCTGATCTTCATGGATGGCGGGGTGATCGTGGAGCAGGGGCGGCCGGTCGACGTGCTGACGCGCCCGCAACATGATCGTACGCGGGCCTTCCTGGCGCGTGTTCTGGCCGACGCGTGATGCGTCAGGGCATTTCCGGACGCAAAACCGCTTCGCCCTTTTGCTGGTATTGCTTTAGCCGAGCGTCTGCGACAGTGCGGCGGCGGTGAAGAGGTCGAGATGCGCGCCGCCGTTGTTCTTGAACACGGTGATCTGATCGGCGCCGGTGCGGCCTTCCCTTTTGCCCTGGACGAGCTCGAAGAGGTCGGCCTTCACGGCATCCCAGGTGATCGCGCCGGATGCGACAGCCTGCGAGAGATCTCCGCCGCCCGCCATGTTGTTGCGGCTGTCGACGAAGATCGTGCCGCGGGTGAGCGCCGCGTCGTCGGCTTCGCGAAGGGTGGGCAGATAGGCGCCGACGAGATCGAGATGGGCGCCCGGCCGCAGGCGCGCGCCCTTGACCAGCGCCCTGTCCGACATGGTGACGCAGGACACCACGTCGGCGCGGGCGACCGAGCCGTCGAGGTCTTCGCTGACCGTGGCGTCGATGCCCTTTTCGCGAAGGTGCGCGGCCACCGCCGCGGCCCGGGGCGCAGTGCGGTTCCAGATCGTGACCCGGCGCAGCGAGGGCCGCGCCGCCAGATGCGCCTCGGCGAAATGCGGGGCGAGCGCGCCGGCCCCGACGATCAGCAGGTCCTCCACGTCTTCCCGCGCGAGGATGGCCGCGCCGAGGGCGGAATCGGCGGCGGTCTTGCGCGCCGTCATCGCCGCGCCGTCCGCCGCAAGGAGCGGCCCGCCGGTCGTGCCGTCGAACAGCGCCACCAGCCCCTGGACGGCGGGTTGCGGCGGCTGGAGGGCCGCGTTCTGCGGAAAGACGCCGACCATCTTCACGACGATCGGGCCGCCGGGCGCCCAGCCGGGCAGGGTGACGAACTGCGCTTCGCCGCCCATGGGATCGGACTGCACCACGACGTCGGAGGCGGGCATCGGCCCGAGATGCGCCTTGCGCAAGGCCTCGATCAGAAAAGTCCACGGGAGCGCCGCGTGAACGGCGGGCGCATCGAAAACGTGCATGGCGAACCTTTCAGGTCTTGATCGTGTAGGTGACCAGATGGCTTGGGGTGACGAGCTGCGACAGGGCGAGCGGGCGCCCTTCGGCGTCGGTGACGATCTTCTCGATCCGGTAGACCGGCTGGGCGGCGGTCACGGCCAGGATGGTGCGCTCGGCGGCCGAGGCGAGGCCGACATCGATCTGCCGCTCCGCATGGGCCGGCACGATGCCCGCCCTGTCGCGCAGCGCGGCGAAGAAGGAGCCGCCAGCGGCGACCGGCGCGGTCACCTCGGGAAAACGTGAGCCGTCGAACCAGAGCGTTTCGAGCGTCATCGGCCGGCCGTCGTCCTCCAGCAGCCGGTCGAAGCGGATCAGCGCCCCGGCCTTGAGGCGCTCGCGGATGGCCGGCGCGTCGGGATTGTCGTCGCGGGCGAGGATGCGATGGCCGGCCTTTCTGCCGAGACCATCCATGGTTTCGGAGAAGCCCGACAGCGAGACGAGCGTCTGGCGCACCTTGCCCGGCATGATCACGGTGCCGCGCCCCTGTTGCCTTTGCAGGCGGCCATCGGCGCAAAGCTCGCCGATCGCGCGCCGCAGCGTGATCCGGCTGACACCGTAGAGTGCCATCAGCTCCGGTTCGGCGGGCAGGAAGCTGCCTTCGGCGAACTGGCCGGACTCGATGCCGGCCAGGATCGAGCGCCGGACCTGTTCATAGAGCGGCAAGAGATTTGCTTGGTCGTCCATCCGCCCTTCCAGGCCCGGTCAGTAGGCGATCTTCTTCATGTAGCGCCGTGCCTCGAGCATCTCGTGCTTGCGCAGGTCGGCGATCTTATAGGCGAAACGCCAGAGCGTGTCGAAGAAGATCAGCGGCACGACATTGCCGCGGAACTGGGGGGCGATGCCGGAGAGGTCGAGCTTTTCGGCATCGAGAACGAGGATGTTCTCCGCCGCGCCGAACCGGTGCAGGAATGCGTCGGCGCGCTCCTCCAGCGGCCGCGTGCTGTCGAGGCCCTTCATGAGGATGAAGGCGCGGTCCTTGTCGAGCACCTCGAAGGGGCCGTGGAAGAACTCGTTGGCATGGATCGCCTGGCTGTTGATCCACTGCATCTCCATGAGCACGCAGATGGCGAAGGAATAGGCCGCGCCGTAGCTCGCGCCGCTCGCGACCGTATAGACCACATCTTCCTTGGCGAAGCGCGGCGCATAGTCCTCGAACATCGGCGCGAAGGCGGCCTGCGCGCGGTCGATGGCCGGCTGGAGGGCGAAAAGGCTTTCGATCAGCGCCTCGGTCAGGTTCTCGCCGCCGGTGAGGGCAACGAGACCCATGACGATCTGGTAGATCCGCGAATAGTTGCTGTTCTTCGCATCGATCGGCACGCCGGTCGTATAGGGCGCCTCGAAGCCGACGACATGGTCGACCGCCTTGCCGAGCGGGGAGGCGGGCTCGACCGTCAGGCCGATGGTCGTCGCGCCCCTGGAGCGGGCGAATTCGGCCGCGGCAGTGGTTTCCTTCGTGGTGCCCGTCATCGAGCAAAGGACGACCAGCGATTTATCGTCCAGCGACCGCGGCGCGCGGGCGACGAACTCGGCGGCGTTGTAGACATCCGACGGCAGCGGCGAGTGCTGGTCGAGGAGGAACTTGGCCGGATGCATGATCGACAGCGAGCCGCCGCAGGCGATGAAGAATACATGTTTTACCGATTTCGCATCGAGGGCGGAGAGCGCGGCGACGACGCCGGCGTCGAAGGCGGAGGGGAAGGGCATGAATGGACCTTTCTGATATGACGTTATAATACGTATTATAATCTTTCCGCTCGCGTCAAGCGGACTTGACACCGTCGCCAGAATTTTGCGAACGTTCTCACATCAAACGTTGAGCGCATCGCCTCATGGGCGGCAGGGCGGGGATGGACCGTGACCCAGACTTACGACACCGTGGTTGTCGGCGGCGGCATCATCGCCGCGGCGGCAGGGCAGCATCTGGCGGCGGCGGGCTATGGCACGCTGCTCGTCGAGCGTGACGATTATGGATCCGGCACCTCCAGCAGGACCTCGCGCCTTCAGCATTGCGGGCTCGGTTATCTGTCCGCTGCCAGCGGATCGATCGCGTCTTTTCTCGCCCGCCCGCGCAGCGCAATCGAATGTTTCAGCCTCATGCGCCGGGCGATGCGGGGGCGGGCGGAATTCGTGCGGACCGCGCCCGAGCGGGTGAAACCCGTCACCTTCGTCGTTCCGCTGACGCGGGAAAACGCCATTCCCCGCTGGAAGGCGCGGCTCGCCTTCCGCCTGATGGCGACGAGCGACGGCGGTCGTGTCCCGCTGGACCTGCAGATCTTTTCCGCCGGGGAGGCGCGGGCGCATCCGGCGCTGCAAGGTATGGCGGGGCTCGACGGCATTCACGGCGCGATGACCTTCACGGAATATCAGTATTGCTGGCCGGAGCGCATCGTGGTCGACACGGTCATGAAGGCGCGGGCGATCGGCATGGAGGCGCTGAACCACACCGCGGTGACGGCGCTTGCGCGTGATGGCGACCTGTGGCGGGTCACGCTGACAGCGGCGGGGGTATCGCGCGATGTGCTGGCGCGTGCGGTGGTCAACTGCGCGGGCGTCTGGGTGGACGAGATCACCGCGCTTGCCGGCGCGCCGCATATCCGCAGGAACAGCGGCGAGAAGGGTACGAACATCGTCGTGCGCCTGCCGGAAAGTCTTCGTGGCATCGGCTTCGAGACCGTCACCGCGGCGGGCGCGCCCTTCTACCTGATCCCGTGGGGCGCCCTTCACTATGCCGGCCCGTGGGATTCCGCCTCGGACGGCCGGCCCGAAGGCTTCCGGGCGAGCGAGGCGGAGATCGCCGCCATCCTCGACCAGCTGGGGCGATTGTTTCCCGGTTTCGGGCTGCGGCGCGAGGACGTGCTCTATTCCTGGGCGGGCGTGCGCCCGCGCAGCCTCGCCCGGGACGGCAAGGGGCCTGCGCCCGCCGTCCGCGAGCACGACCTGACCGATGAGGGCCTGCCGAACCTTTTCACCTTCACCGGCGGGCTGCTGATGACCCATCGCGACGCGGGGCGGCGGCTGAGGCGTGCGGTCGCCCGCCGGCTGAAGCCGTCCGGCCCGCCGCGGCCGCTCGACACGGCCTCGCCGCCCGTCGAGGACATGGACCGCGTCACGCAAGCCTCCGTCGCCCATGCGGTGCTGAACGAGCAGGCCCGCACGCTGTCGGATATCCTGCGCCGCCGTCTTTCCGTCGGGTGGGAGCCGGATCTCGGCCTGCGCCATGCGGAGGCCGCCGCAAGGTTCGCCGCCCCGCATCTCGGCTGGACGCCGGAGGAGACGGCGGCCCAGATCGCCTGCTTCATCGACGAAACCGTCACCGAATTCGGCCTTCGTTGGCCATCTCACGATTTGGCACGCTGAAATGAGAACGTTCTCATAAAATAAATGAAATCGTCGCTTCGGCGACCACCGGCGGAGGACATGCGATGGCACTCGACGAACGCAATATCAGCGTAATGAACTTCCACTATGTGCGGCATACGCTGGACCGGTTTCTGGCCGATGTGCGCGAGGCCGGGGTCTCGCGCATCGAGCTGTGGGCGGCCGCTCCGCATTTCTATATCGGTGACAAGACGCTGGCCGATGCACGGGCGCTGGGGCGGACCGTGCGGGGAATGGGCCTCGACATCGTCGCGTTCACGCCGGAACAGTGCATCTATCCCATCAACATCTCGGCGAGGGAGCCGGAGCTGCGCGACCGTTCGGTGCGCTATTTCCTGGAATCGATGGAATTCGCCGTCGAATGCGGCGCGCCCGCCCTGCTGGTGACGGCCGGCGGCGGCTATCGCGACGAACCGGCCGCAGAAGCGCTGGAGCGCTGCGTCGATTCCATGGGCATCCTGTGCGATCGTGCGCAGAAACTCGGCCTTGACCTCTGGATGGAGGCGCTGCCGGATTCCTTCGCCAACATCGTTCGCTCGGCAAAGGAGATCCGCGCACTGATGGACATGCTCGCAAGTCCCGTGCTCCATGCGGTCTACGATGTCGCGGGCGCCGTGATGACGCGCGAGAGGTCCGAGGACTATTTCACCCACCTTGCAGGCCGCGTCGCGCATGTGCATTTCACCGACGCGGATGCCGGCGGCAGCCATCTGGCGTGGGGCGAGGGCATCGTCGATCTCGACACGCTTGTCGCCTATCTCCGCAGCCAGAATTACGAAGGCTCGCTGACGGTCGAGCTGACCAACTGGAAATACAATGTCGATCCCACCCCGCCGCTAAGGCAATGCGTCGAGGCTATGCGCAAGGCCCTTGGTCCGGCTTGAGAAGCGAAGGGGAGGAACGGAAGCCCGCCGCCGCGGCGCCGAAGAGACAGGGATCCGCTGCTGTGGCCATTGCCCAGGCCGCGGTGCTGGGTGTCCTGTGGCTTGGCAGGCGTTCTTGGCCCGCGCGGAATGCCTGGAGCATTTCCAGCCGAAGCGAAGTCGCTTCGGTGTCGGATAATGCGGTACCGGAAATGCTCTAGGCGGGCGCCTCGGCAACGGAGGCGCGCTCGATGACTTCCGTCTGCAGGACGACGCGGCTCGCCTCCGCGTGGTTGCCGTTCAAGCGCTCGACCAGCAGCTTCGCCGCCGTCTCGCCGAGGCGGTAGACGGGCTGGCGCACCACCGTGACGGGCGGCGTCGTGACGGACGTCCAGTCCGCATCGTGGAACGACACCAGCGACAGGTCGTCCGGTATGCTGAGGCCGAGCGCGCGGCACACCTTGAACACTTCGAGCCCGATCACGCTGTCCGAAGCGATGATCGCCGTCGGGCGCTGCGAGGACTGGAGCATCCCCGTGACGATGCGATGCGTATGCTCCGGCGTGACGGCGCCCACATGCACCCGGTCTTCCATTCCTTCGAGGCCCGCCTCACGACAGACGCCGAGAAAGCCCTCGATGCGCCGCCGCACCGAGCCGGTATTGATGTCGGACGGCGTGCGAAAGCGGTGGTCCGGCGTGTCGCAGGCTGTCAGATAGGCGATGCGCCTGTGGCCGAGCGCGATGAGCCGGCGCGTGATGCCCTCGGCGGCATGCCGGTCGTCGGCGATCACCATGTCGACGTCGAGCATTTCGCTGCCGCGGTCGAGCAGGACGAGCGGCCGGCCGGCGCGGGCGGCTTCCCTGAGATGGCCGACATCGCTCTCCTTGGCCGGCGAGACGATCAGGCCGTCCACCCGCTTGGCAAGCAGGGTGCGGATCGCGGCCTTCTCCGCCTCGGCGTCCTCGCCGGAATTGATGAGGACGACGGTGAAGCCGGCCTGCCGGGCGATATCGGTGATCCCCCGCATGGCGAGGCTGAAGAACGGGTTCTCGATATCGCCCACCACGACGCCGATCGTGCCGGAGCGGCCCGTCGTCATGCTGCGGGCAAGTTCGTTGGGCTGGTAGTCAAGGGCGCGCGCGGCGGCGGTCACGGCATCGCGCACCCGGTCGCTCACGGTGCCGTAGCCACCCAGAACGCGCGCGGCGGTGGCCTTCGAGACGCCCGCCTTGCGCGCGACGTCGGCAACCGTGACGGAGGGGGAACGGGGCGGGCTCTGGTCCATGGGCGCTAGCCTTACAAGAGATATTGACGACTGGCAAATGCGAAGATAACAATTGCGAAACGTCAAAGAGACCGGTCTCTTTTAATATGAGACCGGTCTCAAAATGAGAAGAGCAGAATCCCGGCATGCAGATGGCATGGGCCGGACAGCGGGTCGCCGCTGCCCGGGTGGGACCCGTGCGCCTTGAAGTCATTGCAGACACCACCACCAGAGGAGACGAGACCAATGCGATTTTCCAAAGCCATCACTTCCCCCCTTTCCCGAATGCGCGCGGCCGCCGTCGCGCTGGCCCTCGGCGTCCTGGCCGGCGCCGCGATGCCGGCTGCCGCCGACGACAATCCGCTTGGCCTGATCGACCCTGCCGTCATCAGCGTCGGCACGATGGGCGATGCCAAGCCCTATGCCTTCACCACCTCCGACGGCAACTTCACCGGCTTCGACATAGAGCTCTTCCTTAACGTCGCCGAGCGTATCGGCTTCAAGAAGGAACAGGTGATCTTCACCGGCCAGGAATTCGCCGCGCTGATGCCGTCGGTCGCCAACAGCCGCTTCGACGTCGCGGCGGCCGCGATCGGCACGACGGACAAGCGCAAGGAGACGGTCGATTTCACCGACGGATATCTCGCAGGCTATCTATCGATCCTGACGCCGGACGCCGCGATCAAGGACGCCGCCAGCCTGCAGGGCAAGCGTCTCGGCGTCGTGCAGGGCACGCTGCAGGAGATCTACGCCGAGAAGAATTTCGCAGGCGCCGATCTCGTCAAGTTCCCCGACAACAACTCGGCCGTCGCCGCGCTCAACAACGGCACCGTGGACGCGCATTTTCTCGATTACGAGGCGGCGAAGGACTATTCGGGCCGCTACCCCGAGCTGACGATCGCGGTCAACATCCCGAGCTTCGACGCACCGGCCGGCTTCGTCGTGCGCAAGGGCAACGACAAGCTGCGCGAAGCGCTAAACAAGGCGCTGCATGACGCCATGCAGGACGGAACCTGGAAGAAGATCCACGAGAAGTGGTTCCCCGGCACGCCGATGCCGGCCGAATACCTCCCCAAGACGTGACGCCGGCTGCCGCCCCGGCTGCGGCCGGGGTGGCCTTTCCCTGAAGGGCCTTGTTGATGAACTGGCTTGAAAACCTGCGCCGCAGCTTCCTCGACTGGAACGCGATGGCCGAAGTGCTGCCGACCATGATCACGGTCGGTCTCAAGAATACGCTGATCCTTGCTGCGGCCTCGACGGTGCTCGGCATCATCATCGGCATGGTGCTCGCCATCATGGGCATTTCCCGCTCGCCGTGGCTGCGCATCCCCGCCCGAATCTACACGGATGTTTTTCGCGGCCTGCCGGCCATCGTCACCATTCTGTTGATCGGTCAGGGTTTTGCGCGCATCGGCCGCGAGCTGTTCGGCCCGTCGCCCTATCCGCTTGGCATCCTGGCGCTCAGCCTGATCGCCGGTGCCTATATCGGCGAGATCTTTCGCTCGGGGATCCAGAGCGTCGACCGGGGCCAGATGGAGGCCTGCCGGGCGCTGTCGATGAGCTATGGGCAAGGCATGCGGCTCATCGTCGTGCCGCAGGGCGTGCGGCGCGTGCTGCCGGCCCTTGTCAACCAGTTCATCGGCAACGTGAAGGATTCGAGTCTCGTCTATTTCCTCGGCTTGCTCGCCTCCGAGCGCGAGATCTTTCGCGTCGGCCAGGACCAGGCGGTGGTGACCGGCAATCTTTCGCCGCTCCTTCTTGCCGGCGTCTTCTATCTCGTCGTGACCGTGCCGCTTACCCACGTCGTCAACGCGATCGACAACCGCCTGCGGCTCGGCAAGCAGCGCCCGGCAGCCGTCACCAGCGGGCTTGAGGAGGTCAGCGAACTCGATGGCGCCGGCCGCGCTTCCGAAGCGTCTTTCAAGGGCGGCAGTCTCGACGTGCGCAACCTCGGCATGGCCTATGGCGAGCTCGACGTGCTGAAGGGCGTGGACCTTTCGGTCAAGCCGGGTAGCGTCACCTGCGTTATCGGCCCGTCCGGCTCCGGCAAGTCCACCCTGCTGCGCTGCCTGAACCGGCTGGTCGAGCCGAAGAGCGGCGATATCCTTCTCGATGGCGACAGCATCCTCGCCATGAAGCCCGAGCGGCTCCGCCGGCGTGTCGGCATGGTCTTCCAGCACTTCAACCTCTTCCCGGATCACACGGCGCTGGAAAACGTCATGCTGTCGCTGACGAAGATCAAGGGCCTGCCGAAGGCGGAAGCGGAGCGGATCGCCAAGGCGCGGCTTGCCGATGTCGGCCTTGCGGGCCGCCAGCATCATCGCCCCGGCGGGCTTTCCGGCGGCCAGCAGCAGCGCGTCGCCATCGCCCGCGCGCTCGCCATGGAGCCGGAGGTCATACTCTTCGACGAGGTGACGAGCGCACTCGATCCGGAACTGGTCAAGGGCGTGCTCAACCTGATGGCCGACCTCGGCAAGCGCGGCATGACCATGGTCGTCGTCACGCACGAGATGGGCTTTGCCCGCCGCGTTGCCGACCAGGTCGTCTTCATGGATGAGGGGCGCGTGGTGGAGACAGGCACGCCCGAGGCGATCTTCGACAACCCTGAGAGCCCACGCCTGCGGCGCTTCCTCGCGGAAGTCCTTTGAACGAGGAGACACGATGACACGAACGATACGATGGGGCATCCTCGGCTGCGCGGGCATTGCCGCCAAGGCGGTCATTCCCGCCATTCAGTCGAGCCGCCTGGGGCGGGTCGAGGCGATCGCCTCGCGCGATCCGGACAGGGCGACGGCGATGGCGGCGCGCTTCGGCATCGCCAAGGCCTACGGCGACTATGAGGCCATGCTGGCCGATCCGGACATTGACGCGATCTACAATCCGCTGCCCAATCACCTGCATGTGCCCATGACGATCAGGGCGCTGGAGCAGGGCAAGCCGGTGCTGTGCGAAAAGCCCATCGCACTCGATGCTGCGCAGGCCATGAAGCTTGCAGCCGTGCAGGAAGCCGTCGGCCTGCCCGTCGCCGAGGCATTCATGGTGCGCCATCACCCGCAATGGAAAAAGGCGCGCGCGCTGATTGCCGAGGGGCGACTCGGCGAGGTCAGGGCCATTCAGACGATCTTCTCCTACTATCTCGACGACCCGCAGAATGTGCGCAACCAGGCGGATATCGGCGGGGGCGGCCTGTTCGATGTCGGATGCTACGCCATCAACACGGCCCGTTTCCTGTTCGATGCCGAACCGTTGCGGGCGATCGCGCTCATGGAGCGCGATCCGGTCTTCGGCACGGACCGGCTGACGAGCGGGCTGCTCGCGTTTCCCGGCGGGCGGCAGCTCGCCTTCACCTGCTCCACGCAGCTTGCCCTCACGCAGAAGGTGACGGTGCTCGGAACGCGCGGACGTCTGGACATCCCCGTCCCCTTTAATGCACCAGCCGACGAGCCGACTGTGCTCGTCCTCGACGACGGGCGCGACCTTGCCGGCGGCGGGTGCGAGGAGATCGCCATCGGGCCGGTCGACCAGTACCGCGAGCAGGCCGACGCTTTCGCCGAAGCCGTTCTCTCCGGCAAGCCGCTCGAAACGGGGCTGGACGATGCGATCGCCAACATGAGGGCCATCGACGCACTGTTCCGCTCCGCCGCCCACGGCCGCTGGGAAGCGCCCTGAACCGCTCGCTCCATCTGCATGACCAACCGATTGAAAGACACCCCCATGACAGACAACACCATCTCCTCGGCAGTCATCGTCGGCGCCGGCATCTTCGGCGTTTCCACGGGCGTCCAGCTCGCCCGCCGCGGCATCCGCGTGACGATCCTCAACGATGGTCCGCCGGCCAATGGCGCCTCCGGCCGCTCGCTCTCCTGGCTGAACTCGGCGCGCATGCGCTCGGAGCCCTATCACCGCCTGCGCATGGCTGGCATCGACCGCTACCGCACCCTTTTCGCGCAACGCCCCGATACGGACTGGCTTCGTTTCGACGGTGGCCTGACCTGGGATGCCGACGACGAGCGCAATGAGATCGACGCGGCCTATCGCCACGAAGTATCGCTGGCCTATGACGCGCAGCGGCTTTCCGCCGGCGAGGTCGCCCGCGTCGCACCGGGCGTTGATGCGCGCGCGATCACGCCCCAGGGTGCGATCTTCAATCCCGGCGAAGGCTGGGTCGATCTGCCGGCGCTGATCGGCGTGCTTCTCGATGAGTTTTCGCTGCTCGGCGGCACGCTGGTGACGGATCAGGGGGCTGCGCGGGTGACGGTCGAAGGCGGCCGCGCCGTCGGGGCGGAGACGGCGACAGGCGGCCGCTTCAAGGCCGATGCCGTCGTGCTCGCAACAGGACCCGCCGTGCCGCGAATGGCGGCGGAAAGCGGCCAGCTGATTGGCGACGATACCCCGACCGCCCTCCTCGTGCAGACGAAGCCGCTTGCCCATCCGCTGCGTGCCGTCCTCAACACGCCGCGCGTCGCCGTGCGCCCGGCGCCGGGCGGCACCTTCTCGCTGGATGCCGACTGGGCGGCGGACGAAGGCCTCAGGCTTCGTCCTGACGGCGGGTATGACATTGACGAAGCCGTGGTGGACGCTCTGCTTGCCGAGGCCGCGAAGGTGATGGACGGCAACCCAAAGCTCGAAGTCGCCTCCATCGGCGTTGGCGGCAAGCCGATCCCCGGCGATGGCGAGCCGGTGATCGGCGCGCTCAAGGCCATTCCCGGCTATTATGTTGCCTTCAGCCATAGCGGCGCAACGCTCGGCCTCATCGTCGGTGAACTGCTCGCCTATGAGGTTGCGACGGGTGCCGAGCATCCGATGCTCGCGACTTTCAGGCCGGAGCGTTTTTCATAGGTGCGGTTACCATTCTTCGGAAACCGGTATTCCGGACGTCGTGATCCTCGAATGGCCGTTGGAAATCGCGGCAAGTTCCGCCTCGACCGTTTTCACGAGGGCAGTTACCATCGGAGGGAAGGCGCGCCCGAGCCGGCTGACAATATAAACGCTGCGCCACGCGACCGGATCGGTGAGCCCGAGGAAGGCGATGCGGTCGTCTGGAAGGAACTCCGCCGCCAGCGCCGGCGCGGTGGTGATGCCGAGGCCGTTTTCGATGAGTGCCCAGAGCGTCGGATAGGTCGACACCTCGTATTTCGGCACGCGGATGGATTCGGGAAGGTGCTCCATCTGCGAGAGGATCGGACCGGTCGCCGTGTCCAGCGTCAGGCCGACGAAATTGTGGTTGGCAAGGTCGGCCCAGCGCAGCACGCCATCCTTCGCGGCGGCGTGCAGGGGATGCGTGTGGCGAAGGAAAAGGCCAAGCTGGTCCCTGAACAGCGGCTTGAACACGAGCTCGGCATCGGGACCGTCCATGCTGGCAAAGCCGATGTCCACCTCGTTGCGCCGCACGAGCCGGCGCACGTCGTTCGAGTTTCCCTCGCGCAGCTGGACGCGTAGGCCCGGCCGGGAGGCGAGGAAGCCTTCCAGGATGCGGGGCATGATCTTGGTCGCGATCGAGCTGACGACGCCGACGCGGATGCAGCTGTTGCGGCTCGAGGCCGTCAGCCGGATGTTGCGGATCGCCAGGTCGAAATCGTCGACGACGCGTTCGGCGACCGGGAAGAGATCCGTTCCCTCCTGCGTCAGGATCACGTTGCGCGTCGTCCGGTCGAACAGCGTTCCCCCGACGATGTCCTCGAGCTGCTGGATCGTCATGGTCAGCGAAGGCTGCGACAGATGCAGCTCCGTGGCCGCGCGCGTGAAACTACGATGTTTCGCGACGCTGAGGAACGCCCGCAGGTGACGGATGGTCGCGGTGTAGGACGGGGGGGGCAGAGCCTGTGGTTGTGGGCCGGCCATCGAGTATCTCCAGACGTTTATTTATAGATCATTGTGATCAATCCGGAAAGTTTTTCAATTTGATTTATTGAACCCTGGCACCTTTAATGATGGTCACGGGTCGCAGCCACTCATCCTCGGCGCGGAAGAAACCCAACCAACAAGGGGAACAGGATGTTGAATATGTTGACGAAACGCCGCCTGGCGACGGCCCTCGCTTGCCTTGTCGCCAGTTCCGCCCTCGTGGCGCCGGTTTCCGCGCTGGCGCAGACTGTCGTCATCGGTTCGGAAGGCGCCATACCGCCGCTGGATCCGCACCGCATGACCGGTACGCCGGGTCTTCGGGTGATCGACGCGATCTACGACCCGCTCGTCCGCGAGGATCTTTCGGTCGTGACCGACACGGCGCCGACGCTGAAGGGCGGCCTCGCCGAAAGCTGGACGGTGAGCGATGACGGCCTCGTCTACCGCTTCACGCTGCGCTCCGGCGTCAAGTTCCATGACGGCACGGATTTCAACGCGGAAGCCGTTCAGGCGAATTTTGCCAGGATCATGGACAAGGCCTCGCCGCTCTATGACGAGCGCGCCGCCGGCAACATGACCTTCCTGACCCGCTGGATAGCCGGTACGGCGGCGATCGATGCGCAGACCTTCGAGATCAAGGTGAAGGAGCCGTTTTCGGGTCTGCTGCGCCTTCTCAGCGACCGGCGCTCCGGCATCATCAGCCCGACGGCGATGGCCGCCCACAAGGGGGATGCGATGGGGTTGAACCCCGTCGGAACCGGCCCCTTCCGGCTGGAGGCCTTCCAGCAGGGGCAGCAGCTCGACCTGAAGCGGAACGACACCTATTGGGGTGGCGCGGCCGCCGTCGATACCCTCATCTTCCGGCCCGTGACAGACCCGACCGCCATGGCGATCGCCATGCAGACCGGCCAGGTCGACATCATCCCGAGCGCAAGCTCGCAGCAGATCGCCCAGCTGTCCGTCGATCCCAGCCTGCAGGTCCAGTATCCCGAGCCGGCGAACCAGTATTTCGTGCGGCTCAACACCAAGGCGCAGTACACGGACAACAAGCTGTTTCGCCAGGCGCTGAACTACGCCGTCAACCGCGACAACCTGGCGGCCCTGCTCAACGGGCAGGTCACGCCGCTCGGCGGCCCGGTGCCCTCGGGCAACGAGCTGCCGGGTACGACCGGATCGACCTATGCCTATGATCCGGCGAAGGCGAAGGCGCTGCTGGCCGAGGCCGGTTTCTCGACCGGCGTCACCATCAAGCTGATGGCGCCGAACAGCGGCCCCGGTTTCGGGCAGGCCTCCGAAGTCATCGCTCTCCTGCAGCAGGATCTCGGCGAGGTCGGCATCACGCTGGAGCCGCAGTTCCTGGAATTCGCGACGCTCGTCTCGACCGAGGGTCCCGGTTACAAGGATGACGTCCAGGGCTCGTTCAACGGCTGGACGACCGGTGCCGACAGCGCCTACTGGCTGGAGCGCATGTTCGCCGGCGACCAGCAGCCGCCACGCGGCGTCAATCGCGGCTGGTTCACCAATGCCGAGGCCGACCGGCTCTTCACCGAGGCGCGCGGCGAAAGCGACGAGGCCAGGCGCCTCGACCTCTATCGGCAGGCGGCCGAACGCATTGCCGACGATAGCCCGTGGATCTTCCTCTACCAGGATCGCCTGCCGCGCGTGCTGAGCGCCCGTGTCGGCGGCGTCCTGCCGGCAAGGTCCGTCTTCATCGACTACCCCCGCATCCAGGTAAAGTAACCTGCTGTTTTAATTAGGATTTGAAAGAGGAGAATACACAGATGATGTTAGGTTGGCGCGCGCGTATCGGGCAGATGAGGCCGGCGACGGCGATCGAGGGGGCCGAGGAATGGCGGTCGGTGGCGCCCGTCGGCGTCGCCTTCGCCGATGCCCGGACCATCGTGCCGCGGGTCGACGAGGACGGCCTCAAGGTGATGATGTCGCAGGTGCTGGAGGCCTCGCGCCAGCTGGCGACCGCCAAGGTGGATCTCATCGTCCAGTGCGGCGCGCCGGGCACGTTCCTGCGCGGCGTCGGCCACGACGAGGAGGTCTGCGCCCAGATCGAGGCCGAAACCGGCATTCCGGCCATCACGATGATGGCGGCGCAGATGGATGCGCTGAAGGCGCTGGGTGCGACCTCGATCGCCGTCGCGACGATCTATTCCGACGAGGTCAACGAGAAGATGGGCGCCTTCATGGAGGCCAAGGGCTTCAAGATCGCCTCCATGCTGGGCCTCCAGATCACCGATCCCTTCGATGCCAGCGTGCATGACGCCGACAGCGCCTACAAGCTGGGCAAGCAGGCTTTCAAGGCCGCCGGCACGTGCGACGCGATCCTGATTTCCTGCGGCACCTACCGCACCTTCCCGATCCTCCCCTATCTCGAAATGGATACGGGTGCGGCCGTCGTGTCGAGCAACCAGGCGACGCTCTGGCGGGCGCTGCGCGCCGTCGGCCTGAAGGACCAGATCCCGAACCTCGGCAAGCTCTGGTACGCCGCCTGATCGCAGAACCGCGACGGAAGAGAACGATGACGACCGTGATCGAACAGACAGTCAGGCCAGCACGCAGATGGCGAAGAGCCCTTGGCGGCATCCTGGACAATCCCGCGCTGGCCATTGGACTTGGCATCCTGGCCGTCATCGTCTTCGCCGCCGTCTTTGCAGACTGGATATCGCCGTTCGACCCGTTGAGAGCCAATCCGCTCGCCCGCTACAAGGGTGTGTTCTCCGGATGGAACCTCCTCGGCACGGACGAACTCGGGCGCGATATCCTGAGCCGCCTCATCCACGGCACGCGCTATGCGCTGCTGGTGGCGATCGTCCCGACGGTCATTGCACTCGGCATCGGCGGCCTGCTCGGGATGATCGCCGGTTACATCGGCGGGTTCGTCGATACCGTGATCATGCGGTTCTTCGACATCATGTTCGCCTTTCCGGGCATCCTGCTAGCGCTCGGCATCAGCGCGGCGCTCGGGCCGGGCCTGTCGTCGATGATCATCGCGATGGTCGTCGTCACCGTGCCCGCCTTCGGCCGCATCGTTCGCGGCGCGGTGCTGCAGGTCAAGGAAGAGGTGTTCATCGAGGCGTCCCATGCCCTCGGCTTCCGTGCCCGGCGCATCGCGCTCCGGCACATCCTGCCGAACATCCTCGGGCCGGCCATCGTCTACGGCACGCTGCAGACCGGGCGGAACGTCATCCTGTCGTCGAGCCTCAGCTTTCTCGGCCTCGGCCCGCAGCCGCCCGCTCCCGAATGGGGCCAGATGCTGTCGAGCGGCCGCACGGCGCTGGCGACCGCCGCCCATGTCGCGACCATTCCGGGCCTTGCCATCGTCGTCCTCGCCGTCGCCTTCAACCTGATTGGTGATGGTGCCCGCGACTACCTCGATCCACGTTTCAACAAGCAGCGGGACTGAAACGATGCTCGTGTTCGCCCTCAGACGCGCGTTCCAGATCGTTCCCGTGATCATCGGGGTCACGATCGCGACCTTCCTGCTCGCCAAGATCATTCCCGGCGATCCGGCCGACATGCTGCTCGGCGCCACGGCCTCCGAAGAGGCAAAGGAAGCTCTGCGGCTCAGCATGGGGCTGCATGAACCGGCCTATGTCCAGTATCTGATCTATGTCGGCAACCTGCTGCAGGGCGATCTCGGGCAGTCCTTCACCTTCGCGCAGCCTGTCGCGACCGTCATCCTCGATCGCCTCGGCAACACGGCTCTTCTCGCCGTCGCCGCCATCATCCTCGCCGCCATCGTCGGCGTTGCGGCGGGCACCTGGGCTGCGCTGAAACCGGGTTCGCTGCGCGACCAGTCGCTTTCGGTCGTCGTCCTGTTCTTCAACTCCATGCCGTCGTTCTGGCTCGGTCTCGTGCTCATCATGATCTTCGGCCTCCATCTGCGCCTCCTGCCGGTCGCCGGCATGCAGAGCGTCGGCGGCGGCGATGGCATGCTCAGCCTCATAGCCCACATGATCCTGCCGTCGATCACCCTTGCCGCCTGGTCGCTGGCCACGATCGCCCGCATGACCCGCTCCTCGCTGCTGGAGGTCATCAACAGCGATTATGTCCGCACGGCGAGGGCGAAGGGCATGCGGGAGTCCCGCGTGGTGCTGCGCCATGCGCTGCCGAACGCCATGCCGCAGATCATCACGGTGATCGGCATGCAGATGGGCTTCCTGCTCAGCGGCGCCGTGCTGACCGAGACGATCTTCTCCTGGCCCGGCATCGGCCTTGCCATGTACCAGGCGATTTCGACCCGCGACATTCCGCTGATCCAGGGCGGCATCCTGATCCTCGCTCTGGCCTTCGTGCTGATCAACTTCGCCGTCGATGTCCTCTACTCGTACTTCAACCCGAAAATCAAACTGTGAAGGAGCCGGCCATGTCTCTCCTCGCGCTGCAAACGGACCCGACCCCGACAATGCCCACATCCGCCCAACAGGACGTTTTCACCTCCTATGTCAGCGGCGCCGCGATCGCGCCGGCCGGCCGGAAGATCCCGCTTCATGACCCCTCGACCGGTGCGGTCTGGGCAAGTGCCTTCGTTTCCGACGAAGCCGTGGAACTCGCCGTCGCCAGCGCCGCCAAAGCCTTCGCCTCGGCGCCCTGGGCGTCGATGACGGGATATGAGCGCGCATCGCTCCTGCGCCGGCTGGGCGCCCTGATCGCCGCCAATGCCGATCGCCTCGGCGCGCTGGAAAGCCTCGCCAACGGCAAGAGCCATGCCGCCACCGCCGCGGAAATGAAGGCGACCGCCGCCTGGTACGACTATTATGCGAGCGCCCTCGACACCCATGACGATGTCTTCCGCACCGTTTCGCGCACCGCGGATGCCCGCATCGTTCGCGAGCCGCTCGGTGTCGTCGTCGCCATCACGCCGTTCAACGGCGCGCTCTCGCTCGGCTCCTGGAAGTTGGCGCCGGCGCTCGCCATGGGCAACGCGGTCATCCTGAAGCCGCCGGCAGAAGCGCCGGGCTCCAGCATCGCGCTTGCGGAACTGGCGATGGAAGCGGGCTTTCCGGCCGGCATCGTCAATGTGGTGATCGGCGATGCGGTGGCCAGCGAGGCGCTCGCGACCCATCCCGGCGTGCAGATGGTGAGTTTCACCGGCAGCACGGCAACGGCCAAGGTCCTGGGCGCGAAGGTCGCCGCCGGCATGAAGCGTTTCGTCTGCGAGGCGGGCGGCAAGTCGGCCCATATCGTCTTTGCCGATGGCGATGTCGACAGCGCCGTGATTGCCGCGACGCAAGGGGCCTTTTCCGGCAGCGGCCAGACCTGCGTCGCCGGTTCGCGCATCCTCGTGCAGGCCGAAATCTACGACAGCTTCGTCGAACGCTACATCGCCTCCGTGAGCCGCATTCGCCTTGGCCATCCCGCCTCGCCGAAGGCACATATCGGCCCGGTCGCGAACAGGCGGCAATACGAGCGCATCAACGGCTTCGTGAACGAGGCGGTGGCGGCGGGTGCGCGCCTTGCCTCCGGTGGCCTAAAGCCCGATCTCGGGCCGGAATTCATCGATGGCTACTGGATCGCGCCGACGATCGTTCTCGATGTTTCGAGCGACATGCGGATCTGCCGTGAGGAGATCTTCGGACCTGTCGTCACCGTGCAGCGCTTCGAGACGGAAGAGGAGGCGATTTCCATGGCGAACGGCGTGGAATACGGCCTTGCCGCCGGCTTCTGGACCCGCGACGTCGGCCGCGTGCGCCGCGTCTCGCGGCAATTGCAGGCCGGGACCGTCTGGGTGAACACCTATCGGGCGATCAACCTGCGTGTCCCCTTCGGCGGCTACAAGCAATCCGGCATCGGCCGCGAGAACGGCGTCGAGGCCATGGACGAGTTCTCTCAGGTCAAGGCGATCGTCGTCGAATACGGCCCGGCGGCCGACCCCTTCGCAAACTGACATTCGAACGGAAAGGAAATCCGATGACACTATCGGCAAGAAAGCCCCTGTTGATCGACGCCCTGCAATACAACAAGCCTGAGCGCGCCCGCTTCGAGGAGTGGAAGCGCGGCGGCGTCGGCTGCGTGCATGTCACGCTGTCGATCTGGGAGAATGCGCGCGAAACGCTGACCGTGATCGGCGAATGGAACCGCCTTCTCGAGCAGAACGCCGACCTGATCGCGCTTGCGACGACGGGCGAGGACATCGAGCGCATCGCCGCCTCCGGGCGCACCGCCGTTGTCTACGGTTTCCAGGATACCTCGCCCTTCGAAGACGACATCGAGCTGATCGAGATCTTCCACCAGCTCGGCGTGCGCATCGCGCAGCTCACCTACAACGTCCAGAACCGCGTCGCCTCGGGGTGCTGGGAGCCCGACGAGGCCGGCGTTTCGAAATTCTTCGGCCGCAACGTCATCGCGGAGATGAACCGCGTCGGCATGGTGGTGGACGTCTCGCATTGCACGGAGCGCACCTGCTTCGACGCGATCGAATATTCTTCACGCCCGATCGCCGTCACCCACGCCAATCCGCAGGAATTCGTCGGCACGGACATCGAACTGAACCGGCGCAACAAGTCGACGGCGCTGATCAAGCGCCTCGCCGAGACCGGCGGCGTGATCGGCCTCAGCAACTATCCGAAGATCATGAAGAACGGGTCGGACTGCACGCTCGACACCTTCCTGGACATGGTCTCCTGGACGGTCGATCTCGTCGGCACCGATCATGTCGGCCTCGGCACGGACTTCTATGACGGCTGGCCGGAAAGCCAGATCAAGTGGTGGCGCGCCGGCCGCTGGGCGCGCGAGAGCGCCATCCCGATCAAGGGCTTTTCCAAGTGGCCGTCCTGGTTCCAGTCCCCCGTCGACTTCCCGAACATCCTGGAAGGTCTCGAAAAGCGCGGCTTTTCCGGCGAGGAGATCGCCAGGATCGCCGGCGGAAACTGGCTGAAGCTCTTCCGCGAAGGCTTCGTTCCAGCCGCCTCGGCGAGAACGGCAAACGCCGCTTGAAAAGGCGGTGATGGCGGGAGGCACCTGTCGTCCCGCCATCACCCATCAGGATCGACCCGGAGAGCACGATGAGCCAGACGGATATGACAATGCAGGCGAGCGGAGGCACGGGGTTTCCCATGAGGATATCCCGCGTGGTCTACCCGCTCCTGTCGCTGATCGTGATCATCGTGCTGTGGCAGGTCGTCGTTTCGGTCGCAAAGCCGGCGCCCTATCTCCTGCCGTCGCCCGGTTCCGTGGCCTCCACGCTGATCTCGCAGTTCCCCGTGCTGATCTATCATTCGGGCATCACAGCGTTCGAGACTCTGATCGCCTTCCTGCTCAGCATCGTCATCGCGCTGCCGCTGGCGGTGTTGATCGCGCGGTTCCGCTGGTTCGAGGATGCGGTCTATCCGCTGCTCGTCACCAGCCAGGCCGTGCCGAAGGTCGCACTGGCGCCCCTCATCCTTGTCTGGCTCGGCTTCGGCCTGCACACCAACATCGTCGTCGGCGTGCTGATGGCCTTCTTCCCGGTCGTCATCAGCGGCGTGGTGGGGCTGAAGAGCGTGCCGCAGGACATGATCTTCCTCGGCAGGACGATGGGGCTTTCGCAGGCGCAGATGTTCCGCAAGATCTATCTGCCCCATGCGCTGCCGAGCCTCTTCGGCGGCCTGAAGGTCTGCGTGACGCTCGCCGTGGTCGGGGCCGTGGTCGGCGAGTTCGTCGGCTCGGATCGCGGCCTCGGCTATCTGATCCTGCTCTCCAGCGGACAGTTGCAGACGGCGCTGATGTTCGCCGCCCTCATCCTTCTGGTCCTGATCGGGGTCGTCAGCTTCGCCATCGTGCAATTCGTCGAGGCGCGCGTGATGCCGTGGCATCGCTCGCAGCGCAGCGACGGACATTGAGGAGCGCGCCATGGGCAAGTCCATCACCATCGACAAGGTCTCGCGGTCTTACGCCGGTCTGGAGGCGCTCGTGCCGACCTCCATCGACATCCAGCCGGGCGAGTTCCTCTCCATCGTCGGGCCCAGCGGATGCGGCAAGAGCACGCTGCTGCGCATCATCGCCGGTCTCGATTTCCCGACTTCGGGCACGCTTTGCATCGGCGGCCGGCCGGTCAGCAAGGCGGAAACGGACCTCGGTTTCGTCTTCCAGTCGCCGGTCCTCCTGGAATGGCGCAGCGTCATCGACAATATCCTCCTGCAGGCGGAAGCGCGCGGGCTGCCGGATGCCGAATACCGCGCGAAGGCGAAGGACCTCCTGGCCGCAGCCGGTCTGGCCGGCTTCGAGAATGCCTATCCGCACCAGCTTTCGGGCGGCATGAGCCAGCGCGTCAGCGTCTGCCGCGCCCTCGTGCACGATCCGTCGCTGCTGCTGATGGACGAGCCGTTCGGCGCACTGGATGCGCTCACCCGCGACCAGATGATGGTCGACCTCCAGTCGCTCTGGCTGCGCTCGCGGCCGACCGTCGTCTTCGTCACGCACTCCATCCAGGAGGCCGTGTTCCTGTCCGACCGCATCGTGGTGATGGCGCCGCGCCCCGGGCGCGTCGAAGCAGTGCTCGACGTAGCCTTGCCGCGCCGTCGCCGGCTCTCCATGCGCGGCACGCCGGAATTCAACGCGATCGTCGACCAGATCCTCATTCAATTCGAACGCATGGGCGTCATCCGTGACGACGCCGAAGACGCAGCCTGACATCCTTGGAAAGGAACCGGACATGAGACATTTCAAGCAGACGGGCGGCACGCTCCTCGCCCTTGCCCTGATGAGCACGACGGCCCTTGCTGCCGACAGCATCCGCCTGCGCCTCGACTGGAGCTGGTGGGCCGGGCAGACGCCGATGATCCTCGCCAAGGAGAAGGGCTTCTACGACGAGGTCGATCTCGACGTGGAGATCGCGCAGGGGCAGGGATCGAAGACCACGACCATGGTGGTCGGGGAAAATGCCGATCCGATCGGCCATGCCAACCTTTCCACCGTCGCCCAGTCGGTCTCCGCGGGTGTGCCGATCACCGCCGTCGCCGGCTGGTGGCAGCAGGGCCCGATCTCGCTGATCTGCACCGACCCGTCCATCAAGACGCCGGCCGATGTCAAGGGCAAGCGCATCGGCTCCACGCCGACCGGTTCCGACGGCCAGATCCTGCCCGCCTTCCTCAAGGCCAACGGCCTCGAACTGACCGACATCTCGCTCGTCAACATGCCCGGCGACGCGAAGTTCGCCGGCATCGCCTCCGGCCAGCTCGATTGCATCAGCGGCGACGATTATTTCTACGCCCCGCAGCTCAAGGCGCAGGGCAAGGAGGTCTCGGTCCTGAAATATGCCGATTGGGGTGTAACCAATCTCGGCTTCGGCATCGTCGTCAACAACGATTACCTGGCGCAGAATCCCGACATCGTGAAGCGCTTCCTCGCCGCGACGCGGAAGGGCATGGAGTACACGTTCGCCCACAAGGACGAAGCGGTCGGGATCTTCCTCAAGGTTTCCGGCAACACCCAGCCGGCCGAGTTCCACCGCAGCGTGCTCGAGGCTTACGAGGCCTCGCTCCACACCAGGCACAGCGAGGGCAAGCCGCTCGGCTGGATGGCCGAGGCGGACTGGGAGGCGATGAACGAGACGCTCGCCGAATTCGGCTCGATGCTCGGCAAGAAGGAGGCGACCGCCTACTTCTCCAACGACCAGCTGCCGCAGTAGCCCCGCCATGAACGCGGGCGGTTCGGCCGCCCCCACTTTCGCAAGCAAAATGGAAATCGCATGTCGAACATTGCCGATATATCGACTGGCACATACGACGCCATCGTCGTGGGGGGAGGGCACAACGGTCTCGTTGCGACCGCCTATCTCGCCAAGGCCGGGCTGCGGCCGCTGCTGATCGAGGCGCGGCCGACGCTCGGAGGCCCCTGCGGAACCTTCGAGTTCCTGCCGGGCTACCGCTGCGCCTTCACCAATTCGCCCGGCAGTTTCGAGCCGCGCTTCATCGCCGAGCTGCAGCTGGAGCATTTCGGCCTGAAGTTCATTCGCACCGACCCGACCGTCGTCCACCCGTTTCCGCGCGGCGCCTTCATCGGCTGGCGCGACAGGGGCCGGCTGGCGGCGCAGTTCGACGCCTATGCGCCGGGCGAGGCGGAGCGCTATTTCGGCCTCCTGTCAGATCTGGAGGAACTCGGACGGCATCTGGGTGCGTCGATGTTCGCGCCCTCTCCCGATCTGGTCCATGCCGCCCGCGACGTGCCAGGCCATCTCGCCGGCCTTTTCGACCGCGTGATGTGCGGCAGCCTGCGCCAGCTGCTCGACGAGCGGCTGAAATCGGAGGAAACCAAGGCGTTGCTCGGCATGCTGGCGCTCAACGCGACGCTGACCCCGCCGTCTGCGCCCGGCTCGGCCGTGGGCCTGATGATGCGGCCGATCTCGCTCGCCTCCTATGCGGCGCTGGACGACGACGATCCACGGCGTGCAGCGCTTCGCGGCTCCACCGGCCTTCCGGTCGGCGGCATGGGCGCCATCATCGACGCGCTCGAAGCCTGTTGCCTTGCGCATGGCGCGACCATCCTCAAGGATGCACCGATCGAGCGGATCCTGCATGCCGCGGGTAGGGCCCGGGGTGTCGTCACTGTCAAGGGCGATGAATTCCTGGCACCGGTCGTGCTGTCGGCGATCAACCCCAGGCCCCTCTTCGGCAAGATGCTCGACGACGAGGCCGTGGGCGCCGACGTCAGGCGCGAGATCGCCGCCGTGCCGATGCGGGGCTCCGCTTTCAAGCTGGTGCTGGCGCTCGACGGGGTGCCCCGCTATGCCGGCCTGCCGGCGGATGTCGACCCGGCGCAGGCGGCGCAGGTGCAGTTCCGCATCGCGCCCTCGCTCGACTATATCGAGCGGGCGATTGCGGACGGATTGGCCGGCAGGCTGGCGGAGCGTCCGATCATGTGGGGCCTCATTCCATCGGTGACCTCGCCGGACATGGCGCCGGCGGGCTGCCATCTCCTCAGCGTCAACGCCTGGCATGCACCCTATGCGCTTGCGGAAGGCAGCTGGCCGGAGGCGGGCGAGCGTTTCGCCGACATCTGCATAGACGCGCTTGCCAACTACATGCCGGACCTGCGCCGGCGCCTCATCGGGCTTCGCTACTTCAATCCCGTCGAAATCGAGGACGAGCTGGGTCTCGTCCAGTCGAACATCACGCATGGCGACATGCTGCCGAATGCACTTTTCGGTGCGCGCCCGCACCGCAAGGCGCACGATTATCGCACGCCGCTTTCCGGGCTTTACCTCTCGGGCGGCGGCACCTGGCCGGGTGGCTATGTCACCGGCATCCCCGGCTACAACGCCGCAAACACCATCATCAAGGATCTGGACGTCACATCATGAGGGAACATGCAATGGAATTTCTGGTCAACATCAAGCTGCGCTGGTCTGACGACATGGATCCGGAATTGAAGGCGAAGGTGATCCGCGACGAGCGCGCCCACGCCGCCGAGCTGATCAAGGAGGGGCACCTGGTGCGCATGTGGCGTGTGCCCTGCCGCTTCGAGAACTGGGGTCTGTGGCGCGCAGCGGATGCAACGCAGCTGCACGAGATCATTACCAGCCTGCCGGCCAACCCCTGGATGTACGATATCGACGTGCTTCCGCTGGCCAAGCATCCGGTCGATCCGATCCATACCGCCGCCTAGCGCAGTTCGGTTTGCCGCATTGTCCGACCGCCGAAGCGATTTGGCTTCGGCCGCTCCAGAAGGGAAAACAGGATGGACATACCTTCCGCCCAGCCGCCGGTTCTGTCCGTCAGCGATCTCACGACTGCGTTCCGGTCGGGCGACCAGTGGAAGCCCGTCGTCCGCAACCTCTCCTTCTCGATTGCCCCGCGTGAGACAGTGGCGATCGTCGGCGAGTCCGGATCCGGCAAGAGCGTGACGTCCCTGTCGATCATGCGGCTGCTTCCGAAACATTCGAGCCGGATCGAAGGCAAGGCTTCGCTCGGCGGGCGCGACCTGCTGACGCTCGGCGAGGAGGAGATGCGCAAGGTCCGCGGCAACGACATCTCGATGATCTTCCAGGAGCCGATGACCTCGCTCAACCCGATCTTCCCGATCGGCAAGCAGATCGCCGAAGCGATCACCTGCCATCGCGCCCTCTCCCGGGGCGAGGCGCGGGCAGAGGTGACGCGGCTTCTGGAAAAGGTCCGCATTCCGAACGCCAAGGGCCGGTTTGACGACTATCCGCACCAGTTCTCCGGCGGCATGCGCCAGCGCGTGATGATCGCCATGGCGCTCGCCTCGAAACCAAAGCTCCTGATTGCGGACGAGCCGACGACGGCGCTCGACGTGACGATCCAGGGCCAAATCCTCGACCTCATCAAGACGCTGCAGGAAGAGGAGGGCATGGCGGTGCTCTTCATCACGCACGACATGGGCGTGGTGGCCGAAGTCGCCGACCGGACGATCGTGATGTTCCGTGGCGATGCGGTGGAAACGGGCGCGACCGGGGATATCTTTAGCCGCGGAAGGCATCCCTATACGCGGGCGCTGCTCTCGGCGATTCCGCGTCTCGGCTCGATGGCGGGACGGCCCCGGCCCATGCGCTTTCCGGTGATCGACATCGTGACCGGCGAAACGCGCCAGGCGGAAAGCGAGGGACCTGTGCCCGTTGCCGGTGAACGACCCGTTCTGGAGGTGAAGAACCTGACGACGCGCTTCGACATCCGCTCGGGCCTCTTCGGTCGCAAGAGCGGTGCGGTGCATGCGGTCGAGAACGTGTCCTTCGACCTGAAAGCCGGTGAGACGCTGTCGCTTGTGGGTGAATCCGGCTGCGGCAAGTCGACGACGGGGCGCTCGATCATACGGCTGGTCGAGCCGACGGGCGGGGCGGTCTCGTTCAGCGGGCATGATGTGATGGGCCTCGACGGCAGGTCGCTGCACAAGATGCGGCGCAATATCCAAATGGTGTTCCAAGATCCGTTCGCCAGCCTTGATCCACGCATGACGGTGGGGGCGGCGGTGATGGAGCCGTTCATTGAGCATGGCCTCGGCACCAAGCAGCAGGCGCGGGACAAGGCGACCGACCTCCTGCGGCGGGTCGGGCTCGGCCCGGAGATGATGCGGCGCTTCCCGCACGAATTCTCCGGCGGCCAGCGGCAGCGCATCGCGATCGCGCGGTCGCTGATACTCGATCCGAAGGTGATCATCGCCGACGAGGCGGTCTCGGCGCTCGACGTGTCGGTCAAGGCGCAGGTGTGCAACCTCCTCCTCGACCTCCAGCAGAGCTTCAACCTCGCCTATCTGTTCATCAGCCATGACATGGCCGTCGTGGAGCGGGTCAGCCACCGGGTGGCGGTGATGTATCTCGGCGAGATCGTCGAGATCGGCCCGCGACGGGAGGTGTTCGAAAACCCGCAGCATCCCTATACGAAGAAGCTGATGGACGCCGTCCCGATACCCGATCCCGCCCGGCGCACCCTCCGGCGATGCCTTTCCGGCGACGAGACGAGAAGCCCTGTCCGCCCTCTTGGCTATACCCCGCCCAGGCGCAGCTACCATGAGGTCTCGGAGCGGCATTTCGTTCAGGTTTAGTCTGGAGACGGGAATGCACGTAACCGCGATCTCAAGTTGCTGATGGATGCTGCTGGATGAACCGGGGCGGCAGACAAGATATCGTGCTGGCCGGCCATCGGCCTCATGGAGCTGACCATGGAGACCGCCTTGCCCGGGCGGGGTCTGAGGGAACGCAGCCAGGCGAATGCCCACTTTGCTGGCGACCGCTGCATCCAAGCTGTGTTTGCAACTTGTGCATCGATGCCGGCCGCGAGGCCAGCCATTGCGGGGGTTGCCGTCAGGCGCAGGTATCGCCCGGCAGGAACTCGACGTTCAGCACTTTGCCACCCGGGAAACTTCCCTTGGTGATCCGCTTCAACAGCGCCGCCGCCGCCGCCTCGCCGATTTCATAGGCAGGCGAGCGCATGGAGGTCAGGAGCGGCATCGAATATTCACGGAAGGCAAATCCGTTGAAGCCGGTGATCATCAGATCCTTCTTGATGGAGAAGCCGAGCTGAAGCGCCGCCTGCGTGGCGGCAATGCCGAACAGGTCGTTGCCGCCCATGACGAAATCCGGCGGGTTGGCCGATAGCCGCGTCTTCACCTGGCTCACGACGGCCTGGAAGTTGATTTCCGTGCAGATCATGGTTTCGACATCGGCGCGTCCGGCCGCTGCCTTGCGGGCCCCGAGTTCGCGCTGCGCCATGGCCGGCCAGAAATGGTCCGGGCGCATGAACAGGATCTTACGGGCGCCATTCGAAAGCCCAAGCTCGGCCAGCTGGAATGCGCCTTCCTCGTTCGTCTGGCGTACGAAACTGGCATCCGCCAGGCTGTCGTTCGCCTCGTCGCCGATGAGGAGCATGGGCAGGCCGAGCGCGGCGAGCTTGGTATAGACAGCGTCGCGCTGAGCGGTGTCGCCGAAGATGTAGACGGCAAGGGCATCCAGCTGCGAAATGCGCGGCAGCTTGTTTTCGAGATCCTTCGAATTTTGCGCTCCGAAGATCAGCAGGCCGTAACCGTTCTGTGCGAGCTTGTTGCTCATGCCGGCCGCGACCTCGGTGTTGAAGGGATCGTTGAGGAAGCGCCGCTCCGGATGCAGCATGACCAGGCCGATCGCAAAGTCTTTCGCCAGCCGCAGGCCGCGGCCGCGCAGATGCGGCACATATTTCAGGTCTTTGATCTTTTCCTTGACGAGAAGCCGGATTTCATCGCTGACGCGGGCGGTCTTTCCGTTCACGACGTTGGACACGGTCATGATGGAAACGCCGGCGGCGTCGGCGACGTCCCGAAGGGTTGCGCGTCCCTGACCCTGTTGATTTTTCTTCATGATCATCGCCTGCACATATTCGGTCCGATCGCTGGCGGCAACAATACAACTCAACTCGATGTTTACAATCTCGCCCGCCGGAACGAGAACAATCTGGCCTGTTGACAGGAGATAGGTTTAACGTTAAATCTAAATCCAACAGAGGCGTGGAGGCGCATGTCGTGGAGCGCAAGCAGAGACTGAGAAGCCAGGATTGGTTCGGCAGCGGCGGGAAGGATGGTTTCATCCATCGCAGCTCGATGAAGATGCAGGGGCTGCCCGATCATGTCTTCGATGGCCGGCCGGTCATCGGCATCTGCAACACCTGGTCGGAGTTCAATCCGTGCAATGCGGGCCTGAAGGGCCTCGCTGAGGCCGTCAAGCGCGGCATCTGGGAGGCGGGTGGCCTGCCGCTGGAATTTCCGGTCGGCTCGCTCGGGGAGGACCAGATGCGCCCGACCGCCATGCTGTTTCGCAACCTGCTCGCCATGCAGGTGGAGGAGTCGATCCGCGCCCATGGAATGGACGGTGTCGTTCTGCTCGCCGGCTGCGACAAGACCACGCCGGCCCAGTTGATGGGGGCTGCCAGCGTCGATCTGCCGACCATCATGATCTCGGCCGGGCCGGCACTCAGCGGCAATTTTCGGGGCAGGACGATCGCCTCGGGCACGGATGTCTGGAAGTTCTCCGAAGAGGTGCGGGCAGGCACGATGTCCATGAAGGACTTCGTTGCGGCTGAAAGCGGAATGAGCCGCTCCGTCGGCGTCTGCAACACTATGGGCACGGCATCGACAATGGCCTCGCTGGTCGAGGTTATGGGCGTGGCACTGCCGATGAATTCGGCCTATCCCGCGGTCGATGCGCGCCGCTTCGCGCTCGCGCATCTCACCGGCAACCGCATCGTTGCGATGGTGCGCGAGGATCTCCGGCTTTCGAAGATCCTGACAAGGGCGAGTTTCGAGAATGCGATCCTTGCGAATGCGGCGCTGGGTGGTTCGACCAACGCGATCGTCCATCTGCTTGCAATTGCTGGAAGAATTGGCGTCGACCTGAAGCTGGACGATTTCAACCTCGGCTCCGACGTGCCGCTGCTCGTCAACTGCCTTCCGTCGGGCAAGCACCTGATGGAAGAGTTCTGCAATGCCGGTGGCGTGCCGGCGGTTCTCGCGCAGATCAAGGGCATGCTGCGCGATGCGCTGACGGTGGAGGGGCGCTCGGTCGTCGAGGTCGCCGCCGAGGGCGAGTGCTTCAACGACGACGTGATCCGCGCGCTGGACAATCCGGTTCGGCCAAAAGCCGGCATCCGCGTGCTGCGGGGAAACATCGCGCCCGATGGCGCGGTCATCAAGCCTTCGGCGGCGACGGAATCTCTTCTCGTGCACGAGGGAGAGGCCTATGTGTTTTCCTCCGTCGAGGAAATGAAGACGAAGATCGACGATCCCGACCTGCCGGTCACGGCCGATACGGTGCTGGTGCTCCAGGGCTGCGGGCCGAGGGGATATCCCGGCATGGCTGAGGTCGGGAACATGCCGATCCCGGCGCGACTGGTGCGCGAAGGCGTGCGCGACATGCTGAGAATTTCCGACGCCCGCATGTCGGGCACCGCCTTCGGCGCCGTCGTCCTGCATGTCTCGCCGGAAACCTCGGTGGGCGGACCGCTCGCTCTGGTGAAGACCGGCGACCGCATCCGGATGAATGCCTATGAAGGAACGCTGGAGCTTCTGGTCTCCCAAGACGAGCTTGAGAAACGCGCGAAGGCGTGGGTGCAGCCTCGAACGGTCACCCCGCGCGGCTTTGTGAAACTCTACCAGGATCATGTGATGCAGGCCCATACGGGTGCCGACCTGGACTTTCTCGTCGGCGCCAGCGGCGACGCTGTCGTCAGGGAAGCGCATTAGCCGTACGCCCCTTTTGGCACTATTTCCGGCTTCAAGGTTTATCGTTAAAGTAAGGACCAAGCGATGCAGTTCGAAACTTACGCAAAGCAGCTCTACACCGGCGTGCTATCCGACGTGATGGACAGTCTCGGCCGGACCAGCCAGGCGATGCGGCCATTCATCCGCCCCGTCGACGATGCATCGGTCCTGATGGGCCGTGCGCGGACCGGCCTTTACGCGACCGTCTACGGCAGGCGCGACAACGACAACCCCTACGAACTCGAAATGGAGCTTGTGGACAGCCTGACGAAGGACGATGTCGCCGTGCTCGCCTGCAATGGCCCGACCGAGCGCATCGCTCCCTGGGGGGAGCTTCTGTCGACAGCGGCCAAGATGCGGGGCGCCAACGGGTGCGTGACGGATGGCCTCGTGCGCGACACCAAGCACATCAAGCACCTCCGATTTCCGGTGTTCCACGGCGGCATCGGCCCGCTCGACAGTATCGGCCGCGCAAAGATGATCGAGCATGACACGGAAATCATCTGCGCGGGTGTGACCGTCCGCTCCGGCGACATCGTCTTCGCCGACATCGATGGTGTCGTTGTCATTCCGCAGGAGATCGAGCAGCAGGTGCTCGATCTCGCCATGACCAAGGCCACGAGCGAGAACAATTCCAGGAACGAACTCCTGGAGGGCAGGCTGCTGCGCGAAGTCTACGAAAAATACGGCGTTTTGTAAGTCATCGAAAGGGGGAGCGGCCGAAAAGAGCCGAAGGCGAAGCCGTCGCCGGAAATTGCTCCCCCGCTAACCGACCAGAGAGGATTAAAAGCATGGGCAACTACCAATTTGACCGCCGAACCTTCCTGAAGAGCGCCGCGGGTCTCGGCGCTCTGGTGACACTGCCGGGCCTTGCGAAGCGGGCTTTCGCCGACCAGGGTGAGATCACCCTTCTGACGTGGGAAACCTATCAGGACGACCCGTGGATTGCCGAATACACGGAAAAAACCGGCGTGAAAATCAAGGCCGTCCGCTCCGGATCGATCGACGAGATGTTCGCGACCGTCCAATCGGGCGCCATTTCGCCCGATGTCATCTATTTCGACACGGGCACGGCCAATCGCTTCAAGAACTCGGGCCTGATCGCGCCCTTCGACGCCTCCCAGGTTCCCAACAGGTCGAACATCGCCTCGTCGATGGACTGGGAGGCGAAGGCCACGATCGACGGCACCCTCTACGCCCTGCCGTACAACTGGGGCAACCAGCCGCTGATGTACAACGCCGATGCCACCGGCGGCGAGCCGCAGAGCTGGGACGCGCTCTGGGATCCGAAATACGCCGGCAAGGTCAACCTGTTCGACGACGGCTACGTCGTCATGCAGATGATCGCGCTCAAGATCAAGGCGGCCGATCCGTTCAACCTGACGGACGAGGAGTTCGAGGCGTGCGCGGATGCGCTGCGCACCCTGCGGCCCCAGGTCAACACCATCGCCCGCGGCTTCGACGATGCCCTGACGATCTATGCGGCGGGCGACGCGGTGATCGGCTACTGCCAGAACATCTCGATCGTCAACAAGCTGAAGTCGCTCGGCAAGAACTTCGCCTATACCTTCCCGCAGGAAGGCACGCCCACCTGGCTCGACTGCGCCGTCCTGACCGAGCGGGGCCGCAGGAAGGAGGTGTACGATTTCATCAACGAGACGCTGACGCCGGCCTGGCAGGCACGCTTCATCAGCACCAACAGCAACAACGGCATTCTCAGCCCCGAGGCGGCCGCAAAGGCCGGCGTCTCGCCGGAGGCCCTGGCAAATACGAACATTCTTGACCAGATGGAGGACGGCTTCTGGAACAAGATGGTCATATCGAAACTGCCGGAGGACATCGACCGGCGTGTGGCGATGTGGAACGACTTCAAAGCCGGCACCCTGTGAGGACACGTTCGATGAGCCCAGTCAACGCTTCCGGGCCGTTCCTGCGGCTTTCAGGCCTGTCATTGTCGTTCGGTGCGTACAAGGCGCTGCACGACTTGTCCCTGGACATCGGGGAGGGGGAGTTCTTCTCCCTCCTCGGCCCCTCCGGCTGCGGCAAGACGACGACGCTACGGCTGATCGCGGGCTTCGAGGCGCCGGATCGGGGCAACATATGGCTGGCAGGCGACGACATCACGACGTTGCCGCCAAACCTGCGGGATACCAACACGGTCTTCCAGTCATACGCCCTCTTCCCGCACATGACCGTGCGGGGGAACGTTGCCTATCCGCTCCGCATGAAGGGCGTTGCGAAGGCGGAGATCGCAACCCGCGTCGATGATGCGATCGCCAAGGTCAATCTCGGCGCCTTTGCCGAGCGCCTGCCCCATGAGATGTCCGGTGGCCAGCGGCAGCGCGCCGCGCTCGCCCGGGCCATCGTCGGCCGCCCGAAGATCCTGCTGCTGGATGAGCCGCTCGGCGCGCTCGATCTCAAGCTGCGCGAGCAGATGCAGCACGTCCTCGTCGACCTGCAGAAGTCGCTCGGCATCACCTTCATCTACGTCACCCACGACCAGGGCGAGGCCCTGTCCATGTCCGACCGCATCGCCGTGATGAGCGGCGGGCTGATCCAGCAGATCGGCACGCCGGAGGAGATCTACTACAGGCCGGCCAACGCCTTCGTTGCCGACTTCATCGGAAAGTCGAACAGGATTTCCGCTTCGCCGAATCCGGGGGATGCTGCATCCTTGCGGTTCGGGCCGGTCGACATTCCCCGCAGCCGCGTGGCGGGCAGGGCGCAGCCGAGCGCCGTCGCCCTGCGCTTCGAAGCGCTCGACGTGCAGCCGGAAGGCCGTTGCGACGTGACCTTCGACGCAAGGATCGCTCGGGTCATGTTCCTCGGCAGCGTCATCGAGGTCGTCATGGAAAGCGGCGGCCAGATGCTGACGAGCCATGTTCCCTCCCGCAAGGGGCTCGCTCTCAAGGTCGGTGACACCGTGCCGGCGGGTCTCCTCTTCGACGACGTGGTGTATCTCGATGACTAGGTCCCCCGAAAAACTCGCCAAGCTGGTCTCCTCCGCCTCGCCGGGGCTGATCTACCTCTGGCTGCTGGCGCTCGTCGTCGCCCCCAACCTCGTCCTCTTCGGAACCAGCTTCTTCAAGGCGTCGGCGGGCCTGGTGACGGACGAGGTGACGTTGAGGAACTATGCGGCCGTGTTCCAGTCGAGGACCGTGCTCGTCCTCGTGATGCGGACGCTGGTCACCGCCTTCGTCGCCGCCGCGCTCGCCTCGCTCGTCGCCTATCCGCTGGCATTCTACGTCAGCCGCTACATGCGCGGGATGAAGCAGGTCGCCGTCATGCTGGTTGTCATCCCGCTCTGGATCTCGCTGCTGATGCGCGTGTTCGCCTGGCGCGTCATCCTTGGCGAGAACGGCGCGATCAACTCGCTGCTCGTCACGCTCGGCATCCTGTCCGAGCCGTCCGACGCGTTCCTCTATACGCGGTTTGCCGTCGTCCTCACGCTTGCCTACATGGCCATTCCCTATGTGTTCGTCTCCTCCTTCACGGCCCTGGAGCGTGTTCCGGAAAGCCTGCTGGAAGCAAGCCGGGATGCGGGCGCGAACCGGTTCCAGACGTTCAGGAACGTCGTCTGGCCGCTCTCCAGGCAGGGGCTTGCGATCGGCTTTTCCCTCGCCTTCCTGCTGGCCGTCGGGGATTATGTCAGTCCGTCCATGGTCGGCGGCCTCAACGGCACGATGCTCGGCATGGTCATCGCATCGCAGTTCGGCATGGCCGGGAACTGGCCGCTGGGCGCCGCGCAGGCTGTCATCCTCATGCTCGCGGTCGCCCTCATCCTCGCCGTCATCGGCTATCTCGGCCGCTCGAAGGGGATCATCCAGGCCGTGGATTCGGGCGCGGGTGCGACGCTGAAGCGCGCGGCCACGCTGCGGGGGCGTATCGGCCAGATCCTGCTGAAGCTGGCCGTCACGCTGCCCTATCTGTTCCTCTATGCGCCCCTGGTGGTCACGCTCGTCTTCTCCTTCAACGACAGCCGTGTCCAGACATTCCCGCTGACGGGTTTCACGCTCCAGTGGTATCGGGAACTGTGGACGAACACCGCCCTCATCGAGGCGTTCCAGCGCACGCTTTTCGTAGCCGTCCTGTCGACGGCGGCCGGCACGGTCATCGGCGTCGCTTTCGCTCTCATCCTCGCCTATCGTGTCCGGGCCTTCGGCAACGTGCTGCAGCTTGCCCTGGCGGTCCCCGTCGCGATACCCGGCATCGTGCTCGGGATCTCGCTGGCCATCGTGGCGCAGTTCTCGGGCCTGCCGCAGGGGCTGCCGCGGGTGATCGTCGGGCATCTGAGCTTCGTCATGCCGGTCATCATGCTGATCGTGCTGACGCGCCTGAGGGCGCTCGACCCGAGCTTCGTCGAGGCATCGCTCGATCTCGGCGCCACGCGGATGAAAACGTTGCTGCATGTCCTGCTGCCGATGATCCGCTCGGCCATCATCGGCGGCGCCATGCTCGGCTTCACGCTTTCTGTCGACGAGGTCATCGTGACTCTGTTCCTGACGGGCACCGAGCCGACGCTTCCGGTCTATGTCTGGAACCAGATGCGGTTCGGCTTCACGCCCTCCATCAACGCCATTTTCACCCTGATCGGATTGATCTCGGTCGCCTTCGTTCTCTGCGGGCTCTGGGTCATCAATCGCACCAATGCAAGGACACTGCGAGCATGAACACCACCGCCAGGAAACAAGAAGCCGATGCCGCCGAAGTGTTCGGCATCTACGAAGGGCAGGAAATCCTCGCCGTCACCATCGCCAACGGCAACGGCCTCAGGGCGAAGCTGATCACCTTCGGCGCCCGGCTGACGGAGCTATACGTTCCCGATCGTAACGGCGATCTCGCCGACGTGGTCCTCGGCTTCGACACGATCGACGAATACGCGGCGACGGACACCTATTTCGGCGCGACTTGCGGCCGGTACGGCAACCGTATCGAGGGCGGCCGGTTCGTGCTTGACGGCGTCGAGCACCACCTCAACGTCAACGAGGGCGCCAATCACCTGCATGGCGGCGTCCAGGGCTTCGATCGCAAGGTCTGGGACATCGAGACAGTCACGGCGGACAGCGTCGTCTTCAGGACGACATCCGAGGACGGCGAAATGGGCTTTCCCGGCAAGTCGAACCTGCGGGCGACCTATACACTCACAGCGGACAACACGCTGCGCATCGTCATGGAGGCCGACACGACCAAGGCGACGCTGATGAACATGGTGCACCATTCCTATTTCAACCTCGCCGGCCAGGGCTCCGGCGACGTGCTGCGCCACGACGTCAGGATATCGAGCCGCTTCTATACGCCGGTCGACGACGAGCTTCTCGCGACAGGGGAGATCCTGCGCGTCAGGGGCACGCCGTTCGATTTCACCGAATTCAAGGCCATCGGCGCCGATATAGACAGGCTGCCCTCCGTCGGTGCGACGATTTTCGAAGCTGGCGGCGGATATGACCACAACTGGTGCCTCGACGGTGGCCCGGGTCTGCGCAGGTGCATCGACGTGCACGAGCCTGTCTCCGGCCGGCGGATGACCATGCATACGACGGAGCCGGGCGTGCAGTTCTACACCGCCGGCTACCTGTCGGACAAGGTGATGGGCAAGAAGGGCAAGCGCCTGTGCAAGTATGGCGGCTTTACCCTCGAGACCCAGAAATATCCGGGCTCGCCGAACTTCTCCCACTTCCCGTCCTGCCGTCTCGATCCCGGCGAAACGTACCGGCATGAAATGGTCTTCTCCTTTGGAACGGATGCTGCGTCATGACCACGAGATATGATGTCGTCATTGTTGGCGGAGGCCATAACGGCCTCGTTGCGGCCAACTATCTCGCGCGGGCCGGAAAATCCGTTTGCGTGCTGGAGGCACGCCATGTGGTCGGAGGTGCCTGCGTCTCCGAGGAACTGGTGCCGGGCGCGACATGGTCGTCCTGCTCGTTCATCCAGGGCATGCTGCGGCAGGAGGTCATCGACGATCTCGAACTGGCAAGGTTCGGCTTGCGATCGCTCTCACCGGAAGTCCAGGGCGTCGCGCTCTGGGAAGACGGCGACCACTTCATGCTCCACCATGATGTAGACGAGACATTGAAGTCGATCGGCCGGCACTCGCCGGATGACGCGCGTCGGTTCTTCGAGTTCGGCTCGAGGCTGAAGCGGTTTGCCGATATCTCACGCGACTGGCTGCTGTCTGATCCGCCGACCCGCTCGGAAGTGTTCGGGCGCTTCGAACGTCTGGGCGAGACTGAGCTTCTCAACGAGTTCATGGTCGTGTCGGCCCAGGATCTGCTCGACCGGTATTTCGTCTCGCCCCGGCTCAAGGCCTACATGACCTTCCTTGCCATGGTCTCGACCTGGGGCGGGCCGCAGACGCCGACGACGGCGCATGTCTACGGATACCATGCCTTCGGACAGTTCGAGAACGTATTCGGGCGGTGGGGCATTCCGGTCGGCGGCATGGGCTCGATCACCGCCGCGCTCCGCAAGGGTGCGGAAGCGTTCGGGGCCGTGGTGCGCACCTCCGCGCCCGTCGCGGAAATCCTCGTGCGCGGCGGCCGGGCGGCGGGCGTTCGCCTTGTCGGTGGCGACGTTGTCAACGCCGATATCGTCATGTCGAACGCCGCGCCGACGGTCGCCCTCGGCAGGCTGGTCCCGGCCGGGGCGATGAAGGAGGAATGGCGCAGGGAAGCGCTCCGCACCGACGTGCGGGGCTCCATGGCCCGCATCCACGTGCTGCTCGATACGCTGCCGCACTATAATGGCTTCGAGCCCGGCCTCGGGCCGCAGCATCTCGGCCACACGATCCTCAACGCATCAGCCGAGAACTACGAAGCTGCGGCGGAAGCCCAGCGGCGCGGGCAGTTTCCTGATGATTTCGTCATCGAAGGCCTCATCCATTCCGCGACCGATCCCAGCGTCTGCAAGCCGGGGCAGCACACGCTGCTGCTCGGTGTCCAGCAATTGCCGTTCCATCTGGAGAAGGGCGACTGGGACGACCACAAGGAAGCCTGGACCGACCGTGTCATGGAGACCTTCTACCGGTTTGCGCCGAACCTTCGCGGTCATGTCATCGGCCGAAATACGGTGTCGCCTCTCGATCTCGAGCGTACCTACGGCCTGCCCGGCGGCAACATCTTCCAGCGTTCCATCGTGGGCCTCGAAAACCTGTTCTCGGAGCGCAAGGCGCCGGGCGGGGACGGATACCGCACGGCGGTGGAGGGCCTCTATCTCTGCGGTTCCGGTGCGCATCCGGGTGGTGGCGTGACCGGGGCTCCCGGCCACAATGCGGCCAGGCGGGTGCTCGCCGACATGTCCGGCGATCGTGCCCCGGTGCGGCGCCATACGGAACTCAGCAAGAGCCTGATGGACCGTGTCCTGGAAACGGGCGTCGGCAAGGATCTCGGTTACCAGGTCGCCCAAAGCAAGCTTCTGCGCGGCGTCACGCGCCTCTTCGCCAAATCGAAATGACAACAGGGGCGCCGAGGCGCCATCGTACCGATCAGTCAAAGGACACAAGATGAACTACGATCTCATGGAAGGGCGCGCAAGCTACCCTAGTCTCAAGGACAAGCATGTCTTCATCACCGGCGGTGCATCGGGCATCGGCAGGTCGCTTGTGGAGCATTTCGTCGATCAGGGGTCTGTCGTCACCTTCGTCGATTTGAACGACGATGCAGCGGCGGATGTGATCAAGGGCTGTGTCGCCCGCGGTGGCCGTCCGCCGGTCTACCAGTATCTCAACCTGCGCAATGTCGAGGCGCTCGAGGCCTTCATCACGAAGAGCGGGGTCGAGCGCGGGCCGATCAGCGTTCTTGTCAACAATGCGGGCAATGACGACCGTCACCAGCTTTCCGAGGTTACGTCGGAATATTTCGACGATCGCATAGCGGTGAACCTGCGGCACCAGGTGTTCGCGGCCAAGGCCGTCGTTTCGCAGATGAAAGGGTTGGGTGGCGGCTCGATCATCAATCTCTCCTCCATAACCTGGATGGAGGCGGATGGCGACGGCGTGTGCTACGTCACGGCAAAGGCCGCGGTGCACGGAATGACGCGTGCACTGGCGCGCGAGCTCGGCCCGGACAATATCCGCGTCAACTCCATCGCTCCGGGCTGGATCATGACCGAACGGCAGGTGGACCTGTGGCTCACGCCCGAGGGCGAAAAGCAGATCGATGCGCGGCAGGTTCTTCCCGGCCGGATCTATCCGCCGGAAATCGCACGCATGGCCCTGTTCCTGGCCTCCGACGACAGCCGGATGATCTCGAAGCAGTCCTTCATCGTCGATGCGGGCTGGATCTGATCCGCAGGCGCCTTGGCGGCGGCTGGCCAGGAGATGTTTGGCGTGAAGACAAGATACCGATCGATCATCTACGATTTCGATGGCGTCATCCTTGATACGGTGAGCGCCAAGGTCGATGCGTTCGCGCATGTCTACCGCGACGAGGATCCTGCGAAGATCGCCGCCATCAGGGCCTATGCCGAAGCCAATGGCGGCATGTCACGCTACGAGAAGTTCCGATACTTCGAGGGGACTGTCTTCCACCGGCCGATATCGGAGGCCCGGCTCGCCGAACTCTGCACGCAGTATCGCGCGGCCGTGGAGGCTGCCGTCGCATCGGCGCGCTTTATCGATGGCGCGCTGGAAGGGATAACGCGCCTTCATGGCATCGCGGCCCAGCATGTCGTTTCCGCCGCCCCCGAAGACGAGCTTCGGAGCGCTTTGGCCGAGCGCGGGATTTGCAACCGGTTCAAGTCGATCGGTGGTGCGCCGAAATCCAAGCTCTCCGAATTTCGCCGGATACTCGGCGAGGATGCCGTCGAGGCGGGGGAGGTTCTCGCCATCGGCGATTCCCTCATGGAATATCACGCCGCAGTGGACCTCGGCATTCCATTCCTGGCGATCGTCGCCCCCGGCGTGCCGGACAGGTTCCCGGACGGCGTTCAAAGGGAAGGCAACCTCTTGAACCTCGTCGCGCTCATCAACGGACAGGGATAACCGAATTGTCCGGCATGAAGGGGACGAGGACGAAATCATCGAGATCGGAACCGTCGCTTTCAGCGTCTACGGGGGAGGAACCGCCCGGGTCTCTGCGGCCCACCTTTGCTCACGTAGTCAAAATTTCGGCGTCGGCCGTTGCCGGCACCGGCTCCCATGGGTTAATGGAAGTTACCTCCAAGGAACCGATGGGCAATGTCATCTCCAAAGAACCCGGCAAACTCGATTGAAGTTGCGCGTCTGGCAGGTGTGTCGCAATCGGCGGTAAGCCGGGTGTTTCGACCCGGAGCCAGCGTCTCGAAAAAAATGCGCGAAAAGGTGCTCAAGGCCGCCGCCGAGCTCGGCTACAGGCCGAATGCGCTGGCGCGGGCGATGAACAGCGGCAAGTCCAGGCTGATCGCGCTTCTGGTCGCCTATCTCGACAACCAGTTCTATCCCATCGTCCTCGAACAATTGTCGCGAAAGCTCCAAAGGCATGGCTATCACGTCCTGCTCTTCATGACGGAGCCGGGAAAGCAGGACGAAGTCGTCGAGCAGATCATGCAATACCAGGTCGAGGGGATCGTCATGGTCTCGGCCACGCTGTCGTCGTCGCTGGCGCGCGAATGCGCGCGGACGGGCGTGCCGGTCGTCCTGTTCAATCGATATGTTTCGTCTTCGCCTGCCAGTTCCGTGACGTCGGACAATATGGAGGGCGGCCGGCAGATCGCGCATTTCCTGGTGGACGGCGGCCACCGGCGCATCGCCTTCATTGCCGGGGCCGAGGACTCCTCGACCAACCGGGACCGCGAGGCGGGCTTCAACAAGGGAATGGCCGAGCGCGGCGTACCGGTGTTCGCTCGCGCGGTCGGCGCCTATACGTTCGAAGGCGCGGCCGAGGCGACGCGCGCGCTCTTCAGGGGAAGCGAGCGTCCGGACGCCATTTTCGTCGCCAACGACCACATGGCCTTTTCGGTCATGGACGTGATCCGTGACGAACTGAATTTGCGGATTCCCGACGACGTGTCCATTGTTGCCTATGACGATGTTCCCGAGTCGTCCTGGAAGGGCTACAAGCTCACCACCGTGGCGCAGCCGGGAGAGGCGATGATCGATGCCACGATCGAGATCCTGCTCGCGCAGATCAACGAGGAGGTCGTCCGCCGGCGGAACGTGGTGCTGCCGAGCCGTCTCGTCGTTCGCGCCTCGGCGAAGCTTCCGGTCACATCCGCCCCCGATTGAAGTGGCTTTGCATCCGGTCGATGACATCGACCCCCATCTGCGTCAGCAGGTCGAGAATATCGAGCGGCACCCAGTTCTCGCGGATCAGGCCCTCGTGATGCAGATAGAAGTCCATCACGCGCATCGTGACGAGCCTGTCGGTGGCGCCGACGTCGAGAAAGCTTCCGCCGCTGTGATAGGCCATGACGCTTGGCCATCCGCCCGTCACGGAATAGGGCCCGTCGCCGACGCGGATGTAATGGCCGCCCTTCTTGGCGGACGCGGCCACGTCCTTCTCGGTCCACTGACCGCCGCCCTTGCGATTGGGGAAGGCCAGCCTGAAAGGCAGCTGGTGGTAATCGACGAAGCCCTGGAGCCCCCTCGTCGTACCGATCCCCGACGGCCCGTACCACATCATCTTCGGATGCCAATATTCTTTCTGCGGCATGTCGAGAAGGCCCTGCCTTCCGCGGCCGTCGAGATCGTTGTAGTCGCCGAGCGTCTTGTGCATCGCCAGCGTCTGCGCGATGCTGGCGGCGGACTGTCCGGGATCGGTCGCCGTCAGGACGATGCCGTCGCCGGTGATAGGCCCCGCCCAGTGCCCTTCGGTGCCCAGACTCGGCGCGATGGGCCAGAAGCCCGCCTGCCTGATGAGGTCGAGAATGTCCCAGAGGCAGGTGGCCTGGACGATCTTGCCGTCTTTGACCTCGTAGACCTCGCCGTAGCGCAGGAAGACGGGCCGGCCCGTGGCCGGGATCGACAGCCAATCGTGCCGGAACGTGCCGCAATAGTGGCCGACGGCAGCGACATAATCCCGCCCCTGATAGTCGCCGCCGATGAGGATCAGGTCGCGCCGCTCGAGGTCGGGGAGGGCGCGCTTGAGAGGCAGCCAGACCGTTTCGAGCGCCTGGTCGCGTCCTGTCATTTCGTTGAGGGGATGCGACATTCGCCACTGCGCATCTGCCGTCGACACCGAGGCCAGGCGGGCCGGAAGCTCTGACGCCGCCGCTTCGGCGATCTCCTGCAACGCCCGGTACAGGCTTTGCTTGTTGGCGACATGCCGGTCCGAATTCTGCATTTCCTGTCCTCCCATATCGGTGGTCGCGGCGCGGCGGCGAATGTCCTGCAAAGGGCTTAGTCGCCAAACTTGAAAATTGTTATTGACTACGTAGTCATTTTTTGCAAGCCTTTAATCATCGGGTCAGGCGCCGGTTGGGACGGCGGACGATCGACGCCGAAAACAAGAAGAACCGACCAGAAGGAGAACGCAGATGACAATGACAGTCACGATGAAGGCGCTGTTGTCCGGAGCCATGTTGATGGCGCTGGCGACGACGGCGCAGGCCGCATGCGGGATCGAGAAGGGCTCGATCCGCATTCTGGGCAATGATTTTCCGGCGATCCAGGCGGTCACGGCCGCGGCCGCGACCTGTCGGAGCGATACGGTGCAGTTCAAGGTGAACCTGACCCAGGATCACGAGAGCCTCGCGGTCGCCGCGCTGAAGGCGAAACCCGCCGAATACACGTCCCAGATCGTCGCCAGCTCCTCGATCCTGCCGCTCCTCAACGACGGCCTCATCCGGCCGCTCGACGATTACGTCGCGAAGGATGGCGCCGGGCTCAAGAAGACCCAGCTGATCACCATCAACGGCAAGGTCATGGCCGTCGCCTTCATGGCCAATGCGCAGCACCTGTTCTATCGCGAGGACATTCTCAAGGCGGCCGGCGTCGAGCCGCCGAAGACCTATGAGGAGGTGCTTGCCGCGGCCAAGGCCATCAAGGACAAGGGCCTCGTGAAATATCCCTTCGGCGGCACCTACAAGGCCGGCTGGGACCTCGGCGAGGAATTCGTCAACATGTACATCGGCATGGGCGGCACTTTCTTCAAGGAAGGCTCGGCCGAGCCTGCGATCAACAATGAGAAGGGTGTGGCGGCGCTGGAGATGATGAAGGCGCTGAGCGCCTACATGAACCCGGACTACCTGACCTTCGATTCCAACGCGCTCCAGGCCGAATTCGAGGCCGGAAACGTCGCCATGGCGAACTTCTGGGGCTCGCGCGCCGGCGCGGTGACGGATGGGGAGGGCTCGAAGCCCGAGATCACCGGCAACATCAAGTTCGCCGCCGCACCGACGGTCGCCGGCGGCACGATCCCCGCCACGACGCTCTGGTGGGATGGTTTCACGCTGGCGACCAACATCTCCGACGACGACGCTGCGGCGACCTTCAAGGCACTGGCATCGGGCGTGACCAAGGAGGTCGCCAATGCCAATACCGACAAGGCGGTCTGGCTGGCGGACGGCTTCAACCCGGGACCGCTTGCGCAGGGCACCCTCGAATCGGCGAATGCCGGTGCGCTTCCCTATCCGATGGAACCCTATATGGGCCTGATGCACACCGCGCTTGGCAATGGGCTCGCGGAATTCATGCAGGGCAAGGAGGACGCCGCCAAGGCGCTTTCCGACGTCGAGGCGACCTACAGCGCCGCGGCCCAGGCCGCCGGCTTCCTGAAATAGGGCCGCGCCGGCTCCGCCACGTCGCGGGCAGGCTGCCTCGCCCGCGAACACCTGATCCACAACCGGCACAAAGGGAGGGCTCGATGCCGCATCGGACATTCATTGCGTTTATCCTGCCGTCAGCCCTGGCGATGCTGATCTTCATCGCCCTTCCGATCGTCTCGGTTGTCGTCCAGTCGCTGTTCATCGAGCACGAGCGGGTCATGGTGACCGCCGAGAATTGCGGCCCCTTCGGCTGCAAGAAGGAAAGCCATGTCGACGAGGCGGCGACGGCCGAACTCAGGCGCGACCAGCCGCTCGGCCGCTTCAACGGCCTCGGCACCTATCTGGACCGCAAGCATCTCGCGGCCAAGGAGGTGCGTGAGGCATTCGCCGAGGCCAGCGGGCCGATCGATTTCCTGACGCGCGTCGGCAGCCTGCCCCTGTACAAGGCCTTGGGCTTCACGCTCGCCTATACGTTCGTGGTCACGCCGCTGGTGCTCATCCTCGGCTTCATGATCGCACTCGCGGTCAACGCGCTCCCGTATTTCGTGAAGGGGCCGGTGATCTTCGCCTCCCTCCTGCCGATGATCATCACGCCGCTGATCGGCTCGCTGATCCTGTTCTGGATGATCGATGCGAACGGCATCATCGGAGCGTCGCTCCAGGCGCTGTTCAACGATCCGGACCTCTCGCTCAAGGCGTCACCCACGCTGACCTGGATCACGCTCATGGTCTATGGCGTCTGGCACTCGGCCCCCTTCGCCTTCGTCGTCTTCTATGCCGGTCTCCAGACCCTGCCGCATGACACGCTCGAAAGCGCGATGATCGACGGCGCCAACCGTTTCGAGCGCATTCGCTTCGTGGTCCTGCCGCACCTGATGCCGCTTGCGATCTTCGTCGGGCTGATCCAGCTGATGGATAATTTCCGCGTCTTCGAACCGATCGTCGGCTTCAATGCCGGCGCGAGCGCGACATCGCTCTCCTACGCGATCTACACCGATCTGCGCAGCACCGGCGCGCCGCTCTTCGGCTCGGCGGCGGCGACCTCGATGCTGACCATCATCGGCATCTGCATTCTCATGGCGCCCGTGCTCGTGCGGACCTGGCGCGATTTCAAGCGTCGGCACTGAGGAGTTGGCCATGTCGGTCCTGACTGCAAAGACCTCACCCTGGATGCGCGGGGCCGCGATCGGCTTCATCACGCTCTGGCTGCTGATGGCGGCCTTCCCCTTCGTCTGGACGCTCTGGGGATCGTTCAAGGTGCAGGGCGATTTCTTCTCGCGCCAGGACTGGCTGAATGCGCTCTACGGCGTCCAGACGCTCGCCGAGACCGGCAGCAGCTTCACCGGCCGAGGCTATTACGGCGCCTGGGTCGAACGCGAGTTCTGGCGTTCGGTCATCAATACCGGCATCGTGACCGGCTTCGTCGTGGTCATCTCGCTGACCTTCGGCACGCTGGGTGGCTACGCCCTGTCGCGCTCGACCGCCCGCTATGCCTTCTGGATCCTGATCGCGGCGCTGATCTTCCGCGCCATGCCGCATATCACGTTGCTGTCGGGCTATCTGCTGCCCTTCTTCCAGCTCGGTGTCTGGGGCTATCTGTCCACGGCGATCATCGTGCTCGTGGCGATCAACCAGCCCTTCACCATCTGGATGCTCAATTCCTTCTTCCAGACCATCCCGAAGGACCTCGACGAGAGCGCGATGGTCGACGGCTGTTCACGCTTCCAGGCGTTCCGGCTGGTCATCATCCCGGTCATGTGGCCGGGCGTGATCACCACCGGCCTGTTCTCCTTCCTGCTCGCCTACAACGATTTTGCGGTCACCGCCGTCCTGCTCTCGCAGGAAAACCAGACGATGGTGCCGAAGATCGCGAGCTTCATGGGCAGCACGCAGGTGCAGGGCAATGTGATGTTCGCCGTCTCGGCGGTCGTCTCGGCCACGGTGCCGCTCTTCATCCTCGTGCTTTTCTTCCAGCGCCACATCGTCAGCGGGCTCACCGCCGGCGCAGTCAAGGGTTAACCGGCATGGCGACCATCAGCCTCAAGAATGTAAGCAAGAAATGGGCGGGGTTCACCGGCGTCGATGCGCTCAGCCTCGACATTGCCGACGGGGAGTTCCTTGTGCTGCTCGGCCCCTCGGGCTGCGGCAAGACCACGACCATGCGCATGATCGCCGGTCTCGAAACCATCTCCGACGGCGAGATCTGGATCGGCGATCGTGTGGTCAACACGCTGGAGCCCAAGGACCGCGACATCGCCATGGTGTTCCAGTCCTACGGCCTCTATCCGACCATGTCGGTCTACGAGAACATCCGGTTCCCGCTGAGGGTGCGCAAGGTTCCGCGCGAGACCCACCATGAACGCGTCATGCGGGCGGCTGCCATGGTCGAGCTCGGCGACTTCCTGGAGCGGCGGCCGGCGGCGCTGTCCGGCGGTCAACGGCAGCGCGTGGCGCTCGCCCGCGCCATCGTGCGCCAGCCGACCGTCTTCCTGATGGACGAGCCGCTGTCCAATCTCGATGCCAAGCTGCGCGTCTCGACGCGCGCCCAGATCAAGAACCTGCACCACGAACTGAAGACCACCACGATCTACGTCACCCATGACCAGATCGAGGCCATGACGCTCGCCGACCGCGTGGTCGTCATGAACCGTGGGATCGTGCAGCAGGTCGGCACGCCGATGCAGATCTACGACCGCCCGGCGAACACCTTCGTTGCCGGCTTCATCGGCTCGCCGGCCATGAACCTCATCGAAGGCGACATCCGGTCCGGCGTTTTCACCGCGACCAACATGCGGGTCGAGGGCCTTGCCGGCATGCCGGACGGTCCGGTGACGCTGGGCTTCCGGGCCGAGGATGCCGGCGTGGCGGACCAGGGCGGCCAGATAAGCGCGCCGGTCTATTCCATGGAGCTGCTCGGCGATGCCTCGATGGTGACCGTGCAATGCGGCAAGGCGCTCGCCGCGGTCAAGACACCCAAGGATTTCCGCATCGCGATCGGCGCACCGGTGGGGATCACCGTGCCGGCCTCGATCTGCCACTTCTTCGATGCCCGCAGCGGGCATCGCATCGAACATCCAGGAAAGGATTGATTGACATGAAAGGCTCAAGACCGGAACAGGGCGTCCTCACCAAGGACAACGACCACAGCAAGACCGCCGAGACCAAGGCCGTGATCGAAGGCATGGTCGATGGCCTCAACGACCATCGCATCTCCGATATCGGCGAGTTCTTCGCCGAGAATTTCCGCTGGCTCGGCAATGCCGGCTGCGGCACCAAGATGGGCCTCAAGGAATTCCAGCGGAACTGGCAGCATCCGTTCCAGGCCGCCTTCTCCGACAAGGTCTGCGTCGACGAGGCGCGTCTCTTCGACGGCGAGTGGGGGGCTGCCTTCGGACGCCAGGAAGCCACCCATTCCGGCGAGTTCATGGGCATCGCCCCGACCGGCAAGCGGGTCGAGATCCGCTACATGGACTTCTGGAAGGTCGTCGACGGCAAGATCGTCGATAACTGGGTCACCGTCGATTTCCCCCATGTGATGCGCCAGCTCGGCGTCGATCCGTTCAACGGCCATGGCTGGGAAGCCTATGACAGCGGCGAGAAGGTTCCGCCGAAGAAGCAGGGATGAGACCATGCCTGTCACGTATCTGAAGAAGGGAAAGTCCGCGGAGGAGCGGTCGGGCGACGACGCCACGGTCCGCGCCAATGTCGAGGCGATCCTGGCGGATATCGAGGCGCGCGGCGATGCCGCCGTCCGCGCGCTGTCCGTCAAGTTCGACCGCTACGATCCGCCGGCCTTCCGGCTGACCGCGTCCGAGATCGAGGCCCTGATGAACCGGGTCTCCGCCCGCGACATGGCGGATATCCGCTTCGCCCAGGCACAGGTCCGGCGCTTTGCCGAAGCGCAGCGCGCCTCGATGACGGATGTCGAGATCGAGACGCTCCCGGGCATCATCCTCGGGCATCGCAACCTGCCGGTCCAGTCGGTCGGCTGCTACGTTCCGGGCGGCAAATTCCCGATGGTCGCTTCGGCGCATATGTCGGTGCTGACCGCGTCCGTGGCCGGCGTGCCGCGGATCGCTGCGGCGACACCGCCCTTCAAGGGTGCGCCGAACCCGGCCGTCATCGCGGCGATGCATCTCGGCGGCGCGCATGAGATCTACGTGCTGGGCGGCATCCAGGCCGTCGGCGCGCTGGCGCTCGGCACGCAGACGATCGAGCCGGTGCACATGCTCGTCGGCCCCGGCAACGCCTATGTCGCGGAAGCCAAGCGCCAGCTTTTCGGGCGGGTCGGCATCGACCTCTTCGCAGGCCCGACCGAGACGATGGTCATCGCCGACGAGACGGTGGACGCGGAGGTCTGCGCCACCGACCTGCTGGGCCAGGCGGAGCATGGCTACAATTCGCCCGCCGTGCTGGTGACCAATTCGCGCCGGCTCGCCGAGGCGACGATGGCCGAGGTCGAACGCCTGCTGAAGCTGCTTCCGACCGCCGAGACGGCATCCGCCTCCTGGCGCGATTACGGCGAGGTCGTCCTTTGCGACAGCCATGAGGAGATGCTTGCCGTCGCCAATGACATCGCCTCCGAGCATGTGCAGGTGATGACCGACCGCGACGACTGGTATCTGGAGAACATGACGGCCTATGGCGCGCTGTTCCTGGGACCGCGCACCAATGTCGCTAATGGCGACAAGGTGATCGGCACAAACCACACCCTGCCGACCAAGAAAGCCGGCCGATATACCGGCGGGCTGTGGGTCGGCAAATTCCTCAAGACGCATTCCTACCAGAAGGTGCTGACCGACGAGGCGGCCGCGACGATCGGCGAATATTGCTCGCGCCTGTGCATGCTGGAAGGTTTCGTCGGCCATGCGGAGCAGGCCAATGTGCGCGTGCGCCGCTATGGCGGCCGGAACGTGCCATACGGAGCGGCCGCCGAATGACCCCCGCATCCCTGCCACGCACGCCGTCGTTCCGGCTGGATGGCCGTCGCGCCCTGGTCACGGGGGCGTCGTCCGGGATCGGGCTCGGCGCTGCCGCGGCGCTGGCGGCGGCGGGCGCGCATGTCGTGTGTGCCGCCCGAGGCCGGGAGCGGCTTGCGGACGTGGTGAGGGCAATCGGCGCGGAAGGCGGAAAGGCCGAAGCGATAGCGTTCGACATCGCGGATATCGCCGCGATGCGGGACGCCATCGGCGGGCTCGAACCCTTCGACATCTATGTCAACAGCGCGGGGACTGCGCGCCATGGTCCCGCGCTGGAGACGCAGGTCGCCGATTTCGACAGCGTTTCGGCCATCAACTGGCGGGCGGCGCATTTCTCGGCGGCTGAAGTCGCGCGCGGCATGATCGCCCGCGGCCGCGGCGGATCGATCGTCACGATCTCGTCCCAGATGGGCCATGTCGGCGGGGTCGACCGCTCGGTCTATGCGGCGTCGAAACATGCGCTCGAAGGCATGACCAAGGCGGTGGCGATCGAATGGGCGCCGCACGCCATCCGGGTCAACACGATCTGCCCGACCTTCATCCGCACGCCGCTGACCGAGCAGACCTTCGCCAACCCCGAGCGGACGCGATGGATCACCGAGAAGATCAAGCTCGGCCGGGTCGGCGAGATCGAAGACATCATGGGTGCCGTCGTCTTCCTGGCGTCGGACGCCGCGACGCTCATCACCGGAACTTCCCTTCTTATCGATGGCGGCTGGACCGCCGGTTAGGAGACCGCATGCCCCTCAAGGGATTTGACAAGAAATTCAGGGATTTCCCCGACTACATCCTCGGTGTCACCAAGGAGATCTGGGAAGATCGCGGCATTGCCACCCTGCACCGGTATTACGCGCCCGACATCGTCGTGCGCTCGCCGGCCTCGGTGGTTCGCGGCAACCGGAACGTCATCGGCGCCACCATGGCGACGCTTGCGGAATTTCCGGACCGCCAGCTCCTGGGCGAAGACGTCATCTGGTCGGGCAGCGACGAGGACGGCACGCTGCTGTCCTCGCACCGCCTGCTTTCGACCGCCACCCATCTCGGCGACGGCGTCTATGGCAGAGCCTCGGGCAAGTCCCTGACCTACCGGATCATCGCGGACTGCGCCGCGCGCGACAACATGATCTACGACGAATGGCTGATCCGGGACCAGGGGGCGATCGTGCGCCAGCTCGGCTGGGATCCCAAGCAGTTCGCGATCGACCTGATCGAGCGCGAAGGGGGGCCGGAGGCCTGCGTCAAGCCGTTCACGCCCGAGATCGACATGGCCGGCGACTACAAGGGCCGCGGCAACGACCATCCGGTCGGCAAGGACTACGCGGACTTCCTTTCCGCGATCATGGCGGCCGATTTCAGGGTCATTCCGAAGGTCTACGACCGCGCCTGCCAGCTCGACCTGCCCGGCGGCGTCACCGCCCATGGCCGGGGCGCGGCGGATCGCTTCTGGATGGAATTGCGCGCGGCGTTTCCCGATGCCCGCTTCGAGATCCACCACGTCATCGGCCGGACCGATGCGGCAATGCCGCCGCGCGCGGCGCTCCGGTGGTCGCTGACGGGCACCCATGACGGCTGGGGCGGCTTCGGCGCGCCGACAAAGGCGGAGGTCCACATCATGGGCATGTCGCATGCGGAATTCGGCCCCTACGGCCTCAAGCGCGAATTCGTGATCTTCGACGAAACCGCGATCTGGAAGCAGATCGCCCTCAAGACGGGATGAGAGACATGACACCTCAGGAAATGGAACGGCGCATCGTGCGCTATGGCGAGCTGAAACCGTGCAAGACCGCCTTCATCGACGCCCATACGCCGGGTTCGAACCAGAAGGAGAACTTCACCATCATCGGCGCCGGCGTGTCGGAGAGCCCGGACCAGCATATCCACATTCGCGAGACGCCCGGCTTCAACATCGGCGCGGCCGGCCAGCCGCCCAAATGCCGCAACTCGCTGCATTCACATCGCACGGCCGAGGTCTTCTTCGTGCTCAAGGGGCGCTGGCGCTTCTTCTGGGGCCGCCATGGAACGGCCGGCGAGGTCGTGCTCGAGGAAGGCGACATCTTCAACATTCCGACCGGGATCTTCCGCGGCTTCGAGAATATCGGCACCGATTACGGGATGATCATGGCCATACTCGGCGGTGACGATGCCGGCGGCGGCGTCATCTGGGCGCCGCAGGTCATCGAGGATGCGCGGGACCACGGCCTGGTGCTCGGCAAGAACGGCAAGCTCTACGATTCCAAGAAGGGACAGTCCCTGCCGGACGGCGTGCCGCCCATGCCGCTCCTGACGGATGAAGAGCTGAAGGCCTTCCCCGAGCCGACGACCCTCGATGTCGTGCCGCACTATGTCGGCCGCTACTGGGACATGATGGCGCTGGCGGATCGCCAGCCGGCCAGGGTGATCGGCGCCGAGGGCATGCTGCGCGACCGCCCGGGCTTCGAGGTCGAGCTGCTCGGCCGCGGTTCCATTCCCGAAACGCCCTACACGACCCCCTCGCACGAGGTTCTCATGGTCATGCGCGGTCACTGGAAACTGTCGTGGCAGGGCGGCGAAGCCGTCCTTGCGCCCGGCGACACCTGCGCCGTGCCGCCCGGACTGGAGCACGCGCTCGTGCCGTCCATGACAGGGGAGGCCAGCCTCTACCGCGTCCGCAACACCGACGACCCCGCCGGCCCGACGCACAAGCTGGCCGCGTGAGCGCGCCGCTGCTCCTGATACCCGGCCTGATGTGCGACGAGCGCCTTTTCGCACATCAGGCTGCGGCGCTCGCCGGCGGGGCCGAGGTGATCTGCGCCCGGCTCGACGGGCCGCCGAGCATCGAGGGACTTGCCCGCATGCTTCTCGACCGGCATCCGGGGCCGCTTCGCCTCGCCGGGCTTTCCATGGGCGGCATCGTGGCGATGGAGATGGTGCGGCAGGCACCGGAACGGATCGAGCGGCTGGCGCTGCTCGACACGAACCATCACGCGGATCTGCCGGAGCGCTTGCCGATCCGGAACCGGCAGATCGACGATGCGCGCAACGGCAGGCTTGCCGCCGTCATCGTCGAGGAGATGCGCCCCGCCTATTTCGCCGCCGCCAATGCCGACAAGCAACCGCTGCTCGAATTGGTCCTCGACATGGCGACGGCGCTCGGGCCGGCTCTCTTCGAGCGCCAGTCGATCGCCCTGCGGGACCGACGCGACCAGACCGAGACGCTCCGCTCTTACTCCGGTCCGACGCTTGTTCTCTGCGGGGCGGAGGATCGGCTGTGTCCCCCGCGCCGGCACGAGGAGATGGCGCGGCTCTTGCCCCGTTCCGAGCTCGTCGTGGTCGAGCAGGCCGGGCACCTCACCACGATCGAACAGCCCGGCGCCGTTTCGTCGGCGCTCGCGCATTGGCTCGTCCGGTGACAGTCCCCGTCGCCCGGCGATCTCAAGGAGGTTCATCCATGACACTCGATGCTTCACTTCAAAACCTGCTGGCCTCCGTCGATACGCCCACGGTCTGCAACGCGATCGAGGTCGCGCAGGGCAGGCGCGGCTTCCAGGGGTTCACCCGGGGCACCGTTCTTACGGCGCAGCCTCGTCTCAAGGCATTTTTCGGCTATGCAAGGACGGCGAGAATTCGTGCGGTTCACCCGTCAACCGAGGCTCCCGACGTGATCCGCCGCCGGCGGATGGACTATTACCGCTACATGGCGGCGGGACCGCGACCGGCGGTCACGGTCATCGAAGACCTCGATGGCGCCGCCGCCATCGGCGCGTTCTGGGGAGAGGTCAACACGACGGTTCACAAGGGACTGAAGCTGTCGGGTGCGATCACCAACGGGGTCATGCGGGATCTCGACGATCTCGCGCCGGATTTCCAGGTGCTCGCCGGATCCATCGGGCCAAGTCACGGTTTCGTTCATGTCGTCGATTTCGACACGCCCGTTACCGTCTTCGGCTTGTCGGTTGCACCGGGTGATTTCCTTCACGCGGATCGTCATGGTGCCGTGGTGGTGCCGCCCGAGGTACTGCCCGAACTCGAGACGGCGATCGAAAAGATGCGGGAGAGCGAAACCTTCATTCTGGAGCCGGCGCGAAGAGACGACTTTGATATCGGAAAGTTCGAAGAGGCATGGGCGGCCTTCGAGAGGGCCAGAATATAGAAATGATGGCCGGCTTTCCTCCATTCCCTGGCTCCCAGATTGTTTTTTCGTAGCTTGTGCGTGGTTCATCAGCTTTCGTGTATTTGATCATGGATGGCTGTGGCACAGGGTATCGCAGCCATCCTTCGAGGCTATCGGTCAGCCGTCTGCGACCAATCCAGCACGATGAATGGTTCGACGATATGCCGTGCCATGATGTCCCCGTAGAGCGTGGCCGGATCGTCCGGCTTTGCATGATGAACCAGGCCATGAAGCGGGATTTTGTCTTCGGCGAGCCAGTCCAGGGCACGGGACAAGCCGCTGAAAATCGAGTGCGGCGCATTGTTGTAGCCTTCAAGCAGTTCCTCCCAGAGAAAGCTGCGGGCGTGCATGGGAAGTTCCCATTCCCAGCCCGAGCGCAAGGTGACGTGGTTGAAGAAGACGGCATTGAGCACGTCATGGGCCGTCAGATCGGTATGTTTGCGCCAGGAAACGCCGACGAGGACCACTTCTCCCATGCGGCGGATGATGCGGCAGCCTTCCAGCACGGCACCCTCGTGGCCCGAGCAGTCGACCACCAGCGCGACCCGGCCGGCGAGATCGGGATCGTCCAGCGGCATGGCCGAACGCGTATCGCTGATGCCGCTGCGGGCGAGCTGTTCCCGGCGCACGGCGTCGGGATCGACCACCGTGACGCGGTAGCCGCAGATCTGGAACAGATGGGCGGCGAGGAAGCCGACGGGGCCGGCGCCTGTTATGACGACACGATCGCCCGGGCGGGCCCTTGTCGTCATCAGGGTGGTCATCGACACGCCCATCAGCCGTGCGATGACGGCGGTGTCGGGTGCCATGCCGTCCGGCAGCGGCAGGGTGTGTTCGGCCGCGTGGGTCTGGCTCGATCGATGGTAACCCATCGCAAAGCGCCGTTCGCCGCGCGTCACGCCGGTCACGCCTTCGCCGACCTCCTCGACCTCGAAGACTGCGGCATAGCCCGGCCGGACCGGAAAGGCGTCGCCATTGGCCCAACCGATCTCGGTGCCTTGGCTGATCAGCGTGCACAGCGTTCGCCCTCGTATCTCGCCGCGTTGCAGCGGCTGGTCCTCATAGGGCCGGAGCTGGAAGGTCCGGCGGGAGGGGATGATGATTTCCATTGGCATGGGCGAGGCTTTCAGGAGAGGAGCGTGCCGCCGGTCGCCGCATCGAAGAGATGCAGGCCGGCCGCGTTGAAGGTGACATGGACCGACGCGTCGTTTCCTGGCCGGTTGACGGCAGGAACTTGGGCGATCATCTCATGCGGGCCGACCCTGAGGTCGAGGAGCGCGTCATCGCCGAGATACTCGGTCACTTCGACGGTGGCGCGCAGGGCGCCCGGGTTGTCGGCGGTGGTCAGCGTGACATCCGATGGCCTTATGCCGATGAGCACGGCCTGGCCCTCTGCGGTGCGGCCGGAGAAGCGGTCTGGCAGGGGGAGCGTGAAGGCTTCGGCCTGCAGCTTTCCACCCATCAGGCGCGCCGGCACCAGGTTCATGGCGGGGCTGCCGATGAACGTCGCGACGAAGGTGTTGGCGGGGCGGGTATAGACATCCTCCGGGCTGCCCACCTGCTCCACATGACCGTCCCGCATGATGACGATCTTGTCGGCCAGCGTCATGGCCTCCACCTGATCGTGGGTGACGTAGAGGATGGTGGTGCCGAGCCGCTTGTGCAGCTTGCCGATCTCCCAGCGCACCTGCGTGCGCAGTTTCGCGTCGAGGTTCGACAGCGGCTCGTCGAAGAGGAAGACCTCGGGCGTGCGCACCATGGCCCGCCCCATCGCGACGCGTTGCCGTTGGCCGCCCGATAGTGCGGAAGGCTTGCGCGCCAACAGGGCGTCGAGACCGAGGATGGCGGCCGTCTCCCGAACGCGCCGGTCGACTTCGCCGGGGGCGAGCTTCAGCGGACGCAGGGCGAACTCCATGTTCTGCCGTACGGTCATGTGCGGGTAGAGCGCATAGTTCTGGAACACCATGGCGACGCCGCGATCCTTGGGCGCCACGTCGTTGACGACCCGCCCGCCGATCGAGAGCTTTCCGTCGGAGACGTCCTCCAGGCCTGCGACCATGCGCAGCGTCGTGGTCTTGCCGCAGCCCGACGGGCCGAGAAGCACGACGAATTCCCCCTTGTCTATGGCAAGGTCGATGCCGTGGACGATCTCGAAGGCGCCGTAGCGCTTGACCACTTTTTCCAGTGCAATGGACGACATGCGCCCCTCCTTACTTGACTGAGCCCATCGTCAGGCCGCGGACCAGCCAGCGCTGGCAGGTCAGGACGAAGACGACGCCGGGGATGAGGATGATGAAGGAACCCGCCATGATGCGGCCCCACTGGACGGCATCGGATGACCAGAAGGACATGACGGCGACGGTAGCGGTCTGAGCCCTGGAGCCTGTGAGCATCAGGGCGAAGAGGAACTCGTTCCACGAGAAGATGAAGCAGAACACCGCCGAGACCGCGAGGCCGGGTGCCGCGAGCGGCAACGTCACGCGCCAGAAGGTCTCGATGATGCCGTAGCCGTCGACCATCGCCGCCTCTTCGAGTGCCGACGGCACCTCGTCGAAGAAACCTTTCATCAGCCACACGACCAGCGGGATGTTGGCGGTGGAATAGACGATGATCAGCGCCAGCGGCGTGTCGAGGAGGCCGGCAGTCTTGAAGATGATGTAGTAGGGCACGACCACCGTGATGGGCGGGAACATGCGCAGCGACAGGATCCAGAAGGCCACGTCGTTCATTCGCCTGTGGCGTATGCGGCTGATGGCATAGGCCGCGAGCGAACCGAAGACGAGGCTGATCGCCGTCGAGCCGAGGGCGACGATCAGGCTGTTGCCGATGAACTTCAGGAATGGACGCTCGGTGAAGAGCACATGGTAGTGTTCCCAGGTCGGCGTGAAGAAGAAGGCCGGCGGCTTCTGGAACATGATGGGCGCAGGCTTCACCGAGGAGGATGCGACGAGGTAGATCGGCGTCAGGAAGACGATCAGCACCACCGCGAGAAGCAGGTAGACGAGGATGGCCTGACGGGTCGAAGGCTTGTTCATGGGGCTACTCCAGCGCCGAGCGGTCGCGGTTCAGCGATTTGAAAAAGAAGGTGACGAGGACCGTGATGATGGCGAGCGAGACGAAGGACGCCGCGGCGCCCATGCCCATGCGCCAGAAGGTGAAGGACTCGCGATAGATGAACATGGAGAGCACTTCGGTGGAGTCGCCCGGCCCGCCCTTCGTCAGCACGAAGATGATGTCGTAGATCTTGAAGGCGTCGATCGCGCGCAGGAACATCAGGCTGATCAGAACGGGCTTCAGCTGTGGCAGCGTCACGCGCCAGAACACGTCCCAGCGCGAGTTTCCGTCGATCATCGCCGCCTCGTAGGGCTCGGGCGACAGCGAATGCAGCGCGGCGGCCGTGCCCATCATGATGAAGGGCGTCCATTGCCAGATGTCGGCTATGGCGATCGCCCAGAGCGCCCAGGTCGTGGTGGTGATCCAGCCGACGCCGGAAAGGCCGACGAGGCTGAGGAAATAGTTGAGATAGCCGAGTTCAGGGAAATAGAGGAACAGCCAGACGAGCCCCACGATGACGGGCGAAATCATCATGGGGATGAGCAGAAGCGTGCGCGCCATACCCATGCCGGGCAGGCGCTGCGTGACGAGAAGCGCGATGCCGACGCCGAGCACGAGCTGGATGGAGAGCGTCATTGCCATCAGCTTCAGCGTCGTGACGAGCGCATGCAGGAACGTGCCCGAGGACAGGATCTCGGCATAGTTCGCCCAGCCGACGAAGATGCGCGGAATGAAGGGTTTGGCAAGGTCGTAATTGCGAAACGACAGCCAGCCCGCATAGAGCATCGGATAGATCGTCGTGAGGAACAGGACTGCGACGACGGGCAGCAGGAAGAGAACGAAGATGCGCCTGTTGCGCGTTGCTTGATAGGCCATGGCGGAACTCCGGCATTATCCTCTTGTTTTGACGCATTCCCGGACGCAAAACCGCGTGCCGCACTTTGCTGGAAATGCTCCGGGAAGCGCCGCCCCGGGGAGGCTGGGGCGGCGCGGCGAACGTGCGCGTCAGTCCGCAAGGACCTTCGCCGGCACGTCGTTGATCCAGCGCAGGCGCGTTTCGACCGGGAACATCTTCAGGCGCGAATTGACCGCATTGCACGCCGTGGTCAGCGCTTCCGCAGCCGTTGCGGTCTCGCCGGCCATGAACTTGTTCAGCTCGACGCCGAAGGTCTCCTCGACATCTTGGTAGAACGGGTGGAAGATGCGGCGCTTGGCATTGGCCTGGCTGTCGAGCAGAACCTTGTAGTAGGGGTATTTCTGCTGCAGGTCCGGATCGGCGAGGATCGCCTTGCGGAACTGGCTGACGCCGTTGCCCTCGGTGGCGAAGCGCCGCATCAGGTCTTCACTCGTGGACCATTTGATGAAGGCCCAGGCGGCTTCCTTTTCCTTGTCGGAGACTTTCGCGTTGATGGCGAAGGAGAGCGCGCCGGTATAGGTCGGCTCCGGTTTGCCGTCGTCCGTCGGATTGGCCGCGAAGCCGGCCTTGCCGATTTCCGCGAGCCTGGCTTCCGCGGGGTTGGTGAGCCGCACGGAGCGGACCGACCAATAGGCGGCCTGAGCAGCCTCGCCGCGCTCCATGTAGCCGGACTGGATGTCCCACATCAGGCCGAGATAGTCCGGAGGGTTGAAGGGGATCAGCGACTTCATGTATTCGGCCGCCTTGATGTGCGGTTCGCCCGTCATGGCGCAAAGACCGGTCTGCGGGTCCCAATAGTCGCCGCCGAACGAGCGCATGAACGGGAAATAGTCATGCGTGATGGCGCCCTGGACGCGGCTGTAGGACTGGCTGGCGCCGTAGAGATCGTTTTCGAGCGGCTTGCCGCCGGCGTTCTCGCCCTTCTTGCGGGTGAAGAATTCGGCGATGTCGCGATACTGGTCCCATGTCGTCGGGGCGGCGAGGTCGTAGCCGTATTTCGCCTTGAACGCGGCCTGTTCCCCGGGATTTTCGAAGAGGTCGGCGCGGTACTGGTTGAGCCAGGTCATGCCGGAGGCGGGAAAAGCGAGAAGCTGGCCCTGCCAGGTGTTTTCCTGCAACTGGATCGGGATGATGTCGTCGAGCTTGATGTCTGCGGCATCGCGCCTGGCGAGGTCCGTCAGGTCGACGAGTGCGCCGGCCTCGCCGAGCATGCCGACCCAGGGGCTGTCGACCCAGAGCAACTGATAGGACGGCGAATCGGAACTTGCTTCTATGATGATCTTGTCGACGAGCCCCGGATAGGGAAACATGTCGATCTGCACCTTCGCGCCGGTCAAGGCCTCGAATTCCCCGACGATCGGGGCAAGGCGGGTGACTGACGTATCGCCGATGCCGAGCATTTTCAGCTCGACGCCTTCGAATGGCTTTTCGGCCATCGCCGCGCCTGCTGTCGCCATGCAGAGTGCCACGGCATAAGCCAGAGTTCGCATTCTACCCATTTTCTCCTCCTGTTGAGTCCCGTTGTTGAAACGTTTCACCAATTGGCGAAACGCCATGCGGTACGGGGCCGCATATTGCGATATCAATCGGTTGCGGGAGACCACTGTGCGGGACCACCCGCCCGCTCGGCGCCCAGGGGACCCGCCATGCTGACGATTTCGAGGAACTGGCCCCAGGGCGCCTTCAGGTAACACCAGGTCAGGCCTTCCATGGGACCTCCGTCGATATAGGTCGGCCCGTCCAGCACCTCGACGCCTGCCGCGCGAAGCCGGGCGGCCGCCGCATTGCAGTCGTCCACCTGAAAGGCCAGGTGATAGCCGCCGGGCTGGCTGTTGCGCTTGAGCGGGGCGTCAGGCTCGGCATCGCCGGAGTACTTGAAGAGTTCGAGATTGGCGCCGTTGCCGACGCGCAGCACCTTGATGTCCTCGATGCGCGCGTTGCACGTCACACCGAGACGCCGCCGCATATATTCGTCATCCACATCGATGAGGCCGGTGGACAGGCATTCCACCGCACCGAACAGCCCTGTGAAAAACGCCACCGCCTGGTCGAGATCGGGCACCGTGAAGCCCACATGCTGCATTCCGTAGACTTTCATGAATTCCTCCCCTTCCTTGGATAAATCAGGCCAATTCCCGTTTGCGACCATGCTCTTGCGACAGGTCCGCCGCCGGCAGGGGCGGCAGGCCGCGAATGAGATCGCTGGCCTTTTCGCCGATCATGATCGTGGGGGCGTTGGTGTTCGACGAGTTGATCTGCGGCATGACGGAGGCGTCGCAGACCCGGAGGTCGGCAATACCCCGCACGCGCAGCTCCGGATCGACCACCGCCATGTCGTCCGTGCCCATCCGGCAGGTGCCGACCGGATGATGATCGGTCTTTGCCATGCGGCAGGCGTAATCGAACAGGGCCTCGCGGTCTTTCACCCCGTCGCCCGGCAGCACCTCGCGGCGCAGATAGGGGCGCAGTGCCGGCTGGCGCAGGATCTCGCGGGCCATTTCCAGCCCGCGCAGCGAGATTTCGCGATCGTAGGGATCGGACCAGTAGTTCGGGTCGATCAGCGGCGCGGCCGCGGGATCGGAAGAGGCAAGGCGCACCGTGCCGCGCGATCGGGGGCGCATGAGGGCGGAATTGAGGGTGACGCCCCAGCCGTTGATCGTGGCGATGCCCTTTTCGATGCCGGAGCCCTGGCCGAGATGGAACTGCATGTCCGGCCAGGAGGCATCCGGATCGGCATACCAGAAGCCGCCCGTCTCGAAGAGGGAGGAGGCCACCGGCCCGGATTTGAGGGCGAAATATTGCAGGCCGGCGGCGATCATCCGGTCCGGCCTGAGCACCCCGTCATAGGAGTGCGGCCCCGTGCATTCGGCGAGCACGCAGATGTCGATATGGTCCTGCAGGTTTTCGCCAACCCCCGGCAGGTCGTGCAGGACTTCAACGCCTGCCACGCGCAGATGATCGGCAGGCCCGATGCCCGAGAGCATCAGGAGGCGCGGAGAGCCGATGGCGCCTGCCGTCAGGATCACCTCGCGGCGGGCATGATGTACGGTTCCGTCCATCATCTCGACGCCGGTCGCGCGGCCGGCGGCAACGAGAATGCGCCGTACCTGAGCGTTGGTCTCGACCGTCAGGTTCCTTCGCGGCTCGGCGTCGCGAAGATAGGTTCCGGCGGTAGACGAGCGGCGAACATCCCGCTGTGTCAGCTGATAGAAGCCGACGCCTGCCTGATGCCGGCCGTTGAAATCGGGATTGTAGGGCATGCCCCATTGCTGCCCGGCGCGCACGAAGGCCTCGCAGATCGGCAGCGCGGCGCGCGGCATCGACACGCCGAGCGGGCCGTTCGTGCCGTGGAAGGGCTCGGAAAACCGCTCGTTTCCCTCGGCGCGCTTGAAGTAGGGCAGGACATCGCGATAGGCCCAGCCAAGGCAGCCGTGCTCCTCGGCCCAGGCATCGTAGTCCCGGCGGTTGCCGCGGGTATAGATCTGCGCGTTTATGCTCGATCCGCCGCCGATGACTTTTGCCTGGGTGAACCAGAGCACACGATCGCGCAGGTGCTTTTGCGGCACGGTGGACCAGCCCCAACTCGCAATGCCCTTCGTCATCTTGGCAAAGCCGGCCGGCCAATGGAACAGGACGGACCGGTCGCGCGGGCCTGCCTCCAGCAGGAGGACGGTCATGTCGGTATCTTCCGTCAGCCGTGCGGCGATCACACATCCGGCCGAGCCTCCACCGACGACAATGTAATCCGCGTCCATCGCCTTCCTCATTAGTATGTAACTAGTCCGTTACTTGAAACGATTAACCAAACGGAGCTCGCAGTCAAGGGGAAAGCGCAGGCGAATGTGCGATTCAGGCCGTGATGACGGATTTCCGCTGAACGAGGATTGGTTCGAGCCGATGGCGAGGGGCGGTGTTGGTGCTCGAGAAGACGCGGCGAAGGGCAATTTCAGCAGACATTTGTCCGATCAGCGCCGGTCGGATATCGACGGTCGTCAGTTCCGGCTCAAGGATGCGACCCTGCGGAATGTTGTCGAAGCCGACGATCGAGATATCGCGTCCCACGATCATGCCCAATTTGCGGGACGCGCGATAGGCGCCTGAGGCCTGGTCGTCGTTGAAGCAGATCACGGCATTCGGCAGGATGCCTTGGGATGCCAGCCAAAGCATCTTCTCCTCGGCGAAATCGGGATGCATGAGGCCCGGAACCAGCCGGCACGCCGCTTCCGGCAAACCGGCGCGGGCAAGTGCCCGCCGGATGCCGGCGCAACGGCCGTCCCAGGTGCTGGTGTGGGGATAGCCACCGATGAAAACCATCGAGTGGTGCCCGGCGGCAAGCAGGCAGCTGGCCGCCAGGTAACCGGATTTTTCGTCGTCGACGCCGACAAACGCCGCCTGGCTGCCGGCCAGGTCGCGAACGCACAGGACGAGTGGCAGTCCGTGACCGAGCATGGGGGCCAGGTCAGCCAATGCGGTCCCGTGGACAGGGGACAGGATGACGCTGCCGACGCCCTGCGCCACCATCGAGGCCAAAAGCTGCTCTTGCCGAACCGGGTCGTTCTGGGCGGTCGCCAGAAGCGTGAGCCCTCCCGCTTCGTAGACGGTGGCTTCCAGCGAGGCTACGAGCTCGCTGAAGAATGGATTGATGATATTGTTGAGAATGACGCCGACGAGGTTCGATTTGCCGGTGCGCAGACGTGCCGCCGAGGCGTCGCGAATAAAGCCGAGTGCGTTGGCGGCCGCCAGCACGCGCTTGCGCGTCGCCTCGGAGGAGCGCCCGGTTCCCGAGAGCACGTAGGATGCCGTTGCGACCGATACGCCTGCTGCCGCAGCAACGTCCTTGATTCCGGATCGCTTCATGGCGTGCGGCGCAGACAGGTCATGTCAAACGGCGACCAGGCGCGTGATCGTTTCGATGTTGAACCGGATGCGCTGCTCCAAGGCTTCCCTGGCCATCAGGTCCCGCTCGTAGATGATCGAACCGGTGAAGCGGTTCGTCAGATAATAGTAGCCGACGGCGGCGATCGTGATGTTGAGCTGCACCGGATCGATGCCGCCGCGGAAGACGCCTGCCTTCACGCCACGGTCGAGGATGTTCGAGACCATGCCGACAAGCTTGCGGCTGGAGGACTTGACGATTTCCGATTTTTTCAGGTGCTTCGCGCGGTGCAGGTTCTCGCTGTTGACGAGGGTGAGAAACTCTGGGTTCTTGAGGTAATATTCCCAGGTAAAGCGAACCAGCTGTTCGAGCGCGGCCTTCGGATCGAGATCCTCCAGGTGGAGTTTCTGCTCTGCGCTGCGGATGTCGAGATACGCCTCTTCCAGGACGGTCTGGAACAGCCCCTCCTTGCTTTCGAAATAGTGGTAGATCATGCGCTTGTTGGCTTTCGCCTTTTCGGCGATGTCATCAACTCTCGCACCACCCAGACCGTTCTTCGCGAACTCTTTTTTGGCGGCCTCGAGAATGCGGGCCTTGGTGGCCTCCGCGTCGCGGATGCGCGGCTTGCGGCCTGGTTTTTCCTGCTGGTCGCCTGTCGTTGTCAAAACTGTTCTCCGCCGCGGTCAAGGTTTCCACTGTCTCGGTCATATATGCACGAATCGCGCGTCGTCGAAAACAGACGAACCGTGCGGCGCGCTCCAGGCCAGTGTATCCCACTTGACGGCGATGGCAATAATGCAGTAACTAGTTAGTGCGTTAATGGCGCAGCGCACATTGCGGATCGGAGGCATCCGTACGGTGTGGCCTGCCAGATCTGCCCTAACGCAAGCTGCATTTTCAAACGGGAGCCGGAGGAGCCAATGTCGACCTTCATCAAGGATTTCATCGAGCGGGAAACAATCAGCCGCCGCAACTTTCTTTTCGCCACGGCGGCCGGTTTCGGCGCGGCCGCGGTGCCGGGTGTTTTCGGCGGCGGCACCGCCGCGGCGGCGCTGACGGACCCGGCGATCGCCTGGAGCTATCGTGACAGGGCGTCCGCCTACTGGAACTCGGTCGTTTCCGGCGGCGAAGCCTTCGTGGAATCGCTCGGCAAGCCGAAGAGCGCGCTCGTCAGCCTGATCAACGAGGGCTCGACCGAGAAGTCGCTCTCCGACATCAAGGCCTTCCTCGCCAAGAACAACGGCAATTGCGCCATTGCCTGCGATGCCAATGACAGCCCGAACGCCCGCCCCGTCGTCGAGGCGGTCCAGGCGGCTGGCGCCTACATTTCGACGATCTGGAACAAGACCGACGACCTGCACCCCTGGGACTTCGGTGACAACTATGTCGCCCACATGACCTGGTCCGATGTGAAGCCCGCCGAGGAGACGGCCCGCATCCTGTTCGAGGCCATGGGCGGGGAAGGCGGCGTCGTTCACCTTGGCGGCATCGCGGCCAACAATCCGGCCGTCGAGCGCCTTGCCGGCCTCAAGAATGCGCTCAAGGATTTCCCGAACATCGAGCTGCTCGACGCGCAGCCGGCCGACTGGGACACCCAGAAGGGCGCCGCCCTGATGGCTTCCTTCCTCACGCGCTACGGCGACAAGATCAAGGGCGTGCATTGCGCCAACGACAATATCGCTTATGGCGTCATCGAGGCGCTGCGCGCCGAGGGCATCGAGGACATGCCGATCGTTGCCTATGACGGCAATCCGGAAGCCGTGCAGATGGTTATGGACGGCCAGTTGCTCGCCACAGTCTTCACCAATCCCCACTGGGGCGGCGGCATCAGCGCGGCGCTCGCCTACCATGCCGCCATCGGCACCTTCAAGCCTTCCGAGGAGCCGAAGGAGCACCGCGAATTCTACGGCCCGACGATCCTCGTCACGGCCAGGGATGCGGCGGAATTCAAGGCGAAGTACCTCGACTCCGTTCCGGCCTATGACTGGAAGGACTTCTGGGGGCCGTCGAACGGCCAGATCCAGTACTGATCCTTCAGCGAACTCGGCGGCAGCCAGAAGCGCTGCCGCCGCACTCCCTAAAATTCATCGGGAAGAGGGGTGTCTGACGTGACACGTCGCATATCGCGCGAAACCTTGATCAAGTGGGCGCCGTTGCTGGTGCTGCTTGCGCTGGTGATCTTTTTCACCGCGCTCAATCCGACATTCTTCTCTCTGCGGAACTTTGCCCGCATCGCGATTGCGGCGTCCCCGGCCCTGATGGTCGCCGTCGGCGTCACCTTCATCATCGTCATGGGCTCGATCGACCTTTCCATGGAGGGGACGGTCTCGCTCACGGCGGTCTCTTTCGCCTTCATCTTCGCCCAACTCGGCGGCTCGCTCGCCGGGCTCGGTTGGATTGCCATCCCGTTAACGCTCGCCCTCGGCGGCCTGATCGGGCTTCTCAACGGGCTGGTGCATGTGAAGCTGAAGATCCCGTCCTTCATGGCGAGCCTCGCCATGGGTTTCGTCGGGACGGGTGCCGCGATCCTGCTCACCGGTGGCGATATCGTAAAGGTCAGCGATGCGGCTTTCCGCGGCCTGCTCACGGTGCGCTGGCTCGGCTTCCCGCTGATGGTCTATGTCGCGGCCTTCTTCCTGCTCGTCGGCTGGTTCATCCAGACCCACACGACGCTCGGCCGCAACTTCTACGCCGTCGGCGGCGGCGAGGACCTTGCCCATGCCTCCGGTCTCAATGTCACCCGCGTCCGCGTCACGGGCTTCGCGCTGGCCGGCGTCTTCTATGCCATCGCGGCGGTCCTCGTCGTCGCCCGCATCGGGCAGGCGGAATCCGTGACGGGCGCCAATTTCATGTTCGTTTCCATCACGTCCGTGGTCGTTGGTGGCGTTGCGTTGTGGGGCGGCATCGGCGGCGTGTGGAATGCGCTCGTCGGCGTGCTGATCGTCAATGTCATCGACAACGGCATGGTCGTCATCGGGCTGCCGGACTTCCTGCAAGCCGGCGTGCTCGGCCTGCTCGTCATCCTTGCCGTCGTGCTTTCGACCGACCGCAAGATGCTTTCCTTCGTCAAGTGAGGCGCGCCATGTACGAGCTGAAAGCCGTCGACAAGAAATTCCCCGGTGTTCACGCGCTGAAGGCCATCGATTTCCATATCAGGCGCGGCGAGATCGTCGGCCTCGTCGGCGAGAACGGCGCCGGCAAGTCGACCCTGATGAAGGTCATCTACGGCGCCTACCAGCCGGATGGCGGCCAGATCCTGATCAAGGGGTCGTCCGTCCGCTTCGCCAATCCGCGCCAGGCGATGGAGAAGGGCATCGGGATGGTGTTCCAGGAACAGTCCCTGATCCCCAACCTCACGGTCATGGAGAACATCTTCCTCGGCTACGAACGCCAGTTCGTCCGCTTCGGGGTCGTCGACTGGAAGGCGATGGCGAAGGCGGCGAAGGCGCAACTTGCGAAGGTGAAGCTCGGCATCGACCCTGCAATGGTCACGTCGAAACTCTCCTTCGCCCAGCGCCAGCTCGTCGAGCTCGCCAAGGTTCTGACGCTGGAGGAGCGGGTCGATGGCGATCTCGTCATCCTGCTCGACGAGCCGACATCGGTCCTGTCGAAGGACGAGGTGCAGCTGCTCTTCAAGCTCGTCCGCGAACTGACGACGCGCGCCTCCTTCATCTTCGTCTCGCACCGCATGGACGAAGTCATGGACCTTTCGGACCGCATCTACGTCATGAAGGACGGTGAGGTGGTCGACGTCGTCGAACGTGGCGGGGCGGCGGCCGAGGCCATCCAGCACAAGATGGTCGGCCGCAACGTCGACAAGGAATACTACCGCGAGCACCTGCAGAAACCGTATGACGCAGCGAAGGTGCTGGTCGAGATGGAGCGTGTCGGCCTGCCCGGCCGCATCCAGGATATTTCCCTCAAGCTGCATGCCGGCGAGGTCCTGTGCCTCGTCGGAACGGAGGGTTCCGGCCGCGAGGCGATCCTGCGCACGATCTACGGCATGCTGACGGCGACTTCCGGCCGGCTTCGCATCAAGGGCGAGGACGCCGCCGCCTTCTCGCCGCGCCAGTCGGTGGCCCGCGGCGTCGGCTATGTGCCGCGCGAGCGCAAGATCGAAGGCATCGTCGCCGGCATGAACGTCTACGAGAACATGACGCTCTCGCAGATGAAGAACCATTCGAGCGGCGGCGTTCTGCGCGTTTCGGAAGAACGGGCTCTGGCGCGCGACTGGATTAGGAAGCTCTCGATCAAGGCGCATTCCGAATTCGCCGATTGCAGCAACCTCTCCGGCGGCAACCAGCAGAAGGTCGTGCTTGCCAAATGGCGCTCCGCCGGCTCGGATATCATGTTGCTCGACCACCCGACGCGCGGTCTCGACATCGGCGCCAAGGAGGATGTCTACGACATGATCCGCGCCATGAGCGCGGCGGGCGTCGGCATCGTGCTGGTCGCCGATACGCTGGAAGAGGCGATCGGCCTGTCGCACACCATCATCGTCGTCAAGGACGGGCGCATCCAGAAGCAGTTTGCCTGCGAACCTGGTGCAAAGCCGACGCCCTTCGACCTGCTGCACTACATGATCTGAGGGACAAGATGGATATTCAGCGCCTCAAACCGCACCTGCCCTGGATCACGCTGGTCGTGCTCGTCGCGATCGTCGGCATCAACGATCCCGGCTTCCTGCGTCCCTCAAACCTCCTCGGCATCGCCGGCGATATCGTGCCGCTGTTCATCATGGCGCTCGGGCTCACCTTCGCCATCTATATCGGCGGCATTGACCTTTCGGCCCAGTCCATGGCCAATATGGTGACGGTCATCGCCTCGGTCTATCTCGCCTCCATGGGCGCGTGGGTCGCCGTGCTTTGCGTGATGGCCGGCTTCCTGCTCGGCATGCTCTCCGGCTATGTGACGACGCGGCTCTTCGTGCCGTCCTTCATCTCGACGCTCGCCGTCGGCGGCATCGCCTTCTCGATTGCGCAATGGCTTTCCGGCCAGCGCGCGCTCAACATGGATGCGGCGCAACGCAACGAGACCTTCGGCTGGATGATCGGCCGCACCTGGGGCGTGCCGAACGAGTTGCTGATCGCGGCCGTCCTCGTCGCCGTCTGCCTGTTTATCGAGCGCCGCACGACGCTTGGGCGTGCCCTCAAGGCGGTCGGCGCCGGCGAGCTGGCGGCCGCGGCCTCCGGGCTCAACGTCGCGCGCTACAAGATCCTCGCCTTCGCGATCTCGGGTGCGCTTGCGGCCATCGCCGGCCTGCTCTTCGCAGTGAAACTTTCGGGCGGCGCGCCGACCATCGCCAACGGCTTCCTGCTGCCGGCCATCGTCGCCGTGCTGGTCGGCGGCACGCCGCTGACCGGCGGTGTCGGCGGTGTCGCCAACACGGTCGTCGGCGCGCTGATCGTCGCCGTCATTCGCGCCTCGATGCTCTATTTCGAGATCGACGCGACGCGTCAGCAGATCGTCTTCGGCATCGTGCTCATCGTCGCCATCGCGCTGACCATCGACCGCGCCAAGCTGCGCACCGTGAAGTGAGGGCAGGCAATGACGACCATGCGCGCCGCCGTCCTGACCGCGCCGAAACGCTTCGAGCTCCGTGAGGTCCCCATCCCGAACATCGGGCCGGAGGACGTGCTGGTGCGGGTGACGCGCACCGGAATCTGCGGCACGGACATCCATATCTTCAATGGCCATTACGCGGCCGACCGGCTGCCGCTCATCCCCGGCCACGAATTCTGCGGCACGATCGCCGGGCGTGGAGCCAATGTCCGTCACCTCGATATCGGCGCGCGGGTCGTCGTCGACATCAACATCGGCTGCGGCACCTGCTTCTGGTGCCGCCGCAACGAGGTGCTGAACTGCGCCGAAGTCGTCCAGGTCGGCATCGGCCGGGACGGCGCCTTCGCCGAATATGTCGCCGTTCCCGCGCGGTTGGCGATCCCGGTCTCCGCCGACATTGCAGACGACGTGCTTGCCTTGACCGAGCCGGTTTCCTGTGTCGTCCGCGCCGCGCGCAAGGCGAAGGCCGCACTCGGCCAGTCGGTCGTCGTTTTCGGCGCCGGGCCGATCGGCAATCTGCATGTGCAGATGATGCGGCTTGTCGGCGCCGCGCCCATCATCGTCGCCGACCTGTCCGCCGATCGCTGCCGAATGGCCATGGAGGCAGGAGCGGATGCCGCGGTTGCCGATCCGGCCCAGCTAGAGCCGATCGTGCGGAAAATGACCGCCGGGCGAGGGGCTGATCTCGTCATCGAAAGCGTCGGCAGCCGGAGACTTTATAAACAGGCGTTCGATCTGGCGCGTCGGGGCGGCCATGTCGCCTTTTTCGGCATCACGCCGCCGGGTGAGACCGTACCCGTCGATATTCTGCGCACGGTGTTGGAGGAAACGAGCCTGAAGGGCTCCGTCGCCGGCATGGGAGAGGATATGCATGATGCGCTGACCCTTCTATCGCACGGTCGTTTCCGCACGAGCGATTTCACCAAGGCGAGCTATACGCTGGAGAATATCCAGCAGGCTTTCGAAACCCTCGGCGACCGGCCGCAGGACCTGAAGACGCAAATCGCCGTTTCGGCGTAAATACCATCGAAGTGGAGGATTTCATGGACCAGAAAAACCCGCATCTTTCTACGCCGACCGCGGCACGCAACTTCGGTTTCTTCGTCGATGGGCAGTGGAGGGATGGAACGGAGCGCTTCGAGCGCGCCTCGCCGGGTCATGGCACGCCCGTCACGCGTACGGTTCGCTGCACGGTGGAGGACCTGAACGCCGCCGTCGCCGCGGCACGGCTCGCCTTCGAGGATCGCCGCTGGTCGGGCCTTTCCGGTGCCGCTCGCGCCGGCGTCCTGCTGCGCGTCGCTGAAATCCTGCGCCGCCGCCGCGACGAGATCGCCTATTGGGAGGTGCTCGAAAACGGTAAGCCGATCTCCCAGGCGCGTGGCGAAATCGACCATTGCATCGCCTGCTTCGAGGTCGGCGCCGGTGCGGCGCGCATGCTGCATGGCGACAGCTTCAATTCGCTCGGTGACGATCTCTTCGGCATGGTGCTGCGCGAGCCGATCGGCGTCGTCGGCCTGATCACGCCGTGGAACTTCCCGTTCCTGATCCTGTGCGAGCGCGTGCCCTTCATCCTCGCTTCCGGCTGCACGATGGTCGTGAAGCCCTCCGAAGTCACCTCCGCCACCACGCTGCTGCTCGCCGAAGTGCTGGCGGAAGCGGGTCTGCCTGCCGGGGTCTACAATGTCGTCACCGGTTCCGGCCGCATGATCGGTCAGGCGCTGTCGGAACATCCGGACGTGGACATGCTGTCCTTCACCGGCTCCACGGCGGTCGGCCGCTCCTGCGTCCATGCCGCCGCCGACAGCAATTTCAAGAAGCTCGGCCTGGAACTCGGCGGCAAGAACCCGATCATCGTCTTTTCCGATGCCGATCTGGAGGACGCGGCGGACGGCGCGGCCTTTGGCATCAGCTTCAACACCGGGCAGTGCTGCGTCTCGTCCTCGCGGCTGATCGTCGAGCGCTCGGTCGCCGCCGACTTCGAGAAGCTCCTTGCTGAAAAGATGGCGAAGATCCGCGTCGGCGATCCGCTGGACGAGGCGACGCAGGTCGGTGCGATCACCACCGAGGCGCAGAACGCCACGATCCTCGACTATATTGCCAGGGGCAAGGCCGCGGGTGCGCGGCTTTTGGCCGGCGGCGGGCCGATCGATCTCGGCCGGGGCCAGTATATCGCGCCGACCCTCTTCTCCGGCGTCTCGCGCGACATGCCGATCGCCCGTGACGAAATTTTCGGCCCGGTTCTCTGCTCCATGCATTTCGACACGGTCGAGGAAGCCATCCAGCTTGCCAATGATACCGTTTACGGCCTTGCGGCGAGTGTCTGGACGAAGAACATCGACAAGGCGCTGACGGTGAGCCGTCGGGTGCGTGCCGGCCGCTTCTGGGTCAACACCATCATGGCGGGCGGTCCCGAAATGCCGCTCGGTGGCTTCAAGCAGTCCGGTTGGGGCCGCGAAGCCGGCATGTATGGTGTGGAGGAATATACCCAGGTGAAGTCCGTTCATGTGGAGATCGGCAAGCGGACGCATTGGATCGCGTGATGACAGAGGGTTACGACTACGTCATCGTCGGCGGCGGCAGCGCCGGCTGCGTGCTGGCGGCGCGGCTTTCGGAAAATCCGTCCGCGCGGGTGTGCCTCATCGAAGCGGGCGGGCGCGATAGCCACCCGCTGATCCACATGCCTGTCGGCTTTGCGAAGATGACGACAGGCCCGCTGACCTGGGGGCTGAAGACCGTCCCCCAGAAGCATGCCGGCAACCGCGAGATTCTCTACGCGCAGGCCAGGGTGCTGGGCGGCGGCTCCTCCATCAACGCCGAGGTTTTCACGCGCGGCCATCCCAGCGACTACGACCGTTGGGTCGCGGAAGGGGCCGAGGGCTGGGGCTTCAAGGACGTCCAGAAATATTTCCTGCGTTCGGAGGGCAATTCCATCCTCTCCGGTGCCTGGCATGGAACGGACGGACCGCTTGGTGTCTCGAACATTCCTGAGCCGCAGCGCATGACGCGTGCCTTCGTGCAGAGCTGCCAGGAGTTCGGCATCCCCTACAACCCCGATTTCAATGGCCCGGTACAGGAAGGCGCCGGCGTCTACCAGACCACGACGCGCGACAACCGCCGCTGCTCGGCAGCCGTCGGCTATCTGCGGCCGGCCCTGCAGCGACCGAACCTGACGGTCGTCACCGGCGCGCTCGTCTTGCGCATCGTCTTCAAGGGGCGCCGCGCCATGGGCGTCGACTATGACGTCGGCGGCAAACGCAAGACCGCGCGGGCGGAAAGCGAAGTGCTCCTCACCTCGGGCGCCATCGGCACGCCGAAGCTGATGATGCTTTCGGGTATCGGCCCGGCCGACGCGTTGCGGCGCCACGGCATCGACGTCGTGCAGGACATGGCCGGCGTCGGCCGGAACCTGCAGGACCATTTCGGTGTCGATATCGTCGCGGAGCTGAAGAACCACGACAGCCTCGACAAGTACAACAAGCTGCACTGGTCGCTCTGGGCTGGCATTCAATACGCCCTGTTCAAGTCCGGCCCGATCACCTCCAACGTGGTGGAGGGCGGGGCATTCTGGTACGGCGACAAGGATAGTCCCTGCCCGGACCTGCAATTCCATTTCCTCGCGGGTGCGGGCGCGGAGGCAGGCGTTCCGAGCGTGCCGAAGGGCGCGTCCGGCATAACGCTCAATTCCTATACGCTTCGGCCGAAATCGCGGGGAAGCGTGACCTTGCGCTCGGCCGATCCGCGCGCCTTGCCGCTTGTCGATCCGAACTTCCTCGCCGACCCCGATGATGTGCGGATTTCCGTGGAGGGCGTGAAGATCAGCCAGGAGATTTTCAGCCAGCCGTCCTTGCAGAAATACATCAAGACGCTGCGCTTTCCCGACGGCAACGTGCGCACGCAGGAAGACTATGTCGCCTATACGCGCCAGTACGGCCGGACCTCCTACCATCCCACCTGCACCTGCAAGATGGGGCGGGACGAGATGGCGGTGGTCGATCCGCAACTGCGCGTGCATGGCCTCGACGGCATCCGCATCTGCGACAGTTCCACCATGCCGAGCCTCGTGGGGTCCAACACCAATGCGGCGACGATCATGATCGGGGAAAAGGCGGCGGACATGATCCGCGGCAATGCCTGATTGTTGCAGGCCGGAACGTGGGAAGGGCGGCCCTGCGGCCGCCCTTTCGCATCAGTCCCATTCCGGCGCCCAGGGCAACTGCCTCGGCCTGATGATGCGATAGCCGGTGGCGTTGAGGGCGTCGATCCGTTCCATGTCGATGGACGACAGCGTGAAATCCATGATGTCGAAATTCGCGCGGATGTTTTCCGGCTTGGTCGACATGGTGTTGAGCGGAACGCCTTTTTGCAGGATCCAGCGCAGCACCACCTGGGCGGCAGTCTTGCCGTAGGCCGCGCCGATTTCGGCGAAAAGACCATGTTTGAACACTTCGCCCCGGGCGATCGACGCGTAGGACGAGAGGGGAATGCCCGTTTCCGACGCCGCGGCGAGGAGTTTGCGCTGGTCGACCAAGGGGTGGAATTCCACCTGGTTGGTGACGAGCGGTCCCTCGATCACGGCGCGCGCCACATGCATCATCCGTGCGGTGTAATTGGAGACGCCGATGGCGTCCGCAAAGCCTCTCTCCCTGGCCGATTGCAGCAGGCGTAGGGACGGCGTGACATCCCCGTCCGCCGGCGGCCAGTGCAGGAGGAGTGCGTCGACGCGGTCGATCCGAAGCGCCTTCAGGCTGGCCTCGACGGACGGCAGGAACGTCTCCGCGGAATAGTTGTCCGGGTGCACCTTGGTGGTGATGCAGAGCTCGCCGCGCGCGACGCCGCTCGAAGCAAGCGCCGCACCCGTCTCCGCCTCGTTGCCATACATCTGCGCCGTATCGAACGCCCGGTAGCCGGCGGCGATCGCCGCGTGGACGGCGGTGCGCAGCGCCTCGCCCTTCAGGGGATAGGTGCCGAAACCGCGCTGAAAATTCCGTTGGAAATAGATGTTCATGCTTCCTCCTCGATTGGCCCATGTGGGGCGGTGCGTCCATTGGACGACGGTTCGAAGATCCTTCTTGCGCGACCGCTCCGTTCGTGTTTAATGTATAACTAGTTAGTTACTTAATGCAATGGGCATTGGAGGACGGCATGCGGAAGGTGAAGACTGCGGACGAGGCGGCCAGGCTCGTCAGGGATGGTTCGGTCGTTGCGGTCAATTCGTCGTCCGGGCTTTGCTGCCCCGATGCCGTGCTGAAGGCGCTGGGAGAACGTTTCGACCGCGAAGGCCATCCGCGCGGGCTCACCTCGGTTCATCCGATCGCGGCCGGCGACCTCTTCGGCACCAAGGGCGTCGATCATATCGCCAAGCCGGGCATGCTGGTGAAGATCATCGGCGGCTCCTATCCGTCCGGGCCGAGCAATGCCGAGCCGCCGCTCGTCTGGCAGATGATCCTGAAGGAGGAGCTTGCCGCCTGGAACGTGCCGTCCGGCATCGTTTTCGACATGCTGCGCGAGGGCGCGGCCAAGCGCCCCGGCGTGCTGACCAAGGTCGGCATGGAGACCTTCGTCGATCCGGAGCAGGAGGGCTGCGCCATGAATGCCAGCGCACGGGCCGCGCCGCTCGTCAAGCGCGTCTCCTTCGAGGGCGAGGACTGGCTGCATTTCCCGGCGATCCGCCCGGACGTCGCGATCATCCGGGCAACGACCGCCGACCAGAACGGCAACCTGACCTTCGAGCATGAGGGTGCGACGCTCGGCGCGATGGAGATGGCGCTTGCCGCGCGGAACTCCGGCGGCTTGGTCATCGCCCAGGTGAAGCGCGTTGCGGCCAACGGGACCTTCCGTCCCCATGACGTGCGCGTTCCCGGCATCCTCGTCGACGTCATCGTCGAGGCTCCCGACCAGTTGCAGACGACGGCGACACAATATGATCCCGCGATCTCGGGAGAGCTGTTCCGGCCGCTCGAAACCTTCCGCCTGCCCGCGCTCGACGTCGGCAAGGTGATCGCCCGCCGGGTCGCGCAGGAGCTGAGGGCGGACTGGGCCGTCAATATCGGCTTCGGCATTTCCGCGAACGTACCGCGCATCCTGATCGAGGAGGGGCTGCACGGCAAGATCACCTGGGTGATCGAGCAGGGCGCCGTCGGCGGCGTGCCGCTGCTCGACTTCAAGTTCGGCTGTGCCTCCAATGCGGAGGCCTTCGTCGCCTCGCCGCACCAGTTCTGCTATTTCCAGGCGGGCGCGTTCGATTGTTCGCTGCTCTCCTTCCTCGAAATCGATGCGGAAGGCTCGGTCAATGTCAGCCGTCTGGCGGCGACGCCGCACCGGACCGCCGGTGCCGGCGGCTTCGTCGACATCACGGCACGGGCGCGGAAGATCGTCTTTTCCGGGAATTTCAATGCCGGCGCGAAGATGCGCGTCGATGACGGCCGCCTCGTGATCGACAAGGAAGGGCGTATCGCCAAGTTCGTGCCGAAGGTCGATCAGGTCAGCTTTTCCGGCAAGCGCGCCCGCGCGCAGGGCCAGGACGTCACCTACGTCACTGAGCGCTGCGTGATAAAGCTCGGACAGGAGGGACTGGTCGTCACCGAGATCGCACCCGGCCTCGATCTCCAGCGGGACATCCTCGACCAGGCGACCACGCCGCTCGGCGTCTCCGACACGGTCAAGACGATGGACGATGCGCTGTTTCGCGATGACCTCATGGGGCTGGTCCTGTGAGCGACGCGCGCATCGAGCTCCGTGTCGAGGAGCGCATCGCGTACCTGACGATCTGCCGCGCGGAAAAGCTGAATGCGATCGACGAGGATATGGTCGATGCGTTGTTGCAGGCCTGTCGCGCCATCGAACGCTCGGATGCGCGGGTGGCCATCCTGACGGGAGAGGGCGCAAAGTCCTTTTGCGCGGGCGGTGATATCGAGGCGTGGAGCCGGCTCGATGCAGGCACGTTCTCCCGCCGCTGGCTGCGCGATGGCCATGATGCCTTCGATGCGCTGGCGCGGCTGACCGTGCCGCTGATCGCCGTCCTGAACGGGCATGCGCTGGGCGGCGGGCTGGAGCTTGCCGCCTGCGCCGACCTGCGCATCGCCGAGGCGCATGTGAAGATCGGCCTGCCGGAGACCGGCCTCGGCATCATTCCCGGCTGGTCGGGCACGCAGCGGGCCTCGCGGCGGTTCGGTGCAGGCCTTGTCCGCCGCATGGCGTTGTTCGGCGAGGTGTTTTTCGCCGAGGAAGCGCTGGCGCTCGGACTGGTGGACCTGGTCGTGACGACGGGAGAGGGAGCGGCGGCCGCGCAGATCGCCGCGGCGCGCGTGTTGCAGCGGTCTGCCCGCGCAACGGAACTCACCAAGATGCTGATCAACGCCGCCGAGGGCGAGGAGAGCGAGCGAGTGGTCGAGGCTCTCGCCGGCGCCGTTGCTGCGTCTTCGGACGATCTGACGGAGGGCCTTGCAGCCTATCGGCAGAAGCGCCCGGCGCGTTTCGACCAATAGAATGTTCAGCGGCAGCATTCAGCCCGTGGGACGTGGCTCATGAAACCAGGCGATAAAGAATTCCTTGCCGGCCTTTTCGGCGCTGCAGTCGAGGCCGCGGATCCGGAGACGGCGCTCCGTGCCCATCTTCCAGCCCGGCCGCGCGGGCGAACCGTCGTCGTCGGCGCGGGCAAGGGCGTGGCGCAGCTCGCGGCGGCCTTCGAAAGGCTGTGGGACGGCCCACTCGAAGGCGTGGTGGTGACGCGCTACGGCTACGCCGCTCCCTGCCGGCGCATCCGTGTCCTCGAAGCCGCCCATCCCGTGCCGGATGCAGCGGGGCTGCAGGCATCGCGGGCGCTCTTTGCGGCGGTGGAAGGTCTCGGCGAGGAGGACCTTGTGGTCGCCCTGGTCTGCGGCGGCGGTTCGGCCCTGCTGCCCTGTCCGCCGGGGCCTCTCACCTTGGCGGATGAGGCAGCGATGAACAGCGCGCTCCTTGCCAGCGGTGCACCGATCTCCGTCATGAATGCGATCCGCAAGCAGGTCTCCGGCATCAAGGGCGGGCGGCTTGCCGCGGCCTGCCGTCCGGCGAAGGTCGTGACGCTCGTCGTCTCCGACGTGCCGGGCGACGATCCGGCGCAGGTCGCCAGCGGGCCGACAATAGCGGATGCCGCCGATCGCGCGGAGGCGCGGGCGCTGGTCGGGACATGGGGCATCAAGCTGCCGGAGGCTGTCGAATCCTGGCTTGCCGGAGAGGAAGGGCAGCCGCCGTCGCCGGCCGATCCGGTTCTTGCCGCCCACGAGGTCCATGTCGTCGCTTCGGCGCGTCTCTCCCTTGAGGCCGCCGCCGCGCGGGCGGAAGCGCTCGGCGTGCCCGCGGTCATCCTGTCCGACAGCATGGAGGGGGAGGCGCGCGACGTCGCGCGCGTGCATGCGGCCATCACCCGCGAAGTCGCGAGCCGTAACCGCCCGTTTACGCGTCCGGTCGTCATCCTGTCGGGCGGCGAAACGACGGTGACGATCCGGGGGCAGGGAAAGGGTGGACGCAATACGGAGTTCCTGCTGTCGCTCGCGCTTGCCGGCGAGGGCGTTCCGTTCGCCGCGCTCGCGGCCGATACGGACGGCATCGACGGTTCGGAGGACAATGCCGGTGCCTTTGCCGATGGCGCCAGCATGCAGCGCTTGCGCGGACTGGGCGCGGATCCTGCCGCCCTGCTTGCCGGCAACGATGCCTGGACGGCCTTTCACCGTCTCGGAGACCTGTTCGTGCCCGGCCCGACGGGAACCAATGTCAACGATTTTCGGGCCATTCTGATCCGGTAGCGAAACCCGCGCCGCTTTGGCGGCGCGGGCGGATGACGCTTCAGGCCGGGACGGGCGCGTCCTCGCGCAGCAGGCCCTTCTGCTTGAGGTCCGTCCAGAAATCGGCCGGAATCGGATGGGAGAACCAGGCAAGGTTCTGGTCGAGCTGTTCGATCGTGCGCGTGCCCGCCATGAAGGAGGGGACGGCGGGGTGGGCGACGACGAACTGCAGGGCCGCAGCGGCAAGCGGCACGCCGTGTTCCGCGCAGACGGCCTCGATCTTCGCCACCTTTTCCATGACGTCACGCGGCGCCGGCGCGTAATTGTACTTCGCGCCCTCCTTCGCGCCGGTGGCGAGGATGCCCGAATTGAAGCCGCCACCCACGACGACCGCCGCGCCGCGCTCCGCGCAGAGCGGAAGGAAGCTGTCGAGCGCCTCCTGTTCGAGAAGCGTATAGCGGCCTGCCAGTAGGAAGCAGTCGAAATCGTGGCGCAGCAGGGCCTCATGGCAGACCTGCCACTCATTCACCCCGACGCCGATCGCCTTCACCACTTTTTCCGAACGCAGCCGCTCCAGCGCCCGCCACGCGCCGTCCATCGCCTGCTCGAACACCTCGGGCTGCTCGCTTCCGCGTGTGAAGACGTCGATGTCGTGGATGAAGCACATGTCCATGCGTTCCAGCCCCAGTCGCTGCAGGCTGTCCTCGAAGGCGCGCATCGTGCCGTCGTAGCTATAGTCGAAATGCATGGTGAAGGGGGCGGCATTCGTCCAGGGCGCAAAGTCGATGGTCTCGCGCTTCGCGGGGCGCAACAGCCGACCCACCTTGGAAGCGAGGACGAAGTCGTCCCGCGTCTTCCAGCGCAGGGCATGGCCGGTGCGCAGCTCGGCAAGCCCGTGGCCGTACATCGGCGCGGTGTCGAAGAAGCGCACGCCGGCCTCCCAGGCGCGCGTGAACATCGCTTCCGACGTCGCCTCGTCGATCTGGCGGAAAATATTGCCGAGAGGGGCGGTTCCGAAACCGAAGGCGGTCACCTCCAGATCCGTCCGGCCGAATTTACGCTTTTGTCCGGGATGCATGTTTCTCCTCCATAAGTAACTATATGGTGCATAATATGCATGCGTCGAATCCGCGCGCAAGCACCTTCCCGTCTTGTGGGTACTTTTCCATCTTGACGCCGATCGAGCATCAAATGTATGTAACTAGATAGTTACTACATTGGAGGAATCGAATGTATCTCACAGAAGTGCAGGAGCAGGTGCGCGAGATGGCGCGCACATTCGCCGATGAAGTGATCCGGCCGGTCGCCGAGGAGCTGGACCGCGAGGAACGCTTCCCGGCGGAGCTCTACGACGAGATGGCCAAGCTCGGCCTGTTCGGCATCGGCGTACCGGAAGCGCTGGGCGGTCCGGGCTTCGACACGGTGACCTACGCCCTCGTCATGGAGGAGCTGAGCCGCGGCTACGCCTCCGTCGCCGACCAGTGCGGCCTGCTCGAACTCATATCGTCCCTGCTGGTCCGTCACGGGACGGAGCGTCAGCAGGCGATGCTGCCGGATATTCTCGGCATGCGCGCCAAGGTCGCCTATTGCATCACCGAGCCGGAGGCCGGCACCGACGTCTCGGGCATCCGCACGACGGCGACGTGCGACGGCAATGGCTGGCGGCTGAACGGCGGCAAGATCTGGATTCACAATGCGCCGGTCGCCGATTACGGCTTCGTGCTTGCGCGCACCGACAAGGAAGCTGGAAACCGCGGCATGTCGATCTTCATCGTCGACCTGCATGCGGCGGGCGTCGAGCGCGGCCCGAAGGAACACAAGATGGGCCAGCGCGCCAGCCAGGTCGGCGCGCTCAATTTTACCGATGTCCGTCTTTCGGCCGATGCGTTGCTCGGCACGGAGGGCCGCGGCTTCCACATGATGATGTCGGTCTTGGACAAGGGCCGCGTCGGCATCGCCTCGCTGGCGGTCGGCATCGCCCAGGCCGGCCTCGAGGCCGCACTCGACTATGCCGGCACGCGAAAACAGTTCGGCAAGGCCATCGCCGATTTCCAGGGCGTGCAATGGCTGCTGGCCGACATGGCCAAGGATATAGAGGCCGCCCGCCTGCTCGTCCGCTCCGCCGCCTCGAAGATCGACGCCGGCACGGATGCGACGAAGGCCTGCTCGATCGCCAAGTGCTTTGCCGGCGACATGGCCGTGCAGAGGACGGCGGATGCCGTGCAGGTGTTCGGCGGCTCCGGTTATATTCGCGGTTTCGAGGTGGAGCGCCTCTATCGCGATGCCAAGATCACGCAGATCTACGAGGGCACCAACCAGATCCAGCGCATGATCATCGCCCGCGAACTCCTGAAGAAGGGCGCAAGGGAATGAGAGCCGCGTCCGTCCGCCCGGTCGCGCTCGTGACAGGCTCCTCGCGCGGTATCGGGCTTGCGGTCGCGGAAGCCTTGGCGCGCGAGGGTTTCGCCGTCGCCGTCAACGGTCCGGCCGACGACGCGGAACTGTCGGCCGCCGTGGCGCGGGTCGCCGCCCTCGGTGCGCCGGTCGCCGCCGCACCGTTCGACGTCACGCGGGTTGGCGGCCATGACGCCGCCCTCGCCGCCGTCGAGGAAAAGCTCGGCCGGCTGACGACGCTCGTCAACAATGCCGGTGTCGGCGTGCTGAGGCGCGGCGACATGCTGGACGTGTCGGAAGAGAGCTGGGACCGCTGCCTCGCCGTCAACGCGAAGGCCATGTTCTTCCTCAGCCAGGCCTTTGCCCGTCGCCTGCTGTCGCGGGAGCGCCCCCCGCTCTTCCACTCCATCGTCAACGTCACCTCCTCGAATGCCGTCGCGGTGGCCGAGCAGCGTTCGGAATATTGCGCCTCGAAGGCAGCCGCCGCCATGGTCTCCAAGGCGCTCGCCGTTCGCCTCGGGCGCGAGGAGATCGCGGTCTACGACGTCCAGCCGGGCCTGATCGCCACCGAGATGACCGCGCCGGTCATCGACGCCTATCGCGAGCGGGCCGAGCAGGGCCTGACCCTGTTTCCGCGCGTCGGCCAGCCAGACGATATCGGCGCGCTGGTTGCCTCGCTCGCGTCGGGGCGGCTTCCCTACACCACCGGACTGTCGATCCCGGCTGATGCCGGCATGCTCGTCCCGCGCTTCTGAGGTCTTGCCATGAAAATTGCGCTTCCCGATACCGATGGCCGCCTTTCCGACTATTTTCTGTCTGGCAGGCCGATCGCCGCCGCGACGCTTGGCCGGAACCCTGCCCGTGTCGTCTATTCCGCCGCCCATGTCGTCGCCGATCCCTTCACCGCCAACGACCCATCCGGCCGCGCGACGGTCGACTGGGCGAAGACGATGGAGTTTCGCCGCTATCTCGCCGGCCTCGGCCTTGGCATCGCGGAGGCCATGGATACGGCGCAACGCGGCATGGGCCTCGACTGGCCGGGCGCGCTCGAGCTCATCCGCCGCACGCGCGAGGAGCTGCCCGATGCGCTGGTGGCGAACGGCTGCGGCACCGACCATCTCGATCCGGCGGCTGCCATCAGCCTCGACGATGTCCGCAAGGCCTATCTGGAGCAGGTCGAAGCCATCCAGAAGCTCGGCGGGCGCATCATCCTGATGGCCTCTCGCGCGCTTGTCCGCGCCGCGAAGGGACCGGAAGACTATGTCAGGATCTATTCGGACGTGCTTGCCGCCTGCGACGAGCCGGTGATCCTCCACTGGCTGGGCGACATGTTCGATCCGCAGCTTGCCGGCTATTGGGGCACCGTCGATTTCGATCCGGCCATGCAGACCGCGCTTGCGGTCATCGAGGAGAACATGGCCAAGGTGGATGGCATCAAGATTTCCCTCCTCGACAAGGAGAAGGAGATCGTCATGCGCCGCCGGCTGCCGGCGGACGTGAAGATGTATACGGGTGACGATTTCAGCTATCCCGAGCTTATCGAGGGCGACGGCGAGGGCTTCTCCCATGCCCTGCTCGGCATATTCGATCCGCTGGCACCCGCGGCAGCCTATGCGGTCGAGCGGCTGGGTGAAGGCGACAGGGCCGGCTTCCGCGCGACGCTCGATCCGACCGTGCCGCTCGCCCGGCTGATCTTCCGCGCGCCGACCCGGTATTACAAGACCGGCGTGGTGTTCCTTGCCTGGCTGAACGGCTTCCAGGATCATTTCGTCATGCTGAACGGCGCGCAGGCCATGCGCCCGCTGCCTTATTTCGTCGAGATCTTCCGCCTGGCCGACCAGTGCGGCCTGCTGCGCGACCCTGAATGCGCCGTCCAGCGCATGAAGAGGCTGCTCGCCCTCTATGGGGCATAGGCGATGCGCGACTTCTCGGCCGACCATTCGGCGCTCGCGCTCAACACTGCGAGCCTCGGACACAATCTGGATGGCCATGGCGCAGGCTGGCCGCCGGAGCGGGTCATCGATGCTTGCGCGGCGCGCGGCTTCGGCGCCATCGTCTTCTGGCGGCGGGAAATCGGAACGCACGCGGCGGAGATCGGCGAGCGGGTGCGCGCCGCCGGCCTGTCGGTCGCCGGGCTTTGCCGCACGCCCTTCCTCGTCGGGGGCGAGGCAACGGACCGGCAGGCGGTAATGGACGGGGCAAAGGCCTCGGTCGACATGGCCGCAGCGCTCGGTGCCCCGGTGCTGACCATCGTCGTCGGGGGCGTACATCCCGGCACCAAAGGAACCGCCGCAAGCCTGAAGATCCTCGCCGACCGGGTCGCGGAACTCGCGCCGTATGCGCAGGCGTGCGGCGTGCGGCTTGCGCTCGAACCGCTTCATCCCGTCTATGCCGGAAACCGTTCCTGCCTGACGACGCTGCGTGATGCCGTCGATCTCTGCGACAAAGTCGGCGCGCCCAACCTCGGCATCGCCGTCGATGTCTATCATGTCTGGTGGGACAGCGACCTCGAAACCCAGTTGCGCCGCGCCGGCCCTGGCCGCCTGTTCGGCTACCATCTCTGCGACTGGCTGGCCGATACGACCGACGTGCTGCTCGATCGCGGCATGATGGGCGACGGCGTGGCCGATCTGAAAGCCATTCGCGCGGCCGTGGAGGGCGCCGGCTATGCCGGCCCCTGCGAGGTGGAAATCTTCTCGGCCGGCAACTGGTGGAAACGAGACCCGAATGAGGTGCTGGACGTGATCGTCGAGCGCTTCCGTACGCTTTGCTGAAAGGTTACCCCATGAAACTGCTCGTACCGATCAAGCGTGTCGTCGACTACAACGTGAAGATCCGCGTGAAGGCGGATGGCTCGGGTGTCGAGCTTGCGAACGTGAAGATGTCGATGAACCCGTTCGACGAGATTTCGGTGGAAGAGGCGCTTCGGCTGAAGGAGGCGGGCAAGGCGGAGGACGTGGTCGTGGTGTCGATCGGCCCGGCCAAGGCCGAGGAGACGCTGAGGACGGCGCTTGCCATGGGCGCCGACCGGGCGGTGCTGGTCGAGACGGAGGACCAGGTCGAGCCGCTGGCGGTCGCTAAGATCCTCAAGGGCGTGACGGAAGCGGAAGCGCCGGGCCTCGTCATCGTCGGCAAGCAGGCGATCGACGACGATTCGAACCAGACCGGCCAGATGCTGTCGGCGCTGCTCGGCTGGGCGCAGGCGACGTTCGCCTCGAAGGTGGAGATCGACGAGGGTTCGGCCCGGGTGACGCGCGAGGTCGACGGCGGCCTGCAGACCATCGAGGTGAAGCTTCCGGCGGTGGTCACGACGGACCTTCGCCTCAACGAGCCGCGCTATGCCTCGCTGCCGAACATCATGAAGGCGAAGAAGAAGCCGCTCGACAGGAAGACGCCCGGCGACTTCGGCGTCGACACCACCCCGCGCCTGAAGGTGCTGAAGACCGAGGAGCCGTCGGGCCGCAAGGCGGGCGTCAAGGTCAAGAGCGTCGCCGAGCTGGTCGACAAGCTCAAGACCGAAGCCGGCGTGCTTTGATCGGCGAGATTTGAGGAGATTACGAACATGGCCATTCTTCTTCTGGCAGACCACGACAACGCACACCTTTCCGACCAGACCGCCAAGGCGCTGACGGCAGCGAGCAAGATCGGCCCCGACGTGCATGTGCTCGTCGCCGGCAGCAATGCGAAGGCTGCGGCCGAACAGGCGGCGAAGCTGTCGGGCGTGACGAAGGTGCTCGTCGCCGACGACCAGACCCTCGCCAACAACCTCGCCGAGCCGCTGGCCGCGCTCATCGTGTCGCTCGCCGGCAGCTATGACGCCATCGTCTCGGCCGCGACCTCGGTCGGCAAGAACGTCCTGCCGCGCGTTGCCGCCCTGCTCGACGTGGCGCAGGTCTCGGAGATCGTCGAGGTCGTTTCCCCCGACACGTTCAAGCGTCCGATCTATGCGGGCAATGCCATCCAGACCGTGCAGTCCACCGATGCGAAGAAGGTGATCACGGTGCGCACGGCGTCCTTTGCCGCGGCAGGCGAAGGCGGCAGCGCCGCGATCGAGACGGTCTCGGCTGCTGCGAACCCCGGCCTTTCCACCCATGTCTCCGACGCCCTCTCCTCGTCGGATCGTCCGGAGCTGACATCCGCCAAGATCATCATCTCGGGCGGGCGGGCGCTCGGCTCTTCGGAGAAGTTCCAGGAGGTGATCCTTCCGGTCGCCGACAAGCTCGGCGCGGCAGTCGGCGCAAGCCGCGCTGCGGTCGATGCGGGCTATGCGCCGAACGACTGGCAGGTCGGCCAGACGGGCAAGGTGGTCGCGCCGCAGCTCTATATCGCCTGCGGCATCTCGGGTGCGATCCAGCACCTTGCCGGCATGAAGGACAGTAAGGTGATCGTTGCGATCAACAAGGACGAGGAGGCGCCGATCTTCCAGGTCGCAGACTACGGCCTCGTCGCAGACCTCTTCGACGCCCTGCCCGAACTCGAAAAGGCGCTTTGACCGGATGGCGGCGATGGCGGAAGACCTCCCCGAACGCGAGAGCATGGAATTCGACGTTGTGATCGTGGGTGCGGGTCCGGCGGGCCTTTCCGCGGCGATCCGGCTGAAGCAGGTGAACCCGGAGCTCTCCGTCGTCGTGCTGGAGAAGGGCGCGGAAGTCGGCGCGCATATCCTGTCGGGCGCCGTCGTCGATCCCATCGGCATCGACCGCTTGCTGCCCGGCTGGCGCGAGGACGCCGACCATCCCTTCAAGACCGAGGTGACGGACGACCATTTCCTGTTCCTCGGCCCGGCCGGCTCGATCCGCCTGCCGAACGCCTTCATGCCGCCGCTGATGAACAACCACGGCAACTACATCGTCTCGCTCGGAAACGTCTGTCGGTGGCTGGCGACCAAGGCGGAAGAGCTCGGCGTCGAGATCTATCCCGGCTTTGCCGCAACCGAAGTGCTCTACAACGACGAGGGCGCCGTCATCGGCGTCGCCACCGGCGACATGGGCATCGAGCGCAGCGGCGAGCCCGGCCCGAACTATACCCGCGGCATGGCCCTTCTCGGCAAGTACACGCTGATCTCGGAAGGCGTGCGCGGCTCGCTCGCCAAGCAGCTGATCCAGAAATTCGATCTCCAGAAGGACCGCGAGCCGCAGAAATTCGGCATCGGCCTCAAGGAGCTCTGGCAGGTGAAGCCGGAGAACCACAGGCCCGGCCTCGTGCAGCACTCCTTCGGCTGGCCGCTCGGCATGAAGACCGGCGGCGGTTCCTTCCTCTATCACCTGGAGGACAACCTCGTCGCCGTCGGCTTCGTGGTGCATCTCAACTACAAGAACCCCTATCTCTATCCCTTCGAGGAATTCCAGCGCTTCAAGACGCACCCTGCCATCAGGGGCACCTTCGAGGGCGGCAAGCGCCTCTCCTACGGCGCGCGTGCCATCACCGAAGGCGGCTGGCAGTCGGTGCCGAAGCTGTCGTTCCCGGGCGGCGCGCTGATCGGCTGCTCGGCCGGCTTCGTCAACGTGCCGCGTATCAAGGGCAGCCACAATGCGGTGCTCTCCGGCATCCTCGCCGCCGAGAAGCTGGCGGATGCCATCGCGGCCGGCCGGGCCAATGACGAGCCCATTGAAATAGAACAGGGCTGGCGCGACAGCGCCATCGGCTCGGACCTGAAGAAGGTGCGAAACGTCAAGCCGCTGTGGTCGCAGTTCGGCACGGCGATCGGCGTCGCCCTCGGCGGCCTCGACATGTGGACGAACACCCTGTTCGGCTTCTCCGTCTTCGGCACGCTGAAGCACGGCAAGACGGACGCGCAGAGCCTGGAGCCGGCGGCAAAGCACAACAAGATCGACTACCCGAAGCCGGACGGGGTGCTCACCTTCGACCGCCTCTCCTCGGTGTTCCTGTCGAACACCAACCACGAGGAGGACCAGCCGATCCACCTCCAGCTCAAGAACCCGGAGCTGCAGAAGACCTCCGAGCTCGACGTCTATGCCGGCCCGTCCACCCGCTACTGTCCCGCCGGCGTCTACGAATGGGTCGAGAAGGACGGCAAGGACGTCTTCGTCATCAACGCGCAGAACTGCGTCCACTGCAAGACATGCGACATCAAGGACCCAAACCAGAACATCAACTGGGTCCCACCCCAAGGCGGAGAGGGGCCTGTCTATCCGAATATGTGAGGCGTGGGGGCTGGATCACGGGGACGCTTGTGTTCATGTTCCTCGGCGCCGTCGCCGGGCTGCGGGAGAGCTGTTGACAGCGCGAGACGGAACATATAGTGAACATTCATGAAGAAATCGCTACAGGATCGGTTGGCCATCCTGGCGGATGCCGCCAAATACGACGCGTCATGCGCCTCCAGCGGGACAGAGAAACGGGATTCGCTCAGGTCCAACGGCCTTGGCTCCACGGAAGGTGCGGGGATCTGCCATGCATATGCGCCCGATGGGCGGTGCATTTCACTTCTGAAGATCCTGCTCACCAATTTCTGCATCTTCGACTGTGCCTATTGCATCAACCGGTCCTCAAGCAATGTGGAGCGTGCGCGTTTCACGCCGGACGAGGTGGTCTGGCTGACGCTGGAATTCTATCGGCGCAATTATATCGAGGGGCTTTTCCTGTCGTCCGGGATCATCCGCTCGTCGGATCATACGATGGGCGAGATGGTCCGCGTGGCGCGGGACCTGCGCACAATGCACGGCTTCCGCGGTTATATTCACCTCAAGTCGATCCCCGATGCCGCTCCGGAGCTGATCGAGGAGGCGGGGCTCTATGCGGACCGCCTGTCGCTCAACATCGAACTGCCGACGGACGCGGGCATCGGGCGTCTTGCGCCCGAGAAGCGGCCGGACGGCATTCGTCGTGCCATGGGCGATTTGCGCCGCAAGATCGAGGCGGCGGACGAGCCGACCTTGCAGACCAAGCGCCGCAAGCGTTTCGTGCCGGGCGGGCAGAGCACACAGATGATCGTTGGCGCCGATGGAGCCGACGATGCGACGATCCTGAGGACGAGCGCCCGGCTCTACGGCAGCTACGGCCTGAAACGCGTCTATTATTCCGCCTTCAGTCCTATTCCCGACGCCTCCCGCGCGCTGCCGCTCATCAAGCCGCCGCTGGTGCGCGAACATCGGCTCTATCAGGCTGACTGGCTTTATCGCTTTTACGGTTTCGGTGTGGACGAGATCACGGCATCGACAGGCGGCATGCTCGATCTGGACATGGACCCCAAGCTTGCCTGGGCGCTAACCCAACGTCAGACCTTTCCTGTGAACGTCAACCGTGCGGAGCGCGAAACCCTGTTGCGGGTACCGGGGTTCGGCCTGAAGACGGTGGATGCGATCCTGTCCAGCCGCCGCTTTCGCCGCCTGCGGTTGGAGGATCTGGCACGGCTCGGCGTTTCCCTGCGCAAGGTGCGCGCCTTCATCGAGGCCGAGGGATGGACACCCCGGCGTCTTGCCGACCGTGCAGATCTCAAGACGCTCTTTGCCCCGAAACCGGAACAGCTTTCGCTGCTCTGATGCATACGATCCCCCTGCTCGGCCGCGGTGATTTTTCCGAATGGCGGGATGCGGCGCGGGCGCTGGCGGCTGCCGGTATTTCGCCGCGCGACGTGGACTGGCGCATTCAGGGCGATATAGGCCTCTTCGAGGCGAGCGCCCCACCCGACCTGCCGGCGCCCGATGCCGCCGCGCCGCCGGTCGTCGTGCCGCCGTCCTTCCTGCCGCTCGCCGAAGCCGTCGCGTGCCACACCGAGCCGGGGCGCTTTCATCTGCTTTATCGGCTGCTCTGGCGGCTGCAATCTGACCGTCGCCTGCTGGAGCTGACGTCGGACAAGGATGTCGCCTGGGCGCGGCTTCTGGCCAGGAACGTCGCGCGCGACAGCCACAAGATGACGGCCTTCGTCCGCTTCAAGGAAATCGCAGGGGAGGCCGGAGGCCGCCGGCGGTTCTTCGCCTGGTTCGAGCCGACGCATTTCGTCGTCGCCCGAACCGCGCCGTTCTTCCGCCGCCGCTTTGCCGATATGGACTGGATCATCGCCACGCCGAAGGGCACGGCGAGCTGGGACGGCGAAACCCTGATCGCCGACACGCGGCCGGGTGATGATCCCGGGCACGGCGACCCGACGGACGAGCTCTGGCGCACCTATTATGCCAGCATCTTCAATCCCGCGCGACTCAAGATCAGGGCCATGCAGGCGGAGATGCCGAAGAAATACTGGCGCAACCTGCCGGAAGCCGCGCTGATCCCCGAACTGATCGCCAATGCGGAGGCCAATGTGCGCGCGATGGCCGAACGCGCCGCCAGCAACCCGCCGGCCTTTCACTATCGGCTGAAGGAAGCCGCGCAGGCCATCGCCGAACCGGGATTGGCGGAAGCCGGCACGCTGGAGGCGCTGCGCGCAGAGGCCCGCCATTGCACGCGCTGCCCGCTGCATTGCACGGCCACGCAGACCGTCTTCGGAGAAGGGCCGCAGGATGCGCGCCTCATGATGGTCGGCGAGCAGCCGGGTGACCAGGAAGACCTGAGCGGCCGCCCGTTCGTCGGCCCGGCGGGAAGGGTGTTCGACGCGGCGCTGAAGGAAGCCGGCATTGCCCGCGATACGCTCTATCTGACCAATGCGGTCAAACACTTCAAATATGAGCCGCGCGGCAAGCGCCGCATTCACCAGAAGCCAAACCAGGGTGAGATCCAACATTGCCGCTGGTGGCTGGCCAGGGAGGTGGAACTCGTGAAGCCGAAGCTGATCGTGGCGCTCGGTGCGACCGCGATCTACGCGCTGAGCGGCGAGCGCACGCCGCTGAGCCAGCTTCGCAGCAGGCCGATCGCCATGCAGGGCGATGTCGTCCTGTACCCGACCATCCATCCGTCCTTCCTGCTGCGCCTGCCGGACAAGATGGAGCGCCAACGCCAGCATGCCCTCTTTGTTGAGGACTTACGGTCGGTTCGAGCGCTTGCGTCCAGTGCAGGATGACGGATTTTCCGCCAATCGATGTGGTTGCTTATGCCTGCAGGCCTCCATGGGCTCAGGCCTCCGCAACCGGATGAGGACCCCCGCGGCACACGCCGCATCGCTCAAGAGCGGCCTTTCCGCACAAGCCCTCTTGCCGAAAGCCGCGTGGGCGCGGCAAATGCGCGCCGGTCGGCGAAAAATTGTATTGAACGTGGTAGAAGCGGCGCCGTCGATCGTCTTATCTCATGAACACAATGCCAATACCGAAAGCGCGCCTGCCGATGTCTGCCCTTCTGAAGCGTTTTGCGTCCTACTATCGCCCGCACCGCGGCCTGTTCGCGCTGGACTTTTCCTCGGCCGTCGTCGCCGGCCTCCTGGAGCTCGCCTTTCCCGTCGCCGTGACGCTGTTCATCGACCGCCTGCTGCCGACCGGCCGCCTCGACCTCGTCGCGCTCGCCGCCCTCGGCCTCTTCCTCATCTACCTCGTCAATGCCGGCCTGCAGGTCATCGTCACCTATTGGGGCCACATGCTCGGCGTGCGCATCGAGGCGGAGATGCGCCGCAAGGCCTTCGACCACCTGCAGAAGCTCTCCTTCGGCTTCTTCGACAACCAGAAGACCGGCCATCTCGTGGCCCGGCTGACCAAGGATCTCGAGGAGATCGGCGAGGTCGCCCATCACGGGCCGGAAGACCTCTTCATCGCCGTCATGACGCTCGTCGGCGCCTTCGTGCTGATGCTGTGGGTGCATGTGCCGCTCGCGCTCATCACCGCCGTCATCGTGCCGCTGACGGCCTTCGTCACCACCCATTACGGCGCGCGCATGACCACGACCTGGCATGCGCTCTACGGCCGCGTCGCCGATTTCAACGCCCGCATCGAGGAGAATGTCGGCGGCATCCGCGTCGTGCAGGCCTTCGCCAACGAGGACCACGAGCGTAAGCTGTTTGCCGAGAGCAACCGGAACTATCTCGTCACCAAGCTCCAGGCCTACAGGGTGATGGCGGCCTCCATATCGCTCTCCTACCTTTCCATGCGCTTCGTGCAGGTGGTGGTGATGCTGGCCGGCGCCTGGTTCGTGACGCGCGGCGAGCTTTCGGCCGGCGGCTTCGTCGGCTTCCTGCTCCTGGTCGGCGTGTTCTTCCGGCCGATCGACAAGATCAACGCGATCATCGAGACCTATCCCAAGGGCATCGCCGGCTTCACGCGCTACACGCAGTTCCTCGACACGGAGCCGGACATCCGGGACCGCGAGGGTGCCAGGGATGTCGGGCGCCTTGCCGGCGATATCGAATATCGCGCCGTCAGCTTCGGCTATGGTGCCGACCGGCCGGTCTTCGGCGGGCTGAACGTCTCGATCGGAGCGGGCGAGACGATCGCCTTCGTCGGTCCGTCCGGCGCCGGCAAGACGACGATCTGCTCGCTGCTGCCGCGCTTCTACGAGGTCGCATCGGGCGCGATCACCATAGACGGCATCGACATCCGCGACATGACGCTGCGGTCGCTGCGCTCGAACATCGGCATCGTGCAGCAGGACGTGTTCCTGTTCGCCGGCACGATCCGCGAGAACATCGCCTATGGAAGGCTGGAGGCCAGCGAGGCGGAGATCCTCGATGCGGCGCGCCGGGCGCGCCTCGACGACGTGATCGCCAACCTCGCCGACGGTCTCGACACGGTCGTCGGCGAGCGCGGCGTCAAGCTCTCGGGCGGGCAGAAGCAGCGCCTCGCCATCGCCCGCATCTTCCTGAAGAACCCGCCGATCCTGATCCTCGACGAGGCGACCTCGGCGCTCGATACACAGACGGAGCGGGCGATCCAGCAGTCGCTCGCCGAGCTCTCGGCCGGCCGCACCACGCTGGTCATCGCCCATCGCCTGGCCACAATCGCCAATGCCGACCGCATCCTCGTCGTCGACGACGGCCGCATCGTCGAGCAGGGAAGCCACAGCGACCTCATCGAACGACGCGACGGACGATACCGCAACCTCCACGCTGCGCAGACGCAGACCGACGGCTCCTCCCTCCATTTCATGAAAGGCAAACGGTAGGGCGGCGCCCCGGTTCCGCCCGGCTTGATGCTCGAAGCCGGCCTCCGATGCCTGGGCTGTGGGGGTCGAACCCGCATTGTCCAGCGCAGCGTGGTCGATGGCCGAATGTCCCGTTTTCTTCCGCTCTCATCGCAAGTCCATGGGTGAACGCCTGGGACAAGGTCGGGATTCAGCCCTTTTCCAAACTTATGTAAAATAACATACATAAGTTGATTGACTTATGGATACTGGTGTTGAATTTATTCGCCAAGGGAGAAGGGCGCGACGCGTAGGCGACGGCGCTTGGAAGAGACGGGTGGATGAAAATGCCTGAGACAAGCACGCCGGTTCAGCCGGAAGACGGCGCAAACGCGATTCAGGCGCTTTCGATGGATGCCGTCGAGCCCGCCGTGGCCGCAACGGTGCGCAGTTTCCCCGCTGGCGTCCGCAGGAAAAGGTTGACGGTATGAGCCGCAGCTATGTGATCGGGCTGGACTATGGTTCGGAATCCGCGCGCGGGGTCATCCTCGATGCGGTGACCGGCGAGCAGATCGACAGTCATGTCCACGCCTATCGTCACGGCATCCTGACCGGCGCGCTTCCCGGCGGAGTGGTGCTGCCGCGGGGATGGGCCTTGCAGAATGCCGCGGACTATGTCGAGGCGGCAGAGGAGATTCTCGGCCGTCTCGGACGGAACCGGAGGGTGCTGTCGATCGGCATCGGCTTCACGGCGAGTTCGCCGATGCCGGCGACGGGCGAGGGTGCCGCGCTATCGGATATCCACCCGAACGATCCGCATGCCTATGTCAAATTGTGGAAACACGGCGCCGCGCAACCCTATGCCGACGCGATCAACCGGAAGGGGGGCGACTTCCTCGACAATTTCGGCGGCAAGCTGTCCGGGGAATGGCTGCTTCCCAAGGCCGCGCAGATCGCGCAGGAAGCCCCCCATATCTGGGAGGCGGCGGCCCGCTTCATGGAAGGCGGGGATTGGCTGGTCTGGCAGCTCTGCGGAACGGAGGCGCGCAGCCTCGGCCTTGCGGCCTACAAGGCGCAGTATTCGCGCGTCTCCGGCTATCCGAAAGGCATCGTGCCGGGTCTTGAGGGCAAGCTGTCGCAACCGCTTCCCGTGGGGTCGGCGGCGGGCAGCCTCTTGCCCGCCTGGCATGCGCGTACGGGCATCGAGGGGCCTACGACCATCGCGGTCGCGGTCATCGACTCGCATGTCGTTCTGCCGGCCATCGGCGCCGTTTCGTCCGGATGCTTTGTCGGCGCGCTCGGCACGTCGGCGGCCTATCTCTATCTCGGCGCGGACTATCGCCCCCTGCCTGCGGGCATCGAAGGCGTGGCTATCGACGGCGCCGTGCGGGATCTCTGGTGCTACGAGGCCGGGCAGGCCAGCTTCGGCGACATGCTCGCCTGGTTCGTCAAGGCCTTCCCGCGGGGCGGCAGCATGGAGGAGAGTTTCGCGCTCTACAACGCGGCTGCGTCGAGGCTGCCGGCCGGGAGCAACCATCTGATCGCGCTCGACTGGTGGAACGGAAACCGTGTGCCGCTTGCCGATTCCATGCTGAGCGGCCTGTTGCTCGGCCTGACGGTTCATTCGACCGCCGACGGCATCTACCGCGCGCTGCTCGAAGCGCTCTGCTTCGGCGCGCGAACCGTTCTGGATCTCTATCGGGCGGCGGAATTCACGGTCGATCGTGTCCTGATGACCAGCGGCCTGGCGAGGAAGAACCCCCTTCTGGTGCAGATCATGGCCGACGTCATGGAGTGCGCGATCGAGGTTCCGCAGATCGCCAACGCGACGGCCGTCGGCGCGGCCATCCACGGCGCGGTCGCGGCCGGGCTCGTCGGCACCTATCGCGACGGCGCGGCGCGCTTCGGCGCCCGGGAGTTCCAGACCTACCGTCCCCGACCGGACACCGCGGAGCCCTACCGCGCGCTTTATGCCCAGTACCGGACGCTCTGCGCGAATGCGTCGCTGCGGCGCGTGATGAGGGATCTTGGCGAGGTGGCCGCGGCGCCCGGCGAGGTCAGCCTGCCCCCGCAGCCGCGTGACGGCGGGTCTGTAGCCTGACCGACGGATGTCGACGGCGAATGGGCATCCGTCTTATCGGAGAGGAATGACCGTGAGGCGGTGAGTGCGCTGTCCGCGCTGTCCGTTTTTGGCGGCAGCGTCGGCCAGATCGATGTCGCCTTCAGGCCCGAAGTGACCTGCTGTGCATGGGACGGCCGCACGCGGGGCGCGGCCGTCCTTTCAAAGTTTAGAAGCTGACGGCGCGGTCGCCGTCCTCGTCCTGGATGCGGGTCGGCAGGCCGATCCGGTTCAGCAGGTTGATGAAGGGCTTCGGCGGCAGTTCTTCCACGTTGGCCATCTTCTTCACGTCCCATTCGCCGGTGGCCACGAGCATCGCGGCGGCGACCGGCGGCACGCCGGCGGTATACGAAATGCCCTGCGAGCCGACTTCCTCATAGGCTTCCTTGTGGTCGGCCACGTTGTAGATGAAGACGGTCTTCTCCTTGCCGTCCTTCAGGCCTTTCACATAGTCGCCGATGCAGGTCTTGCCTTCATAGCCGGGGGCGAGCGACGCCGGATCCGGCAGCACGGCCTTGACGACCTTGAGCGGCACGACTTCGAGGCCCTCGGCGGTCTTGACCGGCTGCTCGGAGAGCAGGCCGAGGCTCTTCAGCACGGTGAAGACATTGATGTAGTGGTCGCCGAAGCCCATCCAGAAGCGCACATTGGCGCCGTCCATGTTCTTGGCCAGCGAATGCACCTCGTCATGGCCGCAGAGATAGGCGCGGCGCGTGCCGACGACCGGCAGGTCGTAATCCTTGCCGATCTCGAACATCTTGTTCGTCTGCCACTCACCGTTCTGCCAGGAGTAGACGACGCCGGTGAATTCGCGGAAGTTGATTTCCGGGTCGAAGTTCGTGGCGAAGTACTTGCCGTGGCTGCCGGCATTGATGTCGACGATGTCGACGTCCGTCACCTTGTCGAGATATTCGTCCTTGGCGAGCTTGGCATAGGCGTTGACGACGCCCGGGTCGAAGCCGGCGCCGAGGATGGCGGTGATGCCCTTCTCCTCGCATTCGGCCGCGCGCTTCCACTCGTAGTTGCCGTACCACGGCGGGGTCTCGCAGATCTTGCCCGGCTCCTCGTGGATCGCGGTGTCGATATAGGCGACGCCCGTATCCATGCAGGCGCGCAGCACCGACATGTTGAGGAAGGCGGTGCCGACGTTGATGACGATCCCGGACCTGGTGGAGGTGATCAGCGCCTTGGTCGCTTCGATATCGAGGGCGTCGAGCGCATGGCCTTCGAGCACGCCGGCCTGTTTCATCGCCTTCTTCTCATGGACCGACGCGATGATCTTGTCGCACTTCGCCTTGGTGCGCGACGCGATATGGATGTCGCCGAGCACGTCGTTGTTCTGGGCGCATTTGTGCGCCACGACCTGTGCGACGCCGCCGGCGCCGATGATGAGCACGTTCTTCTTCATTTCGGGGGTTATCTCCTTCTACCCGTTCAGGACGCCTCAGGAGAGGCTTTCTTCATAGTCCGCGTAGGTGAATTCGCGGACGGTCTTGATCTCGCCATCGAGTTCGCGGATGGCGATCGCCGGCATTTTCACGCCATTGAACCAGTTCTTCTTGACCATCGTGTAGCCGGCGGCATCCTGGATGGAGATGCGGTCGCCGACCTTCAGTTCGTTCTCGAAATCGAACTCGCCGAAGATGTCGCCGGCCAGGCACGACTTGCCGCAGATCATGTAGCGGTGCGGCCCGGTGTTCGGGGAAAGCTTGGCCTTCTCCCGGTAGATCAGCAGGTCCAGCATGTGGGCCTCGATGGAGCTATCGACGATGGCGAGGTCCTTGCCGTTGTTCAGAAGGTCGAGCACCGTCGTTTCGAGCGTGGTCGACCTGGTGATCGAGGCCTCGCCCGGCTCCAGATAGACCTCGACGCCGTATTCGCCGGCAAAGCGCTTCAGCCGCTCAGCGAACCTTTCCAGCGGATAGGTTTCGCCGGTGAAGTGGATGCCGCCGCCAAGGCTCACCCATTCGGCCTTCTTCAGGAGCGGCGCGAATTTCTCTTCGATCACGCGGAGCATGCGGTCGAACAGGTCGAAATCGCCGTTCTCGCAGTTGTTGTGGATCATGAAACCGGAGATGCGGTCCATGACCGGCTCGACTTTTTTCACATCCCATTCGCCGAGGCGCGAGAAGGGGCGGGCCGGATCGGCGAGATCGAAGCTCGAGGAGGAGATGCCGGGATTGAGGCGCAGGCCCCGGACGATGCCGGCGGCCTTGTCGGCAAAGCGGTCGAGCTGGGCGATCGAATTGAAGATGATCTTGTCGGCGTGGCTGACGACCTCGTCGATCTCGTAGTCCGCATAGGCGACGGAATAGGCATGGGTCTCCTTGCCGAAGCGCTCGTGGCCGAGGCGCACTTCGTTGAGCGAGGAGGAGGTTGTGCCGTCCATGTAGTCGCGCATGAAATCGAAGACCGACCAGGTGGCGAAGCACTTCAGCGCCAGCAGCGCCTTGGCGCCGGAGCGTTCGCGGAGAAGCGCGATCTTTTCCATGTTGGCGAGCAGCTTCGACTTGTCGATCAGATAGTAGGGTGTCGTCAGGGACATGCTGGACCTGTCTTCTTGGGGTGTGCCGGCCGCCGGCAAAAAGCCGGCAACGCGATAGAAACGCGAGGCGAGGGAGGTGCAGACCTCCCGCTCTCGCGTGGATTTCGGAAAGGAAAGCCGGAAGTTACGGTATCGTCGTCCGGACACGGCGATATGACAGCGCTTTTGCGCTGTTGCCCCGCTCGCGGTGCCTCGTCGGGAAAAGAGCAGGCAGGCACGGCGTCTTGGCCGGCCGCACGGGGCGGGTCGGCGCAACGGCGTCAAAGCCAGAGCGTGCCGCCGGGGCACACGTCGAAAAGCGTTCTTCCGTTCGGGGGGCGTCGACCGAGCCCATCCCCGATTGGAAGAGGGCGTCGCAAGACATGGCGTCCTCCCCAACCAGCAGATGAAACCTGCAATAAGTGGGGGCTCTGTAGCACAGCGCGGCCATGGATTTCAATGCACCTCTTTTTGCGCGATTTTGCGTTTTTCGCTCTTGCACCTCTAGTCGCTAGAGGTCGTAGAACCTCTTCACGAGACGAAAGAGGAATCTACGATGTCCGATGTGAAAGAGACCCGGTTCCGGGTGGGCGGCATGGATTGCGCCTCCTGCGCCAGCAAGATCGACACGGCGGTGCGCCGCATGCCGGGGGTTGCGGAGGTTTCCGTTTCCGTCACCGCCGGCACCATGCGCGTGCAGCACGATGCGACCAGCGACCTGGAGGCGATCCGCCGCAAGGTTTCCGGGCTCGGCTATTCGGTGACGCCGGCTGCGGGGGGCGCGGAAAAGCCCGCGGCAAAACATGTGCACGGCCCCGGCTGCAACCACGACCATGGCCACGGGCATGACCATGGACATGGCCACAAGCACGATCATGGCCATGCGCACGATCACGACCATGATCGTGCCGGTCACGACCACACGCCGAAGGCGGCGGCCGTCGAGGGGCTGCATGGCCACGACCATGGTCCCTCCGAAGGGCCGTGGTGGAAGGGCAGGAAGGGGCGGCTGACCATCCTTGCCGGCGCGGCGCTGGTCCTCGCCTACGGCATCGGCCATCTCTTCCCGGCCATCGAGACCTATGCCTTCGTCATCGCCATGTTCGTCGGCCTCGTGCCGATCGCCCGGCGCGCCATCATGGCCGCGCTGGCCGGCACGCCGTTTTCCATCGAGATGCTGATGACCATCGCCGCCGTCGGTGCGGTGATCATCAACGCGACCGAGGAGGCCGCCGCCGTGGTCTTCCTCTTCCTCGTCGGCGAACTGCTGGAGGGCGTCGCCGCCGGCAAGGCGCGGGACAGCATCCGCTCGCTCTCCGCCCTCGTGCCGAAGACCGCGCTTCTGGAAGAAGGCGGCCGGACGACGGAGGTGCCGGCCGAGGGGCTGGCCGTCGGCGCGGTCATTCTCGTGCGCCCCGGCGACCGCATTTCCGCCGACGGCACGATCATCGACGGCGAGAGCGCCATCGACGAGGCGCCCGTGACCGGGGAAAGCACGCCGGTGCGCAAGGAGGTCGGCGACACCGTCTTCGCCGGCACGGTGAACGGCGAAGCGGCCCTGCGGGTGCGCGTCACCGCGGCGGCGGCGGACAACACCATCGCCCGCGTCGTCAAGCTGGTCGAGGAGGCCCAGGAATCCAAGGCCCCGACCGAGCGCTTCATCGACCGCTTCTCTAGATATTACACGCCCGGCGTCGTGGTGGTCGCCGCGCTCGTCGCGATCATCCCGCCGCTCTTCTTCGGCGGCGTGTGGAGCGAGTGGGTCTACAAGGGCCTTGCCGTGCTGCTGATCGGCTGCCCCTGCGCGCTGGTCATCTCGACGCCGGCGGCGATCGCCGCCGCGCTCTCCGCCGGCGCCCGCCGCGGCCTCCTGATGAAGGGCGGTGCAGTGCTGGAAGGCCTCGGCAAGCTCACCGCCATCGCCTTCGACAAGACCGGCACGCTGACCGAGGGCAAGCCGAAGGTCACCGACATCGTCGCCTTCTCGGCTTCGTCCGGCGAGGTGCTGCGCCTTGCCGCCGCGCTGGAGGCCGGCTCCAGCCATCCGCTGGCGCTCGCCATTCTCGGCAAGGCGGCGGAAGAGGGCATCGTGCCGCCGGTCGCAGGCGGCGCGCGGGCGCTCGGCGGCAAGGGTGTTGCCGCCACCGTCGAGGGCAGGGAGGTCTTCCTCGGCTCGCCCAGGGCCGTCGCCGAGACGGTGACGCTTTCCGACGAGGTGAAGGCCGCCACCGCCGCGCTCAACGACGACGGCAAGACCGTCTCCATGCTGGTGGTCGACGGCGTGCTCGCCGGCGCCGTCGCCATGCGCGACGAGCCGCGCCCCGACGCGGCCGCCGGCCTCAAGGCACTGAAGGACGCCGGTATCCGGACGGTCATGCTGACCGGCGACAATGCCCGCACGGCAAAGGCCGTCGGCGCGGAACTCGGCATCGAGGTGCGCGCCGAGCTGATGCCCGAGGACAAGCAGCGCATCGTCGGCGAGTTGCAGCGCGAAGGCTATGTCGTCGGCAAGATCGGCGACGGCATCAACGACGCCCCGGCGCTCGCCGCCGCCAATGTCGGCATCGCCATGGGCGGGGGCACCGACGTGGCGCTGGAGACGGCCGATGCCGCCATCCTGCACGGCCGCGTCGGCGACGTCGCGCTGATGACGGACCTGTCGCAGCGCACCATGCGCAACATCGTCCAGAACATCGCCCTCTCGCTCGCCCTCAAGGGCGTGTTCCTGGTGACGACCGTGGTCGGCATCACCGGCCTCTGGCCGGCGATCCTCGCCGATACCGGCGCCACCGTGCTCGTCACGCTGAATGCGCTCCGTCTCCTGAGGCCGATCAGGGGATGAGGCGCCGGGCGCTCCTTGCCCTTGCCGCAGGTCTTGCCGCGATCGTCGCCGTGACGGTTGCGGCGAGGGCGCCGTCCGGCGAGGCGGCAAAACGGCGTGTCTTCGAACTTGAGACCGTCGACGGCCAGCCCTTCCGCTCCGCCGATCTGGCCGGAAAACCCTATCTGGCCTTCTTCGGCTTCACCCATTGCCCGGATGTCTGCCCGACCGCGCTCTTCGAACTGTCGGGTCTCTTGCATGATATCGGCCCGGCGGCGGATCGCATCACGCCGCTCTTCATCTCCATCGATCCCGAGCGCGACACGGCGGATCTCCTGAAGCTCTACATGACGTCCTTCGATCCGCGCATCATCGCGCTTCGCGGCGACGCGGCCCAGACGAAGGCGGCGGCGGATGCCTTCTCGGCCTTCTACAGGAAGGTGCCGACCGCCTCGGACAGCTACACGATGGAGCACACCGCCGGCCTCTTCCTCATCCGTGCGGACGGCCGGCTGCAGGGCATGCTGGACATGCACGAGCCGCGCGAGACCCAGCTTCGGAAGCTGAGGCTGCTTGCGGGCGCCTGAACGCGCTCAGTCGTGATCGTCGTGGCAGAGGTCATGGTTGGCGAGCGCCCGGATGACATAGCAGTCGCTGATCTGGTCGGAATGGCAATGGCTGGTGATGCGCTCCAGCTCGGCCTCCAGCTTGCGCAGCCGGGCGATCTTGCGCCGCACGGTGGCGAGCTGTTCGGCGGCGATGCGGTCGGCATCGCGGCAGGGGCGTTCGGGGTGCTGGCTGAGGTCGATCAGCTCGCGGATGGCGTCGATGGTGAGGCCGAGATCGCGCGCGTGGCGGATGAAGGCAAGGCGCTCGCGCTCCTTGCTGGAATAGCGCCGCTGGTTGCCTTCCGAGCGCTCGGCATGGGAGAGCAGGCCCATCTGCTCGTAGTAGCGGATGGTCGGAACCTTGACGCCCGTGGCCTTGGAAAGATCGCCGATCGTCAGCATCGCCTCTGCCTCATCGAATGTGCCCGTCGAATGTATCTTCGCCACAGATGTGCCGGGATTGTGGGCAAATCAAGTCTTCTTTGCCGCCTGCCCGGTGCCGCGCGCCGGAAAGGGGCTGCTGACGATTTGTTGTTCGCCGCGTGATCGCCGTGCGAGGAAAATCGCCGGACGAGGCCTTGATGCGCAGGCGGCTTGAGGTTTTATGCTCGCCCGCAGCGGCGGGTGCCTTGGATTCGGTGCTTGCCGGGGCATGATGCCGCGCTGGAGCCGGTCGAGGCCACAAGATTAACGAAGTTCTAAGCAATCGCTTGGAATCTGTACCCCGAGATGCGCCGCCCTCGAACCGGCGCGCCCGGACCTCCAACAACCGAAAACGACCCATGTTTGCGCTTCGCCATCGTCTTTCCCGAGAAACCGCCCGCCTGCGCCTGCCGCTTCTGGCGCGGCTTGCCGCCGCCGCCGTCGCCGGCGGCCTGCTTGCCGGCTGCATGGCCATGGATGTCGCCTCGCTGGCCGAGGCGCCGCAGCTCTCCAACAAGGTGAAGGCGGAGATGGCGAAGAAGAAGATGCGGCCGGAAAGCCCCGTGCTGGTACGCATCTTCAAGCAGGAAAGCGAGCTGGAGGTCTGGAAGGTCGATGCGAGCGGCCAGTATGCGCTGTTCAAGACCTATCCGATGTGCCGCTGGTCCGGCAAGCTCGGCCCGAAGAAGAAGAGCGGCGACCGCCAGGCGCCGGAAGGCTTCTACCATGTCTCGGCCGGCATGCTGAACCCGAACTCGCAATATTACGTCTCCTTCAACCTCGGTTATCCGAACAGGCTGGAATCGGCGCTCGGCTATACCGGCGAGGCGCTGATGGTGCATGGCGCCTGCTCCTCCTCCGGCTGCTACGCGATGACCGACCAGGGCGTCGGCGAGATCTACGCCATCGTGCAGCGGGCGCTGGAGGGCGGGCAGCAGCGCTTCCAGGTGCAGGCCTATCCCTTCCGCATGACGACGCAGAACATGGCCAAGCACCGCGGCGATCCGAACATGCCGTTCTGGCGCACGCTAAAGGAGGGCTACGATGCCTTCGCCTTCACGCGCAAACAGCCGAAGGTCTCCGTCTGCGGCGGCCGCTACGTCTTCAACAAGGAGTTCGACGGCGGCGAGCCGAGCGATCCGCTGGCGCAATGCCCGGCGGCACTGAGCGAGCCGGCGACCGATCTCGTCGCCAAGCTCGGCGCGGAACAGAAGAAGCTGGAGGCGGCGCTCGCCACCACCACGACGGTGTCGAGCTTTGCCTATATGGACGGCGGCATGCATCCGAGCTTCCGCACGCTCCTGAAGCAGCAGGGTGCGAAGGGCCTGGCGGCCCGCATCTCGCGCACGAAATATCCGGTCAGCCGGCCCGAAGCCGCGCTGGCCGATCCCTATGACGATTGACGCGAGGACATGCATTGACTGGTGAAAGCGTAAGCCGCCGATCCTTCCTGCTTGGCGGGGCAGGATTGGCAACCACCGTTCTGGCCGGCTGCACGACGCCGGTGCGCGAGCGGGTCGCCGTCGAGCCCGAACCGGTCGATACCAGCATCTACGCCGCCATGTACGGGCCGAAGCCGGACGAGCAGTTCCCGCTGCCGGCCATTCCCTACCAGAAGATCGACCGGCGCTTCTATCGCCAGATGGTGCCGAACCCGACCGGCGAGCGCCCCGGCGTGATCGTCGTCGATACGGCGAACCACTTCCTCTACCTCACCTACGAGGACGGACAGGCCATGCGCTATGGCGTCGGCCTCGGCCGCGCCGGCTTCGAATGGGCCGGCCGGGGCGTCATCCAGTACAAGCGGCAATGGCCGCGCTGGACCCCGCCGGACGAGATGGTCGCCCGCCAGCCGGAGCTGGAGCCCTACAGCATCGCGAACGGCGGCATGGAGCCGGGCCTGAAGAACCCGCTCGGTGCCCGCGCGCTCTACATCTTCCAGAACAACGAAGACACGCTCTACCGCATCCACGGGTCTCCGGAATGGTGGACGATCGGCAAGTCCGTCTCCTCCGGCTGCGTGCGCATGCTGAACCAGGACGTCATCGATCTCTACGACCGCGTGCAGAACGGCACGCCCATTCTGGTGCTGGGTGCTGCCGCCGTTGCCGCGGCCTATTGACTGCATACGATTTTCGCGCCTTATTGCGTACAATATTTGACCTGCCTGCAACCGGGCGGGTCAGGTCGTATGCAGATGGAGACGCGATGCCATGGCCGAGATCGAGACTCTTTTCACCCGTGCGACGCTGTCGGACGGTTCGCTGAACGATATCGGCGTTGCCGGCGGCCGCATCGTCGCCATCCAGCCGGCGGGCACGCTTGCGGCCGCGGCCCGGCAGGTGGACATTGCCGGCGCGTTGCTGGTGCCGGCCTTCGTCGAGGGGCATATCCACCTCGATACCAGCTTCTACGGCGACAAATGGATCCCGCACAAACCCTGCACCAACGGCTTTGACGTCCACGAGCGCGTCGCCTTCCAGGCTCAGAACATGGCAGAGGCCGCGCCGATGGACGAGCGCGCCCGCAAGCAGCTGGAACTCTGCGTCTCGAACGGCTCCCTCCAGATGCGCAGCCACGTCATGGTGGATGGCTCGGTCGGGCTGAAGTCGCTGGAGACGATCCTCGGCATCCGCGAGGAATACCGCGATATCATCGACATCCAGCTCGTCGCCTTCCCGCAGAGCGGCATCCTGAAAAGCCCCGGCACGCCGGACCTGCTGGACGAGGCGATCGCGCTTGGCGCCGATCTCGTCGGCGGCCTCGATCCGGCGAGCTTCGACCGCGATCTCAAGGGCCATCTCGACGTCGTCTTCGGTGTCGCTGAAAAGCGTGGCGTCGGGGTCGATATCCACCTGCACGATTTCGGTTCGCTGGGCGCCTTCACGGTGGAGGAAATCTGCGCGCGCACCGTGGCGCTCGGCTTGCAGGGCAAGGTGGCGATCAGCCATGCCTATGGCCTCGGCGATCTCGATGCCGACGCCGCCCGCCGCATCGGCGCGAAAATCGCCTCCACGGGCGTCTCGATCATGACCAACGCCCCGGGCGACCACGTCTTCCCGCCGGTTGCGCTGCTGCGCGCGGAAGGCGTCAACGTCTTCGCCGGCAACGATAATATCCGCGATTCCTGGTGGCCCTACGGGGACGGCGACATGCTCGCCCGCGCCATGATGATCGGCTACCGCTCCGGCTTCTACACGGACGATGATCTCGCGGCCGCCTTCGACGTGGTGACCGCCGCGGGCGCGAGGGCCCTCGGCCTCGAAGGCTACGGCATCGCCCTCGGCGCCAGGGCCGATTTCGTGACGCTCGCCGCCGAGCATGTGCCGGAGGCCGTCGTGGCGGTGCCCAAGGGGCGGCGGGTGTTCAAGGCAGGGCGGCTGGTGGCGGAGAACGGGGCGCTGGTGCGGTAGAGCAGGTTTTCGCGCGGGCAGGGGGCGTGGAAGGTGGCCGACCGTTGCCCCGTCTCCTCCGTTCTCCATGTTCGTGTCTGCCGCTGCACACCCCGCTATCCTGTCTCCCAAAATCCGACCGCTCTTCCTGACCCGTCTGCCTTCTGCCGCCCAAATTCCATTGGTTCGTCCACCTCTCCTCGTCATCCTCGGGCTTGACCCGAGGATCCACGCGCCAAACTCAAGGCGCGCCGTGTGGCTTGGATCCTCGGGTCAAGCCCGAGGATGACGAGGAGAGGTGGGCGGGTGAAGATGAGAGCAGAGGCAGGGGGCGGCGATGGAATGCGAAGAGACAAGAAGAGCCTCGCGTAGACCGACCAAGCAAAAGGGCGTGTCCGCTTTCGCCGGCACGCCCTTTCCTTTTTGACGTCCCCGAACCCGCTTACGTGCGCGGCTTCAGGTTCTCGGGATCATAGAGCGGCTTGTAGCCGATGCCGACCACCTCGACCGGGTAGGTCTCGGCGAAATACTCGATCTCGAGCTTGCGGCCTTCCTGGCAATAGGCGTGCGGCAGGTAGGCCAGCGCGATGTTCTTGCCGATCGTCGGACCGAAGGCGATGGAGGTCGTGTAGGAACGACGGCCGAGCTCGTCGACCAGCACCTCGCCGGTTTCCGGGTCGATGACGGGCAGGTTGCCGAGCGGGTAGCGCTTGACGCCGTTCCTGTCGGTATTGTCCGTCATGACGAGCGTGCAGAGCATGGCGGGCTGATGGTCGCGTGCCTTGTATTCCAGGTGCTTCGCCTTGCCGCGGAAATCCGCTTCCTTGACCTTCGGGCGGGCAAGGTCGGCCTCGATGAGGTTGTACTGGGTGAGAAGGTCGGCGTTCTGGAGACGCAGGCTCTTTTCCATGCGGCGCGAATTGGCATAGGTCTCGACGCCGAAGGCCATGACGCCCGTTTCGCGCAGCGCATCCCAGACGGCAAGGCCGTCCTCGTATTTCATGTGCAGCTCCCAGCCCTGCTCGCCAACATAGGAGATGCGGAAGGCGGTGACCGGCTTGCCGGCGATCTCGATCTGCTTGATGGCGGCGAAGGCGAAGTTCTCCAGGTCGAGCCCGGCCGGGTCCGCCACCACCTTCTTCAGCGTCTCGCGGGCGTTCGGGCCCCAGATGCCGATGGTGATGAACTTCTCCGAGACGTCGGTGATGGTGACGTCGAGCCCGCGGTCTTCAGCGACGCGCTTCATGTAATGGAAGTCGCGCGGGCCGGCATCGGCGCCGTTGACGAGGCGGCAGCGGTCGGCCATGCGGAAGACGGTGAAGTCGGCGCGCACCATGCCCTCGTCGTCGAGGAAGTGGGTGTAGATGCCCTTGCCGATATTCGCGTCGCCGCCGATCTTGGCCGCGCAGAGCCATTCCAGCAGTTCGACATGGTCAGGCCCTTCGATGTCGACCATGTGGAAATGCGACAGGTTGACGATGCCGCAATCCTCGCTCATCGCCAGATGCTCGGCATTCGACACGCGCCAGAAATGGCGGCTGTCCCATTCGTTCTCGCGCACCGGCACACGGTCGCCGTACTTTTCCAGCAGGTGCTCGTTGGCCTTGTAGCCATGCGCACGCTCCCAGCCGCCGAGCTCCATGAAGTAGCCGCCGAGCTCCACTTCGCGCTCGTAGAAGGGCGAACGCTTGACGTTGCGGCCGGTGGCATAGGGCTCGCGGGTGTGCACGGCCGGGAAGTAGATCTTCTGGGCAGCCTCGTAGGTACGGCCCTCGATGAACTTTTCCTCCAGCTGGTGCGGGTAGAAGCGGGCATAGTCGATCGAGTTGTGGTCGATCTCGGTGCGTCCGTCCGTCATCCAGTCCGCGATCAGCTTGCCGTAGCCGGGGCCGTCCTTCACCCAGATGGCGACGCAGTACCAGAGGCCGCGCACCTTCTGGCTCTCGCCGCAGGAGGGTCCGCCGGCGGCGGAAACCTGCAGGAGGCCGTTGAACGAGTGGCCTTCGTTATAGCCGAGCTCGCCGAGGATCGGCGTCAGCTCCATGGCCTTTTCGAGCGGCTCGAGGATCTGCTCCATGTCGAGGTCGCGCTGCGAGGGGGAGAGGCGTGCCTCGTGCTTTTCGAGAATGTCGCGCGGATGGCACAGGCGCGGATTGGTGGTCTCGTAATAGCCCCACTCGATCTGGCCGCCCTCGGTGGTCTTCGGATCGCCCGTGTCGCGCATATAGGCGGAATTGCCCTGATCGCGCAGCAGCGGGAAGCCGATCTCCTTGCCGGTGCCTTCGAATTCGTTGTACGGGCCGAAGAAGGTGAGCGGGTGATCGACCGGCATGACCGGCAGGTCCTCGCCGACCATTTCGGCGATCAGGCGGCCCCAGATGCCGGCGCAGACGATGACATGGTCGGCCATGATCGTGCCGCGATGGGTGACGACGCCCTTGATGCGTCCGCCCTCGACGATCAGCGACTGGGCCGGCGTGTTGCCGTAGACCTGCAGCTTGCCGGATCTTTCGGCGGCGTCGACCAGCTTGCCGGCAACCGTCTGCGAGCGCGGGATGACGAGGCCGGCGTCCGGGTCGAACAGGCCGCCCATCACCTGGTCTTCCTCGATCAGCGGGAACTTCTCCTTGATTTCGGCCGGCGAGACATAGTGCGCGCGCGTGCCGAAAGCCCGGGCGGAGGAGAGCTTGCGCTTGATCTCCTCCATCCAGGCATCGTCGCCGGTGCGCGCGACCTCCAGGCCGCCGATGCGGGCGTAGTGGCCCATCTTCTCGTAGAAATCGATCGAATACTGGGTGGTCCAGACCGAAAGATAGTCGTGGCTCGTCGTGTAGCAGAAGTCCGAGGCATGCGCCGTCGAACCGATATCGGTGGGAACGCCCGACTTGTCGATGCCCACGATGTCGTCCCATCCCCGCTCGATGAGATGATGGGCGATCGATGCGCCCACGATGCCACCCAAACCGATGATGACGACCTTCGCCTGTTGCGGAAACTCTGCCATGTGCTGGACCCCGATGAAATGTTGCTGCCGATTTTAGGGCCTGCTTTCCCGCCAGTGCAGCCTGTCTGCGACTCGCCAGCGACCAGTTCCGACAGTCGCCGGAACCGGACCCGTCGCAAGGCCTCACGCCGGCGGCAAGACCCTAGCGGATCGTCGGGCGGGCGCAACGCTTTTCCTCAAGGCTCAGGCGGCTCCGCCCAGTGGTGCGACACCCTCCTTCGCCAGCGCTGTCCTCACCGCCGGCCGCGCCTCTATCCGGCCCGCCAGCGCCTGCAGCGTCTCCGGCGGGGTGATGGCGCACATCGCGGCCCAGCGCGCCATCACGTAGAAGAAGGCGTCCGCGGCCGAAAAGCGCGCGCCGAAGAGATAGTCACCCTCGATGCGCGTGGCGATCCAGCCGAAGCGGCGGGCGAGCGTTTCGGTCAGCCAGGCCTTCTCCTCCTCGTTCTCGGTGAAGAACAGCCGCACGAAGGGCTTCTGCAGCTCCGTCGAGAGGAAGGCGAGCATCTGCAGGTGGCGCGTGCGGCCGAGCGGCCCGTCCGGCACGAGGCCGTCGCCGGCAAGGGCGATCCAGTCGAGCAGCGCGACGTTTTCCGTCAGGAGGAGGCCGTTATCGAGGCGAAGAGCGGGCACGTAGCCGTTCGGATTGACCGCCTCATAGCTGCTGCCGTCCTCCAGCGTGTGCTGGAAGATGTCGACCTTGTGCGGCCGGAAGGAAAGGCCCGCCTCGTGCAGCAGGATATGGGAGGCCTGGCTGCAGGCGGTGGGGGCGTAATAGAAGTCCATGTCGCGTCTCCTCGTGTTCAGATGAGGCGAGTGTGCCGGCGACGGGGCTTGAAGGTCAGAGGCAAACGGGCTGGTTTCGGGGCAAACCGGCCATCGTCAGCCGAGGGTGCGAAGGCGGTTGCGCTGGCGGTACTGTGCCGGCGTGACGCCGACGCGGCGGCGGAAGAGCTTTCGGAAGAAGGTCGGATCGCCGTAGCCCACCGCGACGGCGATGTCCTCGATGGCGTCCGGCCCGGTCTCCAGCATCTGCTTGGCCTCCTCGATGCGCATGGCCTGCACATAGTCCACCGGCGCATAGCCGGTGGCGGCCTTGAACTGGCGCTTGAAGGTGCGCTCCGCCATGCCGGAGCGCGCCACCATGGCGGCCACCGGATTGGGGGCGGCATAGTTGTCGGCAAGCCAGGTCTGCACGTCGGCGATCGCGGCATTGCCGTGCTGGCGCGGCCGGGCCATGGAGGCGAAGGGGAGTTGCCCGTGGCCCCGGTCGCCGATCAGGAAGAGCCGGGCGACGCGCGTCGCTTCCTCGGCTCCGCAGAAACGGCCGATGAGGTAGAGCGCGAGATCCTGCCAGGAGGTGGCGCCGCCGGTGGTGATCAGCCGCCCGGCGCGGCCGCTGTCGCAGAGAATGCGCTCCGGCCGGAAGGTGACCTTCGGATAGTGGTCGCGGAAAAGATCCGCCATGATCCAGTGCGAGGCGGCCTCCGTGCCGTCGAGCAGTCCGGCTTCGGCCAGCAGCACCGCGCCGCTGCAGGCCGAGCAGACCAGCGCCTCCGCCTCGATATGCCGCCGTACCCAGGCGATCTCCCGCCGCCAGCGGCCGGCCGGCGACAGGCCCGGATCGAGATGGATGTCGCAAACGACGACGATATCGGCAAGGCCGCCGGCAAGCCCCTGCTGCGGGGTCACGCTGAGGCCGCTGCCCGTCGCGCGGGTACGGGTCTCTGCGGCGACGAGCACCGGATTGAGGGGACGCAGCGCCTTCGGGCCGCGGCCGGCCTCGCCGAGGATCTCGTGCAGGCCATAGGGTGCCATGGTGCCGCTTTCCGGCAAGGCGAGGATGGCGACGGTGAGGGGGCTGGTCGGCTTCGGACGTGTCGGCATGGCGCAAGATTGGCACATCCGCCCCGAAAGTGTCGAGAACGTCTCTACCGGCCGGGCCAGGAGCCGGCCATGCTCTTCCCCGTTCCACCAACAGGAAGGAGAAGACCATGTCCATCGAACACGGCACCGTCGACATCACCAGAACCTTTGCCGCGCCGGCCGCGGCGGTCTTTGCGGCCTGGTCGCAGCAGGCTGCGCAGGAGGCCTGGGGCGATCCCGGCCCGGACTGGCAGATGCGCTTCGAGCGCTTCGGCTTTGCAGTCGGCGAAAGCGATCTCTGCCGCTTCGGCCCCAAGGGCGGGCCCGTCTATCTCAACGAGAACCGCTATCTGCAGATCCGGCCGCAAGAGCGCATCGCCTATGCCAGCCTGCTCCGGGAGGACGGCACGCTCACCTTCGCCGGCACGGTCGTCGTGGCCCTCGAGGCGGTCCCGGACGGCACGCGCATGCGGCTTGTCGAGCAAGGCACCTATTTCGACGGCCGCGACAAGGCTGAAGACCATCAGGCCGGCTGGCAGGCCATGCTGGAGGCGATGGACCGCTACCTCCGGCAGCAGGCCCACGCGGCGTGAGGTCAAAGATGGGCGTGGTGCGGCGGCGGGTTCTCGTAGTCGTCCACCATGCCGTTCTCGTAGATGACGGGTGCGGCGCTGAGATCCTCTTCGGACACGTCGTCCAGCGTGCCGGCATTGATGCAGTAGAAATGCCCCATGAAGGTTTCATGGTAGCCGCGCGAGAAGGAGCGGACGCCGCAGTTCCCGCAGAAATAATGGTCGACATCGCCGTCCGGCCAGCTCGAATCGGCGGCGCGGTAGGTGAGGAGCCGGCCCTCGCCGGACAGCAGCTTGAAATCCTCGCGCTTCGTGAAGGTCTTCAGCATGCGCGTGCGCCGGCAGAAGGAGCAGTTGCAGCGCCTCAGGCCCTCGTCGAGGTCGAGCAGGCATTCGTAGCGGACGGCGCCGCAATGACAGCTGCCGTGATAGGTCCTTTTCATCGCTCTTCTCCTCCGCTGCGTTCTTGCAGGATGCAGGCGACCAGCCGGTCGAGGCATTCGCCCCAGCCCTCGGCATGGCTGTCGCGGGACTGGATGGTGCCGAACGGCGTCTGGGCGAAGGTCAGCCGGGTCTTGCCGGCAAGGTCCTTGAAGGTCACGGTCACCAGCGTGTCCAGCCCGTCCTCCGCCGTCCAGCGGAAGGTGAAGACGAGGCGGCGGTTTTCCGTGATCTCCCGGTAGACGCCGCCCATCGGGTAGTCGTCGCCGTCCGGCGAGCGGATCACCGCCGACCACACGCCGCCCGGGCGAAAGTCCATGCGCACCGCATGGGCCGTGAAATCCTTCGGCCCCAGCCAGCGGGCAAGGTGCTCCGGCGCGGTCCACAGCTTGAAGACGAGGGCGACGGGCGCCTCGATCAGGCGCTCGATGGCAAGGCCGATGGGCTCTGCGGTTCCGGCTGTGTGTTGCATGGTGGTCGTCCTCCTCAGCTCTTCTTGTCCGGCTCGCCGGCCTGCAATTGCCTGACGTAATCGTCGAGCCGGTCGAAGCTCTGGTCCCAGAAGCGCCGGTAATGGGCGATCCAGCCGTTGGCCTCCTTCAGCGGCCCCGTCTCCAGATGGCAGGGGCGCCACTGGGCGGTGCGGCTGCGGGTGATGAGGCCTGCCGCCTCCAGCACCTTCAAATGCTTCGAAACGGCGGGCAGGCTCATCGCGAAAGGGGCGGCGATCTCGTTCACTGTCGCATCCCCTTCGGAAAGCCGTGCCAGGATCGCCCGGCGAGTCGGGTCCGCAAGGGCGGCGAACGTCATGCTCAGCGGATCGCTCACATCATTTATCCATAAGGTTAATTAACTAATGAGTTTAATAATGCCAACATCCTCATCCGTCAAGCCCTCCCGCGCCTTGACAGGGCAGGGGACGGCTGCGATCGATCGCGACCGCAAGGGGGAAGGACATCCGATGAACGATCATGCGGCATCGCCGCCACAACCGCCCGGCACCGAAGGGCACGGCGTCCCCCTCGGCGAGGCGCTTCGCGTCTGGGTGCGCGTGGCCGCGCTCAGCTTCGGCGGCCCCGCCGGGCAGATCGCCGTGATGCACCGCATCGTCGTCGATGAGAAACGCTGGATCGGCGAGAAGCGCTTCCTCCACGCGCTCAACTACTGCATGCTCCTGCCCGGACCGGAGGCTCAGCAACTCGCCGTCTATATCGGCTGGCTGATGCACCGCACGGCGGGCGGCCTTCTCGCAGGCCTGCTCTTCATCCTGCCCGGCTTCCTGTCGATCCTCGCACTGAGCTATGTCTACGTCCTCTTCGGCGATGCCGGCGTGGTCGAGGGCCTGTTCTTCGGCCTCAAGGCGGCGGTGCTCGCCGTCGTCGTGCAGGCGGTGTTCCGCATCGGCAGCCGCGCGCTCGTCAATCCGGCGATGATCCTTCTGGCCGCCGGCGCCTTCGTCGCCATCTTCGCCTTCAAGGTGCCGTTTCCGCTCATCGTTCTCGTCGCCGCCATTGTCGGCTATCTCGGTTCGCGATCCGGCTCCCGCCTCTTCCGCACGGCAGGCGGCCATGCGGCGTCGGGTGCGCAGGTTTTGCGGGACGAGGATTCGCTGCTCGGCGAGGCGACGCCCGCCCATGCGCGGCCCCATCCCGGCTGGTCGATGAAAGTATCGGCGGCGCTGCTCTGTCTCTGGCTCGGCCCCGTTGCGGCGATCTGGTTCTTCGCCGGCGGCAACGATGTCTTCGCGCAGGTCGGCATCTTCTTCAGCAAGATGGCGGTCGTCACCTTCGGCGGCGCCTATGCGGCGCTTGCCTATGTCGCGCAGGAGGCCGTTCAGCACTATGGCTGGCTGCGGCCCGGCGAAATGCTCGACGGCCTCGGCATGGCCGAGACGACGCCGGGGCCGCTCATCATGGTGCTGCAATTCGTCGGCTTCCTCGCCGCCTATCGCGATCCCGGCAGCCTCAATCCCCTGGTGGCGGCGACGCTCGCGGCGACCCTCACCACCTGGGTCACCTTCGTGCCCTGCTTCCTCTGGATCTTCCTCGGCGCGCCCTTCATCGAAAAACTGCGCGGCAATGCGGCGCTGTCCGGCGCCCTGTCGGCGATCACCGCCGCCGTGGTCGGCGTCATCCTCAACCTGGCGGTCTGGTTCGCCTTGCACACGCTGTTCGGGGAGGTCAGGGTTCTCGCCGCAGGCCCGCTGCGCCTCGAGCTGCCCGATCCGTCGACGCTCATCCTGCCGTCGGCCCTGCTCGCCGCCGCCGCGGCCTACGCCCTGTTCCGTCTCGGGGCCTCGGTGCTGCTGACGCTCGCGCTTTCGGCGCTCGCCGGCATGGCCTGGATGCTGGCGGCGGGCTGAGGGTCAGGAGATCACGTTGCGCACGAAGCGCACGGGCACGGTGCCGGGATTGGCATAGGCATAGGCCTGGTCGGTCGCATAGATGGTGAAGCTGCCCGCGGCGAAATCCCTGGCGACGCCCGAAAGCTCGAGCCGCAGCGTGCCCTCGGTCACGAACAGCATTTCGTGCCAGCCGGTCGGGTCGGGTTCGGCCGCATAGCGCTCGCCGGGGCCGAGCGACCAGAGCCACATCTGCGCCTCCGCCGTCGCCGGCGCCGTGCCGAGCAGCACGGCGGTGCTTTGCGCATCGCTTCCCCGCCAGGTCACCTCGTTGATCTCCGCCGAGGGTGCGCGGGCCGGATCGCGCACGAGATCGACGAAGCGCACGCCCATGGCGGCGGCCAGCTTGTCGAGGCTCGACAGGCTGATATTGGCATCGCCCCCCTCGACCGCCACGATCATGCGCCGGCTGATGCCGGAGGCCTGCGCCAGCGCCGCCTGGCTGAGCCCGGCCGCCTGGCGAAGGCGGCGCAGGTTGCCGGAGACATGGGCGAGCACGTCGCCCCGTTCTTGACCCTGCAGATTGTCGCTCATGTCGTTCCGTCATCGAAAGGGCGGCGCTGCCGCGGGACGCCTTCTTAGAGCAAGTCCGGCAAAAGTGCGAAGCGCTTTTGCTGTGGAGATTTGCAAAGGACCGGGTATGGCAAGGGTAGGCATTTTTGACGCCCCGGACAGCGAAATGGGCCTCTTTCGTCCGGTTTTGCCGTGGCGCACGCCAAAAGATCGTATTTTTTGCAGAAAACAGCCTCGCATTCGCCCTCTGAGCCGCGTGCAACCTTAACAGAAGATGACCAGACCCATGCGCCGTTTGCATGGGTGACGTGCCAGCTTAGCGCTGTTCCGCATTGCAACATAAGCCTATAAGACGGTCATCGAAAGACGCGGCGCCACGGACCGGTGCCGAACAGAGAGCCTCCGGAAAGGGGATCATCATGAACATGGCACGTTCCTTCAGCAATTGGCGCAAGTACCGTCAGACCGTCAACGAACTCGACCGCATGACCGCCCGCGAACTGCGCGATCTCGGCATCGAGCGTTCGGAGATCAAGGCCGTCGCGCGCGCGGCCGTCGGCTTCTGAACGACACGCCGCCAACCGGCAGAATTCGAAGACACCCGCCTCCGGCGGGTGTTTTTGCGTGTGCGAAGAGAATCCGGCACGAGCCGGCGGCCTGGCGATATTGAGACATACGCTACGCGCATAACGCATAGCTGCCTTGCAAAACGATGCCTATCAAATAATCAAGAATCAGCTATAGTCATACTTATCGAAGCAACGTACCTCCTCCCACGAAGCTTCGATGATTGCAGAAGGTCCACTCCTCCTCCCAGGGCCGACTGCGGGAATGGCGGCACTCCTCCTCCCAGTCGCCATTCGGTTCTATCGGAAAGCCTGCCGCACCTCCTCCCGCGGCAGGCTTTTCCATTTCCGGACCCTGTTTTCTTCCTTATGAAAAAGGCCGCGCGATCCGCGGCCCCTGCAAGAAAGAGCAAAGCCTCAGGCGACGTTGCTCAGCCTCTCCGCCCCGGTCGGGCGCAGGGCTGCTGGGATCTGCTGGAGCACTTCCAGCGCAAGCGCCCTCGCATTCTCCTGCGCCTTGTCCAGATTGCTGACGCGCCGGCCGTCCATCGTATAGAGCGTGCCGCCGCAGCCGAAGATGTCGCGGAAGGCCGAGCGTTCGATGATCGGCGTCTGCAGGAGGTGCACGCGGCGGGCGGCGAGCAGGTCCTTGACCGCATGCATGGCGCGCGTCGTCACCATGGAGTTGACGCGGGTGAGCACGACGGAATGGCGGATGCGGATATCGGCCTTGTCTTCCAGATATTGCAGGAGTTCGATGACATTCGCGCCGCCCTGCGCGTCCATGGCGGAACCCTGCACGGGAATGAGCACGTAGTCGGAATGGCCGACGGCCTTGGCGAGCAGCGAACTGCGCGAACCCGGCAGGTCGATCAGCACGAAATCGGCGCGCGCCTTCTCGTCGGCCAGCTGCCGGTCGATCGTGCCCATGGTGACATAGGGCACCACGCAAAGGCGGTTGCCGAGCACGCCCTCGGAATTCTCGTGCCAGCGGGTGATCCAGTGCTGCGGGTCGGCGTCGAGCACCGAGACGCGAAAGCCGAGGCGGGCAAGCTCGGTCGCAAGCAGCAAGACGGCCGTGGTCTTGCCGGCGCCGCCCTTGGTATTGGCGAAGGTGATGACGGGCATGGGGCTCCCCGGAGCGGTTCTTGAGCCGGTCATCGCTCGCAAAGCACCCTCGCATGGTGCTTCGTCATCCTCGCCGGTCATGGTTAATGGCCGGTGAAAACACGCGAAAACCGTGGCGTTTTCATCTCCGCCGGTCGGCGGCGAGGATCTCGCGGGCGATCTGGTCGAGCGGTAGGACCCTGTCGACGCCGCCATGGGCGATCGCCTCCTTCGGCATGCCGAAGACGACGGAGCTCGCCTCGTCCTGGGCGAGCGTATAGGCACCGGCCTGGTGCATCTCGTTCATGCCGCGCGCGCCGTCGTCGCCCATCCCTGTGAGGATGACGCCCATGGCATTCGCCCCGGCCGAACGGGCGGCGGAGCGGAAGAGCACGTCGACGGATGGCCGGTGGCGCGAGACGAGGGGGCCTTCGCGCACGGCGACATGGTAGCGCGCACCCTGCCGCTCCAGCATCATGTGGCGGTCGCCGGGCGCGATCAGCACATGGCCGCGCAGGACGGGATCGCCATGCACGGCTTCCTTCACCGCCACCTCGCACAGGCTGTCGAGGCGCCTGGCGAAGGCCGCGGTGAACTTTTCCGGCATGTGCTGCACGATGACGATGCCTGGCGAATTGGCCGGCAGCTGTTCCAGCAGCACGCGCAGCGCCTCCGTGCCGCCGGTCGAGGCACCGATGCAGGCGACCATCTCGGTTGTCTTGGCCATGGCGCGGCCGGAGGGCGGGGGCAACACGGCATCGGCGGTGAGCTTTGCGGTCGGCCCGCTTGCCGCCGCCGTGCGCCGGTTCTGGCCGAGCCGGGCGACCGCGGCGCCCTTGACGGCCTCGCGGATGCGGGTGCCGGATTCGGCGAGATGGTCGGCCGCGCCGATCTTCGGCTTCAGGATGATGTCGACGGCGCCGGCCTCCAGCGCCTGCATCAGCGTCTCCGAGCCCTCCTCGGTCAGCGAGGAGCACATGACGACGGGGATGGGCTTCTGCGCCATGATCTTGCGCAGGAAGGTGATGCCGTCCATGCGCGGCATCTCCACGTCGAGCGTGATGACGTCGGGGATTTCCTCCTGGATCTTCCTGGCCGCCATGAAGGGATCGGAGGCCGCGCCCATCACCTCGATTTCCGGATCCTGCTCCAGGACATGGGTCAGCGCCTGGCGCACGCTCGCCGAGTCGTCGATGATGAGAACGCGGATCTTCTTGCCGGGAGGGACCATCAGATCTTCTTGAAAACCGTGTTGGCGACCTGGCGCACCGGCAGCGAAATGCCGGTCACCGTTTCGGAATGGCCCACATAGAGGAAACCGCCGGGCACCAGGCAGTCGCAGAGCCGCGACAGAACCTTGGCCTGCGTCGGCTTGTCGAAATAGATCAGCACGTTGCGGCAGAAGATCATGTGCATCGGCTCGCCCACCCTGTAGGCGCTGTCCATGAGGTTCATGCGGGCAAAGCCGATCGTCGAGCGCAGGCGCGGATGGATGCGCACCTCGCCGCGCCCGGCATCGCGCGAGACCATGACGTAGCGGCGCTGCATCTCCGCCGGTACGGGCTGGATCATGTCGCGCGGATAGACGCCGCGCCGGGCGGCGGCAAGCACGTCGGTCGAAAGGTCGGTGGCGAGGATGCGGTAGTCGAGGCCGGAAGCCGCATCGACGAAATCCTGCATCACCATCGCCATCGTATAGGGCTCGGCGCCGATGGAGCAGGCGGCGCTCCACAGCCGCAGCCGCTTGTGGCCGGCCGCCACCATTTCCGGCAGGCCGGTCGCGGCCATGTGGTCGAAATGCTTCGGCTCGCGGAAGAAGTCGGTCTTGTTCGTCGTCACGGCGTCGATGAGGAAGATCGCCTCCTTCTCGATGCCGCCATGCTTGAAGAGATAGTCGCAATAGTCGTTGAAGCTGGTAATACCGGTCGCCCGCAGGCGCCGGCGCAGCCGGCCCTCCAGCATCGTCAGCTTCGTGATCGGCATCTTGATGCCGCTGTAGTCGTAGATGTAGCGCGACAGGGCCTCGAAGTTCCGGCTGCTCAGCCCGTCTTCCGCCCCTTGCATCCGCAATGCAGCTCCCACGCCGGTCCTCCCGAAATTATGCCGTCGCGGCAAGGCGACCCGCCGAGCCCATCATCGCCATCTCGGCGCCGGAGAACAGGCGCGCGAGGTCGACGATGACGACGAAACCGCCGTTGCGGCGCACGACGCCGGCAATGTAGTCGGACGGCCAGCGCACGCCGATATCCGGCGCGCCTTCGATTTCGTCGTCGCGGAAGGGGATGACCTCGAAGACCCGGTCGGCGACGAGGCCGAGGGTGAGGGTCTTCTCGCCGATCGGCACGTCGAGCACCAGGGCGCGCGTGTGCGGCGTCTTCTCGGTCCTCGTCATGCCGAGGCGAAGACGCAGGTCGATGACCGGCACGCCCTGGCCGCGCACGTCCCTGAGACCGAGCAGGTATTCCGGCCCGTGCGGGATCTTGAAGGCATCCTCGTGGTCGAGGATTTCCCGGACGACCGAGACAGGCACCGCAAAGACCTCGTTGTCGAGGCTGAAGGTGACGAACTGGGATTCGGAGGACGGACCGGCCATGATCAAGCGCTTTCCCTGAAATCGGCGTCGTCCGCATCCGGGCCGCCCATCGACATGTCGAGGGCAAAGCCGCGGGCGCGGGCCTGCTGGCCGTTGACGCTGTTGTCGGACTTGCGAAGCGGCGCGGCGGCCGCCTTGACGACCGGGCGCGAGACCGGTGCCGGGCGGCGCTGCTGGACGACCGGGGCACTCGACGCACGATCGACGCGGAAGAAGGCGATCGAGGTCTGCAATTCCTCGGCCTGGGCGGCAAGCTCTTCAGAGGTTCCGGACATTTCCTCCGAGGCGCCGGCATTCTGCTGGGTCACCTTGTCGAGCTGCTGGATCGCCTCGTTGATCTGCGAGGCGCCGATATCCTGCTCGCGGCAGGCGGCGGAGATCTCCGAGACGAGTTCCGCGGTCTTGCGGATATCGGGCACCAGCCTGTTCAGCATCTCGCCGGCTTCTGTCGCGACGGAGACGGTCTGGCCGGACAGCGTGCTGATCTCGGCGGCGGCCGCCTGACTGCGTTCGGCGAGCTTGCGCACTTCCGAGGCGACGACGGCAAAGCCCTTGCCGTGTTCGCCGGCACGGGCCGCCTCGACGGCGGCGTTGAGGGCGAGGAGATCGGTCTGGCGAGCGATTTCCTGCACGATGGAGATCTTCTCCGCGATGGTGCGCATGGCGCCGACCGCGCGGCCGACGGCCTCGCCCGAAGCCTCGGCATCCTTGGCGGACTGGCGGGCGATCTTCTCCGTCTGGGCGGCGTTGTCGGCGTTCTGCTTGATGTTGGAGGCCATCTCCTCCATCGAGGCGGAGGCCTCTTCGGCGGAGGAGGCCTGTTCCGTCGCGCCCTGCGACAGCTGTTCCGAGCTTGCCGAAAGCTCCTGGCTGCCGGAGGAGACATTGTCGGCGGCCGAAAGCGCATCGGCGACGACGCCGCGCAGGCGCTCCACCATGCTTTCCAGCGACAGGCCGAGCGTGTCCTTGCCGGAGAGCGGTTTTGGCGTCACGGTCAGGTCGCCATTGGCGATCTGGTCGGCGATGGCGGCCGTTTTGCGCAGGTTGCCGGTCATCACGTTGATCGTGTCGACCAGGTCCTTGATCTCGTCGTTCGTCTTGATCTCGACCGTCTGGTCGAGATCGCCGACCGCGACAGCCTCCGCGACAGTCTTGATCTTCTTCAAGCCGCTGTTGATGCCGAGCGCGAGCCAGACGGCGGCGCCGACGGCGAGCAGCAGCGCGGCACCGGCAATCGTCACGATCAGGTTGCGCGTATGGGCATATTGCGCGTCGGCGTCCTCTTCCGCCGTCACCAGCAGCGCCTTGTTGTTTTCGATGCGGGCGTCGATCGTCTCCTCGATCGCGTCCATCAGGCGGCGGCTCTCGGTCGTCGCAAGGCGGAGCGCCTCGGCCGAATTGCCTGCGCCGGCGAGCGCGCGGACCTGGTCGTCGATGCGGATGAGCTGCTTTTCCCTTTCGCCGATGGCCTGCCATTGCTGGAGGGCGGCCGGATCGCTCGACAGCTGGACCAGCGTATCGAGGGTTTCCTCGAAGCCCTTGCGATAGCGGTCGCCGGCCTCGATGGCGGTGGCGACGTCGCGGGGATTGGCGGCGGTCGCGAGGTTCATCTGCGCCCGCGCCAGGCGGAGCTGGTAATTGGCGAGGTTTTGCGCGGCCTCGAGGCGCGCGGCGGGACCGGCGATCAGGTCGGAGATCGCCTGATTCAGCGAGGAAAGGCTCAGAATGGCGTAAACGGACGTGCCGGCCATCATCAGGATGATGACACCGAAGGCCGCCGCCAGCTTCAGTTTGATGGTTGCGCGCATCTTTGGGCTCCTTTGGTAGCAGATGCCGTTCGGGCGGGGCACCGGAAGCCGGGGCCCGTCATGCGAGAAGACCGATACACTCACCCTTTCGCGGGCCGCAGGCGGCCCTTGTGCCGGCGCCTACACGCGCCGGGTCGATCATGCGGCGCATCCGTTGCTGGATGCGCCGCGATCATTCGTTCGCTCAAGCGCTTTCGCGGAAGTCCGCGTCGTCGGCATCCGGGCCGCCCATCGACATGTCGAGGGCAAAGCCGTTGCCGCGCGTCGCCCTGGCGGCCGGGGCCGGGCGGTAGGCCGGCGCTGCAGCCGGACGCTTGATGGTCACAGGAGCGGCCATCTTCGCCGCCGTCGCGCGCAGCTTCTCGGCGTGGTTCGGCTCCTTGCGGGCCGAATTCTCCACGCGGAAGAAGGCGATGGAGGCCTGCAGCTCTTCCGCCTGGGCGGCCAGCTCTTCCGAGGTCGCCGACATTTCCTCCGAGGCGCCGGCATTCTGCTGGGTCACCTTGTCGAGCTGCTGGATCGCCTCGTTGATCTGCGAGGCCCCGATATCCTGCTCGCGGCAGGCGGCGGAGATTTCCGAGACCAGTTCCGCGGTCTTGCGGATATCGGGCACCAGCCGGTTCAGCATCTCGCCGGCTTCCGTCGCGACGGAGACCGTCTCGCCGGAGAGCGCGCTGATCTCGGCGGCAGCGGCCTGGCTGCGCTCGGCGAGCTTGCGCACTTCCGAGGCGACGACGGCAAAGCCCTTGCCATGCTCGCCGGCACGGGCCGCCTCGACGGCGGCATTGAGGGCGAGAAGGTCGGTCTGGCGGGCGATTTCCTGCACGATGGAGATCTTCTCCGCGATGGTGCGCATCGCGGAAACGGCGCGGCCGACGGCCTGGCCGGAGGCTTCCGCGTCGCGCGAGGACTGGCGGGCGATCTTCTCCGTCTGGGCGGCGTTGTCGGCGTTCTGCTTGATGTTGGAGGCCATCTCCTCCATCGAGGCGGAGGCTTCTTCGGCGGAGGACGCCTGTTCCGTCGCGCCCTGCGAAAGGGTCTCGGAGCTGGCCGACAGTTCCTGGCTGCCGGAGGAGACGTTGTCGGAGGCCGAAAGGGCGTCCGCGACGACGCCGCGCAGGCGCTCGATCATCGTATTGACGTGGCCGAGCAGGTCGCCGATCTCGTCCCTGGTGGAGATCTCGGCAAAGCGGGTAAGGTCGCCGTCCGCCACGTTCTGCACGACGCCGACGGCCCGGGAGATGCCGCGGTTGATCGACATGACGATCCACAGGGCCGCGCCCGTGGCGACGAGGAGCGCGATGGCCGCGACCGTCACCATGATCGTGCGGGTGCTCTGGTACTGGGCATCGGCCGCCAGCTCCGCCTCGGTCAGGCGGCTCGCCTCGAGCTTGACGACCTCGCCGAGCAACTCGTCGATCTCGTTGGTGGCAGCGCGGGCGTCATTGGTCGAAACGCGGGTCGCGCCCGCCATGTCGCCGGCAAGCGCCAGCGCGCGGATTCGGTCGTCGTCGCGGCGGAAGTCCGTGGTGAAGCCGTCGAGCTTGTTCCACAGCACCTTGCCCTGTTCCGTCGCCTTGCCGAGAACCTCCTGGAAGGTCGTGTCGAATTCCTTGCGGGCCTCGTCGCTGAGCGCGATGTAGCGGTTGGTCTCGGTGGGGCTTGCCGAGGACAGCATGTTCTTCTGCTGGCGGATCTGCTGGAGCTGCAGGTTGTTCAGCGTCTGGGCGAGTTTCAGCCGCTCGGCCGGGCCGTTCAGCACGTCGCCGAGCGTGGTGTTGAGGCCGCCGAGGCTCAGGATGCCGTAGGCCGCCGTGCCGACGAGCACGGCCAGCATGAAGGCGAAGGTCAGGAACAGCTTGAGTTTGATGGTAAAGCGCATGGGTCTCTCCTGGTGTCCTAGGTCGGCGCTTGTGCCGGGCGCTCTTTCTGGGAGGAAAAGATCGCGTGCAGGTTCGGGACGATGATGAACTCGCCGCCCCGCTTGACGAGGCAGCTGATGTAGTCGGCGCGCCAGCGCATGCCGACGCTCGGCGGCGGTTCGCTGGCGACCTTGGGAAGCGTGGTGACTTCGTTGACCTTGTCGGTGCGAATGCCGATCAGGGTCGGCTCGTCGCCGAGATCGAGCTCGATGACGACGATACGGCTGTCGATGGTGGTTTCCGTCGCGTCCATGCCGAAGGCGAGGCGGATATCGGCGAGCGGGATCACCTTGCCGCGGAAGTTGATGACGCTGGAAACGAAGGGCTTGCTGCCGGGCACACGGGTCTCCGGCAGAAGGTCGAGGATTTCCTGCACGACGATCGCCTCTATGGCGAAGGTCTCGCCGTTGAGGTTGAAGGTAAGCACCGAGAGGTCTTCCTCCGCACCCCAGATCGCGTCGTAGTCGCGTTTTCGTGCCGCTTCGCTCATCCTGCCGCCCGCAATTGCGCCTCCTGCTGCTGTCCGGCCGCGACCAGATGGGTGACGTCGAGGATCAGCGCGACGCTGCCATCGCCGAGGATGGTCGCGCCGGAGAACGTGTCGACGTCATGGTGCAGCTTGGACATGGATTTGATGACCGTCTGGTGGTCGCCGATGATCTGGTCGACGACGAGGCCGACGCGTTCCGATCCCGTCGAGATGACGACGACCTTCTGGTGCGGGTCGGGCGGCGTGCCGGTGCGGAACAGTTCGCGCAGGCGCAGGAACGGCACCAAGCTGTCGCGCAGCGAGATGAAGCTGCGCCCGCGCGAGCGCAGGTCGTCTTCGAGCGAGAGTTCCAGGCACTCTTCCACCGCCGAGAGCGGGATGACGTAGCAGCCCTGGCCGACGCGTACGAGCAGGCCCTCGATGATGGCGAGGGTCAGCGGGATGCGCAGCGCCACGACCGAGCCTTCGCCCGGCTTGCTGGCAATGTCGATCGTGCCGCGCAGCGCCTCCACCGTCTTCTTGACCACGTCCATGCCAACACCGCGGCCGGACAGGTTCGTCACCGCCTGGGCGGTCGAGAAACCCGGCTGGAAGATCAGCTGGAGCAGGTCCTGATCGGAGAGCGTCGCGCCCGGCTGGATGATGCCCGACGATTCCGCCTTGGCGCGCACCCGCTCGCGGTTGATGCCGCGGCCGTCGTCCTTGATGGTGATGATCACCTCGCCGCCCGTCTGGTGCGCGGAGAGGATGACCCGGCCCTTCGCCCCCTTGCCGGCGGCGATGCGCTCTTCCGGTTTTTCGAGGCCATGATCGATGGAATTGCGCACGAGATGCACGAGCGGGTCGGCGAGCCGGTCGATGACCGTCTTGTCGACCTCCGTGCTCTCGCCCTCGGTGATGAGCTCGATTTCCTTGCCCGTTTCGCGCGACAGGTCGTGCACGAGGCGGCGGAAGCGGCTGAAGAGGCTGGCGACCGGCATCATGCGCAGCACCATCATCGTGTCGCGCAGCTCGCCCGAGAGGCGTTCGATTTCTTCGGAGACGGAGCGCAGGCCGAGATCGGCCGCCGTGCCGGCGAGCTGGGTGAGGCGCGACTGGGCGATGACGAGCTCGCCGACGCGGTCCATCATCTCGTCCAGCCGCTCGGCCGGCACGCGCACGTTCTCCGCGGATTTCGCCTGTTTGGAATCATTGGCCGCCTGCACCGCGGGAGCGTCCCGCTCGGCAACGACCACGGCCTTGGCGATCGGTGTTACGGCGGGCTTTGCTTCGGCGGCGGGTCGTTCGACGGCGACCTCGGTGATTTCGAGCTCCATGTCGTCCATGACGAAGATGAAGACGTCCTCGATATCGGCACGCGGCCGTTCGGTCTTCAGCGTCACGTCCCAGCTGATATGGATGTCGCGCGGCTCCAGCGCGGAAAGCTCCGGCACCTTCGCCGTATCGGCGACGATCCGGCATTCGCCGAGGTCGCGCATCTCGTCGAGCAGGCCGAGCGGATTGGTGCCGTTCGCCATGGCATTCACCGGCAGGCTGAAGCGGATGCGCCATTCGCTGAGGCCGCCGGCCGTCTCGGCAACCGGCGCAGCCGCAACGGCGGCCGGGACAGGGGAGCCCGCGCCGTTGACCGCCCGGTGCAGGCCGTCGAGCAGCGCGGCGCTCATCGCGTCATGGTCGCCGTTCGGCGTTTCGAGCAGCGCGCGCATGTGGTCCTGCGCGGAAAGAACCGCCGAGACCAGTTCGTGCGTGGCGGCCACGTCGCCCTTGCGCACCCGGTCGAAGGCGGTCTCGCAATGGTGGGTGAAGGCGGCGAGCGCGTCGAAGCCGAACATCGCGCCCGACCCCTTCAATGTGTGCAGGCTCCGGAAGACCGCATCGATCCGGTCGCGGTCGTCGAGGCTGCGGGTGAGGTCGAGGAGGCCGGACTCGATCTGCTCCAGCAGTTCGGCCGCTTCTGTCCGGAAGACGGAGATCGGGTCCGGGTTCGTCATTTTCCGAGGACCTTCCTGGCGATCTTGACGAGGCTTTCCGGATCGAACGGCTTTGTCAGCCAGCCGGTGGCGCCGGCGGCTTTCGCCTGCGCCTTCAGTTCGCCGTCGGATTCGGTGGTGAGGAAGATGACCGGAACGCCGGTATGGGCGGGCAGCTTGCGCAGCTCGCGGATCATCGTCAGGCCGTCCATGTTCGGCATGTTGAGGTCGGTGACGACGAGGTCGTATTCGCCGCCCTTCAGCTTGTTGAGGCCGTCGAGCCCGTCGACCGCCTCGGTCACGCTGTAGCCGGCATTGCTGAGGGTGACGCGCGTCGTCAGCCGGATGCTGGCGGAATCGTCGACGGTCAAGATCTTCGCGGTCATCAATTCTTCTCCTGGTGCAGCCAGAAATGCGCGGCGCCGGGTGTCATCCCGTCGAGAAAGCCGCCGCGTTCCAGCACGTCGTAAAGGTCGCCGGAGGCGGGCCGGGCAAGTAGAACGCGCCCGGCCCTGGCCTCGGCCTGTTTGCGGGCTGCCGTGACAAGCTGGACAAAGCTGAGGTCGACCTGCGCCGCCTCGTCGATATCCAGTACAATGGCAGGATTCTTGTTCAGGAAATCCAAGATAAACTCTTGAACGGACAATATAGTCTTGATGGTGAGCGTCGCAGGTAAGGTTAACGACGCGTCACCGGACAGGGTCGACGACATGGAGGCCTCGATAATCGTTTCGAGAGAGAGTATTTCCCGCGCCAGAATCGCCAGTCACGCTTAATGAAGAGTAAAGTGCGGTTGCTAATTTCATCCACTGGTAGTTCGGTCATCGTCGATACACTGCCTCACCCTACGACAGGAAATAGGGATAAATGATTGTATGTAAACGTTAATTTATACAATTAGATATAAGTGATATTATTTATAAATCCCTAATTCTAGGGATGTCTGCAGCCACGGGTGGTGGCGTTGGAATCGCCCTGGGTTTGCGGGATTTCATTACATGAGGAAGAGCGAATTTACTGCGCGTTACATTGTTGGCCCTAGGGTTCGGTCACGGGTTCTTGCAGATGGGGTATGGCGTGTCAGGAATAGCGGGCGCAGTGCGCGTGGAGCGGCAGACGGCGGAGGTGGAGCTTGTCTCCCGCCTCGAAGGGGCCCGTTCCCGCATCGAGCAGCGGTTCCTCGATGGCGGCGTCGTGCTGCTTTCGGTGCTGGACGTACTCAACCGGCTGGTCGCCTCGCTGGAGAACCTTTCCGGCTCGCTCGGCGACGAGGTGGCGGAGGCGACGATCGGCCGGCTCATCGCCACCGTCGATCAGCTGACCGCGCTGCCCGGCATCGAGGAGCAGCGCCAGAAGCGTCTTGCCCATGTCGCCGTCACGGAAAAAACGCTCGGCGCCCATATCGCCGACATGCAGGAGACGCTGCGCTACCTGCGCACCTTCGCCACGACCGCCAAGATCACCGGCGCCGCCATTCCCGATTTCGCCGGCTTTGCGGAAGAAATCCTCGAGCGCATCCAGTTCGGCACCGGCGAGGTCAATGCGCTCGGCGCGAAGATCGGCACGCTCGGTGCCGTCATCGGCACCGCCTCGGCCGGGGGCGGGGAGGCGCTGGAGCGCTTCCGCCGCTCCGTGCCCGACATTGCGGGCAACCTCTCGCGCAATGCCGCGGACCTGACGGCGCAGCGCCGCCACCTCTCGCAGCTTGCCGCCAAGGTGGGTGCGGCGGCGCGTGGCGTGCAGGGCAAGGTCGCCACGACGCTGTCGGCCATGCAGATCGGCGACATCACCCGCCAGCGCATCGAGCATTGCCAGTCCGCCTTCACCTTCCTCAACGAGTATCTTGCGGCCGGAACGCTCGATGCGGAGGCCGCCGGCCGCCTGACGGCGCTGGTCCGCCATCTCGTGCACGGCCAGCTCGTCGAGATCACCCGCGATTTCGCACGTGAATGCAGGACGGTGGTCGGCACGATCCGCAGCTTCGGGGCCGATATCGATGGCCTGATGGCGCTCTACGGTGACATGGACGCCGCCGACGGCCGCTCCGCCGATCGCGCCATGCGAACCCTGGAGGCCGACATCGCCGCCGCCCGCGCCGTCGTCTGCGATATCGAGCAGGCGGCCGACAAGGCCAACGTCCTGGGTGCAAGCACCGTCGAGACCGTGCAGGGCCTCCTGAAGGGCGTGAAGACGATCCAGCTCGTGCGCACCGACATCCATTACATGGCGCTCAACACGAACCTGCGCTGCAGCAAGCTCGGCGAAGAGGGGCGGGCGATCAATGTGGTGACGGCAGAACTGCGCCTGTTCTCCAGCCAGCTCGACGAGACGGCGGAGCGTATCCTTATCGCCCTGCAGTCGCTGGAAGAGGATGCCGGCAAGCTGCGCGAGGCGGGCACCGCCGCCGGCGGCTCGCTCGATGCGCACCTTGCCGAGGCGCTGGAGCATATCCGCCGGGCGGGCGACCGCATGGAGGAGGACATGACGGCCCTGCGCGCCTGCGGCGTGGATGTCTCCGCCAAGGCGGGCCGGACGGTCGCCGACCTCGATTTCAACGCCGAGCTCGGCGACGTGCTGGCCGATTGCTCCGCCAGTGCGGGCGAACTCGTCGGCCGCGACCTGCCGGATATGTCGGGCCTTGAGGAGGCGATGGCCGACCTCGGCAGCCGGATCGCGCGCACCTATACGATGGTCTCCGAGCGCGAGGTGCATGCCCGCGTCTTCGGAACAGCCCTTGAGGCGCCTGTGACAGCTGTGGCTGCGCAAAGCGACGAAGACCTCTTCGACGACGCGCTGTTCTAGGATCATCGATATCCCGCTCCGCCGGCCTGCAAGCGCCTTTTGGGGCGCCGCCGTTTTCCGCAGGATACGTGCGGGTGCCGGTCGTTTCAGGGCCGCGTTCGGCCTGGCGTCACCGCTCTGGTCATTCCACGCGAATGGCCATCGGCTGTTTCCCTGTATTTTTGATAATATAGCGCTGGCAAAGCCGCAAGTGCCGATATATTCAAGAGGATATCACGCTGCCTTCAGGCAGGAAAAGGGAGAACAGGAATGAACCGTCGTCTGCTTCTGAAACTCGTCGTCGCCGCCTTCGCGTCGCTGCCGCTCGCCCTGCCGGTCGCGGCCGCCGAGAAGGTCACCGTCTTTGCCGCCGCAAGCCTGAAGAACGCGCTCGATGCGGCGAATGCCGCCTGGTCGAAGGAAACCGGCAACGAGACGACGGTCTCCTATGCCGCAAGCTCGGCGCTCGCCAAGCAGATCGAGGCGGCCGCCCCCGCCGATCTCTTCATCTCGGCCGACCTCGCCTGGATGGACTATGTCGCGGAGAAGAAGCTGATCAAGGACGACACCCGCTCCAACCTTCTCGGCAACCGCATCGTGCTGGTCGCGCCGAAGGACAAGGCGTCCACCGTCGAGATCAAGGACGGTTTCGACCTCGCCGGCCTTGTCGGTGACGGCAAGCTTGCCATGGGCGCGGTCGACAGCGTGCCGGCCGGCAAGTACGGCAAGGCGGCGCTCGAAAAGCTCGGCGTCTGGTCCTCGGTCGAAGGCAAGGTCGCGGGTGCCGAGAGCGTGCGCGCCGCGCTCGCCCTCGTCTCGCGCGGCGAGGCGCCCTACGGCATCGTCTACCAGACGGATGCCGCGGCCGATCCGGGCGTCGCCGTCGTCGGCACCTTCCCGGAAGACAGCCATCCGCCGATCATCTACCCGGTCGCCATCCTCACGGAATCCGAGAGCGCCGCGTCTGCCGCCTATCTCGACTTCCTGAAGTCCGACAAGGCCGCGCCCTTCTTCACCGAGCAGGGCTTCACCATCCTGAAGTAAGACGAGCCTCGCGACAGGCCGGGGCGCTATACTGGTCTTGATTGGTTAAGGGCCTTGCCCCACCCGCAACGTCATCCTCGGGCTTGACCCGAGGATCCACTCCCCACGGCACGCCGGAGGGGCGCGCGTGGATCCTCGGGTCAAGCCCGAGGATGACGGAGGAGGGGTTCTGGGCCTTGTCGACGTCTTGCCCGGTCTCGATGCCCCGGGGTTTTCGCCTTTCAAAGGAACACGCGTGGACTGGCTTGCCTTGAGCAACGAGGAATGGACGGCGATCCGGCTCAGCCTTCGGGTCTCGACGGTCGCGGTCCTCGTCAGCCTGCCGCTCGGCATCCTCGCCGCATTGGCGCTGGCGCGGGGCCGCTTCTGGGGCAAGTCGCTGCTGAACGGCCTCGTGCACCTGCCGCTGATCCTGCCGCCCGTCGTCACCGGCTTCCTGCTGCTCATCCTGTTCGGCCGGCGCGGCCCCATCGGTTCGGTGCTGGATGAATGGTTCGGCATCGTGCTCTCCTTCCGCTGGACCGGCGCGGCGCTCGCCTGCGGCGTCATGGGCTTTCCGCTGATGGTGCGCTCGATCCGCCTCTCCATCGAGGCTGTCGACCGCAAGCTGGAGGAGGCGGCCGGCACGCTCGGCGCAAGCCCCGTCTGGGTCTTCCTCACCGTCACCCTGCCGCTCATCCTGCCCGGCGTGCTCGCCGGCATGATCCTCGCCTTCGCCAAGGCGATGGGCGAGTTCGGCGCCACCATCACCTTCGTCTCCAACATTCCCGGCGAGACGCAGACGCTGTCGGCCGCCATCTACACCTTCACCCAGGTGCCGGGCGGCGATGCCGGTGCGATGCGCCTCACCCTCGTCGCCATTGCCATCTCCATGGTCGCGCTCATCGCCTCCGAGGTGCTCGCCCAGCGCCTCGGCCGCAAGGTGCATCTCGAATGAGCCTTGTTGTCGAAGCCCGCCACCGGCTAGGCGATTTTTCGCTGGAGGCCGCCTTCACCTCGGATAGGGGGGTCACCGCCCTGTTCGGCCGGTCCGGCTCGGGAAAGACCTCGCTGGTCCGCATCATCGCCGGCCTGACGCGCCCGGCAGAAGGCCGCGTCCTGCTCGGTGACGAGGTGCTGGTCGATACCGCCCGCCGCGTCTTCGTGCCGGCCCACCGCCGGCGCTTCGGCTATGTCTTCCAGGAAGCTCGCCTCTTCCCGCACCTTACCGTGCGGCAGAACCTCAACTACGGCCGCTGGTTCTCGCAAAAGGGCGCGCGCACGGAAAATCCGGACCGCGTGGTCGATCTGCTCGGCATTGCCGGCCTGCTCGACCGTCAGCCGGCCAACCTTTCCGGCGGCGAGAAGCAGCGTGTCGCCATCGGCCGCGCGCTGCTCGCCTCGCCGCGCCTGCTGCTGATGGACGAGCCGCTCGCCGCGCTCGACGAGGAGCGCAAGGCGGAGATCCTGCCCTATCTGGAGCGCCTGCGTGACGAGGTCGGCATTCCCATCGTCTATGTCAGCCATTCGGTGGCCGAGGTCGCGCGCCTTGCCGACCGGGTCGTGCTGATGGCGGACGGGCGCATCGAGGCGATCGGCGCGGCATCGGACGTGCTGGGCGGCCCGCGCCTCTCCTCCGCCGCCGAACGCCGCGAGGCCGGCAGCGTTCTTGCCGGCCGCGTCGAGGCGCGCGATGCCGCGCACGGCCTCGCCACCATCCGCCTTGTGGGCGGCGCGACGATCCTCGTGCCGGATGCGGCCGTCTCGCCGGGAGAAACGGTGCGGCTGCGTATCCCCGCCCGCGACGTCATGATCGCGACGGTGCGCCCGGAAGGCCTGAGCGCGCTCAACATCCTGGAAGGCGCCGTCGAGGCGATCGAGCCGGACGGCGAGGGCATGGCGAGCCTGCGTATCGCCTGTGGGGGCGATGTCGTGCGCGCCCGCATCACCGCGCTTTCCGTCGAGCGCCTCGGCCTTGCACCGGGCCTGCCGGTGCATGCCGTCATCAAGACGGTGGCGCTGGAATAGGTCTCAATCGGCAAGGTTTCCGACGATCCAGCCGATATCCTCGGCCAGCGCCGCGCGCGCCTTCTCCTCCATGGCATGGTAGTGGGCGATCAGCGCCTCGCCGAAGGGCGTCACGACGGCGCCGCCGCCCTGTTTGCCGCCGCGCTGCGATTCCACCACCGGCGTGCGGAACAGCCGGTTCATCTCGTCGACCAGCAGCCAGGCCCGGCGATAGGACATGTCCATCGCCCGCCCGCCGGCCGAGATCGAGCCGGTCTCCCGGATATGCGCGAGAAGCTGGATCTTGCCGCGCCCGATCCGGCCCTCCGGCTCGAACTGGAGGCGGAAGATGAGTTTCGGTTCGGTCTTGGCGGATGCTGACATGAAACTGGGCCCGTATGGATACGGGCCCAGATATAACAGCGTTTTCCGCGATGTGCAGTGCCAAGCCGCTTCCGGCAAGGCCCGAATTCAGGCGGCGCGCTTCAGCGCGTCGCCGAGGATCGAGACGATATCCTCGAAATGCTTCTTCTCGGCGATCAGCGGCGGCGAGAAGGCGATGATGTCGCCGGTGACACGGATCAGGAGACCCTTCTCGAAGCAATCGACGAAGACGTCATAGGCCCGTGCGCCGGGTGCGCCGTCGCGCGGGGCAAGCTCGATGCCGGCGATGAGGCCGATCGTGCGGATGTCGATGATGTGCGGCAGGCCCTTCAGCGAATGCATCGCGGCATGCCAGTCGTCCTGCAGCGCCGCGCCGCGGGTGAAGAGGCCCTCGTCGCGGTAGATGTCGAGAGTCGCGATGCCGGCGGCGCAGGCCACCGGATGGCCGGAATAGGTGTAGCCGTGGAAGAGCTCGATGGCGTTTTCCGGCCCGTGCATCAGCGCGTCGTGCACCTTGCGGCTGGCGAAGACCGCGCCCATCGGGATGGCGCCGTTGGTAAGGCCCTTGGCGGTGGTCACGATGTCGGGCGTCACGCCGAAATAGTCGGTGGCGAAGGCCGCGCCGAGGCGCCCGAAGCCGGTGATGACCTCGTCGAAGATCAGCAGGATGCCGTGCCTGTCGCAGGTCGCGCGCAGCTTTTCGAGATAGCCCTTCGGCGGGATCAGCACGCCGGTGGAGCCGGCGACCGGCTCGACGATGCAGGCGGCGATGGTTTCCGCGCCGTGCAGCGCCACCAGCCGCTCCAGGTCGTCGGCAAGCTCGGCGCCGTGCTCAGGCTGGCCCTTCACATAGGCGTTCTTCGCAAGGTCATGGGTGTGGCGCAGGTGGTCGGAGCCGGGAAGCTGCGGGAAGACGCGGCGGTTGTTGAGAATGCCGCCGACCGAAATGCCGCCGAAGCCGACGCCGTGATAGCCGCGCTCGCGGCCGATGAGGCGCGTGCGCGTGCCCTGGCCGATGGCGCGCTGGTAGGCAATGGCGATCTTCAGCGCGGTATCGACCGATTCCGAGCCGGAGCCGGTGTAGAAGACGCGGTCGAGCTTGGCGCCGTCGGGGCCGGGGGCGATCTCGGCAAGCCGCTCGGCGAAATCGAAGGCGACCGCATGGCCCATCTGGAAGGAGGGCGCAAAATCCATCTCGGTGAGCTGGCGCTCGACCGCCGCGGCGATCTGCCGGCGGCCGTGGCCGGCATTGACGCACCACAGGCCTGCGGTGCCGTCGAGCACCTGGCGGCCGTCCGCGCTGGTGTAATACATGCCTTCGGCGGCGGCGAGCAGGCGCGGCGCGGCCTTGAACTGGCGGTTGGCGGTAAAGGGCATCCAGTAGCTGTCGAGCACCGGTGCATTGGGCTTGTTGTGAACGTTCATGGCAGATCTCCTCTGGCTGGCGGGATTGACGCCATGATTTGCGATGCCGAACAAGTCCTTTTCTTCTTGACGTCAACTGATTGAAAATAAAGGATACGGAGAAGCCGGTTTTCGATATTTCGAACATCTAGAACAGGAAATGGCCATGTCGGTCGATATCGGGGGCAGGCTGCGCCATCTGCGCATGGCCCACAATCTCTCCCAGCGGGAACTTGCCAAGCGCGCCGGCGTCACCAATTCGACGATCTCGCTGATCGAATCGAACGCCTCCAACCCGTCGGTCGGCGCGCTGAAGCGCATCCTCGACGGCATCCCGATCGGTCTTGCGGAATTCTTTGCCTTCGAGCCGGAGCGCCCGAAAAAGGCCTTCTACCGGGCGGACGAGCTTGTGGAGATCGGCAAGGGTCCGATATCGTTCCGCCAGATCGGCGAGAACACCTTCGGCCGCAGCCTGCAGATCCTGAAGGAGTGCTACCAGCCCGGCGCCGACACGGGCAAGGTGCTGCTGGTGCACGACGGCGAGGAGGGCGGCATCGTGCTCTCCGGCCGGCTGGAGGTGACGGTGGACGACGAGCGACGCATCCTCGGCCCGGGGGATGCCTATTATTTCGAGAGCCGCCGCCCGCACCGCTTCCGCTGCGTCGGCCCGGTGCCCTGCGAGGTCATCAGCGCCTGCACCCCGCCGACCTTCTGACATGCGGAAGGCCCGCCGACGGAACCGGCGGGCCTTCGCAAGGAATGGGACCGGTCAGGCCTGCGCGGTCGTGTTGTCCTCGACGGGCGCGCCGGGGCCGTTCTTCTTGATCGAATCGATGGCGTTCTGCGCGCTGGCCTTGCTGGAATAGCCTTCCGTGGAGAACATCACTTCGCTGTTGTACTTGAAGCGGACGCGAAACTCGCCGGCCTTGTCCTTGTAGATCTCGAACTTGTGCGCCATGGGCTTTCCTCCACGCAGATGGGAATCAGACAAAAGCAACGTGCCAGCCGGGAAAACCGCTGGCAAGAGGCGCCCGGCCTCCATCCGCTACAAAGCGACACCGGCCGTGCCAGTTGTAGCCGAGTTCGTTGACGAGCGTCGCGCGCAGGTCCCGCCGTAAATCTATAGCCAGAATGGCGGCAAGGCCTGCTCCGCCACTGGTGGGATCGCAGCAGGCTGCCGTTCGGCGGTGCGCAGACGGCGCGATCACGGGAAAGCCCGGAATGACGATGTGCACGATCCCGGCACTAAACATCTGCCGGATGTCTTCCAGGCAGCCGATTTACTGAGAAAGGGAGAATTGGCTGGGGAACCTGGATTCGAACCAAGATTAACGGAGTCAGAGTCCGTCGTTCTACCGTTGAACTATTCCCCAGCAGGGGCGATACCGGCTTGGCCGGCGCCTGTGAGGCGGGCTTATAAACAAAAGGCGGCGAGATGCAAATGGTTTTTTTGGGAAAAATGCAGGCGCTGTGTGCATGGCCGGGTTTGCGGCGGGGTGTCGCCGGATCGTCATAAAAAGAATTTGGCGAACGGGCCGGGCGCTGGTAATGTCGCGGCAACGAAGATCGAGAGAGCGCCTGCTTGCAGCTTTGAAGCTTTGCGCGGCGCCATAGGCAGTAACGTGAACGACCCCGACAGCGGCGTGAAGCCGCCCGTTTCCGGGGCGCGAGATGCGGGCGATGCGGGGCGGCCGAAGCGGTCGCGCCGCCGCAAGGGCAAGCAGAAGGGCGCGACAAGTCCCTCTGCCGTCTCCCTGTCCGCAGGCCAGGCGGCCGGTTCGTCCGGATCGGCTGAGCGCCCCAAGGCCACCGACGGTGGCGATACCGCGCGCAGGAACAAGCGTCGCCGGCGTGGCAAGGGTGCCGGCGGCGAGAACGTGCGCCCGCTTGCGCCCGTCGGCCAGCGGGAAGCCCCCGGCGAGGACCAGCGCCAGGCGGAAGGCCGCAGGAACCGCCGCAAGCACCGGGGCCGCAAGACCGGCGCGCGCGCCGTGCCGGCGTCTGCCGAGGCGGCCGTCACGCATCCCGCGGCCGAACAGGCCGTCGAGGCACGACCCGTTCCCCACGCCCCGGAGCCACGCCGCGAGATGCAGGCCCCCCTTCGCCCGGCCGAGCGCGAGGGATACGACGTGCCGCTCTATGCCGCGCTCGACCTCGGCACCAACAATTGCCGCCTCCTCATCGCCCAGCCGACCCGACCCGGCCAGTTCCGCGTCGTCGACGCCTTTTCGCGCATCGTGCGCCTCGGCGAGGGGCTTGCGGCGAGCGGCCGGCTTTCCGACGAGGCGATGGACCGCTCCGTCGAGGCCCTGAGGATCTGCGCGGCCAAGCTGAAGAACCGCAACATCCGCCGCGCCCGGCTGATCGCCACCGAGGCCTGCCGCGCGGCGGCCAATGGCGAGGCGTTCCTGGAGCGGGTGCGGCAGGAGACCGGTCTCGACCTCGAGATCATCAACCGCGAGACCGAGGCGCGGCTTGCCGTGTCCGGCTGCTCCTCGCTGGTCGGGCGCGAGGCGAAATCGGTCGTGCTCTTCGATATCGGCGGCGGCTCCTCGGAAATCGCGGTCATCCGCATCGGCGAGAACCGCTCCAGCCGGCTTGCCAACCACATCACGCACTGGACCTCGCTGCCGGTCGGCGTCGTCACGCTGTCCGAACGCCATGGCGGGCGGGACGTGACGCCCGAGAGCTTCGCGGGCATGGTGTCGGAGGTCGAGGCCATGCTGGCGGATTTCGATTGCCCGGGCGATGTGGTGCGCGTGGCGCCGGAGGATTTCCATCTCATCGGCACGTCGGGCACGGTGACGACGCTCGCCGGCGTGCATCTCGACCTGCCGCGTTATGACCGGCGCCGGGTGGACGGCGTCTGGCTCTCGGACGACGAGGTGACGGCCATGCAGGCGCGGCTCCTCTCCTGGGATTTTTCCGCCCGCGCTGCCAATCCCTGCATCGGGCCCGACAGGGCGGACCTCGTGCTCGCCGGCTGCGCCATCCTGGAGGCGATCCGCAAGCGCTGGCCGTCGCGCCGCATGCGCGTCGCCGACCGGGGCCTGCGCGAAGGCCTGCTCACCGACATGATGGCCGACGACGGCGTCTGGCGCCGCGGCCGCCACCGTCGCAACCACCGCGGCGGTCCCCGCAACCCGGCGAAGCCCGAAGGACAGGCGTCATGACCAAGCCCCCCGTCGGCGGCAACCGCACCGGCCGCAAGCTCGGCCAGAAGGTCAAGAAGGGCAAGCTGAAGGCCTCCTCGCGCCGCTGGCTCGAACGCCACATCAACGATCCCTATGTGCAGCGCGCCAGGCTGGAGGGCTATCGCGCCCGCGCGGCCTTCAAGCTCCTGGAGATCGACGAGAAGCACAACATCCTCGCCGGCGCGAAGCGCATCATCGATCTTGGCGCGGCGCCCGGCAGCTGGTCGCAGATCGCCGCCAAGGTGACCGGCTCGAGCGATGCCGATCCGCGCGTCGCGGCGATCGATTTCCTGGAAATGGACCCGCTGCCGGGCGTCACCATCCTCCAGATGGACTTTCTCGAGCCCGACGCGCCGGAGAAGCTGATCGCGGCGGTCGGCGGCACGCCGAACCTCGTCATCTCCGACATGGCCGCCCCGACGACCGGCCACCGCCAGACGGATCACCTGCGCACCATGCATCTGTGCGAGGTTGCCGCGCATTTCGCCGTCGAGGTGCTGGCGGAAGGCGGCCATTTCCTCGCCAAGACCTTCCAGGGCGGTACGGAGCGCGAGCTGCTGAACATGCTCAAGCAGAATTTCAAGCAGGTCATCCATGTGAAGCCCGGCGCCTCGCGCGCCGAATCGGTGGAGATGTTCCTGCTCGCCAAGGGGTTCAAGGGCCGCACGGCCAGGGACGGGACGGCCGGGGCGGAAGAGGAGGCCTGATGCTGCTCTACACCACCGTCGGCACGAACGATCTGGAACGCGCCGGCCGCTTCTATGACGCGGTGCTGCCGCCGCTCGGCTATCGCCGGCTGAAGCAGGCGCCGGGCGAGATCGGCTATGCGGCGGACGAGGATGTACGCGGCCGCTTCTGGGTCGTGGAGCCCTTCAATCGAGAGCCGGCCACCTTCGGCAACGGCGTGACCATCGCGCTTGTCGCCCCGACGCGTGCCGCCGTCGATGCCTTCCACGCCACGGCCCTTGCTGCCGGCGGCACCGACGAAGGCGTCCCCGGCCTGCGCCCGTTCCACGCCAGCTTCTACGCCGCCTTCATCCGTGACCATGACGGCAACAAGCTCGCCGCAGTGTGCGAAAGGCCGGAATAGGCCGCACCGGGCCGAAGCGCACCGCCTCGGCAAAGATCCAGCCCATACCGGCGCCGGCCTTTTCCTCCCCGTTTCTGTGGGGAAGCGACGCGCGAACTCGTCGCCCCGCCCATGCGGCAATGGGTTTCAATCCACGCCTCCGTGAGGAGGCGACTGGGGGTAGATGTAATGCATTGTTCGCGCGGGCAAAAGGTGGGAGCCGGTGCGTGTCGGCGGTAGGGTGCGCGCCTGGGAGGGCGTCGTGGTTTCCCGGAAAGGGGAGGTGAAGGATTTCAAGGGGATGCGGTGGGTGCGAACCGGCCGGGGATTGCGGCACGCTTGGGTTCGCGCCGATTCGCGGGATGGGGCGGGGTTATTTTACCGCCGCCGTTTCTTCCTCCCGCGCCGGCAGGCGGTGGCCGGAGACGGTGGCGCCGGCGTTCCTCGCCATGGTGATGAACGGCAGGACGGCGGCGAGCGTCAGGGCGGAAATGATCATGAAGGCGATCTGGAAGTCCCCGAGCTCGAGCGGCGAGCCGGTGAGCAGGGTTTCGATCTCCAGGATGGAGCCGGCGACGGCGACGCCCAAGGCCAGGCTGATCTGCTGAAGCACGGCGCTCATCGCGGTCGCCTTGCTGGCGTCGGCGTCGGGGATATCGGCAAAGGAGAGCGCATTGACGCTGGTGAAGAAGAAGGAACGGGCGAAACCCGCGATCAAGAGCACGCCGGCCATGAACCAGAAGGGCGTCGCGGGCGTGAAGAGGCCGTTCACGAAGGTCAGGATCGCCCCGCAGATGCTGGCGACGATCAGTGTGGTGCGGAAGCCGGCGAAGGTCAGCACGCGCTTGGCGAGGAATTTCGTGGTGATGGCGCCGATGGCGCCCGTGAAGGTGACGAGGCCGGACTGGAAGGGCGAGAGGCCGAAGCCGACCTGCAGCATCAGCGGCATCAGGAAGGGCACCGCGCCGACCGAGATGCGGAACAGCGTGCCGCCGATGGCCGCGGCGCGGAAGGCATTGTCGCGGAACAGCGCGAGGTCGAGCAGGGGCGTCGGATGGCGGCGGGCATGGCGCACATAGAGCACGCCGCAAAGCAGGCCGATGGCGGTGGCGACGACGCCGATGACCGGCGGCAGGGCGGGCAGGCTGACGACCGAGAGGCCGAACATCGTGCCGGAGGCGGCGACGGCGCTCAGGAAAAAGCCGAGCCAGTCGAGCGGCGGCGGGGCGGCGGCGCGGATGTCCGGCAGGTAGACGCCGGACAGGATGTAGCCGGCGATGCCGACCGGCACGTTGATCAGGAAGATCCAGTGCCAGGAGAAGTAGGTGGTGATGAAGCCGCCGAGCGGCGGACCCGCGAGCGGGCCGACGAGCGCGGGGATCGTCAGCAGCGCCATGGCCGAGACGAGCTCGGAGCGCGAGGTGCTGCGCACCAGGACGAGGCGCGCGACGGGCGTCATCATCGCCCCGCCCATGCCCTGCAGGAAGCGGGAGACGACGAAGGCGACGAGGCTGTCGGCGATCGCGCAGAGGATGGAGCCGGCGACGAAGACGAGGATGGCGAGACGGAAGACGCGTTTTGCGCCGAACCGGTCGGCCATCCAGCCGCTGAGCGGAATGAAGGTCGCGAGCGACACCATGTAGGAGGTGAGCGCCAGCTTGAGCGTGATCGGTCCCACGCCGAGATCGGCCGCGATGGCCGGCAGCGAGGTGGAGATGACGGTGGAATCCATCTGCTCCATGAAGAGCGCGACGGCAAGGATGAGCGGGACGATACGGTTCATCGGCAAATCGGGGTACGAGGCCCTTGCGCAGGCCCGCCCGTCTTCTGCGCTCCTTGCTGCGATCTGTCAAATCGCGAGGAAATCGCCTGCGACGCACGGGGCGTAAAAGTGTGCCGCGGCCGGCGTGCAGAAAGCGCGGGACCGGAGCGCGGGGCATGCCGAAGGTCGGCCGGCGCTTCGGCATCACAAGCCCGTGATGGCATGTGCCCGGATTGTGACAGCGCCCTAGATGGACGCGTGTCATCTTCATGCGGGCGCCGGCCGTCGTGCCGGCGCGGCAGCTTTTCACCAGAGAGGATAGAGCCATGGGCGACCCTTCGACAATCTCGCGCAGATCCCTGTTTCTCGCCGCCGGCATCGGCACGCTGGCCGCGCCCCTGGTGCTGAACCGCGCCGCCGCTCTTGCCCAGTCCGCAAGCGATGCCACCGATATGCGCGTGAGCCCGCTGGAGGCCCGCAGCTTCAAGCTCGGCAGCTTCCGCGTGCTGACGGTGCGCGACGGCATGCGCCCCTCCGGCGCGCCGAACGAGACCTTCGGCACCGACCAGTCCGCCGAGGCGGTCGGCGCGCTGCTGACGGAAAATTTCCTTCCGGCCGACAGCTTCGTCAACAGCTTCACGCCGACGCTCGTCGATACCGGCGCGGAGGTCGTGCTCTTCGACACCGGCATGGGGGAGGGAGGCCGCGAGGCGGGCATGGGGCGCCTTCTCGAAGGGCTCGATTATGCCGGCTACACGCCGGATCAGGTCTCCGTCGTCGTCATCACCCATATGCACGGCGATCATATCGGCGGTTTGATGGAGGGCGGCAAGCCGGCCTTCCCCAATGCGCGCTACGTCACCGGCCGCACGGAATATGATTTCTGGGTCAATCCCGAGCGCATGGGCACGCCCGCCGAACAGGGCCACCAGGGTGTGCTCGCCAAGGTGCAGCCGCTCGCCGAAAAGCTCACCTTCATCGAGGACGAGGGCGAGGTCGTGCCCGGCATCCGCGGGCTCAACGCCTTCGGCCATTCGCCGGGGCACATGATCTTCCGCGTCGAATCGGAGGGCAAGGCGCTGCTGCTGACGGCCGATACCGCGAACCACTACGTGCTCTCGCTGCAGCGGCCCGACTGGGAGGTGCGCTTCGACATGGACAAGGCGGCGGCCGCCGCGACGCGCAAGAAGGTCTTCGACATGATCGCCACCGACAGGCTCGCCTTCATCGGTTACCACATGCCGTTCCCGGCGGCGGGCTTCGTTGAAAAGGCCGGCGAGGGCTATCGCTTCGTGCCGATGAGCTATCAGTTCGATATCTGACGCGACCGCCGCACAGCGGCAGCCCGGCCGTGCAGCGCCGGCGCGAGGCCCCTCATCCGCCTGCCGGCACCTTCTCCCCGCAAGCGGGGCGAAGGAGGATGTTGCAGCGCCTTGCCACAGGTCCCTTCCCCCCGCTTGCGGGGAGAAGGTCGCGGCAGCGGGATGAGGGGCGAGCCCTGCCAATGCCCTGTCGACAAGCCGCGCGCGAAAACGATAGCGGGCTTTTTGCTATTCCCAATCCGTCATGAACGTGTTACCAGCCCTCGCCAACTTCCAAGAATTTCTTGCAAGCGACCGAGGCGGACAACTCCCAATGTTCCCCTTGGTGCGCAAGCTTTACCCTCAAAGGAACTTGGCCCATGGCGCGCATCATTGAAACGGCAACCGGTCTCGAAGCCCTGACCTTCGACGACGTTCTCCTGCAACCCGGCCACTCCGAGGTCATGCCGGGCCAGACGAACATCGCCACCCGCATCGCGCACGATTTCGACCTCAACCTGCCGATCCTCTCCTCCGCCATGGACACGGTGACGGAAAGCCGCCTTGCCATCGCCATGGCCCAGGCCGGCGGCCTCGGCGTCATCCACCGCAACCTGACGCCCGCCGAACAGGCCGAGGAAGTCCGCCAGGTGAAGAAGTTCGAGAGCGGCATGGTCGTCAACCCGGTGACGATCGGCCCGGATGCGACGCTCGCCGAGGCGCTCTCGCTGATGAAGGCGCACGGCATTTCCGGCATCCCGGTCGTCGAGAACGGCGGCAGCGGCAAGGCCGGCCGCCTCGTCGGCATCCTGACGAACCGCGACGTGCGCTTCGCCTCCGACCCGACCCAGAAGATCTACGAGCTGATGACCCGTGAGAACCTCATCACGGTGAAGGAAACCGTCGACCAGCAGGAAGCCAAGCGCCTCCTGCACCGCCACCGCATCGAGAAGCTGCTGGTGGTCGACGGCGACGGCCGCTGCGTCGGCCTCATCACGGTGAAGGACATTGAGAAGTCGCAGCTCAACCCGAATGCCTCGAAGGATGCGCAGGGCCGGCTCCGCGCCGCCGCCGCCATCTCCGTCGGCGATGACGGCTTCGAGCGCGCCGAACGCCTCATCGAGGCCGGCGTCGACCTCATCGTTGTCGACACGGCGCATGGCCATTCGCAGCGCGTCCTCGACGCCGTCGCCCGCGTGAAGAAACTGTCGAACTCCGTGCGCATCATGGCCGGCAACGTCGCAACCTCCGATGGCACCAAGGCGTTGATCGACGCCGGCGCGGACGCCGTCAAGGTCGGCATCGGCCCGGGCTCGATCTGCACCACGCGCATCGTCGCCGGCGTCGGCGTGCCGCAGCTTGCGGCGATCATGGCCTCGGTCGAGTCGGCGCAGGCTGCCGACATCCCGGTCATCGCCGATGGTGGCATCAAGTTCTCCGGCGACCTTGCCAAGGCGATCGCCGCCGGCGCTTCGGCCGTCATGGTCGGCTCGCTGCTCGCCGGCACGGATGAAAGCCCGGGCGAGGTCTTCCTTTACCAGGGCCGCTCCTTCAAGGCCTATCGCGGCATGGGCTCCGTCGGTGCCATGGCGCGCGGCTCGGCCGACCGCTACTTCCAGGCGGAAGTGCGCGACACGCTGAAGCTGGTGCCGGAAGGCATCGAAGGCCAGGTGCCCTACAAGGGCCCGGTCTCGGGCGTGCTGCACCAGCTCGCCGGTGGCCTCAAGGCCTCCATGGGCTATGTCGGCGGCAAGGACCTCAAGGACTACCAGGAGAAGGCGACCTTCGTGCGCATCTCCGGCGCGGGCCTGCGCGAAAGCCATGCCCATGACGTGACGATCACCCGCGAAAGCCCGAACTATCCGGGCGCCGTCTGATTGTTCGCCGATTGCTGATATGCCTTTGAATGCCCGGCCTTGCCGGGCATTCCCGTCTTCCGGACCCGCGCGAATCCTGTTTTGTTTTTCCACGTATGCGCTAGGATTGGCGACCGGCAATCTCGCCGGTTTTCGCTGGGGGACAACATGAAGACGATACTGGCTGGCGCCCTTCTGGGCCTGGGGCTGGTCGTGCCTGCGCATGCGCAGACGGTCAATGCCGGCACCTACACTGTCGAAGGCACGAACCTCGACGGTTCGCCCTACAATGGCACCGCGACGATCGTGCTGACGAGCGAGACGACCTGCTCGATCGAATGGAACACCGGCGGGACCACCTCGAACGGCATCTGCATGCTCTATGACAACGCTTTCGCCGCCGGCTACGTGCTGGGCGATGCGGTCGGCCTCATCGTCTACCAGGTGAAGGACGACGGTTCGCTGGAAGGCGCCTGGACGATCAGCGGCAAGGACGGTTCGGGCACCGAAACCCTGACGCCGCAATAACACGCATCCTCCTTCGGCTTGTCGTGGTGTCCCTTTGTGGTTGAGGCTTCCGCCGGAAACCCCTAAACCGGTTCGAAACGACAAGTCGAAGGACGATCATGTCTCCCACGGAAGCCACGCTCTGGCCGATGATCGCGCATGTCGCGCTCGTCTTCTGCCTCTACCTGCTGCTCTCCACGCGCCGCATGCGCGCGGTCAAGGAGGGCAGGGCACGCCCGGAACAATTCCGCGAGAACCGCGAGGAGCCGGCCGAAAGCCTCCTCGTCAGGAACGCCATCGCCAACCAGTTCGAGCTGCCGGTGCTGTTCTATGCTGTGAGCATCCTTCTCTACCTCGTCGATGCCGACAATCCCGTGACCGTCGCCGGCGGCTGGCTGTTCGTGGCGCTGCGTTATGTCCATGCCTACGTGCATGTCACCAGCAACCGCCTGCGGTATCGCCGGCCGCTCTTCATTGCGGGGCTGGCGGTGCTCGGCCTTCTGTGGATATGGCTGGGCGTCTGGCTCGCGCTCACCTGACGGGCCGGTAACGCAGTTGTGTTCGGCAGGTTTCGGTGCGGGGCCTATCTTATCCGGCGGAGAACACAGCCGGAGGATCCGCCATGGACAAGCCGCAGATCACGCAGGCGATGATCAACGCCTATGACGAATACACCCACCTGACGCTCGACCGCCGCCGCTTCATGGAGCGCCTGACCGCGCTTGCCGGCTCCGGTGCGGCCGCCGCCGCCATCGTTCCGCTGCTCGCGGCCAATTCGGCGAGCGCCGAGATCATCGCCTCAGACGACGAGCGCCTGGCCGCCAAGGATGTCGTCTATGGCGGCAGCTCTGGCGAGATGAAGGGCTATCTGGTGCGCCCGAAGGAGGCGACGGCCCCGCTCGGCAGCGTCATCGTCATCCACGAGAACCGCGGCCTCAATCCGCACACCCGTGACGTCGCCCGCCGCATGGCGCTCGAAGGCTTCATCGCGCTCGCTCCCGATTTCCTCTCGCCCGCGGGCGGCACGCCGGACAACGAGGACCAGGCGCGCGAGATGATCGGCAAGCTCGATCCGGCGCAGACGGCGGCCAATGCCGAGGCGAGCCTGCAGTTCCTCGCAAAGCTCGACGGCGCGAACGGCAAGGTCGGGGCCGTCGGCTTCTGCTGGGGCGGCGGCCTCGTCAACCGCTTCGCCGCCAGGTCGCCGGAGCTGAAGGCGGGCGTCGCCTATTACGGCGCGCAGGCCGCCGCGGAGGACGTGCCCGGCATCAAGGCGGCGCTGATGCTGCATTATGCCGGCCTCGACGAGCGCATCAATGCCGGCATCGAGGCCTATCGCAAGGCGCTGGAGGAGAACGGCAAGACCTTCGAGATCCACATGTACGACGGCGTCAACCACGCCTTCAACAACGACACCTCCGCCGCGCGCTACGACAAGGCCGCGGCCGATCTCGCCTGGCAGCGCACGGTGGATTTCCTGAAGGCGAACCTCGCCTGAGCGTCCGAGGGCCTGCCGGGTTCATGCCTCCGGCAGGTCGAGGCGCATGGCGCAGCGCGTGTCGCGCTGGAGTCCGTGTTCGGCCTCCAGGTCAAGCACGTCCCTGAGGCGCGGCGAAAGCGCGGCCTCGTCCAGCGTGCTGAAGCCGAGCCGCTCATAATAAGGGCAGTTCCAGGGAATGGTGCGGAAGGTCGTCAGCGTCACCGCGGCAAGGCCGCGCGCCGCTGCCGCGTCGATCGCGTGCCGGATCAGCTTGCGGCCGATGCCGAAGCCCTGGTGCAGGTGATCGACCGAGATCTCCCAGATATGCAGGTCCTGCCCGGCGATCTCCGCGCTGAGGAAGCCGACCGGACGGTCGCCTCCGGCCACCGCCACCCAGTTGGTCCCCGCCCCGATCAGCTCGCGGTGCCGCTCGGCGCTCTGCACGTCGCCGACGGCGAGCCACGAGAAGGCCTCGATCAGGCGGAAGGCCTGCGCGGCCGAGCGCTCGATCTGGCACAGCGTCTCGACTTCGTCCTCGCGGGCAGGCCGGATCGTCACCGTCGACGGCCCGGCCTTGCCAGCGGGAATGCCGTCGAGGGGAAGCTGCGTCACCATCCGGGCAGGATATTGCCGGGCCGGAGCCGCGACAGGCGCGGGAAGACCTTGACCTCGGCTTCCGGCAGGTCGTCGACGGCCGTCAGCGGCGTGATGTTGTCGAGGCAGGCGCTGATATGGCTGGTGATGGCGTTGGAGAGCGAGGGCGAGAGGCCCGGGCGCCGCATGATGCCGATCTGCACCGGGGCGAGCGGCGGAAAACCGTCCGCCTGCGTCAGCACCTTCATGCCGGGACGCAGCGCCGATTCCGGCAGCACCGAAACCGCCATGCCCGCCATGACGGCCGCGGCGACGACGGTGGACGACCAGCTGGTGAACAGCACCTGGTAGTCCCGCCCGACGGAATCGAGCGCCGCGCAGGCGATCTGCCGCCACTGACAGTCGCGCCGGCCGACGGCGAGCGGCACCGGTGCGTTTTCCGGCAGCGGATGGTTGGCCGACATGACCCAGCAGAGCGGCTCCGTCCGCACGACGTCGGACTGGCGCTGGCGCGGATTGTGGGTGACGAGCGCGATGTCGAGCTCGCCCTTGGCCATCTTCTCCGCAAGGTCCACCGAGGGCTCGCAGACGATGAAAAGCTCGACATTCGGGTGGGTCTTGGCAAACCGCATGATGATTTCGGGCATGTAGCGGTCGGCGTAGTCGTCCGGCGTGCCGATGCGCAGCAGGCCCTCGAGGCGGTTGTCGTCGAAGGCGGCGATGGCCTCGTTGTTGAGGCGCAGCATCCGGCGGGCATAGTTGAGCAGGCGTTCACCCTCGGCGGTCAGCCGGTTGCCCCGGCCGTCCTTCATGAAGAGCTGCTTGCCGATGCGCTCCTCGAGGCGCCGCATCTGCATGGAAACGGCCGACTGGGTCTTGAAGACCCGCTCTGCGGCGCGGGTGAAGCTGCCCGTATCAGCAATGGCGACGAAGGTCTGGAGCTGGTCTATGTCTAGCGGAGCGGACATAACGATATCCATAAGATTGTTTGATTGATACTATTAGAAACATTCGTTGGACTGATCAATGGCTTTCTGCGAAAAAGCAAGTGTCGAACGATTGCCCCTGCCGGCAGTCATCGTTCGGCGGGATCCGTTGCCTTCCCTCGACCTCCCGGCGATGGCTCTGCCTGAAACATGACCTTCGAACCGCTGCCCTGTCCCTGGGCGGCGAACGATCACGGGTGCCGTGCGAAACCCCATGGAAGGACGATGGATCGCCGGGCCGGAAAGGAGAAATGCCATGCGCATGATCGACCGCAGACTGGAAATCGACAGCCTCGCAACGCGCCGTCCGGCTCCGAGCCTCTTCGCCCGCGTCCGCAACGCCGCCTACAGGTTCGTCCGCGCCTGGCAGAATCGCCGTGTGGTCAACCGGCTGAGCGAGCTCGACGATCATCAGCTTCTCGACATGGGGCTGTGCCGGAGCGACGTGCAGGATGTCCGGACCGCGTCCTTCTTCGCCGATGCGGGCCTGCATTTGACGATCGCGGCGCGTGAACGCGCCCGCCGTCACCTGCGCAGCGGCCGTCTGGATTGATTTCTCACGGTGCCGACCTATCTCCCGGGTCGGCACCTGACTTCCCCGCAGGGTGAGAGCCAATAGCCCTGCTGCTTGCCCGGCGTGCGACTCCCAAGGTCCGCGCCGGGCTTTTTCGTGTGTCGATGGATCCGGCCGCGCTACGCCCCGTTCTCAGGCCTTCTTGCCGCCATCCGGCTCCATGCCGCTGCGGATGGTCTCGAAGATCGATTCCACGTTGCGCTGGTAATCCTTCTGCATTTCCAGCCCGGTATCGAACATCGTGTTGACGAAGGACTTGAGCGAATCGGCCGGGGAATCGGCCTGTTCGGCGGTCTTGCCGCTGCCCGCGGGCTGGCCGGCCATGCCCGCCATCATGTCCTGGAAGGCCTTGGCGAAGGGGTTGTCGGTGAACGGATTGGCCGGCGCCTCCTTCTTCGTACCGAAGAACTCCTGGGCGGCCTGCATGAAGGGATTGCCGCTGAAGGGGTTTGCCGGCTCCCGTTTCCTGGCCATGCCCGTCGCTTCGGCCCATTGCTGCATCATGTCGGCAAAGGGGTTGGCGGGCGTCTTTCCGGCTTCCGCACCGGGGAAGAAGGGAGCGAAGGATTGCTTGAAGAGGCCGCCCATCAGCGTGCTCGCCATGACGGGCAGCATCTGCTTGTAGATGTCCTGGCCGATGCCGGTCATCTGCGCCGCCTGTGCGGCGATGGCGCGGGAAACGTCCTTGTTGCCGAAGAGGTGGCCGAGAATGCCGTTGCCCTCGGCAAGGCCCTGCGGCGTGAAGGCCTTGCTGATGTCCTCGAAATACTTGACGTGGTCGCCGGATGTCAGCGCGGTCATGAAGGCGGCAAGATCATAGGGATTGGCGGCGTTGCGCTTGAAGCCCTCGGAAAAGGCCGGCATCAGCGCGGCGATGGCCTTGGCCGCCTGTTCCTGCGCCAGCCCGAATTGCCGCGCCATGGTCTCGACGGCATTGCCGTTCTGCGCCTGCATCATCATGTCGTAGAGCGAAAGCATAACGGACCCTTTCCCGTTGGCAGGCATGTGCCTGCACTATAACGGGAATCTTGGCCGCGCAAACCGCTTTTTGGTGCCGCGCCTCAGTACTGGTAGTCGGTGAAGACCGGCTCGACGGAGCCGTTCCAGCGGCCGTTGTAGAGCGCCAGCATGTCTTCGGCGAGCGTCGCCTTCTTCGCCAGGACCTCGTCGAGCGGGGCAAGGAAGATTGTCTCGTCGACGCCCTCGCCATTGATCCTGGCGCGGGCGGCAAGGCCCTGGCGGGAGATCGAGACCACTTCGCGGGCGATGTCGAGCAGCGGCTTGTCGCGGAAATCGGCCTTGAGGCCTTCCGCGGGCACGGCGTTGCGCAGCGCCGTCACCTCCTCGACCGTCCAGTCGCGCACAAGCCGCTCGGCGGCATCCAGCGCGCCGTCGTCATAGAGCAGGCCCACCCAGAAGGCGGGCAACGCACAGATGCGCCGCCACGGGCCGCCATCGGCACCGCGCATTTCGAGGAAGCGCTTCAGCCGCACGTCGGGAAACAACGTGGAAAGGTGGTTCGTCCAGTCGCCGAGGTTCGGCTCCCAGTCGGCGAGCTCGCCCTTCAGCGCGCCGGCCATGAACTGGCGGAAGGTGATGTGCGTGCAGTCGTGGTACTTGCCGTCGCGCACGACGAAATACATCGGCACGTCGAGCGCCCATTCGACATAGTCGACGAAGCCGAAATCCGGCTTGAAGGCGAAGGGGATGAGCCCGGAGCGGTTGTTGTCCGTGTCGCGCCAGATGTCGCCGCGCCAGGAGAGCAGGCCGTTCGGCTTGCCCTCGGTGAAGGGCGAGGAGGCGAAGAGGGCGGTCGCCATGGATTGCAGCTTCAGCGAGACCTGCATCTTGCGGCGCATGTCGGTTTCGGAGGAGAAGTCGAGGTTCACCTGGATCGTGCAGGTGCGGTACATCATGTCGAGACCCTTGGTGCCGACCTTCGGCATGTAACGGGTCATGATCTCGTAGCGGCTTTTCGGCATGCGCGGCGTTTCGGCAAAGGTCCATTTCGGGCTGCCGCCCATGCCGAGGAAGCGGATGCCGAGCGGCTCGGCGATCTCGCGCAGCGTGGCGAGGTGCTGGTTGGATTCCTTGCAGGTCTGGTGCAGGTTTTCCAGCGGCGCGCCGGAAAGCTCGAACTGGCCGCCGGGCTCCAGCGAGATGGCGCCCATGCCGGAGGGTTCGGCAAGGCCGATGATGTTGCCGGCATCCATGATCGGGTCCCAGCCGGTCTTGGCCTGCATGCCGTTCAGCAGCGCCGAGATGCTCGCCTCGCCGAAATAGGGCACGGGGCTGTTGTCGGCCGTAAAGAAGACGAATTTCTCGTGCTCGGTGCCGATGCGGAACTTCTCCTTCGGCTTGTTGCCGGCGGCGAGGTAATCCGCCATGTCCGCGACGGTGCGGATCGGCGTCTGGTCGGTGGTGTCACGGGCCATGGGCGTCTTCTTCTGAACGGATGGCGCCCTGCGGAACGCCGGGCCTTGGGAGGGTGCTTGGACCGGAATTAGATGCGGTGCAAGCAAATTCCTTTCAAGGCAGATTCAAAAAAACCCATTCGACATTTTTATCAAAGCGCTTTCTTGCTTTCACGCAAATCCGCTCAGCGCCAGTCGCCGATCGCCGCCTGGATGACGGCCATCGCCGCCACCGCCGCGGTGTCCGCGCGCAGGATGCGCGGGCCGAGCGGGATCGGCGTCACGAAGGCGAGATTGCGCAGCAGCGTGCGCTCCTCGTCGGAAAAGCCGCCCTCCGGGCCGACGAGCAGGGCAAGCTTGCGCTCCTCGATCGCCTTGAGCGCCGGCAGCGGGTTCTGGCTGCCATGGCCTTCGTCGCAGAAGATGATGCGCCGCTCGCGCGGCCACTCGGCCAGCAGATCCTCAAGTTTCCTCGGTGCCGTGACCTGCGGGATCGCCAGGATGCCGCACTGCTCCGCCGCCTCCACGGCGTTCGCCTGCAGCCGCTCGAGGCTGGTGATCTTGCCCTGCACATGCTGGGTGAGGATCGGCTGCAGCACGCCGGCGCCCATTTCCACAGCCTTCTGAACGATATAGTCGAGCCGGCCGACCTTGAGCGGTGCGAAGAGATAGTGGAGGTCTGACGGCGCCGGCTGCGGCCGGGTCTGCTCGACGGGGGTCAGGACGAGGCGCTTGCGGGTCGGGAAGGAGAGCGTGGCGTGCCACTCGCCGTCGCGGCCGTTGAAGAGCAGCACGGCATCGCTCTCCGCCATGCGCAGCACGTTGGCGAGGTAGTGGAAGTGGTCCTTCGACGCCTCGAAGGCCACGCCCGCGGCAAGGGCATCGCCGACGAACAGGCGCTGCATCCGGTAATTGGCACGCATGGTCGGTCTCTCAGGTGAAAAGCGCGTTGAGGGCGAGGAAGACGATGGCCGAGAGGACCGCCGAGATGGGCAGCGTCACGATCCAGGCCGAAACGATCGTCATGAAGTGGGAGCGCCGCACGAGGTAGCGACGGCGCGTCTCGTCGAGGTTTACGGGCTCCTCCTCCGGGGCGATGCGGCTGCCGCGGCTGCGGATATAGTCGATGCGGCGCCGGGAGTTGCGCGTGTACCATTCGCGGAACAGGCCGACGCCGAAGACCGCGCCGACGGCGATATGGGTCGAGGAGACGGGAATGGCGAAGGCCGAGGCCGTCAGCACGGCGACGGCGGAGGACAGCGCCACGCAGAAGGCGCGCATCGGATTGAGCTTGGTGATCTCGCTGCCGACGATGCGGATGAGGCGCGGGCCGAACAGCAGGAGGCCGAGCGAGATGCCGAAGGCGCCGATGACCATGACCCAGAGCGGAATTGCCGCCCCGCTTCCCGCGTCGGCATGCAGGGCCGAGACCACGCCGTAGAGCGGGCCGACGGCGTTCGACACGTCATTGGCGCCGTGGGCGAAGGACAGCAGCGCCGCCGAACAGATCAGCGGGATGCGGAACAGCGTGCGCAGCGACTGGTTGCGGTTGTCGAGCCCTTCCGCATGGCGGCGGACGATCGGCCGGGTGGCGACATAGGTGGCGAGGCCGACGCCAAGGCCGATGAGGAGTGCCGCGCGGAGGGAGAGATCGAAGGCGCCGTTGGTGCCGCCATTGGCGATGAAGGCCGCGAAGGCGCCGGCCATGACCGCGACCAGCACCGGCACCCAGGTCTTCGCCGCGCCGATCTTGTCCTCGCGGTAGATGATGAATTCCTTGATGAAGAAGAGGAACGCCGCGGCGATCACGCCGCCGAGGATCGGCGAGACGGTCCAGCTCACGACGATGACGGCGATCGCGTCCCATTGCACGCTGTGGAAGCCGCTCGCCGCCGCGCCCGCGCCGATCACCCCGCCGACGATGGCGTGGGTGGTGGAGATCGGCGCATTGGCGAGCGTGGCGATGTTGATCCAGAGCGCGGCGGAGACGAGGGCCGCCATCATCGCCCAGGCATAGGTCTCGGGGCTGGGGAAGATCGACCGGTCGACGATGCCCGAGGCGACCGTCGCCGCCACGCCCTGGCCGGCCAGCAGCGCCCCGGCGATCTCGAAGACCGCGGCGATGACGAGGGCGACGCCAAGGCTCATGGCGCGCGCGCCGACGGCCGCGCCGACATTGTTGGTCACATCGTTGGCGCCGATATTCATGGCCATGTAGGCGGCGAGCGCCGCGGTGATGGCGACCAGCACGCCCGGTGTGCCGGTGGCGAAGCTGTTGGCGACGGCCATGGCGATCAGGAGGAAGACGAGGGCGATGCCGACGCCCGTCCACGAGCGCAGCACGAAATGCGTCGCCTGTTCGGTGAAGGTGAGTTTTTCCAGGTCCTTGTCCAGCGTCGGCTTGCGTAGCTGAACCTGTGAATTGGCCATTCCTGCTGCTCCGTTTTGGAGCCCCTGGCACGACCGCCGGGGTCTGTCTGCCGGTGCTTTCCGCCGTCCCTTCGTCACCGGACATCGCCGATGCCTGGGCATCGGCCGGGGCCGGTTTCTCGCGAGCGGACGAAATTCCCGCGGCAGCCTTCCGTCCGGAGGTCGCATCAGGGGCTCTCAGCCGACAGGCACTATCGTCTCAGGGCACCGGCGGCAATATGACAAGGGCCGATCGGGGGCGTTATCAGGCGTCGGGGGTGCCGTTCGGGCCGATTTCGGCGAGCATCGTGCGCTCGAAGGCGAGGATGAGGTCCTTGAGGCCGGGCTCCTGCACGCGGCGGGCGGCCTCCTGGCAGGTCACCCATTCGGCGCGCCGCTCGTCCTTCTCCGGAAAATTCTCGCTGAGGTCGTCGACGGAGAGCGGGAAGACGCGCACCCGGCAATCGACCTTCAGCCCGTGCGGCAGGCCCTTCAGATAGTTGTAGCTGCCGATCGGCGCCGCGCGGATGTTTCCCCTGACGCCGGCCTCTTCCCAGGCCTCGCGCGCGGCCGCCGCCGCGGCGCTCTTGCCGTCCATCGGCCAGCCCTTGGGAATGACCCAGCGGCCGGTGTCGCGGCTGGTGATGAGGAGGATTTCGATCGCCGGCTTTTTCTTCCTCACCCGGTAGCACAGCGCGCCGTATTGTTCTCGGGCCGGCCGGCGGAACATGAGATGGACGTCGCTGACGATGCGGTTGAGAATGTTCAAGGTCTTTTTCGTTCCTCTTGTCGGACGGGCCGGTTGAGTCTGTATAGACCATCTTGCTTGCGCGAGATTTGCGGCGCAAGTCAGGCTTGCGGGGGAAGCCCGCGCTTTTGCATGCGCAATTGCGAAATCCGCTGCCATTCGCCGCTGCGCTCGGCCTCGCGGATGGCGGTGGCGATGTAATCCATGTGCGCCTGGGCGGCCTTTCGCGCCGCAAGCCCGTCGCCGGCCATGATCGCCGCATAGATCGCCTCGTGCTGGGCGAGCAGGTGGCCGCGCGCGTCCTCGGAGGAGAAAACGAGGTGGCGGTGGAAAAAGATCCCCTGGGCGAGCAGCCGGTAGCAGGCGCGCAGCGTATGCAGCAGCACGATGTTGTGCGCTGCCTCGCCGATCGCGTTGTGCAGCTCCACGTCGGCCTCCAGCTCCGCATCGAAGGAGCCTCCCGCATGGGCCTCCCGCATCGCCTCCATGATGCGCGTCAGCATCTGCCGGTCGTATTCGGTGGCGCGGCGGGCGGCAAGCTCGGCGGTGATGCCCTCCAGCTCGCGGCGGTACTCGACATAGTCCTCCGTCGCGCGCTGGTGGCGGGCGATGAGGTCGACGACGGGGCGGGAGAACACCTGGCCGATGATGTCGGCGACATAGGTGCCGCCGCCGTGCTGGCTGATCAGCAGGCCGCGGGTCTCCAGCTCCTTCAGCGCCTCGCGCAGGATGGGGCGGGAGACGTCGAGCCGCCTGGAAAGCTCGCGTTCGCCCGGCAGCCGGTCGCCGTCGCGCAGCACCCCTTCGAGCAGCAGCAGTTCGATCTGCCGCACGACCTCGTCGGCAGTGCGGCTGTGGCTGATGCGGGCGAAAAGGTCGAAGGCGGTGTCGGTCACCGGTGAACACTAGCAATGCGGGCCGAAACTGGTCAACAATCTTGTCCAGTGGGGAGGAGCAGGCCTGCGTCAATGCGCCCTATCTCCAGGGGCCTGACATTTGTTAAGACTATGCTGTTGCACATGAGGGGACAGTGCAGACATGGCAAAAGGCAGCTTCGCCTTTCCGCAGGCGACCGCGCGTGCGCAGGCGCTGGGGGAAATTCACGCAAGACCATACGCGCTGGTGCCGTCGCCGCGCGTCATCTTCCAGCTCGCCTTCCTGACCGAAGGCGGCTCGGCGGTCGATCACGCCGTGATGGGGGAACTGTCGCGCTCGCGCGGCATCTCCCCGCCGGGGCGCGATTCCAGCCACCATGCGCTGAGCTGGGGGCAGGGCACGTTGCGCTGGGAGCGGCATACCGAGTTCTCCACCTATTTCTGGGACGCGCCGGCACCGGAAAAGTTCGGCGGCGAGGTTCCGGTCCATCCGTTCGGCGACAGTTTTTCGCCGCCCGGCACGCTGATCTCGGGCGTGCGGCTGGAAATCCGGCCGGACACGCCGGAAACCCGCGCGGCGATCTCCACCTTCGACCCGACGAGCCTCTGTTACAGCGAGATCAAGAACGGCCAGGGCGCGATCCTCACCGACTTCCGCCAGAATGGCGACGGGCTGACGCAGATCCTCGTCATCGACCGCGGCATGACCGAGGCCGGGCGCGGCGCGCTCGTCCAGCGCCTTCTGGACATCGAGACCTACCGCACGCTCGCCATGATGGGCCTGCCGCTCGCCCAGTCGCTCTCGCCGGACATCCGCCGCATCGAGGACGGGCTGACCGGCATCACCAATGCCATGAAGCAGCATGCCCGCGAGAAGGCCGATACGCTGCTGACGGAGATCACCCGGCTTGCCGCCGAGCTGGAGGCCAATGCGGCGCTCAGCCTCTATCGCTTCGGCGCCAGCCGCGCCTATTACGGCATCGTGCAGGAGCGCATCCGCACGCTCGCCGAGACGGCGGTGTCCGGCTACGAGACCCTCGGCTTCTTCCTGGAACGGCGCCTGGCGCCCGCCATGCGCACCTGTCAGTCGGTGGAGGAGCGGCAGGCGAACCTGTCGCGAAAGCTTGCCCGCGCCACAGCGCTTTTGAGAAGCTGGATCGACGTGGAGCTGGAGCAGCTCAACACGAGCCTGCTCAACTCCATGGACCGCCGCGCCAAGCTGCAGCTGCGCCTGCAGCAGACCGTCGAAGGCCTGTCGGTCGCCGCGATCTCCTATTACGTGGTCGGTCTCTTCGGCTATGTCGCCAAGGCGGCGCACGGGCTCGGCCTGCCGGTCAAGCCGGAAACGCTGACCGGCATCGCCGTGCCCTTCGTCATCGCCGGCATGTGGCTGCTCGTGCGCGCCATCCGCCAGCGCCATGCGGAAGAGGACAAGCATTAGAGCAATGCCAGCAAAAGTGTGCAGCGGCCTGCCGCCGCTCAGGTCGACAGGTCGCACTGGTAGCGCGGCACGCCGTCGGTGACGGCAAAGCCGGTGTCCCAGCCGAAGCCGGTTTCGTCGTGTTTCGCGAGCTTTTCCTGTGCGGCAAGGCCCCGTTCTTTGAACGTTGCCTCGGCAGCCTCCAGCGCGTCGGGCGGAAAGATAATCGCCTGGTAGCTGAAGCCGCTGGCAAGCGCCGTGATGTAGACCTCGATCTCCTTGACCGGCACGCCGCGCCAGGTGCCGCCCGTCACGGGCAGGACGATGTGCAGATACTCGTCCTGCGGTCGGACGGAGGGCGGACCGAAGACGGCCTCGTAGCCGGGCGGAATGGCGATCGCGCCTTCCTTGCGGGCGAAGGCGTAGCTCGATTGCAGGAGGCCGGCCAGCGCGTCGCTGTAGTCGCAGGCATCGTCGAAACCCTGGAGCAGGTGGTCGAGCGGCCTTGCGCCGGCCGCTGCCGGAAGCGCCAGCCCGACCAGCGCCGCCATCATTGTCATCCTGCCGATCATCGCCGTCCTCTCCGCCATGGGCCTGCAGCTTAGAGCATTTCCAGCCGAAGCGAAGTCGCTTCGGCGTTGGATAACGCGGTAAAAGCAAGAATCCAGCGCAAGGGTCCGCCCGCGCCAATCGGCGCATGTGCGGCCGACGGTGCTCAGCGCTCCCAATAGGGCAGGGGGCCGTAGAGGTCGGCGAGATAGTCGATGAACAGCCGCACCTTGACGGGCAGGAACTGCCGGCTCGGATAGACCGCCGAGAGCACCACGTTGCGCGAGCCCTCATATTGCGGCAGCACCTGCACGAGCGCGCCGCTCTTCAGCGCCGGCCCGACATCCCAGGTCGAGCGCAGCGCGATGCCCATGCCGGAGAACACCGCCTCCCGCACCACCTCGCTGGAATTGGTGTAGAGCTGTCCCTGCGGGCGATAGGTGACATTGCCCTCCGGCCCTTCCAGCCGCCAGACGTCCTGGGTGTGCGGCGGCAGGCAGACATGGGCGGGCAGCGCGTCGAGCGAGGCCGGCATGCCGTGGCGTGCGATATAGTCCGGCGAGGCGCACAGCACGCGCCGCACCGAGGCGAGCCTTCGGGCGACCAGCGAGGAATCGGAAAGTTCGCCGATGCGGATCGCAAGGTCGAACCCGCCGCCGACGATGTCGGAGAAGTCGTCGGTCAGCATCAGGTTGACGACGAGCTCGGGATAGGCGTCCATGAAGCCCTTGAGATTGGGGGCGATATGCATGCGGCCGAAGGAGGTGGGCGCGGAGATCCGCAGCGTGCCGCGCACGGCGCCGGAACGTCCCGAGACGAAGGCTTCCGCCTCCTCGATGCCGGAAAGGATGCCGACGATGCGGTCATAGAAGCCCTGGCCGGCCTCGGTCAGCGAGATCTGCCGCGTCGTGCGCTGGAAGAGGCGGGTGCCGAGGCGTTCCTCCAGCCGCTTCACCCGCTTGGAGACGACCGCGGGCGACAGGCCGAGCGCCCGGCCGGCCGCCGACATGCTGCCCATGGCGATGACGCGGGAAAAGATTTCGAGGTCGCCGAGATTTGTCATTCCATCGCGTCCATTCTTGCCGAAACGGACAAAATGCTTAGCATTTGCACCCTGCAATAGGAAGTGGTAAAGAAAACAGACCACTTAGGGCGGGAGGCCAAGACATGGATCAGATCGGGTTCCTGGAGCCGCGTCCGGCGGTGCTGTCGCGCCGCCGCGAGATCGTCGCCGACCTCGTCGATCTCCTGCCGGAAGGCTGTCTCGTGCACGAGCCGCGCGAGCTCGTGCCCTTCGAGACGGATGCCTTCGTGTCCTATCGCCGCCTGCCGCTCGCCGTCGCCCTGCCGGAAACGACCCAGCAGGTGGCGGCGGTCCTCAAATACTGTCATCGCTACGGCGTGCCGGTCGTGCCGCGCGGGGCGGGCACCTCGCTTGCCGGCGGGGCGATCCCGCAGGAGGACGCGGTGGTCGTCGGCCTTTCCAAGATGGCGCAGATTCTCGAAGTGGACTACGCCAACCGCACCGCCACGGTGCAGGCCGGCGTCACGAACCTCTCGATTTCCGATGCCGTCTCCGCCGACGGCTATTTCTACGCGCCCGATCCGAGCTCGCAGCTCGCCTGCACCATCGGCGGCAATATCGGCATGAATTCCGGCGGCGCGCACTGCCTGAAATACGGCGTGACCACGAACAACCTGCTCGGCGTCAAGCTCGTGCTCATCGACGGCACGATCGTCGAGCTCGGCGGCAAGGCGCTTGATGCCGGCGGGCTCGATCTCCTCGGCGTCGTCTGCGGCGGCGAGGGCCAGCTCGGCATCGTCACCGAGGCGACGGTGCGGCTCATCGCCAGGCCCGAGGGCGCGCGCCCGGTGCTCTTCGGCTTCGACAGTTCGGAGGAAGCGGGCGCCTGCGTCGCCGACGTCATCGGCTCGGGCATCATCCCCGTCGCCATCGAGTTCATGGACAAGCCGGCGATCGAGATCTGCGAGGCCTTTGCCGGCGCCGGCTATCCGATGGATGTCGAGGCGCTGCTGATCGTCGAGGTCGAGGGTTCCGAGGCCGAGATGGACGCGATGCTCGCCAGCATCATCGACATCGCCCGGCGCCACGGCGTCAAGGTCGTCAAGGAAAGCCAGTCGGCGACGGAGGCGGCGCTGATCTGGAAGGGCCGCAAGTCCGCCTTCGGCGCCACCGGCCGCATCGCCGACTATATCTGCATGGATGGCACGGTGCCGCTCGGCCAGTTGCCGCATGTGCTGCGCGGCACGGCGGAGATCGTCGAGAAATACGGCCTGCGCGTCGCCAACGTCTTCCATGCCGGCGACGGCAACATGCATCCGCTGATCCTCTTCAACGCCAACGACCCGGAGGATGCCGCGCGCGCGGAAGCGGCGGGCAACGACATCCTGAAGCTCTGCGTCGATGCCGGCGGGTGCCTCACCGGCGAACACGGCGTCGGCATCGAGAAGCGCGACCTGATGCGCCACCAATATGCCGATGTCGACCTCGCCCAGCAGATGGCGGTGCGCGCGGCGTTCGATCCGCAATGGCTGCTCAACCCGTCCAAGGTCTTCCCGCTCGAAGGGCGTCCCGCCGCATGACCCCCATCCACGAACCGCTTTCCGAAGAGGCCGCCGCGCGCCTCGTCCAGGTCGCCGCGCTGTCGCGCACGCCGCTTGCCATCCGCGGCGGCGGCACGCGCAGCCTTGCCGCCGCGCCGGACGGGGCCGAGACGCTCTCGACGCGCGGCCTTGCCGGCATCGTCGCCTATAACCCGGCCGAGATGACCATGACCGCCCGCACCGGCACGCCGCTGGAGGTCGTGGAGGCGGCGCTTGCCGAAAAGCGCCAGATGCTCGCCTTCGAACCCTGCGACCTGCGCGGCGCGCTCGGCTCTTCCGGCATTCCCACCATCGGCGGCGTCTTCGCCACCAATGCCTCCGGCCCGCGCCGCTTCGTCGCCGGCGCCGCGCGCGACAGCCTGCTCGGCGTGCGCTTCGTCAACGGCAGGGGCGAGGTGGTGAAGGCCGGCGGGCGGGTGATGAAGAACGTCACCGGCCTCGACCTCGTCAAGCTGCTCGCCGGCTCGCACGGTGCGCTGGCGCTCATGACGGAGGTCACCTTCCGCCTGCTGCCGGTGCCGGAAACGGCGACCACCATCGTCGTCTCCGGTCTCGCCGACGCGGAGGCTGCCGCTGCCATGGCGACGGCTATGGCGATGTCCGTCGAGGTCTCCGGTGCCGCCCACCTGCCGGAAAGCGTACGTGGCCGGTTTGCCGGCGGCGCGCTGCCGGACGGGGCGGCCACCGTGCTGCGCCTCGAAGGGCTCTCGGCCTCCGTCGCCGTGCGCAGCGAGAAGCTCGCTGCCAGCATGGCCCGCTTCGGCGCCGTGACGCATCTCGATGCGGAGACGACGGCGCGCCTCTGGCGCGAGATCCGCGACGTCGCACCCTATGCCGACGGCACGCCGCGTCCGCTCTGGCGCGTCTCCGTCGCGCCCACCGCCGGCCACCAGCTCGTCGCCGCGCTCCGCCTCGAAGCGGGCGTCGATGCCTTCTACGACTGGCAGGGCGGCCTCGTCTGGTTGCGCATGGAGGCCGATCCCGAGGCCGCCCTCTTGCGCCGCTACGTCAAGGCCGTCGGCGGCGGGCATGCAACGCTGCTGCGGGCGCGGCCGGAGGTGCTGGCGGCAACCGCCGTCTTCGAGCCGCAGGCCGAGGCGGTGGCGGCGCTTTCCGCAAGGGTGAAGGCGAGTTTCGATCCGGCGGGGTTGTTCGTGTCGCGGATTGTGGGGTGAGGATGATCGTTATGATGGAATCTGTCGCTTACCCCCCTCTGCCCTGCCGGGCATCTCCCCCTCAAGGGGGGAGATTGGATGAGGCGGCGTTTCGCCCCTCTTTGACGTTGCATTGGAAACGATGGCCTTACCTCTTGCCGATCTCCCCCCCTGAGGGGGAGATGCCCGGCAGGGCAGAGGGGGGTGCCGAACCCGCCCGCGCCAACGAAGAAGGCGCCCGCTGATGCAGACCAACTTCACTCCTGAGCAGCTTGCCGATCCGCATGTCGCGACATCGGAGAAGATTCTCCGCAAATGCGTGCATTGCGGCTTCTGCACCGCCACCTGTCCCACCTATGTGACACTGGGCAACGAGCTCGACAGCCCGCGCGGCCGCATCTACCTCATCAAGGACATGCTGGAAAACGGCCGGCCGGCGGATGCGGAGGTGGTGACCCATATCGACCGCTGCCTCTCCTGCCTCTCCTGCACGACGACCTGTCCCTCCGGCGTCGACTACATGCATCTCGTCGACCATGCCCGCATGCATATCGAGGCGACCTACAGGCGTCCGTTCTGGAACCGGCTGACGCGCAACATCCTCGCCGCCGTGCTGCCCTATCCGGGCCGCTTCCGCCTGGCGCTGAAGGCGGCCGCGCTCGGCCGGCCCTTTGCCGGCCTCCTCAAGCGCTTCAAGCCGCTCGAACCCTTCGGCGCCATGCTGGACCTTGCGCCCCGCTCCCTGCCGAAGGCCGCGGGCGAGGCGGGGCCGGGCACGCATCCGGCCGCCGGTCCGCGCCGCGGGCGGGTCGCGATCCTCTCCGGCTGCGCCCAGCCGGTACTGAAGCCGGAGATCAACGCGGCGACGATCCGCCTCCTCACCCGCCTCGGCGTCGAGGTCGTGGCGCCGGCGGGCGAGGTCTGCTGCGGCTCGCTCGTCCACCATATGGGCCGCGAGGCGCAGGCGCTGGAGGCGGCACGGCGCAATGTCGACGTCTGGCTCGGCGAGATCGAGAAGGACGGGCTCGACGCGATCATCATCACGGCATCGGGCTGCGGCACGACGATCAAGGACTACGGCTTCATGCTGCGCCTCGACCCGGCCTATGCGGAGAAGGCCGCGCGGGTCTCGGTGCTTGCGAAGGACATCACGGAATATCTTGCGACCCTCGACCTGCCGCAGCAGGAGACGAAAGGGCTGACGGTCGCCTATCACTCCGCCTGCTCCATGCAGCACGGCCAGAAGATCACCATGGCGCCGAAGGTGCTGCTGAAGAAGGCGGGCTTTGCGGTGCGCGATCCGGCGGAAGGGCACCTGTGCTGCGGTTCGGCCGGCACCTACAACATCCTCCAGCCGGAGATTTCCGGCAAGCTGAAGGCGCGCAAGGTCAGGAACATCGAGGCCACCAAGCCGGACATCATCGCCACCGGCAATATCGGCTGCATCACCCAGATCGCGACGGGCACGACGATCCCGATCCTGCACACGGTGGAGCTCATCGACTGGGCCTATGGCGGAACCAAGCCGGCCGTGCTTTCCTGAGGCTGTCACGCGCGGAACAGCCGCTTCGCCCCCGGATTGCCAGAGCATTTCCAACCGAAGCGACTTCGCTTCGGTGTCGGATAATCCAGAAAAAACAAGAATCTAGAGCATTTCCGGTTTATCGTCATCCTCGGGCTTGACCCGAGGATCCATAAGCCGTTGAAAAAAATGGCAACTGTGTTCAAGCGAAGTTGGTTTTGTCGCGCTGCATTGCGTTGAGGATCGTGATGAGCTTTCGCGCGACGGCGATGATGCCGGCCTTTGCGGAACCTGTTCTGGCTGAGACGGCCTGATGGAAGGCGCGCAGGCGCGCTGAGGCCTTGATGGCGCCGAGGGCCGCCATGTAGAGGGCCTTTCGCACGCGTGGCCTGCCGCCCTTGATGCGGCGGCGGCCGGATCTCCTGCCGGAATCGTCATTGAAGGGAGCAAGGCCGGCAAGGCTTGCGGCTGTTTTGGGCGAAAGGCTGCCGAGTTCGGGCATATGGGCCAGCAGGGTCAAGGCTGTCACCTTGCCCACGCCGGGCGCGGAGGTAAGGCGGTGCGCCTGCTGAGCGAGATGTCCATTCTTCATCTGCTCGTCGATCGCAGCCTGGATCGAGGCGATCCTCTCGCCGAGGATGGCGATCATGGCCTCGATGTCGGCGCGGACGGCGGGATCGAAGGCATCGCAAAGATGCCGGCGCTCGGTTGCACGGGCATCGACGAGCTGATCCCGGCGGCGGGCAAGGGCCGCCAGCCGTTCGCGCACCGGGCAAGGCGGCGCCTCGGCCGTCAGGCCGAACATGGTTCCCATCTCGCAAAGCGAGCGGGCATCGATGCGGTCGGTCTTGGCCAGCCGTCCCCGCGCTTCGGCAAAGCGCCGGGCCGTCTTCGGGTTGACGCGGGCAAAGGCGATGCCGGCCTGCGAAAGACACAGGCGCAGCAGCCGGTCGCAATGACCTGTCGCCTCGAAGACGACCAGGTCGGTGGCCGGGTCGAGACCACGGGCAAAAGCGGACAGCGCGGTCTGCTCGTTGGGGATGCGGCAGAACCTGGCCGTTTTCGGATCGAAGATGTCGATCATGTCCTTGCCGATGTCGCAGCCGATGAAGGTATGGTGTATCGTCATGGCGCCTGCTCCTGTGTGCGGGGTCTGTGGCGACAGCCCCGTGCAACTGTTCAGGTTGATGGGCGAAGCGGGAAGGGGCCAAGCCATGCCGCGGCCTGCCGTCACAAACGGCGGCCTGGATCCTCTCGGCCTCCTTCCCGCAACCATCTTACATCAGACCAAACACACAGGGTCCTCGGGTCGAGCCCGAGGATGACGGAAGAGAGGTCAGAGCAAGGTCTCCCGCCAAATGACGCCGGCGCAAGGCCGGCGTCCGGGCGATCTGCGGCGGGCGGTGGATCAGCCGCCGAAGCCGAAGAGGTTGCCGAAGAAGTCGACGCCCTTGTCGTTGTAGCTCACGCTGCCCTGGCGGTTGCCGGGGCCGACGACGATGACCTTGGTGCCGATGTCGGCGCGGGCATAGAGATGCTCCACGTCCTTGTTCATCATGCGGATGCAGCCCGACGACATGTTCTGGCCGATCGTCCAGGGCTGGTTCGTGCCGTGGATGCGGAAGATCGTGTCGCGGCCGCCCTTGAAGAGGTAGAGCGCGCGCGCGCCGAGCGGGTTGTCCTCGCCGCCGGCCTGGGTGACGGGCAGGATGCGGCCCTTCTTGGCCTCGCGGCGGCGCATCTCGGCCGGCGGCGTCCAGCTCGGCCATTCGGCCTTGCGGCCGACCTTCACCACGCCCGACCAGCCGAAGCCGTCGCGGCCGACGCCGATGCCGTAGCGCGTCGCCTTGTTGTTGCCCTCGACATAGTAGAGATACTTGTTGTTCGTATCGACGATGACGGTGCCCGGCGCCTGGTCGGTGACGAAGCGCACCTTGGTGCGCTTGTACTTCGCCGCGACCTGCTTCTTGCTCGGCTGGGCGACGAGCGTCACGTCGGAGGCCGTCTCGACCCGGTCGCCCGTGCGGGCCGCGGGGAAGGCATTCGCCGACGAGACCGGCATGATCGCCGTGGCCGCGACGGTCGCGGCCAGCAAGATCGATGCGTATTTCCGCATGGTATAGTCCCTCTCAATCCTCAATTCTGCGAGGCTAGCCGACTCTCGACCGATTTCAAGCCGGCTTGCGGACAGTAAGACGATTGTGAAGGCGGATTTCTTCGGGGCCTTGTGGCGCCAATACCACAAAATCAGATCACGATGACCTTCGTGCCCACCTTCACGCGCTCGTAGAGGTCGACGACATCTTCGTTGCGCATGCGGATGCAGCCGGAGGAAACCGCATAGCCGATCGTCCAGGGCGCGTTGGTGCCGTGGATGCGATAGAGCGTCGAGCCGAGATACATGGCGCGCGAGCCGAGCGGGTTTTCCGGCCCGCCTTCCATGAAGGCCGGCAGGTAATGGCCCTTGGCGGCCTCGCGGGCGATCATCTCCTTCGGCGGCGTCCAGCTCGGCCACTCGGCCTTGCGGGTGATCGTGTGGGCACCGGCCCATTCGAAGCCCGGCTTGCCGACGCCGACGCCGTAGCGCCGCGCCTTGCCGTCCTTCAGGACGAGGTAGAGGAAGCGGTTGTTGGTATCGATGACGATGGTGCCGGGCTTGTGCCCGCTTTCATAGTCGACGAGCTGCGGCAGGTACATCGGGTCGAACTTCGACTTGACCGGATTGCGCGCCGTGCCGGTCGCCGAGACCTGCTGCACGCGGGCCGCGCCCTCGCGGCGCAGGACGCGGCGCTGCTGCACCTTCTGGCGCTGGATGATGCGGCGGGTGTTGACGGCAGGCTGCACGCCCTCGCCGGTAAGCTGCATCAGCCAGGGCGCGGTAAGGTCGGGGCTGACGATGACCGGCGGGCGGCTCATGTAGCGCTCGCTCGCATGTGCCGCGGTGGTCGTGCACAGAAGGGTCGTTGCCAGGAGGATTCGTATCAACATCGGACGTACTCGCTACTGATCGTCGCCGGGATGCGCCGCGAAACTCTGAAAATTCGGCGCGGGTTCGACGGGAATGCTTGCACCCTGCGATGAAGCGAATGGTAAACGGACGTTCATTCGATATCGACGATGCCGATAAAGCTTTGAGTAGGGTTATTGCCGGCTTTCCAAATGTGGTTGATGAGTGGTAAAGCGGAACAAAAAGGAAACGGAGGGCGCGGTCATGGCAAAGGGACTTCTGGAAGGCGACGACGGACGGGTGCGGTGCGCCTGGCACGGCAATCTCGACGACTACCGCCGCTACCATGATGCGGAATGGGGCCATCCCGTCGTCAGCGACCACCGCCTCTTCGAGAAGATCTGCCTCGAAGGCTTCCAGTCGGGCCTGTCCTGGCTCACCATCCTGCGCAAGCGCGAGGGCTTCCGCGCCGCCTTCGCCGGCTTCGATTTCGACAAGGTCGCCGGCTTCGGCGACGACGACATCGCCCGCTGCCTTGCCGATCCCGGCATCGTGCGCCATCGCGGCAAGATCGTCTCGACGATCAACAACGCCCGCCGGGCGCAGGCGCTGCGCGACGAGTTCGGCACGCTCGCCCGCTACTTCTGGAGCTTCGAGCCGGGCCCGGACGAGCGGCCGGCGCGGGTCGACTGGGAGACGATCGTCGCCAACCCGACGACGCCCACCTCCGTCCGGCTTTCCAAGGACCTGAAGAAGCGCGGCTGGACCTTCGTCGGCCCCACCACCGTCTATGCCTTCATGCAGGCCATGGGCCTCGTCAACGACCATGTGGAAGGATGCTTTTGCCGCGCCGAAGTCGAAGAGAAGAGAAATCGGCTCGAACGGCCATAATTCGCGTCTTGCCGCCACAAATACAGCTTTGATTCTACAACGAATCATGTAGCTTAAGGTTGAGCGGCAAAATCATACATCGTAAGTTCTGGGGTCGGCGTACGCGTGCGTGGTCGTGAAGCGCCGCTTTGTGCTGAATGATTTGGCATGGGGGACAAATGGCGGCGAGCACACCTGCAATGGACGATTCTCGACTTGAAGGCTGGGCCTGTGACAAGGCGCAGGAGATCATGCTCCGGGAGGGCTTTCGCCTGATCCGGTCGGCAAGAAGCGGCAACAACACCGAAATTCGCGAAACGACGCTGCTGATGGCCCGCGCCATCGCGGCCTCGCTGGTTGAGGCGTCGGCGGTCCACCGCAATCCGGCGGCCGAATAAGCGCAGATGAATGGGGATGTGCAGAGGCTCGCCGGCGTTCCGGCGGGCCTCTGCTGTTCTGCCGGCCGGTCTACTTGGCGTTCTTCGCCAGCCAGTCTTCCATCATCCGGATCTCGCCCTCCTGGGCGGTGATGATGTCCTCGGCGAGCTTGCGAAGGCTTTCGTCCTTGCCGTATTGCAGCTCGATCTTCGCCATGTCGATAGCCCCCTGGTGATGGGCGATCATGCCGCGCACGAAGTCTTCGTCGGCATTGCCGGTGAAGTCGATCGCCATGCCTTCATGCATTTTCGTGTTGGCCGCGATGAAGGCCTCGGTGGAGGGGCTTTGTCCGGCCGGCGTCTCCATCGCCATGCCCTGATGGGCGGAATGGTCGGCCTCCTGGGCTGTTGCCGGCAGGGTGACGGCGAGCGCGAGGGCTGCGCCGAGAAACAGGGTCTTTGCGTTCATTGTCTTTTCCAGTTCTGAAGGGTGTCGATAGCCGGGCGCGGGGCGTCCGGATAGGCGGGCGTCAGGACCGGGGAGGGGGATCGAGCGGCCGGTGGGCGAGGCCGGAAAGCTGCGGCACGACGGCGGACAACCGGTCGGAAACACCGACCGTGCGCGCCGCCGGCTCGATGCGCACGGCCTCTATGGCGAAGCAGGCGGAACAGGCAAGCGGATGGGCGGCGCGCTTCGACGTGTCGTGGTCGCCGCCGGCCTCGTCGCTGCCCGACGTGTGCATGGCATGCAGGCCGGAAGGCTGCGCGCCATGCAGCGCCGCCGCGGCCACCGGCACCCAGCCGGAGAGCGCGGCGCCCAGAATGGCGAAGACGAAGAGGATCTGCCTCATGCGCCAACAGATAGGCGGCCCGCGAGCAAAAGGAAAGGGCGGGTCGGGAACGTCCGGCCCTTCCGCGTCCATTTGCTTGGCCGGCGCGCCACCGCGAGCGTGCCCCGGATCGGACCGCCGGCCGTCTCTGGCTGGCCGGGCGGGCGATCCTGGCGAAGCGGAAGGTCGCGTTGCCGCCGCCGCCTCTCCCAGCGCCTGCGCCGCCGCGGCATCCATGGCTTGCGCCGTCGTCGTGCGCGGTTGGGCCATGCTATCGCCCCGGCCGGGATACCGGGGCGCTTCCGCCCTTGCCGCTGCCCGTCCAATCCGCTAGGGAAACCGCAACGGAAATACAGGAATTTCGGGTATCCCGATGAGCGAAAAGCAAAAAAAACCGCAGAAGCTGAAGGCCCGCCTGCCGCGCGGCTTCGTCGACCGTGACGCCGCGGACATCCGCGCCCTCACCGAAATGACCGCGAAGATCCGCGCGGTCTACGAGCACTATGGCTTCGACCCGGTCGAAACCCCGCTTTTCGAATATACCGACGCGCTCGGCAAGTTCCTGCCGGACAGCGACCGCCCGAACGAGGGCGTCTTCTCGCTGCAGGACGACGACGACCAGTGGATGAGCCTGCGCTACGACCTGACGGCGCCGCTTGCCCGCCATGTCGCGGAGAATTTCAACGAGATCCAGCTGCCCTACCGCACCTACCGCGCCGGCTACGTCTTCCGCAACGAGAAGCCGGGCCCGGGCCGCTTCCGCCAGTTCATGCAGTTCGACGCCGATACGGTGGGCGCGGCCGGCGTTCAGGCGGACGCCGAAATGTGCATGATGTTCGCTGATACGATGGAAGCCCTCGGCATCGCCCGCGGCGACTACGTCATCCGCGTCAACAACCGCAAGGTTCTGGACGGCATGCTGGAGGTCGTCGGCCTTGGCGGCGAGGAGAATGCGGCGCGCCGGCTGAATGCCCTGCGCGCGCTCGACAAGTTCGACAAGTTCGGCATTCCCGGCGTCCGCGAGCTTCTCGGCGCGGGGCGCAAGGACGAAAGCGGCGATTTCACCAAGGGCGTCGGCCTCGATCCCGCCGGCATCGAGCTGCTGGTCGGCGTGCTCGACACCTCGTCCTTCGGCGACAACCTGGAGACCGTCGCTTCGCTCGACCGTCGCTTCGGGCAGAACGAGCGTGCCCGCGAGGGCGTGCAGGAGCTCGAGCAGATCGCGAAACTCGTCGCCAGCGCGGGCTATGATGCCGGCCGCATCAAGGTCGATCCCTCCTGCGTGCGCGGTCTCGAATATTACACCGGCCCGGTCTTCGAGGCCGAGCTGCAGTTCGCCGTCACCAACGAGAAGGGCGAGAAGGTCGTCTTCGGCTCCGTCGGCGGCGGCGGCCGTTATGACGGCCTCGTCTCCCGCTTCATGGGCCAGCCGGTGCCGGCCACCGGCTTTTCCATCGGCGTCTCGCGCCTGATGACGGCGCTGAAGAATCTCGGCAAGCTCGGCCAGGACGAGGTCGTCGCCCCCGTGCTCGTCACGGTCATGGACGGTGACATCGAGAGCATGGGCCGCTACCAGCGTTTCACGCAGGAGCTGCGCGCCGCCGGCATCCGCGCCGAAATGTACCAGGGCAACTGGAAGAAGTTCGGCAACCAGCTCAAATATGCCGACCGCCGCGGCGCCCCCGTCGCGATCATCCAGGGCGGTGACGAGCGCGCCGAAGGCCTCGTGCAGATCAAGGACCTGATCGAGGGCAAGCGCCTTTCCGGCGAGATAGAGGACAACATCGCCTGGCGCGAGGCCCGCGTGGCGCAGGTCTCCGTGCCGGAGGCCGAACTCGTCGCCAGGGTTCGCGAAATCCTCGACGCCCAGGCCGAAGACCGGGCGCGGGCCGGCTGACGGCGATGAGCGCGCGGTTCCACCCCCCTCTGGCCTGCCGGCCATCTCCCCCACAGGGGGGGAGATCAAATTGTTGCACCGTTTCGCCCATCGCCAACGCTTCACTTTGGGCAATGCCGATATGGCCAGCCGATCTCCCTCCCTGTGGGGGAGATGGCCGGCAGACCAGAGGGGGGTGTGCCTCCCCACGACCGGAGGTGTTTCCATGCCTCTAGTCAACCTCCCCGCCTTCGCGCCCGATCTCATCGCCGATCTCGAACGTCTCGGTACGGAGCGTGTCGACACGCCGGTCATCCAGCCGGCCGAACCCTTTCTCGACATGGCGGGCGAGGACCTGCGCCGGCGCATCTTCCTGACGGAGAGCGAGACCGGCAAGAGCCTGTGCCTCCGGCCCGAATTCACCATTCCCGTCTGCCTGCGCCATATCGAGACGGCGACGGGCACGCCCAAGCGCTACGCCTATCTCGGCGAGGTGTTCCGCCAGCGCCGCGAGGGCTCGAACGAGTTCTACCAGGCCGGCATCGAGGATCTCGGCGAGCCGGACGTCGCAAGGGCCGATGCGCGCGCCGTGCATGACGCGCTGACCGTCTTGAAGAATCGCCTGCCGGGCGTGGCCTTCTCCGTGGTGCTCGGCGACCAGTCGGTCTTCGAAGCCGTGGTGGCGGCCTGTGGTCTTCCCGCCGGCTGGCAGAAGCGGCTCGTCCATGCCTTCGGCAACCAGGCGCAGCTGCAGCGGCTGATGGACGACCTCTCCAATCCCGCGCGCGACGGCGTCTTCGGCCCGGAGGTCGATCGCCTCGCCATCCTCGGCAAGCTCGACGACGAGGCGACGCTGATCGCCCATATCGACGCGACGATGGAGGCGACCGGCTATTCCACCAATGCCAGCCGGAGCCCGGCCGATATCGCCCGGCGCCTGCGCGAGAAGATGGAACTGGCCAACACGCGGCTCGATGCCCGCACGCTGGCGCTCCTCAGGGAGTTCCTGGCGCTGGAGCTGAGCCTTGCCGAGGCGCCCGGGGCGCTCGCCGCCTTCGCGGAAAAGGCCGGCCTCTCGCTCGGCGCGGCGCTCGCGCGGTTCGAAAGCCGCGTCGCGGCGCTCAGCGCCACCGGCGTCGATCCGGCGACGATCACCTATCGCGCCGCCTTCGGCCGCCCGCTCGATTATTATACCGGCCTCGTCTTCGAGATCGCGCCGGCCGGGGAGAGCCTGGTGCTTGCCGGCGGCGGCCGCTTCGACCGGCTCTTGACCCTGCTCGGCGCGAAGGAGCGCATTCCGGCCGTCGGCTTCTCGCTCTGGCTCGACCGTATCGCGGGCGTGAAGGGAGCTGCCGCATGACCATCACCATCGGCCTTCCTTCCAAGGGGCGCATGAAGGAGGACAGCTCCGCCGTGCTCGCCCGCGCCGGTTTCTCCGTCGTCGCCGTCGGCAACGACCGCTCCTATCGTGGCCGCGTCGAGGGGCGCGACGACATCGAGATCGCCTTCCTCTCGGCCTCCGAGATCTCCCGCGAGATCGCCAACGGCACCGTCGATTTCGGCGTGACCGGCGAGGACCTGGTGCGCGAGGGGCTGGCGGAGGCGGATGCCCGCGTCGAATTCTGCGCCCGCCTCGGCTTCGGCCATGCGGATGTCGTCGTTGCCGTGCCGGAAATCTGGCTGGATGTCGACACGATGGCGGATCTCGGCGACGTCGCCCAGGATTTCCGCGCCCGCCACGGCCGGCGGCTCACCATCGCCACGAAATACTGGCGCCTCACGCAGCAGTTCTTCTCCGGCAACCACGGCATCCAGCTCTACCGCATCGTCGAGAGCCTCGGGGCGACCGAGGGTGCGCCGGCCTCGGGCTCGGCCGACATCATCGTCGACATCACCTCGACCGGCTCGACGCTGACGGCCAACCACCTGAAGATCCTCTCCGACGGCGTGATCCTCAAGTCCGAGGCCTGCCTCGTGCGCGCCCGCAAGGAAGAACATGAGGGCGATCCCGTCGTCGCCGAGATCGTCCAGGCGGTGCGCAAGGCGCTCTGAGATGGACGAGGCGGACCGCATTGCCGGCCTTTACGAGCGCCATGCGGACGCCTTCGACCGTATCCGCGGCCGCGATCTCTCCGAGAAGCCATGGCTCGACCGCTTCACCGCGCCGCTGGCCGCTGGAGCCGCTATCCTTGACCTTGGCTGCGGCTCGGGCGAGCCGCTGGCCGCGAGTCTCATCACACGCGGCTTTGCCGTCACGGGCGTCGATGCATCGCAAACGCTGGTCGGCCTCTGCCGAGCGCGCCATCCCGCCCATGACTGGTACGTCGCCGACATGCGCGGCTTTGCCCCTGGCAAGACCTTCGCCGGCATTCTGGCCTGGCACAGCTTCTTCCACCTGACGCCGCAGGACCAGCGGGCGATGTTTCCCCGTTTTGCTGCCATGGCCGCATCGGGCGCGATGCTGCTGTTCACGTCGGGCCCATCGCAGGGTGTCGTCGTCGGCGCCTTCCAGGGCGAGCCGCTCTACCATGCCAGCCTCGACGGTGCGGAGTATCGGGAGCTTCTGGCGGCAAACGGCTTTGCCGTCGTGGAGCACCAGCGGGAGGATCCGGATTGTGGCGGCGCGACGGTCTGGCTGGCGCGGAAATCCGGATGATCCACCGTCAGGCTCCTGCTTGCGGGCAGGCGATACGGCTCCTATATCCTTGATCTAACTCAGAAGGAGCCCGCCTTGTCCGACCTTTCCGCCTTCCCCGTCACCAAGAAGTGGCCCGCCAGGAACCCCGATATCATCCAGCTCTATTCGCTGCCGACGCCGAACGGCGTGAAGGTGTCGATCGCGCTGGAGGAGCTCGGTCTGCCCTATGAGGCGCACCGCATCGAGTTCGGGCCCGAGGGCGTCAAGTCGCCGGACTTCATCTCGCTGAACCCGAACGGCCGCATTCCCGCGATCATCGATCCGGACGGCCCGGACGGCAAGCCGATCGGCCTCTTCGAATCGGGCGCGATCCTCGTGTATCTCGCCGAAAAGACCGGCAAGCTGATCCCGGCCGATGCCGCCGGGCGCTACGAGACGCTCGCCTGGGTCATGTTCCAGATGAGCGGCGTCGGGCCGATGTTCGGCCAGTTCGGCCATTTCTACAAGTTCGCCGCCGATAAGGTGGCCAACAATCCCTATCCTGCCGAGCGTTACCGCGACGAAGCCAAGCGCCTGCTCTCGATCCTCGAAGACCGCCTGAAGGACCGCCGGTGGATCATGGGCGACGAATACACCATCGCGGACATCACGACCTTCCCGTGGATCCGCGGCGCGGATGTGTTCTATGGCGGTCGCGAGGCGCTGGACTATGCAGGCTTCCCGGCCGTGATGGCCTGGCTGGAGCGCTGCCTTGCGCGTCCGGCGGCGATAAAGGGCCTCGAAATCCCCGCCAAGCCCTGACGCAAACGAAAAATCCGGCGGCGCGGCGATGAGTTGACGCCGCCGGTTCCGGCGCGCTACCTCTCGGAAAACAAGGACGGGACGGACGACATCGTGACGGGAAGACTGGTTGTTGCGGGCGGCGGTCAGGCCGCCTTTGCCCTGGTTGCCAAATTGCGCGCGCTGAAGGACGAGCGGCCGATCACCATCATCGCCGCCGAGGCGAGCCATCCCTACCAGCGTCCGCCGCTCTCCAAGAAATACCTGCTCGGCGAGGCCGATCTCGGCCGGCTGATGTTCCGCCCGGAAAGCTGGTATGCGGACAACAATGTCGAGATCCGCCTCTCGACCGAAGTCACCGCCATCGACCGCGCCGCAAGGACGGTGACGCTCAGCGACGGCTCGACGCTGCACTACGGCGTTCTGGCGCTCGCCACCGGCGCGACGCCGCGCCGCCTGCCGGCCGAGATCGGCGGTGACCTCGACGGCGTCTTCACCGTGCGCGACTACCGCGATGCCGATCGCCTCGGCCTCGAAATGCAGGAGGGCCGCCGGGCGCTCGTCGTCGGCGGCGGCTATATCGGCCTCGAGGCGGCGGCGGTCGCGCGGGGCAGGGGGCTGCATGTCACGGTCATCGAGATGGCCGACCGTATCCTCGCCCGCGTCGCCTCGCCGGCGACCGCCACGATCCTCAAGGCGATCCACACGGCGCGCGGCGTCGATGTGCGGGAAAAGACCGGCCTCGTCCGGCTCCTCGGCGAAAACGGCCGCGTCACCGGCGCGGAACTCTCCGACGGCTTCGTGCTGCCCGTCGACGTGGTGATCGCCGGCATCGGCGTTGCGCCGAACGACAGGCTTGCGCGCGATGCCGGGCTGGAGGTCGCAAACGGCATCGTCGTCGATGCCCATGCCCGCACCTCCGACCCGGCGATCTTCGCCATGGGCGACTGCGCGGTACTGCCCTTCGAAGGCAACCGCGTGCGGCTCGAATCCGTGCAGAATGCCGTCGACCAGGCGGAGGCCGCCGCCGCGGTCATCGCCGGCGGCGATCTGCCCTACGAGCCGAAACCCTGGTTCTGGTCCGACCAGTATGACGTCAAGCTGCAGATCGCCGGCTTTTGCATGGGATTCGACGATACCTTCGTGCGCCCCGGCGCGCGCGAGGGCAGCGTCTCCGTCTGGTACTTCCGCGCGGGCAGGCTGATCGCCGTCGACGCGGTCAACGATGCCAAGGCCTATGTGGTCGGCAAGAAGCTGATCGAGATGGGCCGCACGCCCGAGCGCGCCGCCCTGGAGGACCCCGCGACGGACCTCAAGGCCCTGACGCTCTGAGCGTGGTGATGCGCACAAGTTGAGCGGAATTTTTGTTACGGATTGGAACAGTTGTACTGTTTTGACTTTTGTTAAGTATGAACCGATGCAGGGCCTGGCGGCCCGGTATCGCCATATCTGAATTCACTCATTTTTTAGGGTTGTGCGGCTGAGTGGGGCCATCTCATTCCCACCGGTGACCTTTCATGCTCCGCATTCTGACCTGCCTGACCGTCGAGCACGACCTCCGTCTCGTCCTGCTCGCAGCCCTCATCTGCTTCCTGTCCTGCTATGTTGCGGTGACGCTGACGCAAAGGGCGCAGGCTGCCAAGGGCATGGCGCGCAATCTCTGGCTCGGGGCGGCCGGCACGTCGAGCGGCTTCGGCATCTGGGCAACGCATTTCATCGCCATGCTGGCCTACGACCCCGGCGTCGTCATGGGCTTCGGCATGGAGCTGACACTGGTCTCGCTCGGTGTCGCGATCGTCGTGACGACGATCGGCCTTGCCGTCGCCACCTATGTTCCCGGCAGGAGCGCGGCCGTCGCCGGCGGCCTGCTGCTCGGTGCCGGCGTCACCTCCATGCACTATATCGGCATGGCGGCGCTGGAAGTGCCGGGCACCCTCCATTGGGACCTCGCCTATGTGACGGCTTCGGTCGTTTGCGCCGGGCTCTTCGGGGCGCTTGCGCTGGTCTTCTGCATGCGCCCGCAGGCGCGGCTTCGCGACCGGGCGCTCGCCACCGTGCTGATGGCGCTCGGCGTCGTATCGCTGCATTTCACCGCCATGACGGCGGTGACGGTCACGCCCGGCCTGGTGCCGGTGAGCGACGACACGATCTTGTCCGTGGGCCTGATGGCGCCGCTGATCGCCGTCGTCGCCTTCTCGCTGCTCTTCACGGGCCTGACGGCGGCCGTCTTCGCGCGGCAGGCCGAGCTTGCGGCAAACGAGAGCATGCGCCAGTTCGCCATGCTGGTGCAGGGCGTCAAGGACTATGCCATCTACATGCTCGATCCGGACGGCCGCGTGGCCAACTGGAACGGCGGCGCCGAGCGCAACAAGGGCTACAAGGCGCACGAGATCGTCGGCCAGCATTTCTCGCGTTTCTACAGCGAGGAGGACCGCGCCGCCGGCGTGCCGGAGCAGGCGCTGGCGATCGCGCGGGAGGAAGGCAAATACGAGAATGAGGGCTGGCGCTATCGCAAGGACGGTTCGCGCTTCTGGGCGAACGTGGTGATGGACGCCATCTACGACACGGGCGGCACGCTTGTCGGCTATGCCAAGATCACCAAGGACGTGACGAAGGAAAAGGCCGATGCCGACCGTCTCGCCGAGGTGACGAAGAACCTCGACCTGGCGCTGGAAAACATGTCGCAGGGCCTCTGCCTGTTCGACAAGGACGAGCGCCTGCTGCTCGCCAACAAGCGCTACAGCGAGATCTTCGGCTTTCCGGAAGGCCGTATCCGCCCCGGCATGACGCTGCGCGAGATCGTCGACCAGGGCGTCGCCGACGTCTTCGTCGATCCCGAGGTCTGGCAGCCGCGGGCGCGCGACATGTATGCGCGCCGCCGCGCCGCCATCCAGGCCAATGACGGCGGCGTGATCGTCGAGAAGCTGGCAAGCGGCATTTCCGTGCAGCTGCGCTATCGCACGCTGCCGGATGGCGCATGGGTCGCCACCTATGAGGACGTGTCCGAGCGCCTGCGCTCGGAGGAGCAGATCTCCTTCCTCGCCCGCCATGACAGCCTGACGGGCCTGCCGAACCGCGCAAGCTTCAACAACCGCCTCGAAGCCGACCTCGATTCGGCGAAGCGCTTCGGCGGCAAGGTCGCGGCGATCGGCATCGACCTCGACAAGTTCAAGGAAATCAACGACACGCGCGGCCATGCCGCGGGCGACGAGGTGCTGATGACGCTTTCGAAGCGCATGCAGGCCTGCCTGGAGGCCGATGAGACGGTCGCCCGCTTCGGCGGCGACGAGTTCGCCGCGGCAAAGCGCTTCGAGGATGTGTCCGACCTCCACGATTTCATCCAGCGGCTGGAAGCCTGCCTCCACGAGGAAATCCGCATCGACGGCTACGATATCAAGCCGGGTGCCAGCCTCGGCGTGGCGATCTATCCGCAGGATGCCGACAATCTCGAGGCCCTGCTCAACAATGCCGACCTTGCCATGTATCGCGCCAAGGAAGCACTGACCGAGCGGGTCTGCTTCTACGAGGTCTCGATGGACGAGGCCGCCCGCAGCCGCCGCCTCATCGCCAACGATCTGTGGCAGGCGGTGGAGCGCAACGAGCTCCAGCTCCACTACCAGGTGCAGAAGGCGGTCACCACCGGGGATACGATCGGCTACGAGGTGCTGCTGCGCTGGCACCATCCGATGCGCGGCACGATTCCGCCGGGCGAGTTCATCCCGATCGCGGAAGAGTGCGGCGCCATCCTGCCGATCGGCGAATGGGTGCTGCGCGAGGCCTGCCGCGAGGCCGCGACCTGGGACAACGACCACAAGATCGCCGTCAACCTGTCGCCGGTGCAGCTCGGCAATGCCGATGTCGCCGACCTCGTGCACCGTGTGCTGCTGGATACGGGCCTCAGCCCGCACCGGCTGGAGCTGGAAATCACCGAATCGACCATCATCGGCGACAAGGAGCGGGCCCTCCAGACGCTACGCCGCATCAAGGCCTTCGGCGTCACCATCGCCATCGACGATTTCGGCACGGGCTATTCCTCGCTGGAAACCCTGCGCGCCTTCCCCTTCGACAAGATCAAGCTCGATCGCAGCTTCATGAGCGAGGTGGAGGCGAGCCCCGAGGCGAAGGCCATCATCCGCGCCATCCTGGCGCTCGGCCAGACGCTGCGCGTGCCGGTCCTGGCGGAAGGCGTGGAGACGCGCAGCCAGCTCGACATCCTGCTGGACGAGGGGTGCGACGAGGCCCAGGGCTACTTCCTCGGCCGTCCGGTGCCGGTGGAGCGCATCCGCACGGGGCCTGAGGCGAGCGAGGCGGCGTGAGGCTTGGCAGCCTCCCTCTGGCCTGCCGGCCATCTCCCCCTCAAGGGGGGAGATCGGATGGAGAGCCGTCTCGACCATCACAAACGCTGCGGAAAAGGCAATGCCCCGCGTCTTGCTGATCTCCCCCCTTGAGGGGGAGATGGCCGGCAGGCCAGAGGGGGGTAGGCGCCCGTCGCAAACGGGGTCGCTGCCAACCCCTACTGCCGCTTGAAGCGGCGGCCGGCGAGGTCGATCTGGAAACGGGGGAAGATGAAGACGCCGATGATGGAGCCGGCATACTTCTCCTCCAGGCCCGTCGATTCCCCGACGCAGAACACCGGCTGGCGCGGTGCGCCGTCGAGATGGATGGTCGTCGAGAAGCAGAAGGATGACGAGGACGCGGCCGCCTGCTCGAAGAGCTCCAGCACGCGCGTGCGGTCGAGCGGCTCGTAGCAGCGGATGAGGTTCAGGAGGCCGCAGGTGCGCTGCGGCAGGCCATGCGCCAGCGCCGCCTTGTCGCCCAGCATGAAGAGTCCGTTGGAAAGATCGCCGGTCCAGCGCTCCGTCACGCAATATTGCGTGAGCAGTTCGTTGTCTGTTTCGTCGAACCCCATCGAGCCCGGCAGAAAGGGCGACGAGAGATCAGTCTTGATTATCTTGAACACCTACGACCTCAGGCAGTTGCTCGAATTTAGCCGACATGTCCCGCCCTTGACGGCGCAAGACATGCTAAAAAGCAGTCCCGGCTGACAACCATCGAAGCCCGCCGAACCACTTTCTTATGTACTGAACTGCATCCGGCTCCGTCTGTGCTATCGGATCGGACGTACGCGCGAAGACCGCCGCTGACCTTCATGCAGGTCTTCCGGCGGTTTCTTTCCAGTGCTTGGGGACATCCGGCTGCACGACAAATCGACTGTAGTCCCGTCGAGTTTCAGCGGCTGAATCCCCCGTGAATCTTTAAAGTTCACTTGGAGCGTCTTTATAGTTGGTTTTTTGATGCCATCAACGGCTTTTTGATAATTATTGTACAATTGGAAAAATTCTTTTCACGGCAACGATACAGATGCCGCCCGTCTTTCGAACGCAAAAGGGGCGGCCCGAAGACCGCCCCTTCCGAACTGAACCGGATGGCTCGGATGTGCAGGCTTTCGCCTGTCACATCATGTCCATTCCACCCATGCCGCCCATGCCGCCCGGCATGCCGGCCGGAGCGTCCTTCTTCGGCAGCTCGGCGATCATGGCTTCCGTCGTGATCAGCAGCGAGGCGACCGAGGCGGCGTTCTGCAGCGCCGTGCGGACAACCTTGACCGGGTCGACGATGCCGAGCGAGATCAGGTCGCCGTATTCGCCGGTCTGGGCGTTGTAGCCGTAGTTGTCTTCGTTCTTGTCGAGGATCTTGCCGACGACGATCGAAGCTTCGTCACCTGCATTTTCCGCGATCTGGCGAACGAGGGCCTGGAGAGCCTTGCGCACGATGTTGATGCCGGCTTCCTGGTCGTCGTTCTCGCCCTTGGAGGCGATCTTGACGGAGGAACGCAGCAGGGCCACGCCGCCGCCCGGTACGATGCCTTCCTGAACGGCAGCGCGCGTCGCGTTGAGGGCGTCGTCGATGCGGTCCTTCTTTTCCTTCACTTCGACTTCCGTCGAGCCGCCGACGCGGATGACGGCAACGCCGCCGGCGAGCTTGGCAAGGCGTTCCTGCAGCTTCTCGCGGTCGTAGTCGGAGGTGGTTTCCTCGATCTGGGCCTTGATCTGCGCGACGCGGCCTTCGATCTCGGCCTTCTGGCCGGCACCGTCGACGATCGTCGTGTTTTCCTTGGAGATCGAGACCTTCTTGGCCTTGCCGAGCATGTCGAGCGTGACGTTCTCGAGCTTGATGCCAAGGTCTTCCGAGATGACCGTGCCGCCCGTCAGGATGGCGATGTCTTCGAGCATGGCCTTGCGGCGGTCGCCGAAGCCCGGAGCCTTGACGGCAGCGATCTTGAGGCCGCCGCGCAGCTTGTTGACGACGAGGGTCGCGAGGGCTTCGCCTTCGACGTCTTCAGCGACGATGACCAGCGGCTTGCCGGTCTGGACGACGGCTTCGAGAACCGGGAGCATTGCCTGGAGGTTCGAGAGCTTCTTCTCGTGCAGGAGAATGTAGGCGTCTTCGAGGTCGGCGACCATCTTTTCCGGGTTGGTCACGAAGTAGGGCGACAGGTAGCCGCGGTCGAACTGCATGCCTTCGACGACTTCGAGTTCGGTCTCGGCGGTCTTGGCTTCTTCAACCGTGATGACGCCTTCGTTGCCGACCTTCTGCATGGCTTCGGCAATGTCGAGACCGACCTGCTTGTCGCCGTTCGCGGAGATCGTGCCGACCTGGGCGACTTCTTCCGAGGTGTTGATCTTCTTGGCCTTGGCCTGGAGATCCTTGACGACTTCGGCGACGGCGAGGTCGATGCCGCGCTTCAGGTCCATCGGGTTCATGCCGGCGGCAACGGCCTTGTGGCCTTCGCGGACGATGGCCTGGGCGAGAACCGTGGCGGTCGTCGTGCCGTCGCCGGCGATGTCGTTGGTCTTGGAAGCGACCTCACGGACGAGCTGGGCGCCCATGTTCTCGAACTTGTCGTCGAGTTCGATTTCCTTGGCGACGGAAACGCCGTCCTTGGTGATGCGCGGAGCGCCGAAGGACTTGTCGATGACGACGTTGCGGCCCTTGGGACCGAGGGTTACCTTCACGGCGTCTGCGAGGACGTCGACGCCACGCAGCATCTTTTCGCGCGCGGTGCGGCCGAATTTGACTTCTTTGGCTGCCATTGTGAGAACTCCTGAAGAGGTGTCAGCGGAATTGGGAAAGGATTACCGGCGGATCAGCCGATGATGCCCATGATGTCGGCTTCCTTCATGATCAGAAGGTCTTCGCCGTCGAGCTTGACTTCGGTGCCCGACCACTTGCCGAACAGGACGCGGTCGCCGGCCTTGACGTCGAGCGCGACGACCTTGCCGCTTTCATCGCGGGCGCCGGAGCCGACGGCGACGACTTCGCCTTCCTGCGGCTTTTCCTTGGCGGTGTCCGGAATGATGATGCCGCCCTTGGTCTTGGCTTCGGATTCGACGCGACGAACGACGACGCGATCGTGAAGCGGGCGGAAGGTGGTGCTTGCCATTGTCTTATCCCTCGATCAAATGACATTGCGGATCGCGAGATGGATCCGGTGGATTGATGTTAGCACTCGTCTTTCGTGAGTGCTAGCGATGCCGAGATAGGCGGCTGGGCGTTTGGAGTCAAGAACGACGCCTGCAAAATTTTTCGCCCGGTATGAGTTACCGCAGCCGCCAGATGGGAGCGTCATCGCACGCCATCAAGACGGCGCGGTGAATTTTCATCCGTTTGCCCGTCGATGGGGCAAAAATGTGCGGAGAGGCTTGTTTTCTTGCCGTCGCTTTGCAATGTCAGCCGGGCTCGATCTCGACACGGGAATCCCTGATGGCTCACCGCATCCAATCCTTCCGCGACATCACGCAGCATTATGACGTGGTCCTTTGCGACGTCTGGGGCGTCCTGCACAATGGCGTCGAAGCCTTCTCCCATGCTTCCGAAGCGCTCGCCGCCGCGCGCGCGGCCGGGCTGACGGTCGTGCTGATCACCAATTCCCCGCGCCCGCATCCGGGTGTGAAAGTGCAGATCCGCGGCCTTGGCGTGACGGATGACGCCTACGACCGGATCGTCACGTCCGGCGACGTCACCCGCGCGCTGATCGCCGAGGGGCCGAAGAACATCTACTTCATCGGCGCCGAAAAGGACCTGCCGCTGCTCGACGGCCTCGGCGTCGAGCCGGTCGGGCTGGAGGAGGCCGGCATCGTCGTCTGCGCGGGCCTGCGCAGCGACGAGACGGAAACCGTCGAGGATTATCGCGCCGAGCTGACGGCGCTCGCGGCGCGGGAACTGCCCTTCATCTGCGCCAATCCCGACCTCGTCGTCGAGCGCGGCCACAAGCTCATTCCCTGTGCCGGCGCGATCGCCAAGCTCTATGAGGAACTGGGCGGCGCCACCCGGATCGCCGGCAAGCCGCACCGCCCGATCTACGAGAAATCGATCGCCGAGGCGCGCGAGGTGCGCGGCGATTTCGACCTCTCGCGGGTGATCGCCATCGGCGACGGCATGCCGACGGACGTGCGCGGCGCGGAGGCCTTCGGCCTCGACGTGCTGTATATTTCGGGTGGCATCCACGCGCAGGACTATGTCGAGGGCGGTCGCACGGACGAGGCGAAGCTGGAGGCCTTCCTGAAACGCGAGGGCGCCCACCCGAAATGGTGGATGCCCCGGTTGCAGTGACGGAGACGGTCGTCATGACGGTGTTTCACAGGAACGAGACGAGGGAGCCGCTGCCGAAGCACCTGCGCGGCGGCGTCGTCGCCATCGGCAATTTCGACGGCGTGCATCGCGGCCACCAGGCCGTTCTGCAGCGGGCGCTCGATATCGCCGCCGAGCGCGGCATTCCCGCCCTGGTGCTGACCTTCGAGCCGCATCCGCGCACGGTCTTCCGGCCCGAGCGCCCGGTCTTCCGCCTGACGCCGGCGCCGCTGAAGGCCCGCATCCTCGAAGGCATGGGTTTTTCCGCCGTCATCGAATACCCGTTCGACCGCAGCTTCTCCGAAATCTCCGCGCACGATTTCATCCGTACCGTCCTGATGGACTGGCTGCACGCGTCCGAGGTCGTCACCGGCTTCGATTTTCACTTCGGCAAGGGCAGGGAAGGCGGGCCGGCCTTCCTGATGGCCGCCGGCCAGGAAAACGGTTTCGGCGTCACGCTGGTCGACGCCTTCCGCGACGAGAACGCCTCGGTCATCTCCTCCAGCTTCATCCGTGCCCTGCTCGGCGAAGGCGCGGTTGCGGAAGCCGCCGGCCAGCTCGGCTACCGCTACACGGTGGAGGCCGAGGTCATCGACGGCAAGAAGCTCGGCCGCACGCTCGGCTATCCGACCGCCAACATGCAGCTTCCGCCGGAAGTGGAACTGCGCAGCGGCATCTACGCCGTGCGCTTCCGCCGGTCCGACGGAAGCCTCCACGACGGCGTCGCCAGCTACGGCCGCCGCCCGACGGTCGATGCGAACGGCGCGCCGCTGCTCGAAACCTTCCTCTTCGATTTCTCCGGCGACCTCTACGGCGAGGTCTGCGCCGTCTCCTTCTTCGGCCACCTGCGCGACGAACTGAAGTTCGACGGCCTCGATGCGCTCGTCGTGCAGATGAAGCGCGACGAGGAGGAGGCACGGGCGCTGCTCTCCGGTGTTTCGCCGCTGGGACCGATCGACCGGCGGCTCTGTTTCTGATCGCAAGCGACGGCCTTACCGTCGGCAATTTGTTGACGAATCTTGCCCCATTCTCCTTCGTCATCCTCGGGCTTGACCCGAGGATCCTGTGTGTTTGGTCTGATGTAAGATGGTTGCGGGAAGGAGGCCGAGAGGATCCAGGCCGCCGTTTGTGACGGCAGGCCGCGGCATGGCTTGGCCCCTTCCCGCTTCGCCCATCAACCTGAACAGTTGCACGGGGCTGTCGCCACAGACCCCGCACACAGGAGCAGGCGCCATGACGATACACCATACCTTCATCGGCTGCGACATCGGCAAGGACATGATCGACATCTTCGATCCGAAAACGGCCAGGTTCTGCCGCATCCCCAACGAGCAGACCGCGCTGTCCGCTTTTGCCCGTGGTCTCGACCCGGCCACCGACCTGGTCGTCTTCGAGGCGACAGGTCATTGCGACCGGCTGCTGCGCCTGTGTCTTTCGCAGGCCGGCATCGCCTTTGCCCGCGTCAACCCGAAGACGGCCCGGCGCTTTGCCGAAGCGCGGGGACGGCTGGCCAAGACCGACCGCATCGATGCCCGCTCGCTTTGCGAGATGGGAACCATGTTCGGCCTGACGGCCGAGGCGCCGCCTTGCCCGGTGCGCGAGCGCCTGGCGGCCCTTGCCCGCCGCCGGGATCAGCTCGTCGATGCCCGTGCAACCGAGCGCCGGCATCTTTGCGATGCCTTCGATCCCGCCGTCCGCGCCGACATCGAGGCCATGATCGCCATCCTCGGCGAGAGGATCGCCTCGATCCAGGCTGCGATCGACGAGCAGATGAAGAATGGACATCTCGCTCAGCAGGCGCACCGCCTTACCTCCGCGCCCGGCGTGGGCAAGGTGACAGCCTTGACCCTGCTGGCCCATATGCCCGAACTCGGCAGCCTTTCGCCCAAAACAGCCGCAAGCCTTGCCGGCCTTGCTCCCTTCAATGACGATTCCGGCAGGAGATCCGGCCGCCGCCGCATCAAGGGCGGCAGGCCACGCGTGCGAAAGGCCCTCTACATGGCGGCCCTCGGCGCCATCAAGGCCTCAGCGCGCCTGCGCGCCTTCCATCAGGCCGTCTCAGCCAGAACAGGTTCCGCAAAGGCCGGCATCATCGCCGTCGCGCGAAAGCTCATCACGATCCTCAACGCAATGCAGCGCGACAAAACCAACTTCGCTTGAACACAGTTGCCATTTTTTTCAACGGCTTATGGATCCTCGGGTCAAGCCCGAGGATGACGAAGGAGAGGTCTGGCAGTCTTTGTCAGCGTCCCGCCGCGGCTTTGCCGCTCGTCATGTCTTTTCAAACCGCCCAAAACGCCGTAAGACCGCGCGCATGATGCTCGACCGGCTGACCATCGATCTGCGAATTAGTGGCCCGGCCTTCCGCGCGCTCTGAGCGAGGCCGGAAGGTCCGGGATTTCGGGCGTTTCGAAAGCGCCCCCGCCGTCAGTGCCCATTGCATGACCTGACACCTTCCCCGCATGCGCGAAAGATGCGCGCGACGAGACGATAGCCATACCCATGACCGATACGCCCGAAAAAGTCGACTATTCCTCCACCCTCTACCTGCCGCAGACGGATTTCCCGATGCGCGCCGGCCTGCCGCAGAAGGAGCCGGAAACGGTGGCCCGCTGGCAGAAGATGGGTCTCTACAAGAAGCTGCGCGCCTCCGCGGCCGGCCGCGAGAAGTTCGTGCTGCACGACGGCCCGCCCTATGCCAACGGCAACATCCATATCGGCCACGCGCTGAACAAGATCCTCAAGGACGTCATCAACCGCTCGTTCCAGATGCGCGGCTATGACGCCAACTACGTGCCCGGCTGGGACTGCCACGGCCTTCCGATCGAATGGAAGATCGAGGAGAAGTACCGCGAGAAGGGCAAGAACAAGGACGAGGTGCCGGTCAACGAATTCCGCAGGGAATGCCGCGACTTCGCCACCGGCTGGATCAAGATCCAGTCGGACGAGTTCAAGCGCCTCGGCATCGAGGGCGACTTCGACAATCCCTACACGACGATGAATTTCCACGCCGAGGCCCGCATCGCCGGCGAACTGCTGAAGATCGCCAAGAGCGGCCAGCTCTACCGCGGCTCCAAGCCCGTCATGTGGTCGGTCGTCGAGCGCACGGCGCTGGCGGAAGCCGAAGTGGAATATGCCGACGTCGAGAGCGACATGATCTGGGTGAAGTTCCCGATCGTGGACGGTGCCGCCGACCTTCAGGGCAATTATGTCGTCATCTGGACGACCACGCCCTGGACGATCCCCGGCAACCGCGCCATCGCCTTCTCCTCGCGCTATCCCTATGGCCTGTTCGAAGTCGAAAGCGCGCAGAACGATTTCGGCCCGCAGCCCGCCGAGAAGCTGATCTTCGCGACGCGCCTTGCCGATGAGGCGGCCGCGAAGGCGAAGCTCACCTTCAGGTTCGTGCGCGATATCGAGCCGGCCGAACTCGCCGCGCTCACCTGCGCCCATCCGCTGAAGGACCTCGGCTACACGTTCCCGGTCCCGCTGCTCGACGGCGACCACGTCACCGACGACGCCGGCACCGGCTTCGTGCACACGGCACCCAGCCACGGCCGCGAGGACTTCGATGCCTGGACGGCCAAGGCCCGCGAACTGGAAGCGCGCGGCATCTCCTCGAAAATCCCGTTCCCGGTCGACGACGCCGGCTTCTACACGGCAGACGCCCCCGGCTTCGAGGGCGCGCGCGTCATGGACGACAACGGCAAGAAGGGCGATGCCAACGAGCGCGTCATCAAGGCGCTCATCGCCGCCAACACCCTGTTCGCCCGGGGCCGCCTGAAGCATTCCTACCCGCATTCCTGGCGCTCCAAGAAACCGGTGATCTTCCGCAACACGCCGCAGTGGTTCGTCTACATGGACAAGGAACTCGGCGACGGCACGACGCTGCGCTCGCGTTCGCTCGCGGCGATCGACGACACCCGCTTCGTGCCCGCCACCGGCCAGAACCGCCTGCGCGCCATGATCGAGAGCCGCCCGGACTGGGTGCTGTCGCGCCAGCGCGCCTGGGGCGTGCCGATCGCCGTCTTCGCCGACGAGAACGGCGAGGTCCTGGTCGACGCCGCCGTCAATGCCCGCATCATCGAGGCCTTCGAGAAGGAAGGCGCCGACGCCTGGTTCGCCGAGGGCGCCAAGGAGCGCTTCCTCGGCAATGACCATGATCCGGCCAGGTGGACGCAGGTCATGGACATCCTCGACGTCTGGTTCGATTCGGGCTCGACGCACACCTTCACGCTCGAGGACCGCCCGGACCTGAAATGGCCGGCCGACGTCTATCTCGAAGGCTCCGACCAGCACCGCGGCTGGTTCCACTCCTCGCTGCTCGAAAGCTGCGCGACGCGCGGCCGTGCGCCCTATAATGCCGTCATCACCCATGGCTTCACCATGGACGAGAAGGGCGAGAAGATGTCGAAGTCCAAGGGCAACGTCGTCTCGCCGCAGGACGTGATGAAGGAATCGGGCGCCGACATCCTGCGCCTCTGGGTGATGACGACGGACTACTGGGAAGACCAGCGCCTCGGCAAGACGATCATCCAGACCAACATCGACGCCTACCGCAAGCTGCGCAACACGGTGCGCTGGATGCTGGGAACGCTGGCGCACGACACGGGCGAGGAAATCGCCCATGCCGACATGCCGGAGCTGGAAAGGCTGATGCTGCACCGGCTGTCGGAACTCGACGCGCTCGTGCGCGAGGGCTATGACGCGTTCGATTTCAAGAAGATCGCCCGCGCGCTGATCGACTTCTCCAATGTCGAGCTCTCGGCCTTCTACTTCGACGTGCGCAAGGATGCGCTCTACTGCGATGCCCCGTCCTCGCTGAAGCGCCGCGCAGCGCTTTGCGTCATCCGCAAGCTGTTCGAATGCCTCGTCACCTGGCTTGCCCCCATGCTGCCCTTCACGATGGAAGAGGCGTGGCTGTCGCTGAGGCCCGATGCCGTCTCGGTGCACCTTGAGCAGTTCCCGGCGGTTCCGGCCGAATGGCGCGACGATGCGCTCGAAGCCAAGTGGGAGAAGATCCGCGCCGTGCGCTCGGTCGTCACCGGCGCGCTGGAGATCGAGCGCCGCGAGAAGCGCATCGGCGCCTCGCTGGAGGCCGCCCCGGTCGTCTCGATCGCCGATCCGGAGCTGCTTGCCGCCCTCGAAGGCCAGGATTTCGCGGAGATCTGCATCACCTCGGCCATCAGCGTGGTTGCCGGCGAAGGCCCGGCCGAGGCCTTCCGCCTGGCCGACGTCGCCAAGGTCGCCGTCGAGCCGAAGCTGGCGGAAGGCCGCAAATGCGCCCGGTCCTGGCGCATCACGACGGATGTCGGCAGCGATCCGGACTACCCGGACGTCTCGGCCCGCGATGCGGCGGCGCTGCGCGAGATCGGCTTCCGCCGCGCGGCATAAACGCCTCGGCTCTGTTGACGGCCGGCGCTTTCCGGCCGTCAATCTTCCCGGGTGAATTGCGCTTGCCGCCGTCATCCGGTAATGCTGCCTGAAAATGGTCGGATTTTTCCGCCATGGGACGGCGGCCGTGCCTGGGCCTTGGGCCGCCGGCCTTGCTGGAAGGGTATTCATGGGAATGACGCGAAATATTCGGGTGCGCACCGGCCTGGTCGGTCTCTTGGGCGCAAGCTTCGTTCTGACCGGCTGCATGGGGCCGACCTACGGCACGGGCAAGAGCACCGGCGAGCAGCTGGTGGAGGACCTCGGCAACGCCGCCATGTTCCGCCGCAGCAACGAAGAGGCGAAGAATATCCGTTACCAGCCCCGCGGCGGCCTAGTCGTGCCGAAGGACGCGGGTGCGCTCAGCGAGCCGCAGCAGTCCGTCGCCAACAAGGACAATCCGGCGTGGGTCGAGAGCCCGGAGGACATGCGCGAGCGCCTGCGCGCCGAGGCGGATGAAAACAGCTCGAACATCAACTACCGCTCGCCGCTCGCCTCGCAGGGCACGACGACCCGCAAGCTGTCCGCTTCCGAGCAGACGGCCGCCTACCGTGAGGCACGCCGCCTGCAGATGGGGGCCTATGCCGACAAGCGCCGCTACCTGAGCGATCCGCCGCTGGATTACCGCCGCCTTCCCGAGGAGGCCCAGGCCGATCTCGGCGAGCCGGAGCGTGTCAAGGAGCGCCGCCGCAAGAAGGAAGCCAAGGCGGCCAAGCAGAGCGGCTCCTCCTGGTGGCCGTTCTAAGTCCGTGACGGACTATCGCATTCGGGCGGCGTCGGCGGGCGATGCCGCGACCATCCTGCGTTTCATCCGCGAACTTGCCGATTATGAAAACGCCCTCGGCGAGGTCGCCGCGACGGAAGAGACCGTCGCCGCCTCGCTGTTCGGCGAGGGGTCCGTCACCCGTGCGGTGATCTGCGAGACGGAGGAGGGCGAGCCGGCCGGTTCCGCCGTCTTCTTCAAGACCTATTCGACCTGGCAGGCGAAGAACGGGCTCTACCTCGAGGACCTCTACGTGACGCCCGCCCATCGCGGCGCCGGCGTCGGCAGGATGCTGCTGCGCCACCTCGCCCGCATCGCGGTGGGGGAGGGCTGCGGGCGTTTCGAATGGAGCGTGCTCGACTGGAACGCGCCGGCCATCCGCGTCTACGAGGCACTCGGCGCAGAACCGCAGTCGGAATGGATCCGCTATCGCCTCGACGGCGACAAGCTGGAGAAGTTCGCGGCCGGATGAAATATGGAGCGTTTCGCGATCCTGAGGAAAAGCGTAAATGCTCCAAAAGCCCGGTCAGCGCCGCTCGGCAAAAAAATCCTTCAGGATCGCCGCCGCTTCCAGGCCGCCGATGCCGGAATAGACGTCCGGCGCGTGATGGCAGGTCGGCTGGGCGAAGAAGCGCACGCCATTGTCCACCGCGCCGCCCTTCGGGTCTTCCGCGCCGTAGTAGAGCCGGCGGATGCGGGCGAAGGAAATGGCGGCGGCGCAGAGCGTGCACGGCTCCAGCGTCACGTAGAGGTCGGCGCCGGCGAGGCGTTCCTGCCCGAGCTTGCCGGCGGCCGCGCGGATGACGGCGACCTCGGCATGGGCGGTCACGTCGTTCTCCGCCCGCGTGCGGTTGCCGGCGCGCGCGATGACCGCGCCGTCCATCACCAGCACCGCCCCGACCGGCACCTCGCCTCGCGCGCCGGCGGCGCGGGCTTCCTCAAGCGCGATCTCCATGAAGCGATTTGTCATGAGCGGCACGAATTCCTCTTAACCCCGGACGCCTGACCTGATAGGACACGGCAAAACGCAGGCAACACAAATGACATCCAAAGACAAGCCAAAACGGCCGGGCGCCAAGCCCGCGGGCCGTGATCACAAGCCGCGCGGCGCATCGGCCGCAGCGGGCAAGAAGCCCTTTTCCGCCGGCAAGCCGTCGGGCGCCAAGAAGCCGTTCGCGGGCAAGTCCGCGCCGAGCGGCGGCAAGCCCGCCCGTGCCGCCAAGCCGGCACCGGCCGCACCCGCCAGCGCCGAGCTGGCGCCGGAGCGCATCTCCAAGCTCTTGGCGCGCGCAGGCGTCGCCTCGCGCCGCGATGTCGAGCGCATGATCATGGAGGGCCGGGTCAGCGTGAACGGCACGGTGCTGGACACGCCCGTGCTCAACGCCACGCTTGCCGATCATATCGAAGTGGACGGCGTGCCGATCCGCGGCATCGAGCGCACACGCCTCTGGCTCTACCACAAGCCGGCCGGCCTGGTGACGACCAATGCCGACCCCGAGGGCCGCCCGACCGTTTTCGAGAACCTGCCCGAGGACCTGCCGCGCGTCATGTCCGTCGGCCGCCTCGACATCAACACCGAAGGCCTCCTGCTCTTGACCAATGACGGCGGCCTCGCGCGCATGCTGGAGCTGCCGACCACCGGCTGGCTACGGCGCTACCGCGTGCGCGCCCACGGCAAGATCGAGCAGGCCGATCTCGACAAGCTGAAGGAGGGCATCGCCGTCGACGGCGTGCTCTACGGCGCGATCGATGCGACGCTGGACAAGACGCAGGGCACCAATGTCTGGCTGACGCTGGGGCTTCGCGAAGGCAAGAACCGCGAGGTCAAGAACGTGCTCGGCGCGCTCGGCCTCGACGTGAACCGCCTGATCCGCATCTCCTACGGCCCGTTCCAGCTCGGCGAACTGCCGGAAGGCCATGCCCAGGAGATCCGCGGCCGCACGCTGCGCGACCAGCTCGGCCCGCGCCTCATCGAGGAATCCAAGGCGAATTTCGACGCGCCGCTGTTCGACCATGCATCGGTCGACACGGACGAGAAGCCGGCGCCGAAGAGCCGTAGCGAGGCTCCGGCCTGGGGCGAAAAGCCGGCCGGCCGGCGCGAGAAGCCGGAGGACCGCCGCGAGAAGGCGCGCGCCCGCCTCGACACCCGGCGCGACGACCGCTTTGCCGACAAGCCGCAGGGCGGCGGCCGTGGCCGCGACGAGGACCGTTTCGACAGCAAGCCGAAGCGCGAACCGGCCGTGCGCGCCCGCAAGTCGAATGTCTGGATGGCGCCTGGCGCCCGTCCCGTTGCCGAAAAGAAGGCGGATGCCGCCGAGGGCGTGAAGCGCGAGCCGCGCGAGCGCCCCGAAGGCGCGCCGAAGACCAAGCGCTACGGCCGCACCGCCGATGGCGCGCTGACGCGCTCGGCCAAGAAGTTCGACCCGGACCGCAAGGGCCCGGCCCGCGGCCGTCCCGGCGACGACCGGGCGGAAAAGCCGCGCATCCTGAAGACGCGCGACGAGGATGGCGAATGGATCCGCGCCAGCGCGCCTGAAACCGGCGATCGTGGTGATGACGGCCGCGGCGGTTTCGGCCGCAAGCGCTCCGGCGCTGGCGACGACCGCTCTTCCCGTGATTTCGGTGACCGCCCGCCGCGCGGCGATCGCCGGCCGCGCGCAGAGGGCGAGCGCTCCTTCGGGGACCGCCCGGCCCGTGGCGACCGCAAGCCGCGCGCGGAAGGGGAGCGTTCCTTCGGGGATCGCAAACCCCGCGCAGAGGGCGAACGGTCCTTCGGGGACCGCCCGCCGCGCCGCGATGGCGGCAAGCCGTTCGGCGGAAAACCCGGCGGCAAATCCTTCGGCGGCAAGCCGGGCGGGCGGCCTTCGGGCGGCAAGCCCGGTGGTGGCCGTCCGGCAGGCGGCAGCCGCCCGCGCGGCAAGGGGAAGTAAGCGGCCGTGCGCATCGTCGGCGGTGAATTCCGCGGCCGGTCGCTGGCGACGCCGACGTCGGACGATATCCGCCCGACGACCGACCGCACGCGCGAAAGCCTGTTCAACATCCTCTCGCACGCCTATCCCGAGGCGCTCGACGGCACGCGCGTGCTCGATCTCTTCGCCGGCACCGGCGCCGTCGGCCTCGAGGCGCTGTCACGCGGCGCGCGCGCGGTGCTCTTCGTCGAACAGGGCGTCGAGGGCAGGGGGCTCCTGCATTCCAACATCGAGGCGCTCGGCGTGATCGGCCGCGCGAAGATCTTCCGGCGCGATGCGACGGCGCTCGGCGGCGTCGGCACGATGGAGCCGTTCCACCTGCTCTTTGCCGATCCGCCCTATGCCAAGGGCCTCGGCGAGCGGGCACTCGACGCGGCAGCCCGTGGCGGCTGGCTCGTCGGCGGCGCCCTTGCGATCCTCGAGGAGCGTGCCGATATTCAGCCTGCCGTCATCGATGGCTACGAATTGCTGGAGGTCCGCACCTTCGGCGACACGCGCATGCATTTCTACCGCTATCGCCCCGGCTGATCCTTTCGCCGGCGCTGCCGAAACGAACCGGAGACCTGAGCCATGACCGACGCCCTCGTTTCCGCAAACCAGCCGCAAGCCGACGGCCCGACCGTCGCCATCGCGCTTGGCGGCGGCGGCGCGCGCGGGCTTGCCCATATCCATGTCATCGAGGTGCTGGACGAACTCGGCATCCGCCCCGTGCTGATCTCCGGCGCGTCGATCGGCGCCGTCATGGGCGCGGCAAGGGCGGCCGGCATGACGGGCCGGGAGATCCGCGAGCACACGCTTGCCGCCATCGGCCATCCGGGCCGCATCATGAACCGCCTCTGGAGCCTCCGGCCCACCCGCTTTTCCGAGGTCGTCGCCCGCGGCTTCCGCGTCGGCCAGTTCGACCTGGAGCGCATCCTCAAGGCCTTCCTGCCGGAAAGGCTGCCGGAGACCTTCGAGGGGCTTTCCATTCCCCTGAAGATCGTCACCGCGGATTATTACGCCCAGTGCGAATGCGTCTGCGACAGCGGCCCGCTCTTGCCGGCGATCGCCGCCTCCGCCGCGCTGCCCGCCGTCTTCCGCCCGGTGGTGATAGACGGCCGGGTGATGATCGACGGCGGCCTGTGGAACCCGGTGCCCTTCGATCATCTCCTCGGCAAGGCGGACATCACCATCGGCGTCGACGTCATCGGTCACCCGCCCGCCGGCACGGCCGGCATGCCCAACAGCATCGACAGCCTCTACGGCGCCACCCAGCTCACCATGCGCTCCATCGTCACGCTGAAGCTGGAAAAGGGCGCGCCGGACATTTTCCTCCGCCCCGATGTCGGCCGCTTCCGCGTGCTCGATTTCGTCAGGGCCGAGGAGGTGCTGGCCGCCTCCGCGGGCATCCGCGACGAGTTGAAACGGGCGCTCGACGAGAAGCTGTCGGCGGTTTGAGGCGACGGTCATAGTCCGCAGCCGGGATACCCCCCTCTGCCCTGCCGGGCATCTCCCCCTCAAGGGGGGAGATTGGATGGGGCGGTGTCTCGCCCATCTCCAGCATTGCTGATCGAGCAGGTCTTTTGCGTCTTGCCGATCTCCCCCCTTTGAGGGGGAGATGCCCGGCAGGGCAGAGGGGGGCTTTCCGGGCGAAGGGCCCGCCTTCAGGCACTCTCCTCCTCGTCCAGCGCCAGCTTCCTCGGCTTGACCAGCGGCTCCGGCTTCACCGGCTTGCTGTGCAGCATGTGCCGGCCGGCGGCAAGGCCCTCGACGGCCTGCAGCTCCAGCCGGTCGAGGTCGCGGCGGCGGATGTCGTCGCCGATCGCCTGGGCGTCGTCCGGCTCCACGCCGAGCTCCTCCAGCGTTTCCCGGCCGAAGACGAGGGCGGATTCGAAGGTCTCGCGCACGTCGTGCTGCACGCCCCGCCCGCGCAGCGACAGCGTGTGCACCCGGTCGTAGGAGCGCACGAAGAGCGTGGCATTGGGATATTCCGACTGCACGAGGTCGACGATGCGATCCGTCGTCGCCTTGCCCTGGGTGCAGATGGCGACGACCTTGGCCCGTTCGATGCCGGCGGCGCGCAGCACGTCCTTGCGCGTGCCGTCGCCGAAATAGATGCGAAAACCGAAACTTGCCGCCTGACGCACGCGGTCGGTCGAATGGTCGATGACGGTGACCTCGCGCCCGCCGGCAAGAAGGATCTGCGCGGCGATCTGGCCGAAGCGGGAAAAGCCGATCATCAGCACGTCCGCGCCCGCGCCCTCGAAATCCTCCTCCATCTCCTCCTCGATGTCAGCGACGATGAGGAAGCGCGAGAGCGCCGCGGCGATCGGCGTCAGCGCCATGGAGATGGTGACGATGGCGATGAGCAGCGAGGCGAGGCCGCCGGAAAAGATGCCGGCGGCCGAGGCCGCGGTGAACAGCACGAAGCCGAACTCGCCGCCCTGCGGCAGCACGAGCGCGATGCGCACCGCGTCATTGTGGGGGGAGCCAGTGAGGCGGCAGAGGCCGTAGATGACGAGGCTCTTCACCAGCATCACGGCGGGCGTGGCGATGAGGATCGTCAGCCAGCTGGAGAAGACGACGTCGAGATGCAGCGACAGGCCGACGGCCATGAAGAACAGGCCGAGCAGGATGCCGCGGAACGGCTCGACGTCCGCCTGCAGTTCATGGCGATAGGAGGAATCGGCAAGCAGCACGCCGGCGAGGAACGCGCCCATCGCCATGGAGAGCCCGGCCATCTGAAGGAGCATGGCGGCGGCCAGCACGACGAAGAGCGCGGCGGCGATCATCGCCTCGCGCGCGCCGGTGCGGGCGATCACCTGGAATAGCGGGTTGAGAAGGTAGCGGCCGGCGGCAAACAGCGCCGCGATGGCGCCGATGGCGATGAGGAAGTCCTCGAAGGCCGTCGTCGTGTCCTGCGGCGCCTGCTCGGCGAGCAGCGGGATCAGCGCCAGCAGGGGCACGATGGCGAGGTCCTGCAGGAGCAGCATGGAAAAGGCCCGCTGGCCGTAGCGCGTGTTGGTGTCGCCCCGTTCGTCGAGGATCTGCATGGCGAAGGCCGTGGAGGAGAGCGCAAGGCCGAAGCCGATGATCAGCGCCCCGTCCCACCGTTCGAGGCCAAAGGCGAGCGTCAGGCCGGCCAGCGCAAGGCCGGTCACGACGACCTGCGCCATGCCGAGCCCGAAGATGTCGCGACGCATCGCCCACAGGCGCGAGGGCTTCAGCTCCAGCCCGATCAGGAAGAGCAGGAAGACGACGCCGAGTTCGGCGACGCCCAGCAGTTCCTCGCCGTCGCGGATCTGGTGCAGGATCGGGCCGATCACCACGCCGGCGGCGAGATAGCCCAGAATGGTGCCGAGACCCAGCCGCTTGAAGATCGGCGCGGCCAGCAGCGCCCCGCCGAGCATCATGAGGACCTCGTTATACGGGCTGTGGGTATAGGCCATGCGGAGGGCTTTCTTCTGAAGGGGCACCGGCAACGCGGCAAAAAAGGAGCGGCCTCCCTTGATGCCCGTGCGACTGCACAATAAATGGGGCAGCAAAGAAAGGCCAAGTCATGTCAGAGACGATCGATTCCGCAAGCCTTCTCGCGCGTGCCGGTGAACTCATCGACCGCGCCGTTCACGCAGGGGCGGATGCGGCCGATGCGGTCGTCGTCCGGGGCCGCTCCTCCTCCGTCAGCGTGCGGCTCGGCAAGGTCGAGGGCACCGAAGCCTCCGAGAGCGACGACTTCTCGCTGCGCGTCTTCGTCGGCAGGCGCGTCGCCAGCGTCTCGGCCAATCCGGGCTTCGACCTGAAGGTGCTCGCCGAGCGCGCCGTCGCCATGGCCAAGGCCTCGCCGGAAGACCCCTATGCCACGCTCGCCGACAAGGCCGATCTCGCCAGGGGCTGGCCGGACCTCGAGCTCTTCGACCCGACCGAGGTCTCGGCCGAGCAGCTGGCCGAGGCGGCGCTTGCCGCGGAAGCCGCCGCGCTTGCCGTCCCCGGCATCACCAATTCCGGCGGCAGCGGGGCCTCGGCCGGCATGGGCGGCCTCGTGCTCGCCACCTCGCACGGCTTTTCCGGCGCCTATAGCGCCAGCCGCTTCGGCCGCTCCGTCAGCGTCATCGCGGGCGAGGGCACGAAGATGGAGCGCGACTACGACTTCGATTCGTGCCTCTATTTCGCCGATCTGCGCGATGCCGGGGACATCGGCCGCGAGGCGGCCGCCCGCGCCGTGCGCCGGCTCAACCCGCGCCAGGTGCCGACGGCGAAGAACGTCACCGTCGTCTACGATCCGCGCGTGGCGCGCGGCATCGCCGGCCATATCGCGGGCGCGATCAACGGCGCCGCCGTCGCCCGCAAGACGAGCTTCCTGCGCGACCGCATGGGCCAGCAGGTGCTGAAGACGGGCCTGTCCGTCACCGACGATCCGCTGGTCGTGCGCGGTTCGTCCTCGCGCCCCTTCGACGGCGAGGGTGTGCGCGGCCAGCGCCTCACGATGATCGAGGATGGCGTGCTCAAGCACTGGTTCCTCTCCACCTCCACAGCCAACGAGCTCGGCCTGAAAACCAACGGGCGTGGCGTGCGCGGCGGCACGGCGGTCAACCCGGCCTCGACGAACCTTGCGCTCGAGCCCGGCGACATTGCGCCGGAGGACCTGATCCGCTCCGTCGGCACCGGCTTCTATGTCACCGAGCTGATCGGCCAGGGCGTCAACATGGTGACGGGCGAATATTCCCGCGGCGCCTCCGGTTACTGGATCGAGAACGGCGAGCTGACCTTCCCCGTTTCGGAAGTGACGATCGCCTCCAACCTCGTCGACATGTTCCTGCGCATCACGCCGGCAAGCGATATCGACCGCTCGTTCGGCGTCGCCGCGCCGACGCTCGCCATCGAAGGCATGACGCTTGCCGGGACGTGAGACCATGCCGAGCCCCGCCACCGCCTGGACCGCCGACCTCGATCTTCTCACCGGCGCCGCGCGGCTTGCGGGGGCCCGGGCGCTCGACTTCTTCCGCAAGGGACCGGAGGTCTGGTGGAAGAACGGCGGCCGTTCGCCGGTGAGCGCGGCCGATTTCGCGGCCAACGACATCCTCAAGAAGGAACTGCTCTCGGCCCGGCCTAACTACGGCTGGCTCTCGGAGGAGACCGACGACGATGCGGGCCGGCTCGACTGCGAGACGGTCTTCGTCATCGACCCGATCGACGGCACGCGCGCCTTCATCGCCGGCAAGGACGTCTGGTGCGTCAGCGCCGCCGTCGTGCACAGGGGGCGCCCTGTCGCCGGCGTCCTCTTCGCGCCTGCGCTCGACGAACTCTTCACCGCGGCGGCGGGCGGCGCGGCGCTGAAGAACGGCCAGCCCATCCGTGCGACTGATCCCGACGCCGCCCGCCCGACGCGCATCGCCGCGCCGGAGGACATGGCGCACGGCATCGACCGCTACATGATCGGCGGCGTCCAGCGCATCTCCCATGTGCCCTCGCTCGCCTATCGCCTGGCCATGGTGGCGGACGGGCGCATCGACGCGACATTGGTGAAACGCAATTCGCACGACTGGGACCTGGCGGCGGCCGATCTCATCCTCGCGCAGGCCGGCGGGGCGCTTGTCATGCTCGACGGCGAGGCGCTGTCCTACAACCGGCCGACCGTCAGCCACGAGACGCTGGCCGCGGCCGGATTTTCCCGGCTTTCCGGGCTTGTCGAGGCCTCCCGGCACCTTGCCGGCCATTGACCTTTGGTGCGGAATACCGCAAACCCATTGCCGAAATCGGCATCATAAAAAGAGAGAAGACATGACCGAAAGCAAAGAACCGAAACAGCTCCTGCATCTGGTCTTCGGCGGCGAACTGACGACGCTGACGGACATGCAGTTCCGCGATCTCAACGATCTCGATATCGTCGGAATCTTCCCCGACTATGCCTCCGCGCTCGTCGCCTGGAAGTCGAAGGCACAGCAGACCGTGGACAATGCGCACATGCGCTATTTCATCGTGCACATGCACCGGCTTCTGGATCCGCAGCAGAACTGAGGCGCGTTTCCCGACACCGTTCCGCGCGGCTTGATGCCGCGCCGAACCAGAGACCGGACCTTCCATGATCCCGAACAAGACGAAAGCCGCAACCAAGGGCACCTGCGCATGAGCCGGCGCCTCGCCCGTTTCGCGCTTTCGCTTTACCGCTGGGGCGGCGTCGCGCTCTATCCGATCGTCAGCCCCTATCTCACGTTCCGGGCCGCCAAGGGCAAGGAAGACCGCTCCCGCCGCCGCGAGCGCTACGGCTATGCCAGCGTCGCGCGCCCGCCGGGGCCGCTGGTCTGGTTCCATGCGGCCAGCGTCGGCGAGACCAACGCGGTGATCCCGCTCATCAAGGAAGTGCGCCGCCGCGGCATCGCCGTGCTCTTGACGACGGGCACGATCACCTCCGCCAAGGTCGTGCGCGGCCGCCTGGGCACGGATGTCATCCACCAGTATGTGCCGCTCGACCTGAAGCCGGCGATCAGCCGGTTCCTGGAATACTGGCATCCCGACCTTGCCATCATGGCGGAGTCGGAGATCTGGCCGATGACCATCCTCGAGCTCGGCAAGCGCCACATCCCGCAGGTCCTGGTCAACGGACGCATCTCGGATCGTTCCTTCCCGCGCTGGAAGCGGCGCCATGCCATCGCCGACGCCATCTTCGAGAATTTCGCCCTCGTCATCGCCCAGTCGGAGCTCGATGCCGACCGGTTCCGCACGCTCGGCGCCCTGCCGGTGCTGGTCTCCGGCAACCTCAAGGTCGACACGGACGCGCCGCCGGCCGATTCCGCCGTGCTGCGCAGCTATCTCGACCAGATCCAGGGCCGGCGCACCTGGGCGGCGATCTCCACCTTCGAGGGCGAGGAGGCGGCCGCCGGCGATGTGCACCGGGTGCTGAAGGAGCGCACGGGCCTGCTCACCATCATCGTGCCGCGCCATCCCGAGCGCAGCGACGCCATTGCCGACATGCTGGAGGCACGGGGCCTGAAGGTCGCCCGCCGTACGCGCGGCGACGCCCTGACGCCGCAGACCGACATTTTCCTCGGCGATACGATCGGCGAGATGGGCCTCTACCTCCGCATGACGGAGATCGCCTTCGTCGGCCGCTCGCTGTTCGCCGAAGGCGGGCAGAACCCGCTGGAGCCGGCCATGCTCGGCTGCGCGATCCTGTCCGGCGGCAATGTGCAGAATTTCCGCGAGGCCTACCAGCAGCTCGCCCGCAACGGCAGCGCCAAGATGGTGCGCGACACGGAAATGCTGGCCAAGGGCGTACACTATCTCCTGATGAACGACGAGATGCGCAAGCAGATGATCGAGGCGGGGCAGGAGACCGTGCAGGAGATGCGCGGGGCGCTGCGCGCCACCATCAAGGGGCTGGAGCCCTATATCAACCCGCTCACCGTGAAGGCGCGCCTGCATCCGCGCCAGACGTCCTGACGAAAGGCGTGTCATGTCCAAGGCTGAGACCATTTCCGGCATCCTCTTCGACAAGGACGGGACCCTGCTCGACTATGCCAAGAGCTGGGTGCCGGTGAACTACGAGCTCGCGCGCATCGCCGCCGCCGGCGACGAGGCGCTGGCCCGCACGCTGCTTCTGGCCGGCGGCATGGACCCCGACACCGGCTATGTCACGCCCGACAGCCTGCTTGCCGCCGGCAACACGGTGGAGATCGCCGAGGGCATGGTCGCGGCCGGCGCGCCCTTCACGGTGGAGGCGCTGGCGACGCATTTCGACGGCCTCTTCGCCAATTCGGCCCAGCTCGCCGTCGCCGTCACGGACCTTGCGCAGTTCTTCGCCACCATGCATGCCCGCGGCTACTGGCTCGGCGTCGCCTCCAGCGACAACGAGGCCTCGATCCGCGCGACGGCGAAGCGCTTCGGTTTCGAGGGCTACCTGCACTATGTCGCCGGTTACGACAGCGGCTTCGGCACCAAGCCGCAGCCGGGCATGGTGCTCGGCTTCTGCGCCGCGACGGGCCTTGCGCCGCACCAGGTCGCCGTCGTCGGCGACAACAACCACGACATGCATATGGGCCGCAATGCCGGCGCGGGCCTCAACGTCGCGGTGCTGACGGGCACCGGCTCGCGGGAATCGCTGTCGGACGCCTCCGACTATTGCCTTGCCGACATCACCGAGCTCGTCCCGCTCCTGCCCGAGGCGGCCATCGCGCGTCCGGTGGCGTGAGCGGTGAGGGCGGCCCCTCATCCCGCTGCCGCGACCTTCTCCCCGCAAGCGGGGAGAAGGGACAAGCAGAAAAGGCCTCCTCCATCTCCTCCTGTTTGGGGAAAACAGTGCGCCTTCCCCTTCGCCCCGCTTGCGGGGAGAAGGTGCCGGCAGGCGGATGAGGGGCAGGTCATCCCCCCTCGGAGCCGATGCAAATCCCCCCGGTTGATTTTCCGCAACTTCTCGCGTTTGCTGCGACGAACCGGGTCGGCACGCCCGCGGGGGATGGAATGGTAAGTGAAGCGCCGCCTTTCTGGTGGACGAAGCCTGACTGGCGGGCCTATGCGCTCTGGCCGGTCTCGCGCCTTTACGGCCTGATCGCCGGCCGGCGCATGCGCAAGGGCCGCCGTGCCGAGATAGCCGTGCCCGTCATCTGCGTCGGCAATTTCACCGTCGGCGGGGCCGGCAAGACGCCGACGGCGATCGCGCTCGCCCGCGCCGCCAAGGCGCGGGGTCTCAAGCCCGGCTTCCTGTCGCGCGGCTATGGCGGCTCGCTCGACGTGACCACCGTCGTCGATCCGCACCACCACCGCGCCCGCGCCGTCGGCGATGAACCGCTGCTGCTCGCCCGCGAGGCGCTGACCGTGATTTCGCGCCGGCGCGTCAAGGGCGCCCGCAGGCTGGTGGAGGAGGGCGCCGACCTCATCATCATGGATGACGGCTTCCAGAGCGCGCAGCTCACCTTCGACTATGCGCTGCTGGTCATCGACAGCCGCCGCGGCATCGGCAACGGCCATCTCGTGCCGGGCGGGCCGGTGCGCGCGCCGCTTGCCGAGCAGATGCGCCAGGCGAACGCGCTTCTGGCGATCGGCAACGGCAATGCCGCCGACGCGCTGATCCGCCAGGCGGCGCGCGCCGGCAAGGCGATCCACTCCGCCACGCTCGTCACCGTCGGCGCGGGAGACCTCGCGGACAAGGTCGTCATGGCCTGGTCGGGCATTGCCGACAACGAGAAGTTCTTCCGCACCGTCACCGAGACGGGGGCGCATCTCTACGTGACGCGCGGCTTCCCCGATCATCATCACCTCTCCGAGGACGAGGTCGCGGAGATCCTCGACCATGCCGAAGGGTTGAACTACCAGCTCGTCACCACGGCGAAGGACAGCGTTCGCCTTGCCGGCGAGCATGGCCGCGCCGAGGAGCTGAAGGAGAAGAGCCGGGTGATCGAGGTGGAAATCCGCTTCGACGATCCGAGAGGGCCGGATGCGATCATCGATGCGGCGATTGCCAGCGCAAGGCGGCGCAAGCTGCAGCGGTCGGCCGCGAAATAGGGGGTAGGCAATAGGCAGTAGCCAATAGGAATTGACGCCGCCGCACTCTCGGGCAGTCTCTACTGCCTACTGCCTACTGCCTACTGCCTACTGCCTACTGCCTACTGCCTCTTCTGCACCGGCAGCGCCCCGGCGCGCTTTTCGGCCTCGAGCGAGGCTTCGGCGCTGGCATAGGGCTCCTGCCGGGCGACGCTCCAGTAGCGCAGCTCGTCGACGGGCACCGTCTCGCCGGTCATCGCGCAGATGACGTGCGAGCCGGGCATCAGGATCTGGAAATCGCCGTCGAGATAGCGGATCTTCGCTTCGCGGCTGCCGCGTCCTTCAAAACGGTTCATCATCGATCTCAATATCCGTCTCATCCAGGGTCACGCGCCGGCTGCGCGGTCGATACCGTGCCATATCCCGGCAAGGCCGAAATTTCCAGCCTTTTCGCTGTCGCACCGGCCAAGGGGGCTCGCTTTGAAAGAATGGTTCACGCTCTGGATTCTTGTTTTCCCGCATTTCCAGCCGAAGCGAAGTCGCTTCGGCTGGAAATGCTCTAGCTCCGGCCGAACAGCCGCTCGATGTCGGAAAGCTTGAGCTCGATATAGGTCGGCCGGCCGTGGTTGCACTGGCCGGAGCCGGGCGTCGCCTCCATCTGGCGCAGGAGCGCGTTCATCTCCTCCGGCCGCATGCGCCGGCCCGAGCGAACCGAGCCGTGGCAGGCCATGGTCGCGGCAAGGAATTCCAGCTTGTTCTTCAGGCCGCTCGCCGTGTCCCATTCGGCCAGTTCGTCGGCAAGCTGGCGCACGAGCCCGGCCGCGTCCATCTCGCCGAGCATGGCCGGCGTCTCGCGGACGGCGACGGCGCCCGGCCCGAAGCGCTCGATGCCGAGGCCGAGGCGGGCGAATTCTTCCGCATGGGAGACCAGCCGGTCGCAATCGTCCTCGGGAAGGTCGACGATCTCGGGGATGAGCAGGGCCTGCGCCGGCACCGGCCGGGCATGGAGGGCGTTGCGCATCGCCTCGAAGACCAGCCGCTCATGCGCCGCATGCTGGTCGACGATGACGAGCCCGTCCTCGGTCTGCGCGACGATGTAGTTCTCGTGCAGCTGCGCGCGTGCCGCGCCGAGCGGGTGGCGCTGCGGCGGTTCCTCGTCCCGCGGCGCGGTGGAGGGAGGGGCGAAGGCCGGCTCGCCGCGCGCCGAGGGCGCGGCGAAATCGGCAAAGCCGGCCTGTCTTTCGCTGAAATGCGGCGCCGCGGCGCCGGCCGTCTCGAAGGGGCGGTAGGGCGAGGCGGCCGGGCTCCAGGGCGTCTGAGGGCGCTGCGCCTCCGGCCGGAAGGCGCGCATCAGGCCGGCCGCACCGGTCGTTGCCGCCCGGTCGCCCTCCCGGGCGAGCGCCTCGCGGATCGCGCCGATGATGAGGCCGCGCACCAGGCCCGGATCGCGGAAGCGCACGTCGGATTTCGCCGGGTGCACGTTGACGTCGACGAGCGCCGGATCGATCTCGATCGCCAGCACCGCCACGGGATAACGCCCGTGCGGGATCGTCTCGGCATAGGCCGCGCGCAGCGCCGACCAGATCAGCTTGTCCTGCACCGGCCGGCCGTTGACGAAGGCGAACTGGTTGAGGCTGTTGCCGCGGTTGAAGGTCGGCACGCCGGCAAAGCCGGTGAGCCGGACGCCCTCGCGCGCCGCATCGATCTCGATGGCATTGTCGCGGAAATCGCGGCCGAGCACCTGGGCGATGCGGGCGAGCCTGTCGCTGCCCGTCGCGGGAAATTCCAGCGTCGTGCGGTCGGAGCCCGACAGCACGAAGCGCACATGCGGGAAGGCGATCGCCATGCGCCGCACCACGTCGGCAATGGCCGAGGCCTCCGCCTTTTCGCTCTTCAGGAACTTGAGGCGGGCGGGCGTGGCGAAGAACAGGTCGCGCACCTCGACCACCGTGCCGCGATTGGCCGCGGCGGGCCGCACCGGCTCCACCCTGCCGCCGGTCACGCTGATCTCCGCGCCCTCGCCGGCCTCCGACGTACGGCTGAGCAGCGAGAGCTTCGCCACCGAGCCGATGGAGGGCAGCGCCTCGCCGCGGAAGCCGAGCGTGCGGATGTCGAGCAGGTCCTTGTCGAGTTTCGAGGTGCAGTGGCGGCGGATCGCCAGTTCCAGGTCGGCGGGCGCCATGCCGCTGCCGTTGTCGGTGACGCGCAGCAAGGTCTTGCCGCCGCCGGCCGTCGCGATCTCGATGCGCGTCGCGCCCGCGTCCAGCGCGTTCTCGATCAGCTCCTTGGCGGCGCTTGCCGGCCGTTCGATCACCTCGCCTGCGGCAATCTGATTGATGAGGGTTTCGGAAAGCTGCCTGATGGTCATACCGCCATTTTCGCGGATTCGGCGGGGGCTTGGAAGGGGCAAGTTGGCTTATTCCGCCTTGCGGCGCCCGGCGGCCGCAAATCGTTTAATCAGGCTTTAATAAAATGCTGCCAACGTGCGCGGACGCTTGTATGAACACAAGCCGGCCGGTTTTCCGGTGGACGATTTCAGCGTCGCTGGCCGCTGTCATTCCCGTATGTCCCAAGGTGCAAGACGCGCCGATCAGCATGTGTCCGGGAATGCCAGACAGGCGAGGTCTGCCACTATGAATGATGTAGCGTCGTCAGACGCGAACATCCGGCTGGGAATGTTTGAGGCCGCGTGCGATATCCTCGCCGCCGCCGTGATCGTCTACGACAAGAACGACTGCCTCGTCTTCGCCAGCCGCCAGGTCCTGCGCTACTTTCCCATTCCCGCCGATACGCTGAATCCCGGCACGCGGCTGCGCGACGTGCTCGGCGCCATCTTCGACAGCGGCGTGCGCTACGGCATTCCGCCCGAGCAGCGCCACAAGGCGGTCAACCGCGAGGAGTGGATTTCCACCCGCATCTCGGCCCATTGGCGCGAGCAGTACGATGCCGTCGAGCGGCTCGGCCGCGACCGCTGGATCCATTTCCGCAAGCGCCGCCTGCCGAGCGGCTACAATGTCACCACCCTGGTCGACGTTTCGGAGCAGAAGAAGCAGGAGGAGCAGTGGCGCTCGGACCTCGAGCGCATCGCGCTGACCGAGGAGATCCTCGAGACCCTGCCGTCCCCGGTCGTCATCAAGGACCGCAACCTCACCTATATCGCGGCCAACAGCGCCTTCTGCGCGATCTACAATGCCAATCCCGACGGCATTCTCGGCCGCTCGGTCTGGGACCTTGCCGATGCGGAGAATGCCGAGCGCATCGAGCGCTCCGACCGCGCGGTGCTGGAGACGGGCGAACCCTACAGCATGCCGGAGCACGTCATCCGTGCGGATGGGGCCGATCTCTACGTCATCACCCGGAAATACCGCATCGGCGCGCCCGGCCACCATGCCATCGTCACATTGATGGAGGATGTGACCACGCTCGTCGCCGGCAACAGGGCGGTTTCGGACGGCGGCGACGTGGTGCTCAGCGTGCCGGGCGGTTTCGTCGAGGGGCAGAACTGCTTCGATCCGGTGCGCGACGCCGAACGCCGGCTGCTGCTGGGCCAGCTGAACGGCGAGGAGCTGCGGGCGCTTTCCGGCAAGCGTGCCCTGGTCGCCACGCCCAATCCGCGCATCGAGGAGATCCTGGTCGGCGAGTTCCGGGCGCGCGGGGCGGATTGCTGCGCGGTGCGCAGCGTCTGCGAGCACGATGCCTTCCTCGCGCTTGCCGCCCGCGAAGGGCTCTCGATCGACCTCGTGGTGATCGACGACAACCTGCCGGACCACGAGCGCATCCTTTCCAATGCGCACGGCATCGCCACACGGGTGATCGCGCCCGACGGCATCGGCCCGGATTTCATGCGCGTGCTCGTCGAGGAGCACGAGCTGCTCTCGCAGAACGATTCGCCGCTCGGCGACATCATCACGCCGGTGTCGCTGTCGGACGACTGGTACATCGCGACGGACATTTCCGCCATGCTGCCGGGCGCCGTCGGCGATATCGAGGTGCTCGTGGCCGAGGACAACCGGATCAACCAGTTCGTCTTCTCGCAGATCCTCGAGGGCATGGGCATCTCGCACCGCATCGCCGAGAACGGCGAGGAGGCGGTGATGCTCTGGCGCAAGCACCAGCCGCGCCTCGTGCTGATGGACATTTCCATGCCCGTGATGAACGGCATCGATGCGGCGATGGAGATCCGCGAGGCCGAGGAGCTGACGGGCACCCACACACCCATCGTCGCCGTCACCGCCCAGGCGCTCAATGTCGACATGCAGAACTGCATGGACGCCGGCATGGACGACTACATCACCAAGCCGGTCAGCCCGGACATGATCGAGGCGATCTACCGGCGCTATGCCGGCCGTCAGCCGGAGAAATCTGTCGCATAGGTTGAATGGGGCCGGTCAACTCCCCAGATTTGGGGAGGCAGGTGGGCAGGAGTGACGATCGTTTGCTATGTTTTTGTTAACGATCATGCCTCATCGTGGAACCATCCTCGGAGGTCGCGTGCAAGTACGGGAAATCATTGATGAAGTCTGCTGATCCTGCAGCGCTGGATGTTTCCCAGACCGACCTCCATGCGATGGCCTATACGGACCCGCTGACGGGGCTCGGCAACCTCTACCGGTTGCGCGACAAGGTGCGCCAGATCGCCAAGGAGCGCGAGGAGGACCCCGCGCCGTTTGCCATCGGCATCGCCAATCTCGACGGCTTCAAGCCGATCAACGACCTTTTCGGCCCGCGCGCGGGCGATGAGATCCTCTGCCAGGTGGCCCATCGCCTGAAGGCCTGCATTCCCGACGGCGCCACCGTCACCCGCCACGGCGGTGACGAGTTCGCCTTCGTGCTGCCGCTCGTTTTCGAGCGCAAGGGCGCGGAGAAGATCGGCCAGATGCTGCGCGAGGTGCTGTCGGCCCCCTTCGACCTCGGCGACCGCAATGTGCGCCTTTCGGCCTCGTTCGGCTTTGCCATCTTCCCCTTCGCCGGCGCGGATTTCACCGAGCTCTTGAAGAGCGCGGATACGGCCCTCTATCGCTCCAAGCGCCGCGGCCGCGGCCAGATCACCGTCTATTCCCAGGAGATCGCCCAGGAGATGAAGCGCGCCACGCAGCTCGAGCAGGCGCTGCGCAATGCCATCATCGCCAATGAGGTGGACGTGCATTTCCAGCCGATCGTCAGCCTGCGCGACGACACGGTCGTCGGCTTCGAGGCGCTTGCCCGCTGGTGCGATGCCGATCTCGGCTATGTCTCGCCCGCCACCTTCGTGCCGCTTGCCGAGGAGCGCGGCTTCATCGATGCGCTGTCCGATACGCTGCTGCGCAAGGCGGCCGAGACGGCGCTGTCCTGGCCGAAGGAGCTCTTCCTCTCCTTCAACCTCTCCTCCGCCCAGCTGATGGACCCGAAGACGGCCTTCAACACGCTGGCGATCCTCAACCGCGCCGGGCTCGATCCGCGCCGGCTGGAGCTGGAGATCACCGAGACCGCCGTGATGACGGATGCCGACACGGCGCAGAAGATCGTCGGGGAGCTGCGCGCGGCGGGCGTGCGCATCTCGCTCGACGATTTCGGCACCGGCCAGTCGAGCCTCGGGCGCCTGCGCGACTTCACCTTCGACAAGGTGAAGATCGACCGCGCCTTCGTCTCGCGCATTTCCAACGACAAGGCCTCCGAGCACATCATCAAGGCGATCGTCGCCATGTGCGAGGGCCTCGATCTTGCCGTCGTCGCCGAAGGCATCGAGGATTTTTCCGAGGCGCTGAAGCTGAAGGCGCTCGGCTGCGGCATGGGGCAGGGCTATTTCTACGGCAAGCCGCAGGATGCCGTTGCCACCATGCGCTTCCTCTCCGATCGTTATGTCAGCGTCGAGGGCCGGGCGGTCTGCTGAGGCGCCGTCCCCGAATAGACCACTTCCGTAAAATTGCAGGCATTTGTTTAGCCGGGTGGCAAGCAGCCTCTGTTATGGTGGCTCCACTGTGAATGTTCGTGAGGGGAGCCACGGATGACGACCATCAAGGATATGCCCGTCAGGGCGAGCGACCGTTCCAAGGTGCGTATTTTCGCGACGGTGCGGGTGATGCATCAAACGACGCGTGCGCGCGTCATCGACCTCTCTCCGACGGGCATGGCCTTCGACGTGGAGAAGCCCATCCAGGCCATGGCCGGCCAACTGGTGACGGTCGAGAGCGAGGAACTGGGCCGCCTCAGCGGCACGGTGTGCTGGTATTCCAACGGCCGCCTCGGCATCCAGTACAAGCTGTCGACCAACGCGCTCGCGCAGATCACTTCCTATTTCCGCTTCTTCCACGAAGAGGTGCGGCCGGTCCTGCGCCGCTGACGCTCAGGCCTCGCCGCTCCGGGCCAGCCGGCCTTCCTCCAGCAGCCAGTCCCGCACCCGCCGGGCCGGGCCGTTGAGTTCGCGCGAGCGCGGCCAGACGACGTGGAAGGCGTCATCCGTCCTCAGCACATGGCCGCCGACGGTGACGAGCGCGCCCGAGCGCACCTGCCCGTCGATCAGGTGCCGCCAGCCGAGCGCGACGCCTTCCCCCGCCAGCACGGCCTGGATCACCAGCACATAATCGTTGATGGCGAGCCGGCGGGCCTGCGCCGGGTAGCGCACGCCCGCGCTTGCGAACCATTCCGGCCAGTCGCAGGCCGCCCGCACCGGCTCCTCCAGGTGGATGAGGGGCAGCTTCAGCAGTTCTTCCGGCGTCGTCGGGTGCCCGCGGCTTTCCACGAAGGCCGGGCTCGCGACGGCCGCGATCACTTCCGGCGCCAGCAGCGCCGCATGGTAGCGCGGCCATTTCGCCGGGTCGCCGCCGCGAATGCCGAGCGGGATCGGCTCCTCGTCGAGGTCGAGGTCGCGCACGCTGGTCTGGATGCGCAGGTCGATATCGGGAAGGTCGGCGCGCAGCTTGGCAAGCCGCGGCAGCATCCACATCGAGGCGAAGGCGGTGGAGGCGGCAAGCGTCACATTCGCCTCGCGCCCCTTGGCGCGGATATCCTCCGCCGATTTCTGGATGCGCGACAGGCCGAGCGTCACGTCCGCATGGAAGCGCTCGCCGGCATCGGTCAGCTCCACGGCGCGGTGGATGCGGTGGAAGAGCGCCACGCCCAGCTGCTCCTCGAGATTGCGCACCGCATAGGAGACGGCCGCCTGCGTCATGCCGAGCTCGGCGGCGGCGCGGGTGAAGTTCTGGTGCCGCCCGGCGGCCTCGAAGATGATGAGGCTGGAGGCGGAGGGGAGCAGGCGGCGCAGGGTTTCCATAAATGCAGCTTATAGTCTTCGTAAGTTTTTTCCAGCGTCACAAGGCGCTCAATCACGCCTAGCCTCGTTCTGGATTATGGAGGCGGCAATGGCAGACGCAGCGACGATCGAAGCACCGGCACGCAGAGTGAGGGGACGTCCGGCCCGGCGGGAGGGTGGTGCCAAGGCGCTCGGCGTGCCCTATATCGTGCGGGGCATCCCGACCTACGACGTGTTGTCGGAAGAGAACCTGCAGAAGATCGAGCGGGCGGCGGACCGCATCCTGGCCGAGGTCGGCATCGAGTTCCGCGACGATCCCGCCGCCATCGACCATTGGAAGCGCGCCGGTGCGAAGGTGGAGGGCCTGCTCGTGCGCTTCGAGCCCGGCATGCTGCGCGAGATCGTCTCCTCCGCGCCCGCCGAGTTCACCCAGCACGCCCGCAACCCCGCCAACAATGTCGAGATCGGCGGCAACAAGGTGGTCTTCTCGCCGGCCTATGGCTCGCCCTTCGTCATGGATCTCGACAAGGGCCGGCGCTACGGCACGCTGGAGGACTTCCGCAACTTCATCAAGCTCGCCCAGTCGAGCCCCTGGCTGCATCATTCCGGCGGCACGATCTGCGAGCCGGTCGACATTCCCGTCAACAAGCGCCATCTCGACATGGTCTACAGCCACATCAAATATTCCGACCGCGCCTTCATGGGCTCGATCACCGCGGAGGAGCGCGCGGAGGATTCCATCGACATGGCGCGCATCCTGTTCGGCGCCGATTTCGTCGACAAGAACTGCGTCATCCTCGGCAATGTCAACGTCAATTCGCCGCTCGTCTGGGACGGCACGATGACGAAATCCCTGCGCGCCTATGCCCGCGCCAACCAGGCCGCCGTCATCGTGCCCTTCATTCTCGGCGGCGCCATGGGACCGGTGACGAATGCCGGCGCCATCGCCCAGTCCTTCGCCGAAACGCTGGCCGGCTGCGCGCTGACCCAGCTTGAAAGGAAGGGCGCGCCGGTCATCTTCGGCAATTTCCTCTCCTCCATGTCGCTGCGCTCCGGCTCGCCCACCTTCGGCACGCCGGAGCCGGCCATCGGTTCCATGGTCGTCGGCCAGCTTGCCCGGCGCCTGAAGCTGCCGCTGCGCTGCGCCGGCAATTTCTCGAACTCCAAGCTGCCGGACGGCCAGGCCATGCAGGAAGGGCTGATGTCCATGCTGTCGGCGGTGCATTGCGGCGCCAACTTCATCCTGCATTCCGCCGGCTTCCTCGATGGCCTGCTCTCCATGTCCTACGAGAAGTTCGTGATGGATGCCGACCTTTGCGGCGCGCTGCATTCCTATCTCGCCGGCGTTACGGTGGACGACAACACGCTGGCCATGGACGCCTTCCTCCAGGTCGGCCCCGGCAGCCATTTCCTCGGCTGCGACCATACGATGCGCAACTACCAGACCGCCTTCTGGGATTCGGCCCTCTCCGACAACGAGCCCTTCGAGAAATGGAGCGAGGAGGGCGGCTCGACGGACATGGCGACCCGCGCCAACCGCCAGTGGAAGAAGACGCTCGCCGAATACCAGGCGCCCCCGCTCGATGCCGCCATCGACGAGGCGCTTTGCGACTACATGGACCGCAAGAAGGCCGCGATGGCCGACGCCTGGTATTGAAGCTGACGCCTGGTATTGAAGGAGTTTCAAGCGCGCATTTGCGGCTGCTCCCCCCTCTGCCCTGCCGGGCATCTCCCCCTCAAGGGGGGGAGATCGGCAAGGAGCAGGAAACCTGCTCGAATCGCAACGCTGGAGATGGGCGAAATGGTCCTCCATCCAATCTCCCCCCTTGAGGGGGAGATGCCCGGCAGGGCAGAGGGGGGTAAACGCGCACGCCAAAAAAAGAATGGTGCAAAAGAAAAACCCGGTGGCGCAGGGATGGCCACCGGGCTGGAGATCAGAATGAACCTGCCGGATTATTCGACCGGCTGGGTGGCCGGAGCCGTGCCCGTGTCGGTCGTCGACGAGGTCGTCGAGGTATCGACCGGGGTCGTGGCCTGGCGTTCGGCAACCTGCTGCGCCGTGGTCTTGAATTCCGGCGCGGCCTGCAGGCTCTCGGCGGTTTCGGTCGTCGTCAGCTTGACATCGTCCGAATCCGGGATCTGCGTGATCGAGATCTTCTCGAACGGAACGGCGACCCACTTTTCGCCGATGCCCAGGAAGCCGCCGACACCGACAACGGCTGCGGTGATGCCGCCGTCCTTCTCCATGATCAGGTCGGAGATCTTGCCGATGCTTTCATCGGCGCTGTTGTAGACGGCCTGGCCGAGATAGGTGTTGGCGCTGATCTGTTCCGGCGACTGGGCCGTCAGATAGTCACCGCCGGCAGCCGGCGCCTGCGCCGTGTCCTCGGTCGGGGTCGTTGCCGGGGTCTGAGCCGTATCTTCGGTGGCCGTGCCGGTTTCCGGCGTCTGGGCCGTATCCTCGGTCGTCGGCGTGGTCGGGGTTGCTGCGGTGTCGCCGGGCGTGGTGCCCGTGGCGTCGTCACCGGTCATGCCCGGCTGCTGTTCCAGGGTCTGGGTTTCGCCGGCGGCCGGCTGGTTGGTGTCCTGCGCAAAGGCTGCCGGGGCCAGGGCCGCGCCGAGGAAGAGTGCACCAGCGGCAACGGAAGTGAGAAGTTTATTGGTCATCTTGAACCTGCCTTTCGTCTCGTTGGCATCAAGGCGCGGCGGTCTTTAGAGGGGCCGTCCGCACCGGCTGATGGACAAGGAACGGCGACATCCGATTTTGGTTCCGATGAAAATTGCCTTCTTTTTGATTGCCGCCATGCATTTTTGACGCGGGAAGCGGGCGCAGGGCCGCGGCCCGCTCCAGCCGGATGTATCTTCAGATCGCGAATGCCGGCTCGAAACGCCCCTTCACCGCAAGGCCGAGTTCGAAGGTCTGGCCGGCATGCGGATCGGCAAGGCGTGCGGCCGCGTCCATGCCCTGCCAGGCGGATGTCACCAGCAGCCGGTCGGCCTTGTCGCCGATGAAGGCCGGGCAGCTCGCCTGCGCGGCCGGCACCAGATGGCGGGCGATCTTCGTGCCGTCGGGCTTGTAGACATCGACCGCATTTGCGCCCCAGCGCGCGTTCCAGATCAGCCCGTCCGCATCGCAGACCGAACCGTCGATGCCGCCCGGCGTGCCGGTCTCGTCGCCGAGGACCTCGGGCGCGCCGGCGGGCAGGCCGGTCTTCGGGTCGAGCGCGACGCGCATCAGATGGTTGACGTCCGTATCTGTGAAATAGCCGATGCGGCCATCCGGCGAGAAGCAGATGCCGTTCGGGATGGTGATGTCGGAAAAGAGCTTCGTCACCGTCCCGCCGGCAATGTGATAGATTGCGCCGGCATGCTTTTCCGCCTTGCGGCCCATCGTGCTCGCCCAGAGCGCCCCGGACGGATGCACGCGCCCGTCATTGGAGCGGTTCTGCGCCTTGTCCTCCAGCGTGACGAAGGGACTGAGCGCTCCATCGGCGACCCTGCGCAGGAAAAGCCCCTGGTCGGAGACGATGAGCTGGCGCTCCGGATCGACGACGGCGAGCACGCTGCCGAGGAAGGGCAGGGCATGCGTCGCCTTGGTCATCGTCGCAAGGTGCAGTTCATGCAGCGTGCGGCCCATGATGTCGAACCAGTAGGCCTTGCCCGTCGCCGGATCGTAGGTCGGGCCTTCGCCGAGCTCGCAGGCCGTCTCGCACAGGATGCGGCCGTTGAAGGAATGGGTCTCGCTCATTTTCCGCCTCCATAGACCGCGTCATAGGCCTCGACCGTCGCGCGGGCGCGGGCGCGCACCTCGTCGGCGCCCATGCCCACCTTGTAGAGGCTGGAGCCGAGGCCGAAGCTGCGGATGCCGATGGCGGCATAGTCGGTGAAGTTCTTCTCCGAGACGCCGCCGACGGCCGCGATCTCCAGGTCGGCCGGCAGCACGGCGCGGATCGCCTGGATGCCGGCAGGACCGAGCACGCTGGCGGGAAAGAACTTGAGTCCCGTCGCCCCGGCGCGCGCGGCGGCGAGCGCTTCGGTCGGCGTGAAGACACCCGGCATCGTCACCATGCCCTTGGCGGCGGCGGCGGCGATGACGTCGGGCTCGACATTCGGGCTCACCATCAGCCGCCCGCCGACATCGGCGAGCCGGTCGACATCCGCGACGGTCAGCACCGTGCCGGCACCGATCAGGCAGCCCTCCGGCGCCATCTTCGCGGCGGTCTCGATCGAGGCGAAGGGATCGGGCGAGTTCAGCGGGATCTCGATCGCGGTGAAACCCGTCTCGATTAGGGCGCCGACGACAGCCTGGGCCTCGCCCGGCTTCAGGCCGCGCAGGATGGCGATCAGCGGGTATTTCATCGGGGGGAAGGGGATGCGGTTCATCGGTTCAGCTTTCTCGGGAGCAGGTCCGGGGTGAGCGGAATGGGTTGCAGTTCATGTTCAAAGGGACCAGAGGGCTTTCGCGCCTGCGGCAAGGCCGTCGCGCACGGCGGTATCGGCATCGATGACGGTGGGGGCGATGCCGGCGGCGGCAAGGGCGTCCTTGTAGAGTGCGCCGAGCCCGCCGGACACGACGAGCATGACGGGCGTGCCCTCGGCGACGAGGGAGAGGGCTCCGGCGATCTCCAGCCCGATCAGCGTGCCGGAAAGGCGTGCCTTGGCATCCACCGGCGAAAGCCCCGCGATCAGCGAGCCGGCGCGCACGGAGAAGATCTGGCTCGTTGCAAGCGCCGGATTGGCCACCATGCGCACGACTGCGGCGCGGAAGGCGGCGTTGTCGCCGGCAATCGCCACGGTCTCGGCGATGGCGTGGCTGAGGATCGTGTTCCTGGCGATCGCCTCGAACAGCTCACCGGTCATGAAGGTGGAGAACCCCGCGACCTTTCCGCCGGAAAGGCGCACCCACTTGCTGTGCGTGCCGGGCATGCAGACGAGGTGGTCGCCTTCACCCAGCGTGGCGGCGGCACCGAGAAGCTGGGTCTCCTCGCCGCGCATGACATCGGGCGCGGCCGCGTCGCGCTGGGCAAGGCCGGGCAGGATGCGGATGTCAGCGGAAGCGCCGGGAATGCGCACGGCGGCGGCGGGAATGTCGGCAAGCGCGGCGGGCGTATCGAGATAGCCGGCCTCTATCCAGCCCTGTTTGGCCCCGGCCATGCCGCAGATCAGCACCGGCAGGCCGGCGGGTGCCAAGACGGCGGCAAGGTGGCTTTGCAGCACCTCGGCAAAGCCGGTGCGGGCGGCGGTCGTCATGCCTTCGCCGCTGCGGCGTTCGGCGAGCACGTCGCCGTCCTTGCCGATGAGCCAGAGGCGGAAGCTGGAGGTCCCCCAGTCGACCGCGACATAAGCGGGTTCGGGTGTGGTCATCAGAGCATGCCTCCGTCGACGATGAGCGTTTGTGCGGTTATGGCGGCGGAGGCGTCCGACGCCAGGAAAAGGCAGGGGCCGACCATGTCGTCGGCGATGAGCGAGCGTTTCAGGCACTGGCGGGCGATGCCGCCGGCCACCGCCGCCTCGTCGATCCACAGGCGCTTCTGCCGTTCGGTCAGCACCATGCCGGGCAGGATGGCGTTGACGCGGATATTGTCCGGCCCGAGCCGGCCGGCGAGCGACTTGGTGAGGCCGACAATGCCGGCCTTGGCGGTGGCATAGCCGGGAAACTCGCCCATGTTGAGCAGGAAGGCGATGGAGGAGAAATTGACGATCGCCCCGCCGCCGGCTGCCCGCATATGCGGTGCGGCGGCCTGGGCGGCGAAGAAGTGGTGGCGCAGGTTCACCGCCTGGTTCTCGTCCCAATAGTCGGGCTCCACGGTCTCCAGATCGTGCCGGTCGTCGCGCGCCGCGTTGTTGACGAGCACGCTGAGGCCACCGAGCACAGCGGCCGCTTCATCGACCGCCCTGCGCAGCGCATCGATGTCACGCAGGTCCGTCCGTATGTAATGGGGCAGGTGCCCGACCCTGCCTTCGAGTTCCGAGACCAGGGTGCGGCTCTCCACCTCGGCAATGTCGAGAAAGGCGACGCGGGCGCCGGCAGCGGTAAAACCCCTGACCAGCGCCGCGCCGATGCCCGAACCGCCGCCGGTGACGAGCACGCCCTGTCCTGCAAGGTCCGGATAACGCCCCGTCATCGATGGTCTCCAGAAAATTCCATTATTTGGAACTGAGTTTGATTATTCGGAATTATTTCGTTACCATGGCAGCCTGTCAAGGGACGAGCGGGGATGTGGCAATGGCGAACGAGCGGGACGAGGAGGGGGGCACCGGCACGCTCGGCAAGGCGATGGCCGTCCTGGAGACCGTGGCGCTCGCCGAGCGCCCGATGCGTTTCACTGATGTGCTCGCCGTCAGCGGCCAGCCGCGCGGCACGCTGCACCGCCAGCTCTCCCATCTGGTGCAGGAGGGGTTGCTGGAGCTGCGCCCCGACCATGCCTATGTGCCGGGCCTGCGCCTCTTGAAGCTCGCCTCCGCCAGCTGGGCGCGCAACGAGTTCCGCGCCGTTGCCGCGCCCTTCCTCGAGGCGCTGCACCGGCAGACCGGCGAGACCGTGCATCTCGGCGTCCTGCGCGGGCGGGAGATCATCTATCTCGACAAGGTGGAGAGCCGGCAGGCCGTGCGCATGAACTCGCAGATCGGCAATGCCTCGCCGGCCTATTGCACCGGCGTCGGCAAGGCGGCGCTCGCCGCGCTGGATGCCGAGGCGCTCGACGCCCTCCTGTCCGGCCTGGAGTTCCGCCGGTTCACGCCGCAGACGATCACCAGCCGCGCGGCGCTGCTCGACGAGCTGGCGCAGATCCGTTTGAGTGGCATCGCCTTCGACCGGGAGGAGCACGAACCGGGCATCCGCTGCGTCGCCGCCCCGGTCTTCGACGCCGGCCGCGCGCTCGTTGCCGGCGTTTCCGTGACGGGGCCGGCCTATCGCGTCGGTGAGGCGCAGCTCGACGACTGGGCGCCGCGCGTGCGGCATGCGGCCGGCGCCATCATGGCGGAATTGTCGGCCCGCCTCGGTCCGCAACGGTAAGTCGAGAGGCAAGGTCCGTAAATGATGGCATGGTTGTCTTATGGCGCCATTTTACGGTAAATTAGAAAATCGCGCTGGACGTGGAGTTGGGGCATCATTAGCTTCCCTCACGACCAGCTCACGAGTTGCGTCGCTCGCCGCGGACTTGAGGCGCGGTTCATCGAACATACTTGCATTGGGATACGGGGGTTCCTGGAGCAAGCAGTGCATTGTGACGGCATTTTTGCCGCACGGGCGCGTGCGTGCTGAAGGAAGATGGATATGGCGGATCGATTTCATACGGCGTCTGCGCGGTTCCGGCATCGGCGGGACCCGGATCCGGCGACGCTGGGCTCGCAGGAAGACGTCGCCGAGACGCTGGACAGCCTTGCCAAGCACTATGGCCTTCGCGGCTACCTCCTGATCAACGTCCCGTCGGAAACCTCGACCGACTTCTCCTCCAACGTGCTGCTGACGTCCTGGCCGGACGAGATGCTCAAGACATACGACCATGCCGGCCTGATCTTCGGCAGCCCCGTCATCGAGCGCCTGCGCCAGAGCACCAACCCCTTCACCTATGATGCGGACCGCACGAACCGGCGCAGGGCCGATGGCAAGGCGGCGATCGCGGCGAGCCTCTTCGAACGGCACGGCCTGTCGCGCGGGGCCTATTTCCCGGCCCACAATTCGGTGGGTCTGCGCGGCGCGCTGGCCTTCGGCGGCACGCGCGACGTGCTCAACCCGCGTGAGATGGCCGAACTCAACGCGGTCGCGAACCTCATCTTCACCGAAGTCGTCGAGCTGCGCGCCGGCCGCCGGCAGAACGTTTCGCTCTCGCGCCGCGAGATCGAGTGCCTGTCCTGGGCCTCGGCCGGCAAGACGAGCGTGGAAATGTCTGAAATCCTCGGCCTTTCGGAATATACGGTCAATCATTATCTCAACCGGGCGACGCGCAAGCTCGATGCCGTCAACCGGGTCCAGGCGGTCGCCAAGGCGATTCGCGCTGGGCTTTTGAACTGATGCATAAAAAAACCTTGCGACTTTCTGGAATGCGTGCGGTTCCGCTCCAAATGCCCAAGGCTAAGAACAAAATTGCGGGGGACCATGACGGCTGACGAAACGAGCAGCACCGACAACCAGCTACGGGACGAAGGCAGCGAGATCGCCGCTCTCGAAACGCAGTTCGACATCGTGCGCTATATGCGGCGCAAGTGCGAGGAATACGGGCTCAAATTTTTCATCGTCTTCAACCTGCCGGGCTTCGAGGCGGAGAAGCTGTCGGCCTATTCCATCGTCAGCAACTGGCCGCAGGAAATCCTCGGAAAATACGATGCGCTGCGCATGGTTCGCCACAGCGCCGGCATCCGTAAGCTACGGCTTACCACCGTGCCGTTCTCCTATGACATGCGGGAATGGATCGGCGAATCCTCCGAGCAGCTGGATTTCACCGAGCTGGTCGGCGCCATGACCAGCCACGGCATGCTGGCCGGCCACTTTTTCCCCGTGCACGATGCGCTCGGCAATCGCGGCGCCGTCGTCTGGGGCGGCGAGAGCCCGACACTCGGCCGCGACGAGCGGCTGATGCTGCAGATGATCTCCGTCCACCTCTTCAACCGGCTCGCGGAGATCGGCGCGGCCTGGAAATCCGGCCAGGTCGTGCTCACCGAACGCGAGATCCAGTGCCTCAGCTGGACCGCGGCGGGCAAGACCAGCCTGGAGATCGCCGAAATCCTCGGCCTGTCCGAGCATACGGTGAACCACTACCTCAACCAGGTCACGCGCAAGCTGGAGGCGGTCAATCGCACCCAAGCCGTGGTCAAGGCCATCCGCCGCGGGCTGATCGCCTGAGCGGGAGCCGAGGCTTTCGGTCACGGGCGAAAACGTTTGGCGAGCGCCTTTCCGTGCACTATCTACGGAAAAAAGGGCCGCGGCCTGATGCCGCGACGGGTCGATCGAGGGTTTCATGACGGATGTAAGCAAGGAACAGGTGCTGGAACGGCTGCGCACGGTGCGCGGCCCGGACATGGACGGCAACATCGTCGACCTCGGCCTCGTCTCGGATGTCTTCATCTCCGACGGCAAGGCCTATTTCTCGATCACCGTGCCGGCCGAGCGCGCCCGCGAGCTCGACCCGATGCGCGCCGCCGCCGAGCGCGTCGTCAAGGAAATCCCCGGCATCAAGGCTGCCATGGTGGCGCTGACGGCGGACAAGCGCGCCGCTTCCGGCCCCGCCGCCGCCCGCGCGCCGACCCCGCCGCCGCCCGGCCGCGGCGATGCGCACGGCCATGCCGGCCATGCCCATGCCGCGCCCGGCCAGCCGCCGCAGCGCGCGAAGTCCGGCATTCCCGGCGTCGGCGCCATCATCGCCGTCGCGTCGGGCAAGGGGGGCGTCGGAAAATCCACCACCTCCGTCAACCTCGCCCTGGCGCTGAAGGCGAACGGCCTTCGCGTCGGCATCCTCGACGCCGATATCTACGGCCCGTCCATGCCGCGGCTCCTGAAGATCTCCGGCCGGCCGCAGCAGCTCGAAGGCCGTACGATCAAGCCGATGGAGAACTACGGCATCAAGGTCATGTCCATGGGCTTCCTCGTCGACGAGGAGGTGGCGATGATCTGGCGCGGGCCGATGATCCAGTCGGCGCTGATGCAGATGCTGCGCGAGGTCGCCTGGGGCGAGCTCGACGTGCTCGTCGTCGACATGCCGCCGGGCACGGGCGATGCGCAGCTCACCATGGCCCAGCAGGTGCCGCTTGCCGGCGCCGTCATCGTCTCCACCCCGCAGGACCTTGCCCTCATCGATGCGCGCAAGGGCCTCAACATGTTCTCGAAGGTCGAGGTGCCGGTGCTCGGCATCGTCGAGAACATGAGCTATTTCATCGCGCCCGATACCGGCAACCGCTACGACATCTTCGGCCATGGCGGCGCGCGCAAGGAGGCCGAGCGCATCGGCGTGCCGTTCCTCGGCGAGGTGCCGCTGACCATGGATATCCGCGAGACTTCCGATGCCGGCACGCCCGTCGTCGTTTCCAATCCGGATGGCGCGGCGGCGAAGACCTATCGCGCGATCGCCACCCGCGTCTGGCAGGAACTCCAGGCGATCGAGGGCAAGGGCGCGCGCGGCGCGCCGGCGATCGTCTTCGAATAGTGGCGTCGATTTCATTCGACCCCCTTCTGCCCCGCCGGGCATCTCCCCCTTGAGGGCAGGGCCATTGCATGGAGGAAAACGGTAGCCCCATCCCCTTCTCCCCCGCGGGGAGAAGGTGCCGGCAGGCGGATGAGGGGGAGTGCCGCAACACAAACGAACCGTCGGAGCCACCCCCTCATCCGACCCTTCGGGCCACCTTCTCCCCGCGGGGGAGAAGGGGAAAACGGCAAGGTCGAATTCCATATGCGATAGCCCTGCCCTCAAGGGGGAGATGCCCGGCAGGGCAGAGGGGGTAAGCTCCCGTGCACACGCCGATGGAACCAAAAGCAGGGTCCTTGCTTTTTATGTTGTGCCGCGCAATATGCGCGGCCGACCGCTGAAGCGTGGCGTCCAGTCAGGAGTGTGAGCGATGGTCCTTCCCGGAGCCATTCGCCGGTGATCACGGTTTTCCGCCCCAACGGCGAGGCGCGCGCCCTGCCGGCAGAAACCGATTCTGCGGCCGCCGAGGCCCTTGCCGGCGCCGTCTGGGTCGATCTGCTCGAACCCACCCGCAACGACGAGGCCGTGATCGAGCGGGTCCTGTCGATCGACGTGCCGACGCGCGACGAACTGAAGGACATCGAGCCGTCGAGCCGGCTCTATACGGACGGCAATGCTGCCTACATGACGGCTTCGCTGATGGTGAAGGCGGAAAGCGACCTGCCGCACCTGACCGACGTTGCCTTCATCCTCACGCCGGACCGGCTGCTGACGGTGCGCTATGCCGAGCCGCGCTCCTTCTCCCTTTTCAAGAGCGCGATGCACCGCATTCCGGGCGGCTGCGGCACGCCCATCGTGATGATCACGCGGCTTCTGGAAACCATCGCCGACCGCACCGCCGAAATCCTCGAGATCGCGGTTTCGCGCGCCGACAAGCTCTCGCTCGAAGTGTTCGGCGACAAGCGGCATCTGAGCCGCCGCCCGCCGCGCTATCTGGAGGACCGCGTCGTGCAGGTCTCCGCGCTCCACCGCCTTGTCGCCAAGACGCGTGACAGCCTGATGTCGCTCTCGCGTGTCCTGACCTTCCTGCATGGCCTGCCGGCGCTGCAGTCCGATCGCGAGAGCCTGGAGCTCTGCCGCACGGTGACGCGGGACGTACAGTCGCTCTCCGAGCACGCCAATTTCGTCGCCGGCAACATCACCTTCCTGCTCGATGCCTCGCTCGGCCTCATCAACCTCGAGCAGAACGCCATCATCAAGATCTTCTCGATCGCCTCCGTCGTGCTGCTGCCGCCGACGCTGATCGCATCGACCTACGGCATGAACTTCGAGTTCATGCCGGAACTGCACATCCCCGCGGCCTATCCGCTGACGCTGGCCGCCATGGTGCTGTCGGCGATCCTCCCCTTTTTCTTCTTCCGCTGGAAAGGCTGGCTCTAGGCCTGATCGTCCCATGCAAGCACATGCCGCCGGCGCTCCGCATTCCCGCAGCAGGGCGCGCACGCTGTTCCTTCTCGCGCTCGGCTCCGTCGGCGTCGTCTATGGCGACATCGGCACGAGCCCGCTCTATGCCCTGCGCGAGGCGCTGCGCCCGGTCGCCGGCGACGGTCTCGTGCGCGAGGAGGTCGTCGGCCTCATCTCGCTGATGATCTGGACGCTGACGGTCATCGTCACGCTGAAATACGTGCTCTTCCTGCTGCGCGCCGACAACCACGGCGAGGGCGGCACGCTCTCCCTGCTGGCGCTTCTCACGAAGACCGCGGGCCGGCATGCCACCGTGCTCTTCTTCATGGGGGCGGCCGGCGCGGCGCTCTTCATCGGCGATGCGATGATCACGCCGGCGCTGTCCGTCCTTTCCGCCGTCGAGGGCCTGAAGCTCGTGACGCCGACGCTCGACGACTATATCGTGCCGATCTCCGTCGTCATCCTCGTCATGCTGTTTGCCGTGCAGTCCTGGGGCACGGCCGCCGTGTCGAAGTTCTTCGGCCCGATCACCGCCCTCTGGTTCATCGTCATGGGCCTCGGCGGCATCAGCCATATCAGCGACGACCTCGGCATCCTGGCCGCCTTCAACCCGTATTATGCCGTGCTGTTCATGTATAACGAAGGTTATGTCGGCCTCGTCGTGCTGGGGGCGGTCTTCCTGACGGTGACGGGGGCGGAGGCGCTCTATGCGGACCTCGGCCATTTCGGCCGGCGGCCGATCCAGTGGGCCTGGTTCTGCCTGGTCTTCCCGGCGCTGACGCTGAACTATCTCGGCCAGGGCGCGCTGGTGCTTTCCCATCCCGAGACGATCGCCAATCCGTTCTTCCTGATGTTCCCGAAATGGGCGCTGCTGCCGGTCGTCGTCCTTGCGACCTTCGCGACGATCATCGCCAGCCAGGCGGTCATCACCGGCGCCTTCTCGCTGACGCGCCAGGCGATCCATCTCGGTTTCCTGCCGCGCATGGAGATCTTCCACACGTCCGAGACCCAGACCGGCCAGATCTATCTGCCGGGCGTCAACACGGTGCTGCTCTTCGGCGTCATGCTGCTCGTCTTCATATTCGGTTCCTCGGAAGCGCTGGCGACCGCCTACGGCATTTCCGTCACCGGGGCGATGGTGGTGACGACCGTGCTTGCCTTCGAGTTCCTGCGCAGGCGCTGGCGCTGGACGCCGCTTGCCGCCGCCGCGGCGCTGCTGCCGCTCTTCCTGCTCGAACTCACCTTCCTCGGCGCGAACCTGCTCAAGGTGGTCGACGGCGGTTATGTGCCGGTCATGATCGCCGGCGCCGTCGTCGTCCTGATGTGGACCTGGACCCGCGGCACGAGGATCCTGCGCGAAAAGACCCGGCGCATCGAGGTGCCGCTGCCCGCCTTCGTCAAGTCCGTGGAAAGGCCCGGCGCGCATGCCCCGGTGCAGGTCACCGGCACGGCGATCTTCCTCACCAGCGATCCGGACTTCGCCCCCGCCGCGCTGCTGCACAACATCAAGCACAACCACGTCCTGCACGAACGCAACTTCATCCTGACGATCAAGACCGCCAACACGCCGCGCGTCGCTCCGGCCCAGCGGTTCTCGGTCGAGAAGATCTCGGAGCGGTTCTCGCGCATCGAGATGCATTTCGGCTTCATGGAGACGCAGAACGTCTCCCAGGCGCTCGGCCTGATGCGCAAGGCGGGGCACAGGTTCGACATCATGTCGACCTCGTTCTATCTCGGCCGCCGCAAGCTGGTGCCCGACGCCGAATCGGGCATGCCCATGTGGCAGGACCGGCTTTTCATCGCGCTCGCCAACATCGCCACCGACCCGTCCGACTATTTCCGCCTGCCGACCAACCGCGTGGTCGAGCTCGGCTCGCATGTCGTGATCTGACGAAAACGTGAAGGGGAGGTGAACGCCTCCCCGAAAGCCGTTTATCAGCATTAACCAACCATCAAGGTTAATGCTTCATTTTACCCTGACAACGAGCCGCTTCGGGCCCGTGCTTCGGCGCGGAAGGGCTCCCATACAGTCAGTTTCGGGCAGGAGGACACGCCATCGACAATGGCGGCGCGCCTGCGCATGCGTGCGGAGTAAGAAGTTGCGTAAGCGTAACATTCGTCATGCGGCGGCCGGCCGCTTCCTCGCCTATCTGAAGCGGGAGTGGAAAATCCCCCTGGCCGTCGGCCTCGGCCTCGTCGCCACCTTTCCGACGCCGGCCGCCCATACGGACCTTGCCACCTATCTCGCCGGCCTCAACCGCAAGGGCGGCAACCAGACCATGGTGCTGACCCGCTCGCCCGCCGGCTCCATTCACGAGGTCGAGATCGCCTTCGCCGACGCCATGACGACTGGGGGCATCGAAAGCGGCGCGGGCGTGGAGCTGCCGGGCGGCGTCACGGCGGCGCTGCGCAGCGAGCACAAGGGCAAGGGCGGCATTCCCGACGAGGACCGCGTCAACCGCCGCGACAAGAAGGGCCGCATCGTCGCCGTCCTGCCGGTGACGCCGCCGAAGGGCTTTGCCGCCGGCTCGATCCTCGATCGCACCAGCTTCCTGCTCTCGCCCGCCTTCGACACCGGCCAGCGCATGGCCTTCGCCAAGCCGCAGATCAAGGGCAAGGAAATCGAGATCGCCACCGCCTTCTACAAGAAGGAGCCGGTGCGCAGGAATCCCGGCGTCTCGCCCGTCATCGCAAGCCTCGTCACCAACGACAATGCCGACGTGCTGGCGACCGCCTATGCCCGCGTCGAGCCGGATTATGCCCGGGAATCGCCCTTCGATTCGATCCTCAAGCCGAAGACGGAACTCGGCCGCTTCGTGCCCGACATCTCGCCGGACGATCACGCCTGGGCGGCCACGCCGCTGCCGGCGGAGGTCTTCACCGCCAAGGAGCAGAAGTGCCTTGCCGAAGGCATCTATTTCGAGGCGCGCGGCGAGGAGCTGAAGGGCCAGGCCGCCGTCGCGCAGGTCATTCTCAACCGCGTGCGCAACCCCGCCTATCCGAAGACCATCTGCGGCGTCGTCTACCAGAACGAAAACTGGCGCAACCGCTGCCAGTTCTCCTTCGCCTGCGACCGCATTCCCGACCTGATCCTCTCGCCCTGGCACTGGAAGACCGCCAAGGAGATCGCCATGGCGGTCACCGCCGGAAAGATCTGGTTCGACGACGTCGGCTCGTCCACCCACTACCACGCGACCTATGTGAACCCGCCCTGGGGCCGCACGATGAAGCGGGTGGCCAAGATCGGCAAGCACATCTTCTACCGCACTTATGGCGGCGGCTGGAGCTGAGGAGCGCTGAGGGGCAGGGCGGGGTGAGTCCGCGCCACAGCCTTCGCGATTCCCGGGACGATCGGTCGCGCCTGATGCGTGATTCCGGCTAATCTATTGATTTATTTCATAATATTTGCTGCTGCGCAAAGCTTCGCCATGCCTTGACTATGCCGGCACCTAAAACTATGTTGCGCCCGACTTCGAAAGGGGTCGGATATGGCTTGAATCCTAGCCTTCAATATGTCCGCAATGGGGCGAAAGCGCCGCGGAACGAAACGGGAGAACGCCATGGCCGACGAACAGAAGAAAAGTCTGGAAGACCGGCTGAAGCGCCTGGATGCGGAACTCGCGGAACGGCGCAAGGACGACGGGGCGGATAGAGCCGCCGAGGCACGGGCATCGGAGAGCCGCAAGGGCTACGCGGTGGCCATGAAGCTCTCGAGCGAGTTCGTCGCTGCTGTCATCGTCGGGGCGCTTCTGGGCTATCTTTTGGACCATTTTGCAGGTACAGGGCCGTGGGGGATGATCGTTCTTCTGCTCCTCGGCTTCGGTGCCGGCGTTCTGAACGTCATGCGCGCGGCTGGCATGGTGGCATCGCCCCATCCGGTCGACAGGCTGGCGGGGCGAGAGCCCGGCAAGGCCGGCAGCGGGCGGGACGAGACCAAACCGAAGGACGGCGCCTGACGGCGTTGTCCCATTCATGGGTGACTTCCGCCGCAAGGCGGGCAAGCGAGAGAGATAGACGGTGGCAAACGATCCGACCCATCAGTTCCTGGTCAACAAGATTGTTCCGATCGAAATCGGCGGCATCGATTTCTCGTTCACCAACGCCTCGCTCTTCATGGTCGCCACCGTCGCGGCCGCCGCGGGCTTCCTCTACTTCACGACCGGCCAGCGCGGCCTCGTTCCGAGCCGCATGCAGTCGGTCTCGGAAATGTCCTACGAGTTCATCGCCTCGATGCTCCGGGAAGGGGCGGGCAGCCACGGGATGAAGTTCTTCCCGCTGGTCTTCTCGCTCTTCATGTTCGTGCTGACGGCGAACCTGCTCGGCATGGTGCCCTATTTCTTCACGGTCACCAGCCAGATCATCGTCACCTTCGCCCTGGCCATCCTCGTCATCGGCACGGTGGTCGTCTACGGTTTCTACAAGCACGGCTTCGGCTTCCTGAAGCTCTTCGTGCCGTCCGGCGTTCCCGGCGCGCTGCTGCCGCTGGTCGTCTCGATCGAGGTCATCTCGTTCCTCTCGCGTCCGATCAGCCTGTCGATCCGTCTCTTCGCCAACATGCTGGCGGGTCACATCACGCTGAAGGTCTTCGCCGGCTTCGTCACCTCGCTCGGCGCGCTCGGCGCCGTCGGTGTCGCCGGTGCGATCCTGCCCCTTCTCATGACCGTCGCCCTGACCGGTCTCGAATTCCTCGTGTCGTTCCTGCAGGCCTACGTCTTCGCAGTTCTGACATGCATGTACCTCAACGATGCCGTGCATCCGGGTGGTCATTAAGGAAACAGTCGTCGGCGCCCTCGGGCGCCGCTCATAAGCCGCAACAACCCATTCAAGGAGTTCAACATGGAAGCGGAAGCAGCAAAGTTCATCGGCGCAGGTCTTGCCACGTTCGGTCTCGCCGGCACGGCTCTCGGCCTCGGCAACATCTTCGGCAACTACCTGGCCGGCGCTCTGCGCAACCCGTCTGCTGCTGACAGCCAGTTCGGCCGTCTCGTATTCGGCTTCGCCGTTACGGAAGCTCTGGGCATCTTCTCGCTGCTCATCGCTCTCCTCCTCCTCTTCGCCGTCTGATATCGGCCGAGGACTGGACCATGGCCTCCGGGCCGTGGTCCATCGTACGTTCCGTACAAGATCTGAGAGTGCCCCCTGGAGGTGAGCATGTCCGTGACCCCGGCATCGGCCGAGTCCACCCCTTTCGAAATCGCCCAGGCGGAAACCCCTGCGACGTCGCATGAGACGGATACGCATGCGGCCCAGCCGGCAGGCGAAGTGCACACCGAAACGGGTGTGGCCCATGGCGACGAGCACGCCACCGGCGTTTTCCCGCCCTTCGACCAGACCACGTTCGCATCGCAGCTCCTGTGGCTGGCGATCACCTTCGGTCTGTTCTACCTTCTCATGTCGAAGGTCGTCATTCCGCGCATCGGCGGCATCCTCGAGACGCGCCATGACCGCATCGCGCAGGACCTCGACGAAGCCTCCCGCCTGAAGGCGGAAGCCGACGCCGCGATTGCGTCCTACGAGCAGGACCTTGCCAGCGCCCGCGCCAAGGGCAATGCGATCGCCTCGACCGCCCGCGACGAAGCCAAGGCCAAGGCCGACGCCGAGCGCGCCAAAATCGAAGCCTCGCTGCAGGACAAGATCGCCGGTGCCGAGACCCGCATCGCCGAGATCAAGGCCAAGGCCCTTGCCGATGTCGGCTCGATCGCCGAGGAAACCACGGCAGCCCTCGTCGAGCAGCTCATCGGCGCCAAGGCCACCAAGGCCGAGATCGCTTCCGCCGTGAAGACGGCCGCAGGCGAATAAGGAGGACACCATGGCATTCGACGCAACATTCTATGCCTTTGTCGGCCTCCTGCTGTTCCTTGCCCTCATCGCCTACCTCAAGGTGCCGGGCATGATGGCGAAGGGCCTCGACGCCCGCGCGGAGAAGATCCAGAACGAGCTGGCGGAAGCCAAGCGTCTTCGCGAGGAGGCCCAGCACCTGCTCGCCGAATACCAGCGCAAGCGCAAGGATGCCGAGGCGGAAGCCGCCAGCATCGTCGCCGCCGCTGAACGCGAGGCGAGCGCCCTGACGGCCGAGGCCAAGCAGAAGACCGAGGAATACGTCACCCGCCGGACGGCGCTCTCCGAGCAGAAGATCCGCCAGGCCGAGGCCGACGCGATCAACGCCGTGCGCGCCGCCGCCGTCGACCTCGCCGTCGCCGCCGCCGAGAAGGTCATCGCCACCAAGGCCGATGCCGCGACCGGCAAGGCACTGTTCGACAACGCCATCGGCGAAGTGAAGGCCCGCCTCAACTGAGGTCGCCCGCACGATCGATCTGAGAAAGGCCGGAGCGATCCGGCCTTTTTTCGTTGTGCCTATGCCATGACAAGGCGTGTCATGTGCTGGCCCGATACGCCTCGCCGATCTCGCGCTCGGTGAGAATGCGGTCGATCAGGCCCCATTCCAGCGCCTCCTCGGCTGTCATGAAGCGGTCGCGGTCCATGGCCTTTTCGAACTCCTCGTAGCTGCGCCCGCAATGGCGGGCATAGAGCCGCGTCATGCGCTGCTTGGTCTTCAGGATCTCCTCGGCGTGGATGAGCATGTCCGATGCCTGGCCCTGGAAGCCGCCGGAGGGCTGGTGGACGAGGATGCTGGCATTGGGCAGGGCGGCCCGCATGCCGGGCGCGCCGGCCATCAGCAGGAACGAGCCCATCGAGCGGGCGGTGCCCATGCAGAGCGTGTGAACGGGCGCGCGGATGTAGCGCATCGTGTCGTACATGGCAAAGCCGCTGGTGACCATGCCGCCGGGCGAGTTGATGTAGAGCTGGATCGGCTTCTGCGGGCTCTCGGCCTCCAGGAACAGCAGCTGTGCGCAGACGAGCGCGGAGACGGTGTCGTTCACCTCGCCGTTGAGGAAGATGATCCTCTCGCGCAGCAGGCGGGAATAGATGTCGAAGGAGCGTTCGCCCCGGCTGGATTGCTCGACGACCATAGGGACGAGTTGCATCGTTTCGCGCATGGGCGAACTCCTGTCTTCCGGATTGTTTCGGGGAGGGGTGGGTTAGGTCAGGCGGCGCGCATCAGCGTGCGCCCGTTGCCGTTGCCATTGTCGTTGACGGGCCGCGGCACGACGCGTGCATCCGCAAGGCCATGGACGATCCGGAGCGTGGTGCCGCCCTGCCCGTTGGGACGGAGCTGGAACACGACGAGGCTTTCGAGATGGGGCGGTTCATCGTCCCGCAGCCTGTAGCGGATTTCCTTGCCGGGCGCGGTCAGGACCGGCTCGGCGTCGGCGAGCGCGCCGCCCGGCAGCCATCTTTCGCGAAAGGCGGGAATGCTGATGGCCCGCCAGACCTTTTCGGTCGGTGCGTCGAGCTCGTATTCGAGCACGAGATCCGTCGCCTGCTCGGCCTGCCTGTCGCTCATTGGTCCATGTCCTTCAGCAAATCCTTCAGGGCGTCGATCCGCGCCGGCCAGTAGGCCCGATATTTTGCGAGCCATCCGGCAATGCGCGCCAGCCCGTCCGGGTCGACCTCGTAATTGATGAACCGTCCCTGCCGCTCCTCGCGCACCAGCCGCGCCTGGCGCAGCACCGCCAGATGCTGGGACATGGCGGGCTGGCTGATCTCCATGCCCTCGCGCAGCGCGCTGGCATTCATCGCGCCGTCCGCCAGCTTCTTGAAGATCGCGCGGCGCGTGGGATCGGCAAGCGCCTTGAATATCTCGTTCTCGATCATGAGAATGAGATAAGCATACACTTATCTGATTTGCAAGGACCCGGTCGTGCAGGCAGGCGGGAGCCGTCCCCCCGGGCTCAGTCCTGCCGGAGCGGGCGGAAGCTCATGCGGTGCAGCCGGCAGGGGCCGATATCCGTGATGGCCCTGCGGTGCACTTCGGTGGCGTAGCCGGCATGGATGGCGAAGCCGTAGCCGGGATAGGTGTCCTCGGCGCGGGCCATCATGCGGTCGCGCATCACCTTGGCGACGATGGAGGCGGCGGCGATGGAGAGCGAGCGGGCATCGCCCTTGACGACGGCGCGGCCCTCGCAGGCAAGGCCGGGCGGCACGTCGCGGCCATCGGCCAGCACGAGTTTCGGCGCGATCTCCAGGCCCGCGACGGCGCGGCGCATGGCATCGAGGCTCGCCTTGCGGATGTCGATGGCATCGATGCGGCGCGACGAGCTGGAGGCGACGGAGACGAAGGCCGACTGCAGGATCAGGGTGAACAGCGCCTCGCGCCTGGCGGCATTGAGCTGCTTGGAATCGTTGAGGCCGCCGGGGATGTTGTCCGGGTCGAGCACCACGGCGGCGGCGACGACCGGACCTGCCAGGGGGCCGCGGCCGGCCTCGTCCGTGCCGGCCACCGGCCAGATGCCACGCTTGAGGGCCGCGGCTTCCATCTGGAAATCCGGCCCCTCGGGCAGGTCGAAAAGAAGGCGGGAATCGGAGGATGCGGTACGGGACATGCGGCGAACCTCGCACATCCATCCGATTCCCTGCAAGCCCTCCGGCAGGAGGCGGACGCCGGAGGAGCGCCGGTCTGCCCCGGGGAAAGGCAGACCGGAAGAAGAGGCCGGGCGCGGGCGCCCGGCGGGGTTTCGTTTTCGCAGCTCTCCGGTTCGGGCCGAACCGGATGGGCTGGATTTCCCGGTGCCGTCAGTCCTTTCGGGAAAGCCGGATCCGCTTTCCCCTGACAAATCGGCCGGGCGAGGCGCGAGGCCCCTCCCGCCTTACAGCAGCGAAAGCTGCACGCCGCTGCCCGAGGGCGGCACGAACTGGTCGCAGGCGAGGCTGCGGCGGGTGCGGGTCAGCTCCAGCCGCTTGGCCGCCATCTCGAAGCGGCGGGCGATCTGCCAGGCATAGGGACCGGCGCCTTTCATGCGCTTGCCGAATTCGGCGTCGTAATCCTTGCCGCCGCGCATGGAGCGCACCAGCGACATGACATGGCGGTAGCGGTCCGGGTAGTGGCGCAGCAGCCAGTCGCGGAAGAGCGGGCTCACCTCCAGCGGCAGGCGGAGCAGCACATAGCTCGCCTCCAGCGCGCCGGCGGCCTTGCCCGAATCGAGCACGCGCTCGATCTCGTGGTCGTTGAGGCCGGGAATGATCGGCGCCATCATGATGGCGACGGGAATGCCGGCCTGCGAGAGCGTGCGGATGGCCTCCAGTCGGCGCGGCGGGGTCGCGGCGCGCGGCTCCATGGTGCGGGCGAGCTTGCGGTCGAGCGTGGTGACGGAAAGCCCGACCCAGGCGAGGCCCCGCGCCGCCATGCGCGCGAGGATGTCGATGTCGCGCAGCACGAGCGCCGACTTGGTGACGATCGAGACCGGATGGTTGGCCGCGTCCAGCACCTCGAGGATCTGCCGCATGATGCGCCATTCCTTCTCGATCGGCTGGTACGGATCGGTATTGGTGCCGATCGCGATGACGCGCGGCTTGTAGCCGGGCTTGGAGAGCTCGCGTTCCAGCAGCTTCGGCGCATCCGGCTTGGCAAACAGCCGTGCCTCGAAATCGAGGCCGGCGGACAGGCCCATGAAGGCATGGGTCGGCCGGGCGAAGCAGTAGATGCAGCCGTGTTCGCAGCCGCGATAGGGATTGATCGAGCGGTCGAAGGGAATGTCGGGCGATTCGTTGCGCGTGATGATGGTGCGCGGCTTTTCCACCTGCACCTCGGTTCTGAAGGGCGGCAGTTCCTCCAGCGTCTGCCAGCCGTCGTCGACCGTCTCGCGCGTCACCGGCTCGAAGCGGCCGGTGAAGTTGAGGCCCGCGCCCCGGCCGCGCCGGCGCTCGCTGTCGACGCGCATGCCCGTCTCGGCCATCAGCGCTTCGGCAATGTCTTTCGCGTGGCCGGGCGCAAGCGCGCCCTGCCTCAGGCTGGCCAGATCGTTCATGAGTGTCTCCGCCGGGGGCAGGCCCCGATTCAATGATTATATTCCTATCGCGCAAATGAGAACAATGCAAGAACAAATTTCGGGGCGCCGCTAACCATGCCGCCTAACCATGCGGGAAACTTCGCGGGTTCCCGCGGTGGAAATCGATGCTGCAATGCGGTATGGGAGGACATGCTGACCATCATCATGGAATGCCGGGACAATGAGGCCGAGCTTGCGCAGACATTGTCTGCGCTGGTTTCCGGCGCCGTCGAGGGCATCGTGCGCGACGTGATCGTGCTCGACCACGGCTCGCGCGACGGCTCCTCCAAGGTGGCGGACGCAGCCGGCTGCCGCTTCCTGACGAGCTGGGACATGAAGGACGTGGTGCGTTCGGCCCGCGGCGACTGGCTACTGCTGCTGGAGCCGGGCGCCCGGCCGCTGTCGGGCTGGGTGGATGCCGTCGTCGACCATGTGTCGGTCAACCGCAATCCCGCGCGGTTCCTCGGCTCGCGCAGCCACCGCCGGCCGTTCTTCCAGCGCCTTGCGCGCCGTCGCGCGCCGCTGGAGCAAGGCTACCTCGTCAGCAAGCGCCAGGCCTCGGCCGCCGTGCGCACCGGCATGACGCTCGCCGACATAGCGACGGGTGCCGGCGTGCGCCGGCTGGCCGTGGAGCTGGTGCCCGCCTGGGCCGTGAAGGCCATGCGGACGGGGATCGATTGAGCCAGGGCCGGACATCGTTGCGGAACAGGCCGTCGGTGACGGATAGCTCGATTGCGAAATCGGCGTCGGCATCGATGTCGCGCCACTCCCCCCGGAGGGGAGCGGGTCAGCCGGCGGTGCGCTTCAGGTGCTCGTCGAGCCGCGGCATGATTTCCACGAAGTTGCAGGGCATGTGGCGATAGTCGAGCTGCGCCTTCAGGATGCCGTCCCAGGCGTCCTTGCAGGCGCCGGGCGAGCCCGGCAGCGCGAAGATGAAGGTGGCGTTGAGGACGCCGCCGGTCGCGCGCGACTGGATCGTCGAGGTGCCGATCTTGTCGTAGGAGATGCGGTGGAAGACCTCGGAAAAGCCGTCCATGCGCTTTTCGAACAGCGGTTCCAGCGCCTCCGGCGTCACGTCGCGGCCGGTAAAGCCCGTGCCGCCCGTTGTGATGACCACGTCCACCGCATCGTCGCGCGTCCAGGCTTCCACCCTGGCGCGGATCGCGGCCACGTCGTCCGTCACGATGGCGCGGTCGGCAAGGCGGTGCCCGGCCTCCCTGATGCGCGCGACCAGCGTATCGCCGGACCGGTCGGTGTCGAGGGTGCGCGTGTCGGAGACGGTAAGCACGGCGATGCCGACCGGGATGAAAGGCCTCGTCTCGTCAATATGCGCCATCGTCGGCTCCTTTGCCTTGCGCTTCCAGCGTGCGCGTGGCGGTGAAAAACCAGTGCGGATGCCGGCGGGAGAGCGCCGCCGCCGCGGTCTCGGCAGCCGCGTCCGTATCGTATAGCGCAAAGCAGGTCGCGCCGGAACCGGACATGCGCACCAGGCCGGCGCCGGTGGCCGCAAGGCTTTCGGAGATCACGGCGATCTCGGGGCAGAGCCGGCGGGCAGGGGGCTCCAGGTCGTTGCGCAGGCGCGCAAGCGCTTCCGCCCAGCCGGCGGCGCCCGCAAGGGCGAGCGGCGGGTTGTGCCGGGAGGCAAGCGCCTGGAAGACGGCCGGCGTCGAAACGCCGACGAGCGGATTGGCCAGCACGATGGGAAGGGCCGGCAGGGCGACGGGGGTGATCGCCTCGCCGACGCCGCGCGCGCGCAGCGGGCGGCTGGCAAGGCACATCGGCACGTCGGCGCCGAGGCCGATGGCAAGCGCATCCAGCCCGTCGGCGGGCAGCTCCGCGCGCCACAGCGAGATGAGGCCGCGCAGCGTCGCGGCGGCATCCGCCGAGCCGCCGCCGATGCCGGAGGCGACGGGCAGGTTCTTTTCGAGATGGATGTGCACGGGCGGGGCCGCCTGCCCGGTCGGGGCGAGCGCCGCGCGCAGCCGGTCGCGCGCGCGGGTGACGAGGTTGTCGGCCTCGGCCGAAAGCGCCCCGCAGAAGCGGCCGGTGAGGGTGAAGCGGTCCTCGGCCGCCGGCGCAAGGCCGATGCGGTCGCCGAAGGCGGTGAAGGTCACGAGGCTGTCGAGGAGGTGGTAGCCATCCTCGCGCCGGCCGGTGACGGCGAGCGCGAGGTTGATCTTGGCCGGGGCCGGCTCGACGACCGCGAACCCCGACAGGGCGTCGGCGTCAGCCATGCGGCGTCAGGACTTGCGGTCGGCCGCCGTGCCCTCGGGCGAGGGGTTCTGCACCGGCTTTTCATCCTTGGCTTCCGCGGAGGCCGGCTCGGTCTTCTCCAGTTCCGGCAGGCCGTTTTCGATCTTCAGCTTGATCTTCGGGATTTCAGCCTCTTCCGGCTTCAGGCCGAGCGCACGGTTCCACTGGAAGGTGGCTTCCAGCTTGCGGCCGACGCGCCAGTAGGCATCGCCGAGATGGTCGTTGATCGTCGGGTCGCCCGCCTTCAGCTCCGCCGCCCGCTCCAGTTCCGCCACGGCGTCGGAGAAGCGGTTGAGGCGATAGTAGGCCCAGCCGAGCGAATCGACGATATAGCCGTCGTCCGGCTTGATGCTGACGGCCCGGCGGATCATGTCCAGCCCCTCGTCGAGGTTCATGTTCATGTCCACCCAGGAATAGCCGAGGTAGTTCAGCACCTGCGGCTGTTCCGGGTTCAGCTCCAGCGCCTTGCGGAAGTTCGGCTCGGCCTTCTCCCATTCCTTCAGCCGCTCATAGGCGATGGCGCGCTGGAAGAAGATGCTCCAGTGGTTGCGTGTCGGGACCGGGCCGATGGCGGCGACCGCACGGTCGTAGAGACTGGCCATCTCCTTGTAGTCCTTGGCGTCCGACAGCACGCTGCCGAGCGCAAGATAGGAGCGCAGGTCCGCCGGATCGGCCTCGATCAGTTCCTGCAGGTGCTTCTTCGCCTCGGGAACCTTGCCCGTATCGGCAAGGTTGAGGCCGAGCTGCAGCTCGGAAATGCGCCGCATCGGCGACTTTTCCGGCACGGCGCGGTAATATTCGATCGCCCGCTCCGGCTTCTTCTGGTTCTCCGCCAGCCCGCCGAGCAGCACCAGCATGTCGTCGCTGTCCGGGTCGAGCGCGCGGGCGGCCTGCAGGTAGAGCGAGACGATGTCCTCCGCGCCGTCGCGGTTGAGCGCGCCGCCGATCGAGAAGAGCACGGCGGCGGCGCCCTGCGCGGCGTTGCGCACCTGCTGCTCCTGCTTCTCGCCGGCCTCGATGCTCTGGCGCAGCGCCTTCAGCGGCGCATAGCTGGTGATGAAGTTGTCGCCGACCGAGATGGCGTCGAGCGCCTTCTGCTTGTTGCCCTCATGGGCCTCGAGGCGGGCAAGCGCCATCACGGCGCGGATGAAGGTGTCCGGCGCGGCGCTCGCGCCGTTGCGGTCGAGGATGGCGTCGTTGAGGCGCGCGCGCGCCGTCGCCTTGTCGCCGGCCGCCGCGGCCAGCGCGCCGGCATGGTAGTTCTTGAAGATGGCGAGCCAGTCCGGCCCCTCCATGCCGCCGATCAGCTTCAGCGCTTCCTTCGACTTGCCGTCGCCGAACTTGGCCCAGGCGAGCAGGAGGTCGTTCATCATGCGGTCGAGATCGTTCGGTCCCCTGTAGACGAGGATCTTCTCGGCGCTCTTGTATTCGCGCTTGCGGATCGCCTCCATGCCGCGCACCACGGCGGTGATGCGCTCGACGGCGGGGTCGTTGCGCAGCGCATCGGCAAGCTTCACGCCCTCCTCGAAATCGCCGTTCATCAGCTGCGTCACCATCAGGCGCTGCTTGACGTCCTTGTTGGTGGGGTCGAACTGCAGGGCGATCTTGTAGAGCGCGACGGCGGTCTCGTATTCCTTGTCGAAATCGGCCGTGCGGGCGGCGAGGAAGGCGCCGGAGAAGGTGTTGACGCTCAACGGATCGAACGGCCTTTCCTCTGCGGCCGCGGCTGCCGGCTTTTCCTCCGCATATGCCGCCAGAGGGCCGGCCAGGGTACCGGCAAGCGCGATGCTGGCCGCGATCGCCACGCCGGAGAGAAGCCGAAGGAGAAGGGAATGCCGCATCAAAATGCCTTTCGCCAGAAGCTGTGCCGTAGCCCTATGGGGATTGCCGTGACAAATTCAGCCACGATCACGCCCAAATCAATCACGGACTCATGACGGCAGAGAATGGCTTTTTTGGCGCGGTGCGGCAAGAAAATCCTGCCGGACCGCGTATTCGCCGATCAGCTGACGCGGGCGATGGAGAAGTCGATGACTTCGAGCAGCGCGTTCTTCCAGGGCGAGGCCGGCAGGGGTGCGAGCGCGTCGCGGGCGATCATGCCGTAGTGCTGGGCGCGGGCGATCGTGTCCGTCAGCCCGCCATAGCGGGTGATGAGGCCGAAGGCGCGTTCGAGGTTCGCGTCGTCGCTTTTTCCGCCCTCGATCGCCTCGCGCCAGAAGGCGCGGTCTTCCGCCGTGCCGCGGCGCCAGGCGAGGATGACGGGCAGGGTGATCTTGCCCTCGCGGAAATCGTCGCCGGTGTTCTTGCCGAGATCGGCCGCCTTGCCGCCATAGTCGAGCGCGTCGTCGACGAGCTGGAAGGCAAGGCCGAGATTCATGCCGTAGGATTTCAGCGCGTTGCGCTCGGCCCGGCCGGTACTGGCGATGATCGGCCCCACTTCCGAGGCGGCGGCGAAGAGCGCCGCCGTCTTGGCGCGGATGACCTGGAGATAGTCGTCCTCGGTCGTCTCCATGTTCTTGGCGACGGAGAGCTGCAGCACCTCGCCTTCGGCGATCACGGTGGCGGCGGTGGAGAGCACGTCGAGGGCCTCCAGCGAGCCGACCTCGACCATCATCTTGAAGGCCTGGCCGAGCAGGAAGTCGCCGACGAGCACGCTCGCCTGGTTGCCCCAGATCATGCGGGCGGTGGATTTGCCGCGGCGCATGTCGCTCTCGTCGACCACGTCGTCATGCAGGAGCGTCGCCGTGTGCATGAACTCGACGCTGGTGGCGAGCTTGATGTGCTGGTCGCCGTCATAGCCGAACATCGCGGCGGAGGCGAGCGTCAGCATGGGGCGCAGGCGCTTGCCGCCGGAGGAGATCAGGTGGTTGGCGACCTCCGGGATCATCGCGACGTCGGAGCCGGCTTTCGACAGGATGAGCTGGTTCACCCGCTCCATGTCGGCCTTCGTGAGATCGACGAGCGGCTTCACAGACGCCTGTTTGTTTTTGCCTTCTTCAAGCGGTATCACGACGCCCAAATGCCCGGACTCCTGTTCATTTTTGTTGAAAGACAATAGAAAGCGGGGCTTCCTGCGGCAAGAGGCGAATTGTCCCGCCTCGGGAATTATGGCTGGAAAACGACCGGAATGATCGAATTGATCCGCACCAACGACGCCGTCCTGCTCTCCTTCGCGGAAAGCCTGATGAAGGAGGCGGGAATCCATTGCCTGATCGCCGATCAGGCGATGAGCATCCTCGAAGGCTCGCTCGGCATGCTGCCCCGCCGCTTCCTGGTGGAGAGCGACCGGGCGGACGAGGCCCGGCGGATCCTCAAGGATGCGGGGCTCGAAGCGGAGCTGCGGGCGTGAGGGCCGTGGTTTTCACGGTGAAGGCTGCATTCGGAGCACCCTCCTCTGCCCAGCCGGGCATCTCCCCCTCAAGGGGGGAGATCGACTTGGGGCAAGGCAGTGCCACGATCCAATCTCCCCCCTTGAGGGGGAGATGCCCGGCTGGGCAGAGGGGGGATGGCCAAGCCCGGCCCCGCGCGCAGGGGACGACCTGCCCATGACCGTCACCGAAACCGTCGACGCCTTCCACTACGGCCGCTTCCACGTCGTCCAGCCGAAGGGCATCGGCCATCGTTCGGGCATGGACGCCATGCTGCTCGCCGCGCTGGTGACGGGGAAGGGACCGATGCGCGTCGCCGATCTCGGCGCCGGGGCGGGCGCTGCCGGCCTTGCCGTCGCCGCATGCAACGAGAAGGCCGAGGTGCTGCTCGTCGAGCGCTCGCCGCTGATGGCGGGTTTTGCCCGCAAGTCGGTGGCGCTTCCGGAAAACGCCGCCTTTTCGGCCCGCGTCGGCGTGCTGGAGGCCGATGTCGGGCTCGCGGGCACGGCCCGCGTCGCGGCGGGCCTCGCCGACGAGGTCTTCGACCAAGTTATCATGAACCCGCCCTTCAACGACCGCATCGGCAGCCGCACGCCGGACGCGCTGAAGGCCGAGGCCCATGCCATGGAGCATGATCTCTTCGAACGCTGGATCCGGACGGCGGGCGCGATCCTGAAGCCGGGCGGCCAGCTCTCCCTCATCGCCCGGCCGGAATCGATCGCCGAGATCGTCGCCGCCTGCGGCCGCCGCTTCGGCGGCATCGAGATCACCGCCCTCCATCCCCGCCCCGGCGAACCGGCCCTGCGCATCCTCGTCACCGCCATCAAGGGCTCGCGCGCCAGGCTGGCGCTTCGCATGCCGCTCGTCATGCACGAACCCGGCCGGCACGCCTTCACCCCCTTCGTCGACGACCTCAACAACGGCCGGGCAAGCTATCCGCGCCTGTCGAAGACCTGAATATTCCGTGATTGTCTTGCGTTTTCGCCCGTCGTGCATACATCAGCCGGGCAAACGAACAGGAGGCAGGATCGCGCGATGGCCGGATTTTTGAAGACGCTGGTGCCGAAGAGGTTCCGCAAGGAAGGGGTCGCGATCCCGGTCGTCCGGCTGCACGGGGCGATCATGGCCTCCGGCAGCCAGTTCCGGCCGCCGCTCAATCTGGCCACCGCCGCGCCCGCGCTCGAAAAGGCCTTCGGCTACAAGCAGGCGCCGGCCGTGGCGATCTCCATCAATTCGCCCGGCGGCTCGCCGGTGCAGTCGCGGCTGATCTTCCAGCGCATCCGCGCGCTCGCGGCGGAAAAGAACAAGCGCGTGCTCGTCTTCGTCGAGGACGTGGCGGCCTCCGGCGGCTACATGATCGCGCTTGCCGGCGACGAGATCTTTGCCGACCCGACCTCGATCGTCGGCTCGATCGGCGTCGTCTCGGGCGGCTTCGGCTTTCCGGAAATGCTGAAGAAGATCGGCGTCGAGCGGCGCGTCTACACGGCCGGCAGCAACAAGGCGATCCTCGATCCGTTCCAGCCCGAGCGCGAAAACGAGATCGAATATCTCAAATCCCTGCAGCTCGAGATCCACCAGGTCTTCATCGACATGGTGAAGGAACGCCGCGGCGCAAAGCTCACGGACGATCCCGACCTCTTTTCCGGCCTGTTCTGGACCGGCGGCCGGGGCCTGGTGCTCGGCCTTGTCGATGGCCTTGCCGACATGCGCTCGGAGCTGAAGAAGCGCTATGGCGAGAAGACGCGGCTGGAGCTGGTCTCGGCGCCCAAGGGGCTGTTCGGCCGCAAGGCGCCGGGCGTCGGGGGGCCTTCCGGCGACATTGCGGAGCGTATAGGCTCTGCAGGCGTGGCCGCCGTGGCGGGCCTTGCGGAAGAAAAGGCGCTGTGGGGCCGTTTCGGCCTTTCCGGATAAGGCGCGCGTGAAACAAGGGGAGGGGCGATGGCCCAGATCATCTTTCTGCTGCTGGTCGTCGGCCTTGCCTGGTTCGGCTATCGCAAGTTCGTGGCCGACGCCGAACGCCTGAGCAAGCTGCGCAAGCGGTCCGAGGAGGAACGCCGCACCGGTGCCACCGGCACGCTCGTCAAGGATCCGGAAACCGGCGAATACCGCCTGCGCCGCGACGACGAATAAAGAGGCCCGGCAAGCGCGGGATACGGTTCGGCGCCGGGATGTGTGGGAAAACAGCGAGATGGCTCCTTTTCGCGATTTGGGAACACGATGGAAGGATCTGTCGCCGCGGCACGGCTGTGTGCCGGCGCGGGACTGGAAACGAGGCCCTGTCGTGCGGTCCCGGGACATTAACCACGCTCCGTAAGGTTAACGCGGGATTTAAGCTTTTGCAGCCGCCTGCCGGCGTTGCCCCCGCGCGTAAGAAGGCCGATCTAGCGGTCAGGGCTGCCATGAGGGCGTCCCGGCAGTGAACGGAGAAGATCCATGGCCTCGCTTGACCTCGACTGGATTCGCACCATCGTCGTGACGGGCGGCGCCGGATTCATCGGCTCGCATATCGTCGACGACCTCCTCGCCCATTGCCCGAAGGCGCGCATCCGCGTGCTCGACGCCTTCACCTATGCCGCCGACATGTCCTATCTCGATGCCGCCTTCCGCACCGGCCGCGTGACGCTGCAGGAGGGCGATGTCGGCAATCTCGACCTCGTCACCGAAATGCTGAAGGATGCGGACCTCGTCGTGCATGCGGCGGGCGAAAGCCATGTCGAGCGCGCCTTCTCGGTGCCGGAGCGCTTCACGCTCGCCAATGCGCTCGGCACGCAGGTGCTGGTCGAGGCGATGGGCCGCCGCCGCGTGCCGCTGATGATCCATGTCAGCTCCGCCGAGGTCTATGGCGCCGGCAACGGCCAGCCGGTCGGCGAGCTCGCGCCGCTGCTGCCCGACAATCCGCTCGGCGCCTCCAAGGCTGCCGCCGAAATGCTGATTGCCGGCCTGCGCCGCTCCTTCGACCTCGATATCCGCGTGCTGCGCCCCGTCAACATCGTCGGCACGCGCCAGAACACCGAAAAGCTCCTGCCGCGCTTCCTCGAGCTTGCCGCCGTCGGCCGGCCCCTGCCGGTGCATGGCGACGGCCGGCAGACGCGCGGCTTCGTCACCATGGCGGATTTCTGTTCGGCGCTGCGCGCGGTGGTGGCGCGCGGGGCGGAGAACGCCACCTACAACGTGGCCGGCGACGATTTTCTCGACATCCTCTCCGTCGCGCGCCTGGTGCTGGAGACCGTGCAGGAGCCCGTTTCCGGCGTCAGCTTTGCCGGCGGCCGGCCGGGCAATGCCAGCCGCCCGCCGCTCGACACGCGGGCCTTGAAGGCGCTCGGCTGGCAGGCGAAGGGCACGCTGCGCCGCGAGCTTCCGATGCTGGCCGCCTGGTACGGCGCGCGCATGCCGGCGGGCCTGCGCCGCCAGGTGCGGCAGGTGCCGGATCTCGCCCCGCAGCGCGTGCAGGCCGTCACCCAGGCCGCCGGCTCCGGGCTCTTCCGCTCGCTCGAACGGCACTGACCCGTTTCGGGCGCCGGCCCGAAACCCTTGACCCTTCCGGCGCATCGTGGCACCAGTCCGGCACCTTTCCAAGAATGCCCGGACGAAACCGATGACCTCTGCCGCCCTGCCTGACCACATGAACCCGACGCGCTCCTTCCAGGGGCTGATCCTGACGTTGCACAATTACTGGGCGGACAAGGGCTGCGCGGTGCTGCAGCCCTACGACATGGAAGTGGGCGCCGGCACCTTCCACCCGGCCACGACGCTGCGCGCGCTCGGCCCCCGCCCGTGGCGCGCCGCCTATGTGCAGCCCTCGCGCCGCCCGTCCGACGGCCGCTACGGCGAGAACCCGAACCGCCTGCAGCACTATTACCAGTATCAGGTCATCCTGAAGCCGAACCCGTCGAACCTGCAGGAGCTCTATCTCGGCTCGCTCGCCGCCATCGGCCTCGATCCGCTGCTGCATGACGTGCGCTTCGTCGAGGACGACTGGGAAAGCCCGACGCTCGGCGCCTGGGGTCTCGGCTGGGAATGCTGGTGCGACGGCATGGAGGTCTCGCAGTTCACCTATTTCCAGCAGGTCTGCGGCATCGAATGCGCGCCCGTCGCCGGCGAATTGACCTACGGCCTCGAACGCCTCGCCATGTATGTGCAGGGCGTCGACAATGTCTACGACCTCAATTTCAACGGCCGCGAGGGCGACGAGAAGATCACCTATGGCGACGTCTTCCTGCAGGCCGAGCAGGAATATTCCCGCCACAACTTCGAATTCGCCGACACCGCCATGCTGCATCGCCACTTCATCGATGCGGAGAAGGAGTGCCAGGCGCTGCTTGCCGCCGGCGCGCCGGGCGATGCGGAAAACCAGCGCCTGCACAAGTGCGTGCTGCCGGCCTACGACCAGTGCATCAAGGCGAGCCACGTCTTCAACCTGCTCGATGCACGCGGCGTGATCTCCGTCACCGAGCGCCAGAGCTACATCCTGCGCGTGCGCACGCTGGCGAAAGCCTGCGGCGAGGCCTTCCTCCTGACGGATGCCGGCGGCGTGAACTGGACGAAGGACGCGGCCTGAGCCGCAACCGTTTCCAAGGGAGAGGAACATGGCGACAGAAAAAGTGGCGATCATCACGGCCGGCGGCAGCGGCATGGGCGCGGCGGCGGCAAGACGGCTGGCGGCGGACGGCTTCAGGATCGCCGTGCTCTCCTCCTCCGGCAAGGGCGAGGCGCTGGCGGCCGAAAGCGGCGGTTTCGGCGTCACCGGCTCGAACCAGTCGAACGACGACCTGAAGCGCCTCGTCGATGGCGCGCTGGAGCGCTGGGGCCGCGTGGACGTCCTCGTCAACAGCGCCGGCCATGGCCCCCGCAAGCCGATCCTCGACCTGACGGACGAGGACTGGCACGCGGGCATCGACGTCTATTTCCTCAATGCCGTGCGCCCGACGCGCCTCGTCACCCCGGTCATGCAGAAGCAGAAGTCCGGCGTGATCATCAACATCTCGACCGCCTGGGCCTTCGAGCCGAGCTCCATGTTCCCGACCTCGGCCGTCGCCCGCGCGGGCCTCGCCTCGTTCACGAAGATCTTCGCGGACACCTATGCGGCCGACAACATCCGCATGAACAACGTGCTGCCCGGCTGGATCGACAGCCTGCCGGCGACCGAGGAACGGCGCGACGGCGTGCCGATGAAGCGCTACGGCACGAGCGAGGAGATCGCCGCGACGGTGGCCTTCCTCGCTTCCGACGGTGCCGCCTACATCACCGGCCAGAACATCCGCGTCGACGGCGGCATCACGCGCTCGATCTGAGACAGGTCCGGTATCCTAACCCTCTCCCCGCCTGCGGCAGGACAATCGCATGTGGCGCTCGACGTTGCCGCGCATCCCCTTCTCCCCCACGGGGAGAAGGTGGCCCGAAGGGTCGGATGAGGGGGTTATGCAGGTGGAATCCTTTGCTTTTCTTGCCGGCGGGCTCCCCCTCATCCGCCTGCCGGCACCTTCTCCCCGCGGGGGAGAAGGGGATATGGCAAGGGTTTCCTCCATATCCTATTGCCATGCCGCAAGTGGGGGGCTGCCCCGTGAACCGGCGATATCAGAGGAAAACGGCGCGGCATCTCCCCTTCGCCCCGCTTGCGGGGAGAAGGGGACCGGCAGGCCGGATGAGGGGCCAACGTCCCGAAGAGCCTTTTTCGTTCAGGCGAGGGTCGAAACCTTCACGCCGAGTTCCCAGACGGGCTTCAGCGTCGGCATCGCGCCGGTGGGAAGCTGGCCGGCATAGGTCTGGAGCGCCCGGCGCACACCCTTCGGACGGTCGACCGCGGCGCCCATCGTGTAGGCGAGGAAGAGGGCGGTGAAACCGAGAACGTTGATGGTGAGGACGAGGGCTTTCATGACGGTTGCTTCAAGGTTCGTGTTGTTGGTGAAGCGACTATCGGCCAAGGCACGCCGCCGCGCGGTTCCCGGGGTGACAGGGCCGGCGGGCGATCGTTCTCTTTGATGAAAAGCAGGTGGCCTCGGAGCCCGCGGGGGGCTTTCCTGCGGCGATGCGAATGCTAAGGTCGGGCCTGGGACAAAGAAGGAGCGGAGACTTTCATGATCGGTCTGGCAATCGCGGCGGTGGTCGTCCTCTACGCCATCATTCTCTACAACGGCCTCGTCAAAGCCCGTCAGGTGAAGGAGGAGGCCTGGTCCGGCATCGACGTGCAGCTGAAGCGCCGTGCCGACCTCATCCCCAACCTCATCGAGACCGTGAAAGGCTACGCCGCGCACGAGAAGGATACGCTGGAAAAGGTGGTGGAGCTGCGCAACCGGGCGCAGGCCGTGCCGGCGGGTGACGTCGCGGGCAGGGCGCAGGCCGAAGGCCTGCTCAGCCAGGCGCTCGGCCGCATCTTCGCGCTCGCCGAGGCCTATCCCGACCTCAAGGCCAACCAGAACTTCGCCGAGCTGCAGGAAACGCTGGAAACGCTGGAAAGCGAGATCCAGATGTCGCGTCGCTACTACAACGGCGCCGCCCGCGATCTCAATGTCAAGGTCGAGAGCTTCCCCTCGAACCTCGTCGCCGGCCTCTTCAAATTCCTCAAAGCGCCCTATTTCGAGATCGAGAACCCGGCCGACCGGGCCGTGCCGACCGTAAAGTTCTAGAGCATTTTGTTTTGTCGCATTTCCGAACGGAAAACCGGTATCCACTTTTCCTGGAAATGCTCTAATCCCGGAGTCCTTCATGATGCGGATTGCCGCTCTCCTGGCGCTGTGGCTCTGCCTTCTGGTCGGGGGCGCGGCCCGGGCGGAGGAGTATTTCGACCGCTACCATTCCGACATCGCCATTTCGAAGAACGGCACCCTGACCGTGACGGAGACGATCCGCGTCCATGCCGAGGGCAACCGGATCCGCCGCGGCATCTATCGCGATTTCCCGCTCACCTTCGTCGATGCCGGCGGACGGGAGCGCGAGGTGGGCTTCAAGATCCTTCGCGTCGAGCGCGACGGGCGGCCGGAGCCCTACCGCACGGAAACCATCCGCCGCGGCATCCGCATCTATTTCGGCTCGGCCGACGTGCTCATCGATCCGGGCTTCCACGAATATCGCCTGACCTACGAGACGACGCGGCAGATCCGCTTCTTCGACACGCATGACGAACTCTTCTGGAACGTCACCGGCACCGAATGGGCCTTCCCGATCGAGAGGGCGACGGCGACGGTGACGCTGCCGCAGGGCGTGCGGGCGGAGGAGCTGACCGTCTTCACCGGTCCGCTCGGCGCCACGGGCAAGGATGCGCGCGGCGAAAACCAGGGCAACCGGGCGACCTTCGAGACGACGCGCGCGCTCGGGCCGAACGAGGGCCTGACGATCGGCGTGAAGATGCCGGCCGGCAGCATCGACCGGCCGACGGCGGCGGAAGAGCGCGCGCTGTTCCTCAAGGACAACCGCAACCTCTTCCTCGCCTTCGGCGGCCTGGTGCTGGTCGTCGGCTATTATCTCTGGGCCTGGCTCTCCGTCGGCCGCGACCCGCCGCGCGGCGTCATCGTGCCGCGCTGGGATGCGCCGGAGGGCATATCGCCGGCGCTCGTCAACTATATCGACGAGAAGGGGTTCGGCGGGCGGGGCTGGACGGCAATCTCCGCCGCTTTCCTCAACCTTGCGGTCAAGGGCCTTGTCGAGCTGAAGGACCTGAAGACCTCCATCACCGTCACCCGGACGGAAAAGCCGGTCGAGGGAACCCTGCCGACCGGCGAGGCGACCCTCCTGAAGACCATGGGGTCGGGAGGAAGCACCTTCGTCATCGACAAGTCGAACGGCAAGCGCGTGCAGACGCTGGGCCATGATTTCAGCCAGGCGATGGAGAAGGAGCACCGTTACAAATATTACCTCGCCAACTGGCCGCAGGTGATCTGCGGCATCCTCCTGTCGCTCGCCTGCCTTGCGACCCTGCTGATCTTCGGCACGCTGCCGGAGGAGGGCATCGTGCTCGTCATCCTGCCCGTCTTCGCCTCGGTCTTCGTGTCGATCTTCGCGCTGGCGCTCGGGCAGAACTTCCGGCGGGCGAAAACGCTCGGCGCGCGCATCCTCGCCGTCGTGATGATCGCCTTCGTCGGCTTCGTTCTCCTGACGGTCTTCGGCGGCGTTCTCGTCACGCTGTTCGTCACCAGCGCGGCCGCCGGCCAGATGCCGCTCTTTGCCGCCGTCGGCGGCATCGTCGTCACCAATCTCGTCTTCTTCTTCCTGATGGGCGCGCCGACGCCGCTCGGCCGCAGGATGATGGACGGCATCGAGGGCCTGCGCCAATACCTGACGCTCGCCGAGAAGGACCGCATGAACATGGCCGGCGCGCCGGAAATGTCGCCGCGCCACTACGAGACCCTCTTGCCCTATGCCGTGGCGCTCGGCGTCGAAAAGCCCTGGTCGGAAACCTTCGACCGCTGGCTCGCCGCCGCCGCGGCGGCCGGTGCTGCCGCGGCGGCCTACCAGCCCGCCTGGTATCACGGCGACGGCTTTTCCTCCGGCCGCTTCTCCGACCGCATGGGCGGCTTTGCCGGCTCCATGGCGAGCACCATGACCGCCTCCCTGCCGGACCCGCCGAAAAGCTCATCCTCCGGTTTCTCCTCGGGCGGCGGTGGCGGTTCGTCCGGGGGCGGGGGTGGTGGCGGCGGGGGTGGCGGCTGGTAGACGATCAGCGCGTCAGCCCGACTTTTCGGGTTTGGACGGATGACATTTGGCTTGAGGCTTGCTAAGTCCCCGCCAGTCGAAAAATCCATCAGTTAGTGACCCCCATGCCCGATCTTCTGCTTGAACTCCGCTCCGAGGAAATCCCCGCCCGCATGCAGCGGAAGGCCGCGGGCGACCTGAAGAAGCTCGTCACGGACGCGCTGGTGGATGCGGGCCTGACCTATGAGGGCGCGCGCGAATACTGGACGCCGCGCCGTCTGACGCTCGACATCCGCGGCCTCAACGCCCGCTCGAGCGACGTGCGCGAGGATATCAAGGGCCCGACGACCTCGGCGCCCGAACAGGCGATCCAGGGCTTCCTGCGCAAGGCGGGTCTTGCCTCTGTTTCCGAAGCCCATGTGCATTCGGACCCGAAGAAAGGCGATTTCTACGTCGCCCATATCGTCAAGCCGGGCCGCCCGGCCGACGAGATCATCGCCGAGGTGATGCCAGGCATCATCCGCAACTTCCCCTGGCCGAAGTCGATGCGTTCCGGCGCCGCCTCCGCCAGGCCCGGCGCGCTGCGCTGGGTGCGCCCGCTGCAGTCGATCGTCTGCACCTTCGGCTCGGAGACCGAGGAGACCCGCGTCGTGCCCTTCGAGGTCGACGGGCTCGTCGCCGGCAACGTCACTTACGGCCACCGCTTCCATGCGCCCGAGGCGATCACCGTGCGCCGCTTCGAGGACTATGTCGCCAATCTGGAGAAGGCCAGGGTCGTGCTCGACGCCGAGCGCCGCAAGCAGATCATCGCGACGGATGCGAACAACATCGCCTTTGCGAACGGCCTGGAGCTGGTCGAGGACGAGGGCCTGCTGGAGGAGGTCTCAGGCCTCGTCGAATGGCCGCAGGTGCTGATGGGCACCTTCGAGGAAGAGTTCCTGGCGATTCCCTCGGAAATCATCCGCCTCACCATCAAGACGAACCAGAAATGCTTCGTCACCCGCAAACCGGGCGCCGAAACGCTCTCCAACCACTTCGTCCTCGTCTCGAACATCGAGGCGAAGGACGGCGGCAAGGAGATCGTGCACGGCAATGGCAAGGTCGTGCGCGCCCGCCTGTCGGATGCCAAGCACTTCTGGCTGCGCGACCAGGGCGACCTGCCGGACCTCGACACGCTGAAGGCCTCCGCCGAAAAGTTCGGCCTCGACCTGAAGAAGCCGCTCGACCAGCGCATGGCCAAGCTCGATGCGCTGAACGTCACCTTCCATGCCAAGCTGGGCACCCAGGGCGCCCGCGTCGAGCGCATCCGCAAGCTTGCAGGCGAACTCGCCCCCGTCATCGGCGCCGATGCGGCGCTCGTCGACCGGGCCGTGGTACTCGCCAAGGCGGATTTGCGCACCGAGGCCGTCGGCGAATTCCCGGAACTGCAGGGCATCATGGGCCGCAAATACGCCGCGCTCCAGGGCGAGGACGCCGCCGTGGCCGAGGCGATTGAGGATCACTACAAGCCGCAGGGGCCCTCCGACCGCGTGCCCGCGGGCAAGGTGGGCCTCACCGTCGCGCTCGCCGACAAGCTGGACACGCTGATCGGCTTTTGGGCGATCGACGAGAAGCCGACCGGCTCGAAGGACCCCTATGCGCTGCGCCGCGCCGCTCTCGGCGTCATCCGCATGCTGCTCGAAAAGAACATCCGCCTGCCGCTCGCCTCCGTCGCGAAGGATCCGGACCTCGTCGCCTTCTTCCACGATCGCTTGAAGGTCTATCTGCGCGACATGGGCGCGCGTCATGACCTGATCGACGCCGTGCTGGCGCCCGAGGCCGACGATCTCCTGATGGTCGCCCGCCGCGTCGAGGCGCTGACGGCCTTCATCACCTCGGAGGAGGGCCAGAACCTGCTCGCCGGCACCAAGCGCGCCACGCAGCTTCTCGCCGCCGAGGAGAAGAAGGGCACCTTCGTCGATGGCGCCGTCTCGGCCGATCTTCTCCTGCTCGACGCCGAAAAGGCCCTCCATGCCGCCGTCGAGATCGCGACGAAGGATGCTGCGGCTGCCGTTGCCAAGGAAGACTTCCGCTCCGCCATGGAAGCCCTCTCGACGCTGCGCGCCCCGGTCGACCAGTTCTTCAACGACGTGCTGGTCAACGACGAGGACCCCGCCATCCGCGCCAACCGCCTCGCCCTGCTCTCCGCCATCCGCGCCGCCACCGGCACGGTCGCGGATTTCTCCAAGATCGCGGGATAGGCCGCCTCTTGAGAATGGTGGCGTATATGTTACCATCCTCACATGAAGGTCGTCGAATATCTCGATCCGGCGGGACGCAGCCCTTTTGCAGCCTGGTTCCGGCGGATCGAGGCGCGCGCCGCGGCCAAGGTGACGGTTGCGCTCGCGCGGCTGGAGGGCGGCAATCTTTCCAACACGAAAACCGTCGGCAGCGGCGTATTGGAATATCGCATCGACTATGGCCCGGGTTATCGTGTCTATTTCGGGCGCGATGGAGAGACGCTGGTCATCCTGCTTGCCGGCGGCACGAAGCAGCGCCAGCAGCGGGATATTGCCGACGCCCAGGCTCGCTGGCTCGACTACAAACGTAGAAAGCGTGGAGACTGACATGGCCCTGACACGCGATTTCAAGCAAAGCATCAAGGCGCGTGTCGCCGCTGATCCGGCCTATGGTACGCTGTTGCTCGCCGAGGCCGTCGAGCTTCTGCTCGCAGGCGACATGGAGACGGGCAAGAGCGTGATGCGTGATTACATCAATGCAACGGTGGGCTTCGAGGCACTGGCGCTGGCGACCGGAACCCCGGCGAAAAGCCTCATGCGCATGTTCGGGCCGAAGGGAAATCCCCGGGCCGACAATCTCTTCGCCGTGATCGGCGCCTTGCAAAAGGCCAATGGCGTCAACCTTGCCGTCGGCGTGGCGGCGTGAGGCATGGCCGCAAGAATCCTCATCAGCGCCTGTCTTGCCGGCCTGCCGGTGCGCTACAACGGTTCGGCCAAGCCGCTTGTCCATGGGGCGGTCGAGCGGTGGCGGGCGGAGGGGCGGCTGGTGACGCTCTGTCCGGAGCTTTCCGGCGGCTTCCAGGTGCCGCGGCCGCCGGCGGAGATCGAGAACGGGCTTGACGGCGAGGACGTGCTCGACGGGCGGGCGCGGGTGCTGGAAGTGTCCGGCGGGGATGTTTCGGCGGCCTATATAGCGGGCGCGCGCATCGCGCTCGACGTGGCGCGGGAAAACGGCTGCCGGCATGCGCTGCTCATCGACGGCAGCCCGTCCTGCGGCTCCGGCTTCGTCTATGACGGCACGTTTTCAGGTGTCCGGCATGCGGGGCAGGGGGTGACGGCGGCGCTCTTGCGGCGCGGCGGCATCGCGGTCTATTCCGACAGGGAGGTCGATCGGCTGGTCGGCGATCTCGGGGAGGGCGGCTGATACGCTTGCGCCCCCGCTTGAGGTCAGGGGCGCAAAACGTCCGCTTTCGCGGATTCCTGTCAGCCTGGAGGGACTGAGAGGCAGGGCTCGTGCAATATGGGGTCAGTTGACCCGAAGTTCAAACCCTGCCGGATCAAACTCCCGTGAAGGGACCATGCCGGCCGTTGCCGTCCTGCTGGCCGCGGTCTCGTCGAGGGCGCCGGTGCGGGCGCCCGCATCGACGGTTTCCGCGGCGGTGGCATCCGCGTCCGCCGGCTTTTCGGCCTCGGCGGCCTGCTGGACCTCAACGGGCGCCTTGCTGACGAAGAGCACCGGCGAGCCGCCCATCCAGGCTTCCGTGCGGAAGATCTTGCGCTCGCCGTTTTCCTCGCGGATCTCCACCTTCTGCGTGCCGGGCTCGATGGCATCGACATGGTAGGCGGCGGATTTCGACTTCGGCTTCAGCGCCGGGCAGTCGTCGCAGCGGATCGCCGAAATGCTCGAGCCGTCGGATGAGGCACTGGCAACGGGCTCGATCGAACCCGCAAGGGCGGGGGCGGCAAGAAGCAGGAAGGCAAAGGTCGGCAGCAGGGTACGCATCAACGGTTCTCCCTTATGGTTGTAGGGAGAATAGCGCCCGCCGGTTACGGTCCCGTCAGGGGAATTGGTAAAATTTGAGCGATCCGGCGTTTTTCGCGCCGGGCCTCACGCCTTTTCGCGGGCGACGGCGCGCCAGCCGATGTCGCGGCGGCAGAAACCGTTGTCCCATTCGACCCGGTCGAGCGCCTGGTAGGCCGCCTTTTGCGCTTCCGCGACGGTCGGGGCGACGGCCGTGACGTTGAGCACGCGTCCGCCGGTCGCCACCAGCTGGCCGTCCTTCAGGGCTGTGCCGGCATGAAACACCTTGCTGACCGCATCGTCGGCCGGCAGCGCGCGGATCGGCGTGTTCTTCTCGTAGGCGCCGGGATAGCCCTTCGAGGCCATGACGACGGTGAGTGCCGCGGCGTCGCGCCAGCTGGCGGAAACCGTGTCGAGCCTGCCGGTCGCGGCCGCATGCAGGATCGGCAGCAGGTCGCTTTCGAGCCGCATCATCAGCACCTGGCATTCCGGATCGCCGAACCGCACATTGTATTCGATGAGCTCGGGGCCTTTGGCGGTGATCATCAGCCCGGCGAAGAGCACGCCCTGAAAGGCGTGACCGTCGGCCGCCATGCCGCGGATCGTCGGCTCGATGATCTCCTTCATGGTGCGCGCGACCATGTCGGGCGTCATGACAGGGGCGGGCGAATAGGCGCCCATGCCGCCGGTATTGGGGCCGGTATCGCCGTCGCCGACGCGCTTGTGGTCCTGGGCGGAGGCGAGCGGCAGGGCGTTCGTGCCGTCGCACAGGCAGAAGAAGCTCGCCTCCTCGCCGTCGAGGAAGGCCTCCACCACGACTTCCGCCCCCGCCGCGCCGAAGGCGCCGTCGAAGCGGTCGTCCACGGCGGCCAGCGCCTCGCCGAGCGTCATCGCCACCGTCACGCCCTTGCCGGCGGCAAGCCCGTCCGCCTTGACGACGATCGGCGCGCCCTCGCGCTCGACATAGGCCTTCGCGGCGGCGGCATCGGTGAAGCGCTGGTAGGCGCCGGTGGGGATGTCGTATTTCGCGCAGAGGTCCTTGGTGAAGCCCTTGGAGCCCTCGAGCTGCGCGGCGGCAGCCGAGGGGCCGAAGACGTCGATGCCGGCGGCGCGCAGCTCGTCGGCCATGCCCGCGACCAAGGGGGCTTCCGGTCCGACCACCACGAAGGTGACGCCGTTCGCCTTGCAGAAGGCGGCGACGGCCGCATGGTCGTCGATATCGAGAGAGATCAGCGTCGCGCATTCGGCGATGCCCGGATTGCCTGGGGCGGCATAGAGCGTTTCGAGGAGAGGGGACTGTGCCAGCTTCCAGGCAAGGGCGTGCTCGCGTCCGCCCGATCCGATCAACAGAACCTTCATGCCCATACCCTCGATCCGTCCTTCGTTGCTGGCGGGTTAAGGGGACGGGGCTGAAAGGTCAAGGGCTGTAGGTCGCGGGAGCGCGCAAGGACAGGATAATGCCGGAGTGGCGGGCAGCAACCGTCTCCCCGCAAGCGGAGGGAAGGCAAGTGAGGGGAAGGAAGAGGAGGCCCGTATTCCCCGATCCCTGCGGTTCGATGGGTCGGGAAACCGGTTCCATCCTCCCCTTCGCCCCGCTTGCGGGGAGAAGGTCGCGGCAGCGGGATGAGGGGCGAGCGCGAATGGTAGGGCACGGCCCCTACAGCGTCGCCGCGCCCTTTTCCTCGACGGTACGGCCGAGGGTTTCCAGCTCCGTATCGATCAGGTGCACGTCCTCGTACCAGCCGTCATCCTCCACCATGGCGCTCTCGGTGGCCGCGCGCTGGAGGGCGCGCGCTTCGGTGCGCAGCTTTTCCAGCTTGGCGATCTTCTCCTTTCGGGAAAGGCAGGTGTCGTTGCGGATTGCCTGCAGCTTCAGTTCCATCGTGCTGACGGTCATCGGGAAACTCCTTGTTCGTTCCCCGAAAAACGCCCGCCCGGCCGATTCGTTCCGCGTGCCGTCCCGCCGGATGGTTAGCAAAGCGGTAATGAAACGCGGCTAATGTTCACGCAATCAAAGGTTTCGGCAGCCCGCAGCGGGCCTGCCGGTGAAGCGAGGATTGTGTTTTGCGTATCCGTGTCTCGACCGCAATGACTGCGGCCGCCCTTATTCTTGCGCCCGTTTCCGCCCGTGCCGGCGAGGGCGGCTATTTCTGGTCCGGCGACTGGTATCTGAAGGTCGGCGCCGCCGGCTTCGCCGCGCCGCGCTACGAGGGGGCGAAAAAGTACCTGCTCCAGGTCACGCCGATGATCTCGCTCGGCAAGGCGGGCAGCACCGTCCGCTTCTCCTCGCGCAACGACAACCCGTCCTTCGCGCTGATCGACAATGGCGGCTTTCGAGCTGGCGCGACGGGAAAACTCGTCATGCCGCGCGACAAGGACGATTCGAAGGACCTGCGCGGCCTGACGCCTGTGAAGTTCGGCGGCGAGCTCGGCGCCTTCGCCGAAGCCTATCCGACGGACTGGCTGCGCGTGCGCGGCGAGGTGCGCCACGGCATCCGCAGCCATGACGGCATCGTCGCCGATATCGCGGCGGATGCCTTCGTCGACGTGCGTCCGGACGTGCGCGTGTCGGCCGGCCCGCGCGTGACGCTCGCCTCGAACGACTACATGGACACCTATTACGGCGTGAAGCCGAACCAGGTCGCCAAGTCCGGCCTTTCCGCCTATGATCCCGATGGCGGCATCCACTCGGTGGGCGCGGGCGCGGCCATCACCTGGCAGGTCAACGAGAAGATCGAGACGAGCGCCTTTGCCGAATACAAGCGCCTCGTCGGCGATGCCGCCAAGTCCAGCCTCGTCAAGGAGCGGGGCAGCCGCGACCAGGTGCTGATCGGCCTTTCCGCCACCTACAGGTTCGATTTCACGCTGCCGTAAATCCTTTCGGCCCGCGCGGGCGCTCCTGCGGCGCGGTGCCGGCTTGACCGGCGCCGGTCGGCTTGCGATCTAGGGGCATGATCAGCTCTCCCTCCGATTCCGGCCGCGTCGCTGATGCGCCGTCCCGAAACTGGGTCTACCGCGTGCTGCCGCGCGCGGCCTGGCCCTATGCGCAGCTCGCCCGCTGGGACCGGCCGATCGGCTGGCAGCTGCTCCTCCTGCCCTGCCTCTGGTCGGCGGCGCTTGCGGCCAATGTCTCGGCGGCGATCGGCACCTTCGATCTTGCGCGCTTCGCCACGCAGCTCTTCCTCTTCTTCGTCGGGGCCGTCGCGATGCGCGGCGCCGGCTGCACCTATAACGATCTCGTCGATCACGAGATCGACCAGGCGGTCGCCCGCACCCGCTCGCGCCCGCTGCCGTCGGGCCGCGTCACGCGCCGGCAGGCGAAGGCCTTCATGGCGCTGCAGGCGCTCGTCGGCCTCGTCGTGCTGTTGCAGTTCAATCTCTTCACCATCGTGCTCGGCATCGCCTCGCTGGCGATCGTCGCGATCTATCCCTTCGCGAAGCGCTTTACCGACTGGCCGCAATTCTTCCTCGGCATGGCCTTCTCCTGGGGCGCGCTGATGGGTTGGGCGGCGGAGTTTTCCGCGGTGTCGGCCGCCTCGCTGGCGCTCTACATCGCCGCCATCGCCTGGACCATCGGCTACGACACGATCTACGCCCATCAGGACAAGGAGGACGATGCGCTGATCGGCGTGCGCTCCACCGCGCGCCTCTTCGGCGAGAAGACCGCCGGGTGGCTCATCGGCCTCTACAGCCTGACGGTCGTGCTGATCGCGCTCTCCTTCTGGCTCGCCGGCATCGGCATCGTCGCCTGGCTCGGCCTCGGCGTGGCGGCCGCGATGCTCGCCTGGCAGATCGCCACGCTCGACATCGACGACCCGGAGCAGTGCCTGGCGCTCTTCAAGTTCAACGGCATCGTCGGCCTCTGCCTCTTCCTCGCGCTCACCATCGCCATCCCGTTCGCCTGATCAGCGGTGCCGCGGCCCGCGCGAGCCGGTCTGAGGGCGGTCCTGGCTGCGGCGGAGCGTCGTCGGGTGGAGGGCGATCTCGAAGCCGCGGCGCGGCGGGCGGGCACGCTCGACGATCGCGCTGTCGACAGTGCGGATGCGGCCGAGGAGGGTGGTGAAGAACTTTGCCATTGTGATCTGTCCCTTGCTTCGCGTTCCCAGGTAACGAACCCGATGTGTTGAACGCTGTTTCCCATGCCGGGCGCGGGAAAAGTGTTCCCGGGGGAACAAGCGGGGGGGACATGGAAAAGCCGGCCGCAGGGAACGGCCGGCTTTGCGCAGGTCATGGCGTCAAGGCTCAGCGCCGGGCGATGATCTCCCGGCCGTCGATCTTCATCTGCACGCCGAGCTTGCCCGTGGTGCGGCGCACCAGGAAGCGCGGGCGGCGGTCGGCGAAATAGGAGTGGCGGCGGCGGGGCTTGGCGGGGCGGCTGCCGACCGCCAGGTTGTCGTCGAGCGGCCGGGCGACGCCGTCGGCCTCGACCATCAGCATGGGGATGCGGTAGGCCTCGGCCCAGCTGCGCCAGTCGGCGGCGATGTCGCACAGGTCGTGCGCCACAAGCAGCGGGATGCACAGGCCCGGATCGTCATGGTGCAATTCGAGGGTGACGGTCACGTCGCCGTTGCCATGGTCGATGGCGCGGGCCGCGACGCCCTTGAAGGCGCGGGCCGGCAGCGCGATCGAGAGCGGCAGGCCGCTTGCGGGCAGGACCTTGCGCAGCACGGCGCCGCGTTCGTCGAGCGTGATGGTGGCGTCGGTTCCCTCGGTGCGCAGCTCGAATGTCACCTGCTGCGGAAAGCGCTTGGGATCCAGCCGGAGCGTGGTGCCGGCCCAGGCCGGCTTGGAAACGGTATTCAGCATGTCTTTCGCCCTTGTTTTCCTTGAGAGCCGGTGCCCGGTCTTCTCATCGGGACTTTTCGTCCTCTGAGGGCGAGAATAGGCGCGCCCCCTTCCGAGCCGCTTAAAAATCGCGGTTAAGAAAACTTTGCAGTTCCTGATGGTTAGCAAAACCGCACGGGCTAGGGTTTAGGAGAGGTGAACGCCGGCGACAGGCCGGGACAAGCCTCGCGCGCGAGAGTGGCCCCCGATAAGCCTGCCCGCTTTGTCGAAAGAGACCTCTCCGATGCTGTCCACCTATACGAGCTACAACCTCATCGCGCGCGACATGCTGATGTCGCTGGACCGCACGGCGAGCGAGACGGTCACGGCCCGCGAAGCTGCGTACTACAAGGAAAACATCGGCAAGGTGAGCACCGTCGACGAGTTCCTCGACGACTACCGGCTCTATTCCTATGCCATGAAGGCCTATGGCCTTGAGGACATGACCTATGCCACGGCCTTCATGCGCAAGGTGCTGGAGAGCGATCCGTCGGATACGGGCAGCTTCGTCAACCTCCTGACGGATTCGCGCTACCGCGAGTTCGCCACCGCCTTCAGCTTCGAGGCGTCCACCGCCACGGCACAGACCGAGGCGCAGCTCGACGCGGTCATCGGCCTCTATTCGGCGACCGCCGCCAATGCCGGCGCGGCGATCAAGGAGGAGACGCGATACTACAATGCCGTCATCGACACGGTGACGAGCGTCGACCAGCTTCTGAACAACGACCGGCTGCGCGGCTACGTCTTCACGGCCTTCGGCATCGATCCGTCGACCTGGTCGCGCCAGACGATCCGCGGCGTGCTGGCGAGCGACCTCGACGACCCGGACAGCTATTTCAACACGCAGTTCGGCGCCAGGGCCGCGGCCGCCCAGACCGCCATCCAGGCCGCCAATGCCGAGCTGGCGACGCTTGAATCCAACGCGGCCAACGCGGCCCGCATTGCCGAGCTCAAGGCCGTGATCGCCCGCCAGAACGCCACCATCGCCAGCGCCGAGAAATACGCCACGCTCGCCAGCGCCTTCAATTTCGCCGCCGATGGTACGGCGGTGGCCGGCACGGTGCAGAATGCCGGCCAGAAGACCAGCACGACCGAGCTCTACACGCTCTCCAATCCGCGCACGACGTCGGCCGCCGCGCTGATCCACAGGGACTATTACGAAAGCCGGATCGCCAGCATCACGACGGCGAGCGAGCTGGCCGCCGATCCGCGCCTCGTCAGCTATGTCAAGGTGGCCTTCGGCCTCGACAAGCTGTCGATCGTCAGCTCCACCATCGCCAATATCGTGACCAGCGATCCCGACCCGGACAACGCCGACAGCTACATCAACAAGTTCGGCGGGGCGGACAAGGAGGCCTATTTCGCCCTGCGCGCTGCGTTCAACTTCCAGGAGGACGGCACGCTGGCGCCCGGCGATGCGCCGCAGACCGCCGCCCAGACCGCGGCGGTCACCAGGGACTACATGAACCGCTACAACGACAAGGACGACGAGGCGGACGAACTGGCCATCAAGCGCTTCAAGAGCCAGATCGCCGCGGTGCAGACCGTGAGCGACTTCGTCGGCGAGGCGAGCGTCTACGACTTCGCGTTGAAGGCCTACGGCCTCGATCCGGCCAAGGTTTCGGCCCTGACGATCAAGAACGTGCTGAAGAGCGACCTCAACGACCCGAAGAGCTATGTGTACCGGCTGAAGGACGAACGCTTCGTGGAGTTCGCCAAGGCGTTCAATTTCGGGGCGGACGGCAACATCACGGCGCCGAAGCTGGCACAGTCGGAATCCGAGATCCTCGTCATGTCGCGCGCCTATGTGACCGCGAAATCCCGTTTCGGAACGGAAGATGACAAGACCTTGGCGGAGGAGGAAGCGAAATATTACTCCGCCCAGATGCAGAAGATCGACAGCGTCGAGGAATTCCTCTCCGACGCGCGCCTCGTTGCCTTCGTGCTGGTGGCGAACGGCATCGACACGGAAAGCGTCGACGCCGAATTCATGGCGAAGATCTTCACCTCCGATCTCGACGACCCCGACAGCTTCGCCAACCAGCAGCCCGACCGCGCCTTCCGCAGGATCGTCGCCTCGTTCAACTTCAATGCCGAGGGCCTGGTCATGCGGCCGGACGATGCCGAGATCCAGTCGCGCCGCGGCATCTACCAGACGGTCGACAGCTATGTGCGCCAGAAGCTGGAGGAGGATGCCGGCAACGACAATGCCGGCGTGCGCCTGGCGCTTTATTTCGAGCGCAAGGCGGAAACGGTTTCGAGCCCCTACGACCTGCTGGCCGACGACGCGCTCTTCGAGGTCTTCAAGGTGCTCTACCAGCTGCCGGACGAGATCGCCAGCGCGGACGTCGATGCCCAGGCCGACATGATCGAGCGCTATCTCGAACTGAAGGACCTGCAGGATCCGGAAAAGGTCTCCAAGATGATCGTGAAGTTCTCCGTGCTCTACGACCTTGAAAACCAGAGCACGACGGACCCGGCGCTGTCGGTGCTCACCAGTTCCGGCTCGGCCGGCATCAGCGCCGATCTCATGATGTCGCTGGCGCAGCTGCGCACCGGCGGCTGACCGCTTGGAGCAATTCCAGCAAAAGTGCGGCGCGGTCTTGCGTCCGCAATTGCGTTAAACAAACAGACAGAGCGTTTTCGCGATTCGAAGAAAAGCGGAACTACTCTAGTTCCTGACGACCTTGCCGGGATTCATGATGCCGGCGGGGTCGAAGGCCCGCTTGACCCTTGCCATCAGGTCCATCTCGATCGGCGCGCGTATCGCCGCGAGCTCGTCGCGCTTCAACTGGCCGATGCCGTGCTCGGCGGAGATCGATCCGCCATGTTTCAGCACGATGCCGTGCACGAGGTCGTTGATCTCGCGCCAGCGGCCGAGGAAGGCCGCCGTGTCGGCACCGACGGGCTGGGAGATGTTGTAGTGGATGTTGCCGTCGCCCATATGGCCGAAGGAGCAGATACGCGCGCCGTCGATGGCCGCCATGACCGCCGCATCCGCCTCCGCCATGAAGGTCGGGACGGCCGAGACCGGAACGGAGACGTCGTGCTTGATCGAGCCGCCCTCCGGCTTCTGCGCCGGCGACATGCTCTCGCGCATGTGCCAGAGCGCCCGGCGCTGCTCTTCGCTCGCGGCGATCACCGCATCCTCGACCAGCCCCGCCTCGATGCCCTCAGCCAGCAGCGCCTCCATCATGCGCGCCGCCGTCTCCGGCGCGTCCGACGTCGAGATGTCGACCAGCACGTACCAGTCGTGCCGGCTGGCGAGCGGGTCGCGCACGCCCGGAATGTGCCGCGTGGTGAAGTCGACGCCGAGCCGCGGCATCAGCTCGAAGCCGGTCAGCGCGGTGCCGCAGCGGCTGGAGGCGCGCTCGAAGAGGGTGAGCGCGTCCGCGACGGATTTCAGCCCGGCGAAGGCCACCTCGTGGCCGAGCGGCCGGGGGAAGAGTTTCAGCACCGCGCCGGTGATGACGCCGAGCGTGCCTTCCGCGCCGATGAAGAGGTCGCGCAGGTCGTAGCCCGTATTGTCCTTCTTCAGCCGGCGCAGGCCGTTCCAGACCTCGCCGGTCGGCAGCACGACTTCGAGGCCGAGGCAGAGCTGGCGCATGTTGCCATAGGCGAGCACAGCCGTGCCGCCGGCATTGGTGGAAAGGTTGCCGCCGATCTGGCAGGAGCCTTCCGAGCCGAGCGACAGCGGGAACAGCCGGTCCACCGCCTCCGCCGCCTCCTGGATCGCCGCAAGCACGCAGCCGCCGTCGGCGACGACGACATTGCCGACCGGATCGACATCGCGGATGCGGTTGAGCCGGGAGAGCGACAGCACGACATCCATCGCCCCCTCGCGGGGCGCCGCGCCCCCGACATGGCCCGTATTGCCGCCCTGCGGCACGATGGCCGTGCGTGTCTCGGTGGCGAGCGCCAGGATCTTCGAGACCTCTTCCACAGAGCCCGGCCGCAGCACGAGCGGCGAGGTGCCGTGATAAAGCCCCCGGCTTTCGACGAGGTAGGGCGCGATGTCGCGGTCCGCCGTCAGCGCATGGGCCGGGCCGGTGATGGCGGCGAAGCGATCGATGAGGTCGGGGGAAAGCGTCGCCTGGATCATGGCTCTGTCCTCGTTGGCGCCGTGCCGCAAGGGGCGGAACGGCCTGCATCGGAAACGGTGTGGAAACGCCTGAAGCATGGCGCGCAAGGTATGCAACGGTTTTGCGCCAACGGCATGCCGGAAATCAAGAGGGCAGGGTGCGCATGAAGCGGTCGCGATGCTGCCCGGGTGTTCTCCGGAACGGGAGAGTGCACTTCGTTTCGAAGCGCCTGCCAGCCGGGCGCCTAGCCGCGCGGGGCGGCGGCGCGCTGCAGGCGGTCGTTGATCGCCTCGCCGAGGCCGCGGGCGGGGATCGGTGCGAAGGCGATGGAGCGCGCGCCCGTCGCATCCGCCTGCTTCATGTAGCCGAAGAGGTTGGCGGCCGCCTCTGCGAGGTCGCCGGCGGGGCTGAGGTCCAGCACCAGCACCGCATCGGTCTCGCCGGGCAGCGCCGTGCCGCCGAAGCGGATCAGCACCTCGCCGGGCGCCACGTCGCGCGCATCGAGCCGCACCGGCGCATCGGGCGCATAATGCGAGGCGAGCATGCCCGGTGCCTCGATCGCGGCGCCTGCCTTTTCGTTGCGCAGGACCGGCCGGCCGGTGACGCGCTCGACCTCGGCGGCATCCAGCCCGCCGGGCCTGAGCAGCCGGATCGTCTCGCCCTCGACCTTGAGGATGGTGGATTCCAGCCCCACGACCGCCGGTCCCGCATCCAGCACCAGCTCCAGCTTCGCGCCGAAATCCTCGGCGACGTGCCGGGCGGTGGTCGGGCTGATGCGGCCGGACGTGTTGGCGCTGGGGGCGGCGAGCGGCCGGCCGAAGGCCGAGAGCAGCCGGCTGGCGAAACCCTTGGGCACGCGGATGCCGATCGTGTCGAGCCCGGCGCGGGCAAGCGGATGGATGGCGCTTGCCGGCCGGATCGGCAGCACGAGCGTCAGCGGCCCCGGCCAGAAGGCCTCGGCGATCGCGCGCGACAGCGGATCGAAGACCGCATGCGCCTCGGCCATGGCAAGGTCGGCCATGTGGCAGATCAGCGGATTGAAGCGCGGCCGGCCCTTCATCTCGTAGATGCGGGTGATGGCCAGCGGGTTGGTGGCGTCGGCGGCAAGGCCGTAGACCGTCTCGGTGGGAATGGCGACCGGCACGCCCCGGCCGAGCGCCTCGCAGGCCCGTGCCAGCGCCGCCTCCGCATCCGTCCGCGTATCCACGATGTCCGCCATGTCGCCCTTCCTTGTCCGGGCTTCCTTTACAGGGCTTTTCCGGCAAAAGCCAAGGGGCGCTGTCGCAAGGCCATCCTCACCCCAACCCTTCCCGGCCGGCAAGGAATGGATGATCTGCCGGCCGTCGGGACGGGCCTGACGCGGCGGGGAAGGGGCTACAGCGCGTGGATGATCTTGCGCAGCGCCTCGTTGCGCGCGCCGAGCATCAGCACGTTCTTCATGGCGAGCTTGGGATCGTCGGTGCGGAAGAGCACGCCGTTGCCGCGCACCTTGCGGTCGATCTGCAGGCGGCCTTCCTCTTCGGCCGGCGTGATGGCGACGGCGAAGTACATGCGCTTCGCGGTCTTCGAGATATCGGCGAAGAACTGCTCCTCCTCGCCGATCTCGGCGAAGAAATTGGCCATGTAGAAGGCCCATTGCACGTTCTCGAATTCCGCGAAGCGGGAATTGGCGACGGTGATGTGGCAATAGCCGAGATGCGGCGTCTGGGCGAGCGTGCGGTGGAAGATCAGCTTGGGAAAGCGGATCGACTGGTGGAAGCCGTTGATGCGGTCATGCGTCACGTTACCGGCATTTTCCAGCTTGCGGCCGGTGCGCTCGGCCACCTCCTGGTAGGTGAGGTAACGCTTCTCGCTCGGGCTCCAGGGGAGGTTCCGGTCGATGCGGCCGGTGCGCAGGAATTCGGTATGCACCGCCGGCTTCGGCTGGTTCGCACGCTTGTAGGCGACCGCGTCGTAATAACGGAACTTGGTTTGCTGCACGCGCCGGTACTCCATCCTCGCGCTTCCCTGCGGCAAGTTTATGGAAACCGCGTTAAGCATTCCTTGCCGGGGCGCTCCTGTTTCCTTTGGTACGCCGGGTCGCAATATGGCAAATGTGGCAGCCCGGCGGCCGGCCTGCCTCCGATGCGGTCAGCGTGCCCGTTTAATTTGCATAATTGATTGAAATATATGCAATATTGTGAAGGCCCGTTCGGGCTCCCGCTGTTTTCCTCCTGTCGTCAAATCGGAATGGCATGTCGCTTTCTGGCATGTCATTCGCCGATTCTTGCGCTTAGATAAGGACACTCGAGGTGCCGCCCGAAAAGGCGGAGAATTGGGAAGCCGGTTGAAATCCGGCGCTGCCCCCGCAACGGTGTTGGAGAAAACGCGGCAGGACGCCACTGGACAAGATGTCCGGGAAGGCGCCGCGATGGTCCGCAAGGACGCTCCTCAGCCCGGAAACCAGCCTTGGGCAACGATCGTGACTGGCTGCGGCGGGCGGCCGGGAAGCGTGCAGTCCGTGCGCCTTGCGCCCGGATGCCGTCTCCTTCCGTGCGCCGTATCCCCAATTTGCAATCCGAGGATCCGGCATGGACATTCGCAGCGACGTGCTCCGCAAGCTCAAGAACCGGCGCGAGGGCCATAGCCTCGAGCAGGCCTTCTACATCGACCCCGACCATTACAAGCTGGACCTGGAGACGATCTGGTACCGCGACTGGCTGTTCGTCGGCCATGACTGCGAGATCCCGAAGGCCGGCAACTATTTTACCGTGCAGATCGGCGATTATCCCGTGGTCATCACCCGCGACCGCACGGGCACCGTGCGCGCCCTGCACAATTCCTGCCGCCATCGCGGCTCGCGCGTCTGCACGCAGCACAGGGGCTCCTCGGCCAAGCTCGTCTGTCCCTACCACCAGTGGACCTACGAGCTGGACGGTTCGCTGCTCTTCGCCCGCCACATGGCGGAGGATTTCGACAAGAGCCAGCATGGCCTGAAACGGGTGCACTGCGAGACCGTCGGCGGCTACATCTTCCTCTGCCTGGCCGACGAAGCCCCCGATTTCGCGCCGTTCCGCGCCACGGTCGAGCCCTATCTCGCCCGCCACCGCCTCGGCGAGACGAAGGTCGCCTTCGAAAGCACGATCGTCGAGAAGGGCAACTGGAAGCTCGTCTGGGAGAACAACCGCGAGTGCTACCATTGCGCCGCCAACCATCCCGAACTCTGCCGCACCTACCCCGAGGCGCCGACCGCGACGGGCGTACAGGGCGCCAAGGACGATCCGGTCATCGCCGCGCACTGGGAAAAGTGCGAGGCCGCGGGCCTGCCGAGCGAATTCAGGATGTCGCCGACCGGCCAGTTCCGTGCCGCGCGCATGCCGCTCATCCAGGATGCCGAAAGCTACACCATGTCCGGGGCCCGGGCCGTCCAGCGCCCCCTATCCAATGAGGTGCTGGAAAGCCACATCGGCACGCTGCTGCTCTTCCACTATCCGACGACATGGAACCATGTGCTCGCCGACCACGCCATCACCTTCCGCGTCCTGCCGCTCGGTCCCGAGCTGACGCAGGTCACGACGAAATGGCTCGTCAGCAAGGACGCCGTCGAGGGGGTCGACTACCGTCTCGACGAGCTCACCCATGTCTGGACCGAGACCAACGACCAGGACCGGCGGATCGTCGAGGAAAACGCCTTCGGCATCCGCTCGCCGGCCTACCAGCCCGGCCCCTATTCGCCGGAGGACGAGGGCGGCGTCATGCAGTTCGTCGAATGGTATGCGAATTTCATGATCGACCGGCTCGACGGCGGCAGGAAGCCGCTCTCGCGGGTGGCCTGACATGACGATCGCCAGCCATTTCCGCCACTTCGACGAGCTTCATCCGTGGAACGATCGCCAGCACATGCTGGAATGCATCGCCGCCACGGTGGAGACATCGGATGTGATGACCTTCACCTTCCGCTCCGATCGCGACAACTGGTTCCGCTACCTGCCGGGCCAGTTCGTCACGCTGGAACTGCCGGTGTCGGAAGACGAGCCCGTGATGCGGACCTACACGCTCTCCTCGACGCCCTCGCGCCCCTTCTCCGTTTCCGTGACGGTGAAGGCGCAGAAGAACTCGATCGGCACGCGCTGGATGTCGGATTGCGCCCCGCAGTCCGACGTCGCCTTCGTCACCTGTGCCCGCAAGCCCGAGGACCTCCTGTTCAAGGCGGAGCTGGAATGCCTCGCCGCGCAGATGCCGAAGCTGGCGCTCGGCTTCGTCGTGGAAGGGCAAAATCCGCGCGACGGCTGGCACGGCCTGCGCGGCCGCATCGACGCCGCCCGTCTCTCGCTTCTGGCGCCCGACTTCCGCGACCGCACCGTCTTCTGCTGCGGCCCGGAGCCCTTCATGCGTGGCGTGCGCGACATGCTGAAGGTCTGCGGCTTCAACATGGAGCGTTACCACGAGGAGAGCTTCCAGCCGGCCGCCGCCCCCGCGCCTGAGGAGATCGCCATCCGCGCCGGTGCCGGCGAGCAGGAGGTGGATGCCAACGCCGTTGCGACCGTCACCTTCACCATGGCGGGCAAGGACGCCAAATGTCCGCCGGGCCAGACGATCCTGCAGACGGCCCGCGCTGCCGGCGTGCGCATCGGTGCAGCCTGCGAGGGTGGCCTGTGCGGCACCTGCCGGGTCATGAAGGTCTCGGGCGAGGTCGACATGCGCCACAATGGCGGCATCCTCGACGACGAGATCGAGGAGGGCTACATCCTCGCCTGCTGCTCGCGGCCCATCGGCGACGTGCAGATCGAGGCGTAGGAGCGGAGCCTCAGAAATCCTGGTAGTTCAGCGGCGTGACCTCCACCAGGCGGCGGCCGAGCGTGGTGGTCGCGGTGCCTTTCGCCATGATGCCGGCGCGCACCTCGGCCGTCACGGCGACGGGGAAAGACGCCGTCGCGCCTGAGGCGAGCGTTACGGCGCCGGCCGTCTGCGCGGCGGTGCCGGCCTCGGCTTCGGCCGTCACCGTGGCCTTGAAGGCGCCGCCTGCCGGGATGGAGGCGGTGAGCATCCCGTCGAGGGGCTCGAAGGGCTTTTCCGGCAGCAGCCCGCCGAAGGCCCAGGCCTTGCCGAGTGCCGCCTTGGTCATCGGCGCCACGTTGACGTCGATATCCGTCAGCGCGCCCTTCACCCGGTAGGGGCAGCGCCGCTTCGAGCAGTTGACGCCGGCGGAGAACTGCCAGAGCGCGTAGCTGTCCCAGTTGCCCATCGGGAAGGCGTCTTCGATGCCGGGCTTGTAGCGGGCGTACCAGAGCGGCAGGCGCGAGAGGATGCGGTATGTGTCGCGGTTGAGCGCGATGTGCCGGGCGGTCGAATGGTTGGTATAAAGTACCGGATAGCGGCCCGTGCGCGTCTTGATATGGCCGGCGAAGACCTGCGCATCCGCAAGCGACATGTAGTTGTCCGGATCGATGCCCTCGATGTCCAGCACCATCATCTCGTCGTCCTGCGGATTGGCGTAGTCGAGGAAATGATTGGCCTGGTCGACAGGATTGCCCGGCCGGGCGAGGTGATAGGCGCCCCAGAGCAGCCCTTTCGACCGGGCGAGCAGCCGGCGCGTCTGGTAGAGTTCGCGGCTCACCGCGTATTTGCGCCACATGGTCTTGCAATGCGCCACCGTGTCGCCGCCATGCTCGCCCTTGCAGCTGAAACTCTCGGGCAGGCCGTCGGAAGCCTTGGAGATGAAGCCGGCGATGCGGCTGTCGGAGAGCATTTCCGACCAGTCGATCTCGTTCAGCTCATAGGCATCGATGACGATGGCGTTCTCGGGCTTTTTCCATGGTTCCACATAGGCCGCGCTGGCGGAGAAGGGCAGGCCCGCCAGAAGGAGAAGGGCGGCCAGGCCGGAACGATGCTTCGGGTTCATGGACGCTCCTGTTCGATTCCTGTGCCTCCGCAAGCGGCCATGGTGGACGAAGCATGGTTAACGGACGGCTAACGCGCGCAAGGCTGCGCGAAGGCGCTTCGGCAGCCATTGAATCAGGAGTGGGGAGACCGCATATGGAACGAAAGGGACTTTTGTGCGTTTCGCGTTCAAATTGCCGTTCGAGCAACAGTCGAAAGGCACTGTTAGGGAGAAGTGTCATGAGGTTTCTCAACAAATGCCTGGCCGTGGCCATGTCGGCGCTCTTCGCCGCGACGCCGGTCGTGCCGGCGGGCGCCATGCCGCTTGCCGTTCCGAAGGCCCAACCGGTCACCACGACCGGCGGCGGCGACGTGCAGCTTGTGCGCGATGGCGAGCGTCCGTTCTGGCTGAAGCGCAACTTCCGCTTCGACGGGAATTCGCGCGACGTCCGGCGCAACTACAACCGCCTGGGAACGCGCGAGCGCAACCGCCGGATCGAGCGTGCCTGGAACGGCGACAGCGGCTGGCGTGACAATCGCCGCTACCGCTATCGCGACCGGGATGTCGGCTGGCGTGACCGGGGCGACCGCTACGGCTGGTATCGCGGCCATCGCGGCTACCGCTACCAGCGCCCGGGCTATCGCTACCATGACGGTTTCTGGTTCCCGCTCGCCGCTTTCGGCGTCGGCACCATCATCGGCGGTGCGATCGCCAACGACCGGACCTATGTCGGCGGCGGCAGCGCGCATGTGAACTGGTGCGCCAACCGCTATCGTTCCTACAGGGCCTACGACAACACGTTCCAGCCCTATAACGGGCCGCGTCGCCAGTGCATCTCGCCCTATAGCTGATGGGTGATCCCCTGCGTGCCGGATGGTCCCCCCGGCACCTGGAACGGGCTGACCGGTCATCGACCGGCCGGCCCGTTTCCGTTTGGGCCGGTCTGATTGCCGGCCTAATCACATTGACGTTTACGTAAAAATCAATAATCTGCCGACAACACGTCGCTCCGCCAGCCGGGCAGGGCGGCCGGGAGGAGGATAGAGATGTACAAGGCGCCGGTCGAGGAGATTGCATTCACGCTGAAGCATGTGGCGGGGCTTGCGCCCGCGCTGGAAGGCGGCCACCTCGGCGAGCTGACGGACGACCTCGTCGATGCCATCCTCTCCGAAGCCGGGCGGTTCGCCACCGAGGAGGTGGCCCCGCTCGCCGAGATCGGCGACAGGCAAGGTGCCCGCCTTGTCGATGGCGCGGTGAAGATGCCCGACGGCTGGCCGGCACTCTACAAGGCCTGGGCGGAGGGCGGCTGGAACTCGCTGACGGCCTCGCCCGAATTCGGCGGGCAGGGCCTGCCGCATATGCTGCATGTCGCCGCGCTCGAAATGTGGAACAGCGGCTCCATGGCGTTTGCGATCGGCCCGACGCTGACGATCGGCGCCATCGAGGCGCTGGCGGCGCATGGCTCGGACCGCCTGAAATCCACCTATCTGCCGAAGATGGTGTCGGGCGAATGGATGGGCTCGATGAACCTCACCGAGCCCCATGCCGGCTCGGACCTCGGCGTGATGAAGACCCGCGCCGAGCGGCGCGACGACGGCACCTATCGCCTCTTCGGCCAGAAGATCTTCATTACCTATGGCGAGCACGATTTCACCGACAACATCGTGCATCTGGTGCTCGCCCGCCTGCCGGATGCACCGGCTGGCACGCGCGGCATCTCGCTCTTCCTCGTGCCGAAGTTCCTCGTCAATGACGATGGTTCGCTTGGGCCCCGCAACGACGCCCATTGCCATTCCATCGAGCACAAGCTCGGCATCCACGGCTCGCCCACCTGCACGATGATCTACGGCGACGGCCGCTTCGGCGACGAGCCGGGCGCCATCGGCTGGCTGGTCGGTGAGGAGAACCGGGGCCTTGCCTGCATGTTCACCATGATGAACAACGCCCGCCTTGCCGTCGGCATGCAGGGCGTGGCGATCGCGGAAGCGGCGACGCAGAAGGCGATCGCCTATGCAAAGGAGCGCACGCAGGGCAAGGCGCCCGGCTGGCAGGGATCGGGACAAGGTTCAGGCCGAGGTTCAGGCCAAGGTTCGGGCATGAGCCCGATCATCGAGCATCCCGACGTCGCCCGCATGCTTCTGACCATGAAGGTGTTCACCCAGGGCGCCCGCGCCATCACCTATGCCTGCGCCCACGCCGTCGACATGAGCCACGGCGCGGAGGCGAAGCACTGGGCCGAGCGCGCGAGCCTGCTCACCCCCATCGCAAAGAGCTTCGCCACCGATGCCGGCGTCGACGTCGCCTCGCTCGGCGTGCAGGTGCATGGCGGCATGGGCTTCATCGAGGAGACGGGCGCGGCCCGCCTCTACCGCGACGCCCGCATCGCGCCGATTTACGAGGGCACCAACGGCATCCAGGCCATCGACCTCGTCACGCGCAAGCTGCCGCTTTCGGACGGCGACCATCTGCGCGGCTTCATCGCCGAACTGCGGGAGATCGCGGCAAGGGCCGGGCAGGCGAATGCGCCGGCCCTCGGCGAGACCGCATCCCGCCTCGAGGCCGCCATCGCAGACCTTGAGGCGGCGAGCGAATGGCTGCTCGCCGCGCTGGCGGAAGGCCGACAGGCCGAGGCGCTCGCCGGCGCCACGCCTTACCAGCGCCTCTTCGGCCTGGTCCTGACCGGCGCCTATCTCGCCAAGGGCGCGCTCGCTGACGGCGGCGACGGCCGCAACGGCGAACGCGCCGCGCTGTGCCGCTTCGCCGCGGAGAATATCATCGGCGAGACGGCGGCGCTGCGGGACAGGGTGGTCTCCGGTGCCGGGAGCCTGGAAGCCGCGCGCGTGGTTCTGGGATAGGAACGCTTGGGCTGCCAGCGAAGTGAGAGACTGTAGCTGCCGGCCCCCCCTCTGCCCTGCCGGGCATCTCCCCCTCAAGGAGGGAGATTGGTTGGGGCCGCCGTTTCGCCCATCTTCGGCGTTGCCGGTTGAGCGAGGTTCTCGCGTCCTGCTGATCTCCCCCCTTGAGGGGGAGATGCCCGGCAGGGCAGAGGGGCGATCCGGCACCTGAGTGACAGCCATTCGATGAAGGAAACCGATACCCATGACCGACCATATCCTGATCGAGCGCCCCGAAGCGGCCCCGGGCGTCCAGGTGATCCGCCTCAACCGTGCCGACAAGAAGAACGCCATCACCCGCGCCATGTACCAGGCGATGACCGGGGCGCTGGCGGCGGGTGATGCGGACGAGACGGTGCGCGCCACCGTCTTTCTCGGCAGCGAGGGCTGCTTTTCCGCCGGCAACGACCTCAACGATTTCCTCGCCTTCGCCATGGGCGGCACGATGGGCCGCGAGGTGATCGACTTCCTCCATGCGCTCGCCGCCCATGGCAAGCCGCTGGTTTCCGGCGTCGACGGCCTCGCGATCGGCATCGGCACGACGATCCACCTGCACTGCGACCTCACCTATGCCTCGATCCGCACCGAGTTCCGCACGCCCTTCGTCGATCTGGCGCTGGTGCCCGAGGCGGCCTCCAGCCTTCTCGCCCCGCGCCTGATGGGCCACCAGCGCGCCTTCGCGCTGCTCGCCGCCGGCGAGGGCTTTTCCGCCACCGCCGCGCGGGATGCGGGCCTCGTCTACGCCGTCGTCGAACCCGCCGCGGTGGAGCGCGAGACGCTCGCCGCCGCCGCGCGCCTCGCCGCCAAGCCGCCGAAGGCGCTCGCCATCGCCCGCACCCTCATCCGCGGCGCGCGCGCCGACGTGGCGGCACGCATCGACGAGGAGGCGGGGCATTTCGCGGCGCAACTGAAAAGCCCGGAAGCACGCGCCGCCTTCGAGGCCTTCATGGCCCGCCGCTGAGGCGCGCGGCGCCGCCGTGGCGGCTCGTAATTTGTGGTATGTTCATTTTAACAGCGCCTTAAACACGTTTTCCTATGGTGCGGCATTCTCCGGCGCCTAGGCCGGCGGCCGCATGATGCGCCCGATTTCCGCCCACTGGCATGTCGTTCAGCATCGCGCCGCCGGTTTTGGCAGAGGCGCCCGAAGGAACACCCTTTCCATGGCCAAGCGCTCCAATCTGATGACGCGCATCCTCGTCGTCGCGTCCCTCGTCGTCGTTGCCGCCTTCACCGGCTTCTCCCTCTATATCGACAGCCTGCAACGCAGCGTCTTGACGAACTCCGTCGAGGAAAGCATCGACAGTTCCGGCAAGCAGGCCGCCCAGAGCATCGCCAACTGGCTGAATGCCCGCGTCTCGCTTACCGAAATGGCCGGCAACGCCGCCGGCAAGGCCGTCGAGGCGTCTGGCATCGAGGCCGTTCTGCAGAACGACGTGCTCGTCAGCCAGTTCATGACCACCTATGTCGGCGACGAGACGGGCCTCTTCACCATGTGGCCGAAATCGGAGATGCCCGAGGGCTACGATCCGCGCCAGCGCCCGTGGTATCAGGATGCCGTCAAGGCCAATGGCAGCGTCCTGACCGAGCCCTATATCGACGCCTCCACCAACGACCTGATCATCAGCGCCGCGACGCCCGTCAAGCATGACGGCAAGCTGCTCGGCGTCGCCGGCAGCGATTTTTCGCTGAAGTCGCTCGTCGACATGGTCAATTCGGTCGATCTCGGCGGCACGGGCTTTGCCTTCCTCGTCAGCAAGAACGGCCAGATCCTCGTGCATCAGGACAAGGCGCTCGTCACCAGGACGCTCGCCGATGCCTTCCCGGCGGCGACGCCGGCCATCGGCGGCGGCATCGCCCACACGACCTATGCCGGCAAGCCGGTGCTGGTCTCCTTCGTGCCGGTCACCGGCCTGCCGTCGGTCGAATGGTATCTCGGCTTCACCATCGACAGCGGCATGGCCTACGCGGCGATCGGCCAGTTCCGCATCGCCGCGACGATCGCCACCATCCTCGCCGTCGTCGTCATGATGGGCTTCCTCGCCACCGTGCTCTCCCGCCTCGTCGTGCGCCCGGTCAAGGACATGACAGCCGCCATGGATGCACTCGCCTCGGGCGATGTCACCGCCGCCATTCCCGGCGAGGACCGTACCGACGAGATCGGCCGCATGGCCGCCGCCGTTGCGGTCTTCCGCGACAATGCCATCGAGCGCACCCGCCTCGAAAACGCCGCGGAGGAAGGCCGCGTGCTCTCCGAAAGCGAGCGCCGCGAGCGCGAGGCCGTCAAGGCGCGCGAAGCCGGCGAGATCCAGCACGCCGTCGAGGCGCTGGCGGACGGCCTCGGCCGCCTTGCCGACGGCGATCTCGCCCACCGCATCGAGGAACCCTTCGCCGGCCATCTCGACCGCCTGCGCACCGACTTCAACCACTCGCTCACCAGGCTGCACACGGCGATGACGACGGTCGGCCAGAACGCCCGCGCCATCGATGCCGGCGCCACGGAAATCCGCTCGGCCGCCGACGATCTCGCCCGCCGCACGGAGCAGCAGGCGGCGTCCGTGGAAGAAACCGCCGCCGCGCTGGAGGAGATCACCACGACCGTGAAGGACTCCACCCGCCGCGCCGAGGAGGTCGGTTCGCTCGTCTCGCGCACCCGCCAGGGCGCTGAAAAATCCGGCGAGGTGGTGCGCCGCGCCGTCTCGGCCATGCAGGGCATCGAAAAGTCCTCGCACGAGATCTCCAACATCATCGGCGTCATCGACGACATCGCCTTCCAGACCAACCTCCTCGCGCTCAATGCCGGCGTGGAAGCGGCCCGCGCGGGCGAGGCCGGCAAGGGCTTTGCCGTCGTCGCCCAGGAAGTGCGCGAGCTTGCCCAGCGCTCGGCCAATGCCGCCAAGGAGATCAAGGCGCTGATCACCGCATCCGGCGAGCAGGTCCGCTCCGGCGTCGCCCTCGTCGACGAGACGGGCGCCGCGCTGGAGGCCATCGTGCGCGAGGTGCAGGAGATCAACGGCCATGTGAACGCCATCGTCACGGCCGCCCGCGAGCAGTCGACCGGCTTGCAGGAGATCAACACCGCCGTCAACACGATGGACCAGGGCACGCAGCAGAACGCCGCCATGGTGGAGGAACAGACGGCGGCCAGCCATGGCCTCGCCGGAGAGGCGGGCGCCCTCAACGCGCTGCTCGCCCAGTTCAAGCTCGGCGCGGGCGGCGCTGGTTACGCCGCGACGCCGGCACGCCGCGCGGCATAAGGCCTCCAGGCGGCATGATCCAACGCCGGCCTTCCTCGGAGGCCGGCGTTGTCATGAGCGGAGTATTGTTCTAATGTGTCAACAAATATCCGTTGAGGAGGTGCCGCCATGACGATCACCACCCTATCGAGCCGCGAATTCCAGCAGAATGCCAACAAGGCGCAGAAGGCTGCGAAAGACGGCCCCGTCTTCATCACCAACCGGGGGCGGACGGCCCATGTCCTTCTCAGCTATGAAGAATACCGCCAGCTTACCGGCGGCCGTCGAAGCCTTGTCGAGGCGCTTTCCATGCCCGGTCTTGGCGAGACGGAGCTGGACATTCCCCGCACCGGGGCACTGCCGCGTCCGGCCGACTTTTCCTGATGTTCCTGCTCGACACGAATGTCCTTTCCGAATCGCGCAAGATGGGTGCCGGAAAAGCGGACGAGAATGTCGTCGCCTGGCTCGCGGCCCGTGACGCGGCGACCTGCTTTGTCTCAGCCGTCACGCTGATGGAACTGGATCTCGGAATCCTGCTGATGGAGCGGCGTGATCCGGTGCAGGGCGCACGCCTGCGCATCTGGATGGAGAAATATGTGCTCCCGGAGTTCTCCGATCGCATCGTGCCCGTCGACAGGAGCGTCGCGCTTGCCTGCGCGCGCCTGCATGTGCCCGACCCACGACCGGAGCGGGATGCCTTCATTGCGGCGAGCGCGCTCGTCCATGGCATGGCGCTCGTCACCCGCAATGTTCAGGATTTTGCACCCATGGGTGTCGCGCTGATAAATCCCTGGGAGCCTATCTGAACGCCTACTTCTCCAGCACCGCCACCGCTTCCACATGCGCCGACCACAGGAACTGGTCGATCGGCGTCACGAGGCGGATGCGGTAGCCGGCGGCGGTGAGGATGGCGAGGTCGCGGGCAAGGCTCACGGGATTGCACGAGACGGCGACGATGGTCTTGACGCCGGAGCGGGCGAGTTCCCGGCACTGGTCCTCCGCGCCGGCGCGCGGCGGATCGAAGACCACGGCATCGAACACCTTCAGCTCGGAAGCCATCAGCGGGCGGCGGAAGAGGTCGCGCCGCTCCACCGTCACCGGCTTCAGGCCTTGCGTGTTGCGCGCCGCCTGGTCGAGCGCCTTCAGCGCCTTTTCCTCGCCCTCCACCGCATGCACCTTGGCCTGCCGCGCGATGCGCAGCGCGAAGGTGCCGGAGCCGGCGAAGAGATCGGCCACGCGCCTGGCCTTGCCCAGCGCCGCCAGAACCAGGTCCGCCATGGCGTCCTCGGCCGGCTTCGTCGCCTGGGTGAAACCGCCGGCGGGCGGGAAGATGCGCACGCCGGAAAAATCGATCACCGGCTTCTGCGGCTCGATAAGGACCTCCCCGTCGCTGGAAACGCGGGCGATGCCGCGCAGCGACAGGATGCATTCGGTAACGGCGCGCCGCTCCTTGTCGCCCACCTTCTTCACGCCCTCGAAGGCGAGGTCGAGGCCGGAGAGGGTTTCGAGCACGGTGACGCGGAAGGGCTCGGCCGAGGTCGCGATGGCGGCGGCCACCCGGCGGATCGCCGCCAGCATGGAGACGATGCCGTCGCTCGAGATCGGACAGTGCTCGATGGAGACGATGTGGTGGCTGCCGGCCTGGTTGAAGCCGAGCAGCATCTCCTTTTCCGTCCGGCGCACGGTGAAGACGACGCGGCGGCGTTCGCCCGGCCGGGCGATGACGAGCGGGGCGACCTCGGGCGCAAGGCCCTTGGCCTTCAGCGCGTTGACGACGAGGCCGCGCTTGAAGTCGTGATAGAGCGCATCGGAAGCGTGCTGCAGCGTGCAGCCGCCGCAGGTGCCGTTCCTGCCGTCCGGGCCGAAATGCACGCAGGGCGGCTCCACCCGTTCCGGCGAGACCACCGACATGGACATCACCGTGCCGTGGTTCTTCACCCGCGCGACGGCGGCCGTTTCGCCGGGCAGGGTGAAGGGCACGTAGACCGGGCCGCCGGCCGCCTCCGCGATGCCGTCGCCGCCGCTGCCGAGCCGCGCGATGGTGAGCGTTTCCGTCGTCATGGCTTTCGGCCTCCCAGAAGAAATTCGCGGTTGCCGTCGCCACCGGTGATCGGCGAGGGGATGAGGCCGAGGCTCTGCCAGCCCATGTCCTCGACGAGCCAGCGTTCCAGTTCCGCCGCCACCGCCGGCGCGCGCTCCGGGTCCTTCAGCAGCCCCGCCTTGCTGATCGCCTCGCGCCCCGCCTCGAATTGCGGCTTGACGAGCAGGACGCAGAAGGCGCCGGGCCGTGCCAGCGCCAGGGCCGGGGGCAGCGCCAGTTTCAGCGAGATGAAGGAGACGTCGGAGACGACGGCGCCGATGGCGCGGCCGTCGAGATGGTCCGCGTCGAGCACGCGGGCGTTGAGGCCCTCGTGGCTGGTGACGCGGGCATCCGCCGCCAGCCGTGGGTGAAGCTGGCCGTGTCCCACATCGACCGCGACGACATGGCTGGCGCCGCGCTCCAGCAGGATCTCCGTGAAGCCGCCGGTGGAGGCGCCGATGTCAAGACAGTCGAGGCCCGCGGGATCGAGCCCGAAGGCGTCGAGCGCGGCCTTCAGCTTCAGCGCCGCGCGCGAGACATAGGCCTGCGCGGGGTCGTCTATCTCGATGGTGGCAGAGACGGGAAAGGCCGAGCTCGGCTTTGTGACGATGCGGCCGTCGACGCGGACGGTGCCGCGCGAGATGGCATCACGCGCCCGCGAGCGGCTGGCGACGAGACCGGCGTTCAAAAGAAGCTGGTCGAGGCGGATGGTTTCTGTGGGTTGGGACATTGCCTCTCATGACGCCTCGCAGGCCAAGAGGCAAGTCCCGCCTCACAGCCAGATGATGCGGCCGGGGAAATATCGGTGCGATTCAAGGTCGACAAGCGCGGCAATGCCACGCGGCGCCTGCACCGGCCGCGCCGCACGCACGAAGATGGGCGCGCTGTGGATCCCGTGCGCCGGGCGGATATCCGGCAGCCGCTTCTGCAGCATCGCGATGGCGGCGGCCTCGATGGCCGGGTCGTGCGACGGCCGTTCTCCGGCCGCCGCGATGGAGGCATGGCAAAGCGTGGCGGCAAGGGCCGCAAGCAGCGCGTGACGCATGGTGAAAATCCCTGTCCGGTTCTTCTCTTTGGCGTGAAACCTAGCAGCCGGAGGTTTCAGAACGGCCAAGGGATGTGGTTACAGGGTTGCAAACCCGGATGGTTGAGAAACCGTGACGGAACATGCCTGCCTGCCGGAAGGCAATGCCCGGCAGGCAAGGAAGGACGGGTGTTCAGGTCACCCGGCCACGCCGACGCCAACGGCCTTCTGGCCGAGCGCCTGGAACACGGTGGAGACGATGCCGGCGCGGTCGAGGCCGGCCTTGGCATACATCGCCTCGGGCTTGGCCTGTTCCATCCAGATGTCCGGCAGCACCATCGGGCGCACCTTCAGGCCGTGGTCGAGCAGGCCTTCCAGCGCCAGGAACTGCAGCACATGGCTGCCGAAACCGCCGATGGCGCCTTCCTCGATGGTGATCAGCACCTCGTGGTGGCGGGCGAGCTGGCGGATGAGGTCGTGGTCGAGCGGCTTGGCGAAGCGCGCATCGGCAACGGTCGTCGAAAGGCCGGCGGCATCGAGGTCTTCTGCGGCCAGCAGACAGTCGGCGAGCCGCGTGCCGAAGGAGAGGAGGGCCACCTTGGAGCCCTGCTTGACGACGCGGCCCCTGCCGATCTCGAGGCTCTCCCCGCGTGCCGGCATATCGACGCCGACGCCCTCGCCGCGCGGATAGCGGAAGGAGATCGGACCGTCGTCATAGGCGCTGGCGGTGCGCACCATGTGCTTCAGCTCCGCCTCGTCGGCGGCGGCCATCACCACGAAGCCGGGCAGGGTGGCGAGGTAGGTCGTGTCGAACGAGCCGGCATGGGTCGGCCCGTCGGCGCCGACGAAGCCGGCGCGGTCGATCGGGAAACGCACCGGCAGGCCCTGGATGGCGACGTCGTGCACGACCTGGTCGTAGCCGCGCTGCAGGAAGGTGGAATAGAGCGCGCAGAACGGCTTGTAGCCTTCGGAGGCAAGGCCGGCGGCGAAGGTCACGGCGTGCTGCTCGGCGATGCCGACATCGAAGGTGCGGGCCGGGTAGGCCTTGGCGAACTTGTCGAGCCCGGTGCCGGAGGGCATGGCGGCGGTGATGGCGAGGATCTTCTCGTCGAAGCCCGCCTCCTGCACCAGCGCCTCGGCGAAGACGGAGGTGTAGGCGGGCGCGTTCGGCTTGGCCTTCGCCTGCGCGCCGGTGATGACGTCGAAGGTGTTGACGCCATGATACTTGTCGGCGGCGGCTTCTGCCGGCGGATAGCCCTTGCCCTTCTGGGTGACGACGTGGATGAGCACCGGCCCCCTGGAATTGTCGCGCACATTGCGCAGCACGGGCAGGAGGTGCTCGAAGGAATGGCCGTCGATCGGGCCGATATGGTAGAAACCTAGTTCCTCGAACAGCGTGCCGCCGGTGACGTAGCCGCGCGCATGCTCGACAGCGCGGGTGATCGCCCGGTCGACCGTCTTGCCGAGATAGGCCGTCAGTTTCTTGCCGAGTTCGCGAAAGCCCATATAGGTGCGGCCGGAGGCGAGGCGCGCGAGATAGGCGCTCATCGCGCCCGTCGGCGGGGCGATCGACATGTCGTTGTCGTTGAGGATGACGATGAGGCGCGCATCGAGCGCGCCGGCATTGTTCAGCGCCTCATAGGCCATGCCGGCCGACATGGCGCCGTCGCCGATGACGGCGATGACGTTGCGGTGCTCGCCGGAAAGATCGGCCGCTACCGCCATGCCGAGGCCGGCGGAGATCGAGGTCGAGGAATGGGCGGCGCCGAAGGGATCGTATTCGCTTTCCGCCCGGCGGGTGAAGCCGGACAGGCCGTCCTCCTGGCGCAGCGTGCGGATGCGCTCGCGCCGGCCGGTCAGGATCTTGTGCGGATAGCACTGGTGGCCGACGTCGAAGATCAGCCGGTCCTTGGGCGTGTCGAAGACCTTGTGGATGGCGATGGTCAGTTCCACCACGCCGAGGCCCGCGCCCAGATGCCCGCCGGTGCGCGAGACGGCATCGACCATCTCGGCGCGCAGTTCGCTGGCCAGCTGCGGCAGGTCGCGATCGTCCACGGCCTTCAGGTCCGCGGGAATGTGGACCTTGTCGAGCAGGGGGGTGGCGGGTGCTTGTGTCACTCTCATGCCTCGTGTTCTCGCCCGCGTGCCCTGGCTCCGTTGGGGAACCCGGCCCGGACATGCGGTCTCATGCCGCGCTCACCTGTCACATGCAGAATGCGGCGCGCGATTTCAACCGTTTCAGCAAGTCTAGAGCGTATTTCGCCGGATTGATACCGCGCAATCCGACGCATTCCCGCGTTCTCCCGGGCAATTGGGGCATTTTGCGGACGTAAGGCCCCTGCACTCACGTTGTCGTGATTTCCGGACGCGGAGTCCCTATGCCTTCTTCGAACGCGACTTGGCGCGCGCGGCTCCATTCAGCGCCACCGCGGCGCGGATCAGCGCCTTGAAGGCGGCCTCGTGGATGACGTCGCCCTCGCGGAAATCGATGGCGCGGCGGGTGTTGCCGTCCAGGCTGGAATTGAAGAGGCCCGCCGGATCCTCCAGGGAAGCGCCCCTGGCGAAGGTCAGCTTCACGACGGCCTTGTAGGTCTCCCCGGTGCAGACGATGCCGTCATGCTCCCAGACCGGCACGCCGCGCCACTTCCATGCCTCGACGATATCGGGATCGGCCGCCTTCACGAGCGCGCGCAGCCGGGCGAGCGTCTCGCCCCGCCAGTCTGCAAGCTCGGCAATGCGCGCGTCGATCAACGCGGAAGGGGTGGCCGTTTCGCTTTCCATCTTGTCCATCGTCCTCGTGTCCTTCGTCACATGCGCTCGCCCGGAAGCCGGCTCGCCTGCCGGATCCAGTCGGCAAGCGGCGTCTTGTCGAGATCGTCGCCCTCATGGATGTGGAAATAGCGCGTCTCGGGGGTTTTCGAGGCGACCGGCGGGACGGGATCGAGCGACGTGCCGCGGAAGAAGGTCAGCTTGATGTATTTCGCAAAGCAGTGGTAGCTGAGAAACCAGCCGTCGCCCTCGATGCCGTAGAACGGCGAGTTCCACTTCACCGCCTTGTGGACATCAGGCACCGTCTTGACGATCAGTGCGTCGAGCTTGCGGCCGACATCGCTCTTCCAGCCCGGCATGGCCGCGATATAGGCCTGGATCGGGCCGTCGCCATAACCCTTGGCGATCTGCGGATTGCCGCCCGAAAGGAGCTTCGGTTCGTCCGGTGCCTTGGTCATCGCAGGCCCTCCGGGCTGCGCCGCCGCGCCAGATAGGGCAGGGCGAAGAGATAGAGCCCGCTTGCCAGCAGCAGGATGAGCGGGAAGAGCGCGAGAAGGTCGATCCACAGGGCCGGGTTCTCCTGCGTCATGGCCGCGATGTTGATCAGCACCGCGACGGTGAAGATGACTGAGAGCCAGCGGTGTATCTGCCGGATCCGCATGTTCCAGTTCATTGTTGCCTCCTCAAGCGACAAGAGAGCCCGGCGATTCAGTCCAGATTGTCCAGGACGTGGTCGAGATTGTCGAGGAACCGCGGCCAGCCGGCCTGCGCGCCCTGGAAATAGCGCGGCTGGTCCGGCTTGAAACCGGTCTGTTCCATGCGCAGCGTCGTGCCCGCGCCGACGGGCGTCAGCGTCCAGGTGACGATGCTCTTCAGGCGCGAATCGCCCCATGTATAGGAAAGGCTGCGGTGCGGCTGGACCTCCAGCACCTCGCAGTTCACGGAACCCCACTCCGCCCGGAAATCGAAGCGATGGCCGACACTGGCCGCAAAATCGGTCTCCATCAGCCATTCGGCGATGAGATGGGGTTGGGTCAAAGCGCGCCAGATCTTTTCCGGCGGATGGGGGATGTGCCGTTCCATGACGACGGAAAGGGTTTCTGTCATTGATCCATTCTCTTCAGGAGGTCTTCCAGGCGATCGAACCGGCTCTGCCAGAAGCCGGCCATCTGGCTCGTCCAGTCGGCGAGCGGGGCGAGGGCATCGAGTTGCGCGCTGTAATGCGTCTGCCGGCCCTCGTGCCGGTCACGCACCAGGCCCGCCTGCTTGAGCAGGGCGAGATGCCTGGAGACGACCGGCTGGGAGACGCCGGCCTGCGCCGTCAGCGCCCCCACCGTCTTCTCCCCCTCGCGGCACAGCCGCTCGAAAAGCGCCCGGCGGGTGGGGTCCGCAAGCGTGCGGAAGAGCGCATCATGTGCTTCGGCCACGTTGATCCATACCTTGATAGCTATGTATTTCCTATAGCCGGTTGACTGTGAATAAGTCAAGTCAGGCGAAACGGGCCAAAAAAGACTGGCTCCGCTTGCCTGCAATATATGCTTAACCGTCTATACATCAGCTGGCCGGCAGCGGTACGAATTCCTCTTCGTCGCCGGGCACGATGTCGAAGCGGCCGCTGCGCCACTCCTCCTTGGCCTGTTCGATGCGTTCCTTCGAGGAGGAGACGAAGTTCCACCAGATATGGCGCCTGGAGCCGAGCGGCGCGCCGCCGAAGAGCATGATATGACAGCCCTCCGGCCCGGCCTTCAGCGTTATCGCGTCGCCGGGGCGGAAGACGAGCAGCTGGTCGGGCGCAAAGACGTCGCCGGCGACGTCGAGCGTGCCCGACAGCACGTAGACCGCCCGCTCCTCCCAGTCCGCCGCAAGCGGCGCGGAAGCGCCGGGCGCCAGTGTCAGGTCGGCGTAGAGCGTCTGCGTCGGCACGCCGACCGGCGAGGCATAGCCCTCGTAGGAGCCGATGATCGTGCGCCCGGTGATGCCGCCCGCCGAGAAGGCCGGAAGCTCCGCCTTGGTCGTGTGGGCGAAGACGGGTGCCATCTCCTCGTGGCTGTCGGGCAGCGCCAGCCAGGTCTGCAGGCCGGAGATCGACTGCGGCCGGCCGCGCAGGTTCTCCGGCGAGCGCTCCGAATGCACGATGCCGCGCCCCGCCGTCATCAGGTTCACGTCGCCGGGTTCGATGACCATCTCCGTGCCGAGGCTGTCGCGGTGCTTGATCTCGCCGTCGAAGAGATAGGTGACGGTGGACAGCCCGATATGCGGATGCGGCTTGACGTCGATGGCCTCGCCGGCGCGCAGCAGCGCCGGCCCCATGCGGTCGAAGAAGATGAACGGCCCGACGAGCCGGCGCTTGGCCGTCGGCAGCGCCCGCCGCACCTCCAGCCCGCCGATATCGCTCGTGCGCGGAATGATCAGATGCTCCAGCGCATCGCACGCCGCCGCATCGCCGGCCTCCGGGTCCTTTCCGGGAAAGAAGCTCATTGCGCCCTCCTGTCGTTGCTTCGTTCGCGGATGCTAGCGGGCAGGCAGGGGCATGGATAGGGCAGCGGGCGTTGACGGTGTGGTCAGGAATTCAGCGCGGATGGGTTTGCTCTGTCGCTTCCAGACGCGCTAGCGTAGCCTTGGTCGACAGGAAAAGAGGATCGAGCAAGGTCGTGACGATCGCCCAGATCGCCTTGGGTTCCAGCCGGTCGTAGGCGTGGCGAAGGACGTTGCCGATATCGCGGATACCCCGCCAATCGAGATCGGGCATTTCCGCTTCAGCCAAGTCGCCGAGCTTCTTCGCGGCCTCTGAAATCCGCTGAAGACAACGCTCCGTTGCGTCCCTCGTTTTCCGGTCTGCAAGAAAAGCCGGGAAGTCCATGCCCTTCGTATACTCGCGGATCATCTCGATGTTCTCGATGATATCCATGAGCCGCACGGTGGGTCGCTTAGAAGGCAATGACGCGATCCCGTTCGAGTTCGCGGCGCAGGCGTTCCTTCCGGACAGGTTCGGAAAGCACATCGACACTTCTGCCTGTCATGCCTTCGATCTTCTCACGGATATCCTCCAGTGTGCTGAAGTAGCCGAAGCCGGATTGAAAGACGCGATCTTCCAGCGAAACGGCGACGTCGATATCCGAATCCGGGCCATCGTCACCGCGCGCAACCGAGCCGAACAGCGACATGTGCGTAATGCCGGCAGCTTCGAATTCGCTCCGGTGTTCCACAAGCTTCGCGATGATCTCGTCCCTGGTCATGGGAAAAATTCTACCACGACGCGAGAAGGGCGTCGAGTTGGGGGCCTATGCCCCGTCGAGCGGCTCGGTGCCCTGCGGCTTGCCGGCGCGGTCGAGGCGGATCTTCTCGATGCGATTCTCGGCGGCCGAGAGCAGCGTCTCGCAATGCTTCTTCAGCGCCTCGCCGCGCTCGTAGATCTCGATGGAGCGGTCGAGCGGCACGTCGCCGCGCTCGAGGGCGGCGACGATCTTCTCCAGCTCCTCCACGGCCTGTTCGAAGGAGAGGGCGGAGACGTCAGGGGCGGCGGCGTTTGTCATGGTCAGCCTCTCATCAGGCGAAGGATATGGGTGGCGGCGGATTCGGCGAGGCCGGTGAGGTCGTAGCCGCCTTCCAGCAGGCTGACCACCCGGTTGTTCGCCGATTTTTCGGAAAGCTCCATCAGCTTGGCGGTCGCCCAGTCGAAATCGTCGGCGACGAGGTTGATCTGCGCCAGCGGATCGCGATGATGGGCGTCGAAGCCGGCGGATATGATGATCACGTCCGGCCGGAAATCGGCGACGCGCGGCAGGACGCGCGAGCGGAAGGCGTCGCGGAAATGGTCGCTGCCGTCGTTCATCGAGAGCGGCGCGTTGACGATGTTGCCGGCGCCCGTCTCGTCCTTCGCGCCGCTGCCGGGATAGAGCGGCATCTGGTGCGTCGAGCAGAACAGCACCGACGGGTCGTCGTAGAAGATGTCCTGCGTGCCGTTGCCGTGGTGCACGTCCCAGTCGACGATGGCGACGCGCTCGGCGCCGTGCGCCTTCTGGGCATGGCGGGCGGCGATGGCGGCATTGTTGAAGAAGCAGAAGCCCATCGCCCTGTCGCGCTCGGCATGGTGGCCGGGCGGGCGGGCGGCGACGAAGGCATTGTCGGCCTTGCCGGTGAAGACCGCGTCGATCGCGGCGATGGCGCCGCCGATGCCGGTCAGCGCCGCCTGCAGCGTCGCGGGGCTCGCATAGGTGTCGGCCTCGACCTGGTTGATGTCCTCCTCCGGCATGGCGGACATGACGGCGGTGAGGTGGCGCTCGGGATGGGCGAGCAGTACGACGTCCTCGTTCGCCTGCGGCGCCTTTTCGCGAACGAGCGGCGAAAAGCGCTCGTGCTCCAGCGCGAGGTTGATCGCCCGGATGCGGTCCGACCGCTCCGGGTGGCCCTCCGGCGTATGGTGCTCGAGGAAGATCGGGTTCTCGAAGAGACACGTCGTCATGGCCGGAAGCTACCCATTGCGGTTCACGAGGTCCACGGGAAATGGGCCGTGTCCACGGCTTTTCAACCGTCAGGGAGCGAGAAGCAGCTTTCCGGTGCGCGCGGGATCGTCCTGCCGGGCGAGCGCGGCGGGAAGGTCGGAAAGGGGAAAGACGCCGTCGATGGCCGAGCCGAGGACACCGGCGCGAATGCCGGCAAAGCTGCGCGCGAAGGCTGCCTCGATCGCCGCGCGCGGCGCCGAATGCACCCAGTTGCGCAGCCAGAGGAAGGAGAAGGCCACCGTCTCGCGCCGGCTCGCCACCAGCGCGGCATCGAGCTGCGCCCCGCTCAGCGCGCCGTACTGGATGAAGGCGCCGCCGTCGCGGATCTGCCGGAACAGCGCATTGCCGGGCTCCCCGCCGACCGCGTCGAGCACCGCATCGAGCGGCGGGGCGGCATGGGGAACGATCTCGCCGGCAAATGTCTCCGCCAGCCGCGCCGCGCTCGCCGCGCTGCGCACGAGGGCGACGGGCCGGAAGCCGGCCTCGGCCAGCAGCACCAGCAGCATGCCCCCGATGGCGGAGGCCGCGGCCGTGACGCCGACGCGCTGGCCCCCTGCCGCGCCGAAATGCGTCCTGGCGGCCTCGACCAGCCGGAAGGCGGTGAGCGGGTTCACATAGGCCATGGCGGCGGCCTCGTCGGAAAGGTCGTCCGGCACGGCGAAGCACCAGCCGGCCGGGCGGAGAAGAAAGGACTGCCACAGTCCGCTCGCGCCGATCGGCAGCACGCGCTGGCCGAGGGAAAGCCCGCTGACGCCCTCGCCGAGCGCGGCGATCTCCCCGACGCCCTCGAAGCCGGGCACGAAGGGCAGCACCGTGCGGCTGCGATAGGCACCGGTGACGGGGATGAGGTCGGAGGGGTTGATCGCCGCGCGGCGGATGCGGATTTGCACCTCACCGGGGCCGGGCACGATGCGCTCGGCTTCCTCGAGGCGGATCACTTGCCGGGGATCGCCGAACGCTCTAACAACGGCACGGAACATGGCTTTACCCCGGGGCAGGACGTGGAACAGGCGGCAGACATCACGCTCAGCGAGGTCCGGATACCCTTCCGCGATATAGACATGCACGGCCACATGCACAATGCCGCCTATTATGCCCATGCCGAGGCGGCCGTCGCCGGGCTCTGGCGGCACCGGCCGCACGGCGCGGCCGATCCGGTCTATTTCGTGCGCAAGTCCGGCTGCACCTTCCATCGCGGCCTGAAGCTCGATGACCTTGCCCGCCTGAAGGTGTCCGTCACGCGCATCGGCGCGACCTCGCTGAGCTTCGCGGTCGCGGTTTCCGCAGAAGGCGCGCCGGTCGCCGACCTGGAGATCGTCTGGGTCGCCGTCGATCCGGCAAGCCGCCAGCCCGTCAACGTGCCGCAGCCGGTGCGCGACTGGCTGAAGTCATTCCTCGCCTGACGCCGTCCCGACCTGCAGCCAGCCCGGCCGGCAATCCTCGAAGGAATGGTATTGCGGCGCAAGCGCCGGATCGGCCGGATCGTCGAAGCCGCCGATGAGCAGCGCCACGACCGGTTCGTCGTCGATCGCGCCGATGGAGCTGCCGCAGGCCGGGCAGAAGGCACGGCTGGAATAATCGGAGGAGCGCCAGGTGGCGGGCCTGCCGCCACTGCCGGTCCAGGCGAGGCGCTCGGCAGGAAACTCCACCCAGGCGGCGGTCGGCGCGCCCGTATGCCGCTGGCAGAAGCGGCAGGAGCAGGTATGCGGCTTTTCCGCCACGCCCCGCGCCTCGAAACGGATGGCGCCGCACAGGCAGCCGCCGGCATGGATCTTCTCGCCCATGGTTCCTCCCTCACAGTTTCCGGAAAAGCGTCACGATCCCCATGCCGCCGCCGACACCCATCATGGTAAGCGCCTCGGCGCCCGCTTCCGCTGCCCGCATCTGCGCGAACAGCCGCGTGACGAGGATGGTGCCGGAGGCCCCATAGGGATGGCCGAGCGCCAGCGCACCGCCCTCGCGGTTGACGGCGGCGGGATCGATGCCGAGCGCATCGAGGCTGGCGAGCACCTGGGACGCGAAGGCCTCGTTGAACTCGATGAAGGGAACGCGTGCGGCGTCAAGGCCGGGATGGCGCGCGGCGAGCTTCCGCATGGCCGGCACGGGGCCGAGGCCGAGCAGGTTCGGATCGACGCCGGCGACCGCGCTGTCGACGATTTCCAGCAGCACCGTCAGGCCCAGCCTCTGCGCCTCGGCGAGCGACGTGACGAGCACGACGGCGGCGCCGTCGTTGACCGGGCAGGCATTGCCCGCCGTCACCGTGCCGCCGGGGCGGAAGACGGGCTTCAGCGCGGCGAGTTTCTCCAGTGCGGTGTTTTCGCGCGGGCATTCGTCGCGGGAGACGGGGCCGGCGGGCGTGTCGACCGGCACGATCTCGCCGGCAAAGCGCCCGGCCTTCTGCGCCGCCACGGCGCGGCGGTGGCTTTCGAGCGCGAAAAGGTCCTGCCGCTCCCGGCTGATGCCGGCATGGGCGGCAACGTTTTCGGCGGCGATGCCCATGTCCGGATCGCCCACCGTATCCGGCGCCATGCGGGCGCGGCGGAGCGGCTCGGGCGAGCCGCCCGGCGTCGACGGCGGGCGGAAGCGCAGATGGGCGCGGCTGGTGCTCTCGGTGCCGCCGGCAAGGTAGAAGCGCCCGGCGCCCGCCTGCACCAGCCGCGCCGCCAGCGCGATCGCCTCCAGCCCGGAGCCGCATTGCCGGTCGATAGTCATGCCGGGCACGCAAACCGGAAGGCCCGCCTCCAGTGCGGCAAGGCGCGCGAGATTGCCGGCGCTGTTGGCGGCATTGCCGAGGATCACATCGTCGACGGCATCGGGCGATAGTCCCGTCTCGGCAAGGATTTTCCGGATGAGCGGCACGGCGAGGCTGGCCGGCTCGACAGCCGAAAGCGTGCCGCCGATGCGGCCGATCGGCGTGCGGAAGGCCGCGGCGACGACGGGGATGCGGTCAGAGGAAACGGTCGAGCGCATCGCTTTCCTCCGCCACCCATTGCCGCACGGTCTTCGCCGCCACCTTGCCGGAGGACGTCACCGGCATGGCGCGGCACAGCCAGATGCGGCGCGGCTGCTTGTAGCGCGGCAGGAATTCCGAGAGCGCCGCCGTCAGCGCCCGGGGCGTCAGGCCCGGCCGTTCCGGCTCGATCACCGCGACGAGCTCGCTGCCGAGATCGGCATGGTCGATGCCGAAGACATGGGCGGCGCGCACGAGGCCGGTGTCGCGCAACGCCGTCTCCACCTCCGAAGGATAGATGTTGTTGCCGCCGGACAGCACCATGCCGCCGGAGCGGCCGAGCAGGTGCAGCATGCCGTCCGCCTCCATGAAACCGACGTCGCCGACGGTCGCGAGCCTGCCGGAACGGACAAGCCCAGCCCCGTCGCCCTGTCCGAGATAGCCGGTCGCGACCAGCGGGCTTTCGACGAAGACCGTGCCCGTCTCGCCCGCCGGCAGCGGCCTGCCGGCATCGTCGAGCACGGCGATCCTGACGCCCGGAAAGGCCCTGCCGACCGCCGTGGAGGAGGCGGCCTCGCCCGGCGCGGTGACGGTGACGAAGCCGAGTTCGGAGGCGCCGTAATATTCGCGCAGCGCCGCCTCGGGGAAATGCGCCGCGCAGAGCGCATGGTCCGCTGCCGTCAGTTTCGCACCGGCAATGGTGATGGCCGTGACGCCGGTCACCGGGGGCTCCGCGGCGAGCCGGCGCAGCATGGTCGGCACCAGGACGAGGCGGCGGATCGTGTTCGCCCGGATCGTCGCGAGCGCCGCATCCGGATCGAAATGCGCGGCGGAATGAAAGGCACCGCCGGCAAGCAGCGTCTCGGTCATCGCATAGAGCGCAAGGCCATGGGCGAGCGGGCCGGGGGCATAGGTTCTCACCGTCCGGTCGATGCCGAAGAAGGGCGCGCCCATGGCAAGGCTGGTCCGCCAGGAGCGCCGGTCGCGGATGATCGGCTTCGGATCGGCCGTCGTGCCCGAGGTGAAGACGATGAGGAACGGAGCGTCGGCCGCCCCTTCCGGCAGGGGCTGCGTGTCCAGTGCGGCGCTTTCGGCGATCACGTCCCGCGCATCGCCGTGCCGGCTCTCTACGACGAGGTCCGCTCCATGGGCCGTGACAAGAAGGTCGGGGTCGATTTTCCCGATCAGGCGCTGGCGCTGCGCCTCCGGCAGGTGCGGGTCGATCAGCGCGGCGCAATGGGTGCCGGCCGTCGCGGCCGCGAAGGCGGCGGGAAAGAGCGCGTGGTTGCCGGTCATGATCGCGACCAGCCGGTCTTTCGGCCCGATGGCGCTGCGCCCCTGCGGGGCGAGATCGGCGAAGGCGGCGTGAAGCCGCCGGGCGGTCGCCGTGAGCGTGCCATAGGAAAGAACCCGGTCCTCCAGGTGGAAGGCCGGGTTCGCGGGGCTTTCGGCGGCGTGCCGTTCGAGGGCGCCGGAAAGCGGCATCGGCTCAGGCGCGCTGCGGCAGCAGCGGATAGCCGGCGAGCACGGCGCGGCCGGCCAGCATGGCGACGAACGCCTTGATGAGATCGCCGGGCACGAAGACCATCGAGGCGAGGGCCGTCTCGAAGAAGGCCTTGCCGCTCATATAGGCGAGCCACGGAATGCCGAAGAGGTAGACGACCGCGATGCCGCCGGCGACCGAGGCGGCGAGGAAGGCGAGGAACTGCGCCAGCTCCGGCTGGTCTTCCCGCACGAAGCGCTCGGCGATCAGGCCGCAGACATAGGCGCCGAAGAACCAGCCGACGAGATAGCCGGCCGTCGGCCCGGCAAAGACGGCAAGGCCGCCGCGCCCGCCAGACAGGACCGGCAGGCCGATCGCCACGAGCAGCAGCACGAGCAGCACGGCCGCCGCGCCGCGCCTGGCGCCGAGAATGCAGCCGGCGAGCATGACGCCGAGCGTCTGCGCGGTGATCGGCACCGGAATGAAGCCGAGCGTGAGCGGCGGCAGCAGGCCCAGCACCACGATGATCGCGGCGAAGAGGGCGACGAGGACGATGTCTCTGGTGGTCATGTCGGGTTCCCCGGTGGACAAAATAGGGTCGAATGGTTAGTGCCGCCGAAAGCCGCGCGCGTCAATCGCCATGGCGATCGTATCGGCGTCCTTCAGCGTCAGGATGATGAGCGGCACGAGGGTGGTCAATGGCCGGACCGGCAGGCCGCGCGCCCGGTGCGCGTCCGCGATCTCGCCATAGCGCGCGAAGATCTCCGGCACGAAGCGGATGACAAGGCCGACCGCGAGACTCACATCGGCCGCGCGCACGAAGCCGAAGCGCTCGAGCGGCGTCAGGAGCCGGGTGATTTCGTCCATGAAGGCGGAGATGGAGGTCGTGGCGGTGACGGCGGCGGCGAGCAGGACCAGCGCGCTCAGCCGGCAGAGGACGACCAGCGCCTCGTGCAGCGAATGGAACGCATAGTTCGCGGCCGCGACGAGGAGCACCGTGAAGAGCACGAAGCGCACGCGCCGCAGGGCCTCGCGAAAGCCGATGCCGGTCGAAAGGTAGAGGAAGGCGGAAAGCCCGAGCGCCGGCACGAGGATGCGCAGCTCCGAAACGAGGAAGAGCCCGATCGCGGCGGCGAAGAGCAGGGCCAGCTTGCCGCGCACGGGCATGCGGTGCAGCGGCGAATCGCCTTCGATGTCGAGCCCGTTCAGCATGCCGCGATCTCCCGGTAGGCGCGGATCGCCTCCGCCGGCCGGTCGTCGGCCGCAAGCCGGCCCTCGTGGAAGACCAGCACCCGGTCGAAACCGTAGAGCAACGCGAGGTCGTGCGTGATGACGAGCACCTGTTCCGGCAGGCCCGCCACCGTGCGCTCGATGAGCGCGCGGTTCTTCAGGTCGAGCTGGTTGGTCGGCTCGTCGAGGATCAGGAGGTCCGGGCCGGTGACGAGCACGCTGGCGATCGCGCCGAGCTGCGTCTCTCCGCCGGAAAGCTCGTGCACGCGCCGCCGCGCTAGGTGGGAAATGCCGAAGCGGGCCAGCACCGCCTCGGTCCGCTCGGCGATCTCCGCCTTGCCGAGGCCGCGGTTCTTGAGGCCGAAGGCGATGTCCTCGGCAAGGATCGGCAGGATCATCTGGTGCTGCGGGTTCTGGAAGATGAACCCGGTTTTTCCGCGCGCGGCGCTCTCGTCCTTCACGGTGTCCAGCCCGTCGACCGTCACCGTGCCGCCCGTCGGCTTGACGAGGCCGTTGATCAGCCGCGCCATGGTGGTCTTGCCCGAACCGTTGAGCCCGACGACGCCGATGCGCGGTTCGCTCAGCGCAAGCGTCAGCGGATGTAGCGCGGCGCGCCCGGCATAGGTCACCGTTGCGGCGGAGAAGACGATATCCAAGAGCGGGGTCCCGTTTCGCGGATGCTGGGGGAGCTATAGGCAATTCTACCGCATGTGCGAAGAGGTTTTCCGCGCCGGCCTGTGCGATAAGCGACAATCGGGCGAAGGACAAAACGGCCGATCCCCGCATTCCTGTCGGAATCGGGTGGAACAAACCAAGAATATGTGCCTATCATCCACCATGACGATTCTCCTCTCCAACGCCGAGGCCCGGCGTATCTTTCTCGCCCGGCAGGGCCTGAGCGCGCCGCCCGGCCGCGTTCTCGGCAAGGCCGGCCTGCTGAACCTCATCCACGACATCGGCTTCGTGCAGGTGGACAGCATCGCCACCGTGGAGCGGGCGCATCACCAGATCCTGTTCTCGCGCAACCAGACCTACCGGCGCGAGCACCTGACGGCGCTGCTGGAGAAGGACGGCGAGCTCTTCGAGAACTGGACGCACGACGCCTCGGTCATCCCGAGCGCCTTCTTCCGCTACTGGAAGCATCGCTTCCGCCGCGAGGACGCCGCCATCATCGAGCGCTGGCGCAAGTGGCGCGGCGAGGGGTTCGAGGCGGCCTTCGACGAGACCTATGCGCGTATCGCTTCCGGCGGCGCCGTGCTGTCGCGTGATCTCAAGGCGGACGATCACAAGTCCGGTGGCTGGTGGAACTGGCATCCGAACAAGACGGCGCTGGAATATCTCTGGCGCACCGGCAAGGTGGCGATCGCCCGGCGCGAGAACTTCCAGAAGGTCTACGACCTCGTCGAGCGCGTGCTGCCGGCCCGTCATCATGCGCCGGATGTCGAGCACGACGCCTTCGTCGACTGGGCCTGCCGCAGCGCGCTGGAGCGGCTGGGTTTTGCCACCCATGGCGAGATCGCCGCCTTCTGGGACCTCGTCTCGCCGGACGAGGCCAGGGCCTGGGTGGAGGCGCATCGCGAGGAGCTGCACCCCGTCGCCATCGCGCCGGCGGATGGCGGCAAGCCGCGCGCCTCCCATGCCTTCGCCGATTTCCCGGCCTGCCTCGGCGACGTTCCCGATCCGCCCGCCCGCCTGCGCGTGCTCTCGCCCTTCGATCCGCTGATCCGTGACCGCAACCGCACCGAAAGGCTGTTCGGCTATTTCTACCGCATCGAGATCTTCGTGCCGGAGCCGAAGCGGCAATACGGCTACTATGTCTTCCCGCTGCTCGAAGGCGACCGCCTCGTCGGCCGTATCGACATGAAGGCCGACCGCAAGGGCGGCACGCTCGACGTCAAGCGGCTGTGGTGGGAACCGAAGGTGCGCGCCTCGGCCGGCCGGATGGAGAGGCTGGAGGCGGAACTGGCGCGCGTGGCGAAATTCGCGGGCGTCGAGAAAGTCCGGTGGCTGGACCGGGCGAGGGCGGACGCGTGATGGCGGGCGGTCAGCCCGCCTTCCGGTAGCGGCGGGCGACATAGGCCACCTGCCCGGTGGCGAGGCCCTTGTAGAGGATCGAGCCCCTGGAGCCGGAAAATTCGGACATGAAGCGCCGCATCAGGCGCAGCCGGCCGATACGCTCCCGCTTGCGCGCCTCGGCCGCATCGAGAGCCGCCACGACGCCCGCGGAAAGATCGCGTTCGCCCATCTTCTCCAGTCCCGGGGCGCCCAACTGGTCGTCGAGTTCCGCAAGGCTGGCCCTGGCGCGCATGTCGGCGAAGGTGAACCAGCCGCCCGGCGCCAGCACGCGGGCCACTTCGCGGGCGAAGGCGGGCACGTCGGCGTAGCAATGGGACGATTCGATGTTCACGACGACATCGAAGGCGCCATCGGGAAAGGGCATGCGCTCGGCATCTCCCACCTCGAACGAAAGCGACGGCGTGCCGGCATTCAGGCTTTTCGCCCGGGCCACGGTCGCCTGGGAGTAATCAAGGCCCACCACCGATGCCGGCGCGTGGTAGCGGGCGATGTAGCGTGATCCGCCGCCGCGGCCCGAGCCTACTTCGAGGACGCGCAGGCCGGCGACGGGCAGGTTTTCGACGGCCTGCTGGTAAAGCCCGATGAAGACCCTTTCGGGTTCGTCCTCGGGCTTCAGGGGAAACGGAACGCCCTCCGGCACGAAGCCGTAGTTCATGAAGCGCCAGTCCTCGTCGCGCCAGAAGCGGGAGAGCAGGTTGTAGAGGCGCCGCCAGACCCATTTCTGCGCCCGCGGAAACCGGCCTTGCTCAATCGACTTGAGAAGATTGGAAAAGAGACTGCTGCCCATTTCCGGTCCGTCAGGCCGTGGCGCCGGCGGCGGGCATTTCCCGCGCGATCCACTCACGGCCCTTCATCACCAGCGCGGCATCGTCGCTGTTGCGCGGATCGAAGCCCGGCAGATAGTAGCGCAGGAGCAGCGGGATGCAGCGGCGCCAGAAGCCGGGAGAGACGAACACGACCCACAGGAAGCGCATCCAGAAGCGGAAGCCGGGCTTCACGCCGTCCGTCTTGGCATAGAGATGCGTGTTGCGCAGGAAGATCAGGAGGAACGGGACGATGGTGGCGTTCATGGCGATGACGCGCAGCAGGTAGCGCTGCCAGCCGGACATGTTCGCCGTCGCCTTCTTCAGCACGTCGAGCGCGACGGCCTTATGCTCGATTTCCTCCAGCGCATGCCACATCCAGAGCCGGCGATAGTGCGGTTCCGCGCCGTCGAACATCTCCGGATGCCGCAGCGTGACGGTGGACAGCGTCGCCGTCAGATGCTCGATGGCGCAGGTCACCGCCAGCCTCTGCAAGGGTTTCGTCGTCAGGCCGAGGGCCGAGGCGACCGGCCCTTCCATCGCCTTCACGTCGTAGCCGAGGGCGGCCATGGCACGGTTGTAGTCCTCGTGCTCGCGGGTGTGGTAGGCCTCCTGCACGGCATAGCCGTTGATTTCGTCCGCAAGCTCGCGGTCGTCCAGCTGCGCGGCATAGTGCTTGAGCGAGCGGATGAAGAAGCGTTCGCCTTCCGGCAGGAAGATGGACAGGCCATCGGCCAGCGCCGTCTTGACGATGTCACCGGCGAACCAGTGCCGCGTCGGCTTGTCGACGATCCCGAAGCGAATGTCGCGCGGGATGATGTCGTCCGCGCCATGGTGATCGGCGGTCGCGCCTTCCTTGCCTTTCCAGCCGTAGCCAGCTCCGTCTGTCACGATCGTCACCATGCTGTTCGTCGCTTGCCGAGCGGCAGGACCTCGATAATGCCACAAGCCGGCGGACGCGCGCAACAGGGCAGGGCCGTGCCCGTTGGCGCGGCGCGCGCTATTCCTAAAGGACGTCCGTCCCGGCGATTGCGATGCCGAACCCTTCGAGGCCGACATAATGGCGCTCGCGCGAGGCCATGAGACGGATCGAGCTGATGCCGAGATCCTTCAGGATCTGCGCGCCGAGGCCGATTTCCAGCCATTCGCTCTCGCGCGCCTGCGCCTCGTCGTGACCCTCGCGGTCGTGTTTGCCCTTTCGGGCGGTGGAGGACTGCCCGACGCCGACGGAGCCTTCGCGCAGGTAGACGATCACGCCGCGGCCCTGCTCCGCGATCCGCTTCATGATGCCGTCGATCTGGCGGTTCGCGCCGAAAACGTCGCCGCCGACATTCTCGAGATGCAGGCGCACCGGGATGTCCACGCCGTCGCGGATATCGCCGAAGACGACGGCGAGGTGCTGCATCGGATCCCAGGGCAGGGTGTAGGTCAGGGCCTTCGCCTTACCGTAGGGCGTATCGATGTCGAAGCTGTCGACCTGCTCGATCAGCGTCTCCTTGCGCTGGCGATAGGCGATGAGATCGGCGACGGAGACCTGCTTGAGGCCATGCTGCTCGGCAAAGCTCGCGACCTGCGGCCCGCGCATGACGGTGCCGTCGTCATTGACGAGTTCGCTGATCACGCCGATCGGCGGCAGGCTTGCGAGCCTGCAGAGGTCGACGGCGGCTTCCGTATGGCCGGAGCGCATCAAGACGCCGCCCTCGCGCGCGACGAGCGGGAAGATGTGGCCGGGGCGCACGAAATCCGTCGGGCCGACATTCGGGTTGGCGAGGTTGCGCACGGTCAGCGTGCGGTCGTCGGCAGAAATGCCGGTCGTCGTGCCGTGCTTGAAGTCGACGGAGACGGTGAAGGCGGTGGTGTGGGCCGAATCGTTTTCCGCCACCATGGCGTTGAGGTTGAGGCGCTTGGCCTCCTCGCGCGGCATGGGCGTGCAGACGATGCCGGAGGTGTGGCGCACGATGAAGGCCATCTTCTCCGGCGTGCAGTGCACGGCGGCGACGATGAGGTCGCCCTCGTTCTCGCGGCCGTCGTCATCCATGACGACGACGATCTCGCCGGCCTCGAAGGCACGGATGGCATCGACGACGCGCTTCTGGTCGTAGCTCATGGCGGTTTCCTATTTCAGGCGGCCGGTCTGGCCGCGGTCGCGGAGATAGTGGTCGGCAATGGCGCAGGCAACCATCGCCTCGCCGATCGGCACGGCGCGGATGCCGACGCAGGGATCGTGCCGGCCCTTGGTGCGCACGTCGACATTGTTGCCGTCGGCGTCGATCGAGCGGCGCTCGGTGAGGATGGAGGACGTGGGCTTGATGGCGAAGCGCGCGATCACCGGCTGGCCGGTGGAAATGCCGCCGAGGATGCCGCCGGCATGGTTGCTGAGGAAGATCGGGTTGCCGTCATTGCCCATGCGCATCTCGTCGGCGTTCGCCTCGCCGGTCAGTTCCGCGCTCGCAAAACCCTCGCCGATCTCCACGCCCTTGACGGCGTTGATCGACATCAGCAGCGAGGCGATGTCCTGGTCGAGCTTGCCGTAGATCGGCGCGCCGAGGCCGGCTGGCACACCCTCGGCAACCACCTCGACGACCGCGCCGATGGACGAGCCCGCCTTGCGGATGCCGTCCAGGTATTCTTCCCAGACCGGAACGATGGCGGGGTCCGGCGCGAAGAACGGGTTGTCGTTCACCGCGTTCCAGTCCCAGTTGTCGCGGTTGATCCTGTGCTTGCCGATCTGCACCAGCGCGGCGCGCACGGTAAGGCCCGGCACGACCTTGCGGGCAAGCCCGCCGGCGGCGACGCGCGCCGCCGTCTCGCGGGCGGAGGAGCGGCCGCCGCCGCGATAGTCGCGGATGCCGTACTTGACGTCATAGGTATAGTCGGCATGGCCGGGACGGTAGCGCCGGGCGATCTCGCCATAGTCCTTGGAGCGCTGGTCGGTGTTCTCGATCAGCATGGAGACGGGCGTGCCGGTGGTGATCATCGTCTCGCCGTCGTCGTCCATCATCACGCCGGAGAGCACCTTGACGAGGTCATCCTCGCGGCGCTGCGTCACGAAGCGCGACTGGCCGGGCTTGCGCTTGTCGAGCCAGGCCTGGAGTTCGGCGAGCGTGAAGCGGATGCCGGGCGGGCAGCCGTCCACCACGCAGCCGAGCGCCGGCCCATGGCTTTCGCCCCAGGTGGTGACGCGGAAGAGATGACCGAAGGTATTGTGCGACATGAGCGGAACCGGACCCCACAAGAAAGTGCGCCCTCTCTTAGGGGAAAAGGTGGGGTCGGGACAAGGGTTTCGCGTGGGTGAGGCGGTTTTGGCGCTATCCCAAAAGCTCTAGGACGCCAGTTTCCACCGCATCTCGCTGCCGAAGGCGAGGAAGGCGTCGCGGGAGAGCGGCTTGGCGAAGGCATAGCCCTGCAGCAGGTCGCAGCCGAGCAGGCCGAGCATTTCGGCATGGGCCATCGTCTCCACGCCCTCCGCCACGATCTCGATGCCGAGCGAGCGGCCGATCTCGATGATCGAGCGCACCAGCGCCTGCTCGTTGCGCGAGGTGAGGATGGGGGCAACGAGCTGGCGGTCGATCTTCAGCCGTTTCGGCTTCAGCTTGAGCAGGCTGACGATGGAGGTGTGGCCGGTGCCGAAATCGTCGATCTCGATGTCGATGCCGAGCGCCTTGATGCGTTCGAGATTGGCAAGCACCACGTCGTCGCTCTCGTCGAGGAAGATCGATTCGACCAGCTCGAAGGCGATCTGGCCGGGCTGGATGGACAGGCCCGTCAGGCTGTCGATCAGGCTCTCGTCCCTGAGGCGCCGCGCCGAGACATTGACCGAGATCTTCGGCATGATGAGGCCCTGGGCGGCCCAGCGGGCGCAGTCCAGCAGCGCCTTTTCCAGGACGATGCGGTCGAGCGTCGCCATGACGTTGAGGTCCTCGGCGATCTTCAGGAACCGGTCGGGCGTGAGCAGCCCGTCGCGCGGGTGGTTCCAGCGGATGAGCGCCTCGGCGCCGGCGAGCTTCAGCGTGCCCGCGTCGATCTGCGGCTGGTAGTAGGGCACGAACTCGTTGTTCTCGATGCCGGCCAGGATGTCGTCGGCGATGCGCTTGTTCGAGATGATCTCGGCCTGCAGCGCCTCGGTGAAGAATTCGTGCCGGTTCCGCCCGAGCGCCTTGGCGCGGTAGAGCGCGATATCGGCGTTGACGAGCAGCTTGGCGGTGTCGATCGACCGGCCCTCGGTCAGCGCGATGCCGATGCTGACGCCGAAGCGGCAGAGATGACCCTCATATTCGACAGGCTGCTGCATCAGGCTGATGATGCGGCGCGACAGCGCACTGAGATAGGTCTGGTCCGTCGTGTTCGTCACCACGACGACGAATTCGTCGCCGCCGATGCGCGCCACGAGGTCGCCGGCATGCACGCAGGCCCGCAGCACCTGCGAGGCGTGCACGAGCAGCGCATCTCCGGCGGCGTGGCCGAGCGTGTCGTTGATCTGCTTGAAGCGGTCGAGGTCGATATGCAGGATGCCGACGCGGGCGTCCTTCGTCTCGCTGCGCGCGGCGATGCCGGTCAGCTCGTCGTCGAGCTTGCGGCGGTTGCCGAGGCCGGTCAGCGGGTCGTGCAGCGCATTGTGCTCGATGCGGACCTTCGCCTGTTCCAGTTCGATATTCTTGGCGTCCGCCTGCTCCTTGGCCGCCTTCAGGTTCTCCTTCAGGATCACGTCTTCCGTGACGTCGAAGGCAAGGCCGATGAGCTTGCGGCTGCCGTCCTGGCCGAGATGGACCTTGCCGACGGAGCGGACGTGGCGGACCTCGCCGTCCGGCAGCACGACGCGGGCCTCATGAACGTAGGGCAGGTGGTGCTCGATGCAGTGGTTGACGGTCTCGACCGTCGCGGCCCGGTCGTCCGGATGCATCGCCTCGAGCCAGGCCTCGTGCGTCACGATGCCGTCGGTGAAGACGAGGCCGTAGAGCTGGTGCATGCGCTCGTCCCAGTAGGTCCGGCCGAGGTCGAGGTCGGCCTCCCACAGGCCGCACTGGTAGGAATCGAGCGCGAGGTCGAGGCGGCGGCTGGTCCGTTCGAGCTCGGCATTCTGCCGGTCGGACTGTTCCTTGGCCTCCCGCAGGCGGGCGGTCATCTGCATGTCGTTGGTGACGTCGAAGGCGAGGCCGACGAGCTTGCGCCGGCCGTCCTGCCCGACATGCAGCTTGCCCACCGACTGGACGTGACGCACGGAGCCGTCGGGATGCACGACGCGCGAGGTGCGCAGATAGGGCACGTTCTCCTCGATGGTCTGCGTGGCCTTGCTCTCGGCCTCCGCACGGTCCTCGGGGTGGATGGCGTTGATCCAGGTCTCGTGCGTGATGCGCTCGCCGGTGTTCGTGACGCCGTAGAGCTGGTGCATGCGGTCGTCCCACAGCGTCAGGCCGTCCTCCAGGTCGGCTTCCCACAGGCCGCATTCGTAGGAATCGAGCGCGAGGTCGAGGCGCTGCGTCAGCTTGGCAAGCTCGGCGTTCTGCACCTCGGCATGGTCCTTGGCGCTCTTCAGCGCCTGGTTGAGCAGCACGTCCTCGGTGACGTCCCAGCTGATGCCGGTCAGTTTCTCCTCGCCGTTCGGGCCGACGAGGCGCGAGCCGACATTGCGGATGTAGTGCCAGCTGCCGTCCGGCATGAGGATGCGGTACTGCGACTTGTAGTCGTTGCCGCCGGCACGGATCATGTCCATCTCGGCCCTGGTGGTGGCGACGTCCTCCGGGTGAAGGACGGAGCGCCACGCGTGGTCGTTCGGCGTCTCGTTCTCCGGAAAGCCGTGCAGGCGATGCATCTGCGCGTCCCAGTTGCGCGCGCCGGTGGAGAGCTCGATTTCCCAGATGCCGATCTTGGAGGCGTCGAGCGCGATGTCGAGGCGCTGGGAGAGCGATTGCACCTGGCGTTCGCGCGCCCGCAGGCGGGCGATGTTGCGCTGGCGCTCGCTGACGAGGCCGCCGGTCAGGAAGATCGGCACGATGATGACGAGGGCGGCGGCGACGATGATCAGCCGGACCTGCGTGAGGTTTTCCGGCGGATGGTGCCAGCCCTTGGCCGGAATGGCCGCCAGTTCCCAGCGGCCGCCGGGAAAGTCGAGGGCCTGCACGACGGGATCCTTCTCGAAGATCTCCGCATCGCCGAAGAACGGATCGACGATGTTGTCCGGCACGCTGACATCGCGGATGGCGAGCTGGATGTCGGTCTCATGCCGTTGCGCGCCGTGCAGGGCGGCCTGGTCGGGATCGAACAGGCCGGCATCGCTGAAAAGCTTGCGCTCGTCGATCAGGCCGTCGATGTAGCCCCAGAAATAGTGCCGCGCGCCCGCATTGGTGAAGACCGGGATGAAGAGGTTGAAGCCGCGGCCGCCCTTGGCGAACTGCACCGGCCCGAACATCAGCGGTCGCCCGCGCGAACGGTCCGCCTGGGCGGCCTGGCGAAAGGAGGGGAAGCGGTTGAAGTCGGTGCCGAGATAGTGCTGGTTGCCGTCGAGCGGGAAGGCCTGCCGGACGATGCCGTCCGGCGCGACGCCGACGCGCCGGAAATGGGCGTTCTGCAGCATCAGCTTGCGGGCGAAGACATTGAACTGCAGCGTCGCCTGCTCGGGGGCCACGGCGAACATGTTGGCGACGCTGCGCAGCGCCGCCACGTTGCTGCTCACCTGGCTCTGCAGCCGGGCGCCGACCAGCGCGAGATCGCCGGCGACATGGTTCTGCAGCTCGTTGTGATAGATGCGCTCGTTCTGCCGCTCGTAGATGACGCCCGCCGTCAGGATGACGCAGCCGGCGATGGCCGCCGGAACGAGCGATGGCTTCGCCCATTCTGCTATGGACGCCAGAGCGTGGCGAAGGGCGGCTGGAAGGTGCAAGACGGCGGTCCCCGATGATCGCAAAACGGTAAGTGAGGCATTGTTAAAATTGCATTTATAAGCAGCTGAAATACTTGCACTTCCCATCCGATACGGCGGCTCCGCCCACCGGAGCGTTGCCGACTTGTCCGACAATTCGGGGGACGAGCCGGCGGCGCGCCTTGATTCGCCTGACCTTTCCGGCCATCCATTTCGTGGACGCGCGCGGGGGCGGGCGAATTTCGCCATATTTGGGGGGCATCTGACATGGCCAGCAAAAAGACTGATTCATTCCCTGAGGTTCGCAAGATGCGCTTTCTGATCGCCGCGCTGATGGCCACGGCCGTTTTTCTCTCGCCGCTCGCCGCTTCGGCCGAAAGCGCCGACGTGGAGGCGGTGATCACGAATGTCGACACGACGAATCTCAGCCTCTCGCTGGACGACGGCAAGAAGTACCAGGCGCCGGAGGAGTTCAACTTCGAAGGCCTGGAGCCGGGCGTGAAGGTGCTGGTCTTCTACACCGAAGTCGACGGCAAGCGCGTCATCAACGATCTGGAGATCATCCAGTAGAGGGTCGTCCCTCATCCCCCTGCCGGGACCTTCTCCCTGCGGGGGGGGAGGAGAAGGGGAATGCCGTGCCGTTCCTTCCTCCGGAAATGGGCAGAATGCAGGAAAACGGCGAGCCCATCGCTGCTCGCCCCGCTTGCGGGGAGAGGATGCCGGCAGGCAGGTGAGGGGCCTTCGCTCCTCAGAGCCAGTGCATTCCCGTCGCGTCGATGCGCAGCACGCGGTCCTGGTGGATCGGCGTGTTGGCCGCCTCCTCCTCGTCCATGCCGTTGAGGCGGAAGGCCGCGCGGAAAACGCCGCCATGGCTGACGCAGACGGTCGGCTCGCGCACGTCGGCAAGCCATGAGGCGACGCGCCAGGAGAGGATCTCGTAGCTTTCCGCCGCTTCGCCCGGCGGAATGAAGTTCCATTTCGCGCGGCTGCGCTCCTCGACCCGCCGCGGCGCTTCGGCCATCAGTTCGGGCAGCGTATGGCCCTCCCAGTCGCCGAAGGAGACTTCGACGAGGCGGGCATCGGTGCGGTAGGCCAGCGGATCGAGCCCCATGGCGCGGCGCAGGATTTCCATGGTCTCGCGTGTGCGCCCGAGCGGGCTTGCGACGAAATCGAAATCGCCGGCCTTCTTGCCGAGAATGCCCTTGAGGGCGGCGCCGTTGCCGGCCGCCTGGCGGCGGCCGGTCTCGTTCAGCGGGATGTCCTTCTGGCCCTGCAGCCTGCCCTCTGCATTCCACGCGGTCTGGCCGTGGCGGATCATGTAGATGAGCAAGGCGGGAAACCTCGGGAGAAAGGCCTGTATCAGTCCTTGACGACGGAGATGTCCGGCGCATCGACGGCCTTCATGCCGACGACATGGTAGCCGCTGTCCGCATGATGGGTCTCGCCGGTCACCGAGCGCGAAAGATCGGAGAGCATGTAGAGGCCGACATCGCCCACCTCCTCGATGGTGACGGTCCGGCGCAGCGGCGCGTTGTACTCGTTCCACTTGAGGATGTAGCGGAAGTCGCCGATGCCGGAGGCCGCGAGCGTCTTGATCGGGCCGGCCGAAATGGCGTTGACGCGGATGTTCTTCGGGCCGAGGTCGACGGCGAGATACTTCACGCTCGCCTCCAGCGCGGCCTTGGCGACGCCCATGACGTTGTAGTTCGGCATGACCTTTTCCGCGCCGTAATAGGTCAGCGTCAGCATCGAGCCGCCGTCGGTCATCAGCTTTTCCGCGCGGCGGGCGACGGAGGTGAAGGAATAGACCGAGATCTGCATGGTCTTGGCGAAGTTCGCCGGCGTCGTGTCGACGTAGCGGCCGGTCAGCTCGTCCTTGTCGGAAAAGCCGATGGCGTGCACGAGGAAGTCGATCTTGCCCCAGGTCTTCTCGATATTCTCGAAGACGGCGTCGATCGACGCCTCGTCGGAGACGTCGCAATCGCCGGCCAGCACCGCGCCGATTTCGGCGGCCAGCGGCTCGACGCGCTTCTTCAGCGCATCGCCCTGGTAGGTGAGGGCGATCTCGCCACCCTGTGCGTGGATAGCCTTGGCGATGCCCCAGGCGATGGAACGGTTGTTGGCGACGCCCATGATGACGCCGCGCTTGCCCTTCATCAGACCAGATGCCTGAACCATGGTTTGCCCCCTGATACGTAAGTCAGGTTTGCCTATGGCATAGGCGGCAATGGCGTTCAAGCGCGCGGGGGTTCAGGAACTGTTAGCACACGTAACAATGGGTGCATGTTTTATGAAAGCGTCACGAAGCGCTTAAAGATAGAGCCCTTCGCGCAGGCTGCGCATCAGGTCGATCATCTTGTCGTCCGGCTTTTCCCACAGGAGGAGGCGGATTTCGGCGACGAGATCGCCCCGCTCGCCGTTCTCCATGACGAGGCCTTCGCCGGGAATGCGGATCTGCTGGTCGGAGCCCGACCAGGCCGGAACCGTCACGGGGAGGGTCCCGAGCGGGCCCTCGACGGTCGTCTCGCAGCCGAGCACGGCATTCTCGATCGTCACCGGCAGGTCGACCTTGAGGTCGAAGCCGTCGACCCGGAAGCGGCCGGGAATAACGCGCAGGGTAAGGACGGCATCGCCGCGCCTAAGGCCCTCGATACGGTGTCCGGCCTCCTTGAGGCGGATCACCTGGCCGTCGGTCGACCCGGCGCCGACCGGCACGCGCAGCGTCTGGCCGTCCGGCGTCTCGACGGTCGGGCGCACCTTGTTGAGGATGTCCTCGACGCTGACGGCGACGTCTGCGACGAAGTCCGGCGCCGTTTCCACCTTGGCGCGGCTGCCGCGGATGCGGCGGATGATGGCGGAGATGAGGTTGGACGCCGGGGCGACGCCGCGGCCTGGTGCCGCCTTCTCCGCGTCCGGCTCGTCGGTTGCCTTGCGGGCGTCCTGGGCGGGGGCGGCGGTCGCTTGTGCCTGCGCCTGCGGGCGAGGCTGCGCCTGGGATTGGGCCTGTGCCTTGGCCTCCGCCGGCTGGCCGCGCGAATCGACGCCGAAGATGCGGGCGATCATGTCCTCGGCATCCTCGTTCGACATGCGCGGCGGCGCCTCGCTCTTCGCCTTGCGCTCGGCCTGCTGGCGGCGCATCTGCTCCATGCGGCGCAGTTCGGCCTCGCGCTGCTGGCGGTCGTAGCGGCTGCGCTTGTCGGGATCGCGCAGGATGTCGTAGGCGCGGCCGGCCTCGGTGAAGCGCACGGTGGCGTTGGGATCGTCGTGGTTCTGGTCGGGATGCACGGCCTTCGCCAGCGAGCGCCAGGCAGCCTTGATTTCCTCCTGCCCGGCGTTCCGCTTCACACCGAGCACCGAATAGGGGTCACGCATAACTTCCACCCGTTGCCGTTTTGCCCGCCATGATAGCGATGAACGTCCTAATCACTCGTTACGGGTCAGAGTTGAGAAATCGCAAAGATCGCGCGCCCTCAACCCTGCAGGTCGAAGGCGAGCAGCAGCCATTCGCCGGAACTGGCAAGGCAGGTCCGGCCGGAATAGTTGGCGATGCCCTGGTAGGAATGGCGCGTCGTCACGAAATCGCGGCAGGGCCGCCCGGCATTGTCGCGGTTTTCCGCAATGCTGCTGATGACGCCGGCGCTGCCCGAGGCGGAGTTCGCCCAGGGAATGGGGCTGCCGCCGATGCGCGCAAGATCGGCGGAGGAGACGGCATTGCGCACGGTGATCTCGTCGGTCAGCCGCTCCGTGCCGGCGGGCACGGAACTGGTGCGCACGGCATCCACCTTGCCGCCGTCGAAGAGGTCGAGACCGCCCATGCAGCCCGAGAGAGAGGCGCCGCACAGGGTCACGACAACAACCGCAAGGCAATGTGCCCCGTATGGCTTTGTCTGCGCTCGCGACTTTGCTATGACGTCCACTCCAACCTGCCTCATGCAGCCAATAGATCGGCATTGAATCGAATATGAGCGAAAATGCGTTAACAAGCGGTGACTTCACCGAGGAAAACGAACCCTATTCCCTCTTCGGCGCATGGCTGGAGGAGGCGGGGAAGACCGAGCCGAACGACCCGAACGCGGTGGCGCTCGCCACCGTCGACGAGGCGGGCCTGCCGAATGTGCGCATGGTACTGCTCAAGGGGTTCGATGCGCGCGGCTTCGTCTTCTACACGAATTTCGAGAGCCGGAAGGGCGTGGAGATCCTTGGCGCGCGCAAGGCCGCCATGTGCTTCCACTGGAAGTCCCTGCGCCGCCAGGTGCGCATCCGCGGCGAGGTGGAGATCGTCACCGATGCCGAGGCCGACGAATATTACGCCTCGCGCCCGCGCGGCAGCCGCATCGGCGCCTGGGCGTCGAAGCAGTCGCGCCCGCTGGAAGGCCGCTTTGCGCTGGAAAAGGCCGTCGCCGAATACACGGCCCGCTACGCCATCGGCGAGATCCCCCGCCCGCCGCACTGGTCCGGCTTTCGCATCAGGCCCGTCTCGATCGAATTCTGGCACGACCGCCCCTTCCGCCTGCACGACCGCGTGGAATTCCGCCGCACGGAGGACGGCGACGGCTGGACGAAGGTCAGGATGTATCCGTGAGAATTCGGGACCGTCGTGTTCTATGGCGGCATACCCCCCCTCTGGCCTGCCGGCCATCTCCCCCTCAAGGGGGGAGATCGGCTAGAGGCGAAAACCTCGCTCAAATTGCAACGCTAAAAAGAGGGCAAAATGCCGCCCCATCCCATCTCCCCCCCTTGAGGGGGAGATGGCCGGCAGGCCAGAGGGGGGCGCAGTGTGGAACGGTTTCCCGAACGTGCGACGGACAACACGCCGCCGCCTGAGGCCCAAGCTCAGCGTCGCATCAGCCGGAAGGGAATGCCCGAGGCCAGCGCGCCGACATATTTCGGCTTCTGGTAGTGCCCGTTCAGCGAGATGCGGGGCAGCGTCGTCGGCGTGTCGAAGGAGCGGGCCGAAAGCGTGCCCGGATCTGTGGTGACGGCGACGCGGAAGCCGAGGTCCCTTGCGAGCTTGTGCTCGCGCGGCGAGACGGCGGCGCGGTCGCCATAGGGATAGGCGAGCGTGTCCGGCCGGTGGCCGACGATGTCGGCGATGCGCGCGGCCGACTGGTCCATCTCGTGGCGCGCCTCCTCGTCGCCGAGGCGCGCGAGGGCGCGGTGGCTCACCGTATGGGCGCCGATCGAGGCGAGGGGGTTGACGACGAGGCTCTTCAGCTCCGGTTCGCGCATGACGAGCCGTTCGGTGATCATCAGCGGATCGATGCCATGGGCCCTTGCCGCCGCATCGAGGCGCTCGATCGCTGCCGCCTCCTCCATCTCTGCCTGGATGAAGCGGGCGAGCCGGGCATAGGCGGCCTGTTTCTGGAAGGGGGTGGCAAGCGGCATGGCGATCGCGCCGGAGCCGAAATCGAATTCCAGATGGGGCGCGGTGCGTAGAAGTTCCGTCAGCGTCTCCCACCAGATGCCATGGGTCTTGCAGGTGAAGCCCGGCGAGACGAAGACGGTGAACGGCACCTTGTGCCGCGTGAAGACCGGCTGGGCATGGACCGCATTGTTGCGGTAGCCGTCATCCAGCGTGAAGGCGGCGAAGCGCTCGCCGGCCCGCGCGATGGCGAGCCGCGCCGGCATGTCGGCCAGCGCCACGAACTGGTAGCCTTCTTCCGTGAGGTATTCGATCGCCGCATCGAGAAATTCCGGCGTGACCTCCAGATGCGCATTCGGATCGAAGGCCTGCGGCGTCTTCGGCCGCACATGGTGCAGCGTGAAGATCGCGCCCATGCCGCGGGCGGACGCCATCAGCCCGACGCGTTCGGCCAGGTGCGCGAACTCCAGCCCGCCGGTGATCACGGCGCGCCTCAGTCCCTGTCGCATGACACTGCGGATCGGCATGTCGTCTTCGTTGTCCCTTCGTCTCTCGCGGCCGTTATCGCACCCGGTCGGTATCCGAGTGGTTAACAACGGCTTTCCTGTGGCGCGGCGGCGCCGGCCGCCCGGTCTGGAAGGTGAGGATACGGATGACATCCATGAAGATGCGGGTGATGGGGTCGAACATCGTCGTTCTCCGTGCTTTCGGTCTGCACGGAGTGTCCGCCCGCTTGCCCCTGCGGCTCAAACGAGTTTATCGTCGATTTCGGATGACTTGAGGTTATGCGATGAAACGCGGACGTCTGCCGCTCACGGCGCTCAGGAGTTTCGAGGCGGCGGGCCGGCTCGGCAGCTTCACGCTGGCGGCCGAGGAACTGCTCGTCTCGCAGGCCGCGGTGAGCCGGCAGGTCAAGGAGCTGGAGGCCGAGCTCGGCAAGCCGCTCTTCGAGCGCCGCCATCGCAGCGTGCGCCTCACCTCCGCCGGCGAGGCGCTGCTCGACGTCCTGTCGCGCGCCTTCGACGCGATGGATGCGAGCCTGTCGGAGATCCGCGGCCGGCGCGGCGGCGGGCTGCTGGAGATCAGCTCCGAGCCCTCTTTCGCGGCAAGCTGGCTCGTGCCGCATCTCGACGATTTCCATGCGGACCATCCCGAGATCGACGTCGTGGTCGAATCGGACATGCGGCTCATCGAGTTCCGCACGCACGAGGCGGAAATCGCCATCCGGCATGGCATGGATGCCAGGGCCTGGCCGCGCGTTGCGGCCGAGCATCTGGCGGACGTGGAGCTGGTGCCCGTGATCATGCCCTGCCTGATGGCGGAGGGGCCTCCGCTGCGCGTGCCGGCCGATATCCTCGCCTATACGCTGCTGCACGAGGAGAACCGTAGCGCCTGGCAGCGCTGGTTCGCCGCCGCCGGCCTGCCGGATGTGCCGCCCGGGCGGGCGCAGATCTTCACCGAAGGCAATCTGGTGCTGCAGGCGGCGCTGCGCGGCCACGGCATCGCGCTGGTCGACCGCGCCTTCGCGGCCGAGGACATCGCCGAAGGGCGTCTCGTGCAGCTCTTCGACATCTCGATCCGCTACGGCGCCTACTGGCTCGTCGCCCGCGATTTCAAGCGCCTCTCCCCGGAGGCCCGCGCCTTTCGGCAATGGCTGTTGCAGCGCTTTGCCGTCTCTGGCGGTCCTTGAGGCCGAGGTCCGGCTGCCCCTCATCCCGCTGCCGCGACCTTCTTTCCGTCTGTGGGAAGGCAATCGCATCAAGCAGGGCGGCATGTTGCGTCCCCCCCTCTGGCCTGCCGGCCATCTCCCCCTCAAAGGGGGGAGATTGGCAAGAGGCAAAAACCTTGCTTGATCAGCAACGTTAGAGCGAGGCGAAACGCTGCTCCATCTAATCTCCCCCCCCCTTTGAGGGGGAGATGGCCGGCAGGCCAGAGGGGGGACGCCTCGTCAGATATGATTGCCCTCCCGCTTGCGGGGAGAAGCTGCCGGCAGGCGGATGAGGGGCTGCGGAGCGCCAGGGAGCTTGCGGGATCAGGCCTTGGTGCCGCCCACCGTCACCTGGTCCATGCGCAGATGCGGCTGGCCGACGCCGACCGGGACCCACTGGCCGGCCTTGCCGCAATTGCCGATGCCGGTATCGAGCTTCGTGTCGTTGCCGACCATCGAGACGCGGCGCATGGCGTCCGGCCCGTTGCCGATCAGCATGGCGCCCTTGACCGGCGCCGTCACCTTGCCGTTCTCGATGAGATAGGCTTCCGTGCAGCCGAAGACGAATTTTCCGGAGGTGATGTCCACCTGTCCGCCGCCGAAGGAGACGGCATAGAGGCCGTTCTTCACGGAGGCGATGATCTCCTCCGGCGTCCTGTCGCCGGAGAGCATGTAGGTGTTGGTCATGCGCGGCATGGGCCGGTGGGCGTAACCCTGCCGGCGGCCGTTGCCGGTCGCCTTCATGCCCATCAGGCGGGCATTCTGCCTATCCTGCATATAGCCGACGAGCTTGCCGTCCTCGATCAGCACGTTATAGGCCGACGGCGTGCCCTCGTCGTCGACGGTGATCGAGCCGCGGCGGTTGTCGATCGTGCCGTCGTCGACGACGGTGACGCCCCGGGCGGCGACCTGCTCGCCCATCAGTCCGGCGAAGGCCGAGGTCTTCTTGCGGTTGAAATCCCCTTCCAGCCCGTGGCCGACGGCCTCGTGCAGCATGACGCCCGGCCAGCCGGAGGAGAGCACCACGTCCATCGTGCCCGCCGGCGCCTCGACGGCCTCGAGGTTGACCAGCGCCTGGCGCAGCGCCTCGTCCGCGCCGAAACGCCAGCTCTCCTCGGTGAGGAACGCGTCGAAGGTGGTGCGCCCGCCAATGCCGTAGCTGCCGGTCTCCTGCCGGTCGCCGTGTCCGGCGACGACGGAGATGTTGACGCGGGTCATCGGGCGGATGTCGGTGACGCGGTGCCCGTCGGCGCGCAGGATGTTGACGACCTGCCAGCTCGCGGCGATCGAGGCCGTCACCTGCCGCACCTTCGGGTCCTTGGCGCGCAGGTAGGCGTCGATCTCGGTGAGGAGGGCGACCTTCTGCTCGAAGCTCGGCGCGCCGATCGGGTTGTCGGGCGTATAGAGCCGGCGATTGGTGCCCTGCGGCGCGGCGGCATAGTCGCCGGAATAGCCGCGCGTGACGGCACCCGCCGCATCGGCCGCGCGCTTCAGCGCCGCAAACGTCATCTCGCCGGAATGCGCATAGCCCACCGCCTCGCCGGCGACGGCCCGAAGGCCGAAGCCCTGGTCGGTGTTGAAGCTGCCGCCCTTGAGGCGGCCATTGTCGAAGGAGAGGGATTCGGCCTGGGCATGCTCGAGGAAGAGCTCGCCATCGTCGGCACTATCGAGCGCCTCCTTCAGCACCGCCTGCACGGACGCCTCGTCGGCGTCGAAGAGGGAGAGGAGGTCGGTGTTCATGGGAGGCTCCGCAAGCAATGGACTTGGGGCTCATGTAAGTCCCCGGTGGGCGGGCGGCAAGCCCGCCCGGGAGCGGGCTTACGGCAGCGCGTCGTAGCCTTCGCCGAAACCCTTGAGGTCGACGGGGATGCCGATGCCTTCCTCGGGCGACTGGAAGACGATGAAGGTCGCCGTCGCGCCGGAGCGGAAGGTCTTCAGCAGCTCGTCCTCCAGCACGACCTCGGCATAGCAGCCGTCCGAGAAGCAGCGCACGAAATAGGCGCGGCCGATGTCCTTGCCGTCGACATTGAGGCCGAGGCCGTTCGGCAGGAGCACGCCGAGCGGCGCGAGCACGCGCAGGATCTTCGCCTTGCGGTCGGCGGTCTTCAGCACGACGACGGAGAGGCCGAGCTCGGGCCGGTCCTCGGCCAGCACGTTCTGCATCAGCGCGCACTGTTCGCCGGAGGCGCCGGCCGGCTGGTCGCAGACGATCGACCAGGCGCCATGGTTCGATTTCACCGTGCCGGGCTGCTGGGCTGCCGAAAGGGAGGGAAGCGCGAGAGCGCCGAACCCGAGCGCGGCAAGGCCAAGTGCCGCGCGGGACAGCCGGGAAAGGGGAGCAAAACCCATGAAAACCTCGGAATCTCGAATCAGTCGGGCCTATCTTTGAAGGGGCGGCGGCGAAATGAAAAGCCCCGGGCGCTCATTTCCAATTGATTGAAGGCGGAAATTGGACGGCCCGCCCACTCATTATAATAGGGGCCTTGCGCGGGGCGGGCGAGGCGCCGCAGCAGGCGGACCGGGCCGGGTGAGGGGGGCATGCGGCGGGATCGGCGCAGCCAAACCTTTCATGCTATAGAGGATTGTGAAGAAACTGTGGGGAGCGGGGCCATGCTTTTGCTTTTGCGCAAAAATGCCGCACGGGGTGTCCCCCATGGCTGTTGCGGCGAGCATGAAACTGTGGTTTTAAGCACTCAGTATAGCAGGGATTCTGCGCGTCTGTTTGATCCCGATCAAACGCCTTGGGGAGATACGTTGTGAAAAACAAAGCTTTTGCAGTTCTGGCCGCGATCGGCTGTCTGCTCTTTGCTTCCACCGCTTTCGCTGATCAGCCGTTCGACTGGCAGAAGGGCCTTCAGCCCGCTGCGACCTCGATCATGGAAGAGATCCGCTGGTTCGAGCAGTACACACTGTGGTTCATCGTCCCGATCACCCTGTTCGTTCTCGCGCTGCTTGTTGTCGTCGTCGTGAAGTTCCGCGAAGGCGCCAATCCGGTCCCGTCCAAGACCAGCCACAACACGGCGATCGAAGTCGTCTGGACGCTCGGCCCGGTCATCGTTCTCCTCTTCCTCGCCGTTCCCTCCTTCCAGCTCCTGACCAAGCAGCTCGCCCCCACGGAAGAGCCGGAACTGACGATCAAGGCCACCGGCTACCAGTGGTACTGGGGTTATGAATACCAGGTCGGCGAAAGCCCGCTCTCCTTCGACAGCATCCTGCTCCAGGAAGGCGATCGCGCCGCCGCCGGCAAGGAAGACAAGGGCGTCTATCCGCGCCTTCTCGCCGTCGACAACGAGGTCGTCGTTCCCGTCGGCAAGCATGTCCGTCTCCTCGTCACCGCTGCCGACGTGATCCACGCCTTCGCGATGCCCTCCTTCGGCGTGAAGATCGACGCCGTGCCGGGCCGCCTCAACGAAACCTGGTTCAAGGCCGATCGTGAAGGCCTGTTCTACGGCCAGTGTTCCGAGCTGTGCGGCAAGGACCATGCGTACATGCCGATCGCCATCCGCGTCGTCTCGCAGGAGAAGTACGATACGTGGCTTGCCGCCGCCGCGACGAATCTCGGCGATGCAAACAAAGCCCTGATGGCGTCGGTCGACGGTGCGGCGAAGTCCGTCAACGTCGCCGCCAACGCCGCGCAGTAATTCCAAGGGAGTCGAGACCATGGCCGGAACATCCGCTGCCCACGGCGATCACCACGATCACCACGAACACAAGCCGCTCACCTTCTTCCAGCGTTGGTTCCTGTCGACCAACCACAAGGACATCGGCACCCTCTACCTGATCTTCGCGATCTGTGCGGGCATCATCGGCGGTACGCTGTCGGTGGTGATGCGCATGGAACTGCAGGAGCCGGGCATCCAGATCTTCCACGGTCTCGCCCAGATGGTCTACGGCTTCGAGGGCGATGCCGCCATCGACGGCGGCAAGCACATGTTCAACGTCTTCACGACGGCGCATGCGCTCATCATGATCTTCTTCATGGTCATGCCCGCGCTCATCGGCGGCTTTGCCAACTGGATGGTGCCGATCATGATCGGCGCGCCGGACATGGCCTTCCCGCGCATGAACAACATCTCCTTCTGGCTGATCATCCCGGCCTTCCTGCTGGTTCTCCTTTCGATGTTCGTCGAAGGCCCGGCGGGCGCCTATGGCGCTGGCGGCGGCTGGACGATCTATCCGCCGTTCTCGACCTCCGGCCAGCCGGGTCCTGCCATGGACTTCGTGATCCTCGGCCTGCACATCGCCGGCGCATCCTCGATCCTCGGTGCGATCAACTTCATCACCACGATCCTCAACATGCGCGCCCCGGGCATGACGCTGCACAAGATGCCGCTCTTCGCCTGGTCGGTGCTGATCACCGCCTTCCTGCTGCTGCTCTCGCTGCCGGTCCTGGCGGGCGGCATCACCATGCTTCTGACCGACCGCAACTTCGGCACGGCCTTCTTCGCGCCGGAAAACGGCGGTGACCCGATCCTCTTCCAGCACCTGTTCTGGTTCTTCGGTCACCCGGAAGTGTACATTCTGATCCTGCCCGGCTTCGGCATCGTCAGCCACATCGTGTCGACCTTCTCGCGCAAGCCGATCTTCGGCTACCTCGGCATGGCCTATGCCATGGTTGCCATCGGCGCCGTCGGCTTCATCGTGTGGGCACACCACATGTACACGGTCGGCATGTCGCTCGACACGCAGCGCTACTTCGTCTTCGCCACGATGGTCATCGCGGTTCCGACGGGCGTGAAGATCTTCTCGTGGATCGCGACGATGTGGGGCGGTTCGATCCGCTTCACCACGCCGATGGTCTGGGCGATCGGCTTCATCTTCCTGTTCACCGTCGGCGGCGTCACGGGCGTTCAGCTTGCAAACGCCGGCCTCGACCGCGCCCTGCACGACACCTACTACGTGGTTGCCCACTTCCACTACGTCCTGTCGCTCGGCGCCGTCTTTGCCATCTTCGCGGCCTGGTACTACTGGTTCCCGAAGATGACCGGCTACATGTATTCGGAATTCCTCGGCAAGCTGCACTTCTGGGTCATGTTCGTCGGCGTGAACCTGATCTTCTTCCCGCAGCACTTCCTCGGCCTTGCCGGCATGCCGCGCCGCTACATCGACTACCCGGATGCCTTCGCCGGCTGGAACGCGGTGTCGTCCTACGGCTCGTACATCTCGGCCTTCGCCGTCGTGATCTTCCTCTTCGGCGTCTTCGAAGCCTTCGCCAAGAAGCGCGTCGCCGGAGACAACCCGTGGGGCGAGGGTGCCAATACGCTGGAATGGCAGCTCTCCTCGCCGCCGCCGTTCCACCAGTGGGAACAGCTCCCGAAGATCAAGTAGGATCTTTTGACATCGGGGCCGCCGGAAACGGCGGCTCCCTGACTTGCAGAACACGTGAATGCAGAACGCGTGAATGTTGGCGGAGACGACGGTTCGTTGGGCAGCGGCCCACGCCCCACCCTCCGTCATCCTCGGGCTTGACCCGAGGATCCACTCCCTACGGCACGCCGGAGGGGGGTGGCGTGGATCCTCGGGTCAAGCCCGAGGATGACGGAAGAGAGGGAGGAGGCATGAGGTTTGCTCTCTCTGACAACGGAACGATACGGTAAAGAACATGGCGGTCATCGAGCATCACGAAACGGTTCCGGGCGGCGGCGAGGTCTACCTCTCCGAAGCGTCGCCGCGTGATTTCTTCGAGCTTCTGAAGCCGCGCGTCATGTCGCTCGTCGTCTTCACGGCCTTTGCCGGCCTCATCGTCGCGCCGGGCGAGATCAATCCCCTCATCGGCGCCATCGCGATCCTCTGTATCGCCGTGGGCGCCGGAGCCTCCGGTGCCCTCAACATGTGGTACGACGCGGACATCGATGCGGTCATGACCCGCACCGCCAAGCGTCCCATCCCCTCCGGCCGCATCCGCCCGGAAGAAGCGCTCGCCTTCGGCCTGACGCTCTCCGCCTTCTCGGTCGCGATCCTCGGCCTTGCGGTCAACTGGCTCTCGGCGGGCCTGCTCGCCTTCACCATCTTCTTCTACGCCGTCATCTACACGATGTGGCTGAAGCGCTCGACGCCGCAGAACATCGTCATCGGCGGCGCGGCCGGCGCCTTCCCGCCGATGATCGGCTGGGCTTGCGTTACCGGTGGCGTCTCCGTCGAGAGCGTCGTTCTCTTCCTCATCACCTTCCTGTGGACCCCGGCGCATTTCTGGGCGCTCGCCCTCTTCAAGATGCGCGACTACGACGCCGTCGGCGTGCCGATGCTGCCGAATGTCGCCGGCGAGTGGACGACGAAGGTGCAGATCCTTGTCTACGCCGTCCTGACCGCCGTCATCGCCGTCGTGCCGACCGTGCTCGGTTTCGCCAGCTTCGGCTATGGTCTCTTTGCCGCAGCCCTCGGTCTCGGCTTCGTGTGGTATTCTGTCGGCGTATTGCGCATGCCGGAAGGCGACCGCGCGATGGTGCCGGCCAAGAAGCTCTTCGCCTTCTCCATCGTCTATCTGTTCGCGGTCTTCTCCGGCCTGATGGTCGACCACCTGGTCGCGTCGCTTGGATGGGTGCTGTAATGGAAACGGTCAATCTCACGGAAAGCCAGAAGAAGTCGCGCCGCGGCCGGAACATCGCGCTCGGTGCGGTGCTCCTGGGGCTCGTCGTGCTGTTCTACGTCATAACCCTCGTCAAGTTCTCCGGCGGAATGGCGGGCTGACGATGAGCGAGCTGCAGAAGACCGAGAAAAGCGGGCCCGAGAAAAGCGGATTGGGCAACGGCACGATCGTCGCCATCTGCTGTTCCTTCGTCATCGGCATGGTCGGCATGGCCTATGCGGCCGTGCCGCTCTACGAGATGTTCTGCAAGGTGACGGGCTATGGCGGCACGACGCAGCGCGTCGAGCAGGCCTCCGACGTCATCCTCGACAGGACGATCAAGGTGCGCTTCGACGCCAATGTCGGCCCGGGCCTCGCCTGGAGCTTCGAGCCGGTGCAGCGCGAGGTCGAGCTGAAGATCGGCGAGACCGTGCAGGTCCTGTATAAGGCACGCAACAACGCCTCGACGCCGACGACCGGCCAGGCGACGTTCAACGTCACGCCCCAGGCCGCCGGCGCCTATTTCAACAAGGTCCAGTGCTTCTGCTTCACCGAGACGACGCTGAAGCCGGGCGAGGAACTCGAAATGCCCGTCGTTTTCTTCGTCGACCCGGCGATCGTCGAGCCGGTCGAGACGAAGGGCATCCACACGCTCACGCTGTCCTATACCTTCTATCCGCATGAGGCGTCGAAGCCGGTGGCTTCGGCTGCGGAGGCGAAGGCGGACGACGCGAACAAGCTTTGAATACCATGCGTTTCCGGCTATGCCGGGAACGGAACGCGATACATTGGGGATAAGTCAGATGGCCGATGCGCATCAGAAGAAACACGACTACCACATCATCGACCCCAGCCCGTGGCCGTTGCTTGCCTCCATCGGCGCCTTCATCCTGGCGTTTGGCGGTATCGGCTACATGCGCTACCTTTCGGGCGGTGCCTTCAGCCTGTTCGGCATCAACTTCGCCAATCCGTGGATCTTCTACATCGGCCTCCTGATCACGCTCTACACCATGTATGCCTGGTGGGCGGATACGGTGAAGGAAGCCCATGAGGGCCACCACACGCGCGTCGTCTCGCTGCACCTGCGCTACGGCATGATCATGTTCATTGCCTCCGAGGTGATGTTCTTCGTCGCCTGGTTCTGGGCCTTCTTCGACGCCAGCCTCTTCCCGGGCGAGGCCATCCAGGCCGCCCGCGTCGAGCATACCGGCGGCGTCTGGCCGCCGAAGGGCATCGAGGTGCTCGATCCCTGGCACCTGCCGCTCTACAACACGGTCATCCTGCTGCTTTCGGGCACCTGCGTGACCTGGGCGCACCACGCGCTGCTGCACAACGACCGCAAGGGCCTCGTCAACGGCCTCGCGCTGACGGTGGCGCTCGGCGTGCTGTTCTCCTTCGTCCAGGGTTACGAATACGCCCACGCGCCGTTCGCCTTCAAGGAATCCATCTACGGCGCGACCTTCTTCATGGCGACCGGCTTCCACGGCTTCCACGTCCTGGTCGGCACGATCTTCTTGATCGTCTGCCTCATCCGCGCCATGCGCGGCGATTTCACCCCGAAGCAGCACTTCGGCTTCGAGGCGGCCGCCTGGTACTGGCACTTCGTCGACGTCGTCTGGCTCTTCCTGTTCTTCTCCATCTACATCTGGGGTGGCTGGGGCGCGCCGATCGCGCATATGTAGGCGAGTCTCGCTCGATTTGTCGAAACGGCCGCAGCGATGCGGCCGTTTTCCGTTTCGGGGCCGTTTGTCGCGGCCTTTCGATTGGACGGGGCAAGGGCAGGGCGGTATAGGGATGTATGCGCCGGTTTGGCCCCTCATCCCCTGCCTGGACTTTCTCCCCGCAAGCGGGGCGAAGGGGCAGAAGGCGCATCCATCGCTCCTCGCCCCGCTTGCGGGGAGAGGATGCCGGCAGGCAGGTGAGGGCCTTGCCGCCCGAAGCATGAGCCCGCGGCCGCCCGCCCGGGCGTGAACACACGGACAAGACCATGGACGAGGACAAGGCACTCTATCCCCCCGTCGACCCCTTCAGCGCCGGCGTGCGCGGCTGCTGCCCGCGCTGCGGCCAGGGCAAGCTGTTCGACGGCCTGCTCAAGGTGAAGCCGGCCTGCGCGAGCTGCGGGCTCGACTATTCCTTCGCCGATTCGGGCGATGGCCCGGTCGTCTTCGTGCTGCTCATCGTCGGCTTCATCGTCGTCGGCGCGGCGCTGTGGATGGAGGTGAACGTCAACCCGCCGCTCTGGGTGCATTTCCTCTTGTGGATCCCGCTCGTCATCGTCCTCGGCCTCGGGCTGACGCGCATCCTCAAGGGCCTGCTGATCGCGCTGCAATACCGCAACAATGCGCGGCCGGGCGAGATCGACCGTGGCTGAGGTCCCCGCCGGTGCCATGCCGCGCAAGGGCTGGGGCAAGGCGATCCTCACGGGAACCGCCTTGGTCATCGCCCTCGCCATCCTCCTGTCGCTCGGCACCTGGCAGGTCCAGCGCCTCTACTGGAAGGAGCAGCTTCTCGCAGACATGGCCGCGCGCCGCATCGCCGCGCCGGCGGCGCTCGCCGATATCGAGGCGATGGCGACACGGGGCGAGGATATCGAATACCGCCCCGTCACGGTTTCCGGCACCTTCGCCAACAACAGGGAGCGGCACTTCTTCGCCACCTGGCACGGCCGGACCGGCTATCACGTCTATACGCCGCTCCAACTCGCCGACGGCCGCTTCCTCTTCGTCAACCGCGGCTTCGTGCCCTTCGAGGCGAAGGAGCCGGAAATGCGCAAGCAGGGCCAGCTCACCGGCGGGCAGACCGTGGTGGGCCTTGCCCGCGCCCGCCTTGCCGAAAAGCCGTCCTCCATCGTGCCCGACAACGACCTGCAGAAGAACATCTTCTACTGGAAGGACCTCGACGCGATGGCGTCGAGCACCGGCATTCCGGCCGACAGGCTCGTGCCCTTCTTCGTCGATGCGGGCGATGCGCCGAACCCCAAGGGCCTGCCGATCGGCGCCGTCACCCAGTTCGACCTGCCGAACAACCACCTGCAATATGCCGTCACCTGGTATGGCCTCGCGGCCGCGCTGGTCGGCGTCGGCCTCTTCGCCGTGCTGCGGCGCAAGGCGGCCTGAAAGCGCGCGACCAGGTTGTTTTTTCTTGGCGCGGCGCCGCTTGCCGGCCTATATGGGGCGCAAGGCCCGACCATTGCCGGATACAAGAGAAGCATGATTGATACCCGACCGGACTTGACCATCAGGCTGTGCGGCCCGCGCGGCTTCTGCGCCGGCGTCGACCGCGCCATCCAGATCGTCGTTCTGGCGCTGAAGGCCTATGGCGCGCCGGTCTATGTGCGCCACGAGATCGTGCACAACCGCTATGTCGTGGAGGGTCTGGAGGCCAAGGGGGCGATCTTCGTCGAGGAGCTCGACGAGATCCCGGAAGAGCACCGCCAGCAGCCCGTCGTCTTTTCGGCGCACGGCGTGCCGAAATCGGTGCCGGCGGATGCCGAGGCGCGCAACCTCTTCTATCTCGATGCGACCTGCCCGCTGGTTTCCAAGGTGCACAAGCAGGCGATGCGCCACCAGCGCCTCGGCCGCCATGTCGTGCTGATCGGCCATGCCGGACACCCCGAGGTGATCGGCACGATGGGCCAGTTGCCGGAGGGCTCCGTCTCGCTGGTCGAGACCGTCGAGGACGCCGACAGATACGTGCCGCCGGATCCGGACAATCTCGGCTTCGTCACCCAGACGACGCTCTCGGTGGACGATACGGCCGGCGTCATCAAGCGCCTGCACGAGCGTTTCCCGAACCTCACGGCCCCGGCCGCCGATTCGATCTGCTACGCCACCACCAACCGGCAGGAGGCGGTCAAGCAGGCCGCGCCCGGCTGCGACCTCTTCCTCATCGTCGGCGCGCCGAACTCCTCCAATTCCAAGCGTCTCGTCGAGGTGGCGCTGAGGGCCGGGGCGACGAAATCCGTGCTCGTCCAGCGCGCCGCCGAGATCGACTGGGAGACCATCGGCGACATCCGCACCGTCGGCCTCTCGGCCGGCGCATCGGCGCCGGAGGTCATCGTCAACGAGATCATCGAGGCTTTTCGCGCGCGCTACAATGCTGTCGTGGAGCTTGCCGATACCGTCGAGGAGAACGAGCACTTCCTCGTCAACCGCGAGCTTCGCGCCATCGAACTCACCCCCGCCGACATGGCCTTTGTCAATGGGGAGTAGCTGGTGACGGGGGATGCAGCGACCACGCTGCTTCTCCAATATGCGCTGAGCGGGATTCTGCTGCTTGCCATCATCTGCGGGATCGCGAGCTTTTTCTTCATGCTGCGATCGATAATGAGCTTCGGATCGGGACTTGGAAATCCGGCAGGCAGTTCGTCTGATTCCGAAGGGGCTGCGCGGATGTTCGACGGTCCGGAATACGCCGCGAAACGTAGACAGCTGGGCTTTTCCGTCCTGGTGCTGGTTTGCTCCCTTGTAATCCTCGCCGCATTCATCCTGATTAAGAATCATCTGACCTGTTGTCAGCTATCAGCCATTTCCTAGGTAGTTCACTTGGCCGTCTACACCGATATCACCGAAGACGATCTGTCCCGTTTCCTCACCGCCTATGACGCGGGCACGCTGCTCTCCTACAAGGGCATCGCCGAGGGCGTGGAGAATTCCAACTTCCTGCTGCACACCACCAAGGGCGCCTTCATCCTGACGCTCTACGAAAAGCGCGTCGATCCGAACGACCTGCCGTTCTTCCTCGGCCTGATGCACCATCTCGCCGAACGTGGCCTGTCCTGCCCGTTGCCGCTGCCGCGCAGCGACGGCGCGCTGCTCGGCGAACTCTCGGGCCGCCCCGCCGCGATGATCTCCTTCCTGGAAGGCATGTGGCTGAGAAAGCCCGCGGCGAAACATTGCCGCGAGGTGGGCCGGGCGCTGGCCGAGATGCATCTGGCCGGCGAAGGCTTCGAGCTCACCCGCGCGAATGCGCTCTCCGTCGGCGGCTGGCGGCCGCTGTGGGAAAAGTCCGCGGACCGGGCCGACGAGGTGGAGGCGGGCCTCCAGGACGAGATCGCCGGTGAACTCACCCTCCTGGAGGCGAACTGGCCGAAGGACCTGCCGTCGGGCGTCATCCACGCCGATCTCTTCCAGGACAATGTCTTCTTCATCGGCGACACGCTGTCGGGCCTCATCGACTTCTACTTCGCCTGCAACGACCTCTTGGCCTACGACGTTTCCATTTGCCTCAATGCCTGGTGCTTCGAGAAGGACGGCGCGTTCAACCTGACCAAGGGTATGGCGCTGCTGGAGGGCTACGAGAGCGTGCGCCCGCTTTCGCCCGGGGAGGCGGCGGCGCTGCCGCTGCTCGCGCGGGGCTCGGCCCTGCGCTTCTTCCTGACGCGGCTCTACGACTGGCTGACGACGCCGCCGGGCGCGCTGGTCGTCAAGAAGGATCCGCTGGAATATCTGCGCAAGCTGCGCTTCCACCGCCAGATCCGCAACCCCGCCGAATACGGTCTGTCGCGATGAAGCATGTCGATATCTTCACGGACGGCGCCTGCTCGGGCAATCCCGGTCCCGGCGGCTGGGGCGCGGTGCTGCGCTACGGCGAAGTCGAGAAGGAGATGCTCGGCGGCGAGGCACTGACCACCAACAACCGCATGGAGCTTTCCGCCGCCGTCGCCGCGCTCGGCGCGCTGAAGAGCCCGTGCGAGGTCGATCTCTATACGGACTCGAAATACGTCATGGACGGCATTTCGAAATGGATCTTCGGCTGGAAGAAGAACGGCTGGAAGACCGCCGACAAGAAGCCGGTGAAGAACGGCGACCTCTGGCAGGCGCTCGACGAGGCGCGGGCGCGCCACAAGGTGGAATGGCACTGGGTCAAGGGCCACGCCGGCCACCCGGAGAACGAACGCGCCGACGAACTGGCGCGCCAGGGCATGGCGCCGTTCAAAGGCATTAGGAGTTAGGCAGTAGGAATTAGGGAAGCCGGCGTCCTCCCTACTGCCTACTGCCTAATTCCTCTTCAAAGCTGCTCGATCATCGCAGCGGCACCGGAGACCGTCGCCTGGCCGGGGCTTTCCTCGATGTTCAGCGCCTTCACCACGCCGTCCTCGACGAGCATGGAATAGCGCTTGGAGCGCACGCCGAGCGTGCCGGCGGAAAGGTCGATATCCAGGCCGAGCGCCTTGGTGAAGGCGGCGTCCCAGTCGGCGAGGAAGCGCAGCTTGCCGGCGCCGCCCGTGGAGGTCGCCCAGGCGCCCATCACATGGTGGTCGTTGACCGCGACGACGGCGATGTCGTCCACGCCCTTGGCGAGGATCGCGTCGCGGTTTTCGAGGTAGCCCGGAAGATGGTTCAGCGAGCAGGTCGGCGTGAAGGCGCCCGGCACGGCGAAGAGCACGACGCGCTTGCCCGCGAAAAGGTCCGCGGTCGAGATATCGGCGGGGCCGTCCGGCGTGCGTTCCTTGAGCGTGAGGTCGGGCAGCTTGTCTCCAACGGAAATGGTCACGGCGTCTCTCCTGTCTGGTATGGGATGGCGCGGGGCCGGAAGGGCCCGCCGGCGGCACTATAAGCAGCGCCGGCCAAAGTGCGAAGCGGTTTTCCGCCTGAAGAGGCAGGCGGCTCACTTCACCGCGAGCGGGCCTTCCATCGTCTTCTCGCCGGCCCGGAGGGTCAGCCGGATGGGGTTCTTCGCAAGGTCGAACACCTTCGGCCGGTGCAGCACCGGCACGTCGGAGACGAAGGCGTCGCCCTCCCGCCGCACGGGGCCGGCCGCGCCGAATTCGAACGGGGCGCCGGAGAGGAAGACGTCCGCGGCGTCTCCGTCCGCCGGTGCCTCGAAGCGCACCGCGATCGTCTTGCCGTCCGCCGACCACTGGCCGCCGAGCGGGCGGAAGCCATCTCCCGCCGTGCCGGGAAGCGTCGCCTCGGCCGCGGCGACCGCGGTCTCCTCCAGCGGGTTGGTGAAGCCTTCGCCGCCCGTCTCCACCGTCAGGTCCGCCTGCACGGGAATACAGATATCCTTGCACACGCCGAGGAAGACGGTGGCGGTCACCGTGCCGCCCACCGCCCCGCCGAGTTTCATCGGCAGGCGCACCGGCGCGTCGTAGCCGATATAGTGGTTGGTATCATCGCCAAGCCGGCGCGGCGCCGGAAAGCCGATCGAGGTCAGCGTCGCGCCGGAGACGGTGATCGACGGCGGAATGCCGCTGCCGCCGGGATCGCGCCAATAGGTCTTCCAGCCCTCGTGCAGGCGGATGTCCAGCATGGCGCGCGCCGCGCCGTCGGCGCCCGCCGGAAGCACCACGAGGCGCACGTCGCCGCCCGGCGTCTCCACCCAGGAGGAGGTTGCCGCCGTGGCGGCGGCGGGAAGGAAAAGCAGCGCGATTGCAGCGGTTTGCAGGCGTTTCATGCGTCAACATCTAGCGCCGGGGCCGCGTGCTTTCCAGCAACAAAAACGCACGGGCCGATCATAAAAGCTTGATCGTCCGGCGGCACACCATACCTTTCTATAGGCTGGCACGTCGCGCCGGCGAAAAGAACGCTTTTCATTTGGCGGCGAATTGATAGGCTACTTGCACTATGGCTATGTCGGTTCTGAAAAACAGGCGAGAACGCGGCTTCCTTGACGGTCAGTTCCTGATCGCCATGCCGGGCATGGCCGATGCCAATTTTGCCCGCACCGTTGTCTATATCTGCGCCCATTCGGAAGACGGGGCCATGGGCTTCGTCATCAACCGCCCGCAACAGCTGAGCTTCTCCGACGTGCTGCTGCATCTCGATCTCGTCGGCGAGGACGAGGTGATCCGCCTGCCGGGTGCGACGCTGGACTTCCCCATCCGCTGCGGCGGGCCGGTGGAGAGCGGGCGCGGTTTCGTGCTGCATTCGGACGACTACATGTCCGAATCCTCCATTCCCGTCAGCGACGATATCTGCCTCACGGCGACGCTCGACATCGTGCGCGCCATTTCCCGCGGCCGCGGGCCGGAGAAGGGCCTGATGATGCTCGGCTATGCCGGCTGGGGAGCGGGGCAGATCGAGAACGAGATCGGCGCGAACGGCTGGCTGTCCTGCCCCGCGCAGGAGGAGCTGATCTTCGACACCGACCTCGACAGCAAGTACGAGCGGGCGCTCGGCCTGATGGGCATCACGCCCGCCATGCTCTCCGCCGAGGCCGGCCACGCCTGAGCGGCGCGGCAAATTTTCCCCGATGCCGCCGGAACTTGTTGCAGCGCACGCCGTTTATCTGCCGCAGTCAACAACTGCGCCTCTAACAAGGAGTACGATGGTGGGTAGCACGAGCGACAAGATCAAGGGCACGGCCAACGAACTGGCCGGCAAGGCCAAGCAGGCAGCGGGCAAGGCGGCCGACAGCCCGAAGCTGCGCGCCGAGGGCGCCGCCCAGGAAGCCAAGGGCAAGACCCAGAAGGCGGTCGGCAAGGCCAAGGATGCCGTCAAGGGCGCCATCGATCGCCTCTGATCGATGATGCGGGGCGGCACGCCGTGTCATCCCGCCATTGCGAAGTCGAGATACCCGTATCGCCAATGCCGATGCGGGTATTTTATCGAAAGCATCATCGCCGATCGGGGGGCATCATGAAACTCTTCACCTGCGGCACATGCGGCCAGACCACCCATTTCGACAATCGCGTCTGTGTGCGTTGCGGCTCCACACTCGGTTTTCTTGCCGAAGACATGACATTGCATGCCCTGGTGCCGGAAGGCGAGGGGCTGTGGAGGGTCGTCCCGCGCGAGGGTGTCTATCGTTTCTGCGACAATGCCGCGCACGACGTCTGCAACTGGCTGCTGCCGGCCGACAGCCCGCACGCCTTCTGCGAGGCCTGCCGGCACAATCGCATCGTGCCCACCACGGATCCGAAGGGGCTGGAGCGCTGGCGGCGCATCGGCGCGGCCCAGCGCCATCTCTTCTATTCGATCCTGCGCTGGAAGCTGCCGCACCCGACCCGCGAGGAGGATCCGGCCGGCGGCCTCGTCTTCGATTTCCTGGCCGACGAACTGGATGCGGACGGCAATGTCGTCCAGCCCGCCATGACCGGCCACGAGGACGGCCTCGTCAGCCTGCGCGCCGCCGAGGCGGACGACGAGGTGCGCGAGGGCGTGCGTGTCTCGATGGACGAACCCTACCGCACGCTGCTCGGCCATTTCCGCCACGAGATCGGCCATTTCTACTGGACCCAGCTCATCCGCGACGAGGCGACGCTGGAGGAGGCCCGCCGCCTCTTCGGCGACGAGCGCGCGGACTACGCCGCTGCCCTCCAGCACAATTACGAGCAAGGCCCGCCCGCCGACTGGCAGCAGCACTTCATCAGCACCTATGCCAGCTGCCATCCGGCCGAGGATTTCGCCGAGTGCTGGGCGCACTTCTTCCACATCGTCGACACGCTGGAAACCGCCCGCGCCTTCGGCCTCAATACCGATCCGAAGGGCCACGAGGAACTGGAGGCCGAGGTCACCTTCGACCCCTACCGCGCCCCCGATGCCGGCCGCCTCGTCGAGGCCTGGATCCCGCTCAGCGTGGCGATGAACGCCATCCAGCGCTCGATGGGCCAGCCCGACAGCTACCCCTTCGTCCTGCCGCCGCCGGTCGTGGAGAAGCTGGATTTCATCAACGGACTGGTGAGGGAAGCAGCCAATAGGAATTAGCCAATAGGCAGTAGGGGGTGCCCTATTGGCTACGGCCTACTGCCTAACGCCTAATTCCTCCTCACGCCCGCTTCATCAGCGGAAAGCGTTCCTTCAGCAGCCGCAGCACGGAATCGTAGCCGATCGGCGGGCCGAAGAGGTAGCTCTGGCCGAACTCGCAGCCCATATTGCCGAGCTCGATCGCTTCCTCCTCCGACTCGATGCCTTCGGCGACGACCTGCATTTCGAGCTCCCGTGCCATGGAGATGACCGAGCGCAGGAGCACGGTACGCTTGTCGGAGCCGTCCCGCACCAGCGCCTTGTCGATCTTGATCGTGTCGAAGGGAAAGCGGGTGAGGTAGGAGAGCGAGGAATGGCCTGTGCCGAAATCGTCGAGCGCCAGGCCAAGGCCGACATCCTTCAGCTTGGTGAGGATCAGGCGGGCCTGTTCCGGGTTCTCCATCACGACGGATTCGGTGAGCTCCAGCTTCAGCTTCTGCGGCTCGCAATGCGTCTTGGCGAGCGCGGCGCGCACATCGTTGTAGAGCTCGTTGTTGAGCAGCTGGGCGCTGGACAGGTTCACCGAGACGAAGACGGGCAGGTCGCCGGTCTGGAGCTGCCAGTCCATCAGGTCGCTCGCCGCCTTGTCGAGGGCGAAGAGGCCGAGCTGGTTGATGAGGTCGGAGCTTTCCGCGATCGGGATGAATTCCGTCGGCGAGATGTTGCCGCGCTTGGGGTGATCCCAGCGCATCAGCGCCTCGAAGCCGGCGATCTCGGCATCGGAAAGGCGCACGATCGGCTGGTAGACGAGCGAGAGCTCCTTGCGCTCGATGGCGCGGCGCAGGTCCGTCTCGATCTGGAGGCGGTCCGCGCCGAAGGTGCGGAAGGCGGGGCGGAAGGGCTCGACGCGGTTGCCGCCGCCCTTTTTGGCCCGGTACATGGCCAGTTCCGCATCGTTGAGCAGGCCCGGCGCGTCCTCCTGCTGGTCGACCCAGGAGACGAGGCCGATCGAGGCCGTCAGGATGATCTCGCGGCCGCCGAAATTGATCGGCACCATGATCGCCTTGCTGACGGCGTCGGCGAAATCCGCCACCTTGGCCGGATCGCGCTCGGACATCAGGATCAGGCCGAACTGGTCGCCGGCCAGCCGCGCCAGCGTGTCCTGCGGCTTCAGCAGGCGGCGCAGGCGCCGGGTCAGCGCGATGAGGATGTTGTCGCCGGCGGCAATGCCGAGCGCATCGTTGACCTGCTTGTAGCGGTCGATGTCGATGGTGAGCACCGTCGGGCGCACATTGTCGGAGCTTGCCGTCAGCGCGAGGATCGACTGGAGACGGTCGAGGAAGACCTGGCGGTTCGGCAGGCCCGTCAGGTTGTCGTGCAGGGCGTCCTGCAGCAGCCGGTCGACGGAATTCCTCTGCTCGGTGATGTCGATGATCGTGCCGACGCAGCGGATGATCTCGCCATTGGCGCCGAGCACCGGCCGGGCGCGGATCGAGAGCCAATGGTAATGGCCGTCCTCGGCGCGCACGCGGAACTGATGGTTGAGCCGGCCCTTGCGGTGTTCCAGCAAGACATCCAGCGTCGCGCGGAAACGGTCGCGGTCGTCCGGGTGGAGGCGCGGCAGCCAGTTGCGCGCCGGCCCGTGCATGACGCCGGGCGCAAGGCCGAGCTGGATGGAAATGTCGGGAATGGTGACGACGCGGTCGCGGGCCACGTCCCAGTCCCAGACCGTGTCGCCGGAGCCGGTCAGCGCGAGCGACTGGCGCTCGAGATCGGAGAACAGGCCCTGGCTATAGGCGCCGCCGGCAAAGGCGTGCTGCATCACCGTGAAGCCGATGAGGAGCACGATCAGCACGAGGCCGCCGCCGAGCGCCGGCTGGATGATGTCGTTGTTGAGCTGGCCCGTCACCGTCAGCCACGCGCCGAACAGCCAGACGAGGATCAGCGCCCAGGCGGGCACCAGAAGGATGGCGCGGTCGTAGCGGTTGAAGCCGAGATAGGCGATGAGCACGATGCCGACCGTGCCGGTCAGGGCGAAGGAGAGGCGGGCGATGCCGGCGGCGATCGGCGGATCGTAGATCGCGACGCCGAAGAGCAGGCCGAGGCCGAGAATCCAGGCGAGCGTCGCATAGGAGAGATGCGCATGCCAGCGGTTGAGGTTGAGATAGGTGAAGAGGAAAACGACGAGGCCGGCGGCAAGGAACACCTCCGTGCCGGCGCGCCAGATGCGCTCGTCCCCCGCCGTGATGCTGATGAGCTTCGACAGGAAGCCGAAGTCGACGCAGATATAGCCGAGCACCGCCCAGGCGAGCGCTGCCGTCGCCGGCAGCATGGAGGTGCCCTTCACCACGAAGAGGATGGTGAGGAAGACGGCGAGCAGGCCCGCGATGCCGAGCACGATGCCGCGATAGAGCGTGAAGGCGTTGACCGTGTCCTTGTAGGAATCCGGCGCCCAGAGATAGATCTGCGGCAGGTCGGGCGTCGCCAGTTCCGCGACGAAGGTGACGACCGTGCCGGGGTTGAGCGTGATGCGGAAGACGTCCGCCTCGTCGCTCGGCTGCCGGTCGAGCGCAAAGCCTTCGCTCGGGGTGATCGAGAGGATGCGTTTTGCCCCGAGGTCCGGCCAGAAGAGCTTCGATTGCACGAGGCGGAAATGCGGGGCGACGATCAGGCGGTCGATCTGCTCTTCCGAAACGTTGGCGAGCGCGAAGACGGCCCAGTCGCCCTGGTGGTCCTGCGAGGTGGCGCGCACCTCGATGCGGCGCACGATGCCGTCCGTGCCGGGCGCGGTGGAGACCTGGAAGGCCTCGCCCCGGCCCGTATAGATCTCCGTAGTGGCGGTGAGGTCGAGGGCGGTGTCGTCACGGGAGATCTTAACGGGTTCGACGGCGAAGGCACGCCCCGTCATCATGCCGGCGAAGAGCATCGTGGCGAGGAGAATGAGGGCGAGCAACCGGCTGGCATGCAGCGTTTGCGGCACGGATAAAGGCTTCATTGAAACTGCATGGTCCTTAGGTCTGCCCAGTCCTGTCGCGCCCGGGTGCCGCCTACGGCCGCCTGTCGGCCGCCAGAAGCGAGAACATCAGATGGTCGCGCCACTCCCCGTTTATCTTCAGATACTCCCGAAGGTAGCCTTCCTGCCGAAAGCCGGCCTTTTCAAGGAGACGGATGCTTCTCTGATTGTCTGGAATACAGGCTGCCTCGATACGGTGCAACTGAAGGCTCGAAAAGATATACGGTATGACCAGTTTCAGGGCACCATGCATGTGGCCCTGGCCGGCATGGCGCTCGCCCATCCAGTAGCCGATCATGCAGCATTGCGCGGCCCCGCGCCTGATATAGCCGATGGTCAGCCCGCCGAGCAGCGTCTTTTCCTCGCGTGCGAAGACGAAGAGCGGCACGGCCTGGCCGGAGGAAAATTCCTGTTCATTTCTGAGAACGCGGGCGCGGAAGGCGCTTTCCGTCAGTTCGTCGTTGCGCCAGGTCGGCTCCCAGGGCTCGAGGAAGCGGCGGCTTTCCGAGCGGAGCTGATACCATTGCCGGTAGTCCTGGAAGCGGGGCAGGCGCAGGAGGTGCCGATCGTCGGCAAGTTCCACGGTGTCGGACTGCCGGGACAGAAACCGAAAAACCGACCGTGCCATTCGCCCTCCGCGCGCGCCGATCCGTGGCGTGCCTTGTCGGGAAAGACTATGCCGAGAGGCTCGCCGGCGTCAAATGGTCCGGGGAAGGCGGGCCGCCGGAAAACTCTTCCAAAAACAAAACCCGCCTTGCGGCGGGTTGCGTCTTCGAAGCCATGGGCGCTTCACCATCGGTGAGGGCGGGACGACCGGTTCCAGCGCTTTGGTCAAGCGCGCCCTGTCGTCGGGCCGTGGCGCCAGGCTCTCTTGCCGGATGGCTCAGCCGAAAACCGTAAGGCCCTTGACGGCGGACTGGATGTTCGAGCGCGAGATGCCGAGGTCCTGCAGGGCGCGGTCGTCGAGGGCGCTGAGTTCACGGACGGCACGGCGGTCGGCGGCGTTCTTCTTGAGCTTTGCGAAGATGTTCATTGGTCAACTCCTTTGGGTTGCCCATGATATAAACAATCCCTTGCCCGGAAAAAATGCATATGCTTGCAGCGTAGGCATGCGTTTATTGCATGGCGACGCAAGTGCCCGTTATTCGAGGTTCTCCTGGGCAAACGCCGCCGCCACATGCAGGTCCGTCGTCTCCAGCCGGCCGGGGCCGAGATTGACGAACGTGTGCGGCACGTTGGCCGGTCCGAAGACGATCTGCCCGGCGCTCGCCTCAATCTGCCGGTCGCCCACCGTGAAGAGCGCGCGGCCCTCGCGCACGATGAAGATCTCGTCATAGGGATGCCGGTGGAGCGGCGGCCCGCGGCCGACCTCGTCCGTCGTGTAGAACATGACGGAGACATCGGTGCCGAAGGCCCGGCCCTCGAACTCGCCCTGCCAGACATCCGGTTTTTCCGCCCATTGGGCGCGCTCGAGCATTGCGGCGACTTTCTGCATGGGGTCCTCCTTCAGTCCGCGGCGGCGAAATGCGCCATCTGGTCGGCATGGGCCTTGGCGAAGGCCGGGCGGGCGGTGGCGCGGGTCATGTAGCTGCGGCAGGCCGGATGATCCGCCAGCCCGTCGAACCGGTCGACGAGGCGCAGCACGTCCGCCATGGCGATGTCTGCCACGGAGAAGGGCCCGGCCAGCCATTCCCGCTGCGAAAGGACCGGCTCCATGCGCTGCAGCCGCAGCTTCAGGAAGTCGTCGAGCGGCTTGCGCGACGGCGTGTCGGCGGGAACGTTCGCGAACATCAGGAGAGCCCAGGGCAGGCTTGCCATCTCGACGGAGTTGAGCGCCGCGAACAGCCATGCGATGGTGTCGCTCCGTCCTCGCGGGTCGGCGGGCATCAGGGCCGCGCTCCGTTCGCCGAGATGGAGCAGGATCGCGCCGGTCTCGAAGATCGAGATGTCGCCGTCGACAAGCCACGGCACCTGGCCGAAGGGCTGGTGCGCGAGATGTCCGGCCTTGCGGTCGTCGAACGGCACGCTCTCGACGCGGTAGGGCAATCCGGCCTCTTCCAGCGCCCAGCGCACGCGCAGGTCGCGCACCAGGCCGCGTGGCGTCTTGGGCACCCAGTCGAAGGTCGTGACGACGAAGTCGGCCATGGTCCATCTCCCATTCCTGTTTCAGGACAAGGACGGGCGCGCCGCTTTCGTTCCGACAGCGTCGGCGGATTTTTTCCGGCAATGGTTGGGAAGGGTTCCCTCAGCTCGCCGCGCGGTCGGGAAGGGCCTGCCGCGACAGCGAGCGCGTGATGTCCCCTGCCGGGACCAGGTGCTCCAGCGGGCCGATCGCGGAGATGGTCGGCACCGTGTCGAAGAACAGGCGGCCGGCAAGGTCCGTCAGGCGCTCGATGGTGATGCCCGCAAGGCGCTCCATCAGCTCCTCGTTGGGGATCGGACGGCCGTAGAGCATCATCTGGCGGGCGATCTGGCCGGCGCGGGCGGCCGGGCTTTCCTGGCCCATCAGGAGCTGGGCGCGGATCTGCGCGCGGGCGCGCTCGATTTCCTGCTGCTCGATCGTTTCGGAGGATTTCTTCAATTCGTCGAAGATGACGGGCATCAGCTCGGGCAGGTTCTCGCCGCCGGTCGCGGCGTGGATGCCGAAGATGCCGGTGTCCGAAAAACCCCAGTGGAAGGCGTAGATCGAATAACACAGGCCCCGGTGCTCGCGCACTTCCTGGAAGAGGCGGGAGGACATGCCGCCGCCGAGGATGTTGGCGAGGATCTGCGAACAGTAGAAGTCGCGCGCGTGATAGGCCTTGCCCTCGAAGCCGAGCAGCACCTGCGCGTCCATCAGGTCACGCGTCTCCCGGATGTCGCCGCCGGTATAGCGGGCCGGCTCGAAGACCGGCGAGACCTTCGGGGCGGTCGGCAGGCTGGAGAAGCGATCCTCGACCTGGCGCACGAATTCCTGATGGTCGACGGCGCCGGCGGCCACGACGAACATGCGGTCCGTCGTATAGTTGCGGTCGAGATAGGAGCGGATCTCGCCGGGCGAGAAGGACAGCACCGATTCCGGCGTGCCGAGGATGGCGCGGCCGATGATCTGGTCGCGATAGGCGACCTCGGAGAACTTGTCGAAGACCACGTCGTCGGGCGTGTCGTTCGCCGCGCCGATCTCCTGCAGGATGACGTGCTGCTCGCGGCGAAGCTCGTCCTCGTCGAAGACGGATTGCGTCAGGATGTCGGCGAGGATGTCGACCGCGAGCGGGACATGGTCCTTCAGCACGCGGGCATAGTAGGAGGTGGTTTCCGTCGAGGTGGCGGCGTTCACCTCGCCGCCGACATTCTCGATCTCCTCGGCGATCTGGCGGGCGGAGCGGCGCTCGGTGCCCTTGAAGGCCATGTGTTCCAGAAGGTGGGCGATGCCGTGCTCGTCCGTGGTTTCGTTGCGTGACCCCGACTTGATCCATACGCCGAGAGCCACGCTCTCGAGATGGGGCATGTTTTCCGTCACCACGGTCAACCCGGACGCAAGCCGGGTGCACTCAACTTTCATCATGCGCACTTTCTGCGTTCCACATTTGCGCGTCTCCTTCAAAACCCGCAAATGCTCTCCCTGTGTCCACACAATCCCGAACGCAAACCGCTCCCGGAACCGCTCAGCCCCGGATTCGCGAGTGGTCGCCGATGAAGGCTTCCACGACGTCGAGTTCCGCACTCAGCACGTCGAACCGCTCCTCCCGCTGCATGAGGTCAGCAAGCCACGTCGGAAGCGCCGGGTCAATACCGCATGCCGATTTTACTGCGGCGGGGAATTTCGCCGGATGGGCGGTGGCGAGCGTCACCATCGGCGCACCGGGCTTCTCGTGCTTGGCGGCGACGAAGACGCCGATCGCCGAATGCGGGTCGAGCAGGTAGCCGGTGTCGGCGAGCGTGTCCTTGATGGTCTTGGCGACCTGTTTTTCCGAGGCTCGGCCGGCGCGGAACTTCTTGCGGATCACCTTCAGCGCGCTGTCCTCGATCTCGAAGGCGTTTGACTGCTTCAGGCTTTCCATCGCGCGGCGCACGGCGCCGGCATCGCGGCCATAGGCCTCGAACAGCAGGCGCTCGAAGTTCGAGGAGATCTGGATGTCCATCGAGGGCGAGGTGGTGGCCTTGACGTCCTTCATCTCGTAGCGGCCGGTCTTCAGCGTGCGGGCGAGGATGTCGTTCTCGTTGGTGGCGATGACGAGCTTGTCGATCGGCAGGCCCATGCGCTTGGCGGCATAGCCGGCGAAGATGTCGCCGAAATTGCCGGTCGGCACGGTGAAGGAGATCTTGCGGTCCGGCCCGCCGAGCGCCACGGCACTGGTGAAGTAATAGACGATCTGGGCCATGATGCGCGCCCAGTTGATCGAGTTGACGCCCGAAAGCTTCATCCGGTCGCGGAACTTCGTGTCGTTGAACATCGCCTTCACGAGGTTCTGGCAGTCGTCGAAATTGCCCTTGACGGCAAGGGCGTGGACGTTCTTTTCCTTGGAGGTCGTCATCTGGCGCTGCTGCACCGGCGAGACCTTGCCTTCCGGAAAGAGGATGAAGATGTCGGTGCGCTCGCGGCCGGCAAAGGCGTCGATCGCCGCCCCGCCCGTATCGCCCGAGGTGGCGCCGACGATGGTGGCGCGCTCACCGCGGGTCGCCAGCGCATGGTCCATCAGCCGGGCGAGCAGCTGCATCGCCACGTCCTTGAAGGCGAGCGTCGTGCCGTGGAAGAGCTCCAGGACGAAGGAATTCGGCCCGGTCTGCACCAGCGGCGCGATCGCCGGATGGCGGAAGGTCGCATAGGCCTCGTCGATCATCGCGCGGAACTTGTCCGCCGGGATGTCGCCCTCGACGAAGGGCGAGAGCACCGTGAAGGCGATCTCCTCGTAGGACTTGCCGCGCAGCGCCCGGATCTCCTTCTTGGAGAAGGTCGGCCATTCACGCGGCACATAGAGGCCGCCGTCGCGGGCAAGGCCCGCCAGAAGCGCATCGGAGAAGCCGAGGGAAGGGGCCTCGCCCCGCGTCGAAACATAGTCCACGTTCATACGTCCTTGGGAAGGTTGATGATTTCGAGCGACGAAAATCGCAGGAACCGGCTGTCGCTTCGTACCAATGCTCTGTCGCCCCGTCCAGCGAAAGGCCACGGGCCGCCTTGCGGCGGATCGCGGCAATGCCGTTGCGTTTTGCCCGTTCCGGCGCGAAACGGGCCCTGGTGAAATTCTGCGGGCGGGTTCAATCGACAATCGATTTTTAGCCACGTCGCTGCTATAGACCATCGCCTGGGGTCGTGAAAAGGCCCGCAAAAAGAGTTCCGAAAGGCTTGCGCGCCGGGGGCGGGGCCTGATCGCAGGGGTTACAGTATCGTGTTTGGAATGAATATCCGCCGCTTTCTCGGCATATCCCTTCTCGCCGTCGTCGCCGGCTGCAGCCAGACCGACAAGCCGGCCGATCTCGGCGTGACGAGCGACCCATCCGGCGTGGAGACCGCCGCCCAGCAGCAGACGGGCACCGCCGTCGTGCAGGGCTCGTGCCCGCAGGTCTACCTGCGCGACGGCACGGCCGTGCTGCGCCGCTATGCCAAGGGCGCCAAGGACGATCCGCAGAAGCTGCTCTACCAGGTGACGCTGGCCGACACGACACGCCAATGCGTCCTGAACGAGAGCCAGCTCGTCATGACCGTGGTGGTGCAGGGCCGTGTGGTGACGGGACCGGCCAGCACCGGTGGAACGGTCAACGTGCCGATCCGCGTCGCCGCCACGGACGGCAAGACGACGCTCTATTCCGATCTCGTCCAGTATTCCGTGAACACGGAGGCCGGCCAGTTCATCTTCACCAAGGGCGACGTGGCGCTGCCGGGCGGCTCCGGCGGCTTCACGAGGGTCTATGTCGGCTTCGACGAAGGGCCGTACAACACGAAGTGAGGAATTAGGGGGTAGGCAATAGGCCTTAGGGTTGACGGCGCTGTCCGACGCCGAGACCGCAGTCCTAATGCCTAATGCCTAATGCCTAATGCCTACTGCCTACTGCCTTAGACCGCCCCCTGCCATTCCGCCAGCGCCGAGATAACCCCCGGCAGCTCGCTCATGCGCGAGATCACGGTCTCCGCGCCGGCTTCCGTCAGCCGGTCGGCGTGGGAGGGGTAGGTGTGCGAGGCGCCGGTGAAGCCGACGACGCGCATGCCGGCGGCGCGGGCGCCGGCGATGCCGTGCACGGAATCCTCGATGACCAGCGTGTTGGCCGGGTTCGCGCTGAACTGCCCGGCGCCATGCAGGAAGATATCCGGCTTCGGCTTGACGCGATCGGGGCCGAGGTCCTTGGCCGAATAGACATAGGGACCGAAGACCTCCCGCAGGCCGACTTTCGAGAGCATCATGTCGAGGCGGTGCGCGGCGGAGTTCGAGCAGATGCAATAGGGCTTGCGGATGCGCGAGAGCATCGGCTTGACGCCCTCGATGACCCGCACCTCCTGGGCAAGGCGGGCATCGAGCAGCTTCTCCGACTTGTCGAGCAGCGAGGCGGAGAGCGGGATGGCGGCCTCGCGCTCGATGGTCAGCAGGATGTTGTGCCAGGTCATGCCGGCAAAGCGCTCGCCCATCTCCTCGACGCCGATCGGATAGCCCGCCTCGGTGAGAAGCCGGGATTCCACCTCGGCCGCGATGATTTCCGAATCGACCAGGACCCCGTCGCAGTCGAAGATGATGAGATCGAAACCGTCCATGACAAACCGTCTTTCAATGGCGCAATTGCCCGCATGGGGCGGGACGCGGCGGGCGTCGGGAATTGCGATGGGATAAGGGGCGGGATCGCCCGTGAAGCCGCGGTCTCCCTACACGAAAGGGCGCGCCGCGACAATTGCCGATTCCGGACGTGAGCTATGCGGCGGCTTGTGGGGCAAGGTGGTGCAAGGGCCGCTCATCCCGCTGCCGCGACCTTTTTCCCGCAAGCGGGGCGAAGGCGTAAGCCGCTTCGCCTTCCCGCCAATCGGCTGTCTTTGTTTGAGGAAGCCGGCGCCCCAGCCCCCTTCTCCCCGCTTGCGGGGAGAAGGTCGCGGCGGCGGGGTAAGGGGCAGCGGTCACTCCGGAAACAGCGCCAGGAACCGCCGCTCGCCCTCGGCGGTGAAGCGGATGGCGCGGCTGTCCTTCTCGCGCTTCGCCCAGCCGTCGGCGATGAACCGGGCGAGCAGCGCCTCGCCGAGCGAGCCGGCAAGGTGCGAGCGCCGCTCGCTCCAGTCGAGGCAGGTGCGGCAGACGGGGCGGCGCTGGGTCTTCAGTGCGGCAAGGTCGATGCCGATGGCGGCGATGCGCGCCTCGCCGGAAGGCGTCAGCGATGCCTCCCCGCCATCGAGCGCCACGTCGCCGTCGGCCACCAGCCGGTCGAGCATGCGCACGCCGAAATCGCCGGCAAGATGGTTGTAGCAGACGCGCGCCTTGCGCAGCGCCGGATCCTTCGGGCCGGGACGGCTGCGCATCAGCCCGCGGTTCGCCGCAAAGCCCATGATGTTCTCGAGCAGCAGCCCCACCTCGTCGTCGGCGAGCGCGAAATAGCGGTGCCGGCCCTGCTTGCGCTGGGCGACAAGCCCGCCGGCCTCCAGCCGGGAAAGATGGGAGCTGGCTGTCTGCAGCGTGACGCCCGCCGCGCCCGCAAGCTCGCTCGCCGTCAGCGCCTGCCCGCCCATCAGCGCGGTCAGCATGTTGGCGCGGGCGGGATCGCCGATCAGCGCGCCGATCTGGGAAATGTCGGGACCTTCTTTCATACTTCGATGGTAGCCGAAGCATTCGCGTTCGGCAATGTGGGAAAAGGGGGCATCGCAAGCACGGGCAATTCCGGCAAGGGATTGCGCCAGGACGAGGAGACGACGATGATCACCTGCTTCATCCGCTACCGGATCGACCCGTTCCGCAAGGACGCCTTCGCCGCCTATGCCCGCAACTGGGGCGAGGCGATCCCGCGCTGCGGCGCCGATCTTGTCGGCTATTTCGCCCCGCACGAGGGCTCGGCCACCACCGCCTATGGCGTCTACAACATCGAGAGCCTCGCTGCCTACGAGGCCTATCGCGCCCGCCTTGCCGCCGACCCGCTCGGCCGGGAGAACTATGACTTCGCCCGCAACGAGCGCTTCATCCTCAAGGAGGATCGCCTGTTCCTGAAGAACGTCTCGCTGCCGCATGCGCCGAAGGTGACGCCATGATTGCCGTCATCTTCGAGGTGGTCCCGGCGCCCGGCCGCATCGACCTCTATCTCGACACCGCCCGGGACCTGCGCCCGCTGCTCGACGATATCGACGGCTTCATCTCGATCGAGCGCTTCCGCAGCCTCACCGATCCGACGCGGCTCCTGTCGCTCTCCTTCTGGCGCGACGAGGCGGCGGTGAAGGCATGGCGGACCAGCGAACGGCACCGCGCCGCCCAGGCCCTCGGCCGCGCCGGCATCCTCGACAGCTACCGGCTGCGCATCGCCGGCGTCGTCAGGGACTACGGCCTCAACGACCGCAACGAGGCGCCGGACGACAGCCGGGCCTTTCATGCGGCGTAGGGCGGTAGTGCGGACGCAAGCCCAAGACGCGAAACCCGCGCTGCTCGTGGAAAGGGGCAATCGCGTATGAATGATGGAGATTACCCCCCTCTGCCCTGCCGGGCATCTCCCCCTCAAGGGGGGAGATCGGATGGATCACCGTTTCGCGCATCTCCGGCGTTGCTGGTTGAGCAAGGTTTTCGCATCTCGCCCGATCTCCCCCCTTGAGGGGGAGATGCCCGGCAGGGCAGAGGGGGGGTGCTCCGCCATATGCAGGTGGGTGCCGCCGTTCGCCGAAAACGCCATTTCCCAGCCTACTGCACCGTCACTTCCGAGCGCTCCCCGGCCTTCACCGTCGCCTTGGCCTCCTTCGGCGCGACGTCGCCCTCGTATTTCACGTTGACGACATAGTCCCCCGGCGGCAGCGTGTCCTGCCATTCGGCGCCGTAATTGTAGGACATGGACTTCCGGTTGCCCTGGATGTCCTTCGTGGCGTTGAGGATCTCGATGAAGCTCGCCCCGGGCGCGGTGATCGCCAGGACGCCGGCATTGATGTTGACGGTGACTTCCTTCATCTCCCCCGCCTTGATGGTGAAGGGGATCTCACCCGTCGCCGAGCCGAGTTTGGCCGTCAGCACATGCTCGCCCGGCGGCACGTCGAGCTTCGTGCCGGTGCCGTAATTGTAGGCGATGCTCTTGCGGGTGCCGTCGATGTTCTTGCTGGCGGCGACGACCTCGAAGAAGACGTTGCCGGAATCGACCGCCGCCCCGCCCTCCGCATAGACCGCCTTGTTGAGCACGACGCCCGAACCGATGACGAGGTCGCGCTCGATCGTCTCGCCCGCCTTGACGGCGACCGTCTCCTCGACGATGGACGGGCCGATCTTGCCGGTCAGCTTCAGTTCGCCGGCCGAGGCGTAGAACTTGGCCGTGCCGTAATAGGTGGTGGAATAGCCGCCGAAGGCGATCTCGACGCCCGCATTGGCATCGTCCTCGGCATCCTCGGGCGTGCGCTTGGGATGGATCGTCACATGGCCGGCATCGAAGTTGACGAAGGGTTTGGCGACGGCGCCGTCCTGCACCTCGAAGGGCACCTCCCGCCTGATCGCGCTTTGCAGCGTCGCGACGGCGACATATTGGCCCGGCGGGTAGTTGCCGGAGAACTTGCCCTTGTACTGGCTTTCCAGGGTGTCGCCGGCCGGCTTGCCGCCTGCATCCGCCTTGAAGACCTGCCAGAACACATTGTCGTTGTCGCCGAGCGAGGCGCCGCCCTCGGCAAGGACGCTGTCGAACTCGGTGTTGAACGCGAGGGCGGGCTCCGGCTCGGGTTCCGCTTCCGCCACGGCCTCGGCCGGCTTCGACATCGGCGCTTCCGCCACCGTCTCCGTCAGCGCCGCCACGAGCTGGGCGGCATCGGAGGCCTGGAAATAGGTGCCGCCGGTGTTCTCGGCAAGGCAGGCGACCTGCCGGCCTTCCTCCTCCGTCAGGCCGAAGCCCACGACATGGGTGGTGAAGTCGACGCCCTTGCTTTCGAGCGCCGAGGCGAGCGCACAGGGATCGGCCTCGCAGGTCTCGAGCCCGTCCGTCACCAGCACGACGGTCGCCTTGTCCTCGGTATATTTGAGGATGTCGGCCGCCTGCTCGGCGGATTGCGTAAGCGGCGTCCTGCCCTTGGGGCTGAGCCCCGAAACGAAGGAGGTGATCGCCTCCCCGGTGCCCGCGCCCGGCGGCACGGCCAGCTCGATGTCGCTGCACGAGCCCTTTTCGCGGTGGCCGTAGACCATCAGGCCGAGCTCGGTGCCGGCAGGCACGGATTTCAGCACCGTGCCCAGCGTCTCGCGGGCGATCTCGATCTTGCTGCGCCCGCCGATCTGGCCCCACATGGAGCCGGACGCGTCGAGCACGATCATCGTCTTGTCGGCGGCAATCGTCTCGGTGGCGGCAAGAAGCCCCGCCAGAAGCATGAAGGCGGCTCTCAAACGCACGTCTTTTCTCCTCGTTTCCCCGCAAACGCCGGCCGTCCACGCCGGCAAGGCTCAGCGATGCTGTTCCATGACGGGCGAGGCGGGGCGTCTATTCGATCTTGCTGACAAGCGTCTCGACCGCGACGCGCAGGGCCGGCAGGTCGCGCACGACGACGGTCCAGATCATGTCGTCGGCAATGCGATGGTATTCGTGGCGCAGGATGTTGCCGATGCCGCGGATGGCGCGCCACGGGATATCGGGCGTGTGCTGCAGGAGTTCGTCGGGAATGTGCCGGCTGGCCTCGGAGATGATTTCGATGGCCCGCTGGATCGCCAGCCGCAAGATGGCATCCCTGCCGAAATCCTCTCGCGATTTTCCCGAGAGCGCCGTATCGACCAGGGCGATCGTGTCGAGCATGTCCTGGAGAACCGGTCCGACATCCCGCGCCATCAGAAGATGCGGATCGCCGATTGTTCGATCCGGTCCCTCAGCCGCGGATGCAGGCTGTCGCGCGTCGTGATGTCGACATCACCGCCGAATTCATCCTCCAGCAGCAGCTTGATACGGGCAAGATCGACCAGCGAGAAGGCTTTCCCGCTGTCGTGGTCGATGAACAGGTCGAGATCGCTTGCCGGGCCGGCTTCGTCCCGCGCCACGGAACCGAAGAGATAGAGCGAGGTGGCACCGAGCGCCCGGACGGCATCGGCCTGCTGTTTCAGCCTCGTTATGGTCTCGCTCTTCGTCATTCCGGCATTCTAGAGCAATTCCGGTAAAAGTGCGAAGCGGTTTTGCGCCCGGAATCGCGGCGAAACAAACGCTCCAGCGCAGCTGGCGGAACAACGCCATGTCCAGAAAATTTCCCGAAACCGTTCAACAGGTTCAGCCTTTGGTAACCATCTTCGGTAACCATAAGCGCCAGTTCAGTTCCGAGTCAGCGTATCAGCGAGTATCCCATGCCATCTGTTCTTTCGCTTGCAGACGTCTCCCGTTCGCCCCGCAAGAGCGGCTGGCTCGACACGATCATCCGGGGGGACTGCGTTGCCGCGCTCGAGGCGCTGCCGGACCAGTCCGTCGACGTCATCTTCGCCGATCCGCCCTACAATCTCCAGCTCGGCGGCGCGCTGCATCGTCCGGACCAGAGCCTGGTCGATGCCTGCGACGACGAATGGGACCAGTTCGCCTCCTTCGAGGCCTATGACGCCTTCACCCGCGCCTGGCTGCTCGCCTGCCGCCGCGTGCTGAAGCCGTCGGGGACCATCTGGGTCATCGGCTCCTACCACAACATCTTCCGCGTCGGTGCGACCCTGCAGGATCTCAATTTCTGGATCCTCAACGACATCGTCTGGCGCAAGACGAACCCGATGCCGAACTTCAAGGGCCGCCGCTTCCAGAACGCGCACGAGACGATGATCTGGGCGACGCGCGACCCCAAGGCCAAGGGCTATACCTTCAACTACGACGCCATGAAGGCCGCCAATGACGACGTGCAGATGCGCTCGGACTGGCTGTTCCCGATCTGCAGCGGCGGCGAGCGCCTGAAGGGCGAGGACGGCAAGAAGGTGCATCCGACGCAGAAGCCGGAAGCCTTGCTCGCCCGCATCCTGATGGCCTCCTCCAGGCCCGGCGACGTGGTGCTCGACCCGTTCTTCGGCTCCGGCACGACCGGCGCGGTGGCCAAGCGCCTCGGCCGCCATTTCGTCGGCATCGAGCGCGAGCAGGCCTATATCGATGCCGCACGCGCGCGCATCGAGGCGGTCGAACCGCTCGGCAGCGGAACCCTGTCCGTCATGAGCGGCAAGAAGGCCGAGCCGCGCGTCGCCTTCAACACGCTGATCGAAAGCGGGCTGATCGCCCCCGGCACGGTGCTCACCGATGCCCGCCGCCGCCACAGCGCCATCGTGCGCGCCGACGGCACGCTCGCCTCGGGCAACGACGCCGGCTCCATCCACCGCGTCGGCGCCAGGGTGCAGGGGCTCGATGCCTGCAACGGCTGGACCTTCTGGCACTATGCCGATGGCGCCGAGCTGAAGCCGATCGACGCGCTGCGCGCCGTGGTGCGCGCCGGCATGGCCGGCCTCGAATAAAGCCTTTCCAGGAAAAGCGGCCACCGGTCTTCCGTTCGGAAAAGGCGAAAATCGAAGACCGGCAAGCGCCATTACCCGTTTCTCCAGCTGCGGCCTCCGGTGTTCCCTGCACCGGGGGCTGTGGCTTTCGATGGGGAGGGTTTGCCGGCAGCGCCTGTCCCGAATTTCCATCCATGCGATTCAGGTGATGTTAACCATCAATGGCTTAGTGTGACCTCGAAAGTACATCAGGCCAAGCAACGGAAATCGTTGCGGAAAGCCGGGGCCGATCAACCGGCCCGGCAGGCAGGATATCGCCTTTCCGGTTTTCGTACCTTCAGTCCCGGAAATGCGAAAACGCCCGGAGCCGCAAGGCTCCGGGCGTTTCGGTTTTCAGGCCCGTTCAGAGCGCGATGCCGTGCGCGGCAAGGTCGGCCTTCAGCTTTTCCGGATCGGTGAACTGCACCGCGTTCCAGCCGGCGAGCCGCGCGCCCTCGACATTGGCCGGGGCGTCGTCAATGAACAGCGTATGGGCCGGCGAGAGGCCGAAATCGCGCGTGTGCTTCTCGTAGATCGCACGGTCCGGCTTGATGAGGCCGATCTCGCCCGAAACCGTCACGCCGCGCGGCATGTCGAGGAAGGGGTAGAGTTTTCGCGCTTCCTTGAAGGTATCGGCGGCGAAGTTGGTCAGCATGGTCACGTCGCGGCCGTCGGCGATCAGTGCCTCCATGATCGCGACGCTTTCCACATAGGCATGCGAGACCATCTCGTGCCAGTGCTTGCGGAAGGCGCGGATGTGCTCGGCGCGGTCGGGATGCACGTCGATCAGCAGCGCCTCGGCGTCCTCCCAGGCGCGGCCGCGGTCCTGTTCGAGGTTCCAGTCGTGCGTGCAGACATTGGTGAAGAACCAGTTGCGCTCGGCATCGTCGGGAATGAGGCGGGCATAGGGAATGTGCGGATCGTAATGGATCAGCACCCTGCCGATGTCGAAGACGATGTGTCGGATGTCGATGCTGTTCATGCTTTCCTCGCTTGTGTCAGGCAGTAGGAATTAGGCAGTAGGGAAAAGCAGAGCAGGCGGACGCCGGCCCGGTCGCTTGTCTTCTCGACTGCCGCTCCTTTTCCCTACTGCCTACTGCCCAATTCCTATCGCCTCGAAAACGCATCCGGTATGGCCTGCCTTATCGCCTTCTTCATGACGGTCGGCAGCGCCTCGCCGTCGAGCGTCTCCTTCGCCTGCCACCATCCTTCGCCGGCCTGCACATGGCGCGGCACCATGGAGCGGTAGATGGAGAGGCGCAACTCGAAATGCGTGAACACATGGGTGACGGTGCCGCAGGCCTGCCAGTCGGCAGCAAAGGGCGCGGCGGCAGGGCCGGTCTCGCCGTCGATGCGGGCCGTCCAGCCGCTGCCGGGCACCTCGGTCATGCCGCCGAGAAGGCCGGTTTCCCCACGCTTGCGCAGGAAGATCGCGCCCGTCTCGTCCTCGGCGACGAAGGCGGCGCCGAGCCGCACGGGCTTTTCCTTCTTCGCGGCCTTGCGCGGATAGAGCTCCGGGTCCTCGCGCCCCAGCACGCGACAGGCGGCATTGAGCGGACAGAGCGCGCAGGCCGGCCGGCGCGGCGTGCAGATCGTCGCGCCGAGGTCCATCATCGCTTGGGCGAAATCGCCCGGCCGGTCCGCCGGCGTCATGGCGGCCACCAGCGCCCGCATCTCGGCCTTTGCCGCGGGCAGGGGCGTTTCGATGGCGTGGAGGCGGGAGATGACGCGCTCGACATTGCCGTCCAGCACCGCGCTCCTGCGGTTGAAGGCGATGGCGGCGATTGCCGCGGCGGTATAGTCGCCGATGCCGGGCAGGGCCTTCAGCCCGTCCTCGCTGTCGGGAAACACCCCGCCATGCTCGAAGGCGACGGCTTCGGCGCATTTCTTGAGGTTGCGCGCGCGGGCGTAGTATCCGAGGCCCGCCCAGGACTTCATCACGTCCTCCGTCTCGGCCTTCGCAAGGTCGGTGACCGTCGGCCAGCGGCTGGTGAAGAGGGCGAAATAGGCCTTGACCGCCTGCACCGTCGTCTGCTGCAGCATCACTTCGGAGAGCCAGATGCGGTAGGGATCGGGCCTTTCGCCGCGGGCCGCCATCGGCGGGCTCACCCGCCAGGGCAGGTCGCGGTGGTGCCGGTCGTACCAGGCAAGAACGAGATCGGCGGGTGCCGCGATGCGGGGCGCTTGGGTCATGACGTGCCTGAAACGGGGTCGATGCGACCCATGATGCGAACACAGCTCCGGACGCAAAACGCTCGCACACTTTTGCTGGAATTGTTCTATAACTGGCGAAGCAGGCGGCGATCTTCAAGTCGGTTTTTCGCCGGAACAGGAATATTTTCCCGATCGGGAGCGGATACGTGAATACCAGCAAGGTGCCCCGGCGCGGCCAGAGGCGCGGCATCGTCCAGATCAGCGAAGTGGCCAACGACCTCATCGATCCGGTGCTGGCCAAGCGCGCCGGCATCAACACCATGCTGCTCGGCTCGTGGGACGAGATCGCGGGGGCGGAATTTGCCGAATGCACGCGGCCGGAGCGCATCACCTGGCCGCGCCGCGCCTCCGAGATGACGGGCGAGGGCGGTGGCCACCAGCCGGGCGTGCTGACGATCGCCTGCGAGGGCGCCCGCGCGCTCTTCCTCAGCCACCAGCAGGGCGAGATTATCCAGCGCATCAACGGCTTCTTCGGCTTTCCGGCCGTGAGCCAGATGAAGATCGTGCAGAAGCCGGTGAGCCCGCATTCCAGCCGCCGCGCCAAGCCGCGCCCGCTGACCGGCGAGGCCGCCCGCCATCTGGACGACCTCGTCGACGGCATCGAGGGAGACGCGCTGAAGGCGGCGCTGAAACGGCTCGGCACGGCGGTGCTCGGCCGGCGCCGGTAAGGGACGGAAAGCCCCGTCCCCGACCATCGAACGGTCACAATTCTTTGAAGTTACTTGCCTTAACGCCGCTTGTTCCCGCCCCAAAGCAGGTATAACGGGGGTGCCCGGAGCAATTCCGGAAAAAGCGCAAGGAAGCTTTTTCCGGAATTGCGTCAATGGACCCGAGAATTCCCATCCCTTCCGACAGGAGAGACCATGTCCCTTTCCGAAATGAGCCTGATGAAGCGCCTTGCGACCGGCGTTGCCGTTGCGGCGCTCGCCGTGACGCTGGCTGCCTGCTCCGACGAGAAGAAGGAGGAGACCGCCAAGGCTCCCGAAACCAGCCAGACGACGACGGGCGAAAGCGCAAGCTCGACGCCGGCCACCTCCTCCGGAACGACGACCACCACGACGACCGAGACCGCCCAGGCGCCGGCCGCCGAGGCGAAGTCCGTCGAGGTGCCCACCGCCGACGGCGACGTCGACATGGCGGAGGTGATGAAGGAAGGCGCGCTGCCGGAAATGGCGCTCGGCGAGGCCAATGCCCCGGTCACCATCGTCGAATACATGTCGACGACCTGCCCGCATTGCGCCGCCTTCCACAACAACACCTTCGACGCGATCAAGACCAAGTATGTCGACAGCGGCAAGGTTCGCTTCGTCATGCGCGAGTTCCCGTTCGATCCGCGCGCGGCCGCCGCCTTCATGCTGGCGCGCTGCAAGCCGCAGAACCCGGCCGAGCTTTCGGACGCCTCGCAGTATTTCCCGATGATCTCCATGCTGATGAAGCAGCAGGAAACCTGGGCCGCCGCGCAGGACGGCCGCGAGGCGCTGCTGCAGATGTCGAAACTCGCCGGTTTTACACAGGAGAGCTTCCAGGCCTGCTTGACGAACCAGAAGCTTCTGGATGATGTGAACGCGGTGCGCGAGCGCGGCGCCAAGGAATTCGGCGTCGCGGCGACGCCGACCTTCCTGATCAACGGCAAGCGCTATTCGGGAGACATGTCGGTTGACACCATGTCGGCCCTCATCGACAGCATGCTCTGATCCTTCGACCGGGTTTATGGCGGGCGACGGCAGTGGTCGCGCGCCCGCATTCCATTGGGTTTCGGGTGGGATTTACCCCCCTCTGGCCTGCCGGCCATCTCCCCCACAAGGAGGGAGATCGGCTGGAGGCAGGAACCTTGCTCAAATGGCAACGTTAATGATGGGCGGGACGCCGCTTCGTCCGATCTCCCCCCTTGTGGGGGAGATGGCCGGCAGGCCAGAGGGGGGTGGCCTCGTCCGCCCCACCTGCGCATGAAGTTCACCAAGCTCCGCCTTCTCGGCTTCAAGTCCTTCGTCGAGCCCACCGAGTTCATCATCGAACGGGGGCTCACCGGCATCGTCGGGCCGAACGGCTGCGGCAAGTCGAACCTCGTCGAGGCGCTGCGCTGGGTGATGGGGGAGAACTCCTACAAGAACATGCGTGCGTCCGGCATGGACGACGTCATCTTCTCCGGCTCGGGCAACCGCCCGGCGCGCAACACCGCCGAAGTCGGCCTCTATCTCGACAATTCCGACCGCACGGCTCCCGCCGCCTTCAACGATCAGGACGAGATCCAGGTCTCGCGCCGCATCGAGCGCGAGAACGGCTCGATCTACCGCATCAACGGCAAGGAGGCGCGCGCCAAGGACGTGCAGCTGCTCTTTGCCGATGCCTCTACCGGCGCCCGCTCGCCCTCCATGGTCGGGCAGGGCCGCATCGGCGAACTCATCCAGGCAAAGCCGCAGGCCCGCCGCCAGCTGCTCGAAGAGGCGGCCGGCATTTCGGGCCTCCACTCCCGCCGCCACGAGGCGGAGCTGCGCCTGCGCGCCGCCGAGACCAATCTCGAACGGCTCGACGACGTCACCACGCAGCTCGAAAGCCAGATCGAGAGCCTGAAGCGCCAGTCCCGCCAGGCGAACCGCTTCAAGGCGCTCTCCGCCGATATCCGCCGCCACGAGGCGATGCTGCTGCATATTCGCTGGGCGCAGGCCAAGGAGGCCGAGGCCGAGGCCGAAAGCCAGCTCAACCAGGCGACCTCGCTCGTCGCCGAGCGGGCCAACGCCCAGATGCAGGCCGCCAAGGAACAGGCCGTCGCCAGCCTGAAGCTGCCGGAGCTGCGCGAGAACGAGGCGAAGCTCGCCGCCGTGCTGCAGCGCCTGCAGATCGCCCGCGCGCAGCTCGAAGAGGATTCCGCCCGGCTGCTGCGCCGCCGCGACGAGCTCACCCGCCGCCTCGCCCAGCTCGCCGAGGACATCGGTCGCGAAGAGCGCATGGTGGCCGACAATGCGGCCGTGCTGGAGCGCCTGATTGCCGAGGAGGAGGAGATCGGCGAGATTCTCGCCGAGGCGGACGCGCGCGCCGAGACTGCCCGCGAGGCGATGGAGGCCGCCGCCGCGACGCTGGTCCAAAGCGAAGCGGCCCTCGCCGCCGTCACCGCCGAGCGGGCGGAGGCGCAGGCGGTGCGCAACCAGCTCGAAAAGGCGATCCGCGACCTTGCCGAACGCCACCTGCGGCTTGGCCAGCAGCTTGACGCCCAGGCCCGCGAGCTTGCGGAAATGGATACCCGCATCGCCGCGCTGCCCGACCCCGAAGAGCGCCGCGCCGCCGTTTTGTCCGCCGAGGAGGCGCTGGAGGCGGCCGGCGAGATGCTGGTCGCCGTCGAGGAGGCGCTGGAGGAGGCCCGTTTTGCCGAATCCGAGCTGCGCGGCCCGGTCGATACCGCCCGCGCCCGCCTTGCCGGCATCGAGACGGAAGCCCGTACGATCCGGCGCATGCTGGAGGCTGGCGGCACCGGCGGCTCCTTCCCGCCCGTCGTGGAGGACGTCGATGTCGACCGAGGCTATGAGACGGCGCTCGGCGCTGCGCTCGGCGAAGACCTCGATTCGCCGGCCGACAGCTCCGCCCCCGTGCACTGGCGCCTGTCCGGCGATGCGTCCGGCGACGCGCCCCTGCCGAAGGGCGTTCCGGCGCTGATCGACCATGTCCGCGCGCCCGCCGTGCTCGCCCGCCGCCTGGCGCAGATCGGCATTGCCGGCAGCGTCGAGGAAGGGTTGTCCCTGCTGCCGCAGCTCAAGGCCGGCCAGCGGCTCGTCACCCGCGAGGGCGCGGTCTTCCGCTGGGACGGCCATGTCACCGGTGCCGATGCGCCGAGCGCCGCCGCGCTCCGCCTCGAACAGAAGAACCGCCTCGCCGAACTCGAAGCCGAGCTGGAGGACGCCCGCGCCGCGCTCGGTGATGCGGAAGCCGACCTCGCCCACGCCGCTGAAGCCATCCGTGCCGAGACACAACGCCAGCAGCAGGCGCGCGAGGCCCAGCGCGCCGCCGCCCGGGCGCTCGCCGAGGCGCGCGAAGGGCTGGAAGCGGCCGAACGGGCGGCCGGCGATCTCATCCGCCGCCGGGCCGTGCTTTCCGAAACAGGCGCGCAGATCGAGGCGCAGGTGGAGGAGGCCGCGATCTCGCTGGAGGATGCCCGCGCCGCGCTGGAAGAGGCGCCGGACCTTGCCGACCTCGACCTCAGCCTTCGCACCCGCACGATGGACGTCGCGACCGACCGCGCGACGCTGGCCGAGGCGCGCGCCGGCCATGACGGCCTTGCCCGCGAGATGGCCGATCGCCGCCGCCGCCTGATGACGATCCTAGCCGAGCGCGAGACGTGGCGAAGCCGTGCCGCCAATGCCGAGAACCACATCGCCACCCTGCGCGAGCGCGAAACCGAAGCGCATGAGGAGATGGAGGAGCTGGCCGAGGCGCCGGACGAGATCGAGGACAAGCGCCGCGAGCTCCTGACCGGCCTCAGCAATGCCGAGGCCGCCCGCCGCGAGGCGGCCGATGCGCTCCAGGAGGCGGAGAACCGCCAGCGCGAGGCCGACCACACCGCCGCGACCGCGCTGTCGCAGCTCGCCGAATCGCGCGAAACGCGGGGGCGGGCGGAAGAGCGCCTCGTCTCGGCGCGCGAGCGCCGCATCGAGGGCGAGGCGCGCATCCGCGAGGCGCTGAACTGCGCGCCGCACGAGGCGCTGCGGCTGACCGGCCATCCCGCCGGCAGCCCGCTGCCCGATCCGCGCGAGCGCGAACGCGAGCTCGACCGGCTGAGGATGGAGCGCGAACGGCTTGGCGCCGTGAACCTGCGCGCCGAGGAGGAGCAGCGCGAGCTGACGGAAAAACGCGATGCGCTCGTCGCCGAGCGCGAGGATATCATCGAGGCGGTCCGCAAGCTGCGCTCGGCGATCCAGAGCCTCAACCGCGAGGGCCGCGAGCGCCTGCTGGCCGCCTTCGACGTGGTCAACGTGCAGTTCCAGCGCTTGTTCACCCACCTTTTCGGCGGCGGCACGGCGGAGCTTCAGCTGATCGAGAGCGACGATCCGCTGGATGCCGGCCTCGAGATCCTCGCCCGTCCGCCGGGCAAGAAGCCGCAGACCATGACGCTGCTGTCCGGCGGCGAGCAGGCGCTGACGGCCATGGCCCTCATCTTCGCTGTCTTCCTCACCAATCCCGCGCCGATCTGCGTGCTCGACGAGGTGGACGCTCCGCTCGACGACCACAATGTCGAGCGCTACTGCAACCTGATGGACGAGATGGCAGCCTCCACCGAGACCCGCTTCGTCATCATCACGCACAATCCCATCACCATGGCCCGCATGAACCGCCTCTTCGGCGTCACCATGGCCGAACAGGGCGTCTCCCAGCTCGTCTCCGTCGACCTGCAGACCGCCGAGCAACTGCGCGAGGCGTCGTAGCCGTTCCTCTCTTCGCACGGTAGCGTACGGGAACAAATCCCCCTCTCGCGCATTCAACAGCGCCTGCTGTTCCCGCAGGCCTTCGTGCAATTGGGGATCAAACGTGAGCAGAGACGCACTTTACATGATCATCGGCGCCCTCATCGTCGTGGTGGCCGGGTTTTCCTATTATGCCTGGCAGCAGGAGAAGAAACCGGACGGTGTCGAGATCCGCGTGGACGAGCAGGGGCTTTCCATCGAGGGAAACTGAAGCCTGCCGGCGCGCCAGGCCGTGTTCCCGCCAGGGGCACAGCTTTTGTCCGGCTCTCGTAATGTTGCATTGCCGTTGCAAATTTGATGCATTGCAGCAAAAAACCTGTCGCGCCGCGTTTTCAACAGGATGCAGTTCATGTAGATTGTGAGGACGCATATGGGGAGGCGTGCATGGACAAGTGGGTCTACACCTTTGGGGGAGGCCGCGCCGAAGGCAGCGCGGGCGATCGCAACACGCTCGGCGGCAAGGGCGCGAACCTTGCCGAAATGTGCAATCTCGGCCTGCCGGTGCCGCCCGGGCTCACCATCGTCACCGCCGCCTGCAACCATTACTACGACAACGGCCGCCGGCTGCCGGACGATCTGAAGGATCAGGTCCGCGCCGCGCTTCGCCAGATGGAGGCGATCACCGGCCGCCACTTCGGCGACACGACGAAGCCGCTGCTGCTCTCCGTGCGCTCCGGCGCGCGCGCGTCCATGCCCGGCATGATGGACACGGTGCTCAATCTCGGCCTCAACGACCGCACGGTCGAGGCGCTCGGCCACGATGCGGGCGATGCGCGCTTTGCCTGGGACAGCTACCGTCGCTTCATCCAGATGTATGGCGACGTCGTCATGGGCCTCGACCACGAGGTCTTCGAGGAGATCCTGGAGGACGAGAAGGGGCGGCTCGGCCACGAGCAGGACACCGAGCTTTCCGCGGTGGAGTGGCAGCATGTCATCGCCCGCTACAAGCAGACCATCCAGGAAGAGCTGGGCGAGGCCTTCCCGCAGGATCCGGAGGTCCAGCTCTGGGGCGCGATCGGCGCCGTCTTCGCAAGCTGGATGAACGCCCGCGCCGTCACCTACCGCACGCTGCACAACATCCCCGCCGTCTGGGGCACGGCCGTCAACGTCCAGGCCATGGTCTTCGGCAATCTCGGCAATTCCTCCGCCACGGGCGTCGCCTTCACGCGCAATCCCTCGACGGGCGAGAACAAGCTCTACGGCGAGTTCCTCGTCAATGCGCAGGGCGAGGATGTCGTCGCCGGCATCCGCACGCCGCAGAACATCACCGAGGAGGCGCGCATCGCGTCGGGCTCCGACCGGCCGTCGCTGGAAAAGCTGATGCCCGAAGCCTTCGCGGAATTCCGCGGCATCTGCGACCGGCTGGAGCGGCATTACCGCGACATGCAGGATCTCGAATTCACCATCGAGCGCGGCAAGCTCTGGATGCTGCAGACCCGTTCGGGCAAGCGCACCGCCAAGGCCGCGCTGAAGATCGCGGTCGACATGGCGACGGAAGGCCTGATCAGCGAGGGCGAGGCTGTCGCGCGTATCGATCCCGCCTCGCTCGACCAGCTGTTGCACCCGACCATCGATCCGCGCGCGCGCCGCGACGTCATCGGCTCCGGCCTGCCGGCTTCGCCGGGCGCGGCGACGGGCGAGATCGTCTTTACCTCGGAAGACGCGGTGAGGGCGGAGGAGGAGGGGCGCAAGGTCATCCTCGTGCGCATCGAGACGAGCCCGGAGGACATTCACGGCATGCACGCCGCCGAGGGCATCCTCACCACCCGCGGCGGCATGACCAGCCATGCGGCGGTCGTCGCGCGCGGCATGGGCACGCCCTGCGTTTCCGGTGCCGGCACGCTGCGCGTCGACCTGCGCAACGAGCTCCTGGTCGCTCAGGGGCTGACGCTGAAGAAGGGCGACGTCATCACCATCGACGGCTCGTCCGGCCAGGTGCTGAAGGGCGAGATTCCCATGCTCCAGCCCGAGCTGTCGGGCGATTTCGGCCGGATCATGGAATGGGCCGACCGCACGCGGCGCATGAAGGTGCGCACCAATGCCGAGACGCCGGCGGATGCCCGCGCCGCACGCTCCTTCGGCGCGGAGGGCATCGGCCTTTGCCGCACCGAGCACATGTTCTTCGAGGGCAGCCGCATCAATGTGATGCGCGAGATGATCCTCGCCGAGGACGAGGCCGGCCGCCGCGCCTCGCTGGCAAAGCTCCTGCCGATGCAGCGCTCGGACTTCGCCGAACTCTTCGAGATCATGCACGGCCTGCCGGTGACGATCCGCCTGCTCGACCCGCCGCTGCACGAATTCCTGCCGAAGAGCGACGAGGAGATCGCCGAGGTGGCGGCCGCCCTGTTCATCGAGGAGGCCGCGCTGCGCCGGCGCGTCGATACGCTGCACGAGTTCAACCCGATGCTCGGCCACCGCGGCTGCCGCCTCGCCATCTCCTATCCGGAGATTGCCGAGATGCAGGCCCGCGCCATCTTCGAGGCGGCCGTGGAGGCGGCCAGGACGACCGGCGCGGCCGTGGAGCCGGAAATCATGGTGCCGCTCGTCGGCCTCAAGGCGGAGCTCGACTATGTGAAGGCCCGCATCGAGGCCGTCGCCAAGGCGGTGATCGCCGAAAGCGGCGTTGCCATCAACTATCTCGTCGGCACGATGATCGAGCTGCCGCGCGCGGCGCTCCGCGCCCATGTCATCGCCGAATCGGCCGAGTTCTTCTCCTTCGGCACCAACGACCTGACGCAGACCACCTTCGGCATCTCGCGCGATGACGCCTCGGCGTTCCTGTCGACCTATATCCAGAAGGGCATCGTCGAGCAGGACCCGTTCGTCCAGCTTGATTTCGACGGGGTGGGCGAGCTCATCCGCATCGCCGCCGAACGCGGCCGGCGCACGCGGGCCGACCTGAAGCTCGGCATCTGCGGCGAGCACGGCGGCGATCCGGCCTCGATCCATTTCTGCGAGGAGGCCGGGCTCGACTACGTCTCCTGCTCGCCCTTCCGCGTGCCGATCGCGCGCCTTGCGGCCGCGCAGGCGGCGTTCAGCGGCAAGGCCTGAGACCGCTTAGCTTCAGCGCCGCCGGATGGGCACATAGACATAGGTCGGCCGGTCCCACATCGGCGATTGCAGCCGCGCGGCGCGGAAATCCGCGCGCCGGTCGAGATCGATGCGCTGCAGGCATTCGGCAAAGGCGTCCGTCCCCATGCGAAAACCGTAGGACCGGCATCGGGCCTCGTCATTGGCGCGCACTTCGGCGGCCGTCTGGCAGCCGGCGAGGAAGAGGGCGGTGGCGGCGAGGGCGGCGAAACGAACAAGCATCTTGGACATGCGGGCTCCGGCGAACTGTTGCGTGCCATGGATAGGCCCGTCGGCGCGCCGCGGCAAGGGCTCCCGGCAATTCCAAACGCCGGAGCGATGCCGCTTCGGCTGGAATGCTCTAAAGCGCGTCGCGATCTTTCAGATTCGCTCCCTGCGCTTTAGCTCTTTGTTTTTTCGCATGTCGTTGCCGCAAAACCGCTGCGCACTTTTGCGCGACATGCTCTAGATGCGCTGCAGCACGTCCACGAAGGCGTCGGCGAAGCGCTTGAGGTCCTTCGTCGTCTCGTCGGGATTTTCCACGCGGATGGCCGATCCCTCCGTATCGAGCAGCGCGAAGACCACGGTAAGCGCGCCGTCCTCGCCCTGCGGCACGCGCAGGGCCGCGATGCGCCGGCAATCGTCGGCAAGCCCCGAGGCCGGCAGCTCGAAGAGGAAATCGCCGCCGACACGGTCGGCCGCCATGCGCACGGCATCGGCAAAGCCGGCCTCCTCGCCGGAAAAGCCGTCGAGCGAGAGCTCGAGTTCCAGAAGCTTCAGGGGGAGGGCGGGTTCGCCCGCGGGCGCGGATATAGCGGTGTCGGCAGCCGTCTGCGTCGGCAACATCGTCTTGCTCCTTGCTCTACCCCCGTTCGTAAACCGTCGTTAACGAGCGTGGCGAATTTGCGGCACGCAAGGATTTTTACCGCGTGCTGCCTGTTGTCCCCGGCAAGGATGTCGCATGGTCATGGAGGAAAGCCGTGCCGCTGAGGTTTCCGCGGAACCTGAAGCGTGCGCCGCAATGTCTTAAAACGATTCCGGTTTCGGCAAATTTGCAGTAGGAAAAGGACGCGGCAGCGAGCGCCGCAGCGCATCCGGTGAGGCCATGGCAATCACGATTCAGTACGAACGGCCCGTTTCGCATGCGGCGCACTGGGCGCGGCGCCTGGCGCTGTTCTCCTGCCTGCTGTTCCTCGCCGCCGTGCTGTCGCATCGTTTCGGCCCGCTCACCACGCCGCATTTCCTGGCGCTGGCGGGCTTTGCCGCGGCCATGGCGGGCATGGCCGTGCTGCTGGCCGCCGTCGGCCTTGCGCGGCTCTGGCATGTCGGCGCGCGGGGCGGCAAGGCGGCCTTGACGGCGCTCCTGCTCTGCCTTCTGCCGCTCGGCTTCACCGGTGCCGCCGCCTATGCCTATTTCTACAAGCCGGCGCTCTACGACGTGACGACGGATACGCTCGCCGCCCCGCCCTGGCTTGCCGCGCCGGCCGCCGAACAGGACTGGCTGCCGCGCATCGGCCCGGTCGGGGCGCGTGACCGGGCGGTGCAGCTTGCGGCCTATCCCGGCCTGTCGGGCCGGCGCTACGACGGCGCGCTCGACCGTGTCTACCAGGGCGTGCGCAAGGTCGCCGCCGCCTATGGAATCACGATCACCGCCGAGGACGGGCTCGACAACATCCTCGCGGACCTAGAGGATCTCGTCGTCGATCCGGCCAAGGTGGCCGAAAGCCAGGAATCGCTCGGCGACGTGCCGGTTCCCGAGGCGCGCCCGCTCGAGACACCGCCCATTCCCCGCATCGGCGGCCCGGGCGACGTGCTCCTGCAGGGCGAATGGCGCTCGCCCGTCTTCGGCTTCCGCTTCGACGTGGTCATCCGCCTGCGCGAGGAGGCGGAGACGACGCTCGTCGACATGCGCGCCGCCTCGCGCTACGGCCCGCACGACCTCGGCTTCGGCGCGGCGCTGGTGGAAGGCTACCTGAAGGCGCTCGATGCGGAACTGCTGGGCATTGCCGGCGACTGACGGCGCCGGCATCCAGCGTCAGGAATCTCAAAGGCCGGGGGCGGGGAAATAGAGCCCCTTCAGCGCCGGCGGACCGTCCGTCACCACCTCGCCGCGCGCGACGAGGTCCTCCAGATGCGCCAGCACCGAGAGCGCCGCCGCGCCATGCAGGCGCGGGTCCGTCTCGCGGTAGATCACCTTCACCATGTCGGCGATCAGCCGGTCGCCGGCGCGCACGCGCTCGCGCACCGCCCGCTCGCGCATGCGCCGGTGGGTCCTCAGTCCCCGCAGGAATGCCGCCGGCTCGGTCACCGGCCCGCCATGGCCGGGCAGGTAGAGCCGGTCGTCGCGCTCCAGCAGCCGGTCGAGCGAGGCCATGTAGTCCGCCATGGCGCCGTCCGGCGGCGCCACGATGGTGGTCGCCCAGGCCATGACATGGTCGGCGGAAAAGACGATGCCGTCCGGTCCGTCGAGCGCGAAGGCGGCGTGGTTGGCGGTGTGGCCCGGGGTGAGCAGCGCCGTCAGCGCCCAGCCGTCGCCCGCCACGCTCTCGCCATGGCCGAGCGCGATGTCCGGCACGAAGTCCACGTCCGCGCTTTCCGCGAAGGGATTGCTTTCGCCGGCATGCAGCGGCCGCGCCGCGCGGTGCGGCCCCTCCGCGACGATGATCGCGCCCGTCTCCGCCTTCAGCCGGCGGGCGAGCGGCGAGTGGTCGCGGTGGGTGTGGCTGACGGCGATATGGGTCACCTCGCGCCCGGCGAGCGCCCGCATCAGTGCCGCAAAATGCGCCTCGTCCTCGGGGCCGGGGTCGATCACCGCCACAGACCGGTCGCCGACGATGTAGCTGTTCGTGCCGTGGAAGGTGAAGGGGCCCGGATTGTTGACAGTGATGCGCTGCACGCGCGGCGCCACCGGCACCGCCTCGCCATGCGCCGGCTTGAATTCGAGGTCGAACTGCGGGGCCTCCCGGCCGGTGTCGCTCCCGGCCGTCACTTGTATTCGATCTCGATGAAGCTCATCGGCGTGTCGCCGCCGTTGACGACATTGTGCGCCACGCCCGCCTCGCGCCGGTAGACGGCGCCCGCCTTGGTGTGCACCCGCCGCTCGCCGGTCTCCTCCTCGATCAGGAAGTCGCAGTCCGTCATCGGCACGACGACATAGCCGAGCCCGTGCACATGATGGCCCGTATCGGCGCCCGGCTCGAAATCCCAGCGCGTCACGCGCACGACGGCATCGTCGAGAAGGACGGTGGGCATTGCCGGCGGGCGGGCGCGGAACTGGGGCATGGCGGCTCCTCACAGGAAAGGGCAGGGCGGGCGAGCCGGCTGCGCCGGGCGGCCGCCGAAAGGGCGATCGATCGCCCGGACCCTATCGCCGCCATGCGCCCCTGCCAAGCACCAAGCCGCAGATCACGCCTCTTCGGCAAAGCCCGACCGGAGAATAATCGCCCCGAACCGGAACTTAAGCATTGTCCACGCCGCCCGCCTTTGCTATCAGGCTCCCGCCGTGTTGGGGCGTCGCCAAGCGGTAAGGCACCGGTTTTTGGTACCGGCATTCCCAGGTTCGAATCCTGGCGCCCCAGCCACGGCTGTTTCGGAACCGCCCTTGCGATCTGCCAGCCTCGCTCAGCCAAGCCCGCCGAGCGGGATGATCTCCGCTGCGCCCGGTTGCCAGTCGCTTCCTTCCCAGTCCCCGAGCCAGCGCTCCGCGCGAAGGCCTGCCGCGGCAAGCAGCGCCTCCAGCTCCGCCTTGTCCGGGAAGGCGATGCGGGAGGCGGCGGAGAGGCGTTTGCCGGTGGCGCGGATCTCGTAATGGGTGCCGTAGGTGACGATGCCGGTCGCCGGATCGTGGGCGACGTCGTTCCAGGCGGCGACCGGGCCGAAGCGGGGATGGTCGATGAGGCGCATTGACGCCTCCGGTCCCCATTCCTCCCATTCCCGGCAGGCGGGGTTGCGGCTGTCGAAGACGAAACGGCCGCCGGGCGCAAGATGCGCGGCAATGGTGGCGAGGGCGGCGGCGCGGTCCTCCCGCGTCAGGAAGACCTGGAAGGCGTGGCCGGTCAGCACGACCAGGTCGAAACGACGGCCGAGCCGCAGCGTGCGGGCATCGCCCTCGATGAAATCGATGCCGCCCGCGCCGGGCTTGCCGCGCGCGATGGCGAGCATGGCCGGGGCCGGATCGACGCCGACGACCGTGCGTCCGCCGGAAAGCGCCACGGCAAGCTCGCCCGTGCCGCAGCCGAGGTCGAGCACGCTCGTCGCCTCCTCGGCAAGCGCCCGGCAATAGGCGAAATCCGGCGATCGCTCCCAGCCGTTTTCCAGATCGTAGAAATCCGCGAGCTCCGGGTCGTGGTAGAGGCGGTCTTCGTCCATGTGTCCTCCCGGAGCAAATCCGGCAAGCGTGCGCAGCGGTTCTGCCTAAAAAAGCGAAAATGTTCCAAGAAAAAGGCCGCGTCTTCGCGCGGCCTTGGAAAAGGCGGTCGGGCTGCCCTTTACGAGGCGGCGTCGAGAACCTTCTCGCAATGGGTCGGCCCGCCCTTCGGGTCGACGCGGTCGCCGACGGCGCGGATGGTGTTGATCCGGTAGCTTTCGTTCACCGTCAGCTCCACCGTGCAGGACTTGCCCTTCACGAAGCCGCCGCGCCACTTGTAGAGCGTCGTGCCGCCCGCGCCGGCCGTGTCGGAGATCGGCGGGCCATAGGCCGCGAAGAAGCTGCCGGCGGTCTTGCCGTTCCAGCGGGCCTGCAGCGGGTTGGACGCGACGACGGCGGTGGTGCATCCGGCGAGGGCAAGCGCAACGCCTGCCAGAATTGCAATGCGGGAGTTCATGGGTGCCATTTCCTTGGGACTTCGGTGCGGCCGTGAATGTGAGCCTCGCACCGCCATAGCGCAGCACGCCGGAAAGGGGAATCGCCGCCACGCGAACTTTGCCGTCGTCCCCAGCGAAGAGGCGTCAAACGTGCGGATTTGCAACAGTGTGCGCGGCGGTTGAAGGGCGGCGGGGGAGGCCGGGCCGCCGCAGCGCCAAGGCCCCTCCGCCTCGTGTCACAGGAGGAAGTCCGCCTTGTCGAGATTGTCGATGTTGAACTTCCGGATGATCAGGACGTCGTTGCCGCCCAGTTCGATATGCACGTCGCTGCCGACCTGCTCGGCCTTGTCCAGCACCTTGTTGACGCTCGAAAACTTGTAGGAGCGCAGGTCGATGTCGTCGACATTGTTCTTGAAGTCGGTGATCGTGTCGCGACCGTAGCCCTTCTTGAAGACGAAGATGTCGGTTCCCTTGCCGCCGGTCAGCGTGTCGTCGCCCTTGCCGCCGTCGAGCTTGTCCTTGCCCGCCGCGCCGTTGAGCTTGTCGTTGCCGCCATTGCCGAACAGGGTGTTCTTGCCCTCGTTGCCGAGGATGTTGTCGTTGCCCGAGCCGCCCTTGGCATTCTCGATGAGCGAGCGCAGGTCGCCGTTGAAGAGCAGCGCGTTGAAGATGTTGCCGCGGGCATAGCCGTCGTTCGGCCCGCCGCCGAGGAAGGCAAGCTGGGTCTTGCTGAACATCGAATAGGCGCCCGGCCGCAGGTCGATGTCGAGCCCCGTCTTGTAGGCGCTGAGGTCGTAGGTATCGGTGCCGCCGCCGTCCCAGATCGTGCCGAAGATGCGGTTGCCGCCGGCATCGATGGCGACCTTGCCGTTGACGAAGGTATCGCCGTTGCCCGGCTTCCACTTGTAGACGGTGTTGCCCTTGTTGGTCGTATAGTCCGCGCCGTACATGTACTGCAGCGCGTAGATGTCGGCCATCATGAAGGTCTGCGGCGCGCCGAACTCCTCGTATTTGTAGCCGCTGGCGTCGTCGCCGACGAAGGAGTTGTACGTCATGACCGAATATTCGGGACTGTTCCATTCGCTCTGGATCGCGCCGAACGTGTCGTTTTCATGCGCGTGCTTGAGGCCGAGCGCATGGCCGAGCTCGTGGATGAGCGTGTGCCAGGCGTAGTTGCCGGCCTTCGGCGTGCGGTAGTCGTTGATCGTGCCGGCATTTTCCGTGCTGAACCAGATGTCGCCGCCGGTGGCGCCGGTGTCCGGATAATAGGCATGGGCGGTGGGGCTGGCGTCGTCCGACTGGGCAAAGCGTAAGGTGGCGGTGCCGTTCGAGCCGGCCGAGAAGTTCAGGTTGGTGAACCCTTCGACGGAGAAGCCGTCGTTCGCTTTGCCGCCGAAGCTCTTTTCCATGGCGAAGAGCGCGGCGTTCTTCTGCATGGCCGAGACCGCGCCGAAATTGTTGTCGGGCTCGCCCGAATAGGAGTAGCTGCTCGTCGATGTGGGAAAGGCATAGGTGACGCCCGTGCCGTCCCAGGCAAAGCCGCTGAGCACGGAATCGATGAACTGCGATCCCGTCGCCGTGACCGTCTTTGTGGATTTACCCGTACCCGTCATTGCTGCCCCCCTTCGAACAGAGCTCGTACGTTGTTGTCGCCGGACGGATAGTGTCCCCCCGTCCGCACGCCGCCTTGCTGCGCCGGACCGTTTCCGCCGTGGATCGATGGCATCATATGGCAGCAAGACGTTCGCACAAGAAGCCTTATTCATGCGCGAAAGAACAAATTTGGTCGTACTTGTGGTTTTACCGCCGTGTCGCCTGCGGGTTGCATGGGCGGCGGCGCATCGAGGCGCGGAGGGCATCGTGCGGATCGTCCGTCCGCCGTCGAACCGGCCGGACGACAGCCGCCCCGCAGCGAGGCTTACTTAACGACGGGCCGGTGGAATGCCGTCAATGCGTCGTCGGCACGTCGTCGTCCTCGAGGAACGACCGGATGCCGTCGCGCGCCACCGTCGCGAGGAACTCGTCGAAGGCCTCCCGGTCCGTGGCGAAGGGCTCGTCCCATTCGAAGAGCTCCTCCTTCTCCGTGACGACCTCCAGCTTCCAGTCCTGTTGCGTTCCCGCCGGCCGGAAGATGTCGACAAGGACCGTAATCCCGTCCTCGGTGAACTCGCCGGACAGTTCGGAATGCTCCAGCTTGGGTTTCTTGGCCATGGTGTTCCTCGACGGCGAAAGCAGGCGGCGTGCATGCAGCCGGACCGTTATCCTATCTTCGCGAGGAGCGCAAAGCCGCAACGCGAAGCTGGGGAGCACGCCTGTCATGCACCATGCCGTCGTCGTTTATTCTCGTGGCCGGGCTGCGGAGTGCGGAACAGAAACCGGTTTCGGACCTTTCCCTGTGATCAGGGAGGCAAACGATGAAGCACAAACTTCTGGTAAGCGATGCGGGCGAGCGTACCTATATTCTGGTTCTCGACGAAGGCGACGAGGCCTTCCGGTGCATCACCGATTTCGCTGAAAGAGAAAGCCTGACCGCGGCATCGATTACCGCAATCGGCGCGTTTCGCGCCGCAACCATCGCCTTCTTCGAATTCGACACGAAGCACTACCGGAAGATACCCGTGGAGGTGCAGTCGGAGGTCCTCAGCATGCTGGGGGACATAGCGGTGGATGACGAGGGCAAGGCAAGCCTGCATCTCCACGTCGTGCTCGGCTTTCCGGACGGAAGCACGAAGGGCGGCCACCTGGTGGAAGGATACGTCCGGCCCACGCTGGAGGTCATGCTGCGCGAAACGTCGGCCGACCTGCGGCGGCGGACGCGCCCCGATCTCGGCATCGCGCTGATCGACGTCGGTTAGCCCTGGATGTCCTTGCGCCAAAGCGAGACGAGCGGTCCGTCCGAGCCGTAAACCGGGTCGCTTTTCGGGAGGGGCAGGCTCGCGATGATCTTCAGTTCGCCGGACGTGGCTGCCGTCGTTTCGATGTCGGCATGTTGGCCGGGCGGATAGCCGCCGACCACGCGGAAATCATCACTTCCGGAATTTTGCTTGTGGCCGGTGCCGGCCGGCAGCACAAGGCAGTCGCCCGCGCGAACCTGAAGCGCCCTGCCGTCCGGCCCGCCGATCAGGAGCTCGGCGCTTCCTGCCGCGATGCCGAGCACCTCATGGGCGCCGACGTGGTAATGCTGGTAGGAGAAGACGCCGTTGCGCCAAAGGCCTTGCCAGCCCGCGTCGTAAAACAGCCGCTCGAAGGCACGGGCACGATCCTTCTCGCCTGCCGCCAGCACATCGCGATAGACGAGCACCGGCAGGAACGGATGGTTCGGCACCCATTCGCTGGCGGGGAAGAACAGCGTTTCCGGTTGTTTCATCGTCGTCTCACTTGCCTTTCTTCGGTTCCCGGCCGAAATCCTTGCGCAACTCGTCCTTGGCCTTTTCCAATGTGTCGCGCCGGCGTTTCGAAAGCTGGTCGCCGGCGCGGTTGATGTAGAATGTCAGCATGGACATGGCCGAGCGGAAAGGGCTGGATTTGCGCCGGTCGCTTTCCTCCGCCGAATGCTTCAGGGACTGCGCGATCTTTTTTGCGCTGCCCTGCTTGAAGACGCCCTCCTTGAGGTCCATCGCGTCGCTGTTCTCGGTCACGTCCTGCGACCACTTCTTCTGTTTCTTCGCCATGCTCAGCCTCCTTCGCCGGGATAGGGATGGGCTTTGAACAGCCGGGCGGCATGCACCGTGTTGCGGGCGACGAGATCCAGCGTCGAGCGCACGACATCGGGGATGTCCTCCAGATCGACGAAATTGACCGAGCCCATCGCTTCGCCCACCCAGTAGGTCACGGCATTGGCGGGAATGGTGAAGCCGACGTCGTTCAGCGCTTGGAAAAGCTCGGCCGAGACATGATGCGCGCCGTCCTCGTTGCCGACAACGGCGACGGCGGCGACCCGGCCATAGGAGACCATGCGGCCCTCGTCGTCCTTCTCCTCCAGGAAGGCGTCCATCCGCTCCAACGCCCGCTTGCAGACGCTCGACGGCTGGCCCATCCAGATCGGCGTGCCCATGACGAGAATGTCGGCGTCGAGGATCTTGTGGCGGATGCCCGGCCAGTCGTCGCCATGGCCTTCGTCGGAGGTGACGCCGGGCTTGATATCGAAATCGGCCAGCTGCAGGAAATCCGTGGTGACGCCAAGCGGTTCCATCGCGTCGGCCAGCAGCTTCAGCATGCGGTCGGTGGAGGAGGGGTCCTTGGCGGTCCTTGTCTTGAGCGTGCAGTTGAGCGCCAGCGCTGTCAGGGTCATGTTCGCCTCGCTTCATAGGGGTCGAATGCCGAACCGATCCATCCGCCGATTGTTCCGGGAACCGATCCGGCAATCGTGCATTAGAACCTCCAGATACGCGGTTCCGGAGGTTCCCATGGACAACAAGGACAGATTGATCCTGGCGCTGGCGGCGCTGTTGCGCGCCGAGCGCGAGACCCGCGGTGCCCTGATGGACGCGCTGGAGGAAAACTCCATTTCGCGCGAAACGCTGCTCGCCATCCTTTCCGATCCCATCCCCGTCGTCACGCAGGAGGACATCGAGTTCGCCGAGCGCTTCGCCATGTCCAGGCATCTGCCCATCGAGAGGAAACGGTGATGGCGCCGCGCGCCTTCTGGAAGGGCTATCTCAAGCTCTCGCTCGTCACCTGCCCGGTGGCGATGTCGCCGGCGATCTCCCAGGAGGACAAGGTCCGCTTCCGCACCCTGAACGGCAAGACCGGCAATCCCGTCGTCAGCCGCTATGTCGATGCGGTGACCGGAAAGGCCGTCGCCGAGGACGACGAGGTGAAAGGCTATCCGCGCGGCGAGGACGATTACGTCATGCTGGAGGATGACGAGATCGAGGCGGTGGCGCTGGAAAGCACGCGCACGATCGACATAGAGACCTTCGTCCCGCGCGAGACCATCAAATGGATCTGGTACGATGCGCCGCATTTCCTGGTGCCCAACGATACGGTGGGCGAGGAGGCGTTTTCCGTCATCCGCGAGGCGATGGCCTCGACCGGCACGGTGGGCATCTCCAGGCTGGTGCTGTATCGACGGGAGCGGGCGGTGATGCTGGAGCCGCGTGGCAGGGGTATCGTGCTCTGGACGCTGCGCTACGGCGAAGAGGTGCGTGAGGAGAAGGACTATTTCGGCGGCTTCGGGCGCGCGAAGCCGGACGCCAAGGCCCTGTCTCTGGTGAAGACGCTGATCAAGGAGCGCACCAGGGCCTGGAGCCCGAAGATGGCGGACGATCCCGTCCAGGACCGCTTGCTCGACATCATCGCTGCCAAGAAAAAAGGCCGCAAGCGTCCGGCGAAGCAGAAGGCACCGCCGCCGACGTCGGGCAATGTCATCAACATCATGGATGCCCTGCGCAAGAGCATCAAGGCGGAGGGCAAGGGCAGGTAGCTCAGCCCTTCGCCTTGCCGGTCTTCAACGGTTCCGCAGCCTTTCTGAAATCCGCCCACGGGTCGGTCGCAAGCGCCTGAAGACGCGTCGGCGTGTTCTCCACCGTGAAATAGGCGGGGCCGATATCGGCGCTGAGCTCGCTCCAGGCGAGCGGCATGGAGACGGCGGCGCCGGGACGGGCGCGGGTGGAATAGGGGGCGACCGCCGTCATGCCGCGCTGGTTGCGCAGGTAGTCGATGAGGATCTTTCCCCGGCGCTTCGACTTTGTGATGGTCGAGACATATTTGTCCGGGCTGTCCTTCGCCATGGCGTCAGCGACGCCCTTGCAGAAGGCCTTGATCGCCGGCCAGCGGGCGGACGGCTTGAGCGGGGCGCAGACATGAAGCCCCTTGCCGCCGGAGGTCTTGACGAAGGCATTGAGCCCGGCGGCTTCGAGGCGCTTGCGTGTCTCCTCGGCGGCATCGATGACCGCCTGCCATGCGACGCCCTCGCCGGGATCGAGGTCCATGATGATGCGGTCCGGACGCTCCCAGTCGGCGAGCGTCGAGCCCCAGGGGTGGATTTCCAGCACGGCCGACTGAACGAGGCTCATCAGCCCGTCGAGATCCTCGATCGCCACATAGGGTTCGTCGTCCTTTTCCGCCGGATCCTGCACTTCGACGATATGGGCGTTGATGCCCTTCCAGGCATGCTTCTGGAAGAAGGTCTGCCCGTCGATGCCGCTCGGCGCGCGCAGAAGGGCGAGCGGGCGGCCGACGATATGCGGGGCGATATAGCGCCAGACCTCGGTATAGTAGTCCGCCAGCCCTTCCTTGGTGACGCCTTCGCCGGGCCAATAGACCCGGTCGGGATGGGTGAGGCGCACGGTGCGGCGCGGCGGCTTTTCCGCCTTCGGCGCGGCGGATGTCTTGGACTTCGGCATTTCGGCGACGACCTCCCTTGCCGGCTTGTCTTCCCTCAGGCCCCGGAACGAAGCATGGCGCAGATGCCCATCGGCCGTCCAGGCGCGGAACTCCACTTCGGCCACCAGGTCCGGCCGCACATAGCGGGCCTGTCGCGCCTCCTCGGCCGTCAGTTTCCGGCCGAAGGGGCTTTCGTCCGTCCGCATGCGCGAGAGGCGTTTGAAGAGATCGGCGGCAACGGGCGTGCTGAAGCCGGTGCCGACCCGGCCGACCGGCTCCAGCCTGCCGTTCTTGTAGACACCGAGCAGCAATGAGCCGATCGCCTGGCGCGAGACGGTGGAGGGGGCATAGCCGCCGATGACGAATTCCTGCCGGGCCGAGCATTTCGACTTGATCCAGCCCTTGCTGCGGCCTTCGCGATAGGGGGCGTCGCGCAGCTTGGAGACGACGCCTTCGAGGCTGAGGCGGCAGGCATGGCGCAGCACCAGCGCGCCGTTCTCGTCGAAATGGCCGCTGTAACGCAGGATGCCCCCGGTTTCCGGCACGAGCTTTTCGAGGAGGGCCTTGCGCGCCTCGAGCGGCAGGCGCGTCAGGTCATAACCGTCGAGATGGAGAAGGTCGAAGACGTAGAAGGTGAAGCGGTCGTTCCGGCCCGCGCTGAGATCGGCTTGGAGGGCGGAGAAGTCGGACGCCCCGGCGCCCGTCTCGACGACGAGCTCGCCGTCGATCAGCGCCTTGCCGACCGGCAGCGCGGCAAGCGCCGCGACCACCGGCTTGCCGAATTTCTTCGTCCAGTCCAGCCCGCTGCGGGTGAGGAGCTTGACCCGGCCCGCCTCGATGCGCGCCTGGAGCCGGTAGCCGTCGAACTTGATCTCGTGCAGCCAGCGCGCGCCGGGGGGCGGCGCGGCTGCGAGCATCGCCAGCGTCGGCGGCAGGAAATCCGGCAGGTTCGCCTTGCGCGCGCCCTTGAGGCCCGAGGGATCGGGCGCCTCCGTATCCGGTTCCGCCTTCACGGGGTCGGCCTTCGCCTTCCTTCCGGAGGACTTGCGGATGCGTCCGGTCTTTGAGGACCAGCCCGGTTCCTCCCCTGCGACGTCGGCGATGTCCCGCCCCGTTTTCACCGATTCCGGCCGCTCATCAAGCAGGTCGTCATCGCCGTCGGGCATGGCGAATTCGTCGTCGCCCTTGATCAGCAGCCAATTCTCGCGCTTCTCGCCGGGCTTGCCGTGCATGCGCACGAGATGCCAGCGGCCGTGCAGCTTCTCGCCGTCGAGGGTGAACTCGAGATGGCCCTTGGCATAGGCTTTCCGCGCGTCGCCGATCGGTGCCCAGGTGCCGCGATCCCAGACGATGACGGTGCCGCCGCCATATTCACCCTTGGGGATCGTGCCTTCGAAATCGCCATAGGCGAGCGGGTGGTCCTCCACATGCACGGCCAGCCGCTTTTCGCTCGGCACCAGGCTGGGGCCGCGCGTCACCGCCCAGCTCTTGAGCACGCCGTCCATTTCGATGCGGAAATCGTAGTGCAGGCGCGTCGCGTCGTGCTTCTGGATGACGAAGCTGTGGCCGCCCTTGCGGGCCTTCCTGCCGCGTGGTTCGGATGTGGTCTTGAAGTCCCGCTTTTGCCGGTAGACGTCCAGCGTCGCCATGATCACCCTGCCTTGCGTCGGCTTGCCGCCGTCTTGCCTGTGGCCGCGGCCTTCTTCCTGCCGCGCTTTGCCGGTTTCTCGTTTTCACCGGCGCTCCGCCGCAGGGCCTCCATGAGGTCGATGACCTTGCCCTCGGCCTTCTGCGTGACACGTTTGATCTTCCGGCCCTCGATCTTCGCCTTGACCACCTCGGCGAGCGCCGCGTCGTAACGGTCGTCGAAGGTCTTCGGATCGAAGCGGCCGCTCTTCGTCTTGATGATGTGCTCGGCCAGGTCCAGCATCTCGCCCTTGAGCTTGAAGGCGGGGATCTCCGAAAAGGCCTCCTCGGCGGAGCGCACTTCGTAGTCGTAGCTCAGCGTCGTCGCGATGAGACCTTCCCCGTGGGGGCGGATGAGGAGGGTACGCACCCGGCGGAACAGCACGGTCTCGGCCAGTGCCGCCACTTTCTTCGTCTTCATGCCCTCGCGGATCAGCGCGAAGGCCTCTTCGCCGTGCCTGTCGGACGGCGCAAGATAATAGGGTTTGTCGAAATAGAGGTCGTCGATGTCGTCGCAGGCGATGAACGCCTCGATCTCCATCGTCTTGTCGCTCTCGGGCACCGCCGAGGCGACCTCCTCGGGATCGAGCGTGATATAGTCGTTCTCACCCGCCTCGTAACCCTTCACCTGATCCTCGCGCTCCACCACCTTGCCCGTCTCGCTGTCGACGAATTCCCGGTGCAGCCGGTGGCCGGTCTTGCGGTTCAGCATGTGGAAGGCGATGCGTTCGCTGGTCGAGGCGGCCGTGTAGAGCGCGACCGGGCACACCAGTTCACCCACCTTCAGGAAGCCTTTCCAGTTCGCTCTCGGCGCCACGCCCGTTCTCCCGCTTCAAAGCGGAAGCAATGCCGGCATGCCGCAAATGTTCCCGGCCTCGTGCCGGCGGCATCATGCGGCAATTCCGGCGCGGAACGAAAACGGGGCTTTTCGTGTTCCCGAGGCGTCCGAAACAACGCGAGGACGGTATGGGCAGGCGGCTGAGGATCATGACCTACAATGCGCACAGTTGCTTCGGCACGGACCGGAAGCTCGACCCCGGCCGCATCGCCGCGGTGATCGCCGAATGCGAAGCCGATATCGTCGCGCTGCAGGAGGTGGACGTCGCGCGGGCGCGCAGCGGCGGCATCGACCAGGCGCAGGCCATCGCCAATCACCTCAGCATGGCCTCGCACTTCCATCCGGCGCTGCACCTGGAAGAGGAACGGTACGGCGACGCGCTGCTGACGGCGCTGCCGACGCGCCTCGTCAAGGCCGGCGGGCTTCCCTCGCGCGGCGAGCCGCGGGGTGCGCTGTGGGTGGAGGTGCCTTTCGACGACGTGAAGCTGCAGGTCTTCGTCACCCATCTCGGCCTGTTCGGCGCCGAGCGCGTGCGGCAGACCGAGGCCCTGATCGGGCCGGGCTGGCTCGGTGCGCCGATGCCGGACGATGCGCGCGTCGTCCTTGCCGGCGATCTCAACGCGGTCTCCCGCTCGCCGTCCTATCGCCTGCTCGTTCGCCGCCTCAAGGATGCGCAGGTCGAAGCCGGCGGACGGCTTGCCGCGACCTTTCCCTCCCGCCTGCCGCTGCTGCGCATCGATCACATCTTCATCGGCGAGGGGATCGCCGCCCGCAGGGCCTTCGTGCACGATACGCCGCTCGCCCGTCGGGCGTCCGACCACCTGCCGCTCTGCGTCGACCTGGAGATCGCGTGATGCGGGAAAAGATGCCCTTTATCGCAACGGTGGCATGGTCGATCCCGAAGGCGGTTGCCGACCGGTTTCCCGAAACCGGAAGCGGCCTCGAAAGATATGCCGCCGTCTTCAACGGCGTGGAGGTCAACTCGACCTTCTATCGCCACCACCAGAAGACGACATTCGAACGCTGGGCGGGGTCGGTGCCGGATCATTTCCGTTTCGCGGTGAAGATACCGCGCGAAATCACGCATGGCGCGCGCTTGCGGAACGTCGATCGGCTCTTCGAGGCATTCGTCGACGAGGTTTCGGCGCTGGGTGGCAAGCTCGGGCCGCTGCTGTGCCAGCTGCCGCCGAGCCTTCGGTTCGATGCCGGAGACGCCGAAAACGCGTTCGCGGCCATGCGCCGCGTCTTTACCGGCACTCTCGTGCTCGAGCCGCGCCACAAAAGCTGGGCGTCGCCGCCGGCGCGCACGCTCCTGCAACACCATGCGATCGATCGCGTTTTGGCCGATCCTGCGCCGGTCTGGCCGGCGTCCGATTTCCACGAGGCGCCCCGATATGTCCGGTTGCATGGCGTGCCCGAAATCTATTACTCCAGCTACGGCGATGCCGAGATCCGTGCCTTCGCGAAGCGCCTCGCCGTCGATAGCTGGTGCGTCTTCGACAACACGGCCTCCGGCGCCGCCATCGAGAATGCGCTGACGATGCGCGATCAAATGGTTTGACGGCGGGCCACGGGATGGATGAACGTTTCTTCGCGCGTGACGTGGTCGCCGTCGCCGCCGACCTTCTGGGGGCCCGCCTGCTGGTCGATGGTGTCGGAGGGCTCGTCGTGGAAACCGAGGCCTACCGCCAGGACGACGAGGCGTCGCACAGTTTTCGCGGGCCGACGGCTGGAAATGCCGCGATGTTCGGCGAGCCGGGCCGGGTCTATGTCTATCGATCCTATGGCCTGCACTGGTGCCTCAACGTCGTCTGCGAGCGGGGCAGCGCGGTGCTCATCCGCGCGCTGGAGCCGACGCACGGGCTTGAGACGATGATGGCGCGCCGTGCGGTCACCGCTGCGCGCAAGCTGTGCAACGGGCCGGGCAATCTGTGCCGGGCGCTTGCCGTAACCGGCGAGATGAACGGACTTTCGGTCCTCGACGCGCCCTTTTCCCTGGAGCCGCCGTTCGAGGTGCCCGTTTCGGCAAGCGGTGTCCGCATCGGCATCAGCAAGGCCGCCGAACGCCCGTGGCGCTTCGCGGTAAAGGGATCGCCCTATCTCAGCAAGCCGATCTGACCAACGGCGCTCCTAAGGCTCCACGATGTCCAGCTCGGCGGTGAAGGTCGTTCCATTGCTCCCGTCGAAGGTGTGGGTGCCGTTGAGCTGGTTGACGACGCCCCGGATCAGCCGGCTTCCCATACCCTGTTTGACGGCCTGCGGATCGAAGCCGATGCCGTCGTCGTGGACGGTGAGCCGGGCCCGCCGCCCCCCGATGGCCGTGAGCACGATGGAGATCCGGCCCGCGCGGCCGTCCGGAAAGGCATATTTCAGGATGTTGGTCAGCAGCTCGTTCACCAGCAGGGCGAGCGGGGTCGCATTGTCGGTGGAGACGGCGAGGTCGTCGATCTCGTAGGTCACGGTGACGGGCGCGCCGTAGGCTGCCATCAGCTTCTCGACCACCGAGGTCAGCAGGTCCCGCGCTGACAGGCGGGAAAACTCGTCATGTCGGTAGATCTTCTCGTGCACCGCGACCATGGAGGAGATGCGGTCGACCAGCGATTGCTGGACCTCGTCCGGCAGGCGCTGGAGCTGGATGATGCTCTGGACGGCCTGCAGGTTGTTCTTGACGCGGTGATGGACCTCGCGAAGGAGCAGCTGGTTGTCGGCAAGGGCGTTTCTGAGCAGCTGGGACTGTGCCGCATCGCGCTGCCGCAGATGACGGATCCACTGGCCCGCGGCCAGAAGGCTGACGCTTGCGAGGATCAGCACCGCGATCGCCACCGTCACGTCCCGCCGGAAGCGCTGGATGCCGAAATCGTAGTCGGCCGAAGCGAGCGCGATGAACCTCGCGCCATCGACGGTCCGATAGGCGACGATGCGGTGGGCGCCGTCGACGGGCGAGATGGCGTCGTAGGTGCCGGTCGGCGCCTTGGGCAGGTAATCCGTGAAAAGCACGTATTTGCTCATGTCGAGCGGCCCGTCGGCGAGCGGATAGCGGGCGACGAGCTGGCCGTCGGACCGGGCGAAGCTGACCGTGGAGTTCGGGCCGAGATCGACGGCCTCCCAGACATCGGCGAGGACCCTGACCTCGAAGGAAACGACGGCGGCGCCGGCGAACCGGCCGTTTCGCTCCAGCCTTCGGCTGAAGGCAAAGATCTGCTCGCCGTTGAGGCGGCTGATCAGCAGGCTTGAGACGTGCTGCTTCGTGCCCTTCGCCAGTTCCGAGAAATACGGCCGGTCGACGATGCTGATCGGCTTCACCATCGGATCGGTCGAATAGAGGGTCAGACCTTCGTCATCGACCACATAGGCCTTCACCTGGCCGGGAAGGTCCGCGACGGCCTCGTCGATGTTTCTGACGCTGGTGGATGCCGGCGGCGTGATGGTCTCGCCGAGCGCCTCGTCTATGCGCTGCAAGGCCTGCCGCGCCAGGGAATCGATGAGGGACACGTTGCTCGCGACGATCTTGGAGGCGGCGACGGCGCGCTCCTCGGTGCGGCGAACCGCGTCGTGATAGCTCGTGTTGAGCCACAGGCCGAGCATGAGCAGCAATGAGACGAACATCGCGACGATGATCATCGCGGCCGCCCTTGCCAGCGTGAAATGGATGTTCAGCCCGCGCGGCACCGCTATCCCCCAAGTGCGTCGGCCAACCTTAACCAGAAGGGTGAAACATGTCCCGGCCTTTCGTCAACCGGGCACGGCCGGTCATCTACCGTACTGTCGTCCCGGCAGGGCCGGTGGAGTCCGCACCGGTCCGCGCCGGCGAGACGTTCGGAACAATCGTCCGGTCCTCCCGTTTGCCTGATATCCCGGGAGGCAAGCATGGCCATCGACAATTCGGTTCATCTGGAAGGCAGGATCAATGCGCACCGGCGTCTGCTGGTGGAGCTGGTCTCGGTGGTGGCCGCCATTCCCGAAGCGCGCGAGGCGCTGGTCGCCATGGCGCGCGACAATGAAACGGTCATCGACCACGAGGAGGATCCCGGCATCGAGCCCGATGCCGCCTTCGCCGCCCAGCAGATCGCCGACGACGAGATCAGGGGAATCCTGAAGGCCGCGATGGCCCGCCTCGAAACCAAGCCATGAGGATAGAACGATGGGAGTGATTGAAAAGATCTCCGGATACTTCAAGCAGTTGGCCGGCGAGGTCACGGGCAGCCAGGCGCTGCACGACGAAGGCCGCCGCCAGGCGGCGGATGGCGGCTATCGCGAGGAAGACGAGCAGGTGGTGCCCGTCGCGTCGCGCACGGTGCCGGGCGCGGGCAGCGTCGTCTCGGCGGAGACCGGCCGTGAAAAGGTCATCCATGCCGACGCCGTTCCGCAATTTACGGTCTCCCAGGCCGGCCGGACCAATGACGGCGTCTCCAGTGCGAAGCCGCGCGTCATCACCGGAAGCGACGATGCCACGGCGCACCGCACGCCTCCCGGCATGGAAACGCCGGGCCGCGACTGGTCCGCCGGTTTCGATGAAAACGCGCCGCGGCAGGATATGCCGGCCCCCGTCGCCGACTATTCCGATACCGAGCAGCTGAAACTCTACCGCCTGGTGCCGATTGCCTCCGCCGGCGACACGAACTGGGACATCGCGCCCAACCAGGGCGAGGTGGTGGTGCGCGCCCGTTCCAGCGGCGATGCCCGCGTCGTGGCCGCGGAGGCCGAGCTCGACTACATGGAAATCGACGCCCTGCCGGGCGATGGCAATTCCACGACCTCGTCGAGCGCCTTCCGCAACGAGAAGCTCTACACCGTGGTCGACGAGAGCGATCCCGCCTATCCCGTCGAAGGGCCCCGCGAGGTCGTCGCCGGCACGGTCCGCGTCGACAATATCCGTCCCACCGAACTCTGAGGAGGCTGTCATGACCCGGAGCCAGTCCGCCCGCACGGCCGCGAAACAGCGGGATATCCAGGAAGAGGTCGCCGAGGCCGACCGCAAGGGCAGGGACGAGGAGCCGAAGGCCATGCAGGCCGGCGCGCGCCTCTATCCCGTGCCGCCTTTCCCGAAGCAGCACCAGCCCAAGCCCGGCCACGAGGCGAAGCTCGATCCGCAACCGATGTACGACGCGCCCTTCTACAAGGGCTCGGAAAAGCTGGCGGGCAAGGTCGCGCTCATCACCGGCGGCGATTCCGGTATCGGCCGGGCGGTCGCCGTGCTCTTTGCCCGCGAGGGCGCGGACGTGGCGATCTGCCATCTCGCCGAGGGGCAGGATGCGAAGGACACCATCGCCGCCGTCGAGGCGGAGGGCCGGCGCTGCATCGCGTTTGCCGGCGACGTCAAGGACAAGGCCTTCTGCACGCGGACGGTGAAATGCGTGGTGAAGGATCTCGGCAGGCTCGACATCCTTGTGAACAATGCGGCCTTCCAGGTTCACACGAAGGATATTCTCGACCTGTCCGAGCAGCATTTCGACGAGACGCTGAAGACCAATCTCTACGGCTACTTCTTCATGGCGCAGGCGGCGGTGCCGCACATGGAGCCGGGTTCGGCCATCATCAACACCGGCTCGGTCACCGGCCTCGAAGGGTCCAAGGACCTTCTCGATTATTCGATGACGAAGGGCGGCATCCACGCCTTCACGCGTTCGCTCGCCGGCCAGCTCGTGCCGCGCGGCATCCGGGTCAATGCGGTGGCGCCGGGGCCGGTCTGGACGCCGCTCAACCCCTCCGACAAAGAGGCCGGGGACGTCGCGAAATTCGGCGCCAACACGCCCATGAAGCGCCCCGCCCAACCGGAGGAGCTGGCGCCCGCCTATGTCTTCCTCGCCTCGCCGCAATGCTCCAGCTACATTACCGGCGAGGTGCTGCCGATCATCGGCGGATACTGAGGGCATCCTCCCAAGGGATGCCACGCCGGGCGGCGCGTTGCGGCACTGGCGCATGGCTGAAGCAGGGCTCGACGAAGGGGCCTTGCTACCCGTCCCGCTCCGGGTCGGACGAGAGAAAATCCTCGGTAAGGAGCAATTCCACCTGGGCGGAGAAGCGATGGCCGAGCAGCGTGAGCGAAGCGTCATGCGTCTCGTCGGCCCCGCTGCACACCGCGTCCTTGAGAACGATGACGCGGTAGCCGAGATCGATGCCCCCGAGCGCCGTCGCCAGCACGCAGACATCCGTCTCGCCCCCCGTGATGACGAGCGTATCGACGGCCTGAATCGCCAGCCGGGCATGCAGGCGGCCATCGACCCAGGGCGAATAGGTCTGCTTGTCGAAGAGTGTCGCCGGCGGGCAGTAGCGCGCAAGCTCGGGAACGAGGGCGAGCATGTCCGGGGGAAGATGCTCGCCCGTCATCATCCGCCATTTTTCGTAGTAGGTCCGCCACATGCCGTGCGCATCGGAAGGGCGGGCCGGCGGGCAGAATCGTGAGAATATCGTGCGGGCGCTGTGGCGCGCTGCCACTTCGATGACCTGCGGCGACACCGCTTCCAGCCAGGCGACCCGCCATGGCGTGTCCTCGGCGAACATTCGCTGCATGTCGACGCAGATATGGCGCCAGTTTCCGAACATGGCGGCACTCGTTGCAAGGGGTTCGCCCGATGGCAGGGCGCGGGCAATGGGCCGGCGCGCGGCCGGCCCCCCGCCTGTTCAGGCTGCCTTCGACTTGCCTTCGCGGTTCACCTTCGCTTCGGCCAGCCGGGTCAGCGCCTGGTCGGTCTTGCTTTCCTCCGAAAGCGTCTGGTCGAGCAGCTGCGCCACGTCCTTGTGTCCGAGCTGCAGGGCCCAGGACTTCAGCGTGCCGTAGCGGGCGATCTCGTAGTGCTCGACGGCCTGGGCGGCGGCCAGCAGTCCCGCGTCGAGGGCCGGCGATTCCTTGAATTCCTCCAGGATCTCCTGGCCTTCCTCGAGAATGCCGTCGATGGCGGGGCAGGTCTTGCCGCGGGCGGGCTTGCCGAGGATCTCGAACACCTGGACGAGCCGTTCGACCTGGCCTTCCGTTTCCTGCAGGTGCTTGTCGAATGCGGCCTTCAGGTCCTCGGCCTTGGCGCCGCGTCCCATCTTCTTCAGCGCCGCGATGATCTTGCGTTCGGCGTAATAGATGTCCTTGACCCCGTCGATGAAGAGGTCTTCCAGTGTCTTCGTGGGCATTGCAGTCTCCTCGTTGGGAATGAGCCGTTGATCGGCCTGGGATTGAACAAGGCAATCCGGCGATTGTTCCTGAAGATTGGGCTTCTATCGGAAGCGGGCCGGCCGGTTTGTCAGGTTCATCTGGATTTCGAGCCGGCTCGCGAAACGGCCCACCAGCCGCACGAGCTTTCTGGTTTCCCACTCGCTGATGCGCTGAGACCGGCAATAGGCCACGACGTCGAACACCTTGCGTGCCGGCACCGAGCGTTTCTTGTCGAGATGTTGCATGTTCTCTCCCCCGCTATCGTGCCAGTCAAATGTGCGCGGGGAGGGGATGTTCCCGCCGCGCCGGGGATCGTACGGAACCGTACGTTCCGTGGCGGGGCGGCCCTGCCTCATGCGCGGCCTCACGCATAGCGAGGTGCCGCGAAACCGACGGCTCGTCGTCTCGGTACGATTCCGTACGGAGCCGGCATAAGCCGGCGCTCTGCTTCATCTAGCCCCCTTGCCGTGCCACAGTCCGCGCTCCCGGAAGGGAGGGCGCAATCGCCGTCCGGCAGTTGGACGGAGCCTCAAGCTGCTCCGTTGCCAAGGCTCCCCCGAGCATTGGCCGCCCGTTCGCTTCGGCGACCGCGCACATCCAAGGAACGTTTGCTTCCCTTCGACATTGTCCAGCCAATCCAGGAGGTGGCAATGGGACGTTATTACTTCAAAATCCAGGATCAGGACGGCGTGCTCCAGCCCGATCGGGGTTTCGATTTTGAGAATCTGGCGCAGGCCAGGGAAGAGGCAAAAACGCTTCTGGCGGAAATGGCGATCGACGGGCTGCCCAACGAGCCGATCGACAGCATTTCCGTCGAGCTGCAGGACGCCAACCGCGTTCCCATCATCACGTTCCGGCTGATTCTGGAGGCGATACCGCACGGCGCCCAGCAGTTGTGACGCCGGGCCGCAACCAGGAAGGACACGCTACGCTTCCATCCCCTTTGTCCGCTTCCGTACCGACGCCCGGCGCCGGGTTGTCTCGCCGATTTTATGATCATAGATGGACGGCCATTGACTTTAGGAGAGACCGAAGCCTTTGGCAGATATGCGGTCGCTGAACCGCATAGGATCGTTGGATGGCAGACGTTTGGCAGGGCAGGTTCCGGAACAACCTGCTTCGGCGTTTACCGGAAACGAGCCTGGAGCGGTTTGCCGGGCGGCTGGAACGAATAGAGCTTCCCCGCTTGTACCAGCTTTCCTCTCCCCACCAGCCGATGGAGCACGCCTACTTCTTCGAGAACGGGATCGCGTCCGTCGTCGTCCGGTCGCCGGAGGGCCAGCATAGCGAGATCGGCATCATCGGAAGGGATGGCATGTGTCCGACCTCGGCTGTCCTCGATGTCGATGCCGATCCCTTCTCCATCCACATGCAGATGCACGGGCAAGCCTACCGGATCCCCGTTCCGGACCTGAAGGCGGTTCTTGCGGAGGATCGGGAGGTTCACAGGCTGCTTTCCCGCTACACCCAGGCGCTTGCCGTCCAGCAGGCCTATACGGCGCTGTCCAATGCCGTGCACCACATCGACGAGCGGCTCGCGCGGTGGATCTTGATGTGTCACGACCGGGCGGACGGGTCGGATATCAGCCTGACGCACGAATTCATGTCGATCATGCTCGCCGTGCGGCGCCCCAGCGTGACGACGGCGCTCCATGTGCTGGAGGGCAAGAAGCTCATCTATTCCGAGCGTGGCGTCGTCAGCGTGCGCAACCGCGCCGGCCTCGAGGCCTTTGCGCGCGATGCCTATGGCGAATGCGAGAAGGAGTATGAACGGCTCATCGGGACCATCGTCTCGCGATCCGTTATCTGAGCGCCTCGCTGAAGGGAACGCGGGCCACCAGCCGCCCCCGTTCGTCGGCAATCTCGCAGAAGCGCGTCTCGTCGACCTGCCCCTTGCGGACATCCTCGGCCAGTATCTCGCGGGCTGCAAGCCGCGCCTCGGCCAAGGCCGCCTGCACCGTGTCGAAATCCGCGCCTTCCCGATCCTCGATCCGTTCCGTTCGACTGCAGATGTGAAAGAAGTAGCGGGTCATGTTCGCCTCGGGACAGCTTTGGCTCTCCTACTGACTGGTGAAGCCGCGAAGTGTTCCATTCTCTTTTTGCCGGCGTCTGTACGCTATCGTACGGCAACCTCCGCGAGCCCGCTTCGTTTCTTTGGAAACGGAGGAATGAATGGACGCCCTGGTCTCCAAGCCCGCCGCGCAGACGGTTCACGCCGCGATCGAAGCACAGTTGCCCGCGCTGAGGCGGTTTTCCCAGCGGTTCACCCGGTCGGCCAGCGACCGCGAGGATCTCGTGCAGGAGACGGTCATGCGCGCGCTCCGGTCCTCTCACCAGTTTTGCCCGGACACGCGACTGCGCTCGTGGCTCTTCACGATCATGCGCAACACCTTCAACACGGAATACCGCCGCCGCTGCCGGGAACCCGTCGGGCTGGACGACGGGCTGTTCGAGCGCGCCAGCATTTCGGCGCCGCAGGAATGGGCGGTTCGCCGCAGCGAGCTGCGCTCCGCGCTCAGCCGTATTCCGCCGCGCTCGCGCCGCACATTGCTGCTCGTCGCGATGGGGGTCAGCTACATCGACACGGCGCGGCTGTGCGCATGCGAGATCGGCACGGTGAAAAGCCGGGTCAACCGCGCGCGAAAGATGCTCGAGGACGAGATTGGCCGTCCCGGCGCGTTTTGACGGGAACGACGCAGCGGAGGATCGCCCCTTCCTTTCCGGATGAGCTTCGCCGAGCGGCACGCGCGGGAACAATGGCAGGCCTGATCGGTTGGATCTGTCTCCTCACTGCAGCATTGAACGAATGGAGAAGACGATGACCGATCGCAAGCGAGCTTCCGGCGAAGAGGATTTCCGTGACCACGAGGAGCGTGACATCCGGGATGGCTGGCCCTATCCCGACGACGATGACGCACGCCGGGCCGGACAGAACGCGCCCTACGGAACACGCGGCGCCGATCCGGACCAAGCCGACAACGGGGGTATCGAGATCACCGCCGATCCCGAGGCGCGGGATGTCGACGGCGCACCGCTGCCGTTTGCGGAGGAAACGGACGACATCATCGCGGACGACGATCTCGAGGCGCGGATCCTGGAGGCGCTTGAAGAGGATGAACGGGTCGATCTGGCCATGCTGGATCTTGCGATCCGCGACGGCATCGCCGTCCTCGACGGCGCCGTCGACAGCGAGGAGGACCGTCGCCATCTGATCGGCTTCCTGCGCCGGGTGAAGGGCGTGCGCGATGTGCGCGCGGACGGGCTTTTGATGCGGGGTGTCGATAGCCACGTTCCCCGCGACGTGACGGAATAGGCCGGGGCTTCTTCGTACGATATCGTACCGCATTCCCGCTTTGAATCCCGCAAGGACGGTCCTAGAATCCACGGCTGTCACGGAGAGGAGGCGGGCGTGGGCAGCTACACTTCCAAGGGAACGTTCGAGCCGGAAGAATTGGGCGCGTTGAAGTCGGTCTTCGATGAATTGACCTCGCAGCCTTGGTTCGATGCCTCGCAGGAGGCCAGGGAGAGCTTCGCCAGATATCTCTTCGAGACGTTCCCCGCCGTCACCTTCGATCCCGTCAGGCACCGCTCGATCATCGAAGCCTCCGCCCGCATGTTCTACACCAGGGATGACATCTAGCCTGCGGGCTGAAACCATCGCTCCCCTTCTGCGTTGCAAACCTGATCCCCGAAGAAGAGGAGAAGGTTCCATGTCCGACGACAGCACGAAGACCATGTGGGCGATATTCGCGACCCGGGAGGCCGCCGACCGGGCCGTCGAACATCTCGTGCAGCAATGCGGGATTGACCGTGCCGATGTCTTCATCGAGCCGGACACGCACGCCAACACGGCCGGCGTGGAAGCCTCCGGTGGCGATACCGTGCGCGCCGATGCGCCGCTTCATGGTGAGATCCGCGTCTCGGCCGATATTGCGCGCACCGATCTGCTCAAGGCCGAGCAGGCCTTTCGCCAAGCCGGTGCACGCAGCGTGATGGCGCAATAGACCCGGTCAAACCCGCAAGGAGGCCACGATGGCTATCATTCCGAACGAACCCAATCCCGGCCCCAACCCGGTGCCCGACCTTCCCCCGATCGGCGAGCCGACGCCGCCGATCAAGGAGCCGGAGCCCGACCGCCTGCCGGACGAGGAACCCAATCCGAACCCGGACGAGAACGACGATCCGGCCAAGCAGGTCGGCCGGCGGTAGGCCTCAATCCGCCGGTTTCCGTCCGGCGAAATAGGCGGCGAGAGGGGCCATGTCCTCCGCTTCGAGGTTGGCGACGGCTTTCGCCATCACGTCCCTGAACGGACCGCCGCCGCGGCCCTTCCCGGTAAAGAGCTTCAGCTGGCTTTCGAGATAGGCCGCCGGCTGGCCCGAAAGGCGGGGAAAGGCGGGATTGGCCCCGGCCTTGTCGTGGCATGACAGGCAGGCGGGAATGCGCCGGGCCGGATCGCCGTTCAGGGCGATCGTCTCGCCGCGCGCCGCGTCCTCCCCGGATGTCGATTGGCGCAGGCGTGCGGGCTGGGCGGCAAAATGGCGGGCGAGCGTCCGGCGTTGCTCATCGTCCAATCTCTCCGTCGCGACGGCCATGATGCCGCTCGCCCGCGTTCCCTCCGCATAGGCGAGCAGAGCCTGTTCGAGATAGGTGGCGGACTGGCCGGAAAGGTCCGGAATGAGGCTTTGCGCATCGAGCCGTTCCGGTGCGTGGCAGCCGTTGCAGGTCCCGATGGCGTCCCCGGTTCCTGCCGGTCGCGTTTCGGCAAGGCCGGCAAGGCTGCGATAGGCCTCGGCATCGAGCGCCGGATAGCGGCGCAGGAAGGCGACCATGGCCCAGGCTTCGTCCTCGCGCCCCGCGGCCGGCCAGGCCGGCATGCCGGTGAAGCGCACGCCGTGCTGCACGATCTTGAACAGTTCGGCATCGCTCCAGCCGGCGATCTTGTCCTTGAGATCCGGCGGGGCGGGCAGCATGTTGCGGACGCTGTCCGGCCGCGGCCGCGCCGGCGAGCCGTGACAGATGGCGCAGCCCCCCTCGAAATGGCCCGCCGCCATCGGCAGCATGCCCTCGGTGAAGGCTGGGACCGGCGTTCCTATCGCCGCGGTCCTGACCGAGGATCGCATCACCCAATGCAGGAACCAGTCGGTCGCCTTCCAGTGGCCCGTGCTCGCGCCGACGCCGATAATGCCGGACCAGGCGATAAGGAACGCGCCGAGCGCGCCGGCCAGCACGAGGCCGAGGATATGCCTCCAGCCGATCAGCATGGCGGCCTCTCCGCCGGAAGCGCCTCGTCCTCCCGCAGGACGCCGGCAAGAAGCAGGATGCCGCCGAGGAGATAGGCGAGCGCCCCGACCATCAGCATGACGACCCCGCCGAGCTGCTGGTCGGCGGCGGCCGAGAGGGGAATGCCGAAACAGGTGACGTCGCCGCCGCCATAGAGCGGGCGCGGGGCGAGCGCCAGCAGCACGCCGAGCAGGGTCATGTGCATCGAGGTGAACAATAGCCCGGCCGCGCCGGCAAGGCGGCCGTCCTTCGGCCGGAAGCAGGCGTGCCAGAGCAGGACGCCGGCAACCAGGAAGCTTGCCTGTTCGACGAGCGACAGGGCGAGGCTTCCATCCGCGATCCTCCGCAGGGCAGGCAGATGCCAGAACCAGACGACGACGAGCTCGACGAGCGAGGCGAGCATCGGAGTTGCGCGGATCACGCCCGGCAGCGGATCGAGCCGCGTATCGCGCAAGCCATAGGCGACGAGCGGCGCGGCAACCGCGACGATGCCCATATGGATGATCATATGGGCCGTGAACGAGCCGCTGCCGAAGCTGGCGAGGAGCATTGCGCCGAGCGCGGCGAGAAGGGCGAGGCCGAGGAAGCGCGCGAGGCTCTTCATGGCTGGCACGCCCCGATGAAGACCAGCGGCACGGCGACGAAGAGCACGGCCACGAAGCTGAGGCCGGAGAGGAGCAGCGTCGCGAACCCCTGGAAGAGCAGCCGGTCCTTGCGGGTCGGTTCGTCGTGCGGCGGATCGCCGGACCCGAAACCCCACTGCCGCCAGGCGAGCACGGCGGAAAGCACGATGCCGGCAAGCGCGGCGAGGGTGATCAGGCCGAGGGCGAGACGCATCGTGTCGAAGGAGAAGGGAACGGCGCCCGCCTTCGCGCAGGTGACGGCGGCGGTGATGTAGCAGGCGAGGAAATGCAGCGCCCAGATGGTCGGCGCCGTGAAGAGGGTCCAGAGGCTTTCGATTTCCTTGGGGATCAGCCGCATGGATCACCTCAATCCCGGAAAGAGGCCGAGGACGCCGAAGGACGTGACCGCCGTGATGACGAGGAAGTGCCAGTAGAGCACGACATTGACGAGGTCCATGTCGTGGCGCGCGTCCATCCGGCCGGCAAGGCTGCGCGCCAGGCAATAGAGCTGCATGACGATGCCGACGCCGCCATGCACCACGGTCCACAGGGCGACGACCCAGACGATGGCCGGATAGACATGGGCGGTCGGGTCCATGCCGGTGAGATAGGGTCCGGCAAGGCCGGCGCCACCTGCCGCAAGCGTCAAAAGCAGGGTGGCGAGGAGCGAAAGGCGCGTGGCGGCCGGCCGGTCGCCTTCGTTGAACCTGCGCGCCAGCAGCATGGCGAGCCAGGCCAGCGTGAAGAGGCCGGCGGCAAGGAGCGGCCAGAGCATGCCGGGCCCGGCGTGGCCGCCCGTGAAATCGTCGTGGATGGTCCAGTAGAAGAAGTAGCCGAACATCAGGCTGGCATAGGCGGTGCCGTCGCCCGCCATGGTGATGAACATGGCCCACCAGCCGACCGATTGCGGTCCGGACGTATAGAGCGGCAGGCTCTTGCCGAGGCCGACGTCGCGCATCTCCTGCCTGGGGATCACGGCGGTGCCCGTCCAGAGCCAGGCGATGATGGCGGCAAGCGTCATCACCGCGCAGACGATCGTCACGATCCACCAATGGAAGGTGAGCGCGATGAAGACGCCGCCGAGCGAGAAGGCGGCGAGGATGGTGAGGATCGAGGTGCCGCCGACGCGCAGGCACTGGATCGGCTCGGCGTCCAGCACCGAGGTGACGAGCGTCTCGCGCGCGCCGTCCTTTGCGTCGGGCAGGTAGAAGCGGCCGGCCTTGATGTCCTCGATGAGGCCTGGCTGGTCCCAGATCGGATAGCGGCTCCTGATGATGGGGATGGAGCGCACGCCCCACTTTTCCTCCGGCTCGCTGATCCATTCCAGCGTGCCGGCGTTCCAGGGGTTCTCTTCCACCTTCGGCTGGCGGTGCTTGGGCCTCACGACGTCGATCACCACGATGGCGACGCCGGCGGCGAAGATGAAGGCGCCGATCGTGGAGACCAGGTTGAACCAGTCCCAGCCGATATCGGCCGGATAGGTGAAGACCCGCCGCGGCATGCCGCGCAGGCCGGAAAGATGCATCGGGAAGAAGGCGATGTTGAAGCCGGAAAACATCAGCCAGAAGGCGATCTTGCCGAGCCGGTCGGAGAGTTTTCGCGCGTCGAGCAGCGGATAATAATAGTAGATGCCGGCGACGACCGGGAAGAGCATGCCGCCGATCAGCACGTAGTGCAGGTGGGCGACGATGAAATAGGTGTCGTGCGCCTGCCAGTCGAAGGGCACGAGCGCCACCATGACGCCCGTCAGCCCGCCGATGATGAAGATCGCAAGCCCGCCCGCGCCGAACAGCATCGGCACGGAGAAGATGACGCGGCCGGCGAGCATGGTGGCGATGAAGACGAAGATCTGCACGCCGGTCGGGATCGCGACCGCCTCCGAGGCGGCGGAGAAGAAGGCGAGCGAGATCTGCGGCAGGCCCGTCGTGAACATGTGGTGCACCCACAGGCCGAAGCTCAGGAAGCCGGTGCCGACGGCGGCGAGCACGATCCACGAATAGCCGACGATGGGGCGTTGCGAGAAGGTCGGCACGATCATCGCCATCAGCGCGATGGCAGGCAGGAAGATGATATAGACCTCCGGATGGCCGAAGATCCAGAACAGGTGTTGCCAGAGCAGGGGATCGCCGCCACGCGCCGCGTCGAAGAACGGCCAGTCGAACATCCGCTCCATCTCGAACAGGATGTCGCCGGCGATCAGCGGCGGGAAGGCGAAGAGGATCATGCCGGCGACGATGAGGAGATACCAGGCGAAGAGCGGCATCATGTTGATGCGCATGCCGGGCGCCCGGCACTTCATGATGCCGACGATCAGCTCCACCGCGGCGGCGATCGAGGCGACCTCGATGAAGGAGAGCCCGAGCAGCCAGATATCGGCGCCGATGCCGGAATATTCCTTGTCCGTGGCCAGCGGCGGATACATGAACCAGCCGGAATTCGGCGCCGCGCCGAAGAAGATCGAGCCGCAGACGAAGACGCCGCCGAGCGCGAAGCTCCAGAAGCCGAAGGCGGATAGGCGGGGGAAGGGCAGTTCCCGCGCGCCGAGCATCGAGGGCAGGAGGAAGATCGCCACCGCCTCGAAGATCGGCACGGCGAAGAGGAACATCATCACCGTGCCGTGCAGGGTGAAGGCCTGGTTGAACGTGTCGGCGGAAAGGAAGTCGTTGTCGGGCACGGCGAGCTGCACGCGCACCAGAAGGGCGAGCACGCCGGCAAACAGCATGAAGAGGAAGGCGGCCGCGCCATACCAGAGGCCGATTTCGGTGTTGTTGACGGAGGTCCAGTAGCGCCAGCCGGAGGGCGTGCGCCAGACCGCGCGCAGTTCCGCCTCCTGCGCTTGGCGCTCCTGCGTCGAGAGCTCTGGTTCGGCCGCACCGGTCATTTGAGCCCCACGAGATAATCGGCCATGGCGGCGATGTCCCCGTCCGGCAGCATGTCGAAGGCCGGCATTTTCGCGCCGGGCTTGACTTTGTCCGGGTTGCGGATGAAGCGCGCGACGTTTTCGGCCGTATTGGCAAGCGTGCCGGCGCCGACCGTCTGGCGCTGCCCGAAGAAGGTGAGGTCCGGTCCGAGGCTCGCGGTCTCCGTCAGGCCGCGGATGCCATGACAGCCGGCGCAGCCGTGACGGGCGAAAAGCTGCTCGCCTTCGCTGCCCGTTGCGGGGTTCCCGTCCGCCTGCGCCCGGCGCCAGGCCGCATAGTCCTCCGGTTCCATCACGACGACGGAAAAGGCCATCAGCGTGTGGGAGGCGCCGCAGAACTCCGCGCAGGGCGCGCGAAAGATACCGGCCCGTGTCGGCAGCAGCGAGAGCGTGTTGGTGCGGCCGGGGATCATGTCCATCTTTCCGCCCAGCGCCGGTATCCAGAAGGAATGGATGACGTCCTGCGCCTTGAGCGCGAAGACGGCGCGCGCGCCGACGGGAAGGCGCAGTTCGTTGGCGGTCTCGAAGGCCGGCATGCCTTCGGCGGCGGGATAGCGGATGCGCCACCAGAACTGCTCGCCCGTCACCTCGATCGGCCGGGCCGCCGGCGCGGAATGCGCCAGCCAAGGCCGGATCGCCGGCATCAGCCAGACCGCATAGGCAAGCAGCGCCAGGAGCACGGCGACGGGAAAGGCGACCCCGCCCCAGGCGATCAGCCGCCCGGCGGTCTTCTCGCTCCACGGCGCCTCGCGCCGCCGCGCCGCGTGAAGGAGAAGCCCGACGACGGCGAGCCAGATGAGCGCACCGCCGGCGACCATGACGAGGAAGAGCGTATAGATCGCCGCCGCCTCGTCACCCGCGGGATCGAGCGCTGACTGTGTGCCGGAACAGCCGCTCAGCGGGATCAGCAGGAGAGGCAGGGCGCGTCGATGAATGGCGGTGCTCCAGGCGGTGGTTCCTGAGGGGCGATATGGCCCGCAAGGCCGGGCTGGCAAGGGTCAGTGCACGGTAATGGCGATGTTTGCATCGTGCGCCGCCGCCAGAAACGCATCCCGCACGTCCTCGTCGGTCACCTCGCCATCGAGCGCGTCCGCGCAGAGGCGAATGGCCTTGTAGAAGGCGGGTCCGTGCTGCTTCGGCCAGAAATCCATCAGATAGGCGGCGGCCTCGAGGGAGTTGCGCACCACCACGAATGCTTCGGCCTCCCGATTGGCCAGGACGACGGGCATCTGCCAGTTGTGAGCGCTTTCCATTTCGAAACCCCGCGCTGTTGATGTCCTTCTACAATCAGGAATGGCGAGGATTGTTCCGTCCGCCTCCCGGAACCAACGGGGCCGAGCGAACTTCTAGACGATCGCGCGAACAAGGCGGGAGCGGGATCGTGCTGGATTATCTCACTGCGGATTTGCTGCTTTTCGTCGTCATCGGCTTCCTGGCCCAGATCGTCGACGGCGCCCTTGGCCTCGCCTTCGGCGTGCTGACGACCACGAGCCTGCTTGCCGTCGGCGTGCCGCCGGCAACGGCAAGCGCCATGACCCACGTGACGGAATGTTTCACCACCGCCGCTTCCGGGCTTTCGCATGCCTATCATCGCAATGTCGACTGGCGGCTGGTCGCGCGGCTTGCGCCGGCCGGCATGGCGGGCGGGGCGATCGGCGCCTATCTCCTGTCGAACATCGACGGCAAGGTGATCGAGCCCTTCGTTTCGGCCTATCTCGTCGCCGTCGGCCTCTTCATCCTCTACAAGGCCTTCAACCCGTCCTGGCCGCGGGATGTGCGCGACTGGATCGTGCCCTATGTCGGCGGGCTCGGCGGCGTGCTCGATGCCATGGGCGGCGGCGGATGGGGGCCGATCGTGACGAGCAGCCTGCTCGGGCGCGGCCATGACCTCAGGAAGGTCATCGGCTCCACCAACCTCACCGAATTCGCCGTCACCATGGTCATCTCGGTCACCTTCATCCTGGCGCTCGGCTGGTCGGAGCTCTCCTCGGCGGTGGGCCTCATCATCGGCGGAGTGCTCGCCGCGCCGTTCGGCGCCCTCATCGTCAGCCGGCTGCCGGTCAAGCCGCTGATGATCGCGGTCGCGCTGGTCATCACGGGGACGGCCGCGGTGCGGGTGTTCTAGCCGCCTCCGCCGGCAGATGCGGCATCAGCACGCGGTTATTTTACGCCTCCCGCAAAATTAGCGAGGAACCAAACGCCGCGATCTCGGTTTGCTTCTTGCCTTCAACGGCTGACAACGAGGAAACATCATGAAAAAGCTATTGCTCGCCGCCGCGTTCGTCGGCGCATCGACCCTTGGCGCCTTCGCCCAGACCTCCACGACGCCCGCCACCGATGGCGACACGCCGGCGGTCGCGACGCCGGACGACAAGAACGCCACCGCGCCGGTCGAAGGCGCGAACAGCTTCACCGAGGACCAGGCCAAGGAGCGCATCGCAGAAGCGGGCTATGCCGACGTCACCGGGCTCGCGCTCGACGACAAGGGCGTCTGGCGGGGCACCGCGATGAAGGACGGCAAGTCCGTCGGTGTCGCGCTCGACTACCAGGGCAACATCGTCGCCAACTGACGCCAACTGAGAGGATACTCCCATGAAGAAAACCGCAACCGGACTTTTTGACGACTATTCCGACGCGCGTGCCGCGGTCAGCGCCCTCGAAGCGCGGGGCATCCCCTCGGACGACATCAGCATCGTGTCAAACAATGTGGACGAGCGCCGCACCGGCGATACGAACGCCGCGGAGGGCGCGGGAGCAGGGGCCGGCATCGGTGCGGCCGTCGGCGGCGTCGGCGGCCTTCTGACCGGCCTCGGCATCATGGCCATTCCGGGCGTCGGGCCCGTGGTCGCCGCCGGCTGGCTTGCCGCCACGGCGGCCGGTGCCGCCGCCGGCGCGGTGGCCGGCGGCGCGGCGGGCGGCCTCATCGGCGCGATGACGGAATCCGGCGTGCCGGAAGAGCATGCCCATGTCTATGCCGAAGGCGTGCGCCGCGGCGGCACGCTGGTTACCGCCCGCGTCGAGGAAAGCCTCTATCCGGAGGCCGAGGCGATCCTGCGCCAGTCGAACTGGGTCGATCCAGCCGAGCGGCGCGCGGCCTATGCCGAGCAGGGCTGGACGCGCTTCGACGAGACGCTCGATCCCTACGGTCCCGCCGAAATCGAGCAGGAGCGCCTGCGCTACCGGCGCTGATCGCTTGGCAGCCGTATTTTTCGGTTCGTGATGCAGCGGCCGGCCCGGACCTTCGGGCCGGCCGCTGCATATTCGCCGCCTCGCCTGCGGCGCGCCGTCCCGCTCTTGCGACTTGGACAGGATGGCGTAAGCTCGACGGCGCACCGTCATCTCCCCGAATTGCCGGCGCCAGGCGCTGACAGGCGTGCCGGCCCGAAACAGGAGGCGTGGACATGGCCGCCCCGTTGCGCTCTGCACCCCCCAACAACCTCCTGCAGCTCTTGCCGGATGTCGACTTCCAGATGCTGGCGCCCGACCTGAAACACGAGGTCCTTCCCAAGGGCACGCCCCTTGCGCATCGGGACCGGCCGATCGACGCGGTGTATTTCCTGACCGACGGCATCGGGTCCGTCGTGATCACGACGCCGCAGGGCCGGCGCGCGGAAGCAGGCATCTTCGGCTTCGACGGCTACATCCCGACCTCCGCGGTGACGGGCGCCCGGGTCAGCTCCTATGACGTGACGGTCCAGCTCGACGCCGAGGGCTACAGCATGGGCTTCGACGATTTCCGCCGCTGGATGGACCAGAGCAAGCCCTTCGTCCGGATCATGAACCGCTCGATGGAGAGCTTTGCCGTGCAACTGGCCCACACGGCCGTGTCCAATGCGGTCCACGAGGTCAACGAGCGGCTCGCCCGCTGGCTGCTCATGTGCCACGACCGCTCGCGCAGCGACGAGATGGCGCTGACGCACGAACTCCTGTCGGTGCTCCTGGGCGTCAGGCGGCCGAGCGTGACGACCGCGCTGCATGTCCTGGAAGGCGAGGGATTCATCCGCTCGCTGCGCGGCAGCGTCGTCATCCGCGACCGTCCCGCCCTGGAGGAGTTCGCCCACGACGCCTATGGCAGGCCGGAAGCAGAATACCGGCGCCTGATGAGCGGTCTTTCCTGAGGCATCCTGAAAGGGGCCATTGTGGGCCGACTGGCCGGTCGAAAAGGGGAAGTCGTTATCGACGGCTTCGAGCTGGTCACGCGGGGGGAGTTGGTCACGCGAGGCGCGCTCTCGCAGCACCTCAAGGCGCTGGAACAGCAGCTGAACGTCCGGCTCATCAACCGAACGACGCGCAACATGTCGCTGACGGAGGAGGGGCAGCGCCTGTTGGACGTCCTGCAGCCCGCGCTCGTGGCCATAGAGAGGGCGGTATCGGAGTTAGGGGAGATGCAGGCGGAACCGTCGGGCTTGATCCGCATGACCGTCCCGCGCCCCGTCAACCGCATGCTGATCGAGCCGTACATGAGCGCGTTCCTGGCGCGCTATCCAAAGCTGCGGCTGGAGATCGTGCTGGACGATGGCTTTTCGAACATAGTGGCCGACGGCATGGATGCCGGCATCCGGCTGGGCGAGAGCCTGGACGAGCATATGGTGGCGGTGCCCGTCACGCCGCCGATCGAGGAGGCCGTCGTCGGATCGCCGGCCTACTTTGAAAAATACGGCGTGCCTGAAACCCCGAACGACCTTTTGCGGCACAATTGTCTCGCCTTCCGTTTCACATCCAGCGGCACGATCGATCGCTGGTCGTTCACGTCACCGGACGCCGAAGAACGGACGATAGAGTTCGAGCCGAAAGGCAACGCGGTGTTCAACGACGACGAGACCATGCTGAACGCCGCCATACAGGGCGTGGGGTTGGTCAAGTATCTGGACCTTTGCGTTCGGCAACACTTGGCCGATGGGCGGCTGGTGCGGGTGCTCGCGCCCTGGTGCCGGCCGTTTCCGGGCTTCTATCTCTACGTGCCCTCACGCAACCAGATGCCGGCCAAGACCCGGGCGCTGATCGATTTCCTGGTCGAGCGGCGCAAACACCTGGTCGCGGAGTCCCGCAAAGCCATTCCGGCAATCGCCCCGGCCGGCGAGAGCACATAGAAGGACACGGATATCCGTCACCTGACGAAGGGCGTACTGCAACCGTATGATCCGGACGCAAGGAGGGACTGCTTTCTTGCCCCCCAAGGAGCGGCCAGTCCCTTTCGGCCCAATCCCGGAACTGGTTGAACGGACGCTACGTCGTGGTTTGCACGCGTTCGGCCATGGCCAGCGCCAATGCACGGCTATCGAGGCTATGTCTTCTTTGTGTTGTATCGCAGTGCATCGATCAGCGCAGCCAGTGCCGGCGGATGCTGACGCCGATTGGGGTAGTAGAGGTGATAGCCCTCGAAGGTCTTGCACCAGTCGGCCAGCACCTCGACAAGCGCCCCGCCCGCGATGTGCCCGGCAACGAAATCGAGCGGCAGATAGGCGAGGCCGAAGCCGGCAAGGCAGGCCTGGCGCACCTGCACGACGCTGGTGAAGACCAGCCTGCCTTGCGTGGTGACGCGCAGGTCCTTGCCGCCCTTGCTGAAGGTCCAGGCGAAGAACTCGCCATGCGTGGGCAGGCGAAGGTTGATGCAATCGTGGTCGGACAGATCCTGCGGCCGCTTCGGTTTCTTCCGCTGCGAAAAGCAGGACGGTGCGCCCACGACGACCATCGGGATATCCGGCCCGATGCTGAGCGCGATCATGTCCTTCGACACGAGCTTTCCGCGGCGCACGCCCGCGTCGAAGCGCTCGCGGACGACATCGGTGCGGCCGTAGTCCGTCACCAGCTCGATATTGACCTCCGGATAGAGGGCGAGGAACCGTTCCAGCGCCGGCCATAGCAGGCTGAGGATCGCATATTCGTCGGCCGACAGGCGGATCGTGCCGGAAGGGCGCTCGCGCAACGAACCGAGCTGGGCGAAGCCGCGGTCGATCTGCTCCAGAGCGGGCGCCACCTCCGACAGCAGCCGCTCGCCCGCCTCCGTCGGCGAGACGTTGCGCGTCGTGCGATTGAGAAGGCGGATTCCCACCCGCTCCTCCAGATTGCGCACGGTCTGGCTGAGCGCGGACTGCGAAACGCCGAGCCGCGCCGCGGCGCGCGTAAAACTGCCTTCCTCCGCGACGGTGACGAAGGCGTTCAGATCACGAAGGTTCTCGTTCGACATTCATAAGCCTGGCTAATCACGACATCCCGATTGCACTGTCTAATCGAAAACAGGAAGGCGCGCTATCTTCGGGTCATCGAATGGAAAGGAGACCGAACATGAAATCCGTGACCTTCAAGAACAAGACCTGGGACGTCGCCGCCAACCTGCACCTGCCGGCCGGCTTCGACGAGGCGAAAAAATATCCGGCCATCGTGGTCGCGCACCCGATCAGCTCCTGCAAGGAGCAGACGGCCGCGATCTACGCCGCGAAGTTCGCCGAACTCGGCTATGTCTGCCTTGCCTTCGACGCCTCCACGCAGGGCGCCAGCGGCGGTCCCGGCCGCTATCTGGAAGACCCGGCGACCCGCGTCGAGGATTTCCGCTGCGCGGCCGATTACCTCGTGACGCTGCCCTATGTCGACGAGAACCGCATCGGCGTGCTCGGCATCTGCGGCGGTGGCGGCTATGCGGTCAACGCGGCGATGACCGAGCGCCGCTTCAAGGCGGTCGGCACCATCGTCGGGGCCAATTACGGCCGGCTGTGCCGGGAGGGGGACCTTTCCGCCGATGCGGCGATCAAGGCGCTGGAAGGCATCGGCGCGCAGCGCACGGCCGAGGCCCGCGGCGCGGAGACCGCGATCGCCACCTATATCCCGCAGTCGAAGGCGCAGCTCGATTCCTATGGCATCACGGATGTCGATGTGGTCGAGGCGGTGGACTACTACACGACGCCGCGCGGCCAGCAGCCGGGATCGCCCAACAAGCTGAACGTCGCCAGCACCGGCGCCGGCTTCACCTTCGATGCCTTCCATCTGGCGGAGAAGCTGCTGACCCAGCCGCTGCAGATCGTCGTTGGTGGCGGGCAGGCGGGCGCCTTCGGCTCTTATCGCGACGGGTTCGAGCTGTTCAACAAGTCGGCCTCGAAGGTGAAGAACATCCTCGTCGTGCCCGGCGCCACGCACTACGACCTCTACGACAAGCCCGATTGCGTCGATCAGGCCGTCGACAGGCTCAAGACGTTCTACGCCGAGAACCTCTGACCGTCAGCCACCGATAGGAAGGTTCGCCGTACTGCCGAGCGACAGGAATGTCCCTGCGCGCGTTCTTCAAGGCAGGCCGTTTGGACAAGAAAGGCCCTCTTCGGAGGGCCTTTTCGATTCAACCGCCACGCATCCCGCAAGGGGTTTCTGCCAGTTTTCGCGCGGGGAGATTTCTGTCAGCCCTCGGGATGGCTGTAAGCCATTGTCTTGAAAGGATTTTCTCTGGTCGGAGTGGAGTGGTTCGAACACTCGACCCCACGTCCTCGACGAGGCGACCTCGGCGCTCGATACGCAGACGGAGCGGGCGATCCAGCAGTCGCTCGCCGCGCTCTCGGCCGGCCGCACCACGCTGGTCATCGCCCATCGCCTGGCCATCATCGCCAATGCCGACCGCATCCTCGTCGACGACGACGGCCGCATCGTCGAAAGCGGCAGCCATGCCGAGCTGATCGCCCGCAAGAACGGCCGGTATCGGAGTTTACATCTGGCGCAGGCGGCCGCTTAGGGCGGATTCTCCCTGCTTAGACTTTGATGAGGCTGGCCCGATTTGATCTCGGAAAAGCGAAACACCAGCAGATGAATTGGCGGAGAGCTTGGTTCGTATCCCATCAAGAGCGAATAGCGTGTCCGGTGATGAACGTCCCGCATGATCAGAGGGCAGGCCGCATTTCGCGAGTTTTACTGGAGATCAATGACGTCGTGAGCAACCGCCCGGACCAATCGTTTATCGTGGCTTGTAAGAACGAGGCTCATATCCTGCTCGTCAACCAGGGTTCGCAGAAGCTCTGTCACTTCGCGCTGCACCAGTGGATCAAGCCGCGATGTCGGTTCATCGGCGACCAGGCAATACGGTTTGAACAGGAGGATGCGAGCGATTGCGATGCGTTGCAGTTCTCCACCGGAAACCTCGTCCGGTCGCCGTTCGAGAAGCGATGGTTGAACCGCCAACCGATCGAGAAGGGGTGGCAGGTCGCGTGCCAGGCATCCGAACGGTAGCACAGGTTTGAGGTCCTCAAGCTGACGTCTCAACACACGCCCCGGCATGAACGCCGAAGCTGGATCCTGATGTAACTTCTGAAAACGCGCGCGTAAGGCAGGTCGACGGACACGGTGCGGATCAGTGCCGTCGCACCATCGCACCGTGCCTGCGTGCGGTCGCGCGAGGCCGAGGAGCACATTGCCCAACATCGTTTTGCCGCAACCGCTCGGACCCGTTATGGCTGTGATGCTCCCCCGGAGGAGCGTCAGACTTAAGTCCTGGAATAATCTGCGATCACCGACCGCATAGGTGAGCTTTTGGGCGTGGAGCACCGGCTCGGCGATGCGTTGCGCCGTGCGCCGGGGCCACCGATCGGGATCTGCATCAAGCCACGCCCGGGTATAGGCGTGGCGCGGTGCCAGTATCACCTCTTCCACAGGCCCCTGTTCCAACATCCGGCCGGCGCGCATCACACCTATATGGCCGCCAAGGCCACGCGCGACGCGTATGTCGTGTGTGATTGCCAACACCGCCCGGCCATGGTCGAGGAGTTGTCGGATGCGTGAGACAGTCTCTTCGACCCGATCATCATCCAGGCCTTTGGTCGGCTCGTCGGCGATGACGACGGGCGCCTGCGTCGTCAATGCCCCGGCAACCAGAACACGTTGAGCCATGCCGCCCGACAACATGAACGGATACTGCCGCCCAACCGAGGCACGGAGGCTCAGGCTCGTCATCGCCTGATGCGCATGTGCCTGTTTTGCCAAACCAGTGATCTGCGGCAGCACGCGCATTGTCGGATCGAGTGCTGCTCGTGGTTCTTGCGGCACAAGCGCCAGGTGATTTGCCCAATACTGTCGCAAAGCCGCCCGATCCGATAGTTCGACGGTACGTCCATCGAACTCGATGCGTCCTTGCACGCTCAGTCCCTCCGGGACCAGGCCGAGCACCGCCTGCGCGACGAGGCTCTTGCCGCTACCTGTTTCGCCTATCAGAACAACGGCGCCTGCCTGCGGAATTGCGAAGCTGACGGCTTCGACCAGCAGCGTGCCTTTTTGATCCCGCACCGAGAGATCACAAACTCGTAATATCGCCCGCATCATATTGCCTCGGCCAGTCGTCGCCCGGCGATCATGCAGGCAAGCACGGTCACGAACAGCGCGACACAGGGGGCTGCGATCTGTACTGGCGCGACGTCCATATAGGGCAGGAGCTCCGTGATCATCGCGCCCCATTCCGGCGTGGGCGGTTGCAACCCAAGTCCCAGGAAGCCCAGTGAAGAGATCGTCAAGACCGCGCCACCGACGCCCAGCGCCGCAAGTGACGCTGTATGGATCAGAACCCGCGGCATGACCTGTCGCAAGAGGATCCGCCATCCTGCGAGACCAGCCAGACGCGACGCCTCGACATGCGCCTCGGTCATGGCGGCGGCTGCGACACTCCGCGTCATCCTGGCGAACTGGGGCCACTGCCCCAGCGCAATACCGACGAGAACCGGCAGCATTCCGCCACCCATCAGCCCTGCCAGTACCATTGCGAGAAGTAGTCCAGGGAACGCAAGCGCGAGGTCGGTGAGGCGCATCATCGCTGCATCGACAAGGCGGTTGGAGACCGCGGCGGCTAGCCCGACCAAGGTCCCGATGGCCACCGCCGCTGCCATCGCTGACGTCGCGATGCCGATAGAGCGGGGTAGTGCATGGAAGAGGCGAGCGAACACGTCGCGACCCAGATGGTCGGTTCCGAGCGGAAACAGCATGGATGGCGGCGCGAGGGCAACCGCGAGGTCCTGATGGAGAGGATCGCGGCCGATGATCACGGCGATCGTAACAATCGTCACCGCCGTAGCCGCCCCGATCGTCCAAAGAAGGCGCTGATCAACGGCTGCCATGGCCCTCATCCACAAGCCGGGGATCCATCCACATGCAAATGAGGTCAGCGGCAAGGCTGATTGCCGCGAAGGTGGTGCCGATCAGAAGCGCACAACCCATGACGACTGGGACATCGCGTGCAAGCAGCGCCGATACCATCGCGTTCCCGATCCCCGGAAAATTGAACAAGGTCTCCACGACAAAAAAGCCGTCCATGAGATAGGCAAACTGAAGCGCCGCGAAGGTGACGATCGGAACGCTCGCGTTTCGCAGGCCATGCCGTATGAAGGCTTTGACTTTGCCAAACCCTCTCACATGAGCATAGGTCATGTAGGCTGAGGCCTGCACTTCAGCGACAGCATCGCGTATGACCCGCATAGACGGCGCCATCAGCCCCAGGGCCAGCGTGATGGCTGGAAGGACGAGATGCTCAGGTCGTCGATACCCTGCTGGCGGAAGCAGGTTGAGGGCGAGTACGAAGATCGAGATGAGTGCGATCCCGATCAGGAAGGTCGGCAACGATGAAAAGGCCGCCGCGGCGAATGCCGTTGCCCGATCGATTGCGCCATCGGGCTTGAGACCGGCCGCGATACCAAGCGGCAAAGCCAATGCATAGGAGAGCAGCCAGGCGATAACTGCGAGCCGCAGGGTGTATCCGCCAGCCTGCCGAAGTTCCTCGGCCACGGGCCGGCCGGAAACGAAGGAGCGCCCGATATCACCGGTGGCGACCGCCTTCAGCCAGTCGAAATACTGCACGAGGAGAGGGCGAGACAGCATCTCGGCGTCGCGGATCTGCTCGACCGCCGCTGGAGACATATTTTCCGTTCCCAACCGGCTGACGGCGATCCTCAGCGCCATGTCGCCGGGAATGGCGTGAAGAAGCGCAAAGCAGATCGTCGCGAGGATCAACGCGACCGAGAGAGCCTCAAGAACCCGGCGCAAAACAGCGCGCGGAACGGCGTGACGAACCGCGCGCTGCATGGATCAGTCCTTGAACGACAAATGATTGAGCGGTCGCGTCTGCATCACCGGGTCGGCAACAAAGCCTTCCAGCCGCTCCGAGACGGCGTATTTCTCATCGGTGAACGTGATCGGGATGACGGGAAGTTCGTGCTGCAGGATTTCAGCCATCTTGCGCTGAAGCGGCAGGCGAGCCTCCGGATCGGTCGTGAGATTGTATGCGGCAACGGCTGCCCGCATCTCCTCGCTCTTCCATCCGGTGGCTCCGGTCGCATCTGTGCTGGGTTCGTCGGTCGCAAAGTCGCTGGTGAGGCGCGCCACCGGATCCGGCACCTGGTAGATCATGGTGCGGATGCCTAGTCCCAACTCGAGCGTCCCATCGTTCTGTGCTTCCGGGATAAGGCTGGATTCCCCGACCTGGATGGAGAGGTCAAAGCCGATCGCCTTTAACTGGGCCTGGAGTGCCTCGGCAATCACGGGCAGGTATGCGCGTTGCGGGAATGTCCGCATCATGCCGGCGAAGCGCGTGCCATCCTTTTCACGGATCCCGTTTGCCCCCGGTTTCCAGCCGAGCTCGTCGAGGATACGGTTCGCCTCGGCGACGTTGAGCGTTTGCGGCTTGAAATCCTCAAAATGCCATCCCTTCATCGCGGGCGGGAAATACTGGTTCGCGGCAAGGTCCTCGTTGCCCATGATCGTCCGGGCGATTGCTTGTCTGTCGACGGCAAAGCTGAGCGCGCGGCGAATCTCGACATCGGCGAACTGCGGTTTTTTGACATTGACCAGCATCATGACGACCCGAGGCACCGGTGCACGGACGATGTGCGTCTCTCCGGAGCGGTCGATACGCGAGACGGCCGTCGTCGGGATTTCCAGCACCAGATCGCCTTCACCTGCCAGCGCGATGTTCACGCGGGTCTCAGGGTTCGGTATGCCATCCACGCGGACACGCTCGATTTTCGCGACGTCACCCCAATAGCTGTCATGCCGAACCAGATCGAGGCCCTGCGGGAGTTCCGCTTTTTCGATTCTGTACGGTCCTGTCGCCACGATAGCCGTGAGTTCTCCGCTTGAAGCGAACGACGAGGGCGCAAGAACCGGAACGGCGGGGTCCAGGAGGTAGGCAAGGAATGGCGCGAACGGTTGCTCAAGCGTGAATGTCACGGTCCCGTCACCGGCGCTGACATCCTTGACCTTGGCGTTCTTGATAAGATTGCCGGTCGGAAGGAGCGCCTTGAAGGATGCCGCGACGGCCTCCGGCGTCATCGCGGTTCCGTCGTGGAAGGTGACGTTGGGGCGCAGGAAGAAAGTCCATTTCAGGCCATCGGCCGATGTCTCCCAGCGCTCGGCCAGCGCCGGCAGCACCGCCGCCTCCGGATTCGTCTGTACCAGCGTCTCCGTGACGCCGTTGGCGCGAAGCTGGAACCCCCCGGTCTGGGTATCGAGCCGTTGCAGCTGGAACGGCTCCACGACGCGAAGCTCCTCCTGCGCAAAGACGGAAAAGGGGGAGACGAGCATCGCCGTTACGAAAGCGGAAAACCAAAGATTGCGAGACATGAAAATCACTCCGGAGCGATTGCGGTGAGAACGAAGAAGGTGATCGGGGTATCCGGATCGTCATAAACGGAGCCGTAAGGGTCGCCGGGCATCAGGTGGCGCCAGCTTTCAACGGAGCGGAAGCCGGCGCCAGCGATCAGCGCACGCGCATCGGTCTCGGTCAGACCGTTATAGAAGGGCAGGTTTGTCCCGAAGATTTCGCGACTGTTGTTGACGCGTTGGCGATACCAAAGCCCATCCGACAGCAGAAGTTTGCCGCTTGGCCGGAGGATTTCGCGCGCCAGGGCCAGTGCGGCCGGCGGGTTTTCGAGCGTCCACAGGACATTGCGTATCGCGACGGCATCGGCACTTGACGCCGGAAGCTTCGCTTCGTCCATGGTCGAGTGGATGAAGTCGATCTCAAGGCCGGCCTCGGCAGCAGCGGTTCTCCCATGAGAAAGCATTTCGAGAGAGCCATCGACGGCCGTGACACGATGGCCAAGGCTCGCCGCGAGGAGCGCGCACGCTCCGGTCCCGCACCCTAGATCGACGACGTCCTGAGGCCTGCTGCCGAGTGCGGCTTCGAACACTGCCCGCCATGACGAGGCGTCGCGCCGATGGGACGCCGCGGCGTCAAACTTCCATGCCCGAGCATTCCAATGCTCTGACATGGCGGTGGCAGTCGTCGGGGCAACACGTTCCATCGTGGGGTCCTTCGATAGCAGGTGCTGGTTGCTGCGTGGGTCATGACGTGGAATGCGCCGGGCGATAGATCATCGCCGGCAGGCGCGCCAGGATGTTGCTTGCGAGCTTGCCGGGTCGGTCGACGGAGCGGCACCAGCCGTCATCGAGCTGGGCATAGAGCTGCGCAAAGCGCACGATGTCGGCCACGTCCTCGATTGGATCGAGGTTGAAGAAGAGCCAGCTCGCCTTTTCGGGAGCACGAACGGCGACCGAGCACGGCTGGTCACAGCCGCCCATGCAGGCGGTTCCCGTAACCTCGAACTGGTCGGAGAGGCTCGTTTCGGCAATGGACGCGCGCAGGTTCGCGATCATGGTTCCGCCGGGCCGGCGGTAACGCTCCGTCCGTTTGCAGCCTTTGCAAACAAGGATCTGATGCGGCGCGGATTGAATCACGCAATAGGCAGGTGTCGCCACCGGCCGGGAAGATGCTTTCGCCATCACTGCTCCTGACCGGACTCCCCGCCCGGTTCGGTTTCATTCGTGATGGCAGGTCTCCTGACTTGCGGGTCGTCGCGTCCTCCACCTTCCCAGCGCCTCCGAACGAGGTTCACCAGTGGTCTTTCGAGGTTGCTCGCCGCTCACAGTTGCGGGGGCAGTCACGGTCTCGGCCCCTGATGGGTAGTCCTCACCGTGTTCCCTTTTCACCTGACGTCGCTTGGCATGTCAGGAACCATCGAAGACACCGTAGCCAACAGTCAGCGCAAGTCAACGGCCTGATTTCGGCGCGCCATCCAATAACCTGTTGGAATAGAGTGGGCCGATCTTATTATTGGACGGCCGACTGCGCTCATCCCATAGTGCGCGTGTCGGACGAGGGAGACGTCGGTCCTCCCAAGCGTCACCCGGTCCGCCGCAAACAAGATGGGGAACAAAAATGATCAAGATCCTGACTCATGTTTCAATTGTCACCGCCTTCGCTTTGACTGCCTTGAGCGGTCAAAGCTTTGCTCAGAGTTTCGACACCTCGGCGATCAAGGTCGAGGAGGTCTTGGCCTCCCGTTTGCCCGAAAAAATCAAGGCGGCCGGCGTCCTGACCATAGGGTCGGACACCGCCTATGCACCCTGGGAATTCCTGAGCGAGAAGGATGGACAGACGCCGGAAGGCATCGACGTCGATATTGCCAACGCGATCGGCAAGAAGCTCGGCGTCAAGATCGACTTTCAGACCTCGGCCTTCGAGGCCATTCTGCCCGCTCTCGGAACCAAGTTCGACATCGGCGTTTCTGCCTTTTCGATCACGAACGAGCGTATGAAAGCGGTCAATTTCGTCAGTTATGCCGACACGGGCAGCATGTGGGCCGTCAAGGCCGGCAACCCGACTAAGTTCGACCCAGCCGATATTTGCGGCCGCAAGATTGCCATCCAGTCCGGCAGCTACCACGAAAAGGCAGTCATCGCCGAAAATGATCTTTGCAAGCAGGCCGGCAAAGCCGAAATCGAGATTTTGCCATTCTCCAAGCAGCCTGAAGCGCTGACCCGCGTCGCTGCGGGCGGCGCGGACGCCACGGTCTCTGGTGAGGCCGGCATCGGTTATGCTGCCAAACAGTCGAGCGGAGCCTTTGAAACTCTCAAGCCGGCCGGCGGCGCGCTGAGCAAGCACGGTCCGAACGGGATCGCCGTTGCAAAGGCAGACATGGAACTGACGCAACGTAAGCGTGTAGGCGATCCCACGTAGCGCGTTTGTTCGCGGAAGCTCATTTTCTGCATGAATCATGCGGAGAGTCATATGAGCGACAAGGTGAATCAGGTCCGGACATTCGAAGTTTTGACGGCAACGCCGTCGCGACGTTCGCCGCGGCATTGGTCTGATGACGAGAAAGCGCGGCTTGTGGCGGAAGCTTTTTCGCCCGGAGGGACGGTTGCGGAGGTTGCGCGCGCCTATGAACTGGACGTGTCGCAACTTTATGCGTGGCGCAGGAAGGCGCTTTCCATGGGGACGATGGCGCCATTGACGGTGCCATTGGGCGGTCGAACCATGATGGAAAGCGAGCCGGCGAAGTTCACGCGCTTTGAGGTGAGCGGCGGCGCGACGGTGGAGATTGTGGTTGGCGATATCGTCATCCGGGTACGCGGCGATATCGATCCGGATCAGTTGGCGGGCATTATCGGCGCGGTGCGCAAGGCATGATCGCTTCCGGCGTTGTGGTTTACGTGTCTTGCCAACCGGTCGACTTCCGCAAGGGAGCCGCATCGTTGATGGCGTTGGTGCGGGATGGCGGCCTCGACCCGTTCAATGGCGCGCTTTACGTCTTCCGGTCGAAACGGGCGGACCGTGTCCGCATTGTCTGGTGGGACGGCAGCGGGGTCTGCCTCTATTCAAAAACCCTGGAAGAGAGCAGCTTCTGCTGGCCGGGCATATCGGCGGCGCGGGTGCGTCTCGACCATTCGCAACTGATGGCGCTTCTGGCCGGAATGGATTGGAAAAAGATCCGTCCAGCCAAGGTCCGGCGACCGCTGCTGACGGGCTGATACCGGCCTGCGGCAAGATGAATCATGTCGCGGGAACGCTTGGGAAAACGGCCGCTTTTGTGCTCTATTCCTCCCATGGTTTTGCCTGTTTCCGAATTGCCAGATGACGTCGATGCGCTGAAGGCGATGGTCCTGGCGATGGCGCGCGAGCAGGCGGCAAACGAGGCGCGGATAGCGGTTACAGAAGCTCGGCTCGTCACCTCCGAGGCAGAGGTTATCCGGTTGCAGGCGGTCGAGGCGGCGGCCAACGAGCGGATCGCCAACCTCACGACGATCATGAAGGTCCTGCAGCGCACGCAGAATGGCACGCGGTCCGAGCGATTGCACCTGGCCGTCAATGACGAGCAGGTGTCCTTTGCCTTCGAGGAGGTCGAGACGGGTCTTTCGGCGATCCAGTGCGAGCTTGATCGCGCTGCCGGGGACAAGCCGAAGCGTGCGCCGCGTCCGCGCAAGGGCTTTGCCGCTCACCTCGAACGCATTGAGGAGATCATCGAACCGGAAATCCCTGCTGAATGCGAGGGTCTGGAAAAGGTGCTGATCGGCGAGGACCGCTCCGAACGGCTGGATGTCGTGCCGCCGAAGTTCCGGGTCATCGTGACGCGCCGCCCCAAATACGCTTTCCGGGGGCGTGACGGCGTGATCCAGGCTCTGGCACCGGCGCGCATCATCGAAGGCGGCCTGCCGACGGAGCGGCTGCTGGCCTATATCGCGGTCTCCAAATACGGCGACGGCCTTCCGCTTTACCGGCAGGAAGCGATCTATCTGCGCGATGGCGTCGAGATTAGCCGGAACTTGATGGCGCAATGGATGGGGAATCTGGGCTTCGAGCTTCAGATATGCGCCGACTACATCCTGGAGCGCGTCAAGGAAGGCGAGAGGGTCTTTGCCGACGAAACGACGTTACCCACCCTTGCGCCCGGTTCGGGCAAGACCATGAAAGCCTGGCTTTGGGCTTACGCACGCGATGATCGGCCCTATGGCGGAACCAGCCCGCCGATGGTCGCCTATCGCTTCGAAGACAGCCGAGGTGCGCAGTGCGTGGCGCGGCATCTCGTTGGCTTCAATGGTATCCTGCAAGTCGATGGATACACGGCCTACACCAGCCTGGCCAAGACGCGGGCCAAAGGCGGCAACAACGAGACGATCCAACTCGCAGGCTGCTGGGCGCATCTGAGGCGCAAGTTTTACGACCTGCACATCACCGGGGTCTCGCAGGCCGCGACGGATACGGTCGTCGCCATGAGCGCGCTATGGAAGGTCGAGGATGAGGTTCGCGGCAGGGACGCCGATACCAGAGCGACGCTGCGACAGCAAAAGTCCGCAGTCATTGTCACCGGCCTCTTCGATCTGTGGGAGAGAGAGCTGCGCAAAATCTCCGGGAAATCCAAGACCGCCGATGCGATCCGCTATGCGCTCTCCCGGCGGGACGCGCTGGAGCAGTTCCTGGCGGACGGCCGTGTCGAAATCGACTCCAATATCGTCGAACGCGCGATCAGGCCTCAAACAATCACGAGAAAAAATAGTCTATTCGCCGGCAGCGAAGGTGGTGGACGCACCTGGGCGACATTGGCCACTCTCCTTCAGACTTGTTTATGCCGCGCGCGGCATAAGGCCGTTTATGCCGACCGGCGAACTATGCCGATTAAGCAAACTTTTGCCAACGTTTTCTGTAACATAGCGGTAACCCCAGCGGCATAGCTTAGGGTCTCTCCGTCGTAATTGACGCGAAGGAGAGGACATATGATCGCAAGTGACTATTTGAAGCGCAGCGCACTGTATCGGAAGCTGGTCCACGGTCCATATCGGGAGTTTGCGCGCGTTTACGCCACCAAGATGTCAAACGAAGGTTTGGGTCGGCACTGCACGCGGCGCTCGCTGAGCCTGTTTCGAGACCTGATGGACTGGTATGTTGGCAATGGACATCATCCGCAGGATTTAAGCGAAGCTCATGTCGATCGTTTTCTTGAGCATCGTTTCGAACACTGGAGCCCTGACACGGGCGACCGATCAGCGCTCCGACGCTTACTCTCCGCGCTACGGGAAGAGCGCTTAATACCAACTGCCCTCCCGGTTGAGCGTACAGAGCACGAGCAGATTATCGATGTATTCGCGGTATATTTGTCGAATGAGAGAGGACTCGCTGCCTCGACGGTGGAAAGCCACAAGCTGCTGTCATATCGATTTCTGCGGGAGGTCTGTCCTGCCGGCGCAGACGGGTTTGAAGCGCTCACCCCGGAGATTGTCATCGGGTATGTCGAACGACATGCGCTCGATGGCTCCGCCGACAGCGGCAAGGCAATGTGCGGAGTCGTGCGTGCCTTTCTGCGTTACTTGCATCTGAAGGGCTTCATTTCGACGGCGTTGGCCGATTGCGTGCCGTCCATCCGCCGCTGGCGACTTGCCGGCCTTCCAACATTCCTACCGCCAGAGAAGGTCCAGAAGGTTCTTGATGCCTGTGATCGGACGACGGCAATGGGTCATCGGGACTATGCGGTTCTGATGATCCTTGCCAAGCTCGGTTTGCGCGCCAGCGAAGTTGCCACCCTCAATCTCGATGATATCGACTGGCAGTGCGGCACGATCCTCGTACATGGAAAGGGGCGACGGCAAGCGACTATGCCGCTACGTCATGACGTCGGAACAGCTATCGTCGCTTATATCCGGCATGGGCGGCCCGCTTCGGCATGTCGGCGAGTTTTCTTGCGAACTCTTGCGCCGCACGTGGGTTTTGCGTCCGGCTGCGCCATCACGATGATCGCGAAGCAGGCACTCGAACGGGCAGGCATTGACGGCTATGCGCATCACGGTGCCCATCTTTTCCGCCACAGCCTCGCGACCGACCTTTTGCGGTCAGGCGCCAGCTTTGCCGAGATCGGCCAACTGCTCCGCCATCGAAGCATCGACAGTACAAGGATCTATGCCAAGCTCGATATCGAGAAGCTGCGTGAACTGAGCCTGCCCTGGCCGGGAGGTGCCCAATGAGCCGGCTTCGCACCGCGCTTGAGCGCTACGTCGGCATGCGCCAAGGGCTGGGATACAAATATGACGGTCCGGCAAAACGATTGTCGGAGTTCGTCGCTTTCATGGAAGCCCGCGGCGCCGAGACCATCACGACAGACCTTGCAATGGAGTGGGTCACCTCAATGGGCCGGCAGCCGAGTTGGTCCGTCCGCCTGGTTGACGTGCGCTGCTTTGCCCAGCACCTGGCTCATTTCGATCCTCTGACGGAAGTACTACCAAGCGACGCTGTACCGCCGGCACGGCGCACAAAGCCCTACATCTATAGTGAAGTCGAGATTCAGGCGCTTCTGGCAGCAGCACTGTCGCTGCCGCCGGCCGGCGCCCTTCGGCGATGGACATATAACTGCCTGTTCGGATTGATAGCGGTGACCGGGCTGCGCCATTCCGAAGCGCTCGGCCTGCTCCGGACCGACGTTGATCTCGACCAGGGCATCCTCACCATTCGAGAGACTAAGTTTGGTAAGTCACGGCTAGTGCCGCTACATGCCACGACAATCGCCATCCTTTCAGACTATGCCGCCCGACGCGATGCACACCTTGGTACGCCGCGCAGTCCCTATTTCTTCGTCGCCGAACAGGGCGGCAGATTGCTGCATCAATACGTGCACCGCGTGTTCTGGCGATTATCCCGGCAAATCGGATTACGGCAGGAGGGGAATCGCAATGGCCCACGGATTCATGATCTTCGTCACCGTTTCGCCGTCCAGACCCTGATCAACTGGCATCGGGCTGGCGAAGATGTGGAACGCGAACTGCCGGTTCTCTCGACCTTTCTCGGCCATACCAATGTTCGCGACACCTACTGGTACCTGTCCGCCGCGCCGGAACTGATGAACCATGCGGTCCGGCGATTGGATAAGCGTTGGGAGGCTCGGTCATGAGACGCACGAACGACTTGGCCGTGCTGATCGAGCGGTGGTTCACAGATCGGCTTATGAAGCATCGAGGTGTAAGTTCTAACACCATCGCCTCCTATCGCGACACCTTCAGGCTCCTGTTTGCGTTCGCACAGACGCGCCTTGGGAGATCCCCATCCCAGTTGACGCTGCGGGATTTGGACGCTCCCTTCATCGGCGCATTCCTGGAGGACCTTGAGACGAAGAGATCCGCCTCAGTGAGGACCCGGAATCTCCGCCTCACAGCCATCCGATCCTTCTTCCGGTATGCAGCGTTCGAGGAGCCCACACATAGCGCCCATATTCAGCGTGTGCTCGCGATCCCCAGCAAGCGATGTGACAAGCGGCAGCTTCAGTTTCTAACCAGGCCCGAGATTGAAGCGATCCTGGACTGCACGGATCGAAGCACGTGGCTGGGACGCCGCGATTACACTCTGCTATTGTTGGCCGCGCAAACCGGATTGCGGGTCTCGGAGATTGTCGACCTGGACCGAGACTCCGTAATGCTCGGCCAGGGCGCGCATGTGCGATGCGTTGGCAAGGGCCGCAAAGAGCGATGTACGCCGCTCACAAAGGTTGCACGGCAAGCCCTTCGTCACTGGCTCAACGAGCCCAGAAAGCGAAGCGCAACGGCGCTCTTTCCGAACATGCACGGTGGCAAGCTCAGCGCTGACGGCGTGCAGGCACTGCTGAACAAATATGTCGCCAAAGCACGTGAGCACTGCATCTCCCTTCGCTCAAAGCGGGTCTCGCCCCATGTCTTGCGGCACTCCGCCGCCATGGAGTTGCTACAGGCTGGCGTCGACTGCTCGGTTATTGCCCTGTGGCTGGGCCATGAAGCGATGGAAACAACCCTGACCTATCTTCATGCACATCTTGAACTGAAGGAATCTGCACTCGCAAAGCTGAAGCCGTACGAACGCGCTAAGGCCGAGCGATTTCGACCAAACGACCGGCTTCTGGAATTCCTGAACGCCCTCTGAGCATGAGAACTATGCCGAGTGTCAACCACCGGCATCCGGCCGAACCTGCCGGGAACGCGCCATGGACCGTTCCTATCAGAAGAGGCATTCGGCATAGTTCGCCGGTCGGCATAAACCTGCAAAATGAACAGCGTTGATCCGCTCGCCTGGCTCTGCCAAACCTTGACCCGCATCGCTCAAGGCTGGCCCGCGTCTGACATCGAAGCCCTCATGCCCTGGAACTTCAGGTCCGACGCCATCGGCTGACCGCTTACGACGCAACTCATCGCAGACACCATCAATTCCCTGATTGCAGACGGCACCTACAAGGCCCTGCTCGACACCTGGGGCGTCGGCTCCGTTATCGTCGACAAGGCGCTCGTGAACCCTGAAGTCAAGATCTGAGCTCATGGCTTCCGATGTTGAAAACATTGCGACCGGCTTCAAGCCGGTCGCCGTAGAGAAGCCAGCGATCACGCGAAACATCGTGGTTCCGCGCCGTCATCCCGGCCGCTGGCTCGCGGTCGCGGTCCTTGCCATTCTCGCCCTGCAGATCGGCCAGGCGGTTTCGGTCAATCCCAACTTCCATTGGGATGTGTACTTGACGTACCTTTTTTCGCCGCAGGTCATTCGGGGCGTGGGATGGACACTTCTGCTGACGGTTGTTGCCATGACCGTAGCGATCGTTGTCGCTGGCCTGCTCGTTGTCATGCGAGACAGCGAGAACCCTGTTCTTCGCGGCATCGCCTATGGTTGGGTGTGGTTCTTCCGGGGCACACCGATCTACACCCAGCTGCTATTCTGGGGCCTCTTTGCCGTTCTCTTCCCCAATCTCAGCCTTGCAATTCCGTTCGGGCCAGAGATCGTCAGTGTCGAGACGAAGTACATCCTCACGCCGGCCATGGCCGCGATCCTCGGCCTTGGTTTCAACGAGTCCGCCTATCTCACGGAAATCTTCCGCGCGGGCTTCAACTCCCTCGACAGAGGGCAGGCCGAGGCCGCCCAGGCACTCGGGATGAAACCCGGAAAAATCTGGATGCGGATCCTGATGCCGCAGGCGATGCGCGTGATCATCCCGCCGACAGGCAATGAAACGATCGGCATGCTGAAGATGACGTCGCTCGTGCTCGCGGTACCGTTCACGCTGGACCTGACCTTCGCGACCAACGCGATTTCCAACAGGCTGTACCTGCCGATCCCGCTCCTGCTGGTCGCGGGTACCTGGTATCTTGTGATCACCAGCCTGCTGATGGTCGGCCAGCATTTTCTCGAACGTCACTTTGGCAAGGGCGTTTCCGTTCATCCGACACGGGCGGAGTAGAGCCATGAACGCAAATATTTCCGAATTCTGCGTCGAGATGCAGAACATCCATAAGTTCTACGGCCCGGTCCATGCGCTCAAAGGCGTCGATCTTCGCGTGCGCCGGGGCGAGGTCTGCGTTGCGATCGGCCCTTCGGGCTCTGGCAAGTCGACGCTGCTCCGGTGCATCAACCAGCTTGAAAGCATCTCGGCCGGTCGTGTCCTCCTGAAGGGCGAGTTGCAGGGTTACGTCGAGAGGGACGGACGGTTTCATCCTCTTTCGTCCGGCCAAATCGCTGCCCAGCGGCGCATGACAGGGATGGTCTTTCAACGTTTTCATCTGTTCCCGCACATGACGGCACTCGAAAATGTCATGGAAGGGCCGGCCCATGTCAAAGGTTGGCCGAAAGAGCAGGCGCGCAAAAAGGCCAACGAGCTCCTGGACAGGGTGGGGCTGGATGGTTTCGGCGGCCGCTATCCGGGACAGCTTTCCGGTGGTCAGCAGCAGCGCGTGGCGATCGCGCGGGCGCTCGCCATGGAGCCGGAGGTTATGCTGTTCGACGAACCGACCTCTGCACTTGATCCGGAACTCGTCGGTGAGGTCCTCGACGTGATCAAGGATCTGGCGATGAGCGGCATCACAATGGTTGTCGTAACCCACGAGATCGGCTTTGCCCGCGAGGTCGGCAATCACCTCGTGTTCATGGACCAGGGACAGGTGGTCGAGGAAGGCCATCCACGAACCATGCTTGCCAGTCCGCAGAACCCGCGGACTGCCGCATTCCTATCCAAGGTTCTGTGAGCGGCCATGTCAGAGAGACGCGAAATGGGCTCAGATTGCGCCGCGCAGTTGTTTTATGAACTCCTCGAGGTTTCTGGAAGGAAGGCGATTGGGTGGCGTAATCAGCAGGGTGCGGAAATGCAGTGCCGGTTCGAACGGTCGCAGGACCAGCCCGTGGTCCACGTAGGGTTCTGCGGTGAGAGGATTGACGAGACCAATACCAATGCCTGCGGCAACCATCGCGCAGATCGTCGTCGAGTAGGGCGTCTCAATCACCGGGCGGACCGTGACGCCAGCGCGCGCAAAGGCGGCTTCCGCCTCGCGCCGGGTCGTATCCTCCGGAGCAAGCGCTATGAATTTTTGTCCGTCGAGGTCGCTGGGATGTATGACATCCAGAGCTTCGAGCGGATGTCCCTGTGGCATGGCAAGCGCTACCCGGAACTGCGCGAACTCCTCGACCTCCACGCCCGTGCGATCGATCTCGTCGGCCACGATCCCGAGATCGAATTGCCCGGATGCGACAAGGTCCCGGACGTTCGAGGACATCCGTGCCTGGAAGGTGATGCCGACATTGGGATTGCTTTGCATGAAGGCGTGCAGGGCGCGGGGCAACACATTCGTCGACAAGGCCGAGAGGCAGGCAATTCTGAGCTCACCGGAGCCGTAATCCCGAATGCGTGCCGCCGCACCACGAAGATGGGTCAGACCAAGAAAAGCCTGCTCCACTTCGCGGAAGAACAACTGGCCTTCCTGCGTCGGCTGCAACCGCCCCTTGATCCGCTGGAAGAGATCGAACCCGAGCGACCGCTCCAGTTCCTGGATCATCTTGCTGACCGCGGGCTGCGAGACGTGCAGCACGTCCGCGGCCCGCGCGGTCGTGCCGTTCGTCATCACCATACGAAACACTTCGACCTGCCTCAGATTCATCGCAGCCACCTCTACAGACCAGCAATAACTTCAGCGAATAGCAGTAGCGCAAAGCGTGTCGCTCCGGAATTGATTTCCGAGCGCGTTCCGAGCGACTTCAGAAAGGTTCATCCATGAACGATCTCACCCAATGCGTTGTTACGCCGAGCGTATCGATGGACGGTTTTGCGCCGCTTGGTGTGGGAGTGCATCGCGCCTCGACGATCGTGTTCGAGGATGCCGCCGCCTACGCCTCTCGCGGCGAGCGCGGGCATGAGGGGTATTCCTACGGCCTCTATGGCACGCCGACGACGCGCACCCTCGAGGCGAAGCTGACGAGCCTGGAAGGAGGAGCCTGGACGTTTCTTGCGCCTTCCGGCCAGGCGGCAAACGCATTTGCCGTGCTGCCGTTCTTGTCGGCCGGTGACCATGTTTTGATTGCCGATACGGCCTATCCGCCCATGCGCGACTTCGCCACTACAGATCTGCGCCGACTGGGTGTCGAAGTGGGCTTCTTCGATCCGAAATCCCCTGATGACGTTCGTGCGAAGATGCGCGCGACGACCAAGATCGTCTGGTGCGAAAGTCCGGGTTCCTCCACGATGGAAATTCTCGATTTGCCGGCGATTGCCCGGATCGCCCATGAACATGGTACGCTTGTCGGTGTCGACAATACCTGGGCGACACCGCTCAATTTCAAGCCCCTGGAGCATGGCGCCGACATCGTGACGGAAGCGCTGACCAAGTTCGTCTCCGGCCATTCTGATGTCTTGATGGGATCGATCACGATCAAGGATACGGCGCTTCTTAAACCGATCCGGTCCCTGATCGGGCGAATGGGCATTGGTGTCTCGCCCGATGATGCGTCACTTGTCCTTCGCGGCTTTGAAACCTTCGGCGTTCGGCTACGCCATTCGGAGCGGGTGGCACTCGAATTCGCGCGCAAGATCGAGCTGCACCCGCTCGTGGAGCATGTCCTGCACCCCGCGCTCGAAACCTCGCCGGACCATGCCCTTTGGAAGCGCGACTTCCTCGGATCGAGCGGCGTTTTCAGCATCCTGTTCAAGAATGAGGCGATCGCGCATATCCCCGCGGCGCTCGACACGCTGAAGGTGTTTGCAATCGGTGCCTCCTGGGGTGGGACACGCAGTCTCGCCGCACCTATGTCGATCGATGGTTTTCGCAGCGCCACAAGCTGGTCCGGCCCGGACGTGATCTTGCGCCTGAGCATTGGACTGGAAGACGAATACGAGCTGTGGGCCGATATCGAGGGATTGCTCGCGAGCCTCGATCAGGCGGTGACGAACGCGGAAACCCGCGCGGAGCGGCACACCCTTCGCCACGGTTGACTTGAGCCGACCTGCATTTCGAGGTTTGGAAAGGAAAGATCCCATGTCAAGAATGGATGAAGTGCTGCGCGATATAGACGGCAATTTCGATACGACGGTTCGAAAGCTGCTCGAACTGATCTCAATACCCTCGATCTCCAGCGAGCCGGAAGGCCGAGATGGCATAGAGCGCGCCGCATCCTGGCTGAAGGATGAGTTGTCATCGATTGGCCTGCCTGCGGAAATTGTTCCGACAAGTGGCCATCCTCTCGTGCTCGCGCGATCATCGGGGGCACGAAACGGGGCGCGGCCCAAATTGCTCTTCTATGGCCATTACGATGTCCAACCCGTTGGCGATCCCGGCCAGTGGACGCATGCTCCTTTCGAGCCGCGTGTCAGGGAGGAAGAAGGCCTTCAGCGCTTCTACGGGCGAGGGGCCTCCGATAGCAAAAGCCAGCTCTGGACGTTTATAGAGGCTCTGCGCGCGTGGAAACAGGTGCATGGCGCGTTTCCGGCCGATATCATCGTCCTTCTCGAGGGTGAGGAAGAATGTGGGTCTCCAAGCTTGCCGGAGTTCATCGAAAAGCATCGCGATCGGCTCGACTGTGACGTCGCGTTCATTTGCGATGCGGAGATGTGGTCCCCCGCCCAGCCGGCAATCACCACGCAGCTCAAGGGCCTGGTGCATGAACGTGTCAAGGTTTCGGCGCCAAATCCTGATCTACATTCCGGTCACTATGGGGCGGTTGCCGCAAATCCCATCCGAATCCTGAGCACGATCCTTGCCGGACTTCATGACGAAGAGGGTCGGGTGACGATCGATGGCTTTTACGACGGCGTAGAGGAGATTCCGAATGTCGTCCGGGAACAGTGGCGAGAACTGGCAAAGGAGCCGGATCTCTATGGCGGCGTAGACCTGACCGGTGGCATAACAGAGGCCGGATACTCCGCGCTCGAAGCCATGTGGGGGCGGCCGACGGTGGACATCAACGGCATCACCGGCGGAAACCAGGGACCAGGCGAACGTTCGGTCTTGCCCGGCTCCGCGACAGCTCGGCTTTCCTTCCGCCTCGTCGCCGGGCAATCTCCGGAGAAGATCAGGCAGCAGTTTCAGCGCCATGTTCGGTTCAGGCTTCCGCCGGGCTGCAGCGTGGAGTTCGAAGGCTCCGGCGGCAGTTCCGCCGTCGTTCTCTCGCAGCACAGTCCTTTTCTTGCTGCTGCGGCGCGCGGTCTGCGGGAGGAGTGGGGCATGCCGGCGATCTTGCGCGGAACCGGTGGCGCGATCCCGCTCGTGCAACAGTTCAGCGACGTTCTTGGCGCGGAATGTGTGGTCATAGGCTTTATCCTGCCATCTGATGCCATCCACGCCCCTGATGAGCGATACGACACTGAACGGCTGCTGAAGGGCGCACGAAGCTGGGTCAGGATTTTTGGAGAGATCCAAAACCATGCCGCAGCAGGATAGCCAGTCCATGCCGGAGGAAGCGATCGCAACCCGTGATGCTGCGGTCCAGCCAGCACTGCGGCTGGAAGAAGACGCCATCGGCACACGCCTGATCCAGGACAGCGTCGCCTATGGTATCCAGACCGTGCGCGCGACAGAGAACTTTTCCATTTCCGGTCGGACGATTGCCGATATCGAAGGATTCGTTCCTGCAATCCTCACCATCAAGCTGGCCGCGGCAAGGGCGAACCATAAGGCAGGCGATCTTGATGGTCGCCTCGCAGATGAGATCGAGGCCGCTGCGCTCGAACAGCTTCGCGGCATTCGTCGGGAGGATTACCCGGTCGACATCTATCATGGCGGGGGAGGGACGGCTGCCAATATGAATGTCAACGAGGTGCTGGCAAACCGTGCAAGCGAAATCCTGACCGGACGCAAAGGATTTGATCCGGTCCATCCCAACACGCATGTCAACATGAGCCAGTCGACCAATGACGTCATCCCGTCCGCGATGAAGATTTCCGTTGGAAACGAGCTGTCGAAGCTGAAGGATGTTCTCACCGGGCTTATCGGGGTGTTGGCCGACAAGGAGCGCGAGCTGGCCGGCGCCGTGAAGCTGGCACGCACTTGCCTGCAGGATGCCCTGCCGATCACGTTCGCACAGCAGTTCTCGGGCTATCGCGCAGCCTTCGAGCGCCAGGCGCGCGAGCTTGAAGTCAGCGAGATGGCATGCTGCGGTCTTCCTCTCGGTGCAACCGCGGTCGGTACGGGATTTGGCGCTTCTGCTGACTACCGACGCCTGGTGTATGAGGAACTGCAGGCGCTGACTGACACGCATTACCATCAAGAGGAGAACCTGTTCGATGCACTGCAGAATGCAGATCATTGGATCCGTGTTTCCGCGGTCCTGAAGGCGATCGCCATCACGCTTTCGAAGCTTTCCGCCGATCTACGGTTGATGGCCTCGGGACCGCGGGCCGGGTTCGGCGAGATTTCGTTGCCGGCCGTCCAGCCCGGCTCTTCGATCATGCCGGGCAAGGTCAATCCGGTAATGCCGGAGATGATCATGCAGGTCGCATTTCGGGTGATCGGAAATGACGCGACGGTAACGCGTGCCGCGGAGGGTGAACTCGACCTCAATGTCTGGGAATCGATCATCCTTGAGGCAATCAGCGAATCCATTCGCCTTCTGAGGCAAGGCATATCGCTATTCGTCGATAGATGCCTCTCCGGCGTCCAGGTGAACGTTGATCGCACCCAGGACGACGCATCCAGGTCTTTAGCGCTATCGACAGCGCTTGCAGCGATCTACGGGTATCCGGCTGCTTCAGCGGTCGCGAAGCATGCGGCGTTGCAAGGGTTGTCTGTCCGTCACGCTGCAATCGCTTGCGGGCTTATGAACGAGAGAGAGGCCGACGACCTGTTTGCGGATATTTCGGTGTTTGCCGATCCGAACCGGTGCGCGAACCTTGTCGCGAGCTTCAGACGCCTGGTTTCCGGTTCAACCATGCAGCGGCCCTCGGCTGGTGTCGGACCATGACGGCATGAAGGCGCTCTTCTCGCCGCCCTTCGTGCGCGTCTGGCTGGGCAGCACCGCCTCCGGTCTTGCCACCTGGGCCCTGCCGTTCGTTCTCGGACTGGCCATGCTCGATGGCCGATTGTCCGCCGCTGACCTTGGCCTTGCTCTGGCGGCGCGCACGATTGGCTTTCTTGTCGCTGTCCCTATCGCAGGTGTCCTCTCCGATGAAAGAGGTCCAAGACAGATTATATTTGTATCGGGGGTGGTCGCCGCCGGCAGCATCCCGATCATGATCGCAGGCCTCTATGCGCATGGGGTCAGCGGTCTTCTGTTGCTTTTGGCAGGAGCGTCTGTGATCGGGGTCGGGCAAGGGGCGTGCCGACCCGCCTACCAGGCGATCATCCCGGAGATCGTCAAATCAGACCGACTTCAGGCTGCCAACGCCGTCATGAGCATCGCGGTGCGTGTGACAAGCATTCTTGGTCCAGCGACCATCAGCTTCGTCGCGCTCTGGAGCGGAACGGTCGCTGCCTTTGGTGTTATCGCGCTTCTTTGGCTGGCAAGTGCGCTGATGCCCCCGAATGTGACAAGCAGGTCTACAGGATTGCCCCGCGGCGAGGGGCTCACCTTCGGGCGGTTGGTCCGGGATTTTTGTGAGGGCGCGCGGGAGGCGCGTGGTCATCCCTGGTTCATGGCCGGTCTTTTGTCGCTCACGGTAACCGTTGCGGCAGGGTACTCCGTCACCTCGGTGTTGCTGCCGGGCATAAGTCAGGAAGCGTTCGGCAGCGCGGCACTTATGACGAGCACGGCCACCGCCTACATGGTCGGCGCCCTCGCCGGCGCCCTGCTTATGGCACGATGGCACCCTCGCCGTCGAGGATGGGTGGCCTTGGCTGGACTCGCACTATACGGGCTCGTCCCCTTCAGCTTGCTGTTCGCTGACATCAGGATTATCCCGATCCTCGCCTATTTCGTGGCGGGTGTCGGTATCGAGATCTTCAACGTGCCATGGTTCACGTCCGTCCAGAACGAAATACCGCCGAACCGACTGTCGCGGGTGTCGTCGATCGACTTCCTTTTTTCTTATGGCCTCGCGCCGTTAGGCTTGGCGCTGATCGCACCGCTCGCGACCGTCCTTGGCCGAGACGTGTTGCTCATCTGCGTCGGTCTGGCGTGCCTGTTCATCCCCGCAGCGGCAGCACTTGCGCCAACCGCACGTTCCTTTTCCAAGCGGCATTCTCCAGCGAGGGGCGCGTCGGGCGAACATGGTGGTCACGGGGATCATCTCTAGCCCAATTGCATCGTCCGTTGTTGTACGACACGGTGAGCAACTTCGGTCGCCTGCCCGAAAGCCGATGAACATCTCCGTCCATGATCTGTCGATGAACGCCGTCACGTAGCCGTGCATCACTTCCGGCGACTTTGAGCTAGTCAAATTACAGGATGTTATTGACATCCCTCGATAACTGCCCGCGTTCTGGCGGGGCTCAGGCTCGTGCCCCTTCAAGAGCTTTGCTCGTCTCGTGGCTTACGACACGTCCTGCCTATTTCGGATCGACGACTACCTCCAGTGCCGCTTCTTGAGACAGCCCAGATAGAGTAGCGATCATCCCGTCTGCGTTCGTGTAGATGTCCGGCACGCTGTTTCAAGACGCAAGGGATGCCTGGCCTCCTTGTGTCGGCGGACAGGGAGTCCTCATAACACCAGATTATACCCGAACCCATTATATTTCATTTGAAGCCTTCCGGTGCCAACCTAGAATGAAACGACAAAAATAGCTGTCCTATAGCTATAAATAAAGGATAATTGTTTCGGGAGGGGCATGTGGAGTTCTGTAGAAAAGAATTCTCCGGTAAGAGCTCGGGTATGCTTGAGGGAATCAGGATAGTTGATTTATCAAGACTTGTTGCCGGAAACTTCATAACTTTAAAAATGGCGGATTTTGGCGCAGATATAATAAAGATAGAGAATACGCGGGATGGAGATCCTTTCCGGAAGTGGCATGGAGCGGGTGTAGCGCTTCACTGGAAGGAATACAGCCGCAACAAGCGGAGTCTCACGCTCGATCTGCGCAGTGAATGCGGCAGGGAGATATTGTTCAAGCTTGTTGAGACGGCGGACGGTCTGGTCGAGAACTTCCGGCCAGGCACTCTGGAGAAGATGGGGCTGCACCCCGACCTGCTGCTGGAGCGCAATCCGCGCCTTGTTGTGCTGCGCATATCGGGCTTCGGCCAGACCGGCCCGTATCGCTCCTATGGCGGGTTTGGAACTCTCGTCGAGGCGATGTCCGGCTATGCCGAACGGTCCGGCTTCGAGGATCGCGAACCCGTGCTTCCGCCTTTGGCGCTTGCCGACAACGTGACGGGCCTGACCGGCGCCATGGCCATGATGATGGCTCTCTATCATCGGGACGTGAAAGGCGGCTCCGGCCAGGTGATCGACCTGTCCCTGCTCGAGCCGATGTATGCCATCCTCGGCCCGGAGGCTTCGCGCTACAGATTGACCGGGACCGTGAAGAAGCGGGTCGGGAGCGCGTCCAGCACGTCTTCCCCGCGCAACGTCTACAAGACCAGCGACGATCGGTGGGTGGCCATGTCCGCCTCCATGCCCACCATGGTCGCGCGTCTGTTCCGGGCGATCGGGCGCGAGGACATGCTGAGCGACCCCCGATACAGCACCAACACGGAGCGCTTCAAGCACCGCCATGAGGTCGATGCGATCGTCGGCGGATGGATCCGGGAGCGGACCCTCGACGAGAACCTCGCCTTTTTCCGCAAGCATGAAATCACCGTCGGGCCGGTCTACAACATCAGCCAGATCGTCGAGGATCCGCACTTCATCGAGCGCGAAATCCTGGTGGAAGTGCCGGACGAGGAGCTCGGCTCGCTTCCCATGCACAACATCTTCCCGCGCTTCTCCAAGACGCCGGGCGATTTCTATCGTCCCGCACCCAAGCTTGGCGAACACAATTCGGAAATCCTGGAAGAACTGGGTTTTGACGAAACGGCGCGCAGCGCATTGCGCGAGGAGGGGATCATTTCATGACCACGCTCAACGCTCCCGCACCCTCGCGGCTGGGGTCCGTGCTTCGCTCGCTGCTGTTCGTGCCCGCCGTCAACGACCGGTATATCGACAAGGCGCATACCCGGGGCGCCGACGGCATCGTTCTCGACCTCGAAGACAGCATCGCCGATTCTGAAAAGGCGGCGGCCCGGCGCAAAGCGCCGGCGGGGCTCGAAAGGCTTGCGGCCAACGGGGTGCGCAATCTCCTGGTGCGGATCAACAGTTCGCCGCGGCTTACCGTGCATGACCTCGAAGCGGTCGTCGTTCCGGCCCTCGCTGGGGTGATTCTGCCGAAATGCCGGTCTGCCGACCACGTCCGGGCAATCTCGGAGATCATGCTTTCGCTGGAGCTCGAGCGGGGATTTGCACCCGGCTCCATCGCGCTCGGCGTGCGGGTCGAGACGGCCGACGCCTTCTTTCACATGCACGAGATCGCCGCCGCCGATCCCCGCGTCGTGTTCTTCGGCCTCGGCGGGGAGGACTTCAGCCTCGCCATCGGCGTCGAGCCGTCGGTGGATACGCTGCTTTATCCCAAGCAGCAGGCTGTCATCGCGGCGAGGGCCGCCGGCGTCAGCCCGATCGGGCTGATCAGTTCCGGCGCCGACTTCACCAATCTCGATGCCACCAGGGACGTCGTCCGCCAGTCGCGGCGCTTCGGGTTCCAGGGCGCCTCCTGCATCCACCCGGCCATCGTGCCGATCCTCAACGAGGAGTTTTCGCCCTCGCCGGCGGATGTGGAGCGGGCCGAAAGGCTCGTCCAGGCCTTTCGCGACGGTATAGAGGCGGGAACCGCGTCCGTGAGCTTCGAGGGCAAGATGGTCGACTATCCCGTCGCCTTTCGCGCCGAGCGACTGCTTGCGGACCATGCCGCGATCGCGGCCCTTGCAAAGACCGCATGATGCCGCAGCTGCCTTGCGGGCAGCACGCCGGCTGCGGATTTCCGGCGAGTTAGAGAGTGGAGTGGACGATGGTCCAGCTGAAAATCGAGCGACTCACGAAGACCTTCGGGACCGTGCGCGCCGTCGATAATATCGATCTGACCGTCGAGGAGGGCGAGTTCCTGACCCTGCTGGGGCCGAGCGGTTGCGGGAAGTCGACCACGCTTGGGGCCATCGCCGGCCTCGACCGCCCTGACGGCGGAAGGATAACGCTTGGAGACCACGTCTTCTTCGACGGTGCGAGCGCGACTTTCGTGCCGCCGGAAGGGCGCGACATCGGGCTTGTCTTCCAGTCCTATGCGCTATGGCCGCACATGACCGTTCGCAAGAACCTGGAATTCCCGCTTTCCTTGCGCAAGGTGCCCGCCGCCGAGCGCAACCGGCGCATCGAGGAAGTGCTCGATCTCGTCGAGATGGGCGACTACGCCGACCGCTACCCGTTCGCCCTGTCCGGCGGGCAGCAACAGCGCGTCGCTCTCGCCCGCACCCTCGTCTACCGGCCACGCCTGCTGCTGCTGGACGAGCCGCTTTCGAATCTCGATGCGAAACTGCGCGAGCGGGCGCGCCTCTGGCTGCGTGACATCCAAAGCCGGATCAGCGTCACCACGGTCTACGTGACGCATGACCAGACCGAGGCGCTGGCGCTGAGCGACCGGATCGCCGTCATGAGCGGGGGCAGGATCGTCCAGCTCGCCAGCCCGGCGGCCATCTACCATGCGCCGGCAAGCCCCTTCGTCGCCGACTTCATCGGCAGCGCGAACATTTTCAGCGGCGAGATCCTGCATGTGGAGCAGGGGACGACGCGGCTGCAGCTCGATGGCGGGCGAACGCTTGTCACACCCTCGCCGCCGCCGGAGGGCACGTCGGGCAAGGTGATGATCGCGGTGCGGCCCGAGAAGATCCTGTTTGCCCGGGACGCCGCCCGGGCCGGGACGGAAAATGTCTTCGAGGTCGACATCGAGGCGCGCTCGTTCCTGGGCGCGCGTCACATGGTGCTGGCGCGGCTGGGGGATGTCGCGCTGCGGATCGAATGCGAGTGGGAGCCCGGCACGGAGGTCGCCAGCATCCACATTCCCGCCGAAGCCTGCGTCCTCTTCGACGCACCGGCGCCATCGGGGAAAGCGGCCGCGGTCGAGGAGGCGGCCTGACAGCATAAATGAAAACAAGGGAGGAACCACAATGTTTGAAAGAAGACAATTCCTGGCGCTGACCGGCGCCGGTGCACTGGCGGGCATGTTCCCGTCGATCCTGAGGGCCCAGGCGGCCCTGCCGAACGGTTATCCCGCGAGCTATCAGGAAATCGTCGAGGCGTCCCGTTCGGAGCCCAACCTGCTGATGTACGGCGGTGTCGCGCCGGCCCAGATGACGCGGCTCTTCGACGGGTTCAAGAAACTCTATCCCTGGCTCTCCGTCGATTATCTCGAAGGCGACAACTACGGCGTCATCGAGCGCTATCTCAACGAGGTCGGCACGGGCAGCCCGACGGCGAGCCTCATCTTCGCCGCCGCTCCGGATGCCTGGCTCAACCTGATTACGCGCAACGAGGTGCTCGACTACGCATCGCCGGAAACCCCGGCCTATGCGGATCACGCATCGTCGCCCCATCCGGGCCTTTACACCGGCGGCGGCGACCCGGTGGTCTTCATGTGGAACAGCCTGGTGGTGCCCGAAAACCTGCGCCCGACCCGCTTCGAGGACATGGTCGAGGTCGTGCGTAGCCATCCGGAGATCTTCAACGGAAAGCTGACCAGCTACGGCGCGCACCTCACCGGCTTCGGCTACAGCGTGCACTATACGCTGGCAAAGCACCACGGCGACAAGATCTGGGATTGGTATGGCGTCGTCGGACCGCAGACCCGCTATGAACGCTCGATGGGCACGATGATCGAGAAGACCCTGTCGGGGGAATATGCGCTCGCCTATCTCGCCGCCAACCAGAGTGCGCGCGTGGCCGTCCAGGACCCTTCCGTGGCGGATATCCTGGGCATTTCCTATACGCTCGACGGCTGCCCGATTTCGGTCCGCGGCCTTGGCATCACGAAGAGCGGCAAGAGCCCGAACGCCGCGCGGCTCATGCTGGACTACCTGCTCTCGCGCGACGGTCAGATCGCCTATGCGAGCGCGGGCAAGCTGCCGGCGCGGATGGACATCCGGCAGGAGGAGCTCGACGGTGCGGACATCCGGTCCTCGTTCGTCGAGCAGGTCGGCGAGGCGAACGTCCTGCCCATCGGCTACGATCCCGAGATGCCGAAGCAATACGAGACGTTCGTCGCGAAGTGGAAGGCGGCCAACGGCATCGCCTGACCGGCATTCCGTTGCCGGCCAGCTGCGAAAAGCGCGACGCTCCGGGCCTGACAGCCCGGAGCGTCCGCCTCGACGAGGACCTCCGGCGTGGCCGGTACTCCCCCTTTACCGACACTCTGTTTCCGCTGGGCTTTTTCGCAGTTCAGCGGCGGAAATTGAGGATTCCTGCACATGGCGCAGTTCGCAGACGGGACCACCGATCAGGCAAACGCATCGTTCCGGCCGCGCTCCTTCGGGATCGACCGGTCCACACTGATCCAATATGCACTTTACGCCTTCACGATTGTCCTGGTCCTGGGGCCGATTTCGCCGATCATCTACCAGTCCTTTGTCGACCGGCCCCTCTATGACACCGGCCAGCAATACACGCTCGACAACTATGTCCGGCTTCTTTCGTCCCCGGTGTTCCTGGAAGCCATCTGGAACACCCTCGTTTTCGCGCTCCTGTCCACCCTTATCGGCACGTCGATCGGCGTCATCGCCGCGATCCTGATCGGGCGGACGAACATGCCGGGGCGACGGTTCCTGAGCGGGTTGCTGCTCTGGCCGATCTTCATTTCGCATCTCGTCATGGCCTTCGGCTGGTTCATCGTCTACGGCCCGGCCGGATACATCACGCTGATGATAAAGTCCGTTCTCGGCGTCGAGCCGTGGAACCTCTATTCGCTCGGCGGGATGTCGCTCATCGCCGGCGTCTCGATCGCGCCGCTGACCTTCCTCTACTGCTCGGCGTCGACGGCGCTCTCCGAGGCGACGCTCGAGGATGCCGCGCGGACCTGCGGGTCCGGTCCGTTCCGCACGCTCTGGGCGGTCACCCTGCCGTTGCTGTTGCCGGCGATCTTCTACAGCATCATCCTGAATTTCACCGGCGCGCTGGAAATGCTGGCCATTCCGCTCGTCTTCGGCGAACCGGCCGGCATCAACCTCTTCGCGACGCTGCTCTATACCCAGGGCTTCGCCGCGGCGCGGCCGGACTACGGCATCGTTTCGACGGCGGCGCTGTTCCTCATCATCGTCATCTTCCTGCTTCTGACATTGCAGCGGCGGATGCTGCGCAATTCGCGCCGCTTCGTCACCGTCGGCGGCAAGGCCAGCCGGCCGCGCACCGTGGAACTCGGCCTGTTCCGCTGGCCGGCATTCCTGCTGCTTTTCACCTATGCGGTGATTTTCATCGGCGTTCCGCTCGGCATCCTGTTCCTTCGGGCGAGCGTGTCCGTCCTGTCGCCGCTCGCGCCTTTCTGGCATTATTTCACGTCGAGGCACATCGTCGCGGCCTTCTCGTACGAATCCAACATCCGGGCCATCGTCAACACGCTCGTCATCGCCGCACTCGGGGCGGCGATCGGGACGTTCTTCGTCGCCATGATTACCGTCGTGGTTCACCGTTCGCAGTTCCGCTTCCACCGGAGCTTCGAATATGTGGCGCTGTTGCCGCGCGCCATTCCGGGGCTCGTGGCCAGCATGGGGTTCTTCTATGCCATGGTGATCATCCCGCCGATGGGCTGGCTGCGCAGCACCATCTGGATCCTGATGCTGGCCTACATCATGCGCTTCATTCCGCTCGCCTTCGGGGCCCTGTCGCCAAGCCTCATGCAGATCGGCAAGGAGCTCGACAGCAGCGCCCGGGTGATCGGCGCGGACTGGTGGCGCACGACGAGGACGATCGTCCTGCCGCTGATGAAGCCGGCCATGTTCTCCAGCTTCGCCCTGATCTTCGTCTTCTGCCTGAAGGAATATACGACCGCCGTCTTTCTGTTCACGCCGGGCAACGAGGTGCTGGGGGCCTCGTTGCTGCTGTATTGGGCAAACGGCAACATGGGAATGGTCGCGATGCTCTCCACTGTGCAGATCATCCTCACGATGTTCTTCATATATGGCGCACGCTCGCTCTTCGGGGTGAAATTCGGTGGCTAAGGTCTTTCTCCAGAGCGGCGGCGGGCGATGACCGTGCGCTCCAGCCTTTCTGCGATCCTTTCCGCGCTCCGGCATCCCAATTACCGGCTCTATGCGACCGGCAACGCGATATCGCTCGTCGGAACCTGGATGCAGCGCCTGACCGTCGGATGGCTTGCCTGGGAGCTGACGGGATCGGGTGTCTGGCTGGGGCTGATAGCATTCTCGGACCTGTTTCCGACCGTCGTTGCGGCGCCCTTTGCCGGCACGCTGGCGGACAGAAGGGATCGCCTGCGCATTCTGAATGTCACGCAGAGGGCGGCCATGGCGCATGCATTGCTGCTCTTCGGTGCGACCGTGACGGGCGTCATCAATATCTGGCTGCTGTTCGCGCTGACGCTGTTCCTCGGAACGGTATCGGCCTTCGACCAGCCGGCGCGGCTTGCCCTTGTTCCCTCCCTTGTCCCGCGGGCCGACATTCCGGTTGCGGTCGCCATCAATTCCATCGTCTTCAACCTCGCCCGGTTCATCGGCCCGGCAGTCGCCGGCCTGCTGCTGTACTGGTCCGGCCCCTCGATCGTGTTCGCCTCCAATGCCGTGTCGTTCATCGCGTTCCTGGTCATCCTGTCGAAACTGGATATCGTGTCCGATAATCTGCCGGCCGCCCGGTCCGGCAATTTCATGCAGCGAATGGCGGAGGGGCTGCGGTATCTCGTCACCAATGCCGGTCTGCGGGTGCTGCTGGTGACACTGATCGCGGTCAGCGTCGGCGGCCGGCCGATCGTCGAGCTCCTGCCGGGTTTTGCTGCCGATGTCTTCCGATCGGGGTCGACGAGCCTGGCGATCCTGACAGCGTCCATGGGGGTGGGGGCGATGCTCGCCGGCCTCAGCATCAACGCCCAGGCCTCCCCGCGCGCGCTCGTCGGCATGATCGTCGCCAGCGCCGCGCTGCTTGCGATTGCCATCCTCGTCTTCGTCTCGACGTCCTCGCTCTGGATCGCCGTGCCCGCACTGGTGGTGGCGGGCTTTGGCATGGCCCGCGCGTCGATCTCGGCCCAGACCGCGATACAGCTTTCCGTCAAAGCGGAAATGCGCGGTCGGGTGCTCGCCATCTATGGCCTGATTTTCCGTGGCGGTCCGGCGCTGGGAGCGCTCGGCATGGGCCTGGCGTCCGCGCAATTCGGATTGCGTTGGCCGGTCGTCGCCGGGGCCGCATTGTTGCTGGGGGGCTGTTGCTGGGCGTTTCCCCAGCGCGAACACATCATTGCGTCGCTGGAAGAGGAGGGCGGAGCTTAGTCGCACGAGGAGAGCGAGACGGGGGTCCGTTTGCGGGCACAAGCGATTTGCGGGAATACAGCGGCTTCCATCCGTGCGAAAACGGGGCGGGCTCATGGAAACGACGGCTCGATCCGTTCGGGAGGTACGATGAACATACGGCAGCTCGAGGTCTTCTGGGCAATCATGCGCACCGGCAGCGTCACCGGTGCCGCGCAGATGCTGGGCATATCGCAGCCGGCGGTGAGCCGCATCCTGCGCCACACGGAAGACCAGCTGCGCATGAAGCTGTTCATCAGGCGCAGCGGCAGAATCCATCCGACGGAAGAGGCCAACCATCTCTTCGTCATCGCCGAGACCATCTTCGACAACATCAGCAAGGTCAGGCAGGCGGCTCTCGATTTCCGCGACAGCCTGTCGGGCCGCATGCAGATCGCCGCGACGCCCAATCTGGCCGCCACGTTCCTGCCCTTGCCCGTCGCCCATTTCATGAAGGACCGGCCGCGCGTCGAACTGTCGGTGAAGGTTCTGACGACGACCCAGGTCACCACGCGCGTCTCCCTGCACCAGGCTGATGTCGGTATCCTCTACGGCCCGGTCAAGGATCCCTCGATCGTCGCCGAGGATCTGTGCGCCATGGATCTCATCTGCCTGATGAAAGCCGACAACCCGCTGGCGATGAAGTCAGAAATTCATGCCGCCGATCTGGAAGACGAAAGGATCATATCGTTTCACCGGACGACCCCTCCGGGCGGCGCGGTCCGCAGCTTGTTCCGGACCGTGCTTCCCGACAAGACCATCGATGTGGAGTGCGATCATTCCATCGTCGCCCTGTCATTGGTGCATGGCGGAATGGGCACGGCGATCGTTCCGCCGTTGCTGCACCTTTCCCATGTTCTGCCGGACGTCGTCGTGCGCCCGTTCCGCCCGGCGGTCTCGATCACGCCGCTGGTGATCTATCGGAAGATGCCGTCGATTTCCCGGTTGACCGCGGCGCTCATCAAGGAGCTTCATGAGTTTGCCGACAGACAGGCCTGTGCCGGCCTGTCGTAGGCAAGCATAAGAAGGCTATCTCGACCGGGCGCCTTCGCGGAACTTTGCCAGCGTACCGCCCCGCATCACCTGTCCGGGCAGGGGATGGCCGACGATCCGTTCCGCCAGCAAGGCGCATTCGATCAGGGCGTCGAGGTCGATCCCGGTCTCGATCCCCATTTCGTGGCACATGAAGACCAGGTCCTCCGTGCTGATATTGCCGGCCGCGCCGCGATGGGCCGCGAAGGGGCAGCCGCCGAGCCCGCCGACGGCCGCGTCGAAATAGACGACACCCATTTGCAGCCCCGCAAAGGCATTGGCGATGGCCATGCCGCGCGTATCGTGCAGGTGAAGGCTGACATTGAATTCGGGAAAACGGTCCTGAACGGCGCCGACGACGCGCTTGATCGTGTTGGGCGTCGCCCAGGCCATGGTGTCGGCAAGCGAGATGACGTTGATCGGCAGATCGTGCTCGACGATCAGCGCCTTGAGGGCGCTGATTTCCGAAAGAACCCTTTCGACCGGAATCTCTCCGGCGAAGTTGCAGCCGAAGGCAGCGGTGACCGATGCCTCGCTGACCGGTATCCCCATGTCCTTGTAGCGGCCTATTTCATAGCGCGTATATTCCAGGTGCTCTTCATGCGAGCGATTGAGGTTCTTCTTCAGGAAGGCATCGGAAGGATAGGCGCGGATCTTGCCTGCGATCGTCAGCCGGTTGCGCAGCGCCCAGGCGCGCAGCAGGCCGATCTCGTTGAACCAGATCGACGAATACTCGACGCCGGGGGTAAGGGTCATCCCGCCGACCACCTCCTCGGCATCGGCCATGCCGGGCACGCGCTTCGGATTGACGAAGGAAACGGCCTGTATGTATTTCAGCCCCGTCCGGCCGAGGGCATCGATCAGCGCGATCTTGTCGGCGGCCGCGATGGGGCCGGGCTCGATCTGGAAGCCCTCGCGCGGGCCTTCTTCCGAAATCACCACCGAGCTGGGAAGCGTCATGGGTCTCTCCATCTTCACGGGCTGGCCGGCCGGCCGTGTACGGTTTTATAAAATCCGCGTCCGGACAGGGCGCCCGGCGCGATGATCCTCGATATTGGCCACCACGAATGCCGCCTTGGCCCGGATCACATCGAGGCCGCCGCCGCCCACATGGGGCGTCACAATCACGTTGGACAGCGACAGGAGAGGCAGGGACGCCGGCGGCGGCTCGGCGGCAAGGACATCGAGCGCGGCAAAGCCGAGCCGCCCTTCGGCAAGGGCGCGCGTCAGCGCGTCCTCGTCGACGACGGCGCCGCGCGCGGTGTTGATGAGAATCCCCTCCGGGCCGAGCCGGTTCAGGAGGTCTTCCGTCACCATGCCCCGGGTCTGGGGGGTGAGCGGGCAGTGAAGGCTCACCATCGAGGCCTCGTCGAACAGCCTCTCGACATGCGGCGTATGGCGCAGCGATCCGAATTCGCAGGCGGAACTGTCGAATGCGTCCGCGGCAAGGTCGACCTCGCGCCGCGTGTGCACCAGGACATGGGCGCCGAGTGTTCTCAGCCGCCATGCTGTCGCCCGGCCTATGCCGCCGTAGCCGACGACGCCCACGGTGCTTCCCGCCAGCTGGCGGATCCGGCCTCGATATTCCCAGCGCGGCCATGCCCGTTCGTGGCGCACGCCGTGATCGAGATCGGGAATGCGCTTGAGGGCCGCGAGGATCAGCGCGATGGCGTGTTCGGCGACGGCGCTGTCGCTTCCGACCGTGCATACGGCCAGTGCGATGCCCCGCGCGGCGCAGGCCGCCGTATCGATGTCATCGGAACCGACGCCGAACTTCTGGATCATCCGCAGGCGGGTGGCGCGCTCGAAAAGCGCCTTGTCGAGCTTCTCGCCATAGACGATCAGGTAATCGAAGAGGGGAGCGCTTTCATGGAAGCGGCCGCTTCCGGCCGCCCCGTCGCTCGAAACCAGCGTCCATGTTTGCGGCGTCGCCGCGGCGATGATGGTCTGGACCTCCGGATTGTGCGGCATCAACAGGCCGACTGTGATCCCGCTCATCGTGCACGGCTCCGGAACGGCGGCATCCTTGCGTCACGCGGCGTCATACCAAGCCTCCGCGTCCGAGGGACGGATATTGGTGAGCTTGCCGGAAAAATGGCGCAGCGCATGCGGCTGGTAAGGGAACTTTCTCGCCTCGTCGAGATCGAGGCTCAGGCCGAGCCCGGGCCGGTCCGACAGTTCGAGGCAGCCGTCGCGGAACGTGCAGCCCTCGTCGGCGATGCGGCGGCGCCAGGGCACGTCCGTCACCATGATCTCCAGGGAGCCCATCGCGTTCCAGGCCATCGCCATGTGCATGGATGCGGCATGGCAGACGGGGCCGTTGGGATTGTGCGGGACCATCGGCAGGCTGAGGCTGTCGGCCAGTCCGTTGACGAGCACCATCTCGCTGAACCCGCCGATATGGACGATGTCGGGCTGCAGGACGTCGACGGCCCGCGCCTGGACGAGACTGGCGACGTCGAACCGCGAATAGCACCGTTCGCCGGCGGCGATCGGAACATTGACCGCGCGGCGTACCTCGGCCATCTCGAACGGCCGGCCGGGCGGTATCGGCTCCTCGAACCAGCTGACCCTGAAGTCCTCCAGCGCGCGGCCGATCTCGATCGCGGTATTGACGTTGAAACGGCCATGCCCCTCGATCATCAAGTCTATATCCGGCCCGACCGCGGCACGAACCGCGGCGACATATTCCATCGAGGCGTTGATATCCCCACGGTTCATCGTCTGGTAGGCCTTGCCGAAAGGGTCCCACTTGAGGGCGCGGAAGCCGCGATCGACGATCGAGACGGCCTTTGCGGCAAACTCGGCCGGTGTTTTCGCGCCGACATACCAGCCGTTCGCATAGACGGGGATGCGGCTTCTGACGCGCCCACCGAGAAGGGCATAGAGCGGGACGTCGAGCGCTCGCGCCTTCGCATCCCATATGGCGATATCGAGTGCGCTAAGGGCAGCCGACATGACCGGTCCCGTCAGCCAGTAGCTTTCCCGTTGCAGGTTTGCCTGGATGACCGCGGCGTCGAGGACCGACTGTCCGATGAGCCGTTCGCTCCATAGGGCGATGATGGCGGCGACAGCCGTTTCCGTGCCGATCAGCGTCGATTCTCCATAGCCGCGTGTGCCATCCTCCAGCGTCACGACGACGAAAACCCAGTTGGTGCGGAAATTATCGACGGTGATCGAAGATATGTCTTTGATTTTCATGTTTTCTCTTCCCTGAAAAACGAGGCGCCGACGTTTGATACGCTATGACCAGGGGTCAACCTGGAAGTGCGACACGGCATCCTCGTCGAAATCGAAGCCGAGACCCGGCTGCTGTGGCAGGTCGACGTTTCCGCCGTGCAGATGCAGGCGCCTGTCGAAAAGCTTTCCGACCGGCACGATGGAATCGTCCGGGAAATATTCGAGGAACAGGGCGTTTTGTGTGGAGGCGACAAGATGCGCGTGAATGTCCTGAAGCGAATGCGGGGCGATCGCGACGCCCGAACTTGCCGCCGTCGCGGCGATCCTGCGGAATTCGGTGACGCCGCCGCAAACCGCCACGTCGGGCTGGAGAACGGTGATGCGCGCGCGCTCCATCAGTTCCCGGTGCCCCCAGCGTCCGGCGACCAGCTCTCCGGTCGCGATAGATACGGGCAAGGCCGCAGCCAGCCGGGCGTGATTGTCGTTGTCGTCCGGACCGAACGGCTCCTCGATGAGAAACGGACGATAGTCGAGCATGGGCCTCAACGCCTCGAGCGCCGATGCGAGGTTGTTCCATGCATTGTTGGCGTCGAGCAGCAGCAGCCCGTCGTCGCCGAGGGCGGCGCGTGCCGCGGCGACCCGCGCGAGGTCGACCGAGGGGGCAGCCGCGCCGATCTTGATCTTCACGGCCTTGAACCCCGCCGCCACATAGCCTGCGACCTCGTCGCCAAGATCCTGGGGGGTCTTGCCTTCCGCATAGTAGCCGCCGCTCGCATAGGTCGGGATCGTGCCCTTCGACACTGCGCCGAGATAACGCCAGAGCGGGAGGCCGCTTTTCCTCGCGTTCCGGTCCCAAAGGGCGATGTCCACCGCGCTCAGCGCCCGCATCACCGCGCCGGTCCGCCCGTTGAGAAGGGAGTCCTGGTACATGGCCTGCCACAGGCCTTCCGTGCGGTGCGGATCCTCGCCGGCCAGGAGGGGGCTGAACAGTTCCCTGACCGCCGTCGTGGCCAGCCCTCCATAGCGCGTGCCGCCATGGCAGATTCCGATGCCGATGCTGCCATCCGTGCACCGCACCCGCACAAGAGTATACCAGCGCTTCTCGATGCGGCGTGTCGACAACTGGACCGGCTTGGCAAGCGGCAGATTGACGGTACAGGCTTCGATCGCCGCTATCACGCTCATGCCAGTCTCTCCTCCTCCTTGTCACGATCGCCCGGCCGCTGGGGCCTGCAAGCGGATCGTGAGGTGATGGGACCTAACAAGACGCGTGATTGTGCTTCAAATTAAATATTTATGGCGCGGTCATAACGCCAGGGTATGGCCGCGCCTGTCCCGGCTTCGCTCCCCCGATCCTGCGGCGGGCGGCGCTATCCTGCGAGAGGTCATAACGCCTAGCTATGACCGCGCCGCGATTATCGCATTTGCTGCCTATTTGCTCATCCCATACGGTCATCCGGTGGCGAAGCGACCGTGCCGGACTGCCCGTCTGTGTTTGTGTCTTCGGCGAACTGAAGGCACGATGCGCGCAGAAGACGGACATATGCGGAGGGACGCCGTTCAAAGCACAGGCAGGTCGCTCGGTCCGGCACATAGAACATTTTCTGGGAGGAATATATGAAGTGGTATTCGGCAATGATCGCGACGGGTCTGGCTCTCATGCCGGCCTCCGCGTTTTCGGCATTTCCCGACTATTATCCGCCAGACTATCAGGCCATCGTCGATGCGGCGACCGCCGAGGGTAAGGTCGTCCTCTACGCGCCGCTGAGCACGACGACGCTGCGTCCGCTCATCGAGGGCTTCCAGGCGGAGTATCCGGGTATTACGGTGGAGCTCAACGACCTCAACACCGTGGTCATTTACAATCGCTTCATCAGCGAGGCCGCCGGCGGGGCGCAATCGGCGGATGTGCTCTGGAGCTCGGCGCTGGATCTCCAGGCCAAGCTCGTCACGGACGGCCACTCGCTGGATTATGCGTCTCCCGAAAGCGCGCATCTTCCCGACTGGGCCGTCTGGCAGGGCAAGGGCGCATACGGGACGACATTCGAACCGATGATCTTCGCCTACAACAAGGATGCGCTGAAGCCTGAGCAGGTGCCGCAGACGCATGCCGACATCGCCCGGCTGATCACCGAGAACCTCGATACGTTCAGCGGGCGCATCGCCTCCTACAATATCGAGACGGCCGGCCTCGGCTTTTTCGCCATCACGCAGGACAGCAAGATCATTCCCGAATTCTGGACGCTCGCAAGGGCGCTCGGCGCGGCGTCCTCCCGGTTCTATTCCAGCACCGGCGAAATGATCGAGAGCATCGCTTCGGGCGAGAACGTGTTCGGCTACAATCAGCCGAGCCATGCGTCATCCTACGGCCGCGACAATCCGAGCCTCGGCATCGTCTTCCCGCAGGATTATCTCGTCATCGCGTCCCGAATGGCCTTCGTCACCGCCAAGGCGCAGAATCCCAATGCCGGAAAGCTCTTCCTCGACTACATGCTCTCGCAGCGCGGTCAGCAGATCATCGACGGGATGGGATTCCACTCGCTCCGCGACGACGTGACCGGACCGATGACCCGGGAAGACCTGACCAAGACCTATGGCGACCGGCTGAAGCCGCCGGTCATGGGTCCGGGATTGCTGGAATTTCTCGACCAGGACAAGCGGCTCGAATTCCTCAACACCTGGAAGAGCTCGCTGAGCGCGGGCCAGTGAGGATCCGGCGCGCCGCATGAGACCTCACATTCATGCGGATGGAACCAGTCCCGTCCCGGTATCGCCGGAACGGGACCTCGGCGATGTGCCGACCGCTGGCGTTCGGAATGCCGCTTTCAAGACGCGCGCAGGGCAAAAGGTCTTAGGCGCAATACAAACAGGAAAATTTTTCATGATAATGAACCCATCGCGGGCGGTGGTCATCCTGGTGACGGCAGGCGCTGTCTGTCTGCCCCTTGGAATTCTCGTCTACCAGAGTGTTCTGTCCGGCCCGTTCTTCCATGCGGATTCGCATTTCACGCTCGACGCCTTCGGCTTCGTCCTGAGGGATCCGGAGTTCTGGGTTGCCTTGCGGAACTCACTGCTCGTGGCGACGGGCATGCTGGTGGTGGCCCTGCCGCTGGGCGCCTTGCTGGCGCTCCTCGTCGCTCGCACCGACATACCGGGACGCGCTGCTCTGGAGCCGCTCATCCTCGTGCCTATTCTCGTGTCCCCCGTGGTTCTCGCGCTCGGCTACGTCGTCGCGGCCGGCCCGGTGGGCTTTTACACCGTCTGGTCGAAGCAGCTCTTCGGCGTCGCGCCCTGGAACATCTATTCGCCGGTCGCCATTGCCGTGATCGGCGGGCTGAGCCATGTTCCCTACGTCTTCCTGTATGTCTCGACCGCCCTCAAGGGCGTGGGCTCGGATGTCGAGGAGGCCGCGCGGACCACCGGCGCCGGCCCGTTGCGGGTCGCCCTCGACGTCAACCTGCCTCTCGTGGCGCCGGCCCTGATGTTCAGCGCAGTGCTGGTCTTCTTTGCCGGCGTGGAGATGTTCGGCCTCGCCCTCGTTCTGGGCAACTCGAACAATTTCAGCATGCTCGCGGTCTATCTCTATAAGCTGACCACCCGCCTCGGCGTCCCCGCCTATCACCTCATGGCGACGGTCGCCGTGCTGATCGTCCTCCTGACCTTCCCGCTGGTGATGCTGCAGCGGCATTATCTTAAGGTGGCGGACAAGTTCGTGACGGTGCGGGGCAAGGCGGCGCGCCAGAGGCCGCTCACGCTTGGCGCCTGGCGTTATCCCGCCCTGATGCTGGCGCTCGCCTGGCTTGTCGTGACCGTCATCGTGCCGATCTCCGGCATCACGCTGCGCGCATTCGTCACGTATTGGGGGCCGAACGTCAATCTCTTCGACGTGCTGACGCTGGACCAGTTCCGCTTCGTCTTCAGCGAGCCCGTGCTGGTGCGCGGCATTCGCAACAGCGTGCTCATTGGCGTGGTCGGCGGCGGCCTTGCCGTCGCTTGTTATGCAGCGATCGCCTTTGCCGCGCACCGGCGCAATGACGAGTGGACCCATCTAATGGATTATCTGATCCTGGTTCCGCGCGCCATTCCGGGGCTTCTCGCCGGCCTCGCCTTCCTGTGGGTGTTCCTATTCATCAGCCCTCTGGCACCGCTTCGCGCGACGCTTTTCAGCATCTGGCTGGCCTATACGGTGGTCTGGCTTCCCTATGGTGCGCGTCTGGTTTCGAGTTCGCTGGTCCAGGTCGGCAAGGAGTTGGAGGAGGCGGCGGTCAGCATCGGCGCGACCCGCCGGCGGGCGATGTTCGACGTGACCCTGCCCCTCATCCGTGTGGGGCTGCTGACGAGCTGGCTTCTCGTGTTCCTGATGTTCGAACGGGAATACTCGACCGGCGTCTATCTGCTCACATCCGGCACCGAGGTGATCGGCGCTCTTCTTGTCACGCTTTCGGAGACGGGCTCGATGAACCAGGTGGCGGCGCTCGCCGTCATCAATCTCGTCCTGATCGGCATCGGCGTGATTACTGCATTCCGTTTTGGAGTTCGCTTGCATGGGTAATCTGGTTATCACAGATCTTCACGTCAGCTTCGGCGCATTCAAGATATTGAAGGGCGTCTCGCTTGAGGTGGGGCGCGGCGAGGTCGTGGTCCTGCTCGGTCCTTCGGGAAGCGGCAAGACTACGCTGCTGCGGGCGATCGCCGGCCTTGAAGCCCCGCAGCTCGGCTCCATCCGGATCGACGAGAAAGTCCTGTTCCAGGGCGATCGCCGGCTCGATGTTCCCGCGGAGAAACGCGACCTCGGCCTGGTTTTCCAGTCTTATGCCCTCTGGCCGCACCGCAGCGTGTTCGACAATGTCGCCTACGGTCTGAAGCTGCGCGGGGTGGACAAGCTGGAGATAGCGACGCGCACTCATGACGCGCTCAAGGAACTCGGCCTTTCCGGCCTTGCCGAACGTTTCCCGCACCAGCTTTCCGGCGGCCAGCAGCAGCGGGTCGCGATCGCGCGCGCGCTCGTTTACAAGCCGCCGGTTCTCCTCCTCGACGAGCCGCTGTCCAACCTCGACGCCAAGCTCAGGGACGAAGCCAAGGCGTGGCTGCGCAGCCTGATCGTCGATCTGCAGCTGTCGGCGGTCATGGTGACCCACGACCAGGCGGAGGCCATGGCGCTCGCCGACCGGATCATCCTGCTGTCCGACGGGAACGTGGTGCAGCAGGATACGCCGGTCGGCATATACAACAATCCCGCCAACATCTTTTCCGCGGAGTTCTTCGGCACGAACAACCGGATTCTCGGTACGGTCGTCGAAATCCTGGAAGGCGGGCGCACCCGTATTCGCTGCGAGGCCTCCGATATCGAGCTGGTCGGCGAGACGCGCGGAAATTACCGTGTCGGAAGTGCCGTCGTGGCGGTCGTCCGCGCCGAACGCATTCAGGTCGCCGGCGCCGGTAGCGGCCTCAACCGGTTCCCGCTTCCCCTCGCTCATTCCATGTTCGGCGGCAGCCGGTGGGAGCATTTCTTCCGGTTCGGACCCTCGCTGCTGCGTGTCTACGGCGAACGGCAGATTTCCGGCGACGATCACTGGCTGGAAATACAGCCGGAACATCTCTGGATCTTTGATGCCCCCGAGGCCGCTAGCTAGGCGGGTGCGGCCGCCCGGACCAACGAAGAGACCATGACGCAAGACATACTGCGCAGACAGAAGGAAATGAAAATGTCGGACCAATCTCAGTCCCCGGCAGACGCCGATGCGGCGACGGTGGATTTGCCACTCTCGGGCATCAGGGTTCTGGAGTTTTGTCATACGATCATGGGGCCGTCCTGCGGACTGGTCCTGGCTGACCTCGGGGCCGAAGTCATCAAGGTCGAGCCTGCACCCCTGGGAGACCGGACGCGAAACCTGAAAGGGTTCGTCGCGGGCACCTTCGCCTATTTCAACAGGAACAAGAAATCCATCGGCATCGATCTCAAGTCGGAAGAGGGGCGTGCTTTCGCGCACGCGATGATCCGCGATGCCGATGTCCTTGTCGAGAACTATGCTCCGGGCACGGCCGAGCGCATCGGACTGGGCTATGAGGAGGTCTCGAAACTGAATCCCCGCCTGATCTACTGCACGCTCAAGGGCTTCCTGCCCGGCCCCTACGAGACCCGCCCCGCTCTCGACGAGGTTGTCCAGTATATGGCCGGCCTGGCCTATATGACCGGCGAGCCCGGAAAACCCATGCGTGCGGGCGCTTCGATCGTCGATATCCTCGGTGGTGTCTTCGGCGCAATGGCCATTCTCACCGCCCTCAGGCAACGCGACAGGACCGGTCTCGGCGCGAAGGTCGGAAGCGCCCTGTTCGAAACCGCCGCGTTCCTGGTGGGCCAGCATATGGCGGGTGAGGCGGCGACCGGCATACCGGCCAAGCCCATGCCCGTGCGCGGCCGATCGTGGGCCATCTACGAGACGTTTCGCACTGGAGACGATGAAATCGTCTTTGTCGGCATAACAAGCGACCGGCATTGGGCGGCATTCTGCAAGGCGTTCGGCCAGGAGGCGCTTCTCACCGATCCCCGTTATACGACAAATGAAAAGCGCCTTACCGAGCACGGGGCGTTGCAGGCCATCATCGCGGGGATCGCCGCCGGATACAGCCGGCAGGCCTTCATGGACATTCTGGTCGCCAATGCCATTCCCGCCGCACCGGTTGCCACGCCCGGCGACCTCTTCGAAGATCCGCACCTGAACGCCAACAACTGGCTGGTGGAGACTAGCCTGGTGCGCGGCGGCACTGCGAAGCTTCCTAGATTGCCGATGTTCGTCGATGAGCTGGCCTTAGGCATACGCATGCAGCCGCCGACTCTCGGAGAGCACACGCATGAACTTGCAACGCGTCATGGTCTCAGTGACGAGGATGTCAAGAGGCTGCTTAGGGCGCAAATACTCGCATAGCCGAGGGATGGAAGGGCGGTCGATCCTCAGAAAGCATGCTTTGTCATCGTCTACAGCAGGAGTTCTGAAGATCGAGGACTCTGAACTGGTAGCGCTCATCGAGGACATCCAATACGAATTGCCCCGTTAACTTGTGGAGTACCGCCTCAGAAGCCACTCCGATCTTAGGCGAGACTGAAAACGGTCGGAAGGTGACGAAGTCGGCCCCGTCTATATTACCGGAAGTCATCATCTACGATGTTGATTTAACGATGACGCTTCCGTTCACCATGTCGGTGACCAGTGGAATGAATGCGATCGCACATGCCGTCGAGGCTCTTTACGCCCGCGAAACAAATCCCGTGACCTGCTTGATGGCCGAAGAGGGAATTTCCGCCATCGCGGGCGGGTTGCCAGTGCTCCAGCAGGATGCGACGAGCGTTTCGGCGAGAAGCGATGTTCTCTACGGTGCCTGGCTGTGCGGCGTTTGCCTTGGCTCAGTCGGAATGGCGCTGCATCACAAGCTCTGCCACACGCTCGGCGGGATGTTTGATCTTCCCCATGCGCAGCTTCACACGGCGGTCTTGCCACATGTAGTGGCATACAATCGCGCCGCTACGCCCGACGCGATGGCGCGTGTGAATCGAGCGCTTGGCTCCACGGAACCGGCGCGGGGACTCTACGAGCTTTCCAGCCGCCTCGGTGCGACGATGGCGCTCAAGGATCTCGGCATGCGGGAAGATGGCATCGACGCGGCACTTGATCAGGCACTTTCCAATCCATATTGGAATCCTCGTCCACTTCATCGTCAACCACTCCGTGAATTGCTCACTCACGCCTTTCACGGAATTGCGCCGCTCTAATCGCAGCTTGGCCGCCGCATTATGGAGCTTTGCAGACCGAGCCTTCAATGTGGATGACGCACCTTGCTGAGACAACGGTTCAACGCTCACAGCGGAATGGCTCGGCTCACGCCCCGGCAACGCTATGTGGACTTACGTTGTGGCTCCTGCCTTCTAAATCGAAGAGTTCGCCAGTCTTGGGCATGGTGTACATGATCACCGCCGCTCTGCTCGACAGCTCCGGGCCCAATCGAGCTGACATGATGGAACCAGAGGGAGAGGCCCCTTTTGGGCTTTGACGCATATGTGGAACGACCCGGTTGGCAAGGCTTTTGTTGTATCATTCTTCATTTCTCGCGCCGCAATGGTTTCAATAGCTCGGTTCGTTGTTGCCGGCGTTTTCATGGTATTAGAGACTCAACTCGCAATCTCTTCCCGCACCCTTGCAACCTTCTGAGTAAAGTCGGCAAAGAACTGCGCCGCCAGTTTTTTCGCCGTGGAATCGATCAGCCGGCTGCCGAGCTGGGCGATCTTGCCGCCGACCTCGGCCTTGACGACATAGGTGAGCAGGGTCGCATCCGGCCCGTCCTCGGTGAGTGCCACATCCGCGCCGCCCTTGGCGAAGCCGACCATGCCGCCCTTGCCTTCGCCGCTGATCGTGTAGGAATGCGGCGGATCGAGGTTCAGGAGCTGGACCGTGCCCTGGAAGCGCGCCTTCACCGGCCCGACCTTCAGCGCGACGGTCGCCGTCATCTCCGTGTCGGAGGTCTTTTCCAGCGTCTCGCAACCGGGAATGCACTGGCGCAGGATGTCCGGGTCGTTCAGCGCCTGCCAGACGGTCTGCACCGGGGCTTCGATCCGTTCGCTGCCGTTCATGTCCATGAGAAATGTCCTTTCAGGGTGTGGTGGTGTGGCCGCGCTGGTCGCGGCGGCGGATGACGAGAATTTCGGCGAGGATGGACAGGGCGATTTCCTCCGGCGTGATGGCGCCGAGATCGAGCCCCGCCGGCCCCTTGATCCGGTCGAGTCGCTCGGCCGGGATGCCCGCGCGGGACAGATCGGCCTTGAGCGAGGCCATCTTTCGACCGCTTCCGACGAAACCGTAATAATCGGCCTCAAGGGCGAGCGCCGCCTGGAGTGCGGCAAGGTCGCCGCTGCCCTGGGTGGCGACCAGCGCGAAAATCTTGCCGGCCGGCGGTTCGGCGATGGCAAATCCATCCACCACGACATCAGCCATAGGCGGTGCGGCGCGGTCGGCGGCGGGTGCGGCGAGCGTGACGTGGAAGCCGAGCAGGGCGGCCTGTTCCACCACGGCGATTGCGACGGGGCTCGCCCCGAAGACGACGAGCGCGGGGCGCGGCAGCACCGGCTCGATGAAGATGTCCATCGTGCCCTTGCTGGGGCACATGTTGGCGGAGAACTGGATGCCCTCGCGCAATTCGCCCGCCGTAACGCCATGTTCGGCCAGAAGCTCCTTCGGCTGCACCGAGATCAGCCGCGCCTTGCCGTCTATCAGCGCCTGGCGGGCGGCGCGCAGCACCGCGCCGCGCGCGCAGCCGCCGCCGATCCAGCCGGCGACGATCGTACCGTCCGGGCGGATCACCGCCTTGGCGCCGGCCTTGGCCGCGGTTACCGAGACGGTGCGCACGACGGTCGCCAGCACGAAGGCCTCCTCGGCGGATTTGAGGCGGTTGGCGAGATCCATCACATCGACATGGGCGTTCATCGCGACCTCCCTCAGAGTTTCGCAAGATAGGGTTCGAGCGCCGCAAGGCTTTCGAGCGTATTGGCCGGCGCATGCAGGTCGACGAACGGCAGCGCGGCGCGGATGCCGGCCGCCTCCGGCGCATAGCCGTCCCAGCCCATCATCGGGTTCAGCCAGGCAATACGCCGGCAGCGGCGGCGCAGCGCCGCCATCTCCCGAGCCAGCTGCGCGGCATCGCCCGTCTCGTAGCCGTCCGAGACGATCATCACGCAGGTGCGCGAATGGATGACGCGGGCGGCATGCCAGCGGTTGAAGGTGGCGAGGCATTCGCCGATGCGCGTGCCGCCGCCGGCGCCCTCCGCCATCATCGAAAGCCGGTCGAGGGCGCGTTGCGCATCGCGCTCCTTCATGGCGTCGGAGACATGGGCGAGCCGGGTGTGGAAGAGGAAGGCCTCCGACTCGCGAAAGGCATCGAGCACGCCATGCATGAAGCGCAGGAAGAGCCCCGTATAGGGCGTCATCGAGCCGGAGGCGTCGAGCAGCATGACGAGGCGCAGCGGCTTTTCCTTGCGCCGGCGCCGGACGAGATCCAGCGGCACGCCGCCATGGCCGATATTGCCGTGGATCGTGCGGCGCAGGTCGATGCGGTAGCCGCGCCGGCGGGCGAGATCGCGGCGGGTGAGCCGCGTGCGCATCGCCCGCGCGAGATCGGCGGCGATGTCATGCGCCCGCGCCATATCCGCCGGATCGGAGAGTTTCCTGAGGTCGATGCCGGAGAGCGCCTCGACCGCGGAGGCGCCCTCCATCCGGCTTTCGCCGCTGCTCTGGGCCTCCCCGCCATCGGCAGGAGCCTGATCCGACACCGTGCCGCCCTTCGCCCCGCCGCCCTCCAGCGCTTCAAGGCCGGAGCCGGCATGTCCCGAAACCGCGCTCCGGCTGCGCACGCGTTTTCCCAGCCAGAAGGCATCGAAAATGCCGTCGAACCGTTCCCATTCGCTGCGGCGGGCGGAAAACAGATGCTTCAGGGCGGAGCGCAGCAGGCCGGGCTTTTCCGCATAGCCGGCGGCTATCAGCGCCGCGGCATCCCGGCCCTCGCCGAGCCCGACCGAAAAACCGTTGTCGCGCAGCGTCCTCAGGAAGGCCGACAGTTTTTCTGCGACGAGGCGGCCGACCGCGCTCGATTCCTCCGGGGTCAACGGTGTGCCGCAACAGCTCATGCCACCCTCCCCAACAGGCGCTCGGTGACCTCTCGGCGGAAGCGCGCCTTGTCCTCGCGGGTCTTGAGCAGGCAGGCCAGCGTCTCGTGCACCGCTTCGGGATCGTCCTTCAGGTCGGCGATATCGAGGCCGACGAGCACCGCCGCCCAGTCCAGCGTTTCGGCGACGCCCGGCACCTTGCGCAGGTCCTCCTTGCGGATGTTCTCGACCATGCGCGCGATCTGCAGGGCGAGCGCCGCGCCGGCCCCATCGACGCGGGCGAGGATGATACGCGCCTCGCGCTCGACATCGGGATAGTCGATATGGTGATAGAGGCAGCGCCGCCGGAGCGCGTCGGAAAGCTCGCGCGTGCCGTTCGAGGTCAGCACGACATGCGGGATCGTCACCGCGGTGATCGTGCCGAGTTCGGGAATCGAGACCTGGAAATCGGAGAGTAGTTCCAGCAAAAAAGCTTCGAATTCCTCGTCGGCCCGGTCGATCTCGTCGATCAGCAGCACCGGCGCCTTCTGCCGGCGGATGGCGGCGAGCAGCGGGCGTTCCATCAGGTATTTTTCGGAGAAGACCGCGTCTTCCAGCCCGCCGGCCGCCTCGCCCTGCCGGGCCTGGATGGCCAGCAGCTGGCGCTGGTAGTTCCATTCGTAGAGTGCAGCCGACTGGTCCAGCCCTTCATAGCATTGCAGCCGGATCAGCTCCGTCTCGTGCACCGATGCGATGGCATAGGCGACCGCCGTCTTACCGACGCCGGCCTCGCCTTCGAGCAGCAGGGGGCGGGAGAGCATCTGCATCAGCGAGAGGGCGACCGACAGGTCGCGGTCGGCGATGTAGCCGGCGCTCGCCAAACGCTCGCCGATTTCGGGGCGGGAGAGCGTGTTCATGTCGTGGCCCCATCCGTCGCATGGCGGGAGGGCCGCCCCTCATCCGCCTGCCGGCACCTTCTCCCCGCAAGCGGGGAGAAGGAGAACGATGCACCGTTTTCCCTAAACAAGATGAAGGAAGGCCAAGCCTCCTGCCCCTTCTCCCCGCTTGCGGGGAGAAGGTCGCGGCAGCGGGATGAGGGGCGAAACCTGCGCATCAGACCAATCCTACACCGCGCCGAGCGTCTTCGCCGCCTGCCAGTTGCGCCAGAAATCGTGCGGCATCTGGATATGCGTCGATCCCAGGAACGAGAAGGCGTCGTTGACGGCATTGGAGAAGGCCGGCACGCCGCCGACATTCGGGCTTTCCCCGACACCCTTGGCGCCGATCGGGTGATGCGGCGAGGGCGTAACGGTGAAGTCGGTCTCCCAATGGGGCGTTTCCACCGCCGTCGGCAGGAAGAAATCCATGAAGGAGCCGGTCACCACATTGCCGTTCTCGTCGTAGCGGATCTCCTGGCCCATGGCGATGGCGAAGGCTTCCGTCAGCCCGCCATGCACCTGCCCCTCGATTATCATCGGGTTGATGCGCGTGCCGCAATCGTCGAGCGCATAGAAGCGGCGCACCTTGTAGACGCCGGTGTCGACGTCGATATCCATGACGCAGAGATAGGCGCCGAAGGGATAGGTCATGTTCGGCGGATCGTAATAGCTCACCGCCTCCAGGCCCGGCTCCATGCCGGGCGGCGGCGCATTGTAGGCGATCCAGCAGATGTCCTTCATGCCGAGGAATTTTTCCGGCAGGCCCTTCACGCGAAAACCGTCGATATCCCATTCGAGGTCATCCTCGTGCACCTCCAGCCGGTAGGCGGCGATCATCTGTGCCTTGGCCTTCACCTTGCGCGCCGCCATGGCGATGGCAGCACCCGCGACGGGCGTGGAGCGCGAGCCGTAGGTGCCGAGCCCGTAGGGTGCGGTGTCGGTGTTGCCTTCCTCCACCATGATATCGTCGGCGGGAATGCCGATCTCCGTGGCGATGATCTGCGCCCAGGTCGTCTCGTGCCCCTGGCCCTGGCTTTTCGTGCCCATGCGGGCGATGCCGGCGCCGGTCGGGTGGAGCCGGATCTCGCAACTGTCGAACATGGCGATGCCGAGGATGTCGCAGTTCTTCGAGGGGCCGGCGCCGACGATCTCGGTGAAGAAGGAAATGCCGAGGCCCATGATCTCGCGGGTCTCGCCGCGCTGGAAGGCCGCGCGCTTTTCCGCCTGCTCGCGGCGCAGGCCGGCATAGTCCACCACCTCCATCATCTTCTTCATGGCGGTGTGGTAGTCGCCGGAATCATATTCCCAGCCGAGCGCCGAGTGATAGGGGAACTGCTCCTGGCGGATGAAATTCTTCAGCCGCAACTCGGCCGGGTCCATGCCGAGCTTCTGCGCGAGGATATCCATCGCCCGCTCGATGCAATAGGCCGCCTCCGTCACCCGGAAGGAACAGCGATAGGCGACGCCGCCCGGCGCCTTGTTGGTATAGACGCCGTCGACCGCGAGATGGGCGGTGGGGAAATCATAGGAGCCGGTAACGATGTTGAAGAAGCCGGCCGGCCATTTCGACGGGTCGGCGCAGGCATCGAAGGCGCCGTGGTCGGCGAGCACATGGACGCGCAGGCCGGTGACCTTGCCCTCCTTCGTCGCGGCGATCTCGGTCGTCATGTGGTAGTCGCGGGCAAAGGAGGTGGCGCAAAGATTCTCGATGCGGTCCTCGACCCATTTGACCGGCCGCCCCGTGACGATCGAGGCGACGGCGGCGCAGATATAGCCCGGATAGGCGCCGACCTTGTTGCCGAAACCGCCGCCGATATCCGGCGCGATCACATGGATCTTGTGCTCGGGGATTTTCGCGATCAGCGCCACGACGGTGCGGATGACGTGCGGCGCCTGGAAGGTGCCGTAGATCGTCAGTTCCCCCTTCACCTTGTCGAACGAACACAGGCACTGGCATGTCTCCAGCGGCGAGGGATGGGTGCGGTGATAGGAGATCATCTCCTTGATCGTCACCTCCGCCTTGCGGAAGGCGGCATCCGTCAGGTCCCTGTCGCCGACGGTCCATTCAAAGATGTGGTTGTGGTGTCTTCGCGGGCCGTGCGCGCCTTCCGTCTTGCCTTCGAGGTCCTCGCGCAGCACCGGTGCATCCGCGTCCATGGCGTGGAACGGATCGACGAGGACCGGCAAGGCCTCGTACTCCACCTCGACGGCGTTGATGCCGTCATCGGCCGCATAACGGTCGGTGGCGACGACGAAAGCGACTTCCTGGTTCTGGAACAGCACCTTGCCGTCCGCCAGCACCATCTGCACGTCGCCGGCCAGCGTCGGCATCCAGGCGAGGTTGACGCCCTTCAGGTCCTCCGCCGTCAGCACGGCGAGCACGCCCGGCACCTTCAGCGCCTTCTCCTTGTCGATCGATTTGATGCGGGCATGGGGATGCGGCGAGCGGACGAAATCGCCGTGCAGCATACCGGGCAGCTTGACGTCGTCGACATAGTTGCCCTTGCCTTGGGTGAACCGGATATCCTCGACGCGCTTGCGCTTGCAGCCCATGCCTTCGAGTTTGGCCTCGCGCTCGGCGCGCGTGATGGTCATGTCGTTCATTCCGCAGCCTCCCTGAACTCCGTGCCGTTGACCTTGGCGGCAGCGTATTGGATCGCCTTGACGATGTTCTGGTAGCCGGTGCAGCGACAGAGATTGCCGGCGATGCCGAAGCGGATCTCCTCTTCGCTCGGGTTGGGATTTTCCTTCAGCAGCCGGTGGGCGCGCACGATCATGCCGGGCGTACAGAAACCGCATTGCAGCCCGTGCATCTGGCGGAAACCCTCCTGGAGGGCCGAAAGCGTGCCGTCCGCATTGGCGATGCCTTCGATGGTGGTAACCTCGCAGCCTTCGGCCTGCACGGCGAAGACGGTGCAGCTTTTCACCGACATGCCGTCGAGATCGATGGTGCAAGCGCCGCAATGGGTGGTCTCGCAGCCGATATGGGTGCCGGTCAGGGCGAGATTTTCGCGGATGAAATGCACGAGCAGCGTGCGCGGCTCGACAAGGCCCTCGACCTCGCTGCCGTTCACCCGCATCGTCACATGGGTCTTTGCCATCGTTTCCTCCCTAGAGTTTTTACGCATTCCCGGACGGAAAACCGCTTCACACTTTTCTTGGAAATGCTTTAGGCGGCTCTGGCCGCAGCGCGCTTCAGCGCCCGCATGACCATGATGCCGCCGACATGCGTGCGGTATTCGGCCGGGCCGCGCCCGTCGGCGGCCGGCTGCATGACGGCGTGGGCAAGGTCGGCGGCCTTGGCCAGCGTCGCCTCGTCGAGCGTGGTGCCGATCACGCAGGCGGCGGCGTCCTCGGCGAGAAGCGGCGTCTCGGACAGGTTGGTGAGGCCGATGCGACAGCTCTCGACCTTGCCGGCGGAGAGCGTCAGCACCACCGCGGCGGCAGCCGTCGCATAGTCGCCGATCTTCCGCTTCAGCTTCTCATAGGCGTAGCCGTGGCCGGAGGGCGGGACCGGGATGGTGATTTCGGTCAGGAGTTCGCCGGGTTCGAGCGCGGTGAAATAGGCGCCCTGGTAGAAATCGACGGCATCGACGTCGCGTGCGCCGTCCGGCCCTTCCAGCCGGTAGCGCGCGCCGAGCGCCATCATCAGCCCCGGCATGTCATTGCCCGGATCGCCATTGGCGACATTGCCGCCGAGCGTGCCGCGATAGCGCACCTGCGGATCGGCGATCTGCAGCGAGGTTTCCTTGACGATCGGCACGAGCGCCGCGATCTCCGGCGAGGCCACCAGCTCATGCTGGGTGGTCATGGCGCCGATGACGAGCGTGTCGCCCTCGCGCCGGATGCCCTTCAGCGCGCCGATGCCGTGCAGGTCGACGAGATGCTCGGGCGTGGCGAGGCGCAGCTTCATCATGGGAACGAGGCTGTGGCCGCCGGCAAGCGGACGCGCTTCATCCCCGAGGCTGGAGAGCAGTTTCACCGCATCGGCAACCGATTGCGGCCGATGGAACTGGAATGGGCCGGGTATCATGGGTCTCCTCCGCTATAACGGAGGATCAGCATTTTCCTCGGGCGACGGACAGGCAAGGAGACGGCCGGCTTTCCGGCACCAGCGCCGGATTTCTGCACGAAAGGCGGCTTTGCCCGCACGAATTGCGTCAGGCACTTTGACCTATGGCGTCGTTCCGGTGCGGGCCGTCACGCCGGCTGAGGCCCAGCCGCGCCTTCAGTTCGGAGATCTTCGTCCGGCTCACCGGAACGAGGTGCGGGACGGTGCCGCCAAGCTCGACGACCGCGCCGTCCCCTTCCTTCCGCATCAGCACGATGTGCGGCACGGCGACGATATGGCTGCGGTGGACGCGCAGGAACGTCTGGGGACAGAGCTGCGATTCCATTTCCGAGATCGACCAGGCGCACATGCGCTCGCGCTGCCCGTCGTGGACGAGCGTGTAGTGTGCATCGGCGCGGACGCTGCGGATATCGGCCGTCTCGATGAACCGGATGCCGTCCGCCCCGTCGACGGGAACCTTGGTGACCAATGGCCGGGCCGGCTGGCCGAGACCGGCCAGCGGAGCCGCCCTGTTCGCCCGGATGGCGGAAACGGACGGATCGGGCCGCTCGGCCTCCGCCTTGAGATGCGCTTCCGGCACGAGGAGAAGCAGGAAGCCGCCGGCGACCAGGAAACAGAGCAGCGCCACGACCAGCGAGAGGACCTGCTGCGAGGCGACGAGCCCGTCCATGGCCATGGCATGCCCGCCGGCGGGGCCGGGCTCGAAATGCATGCCGTACATGGCCGTATAGTGCATGCCGGAAACGGCGATGCCGAAGGCGACGGCGCTGAGCGCCAGCCGAAGGCCGCCATGGCGCGCGATATAGATGCGCAGGCCCCCATAGGCTGCGCCGATGGCGATCAGCAGCGACAGCGCCACCATCGGATAATCGTGGCGGATGGTGAAAGGCCCCGCGAGCCCATGGATGCCGACATAATGCATGGAGGCGATGCCGAAGCCGAGAAGCAGCGCCGCCCAGAGCACGCGCATGCGCGAGGGACCGCCGATGCTGACGAAATAGAGCGAAATGCCGACGACAAGGGCGCAGATGAGGAAGGAGACGAGCGTCGGCAGCACGAGATAGGCCGCGTCCTGCGGCAGGGGGGCGGCCATCATGCCGATGAAATGCATCGTCCAGATGCCGACCGCCAGGAAGCCGGCCGCTCCGGAAAGAAGCAGCCGCCGGCCGGTATAAACCGAATTGCCGATCCGCGCCGCGAGGGCGAAACCGGTACAACCTCCCAGTATCGCGACCAGCACCGAAAGTGCGACGAGATACGGATCGTGTTCCTCGAACATCGTCGTTCCCACCGTACCCGTTCCTCCCCGGGCCGGCTTTCTCCTTATGCAGACGAGGGTACATCCCTCGTCCAGAGATTGGCAAGCGACCCGCCGGAAATGCCGGCGGGCTCGCGGTTCCTGGTCTTTCCAGCTAAACGGATTGTCTGCCGCAAAAAGGGGCGCGCCCCGAAATCCTGCGCGACTTGAAACAGAACGGATCTCGTAACGGGGGACAAGTGGGTGATGGCGGAGCGCTTCAATATGGCATCGAACCGAACGAGCTTTCCGATTTGGTCGTTTTCCTGACAATTCTCAGGCACCGCAGTTTCCGGAAGGCTGCCGATCAGCTTGACGTCTCTGTATCGGCGCTCAGTCATCGCATGAAGGCGCTGGAGGCGCGCCTCGGTGTCCGCCTGCTCAACCGCACGAGCCGCAGCGTATCTCCGACCGCTGCAGGTGCCGCCCTTGCGGAAAAGGTGGCCGCCGGCCTCGATCTCATCAGCAGCGGTCTTGAAGACCTGCAGGGTCGGTTCAGCGGCTCGCGCAAGCATCTCATGGCTTCGCTCGACCAGAGCCTCAAGCGCATGCAGCTCGACTACGTGGATATCTTCTATTCCCATCGCCCCACCCTCGATGTGCCGCTGGAGGAAACGATGGGCGCCCTCGTGCAGATGGTGCGCCAGGGCAAGGCGCTCTATGTCGGGATCTCCTCCTACGGTCCCGAACGCAGCCGCGAGGCCGAGCGCATGCTGCGCGCCGAAGGCGTTCCCCTTCTCATCCACCAGCCTTCCTATTCCATGCTGAACCGCTGGATCGAGGATGGCCTGCTCGATACGCTCGACGAACTCGGCGTCGGCTGCATCGCCTTCTCCCCGCTGGCGCAGGGCCTGCTCACCTCGAAGTATCTGAACGGCATCCCGGACGACGCGCGCGCCGCCAGGGGTGGCTCTTTCAAGAAAAAGCTGCTGAGCGAGGACAATCTCGCCCGGGTGCGTGCGCTCGACGCCATCGCGCAACGCCGCGGCCAGTCGCTGGCGCAGATGGCCATCGCCTGGGTGCTGCGCGACCAGCGCGTCACCTTCGCCCTCATCGGCGCGCGCAATGTCGCTCAGTTGGACGATTCCCTCGATGCCCTGAAGAACCTCTCCTTCTCCGCCGAGGAGCTGAAGGATATCGACCGCTATGCCATGGAAGGTGGTATCGATCTCTGGCGCGGCCTCGACAGCCACGCCTGACACCTCGCAATGCCGCGGCTCGGCGCTGCTGTCCGGCCGCGGTCCCCGCATCCGATTTCTGGAGGATTACCGATGGAATACCGTCTGCTTGGCCGTTCAGGCCTCAAAGTCTCAACAATCACCATGGGCACGATGACCTTCGGCGGCAAGGGCTGGGCGAGGACCGTCGGCGACCTCGGCGTCGCGGATGCGCGCAGGCTGGTCGACCTTTGCCTCGATGCCGGCGTCAACCTCATCGATACCGCCGACGTCTACTCGCAGGGCGCCTCCGAGGAAATCCTCGGCGAGATCCTCGGCGGACCGCGCAAGGACGGCGTGCTGGTCGCCACCAAGGCCCGCTTTCCGATGGGCGAGGGCCCGAATGACGAGGGCTCTTCCCGCCACCATCTCATCCGCGCCTGCGAGGCCAGCCTCAAACGGATGAAGACCGACGTCATCGACCTCTACCAACTGCACGAATGGGACGGGCAGACGCCGCTAGAGGAGACGCTGGAAGCCCTCGATACGCTCGTGCGCCAGGGCAAGGTTCGTTATATCGGTTGCTCCAACTTCTCCGGCTGGCACATCATGAAAGCGCTCGGCGTCAGCGAGAGGGAACGCTACCAGCGCTTCGTCAGCCAGCAGATCCACTACACGCTGGAAACGCGCGACGCGGAAAACGAGCTGCTGCCGATCAGCCTCGACCAGGGACTTGGCGTCTTGGTCTGGAGCCCTATCGCCGGAGGGTTGCTCTCGGGCAAGCACCGCCGCAACCAGGCCGCGCCCGAAGGCACACGTCAGTTCGCCGGCTGGACCGAACCGCCGATCCGTGACGAGGACCGCCTCTGGAACATCGTCGATGCCCTCGTCGACATCGGGGAAGGGTGCGGCGTCTCGGCGGCCCAGGTCGCCCTTAGCTGGCTGATCGGCCGAAAGGGCGTGACCTCGGTGATCATCGGCGGGCGCACGGAAGCCCAGTTCAAGGACAATCTCGCTGCCGCCGGGCTGAAGCTCAGCCCCGAGGAGCGCAAGCGGCTCGACGATGTCAGCCGGCCCTGGCTACAATATCCCTACTGGCACCAGAGGAACACCGCGAGCGGTCGCCTCGGCGATGCGGACCTCAGCCTCATCGAACCGTACCTGAAGGACGCCTGACAGGCGGGTCGGGGAGGCGACGGCTCGGACAGGTGCCTTCGCCGAAGCCGTATGAGTGTCCTTCCTCCGATGTAACGGGCATCGAACGAGATCGCCGCCACATAGGGCGGCGATCCGCAGATGATGAGAAGTTGACGTCAATGGGGTGTCAGATCGAAACCGAACCACTTTTCCGACAGGCGCTTGATGGTGCCGTCGGCGATCGCCGCACCGATCGCCTCGTCGAATCTGGCCTTGAGGCCGGTGTCCTCCTTGCGCAGGCCCACGGAGCTACCGGCGCCGAGCATGCCGCCCTGGAATCGCGGGCCGGCGATGACCATGTCGGAATTGGCCGGCTTCTCGACCGCGGTCACCAGGTAGCCCATTGAGGCCATCGTGAGATCGACACGTCCGGCGACGAGGTCGAGGTCATGCTGCTCGGTGGTCTTGTATTCTCGCACTTCGACCGCGTCCTTCAGGTACTCATTAATGAAGCGGGCGGCGATGGATGCGGTCTGCACGCCGATGACCTTGCCCTCGATCAGCGGCTTCAGCTCCTCCGCGGCCTTGCGCGCGCCGGCTTCGTTGGTCGCCAGCGAGAAGAGTTCGCCCTTCATCGGCAGATCCGCGAGCGGGCTTCCCTTCAGCGTGGCGAACGACTGGCCGGTGCTGCCGTAGGAGATGGAGAAGTCGATGATTTCCTTGCGCTTGTCGGTGGCGGACATGCCGGCCATGATCGCGTCGAACTTGCCGGCGGTGAGCGCTGGGATCATGCCGTCGAAGGCCTGGGCGATGAAGGTGCATTCGATCTTCATGCGGACGCACAGGTCGTTGCCGAGCTCGACGTCGTAGCCGTCGAGCGTGCCGTCGGGACGGGTGAGGTTGTAGGGCGGGAAGGCGCCCTCGGTGGCGATGGTGATCTTGTCCCCGGCCGATGCGGACGGCGCAAAGGCGACGGCCAGCGTCGCGGCCAGGGCGATCGTATGTTTCTGCATTGAGTTCCCCTTTTCGTTTCCGTGCAGTGATCGGTTATTTGCTGATGAACTGTCGGAAGCGCTCGGACCGGGCGTTGCCGAAGACCTCCGCCGGCGGTCCCTGCTCCTCGATCTCGCCCTTGTGCAGGAATACGACGCGGCTCGAGACGTCCCGGGCAAAGCCCATCTCGTGGGTGACGACCAGCATGGTCCGCCCCTCTTCGGCGAGCGCCCGCATGACGCGCAGCACCTCGCCGACCAGTTCCGGGTCGAGCGCCGAGGTCGGCTCGTCGAACAGCATGACCTTCGGCCGCATGGCGAGCGCGCGGGCAATGGCGGCCCGCTGCTGCTGGCCGCCGGACAGATGCGACGGATAGGCGTTCCGCTTCTCGGCGATGCCGACCTTCTCCAGGAGCGCCTCCGCCTCTTCGATGCATTCCGCACGCGGTCGCTTCTGCACATGGATCGGCGCTTCGATCAGATTTTCGAGGACCGTCTTGTGGGTCCACAGATTGAAGCTCTGGAACACCATCCCAAGGCCGGTGCGGATCCGGTCGACCTGCCGCTGATCGGCGGGCCGGCTCCTGCCGTGCGGCGCCGGAACGAGGCGGATCGTCTCGCCGGCCACCGTGACGGTTCCGGCATCGGGCGTCTCCAGCATGTTGATGCAGCGAAGCAGCGTGGATTTGCCGGAGCCGGACGATCCGAGGATCGAGATCACCTCGCCCTGGTGCGCTTCGAGGGAGATGCCCTTCAACACCTTGACGGGGCCGAAGCTCTTGTGCAGGTCCTTCACGACCACCACGGGTTCGGACGAGGTTTCGGACGAGGTTTCGGACATGGTCATGGGCTGTCTCCAGTCACCCGCGGGCGGGTTGGCAGGGGCTGGCGCAGGTGGCCGCTCAGCCGGTACTCAAGGAATGCGACGCAGCGCGTCAGGACAAAGTTGATGGCGAGATAGATGGCGCCGGCGACGAGGAAGACCTCGATCGCCCGATAGGTCTCGGAAATGATCCTGGCCGCGACGCCCGTGATCTCCATGATCGTGATGATCGAGGCGAGCGATGTGGCCTTCACCATGGAGATCATCTCGTTGCCGTAGCCGGGCAGCGCCTGGCGGATGGCGAGCGGCAGCACGATGCGCCGGAAAGCGAGGAACCGCGACATGCCGCAGGCCCGCGCCGCCTCGATCTGCCCCTGCGGAACCGAGAGCAGCCCACCGCGGATGATCTCGCCCGAATAGGCGGCCGTGTTCATCATCAGCGCGATGACGGCGCACCAGTAGGGTTCCCGCAGGATCGGCCAGACGGCGCTGTGGCGCACTTCGGGGAACTGGCTGAGGCCGTAGTAGATCAGGAAGATCTGCACCAGGAGCGGCGAACCGCGGAAGACGTAGATGTAGAAGCGCGCCGGCCAGTCGAGGATGCGCAGGCCGGACGTGCGGCAAAGCGCGAGCAGCAAGGCCAGAACGGCGCCGAGACCCACTGCCGTCACAGCCAGCCGGAGCGTCGTCGGCACGGCCGCGATGAGCTCCAGGAAGGTCTCCCACATGAAGACGAGGTTCATGACGCCCTCCCGGTTCCGCGGCGGCTGTGCTTCTCGGCCAGTTGCAGTGCGAGGCCCGAGACCGTGGAGATCGCGAGATAGAGGGCGGCGGCGACGACATAGAAATCGAACGGCCTTCCGGTCGAGCCGGCGCCGATCTGCGACTGGCGGAGCAGTTCCACCACGCCGGTGATGGAGACGAGGGCCGACTCCTTCAAAACGACCTGCCATACATTGCCGAGGCCGGGCAGGGCGTGGCGCAGCGTGAGCGGGGCAACGATACGGCGGAACCGCAGCATCCGCGACATGCCGCAAGCGACCGCCGCCTCGATCTCGCCGGGATGGACCGCGCGAAAGGCGCCGCGAAACACCTCGGTGTGCTGCGCCCCCGACGTGACGCCGACGGCAAGGGCGCCGGCGAGAAATCCGGGGAAGCTGATGAAGCCCTCGTTGCCGAACAGCCGACCGGCCGCCGAGATGACGGCAGACCCTCCGAAATAGAAGAGGTAGATGACGAGCAGGTCCGGAATGCCGCGCAGGACGGTGGTATAGGTGCCGGCGGCGGCGCGGGCCACCGGCCCGCCGGAGATCTTCGCCCAGGCGCCGAAAATGCCGATGACGGCCCCGATCGCAAAGCCGCATACGGCGATCAGCACGGTCATGACGGCGCCGGTGGCCAGCGCGGCGCCCCAGCCGTCCGGCCCGAAGCCGAAGGTTTCGAAAAAGCCAGGTGAATTCATGCGCGATCCTTCCGCACGCTGTCAGCGATCAATGAGGGACCGCCCCGCGATGGCGGGGCGGCGACCTCTCTACTGGTCAAAGGACGGCGTCAGGTCGAGCTTGCTCCATTTTTCCGAAAGGCTCCTGATGACCCCCTCGGCGGCCGCCTCCTTGATGGCGGTATCGAATTTTTCCTTGAGCTCCGTCTCGCCCTTGCGCAGACCCATGGCCACTTCCGTTGCCAGCATGGCGCCCTTCAGCAGCGGGCCGGCCATGGCGAGATCCTCGTTTCCGGGCTTGGCGAGCATCGAGGTGCCGTAGACGCCGCTGTCGAAGCCTGCGTCGATGCGGCCCGCCTTGAGGTCGAGGTCGCGCTCGGCGGAGTTCTTGTAGGTGCGAACCGTCACGGTGTCGCCGAAATAGGCGTTGATCAACTGTTCCTGGCTTGTCGACTGGACGACGCCGATGGACTTGCCCTTCAGCGCGGTTCCGATTTCGGCCATCACCGGATCGGCCGTCGCCTTGTCGTTGAGGTTCAGCCGCTCGCCCGCCATGGGCAGCGCGGCGACAGGACCATCCTTGAGGACGATGAAGGTGGCGACGCCGGAGGCATAGGGTACGGTGAAGTCCACCACTTCCCTGCGCTTGGCATTGATGCCCAGCGTCATGATCAGGTCGAATTTGCCGGCGTTGAGACTCGGGATCATCGCACTCCATTCGCCGGTGATGAGCTCGCATTCCACCTTGGCCCGGGCGCAGAGATCATCGATGACCTCGACGTCGAGACCCGTGAGAGCGCCCTTGGAGTCGAGCGCGTTCCATGGCGGGAAGGCACCTTCGATACCCACCTTGACATGGGTCCAGTCCTTCGCGCCAGCCGGTGCGACGGCTGCGGACAGCGCCATTGCGGTCACGGCCGCAAGAATTCCCAGTTTGGTCATTTCGAATTCCCCTTTCTTCGAACCGGCCTTCTGTCCGGTCCTGTTGAATCGTGCTGGCGGCTAGAGTGCCGCCAGCGCGGCTTTGGCTTCCCGCAATGCGTATGCGGCAAGATTCCTGCATTGCCGCGCATGCACGGCATGAAAGAGCGCGTCCTCGCCCGCCTCAGCGGCCGCCAGTGCGCGCAGCCCGTCGAGGGACGGCCAGGGCGCATGGGGCAGGGCGCTGTCGTGAGCGAAGCGATTGCCTTGCGTGTAGTTGAGCGGCACCAGCAGCCGGGAGACCCGCATCAGCGCCCGATTGATCGCGTGCGCTTCTGCGCCGGTCGCCGAGGCCGCTTGCACCCTGACCGCCTCGGCCAGCTCGCCGAACCGCTGCGCCTCGGCGATCAGCGGCGTGACATCGAACCGGCCGGCGAGATCGGTGCCGATGCGTTCGAGCTCGCGCTGCAGCGAGGCCGCGGTGGCGCCGTAGTCCAGCGGCAGCACCTCGTCCGTCAGCAGCCTGTCCAATACGCGCAGCACGATGCGCGTGTCGCGGACGAGATTGGCGGGATCGATATGCTCGGCGGTGTCTTGCGGCGTGTGCCACCACCAGCCGAGCGCCGTCGGCATCCTGATGGGCCCGGGCGGCTGATGGCTGAGGCTGCCGAACATCGAGGGCAGGCCCACGCCCCAGAAGGACTGGTCGGCCGCCCGGCCGTGGCGCCGCCCGGCATGCACCTGCCCGGTCTCTGCCAGCACGGCCTCGGCGGCAAGCGCCTTCAGCTCGTCGATGACGGCGGAATTGGTGAGGATATCGGCACCTTCGCCGCCGGTCGAATCGACGTTGACATGCGCCACGCAGCGCCGGTCGAGTTCGTCCCAGTATTCGTCCGCATACCAGGCCGAGCCCGAATAGCGCCCATGGGAATGGCCCGACCAGAAGCAGAGGCGCAGGCCCCGGCGCCAGCGGCCCCGGCCTTCGGCCAGCAACCGGGCAGCCTCCAGCATGGTGGCGTTGGCCCCGCCATTGTCCATGACGCCGAAATGCCAGGTATCGTGATGGCCGGAGAACAGGACGAAGGGTCGTTCGGCATCGGTCGTATCGACGGCGTCGAGCTCCGCGACGAGGATCGGCGTCTTGCGCCAGCCCGTGTCGACGCTCGCCCACATGGTGGCGCTGACGGTCTCCCCGGATTTGCAGCGCTCCCGCAGAGCCGCGCCGGCTTCCGCGGCGATGGTGCAGATCACGGCGGCCGGCAGTTGATCGCGGGTGAGCTGCGAGGGACTGCCCCAGACCGGCGAGACGCACATCTCGTAGAGCAGTTCGTTCGGGCTGACATGGATGAGCCCCGCGGCGCCGTGGTCGCGTGCCTGCGCTGCGACCTCTTCGGTCGCGATGCCGTCGACCAGGACGATCCGTTCCCGCGCGTCGAGGCGGGCGAAATCCGCCGGGCCGCCGTCACCGCCATAGACGACCTCGGCCGTCAGGCCGCCGGCAGGGCTGGAGGCGGACATGGAATGGGTGATGCAGCGGATGTCGCCGCCGTCGACCTTCAGCCGGGCCTCGCCGGGCAGGCTGATATAGGCATCGTGTTCGATGAGCCGCGTCTCGTAGCCATAAGAGGCCATCTGCCGTTGCAGATAAGCGAAGCTTTCGCGCTCCTGCGGCGTGCCGGAGAGTTTCACACGCCTGGCGAATTCTCCGATATGGGCCATCAGCCGGTCACGGTCCGGCTCGAAGGAACGCTCAGGCATCGGCCTTCTCCGGCAGCGGCGGATTGACGTCGTCAGGGATCGGATTGACGAAAGGCGTGCCTTCCAGCCGGGCAGCATGGTCGGCTTTGGCGGCGGCGATCTCCCGTGGATCGGCAAAGAGGTCGACCGCCGTGCCGGCCATGACCTTGGCCGCGTGGATCATGCCCTTGTGCGCGGCCGGCAACTTGCCCTGGGCGACGAGTTGCCAGGAATGGCCCGGCGTTCCCACGGCATAGGTGGCGCCGCGCATCTGCACCGTCGGCACCACCCAGCTGACCGTGCCGACATCGGTCGAGCCGACCAGCGTTCCGTCGCCGCTTTCCGGCGGAAAGATCACGTCGCAAAGGGGAACGCCCTTGCGCACCTTGAGGCCGAAACGCCCGAACGAAGCGGCGATATCGGCATCGCTGAACGTGCCCTGGAATTGTGCCGCGCGATCGCGGTCGGCATCGTCGAACTCCGGAGGCCCAAGGCGTTCGAGGTTGCGGTGCATCAGTTGCTCCAGCGGCGTGTTGCCGACCAGATTGGCATCGCCGCTTATCACCGCGTCGCTGACGGACGTTCCCGTCATCAGGGCCGCCCCCCGGGCGACGTCCTTCACCCGCTCGACGAGTTCGAGCAGTTCCGGCAGTGTCCGCGCCCGGACGAGATACCGCACGGATGCCCGGGCCTGCACGACATTCGGCGCATGGCCGCCGGTATCGGTGATGGCATAGTGGATGCGCGCGGTGGACGGCATGTGTTCGCGCAGATAGTTCACGCCGACATTCATGAGTTCGACGGCATCGAGCGCGCTGCGCCCCAGATGAGGGGAGGCCGACGCATGCGAGGCGCGTCCGGTGAAGCGGAACACGATTTCGTTGCAGGCAAGCGACAGAGGATTGTTGACGCCGGCGAAAGCGGCGGGATGCCAGGAAATGGCGATGTCGACATCGTCGAAGACGCCGGCGCGGACCATGAAACCCTTGGAGGAACCGCCTTCTTCGGCCGGGCAGCCGTAGTAGCGTACGCGGCCCGGCAGGCCGTTCTTCTTCAGGTAGTCCTTGACGGCCGCGGCCGCCAGCATGGAGCCGGACCCGAGCAGATTGTGCCCGCAGCCGTGGCCGTTTCCACCGTCCACCATCGGCCGTTCTTCGGCGACGCCCGCTTCCTGGCTGAGGCCGGGCAGAGCGTCGAATTCGCCGAGGATGGCGATGACCGGGCCGCCCTCGCCGGCCTCGCCCATGAGGGCGGTGGGCATGCCCGCAATGCCGCGCTCGATGCGGAAGCCTTCCGCCGCCAGCATCGCCGCGTGCTCGGCGCTTGAGCGATACTCCTCGTAGTTTGTTTCAGGCGTGTCCCAGATGCGGTCGCTGAGGGCCGCAAAGGCCGGACCCTTCTCATCGACCAGCGCCCAGACCGCATCCGCATTCTTCATCGATCCGCCTCGATTTCAATGTTATCCAAAATTGGCACCAATTTATGCGCCGATTTTGGATTTACGCAAGGGCCGTCGCCGATTATATTTTTCGCACGAAGCACCTTGCGGCTCGACGCTATGGGGAGATTGGGGCGGATGAAGACGGTGAAGCCGAAGGAAAGCGAGGCGGCGCAGACCGTCGACGTGACGGACCTCATCCTCAACGATATCCAGACGGGCGTTCTGGCGCCGGGATCCTGGCTGAAGCAGATCGACCTTGAACGCCGCTATGGCTGTGGCCGGCCGGACGTTCGGCGTGCCTTGGACCGCCTGACGCAAAAGCGGATCGTCGAGCACGTTCCGAACCGCGGCTACCATGTGTTCGAGCCGGATGGGGATCGTGCACGCCAGGTCAGCGAGATTCGTATCTTGCTGGAAACAGGCGTTGCGGACAGAATCATCGACAATGCCACGGCGGGCGCGATCGCCGAACTGCGCCGTCTTGCCGACCAGTTCGATGCGGTCATCCTGGATGGAACGACGATCGACCTCTATGAGGCCAACCTGGCGTTTCACCACGCCTTGCTCTCGCTCTGCGGCAACGACGAACTGGTAAGCCTCGTAACGGAGATCCGCCAGCGCACGTCGTCAGCGCCGGTCTCACAATGGATCACACGCGCCCGCATCCAGCAATCGAGCCTGGAGCACTACGAGATGGTCGATGCCATCAACATGAAGGATGTCGAGAAACTGAAATCAGTGATTGTCCGGCACATCCGTCAATAGTTGGTTCCAAAAATCGTTGTCCCACCCGTTCGAAATAGCGGCTTTGACTGTTCAGATCACTTCAAGAGTATGCGCTCGATACGCGCCAGACACCTGCAAGATTTCCTCAAGGCTGCCGTGGGGCTCATGCCTGCTGAATAGCAAGCCTGGGGTGGAATTCGATCATTTCAATTGGGCTGGAACGATTGCTGCTCATTGTTGTCAATGGGCCTCCTCTCCTCCGCAAAGCAAGATGAGTAGGCCGGATGAGATTCATATCCGGACAGCGGAGGTGGACACTAATTTGTAGAGGCTGGGCGTCATCAAAGTCCGCTTTTATGGTCTGACCTGTAGCATCGGTGCATCGAGAACCGGCTGGATCTCCTCCTCCAGCCGCCGTGCCTCGGTGCGAAGCATCTCGACGAGACTTTCGCGACGGGGCGGGGCGAGTCTCTGCGTTATGGCGGTGAGGTGGATGGCGCCGGCCGGCTGTCCGTCTGAGCGCCTCAAGGCCACCGCGATGGCAGCCATGCCGGTGATGTCGGCCATTTCCTTGTAGATGTGCGTGTCGTTGTAGCTGTATCCGTGCTCTCGGGTCGTGGCGATCATCGATCGGATCTGGTCGTCGCTGAATGCAAAGCGCGATCTTTCCATCTTCTGTTGCGCCAGAACCCGTTCGATTTCGGCATCCGTCATGGCAGCCAGCATCGCCAGGCTGCCCGCTCCGACACCGAGTGGTCGCCGGTCGCCGATGTTGAGGGTCAGGACCCGGATCGGGAAGGCGCCCTCCCGCGCATCGAGGCAGACCGCATGGTCGCCGGACCTGCCGATGAGGTAGATCGTATCCTGTGTCTTGCGGACGAGCCGGGCCAAGGATGGTTCGGAAAGCTTGGCGACCGCAAAGCGGTTGCGCGCCGCCGAGGCGAAGCTGAGCAGCTTGATGCCCACGAAGTAGCGAGCCGTCTCCGGATCGAAATCGACGAGGCCATGGTCGCACAGGCCGTTGACCAGGCGATGCGCGGTCGTCTTCCCGAGCGCCGTGGCCTCGACCAGATCGGCAAGGCGCAGCCCCTGCGTGGATGCGCGCGATAGCGCGTCCAGTATGACCATCAGGCGCTCCGCGCTGCGCGGACTGTCGCTCGCCGGCTGCTCTGGCAGATCGTCCTGCTTCTTCACCTTGCCGTCCTTCCGTTTCGAACGCACCGAACGACCGTTCTCAAAAAACAAGCATTTTGGAACGGTCTTGATCTTCGAATTTTCATACCGTCTCGGCAATTCCGCCGCAAGCCGCCTGATCGACGGATATTTTCATGCGAATGCCGCTTGACGATGTTCCATTTTTTATGTTTTAAATAATAAAAATCGGAACAGTTAGGAGCTAAGCAAGATGCCAGAGCCCATCGCTTACGTGAATGGAGAGTTCCGTCCGGAGTCTGAGGCCTCCATATCGATCCTCGATCATGCGGTTCTCTACGGAGACGGCGTGTTCGATACGGTCTTCGGCTGGAAGGGCCGCATCTTCAGACTTGACGAGCACATCGAGCGCACGTTCCAGTCGATGGCGGCGATCGCCCTGGATCCGCCATTCTCCCGGTCAGAACTGAAGGCGCTCGTGCTGGAGGCGGCCCGGCGCAACGGCTTCGAGAATGCCTACATCAAGTGGATCGTCACGCGCGGCGTGAACGGACGGCCGTTGATGGACCCGCAGGGTTGCGTCGCGAACCTGATCATCATCGTGCAGCCCTATCTGGAGCGCGTTTCGGCGGAACGGGCCGCCCGCGGCGTTGCTCTGAAGACGGTCGCATGGCGGCGGCCGTCGGGCCAGGTGCTCGCGCCCCAGGTGAAGAGCCTCAACTACCTCAATCTCGTCATGGCCAAGATGGAGGCGAAGGCGGCGGGTGCCGACGAAGCGCTGCTGCTGACGCTGGACGGCCATCTGTGCGAGGCGACCGGCTGCAACATCTTTCTCGTGAAGGACCGGCGGCTGCTGACACCCGACCGCGACATTCTGTTCGGAATCACGCGGGCGGCCGTCATCGAGCTGGCGCCCAGCCTGGGCTTTACCGTGGAGGAGGGCGCCTTCGGGCTTTATGACGCCTATACGGCCGACGAGATTTTCGTCTGCAGCACGGCTGGCGGGCTGCTGCCCGTCTGCCGCATCGACGGACGCACTGTGGGCGGCGGTGCGCCCGGTCCGGCCTTCGCGTGCCTGTCGGCTGCCTATGGAGCTCTCATCAATGCACCGGAGGCCGGTCCGGCCTACCTGACGGTCGAGACTGCCGCATGAACCGCGACTGACAACAAAGCAAAGGGGAAAACCATGACACGCAGTGCATTTTCAGCAGCCGTGGCATTCTGCATGCTAGCGGCTCCCGCCGTCGCGCAGGAGCCTAAGCGGGACCTCGTCGTGGCGACGTCCCAGGCCGACGCCGGCAAGCTTGATCCGCATCTGGCCTCGGCAGGTGCGGACAAGGGGGTCCTGAACTGGGTATTCAACGCGCTGGTGCGCATCAGGCCGGGTGAGACGAGCCCTGAATTCATCGAACCGGACCTTGCGGAAAGCTGGACGTCGAGCGCCGACGGAACGGAATGGACGTTCACGCTGCGGCAGGGCGTGGAGTGCCATGGCGGCTACGGCGAATTCACGGCGGAGGACGCCGTATACTCCATCAGGCGGGCGGCAAACAAGGAGACCTCCGCCTTCTCCGGTGACTTTGCCGCACTCGACAAGGTCGAGGCGCCTGATCCATACACAGTGAAGGTCACGCTCAAAACCCCCATCCCGAGCCTGCTAGGCCTGCTGTCGAACTATCATGGCGGGCTGATGGTCTGCGGCAAGGCGGCCGAAAAGCTCGGCGCAGACTTCTCCACGCATCCGATCGGCACCGGCCCGTTCGAGTTCGTCGAGTATCTGCCGCAGCAATACATCAAGCTGAAGGCGAACGTGGCGTATTTCCGCGGCACGCCTCAACTCGATACCGTCACCTACCGCTACATACCGTCCGACGCGACGCGCGACCTGGCTTTCCAATCCGGGGAGGTCGACATGATCTTCGGGCGGCAGAACAACCAGTGGGTGGAGCGGACGCAAGCGGTCCCCGGCGCGGTGGTCGTCGGGATGGAACCGGCGGAACTGAATTCGCTCTATCTCAACAAGACGGTCAAGCCGCTCGACGATATCCGCGTTCGCCAGGCCATCGCGCACGCCATCGATCGCAAGCTGATGGTTGCCTTCACCGGCGACAAGGTGGCGCGCGAGGCGATTTCCGTCGTGCCGGACGGCAATCTCGGCGTCGTGGATGCCGGACTGTTTCCTTACGACCCCGAAAAGGCGAAGGCGTTGCTCGCCGAGGCGGGCTATCCCGACGGCATAACCCTCAAGACGATCCAGTCGAGTCTTCCGGTCCTGCTCAAGATTATGGAGACGCTGCAGGCAGACCTGAAGAAATCCAACATCACCCTGGACATGCAAGTCGTCGATCACCCGACCTACATGGCCGACATCCGCAAGGACCTGTCTCAGGTCACGCTCTACCAGGCCGCACGCTTTCCCGTGGCCGACGTCTACCTGACGCAGTTCTTCCATTCCCGCTCGACGGTCAATACGCCCGGCGGCGTGGTCAATTTCTCGCACTGCGACGCCGCCGATGCCGAGATCGACGCGGCAAAGCGGGAACTTGACCCCGTCAAGCAAAAGCAATTGTGGAAGACCGCGCAGGAGAAGATCGTCGCGGATGTCTGCGCGGTTCCCTTCTCCGAGCAACTGGTCGTCTGGGCCTGGAACGGCGCGCTCGATCTCGGCTACGACCTGCAGGGCTCCCTCAACCTCGTGCCGCAACTGACCGAACAGACGCACTTTACCAAGTGACTGCGATAATCTGAGGTCCATCCTTCCGTGCCGGGGGTGCGGAAGGCCATGCCTGCAAGGCGGAAATTCATCATCATGCTATCATTCCTCATTCGCAGAATTGCCCTGGCGCTGACAACCGGCTTCGTGGTGCTGACGCTCGTCTTCGTCGTCGTCCGCATCCTGCCCGGAGACCCGGCGCAGGTGATCCTTGGCGACATGGCGTCGGAAGAGAGCCTGACGGCGCTGCGCCAGCGGCTCGGGCTCGACCGTTCGCTGCCGGCCCAGTATCTCGACTTCGTCGGCGGCGCGCTCTCCGGTGACTGGGGCAAGTCCATGGTCACCGGCCGCGCCGTCGTCACCGAAATCATGACGGTGCTGCCCTGGACCATCGAACTGACCGTGATCTCGCTCCTTCTCGGCACGGCGGTCGGCGTTCCGCTCGGCGTCTGGGCGGCCGTCAATCGCAATCGTGCCGTTGACTATGCGGTTCGGGTCGTCTCGCTGCTCGGCCTGTCCTTTCCGGCCTTTGTTTCGGCGGTCATCCTGTTGCTGGCCTTTGCCATCCAGCTTCGCTGGTTTCCGGTGATCAGCGCCCGGAGCGGCAGCCTCGGAGCCTGGTTCCAGTCCATCACGCTGCCGGCCTTGAGCCTCGGGCTGATCATGGCCGCCTACATCACCCGCGTCACCCGTTCGGCGATGCTGGAAGTGCTGTCCGAGGACTACGTGCGCACGGCCCGCGCCAAGGGCGTGCCCTGGCCCGCCGTGGTCAGGCGGCACGCCCTGCGCAATGCCCTTCTCCCCATCATCACTGTGGTCGGCCTGTTCCTCGGCATCCAGATCGGAAACTCGGTGCTGACGGAAATCGTCTTCAACCGGCCGGGGCTCGGCAAGCTCATCGTCGGCGCGCTCAACCAACGCGACTACACGATGCTGCAGGGGATGATGGTCATCTATACGCTGATCGTCGTCTTCGTGAACATGCTGACCGACATCGCCTATGGCCTTGCAGATCCGCGAGTGAAGCTACAATGACCCATGCTGCTCTTCCCGGCGCGCCGCGCGGCGCCTTGCGCGCCCTGATTCGCGTCTTCAACGTCAACAAGACCTCCTGGGTGGGGCTTGCCATCCTGCTTGCCGTGATCGTGATCGCCGTCTTCGCGCCGCTGTTCACGGCACACGATCCCCTTGCCCAGGACGTCACGCACCAGCTTTCCGGCCCGTCCGCGGAACATGTCTTCGGTACGGACGAATACGGCCGCGACACTTGGGCAAGACTGATCTACGGCGCCCGCGTTTCGCTCGCTGTCGGCATTGCCTCGACAGTGATCGCCATGCTGGTCGGCTCGGCCATCGGTCTGCTGGCCGGCTGGTACGGCGGCCGCTTTGACGCCGTCATGATGCAGGTCATGGATGTGCTGCTCGCCTTCCCGTCGCTCATCCTCGGGCTGGTCATCGTCGCCATGCTCGGCGCCACGACGCCGAACATCGTCTTGGCCATCGCGCTGACCTCGATCCCGCCGTTCGCGCGGATCGCGCGGGCGCCGACCATCGCGCTCAAGGAGCGCGAATATGTCGAGGCCTGCCGGTCGCTGGGCTATTCCGATGCGCGCATCCTGCTCGTGCATATCCTGCCCAACATCGCCGCCGAGATCGTCGTGATGGGTTCGCTCTGGCTGGCCAACGCCATCCGCACCGAGGCGTCGCTGGCTTTCATCGGGCTCGGCATCAAGCCGCCGACCCCGACCTGGGGCGGCATGATCCGCTCCGGCTTCGAGAATATCCTCGACAGCGCCTGGCTGGCCGTTGTGCCGAGCCTTGCGATCCTGATCGTCATCTTCGCCCTCAACCTGCTCGGCGACGGCCTGCGCGATGCGGTCGACCCGAAGCTCAAGAACGAGGTGTGAAAATGAGCGACCCCGTACTTTCCGTCAGGGATCTGACGACGTCATTTCGCGGACCGCAGGGATGGACTCCCGTCGTCAAGGGACTGTCCTTCGATCTCAAGCCGCGCGAGACACTTGCCATCGTCGGCGAGTCCGGTTCCGGCAAGAGCGTCACGGCGCTATCGCTTCTCAAGTTGGTGCCGGAGGCCAACGGCCGGGTCGAGGGCTCAGCCCTGCTCGGTGGTCGCGACCTCGTGTCCTTGCCGGAGGCGGAGATGTGCCGCATCCGCGGCAACGAGATCGCCATGATCTTCCAGGAGCCGATGACCAGCCTGAACCCGGTGCTGACCGTCGGCGACCAGATCTCGGAGGCGTTGATCCTGCATCGCGGCATGGACAGGGCCGCGGCCCGGGCCGAGGCGCTGCGTATCCTCGACCGCGTCCGCATCCCGGCGGCGCGTGAGCGTCTGGACGAGTACCCGCATCGCTTTTCCGGCGGCATGCGCCAGCGTGTGATGATCGCCATGGCGCTCGCCTGCCGGCCGAAGGTCCTCATCGCCGACGAGCCGACGACGGCGCTCGACGTGACCGTGCAGGCCCAGATCCTCGACCTGATCCACTCTCTTCAGGACGAGTTCGCCATGGGGGTGGTCTTCATCACCCATGACATGGGGGTGGTCGCGGAAATCGCCGATCGCGTGCTCGTGATGCTGCGCGGCGACAAGGTCGAGGAAGGCGAGACCACGCAGATCTTCGACAGGCCGGCCCACGCCTATACGCGGCGGCTGCTCGCCGCGGTTCCCACGTTGGGCTCGATGCGCGGCGAGGCAGCGCCGAAGAAGATGCCGGACTTCGTGGAAGGGGACGAAAGCGCCAGCCCGGCTGCCGCACCAGATCGCTCGCCGGCCTGTCACGACGAGCCTCTTCTTGAGGTCGAAGGCCTGACGACCCGCTTCGAGATGCGCAGCGGGCTTCTACGGCGCGTCTCCGGCCGCGTGCACGCGGTGGAAAACGTCTCCTTTTCGCTGGCGCGGGGTGAGACGCTCTCGCTGGTCGGGGAATCGGGCTGCGGCAAGTCGACGACCGGCCGCTCTATCCTCCGGCTGGTCGAGCCGCTCGCCGGTTCGGTCCGCTTCGAGGGACGCGAGGCGATCGGCATGGGTGGGGCGCAGTTGAAGGCGCTGCGCCGCGACATGCAGATGATTTTCCAGGATCCCTATGCCAGCCTCAATCCGCGCATTCCCGTCGGCAGGGCGATCGCCGAACCCATCGTCGTGCACGGGCTTGCCGGCCGGCGCGAGGCGGAGGAGCGCGCCGCCGGCCTGCTGGAGAAGGTGGGGTTGGAGCCTGGCATGGCGGCCAGGCTGCCGCACGAATTCTCGGGCGGCCAGCGCCAGCGGGTCTGCATCGCCCGTGCGCTCGCTCTCTCGCCCAAGCTGATCGTGGCAGACGAGGCCGTTTCCGCCCTCGACGTCTCGATCAAGGCCCAGGTGCTCAACCTGATGCTCGACCTGCAGTCCTCGCTGGGGCTTTCCTACCTGTTCATCTCGCACGACATGGCGACCGTCGAACGCGTCAGCCATCGCATCGCGGTCATGTATCTGGGGGAGATCGTGGAGATCGGCCCCCGCGCGGCGATCATAGAGAACCCGCAGCATGCCTACACGCGCAAGCTTCTGTCCGCCGTGCCCCTGCCGGACCCCGCACGGCGCGGCACCCGTCCGCCGCTTCCCGCCGAAGACCTGCCCAGTCCCGTTCGCGCGCCGGACTTCGTTCCGCCCGAACGGATCTGGCGCACCGTTTCGCAAGGCCATCTGGTCCAGGAGTCGTCCTGACATGCACAACCATTCTCCTGTTTTCTACCGCGACCTCAACGCGGTCCCGCCGGCCATCGTCAGGGGTGAAGGCTCCTACCTGGAGGATGCGTCCGGCCGCCGCTATCTCGATGCGTCGGCAAGCGCCGGCGTGGTCGGCATCGGCCACGGCCGCTCCGAGATATGGGATGCCTTGGCCGCGGCGGGGGACAAGGTCACCTTCGTCTACAACGCGACTTTCACCCACCCCTGGCAGGAAGAGCTTGCCGGCCGCATCCTTGCCATGGCGCCTTCCAACATGGCCGGCGTCTACTTCACTTCGGGCGGGTCCGAAGCGAATGAATCGGCCTGGAAGCTCGCGCGCCAGTATTTCGTCGAGCGGGGCAAGCCCCAGAAATACAAGGCTGTTGCAAGATGGCTCAGCTATCACGGGGTGACGCTCGCCACGCTGTCGCTATCCGGCCGCACCAGCTGGCGCGAGATCTATTCGCCGCTGCTCCTGCCCGTGGCGCGCGTCGCCCCGCCCTACGAATACCGTTGCAGGATATGCGGCGGGGGCCGATGCACGCTGGCGTGCGCCGACGATCTGGAGCGCACGATCCTGATGGAAGGACCCGAAACGGTCGCGGCGTTCTTTGCAGAACCCATCGTTGGAACCACGGCAGCCGGCCTCACGCCGAATCCGGGCTATTATCGCCGCATCCGCGAAATTTGTGACCGCTACGACGTGCTCTTCGTCGCCGACGAGGTGCTGTGCGGCTACGGCCGCACCGGCCACCCCTTCGCGATCTCGGGCTGGGATGTCGCGCCGGATATCGTCACGCTCGGCAAGGCGATCGGTAGCGGCTATGCGCCGCTGGGGGCAATGGTCGTGTCGGAGAAGATCCGCGAGGTCTTCGCCGCCGGCAGCGGCCGCTTCGTCCACGGCCTTACCTACAGCGGCACGCCCTCCGCCTGCTTCGTCGGAAACCGGGTGCATGAAATCATGTCCCGCGAGGGGCTCTTCACGCGCGGCGCGGAGATCGGGCGCTATCTGGAGGCCGGATTGCGTGCGCTTGCGGATCGGCACCCGGCGATCGGCGACATCCGGGGACGCGGCCTGCTGTGGGGCGTCGAGTTCGTCGAGGACCGCGAGACGCGACGGCCTTTCGACCCGAAGGTCGGCTTCACCGCGAAGATCGTTGGCCACATGCGCGTAAACGGGATTCTCGTCGCCGCCGGCATTCCCGGCATCAACCATGGGCAAGGTGGCGACCACATCCAGATCAGCCCGCCCTTCACCATCAGCGAAAGCGAGATCGACGTCCTGCTCGACGGTCTGGACGAGGCGCTGAAGCGGTATGGGAGCGTTCCGGCATGATCACGCTGGGCTCCGTGACGGACCTTCGTCCCGAACATGCCGGCCGGGCCGTTCTGGTCGGATCGCATGGCGGCCACGCGACGGGCGAGTATGCGCTCGCATTCGCGATAGCCTCGCTGATATGCCACGACGCCGGCATCGGGCTGGAGGAGGCCGGGGTCGAAGGGCTGACGGTTCTTGCGAACCAGTCCGTTCCGGCAATCGCAATCGATTACCGCTCGGCACGCATTGGCGATGCGCAGGACATGCTGGCCCGCGGCCGCGTCAGCCGGGCGAATGCGCCCGCCGTCGCGCTGGGCATCTTCCCCGGAAGCCGGGCCGCGGATGCGGCGGCGTTGCTATCCGATCGAGTAGGGCAGGCAACGGCGCTTTCCGGGGCAACCGGTGACGCCATCTTTCGTCGCCGGGAATGCTCGCTCGGCCCCGGTCGACGCCTTGTCTTCCTCGACAGCGCATCGTCGATCACGCCTTTCGACAACGGAGCCATCATCGTTACGGGCTCTCACGGCGGGCTGCCGGCCGGGGCGGCGGACCGCGCGATCAAGGCACGCCCCTTGATCGCCATCTTCAACGACGCCGGCGTCGGCATCGACACGGCGGGCATCGCGCGCCTGCCCGTGCTGGATCGGCAGGGGGTGGCTGCGGCCTGTGTCAAGGCCGCGTCGGCCAGGATCGGCGACGCCCGGTCCACCTACGAAACCGGCATCGTCTCCTTTGCCAACGAAAAAGCGCTCGCCCTCGGCGCACAGCCCGGCACGCGGATACGCCATCTCATCGGCAGCCTGACCGGCATCGCCGCTGATCAATTTCCAACATGGGACACATGACAATGACCGAAGCAAAGCTGACCACAGCGACATCCGACGCAACGATCCGCCTCACGGGCGGGGAGGCGATTGCCGAAATTCTCGAACGGGCGGACGTCGGGCCGATGTTCGGCATGGGCGGGTTTCAGCTTCTGCCCTTCTACGAAGCCGTCCGGCGCAAGGGGTTACGCCATCATCTGATCAACGACGAGCGGTGCGGAGCCTTCGCCGCCGACGCCTGGGCGCGGATGTCCGGACGGCCGGGCGTGTGCGACGCGACGCTGGGGCCGGGCGCCACCAACCTTGTGACGGCGCTCGTCGAGAGCTTCAACGCCGGGATTCCCCAGGTCGTCTTCGTCGGCGATACCCACCGCGATCATTCCTGGAAGAACATGACGCAGGAGACCCGGCAACTCGACATCCTGCGTCCCGCCGTCAAGGAGGTGATGCGTATCGAGCGGCCCTCCCGGGTGCCGGAGGCGGTGCGCCGCGCCTTTGCGGTCGCCACCTCCGGCAGGCCCGGACCCGTCGTGGTCGACGTGCCGGAAGACGTCGCGCACGAAGTCCACGACTATTCGGTCGCCGACTTCTGGATCGATCCGGCGACGACCCGGTTCCCGGGTTATCGGTCGAGACCCGATGCGGGTGATGTCGAGCACGCTGCTGCGGTCATCGCGGCGGCGAGGCGACCGCTCCTGCTGGTCGGCGGCGGCGTGCATATCTCCCAGGCCTACGAGGCGCTGCGGGCCTTCGCCGAAGCCCACGCGATCCCGGTCGCCCACACGCTCTCCGGCAAGGGCGCCATCGCCTGCACGCACCCGCTTTCGGCCGGCCTGTTCGGCCGCTACTCGCGCATCGCCAACGAACTGATCGAGGCCAGCGATTGCCTGATCGTCGTCGGCTGCAAGCTGGGCGAGATCGCTACCAGGCGCTTCCAGCTCTTCAACGGCCATGCGCCCGTTATCCATGTCGAGGTGCTTGCGGAGGAGATCGGCCGGACCACCCGGACGGACCATGCGCTCGTCGGCGACGCGCGGCTGGCGCTGGAGGACCTGTCCGCCGCCCTCTATGGCGAAGCTGTCCGGGCATGCGCCGCCCGCGCGGACTACGCGGCCGAGATTCCCGCACGCATGCGCAGGTGGCGGGATGGCGCCGCCGACCGCCTTCTTTCGAGCGAGGTGCCGATCAACATGGGCCGAATGTTGCACGAGCTGAATGAGGCGATGCCGGCCGAGTCCGTGCTGGTCGCCGACGGCGGCTTCGCCGCCCATTGGGGTGGGCTGCTCTACGATACCAAGGCGGCGGGCCGGAGGTTCGTAGCCGACCGGGGTTTTGCCTCGATCGGCTACGGCCTTCCCGGAGCGATGGGCGCACAGCTCGCGGTGCCCGACCAGCCGGTCGTCGCCATCACCGGCGACGGCGGGTTCAACATGACGATCGGCGAGCTGGAAACCGCGCGCCGGGCCGGCACGCCGTTCACGCTGATGATCGTCAACAACGCTGCCTCCGGCTACATCAAGGCGTTGCAGCATGCGATGTACGGTGCCTATCAGTCTTCGGATCTCGTGGAGATGAACTATGCCCGGATCGCCGAGGACTTCGGCTGCCAAGGCATCCGTGTCGAACGGCCCGAGGAACTCGGCCCGGCCATCCGCGCTGCGAACGAGGAGCGCCGCCGGCCCTCCGTTATCGACGTCGTTGTCACGCGCGATCCCGCAAGGATGCTGCCGGGTGTCGATAATCGCACCTTAAAAGTGACCAAGGGAGACAGGCCGGTTTGAGGAGCAAGTCGCGATCCCACAAATCGGATCGGACCATCTTGAAATGAACGTCCTCTGTTTCACGGTGTCCGGCGATGTTGCCTTTGCCATCGGTTCAATCATGGCTGCTCGCAATAAACAGGTCGTCGCTTCATATCCGTTCAAGAGCTTTGCGCTCGATACGCTATGGAGACTTGTGAGATTTCCTCAAAGCGGCCGTTCGGCTTATGCGCGCTGAATGGTCGGCTTTGGGTGGCTACGCCGGAAAAATCATCGTTCGCTGACTGAGAGAGGATGGCTGCTGTGCACCATTGGTTGAGGCACTGAGCGAAGCGGTGCGCAAACCCGCGAGCGGATGTGCAACCTCACATTGACAGTACGATAATGTTGCGTGGTGGAATCAAACGACAGACTGGCTCCCGCCAAGCAGATCCTTGAGGCCGGCAATCGCCTTGCGCGCCGGCGGCGGCATCGTATACCGTCTGCCGCCGCCGGTTGGCGAAAAGGGCGCGAGGCACCTTGTCCCGGTCCATAAAACGGAACACGTGGACGGCGCCTCTGCTGCCCGCCATGCGTCAGCCTTTTATGGCGATGCGCTTGACCTGTGACTGCGTCTTCCCGCTTTTGGGCAGGGTCCCGTGAGCACGCCATTCTTGAAGCGGGCGTCTATCTCCTCTTCCCTGATTTCGCATCCAAGCGGTATGCGCCGCTCGAAGCGACCGTAGAAGCGCTCAGAGAACCGCTTGTCCTTATCTTCCGCTTCGGAGCGCTTCTCGCCCTTCAGCGTCAACACGCCGTCATTCAGCAGGACCTCGATGTCCTTCTCTTCCAGCCCGGGCACTTCGGCGGTTATCCTGATCTCCTTCTCGCCGTCGTAGATCTCGACGCTCGGCTAGCCGTCGCCGAAGGCGGAAGCGCCGCTGAACGCGGGCAGGTTCGAGCCGAAGCCGCGGAAGACATCGTCGAACATGGTTGGCCAACTGGAATCGCTGGCGGAAGGCGCGTTCGGCGATGCCGCGATGCAGGTACTGACCCTCATCCACGCCGGTCTGTTCGCCGGCCACCGTCAACAGGTTCTGCATCGTTCGCCCCTGCTTCTCGACGTGGACTTGCGAGAACGACATCATCTGGAAACCGCCAGCTCAGCGAACTGCGGAGGCCTGTCGGCCCGCCGGCGTGATGATGGGGTAGGATTTCCTGACGATAACGATGACGGTTGCGGCGATGACTCACTTGATGATGTCACCCGGCAGGAACGGCATGGAGCCCGTCAGCGCCGTGGAAAGCGGAATCCGGGCGACGGCGGCGCTCCATGGAATGCCGATCCCATAAAGCACGACGATCCCGCCCGCCGCGGATGCGAGGAAGGCCGCGACATGGCCGAGGCGTTGCCAGAGACGTTCCATCAGGAGGCCGCCGACGACAGCCGTGACGACCCATCCCAGCAGGAAGCCGCCGGTCGGCCCCATAAAGAAGGCGCCGAAGCCGCCGCGACCTCCCGAGAGAAGCGGCAGGCCGATCGCAACGAGGATCAGGAAAAGGATCATCGACAGGCCACCGCGCCTGGCACCGAGAACGCCGCCGGCGAGGATGGCACCGAGAGATTGCGCCGTGATCGGCACGCCCACGACCGGCAGGGTCATGGGCGGGAAGACGGCGAGGGCGGCCGTGATGGCGGCAAAGGTTGCTATAAAGACGGTGTCACGCGTTTCCATGGGGTCCCCCTATGATGGCGGGCAGGACGCGTATCGTCCGGGTCCGCCGCGGAGCAGCGGACCATGCGTTTGGCGGCGGGGCGTCTTGCCGCTGCCCCGGGATCGCTATTTTCCGAGCAGCGTCGCGACGAAGGACGTGTTGAAGACGCCGGAGACGAACTGCTCGTTCTGAAGGATTTCCTTGTGGAACGGCGCCGTCGTCGTGATCGCCCCGAGGTCGAGCTCGTCAAGCGCCGCGATCATGCGGGCTCTCGCTTCCTCGCGCGTCTGGCCCCAGCAGATGAGCTTGCCGACCATGGAATCGTAGAAGGGCGGAATGACGTATCCGGCCTCGATATGCGTATCCATCCGGATCCCGAGCCCGCCGGGCATATGGAAGCGCTTCACGGTGCCGGGGCATGGCATGAAGTTCTGTTCGGGGTCCTCGGCATTGATGCGGCATTCGATGGCGTGGCCGGAGATACGGATATCGTCCTGCCGGATGGCGAGCGGAATGCCGCTGGCGACTTCGAGCTGCATCTTGATGAGGTCGAGCCCGGTGATCATTTCCGACACGGGATGCTCGACCTGGATGCGGGTGTTCATCTCGATGAAGTAGAACTTGCGCTCATCGAGATCGAACACGAATTCGATGGTGCCGGCATTGGTGTACTTGACCTCGCGGCAAAGATTGACCGCGGCGGTGGCAAGTTCCTGGCGCAGCCTGTCGTCGAGAACCGGAGAGGGGCCTTCCTCGATCAGCTTCTGATTTCGCCGTTGGGTCGTGCAGTCGCGCTCGCCCATATGCAGGAAGGTTTCCCCGTCGCACATCACCTGGATTTCGATGTGGCGGATATTGGTGAGATAGCGCTCGATGTAGACGGAGGAGTCGCCGAAGGCGGTTTCGGCCTCGGACATGATTTCGGAAAGATCGCTTTCCAGGCTTTCCATCTGGCGCACGACGCGCATGCCGCGCCCGCCGCCGCCTGCCGCCGCCTTGATCAGCAGGGGGAAGCCGACGTCCTTGGCGACCTTCAGCGCCTCGGCGAACTCGGTGATCGCGCCGTCGGAACCGGGAACCGTGGGCACGTCGGCCTTCTTCGCGATCTTCTTCGCCTCGATCTTGTCGCCCATCTGGTGGATGACCTTGCTGGACGGGCCGATGAAGATGATGCCTTCCTTCTCGCAGGCGGCCGCGAACTCCGCGTTTTCGGCAAGGAAACCGTATCCGGGATGAATGGCGTCGGCACCGAAGGAGAGGGCGGCGCCGAGAACCGCCTGCTGGTTGCGGTAGCTCATGTTGGAGCGCGCAGGTCCGATGCAGACGGCCCTATCGGCGAGCCGTACGGGCAAGGAATCTGAGTCCGCCTCCGAATGAACCAGGATGGTCGATATGCCAAGCTCACGACAAGCGCGGATGATACGAAGAGCGATCTCGCCGCGATTGGCGATCAGCACTGTTTTGAGTAACGCGGACATGCAGATTCTTCCCAGTTGAGTGTGTTTACGGCAGCCTTCAGTTGGTCCTGATGATCATCAGGGGCTGGCCGTATTCGACGGCCTGCTCGTTCTCGACCAGGATCTTCGCGATGACGCCCTCAACCTTGGCTTCGACATTGTTCATCAGCTTCATGACCTCGACGATGCAAAGCACGGTGTCGGACTTGACACGGTCCCCGACCTTGACAAAGGCCGGGGCGCCCGGCTTTGACGCCGCATAGAAGGTGCCGACCATGGGTGCCTTGATGACCACCTCGTTCTCGCCGGGCTGCTCATAGGCATCGGCTGCGGCAGCGGGTGCCTGGACCACCGGCTGAACGGTGGGCGCGACGGCAGGTGTTGCCGGGGCGGCCTGCACCGATGCGGCAACGGACGCCTTTGCGATCTTGCTGTCGGCAAAGAACGAGGAATTCTCGTTCCGCGACAGCGAGATCTCGACCTCGCCGACCTTCAGGTAAAAGTCCTTCACATCATCAGCGACATTGATCCACTTCAGGATCGCGTTCACTTCCTTGATCGCCTCGTTATCCATTGGCATTGACCTTCTCGACTCCAAGTTTCAGTTCAAAGTTTGCGGTTTTGATCGCCAGGGCGCGCTTGCCAGTGTTTTGCGCGTGGGCGCGCTTGATGAGGGCGAGCAGGGAACTTCCGCCGTCAGCCGGGGAGACTTCCTTCTTGGCCTTCACCATTTCGTCCACCTGCGTCCCCGCGAACATCGCGCGCAGGAGCAGCGTGTCGATGTCGTCGTCCGGATAGCGCGCCGCGAGATCGGGCAGCATGGGCGGAATGGGGCTGGGCTCGGCGGCGATTTCGGAGGCGCCGTTGCGGATGATACGCTCGCGCAGTTCCGGATCGATCGGCGCCAGCAGCTTGCCGTAATAACCGAGGACGTATTTCTTGATCTCGTTCGGCACGATCTTGTAGCGCTCGCCGGTGATGACGTTGAGCACCGCCTGGGTGCCGACGAACTGCGCGAACGGCGTGATCATGATGGGATAGGCAAGTTCCGAGCGGACCTTGGCGACTTCCACCAGGAGTTCGTCGAAGCGGTCCTCAAGGCCGGCCGTCTTCAGCTGCGACTGGAAGTTCGACAACATGCCGCCGGGAATCTGGTGCATGTAGTGGAGGCCGTTGTATTCGACCGGCACGCCGAGCGGCTTATCTTCGTCTTCGGCGATCTGATGAAGCCGTTCGCTCACCTTGGCGATGCGCGCCATGTCGAGGTTCACCTCGTAGCCGAGCGCCTTCAGGTCGCGCACGACACTTTGCACGGCAGGCTGGCCGTTGGCATTCGCCAGCGGCGCGATGGAGAGGTGCAGCATGTCGACGCCATGCTCGACGGCCTCAAGATAGACCAGCGGGGCAAGCGCCGTGAGGCAGTGGCTATGGATTTCCAGAGGCCGGTCGCCGATCAGATCCTTGATCGCGGGGACCAGCGTACGGATGCGCTCGGGCGTCAGAAGGCCGCCGGCATCCTTGAGCATGAACGCATCGATATCGGTCTTCTCAAGATACTCCTTGGTCTTGGCGATATAGAGCGCGTCGGTATGGACCGGGCTCTCGCAATAGGACAAGGCGCCGAAGGTGTAAGCACCCAGCTCCTTGGCCCTGCGCAGCCCCGGCGCGATGTTGTCGATGTCGTTCAAGCCATCGAACGAACCAATTACGCGGAAGCCATTCGCATAGAGGCTATCCACCCATGATTGTATAACATCGTCAGGAAGAAAATCGAAGGATGCAATGTTCCGTGAGCGGATCAGCGCGCGGAACTTCGTGCCCGGCGCGCGCTCGTGAAGTAGTCTTACGCGCTCCCAAGGGTCTTCTTTCAAGTAACGAACAGAAACGTCGAATTGAATGGGAGCGACGAGGTCGATCTGTGTATATCCTGCCGCGGTGATATCATCAAGCATCGAAAGCATGTGTTCCGTGCGCATGCGCGTTGCCCAAAGGCTCTGCTGGCCATCGCGAAACGTCGTGTCGACGATTTTGATCTCGCGCATGCTCCCGGCCGGGCGGCCGCCATTGGCCATGATCTGTGATATGGTCTGAATATGATCTTTAGCCACAGCAAAACTCCCGTTGAATTTTGATCTCTATATGAAAAATTCTCCGAATGAGATCGAAATCTCTGGAAAAACTCTGTGAGATCAATGGTTTGATTGTGTAATCGTGCAAAGTATATCCTCCTGATGCGCAAGATTACGATTGTGAAGCTAGTTTTCTGACCAGCCACCCGTCAACAAAAAAATCGCTATTTGACATTTGTTCGCATTTCGCACGTTCCGCTGATTGACGGTCTGACCGAAAAGATAATAGTCTGTTTGTCGGACAATGCAGCTCGCCAGAATTGGGGAGCAGGCCGGGCGCCGATGGGGCGTGATGCCGGAGACTTGGAGGGCTTTTTGCTGGGCGGCCTCGTCCAGGCGGGATCCTATGTTCGGCCGCCTGGAGGCACGCCGATCTCAAGAATGGACGAGGCGATCAATTCCGGCCGCAAATGTCGTTTGGCCGGACGCAAACCGGGAGGAGAACCGAATGCGAAATTTTGTGAAGTTTGGCGGACTGTTGGCCGCGCTGATCGCCGGCACGAGCACTGCCGTTGCCGAGGACACCTTCAAGGTCGGCATCGTCACCTTCCTTTCCGGGCAGGCGGCGCAGAGCTTCGGCGTTCCGGCAGCCGACGGCGCGCGGTTGCTGGTCAAGAAGCTCAATGCCGGCGAGGTGCCCGCGCCCTACGACACGCCGGGCATGGGCGGCATGCAGATCGAAGCCGTCCTGATCGACGAGGCGGGGGGAGCGACCGTCCAGGTTCAGGAATACCGCAACCTGGTGCAGCGCGAGAAGGTCGACGTGGTCATCGGCTATGTCGGTTCGGGCGACTGCCTTGCCGTCGCGCCGGTCGCCGAGGAACTGAAGACGTTCACCATCCTCTACGATTGCGGCACGCCCCGCATCTTCGAGGATGCCGACTATCAGTACGTCTTCCGTACCGCCGCGACCGCGACGCAGGACAATGTCGGCCTCGTGCGCTATCTGAAGGCGCTCGGCGTCGATATCAAGACCTATGCAGGCATCCATCAGGACTATGCCTGGGGGCATGATAGCTGGGTCGACTTCAAGGCCGCCATGGGCCGGATCTATCCCGAGGCCACGGTAGCGGCCGAGCTGTTCCCGGCGTTCGGCGCCGGCCAGTACGGAACGGAGATCTCTGCGCTCATGCAGAGGCGCGCCGATGTCATCCATTCCTCCCTGTGGGGCGGCGATCTCCAGTCCTTCATCCTGCAGGGTCTGCCGCGCGGCCTCTTCAGGCAGGCGCAGGTTGCCTTGTCCACCGCAGACCATGTCTTGCCGCCGCTCGGCAACAACATGCCCGAGGGCGTGATCATCGGCGCGCGCGGCTCCTACGGCTACATGGCGCCGGAAAGCGCGCTCAACACCTGGTGGGACGCTGCCTATCGCGAGGCCTACGAAAACGTCGTGCCGGTGCAGGGTCCCTATCGCATGGCGCAGGCGCTTCTCGGCCTGAAGAGCGCCGTCGAAAAGGCGATGAAGGAAAACGGCGGCGTCAAGCCGTCCTCCGAGCAGCTTTCCGCCGCCATGACGGGGCTGTCCTGGGAGAGCCCCGCGGGCCTGATCGAGATGACGAACGGCAAGGGCCATCAGGCGATCCAGTCGATTGGCTTCGGACGCACCCAGAAGGACAAGGAAGGCAATATCGTCCTCGGCGACATCCTTCACTTCGACGCCCGTTGCGTGAATCCGCCGGCGGACCAGAAGAGCATCGACTGGATCCAGGCTGGTTTCCCTGGCTCCAACTGCGAGTGACCAAGGCAGCCGGGGCGCGCAGCCCCGGCCTCCCGCAACACCGACGATCGGTTTTCTGACATGGACCTCATTTTCACCATTCTCCTGGATGGACTTATCTATGCCTCCTGGCTTTTCATCGTCGCGCTCGGGCTGACGCTCGTCTTCGGCGTCCTGAAGATCCTCAACTTCGCTCATGGCGGGCTCTATGCGCTCGGGGCCTACGGGGCCGCGATCGCCGTGCCCTTCTTCGCCGGCCTCGGCATGCCCGAATGGTTCAGCTTGCTTGCCATGTTCATCGCCGCGGCGGCCGTGGCCATCCTGATCGCACCACTGATCGAGCGCGGGCTGCTGCGCTACTTCTACGGCCGCGACGAAGTGCTGATCCTTCTCATCACCTACGCTGTGTTCCTCATCCTGGAGGACGTGACGAAGATGATCTTCGGCGTGAACCCCTACTATGTCTTCGAGCCGCGTAATCTGCTCGGCAATGTGGAGATGGGCTCGCTGTTCTATGTCGGCTACGACCTCGCACTGATCGGCCTTGCCGTCGTGTGCGGTCTCGGCGTCTGGTTCGGCCTGAACCGTACGCGGATCGGCAAGATCACCCTGGCGGTGATCAAGGAGCCCGAAGTGAGCCAGGCGATGGGCGTCAACATCGCGCGCATCTATCTCCTCGCTTTCGGCGTCGGCGTCTTCCTCGCCGCGCTCGGCGGCGCCTTCACGAGCCCGTTGATCTCGGTGCAGCCGGGCAACAGCGTCTCGGTCATCGTCGTCAGCTTCGCCGTCGTCATCATCGGCGGCCTCGGCTCGATCCCCGGCGCGGCGATCGGCGCGCTGATCGTCGGCATCGCTCGCGCCTTTGCGGTCTACGAGCTTCCCGAAGCCGAGATCTTCATCATCTACCTCGTGATGGTGGCCGTGCTGATCTTCCGGCCGGAAGGCCTTTTCACTCCCATCAAGGCGCGCAAGATATGAACCCGATCCTTCGCACATTCGGCCTCGCCGCGCTCGGCGCGCTGGTCTTCATCGCCATCGGTCTCGTCGTGCCGGCCTGGTTCCTCTTCACTATGACCAAGGCGGTCGGCTTCGGCCTCGTTGCACTCGGCCTCGTCGGGCTGCTCAGAGGCGGGCTGCTCAGCTTCGGGCAGGGGCTCTACTATTGCGGCGGCGCCTATGTCTCGGGCCTCATGGCGAACTGGGCAGGCGTCACGGACATGATCGTGCTGCTTTCCGTCGGCTGCATTGCCGGCGGCCTGATCGCCGCTCTGGTTTCGCCGCTGGTCGCCCGCTATCGCGGCATCTTCTTCGCCATGCTGACCATGGCGCTTTCGATGGTGGCCTACGGCGTCCTCACCAAGATCGCCGCCATCGGCGGATCGGACGGCTTCAACGTCCCCAAGCCGACCCTTCTCGGCTACCACCTGGCGGAGACCGGCTTCGGCCTCTATGCCATCGCCGTCGTCACCGCCGCGCTCGCCGCCGCGGTCTGTCGGGTTCATTTCGACAGCGGCCTCGGCCTCATCGCCAGCGCCGCGCGCGAGAACGAGTTGCGCATCGAATATCTGGGCGCCTCGGTGTTCTCCGTCAGCACGCGCAGCTTCATCCTCGCCGGAGGCCTGGCCGGGCTCGGCGGCACGCTGAACGGCGTCGCGCTCGGCCATGTCGATCCCTTCTTCAGCTATTGGACGACGTCGGGCGAGATGGTCTTCATCGCCATTCTCGGCGGCTATGCCTCGGTGACGGCCGTCTTCGGCACGGCGCTGGTCACAGAGCTCGTCCGGTCCTTCTCCGGCCAGTACTTCCCCGAAAGCTGGCAGATGCTGCTCGGCATCTTCCTCCTGCTCGTGATCGTCTTCCTGCCGCGCGGCGTGGGGTCGATGTGGGCGAAGCCGGCGAGAAGCCATGCAATCCGCAGCATCAAGGAGCCAGCGACGTGAGCGGTGCAGTCCTCGAGGTAAAGGGCCTCATGAAATCCTTCGGCGCGCTGGTCGCCGCCAACAACCTGAACGTGGAGGTCATGCCCTCCGCCCGGTTGTCGCTGATCGGCTCCAACGGCGCGGGCAAGACCACCTTCGTCAACATGGTGACGGGCTATCTCAAGCCCGATGCCGGCCAGGTGAAGCTGGACGGCAAGGACATCACCCGCCTGCCGCCGCGGCTCATCACGCGGGCAGGCCTTGGCCGCTCCTTCCAGATCCCGCAGCTCTGCGAGGCCATGACGCCGGTCGACAACATCCTCGTGGCACTGGAGATCGCGGGCGACGGCGGGTCGGTCTTTCGTCCGGCGCGCACCAGAGACTCGCTCGACAGGGCCGTCGAGATGCTGGAGCGCTTCGGGCTGGAGCGCTACGCCGGCCGTCCCGTGAACGAATTGCCGGGCGGGGTGCGCAAGCTGATCGATATCGCGATGTCGCTTGCCAGCCGCCCGCGCGTGTTCCTGCTCGACGAGCCGACATCGGGCGTCAGCACGGAGGAGAAGTTCCCGCTGATGGACAAGGTCATGGCCGCGCTTGAGGGGGAACGCTCCGCGGTGATCTTCGTCGAGCACGACATGGAGATCGTGACGCGTTACGCCGACCGGGTGCTTGCCTTCTACTCCGGCGAGATCATCGCGGACGATGCGCCCGACGAGGTGCTGAACGACCCCGCCGTGCAGAAATACGTCACCGGAACGGCGAGGTAGGGCGATGCTGACCATTCGTGACATCAACGTGAAAATCGGCCAGGTCGAGGCGGTCCGCAACTTCTCGATGGATGTGCCCGCCGGATCGATGATCGGCCTGGTCGGCCGCAACGGGGCCGGCAAGACCACCGTGATGCGCGCCATCATGGGCCTCGCCAGGCTCGGCGGCGGCTCCGTCACCCTCAATGGTGAGAACCTGGAGAAGGTCGACGTTCATCGCCGCCCGGCGTTGGGCCTCGGCTACATGCCGGAAACCCGGGGGCTGATCCCGGACCTGACGGTCGAGGAGAACATCCTCCTGCCGACATGGGTGATGCGCGGCATCGACGGCAAGGCGCGGCTGAAGCTCGTCTACGACATCATGCCGGAACTGATGCCGATGGCCGACCGCAAGGCGCTTCTCCTGTCGGGCGGCCAGCAGAAACTGGTGGCGCTCGGCCGCGCGCTCACCGTCGGCACCCGGCTTCTCCTGCTCGACGAGCCCTTCGAGGGCGTCGCCCCGGCGCTCGCCCAGCGCCTCTCCGAGGTGATTTCCTCGCTGAGGAGCGAGAGCCTCTCGACCATCATGAGCATGTCCGAGATCACCCATTCCGAAAGCCTGCTCGACCAGGTCTGGCGCATCGAACGCGGTGCGAACGTTACGGCGAGCGCGGCGTGACGCCCGGCGCAAGACCCTCTTCCGATAGAAAGGATATCATCTCATGCAAACGACACGATCCGTCATCGCCGATGGGGCCGGAGGTCCCGAAGTCCTGCGCATCGTCGAGCGCGCCTTGCCGGCGCCTGGTCCGAACGACATGGTGGTGCGGGTTCACGCGGCGGGGATAAACCGGCCCGACGTGATGCAGCGGCAGGGCAACTATGCGCCTCCGCCCGGCGCGAGCGACGTGCTCGGACTGGAACTGGCGGGGACCGTCGAGGCGGTCGGAACCGACGTGACGCGCTTTGCGCCGGGCGACCGGGTGCTGGCGCTGGTCGCCTCCGGCGCCTATGCCGAACGTGCCGTGGTACACGAGGATGTCGCTATCGCCATTCCGGCGGGGATGAGCTTCATCGAGGCGGGTGCCGTGCCCGAGACCTATTTCACGGTCTGGAGCAATGTCTTCGAGCGCGCCGGCCTTGCCGATGGCGAGACGCTTCTCGTGCATGGCGGCACCTCCGGCATCGGCTCGACGGTGATACAGGTGGCGAAAGCGCTCGGGGGGCGGCGCGTGATCGCCACGGCCGGCTCGGACGAGAAATGCGCGGCCTGCCTGGAGATGGGCGCCGATCATGCGATCAACTACCGGACTGCGGATTTCGTGGAGGAGGGGTGGCGGCTGACCGAGGGCCGCGGGCCCGATGTGATCCTCGACATGGTGGGCGCGCCCTATTTCCAGAAGAATCTCGACCTGATCGCGCTTGACGGGCGGATTTCCCAGATCGCCTTCCAGTACGGCAGCCGCGCCAATATCGACCTCGCTCCGCTTCTGTTCAAGCGGGTGACGATGACCGGTTCGACCTTGCGCGCCCGCCCCGTCGCCATGAAGGCCCGCCTTGCCCGCGCCCTGGAAGAGCATGTCATGCCGCTCCTGGCGGCGCGGCGGGCCTTGCCGGTGATCGACAGCGTCTTTCCCTTCGAAAAGGTCGCCGACGCCCATACCCGGATGGATGGGGGCAGCCATGTCGGCAAGATCGTTCTGGCGATGACCGCGGAAGCCGACGCCACCGCCGGCGGCGGGTGAGCGTCGCTACCACGGAATCCGGCAATCGTCTTTTCGTCGAAACCTCACCATGCCCGGGCCTTTGCGAAGGCCCGGCAAGGCGCCCGATACGGGAGGCAGGATATTGACCGCAAACAAGCGCGATTTGATGGGAGGCCTTGCGAAAGGCCTGCGGGTGATCGAGGCCTTCACGGCGGAAGCCCCGAAGCTCAGCATCACGCAGGCTGCCGGGCGCATCGGCCTCGACCGCGCCACGACACGCCGCTGCCTGCTCACTTTGGCGGAACTCGGCTACTGCGCCTATGACGGGAAGTTCTTCACCATCACGCCGCGCGTCCTGCGCTTGGGGACGGGCTGCCTCGCATCCATGCCTCTCCACAAGATCGTCCAGCCGATGCTGGACGAGGTTTCCGAGGAGATAAGGCAGAGCACGTCCGTCTCGATCCTGGATCATACGGAAATCGTCTATATCGCCCGGGCCGCGCAGACCCGCGTCATGTCGATCGCGCTGATGCCGGGTTCCCGCCTGCCTGCCTATTGCACCTCCATGGGGCGCGTTCTGCTGGCCGCGCTGCCCGAAGCGGAGGCGCAGGGCGTTCTGGAAGCCTCGACGCTGACCCGGCGCACCGAGTTCACGCAGACGAGCCTCAAGGGGATCATGGAGGAGTTGGCCCGTGTGCGCCAGCTTGGCTATGCCCAGATAGACCAGGAGGTCGAGATCGGCCTCAGGTCGATCGCTGTTCCGCTGAAGAACACGCGTGGCAGGACGGTCGCGGCTTTGAACACGGGGCTGCCCGCAGCGATCGTGCGCATGGAGGATGCGGTCCAGGAGTTCCTGCCATCGCTGCTTCGCGTTCAGAAGGAATTCGCGACCCTGTCATTGTAACGCCAAGGAAACAACGCCGCCGGGCACATGCGGAGCCGGACGGGCGAACATCGCCGCTTCGCTTGCCGCATCGATATTCTAACGGAGGGGCGGTTCTATCCGCCGCATTGAAAACACCATGGACAAGACACTTGCAAGCCTGGAGGCAGCCGTATCGTGCATCGGCGACGGCGCTGTCGTGATGATCGGCGGCTTCGGCGGCTCGGGCGCGCCGATCGAGCTGATCCACGCCCTCATCGACAAGGGACCGAAGGACCTGACGGTCATCAACAACAATGCCGGCAACGGCCGCATCGGCATTGCCGCGATGATCGATGCGGGGATGGTGCGCAAGATGATCTGCTCCTTCCCCCGCTCGACCGATCCGCGCGCCTTCACCGACCGGTATCTCGCCGGAAAGATCGAGCTGGAGCTGGTGCCGCAGGGCACGCTCGCCGAGCGCATCCGCGCCGGCGGCGCCGGCATCCCCGCCTTCTACACGCCGACGAGTTTCGGCACGGAACTGGCCGAGGGCAAGCCGACGGCGGAGTTCGACGGCCGCATGTACGTGCAGGAGCGCTGGCTGAAGGCGGACGTCGCGCTGATCAAGGCGCATGTCGGCGACACCCACGGCAACCTCACCTACAACAAGGCCGCCCGCAATTTCAGCCCGCTGATGTGCATGGCGGCGGCGAAGACCATCGTGCAGGTGAGCCGGCTGGTGCCGACGGGCGGCATCGACCCGGAGCACGTCGTCACCCCCGGCATCTTCGTCGACGGCATCGTCGAGGTTGCCGAGCCGAAGCAGGAAGAAGACCTCATCCGCGCAGGAGTGGCCTACGCATGACCGTCGATACGCACCCCATGAACACCCGCGAGGACATAAAACTCTCCAACGCCCAGATCGCCTGGCGCGCCGCGCAGGACATTTTCGACGGCGCCTATGTCAACCTCGGCATCGGTTTTCCGGAAATGGTCGCCCGCTACCAGCCGGAAGGCCGCGCGGCGATCTTCCACACGGAGAACGGCATCCTCGACTTCGGCGAGGCGCCGCCGGAAGGCGAGGAGGACTGGGACCTGATCAATGCCGGCAAGAAGGCGGTGACGCTGAAGCCCGGCTCGGCCTTCTTCCACCATGCCGACAGTTTTGCCATGGTGCGCAGCGGCCATCTCGACGTCGCCATCCTCGGCGCCTACCAGGTGGCCGAGAACGGCGACCTCGCCAACTGGCGCGTCGGCTCCAAGGGCGTTCCGGCCGTCGGCGGGGCGATGGACCTCGTGCATGGCGCAAAACAGGTCGTCGTCATCACCGAGCACGTCACGAAGAAGGGCGAGCCGAAGCTCGTCGAGCGCTGCACCTTCCCGCTCACCGGCGTCGGCTGCATCACGCGCGTCTATACCAGCCATGCCGTCATCGACGTCTCCGGCGGTCGCTTCGTGCTGCGCGAGAAACTGCCGGGCATGACGATCGAGGAGTTGCAGGCGATGACCGGCGCCAGGCTGCATGTCGACGGCGATGTCGCCGATCTCATCGTGCCGCAACTCTAGAACAGTGTTGTACGCACTTCCGGCCGCAAAGCCGCTGCGCACGTCTGCTGGAACTGCTTGAGGGGAACACCATGTCCGAAGCCTATATCTGCGACTATATCCGCACGCCCATCGGCCGCTTCGGCGGTGCGCTTTCCTCCGTGCGCACCGACGATCTCGGCGCCATCCCGCTGAAGGCGCTGATGGCAAGGAATGCCGGCATCGACTGGGAAGCCGTCGACGACGTCATCTTCGGCTGCGCCAACCAGGCGGGCGAGGACAACCGCAATGTCGCGCGCATGTCCGCGCTCCTGGCCGGCCTTCCCGTCTCCGTCTCCGGCACGACGATCAATCGGCTCTGCGGCTCCGGCATGGACGCGGTCATCGCCGCCGCTAGAGCCATCAAGGCCGGCGAGGCGGAGCTGATCGTCGCCGGCGGCGTGGAGAGCATGAGCCGCGCGCCCTTCGTGCTGCCCAAGGCCGAAAGTGCCTTCTCGCGCAATGCCGAGATCCACGACACCACCATCGGCTGGCGCTTCGTCAATCCGCTGATGAAGAAACAGTACGGCGTCGATTCCATGCCCGAGACCGGCGAGAACGTCGCCGAGGATTTTTCCATCTCCCGTGAGGACCAGGACGCCTTTGCCCTGCGCTCGCAGCAAAAGGCCGCCGCGGCGCAGGCGAACGGGCGGCTGGCGAAGGAGATCACGCCCGTCACCATCCCGCAGAGGAAGGGCGATCCGGTCATGGTGGAGAAGGACGAGCATCCGCGCGCGACGACCATCGAGGCGCTCGCCAGGCTCGGCACGCCCTTCCGCAAGGACGGCGGCACGGTGACGGCGGGCAATGCGTCGGGTGTCAACGACGGGGCGGCGGCGCTGGTCATCGCCTCGGCGGCGGCAGTCAAGAAATATGGCCTCACCCCCATCGCCCGCATCCTCGGCGGCGCGATGGCCGGCGTTCCGCCGCGCATCATGGGCATCGGCCCGGTCGCGGCCACCGAACGCCTCTGCGCCCGCCTCGGCCTGAAACCGACCGACTTCGACGTGATCGAGCTCAACGAAGCCTTCGCCTCCCAGGGCCTGGCGACGCTGCGCCAGCTCGCCATCGCCGACGACGCGGAGCACGTCAATCCGAACGGCGGCGCCATCGCGCTCGGCCATCCCCTCGGCATGTCTGGCGCCCGCATCACCGGGACGGCGGCGCTTGAACTCAGCCTCACCGGAAAGAAACGATCGCTCTCGACCATGTGCATCGGCGTCGGGCAGGGCATCGCCGTCGCGCTCGAACGGGTCTGACGGCGGAAGAGGGGCGACAGGATGGGCTTTCCGGATATCCTTTTGAGAGGCTACCGCAATTTCATGGAGCGGCGGTTTATCCATGAACGCTGCCGCTACCGTACGCTGGCGGAGGACGGGCAGGCGCCGCACACGCTCGTCATTGCCTGCTGCGATTCCCGTTCCGCGCCGGAGACAATTTTCGATTGTGGCCCTGGTGAGCTCTTCGTCGTCCGAAATGTCGCCAACATGGTGCCGCCCTATGAGCCGGACGGCCATTTCCATGCCACCTCGGCGGCGCTCGAATATGCGATCCAGGTCCTGAAGATCGAAAACATCGTCGTCATGGGTCATGGGCGGTGCGGCGGCATCAAGGCGGCACTCGACCCCGCCGCCGAGCCCCTGTCGCCCGGCGATTTCATCGGCCGATGGATGGCCCTCCTGCAACCGGCGGCCGCGCAGATAAAGGGCACGCACCTGATGACCCAGGGAGAGCGGCAGACGGCTCTGGAGCGCGTGTCGATCCGAAACTCGATTAACAACCTTCGCACCTTTCCCTATGTCTGCGCCCTGGAAGAACAGGGCAAGGTGCGCGTCCATGGAGCCTGGTTCGACATCTCGACCGGTGAGCTCTGGGTGATGGACGACAGGACCGGCGACTTCCGTCGTCCGGATGCCGACGGTATCGGCATGACGGAAGAGTCGCCCCCCAACACAGCATCCGAACGCGTCAGGGCATCGGCGTGAGCATTCGCTTGCTGCACCCCTGCCGCGTTATCCAAGTTGCTCCTGCCGGCGCGGGTCTATCGGGATCGGCGCATGCAGGTCGAAACCGGCAACTTCATACCCGCGTTTGAAGTCTTCTATGTGGCGCGCCATCCAATGTTGCGCCGCTCGGCTGTCTCCTCTTTCGATCTCTGCGAGGATCGACCGATGCGCGGCAAGCAGACGATGGCGCGCCTGGGGGACCGCGTCATAAAGGCCGACCGTGGCGGAGAAGAGCAACATCCGGATCGGTTCGCTGACCAGGCCGAGCACGGCATTGGAGGCGGCCTGCGCGACGAGCCGGTGAAACTCGATATCGTACTCGATGACCTTGTCGTCATCCTCGATATGCTCGTTCAGGCGGGCGACGTTTTCGCGCAGCGCCTCCCTTACCTCCGGCTCTATCCTTTGCGCGGCCGCATGGGCGGCGAACGGCTCGATCTGAAGCTGCATTTCCCACAGGTCGAGGAAGCTGACATGCATGAGCCCGAGCGCGCGCGTGTTGACGCGCGCGATCTCGCTGGCCTGCGGAACCTGGACGACCAGCCGCTTGCCGCCGACCCGCGTTACCAGATCGGAGTTTTCCAGCGCCCTGATCCCTTCGCGGACCGTCGAGCGGTTGACGCCGAGCTGCGCGGCCAGTTCCGTCTCCGTGGGAAGCTTGTCGCCCGACTTGAGCCGGCCACTCATGATCGCCTGCTCGATCGCCTTGGCGACCCTCTTGTAGGTCGGATCGCGGTCGATCTGGATCAAGGTGGGCTCTGGCGGTGAAGTTGCCATCCGCGGCTATGCTCCGTTTCTCGAATACTGTGGTCTTTTGGTTGAAATTGCAGCTTAATCGCAGCAACCGTGAATGTCAGCCGGTTTCACTGCCGACGAGGGCGTCAAAGTCCTGAAACGAGATGGCCTCCGTCAACCGCAAGAGTGGTGCCGGTGATATATGTCGCGCGGTCGGAACACAGCAGCCGCAGCGGTTCGTCGAGGTCCGACATCCGGCCCAGCCGTCCCTGAGGAATCCGCTTGATCAATCTCTGCCCCGCGTCTGTCGCGAAGAACTCCCGGTTCAGCGGCGTCTCGATATAGCCGGGGCAGAGGGCGTTGACCCTGATGCCGTGGCGAGCCCATTCAAGGGCGAGGGACCTGGTGAGTTGCACGACGGCTGCTTTCGATGCCGCATAGGCGGCGACCTTGCTTGTAACCCGTAGACCGAGGATCGAGGCGACGTTGACGATCGCTCCGCCTCCGGTCTCCTGCATCCTCCGCGCAGCCGCCTGCGCAACGAGAAAGACGCCCTTCAAATTCGTGTCTATAACGCGGTCAAGGTCCTCGTGGCTCGTGTCCAAGGCGAATGTCTCGACGCTGACGCCGGCATTGTTTACCAGTACGTCGATCTTCCCGTCGATCCGTTCGAAAGCCGACTGGACGGAGCCAGCATCTGCAACATCCACGGCTATGCTTTCCGCAGCCCCGCCCGACGCGGTGATGTCTTCTACGATGCGCGCGAGGACTTCACTCCTGCGCGCCAGCATCACGACCCGATGGCCCTCGGCCGCCAGGGTGCGGGAGAAATGTTCACCGAGCCCGCTTGAGGCGCCGGTCACAACAAAGCAGCGTCCGCTCATCGTCCCTTTTCATCACACAATGGTATCTTATTGACCTATTGTCCGACAGTCGCTCTATGACTGGTGAGAAGTCAAGGGTGTGTGCCATTCCGTGGCATGGAATCGACATGGGGCGGCTCGCCTTGCGCGAAGCCGCCCCCAAGAAATTCATCGCCATGCTGCTTGGGCGGCGCCTTGCCGGGAAGACGCCACCCGGCTCGCCATCAACTCGCCTTGCGCATGCGCTGCGACAGCTCATGGAGGTCCGCGCCGGCATCGAAACGGCTGACGCGGAACGACCGGATGAGGTGGAGGAGTTCGTCAGTGTCCGCGGCGAGGGCCTCTGCCGAGGCCGTAGTTTCCTCCGCCATGGCGGCATTGCGCTGCGTGGCTGCATCTAGCTGGTTCAGCGACGTGGAGATCGATCGAAGCGTCACATCCTGCTCCGAAGCGGAATAGGCGATCTTTCCGACGATGTCGCTGGCAGCGGCAACCTGCCCGGAAATGCGCTTCAGGGCCTCGCCCGTTTCCCGGACGAGGCGCACGCCGTTCTGCACCTGGCCGGAGGAGCGGGAAATCTGGTCCTTTATCTCCTTGGCGGCGGCTGCGGATCGCTGCGCGAGTTCCCGCACCTCCTGTGCGACGACTGCAAATCCCTTGCCGGAGTCGCCGGCGCGGGCGGCTTCGACCCCCGCATTGAGGGCGAGCAGGTTCGTCTGGAACGCGATCTCGTCGATGACGCCGATGATCTTGGAGATTTCTTCGGATGAGGTCTCGATGCCGTTCATCGCCTCGATCGCTTCCGCCACGATCAGATCGGACCGGCTCGCCTCGGTGCTGACCGATTTGACGCGCTGGGAGGCATCGCTTGCTCCCTCGGCCGTCTGCCGCACGGTCACGGTCAGTTCATCGAGAGCGGCCGACGTTTCCTCGAGGTTCGCGGCTTGGCGTTCGGTGCGCTGGGACAGTTCGTTGGAGGCCCGGCGGATTTCCTCCTTGGCGCCGCCGATGTCGATCCCCTTCGCGTTGACCTTCGTCATGGCGGCTTCGAGATGGTCGAGCGCTTGATTGAAGTTGGCGCGAAGGGTTTCATAGGACGGGCCGAGGTCGCCGCATCGGACCGTGAGATCGCTCGTCGCGAGCCTCTCCAGGGCCTCGCCGATCGCCGAGACCACGCGTGCCTAGCTTGCCGCATCCCTTTCCTGCAGTTCGTAGTTCTGCTGACGCTCGCGGTCGAGTTCCTGCCGCTGGCGTTCCTCGCGTTCGGCCATGGCATGGCGCTCGCGGATTTTTTCCTGCAGGGCCTGCGTGGCCTTCGCCATGGTGCCGACCTCGTTCGACATTCCTGTGTGCGGGATCGCCGTTTCGACGTCTTCATCGGCGACGGCCTGCAGGGCGGCATGAACGGCGGCGAGCGGCTTGGTGATGTTGCGCATCACGACGAATGCGGCCGCAAGCGAAAGGAGGAAGGCGACGAGCCAGGCGGCGGTGACTTCCAGGATCGTCTTGTTGATCACCGCCTCCAGATCGTCGGTATAGACGCCCGTCGCGACGACGATCTGCCAGGGCTCGAAGATGCGGGAATAGGTTGCCTTCTCGAAGAATTCACCCGCCGGCTCGCCCGGCTTCTCCCAGTAATAGAGGGTGATGCCTCCGCCGGCTTGCGCTTTGGCGAGCATGTCCTCGCGGAACAGGTTGCCTTTCTTGTCCGGCTGGCCTTTGAAGTTCATGCCGACAAGCGGGGCATTGTAGTGGAACCGGACCGTGATGTCGGAGTCGAATGCCCAAAGATAACCCGCCGGCTCGAACGTCACGGCGGCGGCGACTGCATAAGCCTGGCGCTGGGCCTCTTCACGGCTAAGCTCGCCTGCTTTCTCGCGGTCGTGGTAAAGCTGCAGGATGGAGAGCCCCGATTCCACTTGCGTGCGGAGCATATCGTAACGCTCCTTGTAGATGGCGCTGATGGAGGTTCGGACCTGATAATAGGTCACCGCGGCGAAGGCCGCCATGAGAACGGCGACCATACACAGCAACTGGCGGGATATTCTCAGATTCTTCATAGTCGACACACTTTCAGGCAGCCGAAGTCTCCCGACGGGAGCCGGTCAGGGAGAATATTGATTTCGAGAGCACGCATCCTGCGCAAGATGAGCGCGAGCATTACGCTATGGGCTCACCTTGATGCTTGACGCCTGAATAAAATTTTAATTCTGGTGCGCGCGAAAAGTACAAAGACGGGTGGCATGAACGAAGTTCGATATTCGCACGGAATTGCCCTTTTCGTCGTGGTTTTTCACATTCGACGGCACGATGATCCAGAGAGGCTGAGCTTGACCCTCAGCCTTGGTTGAAGGTTATGGTTCGGTCTTTTCTGCGGCCTCTACAGGCAGGAAGGGTTCGTGACGATGAGCAAGCGCGTTCTCCATGTGGTCAGCAACGTTGCCCACTACACCGATCCGTCGCATCCGACCGGCCTCTGGCTGTCGGAACTGACCCATGCGTGGGACGTGTTCGCGGCGCGGGGCTATGAGCAGCATATCGTCAGCCCGAAAGGCGGCGCGTCGCCGCTGGAGCCGCGCGCCCTCAAATGGCCGCTCCTCGATGCCTCCGCGAAGGCCTGGCTGGATGATCCCGAACGGATGGCGCTTCTGGCCTCGACGGCGCGGCCTGAGGAGATCGATCCGGCCGGATACGATGCCGTCTATTTCACCGGCGGACACGCTGTCATGTGGGATTTCCCGGATGACGAAGGATTGCAGCGGATCACGCGCGCCATCTGGGAGCAGGGCGGGGTCGTCTCCTCGGTCTGCCATGGCTATTGCGGCCTGCTGAACACGCGCCTGTCTGACGGCAGCCTTCTGGTCGCGAAGCGTAGGATCACGGGCTTTTCCTGGACGGAAGAGATTCTGGCCGGGGTTGCGCGGAAGATGCCCTATAATGCGGAGGCGGAGATGAAGACGCGCGGCGCCTTGTACGAGAAGGCCCTGCTGCCCTTCGTTTCCCATGTCGTGGTGGATGGCCGGCTGGTGACGGGGCAGAATCCCTTCTCGGCCAAGGCGACGGCGAAGAAAGTAGCCGCGCTTCTCTGAGAAGGCCGTGTGCCTAACCGGCTTTGACTGAACGGCGGCGGCCCGCCTTGCCGAGAAGTTTTGTGTCGTCGGCCTCGAGGGTAGGCCCTTCCACGTCCTTGCCAAGCATGCGGGACAGAACCCGTCGCGCATTGGCGGCGCAGTCCATGTCGCCGGGCTTTGCCTCGATATCCTCAAGGAGCGCGACGAGCTGCGCCTTGCTCCGGGCCAGCCGCATTTCCAGCGCCTCGATATCCGCGACCTTGCGGCGGAGCGCCTCGACCAGGCTGCCGTGGTCCCACCGATCCAGGTCGGGCGGCAGGAGCGTGCGGATTTCATCGAGGCTGAAGCCGGCGGCCTGGGCGGTGGTGATCAGTTCGAGCACCATCACCGCTTCCGGCGGATAGGTGCGATAACCGTTCGGGCGGCGGTCGACCGTCTTCAGGAGGCCCGCGCTTTCATAGAAGCGGATGCGCGAATTCGTCAGCCCCGTGCGCTTTGCCAGTTCACCGATGTTCATCTGCAAAAATCCTTCAGAAAGTGTCTTGACCATAAAGTTAGCTTAAACGTTAAGGTCTGTCCAAATCTAATTTGGAGATCTTCTCATGTCCCTGTTTTCCCCGCTGACGCTGCCCAATGGCGCTACTATCCCGAACCGCATCGCCAAGGCTGCGATGGAAGAGAATATGGCGGACGGCGACCACGCACCGTCCGCCGAGCTCATCAGCCTCTATCGTGCGTGGGCCGAGGGTGGATCCGGGCTCATCATCACCGGCAATGTGATGATCGACGCACGCGCCATGACCGGCCCGGCCGGTGTCGTCCTGGAAGACGACCGTTACCTCGACCGCTTCAAGACATGGGCGGACGTCGCGCGCTCGGGCGGCGGCCAGGTCTGGATGCAGATCAATCATCCCGGCCGTCAGATGCCCGCCGGGCTCGGCCAGCCGACATTGGCTCCGTCCGCGGTCGCACTCGATCTCGGCGCGCAGTCCAAGGTCTTCCCCGTGCCGCGCGAGATGACGCCCGCCGACATCGCCGAGGTCGAACGTCGCTTCGTCAACACCGCGGTGCTGGCGGAACGCGCGGGCTTTACCGGCGTCGAGATCCATGCGGCCCATGGCTATCTCTTGAGCCAATTCCTCTCCCCGCTTGCCAATCACCGCAAGGATCGCTGGGGCGGAAGCCTCGAAAACCGTGCCCGTCTTTTGCTGGATATCGTTCGCAGCGTGCGCGCGGCCGTCTCGCCAAGCTTTGCGGTAGCGGTCAAGCTCAACTCGGCCGATTTCCAGCGCGGCGGTTTCTCGCCGGAAGATGCGCAGGCCGTGGTCGCCATGCTTTCGCCGCTCCGTGTCGATCTCGTCGAATTGTCGGGCGGCAGCTATGAAGCGCCGGCGATGATGGGTGCGGCGCGCGATGATCGCACCCTGGCGCGGGAAGCCTACTTCCTCGAATTCGCGCGCAAGATCGGCGAGGTCGCGACGATGCCGCTGATGGTCACGGGCGGCATCAAGCGTCGCGCGGTGGCGGAGACGGTGATCGAAAGCGGCGTGGCCATGGCAGGGATCGCCACCGCGCTCGCCATCGAACCGAACCTGCCGCGTAACTGGAAGCTCGGGAAAAACGACGCTCCAACGCTGAAGCCGATCACCTGGAAGAACAAGCCGATTGCATCTTCGGCGCACATGGCCGCCGTTCGCTACCAGTTGGTCCGCCTCAGCCGCCGCCGTCGCACGGCGCCGAATGTGTCGCCGGTCTGGGCGCTGCTCACCGCGCAGGTATCCGCAAAGCGTAGTGCCCGTCAGTATCGGCGCTGGATGACTGCGCGGAAGGCGGCCTGACCGCCCGGCTGGCGAAATCGCACCGTCAGTGAGCGCCGTGCGCAGCCCTTGACCTTAAACTGGACTTTAACGTTACCATCCGCTCGCAGAATGAGCGCATTATTGAGGAAAGTCGTCGTTCATGGCTGATGAATTCACGGAAGCCGATTTTGGCGGTCACAAGGTCATGGTGCCGAAAGGCGGTTACTACGACCGCTTTCGCTCCAATCCCGATCTCGACGCGGTGGCGAAAGACCCGGCCGCCGGCAATATCGATTTCTTCCGGCGTATCCCGAAAGTTATGGTCCCCTCGCGGATCGGCCCCACATGGGCGCCGAACTTCTATTACCGCGCCAGCAGCGTGCAGGCCTTGATGCTCGCACCGGTGAAGAAGATCCGCGCAATGTTGCCGGGGCAGCTCGAGCCGCTGCGCGCGCTGCCGGGATACGGGCTCGTCGCGCTCACCTTCTTCTCCTATGCGGTCTGCGACAACGATCCCTATAACGAGGTCTCGGTCGCCGTCGTCATCCGCCGGCCGGGAGCGCGCGGGCCGCATGCGCTGGAACTGCTCGGCTCGATGCGGCGGCAGAGCTTCTTCGCGCATGTGCTGGCGCTTCCGGTCGATACCGAGATCGCCCGCGTGCGCGGGGTCCATGGCTACCAGCTGCCGAAATGGCTCACCGGCATACAGTTCGATATCTCCTCGAAAGGCGTCTCGGCGAGCATCGCGGCAACGGACGGCAAGCCGGATGTGGAATTGACCGCGCCGTTACCGGCACTGCGCCGGATACCGTCACAGTCGCGCCTGTCGACCAACACTTCCATCGGGCTGGTCGATGGCGAGTGGCGCCAGACGCAGTTCGTGACCAATCTGATCGAGTTCGCGCAGACGCTGTTCCCGCGCGACGTGAAACTGTCGCGCGCCGGCGGTCCGATCAGCCAACTACTCGACGGTTTGGGCGTGGGAACTATCTTACGGTTCGACCTTGTTAAGGATGCGCAGATGGTCTTGCACCTGCCGCGCCCGCTACAGGCCCTGCCTGCCATTTGAAGACCACATCACCGGGTTGCACCCATCAACAAAGGAGAAGTCGTCATGGCCTATGTCAAAACAAAGGACGGAACCGAGATTTTCTACAAGGATTGGGGTCCGAAGGACGCGCAGCCGATCCACTTCCATCACGGTTGGCCGCTCAGCGCGGATGATTGGGACAACCAGATGCTGTTCTTCCTCAAGGAAGGCTTCCGCGTCGTCGCGCATGACCGGCGCGGCCATGGTCGTTCGAGCCAGGTCAGCGACGGCCATGACATGGACCACTATGCTGCCGATGCCTCGGCGGTCGCCGAGCATCTCGATCTTCGCAACGCCATCCATATCGGCCATTCGACCGGTGGCGGGCAGGTTGCCCGCTACGTCGCGCAGTATGGCCAGCCGCAGGGGCGTGTCGCCAAGGCGGTGCTGGTCAGCGCCGTGCCGCCACTGATGGTCAAGACCGAAAGCAATCCGGATGGGACGCCGATCGAGGTGTTCGACGGTTTCCGCGCCGCGCTGGCCGCGAACCGCGCGCAATTCTTCTTCGACGTGCCAAGCGGACCCTTCTACGGATACAACCGGCCGGGCGCAGAACCCTCACAGGGCGTTATCGAGAACTGGTGGCGCCAGGGCATGATGGGCAGCGCCAAGGCGCATTACGAGGGCATCAAGGCGTTCTCGGAAACCGACCAGACCGAGGACCTGAAGGCGATCACCGTCCCGACCCTCGTGATGCAGGGCGACGATGACCAGGTGGTCCCCTACAAGGCGGCGGCGATCATGCAGGACAAGCTCCTGCAGAACAGCAAGTTGATCATCTATCCCGGCTTCTCGCACGGGATGCTTACGGTGAACGCCGATGTGATCAATGCCGATCTGCTCGCATTCATAAAAGGTTGAAGCGAACGCGCGCCGGACCGGCTTCGGCGCGCGCCATTTCAAGAGATGGACGATATGATTCCGGCCCACCCCGATCCCAGCTTCGATATGGCGGCTCTGCTCGAACGCCAGCGTTCCGCCTTCCTCAAGGAAGGACCGCCAACCCTTGCCGATCGCAAGGCCCGGCTGAAACGCCTGCGCTCCGCCGTACTGGCGCATCGGCGCGCGGTGGCGGAGGCCATCAGTGCGGATTTCGGGCATCGTTCGCGCCACGAGACCGACATCATGGAAACCGTCGGCGTGATCCAGACCATCGACTATCTCATCCGCAATCTGCGGCGCTTCATGAAGCCGGAGCGCCGGCATGTCGGCCTGTTCTATCGCGCCGGTCGCGCCTATGTGGAGTATCAGCCGAAAGGCGTCATCGGGGTGATGGCGCCATGGAACTATCCATTCTCGTTGACGATCATCCCGCTTGCGACCGCGCTCGCCGCCGGCAACCGTGCGATGCTGAAACCGTCGGAACTGACCCCGCGCACCAGCGAGACCATCCGCAGGATGCTCGAAGAGATATTTCCGGCCGATGAGGTTGCCGTCGTGCTCGGCGGCCCGGAGATCGGTGCGGCGTTCAGCGGCCTGCCGTTCGATCATCTGCTCTTCACCGGCAGTACTCCGGTCGGCCGCAGGGTGATGAAGGCGGCGAGCGACAATCTCGTGCCGGTGACCCTCGAACTCGGCGGAAAGAGCCCGGTCATCGTCGAACGCGGCCATGTCGACGACCGGACGATGGCAAGCATCGTCTTCGGCAAGCTGTCGAATGCCGGGCAGACCTGTGTCGCGCCCGATTACGCACTGGTGCATGAAGATGATCTCGACACGTTCATTGCCCAGTTTGGAATGAGCGTCGCGCGTGCTTATCCCAACGGGCCGACTAGCGACGATTACACCTCCATCGTCAACGATCGTCATTACGATCGGCTGCGTGGCCTGATCGAGGATGCCCGAACCAGGGGCGCACGAGTCATCGAGGTCGGCGTCACTCCGGAGCGTTCCGCAGACCGAGCGCGTACGCTGGCGCCTACGCTGATCGTGGACGCCGGAGACGATGCAGCGATCATGCAGGAGGAGATATTCGGCCCGCTCCTTCCGGTCACGACCTATCGCACGATCGACGAGGTTATCGACTACGTGAACGCACGGCCCCGTCCGCTGGCGCTCTACTATTTCGGTGCCGAAGGTGCGGACCGCGAGAAGCTGCTGATGAACACCACATCGGGCAATGTCGGCATCAACAACACCATGATCCATGTCGCGCAGGACGATCTGCCGTTCGGCGGGATCGGCCCGAGTGGCATGGGCGCTTATCACGGCATCGAGGGATTCCGAACAATGAGCCACGCCAAGGGCGTATTCATCCAAGCTCGATGGAACCTGCCGAGCCTGCTGCGCGCGCCGTTCGGCAGGCTTGTCGATCTGGCCCTCAGGGTGACGCTGGGCTCAGGAAAATGAGATTCGAAAGCCAAGCATGGCTAGTCGTCCTACGGACCGATCCGCTCCCGCACGTTGAGGTGCGCGGATTTAGGGAAGCATGCGACGACCCACTGCCACACGCGGTGTTGAAGCGAGTCGGACTGCATTTCTACCCCCAGAAGTTGATCTGATAAGACACTAAGTCTGAGGTTCCCCCGGAGCAAGCAAGCTTGTTGGATAATACAAAGGTTGTGCATAAGCCGTGGCTTGCTTGCAGGCCAGATACTGAATGGCAGCCTATCGCCAATATTAATCGAAAAGCGGGCAGACCGCACACGGCCCTAATGGAGACGTTGTGCCCCAAGCTCCCGCCAATGGCGGCGCATCTAAGAACTTTGTTGCCTCCAGGCAGGCCAATTAGTCAGGAAAGGCGCTTTTCAAAGGGTCTTTTCTATTCGACCGCCACGCGGCCGGCGAGGGGTTTCTGTCAGAGTTTCTGCCAGTTTTCGGGCGGGAAGGTTTTGGTTAGCTCTCGGGATGGCCGTAAACCCTTGATGTATAAGGATTTTCGCTGGTCGGAGTGGAGTGATTCGAACACTCGACCCCCACGTCCCGAACGTGGTGCGCTACCAGACTGCGCTACACTCCGTGACCAGCGGCGCCTCTATAGAACAGGCTTTTCGTTTCGACAAGCGCAAAATATCAAAAAAATTCGCGCCGTTGGGGAAAGCGCCGGAAGGCCGGGCGTTTTGTTTTTCGGGGGCGCTGCGGGAACCGGATTGCGGCTTTCGCGTTTGGCGAGCCATGGAACAGATCATCGCCGACCTCTTTCCCCGTACCGAAGTGCCCTATCCGGTCCTCTTGGCCCGCATGGCGGGGGCAATCCTGCTCGGGGCGGTGATCGGGGCGGAGCGGGAATACCGCGACCATGCCGCGGGGCTGCGCACCCATATCCTCGTGGCGCTGGCGGCCTGCGTCTTCGCCATCCTGTCCATCGAGAGCGTGCACATGGCCGGCTTTTCCGACGAGCAGGTGCGCATCGATCCGCTGCGCGTCATCGAGGCGGTCACCTCCGGCGTCGCCTTCCTCGCCGCGGGCATGATCGTCTTCTCGCGCGGCGAGGTGAAGGGGCTGACGACGGGGGCGGGCATGTGGCTTGCCGGCGCCGTCGGGCTTTCGGTCGGCCTCGGCTACTGGTTCGTCGCGGTCGTTGCGACCTTTGCCTGCTTCGTCGTCCTCTTCATTCTCGCCAAGATCGAGATGAAGAAGGACGAGGACACGAAGGCGGCGGACGGCGGGAAAACATGACGGTTCGAGTTGTGTTTTAGGCGTTTCGTCGGAATTCTGTTGATTTACGAATAAATCGGGCCCTATACCGTCTTCAAACGAGGACGCGCGCAGCCATGCGGGCGGCCCCCGCATCCGGCCGCTCGCGGCGGGGCGGTCGAGTGGCCCTTCGCCGCCCGGATGCCGCCGGCCCGCCGGCCGGCCTCCGGCGTCGATCTTTGAAGAGACATTGTCATGCGTCCATCGGGCAAGGCCGGCATAGAGGAACTCAGAGCGGCGCTGAAGTCGAGCGCCACGGGCTTCCTCGCCATCGGCCTCTTCAGCTTCTTCGTGAACCTGCTCGTGCTGACCGGGCCGCTCTTCATGCTGCAGATCTACGACCGGGTGCTCTCCTCCCGCTCGGAGGCGACGCTGGTGGCGCTGACCGGCCTCATCATCGGCCTCTATCTCGTCATGGGCGTGCTCGACCACATCCGCAGCCGCGTCGCCGCGCGCATCGGCGCCCGCTTCCAGGCACGCTTCGACAAGCGCGTCTTCAACGCCGTGCTCGACCGCACGAACCTGCACGCCCAGGGCATTTCCACCGTCACCGGCATGCGCGATCTCGACGCGATCCAGAAGGTGCTGTCCTCGCCCGCGCTCTTCACGGTCTTCGACATTCCCTGGACGCCGTTCTTCCTCTTCGTCATCTTCACCTTCCATCCCTGGATGGGCGTGCTCGGCATCGTCGGCGGCCTCATCCTCGTCGGGCTCACCTGGCTCAACCAGAACGGCACGAAGGAAGACCAGGAGCGGGCGATGATCGCCGGCCGGCTCAGCGACGAGATGACCCAGACGCTGCAGAAGGAGAGCGATACGGTGCGGGCGCTCGGCATGCGTCGCGCCGTCGCCGGCCGCTGGCAGCTCCTGCGCGACAAGGCGCTCGAGGCCAACATCCGCTATTCCGACAGCAACGGCTTCTATTCGATCAGCTCGAAGACCTTCCGCGTCTTCCTGCAGTCGGCGATCCTGGCGCTCGGCGCCTATCTGGTGCTGCAGAACGAGATCACCGCCGGCGCGATGATCGCCAGCTCCATCATCATCGGCCGGGCGCTGGCGCCCATCGAGGGGGCGATTGGCCAGTGGTCGCTGATCCAGCGCGCCGGGCAGGGCTGGCGCAACCTCGCCCAGCTCCTGGCGCGCGTGCCGGAGGACGATCCCCGCACGACGCTGCCGAAGCCGCGCGCCATCCTCGAGGTCGAGCAGGTCACGGTCGTGCCGCCCGGCGAGCAGGTCGCGACGCTGCGCATGCTGAATTTCGAGCTCAGGCCCGGCCAGGCGCTCGGCGTCATCGGCCAGAGCGCCTCCGGCAAGTCGACGCTCGCCCGCGTGCTCACCGGCATCTGGCCGCCGGCCGCCGGCAAGGTGCGCCTCGACGGCGCCTCGCTGGAGCAGTACGGCACGGACGGCCTTGCCGACCATGTCGGCTACCTGCCGCAGGATGTCGTGCTGTTCGAGGGCACGGTGGCGGAGAACATCGCCCGCATGGCGCTCGATCCCGACCCGGTGAAGGTGGTGGAAGCGGCGAAGAAGGCCGGCGCGCACGACATGATCCTGCGCCTGCCGGACGGCTACGACACGAAGCTGCCGGCCATGGGCGGGCGCCTGTCCGGCGGCCAGAAGCAGCGCGTCGGCCTTGCCCGCGCGCTCTATGGCGATCCGGTGCTGGTGGTGCTCGACGAGCCGAACTCCAACCTCGACGCCGAGGGCTCGATGGCGCTGAACCTTGCCATCCGCAACCTGAAGGCGGAGGGCAAGTCCGTCGTCATCATGGCGCACCGGCCGGCGGCGATCGAGGAATGCGAGCTCATCCTCATCATGGAAAACGGCCAGCGCCTGGCCTTCGGCCCGCGCGACGACGTGCTGCGCGCGCACCTGCGCAACCACACGCAGGTCGTCGCCGGTGCCGGCGGCAGCAACAAGTAAGGGTTTAGAGCCATGGTTCGCGAAACGGGCGCCAAGGACAAGAAGTGGACCAGCCGGGGCTATGCGATCGCCGGCTATGCGACGGTCTTCGTGCTGCTCGGCGGCATGGGCGCCTGGGCGGCGCTGACGCGCATCAACGGCGCGGTCGTGGCCGGCGGCATCATCGAGGTCGCCAGCAACCGCCAGATCGTGCAGCATCTGACGGGCGGCGTGGTCGGCGAGATCCGCGTCAAGGAAGGCGACACGGTGAAGGCCGGCGACGTGCTGATGCGCCTCGACGACACCTTCGACCGCTCCGAGCTCGCCGTCATCGAGGGCCAGCTCTTCAGCCTGCTCGGCACCGCCGCGCGCCTCCAGGCGGAGCAGGACGAGACGGCCGAGATCAGCTTCGATCCCGAGCTCCTGAAAGCCGTCGCCACCGATCCGGAGGCCGCCGAGATCGTCGCCGGCCAGAAGCGGCTGATGGCGGCGCGCGCCGAAACGCGCGGCAAGCAGGCCGCCCAGCTCCAGGAGAAGAAGGCGCAGATCGCCAAGCAGAACGAGGGCCTGGAAAGCCGCATCAAGGCGCTGGAAACCCAGCTCAGCCTGATCGGCAAGGAACTGGAGGCCCAGAACAAGCTGCTCGCCCAGTCGCTGACCAATGCCAGCCGCGTGCTGGCGCTGCAGCGCGAGGAGGCGGAAATCCTCGGCACGATCAGCCAGGCCCGCGCCAACATCGCGGAAAATGCCGGCCGCGTCGCCGAAATCGAGATCGCCATCCTCAACATCCATTCGACGGTGCGCGAGGAGGCGACGACGGCGCTGCGCGAGATCGAGGCGAAGGTCGCCGAGCTCAAGGAGAACCGCAACGCCAAGCTGGAGACGCTGAGCCGCATGGACATCACCGCGCCGATGGCCGGCGTCGTGCTCGGCATGCAGGTCCACGCGCTGCGCTCGGTCATCCGCCCGGCCGATCCGCTGCTCTACATCATCCCGCAGGAACAGGACCTCATCATCACCACGCAGATCTCGCCGACGCAGATCGACCAGGTCCATGTCGGCCAGATGGCGCATATCCGCTTTGCCGCCTTCGACCACCGCTCGACGCCGGAAATCTTCGGCCATGTGACGAAGGTCGCCGCCGACGTGCTCGCCGACCAGCGCACCGGCGCCACCTACTACAAGGCCGAGATCAAGCCGGACAGCGGCGAGATGGCGAAGCTCGGCGACAAGCATGTCATGCCCGGCATGCCCGTCGAGACCTTCATCCAGACCTCCGAGCGCTCGCCGCTGGAATATCTGATCAAGCCGCTCGCCGACTATTTCGCCAAGGCGTTCCGCGAGCGGTGAGCGGGCGTTTCACCAACCCCTGATGGAACAATTTGGCGCCACGACCGTTTCCCGATCGACACAACGGTTTGGGAAAGGAAATTCTATGGCTCGGGCCTTGATCCTCTGGTTGATGGGCGTTCCGCTCTTCGTCGTCCTCCTGCTCTGGTACTTCTTCTTCTGAGCGGGACACGGAATGGTAAAAGGGGGCCGATTGCGGCCCCTTTTTATTTTCGAAGCTGAAGCCGCCCCTCATCCGCCTGCCGGCACCTTCTCCCCGCAAGCGGGGAGAAGGAAAAAGAGGCAAGGGTTTCCCGAAAATCGGAGGCGGTGCGGCATATCCCTTCTCCCCGCTTGCGGGGAGAAGGTCGCGGCAGCGGGATGAGGGGCCGCCTCCACGGCGAAATCCTACTCGTCGAGATCGGCCAGAATCTCCGCTGCCCGCCCAGCACTCGTATGGCGCACGTCCACATCCTGCCGGCGGTTGGCGAAGAGTTCGGTCGCCATGATCTTTTCGGCGAGGTCGGCCGGCAGGGAGAGCAGCACGCGCTGGTCGTCCTTGTGGATGCCGCCGATCTCCGAGCGGCGGCCGGTGATCATGCCGCCGGCCACCGTGTTGTTGGTGTCGGGGTCGATCAGGATGAAGGCGCCGGTCGTGCGGTTCTGCTCGTAGGTGTCGAAGATCGCCTGCTCGTCGAAGGTGAGATGCACCTTGCCGATGGCGTTCATGCCGAGCCTGTCCGCGGCACCCCACTTGGCGGTTTTCAGGTCGAGCTGGCTCACCGGCTCGATGCTGACACGTTGGCGGCGCGAGCCGCTCTTCAGCCAGTAGCGCTTGCCCGGCTCGATGCCGTCCGGCTGGAGGGCGACGAGCTGGGCGTCGAAGCCGCGGCCGGTCATCGGCTGGCTGTCGATGGCGACGATCATGTCGCCGCGCGCCACGTCCACCTGCCGGTCGAGCACAAGCGTGATCGCGTCGCCCGCGACGGCGGCGTTGCGCACGAGGTCGAAGGTGACGATCTTGGTGACGTTCGCCACCATGCCGGAGGGCAGGACGACGACCGAGTCGCCCGGCTTCACCGAGCCGCCCGCGACCGTGCCCTGGTAGCCGCGGAAGCTTTCGCCGGGGCGCGAGACGCGCTGCACCGGCAGGCGGAAGCCGACCGTCTGGTTGGAGCGCGTGGTGGCCTTCTCCAGGGTCTCGACCAGCGTCGGGCCGTCATACCAGGGCATGGCGGCGCGCCCGTCATAGACGACGTTCTCGCCCTTCAGCGCCGACATAGGTATGGCGGTGATCTGCTTGACGCCGAGCGTCAGGGCGAATTCCTTGAAGTCGTGCGTGATCTGCTCGAAGCGGGCGCGATCGTAATGCGTCAGGTCGATCTTGTTGACCGCGAGCACGAACTGGCGGATGCCCATCAGTGAGGCGATGGTGGCATGGCGGCGCGTCTGTTCGAGAATGCCGACGCGCGCATCGACCAGCAGAACGGCAAGGTCGGCCGTGGAGGCGCCGGTCGCCATGTTGCGCGTATACTGCTCGTGGCCGGGCGTGTCGGCGACGATGAAGGCGCGGCGGTCCGTCGAGAAGTAGCGATAGGCGACGTCGATGGTGATGCCCTGTTCGCGCTCGGCCTGCAGGCCGTCGAGAAGGAGGGCGAAATCGGGCAGGCCGAGATCGTTCTGCTTGCCGGAACTGTCGCGCTCGAGCGTCGCGGCCTGGTCTTCCTTGACGGCCTTGGTGTCCCAGAGCAGGCGGCCGATCAGCGTCGACTTGCCGTCGTCGACCGAGCCGCAGGTGATGAGGCGAAGCGGGCGGGAATCGCGGATGGCGCGGGCGTGTTCAGGGGCCGTTTCTTCCAAGGAGAAAACCTCGGCGGTTGCAGTGGCGGAAACGGTCATCTCAGAAATACCCTTCGCGTTTCTTCTTTTCCATGGAGCCGGACTGGTCGCGGTCGATCGCGCGGCCCTGGCGTTCGGAGACGGTGGCCGTCTCCAGCTCGGCGATGATGTCGTCGAGCGTCGTGGCGGTGGAGCGGATGGCGCCGGTCAGCGGGAAGCAGCCGAGCGTGCGGAAGCGGATGACGCCTTCCTGCTTCACTTCGCCGGGAAGCAGTTCGAGCCGCGGGTCCTCGGCCAGGATCATCATGCCGTCGCGCTCCACATAGGGGCGCTTTTCCGCGAAATAGAGCGGCACGATCGGGATGTCCTCGGCCTGGATGTAGCGCCAGATGTCGACCTCGGTCCAGTTGGACAGCGGGAAGGCGCGCACGCTCTCGCCGTTGCGGATCATGCCGTTGTAGATGTTCCACAGCTCCGGGCGCTGGTTGCGCGGGTCCCAGCGGTGGTCGGGCGTGCGGAAGGAGTAGATGCGCTCCTTGGCGCGCGAGGCTTCCTCGTCGCGCCGCGCGCCGCCGAAGGCCGCGTCGAACTTGCCGGCGTCGAGCGCCTGACGCAGCGCCTCGGTCTTCATGATGTCGGTATAGAGCGCCGAGCCGTGCGTGAAGGGCGTGACGTTCTCCGCCGCGCCGCGCGGGTTGATGTGCTCGATCAGGTCGAGATCGTAGTCCTTCACGATCTTGTCGCGGAAGGCGATCATCTCGGCGAACTTCCAGCCCGTGTTGACGTGCAGCAGCGGGAAGGGCACCCGGCCCGGATAGAAGGCCTTGCGCGCGAGATGCAGGAGGACCGAGGAATCCTTGCCGATCGAATAGAGCATGACCGGCCGCTCGAATTCGGCGGCGACCTCGCGGAAGATGTGGATCGCCTCGTTTTCCAGCGCCTTCAGATGCGGATCGAGCGGCGGCTTCTGCGTTGCGCTGTGCTTCGCTTCCGCTTCGGGACGGATATCGGACATGAAAGGGGGTACTCCGGATTTCTGCGCCCCTCGGGGCGGATGAACTTTAAAGGGCGCTCGATTCGAGGGAGGGGATCGCCGATTCCGGCACATGCAGGCCGCATTCGCGCTTCTCGTCGTTCTCCCACCACCAGCGGCCGGCGCGCTCGGGCTCGCCGGGCTTGATGGCGCGCGTACAGGGCTCGCAGCCGATCGAGGGATAGCCGCGCCGGTGCATCGGGTTCACCGGAACCGCATTGTCGGCGACATAGGCCTTGATGCGCTCGATGTCCCAGTCGGCCAGCGGGTTGATCTTGATCAGGCCGCGCTCGGCGTCGAACTCCGCGAACGGCGTGTCGGCACGGTTGCCGGACTGGCCGCGGCGAAGGCCGGTGATCCAGAAGGATGCCCCTTCGAGTGCGCGCGCAAGCGGCTTCAGCTTGCGCACGCCGCAACAGGCGTGGCGTGCCTCGACGCTCTCGTAGAAGCCGTTGAGGCCGTATTGCGCGGCATAGGCGTCGATATCGTCCTGGCGGGGATGATAACGCGCGATGGTGATGCCGTACTGGTCCTCGGTCTCGTCGATGAGGTCGACGGTCTCCTTGAAGAGGCGGCCGGTCTCCAGCGTCACGACGTCGATGCCGAGGCGCTCGGTGCCGATGGCCGCCGTGATCACCTGGTCCTCGATGCCGAGGCTGGTGGTGAAGACGGAACGCCCGCCAAGCCCGGCCACCAGCGCGAGGCGTCCGGCAAGGTCGAGTTCGGCGAGTTTGTCATTGAGGGCCTGCGCGGTCCCGTTTCCGGTGAGAGCAGTCATTCCATTCCATGCCTTTGCGAGAAGTTGCCGGATTATCGCAGCCTTGCCCGGCCCGAGACAGCAAAACGGATTTCTGAAATGTCGGCGCGGGAGCAAATATCTCTCCATCTCGCGCCACGGGCAGAAATCCTGCCGCCTTTCCCGGCCGTCAAAAAACTTGACAGCAAAAATCAGATTTAATAGCTGAATGTCGAATTCAAGTATCGGGGCGCATGGGTGCGCGACAGGAAGGAACGAGGAAAATGGCGATCAAGATTGCGGTCAAGGATGCGAACAAGGACGGCAAGGGCATCAACTTCGCCGCGTACCTCTCCAACTTCAACAAGACCTACCTTCGCGACGGCTACGGCTCCTTCAACAGCGCCGACCCGATGGCCATGAGCGGCACGCAATATGCCAGCACCAATCTCAAGGACTACGGCGTCGTGCTGACCGCCGGCAAGGCGAAGTGGGACTATGACCTCGCCACCCACAAGATCACCGGCTCGCTGAAGGCCATCACCTTCGGCGACAAGGTCGAGCTTGTCGGCTCGCGCTTCAAGGCGGTGTCCGACATCGAGATCACCGGCCTCAACGTCACCGACAAGACCCTTGCCGGCAAGATCCTGAGCGACATCATGGGCGGCAAGAACACCGATGGCGGCGCGACGACGAGCCTCCAGAAGATCCTCAAGGCCAATGCCATCGAGTTTTTGGGCAGCACCGGCAACGACACGTTCACCGGTTTCGGCAAGGCCGACAAGATTTCCGGCAACAACGGCAACGACACGCTGAAGGGCGGCGGCGGGAACGACACGATCTCCGGCGGCGCGGGCAATGACAAGCTCTTCGGCGATGCCGGCAACGACAAGCTTTCGGGCGGCAACGGCAACGACACGCTCGACGGCGGCGCCGGCAACGACAAGCTGACCGGCGGGAACGGCGCCGACACCTTCATCTTCAAGAAGGGCCAGGGCAACGACACAGTCACCGACTTCGAGGCCGGCAGCGCCAAGGGCGACGTGATCCGCCTCGACAAGTCGGTGCTGAAGAACTTCAACGACGTGCTCTCGCACGCCACCGAAAAGTCCGGCGACCTCATCATCGACTACGGCAAGAACACCATCAAGCTCGAAGGCATCGACAAGGCGGACCTTCACGCCAACGATTTCTTCTTCTTCTGAACCTCCGGTCGGAAGCAGGCAGGAAGGGCCGGGCGCATTGCCCGGCCCTTTCATTTGGACGCGGCCGTTCAAGGATAGTTGAACGGCCTCGCCGGCCCAGGGGTGTATCCTATCTGTCGGGGCAGGAGAGACAGAGGAGAACGCCATGCAGGCCGCAACAACACGGATGGTCGTCCTCGCCGCCACCGCGTCGATGACCGCTTTCGCCGCCTTCGCGCATCACGGCTGGACCTGGGCCGAGGAAGAGCAGACCGAACTCACCGGAACGATCCGCACCGTCTCGATCGCCCCGCCGCATCCCTCGCTGGAGGTCGAGACGGCGTCGGACGGCGTGTGGAAGATCGAACTCGGCAATCCGCGCCAGACGCAGCGGTCCGGCTTCGTGGAGGGATCGGCGGAGCCGGGCGATGCGATCGTCGTGCTCGGCAACCGCTCGCTCGACCAGAACGAGAAGCGCATGAAGGCCGTGCGCATCACCGTCGCCGGAAAGGTCTTCGACATCTATCCCGAGCGCATCGAGAAGAATTGACGGGGCGGGGGATGGAGGCGCTTGCCTGGCTCTCGACGACGCCGGTCGCCGCCGCGCTGAAGGCGTCCGGCACGCTCTATCTCGTCGTCAACGCCGCCCATATCCTGTCGATCGGCCTCGTCGTCGGGGCCATCCTGCCGCTCGACCTGCGGCTCGTCGGCCTCATCCGCGCCGCGCCGATCGCCGCCATCGGCCCGCTGCTCTCGCGCACCGCGGCGACCGGCGTCGTCGCCGCGCTCGCGACCGGCCTGTGCCTCTTCTCCGTGCGACCGCAGGAATATGCGGGGAACCCGGCCTTCCTCGCCAAGGTCTCGCTCGTTGCCCTCGGCATGGTCAATGCGCTTGTCCTGCACGTGCGCGGCGCCTGGCAGACAGCGCTGGCGACGGACAGCGCGCCGCCCGCCTTGCGCGTGCAGGCGCTGCTTTCGATGGTCATCTGGGTCGGCGCGGTGCTGGCGGGGCGGTGGATCGCCTTCATCTGACGTTTCGTTCGGGATGCGGCGCGAGCGTGCCCCAGCAGTTGTCCCACAGGTCGTCCTCGTCGACGATGACGATGTCGCGCGGCCTGGGGTCGCCGGCGATCACCTGCCTTGCGCCGGCGAGCGCCTCTTCCACGGGAATGGGGATCGTGTCGCGGGCCTGCGCCGGATCGGTGATGAAGGCGCAGGGGCCGCCGATGCCCTCGATCAGCGTGACGACGAGGTCGGTCTCCTTGCGGATATGACGATGCGAAACCTTTTTGTATGTTGCCACAGGCTCCCCCCTTTGAGGCGATTGCCCGCCTCAATTCCGTGCGACCATCAAGGTTCCAAAGTTTTTATCGGTCGCTCACCGCCGCGCGCGGGTTGGTCCACGGCTCCTGGTTGGAGCGGGCGAGGGGCTGCCTGCCCAGGATGTGGTCGGCCGCCTTCTCGCCGGTCATGATCGACGGCGCGTTGAGGTTGCCGTAGGTCACGTGCGGGAAGATCGACGAATCGGCGACGCGCAGGGCCTCGACGCCGATGACGCGGGTCTGGGGATCGACGACCGCCATCGGGTCGCTGGCCGCGCCCATGCGGCAGGTGCCGCAGGGATGGTAGGCGCTTTCCAGGTGCTCGCGCAGGAAGGCGTCGATCTGATCGTCCGTCTCGACGGCGGCGCCCGGCTGGATTTCCGGCCCGCGGAACTCGTCGAAGGCCTTCTGGCCGAAGATCTCGCGGGTGAGGCGCACGCAATGGCGGAACTTTACCCAGTCCTCTTCATGGCTCATGTAGTTGAAGCGGATGACGGGATCGGCCATCGGATCGGCGGAGCGCAGCGTCACGTTGCCGCGCGACTTCGACAGGTTGTAGCCGACATGCACCTGGAAACCGTGGCTCTTGGCCGCCGCCCTGCCGTCATAGGAGATCGCGACGGGCAGGAAGTGGTACTGGATGTCCGGCTGCCTCAGCCCCGGTCCCGAGCGCAGGAAGGCGCAGGCCTCGAACTGGTTGGAGGCGCCGAGCCCGCCCTTGGAGAGAAGCCACTGCGCGCCTGCCACCCCCTGCCAGAACCACGGCAGCCAGGAATAGAGCGAGACGGGCTTCGTCGAGATCTGCTGGAAGTAGAACTCCATGTGGTCCTGCAGGTTGGCGCCGACGCCCGGCCGGTCGACCTTCACCTCGATCCCCATGTCCTTCAGGTGTTGCCCCGGGCCGATGCCGGAGAGCATCAGGAGCTTCGGCGAGTTGAAGGAGGAGGCGGAGACGATGACCTCGCGGTTCGCCTTCACCACCTCGATCCTGCCGCCCCGCTCGATCTCGACGCCGATGGCCCGGCCGTTCTCGATGACGATCTTCCGCGCGAAGCAGCGCACGAGCGAGACGTTCGGCCGCTTCATGGCGGGGCGCAGATAGGCGTTCGCCGCCGACCAGCGCCGGCCGTTGTGGATCGTCTGCTCCATCAGGCCGAAGCCTTCCTGCTTGGAGCCGTTATAGTCGTCCGTCAGCTCGAAACCGGCTTGCTGCCCGGCCTGGATGAAGGCGTGGAAGAGCGGGTTGGTCACCGGCCCGCGCCGCACGTGCAGCGGCCCGTCGGTGCCGCGCCAGCCGGCTTCGCCGCCATGCGAGGTCTCCATGCGCTTGTAGTAGGGCAGCACGTCCGCATAGGCCCAGCCCTGCGCGCCGAGCTCCTCCCAGCGGTTGAAGTCCTCGGCATGGCCGCGCACATAGACGAGGCCGTTGATGGAAGAGGACCCGCCGATCACCTTCCCGCGCGGCGCGGTGATGCGCCGGTTGTTGAGGTTCGGCTCGGGCTCGGAGAGATAGCCCCAGTTGTAGCGCTTCATGCTCATCGGCCAGGCGAGCGCCGCCGGCATCTGGATGAACGGCCCGATATCCGACCCGCCATATTCCAGCACCATGACCGTATGCCTGCCGTCCTCCGAGAGGCGATAGGCGAGCGCCGAGCCGGCGGAGCCGGAGCCGATGATGATGTAGTCTGCGTTGGTCATGGCCTGTTACCGCTGGTTGATCGGAGTATAGCTATTTGCTATAATCTTGGAATGAAGGTGGTGCAGTATTCCAAGGCTGCCACAAAGGTTCTGGACCGAATGCAGCCGAAGCGACGGGCGGCCATCCGGTCCAAGGTCGATGCGTTCGCGCGCGGCGACGTCGTCGACGTCAAGAAGCTCAAGGGGAGCGCGCTTCTGCGCATTCGTGTCGGCGACGATCGCGTTATCATCGATGAGCAAACGGCGTTGGTTATCGTCGTCGAAGTTGGGCCGCACGGCGGTATCTACAAGGAGTGAACAATGGGCGAGGTGCGCAAGACCGTGATCGACGGGCAGTCCTATGTCCTCGTGCCGGAAGACGACTACGAGGACCTTCTCGACACGATCGCGGCAGAGCGAATCATGGCGCGTGTGCGGGCGGGTGAAGAAACATGGCCGGCCGAACTCGTCTACGAGCTTTGGGAAACCGACAGCCGCATCCGCACGTTCCGGAATTATCGCGGCTTTACGGTCTCCGAGCTCGCCGAAGCCGCCGGTATCTCCCAGCCCTACCTCTCCGAGATCGAAGCCGGCAAGAAAACCGGCTCCGTCGACGTGCTCAAGCGCATCGCGAAGGCTCTGAGGGTCGATCTCGATGACCTCGTCGTGGACGTGGCGGACTGAGGCGCCCATCTCAATACGGCGCCTCGACCTTGCCCATCGACACGTACACCGTCTTCAGCTCGGAATAGTGCTCCAGCGCGGCCAGCGAGTTCTCGCGGCCGAAGCCGGATTGCTTGGAGCCGCCGAAGGGGATTTCCACGGGGGCTAGGTTGTAGGTGTTGATCCAGAGCGTGCCGGCTTCGAGCTGGTCGACGACGCGGTGGGCGCGGGTGATGTCCGCCGTGAAGACGCCGCCGGAGAGGCCGAATTCGGTGGCGTTGCCGCGGGCGATCACCTCGTCCTCGCCGTCGAAGTCGAGCACGCACATGACGGGGCCGAAGATCTCTTCGCGGGCGATGGTCATGTCGTCGGTGACGTCGGCAAAGACGGTCGGCTGGATGTAGGTGCCGTCGCCCGACACGTCGTTCGGAATGCCGCCGCCGGTCAGAAGCGTCGCGCCTTCCGCCTTGCCCTTCTCGATATAGTCCAGAACCTTGTCGCGCTGGGCCCTGGAGACCATCGGGCCGAGCTGCGTCGCCTCGTCCATCGGGTCGCCGATGACGATCCTTTCCGTCCGCTCCTTCAGGCGCGACAGGAACCTGTCCTTGATGCCCTTCTGCACGAAGACGCGGGTGCCGTTCGAGCAGACCTGCCCGGTCGAATAGAAGTTGCCGAGCATCGCACCGCCGATGGCGCTTTCGAGGTCGGCGTCGTCGAAGACGATGAGCGGCGACTTGCCGCCGAGCTCCATCGTCACATGCTTGAGGTCGGCGGCGGCGGCGCCGGCGACCTTCTTGCCCGTCGGCACGGAGCCGGTCAGCGAGACCTTGGCGACGTCCTTGTGGTTGACGAGCAGCGGCCCGGTCGTCCGGTCGCCCTGGATGACGTTGTAGAGCCCCTTCGGCAAGCCGGCTTCCACGAGGATCTCCGCGATCTTCAGCGCGCCGAGCGGCGTGTTCTCCGAGGGCTTGAAGACCATGGCGTTGCCGCAGACGAGCGCCGGCGCGCCTTTCCAGCAGGCGATCTGCTGCGGATAGTTCCAGGCGCCGATGCCGACGCACACGCCGAGCGGCACGCGCTTGGTGAAGGCGAAGTCTGCCCCAAGCGGAATATAGTCGCCGTTGAGCCCCGCCGCGGCGATGCCGCCGAAGAATTCGAAGGCGTCGGCGCCCGAGGTCGGATCGGCAACGATGGTCTCCTGGATCGGCTTGCCGGTATCGAGCGTCTCCAGCTCGGACAGCTCGCGGTTCCTCTCGCGCATGATCTCCGCCGCCCGCTTGAGGATGCGGCCGCGCGCCGTGGGGCTCATCGCCGCCCATTCCTTCTGGGCGCACTTGGCCGAGGCGATGGCCTTCTCGACGATGGCGGGCGTTGCGGCGTGGAGGCGCGCGATCACCTCGCCGGTGGCGGGGTAGATGCTGTCGAAGGGCGTGCCGGCGGCGTCTTCCACATAGTCGCCGTCGATGAAGTGCGAGGCTTTCGGTTGGGCTTTCATCTCATTCTCCCCGCGGATAGCGTTTGGATTCCTCGAGATTGTCGAGGTTCATGTGGTTGCGCATGTAGCGCTCGGAGGCCTTCTGCAGCGGCTGGTGGTCCCAGGGATAATAGGCGCCGTTGCGCAGCGCCTCGTAGACCACCCAGCGCCGCGCCTGGCTCTCGCGTACGCTCGCGTCGAAGGCGGCCATGTCCCAGCGCGCCTCGCGCATCTGCCGGAAGCCTTCCAGCGTCGCCTTGATGACAGGATCGTCCGACGTCGCAAGGTTCGTCAGTTCGAGCGGATCGGCCTCCAGATCGTAAAGCTGCTCCGGGTCGAGTTCGCAGTGGATGTATTTCCACTTGCCCTCGCGAATGCCGACGATGGGCGCATAGGAGGCCTCCGCCGCATATTCCATCAGCACCGGCGCGGTCCGCTCCGCGCCGTTGATGACGGGCAGCAGGCTTTCGCCGTCCGTCCAGGGCATCACCTCGTCCATGGAGATGCCGGCGAGGTCGCACAGCGTCGGCGTCACGTCGAGGTTCGACGTCGGCGCGAGATGCAGGCCGGGGGGGACGCCCGGGCCGGCGATCATCAGCGGCACGCGGGCCGAACCCTCGAAGAAGTTCATCTTGAACCACAGGCCGCGCTCGCCGAGCATGTCGCCATGGTCCGAGCAGAAGAGGATCAGCGTGTCGTCCAGCATGCGGGTGCGCGTGAGCGTGTCGACGAGTTCGCCGACCTTCTCGTCGAGATAGGAGATGTTGGCGAAATAGGCCTGGCGCGAGCGGCGCACGTCCTCGCCGCTGATGGCGAACTTGGCGTAGTCACAGGAGGCGAGGATGCGGGCGGAATGCGGGTCCTGCTCCTCCAGCATGCCGACCTCGGGCAGAAGGTGCTCGCAGTCCTCGTAGAGGTCCCAGAACTTCCGGCGCGCCACATAGGGATCGTGCGGATGCGTGAAGGAGACGGTGAGGCACCAGGGGCGCCGGGCCGCGTCGTCGTTCTCGCGGGAGAGCTGGTAGAGCTTCTGACCCGCGAGGAAGGCGACCTCGTCGTCATATTCCATCTGGTTGGTGATCTCGGCGACGCCCGCGCCCGTCACCGATCCCATGTTGTGATACCACCAGTCGATGCGCTCGCCGGGCTTGCGGTAGTCCGGCGTCCAGCCGAAATCGGCCGGATAGATGTCCGTCGTCAGCCGCTCCTCGAAACCGTGCAGCTGGTCCGGCCCGACGAAGTGCATCTTGCCCGACAGCGCCGTGTAGTAGCCGGCGCGGCGCAGGTGATGCGCGAAGGTCGGGATCGAGGAAATGTATTCGGCGGCATTGTCGTAGACCCGCGTGCGGCTCGGCAACTGCCCGGCCATGAAGGAGGCGCGGGCGGGCGCACAGAGCGGCGAGGAGGTGTAGTTGTTGCGGAACCGCGCCGAGCGCGCGGCGAGTGCCTTCATGTGCGGCGCATGGAGGAAGTCGGCCGGCCCGTCCGGGAAGAACTTCCCGTTGAGCTGGTCGACCATGATGATCAGGATGTTGGGCTTGCTGGCGGTCACGGGCGGATCCTTGAAGGGGGAAACGAAGCTTTGGACGGTTCTACCTCGGCGCGGCGGCGGGAGGCCGCCGCCCTGCGGCGGGCGGGGGCGATCCTGCGACGGCGCCGGCCGCACCCGCCGCCGCCAGTTGCGCCTGCACGTAACTCTCCGTCAGCGCGATGGAGGATTCGATGCTGACCGGCGCCGATTTCAGCCCCTGCCGCAGATAGAGCCCGTCGATCATCGCCGCCGCACCGTCGGCGATCTCCCCGGCGGTCCCGGCCGGGCATAGCGGCTTGAGGCTCGACAGCAGGTTGGAGTTCAGCCGCCGCGCATAGACGACGAGCAGGCGCCGCACCGCCTCGGAACGCTGGGCCTCGGTGTAGAAGGCAAGCCAGGCCGCGACCGTCTCGGGCGCGAACTGGTGCGCCTGGAAGTTGACCCGGATGATCGCCGAGAGGCGTTCACGCGGCGTCGTCGCCGCCGCCAGCGCCGCCACCACATCGGCGCGCAGCTGGCGCAGGAGGCTGCGGATCGTCTCGATGACGAGCTGCTCCTTGGAGCCGAAATAGTGATGGGCAAGCGCCGGGGAGACGCCGGCATGGCGGGCGATCTCCGACATGGTGACGGCCAGCGAGCCATGGTCGCCGACCGCCCTCAGCGTCGCGTCCACCAGCGCCTTGCGGCGCACCGGCTCCATTCCAACTTTCGGCATGGCGTTTTCCTGATTTTTCGCAAGCGTATTTTTAATTGAGTGATCAATCAATAAAAATCTTCGCGGCGTGCGCTGCGTCAATTCGCTGTCGCGAAGCGGCGGCGTTCCGTGTTAGCCTGCCGTTGTTTTCATTCTTTTTTCGAGGTGCACCATGGTCCTCTCTCCCGGAATGAACCCTCTTACGGACGTACGCGCAAAATGGGGCTGGTTCGTCGGCCTCGGCGTCGTGCTGCTCGTCTTCGGCGGCATTGCGGCCGCCAATCTCTTCTGGGCGACGGTCGCCACCGTCTATTATGTCGGCATGCTGATGATCGTCGGCGGGGCGGTGCATCTGGCGCATGCCTTCCAGGTCAAGGCCTGGCGGGAGACGATCGCCTGGGCGCTCAGCGCGCTGCTCTATCTTGCGGCCGGCGTGCTCGCCTTCGTCAACCCGGTGCTGACCTCGGCCGTGCTCACCCTGCTGATGGCCGCCGCGCTGCTCGTCGCCGGCATCTTCCGCATCTTCGCCGCCTGGCGCACCCGGCCGGAAAAGGGCTGGGGCTGGCTCATGGCGGGCGGCATCGTCACGACGCTTGCGGGCCTGGTCTTCCTCCTCGGCTGGCCGGTCAACAGCCTGTGGTTGCTCGGCCTCTTCCTCGCCTTCGACCTTGCCATGCAGGGCTGGGCGCTGATCGTCTTCGGTCTTGCGCTGCGCAAATAGCCCGCGTGGCCGGCCGGACACCGTTTGACAGGCGCCGCGGCAGCGCCTAGAAAAACCGCGTGGGATGGGGATGGAGCTCCCCGACAACCGCCGTGTGACCGGCTGATAGCTCCTGCCAGACCGGCCAGCGATGGCCGTCGACGGCGGGAGCATGTTCTGCGACCGCCCGAGGGCGGTTTTTTGTTGTCCGGATGTCGTGACAACGGACTGTGAGGGCAGCGGACATGAATTACCTGATCGTCTTTCTCGGGGCGGGCGTCGGCGGCGCCGGCCGCCATGGGGTGAACGTGCTGGCCGCCCGGCTGTTCGGCACGGCCTTTCCCGCCGGCACGCTTCTCATCAACGTGTTCGGCTGCCTGCTGATGGGGCTGATCGCCGGCGCCTTCGCCTTCCGCGGCCACCTGCCGCAGGAGATGCGGCTGTTCCTGACGACGGGCATCCTCGGCGGTTTCACCACCTTCTCGGCCTTTTCGCTCGACGCGGCGCTGCTCTGGGAGCGCGGCGAGGCGGGGCTGGCGGCGCTCTATGTCGGTGCGTCGGTGCTTTTCTCGCTCCTCGCCGTGGCGGCGGGGCTTGCCTTCGCGCGGGCAATGCTCGCGGGCGGTGCGGTGTGAAGGCGCTCCTGACATCCTGGCAGGTCTGGGCGCTCGGCTCGGCGGTCTTCGCGGCGCTGACGGCGATCTTCGCCAAGATCGGCATCGCCGAGGTCAATTCCGACTTCGCGACCTTCGTGCGCACCGTCGTCATCCTCCTGGCGCTCGCCCTCATGCTGACGCTCGCCGGCAACTGGCAGGCGCCGGCAAGCGTGCCCGCGAGAAGCTGGATCTTCCTCGTCCTGTCGGGCCTTGCGACCGGCGCCTCGTGGCTGTGCTACTTCCGCGCGCTGCAGATCGGCAAGGCCGCCCAGGTCGCGCCGGTCGACAAGCTCTCCGTCGTGCTGGTCGCCGTCTTCGCCGTCCTGTTCCTCGGCGAGCAGCTTTCGCCGGCCCATTGGCTGGCCGTTCTGATGATCGGCGGCGGTGCCTTGCTGCTGGCGTTGCCTATATGAGGGAAACCTTTTTCAACGCCTTGTAGTCATTGAGATTTCATCGAACTGTCACAGTACGGAAACGGTTTTTTCAGGCCTCGGCGGAGAAACTTCGCGGCAACGTCCACGTCTTGGAGCCGCACATGTCCGCCGCCGAATTGCTCGCCCTTCGCCGCTTCGGGGATGGCGAGATCGTCACCCTCGCCAAGCTGGTGATCGAGACCGCCTTCCAGCCGATCGTCGAGGCGGTGACGGGCGCGGTCTTCGGCTACGAATCGCTGATGCGCGGCTTCGATCGCCTCGGCTTCCGCTCGCCGCTCGACCTGATCGACCGGGCGCACGAGGCGGGTCAGCTTCTGGCGCTGGAGCACATGGTCAACAGCCGCGCCATCGCCGCCTTTGCCGCGCTGCCGGATTTCCGCTCCCGCACGCTCTTCATCAACCTCGATTCCCGCCTCGTGCCGGAAGGGGCGGACCTTGTCGAGCGCCTGGCCGGCCATCTCGCCCGCGCCGGCATTCCGGCCTCCTCGATCTGCTTCGAGATTTCCGAGCGCTTCGACAACGACACCCAGCCGGATTTCGCCCTGCTGGTCCGCAAGCTGCGCCTTGCCGGCTTCAAGCTCGCCATCGACGATTTCGGCGTCGGGCACAACGGCCTGAAGCTGCTCTGCGACCACCCGGTCGACTATCTGAAGATCGACCGCCATTTCATCTCGGGCATGGAGAACGACGCGCGCAAGCGCCACCTGGTGCGCAACACCGTCAATGCCGCCCATGTGCTCGGCATCCGCGTCATCGCCGAGGGGGTGGAGAGCGAGGCGGAGTTCGTCGCCTGCCGCGATGCCGGCTGCGACCTCGTGCAGGGCTGGTTCGTCTCGCGCCCCGTCACGGATTTTTCCGCGCTGGGCCCGGTCTATGCGCAGGTCGCGCGCGCCGGCGGGCGGCGCCGCTCCTCCCGCACGCTCGACAGCATCCTCATCCGGCGCGAGATCGAGCAGGTCGCGGTGCTGCGCGAGAACGAGAGCCTGGAATCGGTCTTCGAATTCTTCCGGCGCGACCCCAAGCGCACCTTCTTTCCGGTGCTCAACGCCAATGACGAGCCGCGCGGCATCCTGCACGAATATCACGTCAAGGAACTCTCCTATCACCCGTTCGGCCGCGACCTCCTGAAGAACAAGCTCTACCAGAAGAGCCTGTCGCATTTCGTCACCATGGCGCCGATCGCCGATCTCGACACGCCCGCCGAACAGCTGCTCGACGTCTTCACCGGCATGGGCGGCAATGAATGCGTGATCCTGACGGAGAACCTGCGCTATGCCGGCATCCTGTCGGCCTCCTCGCTTTTGAAGATCATCAACGAGAAGCGTCTGAAGACGGCGGAGGACCAGAACCCGCTGACCGGACTTCCCGGCAACCGCTCGATCCGCGACTACCTGCAGGACAAGGCGCTCGACGGAGACCAGATCCGGTGCCTGTGCTATTTCGATTTCGACAATTTCAAGCCGTTCAACGATCATTACGGCTTCCACAAGGGGGACCTGGCGCTCTCGCTCTTCGCCTCGCTGATGCGCCGCGACTTCGTCGGCGAGGACGTCTTCATCGGCCATGTCGGGGGCGACGATTTCTTCGCCGGCATTTCCGGCCGTTCCGTCGAGGCGGTGCGCGGGATGCTGGAGCATCTGCTCGCCGATTTCGCCCGCGAGGTGCGCTTGCTCTATTCGCAGGAGGACCAGCTGGCCGGGGAGATCCGCGGCCGCGACCGCGCCGGCCAGGAGGCGACCTTCCCGCTGATGCGCTGCTCGGCGGCGGTCCTCGTCCTGCCGGAGGGCGAGGTGATCGGCGAGGCGGGGCAGATCAGCAGCCGCATCGCCGGCCTGAAGGCGGATGCCAAGGGCAGCGACGGGGGGCTCGTCCTGTCCTCGGCATCCGTGAGTGCAGGGCAGGAGGCCGCCCTGCGTTGAAACAGGAGGGCAGGCCCTTTCGAGCCTGCCCCTGCCACGCTAGCGAAGGATCTTCACCGTCTTCGCCTCGTGGTTCTTGCCGGACATGTCGAAGGAGATGGACACCTTCTCGCCAGCCTTCAGCCCGGGATCGTGGAACCCCTTGGGAAGCTGGTAGACGGTGCCGTCGGAAAGCGTCAGGGACATCGACGCCTTGTTGTAGTCCTTGACCGTGCCGGTCGCCGTCTGGGCGGCGAGGGCAAGGGCCGGGGTGGCGAGAACCGTGACGATGGCGAGGTTGGAAAGAAGAACACGCATCTGTGTCGTCCTGAATTGGCCCCTGCAGCGCCGCCCGTCATTCATGACGGAGAAGGGACGCCGCAGCGGGCCGCTGCGAAACCGTCCGGAAGCGTCGTGTCGCGGCCCCTTGGGGCGAGCCGCCGGCGCTCCCCGGCTTCGAAAAGGACGGTAGGCCCGGAAAAATCCGTTTTCAAATTAACAAGATTTAATTCTGCCTGTCGCGAAACGGCCGGAATTTCAGCGCTTTACGGCCGAAAATTGGCATGCCGCCGTTATCGTATCCCTCGCGCAGACGGCCGCAGGCGATTCAAAAGATTCGCGCTTTCGGCTAGAATCGCCGCAGGAGAGCGCCACGTCACATCTGCCGGGAGATACGCCCATGTCATTGCCCTCGTCCATGTCCTATGTCGGGCTCAGCGAATATGGCGGCCCGGACAATCTCGTGGTGATGGAGGGCAGGACGCCGCAGCCGAGGAGCGGCGAGATCCTCGTGCGCGTCGCGGCCGCCGGCATCAACCGGCCGGACGTGCTCCAGCGCAAGGGCGATTATCCGCCGCCGCCCGATGCAAGCCCCATCCTCGGCCTGGAGATCGCGGGCGAGGTGGTGGCGATCGGCGAGGACGTCACGGGGTATGCGCTCGGCGACCGTGTCTGCGCGCTGGCGAACGGCGGCGGCTATGCGCGGTACTGCGCGGTGCCGGCCACCCAGGCGCTGCCGTTCCCCAAAGGCTTCGACGCGGTGAAGGCGGCGGCCCTGCCGGAGACCTTCTTCACCGTCTGGGCGAACCTTTTCATGATGGCCGGGCTGAAGCGCGGCGAGAGCGTGCTCATCCACGGCGGCACCAGCGGCATCGGCACGACGGCGATCCAGCTCGCCAGCGCCTTCGGCGCGCGCGTCTTCACGACGGCGGGCACGGCGGAGAAATGCGCGGCCTGCCTCGATCTCGGCGCCAGCCGCGCGATCAACTACCGCAGCGAGGACTTCTGCGCCGTCATTGCCGAGGAGACCGGCCGGGCCGGCGTCGACGTCATCCTCGACATGATCGGTGCGGCCTATTTCGAGCGGAACCTGAAGTCGCTCGCCCGCGACGGGCGCCTGTCGATCATCGCCTTCCTCGGCGGCACCTTCGCGGAGAAGGTGAGCCTTGCGCCCATCCTGCAGAAGCGCCTGCACCTGATGGGCTCGGCCATGCGCCCGCGCACGGCGGCGGAAAAGCAGGAGATTCGCGACGCGCTGCTGGAGAATGCCTGGCCGCTGCTGGAGGAGGGGCGCATCGCCCCGGTGATCCACGCCGTCATGCCCTTCGGCGAGGCGGCGGCCGGTCATCGCATGATGGAGCACGGCGATCACATCGGAAAGATCATGCTGACTTTCGACTAGGGCAAATCCAGCCGGGGAGAAATCGCCCCCGGCGCCGGAGGATGCGGGAGCATGTCCGACGAGCCCGATGCGCTCGAGGCTCAGTCCGCCTGCTCGATCCGGTCGCGGCCGAGATGCTTGGCGCGATAAAGCGCCCGGTCGGCCCGCTCGAAGAGGTCTTCGGCCGCATTGCCGCAATATTCCGCGACGCCCGCGGACATGGTGTAGGCGCAGCCGAGGCCGATGCGGTTTTTCTCTTGCGCCACATGGCGGCGCAGCCGCTCCACGGCGCGCGTCGCCTCCCGAAGGCCGGCGCCCGGCATCAGCATCAGGAATTCCTCCCCGCCGACCCGGGCGAAGGTGTCGCCGCCACGCAACTGCCGCCGCCCGGCGGCGGCGAAGTGCCGGAGCACCTCGTCGCCCCTGGCATGGCCGAAGCGGTCGTTGATCGTCTTGAAGTGATCGAGATCGATCAGCGCCAGCGAGAGCTGCGTGCAGTCGCGGAAGGCGATCCGCATTTCCGCATCCAGCCGCGCCATCGCCGCGCGGCGGTTGAACAGGCCGGTGAGCGGGTCCGTATCGGCGGCGAGCTGGGCCGCATCGCGGGCAAGCTGCAGCATGTGCTCGTTGGACTTGAGCATGGTGATGTCGGTGAAGACGCTCCACAGCCAGCCGCCGGCAAGCAGCGTCTCGTTCACCAGGAACCAGCGGTCGTCGCGGATGTCGATCTCGAAGGTGCGCTGCGGGGTGCTGCGCCGCTTGGCGCTGGCCATGTCGAGGAAGGCGTCGATCGGCCCGCTCATCTTCGGCCCGACGCTTTTCGCATGGCAGCGGCGCATGATGTCGGCGAAGGTGCGCGCGCCCGGTTGTACGTCGAAAAGCGCGCGGAAGGCGGCGGAGCCGTAGGACAGCTCGTCATCCGGCGAGAACAGCGCGCAGGCGACGCCGGAGGCCTCGAGCCCGGAAAGGACGAGGTCCGTCGTCGCCCGTTCCCGAAGGCATGCAAGCGGCAGGATCGCTTCGGCATGTGCCATGCCGCGTCCGCCCGGCCACCTGTGCCCGTCGTTGCGTCTCACCCGCCGCTTTCCTTTCCAAGACAGGATCGCCGGGAATCGCGCCGGTCGATCGTCACCCTTTGTGGCAGAAGGCGGCGGGGTCGCAATGAAGACTGTCGGTTTCCGTTAACAAATCCTCAACCCGCAGCGGCGCCCTTTCCTGCGGGAAGGCGGATGGCGAGGAGGATCGCCAGCGCCGCCGGCAGGGCGAGCAGCGCATAGAGCCAGCGTGCCGCCGTCAGCGCCCCGTCGACGCCGCCGGGGCTCGCCAGGCCCGTCGAATTGGCGATGATGCCGGCGAGCGCCGCCCCGAAAGCCGCGCCGAGCGCCTGCATGGTGGTGATCGCCGCCGAGGCCTTGTCCGTCTCGCCGGCCGGCGCGAGCTGCAGCACATGGGTGACGAGATGCGCCCAGCCCATGCCGATGCCGAAGCCCATCAGGAAGATGAAGACGGTGGCGACGGCCAGCAGCACGAGGCCGCTCGCCGGGTTGTGCCGGGCGAGCGTGACGGCGAGGAGGGCGGTCGCCAGCGCCTCCATCAGCGCGCCGGCGACGATCACCCGGTTGGCGCGCCGTCCCGTGAGGCCGGCGCTGGCGAAGGCCGCGGCCGTCCAGCCGAGCGCCAGCAGCGCCACGAGATAGCCGGAGACGAGCGGACTCACGCCGTGCAGCACCTGCAGGAAATAGGGGATGTAGATGTCCGAGCAGACCGTCACCAGCAGCATCAGCATGATGAGGTAGACGCGGGCGAGCGGCGAGAAGAGGCTGATCGTGCCGGCCGGCAGCAGCCGGCCTTCCGCCCGCCGCTCGATCGTGATCGCCGCGAGGACCGCGAGCACGGCGGCGGCCGCGAAGGCGCCGCGCAGCGCCGGTGCCTCGACGGAACTGGCGAAGGAGAGGACAACCACCGCGGCGACGAGCAGCACGATCTGCGGGAAGGGCGTCTTCGTCGTCACGCGCTCGCCGTCGCCCGGCGGCAGCAGCTTCGGCGCGGAAACGGCCATCAGCACCGACAGCGGAACGAGCAGGGCGAAGGCCTCGCGCCAGGCACTGCCGGTCGCGAAGATGCCGCCGATCGTCGGCCCGAGGAAGGTGGCGATGCCCCAGGCGGCGGCATAGAGCGTCGAGGCCGTGCTCCACAGCGGCTCGGGATAGACATGGCGGATGAAGGCGTAGCCGAGCGCCACCAGGAACCCGGCGCCGAGCCCCTGGATCGCCCGGCCGGCGAGCACCGTCTCCATGGTGGGCGCGATGGCGCAGACGAGGCTGCCGATGCCGAACAGCAGCGCGCCGGCCCTGTAGCAATGGTTGAGCGTCACCTTCTCCGGCCGGACGGCGACGAAGGTGGAGCCGAGCACGGAGGCAGCGACATAGATCGTCGTCGCCCAGGCGAAGAGCGCAAGGCCGCCGATGTCGCGCACGATCGAGGGCATCAGCGTGGCGGTGATGTAGGTCTCCACCGCATGCAGCATGATGCCGCCGCCGAGCATCAGCGTGCCGAACAGATAGGCGCGGGAAAACAGGCTGGAAAGCCGCGGCGCGGCCTCCTTGGACGATATGGCGCTCTCGGACATGGGAACGGGCCTTGCTATGCGAAATGCGGTGGAAACAGACGTGACACGGCGCAAAACGGAGTTCAAGCCGTGACTTTTCGGTGAAATTGCGGGGCCGTGGGGCCGGATTGCCATCCAGGTCCTGCGGGCTGCATCTCTTCTGCGAGGGTAGGCTAATGGAGCGACATCCCCCTCTGCCCTGCCGGGCATCTCCCCCACAAGGGGGGAGATTGGATGGAGGACCATTTCGCCAAATTACGACGTGGCTGATTGAGCAAGATCTTCGCCTCTTGCCGATCTCCCCCCTTGTGGGGGAGATGCCCGGCAGGGCAGAGGGGGGGCGCTCCATACGCGCGCCCTTGCTACAAGGAGCTTACGGCCAGACGAAACCCCGGCCGCGCCGTTACGGGTTCCATTCTCCCGCCACCTGCCGGGTCGCGACATTGAACCGGTTCCACACATTGATCGCGGCGATCTCGACGACGAGGGCGGCGAGCGTCTTTTCGTCGTAGTGGCGGGCGGCCTCGTTCCAGATCGCATCCGGCACCGCCTCCTCGCGGTCGGCGATGCGCGTCAGCGTCTCGGTCAGTGCCAGCGCGGCCCGCTCCGCGTCGGTATAGAACGGCGCCTCGCGCCAGGCGGCGACGGAAAGGATGCGCCGGTCGCTCTCGCCGGCCTTCTTCATGAGGCGCGGATGCAGGTCGACGCAGAAGCCGCAGCCGTTGATCTGGCTGGCGCGCAGATGCACGAGATGGATGGTCTTTTCCGGCAGCGCCGTCTTCTGCGCGGCGCCCTGGAGGGCGCGCATGGCGGCTGCGGCATCGGGAAGGACGGCGGCGATATTGGTCATACGGGATTGCATTTCATCACTCCTTGCATTGTTTTCAGCGTCGACGGTCGCGAACCCTGTCACACCGGTGCGGCTTCGTTCGTCATGGCCATGACGCCGCTGGACGAAGGAGTGTGACCGATGGAGAAGAAAAATTTCTGGGCCGACCGTTTCGAGGCCGAACGCGGGCGCCTGCGCGCCGTTGCCCTGCGCATGCTCGGCTCGCAGAGCGAGGCCGAGGACGCGGTGCAGGAGGCCTGGCTCCGGCTGGAGCGGACAGGCGGCGGCGATATCGGCAATCTCGGCGGCTGGCTGACGACCGTCGTCGGCCGCATCTGCCTCGACATGCTGCGCGCCCGCGCACGGCGCCGCGAGGATCCGATCGACGGCGAGGGCGGCGAGGACCGGCATGCCTATGCGGGCGCGGCGGCGGACGAGCAGGCGGCGCTTGCCGATTCGGTCGGCCTTGCGCTGCTCGTCGTGCTGGAGCGCCTGACGCCGGCCGAGCGGCTCGCCTTCGTGCTGCACGACATGTTCGACGTGCCCTTCGAGGAGATCGGCCGCATCGTCGACCGCTCGCCCGCGGCCGCCCGCCAGCTCGCCAGCCGCGCCCGCCGCCGCGTGCAGGGCCTGCCGGACACGCCGTCCGCGGATTACGAGCGCCGCAGGAATGTCGTCGCGGCCTTCCTCGCGGCCTCGCGCGACGGCGATTTTTCCGGCCTGCTCGCCGTGCTCGATCCCGACGTCGTCTTCCATGCGGATGCCGATGCGGTGCGGCTCGGCTCGCTCGCCGAGATCCACGGCGCCGATGCCGTCGCCACGAACTTCAAGGGCAAGGCGACCGCCGCACGGCTCGCCCTCATCGACGGCCGGCCGGGCCTTGCCGTCATCCTCGGCGGCGAGCTCAGGATCGTCGTGCGCATGGAGGTGGAGGGCGATCACATCGTCGCGATCGAATCGATCGCCGACCCCGCCCGCATTGCAGGGTTCGAGATGGAATATCTGTAAGAAGGCTTTGCGCCAAAGCGCTGTTACCCTTCCTCCGTCACCCTCGGGTCAAGCCCGAGCATGACGGAGGAAGGGTATGCGTCCGCCGGAAAAGGCCGCTAGATGCCGATGCGCCCGATCGCCGGGATCTTGATCGCCGGCCGATAGAGGTCCACGCCGGCGACGAGGCCCATGATGTGCAGCTCGATCCCGGAGCGCAGCCCGGCGGAGATGCCGAGGAGGCCGTAGAGCGTCGCATGCACGTCCCTGCCATCAGGATCGACCGCGAAGATCCTGCCCTCCGGCAGGTAGTCTCGCCCCACCGCATCCGGCGGCAGCACCACGCCGAGTTCCGGCACGGAGCGCAGCACATGGGCGACGAAGGTGTTGGAATTCGGCCCCGGCCACATGCGGTAGCCGCCCGGCTTGGAATAGGGGTAGGCGGCGATCGCCGCCTCGATCCTGGGGATCAGCCGCGCTGCCTCCTCGCCGCTGACGCTGACCACCACGCGCGGCGTGTTGGAATACCAGAAGGCATCCGGCGCATAGCCGTTCCTGCGCACCGGCGTGCCCCAGCCGACCTTGTCGTAGCGGTTGTAGCTCCCGTTCGCCGCCTTGGTGACGATCCAGGCATGGCTCGAGACCGCGCCCTTCAGGCCGCCGGTGGCGGCGGAGAAGACGTGGATCGTCGCCTGCGGCGTGTCTTCCGCCTTCGGCAGGATGCCGGCGGACTTCCAGTTCGCCTCCCGCCAGCTCTGCGGCCGCTCCTTGATGTACCAGTAGCCCGCCGAAGCGAGCGCCGGCATGAGGTAGATGACGAGGAAGAGGGCGAGGACGTTCCTCAACAGTTTCATGCGCGGCGCCTCCGAAATCGCGTGTGCGGGCCCTGGTTTTCGGATAATACCGCATCCGAAACCGGAAATTTGAGGGCATGAACATGGCAAACCCCGTCCTTGTCGAGGTCACCCGCGGCAATCTCGTCGAAAGCCGCCATCGCGGCATGGTCGTCGCGGTCGACGGCGATGGCAAGGTGGTGTTTTCGCAAGGGGATATCGAGGCCGGCATCTTCCCGCGTTCGGCCTGCAAGGCCATGCAGGGCCTGCCGCTCGTCGAAAGCGGCGCGGCGGATGCCTATGGCTTCGGCAACAGGGAGCTGGCGCTCGCCTGTTCCTCGCACAGCGGCGAGCCGGAACATGCAAGCCTTGCCGGCGCCATGCTGGCCGCCGCCGGCGTCGACGAGGGCGTGCTGGAATGCGGCGCACACTGGTCCTTCGAGCAGCCGGTGCTTGTCAGCCAGGCGCGCGGCCTCGAGCGGCCGACGGCGCTGCACAACAACTGCTCGGGCAAGCATGCCGGCTTCGTCTGCGCCGCCTGCCACACCGGCAAGGACCTCAAGGGCTACGTGCGCTACGAGCACCCCGTCCAGGCGGAGATCCGCGGCGTCATGGAAAGCCTGACGGGCGCCGCGCTCGCCACCGACAATTGCGGCGTCGACGGCTGCTCGATCCCCACCTATGCCGTGCCGCTGAAGAGCCTCGCGCACGGCTTCGCCAGGATGGCGACCGGCACCGGCCTTGCGCCCGGGCGCGCGAAGGCCGCCCGCCGCCTGATCGATGCCTGCATGGCCGAGCCCTTCTACGTCGCAGGCACCAGGCGCGCCTGTACGCGTCTGATGCAGACGGCCCCCGGCCGAATCTTCGCCAAGACCGGCGCCGAGGGCGTCTTCTGCGCCGCCATCCCGGAAAAGGGCATCGCCATCGCCCTCAAATGCGAGGACGGCACGACCCGTGCGGCCGAGAGCATGGTCGCCGCCACGCTCGCCCGCTTCTTCGCCGACGAACCCGACCTCCACGCCGCCCTGATGGCCGAGGCCAACCGCTCCATGTCCAACTGGAACGGCATCCACGTCGGCGACGTCCGCGTCACGGATGCCTTCGCGGCCTGATCAGCCCTCGACGATCTCCACGTCCAGCTCCCGGTAGGGCGCGAGCGTGTCCGGCGGGAGGCCGGGCGGCAGGAGGAGGCCGGTGGCGGCGGCGAGCGGCAGGATCTTCCAGGGCGAGGCGCGGCCGAGCTTTTCCCGCGTCAGCGGGACCCAGGTCGCGGCGGCGTTTTCGGCGATGGTGCGCTTGGTGGCGGCTTCCTCCATGTCGCCGGTGGTCAGGCCGTGCGTCGGATGCGCGGCCGTCACGCCCATGAAATAGAGATCCGCCTTCAGGCCGCGTATGGTCTCCAGCGCGAGGGCGCCCGTCGACACCATGGAATGTTTGTAGAGCCTGCCGCCGACCAGCACGACCTCGGCGGTCGGGTGGCGTTCGAGCTCGCAGGCGATGGTCGGGCTGTGCGTCACCACCGTGAAGGCGAAGGTGCGCGGCAGCAGGCGCGCAAGCGCCGCCGTCGTCGTGCCGCCATCGAGGAAGACCACCTGACCGGGCTCGACCATCGCCGCCGCCCGGGCGCCGAGCGCGGTCTTCTCGTCCGTCGCGACCGCCTGGCGCGCCGAAAAATCCGGCAGCGGCGGGGAGAGCGGCAGCGCGCCGCCATGCACGCGCTTGAGCAGGCCGTCGGCCGCCATTTCCCGCAGGTCCCGCCGGATCGTGTCCTCCGACAGATCGAGCTCCGCTGCCAGCGCCTTTGCGACGATCTCGCCGTCGCGGCCGAGGCGCCGGGCGATCAGGGCTTTTCTCTGGCTGGTCAGCATGCATTTGCACTCCGTCTTGACTCTGCATGAAATTACACGAATATTCATGAAATATCCAGAAAATTCCGGATATTTCATGCATCAATCGTAAGGAGTAGACATGCTGATCCTGATTGCCGGCCCCTATCGTTCGGGCACCGGAGACGATCCCGTGAAGATGGCGGAGAACCTGAAGCGGCTGGAGGCGCCGTCCTATGCGCTGTTCAAGGCCGGTCATGTGCCGATGATCGGCGAGTGGGTGGCGCTGCCCGTCTGGCGCGCCGCCGGGGGCGGGACGGTGGGCGACGCGCTGCACGAGGAGATCTTCTACCCGACGGCGCACCGCCTGCTGGAGCTCTGCGAGGGCGTGCTGCGCCTGCCGGGGGAGTCAAGGGGAGCGGACAATGACGTGCGCATCGCCCGCGAACGCGGCCTTCCGGTCTGGCACCGGCTGGAGGATGTGCCGGGCTGCGCGGCGGCTGCATAAATTTGCAGGCCCGTGTCGGGAAGGGGCGAGGTGATCCGTCCTGTGGCATGACGGGCGATCCGCCGCCGGCGGCGCCCGCACCATGCCAGATCAAGGAGGACTTCCATGCGCATGATCTTCGTCAACCTGCCCGTCAAGGACTTGCCCGCGACCCGCCGCTTCTTCGGCGCGCTCGGCTTTGCCTTCAACGAGGCCTACAGCGACGAGACCGCCGCCTGCATGGTGGTGGACGACAACATCTTCGTCATGCACCTGACGGAGGCGAAGTTCGCCCAGTTCGTCACGGGCAAGGTCGGCGATCCGGAATCCGCCACGCAGGTGCTGACCTGCCTCTCCGCCGCGAGCCGCCAGGAGGTCGACGACATCAAGGCGAAGGCGCTCGCCGCCGGCGGGCGCGAATGGAAGCCGAACATGGAGTTCGGCCCGATGTACGGCTGCTCCTTCCAGGATCCGAACGGCAATGTCTGGGAGTTCATGCACATGGACCAGTCGGGCGGCTGACGGCGGGCGAGGGGCTGCACGCAGGCTGGCGTGCCTGCCCCTCATCAGCCTGCCGGCACCGTCTCCCCGCAGGCGGGGAGAAGGAACGGGCGGAAATTTCTGGGCAATGGGCACCGTTTCGGGAAAGCGGTGCGGTAATCCCTTTTCCTCACCTGCGGGGAGACGGTCGCGGCAGCGGGAGGAGGGGCTTTTCGTCAATCGATGCGACCACGCACCTTGGCGCTTATTCCGTGGGACCATCCGCAACCAGCTTGCGCAGCCGCGCGGGCGCCTTGCGGCGCCAGGCCTCGGCCATCCGCTGCTGCAGTTCCCCATCGTCGATCACGGCGGCGCGCAGGAGGAGGGCGGGCCAGCCCTTGTAATGGTCCGTCTCGTGGTAGATCTCGGGCGCCATCTCGATCAGGCGCTCCTTCTCGTCCATCGGCGCCATCAGCACCAGCGTCCCGGCATCCTTGATGCGCAGGAAGAGCTTGCCCGCCACCTTGAGCGCGGGCGTGCCGTAGGATGTGCCGGTCTCGACGCCCGGCAGGCCCGCGGCAAGGCGCTGGAGCCGCGCCAGGAGCGTTTCGGTTTCGTCGTTAGCCATGCGCGCCATCCTCCCCGGCCAGGATAGCCCGGACCGGGAAGGACGGCGAGGGGGAGGATCAGAGCGGCCGGCGGCCGCTCTCGGCCCGGAGCGCCGGGGTGCGGAAGAGTCCGAAGGGCAGGTCGCCGAGCGCGCGCGAATCCATCGTCTCGATCTCGGGATGGGCCAGCGGATCGCGCAGCCAGACGGGGGTCTCCGCAGCGTCGGCCTCGGCGCGCAGCGCCTCGGACACCCTGGAGAAAATCTTGAACATTGCCTTCTCCTTGCGGTTCGTTACCATAGGTTATGGCTGATAATCGCGCCACGGGGCCGTTTCGGCAATCGAGTAGTTCAGGATATCGGTATAGAAAAGCTATATGAGAAATCTCAATCGCGTGCATCTCAACGGCCTGCGCGCGCTGGAGGCGGTGGGCCGGCTCGGCTCGCTGCAGGCGGCTGCGGAGGAACTCGGCGTGACGGTCGGCGCGGTGAGCCAGCAGGTCATCAAGGCGGAGGGGCAGCTCGGCCGGGCGATCTTCGAGCGTACCGCGCGGGGCCTGCAGCGGACGGCCTTCGGCGCCCCGTTCCTGGCGCGGCTTTCGGCCGGCTTCGGCCAGCTTTCCGAGGCGGTCGCCGCCACGCAGCGCCGCGACGATGCGATCCTGACGATTTCCGTCGCGCCGATCTTCGCCTCGCGCTGGCTCATCCACCGCATCGACCGCTTCGCCGCCGCCCATCCCGATATCAGCCTGCGCATCGAGGCGACGACGACGCTGGTCGATCTGGCGCGTTCCGATGTCGATCTCTGCATCCGCGTCGGCCCCGGCACCTGGCCGGATGTGGCGACGGAATTCCTGGTGCCGCAGGTCGTCTTCCCGGTCTGCGCGCCGGCGCTGGCGGCGGGGATAAGGACGCCGCGGGACCTGTCCGAGCAGCCGGCCGTGGTCGACGGCAACGACGCCTTCACCTGGGAGCGCTGGCTGGCGCTCGCCGGTTTCGCCGTGCCGCCGCCCAAGGCGCGGCATGTCTTTTCCGACGCCTCGCTCTGCCTCGACGCGGCGCTGGCGGGGCAGGGGGTGCTGCTCGCCTATCCGGTGCTCGCCTCCTGGGCGCTGAAGGAGGGGCGGCTCGTCGCGCCGTTCCCCATCCGGGTCGAGACCGGCATGGGCTATTACTTCGTGACGGCCCCGGGCGTGCCGGAGCCGCGCAAGGTCTCGCTGTTCAAGCGCTGGCTGCGCGCGGCGCTGGCCGAGGACGAGGACGGCTTTGCCGGCGCGGTCATTCCGGCTCGCAAAGCCGTGCCGCCATCATCGCCTTGAAGGCCGGGCGCGCCTGGCAGGCCGCAAGCCAGGCTTTGACGTTCGGCGCCGCGTCGAAGAGCTGCGGCTCGCTCATGGCATAGCGGAAGACCTCCGCGAGGTTGAGGTCGGCGACGGTGAAGCGGTCGCCGACGACATGGCCGGTGGCGGCAAGATGGGCGTCGAGCCGCTGGAAGCTCGTCTTCAGCGCCTTGGCGGCGCCCCGGATGGCGAGGCGGCCCTGTTCGCTCTCGGCGACCCTGGTGTCGAGCGCCAGGATGATCTTCACCGCATGCGGCTCCACCTCCGTCGCCGCCCACATCGTCCATTGCAGCATTTCCGCCTCTTCCGTCACCGTCCGGCCGGCAAGCGGGCCGCCGTGCTTGCGCGCGAGGTAGAGGTTGATCGCCAGCGATTCCGTCATCACGAAGCCGCCGTCGTCGATGCAGGGGATCAGGCCGGTCGGGTTGACGGCGAGGAAATCCGGCGAGCGGGTGTTGAGCGGCGCATCGGCCGCCAGCGGATCGTCGAGGCGGCGGGCCTGGATGACCGGCACGCTGGCGAAAGGCAGGCCGAGTTCGCCGGCAAGCCAGTAGTTGCGCGAGGCGCGCGAGCGGTAGACGCCGTAGATGGTGAGCATGGATCCTCCCTGGAGTGCCCGGCCGGGCGCGGGCTTGCGTCAGAACAAAGAGCCGCGGCAATCCCTCGGCTAGAAGAGGGCGAGACTGCCGGGGCCTTGGCGGCACCATAGGCGGCGGGTCGGCAAAGCGGTAGGGCGCCGGCCTGATCGATCCATGAATTGTCGTGATGGCCCCGGGCCTGCTTGTCGCATTGACCTGCCGCCGGCATGGGGCTAAGGGCGAAGGGTCCGCCGATCGCGGATGAGGACGACCGATGACAGGACGCATGACACGCTGGGCCGCCTGCCTGCGCATTCTCTGCGCGGTCGCCCTGCTGTTCGTCGGTTTCGCCCACCAGCCGGCCTCGGCCACCGCGCCGACGGCGCTGGAGCTCACGCAATACGTGCTTCCCGACGGCACCCTGCCGGACATCTGCCTCAACGACATGGTGGGCGGCAAGGCCAAGCATGTGGGGCCGGTGAAGTGCGAGGCCTGCCGCATCGGCGGCGCCATGCTGATGCCGGCGCCGGCCGATCTCGACGGCGCCGTGCTCGCCTTCCGCCGCCTTGCCGCGCTCCCCCTCGTCGAGGAGGCGTTGCGCCCGCGGCGCGAGCGTCCCGGCGCGCCGCCCCGCGCGCCTCCCTTCCTGTCCGCCTGATTGTTGCGCCCGCACGCCGGTTCGCCGCCGTGTGCCGAAAATCCAGCCTGACAGGACCCTTGCATGTCCGTGATTTCCGATGCGCCGGCCGTTGCCGCCGCCCAGTCCTCCGCGCTCGCGCAGCGCCTCTACCGCGCCATCTGGCGATGGCACTTCTTCGCCGGCCTGCTCGCCGTGCCCTTCATGATCAGCCTTGCCGTCACCGGCGGGCTCTATCTGTTCAACGACGAGATCGACGCCAGCCTCTTCCGCTACCGCAACTATGTCACGGTCGGCGGCGCCGAACTGCCGCCCTCGGCCATCGTGGAGAAGGCCGTCGCCGCCGTGCCGGGCGGAACGCTCTCCTCCTACCGCACGCCCGCCGGCGCGGACCGCTCCGCCCGCGTGACGGTCTCTACCGGGGCCGGCAAGGTGCTGGTCTTCGTCGATCCCTATAACGGCGCCGTCCTGGACACGGTCGGCGCAAAGGAGGAGTTCAACCAGGTCGTGGAGGACCTGCACAGCCTCGATTATTTCGGCACCGCCTGGGAGCGCATCATAGAGGTCGTCGCCGGCTTTGCCGTCGTGCTCGTGCTCACCGGCATCTATCTCTGGTGGCCGCGCAGCCAGACGGGCGGCGTCGTCAGCGTGCGGGGCACGCCGGCAAGGCGCGTCTTCTGGCGCGACCTTCATGCCGTCACCGGCATCTTCGCCAGCGTGCTCATCCTGTTCCTCGCCTTCAGCGGCCTGTTATGGACCGGCTTCTGGGGCAGCAAGGTCAACGGCTATCTCACGGCGAACGGCATGGGCTATCCGGCCGAGCTGTGGGACCGGGTGCCGCATTCCATGCTTGTCACCAGCGATGTCCTGCCGAAGACCGCCTGGCTGATGGAGAACGCGCCGGTGCCGGCCTCGACGCCGCCGGGCGAGGGGCAGGTGGCGCTGCCGCCCATCGGCCTCGACAATGCCGTGACGATCGCCAATGCCGCCGGCATGCTGCCCGGCTACGACCTTTCGCCGCCCGCAGGCGAGACCGGCGTCTACACGGCGGCGATCTATCCGGCCGACCTGCAATACGAGCGCACGCTGCATATCGACCAGTATACCGGCGAGCGCCTCGTCGACACCGCCTATGCCGACTATCCGGCGACGGGCAAGCTGATCGAATGGGGCATCAACGTGCACAAGGGGCAGGAATGGGGCCTCTTCAACCAGCTCCTGATGCTTGCGACCTGCCTCGTCGTCATCGCGATGAGCCTGTCGGCCGTCGTCATGTGGTGGAAGCGCCGGCCGAGGGGCCGCATCGGCGTGCCGCCCGGCCCGCGCGAGAGGCGCATCTATCTCGGCCTGTGGGCGATCGCCGCCGTCTTCGGCGTGCTCTTCCCGCTGACGGGCCTCACCATCCTCGCCATGATCCTCCTCGACCAGTTCGTCATTCGCCTCGTGCCGCCGCTGCGGCGCCTCTTTTCCTGAACGCAAAGCCAGAAAGGATTTTTTCCATGAAACGCATTCTCGCCTCCTTCGTCGCCCTGGCACTCTCGGCCTCGGCCGCCTTCGCCCACGACTTCACCCTCGGCAGCCTGGAGATCGACCACCCGGCCTCCCGGGCGACGCTGCCCGGCCAGCCGGTCGGCGGCGGCTTCATGACCATCACCAACAAGGGCACCGAGGCCGACCGCCTCGTCTCCATCACCGCGCCGGACGTGTCCGACGACGTGCAGCTGCACGAAATGGCCGTCGAGAACGACGTGATGAAGATGCGCCAGCTGCCGGACGGCATCGAGATCCCGGCCGGCGCCACGGTCGAGCTGAAGTCCGGCGGGCTGCATGTCATGTTCATGCGCATCAAGCACCCCTTCAAGGAAGGGGAGAAATTCAAGGCGACGCTGACCTTCGAGAAGGCCGGCGCGATCGACGTGGATTTCACGATCGGGGCCGCCAGGCCCGGCGCCGGGCAGGGCAACGGCGCTGCTGCCGGCCACGGCGGCCACGGCGGCTGAGGCCCGGGATCAGCGGATGAGGGGGCGATGCGGCGCTGCCCCCTCATCCACCATGGCGCCTCTCCGTTCGGGCAGGAAGAAGAGACGCGTTTCGGGACGGGCTCAGCCCGTCCGGTTCCGTTCGATCGTCAGGTGCGCGAAGGTCGAGCCATCCCTTGAGAGGTCCCCGGTGGTGCGCTCGTTCCAGCGGTAGCCGGCAATCGCGCCGTTCGGGGTGTCCTCGAAGATGTTGCCGGAGATGAGGGCCGAGCCTGCCTCCTCCACGACGGTCGCGGCGCAGCCGACCGGGCTGCGGCGCACCAGGTTGCCGTTGACGACGAGGCCGCGCATATAGGGTCCCCAGCCGAGCATCAGCCCCCATTTCGGGGCGTTCTCCACGGTATTGCCCGAGACGACCGTATCGGCCTCCACCGCGATGCCGATGCCGAAGCCCGCGCCGTCGTGGATATAGGGGCCTTCGAGCCGGAGGTTGCGCACCACGTTGCCGGTGACGGTCGCAAGCCGCCCGCCCTCGTCGAAATTGACGATGAGGATGCCGCTGGCGGCGCCGTCGACGAGGTTGCCGTTGACGAGCGCGCCCTCGAAGCCGAATTCGGAATAGATCGCCGCCTCGCCGCTGTCGAGGCAGGTATTGCCGGATATCTGCACGTTCGAGCCGGCATTGGCGCGGATGGCGGAAAAGGCGCAGCCGGAAACATGGTTGTTGCCGATCATCACCGCGTCGGCACGGAAGACGTTGATGCCGTTGCCGTACTGGCCGGTGCCGCCGCTGGTGGCGGAAATGCGGGCGATGCGGTTGCCCGAGACGATCGTGCCGTCGTGGCCCTTCTCCCAGCGGTGGATCAGGATGCCGCCATTGCCGCAGTCGAAGACGTGGTTGCCGGTGACCGACAGGTCGCGGCTCTCCACGGCATAGAGCGCGTATTCCGCAGCGCCCGAAAGCCGGCTGCGCTCGATGCGCCCGCCGCAGCGCTGCAGGCTGACCGCCGTCTTGGAGGAGCCCTGGATCTCGCAGTTCTCGATCGTCACATTGGCGACATTGCTGAAATGCACGAGGCCGTCGACCGTATCGCCGAGCCAGCGGTTCGCCCCGTCGATGACGAGGTTGGCAAGCTCGATCCGGCCCGCGCCGTCGGCGGCCAAGAGGTGGCCGTCGCCGCCATAGACGATACGGGTGGCGCCCGGCACGCCGGTGAGGCGCGTATTGTCGGGCAGCGTGATGTTGGAGACGGCATAGTCGCCCGGCGGCAGGAAGACGGGCATGTTCTTCGCCGCCGCCTCCTTCAGCAGCTTGGCGAAGGCCTTGCTCTTGCGGTCGTCCGCGCCGGGGCGGATGCCGTGCGCCGAGGCGTCGATGCTGCCGCGGAGATCGACATCGACGACCGGCAGCCGCTGCGTGCGGGCGAGTGCCGGGGGGACGATGCCCGCCGCGCCAAGGCCGAGGCCCGAGAGAAATAACCGTCTGCTAACCATGAAAGCTCCTTGCCCGTCAGGGAGCAGGAAGCGTGCCAGATGGTTTTGTGCCGGAACGGTACAGCCGGATGCTGCGCGCCAAGGTTGCCGCAGAGGGGCGGTAAGGCCCGGATCGACAGCATTTCGCCGGTTTCCTTTAGGGTTGGATAACGACTCTAGGTGTACCATCGGGCATTCCGAAAGGGAGGCGGCTGACAGCGCCCTTCCTTGCGCTTGGGAATTGCAGGGGTTCATGTCGACGAAACTGTCTCACCTTGACAACGAAGAGGTCGATGCAACGGCACGATTGATGTCCGCCGGCCAGCGCCTGATCTGCGAGGCGACGCGGCTCTTTCCGCTCGCCTCCGCGCAGGGCGAGCGCACGATCTGGCTCGAAGCGATGATCGACGAGGTGCCGGACTACCTCTTCTTCAAGGACAGGAACAGCCGCTTCGTCGTCGCCAACCGGGCGATCGTCGACGACAACCGCCGGGAGGGGCTGGAAAGCCTGGAAGGCCTCTCCGATTTCGACATCCACCCCGAACATGTCGCCCGCGGCTTCTTCGAGACCGAGCAGGAGATCATCCGCACCGGCCGCCCCATGCTCGACATGGAGGAGCTGATCCGCGATTCCGCGGGCAGGCTCAAATGGCTGCTCACCTCGAAGCTGCCGGTGCGCAGCCCCGAGGGCGACGTGATCGGCCTCGTCGGCGTCTCGCGCGACATCACCGAGCGCAAGCGCTCCGAGAGCCTGCATGTCGGCCAGGCGCATCTGTTGAAGATGATCGCGCTCGGCGCGCCGCTGGTCGACGTCTTCTCCTCCCTCATCCTGCTGATCGAGGCGCATGTGCCGGAAGTCACCGGCTCGATCCTGATGCTCGCGGCCGATGGCAAGCACATCCTCAACGGTGCCGCGCCCAATCTCGACCCCGCCTACAGCCAGTTGATCGAGGGGATCGAGATCGGCCCGAAGGTCGGTTCCTGCGGCACCGCGATGTGGCGCGGCGAGCCCGTCATCGTCTCCGACATCCAGACCGATCCGCTCTGGGAGGACGCCAAGGCGCTCGTCGCGCCCTACGGCTTCCGCGCCTGCTGGTCCTCGCCGATCCATTCCTACCAGGGCAAGGTGCTCGGCTCCTTCGCGCTCTATTCGCGCAGCCCCGGTGAGCCGACGGCCGAATGCCTGAAGCTGGTCGGCATGGCGACGCACATTGCCGGCATCGCCATCGAGCGCAAGGAGGCGGAGGACAGCATCCAGTTCATGGCCCATCACGACACGCTGACGGGCCTGCCGAACCGCAGCATGCTCGACGAGCGCGTGGCCTCCGCCATCGAGGCGGCCGACGAATGCGGCGGCGGCATGACGCTCGCCTTCCTCGATCTCGATCATTTCAAGCTGGTCAACGACAGCCTCGGCCACCATGCCGGAGACGAGCTGCTGAAGATCGTCGCGGCGCGGATGCTGCGCTGCGTGCGGGCGAGCGACAGCATCGTGCGCCTCGGCGGCGACGAGTTCGTCGTGCTCATCAACGGCGCGATGCGCAAGGGCGAGAGCGTGGAGGACCGGCTGCGCGCGGTGCGCGAGGCGATCGCCGAGCCGGTGCTCATCGAGGGCCGCTCCTTCCAGGTCACCTGCAGCATGGGCGTCGCCGCCTATCCCGAGCACGGCCGCAACGCGACCGAGCTGCTGGCCCGTGCGGACGCCGCCATGTACCGGGCCAAGGAGATCGGCCGCGATGCCATGCAGGTCTTCACTGCCGAGCTGGCCAACCGCGCGCATGAGAAGCTGGAGCGCCAGGAGGAGCTGCGCCGCGCGCTCGCCCACGGCGAGCTTTTCCTGCAGTACCAGCCGCAGATGGACCTTGCGACCGGGCGCATCTTCGCTGTCGAGGCGCTGATCCGCTGGCGCCATCCCGGGCGCGGGCTGATCGGCCCGGGCGATTTCATCCCGCTTGCCGAGGAGACCGGCCTGATCGGCCCGATCGGCGACTGGACGCTGCGCGCCGCCTGCCGGCAGAACAAGGCCTGGCAGGAGAGCGGCCTGCCGCCCATCGTCGTCAGCGTCAATGTCTCGGCCCGCCAGTTCCAGGAGAAGGACTGGGTCGAGCGCGTCGCCGCCGCCCTTGCCGAAAGCGGGCTGGAGGCGCGCTATCTGGAACTGGAATTGACCGAAAGCCTGATCATGCAGGACGTGCAGCAGGCGGTGGAGACCATGCACCGGCTGGAAAAGCTCGGCGTGCACCTTGCCATCGACGATTTCGGCACCGGCTATTCCAGCCTTGCCTCGCTGAAGCGTTTCCCCGTCGGCCGCCTCAAGATCGACCGGTCCTTCGTGCAGGACCTGCCGGACGACGGCGACGACGCGGCCATCGCCCGCGCCGTCATCTCGCTGGCCCATACGCTGCAGTTGCGGGTGATCGCCGAGGGCGTGGAGACGCGCGAGCAGGTCGACTTCCTGCGCGAGGCCGGCTGCGACGAGATCCAGGGCTACTACCTCTCCCGCCCCATCGACGCCCGCGCCCTCCAGGCGATCCTCTGCATTCCCAATCTCTAATAATCCCTGTGGTTCGGGTCCTTCCGCTCTTGACAACACTATGTTGATATCAACAGTAGGGGCATGGCCGACGAACCCTTGATTTCCTACGAGACGACCCTCTTCGTGCGCGATACCTGCCTGTGCCTGCATGCGCAGCGCGCGGCGCGGGCACTGGCCCGGCGTTTCGACGATGCCCTGCGTCCCTGCGGGCTCACCAACGGCCAGTTCTCGCTGCTGATGGCGCTGAACCGCCCGGAGCCGCCGCCGATGGGCCCGGTCGCCGCCGTGCTCGCCATGGACCGCACGACGCTGACGGCCGCGCTGAAGCCGCTGGAGCGCCGCGGCCTCGTCGCCGTCGAGGCCGATCCGCGCGACCGGCGCGGCCGGCTCCTGCGCCTGACGGGCGAGGGGCGCCGCCTGCTGACGCAGGCCTTCCCGGTCTGGAAGGAGACGCACGAGAAGATCGACCGCCAGCTCGCCGCCGTCGACATGGCCGCGCTGCGCGCCGGCATGCTGGCGATCGCCTGAGCGGACGCCCGGCGCGGCAGCCCCCGTTTGAAGTATGCCGTGCGGGTGGATCCTCGGGTCGAGCCCGAGGATGACGGTGGGGAGGAGGGGCTTCCAAGCGCATTGACCGGTGCGGCAGGGGAGCCGTCGCGTCGGTTCGCCTTCACTCCCCTTCTTGCGTCATCCTCGGGCTCGACCCGAGGATCCACCCGCACGGCACGCCGCCGACGGCTGCCACTGGCACCGCGCACAAAACCCTCTATCTTCCCCCGCATGAAGCCAGACCAGCTCCTCCATCCGGCGCCCGCCGGCCTTTATTGCCCTGCCGGCGATTTCTACATCGATCCCGTCCGCCCCGTGGCAAGGGCGCTGATCACCCACGGCCATTCCGACCATGCCAGGGCCGGGCACGGCGCGGTGCTGGCGACGCGCGAGACGCTCGACATCATGGGTATCCGCTACGGCGCGGATTTCTGCGGCGCCATGCAGGCGGCCGCCTTCGGCGAGCGCATCGATCTTTCCGGCGTCACCGTCTCCTTCCATCCCGCTGGCCATGTGCTCGGTTCGGCGCAGATCGCGGTGGAGCGCGGGGGCCTCACCATCGTCGCCTCCGGCGATTACAAGCGCGGCGCGGACCCGACCGCAACGCCCTACGAGCCGGTGCCCTGCGACGTCTTCATCACCGAGGCGACCTTCGGCCTGCCGGTCTTCCATCATCCCGAGCCGAAGGGCGAGATGGGCAAGCTGCTGACCTCGCTCCGCCAGTTCCCCGAGCGCAGCCATCTTCTCGGCGCCTATTCGCTCGGCAAGGCGCAGCGCGTCATCCGCCTCTTGCGCGATTGCGGCTATGACGCGCCGATCTACATCCACGGCTCGCTCGCCCGTCTCTGCGATTATTATGTCAGCCGCGGCATTGCGCTCGGCGACCTGCGCCCCGCCACGACGGAGAGAAGCAGCCCCGCCGATTTCCGCGGCGCCGTCGTCGTCGGCCCGCCCTCGGCCTTCGCCGACCGATGGGCGCGCCGCTTCAACGAGCCGCTCGTCGCCTTCGCCTCCGGCTGGATGATGGTGCGCCAGCGTGCCAAGCAGGGCGGCGTCGAGCTGCCGCTCGTCATCTCCGACCATTGCGACTGGCCGGAACTGACCGGGACGATCCGCGAACTCGCGCCGCGCGAGGTCTGGGTGACGCATGGCCGCGAGGAGGCGCTGGTGCGCTGGTGCGAACTCGCAGGCATCCCGGCCAGGCCGCTGCATCTCGTCGGCTATGAGGATGAGGGGGATTGAGGATGCAGCCCGCTTGTCCTTCGCCGGTTCCGTCTTCGGGGCCGCAACACCCCCCTCTGCCCTGCCGGGCATCTCCCCCTCAAGGGGGGAGATCGGCAAGAAGCAGGAGCCTTGCTCGATCAGCAGCGCCAGCGATGGGCAAAACGTTGCTCCATCCAATCTCCCCCCTTGAGGGGGAGATGCCCGGCAGGGCAGAGGGGGGTGCCACAATGCACGCCCCGACCACAAACCCATCGCACCCAGCCGGAAGGCACTCCCCATGAGAGCCTTCGCCACGCTCCTCGACCGCCTCGTCCTCACCCCCTCGCGCAACGGCAAGCTGACGCTGCTCGCCGATTATTTCCGCGACACGCCCGATCCCGACCGCGGCTACGGCCTTGCCGCCATTGCCGGCACGCTGGACTTGAAGAGCGTCAAGCCGGCGCTCTTGCGCGAGCTCGTGCTGGAGCGCATGGACGAGGTGCTGTTCCGCTATTCCTACGATTATGTCGGCGACCTTGCGGAAACCATCGCGCTCGTCTGGGACGAGGAGCGCAAGGAGCGCGTGCCGGATGAAGCGCAGCCCCGGCTCGGCGCCGTCGTTTCCCGCATGAACGCGCTCGGCCGCACGGAGGTGCGCGGCGCGGTGCGCGATCTCCTCGACCGGCTCGATCCCTCCGCCCGCTTCGCCTTCCTCAAGCTTGCGACCGGCGGCCTGCGCATCGGCGTCTCCGCCCGCCTCGCCAAGCAGGCGCTGGCCGATTTCTCCGGCAGGGATGTCGTGGAGATCGAGACGCTGTGGCACGGGCTGTCGCCGCCCTACGAACCGCTCTTCGCCTGGCTGGAGGGCCGGGCGGACCGCCCGGTGCTCGCCACCCCCGCCATCTTCCATTCCATCATGCTCGCCAATCCGGTGGGCGAGGGGGATCTCGACGCGCTCGACCCGGCCGATTTCGCCGCCGAATGGAAATGGGACGGCATTCGCGTGCAACTCTCCGCGGCAGGCAGCACGCGCCGCCTCTATTCCCGCTCCGGCGACGACATCTCCGCCGCCTTCCCGGATGTGCTGGAGGCGATCAATTTCGAGGGCGTGGTGGACGGCGAGCTGCTCGTCGGCGGCACGGCGCGCATGAACAGCCCGACGCGCACCTTCTCCGATCTCCAGCAGCGCCTCAACCGCAAGACCGTCACCGCGCGCATGCTGGAGGACTATCCCGCCTTCGTGCGCGCCTATGACGTGCTGTTCGAAGGCGAGGCGGATGTGCGCCCGCAAAGCTTTTCCGACCGCCGCGCCCGCCTCGGCGAAATGATCGAGAAGGCGCCGCACGACCGTTTCGACCTGTCGCCGCTGGTGCCCTTCGGCTCCTGGGCCGAGCTGGAGACGATCCGCCGCGATCCGCCCGATCCGGTCATCGAGGGGGTGATGCTCAAGCGGCTCGACAGCCCCTACCAGGCCGGCCGCATGAAGGGCCCGTGGTTCAAGTGGAAGCGCGATCCCTTCAACATCGACGCCGTCATGATGTATGCCCAGCGCGGCCACGGCAAGCGCTCGAGCTACTATTCCGACTTCACCTTCGGCGTGTGGACCGATGGCCCGGACGGTCCCCTGCTGGTGCCGGTCGGAAAGGCCTATTTCGGCTTCACCGACGCCGAGCTCGAAGTGCTGGACCGCTATGTGCGCAACAATACGACCGACCGTTTCGGCCCCGTGCGCGCCGTCAGGGCCGAGCCCGGCTACGGCTTCGTGCTGGAGGTCGCCTTCGAGGGCATCAACCGCTCCACCCGCCACAAATCCGGCGTTGCCATGCGCTTCCCCCGCATCGCCCGCCTGCGCCAGGACAAGCTGCCCGCCGACGCCGACCGGCTGGAGACGCTGATGGCGATGGTGGAGGCGCGGGAAGCTTGAAGCCGTATCCGGAAGGGAGGCTGGAAGTTCGATTGCCTTCTGGTCGCCTATAGGCTACTTTGCTGCCCATGATCATCAAGGAAGCGCCTGCATTTACGAAGTGGCTTGGCGCTCTGCGAGACGCAAACGCCCATGCCCGGATTGTCCGCCGGGTGGAGCGTTTGCAGCAAGGCAATCCCGGCCAGGTGAAGGATGTCGGGCGGGGCGTGTCGGAACTGAAGATCGATTATGGGCCGGGCTATCGCGTCTATTTCGCTCAACGCGGTCCGGTCCTGATCCTGTTGCTTTGCGGCGGCGATAAATCGACGCAACGCCGCGATATCAAGCGGGCGATCGAGATCGCCGCGCAATGGAGTGAATGAGATGGCCAAGAAGAAGATCGCTGACCTGCCCACCTTCGACGCGGCGGCGCATCTGGATACGCCGGAGCGCCAGGCGGCCTATATCGCGGCGGTTCTCGAAGAGGGCGATATGGCGGAAATCCGCCATGCGATCGGAACAGTCGCGCGCGCACGCGGCATGGCGGAAATCGCCGCGGCTGCGAACCTCAATCCGAAGAGCATCTATCGTGCGCTCGGCAACAGTGGAAATCCCGAATTCGCCACCGTTTTCAAGGTTCTTTCCGCCATGGGATACACGCTGACGATCAAACAGCAGGATGCGGCATAGGCGCTCAAAGCCCCAGCGCCGAAAGATCCGGTCCGAGCGGCACGATGCCGTTCGGGTTCAGCGACTTGATCGAATGGTAGCCGTGCTTGATATGGTCGATGCTGACCGTCTCGCGCACGCCCGGCAGGTCTAGCACGCGCTTCGCATAGGCCGAGAGCGCCGCATAGTCGGCAAGCCGCCGCAGGTTGCACTTGAAGAGGCCGTGATAGGCGGCATCGAAGCGGACGAGGGTGACGAAGAGGCGGATGTCGGCCTCCGTGAAGGCCGTGCCGGTGAGGAATGGTCCGCCGGCGGCAAGGCGTGCCTCCAGCTCGTCCAGCATGGCGAAGACGCCGTGGAAGGCCTCCTCGTAGGCGACCTGCGTGGTGGCGAAGCCGGCGCGGTAGACGCCGTTGTTGAGCGCGGGATAGATGCGTTCGTTGAGCGCGTCGATCTCGCCGCGCAGGGTCTGCGGGTAGAGGTCGACGCTCTCATCCGCCAGCGCGCCGAAGCCGCTGTTCAGCATGCGTATGATGTCGGCGGATTCGTTGTTGACGATCGTTTTCGAAGCCTTGTCCCAGAGCACCGGCACGGTGGCGCGGCCGGTGAAGGTGGGGTCGGCGCGGGTGTAGAGCTCGTGCATGTAGGTTGCGCCGTTGAGCGCGTCGCGGTTTGCGCCCGGATAGTCGCCGAAGCGCCAGCCCTGGTCGGTCAGCGCCGGCTCGACGACAGAGACGGAGATCACGCCGTCGAGCTTCTTCAGCTTGCGGGCGATCAGCGTGCGCGAGGCCCAGGGGCAGATCAGCGCGACATAGAGCTGGTAGCGCCCGGTCTCGGCCGCAAAGCCGCCGTCGCCCGTCGGGCCGGCGCTGCCGTCGGGCGTCACCCAGTTGCGGAAGCTCGAAACCTGCCGCACGAAGCCGCCCTTGGCATCCTTCGCCTGGACGGGCTGCCAGTCTTCCGTCCATTTGCCGTCGACGAGCATCGCGTTCCCCTCGTTTCGGTTGAAGTTACCGTCCGGGATAATCCGCGCGCGCGAAAACGGCAATTCTCCCGGCGATTGACACAGCGTTCACAAAGCGGCCCCGCCGTGGCCGGGCGGCGACAGGGCGGCGAAAAGCGGGCGCGCAAGCCTGAGGCCAGCCGCAATTGCCACAATTGTGGCAGGGTTATGGACCTAATTTGCCGCTCGTTAGTTAGTGATTCAGCCTCTCGCCCCATTCTACGTTCCGCACAACGGATTTTGACGATCTCCATGACCGACACCGCGCTCTCCCGCCGCCGCTTCCTGCAGTTCACCGGGCTTGCCATGGCAAGCGGCCTGGCCGGCTGCACCTCCTCGATGAATACGGACAGGTTCCGCTACGAGACCCGGCCCTATTTCCGCAATCCCGCGCTGGAGGGCCGGCCGGAATATATCGACGGCGCCCGGCCGCCGAGCGGGCTCCTGCCGGAATCGTCCTACTACGCCTCAATCTACGGTCCGGTCTTCGACGGCGGCTATCAGGTGCCGGCGGTGCCCTACCAGCAGATCGACGCGCGCTACTATCGCCAGGAGGTCGAAAGCCCGTTCGGCGAGCGGCCCGGCACGATCATCGTCGACACGGGCAACCGCTTCCTCTACCTCATCCTGCCGAACGGCCGCGCCATGCGCTACGGCGTCGGCATCGGCCGGCAGGGTTTTTCCTGGTCGGGCCGCGGCGTCATCCAGTGGAAGCAGGCCTGGCCGAAATGGACGCCGCCGGACGAGATGGTCGCGCGCCAGCCCGAACTCGTCAAATACTCCGCCGCCAACGGCGGCATGCCCGGCGGCCTCAACAACCCGCTCGGCGCGCGCGCCCTCTACATCTTCCAGAACGGCGAGGACACGCTCTACCGCCTGCACGGCTCGCCGGAATGGAAGTCCATCGGCAAGGCCGTCTCCTCCGGCTGCGTGCGCATGCTGAACCAGGATGTCATCGATCTCTACGATCGCGTGAAGGGCAAGGCGCCGATCCTGGTGATCTGAGGCGGGACACCCCCCTCTGCCCTGCCGGGCATCTCCCTGCAAGGGCAGGACTGTCGCATATGGAAGGAAACCCGTTGCCTCCTTTTCCTTCTCCCCCGCGGGGAGAAGGTGCCGGCAGGCGGATGAGGGGGATGGCGAAGGCGCAAAGGCTCGATCCGAGCCACCCCCTCATCCGACCCTTCGGGCCACCTTCTCCCCGCGGGGGAGAAGGGGATGTGCGGCATCGTCGAACTTCATATGAGTAGCCCCCCTTGTGGGGTATGCGCCCTAGCCCGCCGCCGGCGAGATCAGCCGTGCGCCGTCGAGCCGCGGCAGGTCGCCGGCGGCGACGGCCTTGCCGCCCTGCATGCGCACCTTGCCCTCCGCGACGAGCCGCAGCGCCAGCGGATAGCTCAGATGCTCGACCGTCAGGACGCGCGCGGCGAGCGTCCCGGCCGTATCGTCCGGCAGGACGGGAACCGCGGCCTGCACGATGGCCGGGCCTTCGTCCATGCCCTCGGTCACGAAATGCACCGTGCAGCCGGCGATGCGCATGCCCGCGTCGAGGGCGCGCTGGTGCGTGTTGAGGCCGGGGAAGAGCGGCAGGAGGGACGGGTGGATGTTGAGGATGCGGCCTTCATAGCGGCTGACGAAGGCGCCCGAGATGAGGCGCATGTAGCCGGCAAGGCAGATGAGGTCGGGCGAGAGCGCGTCGAGCGCCTCGATGATGGCCGCCTCATGGGCCTCCTTGCTGGCGAAATCCTTGCGCAGGAAGGCGCGGGCCGGAATGCCGAGCGCCTCCGCCCTGGCCAGCCCGCCGGCCTCCGCCTTGTCGGAGAAGACGGCGACGATCTCCGCCGGGAAATCCGGGTCCTCTGCGGCCTTCGCCAGGGCCAGCATGTTGGAGCCGCCGCCGGAGATGAAGGCGACGACGCGCTTGCGCGATCCGCTCATAGGGCGAGCGTGCCCTTGTAGATCGTGCCGGCAGCGCCCTCTTCGCGCGCGACCATGCGGCCGAGGCGGAAGACGGTTTCGCCCTCGCGTGTGAGGACAGCGGCGACCTCGTCGGCCTTGTCGGCGGGAACGACGGCGATCATGCCGACGCCGCAGTTGAAGGTGCGCAGCATTTCCGTCGCGGCGACGCCGCCCGTCCCGGCGAGCCAGGAGAAGACGGCCGGCGCCTTGACGGCGGCAAGGTCGATCTCGGCTGCGAGATGCTTCGGCAGCACGCGCGGAACGTTTTCCGGGAAGCCGCCGCCGGTGATATGCGCCAGCGCCTTGATGGAGCCGGTCTCGCGGATCGCTTTCAGGAGCGGCTTCACATAGATCTTCGTCGGCATCAGCAGCGCCTCGCCGAGACTCTTTTCGGCATCGAACGGGGCGGGCGCATCCCAGGCGAGGCCCGAGAGCGTCACGATCTTGCGCACCAGCGAATAGCCGTTGGAATGGACGCCCGAGGAGGCAAGGCCGAGGATGACGTCGCCCTCGGCGATGTCGCCCGCCGGCAGCAGCTGGCCGCGCTCGGCGGCGCCGACTGCAAAGCCGGCAAGGTCGTAGTCGCCATCGGAATACATGCCCGGCATTTCCGCCGTCTCGCCGCCGATGAGCGCGCAGCCGGCCTGGCGGCAGCCTTCGGCAATGCCTTCGACGATCGCCGCGCCCTGGTCGGGATCGAGCTTGCCGGTGGCGAAATAGTCGAGAAAGAAGAGGGGTTCGGCACCCTGCACCACGAGGTCGTTGACGCACATGGCGACGAGGTCGATGCCGACCGTGTCGTGGCGGTTCGCGTCGATGGCGATCTTCAGCTTGGTGCCGACACCGTCATTGGCCGCGACGAGGACGGGATCGGTGAAGCCCGCCGCCTTGAGGTCGAACAGGCCGCCGAAGCCGCCGATCTCGCCATCGGCGCCCGGGCGGCGCGTCGAGCGCACGGCCGGCTTGATCTTCTCGACCATCAGGTTGCCCGCGTCGATGTCGACGCCCGCATCGCTATAGGTCAGACCGTTCTTTCCCGACTGGCTCATGGCTCTCGTCTCCGGCTTGAGGCCTCTCGCGGCCTGCTTGGGGCTTGTCGCGCCCGATTGGCATGGCGGGGGATGAAGTGCAAGCGGAATGCCGGGAATGCGGGGATTTTTTCACCGGTTTGCGAATGAAAGCGGGTTGCCGCGGACACCCCCCTCTGCCCTGCCGGGCATCTCCCCCACAAGGAGGGAGATCGGAAGGAAGCGCGAACCTTGCCCGAACTGCACCGTTAATGAGGGGCGAAACGATGCTCCATCCAATCTCCCTCCTTGTGGGGGAGATGCCCGGCAGGGCAGAGGGGGGTGAGCCACAAACTCACCAAAACTATGGGGAAACCGAGGAAAACACCGCTGCATTCCCCCACCGCCCCGCCGAGCCTTGACCTTCCTCGTCCCCGCATCCTATCTCCTCATGCGATACGGCGAAACACAAGGAAAGAGCGCGATGGCAGCCCATATCAGCGGCGCGGGACTGAAGCGGCAGGTGGTCTTCTGGCTCATCGCGCTCGGCTTCCTCCTCATCTTCCTCCTTGTGTTCAGCGATATCCTGCTGCCCTTCATCGCCGGCATGGCGCTCGCCTATTTCCTCGATCCGGTCGCAGACCGGCTGGAGCGCTGGGGCCTCAGCCGGCTGATGGCGACGGTGGTCATCCTCATCGCCTTCATCATCCTCTTCGCGCTGTCCCTGATGATCGTCATCCCGCTGCTGGCCACGCAGGCGGCGGATTTCCTGGAGAAGCTGCCGGGCTACGTCACCCAGTTGCAGGAGCTGGTGGCGAGCTTCAACCCCGACCTGCTGCCCACCTGGGTCAGCAGCCAGATGGGCACGATCAAGCAGAGCTTTTCCTCCATCCTCGCCGAAGGCGCGGGCTTCCTCGGCACGGTGTTCAAGCAGCTCTGGAACTCCGGCATGGCGCTGGTCAACATCGTCTCGCTGCTCGTCATCACGCCGGTCGTCGCCTTCTATCTCCTGCTCGACTGGGACCGCATGATCGCCAAGGTGGACAGCTGGGTGCCACGCGACCATGTCGCCAACGTGCGCCAGATCGCGACCGAAATGGACGCGGCGATTGCCGGCTTCGTGCGCGGGCAGGGCTCCATCTGCATCATCCTCGGCCTGTTCTACGGCGTCGGACTCTCCTTCGCCGGCCTCAATTTCGGCCTGCTGATCGGCCTCTTCGCCGGTCTCATCAGCTTCATCCCCTATGTCGGCTCGCTGGTCGGCCTGGTGCTGGCGGTGGGCGTCGCCGTCGTGCAGTTCTGGCCGGACTACTGGATGGTCGTGCTTGTCGCCGTCATCTTCTTCGCCGGCCAGTTCGTCGAGGGCAATATCCTGCAGCCCAAGCTCGTCGGCTCGCGCGTCGGCCTGCATCCGGTCTGGCTGATGTTCGCGCTGGTCGCCTTCGGCGCGCTCTTCGGCTTCGTCGGGCTGATGATCGCCGTGCCGGCGGCCGCCGCCGTCGGCGTGCTTGTCCGCTTCGGCCTGCAGCGTTACCTTGACAGCGACCTTTATTATGGGGCGAGCAAGCCCGTCCTGCTCGAAGAGAGCACGCCGGAGGAATGACGGGCGGCAAGGCCGCGCCAGGCGGAGCGGCGTCCGCCCGGACTTGCGCCAGAACGAAGAGTTGGTATCCGAGTAGCACCATGACATCGCGCAAGACAGCCGAACAGTTGCCGCTGGCCTTCGGGCACGACCCCGCGACGGGGCGTGACGACCTTCTGGTCGCCGAGCCGGTCAATGCCGCCGTGGCGATGATCGACGCCTGGCCGCACTGGCCTTCGCCCGTCGTCGTCATCGCAGGCCCCGTCGGCTCGGGAAAGTCGCACCTCGCCGCCATCTGGCGCGAGAAGGCGGGTGCCGAGATCATCGAGGCGAAGGCGGGCAGGGGCGCCGAGGCGGCCGCCGAGCGCGGCCCCGTGCTCATCGAGGACGCCGACCGCGCCGGTTTCGACGACCGCGCGCTCTTCCACATCATCAACAATGTGCGCCAGCACGGCCACACGCTGCTGATCACCAGCCGGCTGTGGCCGATGTCCTGGCCGGTCGAGCTGGCGGACCTGCGCTCGCGCCTGAAGGCCGCAACGGTGGTGGAGATCGGCGAGCCGGACGACGAACTGCTCTCGCAGGTCATCATAAAGCTCTTCGCCGACCGCCAGCTCTTCGTCGACGAAAGGCTCGTCGCCTATATCGTCGCGCGCATGGAGCGCTCGCTGGAGGCCGCCCAGACGCTCGTCGAACGCCTCGACCGGCTGGCGCTCGCCCGCGGCAGCCGGATCACCCGCACGCTGGCGCAGGAAGTGCTGGGCGAAATGGTCGGCGGCGAGGAGTGAGCCGGAGAGTTCAAGCCGGCATCCGGTGATCCCCCCTGGCCTGCCGGTCATCTCCCCCTCAAGGGGCAGGGCTATCGCCTATGGAAGGAAACCGTCGCCCCATCCCCTTCTCCCCCGCGGGGAGAAGGTGCCGGCAGGCGGATGAAGGGGATGGCAAAGCCGCAAAGGCTCGATCCGAGCCACCCTCTCATCCGACCCTTCGGGCCACCTTCTCCCCGCGAGGGAGAAGGGGAGAGCGGCGACGCCGCATTCCACCACAGGTGATTGTCTTGTCCTCAGGGCGGGATGGCCTGCCTGCCAGAAGGAACACCCGGCGATTGCTCGGCGAATTCCACCGACCCCGGATTGACTGTCACAGTTCCGTCGTCAAACTGCGCTAAGCGGTTCGGAGAAAAGTGGAAATCGGTTTCCGTCCGAACCCGCGTGGAAAGCATGCGGCCGATCTGGCGGCGAAGTGGGGCGGACTCTCCAATGGATACAGCGACTTCGGAACATGCGCAGGAAAAGCCTGTCGAGCAGGTGCCGCCGCCGGAAGGGGCGAGCGCCGATGTCGCGGCCCTGATGGCAAGCCCCGAACGCTTCATCAACCGCGAATTCTCCTGGCTGCAGTTCAATCGCCGCGTGCTCGAGGAAACGCTGAATACAGCCCATCCGCTCCTGGAGCGCGTGCGCTTCCTGTCGATCTCGGCCGGCAACCTCGACGAGTTCTTCATGGTGCGCGTCGCCGGCCTCGAGGGCCAGGTGCGCCAGGGCGTCGGCATCCGCAGCCCCGACGGCAAGACCTCGGCCGAGCAGCTCGACGATATCCTCAAGGAGATCGACAATCTGCAGATGGAGCAGCAGGCCTCGCTTGCCGTGCTCCAGCAGTACCTCGCCAAGGAGGATATCCTGATCGTCCGCCCGACCGCGCTCACCAGCGACGACAAGGTCTGGCTGCAGCAGGAATTCACCCAGTCGATCTTCCCCGTGCTGACGCCGCTGTCGATCGACCCGGCGCACCCGTTCCCGTTCATCCCCAATCTCGGCTTCTCGATCGGCCTGCAGCTGGAAAGCACGACGGGCAAGGAGCCGATGACGGCGCTGCTGCGCCTGCCGGTGGCGCTCGACCGCTTCATCCGCCTGCCCGACGCCAAGGGCGCGATCCGCTACATCACGCTGGAGGATGTCGTCGGCCTCTTCATCGGAAAGCTCTTCCCCGGCTACATCGTGCGCGGCTCGGGCACCTTCCGCATCATCCGCGACAGCGATATCGAGGTGGAGGAAGAGGCCGAAGACCTCGTGCGCTTCTTCGAGACGGCGCTGAAGCGCCGCCGCCGCGGTTCGGTGATCCGCATCGAGACCGATTCGGAAATGCCCGAATCGCTGCGCCGCTTCGTCGTCGGCGAACTGAACGTGCCGGACAACCGCGTCGCCGTCCTGCCCGGCCTTCTCGCCCTCAACACGCTGTCGGAAATCGCCAAGGCGCCGCGCGACGACCTCCGGTTCGAGCCCTACAATGCCCGATTTCCCGAGCGCGTCCGCGAGCATGCCGGAGACTGCTTCGCCGCCATCCGCGAAAAGGACATGGTCGTCCACCACCCCTACGAAAGCTTCGACGTGGTGGTCCAGTTCCTTCTCCAGGCTGCGCGCGATCCTGACGTCCTGGCGATAAAGCAGACGCTCTACCGCACCTCCAACGACAGTCCGATCGTGCGCGCGCTGATCGACGCGGCCGAGGCCGGCAAGTCGGTGACGGCGCTGGTGGAATTGAAGGCCCGCTTCGACGAGGAGGCGAACATCCGCTGGGCGCGCGACCTGGAGCGCGCCGGCGTGCAGGTCGTCTTCGGCTTCATCGAACTGAAGACCCATGCCAAGATGTCGATGGTCGTGCGCCGCGAGGAGGGTAAGCTGCGCACCTACTGCCACCTCGGCACGGGCAACTACCACCCGATCACGGCGAAGATCTACACCGACCTTTCCTTCTTCACCTGCAACCCGACCATCGCCAGCGACATGGCGAACATCTTCAACTTCATCACCGGCTACGGCGAACCGGAAGCCGGCATGAAGCTCGCCTTCTCGCCCTATACGCTGCGCCCGCGCATTCTCCGCCACATCGAGGAGGAGATCGCCCATGCGAAGAACGGCGCGCCGGCGGCGATCTGGATGAAGATGAACTCGCTGGTCGATCCCGACATCATCGACGCGCTCTACCGCGCGAGCCAGGCGGGCGTGGAGATCGACCTCGTCGTGCGCGGCATCTGCTGCCTGCGTCCGCGGGTTCCCGGGCTTTCCGACAATATCCGCGTCAAGTCCATCGTCGGCCGCTTCCTCGAACATTCCCGTATCTTCTGCTTCGGCAACGGCCACGGGCTTCCCTCGGACAAGGCGCTGGTCTATATAAGCTCCGCGGACATGATGCCGCGCAACCTGGACCGGCGAGTCGAGACACTCGTGCCCTTGATCAACCGGACGGTGCATGAGCAGGTTCTCTCGCAGATCATGCTGGGCAATCTCATCGATAACCAGCAGAGCTACGAGATTCTTGCGGACGGAACGTCCCGGCGCATGGAAGTGCAGCCCGGTGCCGAGCCGTTCAACGCTCAGCACTACTTCATGACCAATCCCAGCCTGTCCGGCCGGGGTGAGGCCCTGAAGTCCAGCGCACCGAAGGCGATCGCGGGCTGGCAAGGCCGCCGGAAGAAGTAAACTGGATATGCATGGTTGAGTCTGAAGCCCAGGGGCGTTTGCCTGGAATTGCCCCGGTGTCAGTCGTGGATATCGGTTCCAACTCGATTCGCCTCGTGATCTACGAGGGCATGAGTCGGTCGCCGGCCATCCTGTTCAACGAGAAGGTCATGTGCGGCCTCGGCAAGGGTATTGCCAAGACCGGCCGCATGGATCCGGCCAGCGTCGAGCGGGCGCTTGCGGCGCTGCATCGTTTCAAGGCCCTGTCCTGGCAGGCGCGCGCCTCCACCATGTTCGCGCTGGCGACCGCCGCCGCGCGCGAGGCGGAGAACGGCCCCGATTTCATCCACCAGGCAGAGCTCATCCTCGGCCAGAAGGTCCGCGTCCTGACCGGCGAGGAGGAGGCCTATTTCTCCGCGCTCGGTATCGTCAGCGGCTTTCATGATCCGGACGGCATCGTCGGCGACCTCGGCGGCGGCTCGCTGGAGCTGATCGACGTGGCAGGCGCCATGATCGGCCGCGGCATCACGCTGCCGCTCGGCGGCATCCGGCTTTCGGAAGCCTCCGGCGGCTCGCCCGCCCAGGCCCGCATCGTCGCGCGAAAATACCTGCGCACCGCCAATCTCCTGAAGAACGGCGCCGGTCGCGCCTTCTACGCCGTCGGCGGCACCTGGCGCGCCATCGGGGCGCTCCACATGGAGGTGCAGAACTACCCGCTGCACATGATCCAGGGCTACGAGCTCGGCTTTTCCGACGCCATGGATTTCCTGACGGACATCGTGACGGCCAAGGACCAGAAGGATCCCGCCTATGCGGCGATCTCCAAGGGCCGCCGCAACCTCCTGCCGTTCGGCGCCGTCGCCCTGCAGGAGACGATCGCGATCATGAAGCCGTCGCGGGTGTTCTTCTCCGCCCAGGGCGTGCGCGAAGGGTTTCTCTATTCGCTCCTGCCCGACCGGGAAAAGGCGCGCGACCCGCTCATCGCCGCCGCCGGCGAACTTGCCATCCTGCGCGCCCGCTCGCCCGAGCATGCGCGCGAGCTTGCCGAATGGACCGGCCGCATGATGCCGCTCTTCGGCATCACCGAGACCGAGGAGGAGCGCCGCTACCGCGAGGCCGCATGCCTGCTCGCCGATATCAGCTGGCGCGCCCATCCCGATTATCGCGGCCTGCAGGCGTTGAACCTCATCGCCCACGGCACCTTCATCGGCATCACCCATCCCGGCCGCGCCTTCATCGCGCTCACCAACTACTACCGCTTCGAGGGCCTTGGCGACGACGCCGTCAGCAGCTCGCTGGCCGCCATCGCGACGCCGCGCCTGCGCGAGCTCGCCAAGCTCGTCGGCGGCCTGCTCCGCGTCGTCTACCTCTTCTCCGCCTCCATGCCCGGCGTCGTGCCGCACCTTGCCTTCCGCAAGGCGACCGCCTCCGGGGCCGACCTCGAATTCGTCGTGCCCGCCGACTATTCCGAACTGACCGGCGAGCGGCTCGACGGCCGCCTCCAGCAGCTTGCCAAGCTCACCGGCAAGAAGCTCGCCTTCCGGTTCCTGTGAGGCGAGGGATGAGAGGCGCCCTCCTTCTCGCCGCCCTGCTCTTTGCCGGAAGTGCGGCAGCGCAGGACTGGCAGGCCGTCGAGCGCGTCGAGCCCTACGGCGTGACGGGCGCGACGGGCCTCGAGATCTACCAGTCGATCGGCGCGCGCGGCCCGAAGCTCGGCGTCGCCCGCGTCATCGCCCATACCGGCTTCAAGCTCACCTGGACGCGCAAGTACGAGCGCCAGGGCAATGCCTGCACCATCACGGTCAACAAGCCGAAGCTGATCATCACCTACACGCTGCCGAAGCTGAAGGTGAAGCTCTCCGAGCCGCTGAAAAGCCGCTGGGACACCTTCCTCGCCGGCGTGACCGCGCATGAGAAGGTGCACGGCGACTTCATCAAGGACATGGTGAAGGAGATCGAGGCGGCAAGCGTCGGCATGACGGTCGAGAACGACCCGAACTGCCAGAAGATCCGCCCGCAGCTCCAGGCCAAGCTCGGCGAGCTCTCCCAGGCCCAGCGCGCCCGCAGCCGCGCGTTCGACCAGGTCGAGCTGAACGACGGCGGCAACGTGCACCAGCTCATCCTGCAGCTGGTCGATCCAAGTTAGGGTGGAGACGGCGCCGGCCTCATATCCGTGCAAGCCGTATTGACGACCCGCCACCATAAGCCGCTGTCAAGTCCGTTCACTTCTCCTCCGTCATCCTCGGGTCAAGCCCGAGGATGACGACGGGGAAGGCAGACACCCAAAGAGCAATGCCGCCAAAACCAAAACGGCAGCGCCCGCAGCCGCTGCCGTCTCTCACGCCCAACCGTCACCGATCACTCGGCCTTCAGCAACTCGCCGACCTCAAGGAGCACGAACTCGTTGTCGTCGGCCTTGTCCAGCGCGCGGCCGGCGGAGAAGGGCAGGTTGTTGTCGTTGCCGACGATGATGTGGGTCTCGTCGACGCGGTCGACGTTCTCGATCGTCACGAACGGCATGTCGTAGAAGCCGTCGCCGCCGCCCTGGCGCTTCCTGTTGTCGGGGTCGGCGATCTTCAGGAGATCGATATAGCCGATCTTGCGCACGGCCTTGCCGGCATTCTCGTCGGTCATGGCGATCTTGTAGATGCGCTTGACCTTCGAGGCGGTGGCGAAGCAGTCGGGCTTTGCGTCCTTGGCGTCGGCGCAGGCCTTGTCGGCGGTGCCGGCGCCGTTGTCGCGCTCGATCACCAGCGCGGTCGTCCCGTCCAGCATGTTGAAGTCGCCGATCGCCTCGCCGCCCTCGGCGAGCGGGTAGAGCCAGCTGCGGCCCGTCCAGGCCTTGGAGGCGGCGTCGAGCTCGACGATGCGCAGCGCCGGGCGGCCGTCCGCCTGCTCGACGCTCTCGCTGTCGACCCAGAGCGGGCCTTCCAGGAGGCCGTAGAGCTTCGTGCCGTCCTTCGAGAGCGCCAGGCCCTCATAGCCGCCGGAGCGCTTCAGGTTGAAGGCCGGCATCTTCTTGGAGGGATCGGCCTGCACGGCGAGCGTCGGGTTGTCCGGCGAGGTGACCGGCTTGCCGTCCACCTCGGTGGCGATGACGTCGGTGAGCCTGCCGTCGCGGTCGAATTTCAGGATGTAGGGGCCGAATTCCTCGCCGATCCAGAAGCCGTCCGCGACCGGCTGGATGGATTCGACGTCGAAGTCGCCGCCCGTCAGGTAACGCGTCTCCGCGCCTTCCATGACGATCGGGAAGGGTGCCTTCCGGTCCGGGTCGGAGAGGAAGACGGTCCTGACCGGCTCCATCGTGCCCTTGTCCCAGTCGAAGCGCACATTGTGGATCATCAGCATGGCGTCGGTGGAGTTCAGCTTGTTGCCGAAGCCGTTGTCGGAAAGCGTCCAGAACGAGCCGTCCTCCATGGTCTTGATGCCGGAGAAACCCTGCATCGGCTGGCCGTCGAAGGGCAGCGCCAGGCCGGTCTCGCGCACGCCGTCCTTGCCCATGACGGTGCCGAGCGCTTCTGTGCGCTTGCGGTCGGCGGTGGTGAACTTGCCGGATGTCTTCAGGTAGGTGGCGGCGTCGGCCGGGGCGGCGATGATCGTGTCCGCCGGCAGGATCGCATGGGCCGTCAGCGTGGCCGGAAATTCCTTGTCGTCGGCCTGCGCGGCGGTCGCCATCAGAAGCGCGAGGGCGGCGGTGGTGAAAAGGTGTCTGGTCATGAATGTCCCCATCGGGTTGGCAAAGCGAGGCCGTTGATAGGCGGCGCACATGACCGCCGCTTGACAGTTGCTTGTCGCTTTCATGACGGGGCTGGGGGGGGGAGACTAGACGGCGAGCGCCGCGAAGCGCCCGGGCGTCATGCCGAGCGCCTTCTTGAAATGGCGGTTGAGATGCGCCTGGTCGGCAAAGCCGCTGGCAAAGGCGGCTTCCGCGATGCTTTCCCCCGCCGTAATCAGAACCTTCGCCCGCTCCAGCCGGCGCATGACGAGGTAGCGGTGCGGGCTGGTGCCGAGAAGCTGGCGGAACTGCCGGGCAAGCGTGAAGCGGTCGAGCCCCGTCACCTCTTCGAGGTCGGCCGAGCTGACCTGCCGGGAGAGGTTTTCCCTCAGGAAATCGCAGGCCCGGCGCACCTCGGCATGGGCGAGCCGGCCCGTGCCCGCCTGCGGCGCGCCGGCATGGTCGAGCAGGGCGGCGGCGATCTCCCCCAGCAGCTCGTCGAGCTTCAGCGGCTCGATCGCCGCATCCATGCTGCCGATGGCGTCCAGCAGCAGGCCTGCCAGCCTGGGATCGTCGATGACCGGCGCGGCGACGAAGGGCAGCGTGCGCCCGCGCGCGGCGGTCGCCGGCAGGAAACGTTCCGGCGGGATGTAGATCATGCGGTAGGTGAGGCCGTCCTCGGTGGCCGCGCCCCCGTCGTGCATCTCGTCGGGATGCAGCACGATCACGTTGCCGGGCGGGCTGAAGCGGGTCTCGCCGCGATAGGAGAAGGTCTGGATGCCGGCCATGGTGACGCCGAGCGCGTAGGTATCGTGCCGGTGCGGCTCGAAGCCCTTGCCGTGGAAGCGCGCCTCGATGCGCTCGATGCCGGCGAGCTCCGGCGCCACGACGATGCGGTCCCTTTCCGTGCACGAACGTTCAAGCGGGCCCTCGACCGCGCCTGCTATCGCATTGGCCGCGGAATGGTCCGCAGCCTTTTTTCGGGAGTATACCTGCATGTTCGATACCAAGTTCGCCATCGTCCTGCGCGAGGACCTGGAGGTCTGGCAGAAGCTGAACGTGACCGCCTTCCTGTCCGGCGGCATCATCGGCCGGAAACCGGAGCTGATCGGCGAAGCTTATCGCGATGCGGCCGGCAATGTCTACAATGCGCTCAGCGTCCAGCCGGTCATCGTGCTTTCGACGGACGGCGGAACGTTGTCGAAGATCCATGCCCGCGCCCTCGAGCGCGACGTCCCGGCCTCCGTCTATATCGAGGAGATGTTTACGACCGGCCATGACGCGGCCAACCGCGCCGTCTTCGCCGAATTCGGGCCCGATGACGCCAAGGTCGTCGGCATCGCGCTGCATGCCGACAGGAAGACCGTCGACCGCATCACCAAGGGGGCGAAGCTGCACGCCTGATCAGAGCGCGACCGCCTCGATCTTCCTGTCGACGAAGCGCAGCGCCACCTTGCCGCCGATGAGGTTGAGGGCCGTTTCGCCGAAGAGCTCGCGGCGCCAGCCGGAGAGCGCGGCGACATCGGCCGCCTCGCCGTCGATGGCGATCTTTTCCAGATCGTCGCTGTTGGCGATGATCTTGGCGGCGACGCCTTCCTTCTCCGAGACGATCTTCAGGAGCACCTTCAGCATCTCGCTGGCGGCCGCGGCGCCCTCCGGCACATGGGCCTGGCGGGGCAGGCGCGGCAGGTCGGTCTTCGGAATGGCGAGCGCCTCGTTGATCGCCTCCAGCAGGGCCGCGCCGGACTGCGAGCGCTCCCAGCCCTTGGGAATCGTGCGCAGGCGCGCCAGCGCCTCGGCATCGGCCGGCTGCTGCTGGGCGATCTCGTAGATCGTGTCGTCCTTGAGGATGCGCGAGCGCGGCACGTTGCGGCCGCGCGCCTCCCGCTCGCGCCAGGCGGCGACCTTCTGCAGCACGGCCAGCTCGATCGGCTTCTTGACGCGCATCTTCAGCCGCCGCCAGGCGTCGTCCGGATGCAGGTCGTAGGTCTCGCGCGCTTCCAGCACCGCCATTTCCTCGGTCAGCCACAGCGAGCGGCCGGCGGCCTCCAGCTTCTCCTTGAGCGCGAGATAGACGTCGCGCAGGTGCGTCACGTCGGCCAGCGCATATTCGAGCTGCTTTTCGGTGAGCGGCCGGCGGCTCCAGTCGGTGAAGCGCGAGGACTTGTCGATGTGCACGCCCTTGATCTTCTGCACCAGCTGGTCGTAGGAGACGCTGTCGCCGAAGCCGCAGACCATGGCGGCGACCTGCGTGTCGAAGATCGGATGCGGGATGAGGTCGCCGCGGTTGACGATGATCTCGATGTCCTGCCGGGCGGCATGGAACACCTTCAGAACCGCCGGGTTCGCCATCAGGGCGAAGAAGGGGGCAAGGTCGAGGCCCTTGGCGAGCGGATCGACGATCACCTCGGTCTCGGGGCCTGCGAGCTGGATCAGGCAGAGTTCCGGCCAGAAGGTGGTTTCCCGCAGGAATTCCGTGTCGATGGTCAGGTACTCGGAACGGGCGAGTGTCTCACAGGCTTCGGCAAGGGCTGCGGTGGTCTCGATGATCTGCATAAGCGGCTCGGGCGGACTTTCTCGTTTTTTGATCGGGCAGCTTTAGACGTTCCACGGTTTTGCCACAATCGAAAACTTGAGGTGGCAGGCCATGGCAAGGGCGCAGCACGCCCTCTCTTCCGTCATGCTCGGGCTCGACCCGAGCATCCACGCCTCACCCGCGGCTTGGATCCTCGGGTCAAGCCCGAGGATGACGGGGAAGGCAAAGTTTCTCACCCGTCAAACGGCACGGCATGCTGCACCGTTCCTTATGTTCGTCCTGTGTCTCTTCTTGCGTCATCCTCGGGCTCGACCCGAGGATCCACGAGCCGCACGGCACGACTTCGCGATGGCCTCTAGACGACCCGCACGTAGCTCGTCATGCCGGTCTTCTGGTGCTCGATGATGTGGCAATGGAACACCCAGTCGCCCGGATTGTCGGCGACGAGGGCGAGCTGCACCTTCTCGTCCGGCAGGATGAGGTAGGTGTCGGAAAAATGCGGGCGGATCGCCTGCTTGTTGGAGTTCATCGGCCGGAAGACGAGGCCGTGCAGGTGGAGGGGGTGGACCTGCGGCGTCGGGTTCTCGACGTTGAAGATATAGGTCCTGCCCGCCTTCATCTCGGCGAGCGGGGCGGTCGGGTCGCCCGTGTCGTCGGCCCACGGCACCTTGTTGATGGCCCAGAAATTGTAGCCGAGCGAGCCGCAGATGCCGTCCTTCGGCCGCTCCTCCGCCGAGGCGCTGAGGACGAAGGGGATCTCGGCGGCGGCGGACAGGTCCGGCTCGGGCAGCGGGTTTTGCGTGAGCGGCGGCAGGTCGCGCGCATCGCGCTTCAGCGAGGCGCCGGTGGCGCGGAAGGTGGCGAGCGTCGCCGGCTTGGTGCCGCGCAGGTCCTTCAGCGCCGCGATGGCGCCCTCCGTGTCGGGCATGCGCAGCACAAGGTCGAGCCGCTGGCCGGGGCCGATCATCAGGTGGTCGAGCGCAAAGCGCGTCGCCGCCGGATTGCCGTCGAGGGCGATGACCGTGGCTTCGGCGCCCTCCATCTGGAGCGCTAGGATGCGGGTGACGTCGGTCGCGGCAAGGCGCAGGCGCACGAGGCCGCCGGCCGGCGCGTCATATTGCGGCGATTGCCGCCAGTTGGCGGTGCGCACCGTGCCGAAGGTGCCGGCGCGGGCGGCGTCGCGCGGCTTGAACTGGGCGATGAACTGGCCGTCGCCGCCAAGCCGCCAGTCGCGCAGGTTGAGCACGATCTCGGCGTCGAAGACGGGATCCGCCGGGTCCTCCACGACGACGAGGCCGGCAAGGCCGCGGCCGATCTGGGTGAGCGTGTTGCAATGGGGGTGATACCAGAAGGTGCCGGCATCGGGCGGGGTGAAGGCATAGTCGAACCCGTCGCCGCCATAGACATAGGGCTGCGTCAGGAAGGGCACGCCGTCCATCCTGTTGTCGATGCGAAGCCCGTGCCAGTGGATCGTCGTCGGCTCGTCGAGCCTGTTGTCGAGGCGCAGCGCAAAGGCCTCGCCCCGCCGCATGCGCAGCACGGGCGGGATCTCGGCGTCGCCATAGGTCATGACGCCCTTCGTCGGGCCCTTGTCGGTGATCATCGCCTCGCCGGGGCGGGCAACGAGCGTTACCGGTGCCTCGGCCTTCGCCAGCCCGCCGAAGCGGCCTGCAAGGCCGACGCCGCCGGCATAGGCCCCGGCGACGAGTGCGCCCTTCATCAGCGTGCGGCGTGTCAGCATGGCGGTCCCTCCGGTGCGTCCATCCGCTTCTAAACCTGAGAGAGAGCCTCAGCAATAAGCGGCGCCCGACCAGATTGCCGCAGGCTCAGGGATCGCCGTTGCGGTCCTTGTCGGCGAGCTTGTTGAAGAAGAAGGAGGTGCGCAGGAGGTTGCGGAAGCGGCTGCGCCGTTTCCCGGCGGGCACGGCGGCGCGGGCGCTCATGCGCAGCGCCGTATAGGCCATGAAGGACACGAGGATGACGGCGGTGTAGAGGAACAGCGCCTGCGGGCCGAAGAACTGCAGCAGCACCGAGGCGAAGAGCGGGCCGATGATCGCCCCGCAGGACCAGAAGAACAGCATGCCGGCGGAGACCAGCGCATGCTCGCCTTCGCCGGCATGGTCGTTGGCATGGGCCGAGCAGAGCGAATAGAGCGGCATGGCGAAGGCGCCGAAGATGAAGATGCCGACGAGGTTCCTCACCTCGTTGCCGCCGGCGAAGAAGGCGAGGTAGAGCGCGGCGAGCGCCGAGCCGAGCGTGGCGACGAGGATGATCAGCCGCCGGTCGAGCCGGTCGGAATAAAGGCCGAGCGGATATTGCAGCACCACGCCGCCGACGATGCCGGCGCTCATGAAGCTGGCGATCGCCGTCACCGAAAGGCCGATGTCGTGGGCGTAGATCGGCCCGAGATTGCGGAAGGCGGCATTGGTGAGGCCGACGACGATGCAGCCGACGGTTGCCAGCGGCGAGATGTTCCAGAGCTTCGGGATATCGAAGTGGATGGCTTCCGGCACCGTCGGGCTGGAGCGGTCGGCCAGCGAGATCGGCACCAGCGACAGCGACAGCGCCATGGCGACGATGGCGAACAGCTCGAAGCCGCCGATGCCGATGCCGGGAATGAGATATTGCGCCGCGGTGACCGAGCCGAGGTCGACGACGCGGTAGACGGAGAGCGTGCGCGCCCGGTTGGCATTGGTGACGGCGGCGTTCAGCCAGCTTTCGACGGTGGCGAAGAGGCTGGCGAAGCAGATGCCGGCGACGAGCCGCATGGCGAACCAGAAGACGGGATCGATGACCAGCACCATGGCTATGGCGGAGGCCGAGGCGATCGCCGCCATGGCGGAGAAGGTGCGGATATGGCCGATCGCGCGCAGGAAGCGCGTCACGTAGATGCAGCCGATGGCAAAGCCGATGGAATACCCCGCGCCGACGATGCCGATCACCGCGGTGGAGAACCCCTCCTGCGAGGCGCGCAGCGCGATGAACGTGCCCTGCAGCCCGTTCCCGCCGATCAGGATGCCTGCGGTGACGAGAAGGGGAATCAGGGGGCGAATCGTGGACATGCGGCCACTATGGCGAAGGATTTTCCGAAAGGGAGAGAGAAAGCGGGACGGGGGCTAAATTGTGGGGGAGTGTGGTGGTTGCGGGGGCGTCCTCCGTTGCTCTCCCCGCAGAGGGCAAGGCCATTGCATATGGGGTTCGACGGTGCCGCACATCCCCTTCTCCCCCGCGGGGAGAAGGTGGCCCGAAGGGTCGGATGAGGGGGTGGTTCGGACGGATCGTTTGCGCCTTCGCCATCCCCCTCATCCGCCTGCCGGCACCTTCTCCCCGCGGGGGAGAAGGGGATGGGGCAACGGTTTCCTGCCATGGGCGATCGCTCTGCCCTTGAAGGGGAGAGGCCCGTAGGCCAGGGGGATTCCAGAGGGGATTTTCGCCGGACACGCGTCAATCCATCCCGCGACTATTCGTCGAGCAATTCCGTCATGAGGCGCAGGTGGTCGGACTGCAGGGGCTTTTCGAAATAGCTCTTCACGAAGCTGTACTGCATCGCCCGCTCGCGGTCCTTGCCGAGATGGGAGCTGGTCAGCATGGCGACGACGGGGGCGTGCACCTCGAATTCCTCGGCATAGCGGTCGAGGAATTCGAAGCCGTTCATGACGGGCATGTTGATGTCGAGGATGATGGCGTCGGGCGTCTCGCGGTGCAGGATGTCGAGCGCTTCCGAGCCGTCGAATGCCTTGATGATGCGGATCGACGGATCGTATTTGCGGATGGTGTATTCACAGATGAACTGGTCGTTCTCGTCGTCGTCGACGACCAGGATCGATTGGATAGTCATGGTCAATCCCCGTCGGGCAGTTCTATGATGAACCGGCTGCCCTTATCTCTAGCTTCATAGAGCGCCGTGCCGCCGAGGGCTTCCGCGCTCTTTCTCAATATGTAGAGGCCGAGCCCGCTGCCGAAGGACCGGTTCGGGTGCAGCCGTTTGAACATCTTGAACAACAAATGGCGGCTTGCGGGCGGAACGCCCAGGCCGTTGTCTTCCACCGACAGCCGCAGCTTGCCGGCATAGCGGAAGGCGCGGATGTCGATCGCCGGCTCCGCCTCCTTCGGATCGTGATATTTGACCGCGTTGGAGAGCATGTTGCCGACGATGACCTGGAATTTCGACGGCTTGCTGACGATTGTCAATTCCGCCGGCACATGATTTTCGATGCGGATCCGCTTGGAATCCTCGAAATGCGAGAGCGCGTCGATCGCCTCTGAAATCAGCGCCCGCAGCGCGATGGGCCGTGCCTCCTCCTCCATCAGCCGGTTGCGGGTGATGGTGATGATGTTCTGGATCAGGTGGTCGAGCCGGCGGAAATTCTGCTCCATGCGCTGCAGCGTCTGGCCGAGCGCGGTGAACTCGCCTTCCGCCAGCATGTCCTTGGAGATGGTGAGGAGGCCGAGCGAGGAGGCGATCGGCGAGCGCAGGTCGTGCGAGGTGCGGTAGGCGAATTCCTCCAGCTCGGCATTGGCGTCGATCAGCGCCTGCTCGCTCGCCTTGCGCTCGGAAATGTCGCGCACGATGCCGCTGTAGATGACCGTGCCGTCGAGCTCCAGCTTGGCGACGGCAAGGTCGAGCGGGAAGACCGAGCCGTCCTTGCGCCGGCCCTCCACCTCGCGGCCGATGCCGATGACCTTCGCCTCGCCGCTGCGCTTGTAGTTGGCGATATAGCGGTCGTGCTCGCTGTGATAGGGCTCCGGCATCAGGATCCTGACATTGCGGCCCACCATCTCCTCCGGCGTGAAGCCGAAGATGCGCGTGCAGGCGGGATTGGCCGACAGGATGATGCCGCGGTCGTCGATGGTGACGATGCCGTCCACGGCATTGTCGATGATGGCGGTGAGGCGGGCGCGGCTTTCGGCAAGGTCCGCCGCCATGCGGCGCGTGCGGCGGGAGGAGACATAGAGATGGGCGACGAGGGCGCCGTAGAGGACGCCCGAGATCAGCACCAGCGAGGAGAGCGTCGAGCGGGCGCCGGCATCGCTGTTCGAGAAGGTGATGCCGAACGCGGCTTCGTAGCGCGCCAGCTCGTAGTAGCTCATGGCGAGCAGCAGCAGATAGGTGGCAAGGCCGAGCACGCCGGCAAGCGTCACCCGGTGGACGCCGGTCGCCTCCGTGCCGGTGAAGATGAGCGCGATGCCGACGGCGACGAAACAGCTTGCGCTCTGGAACGACATGCGCGTGAAGCGGATCCAGTCATGGGCGAAATCCAGCGCGATCGCATAGCCGATCAGCGCGGCCGCCGCGATGATGACGGTGACGAAGCCGAGCGCCACCTGCACCGCACTGTTCTTCCCGGTGAGCGCGCGCAGCGCCAGCGCCAGGCTGAGCAGCATCAGGCAGAGCGCCGTGTTGGGGGCGATCCGCCCGGGCAGGCTGGTGCCGATATCGACGAAGGGCGTGTGGAGCAGCGTGTCGATGCCGGCGTCGATGCCGAAAAGGTGCTGGGAGAGCGCGAGCGCGCCGTAGAGGAAGACCGGGGCCATCATCAGCGCCGGCAGGCGCGCATGGCCGCGCGCGGCAAGGCCGAGCGCCGTGCCGATGACGACGAAGGCGAGCGCGGCATTGAACTTCATGCCGAACAGCCATGGATGCCGCTCGGCAAGGCCCGCCGGCTCGGCCAGCCAGAGCGCCATCATGGAAAGGCCGGCGGCGATGCACCAGAGGCTTGCGGCGGTGTTCGCCCTCAGCCAGGACCATGCAGGATTCAAGAATGCCCCCTTCGCGGCTCGCCCGCGCGCACTTTAGCGCGAAGGTTGAATCGCGAACAGATCCCGTAAGGGGAGGACCCGGTAAAATCCCGCTTTTCAGGCGGCGTCGTCCTGCGCGGCGCCGGCATCGAGCCGGCCGGTCAGGGCCTGCAGGTCGGCCGTCAGGGTCTGCAGGGCCTCCAGCGAGCAGCCGGTCGCCTTGCCGATCTGCCGGCGGATGCCCACGGCCTCGCGCTTCATCGCATGGCCCTTGCCGGTGAGCGTGACGAGGACCTGGCGCTCGTCGCTCCTGTCGCGGGCGCGGTGGATGTAGCCGGCCGCCTCCAGCCGCTTGAGGAGGGGGGAGAGCGTGCCGGAATCGAGGCCCAGCGTCATGCCCAGCGCCTTCACCGTGCGCCCGTCCTCCTCCCACAGCGTCATCAGCACGATATATTGCGGATAGGTGAGGCCGTAGGGATCGAGCAGGGGCTTGTAGGTGCGGTTCAGCGAATGGGCGGCCGAATAGACGGCGAAGCAGAGCTGCTGGTCCAGCGCCAGCATGCCCGCCGGGATATCGTCCGTCTCAGCTTCGTCACGTTTGTCGGTCATGCTGCCATTGTCGCACAAATGGCCGAAATTGCAATTTGCAAAATCATATTGCGCGCAATATGATTTTGCGCTATCTAGAATCCATCGCCAACGAAACCAGGAAGGAGACATCCATGCCCATTCTCTACAGAACCAAGGCATCCGCAACCGGCGGCCGCGCCGGCCATGGCGCAACCGAGGACGGCACCGTCGACGTCACGCTCACCGTGCCCAAGGAACTCGGCGGCGACGGCGCGGCCGGCGCCAACCCGGAAAAGCTGTTCGCCGTCGGCTATTCGGCCTGCTTCCTCGGCGCGCTGAAGTTCGTCGCCGGCAAGGAAAAGGTGAAGATCCCCGATGACGCCAAGGTCACGGCGACCGTCGGCATCGGCCCGCGCGAGGATGGCGGCGGCTTCGGCCTCGAGGCCTCGCTCGAAGTCTCCGTGCCCGGCGTCGACAAGGCCGTGGTCGAGGACCTCGTCAAGAAGGCGCATGTCGTGTGCCCCTACAGCCACGCCACCCGCGGCAATCTCGACGTCAAGACCACCGTCGCCTGACCAGGCCGGCAGATCGAAAGAAGGCCGTCCGGAAATTCCTCCGGGCGGCCTTTTCGTGTTCCATGCGGAACAGCGCGAGGCGGGGGGATGTGAGACCTTCTGATCACCGGATGAGAGAGGCTCATCCCCAACCAGAGATCAGGAGAGACCCCATGCGCAAGATCATCGTTTCCGCCGCCATCGCCGCCGTTGCCGCCATCTCCTTCGCCGCCCCTTCGCAGGCCGGCTACTACAGCTACGGCTACAAGCCGCACTGCTTCATCAAGAAGGTCAAGGCCTACGACTACTACGGCAATGTGATCTTCAAGAAGATCAAGGTCTGCAAGTAGACATCCCCGGCACAGACCTTTGAGCGAAAGGCCCGGAGCCCAGCCTCCGGGCCTTTTGTCGTGCGCGCGTGGCGCCGCCTTGACATGCAATGATTTTATTGCATATTCTTCGCCATGGACGACGATGCCCTCGACCGCATCTTCAAGGCCCTGGGCGATCCGACCCGCCGCAGGATCATCGATCGCCTGCGCGAGCGGCCGCGCCAGTCCCTGTTCGAGATTTGCGCCCTGTCCTTTGCACAGGACGGGGTCACCCTGTCGCGGCAGGCGATCACCCAGCATCTCGACATGCTGGAAAAGGCCGGGCTGGTGCGCGTCGAGTGGTCGGGGCGCACGAAGCTGCACACGCTCGATGCCGGCCCGCTGCGCGCGGCCGTCGGGCAGTGGCTGCAAACCCATCTCTGAAGGAGGAAACCATGCGGATCTATGTCACCAGCGTTCCCGTGGACGACCAGGCGAAGGCCGAGGATTTCTATACGCGCGTGCTGGGCTTTCGCGTCAAGCATGACGTGCCCGTCGGCGAAGACCGCTGGCTGACCGTCGTCTCGCCGGAAAACCCCGACGGCACCGAACTGCTGCTCGAGCCGAGCGGCCATCCGGCCGTCGGACCCTACAAGGCGGCGCTCGTCGAGGACGGCATCCCGATCGCCTCCTTCCAGGTCAACGATCTCGATGCCGAGCACCAGCGGCTCGTGTCGCTCGGCGTCGCCTTCACCCAGCCGCCGATGGATGCCGGGCCCGTGCGCATGGCGGTGTTCGACGATACCTGCGGCAACCTCATCCAGATCATCGAAATGAAGGACACCTAGGAAAGGGCACGAAACCCTTGTCATGGGAAAAAGAGTTGCTATATTCTTTCCCGTGAAAGGAGATCGTGTCATGCAGCGCAAGCCCGTCATCAACGCCAATGCCGAAGGCGCCGTGCTCACCAAGGCGGCCGTCAATGCGGCGGAGCGGCTGGGGCTGACGGCGCGCATCCTTTCGGCGGTCATCGGGGTCTCGGAGGCGACCGTGTCGCGGCTGAAGCGGCAGGACGTGCTCCTGGAGCGCGGCACCAAGCCGTTCGAGCTGGCGGTGCTGCTCGTGCGCCTCTTCCGCTCGCTCGATGCCATCACCGGCGGCGACGAGGGTGTCGCCCGCGCCTGGATGACGGCGGACAACAGCGTGCTCGGCGCGCGCCCCGTCGATCGCATCGTCTCCATTTCCGGCCTTGTCGATGTCCTTGCCTATCTGGACGCCCGCCGCGCTCTCGTCTGAGGCGCGGTCCTTTTCGGGGCCCGTCTGGCGTTTCGTCGAGGCGCAGCACCGCGTCTCGACGCTGAAGCTCGTCGACACGCTGGACGAACAGGCGCTGCTGGAGGATATTCTGGAGGAGAGCAAGCCGGTGCTGCCGCCGGAATGCGCCGGCCTCGACTATCTGCTCGCCACCCCCTTCCGCTACGGGGCGGTCTATCCGCACGGCTCGCGCTTCCGCCGCGCCGGGCGCACGCTCGGCGTCTACTATGCCGGGCTTTCCGTCGAGACGGCGCTCTCCGAAATGGCCTTCTACCGGTTGCTGTTCTTCGCCGAATCGCCCGCAACGCCGCTCCCGGCCAATGCCGCCGACTACACCGCCTTTTCCGCCCTCGTCGAGACCGGCGCGGCGCTCGACCTCACCGCCCCGCCGCTCGACCGGGACGCCGCCCTCTGGACGCACCCGACCGACTACGCCGCCTGCCAGGCGCTGGCCGACGGCGCGCGGGCGGCCGGCCTTGCCGCCATAATCTACCGCTCGGTGCGCGATCCGGCCGGCGGCGCCAACATGGCGCTTCTCACCGCCTCCGCCTTTGCCGCGCCAAGGCCGGTGGAGCGCCAGACCTGGCGCATCCGGCTCTCGCCGCTCGGCGTGCAGGCGCTGTGCGATCACCCGCCGCGCCGGATCGGGTTTTCCCGCGAGGATTTTCGCGGCGACCCGCGCATCGGCTGACGGCCGCCATTTCCGGGCAGGGGACATTGTATATGGAATTCGACGGTGCCACACATCCCCTTCTCCCCCGCGGGGAGAAGGTGCCGGCAGGCGGATGAGGGGGATGGCGAAGGCGCAAACGATCCGTCCGAGCCACCCCCTCATCCGACCCTTCGGGCCACCTTCTCCCCGCGGGGGAGAAGGGGAGGAGGCGACGGTTTCCTTTCACAAGCGATAGTCCTGTTGCTCGCGGGGGCAATCCCGGCAGGCAGCGGACGACTCACCCCGACAAAGCCGCCTCGGCGAAGAAGGCCTCGGGTCCGTCCACCTCGATGAGCCGCCGCTTCTCGATCACCCAGAAGCGGTTGGCCACCGCCCGCACGAAGGCGCGGTCGTGCGAGACGATGAGGCAGCTCGCCTCGTTTGCCGTCAGCTCCCGCTCCAGCGCCTCCTGGCCCTCGATGTCGAGATGGTTGGTCGGCTCGTCGAGCAGGTAGACGTTCGGATTGGTCAGCCGCAGCACCAGCATGCCGAGCCGCGCCTTCTGCCCGCCGGAGAGCAGCCCCACCGGCCGCCCCTGCATCTCGATGGAAAGCCCGGCGCCGGCGAGCAGGCTGCGCGCCCGCTGGTCGCCGATGTCGAAGCGGCGGATGATCGTGCCGTGCGGCGTCTCGGCGTCCGAAAGGTCCGACAGCGCCTGGTCGCCATAGCCGAGCACCAGCGAGGGCGTCGCCTTGATGCCCTCATGGCCGGCGCCCGCTGCCGCGATCGCCGCGCGCAGCAGCCGGACGAGCCGCGTCTTGCCGGCTCCGTTGCGGCCGAGCAGCACGATGCGGTCGCCCTGGCAGATGAATTTCCGGCCGGTGCGGAAGAGGAGGGTGCCGTCGGGCGTCCCGACGGCGGCATCCTCCAGCGTCACCAGCACCCTGGCATGGGTGCCGCGGTTGGCGAGGCGGATGGTGCCGGCCGGGCGCTCCTGATGGGCGGGCCGCGCGGCGTCCTCGATCCGCTCGGCCCGTTCCTTGAGCTGCTTGGTCTTGACCACCAGGAGGTCGCTGCCGGAATTGATGCCGATATTGTTGAGCTTGGCCGCCTGCTGGCGCAGCTGCTGGGCCGCCTTCATGTCCTTCTCGAAGCGCCGCTCCTCGGCCGCGTCCGCCGCGTCGAGCGCCGCGCGGGCGCGCGAATAGGGCAGCGCGAAGAGCTGCGAGCGCTCGGGGCGCAGGAACAGCGTGCGGTTGGTCACGGCGTCGAGGAAGGCGCGGTCGTGGCTGGAGATGACGACCGGCATGTCGCGCGGCAGGCTCGCGAGCCACCCCTCCAGCCGGGCGATCTTCGAAAGGTCGAGATGGTTGGTCGGCTCGTCGAGCAGCAGCACGTCCGGCTCGCCGACGCGCACGCGGGCGATCAGCGCGATGCGCTGCCAGCCGCCGCTGAGCTGGGAAAGCGGCCGCTCGCGCAGCGCCTCGGGCACCTCCAGCTCCTCCAGCGTGACATCGGCCCGCCAGCCTTCGCTCTCCTGCTGTTCGGGGGAAAGCGCGCCGAGCACGGCCTCGCGGAAGGTGAGCGCCTCGAGGCCGGCGGGAAGGTCCTGCTCCATATGCCCGACGGTGAGGCTGCGGGCGCGAAAAATCTCGCCCGTCGTCGGCTCGAAGGCGCCGGTGATGCATTTCAGCAGGGTGGATTTCCCCCGCCCGTTGGCCGCCACGAGGCCGATCCGGTCGCCGGCGGCGACGGAGAGGTTGAGATCGGCGAAAAGCGGGGTGGAGAGGGTGACGCCGAGGGCGCGGATAGTGATGAGCGACATGGAACGATCTCTGGTCTTCGGAGCCCCGCGGTGCGGCATCGGCCGTCGATCACGCGGAATGGCTCAGGGACATGGATGCGGCTGAAACCGCACCCACCGGGAGGCAGACCAGAAGAAGAGTGTGTTCGTTCCGATCAGCCCTGCAAACGCATCTGCAGGGCAAGATCAGGACCATGCGTGCGGTTCGGCAGGAAGTCGGTCTTCACGCGCAGCCCTCTGTTACGTGTTGCGAACGGGGGAAGTGGTAGCATTCGCTTGCGGGTTTTGGCAAGCGGAGAGGGGAAAGCACCCCTCTGCCCCGCAGAGCATCTCCCTCCACAAGGGCAGGGCTAACGCCTCTAAAAGGAAACCGTGGCCCCATCCCCTTCTCCCCTGCGGGGAGAAGGTGCCGGCAGGCGGATGAGGGGGATGGCGAAGGCGCAAACGATCCGTCCGAGCCACCCCCTCATCCGACCCTTCGGGCCACCTTCTCCCCGCGGGGGAGAAGGGGAGAATGGCACCGTCGAATTCCATATGCGATGACCTGCCCTCAGGGCAGATGTCCGGCAGGGAAGAGGGGTATCTACCCCATCGGCAGGGCCGAGCAGCGCCTACCGCCGCAAGCTCCCCAGGATGCCGCGCACCAGCGCCCGGCCGAGCGAGGAGGCGACGGTGCGGGCGACCGACTTCATCGCTGCTTCCGCCACGGTCTCGCGCTGGTAGCCGGAGCGCGCCTTCGGCTGCTTGGGGGCGGGCTGGGCGGCGGGTTCGTCGTCGCCGAAGCCGGGCAGGGTCCAGCGGCTGCCGCCGGAGGACTGGGTGCTGGCCTGCTGCTCTTCCGCCTGCTCCTGCGCGGCGGCGGCCTCGGCCGCCTTCTTGGCGCGGGCGGTCAGGATCTCGTAGGCGGATTCGCGGTCGAAATCCTCGTCATAGAGACCGGCGACGGGGCTGACATTCATGATCTCCCTGCGCTCGGCCTCGGTGACGGGGCCGAGGCGCGAGGCCGGCGGGCGGACCAGCGTGCGCTCCACCATCGAGGGCGCGCCCTTGCCCTCCAGCGTCGAGACGAGCGCCTCGCCCGTGCCGAGATTGGTGATGACCTCGGCGCAATTGAAATCCGGGTTGGGGCGGAAGGTGTCGGCGGCAGTCTTCACGGCCTTCTGCTCGCGCGGCGTATAGGCGCGCAGCGCATGCTGCACGCGGTTGCCGAGCTGGGCGAGCACGGTTTCCGGCACGTCGAGCGGGTTCTGCGTGACGAAATAGACGCCGACGCCCTTGGAGCGGATGAGGCGCACGACCTGCTCGACACGCTCGACCAGCACCTTCGGCGCGTCGTTGAACAGAAGGTGCGCCTCGTCGAAGAAGAAGACGAGCTTCGGCTTGTCGGGATCGCCCACTTCCGGCAGCACCTCGAACAGCTCCGAGAGCATCCAGAGCAGGAAGGTGCCGTAGAGGCGCGGGTTCATCATCAATTTGTCGGCGGCGAGCACCGAGATCGCGCCGCGCCCGTCATTGGTGGTGCGCATGATGTCGGAGATCTTCAGCGCCGGCTCGCCGAAGAACTGCTCGGCGCCCTGCTGTTCGAGGATCAGCAGCTCGCGCTGGATCGAGCCGACCGAGGCCTTGGAGATGAAGCCGAACTGGCTGGAGAGCGCCGAGGCGTTCTCGCCCATGTAGTTGAGCAGCGCCTGGAAATCCTTCAGGTCGAGCAGCGGCAGGCCGCCCTGGTCGGCGATCTTGAAGGCGATGTTGATGACGCCTTCCTGCGCGTCCGTCGCGTTCATCAGGCGCGAGAGCAGGAGCGGGCCCATCTCGGAAATGGTGGTGCGGACGCGGTGGCCCTTCTCGCCGTAAAGGTCCCAGAAGATCACCGGGAACTGCTGGAATTCGTAAGGCGTAAGGCCGATCTGGTCGGCGCGCTTCTGCAGGAAGTCCTTGGCCTCGCCGATGGCGCCGATGCCCGAGAGGTCGCCCTTCACGTCGGCGCAGAAGACCGGCACGCCCGCATTGGAAAAGCCCTCGGCGAGGATCTGCAGCGTCACCGTCTTGCCGGTGCCTGTGGCCCCCGTCACGAGGCCGTGGCGGTTGCCGAACTTCAATTCCAGATATTCCGGCTTGTTGTTGGTATCGTCCGGCTTGCGGCTGGTGCCGATATAGAGTTTTCCGTCCTGAAGAATGGATTCCGTCACGTTGAAACTCCTTGGCGCCGTTCTGACCCGATCGCTGCCGGCGGGCAGATCGCCGCGCCGGGCAGGTTTTCATTGAATCGTCTCAGGCAGGTTATAAGGATAGTCCGGCACGGGAACAACACGCTTTGAAGGGGTGCCTGCCCGCGTGTCGAAGGCCCGCGCAGCCGGCTTGAGTTTGCCGGACAATTCATTTACCTTGACGTTAACGTCAATTCCTTTCGGAGGGTTTTCCATGAACGAACTCGTCACCCGCGTTGCCGATGCCGTCGGTATCGACGCCGCCCTGGCGGAAAAGGCCATCGGTATGATGCTCGGCTTCCTGCAGCGCGAGGCCGCCGACGGCCCGGTCGCCCGCATGATCGAGGCCATTCCTGGCGCGTCCGAACTGGTCGCCAAGTACAATGGCGAAGGCGCGGGCGAAGGCCTGCTCGGCGGGCTGATGAGCGCGATCGGCGGCGGCGGCGTCATGGGCCTCGGCCAGCAGCTGATGAGCCAGGGCCTCGGCATGGGCGAGATCACCGGCCTTGCCAAGGAAACCATGGCGGTCGCCCGCGAGCATGCCGGCGCCGAGGTGGTCGACGAAGTCGTCGCCTCCGTACCGGGCCTCAGCCAGTTCGTCTGATCGGGCCACTGTAAGCCCGACCCGACAAGGATAGGGCAGGAGCGTCACCTATTGCGATACCCCCCTCTGGCCTGCCGGCCATCTCCCCCTCAAAGGGGGGAGATTGGCAAGACGTGCAAACCTAGCTTGATCAGCACCGTTGAAGAGAGGCAAAGCGTTGCTCCATCCGATCTCCCCCCTTGAGGGGGAGATGGCCGGCAGGCCAGAGGGGGGTGTCGCAATAGGCAACCTCACCTGTGCCGGCAGATAGAGGAAACGTCCCTACCGCCGCCGCGCGATCATCAGCGCCGCGGTGAAGAGCGTCAGCCCGATGCCGACGGAGAGTGGGCCGGCCTTCGGCCCGCCGGCCTCCATGATCGCGCCCGTCAGGGCCGAGCCCGCGCCGCTGCCCGCCGCATAGGCGAGCGCGAAGGCGGCGGCGCCGGCCACCAGCATGGCGCTGCTGTAGCGCTCGCCGAGCATGGTCAGCGCGCAGGTATAGAGCGAGAAGGTGGCCGTGCCCATCAGCGCGAAGACCGAGAGGATGGCGACTTCCGACTGCATCGAGGGCAGGATGAGATAGCTCGCCGCCGCGACGACGACGGCCGCGAGGGCGACGCGTTCGCGCGGCAGCTTGTCGAGCAGGAGGCCGATGAAGGGCTGGGCGATCGCCGTCGGCAGGGCGAGCACCGTCACGCTGATCGCCGCGAAGGCCTCCGTATGCCCCATCTTCACGAAATAGACCGGCATGGCCGAGATGGCCGCGATATCGGCGAAACCGAAGGCGAAGACCATGCCGACGAGCAGCGGCGCGGCCTTGAAGAAGCGGAAGACGTCGCCCGTCGAGGAGGGCTCCGGCACCGTCCTGGTCGAGAACATCAGCATGGCGGTCGCAAAGGCGACGATGGCGAGGTAGACGGCGGTCAGCGCGAAACCGAGCCCGCCCTCGCTGCCGAGGAGCGGAATGGCGAGCGGCCCGGCGGCAAAGCCGGCGCACATGCCGGCGCCGTAGATGCCGGAGACCCGGCCGCGCAGCCGGTCCGGGCAGGCGGCGTTGAGCCAGGCCTCGCCGAGCATGAAGATGAGGCTGGCGAAGAAGCCGAGCAGGAAGCGGGCGAGGAACCAGACGGCGAAGGAGGACGACGCCGCGAAGGTGGCAAGGCACAGCGAGCAGCCGACGAGGCTGGCGATGATCAGCCGGTCGGCCCGCCAGCGCGCCGTCAGGCTGCCGAGCAGCAGCGTCGAGGCGGCAAGGCCGGCGGCGAAGGCGAGCGCATTGACGCCGATCAGCGCCGGGGAGAAGCCGCGCGCTTCCAGCGTCAGCGAGATCAGCGGATAGGTGAGCCCCTGCGCCACGGAAAAGGCGGTGACGCCGAGAATGACGGCGGCAATGGCCGGCCAGTCCGGCGAGAAGACGGTTGAGGATGAGGACTGCATGAAGGGCTCCCGGCGCCGCGTCGGGCGCGCACCCTCCATATCGGATCGGGACCCTGTTTGGGAAGGGGCGGCTCAGGCGATGGTGCGGAGCAGGGCGCGCAGGATCCTCCCCATCTGCGCATGGCCGATGCCCTTGTCGACATCCGCCGCCCGGTGCACCACGACGAGGCCGAGCGCCTCGATGACGATGATGTACTGGCCGCCCGCGCCGCTGGCATAGAAGACCGGCCAGTCCGTGGAAAGGTCGTCGCCCGGCGCATTCGCCTCCGCCGTCCACCAGAGATAGCCATAGCCGCGCCCGCCGCCGAGATCGGTCAGCGGCCGCGTGCTCTGCGCCACCCACGTTTCCGGCACGACCTGCCGGCCCTCCCAGCGGCCGCCTTCGAGGAAGAGCACGCCGACCCGCGCCAGGTCCCGGCCGGAAAGACGCATCTTGTAGACGGGATGGCGCGATTGCGGGCCGGGAACATCGAAAACGTCCTCCACCGCGAAATCCTGCATCTGAAGCGGTCCGGCGACATATTCCTGGAATGCCCCGGCAAGCGTGCGGCCGGTCTGCTGCCGGTAGATCGTGCCGAGGGCGTTGAAATCCCAGTTGTTGTAGTACCAGAACGTCCCCGGCGCATGGCTGCCGCGCGCAGGCCGCCCCGGCTCCATGCCGTAGACGCAGGGGTGGTAGATGCCGGAGCGGGATTTCAGCAGGTCCGCGACGGTCGCCTGCTTCTCCTGCGGCGTCAGCGGCGTAAGATCGTCGATGCCGAGATCGCCCAGCGTGGCGTCGAGGTCGATTTCGCCGGCCGCGACGGCGATGCCGTAAAGGATGCCGATCAGGGATTTGCGCACCGAGGCGACGCTGGAGCGGTGGGCATGGAAGCCGCGCGCATAGACCACCTCGCGGCCCCGGACGGCGAGCAGCGCCGTCGAACCGCCGGCGGCGAGCAATGTCTCGAGGTCGTCCAACAGGGCCTCCCGGCGGATGGGGAATCGGAGACCAAGTCTGGCATGACGGCAGGAGCGTGGGGAGGCTTTTGTGTGAAACCCTCCCGCGGCCCGCGCCGCAGGAGGGGCGAGGAATTGTCAGGCGGCGCGATCCCAGGCCGGGGCGAGGCCGTCGGGGCTGACGATGCGGCCGTCCGGGCGGGCAAGCCGGTGGATGCGCATCATCTCGTCCGGTGACAGCACGAAGTCGAAGACGGCGAGGTTCTCGGCGATCCGGCTTTCGGTCGCCGTCTTGGTGAGCGCCACCACGTCGGGCTGCTGGATCAGCCAGCGCAGCACGACCTGCGCCGCCGATTTCCCATGCGCCGCGCCGATCTCCTTCAGCACCGGATCGTTCGGCACCTTGCCGTCGGCCATCGCATAATAGGCGGTGAGCGCCATGCCATAGGTCTCGGCCGCTTCCAGCACCTTCATCTGGTCGAGATAGGGATGGTATTCGACCTGGTTGGTGGCGAGCGGCGCGGTGCTGAGGCGCACGGCCTCGGCCATCAGGGCGCTGTTGAAGTTGCTGACGCCGATATTCCTCGCAAGGCCGCGCTCGCGCACGGCGTTGAGCTCGCCGATCTGCGCCTCCAGCGGCACCGTCTCGTTCGGCCAGTGCAGGAGGAGGAGGTCGACATGATCGGTCCTCAGTTTCTTCAGGCTCTCCTCCACCGAGGCGGCGAACCTGTCCCGGCCGTAATTGTCGACCCAGACCTTGGTGGTGAGGAACAGGCTGTCGCGCGCAATGCCGGATTTCTCGATGGCCGCGCCGACGGCGGCCTCATTGTCGTAGATCTGGGCGGTATCGATATGGGTGAAGCCCTCGGCGAGTACCTTCGGCAGGATGGCGAGGACTTCGGGTTCCGGCATGCGGAACGTGCCGAAGCCGAGCTGAGGGATGTGGGCGCCATTGGCGTTGACGGTTTTCATGACATTCTCCTTTCAGGTTGGGGGCCCGCCGGAGCGCAGGCAATTCCAGCAAATCTGCGTGGCGGTTTTGCGTTCGGAACTGCCGGGAATGAGGCGGTAACGCCCCGGCGGGGGCAAGGGTTTCAGGCCGGCTGGCAGGCGGCGTCCGGCCGGGCGCGCTCGCGCCGGTCGAGCGCGCCGCTGAGAAGCGTCAGGCCGAGCGCGGCGGCCACGAGGACGGCGCCGACTGCGGGCGTTGCGCGAAGGCCGAGCGGCGAGGCGACGACCAGCCCGCCGATCCAGGCGCCGGCCGCGATGCCGAGGTTGAAGGCGGCGATGTTGAGCGCCGAGGCGACGTCCACGCCGGCCGGGCGATGGCGCCGCGCCATGTCGACGACATAGAGCTGGAGGCCGGGCACGTTGGCGAAGGACAGGAAGCCGAGCGCGGCGAGGGTGACGAGCGCGAAGGCCGGGGCGGGCGCCGTGAAGGTGAAGAGGACGAGCACGGCGGCCTGCAGCGCGAAGAGCACGACGAGCGCCTTCACCGGATCGCGGTCCGCCACCTTGCCGCCGACGATGTTGCCGAGGGCGATGGCCGCGCCATAGAGCACGAGCACGAGGCTGACCGTGCCCGCCGAAAGGCCGGTGACCTCCTGCAGCAGCGGCGAGAGGAAGGTGAAGGTCACGAAGGTGCCGCCATAGCCGAGCGCCGTCATGGCGAAGACGGTGATGAGGCGGCCGGAGCCGAGCACGCGCACCTGCTCCACAAGGCCCGCCGGCTTTTCCCGGCGCAGGTTCGACGGCAGCAGGAGGGCGATGGCGGCGAAGGCGACAAGGCCGAGCCCGGCGACGGCCCAGAAGGTGGCGCGCCAGCCGAAGCTCTGGCCGATGACGGTGCCGAGCGGCACGCCGGTGACGATGGCGACGGTGAGGCCCATGAACATCATGGCGATGGCCGAGGCGCGCCGGTCGGGCGAAACGAGGTCGGCCGCGATGGTGGCGCCGACGGAGAAGAAGACGCCGTGCGCGAAGGCGGAGAGCACGCGGCCGGCCAGAAGTGCGCCGTAGCCCGGCGCGAGCGCCGCCAGCGCATTGCCGGCGACGAAGAGCGCCATCAGGCAAAGCAGCAGCGGCTTGCGGCCGAGCCGGCCGGTGAGGGCGGTGAGCACGGGCGCGCCGAAGGTGACGCCGAGCGCGTAGACGGAAACGATGAGGCCGGCGAGCGGCAGGGTGATGGCAAGGTCTGTCGCGACGGTCGGCAGCAGGCCGACGATCACGAATTCGGTGGTGCCGATCGCATAGGCGGCGACCGTCAGGGCGAAGAGGGCAAGTGGCATGGCATATCCCCGCGTCCGGCTTGAAGCGGACGGCTTGGCTGGGTTGCGTTTCTGGTTCGCCGCGGAATATGGCACCCGACCACTTGCGTGTTAATCCGGTCAAGTGGATAAGAATATGTGAATTGAATTCAAAGGTGGCGCATGGACAACCGGGCCGGCGAAATGGACGTCTTCGTGCTGGCGGCGGAGCTGAAGAGCTTTTCGGCCGCCGGCCGCAAGCTCGGCCTGTCGCCCTCGGCGGTCAGCAAGCTCGTCACCCGCATCGAGGATCGGCTGGGCGCGCGCCTTCTCGTGCGCACCACGCGCCGGCTGGAGCTGACGCCGGAAGGGGAGGTCTATCTTGGCCGGGCGCGGCGCATCCTGGCCGAAATCGCCGAGACGGAGCGCATCGTGGCGGCGGGCGCGCGCGTCGTGCCGCGCGGGCCGCTGAGGGTCAATGCCTCCGTGGGCTTCGGCGAGCGCTACATCCTGCCGCTGGCGCCGGCCTTCCTGTCGCTCTATCCGGAGATCGAGCTGGACCTGACGCTGACCGACGGCGTGATCGACGTGATCGGCGAGCGCGCCGACGTCGCCATCCGCTCCGGTCCCTTGCGCGATTCGTCGCTGAAGGCGCGCAAGCTGCTGGAAAGCCGCGAGGTCGTCATCGCAGCGCCCGCCTATCTCGCCCGCGCCGGCACGCCGCGGCACCCGGACGAGCTCGCCGCCCACAATTGCCTGCGCTTCAACTTCCGCCGCAGCATGGCGGGCTGGCCGTTCCTGTCCGGCGACGGCAAGGCGGTCGAGATGCGCGAGGTCTCCGGCAACATGCTGGTCTCCAGCGGCGCCATCCTGCGCCAGCTCTGCCTCGACGGCCTCGGCATCGGCCGCATCGGCCGCTTCCATGTCGAGGAGGACATTGCGGCCGGAACGCTGGTGCCGTTGCTTGAGGACTACAATCCCGGCGAGGTCGAGGTCGTGCATGCCGTCTTTGCCGGCCACGAGCACCTGGCGGCCCGCATCCGGGCCTTCATCGATTTCCTCGCCGGGAATATCTGAGGGGCAGGTTATTCCTGCCCGGCCTCGTCCACCGTCTTGTTGTCGCCCGTCTTGGCCCGTTCCGCCGCCGCCGCCTCGCGCTCGCTTTCGCGCACCACATGCAGGAACTCCGCGGCGATGGGCGGGGAGACCTCCACCGTCTTCTTCTCCTTGTCATAGACGCAGAGATAGGTGATCTGGCTCTTCGATTCCGGTGAAAGCCCCTCGATCGCGGCAAGGCCGAAGGACTGCGTGCCCGTCGGCTCGACGAAGACGTTCGGCGTGCCAAGCGCTTCCGGCAGGCTCGCGAGGCAGCTCTTCTCCACATCGGCGCGGAATTCCTCCCATGCATCGGGCGAGGAGGCATGGGCGAGCGGGGCGGCAAGCAGGAGCGGAAGGGCGGAAAGCAGGCGAAGATGCATGGACAGGCTCCGTGTCGGGGGTGTCGGACAAAATGTTTCAGATCGAATCCGGTTCCATTTGTCATTGATCCGACACGGGAAACGGGAAGGATTTTGTCGCATGTCAGGAAAAATTGGAACCCGGGCGGTTGCCTCTTCCGGTTGCCGCTCCTATGTTCCGCTCACGGATTTCATTGAAAAAATTCCGTCGCCAAGAGGAGACACCACGATGGCTTTCGAACTTCCGCCGCTTCCCTACGATTACGATGCGCTCACGCCCTTCATGTCGCGCGAAACGCTCGAATATCACCATGACAAGCACCACAAGGCCTATGTCGACAACGGCAACAAGCTGGCCGAGGAAGCGGGCCTTCAGGACCTCTCGCTGGAAGAGATCGTCAAGAAGTCCTACGGCACCAACCAGGGCCTCTTCAACAATGCCGGCCAGCACTACAACCACATCCATTTCTGGAAGTGGATGAAGAAGGGCGGCGGCGGCAAGAGCCTGCCGGGCGCCCTGCAGAAGGCGATCGACAGCGATCTCGGCGGCTATGACAAGTTCAAGGCCGATTTCGTCGCCGCCGGCACCACGCAGTTCGGCTCCGGCTGGGCCTGGCTCTCCGTCAAGGACGGCAAGCTCGCCATCTCCAAGACCCCGAACGGCGAGAACCCGCTGGTGCACGGCGCAAGCCCGATCCTCGGCGTCGACGTCTGGGAGCACTCCTACTACATCGACTACCGCAACGCCCGCCCGAAATACCTCGAGGCCTTCGTCGACAGCCTGATCAACTGGGACTACGTCCTGGAGCGCTACGAAGCCGCCACGAAGTAAGGCGTTTTTCGCTTCCGAGTTCAGGAAACCCCGGCTGGAAACGGCCGGGGTTTTCCATGCCTTGGATATGGCGTGCCATTTGTGCTAGGATGTACACAAGCGAACACAGGTGGCGGGTATGGGCAGCACGACGATGACGATCCGCGTCAGCGCGGACCTCAAGGAAAAACTCGACCGGCTGGCCGCGGATACGCGGCGCAGTCGGTCCTTCCTCGCCGCCGAGGCGGTCTCCGCCTATGTCGCCCGCGAACTTGCGATCGTCGAGGGCGTCAATCAGGGCCTGGAAGACGTTCGCCACGGGCGCACGGTTTCCCATGAGGAGGCCATGTCCGAACTGGCATCCCTCATCGACGCGGCTGAGCGCGATCGCCCGTGAAGCGGCCTGTCCGCTGGTCGCTATCCGCTCTCGACGATCTCAAACGGCAGGTAAGCCATATCGCGCGCGATGATCCCGCGGCCGCCCGTTCGGTCGCCAGCCGCATCGATGCTGCCGCCCTCCTGCTCGGCGAGCGGCCCATCGGTCGGCCGGGACGTGTCGGCGGAACCTATGAGAAATCCGTGCGCGGGCTGCCCTATATCATCGCCTATGGCCTCGAGATGAAGGACGGCCGGGAAACGCTGTTCATCCTCCGCGTCATCCATGCGGCCCGCAACTGGCCGGCGGAGGAATGGCCGGAATAGGCCTTACCCCGCATCCCGCCGGTTCTCCGCCCAGCCGGAAATCCAGAGCTGCCGCAGCCTGTCGCCATCGCCTCGGAAAAGCCGGCCCGTCGTTTCGCAGGCCTCGACCCGGTCGGCGCGGAAATTGCGGATGGCCGCGCGCAGCTCGCACCAGGCGACGATGTTGGCGGTCTCGGAATAATAGATGAGGGCGATGGGGCGGATGGTGCGCTCGCTGGCGCGGCCATATTCGTCGCGGTAGTCGATCAGCAGCGTCTCCTCGTCGCGGATCGCCCGGCGCACGGTGGCAAGGTCGATCCCCTCGGGCTGGCGCGGCGTCGTGTCCCAGGCGTGCAGGGCGCGGGCGGAGAGCGTCTGGCGCAGCGGCGGCGGCACGGCGCCGGCGATCTTGTCGCCGACCCGCCGGGCGGCGGCCTTCAGCTCCGCGTCGCCGGTGCGCTCCAGAAGCGCCAGCGCCAGCACCACGGCCTCGGTCTCCTCGATGGAGAACATCAGCGGCGGCAGGTCGAAACCGGGGCGCAGGATGTAGCCGATGCCCCGCTCGCCCTCCACCGGCACGCGCATCGCCTGCAGGGCGGCGATGTCGCGGTAGATCGAGCGCACTGTCACCTCCAGCCGCCCGGCGACCTCGGCCGCCGTTATCGGGTGGCGGGCGAGGCGCAGGATCTGGATGATCTCGAAGAGCCGCGAAGCCTTGCGCATGGTCGTTCCCCTCACAACTGACACAACCCTGTCAGTTGGTCCTCGCTATAGCACGCTTCAAGCGCTTGAAACACAAGGAGGCAGCGGGCTTCCGGGCGCATATCGGCAATGGACAACTGACATGACCTACAGCGAAAACCTCTGGCTTTTCTTCCTGCTCGTCTCCGGCATCATCATCGTGCCGGGCATGGACATGGTCTTCGTGCTGGCGAGTTCCCTCTCCGGCGGGCGCAAGGCGGGGCTTTCGGCGACCTTCGGCATCATGGCGGGCGGCCTCGTGCACACGCTCTATGCCGCGCTCGGCGTCGGCATGCTGCTGCATTTCGCGCCGGGCCTCTTCAACGGCCTGCTGCTCCTCGGCGCCGCCTATGTCGCCTTCATCGGCTGGCAGCTCTTCCGCTCCTCGATCGTCGTCGATGCCGTCGGCAGCCTCGACCGGCGCGGCCTTGCGACGCGCTTCCGCCAGGGCGCGCTGACGAGCCTGATGAACCCGAAGGCCTATCTCTTCATGCTCGCCGTCTTCCCGCAGTTCCTGCGCCCGGAATTCGGCCCGCTCTGGCGCCAGACGCTCGTCATGCTGGCGATGATCTGGGCGACGCAGCTTGCCGTCTATGGCGGCCTTGCGCTCGCCGCCGCCCGCAGCCGCGATGCGCTGACCGGCAGCCCCGCCGCCACCCGCCTCATCGGCCGCGCCGCGGGCGTGCTGCTCGTGGCGATCGCGGTGGTTACGGTGTGGCGCGGCTGGGGCAGCGTGTGAAAGGCGCAACATTCTGGTTCTCAAAAATATTTTACTTTCCTCGACTTCCCAAAATGCAAAGATGCCCGCGCATCGTAAACCGGCGGCGCGGCGCAAGCCGCCCGCCAGCAACCGGGAGAACCCGATGAAGTTCAGGACTTTGGCGGCCGCGGCCGCGCTTGCGGTCATCGGCGCAGGGGCCGTCGTGGCGGCGGACGAGCCGCAGGTCGTCCGCCAGGAGATGATGAAGAAGGTCGGCGGGGCCATGGGCGCGCTTGCCGGCATCGCGAAGGGCGAAAAGCCCTATGACGCGGACGTCGTCAAGGCGTCGCTGACCACCATGAGCGAGGTGGGGAAGGCCTTCCCGGACCAGTTCCCGGCCGGTTCCGAGACGGGCAACGAGACCGAAGCCAGCCCGAAGATCTGGGAGGCGATGGACGACTTCAAGGCCAAGGCCGCCAAGCTCGGCACGGATGCCGACACGGTGCTCGCCAGCCTGCCGGCGGACCAGGCGGCCGTGGGCGCCGCGCTCGGCACGATCGGCCCCAATTGCGGCGGCTGTCATGAGGTCTACCGCGTCAAGAAGTGACCGCGGTAGGCCATCCCACCCGAAACGAACGCAGACCGCCCCGGCGACCGCCGGGGCGGCAATCCATGTCCGGATGCCGCGGTGGCGGGGCTCGCGCGGCTGGCGAGAGGCAATTCTCATGGCACTCAAGAAACTTCTCGGCGGGATCGTCGTGCTGGGCGCGATCGGCGCCGGCGCCTTCCTCTTCATCACCGCGCCGGAGCGGCTGCCGGCCGAGACCTGGGCCGCGGCGGGCGAGCCGGACCTGGCGAACGGCGAGCGCATCTTCCATGCTGGCGGCTGTACGAGCTGTCATGCCGCGCCGGGCGCGGCGGAGGACCAGAAGCTGGTGCTGGCGGGCGGCCTTGCGCTGAAGAGCCCGTTCGGCACCTTCCACGCGCCGAACATCTCGCCCGACGAGACGGCCGGCATCGGCGCCTGGACGCTGGCGGAGTTCGGCGACGCCATGAAGCGCGGCACCGGCCGCGACGGCGAGCACCTCTACCCGTCCTTCCCCTATGCCTCCTATGCGCGCATGACGGTGAAGGACATCGCCGACCTCTACGGCTACCTGAAGACCCTGCCGAAGAGCGGCAATGTGGCGCCCGGCCACGACCTGCCGTTCCCGTTCAACATGCGTCTCGCGCTCGGCGGCTGGAAGTTGCTCTATCTCGACGAGGCGCCGCGGGTGGCGCTCGCAAGCGCTGACGAGACCGTCAGGCGCGGCCAGTATCTCGTGGAAGGGCCGGGCCATTGCGGCGAGTGCCACACGCCGCGCGACGTCCTCGGCGGGCTGAAGACGGATCTGTGGCTGGCCGGCGGGCCGAACCCGGAAGGCGAGGGGCGCGTGCCCAACATCACGCCGGCCGAGGGCGGCTTCGGCAGCTGGAGCGCGGGCGACATTGCCAGCTATCTCGAAACCGGCTTCACGCCGGAATTCGACAGCGTCGGCGGCGCCATGGTGTCGGTGCAGAAGAACATGGCGCTGCTGCCCAAGGAGGACCGCGAGGCGATCGCGGCTTACCTGAAGGCGATCCCGGCCCATTGAGGCGGGGGTGCCCCCCGCCTTGGCGTGATCGGACAGGATGTGAACCCCTCCTATATGGGCAGGGGCTAACGCATATGGGGTTCGACGGTGCCACACCTCCCCTTCTCCCCCGTGGGGAGAAGGTGCCGGCAGGCGGATGAGGGGGGTGGCGAAGGCGTAACCGATCCGTCCGAGCCACCCCCCTCATCCGACCCTTCGGGCCACCTTCTCCCCACGGGGGAGAAGGGGAGGTGTGGCAGCGGTCTCCTTCCTAATGCGATCGCCCTGCCCATATGGGGAGATGATGCGGGCCGGGGATAGAGGCGGTCACGCCGGCGCCTTGCGGTGCTCGTCGCCATACATCGCGAGATAGCCGGACAGGTCGGCGGAGCCGAGGCCGATGGCGTCGAGGATTTCCCGCGCGAAGGAGACGGGGGCCGCGCCCGAGGCGGTGATGACGGCGCGGTCGCTGACGGCCTGAGGCTGGTCGCGGTAGAGCGCCGCCCCGCGATAGCCGGGCACGACCTGCGGCAGCTGTCCGCGATAATTGCCGGTATGCGCCCGGTCGTCGAGCAGGCCGAGGCGGCCGAGCGCCAGTGTCGCATCGCAGATCGCGGCGACCGGCTTGCCCGCCGAAACGAAGCGCGCGACCGGAGCCGAAAGGTCGGGCGCTTGGCCGGATTGCCAGATCGTGCCGCCGCACAGCACCAGCACGTCGAAATCGCCGGGCGCGGCGTCCTCCGCCCTGCCGGCGGACCTTATGGAGACGCCGCCGAGCGAGGTCACGTCCGCGCCGCCGGGTGTCAGGACCACGGTCTCGGCCCCGCACTCGCCCCGCGCCGTCGCCATCAGCAGCCCGCATTCCCAGTCGGCGTAGCCCTCGGTCAGCACGATGGCCAGTCGCTTCGCCATGTCGATGTCCTCCTCAACCTATTGTCAGCCCAGGGACTGGACATAGCGCATCCCGGTGACCGGGCCAGCCCGGAAGTTCATCTGCTCGTAGAAGCGGTGGGCGCCGAAATTGCCGGTCGCCGCGCTCACCGAGAGGTAGCCGCAGCCGGCGATGCGGGCGTGCTCGCGGGCGCGGGAGACGAGGTGGCGGCCGATGCCGTGGCCGCGATGGTCCTTGCGCACGAAGATCTGGTGCAGCTCCATGCCGCGCAGGCCTTCCAGCGCGCGGTACATCGGCACGAGAAGGGCGTAGCCGATCAGCCGGCCGCCGGCCTCGGCGACGAGCGCGGTGATCCAGGGATGGGCGCCGAAGAGATCGCGGTCGAGATCGGCGGCGGAGACCTTCGCCGTGTCGCCGTGGCATTCGGCATGCAGGGCGATCATGTCGAGGATCTGCTGCAGGTCGCCCGGGCGCGCGGCGCGGATGGTCAGCATCGGCGGGCGATCGAGGGCGGCGGGGTCGAGTTTGATGACGGTATTCTGCATTTCGGGCTCCTGGGATTTTGTGCCATCAGGTGCCAGAAACAACAAAGCCGCCTGATGGCGGCTTGTTGACATGATCGAACAGCCGCTCCTTATCGGAACAGCCAAAAATACGTCGCGGCGATGTGCGTGTTCTTGATCATGGGCGCGATATTCTCGAAATCGCGCCGTTTGTCAATCGGGTTTCGTCGGCGTCTGCAAAAAGCGGCGTGAAAGCGGGGGCGCTCAGGCCCCCGCTTCCTCCGTGCCGGCCGCGGATTGCCCTTCCGCCGTGCCTGCCTGCCGGGTGTCGTCGATGCCGAGCTGCTCCTTGATGGCGCGGCGGATGTCTTCCTCGATCGCCGAGCGTTCCTCCTCGGGAAGCTGCGCCAGGCTCTCCTCCGTGAGGCCGAGGGCCTCCAGCATTTCCTTGCGCAGCCGCTCGGCCGGCGTCATCCTGGAGAGCTCCAGGAATTCGGACGTCAGGCTGGCGCTCTCCGTCTCGGCCTTGTCGAGCTTGGCCTGGGTCAGCCACAGCGCATTGGCAAGGCCGGAGGGGATCGGCGCCGTGGGGCTGACGGTCGGGATGTTGCGCCCTGCCGTGCCGCCGCCCGTGCTGTCGTTAAGGCTTTCCCCGCTCGTCGCGCGCGGCCTGCCGTAGGTGTAGGCGGAAAGCATGCTGCCGTCGATCTTCATGGAGGGGCCCTTGAGCGTGCGTCGCGGGAACCAGTACCGGTTGCAGCTTTTGCGAGCCTTGCCGCCCTTTACACGTCGCTTTCGATGCGGCCCGCGCCGAGCCGCACGACATGGTCCTGAGGCGCGATCACGCTTCTGCGGTGGGTGACGGCAAGGATGGTCACGTCGCCGGCAAGGCCGCGGATATGCTGCATGATTCCCGCCTCCGTCGCTTCGTCCAGCGCCGAGCTCGCCTCGTCGAGGAAGAGGAACTGCGGATCGGCATAGAGCGCGCGGGCAATGGCGATGCGCTGCCGCTCGCCGCCGGAAAGCTTCATGCCCCGTTCGCCGACCTTTGTCTCGAAACCGTCCGGCAGGCCGTCGATGAAGGCAAGGATCGCCGCTTTTTCCGCCGCGCGCCGCAACCGCTCCGCGTCGAAGGCGCGGCCGAGCACGATGTTGACGGCGAGTGTGTCGTTGAGCAGCACCGCGTCCTGCGGCACGATGCCGACGGCGCCGTACCAGTCGCGCTGGCAGACGCCGTTAAGATCGATGCCGTCGACGGTGATGCGCCCCGCGGCGGGGCGGATGGATTTCAGCGCGAGGCGCAGCAGCGTCGACTTGCCGGAGCCCGTCTCGCCGACGAGATAGGTGATGCGCCCGCGCGTTGCGGCAAAGCCGATCTTCTCGACGCCGCGGCCGTTCTCGTGGGCATAGGAGACATCCTCGAAGGCGAGGCGGCCGGCCTTCGGCGAAAAGCCGCCCGATGTGCCCGTGTCCGGCTCCTCGGGGGCGGCCCAGATGCGCGCGAGCGGCAGCAGCGAGGCGCGGGCGCGCACCACGTTGTCGAGCGCATGGCCGATCATCTCGAAGGGCTGGTTGAGCTGCAGCAGCAGCGTGTTGAACAGCACGATGTCGCCGACGCTGAGATCGCCCGCCCGGTAGCGCGGCAACAGCAGGAGGAAGGTGACGACGAACTGCACGGCGAGCCCGGCGCCCATCAGCGACGAATAGCCGATGCGCCGGCGGCAGAAGGCCGCCCAGCTGTCGCGCTCCTCGCCGGCCTTTCCGGCAAAGCGCGCCTGCATCCAGCCGTGGCTGCCGAAATGGCGCAGCGTCTCCATGGCCGTCATGGCGTTGCCGATGAACTTGGCGTTCTCCTGTCCGGCCTCGATGGCCGCGTCGAGATATTTTCGCGTGCGGTGGTTGGCGATCGCCGTCAGTGCGATGAAGCCGCCGCCATAGGCGACGACGATCAGCGCGACCTCGATGTCGATCGTCGCCCCCAGCATGGCGATCGCCAGCGTGATCTGCGTGACGCCGGGAATGAAGACGATGAGGGCGAGCTGCACCAGCGTCATCATCGCGCCCTGGCCGCGCTGTCCGGCGCTTTCGATCTCGGCCGGGTTGTGCTCGGCGAAGAAGGCGGCCTCTTTCTTCAACAGCCGCTCGAACAGGCTGGTGCTGGCGATGAAGCTCAGGTTCTCCGCGCTCATGTAGGAGAGATACTGCACCATGTGCTGCAGGGCCGCGGCCGTGCCGATGAGCAGCGCATAGACGACGAGGCCGGCCGCCAGCATCTCGGCCATCCGGTCGGCGCTCATGGCGTCGATGAGGCGCGAGAAGAGATAGGGCGCGGCGATGGAGGCGATCGCCGAGAGGAAGACGATGACCGAGACGAGCGCCAGCAGGCCGCGCGAGGACCGCCAGTAATTGGCAAGGATGATCTTCACCGGCGCGGCGATCAGCCGCCAGTCGTCTTTCATGGCGAATCTCCCGGGGAGGATTTTTGGAGGGCTGCATCATGGGAAAGGCGGGATGGGGAGGCAACCCCGCAATGATCGCCCTTTTGCCGGGCACTATCTTCCTCCGCGCCACCCCCCTCTGCCCTGCCGGGCGTCTCCCCCTCAAGGGTAGGCGAATTGCATATGACAGCACGCTGCTGCCTTCCCCTTCTCCCCCGCGGGGAGAAGGCGGCCCGAAGGGCCGGATGAGGGGGGCTTGCACACCGTCTGACGTCTGCGCCACCCCCTCATCCCGCTGCCGCGACCTTCTCCCCGCGGGGGAGAAGGGGCAAGACGCGTCGCCTCATTCCATATGCAATTCGCCTGCCCTCAAGGGGGAGATCGGCAGGTGGTGGGACCTTTGCTCATATCGAGCCGTTGGAGATGGGCGAAACCGCGCTCCATCCGATCTCCCCCCTTGAGGGGGAGATGCCCGGCAGGGCAGAGGGGGGTCGGTACGGCGCCCCGCTACGGCAGCGTATAGGCGATGACGTAGTCGCCCGGCTTGGTGCCGACCGAGCCGTGGCCGCCGGCGACGATCAGCACGTACTGCTTGTCGCCGATCGTGTAGGTCATCGGCGTGGCCTGGCCGCCGGCCGGAAGGCGGGCTTCCCACAGCTGGCGGCCGCTCGTCAGGTCGTAGGCGCGCAGGTAGTCGTCCACCGCCGCGCCGAGGAAGGCGACGCCGCCCTTGGTGATGATGGGGCCGCCGATGCCCGGCACGCCGACCTTGAAGGGCAGCGGCAGCGGCGTCATGTCCATGACCGTGCCGTTCTTGTGCTTGTAGGCGATCTCGCCGGTGGCAAGGTTCGCGCCGGCGACATAGCCCCATGGCGGCGCCTGGCAGGGAATGCCGAGCGGGCCGAGGAACGGGCCCATGAACACGCCGTAGGGCGCGCCCTCGTTGCGGTTGAGGCCCTGCTCGGAGCCCTTCTCGTCCTGGCCCTTCGGCGGGATCTGGTCACGCGGCACGAGGCGGGAGGTGAAGGCGAGGTAGGTCGGCATGCCGAACATCACCTGCCGCTCCGGATCGACCGCGACGGACCCCCAGTTGAACGTGCCGAAATTGCCGGGATAGACGAGCGTGCCCTGCAGCGAGGGCGGCGTGTAGCGGCCCTCGTATTTCAACGACAGGAAATCGATGCGGCAGGCGAGCTGGTCGAACATCGTCACGCCCCACATGTTCTTTTCCGTCAGCGGCGGCGGCGAGAAGGTGAGGTCGGAAATCGGCTGGGTGGGCGCCGTGAAATCTTCCGGGATCGCCCCGGTCGGCGCCGGTATCTCCTTGACGGGGATGATCGGCTCGCCGGTGCGCCGGTCGAGCACGTAGATGTCGCCCTGCTTGGTCGGGCCGACGAGGGCGGGAATGGTGGCGCCGTCCTTCGTGATGTCGATCAGCGCCGGCTGGGCCGGCACGTCCATGTCCCACAGGTCGTGGTGCACCGTCTGGCGCACCCAGCGCACCGCGCCCGTCCCGATGTCGAGCGCGACGATGGAGGACGAGTATTTCTCCACATGCTCGCTGCGGCCCATGCCGAGCTGGTCGGGCACGCGGTTGCCGAGGGGGATGTAGACGAGGCCGAGCGCGTCGTCATAGCTGAAGACGGACCAGGAATTCGGCGAATTCACCGTATAGACCTGCCCCTCGGGCAGCGGCGTCGTGACGTCGGGATTGCCGGAATCCCAGTTCCAGACGAGGGCGCCGGTATTGACGTCGAAGGCGCGGATGACGCCGGATTGCGACTGGGTCGAGTAGTTGTCGTTCACCGCGCCGCCGATGATGATCTTGCCGTCGGTGATGACGGGCGGCGAGGTGGAATAGTAGTAGCCGGCCGGGTTGTAGGGCATGCCCTGTTCGAGCTGCAGCACGCCGTTCTCGGCAAAGCTCGTGCAGACGTCGCCGGTCGCCGCGTCGAGCGCGATCAGCCGGGCGTCCGAGGTCGGCAGGTAGACGCGGGCGGCGCAGGTGGCGCCGGCGGTCGCGGCCGGATCGGCATAGTAGGTCACGCCGCGGCAGGTCTGGTGCTGGCGGTCCGGGTTCATGCCGGAGTTGGAATCGTACTTCCATTTCTCCTTGCCGGTCGCCGCGTCGAGCGCGATCGCCCAGTTGTGCGGCGTGCACATGTAGAGCGTGTCGCCGATCTTGAGCGGCGTCACCTGGTAGGTGGTCTCGCCGACGTCGTCCGGCAGCTTCACGTCGCCGGTCTGGTATTGCCAGGCGACCTTGAGCGTGCCGACATTGTCGGTGTTGATCTGGTCGAGCGGCGAATAGCGCTGGCCGTATGGCGTGCGGCCGTACTGGTGCCATTCGCCGGCCGGCACGTCGCCGCCGAGGGCGGGCGTGGCGTTGACGACGTCGGTCGGCAGGCTGCCGGCCACGTCGTGCGGGTCCTGCGTCATCGCAAAGCCGGCAACGCCGATGGAGACGAGGACGGCAACGGCGAGCGGCAGGGCCGAGGCCGGGTAGGGCGTGCCGGTGGGGCTGGAAAAGCCGAGCGGGCGGCGGATGGCCGGCAGCATCAGCCACAGGCCGATGAGCACGATGACGCCGCCGCGCGGGCCGAGCTGCCACCAGTCGAAACCGACCTCCCAGATCGCCCAGCCGAGCGAACCGAGGATGACGAGGGCATAAAGCCAGAGCGCCGCGCCGGAGCGGCGCAGGAGCAGCACGGCCGTGACGAGGAAGGCAAGGCCGGTGACGAGATAGTAGGGGCTGCCGCCGAGCGACAGCAGCCACCCGCCTCCGCCCGTCAGCACCAATCCGATGATGGCGATGAGGGCGGCGGTCAGCGTGAGCAACATGGGGATCTCCGTTGGTGCTGCCGGCCGGGAGGAGGCCGACAAGACGTCCGGCTCAAGGAGGGACGACGGAGAAATTAGGGCAGAACCGTGGCGCTTCAATCCCGGGAAAAGGGGAGGGAGAAATTATACTATTCCACTCATGTTTTTGGGGCGAGGCCCAGGGAGCTTGCCCCTCACCCTAACCCTCTCCCCGCAAGCGGCAGGGCTACCGCATAGGGAATGCGGCATCACCGCTCTTCCCTTCTCCCCCGCGGGGAGAAGGTGGCCCGAAGGGTCGGATGAGGGGGTGGCTCGGACGGATCGTTTGCGCCTTCGCCATCCCCCTCATCCGCCTGCCGGCACCTTCTCCCCGCGGGGGAGAAGGGGATAGGGCAACGGTTTCCTTCCATAGGCGATGCCCGGCGCACAAGGCGGGAGGCGCCGGAAAAAGGGTGTAGTTTGCCCCCTCACGTCCCGCAGAAGGTCGCGGTGATCTCCTCGCCGGGCTTCGGCGGCACGGCATAGGCGGCGAAGGCCGGCTGGTCCTCGTAGGGCCGCGCCAGCACGTCGTTCAGCGCCGTAAACAGCGAGAAATCGCCATGGTCGACCGCCGCCGCCAGCGCCTCCTCGACCTTGTGGTTGCGCGGGATGAAGGCGGGATTGACGCGGCGCATCGCCGTAGCGCGCGCCTCGGCCGTCCCGGCTTCCCGCGTCAGCCGCGCGCGCCAGAGGGCAAGCCAGGGCGTGAGCGCGCCGGGCGTTTCGAGGAGGTCTTGCAGCGCGTCGTCCGCCGCCGCGCCTTCGGCCGCGTCGGCAAGGCGCCGGAAGGCGAGCGTATAGTCGGCCTTCTGCTCGTAGAGCGTCACGAGCAGGTCGCGGATCAGGCCCTGGTCGTCGTCCTCCTCATGCGCGCCAAGGCCGATCTTCGCCCGGATCACCGCCTTCCAATGCGCCTGGAAGCGCTCCATGAAGCGGCCGACCGCCGCATTCGCCATCTCCACCGCCTTGTCCTGGTCGTCGGAAAGAAGGGCAAGCAGCGCCTCGGCGAGACGCGCGATGTTCCACTGGCCGATCATCGGCTGGTTGCCGAAGGCATAGCGCCCGTTGCGGTCGATGGAGGAATAGACGGTGCGCGGGTCGTAGCGGTCCATGAAGGCGCAGGGGCCGAAATCGATCGTCTCGCCCGAGATCGTCATGTTGTCGGTGTTCATCACGCCGTGGATGAAGCCGACGCCGAGCCACCGGGCGATCAGCGAGGCCTGCCGGTCGGCGACGGCGTCCAGCAGCGCGAGATAGGGCTGCTCCGCGCCCTTCAGCGCTGGATAGTGCCGGTCGATGACATGGTCGGCGAGCACGCGCACATTGTCCGTGTCGCCGCGCGCGGCGAAGAACTGGAAGGTGCCGACGCGGATATGGCTGGCGGCGACGCGGGTGAAGACGGCGCCCGGCAGCACGCGGTCGCGATAGACCGGCTGGCCGGTGGCGACGGCCGCCAGCGCCCGCGTCGTCGGAATGCCGAGCGCATGCATGGCCTCGCTGACGATGTATTCGCGCAGCACCGGCCCGAGTGCCGCCCGCCCGTCGCCGCGGCGCGAATAAGGCGTCTGGCCGGCGCCCTTGAGCTGGATGTCGCGCCGCCGGCCGTCGCGGTCGATCACCTCGCCGAGAAGGATCGCCCGCCCGTCGCCGAGCTGCGGCACGAACTGGCCGAACTGGTGGCCGGCATAGGCCATGGCGAGCGGCAGCGAACCGGGCAGCGCCACGTTGCCGGAGAAGTAACCCGCGCCGTGCCGCTCCAGCGCATCCGCATCAAGGCCGAGATCCCCGGCAAGCGCCCGGTTGAACGCGACGAGCCGCGGCGCCTCCACCGGGCTCGGATCGACCGGGGCGAAGAAGACGTCCGGCAGGCGCGCATAGCTGTTGTCGAAGGCAACGGGCCTGCCGTCGTCGCCGTGCTGCGGGTTGGTGGCGTTGCTCATGGCATCCTCTTGCGGCGTTCGCGTCTCGTTTCCCTATAGGTAGCGACAAGCGGCCGGATTGAAAGGGCCGGCGGCGGGGCGCTCGCTTGCCGGCCCCTTTGCGCGGTGCTAGCGTCCGGGAAAAGCCATGCCGGTTCAACAGTCGGGGTTCTACAGATGCGTGCGCTCGCCGTCCTTTTGCTGTTCCCGTCCGTCGCCTTCGCGGAAACCTGCGGCGCCTGGAACGCCGGCATTTCCGAGGAGGAGGAGGGGCCTGTCATGGTGGCCTCGGTCTGCGTGGGGACCGGGACGCGGGAAAGCAACCTCTTCCTGAAATGCGGCCCCGAAGACCGGCTCAGCCTGCGGTTCCTCGCTGCCGCGGCGCTGGATTTCCCGCCGGGCGACGGCGGGGACTTCTCCAGCCCGCTGCGCCTTTCCGTCGATGGCGAGGCCTTCGACCGGCCGGCGCATTTCGAGGCGATGGACGGCGCGATGGTCAGCGAATTCCCGATAACCGGCCCGCTGGTCGACCGCCTCAAGGCCGGCAGGGCGCTGACCATCGCCTATCCGGCAACGACATTCGAACCGCTCGCCTTCCCCCTCACGGGGTCGAAGGCGGCGATAGACAAGCTGGCGGCGGCCTGCGCCGGCTCCTGACGCCCGTCGCCGGCCGGCATGGAATTTCACGGCCTTCTGAATAAGCGGGCGGCACCGTCCGTCCCCTTCTTCAGGCATGCATTGGTGAGCGAATGTCCGGTTGCCGGCGAGCCGGGACCGTGTCTCGGGAGGGTATCGTGCAGCGGAATGTCCATCGGTGGGTCGCGGCGCTTGCCGCCTGTCTTCTTCTCCTCGTCGCGCCGGCCGCCGTCGCCGCCGAACGCTACGCGCTCCTCATCGGCAATGCCGAATACGAGGACGCCGAGCCGCTGGAAAATCCGCTCAACGACATCGACCTCGTCGGCGAGGCGCTGGAGCGGGTGGAGTTCGACGTGACGCGCGTCACCGATGCCGACCATCTCGGCATGCTCTCCGCGCTCAACAATTTCACGCGGCTGGCGGAGAAGGCGGAGGACCCGGTGCTCTTCGTCTATTTCTCCGGCTATGCGGTGCAGATCGACGGCGACAATTTCCTGCTGCCGGTCGATGCCTCCGGCCGCACCGTGACGGGCCTGCGCAACCGCTCGCTGCCCGTCTCCGAGATCACGAAGACGCTGCGCGGGCTCGGCAAGGGCCTCAAGGTCGTGCTCTTCGACGCGGCGCATGAAAACCCGTTCCTCACGCTGCGCGACATCCCGGACGGGCTTGCCGAGCCGAAGGACGCCGGGGACGTGCACTATGCCTATGCCGCCGCGCCCGGCACCGCCTACGACTACGAGGGAACGCCGATCAGCCCCTTCGCCTCGGCCTTCGTCGATGCGATCAGCATTCCCGGCATCGTGCTGGAGGAGGCCTTCCGCAAGGTGAGCGAGATCGTCAAGGAGCGCAGCAAGGGCCGGCAGGAGACCTGGCAAAGCGATGCCGACTACGGCAAGTTCGCCCTGAGCCCGAAGGACGACAAGGTCGACGAGGCCGAGATCGCCTTCTACGAATTCGCCGCGCTCGCCGACAACCGCGAGGCCTACGACCGCTATCTCGGCCGCTATCCCGAGGGCGTCTTCGCCTATGTCGCCAAGCGCAAGATCGACCTTCTCGCCGGCCGCTTTTCCCGCGACCACGAGGATGGCGGCGAGATGCCCTATCTGACGGTCTCCAACGACCGGCGCGATCCGTGCGGGCGCATCACCTTCGGCGATTACGCGCAGGATCGGCGGCTCTCCGACATCTACAAGGACGGCCAGTTGGTGCTGATCGACGTGCGCTTCTGGTATCCGCCGGAAGGCTGCGACTATCTCTCCTACTTCACGACCGTCTATTCGCACGAGCGGCTGCGCAACGTCATCACCGCGGCGAGCATCCCCGAGCGGCGCATCTATGTCGGGAGCCGGGACGATCTCAGCCCCAGCGAGGAACGCGCGATCTACGACTATTTCGACGAGGATCGCCGCGGCTACGCGCAATCCCTGATGTTCCGCGCGATCAACGAGGAACGCCGCCACAGCCTCGGCGTCGCGATCAAGACGCCGGACGACAGGGCCCGCGAATATGTCGACGAGGTGGAATGCGGCGACGGGTGCCTGCGCGTGCGCGGCCTCGTGCGCCTGCGCGACAACAGCGTGCGCGCGCTGGAGGACTACGAGTTCGACTTCGTCGACGTGCGCCGCCTCGGCCTTTACGACAAGTACCGCGCCGCGCTGCGCGACTTCCCGGAGGACGAGCATGCGGGGAGCAGTGATGCCGCCCTGGGTGTGAAGGCGGACGATTATGCGGCGGCGGGCGGCGCCGTGAGCCACGAGACGAACGCCTATGGTGAAACCGCCGCCTCCGGCCATGACGACGGCTACGGCAAGGACGCCGATCCCTACCGCGCCGTGCGCACGGTCGGCGGCTGGGAGGTCGTCGCCGACTTCTCCGGCGACCGCCGCTTCCTGAACTGCCGCGCCACGCGCCGCGGCGAGGGCGGGCGCCACGCCGCCTTCCGCTGGTACGACGACGGCCACGTCACCTTCGGCTTCCAGGACACGGCCTACGACTACCGCGACGACTACACGAGCGATGCGCGATACTGGATCGACGACGGCGAGGGCTACGACATCAAGGGCAAGGCCTACGGCCGCCAGGAGATCGCCTACGACCTCGGCCGCGACCGCTCGGTGATCGACGCGCTGAAGCGGGGCAACCACATCCGTATCGGCGACGTGCGGACGAGCCTGAAAGGATCCAGCGCCATGCTGAGCGATCTGCAGGCCTGTGTGGGGGCGTTCCGGTAGGGGCGTCGCCTGCTCTTGCGGTGGGCCGAGTATGTGCTATTTTCGTAGCACATACTCGGAGATGCCCTGCATGAGCAATACAGCGAAAATCCGTCGGCAAGGCGGTGCGACCGTCTTCAGCATTCCGCCTGCGCTTCTGAAGATGCTCGGTGCCGAAGTCGGCACGGAACTGACCTTGACCGTTGACAACGGCTCGCTCATCGCGACGCCTGCCCAGCCCCGCAAGCGATACACGCTGGCACAGCTTCTGGAAGGAGCTGACGAAATGGCCGACCTGAACAAGCAGGCCGCTGCCTGGCAGGGCGGTTCCCGTGTCGGCAATGAAACATTCTGATGGTCCGCAGCAACATCCCGAAGCGTGGTGATGTGTTCATCGTCGACCTGAACCCGGTCGTCGGGAACGAGATGAAGGACGAACATCGCTGCGTGGTGATCACGCCCCGCGAGATCAACGCCGTCGGCATGTGCCTCGTCGTTCCCATCACGACGGGCGGTGCATTCGCCCGTAGGGCAGGCTTGGCGGTGAACATTTCAGGCCACAGGACGACGGGCGTTGCGCTTTGCAACCAGGTACGCGGGCTGGATATCGTCGAGCGCGTGAAGAACAGGACCGCCCGCTTCGTCGAAACGCTGGACAGTTACACGACAGATGAGATCGCCGCCCGCGTGGTGAGCATGATCGACCCCGCATGAGGCATCCCGCGGGCGAGGCTGGCCCGCCCGCGGGACGGGATCACATCTTCCCCGCCACCTTGATCGCGAAGGCATATTCGAAGGCGATCTCCTCCAGGCGCTGGAAGCGGCCCGAGGCGCCGCCGTGGCCGGCGCCCATATTGGTCTTGAGGAGGATCGGTTCGGTGCCGGTCGTCTTTTCGCGCAGCCGGGCCACCCATTTGGTGGGCTCCCAGTAGGTGACGCGCGGGTCGGTGAGGCCGGAAAGCGCGAGGATGGCGGGGTAGGGCTTCGCGTCCACATTGTCGTAGGGCGAGTAGCTGGCCATCAGCTGGTAGAAATCCCTGCTCTCGATCGGGTTGCCCCATTCCGGCCATTCCGGCGGGGTCAGCGGCAGCGTGTCGTCCAGCATGGTGTTGAGCACGTCGACGAAGGGCACGGCGGCGATGATGCCGCCGAACTTTTCCGGCGCCATGTTGGCGACCGCCCCCATCAGCATGCCGCCGGCCGAGCCGCCCTCGGCGACGATCTTCGCGTAGGACGTGAACTTCTCCTCGTTCAGATAATCGGCCGCGGCGATGAAGTCCTTGAAGGTGTTGGTCTTCCTGTCCATCTTGCCGTTCTCGTACCAGGCAAAGCCCTTGTCCTTGCCGCCGCGGATATGGGCGATGGCATAGACGAAGCCGCGGTCGACCAGCGACAGGCAATTGGTGTTGAACCCGGCGGGGATGGTGATGCCGTAGGCGCCGTAGCCGTAGAGCAGGCAGGGCGCCGAACCGTCGAGCGGCGTGTCCTTGCGGTAGAGCAGGGTGACGGGCACGCTCTCGCCGTCCGGGGCCGGCGCGAAGACGCGGCGGGTGACGTAGTCGTCGATCGTGTGGCCGGACGGCACTTCCTGCGTCTTCAGGAGCGTGCGCTCGCGCGTTGTCATGTCGTAGTCGAAGAGCTGCGAGGGCGTGGTCATCGAGGAATAGGAGAAGCGGATGACGTCGGTGTCGTATTCCGCCGCGCCGGAAAGGCCGAGCGAATAGGCCTCCTCCGCAAAGGCGATGGCGTGCTCCTCGCCGCTTTCCCGGTCGCGCACGACGATGCGCGGCAGGCCCTCGTGGCGCTCCAGCCAGACGAGGTGGCGGGCAAACGCCATGTGGTTGAGGATCAGCGTGCCCGGCCGGTGCGGCACGACCTCCGTCCAGTTCTCCCGGCCCGGCGCCGTCACCGGCGTCTGCATGATCTTGAAGTCCTTGGCGCCGTCGGCATTGGTGAGGATGTAGAAGACGTCGCCGCCCTCGGTCATCGAATATTCGAGCCCCGTCTGGCGCGGCGCGACGACGACCGGGTTGGCGAGGAGGTCCTTGGTGGAGAGCAGGCGGTATTCGCTCGTCTCGTGGTCGTGGATGTCGATATAGATGAAGTCGTCGATCAGCGAGCCGCCGACCGACATGAAGAAGCCGGCATCCTTCTCCTCGTAGACGAGGCGGTCGTTCTCCTGCCGCTCGCCGAGGATGTGGTGGAAGATCTTCGACGGGCGGTGGTTCTCGTCAAGCGCGGTGTAGAACAAGCTCTTGGCATCCGGCGCCCAGACGCCGTCGCCGCCGGTATTGGCGAGCTCGTCGCTGCGGTCCTCGCCGGTCGCAAGGTCGCGCACCTTCAGCGTGAAATATTCCGAGCCCTTGTCGTCATAGCCCCAGATGCCGAGCGAATGGTCGGTGGAGTGATGGATGCCGGACAGGCGGAAATAGTCCTTGCCCGCCGCCTCCTTGTCGCCGTCGAGCAGGATGGTCCGTTCGCCGCCCTCGCGCGGCTCGCGGAAATAGCGCGGCTGCTCGCCGCCGGTGACATAGGCGGTGCCGTAGGCGAAGGGGCCGTCCTTCACGGGCACGGAGCTGTCGTCCTCCTTGATGCGGCCGCGCATCTCGGCAAACAGCACCTTCTGCAGCGCCTCCGTATCGGCCATCGCGGCCGTCATATAGGCGTTCTCCGCCTCCAGATGCGCGCGGATCTCCGGCTGCAGGATCGAGGGGTCCTTGAACATCGCCTGCCAGTTCTCGTCGCGGAACCAGGCATAGTCGTCGGTGCGGGTGATGCCGTGGCGGGTATCGGAGACCGGCTTCTTGGCGGCGACGGGGGCGGCGGGCAGGTTTTTGAAGACGGGCAAGGGATCACTCCGGCAAATCGGTAGGCGGGACCAGAGAGATAGAGGCCCCGGCGGCCCGCATCAAGCGCTCAGCCCGCCCGGCGGGCGAAAAGCCGGTCGTGCAGCACCATGCCCGCCACCATGCAGGCGACGAAGAGGAGGGGTTCTGCCCGGCCGAGCGAAAGGGCGGCCAGCGCCGGGCCGGGGCAGAAGCCGCCAAGCCCCCAGCCGAGGCCGAACAGCGCCGAGCCGAGGATCAGTCTGCGGTCGACGGGGCGGGTGTCGGGCAGGTGGAAGCCTTCCGCGAAGGCCGGGCGTGCCAGGCGGCGCACAAGGACGAGGCCGAGCATCATGACGGCGACGGCGCCGCCGAGCACGAAGGCAAGGCTTGGATCCCAGGCGCCGGCAAGGTCGAGGAAGCCCTGCACGCGCGCGGGGTCCAGCATGCCGGAAAGGGCAAGGCCGAGGCCGAAGAGCGCGCCGCAGCCGAGCGCGGACAGGATTTGTGGGAGGGAACGGGTCACAGGCCGGAACTCCGCAGGAGCGCGACGGCGAAAACGCCGGCAACGAGGAAGCTGGCGACGGCGGCGAAGGAGCGCGGCGAAAGCCGGGCAAGGCCGACGACGCCGTGGCCGCTGGTGCAGCCGCAGCCCATGCGCGTGCCGAAGCCGACGAGGAGGCCGGCGGCGGCGATGAGCGGCAGCGGTGCGGCGATGGTGACTGCCGGCCAGCCGCCCGCAAGGGCCCGGTAGAGCAGGGGGCCGAGCAGGAGGCCGGCGACGAAGGCGGCGTTGACGGCGACATTGCTCCCCTCCGCGAGCCGGCCGACAATGCCGCTGATGCCGGCGACGCGGCCGTTGAGGACGAGCAGCAGCGCGGCGGCAAGGCCGATCAGCATGCCGCCGAGAAGGGCGGGAAGATAGGCGGTCATGGGCTTTCCCCGTCCGTGCAGAAGATCGTGTAGAGCGCGCCGACGAGCCTTGCGGCCTTTTCGGCGGTGAGGCGGTAGAAGATCTGCTTGCCCTTGCGGCGCGTCTCGACGATGCCGGCCTCGCGCAGCACGTTGAGCTGCTGGGAGAGCGTCGGCTGGTGGATGCCGAGCCGCCGTTCGAGGTCGCCGACGCAGAACTCGCCCTCGACCAGGGTGCAGACCAGCATCAGCCGGGCCGGGTGGGCGAGCGTCTTCAGCAGGCCTGCGACCTCCGCCGCCCGCGCCTCCATGGCCTGCGGCGGCAGCGGCCCTGCGCCGCCGGGCGGTCTGGTTGTGCTCATGCGGGGGTCCCTTCCAGCCGTTGCCCATAACATTATACATTTTCATATAATGTATAATGTTTATACGCAAGCGGGCTGGCGAGGGTGCGGCGGTTTGTCAGCCGGGCAGGCTGCGGCGGGCCTTGCGCTTGGCGGGGCGCAGCTCGTCGGCGATGGTCATGCCGATGATGGAGAGGGGCAGGGCGAGCATGGCGCCGGCCGCGCCCCACATCCAGGTCCAGAAGATGATGGCGGTGAAGATGATGAAGGCGTTGACCTCCAGCCGCTTGCCCATCACGGCCGGCATGACGAGGTTTTCCATGGCCAGGTGCACGAGGAAGAAGCCGAGCGCCGGCAGGAGGCCCATCACCAGCGTCTCGTGCGTGAGAAGGCCGGCGGTGGCGAGCGCGATGGTCATCAGCGTCACGCCGAGGAAGGGCACGAACGAGGAGAGGAAGGCGAAGAGCCCCCAGAGCACGGGCATGGCCAGCCCGCCGCCCCAGGTGATGAGGGCGGTGACGACGCCGAGCGCGCCATAGACCAGCGCCGCGGTGGCGAAATAATAGCCGAGCGCGCTGTCGATGGCGTTCATGACGCGGATGGCGGCGAGCCGCTGGCCGCGGCGCGGGAAGGCCATGATGAGCATCTGGCGCAGCTTCAGCCGCGCGGAGAGGAAAAGCACCAGCGCGGCGAAGAAGATCATGCCCTGCAGCAGGGCGGGGGTGAGGCTGGCCGAGAGGATGCCAAGGATGCTGCCGGTGTTCTCCAGCACCTTCTCCATCGACATCTGGCCGCTCTCGAAGGTCTGCGGGCTGATGTTCAGCCAGCCGAGGCGGGAAAAGAGCGGCGTGATGCGATCATACGCCCCGCGCACCAGGTCGGGTGCGTTGGCGGCAAGCTGGGTGATCGGATCGGCAAGCAGGCCGGCGATGAAGAAGACCCCGAAGCCGAAGGCGCCGGCCAGGAGCAGCGCGGTCGGCAGCGGGGGAATGCCGAGGTCGGTGAGCTTTTCCGCCGCCACGCCGAAGATGAGGCCCGTGACGACCGCCAGCGACAGCGGGATGAGGATCGGCGCCATGAGATAGACGACCGCCATGGCCATGATCGCGAAAATGCCGATGGCCGCCCAGGCGGCGGCAATGTCCAGCCCGTAGCGGCGGGGCGCGCCCTCCGAAAGGTCCTTTTCGATGTCGAGACTGCCCCGCAAGAGCCGCCGTTCGGCCGGTTTTCCCGATATGTCATGCATGGCGCATCCCCCGCTTTCCGCGCCGGAAACGCGCGAGGAAAGCGGAAGTTCCACCGCCTGCGGCTTGAAACCTCTGGTGGGTTGCCAGCGTCGCGAAATCGACATATTGCCCGTTAACCCCGAATTAAGGTGTCGGAAATGACGCCACGAAGAGGAGGCCGACAGTTGAAACGGCAGGCAGGCGGGCTTTTCATCGCCCTTTGCACCCTGGCGCTCGCGCCGCTCTGTTCATCGCCCGCGCTGGCGCTCGATGCGCGCGTGCGCAGCCAGCTTCAGAAGCTGACGCCGGAAGAGCGGCTGGAACAGCGCTGCGACATCGAGGCGATGGACCAGATCAGCGACGCCAAGGGCGGCTTCCGCCCGGACAAGGTGATCGCCTATGCCTTCGGCGATCCCAAGCTCGACGGCACGACGATCAAGACGAAGGGCGCCGTCTTCCGCAGCGGCGGCGAATGGTATCGCCTTTCCTACAAATGCGAGGCGAGCGCCGACCGCCTGGAGGTCAACGCCTTCAAGTACCGCATCGGCGACGTGGTGCCGCACGAGGACTGGGCGGCGCACTATCTCTACGATTGAGGGTGGGTTCGGCCGGGAAGGTGGTCGCGGAGCCGATCCTGTGGGGTGAGGATTTCCCCTTTGCCCTGCCGGGCATCTCCCCGTTGAGGGCGGGAGAATTGCATATGACAGCACGCTGCTGCTTTCCCCTTCTCCCCCGCGGGGAGAAGGTGGCCCGAAGGGCCGGATGAGGGGGTGGCTCGGACAAATCCTTTACGCCTTCGACCTCCCCCTCATCCGCCTGCCGGCACCTTCTCCCCGCGGGGGAGAAGGGGATGGGGCAACGGTTTCCTTCCATAGGCGATTGGACCTAGGGGGACTGGATGGAACACCGTTTCATCGTTCTTAGCGCCGGAGTTTGAGCAAGGTCTCCTCCTTGTGGGCAGGCGAATTGCATATGGAATGAGGCGACGCGTCTTGCCCCTTCTCCCCCGCGGGGAGAAGGTCGCGGCAGCGGGATGAGGGGGTGGCGCAGACGTCAGACGGTGTGCAAGCCCCCTCATCCGGCCCTTCGGGCCACCTTCTCCCCGCGGGGGAGAAGGGGAAAGCAGCAGGGCAGAGGGGGTGTCCCAATCCTTCACCGTTTCTTGCCAGGCCTTCAGGCCGAGAGCCTGAGGCCGATGCCCCAGGGATCGACGAGCGAGACGGTGTCGCCGCTGCGCGTCGTCGGGATCGCCAATGCGTCCAGCTTGTCCAGTGCCGTTTCCAGCCTGGCCGGTTCGTTGAAGCGGATCGTGTAGTCGGCAAGGCCGGTCATGCCGGGCCGGCGCTTCGGCTGGCCGCGCGAGTTCCACACATTGGCCGCGACATGGTGGTGGTATTTTCCGGTCGCGAAGAAGCTGGCGCCCGGATAGGTCGCCATGATGTCGAGGCCGAGCACGTCGCGGAAGAAGGCGTCCGCCTCCGGGATGTCGGAGACCTGCAGGTGGATGTGGCCGATGGCGGTGCCGTTTTCCTGGCCGGTCCAGCCGTCCTTCGGCGCCTCGTCGTAGAGCCCCTGCAGGTCGAGCCGGTGCGTCGCCATCTTCACCGTGCCGTCCGGCCCATAGGTCCATTCGGAACGGTCGCGGTCGCGATAGACCTCGATGCCGTTGCCTTCCGGGTCGTCGAGATAGATCGCCTCGCTGACGAGATGGTCGGAGGCGCCGGTGAGCGGCACGTTGTTGTGCGCGGCATGGGCGAGCCAGCGGCCGAGTTCCCTGCGATCCGGCGCGAGGAAGGCGGTATGGAACAGGCCCGGCGCGTTACGCGGCGCGCGGGCGGTGTTGCTGTCCGTCGTCAGTGTCAGAAGCGGCCGGCCGGCAACGCCGAGCGTTTCGCCCGAGGCCGACTTCTCGAGCACCGAAAGGCCCATGACCTGCTGGTAGAAGGCCGAGAGCATCGGCAGGTCGATCACCGTCAGGTGCGAATGGTCGACGAAGGCCGGCATCTCGACGGCGTGGCTGGTCGTGGTGGTCGTATCGTTCATCGGGGCGGTCTCCGCGCGGCTGGGGCCGGCCCTGGTGGCGGCGATGCCCGCGGCGGCGGCGCCGAGGAATGTCCGTCTGTCGAGGTCCGTCATGGTTTGATCCCTGTCTCGGTTTCCCCTGGAAACCGTTCTGTCGGAAGGGAATATGGCGGAGCGGCGGCGTTCACGAAAGATGGTGTTTCGGCGATTTACCGTCAATGTGGTGTTGACGATCCGGGTACGGGAACTTGATTCCGATCAATGTCGTTTTTCAGGTACGATGCCATTTTCGGCGCATGATCGGAAACAAAGGGAGACCGGTATCGTGACGGACCTGGCGCAGTACAAGGACATTCTGGAGACCCGCAAGCGCGAGCTCTACCGCCGCCTCAACAAGATCGAGAAGGATCTCGACACGCTGAAGAGCGGCGACAGCGCCGACCGCGCCATCGAGCGGGAGAATGACGAGGTGCTGGAGGAATTCGGCACGACCGGCCTCAAGGAGCTGGGCGCCATCGACGCCGCGCTTGACCGCATCGCCGCCGGTACGTTCGGGCTCTGCGCCAAGTGCGGCGCGCCGATCTCCGAGGCCCGCCTTGCCGCCGTGCCCCATGCCGCGCTCTGCGAGGAATGCATCGCGCAGCAATGAGGCATCCTCGGGCTCGACCCGAGGGTTCATCTCACACGGCAAACTTTTGTGATCCGCGCACACCCTTGCCCCCTGCCTCCAAACGCGCCACCATGGCCCGACATACAAGGCAGGGCCGGCAGTGGTGGAGATCAAGGGCGTCAAGTGGAACTATGACCGGGTCGAGGTGATCGCCGACGGCATCGTGCATGGCGTCGGCGTGGTCCTCGCGCTGATCGGCGTGACGGCGCTGATCTTCTATGCCACCGTCTGGGCGACGAGCGGGCAGCTGGCGGCCGCCTGGGTCTACGGCATCGGGCTCGTCGTCGCGCTCGCCACCTCCTTCGCCTACAACCTCTGGCCGGTCTCGAAGGTCAAGTGGCATCTGCGCCGCTTCGACCATGCGGCGATCTTCGTGCTGATCGCCGCCACCTACACGCCCTTCCTGCAGCGCGGCATCGACGATCCGCTGCTGGCCGGCATGCTTGTCGGCATCTGGCTGATGGCGGCGGCGGGTATCGCGCTGAAATTCCTCTTTCCCGGCCGTTACGACCGGCTGGCGATCCTCATCTATCTCGCCATGGGCTGGAGCGGGGTGCTCGCCGCCGGGCCGCTGACGACGCATCTTTCCACGGCCACGCTGACGCTGATCGTCGCCGGCGGCGTGCTCTATTCGGTCGGCGTCATCTTCCATGTCTGGGAGAAGCTGCGCTTCCAGAACGCCATCTGGCACGCCTTCGTCGTCGCCGCGGCCGCCGTGCATTATTCGGCGGTGCTGACCAGCGTCGTCTCGGGCGTCTGACGGCCTTTCTCGCTGCGATTGCGGCCGCAAGGCCCTGCGCTGGACTTGCCCTATTGCGCCGCTGGGGCGGCGCCCTGCGCGCTCGTGCAGCCCTCGGCCGGCCGCAGCGATTTCACCAGTCTCCCGACGAACGGCGAGATCTCCGCCTTCATCGACTGCGGGTATTCCAGCACGAAGGAGGCCGCGGCGTCGTCGCACAGCGCGATGATCCGGTGGTAGAGGATGGAATCGACGAGCGTGCCGGAAAGGCTCGCCCAGCCCGTCGTCTGCCGGTCATAGCTGAGGTCCCAGCCCTCCTGCAGATATGTGGTCCGCCGGTCGTCGACCTCTTCCCTGAACAGCCCGGTCGCCAGGTGGTTCGCCCAGATGGAGAGCCTCGCCTCGCCCTTCGCATAGGTCCGCCCGTCGCCATTGTCGGCTTCCTGCACGAGCGTGAAACCGGGCGGGATCTCCACCGCAAAGCCGAAGCGGGCATTGACATAGGGCTCCCAGCCCTGCGCGAAGGCAGCACCGGGGAGGGCGAGGAAAAGAAGAAGGAGAAAGCGTTGCACGATCGGCTACTCGTTGATGGCGTCCCCTGGGGAACGGACAAAGGTGGGCGTTTCTTCACCCGGCAACCACTGCCGGAGTTCCCGAAGCGATTCCGTTTCAAGGAATTGCGCAGCGCTTTTAAACTGTTGCAGCACTCTTCGCGCGTCAAGTTTGCGGCGCGGCGCCGGAATGCAGGCTGGACAGCTTTCCCGCTCCTCCTGTATGGCAGGAGGCAGAACCGGGGGGAACCATGGACATCACGATACGCGACGCCGTGGAGGCGGATCTTCCCGGCATCATGGACATCTACAACGATGCCGTCGCCAACACGACGGCGATCTGGAACGAGGCCATCGTCGACCTCGACAATCGCAAGGCCTGGTTCTCCGCCCGCCGGGAGCGCGGTTTCCCGGTGCTCGTCGCCATGCGCGGCAAGCAGGTGATCGGCTATGCCTCCTATGGCGACTGGCGGGCCTTCGACGGCTATCGCCACACGGTCGAGCATTCCGTCTATGTGCGCGGCGATTGTCGCGGCACCGGCACGGGCAAGCGCCTTCTCAAGGCGCTGATCGACCGGGCGGGCTTCAACGGCATCCATGTCATGATCGCCGGCATCGAGGCGGAGAACGCCGCCTCGATCAAGCTGCACGAAAAGCTCGGCTTCCGGGTGGTCGGCCGGTTCAGCGAGGTCGGCATCAAGTTCGGCCGCTGGCTGGACCTGACCTGCATGGAACTCAAGGTTCCCAAGCGGTAGGGCCGGCCCGAGGCCGCCTTTCCGCGCGCCTCAATCCGGATCGAAGCGGAGCGCCACGCCGTTCATGCAGAAGCGCAGGCCCGTCGGCGGCGGGCCGTCCGGGAAGACGTGGCCGAGATGGGCGTCGCAGTCCGAACAGCGGATCTCCGTGCGCGTCATGCCGTAGGAATAATCGGAATGGTCGCTCACCGCGCCGGGCTCGATCGGCTGGTAGAAGCTCGGCCAGCCGGTGCCGGAATTGAACTTCGCCTCCGACCGGTAGAGCGGCCTGTCGCAGCAGATGCAGCGATAGGTGCCCTTCTTGGAAAGGTCGAAATCGGGGCTGGAGAAGGCGCGTTCCGTGCCGTGCTCGCGCGTGATGCGGAACTGCTCCGGCGTCAGGATCTCCCGCCACTCGTCCTTCGTCTTGTTGACCTTCAACGTCTTCGTGTCGCTCATCGCGTCCTCCTGTCGGTGCATTAGATAGGACTTCGATTGCGGCAAAACAATTGGCCCGATCGCTTGAAAGTTGCGCCTGTTCCTCCTATCCTCCTTTTTTAAGGAAAGGAGGAAAACATGCCTTTGAACATCAAGGACGAGGAGGCCCATGCCCTTGCCCGCATGCTGGCCGAAGCGACCGGCGAAAGCCTGACGCGGGCGGTAAAGGTCTCCATCGAGGAGCGCCTCGCGCGCGTGCGCCATCTCAAGGCCGTGCGCCTCGCCGACCAGCTCGACAGGATCGCGCTTGATTGCGCCGGCCTGCCCGTGCTCGATGCGCGAACGCCCGAGGCTATTCTCGGTTATGATGAAAGCGGCCTGCCGCGATGATCGTGCTGGACACGTCTGCGCTGATCGCCATTTTGACCGACGAGCCGGAGCGGCGGGCGTTCAACGAGGCCATCGAGCGGGCCGCAACCCGCATGATGAGCGCGGCGACATTGCTCGAAACGAAGATTGTGCTGTTTGCCCGCCATGGCGGCGCGGGTGTCAATGCGCTGGATGCCTTTCTGCTGCGCGGTGATATCCAGGTCGCGCCGGTCACCGCGGCCCAGGCGGAGCTTGCCTTCGAGGCCTTCCGGCGTTTCGGCCGGGGCACGGGTCATGCCGCACATTTGAACTATGGTGATTGTTTTTCCTATGCATTGGCGCGTGAAAACGACGCGCCCTTGCTGTTCAAGGGTGGTGATTTCCGCCATACCGACGTAGAACCGGCGATCTGAAAAAAAACACGGCACGACGGGCAAAGCCCGCGCATGAGGGAGAGGGGATGCTACCAGACACGATGGGCTTGACCTTCCTTGCCTTCTGTCTGCCGTTTCTCGGCGCGCTGGTCGCGCCGGCGCTCACGCGGCTCCTCGGTCACCATGCCGCCTGGCCGCTGGCGCTGGTGCCGGCCGCGATCTTCCTCCACTTCATCGGCTTCAATGCGGAGGTCTCGCGCGGCGAGATCGTCACGGGCGGCTATGCCTGGGTGCCGTCCTACAATGTCAGCTTCTCCTGGCTGATCGACGGCCTGTCGCTCGCCTTCCTGCTCCTGATCTCCGGCATCGGCACGCTCATCGTGCTCTATGCCGGCGGCTACCTGAAGGGGCATCGGCACGAGGGGCGGTTCTTCTCCTTCATCCTGATGTTCATGGGCGCGATGCTCGGCCTCGTCGCCTCCGACAGCTTCCTGATGCTCTTCGTCTTCTGGGAGCTGACCTCGATCACCTCCTTCCTGCTGATCGGCTTCGACCATGCGCGCGAGGCCTCGCGCCGCGCCGCGCTGCAGGCGCTGGTCGTCACCGGCGGCGGCGGGCTCTTCCTTCTGGCCGGTCTGCTGCTCCTGTGGAACGTCACCGACGTCACGCAGCTGTCGCTTCTGATGTCCTTCGGCGCGGAGGTGCGGGCAAGCCCGTTCTACCTGCCGCTGCTCTTCCTCATCCTCGGCGGCGCCTTCACCAAGTCGGCGCAGTTCCCGTTCCATTTCTGGCTGCCGAACGCCATGGAGGCGCCGACGCCCGTCTCGGCCTATCTCCATTCGGCCACCATGGTGAAGGCCGGCGTCTATCTCCTGATGCGGCTCAATCCCGTCATGGGCGACACGCCCGCCTGGGAGACGATCCTGCCGGCCTTCGGCGGGCTGACGCTCATCGTCGGCGCGGTGCTCGCCATCCGCCAGAGCGACCTGAAGCTGATGCTCGCCTATACGACGGTCGCCTCGCTCGGCCTTCTCGTGATGCTGACCGGTTTCGGCTCGCAGCATGCAGTGGCCGCCGCCGCGCTCTATCTCGTCGCCCACTCGCTCTTCAAGGGCGCGCTCTTCATGGTCGCCGGCCTCATCGACCACGAGACGGGCACGCGCGACATCACCCGGCTCGGCGGGCTCAGGCGGGCGATGCCCGTCACCTTCCTGGCCGCGCTTTTCGCCGCGCTCTCCATGGCCGGCCTGCCGCCCTTCTTCGGCTTCCTCGCCAAGGAGGAGGTCTATGCGGCGCTTGCCGGCGGCAGCCTGCGCGCCATCGCGTTCACCGCCGCGGCCGTCATCGGCAACGGGCTGATGTTCGCCGTCGCCTTCGCGGTGGCGCTGAAACCGTTCCTCGGCGCGCCGGTTAAGACGCCGAAACATGCGCATGAGGGGCCGGCCCTCCTGTGGATCGGCCCCGTGCTGCTCGCCGTCAAGGGGCTTGTCATCGGCCTCTTCTCCGCCGCCGCCCATGCCCTGCTGACGTCGCCGCTCGCCTCCGCCATCGCCGGCAGGCCGCAGACGGTCGCCATTTCGGCCCTGCCGCATCTCGGCCTCGCGCTGGCGCTGTCCGTCGTCACCATTGTCTTCGGCATCGCCGTCTTCCTCTTCATCGACAAGGCGCGCGCGGCGGCGAACCGGCTGGTCGAGGATATCGGCTGGGGACCGGACCGTGGCTTCGACCAGGTGATGACGGGCCTCGTGCGCGCCGCCGCGGCGATCACCCGCCTCGTCCAGCCCGGCCGCATGGAGATCTACATGACGGCGGCCTTCGCGGTGATCGCGCTGGCGCTGCTCGTGCCGCCCGCCGTCTATGGCGAATGGCCGCGCCTGCCGGTCTGGCCGGCCGACATGCCGTTCCACGAGCTGGCCGTCATGGCGCTCGCGGTCCTCGGCATCGGCGCGGTGCTGACGGCGAGCAACCGCCTGACGGCCATCGTCGCGCTCGGCATCCAGGGCTTCTGCGTCGCATTGCTCTTCCTGCTGTTCGGCGCGCCGGACCTCGCCTTCACGCAGTTCATGATCGAGACGCTGTCGGTCGTCATCCTCGCCCTCGTCATGACGCGGCTGAAGCTGACGCCGCGCGACCACCGCCCCTTGCGCGAGAAGATCCCGGACGCGGTCATCGCCATCGCCTGCGGCCTCGGCTTCTCGCTCTATCTCCTGAAGGTCACGCAGGGCCGGTTCGACACGGCGCTCACCGATTTCTTCAACCTCTATTCCAAGACGATCGCGCATGGCGCCAATGTCGTGAACGTCATCATCGTCGATTTCCGCGGCACGGACACGCTGGGCGAGATCGCCGTCGTCATGGTGACGGGCCTGGCGATTCTGTCGATCATCCGCATCCGCAAGGGGAGGGCGTGATGGGCAGGGTCTTTGGTCGCCGTCCTCAGAGGCAGAGCAATGCCATTACCCCCCTCTGCCCTGCCGGGCATCTCCCCCACAAGGGGGGAGATCGGCAAGGGGCGGCCACCGTGCTCGATCAGGGACGTCGGAGATGGGCGGAACATCTCTCTATCCAATCTCCCCCCTTGAGGGGACGATCGCATATGGCGTTCGACGTTGCGGCTCTCCCCTTCTCCCCCGCGGGGAGAAGGTGGCCCGAAGGGTCGGATGAGGGGGTGGCTCGGATCGAGCCTTTGCGGCTTCGCTATCCCCCTCATCCGCCTGCCGGCACCTTCTCCCCGCGGGGGAGAAGGGGATGGAGCAACGGTTTCCTTCCATGTGCGATCGCCCAGCCCTTGAGGGGGAGATGCCCGGCAGGGCAGAGGGGGGTGTCCCCGCACGCCCCAGCGAGAGGCCGGCGCCCATGACCACACTCATCTTCCGCACCGTCGCCCCGTTCCTCACCGCGCTCATGGTGCTGTTCTCGCTCTTCGTGCTGCTGCGCGGCCACAACGAGCCGGGCGGCGGGTTCATCGGCGGGCTGATCGCCGTCTCGGCCTTCGCGATCTACGGCATCGCCAACGGCATTGCCGCCGTGCGCAGGGCGCTGTGGTTCCATCCGATGGCGATCTCGGCCTTCGGGCTCTTCATCGCGGCGATCGCCGGCCTGATGTCGATCTTTTTCGCCGTGCCCTTCATGACGGGGCTCTGGGTCTATCCGGTCATCCTCGGCGTCGAGATTCCGCTTTCCAGCGTCATGCTGTTCGATACCGGCGTCTATCTCGTGGTGGTGGGCGCGATCACCTCGATCGCCCTGGCGCTGGAAGCAGAGGAGGACGCCTGATGGAAGTGCCCTTCGTCCTCCTCATCGGCCTGTTCTTTTCCGCAGCCGTCTATCTGATGCTGTCGAAGTTCCTGGTGCGCGTGCTGCTCGGCGTCGTGCTGCTCGGCAATGCGGTGAACCTCCTCATCTTCACCAACGGCCGCATCCTGCGCGAGGTGCCGCCGATCATCCCGGCCGGCCATGACGTGCCGCAGGCGCTCACCGCCAATCCGCTGCCGCAGGCGCTCATCCTGACGGCGATCGTGATTTCCTTCTCCTTCTTCGCCTTCCTGCTGGTGCTCGTCTACCGCGCCTACCAGGACCTCGGCACCGACAACGGCAACGAGATGCGCCTGGCGGAGCCGGAAAACGACCCCCTTCCGCCGACCGGCTACTGACAGGAACCGACCCGCCAATGGCCGCAACGCCGACCGATCTTACCGCAGCCCTCGTCATGACCCCGGTCGCCCCTGCCGACTGGCTGGTCGTGCTGCCGCCCGCCTGGTGCATCCTGGCCGGCGCGGTGCTCCTGATGGCCCGCAAGTCGCTGCACCTGCAGGGCGTCCTCGCGGTCCCCGCGCTCGCCGTGCTGGTGCTGCTCGATGCGCTGCTGCTTGCCCACGTCGCGGCAAACGGCCCCATGACGATGGTCATGGGCCGCTGGCTGCCGCCCTTCGGCATCGCGTTCACGGCGGACCTGACGGGCGTGCTCTTCGCCCTTGCGGGCGCCGTCGTGGCGCTTGCCGGCGCCGTGCACGCGCTCACCGATATCGACGGCAGCGGCCGGCGCTACGGCTTCTATCCGTTCCTGCTGCTGCTGATGGCCGGCGTTTCCGGCGCCTTCCTGACGGGCGACATCTTCAACCTCTATGTCTGGTTCGAGGTGTTGCTGATCTCGTCCTTCGGCCTCATCACGCTCGGCTCGGAGCCGCGGCAGATCGACGGCGCCATCAAGTATGCCTTCCTCAACCTCATCGCGACCACGCTGTTCCTGATCACGACCGGCTATCTCTACGGCATCTTCGGCACGCTCAACATGGCCGACATCGCCACGAAGGCGGCGGCGGGCCGCGCCGAGCTGCCGCTGATGACGCTCGCCATGCTCTACCTCACCGCCTTCGGCATGAAGGCCGCGGCCTTCCCGGTGAATTTCTGGCTGCCGGCCTCCTACCACACGCCGCGCATCGTGGTGTCCGCGCTGTTCGCGGGCCTCCTCACCAAGGTCGGCATCTATGCGCTGCTGCGCACGCTGATCATGCTCTTCCCGGTCGAGCGGGAGGAGCTGAGCTTCGTCATCGCGCTCACGGGCGCGGCCACCATGCTCCTCGGCGCGCTCGGCGCGCTCGGGCAGAACGACATCCGCCGGCTGCTCGGCTATCTCGTCATCTCGGGCATCGGCATCATGCTGGCCGGCCTGTCGCTCGGCAGCCCGGGCGGCACCGGTGGGGCGATCTTCTATGCGCTGCATTCCATGGTCGTGATGACGGGGCTCTACATGGCGGCGGGGCTTGCCGGGCGGCTTTCCGGCACGTTCGATCTTTCCCGCCTCGGCGGGCTCTATGCGCGCTCGGCGCTGTTCTCCGCACTGTCGCTGGTGCTGTTCTTCGCCGTCTCCGGCCTGCCGCCGTTCTCCGGCTTCTGGCCGAAGGTCATGGTGGCCAAGGCGGCCATGGATATCGGCGCCTGGTGGCTGGCGGCGGTGGTCTTCCTCAGCGGCTTCCTGACGACCATCGCGGTCGGCCGGGTGTTCCTCTTGGCCTACTGGCGCCCGGCGGACGGGGCCCTTGCGGCAGAGGCCATTCCGGCAAGCGCGCTGCTGCCGCTTGCCGTGCTCACCGTGCTGACGGTGGTCTTCGGCCTCTTTCCGGATGCGCTGCTCTCGACCATCCAGCTCGCCGCGCAGGGGCTGGCCGATCCGCGGGCCTATGTCGGCTCCGTCTTTCCGGGAGGCAACTGACATGCGGCCCGCCTTCACCGTCGCCCTGTTCGCGCTCGCCTGGCTTGCCGTCTCCGGCAGCTTCACCATTCCCAACCTCTTGCTCGGCATCGTCGCGGGTGCCCTGTCGCTCGCGCTGATCCGCGATCACATCCGGCCGGACGGAAGGCGCATCCGGCCGCTGAAGCTGCTGTCGCTGCTCCTGCTGTTCATCAAGGAACTGGCGCTCTCCGCCTGGAAGGTGGCGGTGCTGGTGGCGAGCCCGAAAATGGCGCTGAAGCCCGGCATCTTCGCCTTTCCGCTGACGGTCGACCGGGATTTCGAGATCACGCTGCTCGCCAATCTCATCACGCTGACGCCGGGCACGCTCTCCGTCGACGTCTCCGCCGACCGCAAGGTGCTCTACGTGCACGCGCTCGACTGCTCCGATGCCGTCGGCACGCGACGGGAGATCGCGAACGGCTTCGAGAAGAAGATTCTGGAGGCCTTCCGCTGATGGATGCCGAAACCGTCATCTCCGCCGCCGCCGCGATCGCGCTCTTCCTGATGTGCGCAGCCTTCTTCCTGACGGCCTACCGGGTCGTCAAGGGGCCGACGCTGCCGGACCGCATCGTCGCGCTCGACATGCTGGTGGCCATCGCCATCGGCTTCATCGCCGTCCTCGCCATCAGGACCGGCTTCAACCTCTATATCGACATCGCCATCGCGCTCGGCCTCGTCGGCTTCCTCGCCACCGTCGCCTTCGCGCGTTTCGTGCTGCGCCAGGGCATGGAGGCGGACGAACCGGCGGCAGGCGGCGAAAGCCCCGTCCGCAAGGGCGTGCGGCAGGGCAAAACGGCCAAGGCAAGGAGGCGGCGCTGATGCTGGATCTCGTTCTCGCGGTCATCGTCGCCGTCATGCTGGTCGCCGGCGGCATCTTCACCTTCCTGGCGGCCCTCGGCATTGTGCGCCTGCCGGATGTCTATACCCGCATGCACGCCGCCTCGAAGGCCGGCACGGTCGGCTCCGGCCTCATGCTCTTTGCCGCCGGCTTCCATTCGCTCGATGCGGCGATCTTCACGCGGGCGCTCGCCGGCTTCGTCTTCTTCGTGCTGACGGCGCCGATCGCCGCCCATCTCGTCGCCAGGGCGGCCCACGAGGCCGGCTATCGCCTCTCGCGCCATACTGTGCTTGACGAGATGCGCGATGCGCGCGAACGCGGCAACAAGAAGCGTTGATAAAGGGTTGAACGCCCAGTCCTCAGAAATTGTAGTATCCACTAACTTTTAGTGGCTTGCCTTTTCTATTGAAAGCTTCCGCTTTGTCTTCACAAAATAATACTGGACAATGAATTGTGGAATGGTATTTCAGACGAAGTAAAGCATCCGGGTTGAATAGGCTTGTATGCGGTTTTCCTGTTTAAGTTGAGTTCGAGCCGTATCTATGCCCATGAGGTATATGCCGGCAGGAGCTGGCGCATGACACGGCGGCCGCTATAGTGGAAGTTATATTGACGAAAATGTCTGCATTTCGACGGGCGAGCATTATTCTGCCACAGGATCACCCGACAAGGACGCTTTACGCCGAATTCATTGTCCAGGTCGATGGGTAGGGCCATCGACCTGCGTGTTGTCCGACAGGAGAAAGAAATGACCGAAACAAACCCTGCCGCCGGCTCCAATCTGCTTGTGGAATTGACCGCCGATATCGTCGCCGCCTATGTGGGCAATCACGTCGTTCCCGTCGCGGAGCTGCCGGGCCTGATCGCCGACGTGCATGCCGCGCTCAACAACACGACGCAGCCTGCCGCCGCCGTCGAGGCCCCCGTCGTCGCCGAAAAGCCGAAGCCGCCGGTGCCGGTGAAGAAATCCGTGCAGAACGACTACATCATCTGCCTGGAAGACGGCCAGAAGTTCAAGTCGCTGAAGCGCCACCTGATGACCCATTACGGCATGACCCCGGAAGAATACCGCGAGAAGTGGGACCTGCCGGCCGACTACCCGATGGTCGCGCCCGCCTATGCGGAAGCCCGCTCGCGCCTCGCCAAGGAAATGGGCCTCGGCCAGCGCCGCAAGGGCAAGTAAGCCCCGCATTCCGCTTGCATTTCGAAGGCCGGTCCCGCAAGGGGCCGGCCTTTTGCGTGCCGGCGGTTCGGGCGCATATCAGCAAGGGATTAAGGAATAAAAACCTATATGGGGATGTTCGTCATAAATTTATGAAGAAATTCAAGGAAAGGTTGCGGTGATACGCTTCATTCGTCCCCACTCATCCTCTAGGGTGTATGAATAAATTCCTATCAACGGAGTGGCCAGTCATGCACCAGTTCATCGTTCCCCACCGGCGGTCGTCGCTCGAAATCCCGTCCTGCCCCGGTCCGGCGCCGGAAACCAAGGGGGCCGTGCCGGGTGGGGCGGCGCCGCCGGTGCCGGTCGTGCCGGCCGGCGTCGCCTGCCGCATCGTGCGCCAGCTGGTGCTGGAAATGACGGCGATGGCGGGCGAGCGGCCGCTCTGGCGGCGCGACGGCCGGCGCACCACCTGCCATGTGCGCCAGATCGCCATGTATGTCTGCCATGTCGTGCTGCGCCTGTCGCAGTCCGATATCGGCGCCGCCTTCGGGCGCGACCGCACGACGGTCGGCCATGCCTGCAACGTGGTGGAGGACCGCCGCGACGATGCCGCCTTCGACGCCTTCGTCTCGGCGATCGAGCGTGTCGTGCTTTCGGTCTTCGGCCCGGCGGGGATCGGCAGCCATGGGTGAGGGCGGGGACACGACGAACGATGCGGCGCTTGCGAAGGTCCTGCGCCTCCTGCTGGCGGCCGGCGAGGCGAGGGTAGCCGGGGAGGCGGCGCTTGCGGCCGACGGGCGCCGGCAGCCGCTTGCCCCGGCGCTTCTCGCCGCGGCGCTGCGCCGCGGGCTCGTCAGGCGCGAGGGCGACCGGCTCTTTGCGACGGCGGAGGCGCGGGCCTATCTGAAGCGCAGGCTCTGCACGGCAGAGACGCCCTTCGCCGACCAGCACCGGGACCTCGCCGAGGTGACGGTGCTGCGCGACGGGGCGCGGGAGCGGGCGCTCGCCAACCGGCTGGAATCGCCGCTGGCGAGCCTGACCCGGCTGAAGGAGAAGACGGGCGAGGCCTTCCTGCCGGACACCGCCCTTGCCGCCGGCGAGCGGCTGCATGCGGATTTCACCCGCGGCGGCCTGCAGCCGCGTTTGACCATGTCCTGGGAGCCGCGCATCGCCGGCCGCCAGAAGGGCGAGGCGGGCGCGGCGCGCGAGCTTACCGACACCGCGCTTGCCGCCCGCCTGCGCGTGGCGCGGGCCATCACGGCGATCGGGCCGGAACTGTCGGGCGTCGCGCTCGATGTCTGCTGCTTCATGAAGGGGCTGGAGACGGTGGAGCGCGAGCGGCAATGGCCCGCCCGCTCGGCCAAGCTGATGCTGCGCGCCGCCCTGATGGCGCTCGCCCGCCACTATGCCCCGCCGGTCCCGGCCGGCCGGCAGGCCCATGCCTGGGGCGCGGAGGGCTATCGGCCGGAATGGACGGGGTGAGGGGGAAAGGGCGCGTTGCCGCGATTGGCTATGACCCTCTCCGCCTGCCGGTATCTATCCTTCATAAGCGGCGAGACCATCGCCTATGGCGTTCGACGTTGCTCCATCCCCTTCTCCCCCGCGGGGAGAAGGTGCCGGCAGGCGGATGAGGGGGATGGTGAAAACGCAAACGATCCGTCCGAGCCACCCCCTCATCCGACCCTTCGGGCCACCTTCTCCCCGCGGGGGAGAAGGGGAAACGGCACCGTCGAACGCCATAGGCGATGGTCTCGCCGCTTGTGGGGAAAGGCCTTCCGGCCCCCTACGCCGCCACCCGCATCGCCGCCTCTTCCCGTATGCGCCGCACCATCGAGCGCAGGCCGTTGGCGCGCTGGGAGGAGAGGTGCTCGACGAGGCCGATGGCGTTGAAGGTGTCGATGGCGTCGAGGGCGGCGATCTCGGAGGCGCGCTTGCCGGAATAGATGGCGAGCACGATGGCGACGAGGCCGCGCACGATATGCGCGTCCGAATCGCCCTCGAAGGTCATCACCGGATCGGCGCCCGCGCCGGCCTTGCTGACGAGCCAGACCTGGCTGGCGCAGCCCTGTACCTTGTTGGCGGCCGTGCGCTGTTCCTCCGGCAGGTCCGGCAGCGCCTTGCCGAGCTCGATGACGTAGCGGTAACGGTCCTCCCACTCGTCGAGGAAGGCGAAGTCGTCGATGATCTCTTGCAGCGTGGCCATGGTTCTTCCGTGTGCGGGGACTGCCTTCATATAGGCGAGGCCGGCCGGAATTTGAACCGCAAAGCGTGCGGGCAAAAAGAAACGCCGCAGGGAACGGGTCCATGCGGCGGTTGCAGGGCAACGAGTGAGGCAGGCAGAAAATCGGGGGCGGTCTCAGCCCTTGTGGTCGGGACGGCGGGTCGGGATGGCGACGGTGCCGGTGATGACCTCGTCGTCGGCATCGATCGTGGCGACGGCCGGAAGCGGCTGGTCGAGCGCTTCCTTGGCGGCCGGATCGGCCTTGGCGACGGCGGTGCCCTCTTCGGCGAACTGGGTGTCGAGGAACTGGTAGGCGATGCGGGCGCCTTCGCGGGCCCGGTGGCCGAGGGCGACGAAGGTCTCCGCGCCCTTCTCGCAGACGTCGGGCTTTTCCAGGCACATGGCGGTGACGTAATGCAGCGCTTCACTGGCGGCGGTGAACGTGTCGCCGATCTCGACCGCCGGGCCCTTCTCCAGCTTGGCGGAGGATTCCGCGTCCAGGAAGGGGAGCAGGACGAGAACCAGTGAGAACCAGAACGTTCCCTTGATCAGAAACCACATCGCTTGCCATCCTCGTTGTCGCCTCGGCTCTTTGCGGCCTTCGGCTCGTTTGGTCCTTGGCGAACCGTTGATGCGAGAATAGGGGCGGGAAGGAAATTCCCCTTTGCAGGAATCATTCGGGTTTTGCCCAGTTTTGATTAAAATGCGACCTATCGGCCCTCCGACGGCACTTTAAACGCATTTGAGGCAGATTTTAGCGATCGCCGTTAAGGATCGTGGCGGGCCGCGCCGCGGCAAGGCGCCGGAATGCCGGGAGCGTCTCTTCCGGCCCCTTGCCCCAGAAGTTAATATGAACAGAAAAATGCCGCAAAATGAGGCGCTTACGCCCCGTTAACCACGCCGGACGAATGGCCGTTGGATTGCCCCGAAATGGGACTTTTGGGCCTTTTTGCCCCGCTTTCCGCCCCCGCCGTTTATTCTTTCCTTAAGTCGCCGATGCGATTTTGGGCGCACCAAAAGAAGATAAATGGCAGGGTATCGCGTTGCGCCAATTGACCACCATCGCTGACAGAATGGCAGCCCGCCTGGGCGCCGTTGCTGGCGTTGCTGGCGCGTCCGCTACCGATCAGCGCCCGTCCGCGTCCCTGCGCGCCACCACGCTGGCGCTGCTGGCGGCCGTTCCCGGCCTGCCGCTCGTCCTTTCCGCCGTCATGCCCGCCTCCGCCGCGCTGCCGGCCGGCGTGGCGCTTGCCGGCGCCGGCGCGCTGCTGGCGGCCGCGGCCTCCTCCACCCTCGAGGCGAGGCCCGCGCCGCAGAAGACCTTCGCCGAGGAACTGGCCGCCGCAACCCCGCCGGCCGCCTCGCCCTACGATCTCTTCGCCGGCCTCGTGACGCTGCACGATGCGCGCGGCTTCGTCACCGCCGTGCATGGCCGCGACCGCGCCGACATGCTCGCCTGGATGCGCGATCCTGCCGGCCGCGGCTATCTCGACCAGATCCATGTGTCCGACCGGCTCGGCTTTCTTGCCGCGATCGACCGCCTGCGCCAGGGCGGCACGCGCGAGACCGTCGAGATCCGCATCGACCGCCCGCGCACCGAGGCCGATGCCGAGCAGTTCACCCATATGCGCGTGGAGATGACGGCGCTTGCCGGCCCGGACGGCGCGCTTGCCGCCGTCGTCGCCCAGTCGCGCGACATGTCCGACGAGGCGAAGCTGCGCGGCGAGAGCGCGCGCAAGGCGGCCGAGGCCGAATCGGCCAACGACGCCAAGACGCGGTTCCTGGCCGCCGTCAGCCACGAGCTGCGCACGCCGCTGAACGCCATCCTCGGCTTTTCCGACATCCTCGCCGGCGAATATTTCGGCAGGCTGGAGAACGACCGGCAGCGCGAATATGTCACGCTGATCCACCAGTCGGGCTCGCATCTCCTGTCGGTCGTCAACACGATGCTCGACGTCTCGAAGATCGAGGCCGGCCGCTACGAGCTCCTGACCGAGCCGTTCCCCGTCGCCGACAGCGTCCGGGCCTGCGAGCAGATGCTCGGCCTCCAGGCGCGCGAGAAGGGCATCAAGCTGACGAGCCGCGTGCCGCGCGCCATTGGCGAGGCCATCGCCGACCAGCGGGCGATCCAGCAGGTGCTCATCAACCTCGTCGGCAATGCGATCAAGTTCACCGACCGCGGCGGCATCGTCACCATCGATGCGGCGCGCGAGGGGCGGGACCTCGTCCTGACCGTCAGCGACACCGGCATCGGCATTCCCGCCGACAAGCTGGCGCTGATCGGCCAGCCCTTCATGCAGGTGCAGAACGAATATACCCGCAAATACGAGGGCACCGGCCTCGGCCTGTCGCTGGTCAAGGGGCTCGTGGCGCTGCATGGCGGCAGCTTCGTCATCCAGAGCCGGCCGGGCGAGGGTACGGTCATCACCGTGCGCGTGCCGGCGGACGGCTCCGGCGTCGCGCCGGACAGCGAGCTGCGGCCCGGCTGCGCGCCCAACGCCGCATCCACCGTCGAATTCCCGCCGCGCCTTGCGGCCATGGTCGAGACCGTTTACGAGCCGTCGCAGGATGGCAAGGACACGAACGATGAACGCGCACGTCAGAAGACAGCCTGAGCGGCGGCCCCAGGGCCAGGCCCGCAAGGGCCGGTCCGGCACCCGCGTGGAGCCGCGCCGGCCGAATATCGTGATCGCCGGGCTGATGGCGCTCGGCCGCCTTGCCGCGCGCCACCCGACCGCGCTCGGCGGCACCTGCGCCTTCGTCGTGGTCTTCTCCTTCGTCGCCACCAATGCGCTGTGGTACCAGCCGGGCGGCCATCCGGCGCCCTTCCTGAAGATGCGCTCGGCCGACAATTCCCTCGGCTTCACCGCCACGAAGCCCGAGCCGCATGACGTGACGACCTTCGTCATCGAGCGCATGGAGGAGGGCGAGCCCCTGCCCGAGGTCACCGACGTGACGCCGGCCGAGCGGCCCTTCGACGAGGTGGCCAAGGTCATCGAGGGCAAGCCGGCCAGGACGCATGCGGCCGTCGAGGAGGACCCTGTCGCGGCGGCCATCCTGCAGGCCGAGGCCGACCCGGCCGTGACCTCCGCCGTCGCGCGGCCGGTGCCGAGCGAACTGGTGATGAAGATCCAGAAGGGCCTCAGCAACATCGCCTATACGGATATCGCCGTCGACGGGCTGATCGGCGAGAAGACCCGCACGGCGATCCGCCATTTCGAAAAGCACTATCGCCTGCCGGTCACCGGCGAGCCGAACGAGCAGGTGCTCGCCAAGCTGAAGGACATCGGCGCGCTCTGAGGCGCGCCGTCCATGCGACGAAAGTCGTATGCCGCAACTGGCACATCTACCGGTTGCTTCTAAAGGATGCGTTAACCATGTCTGCCGGATGATCCATCGATCATCTGGAGGATCGACGAACCATGTCCAACGCTGCCTTGCGTGAGACTGCGCATACCCGGGAAGAGGACGAGGGGCGGGCGCCGGCCGATGGCGCGGCGTTGCGCCGGGTCGTCGGGGCGCTGGCCGTCGAGGCGTCGGATCTCGGCCTCCATCTCGTCGACATCGCCGGCTCCATCCAGGACACGGCCGCCCAGTCGCGCGAGCACGCGGCGCTCTTCACCCGGCTGACCCGGTCGGCGACCGCGATCGCCAGCGCCAACGGCGACATCGCCCGCGCGCTCGGCGAGACGGATCAGCTGGCCGCGAGCGCCCGCCAGGTGCTCGGCGAGCAGGCGGTGCAGCTCGACGGCTCGATTGCCGCGATCGACCACATGGTGACGGCCTCCAACGAGATCGGCACCGAAATCTCGGCCTTTTCCGGGGCGCTCGCCGATGTCGGCCGGCTGGCCGACGCCATCGGCACCATCGCCCGGCAGACGAATCTCCTGGCGCTGAACGCGGCCATCGAGGCGGCGCGCGCGGGCGAGGCGGGCAAGGGCTTCGCGGTCGTGGCGGCGGAGGTGCGGGCGCTGTCGCTCGAGACCTCCAGCACGACGGCCTCCATCCAGAAGACGCTGCAGGCGCTGCGCGCCCGCATCGACCGGCTGGAGGCGGCGGGCGAGGGCGCGCGCGTCTCCGCCGAGGGCGTCAAGGCGACGGCCTCGGCGGTGCAGGGCTCGTTTGCCGGCGTCGAGCAGGTGATGTCGAAGATCCTCGACAGCGCCTCGGCGCTTGCCGCGACGACGGGCGCGGTGGACCGGGAATGCAGCGACTTCGCGCGCGCGATCGGCGCGGCCTCGGCGGAGATCATCCGCTCGAACGAGGTGCTGCAGGGCGCCTCCGGCAAGGTCGGCGAGGTGGTGGCCATTTCCGAGCGCATCATCCAGGCGACGGCGAGCGCGGGGATCGAGACGCCGGACAGCCCCTATATCCGCCTCGTGCAGCGGCTGGCCGGCGAGGTCTCGGCACGCTTCTCGGCGGCCGTCGGCAGCGGCGAGATGGGCATGGAGGCGCTGTTCGACCGGCAGTACCGGCCGATCCCGGGCACCGATCCGGTGCAGATGACGACGCGCTTCACCGATTTCACCGACCGCGTGCTGCCGGCGATCCAGGAGCCGGTACTGGCCGCCGACGCGCGCATCGCCTTCTGCGCGGCGATCGACGACCAGGGCTACCTGCCGACGCACAACCGCAAATTCTCCGAGCCGCAGCGTCCGGGCGATCCGGCCTGGAACACCGCCAACTGCCGCAACCGCCGGATCTTCGATGACCGGGTGGGGCTGGCCGCCGGGCGCAGCACCGAACCCTTCCTCGTGCAGACCTATCGCCGCGACATGGGCGGCGGCCAGTTCGTGCTGATGAAGGACATCTCCGCCCCCATCACCGTCAACGGCCGTCACTGGGGCGGGCTGCGGCTGGCGATCCGGGTGTGAGGCGGGGGGCCTGGCCGCGGTGATGGCGGCGCTGCCCCTCATCCCGCTGCCGCGACCTTCTCCCCGCTTGCGGGGAGAAGGGGAATGGTGAACCGGTTTCCCCAGACAATGACCGTGATGGACTCGGGAAAACGCTGCATCCTCGCCTTCGCCCCGCCTGCGGGGAGAAGGTCGCGGCAGCGGGATGAGGGGGTCGCCAGGCTTCGCCATTGCCCGATCGCGCCGCGCCGTGTATGCCGCCGCCATGCGCCTTCGTTCCGATATCTTCGTGTCCGCCCTGATGCGCCGCGTCTTCGCCCGCGGCGATTTTGCGGCCGTCGAGGTGAAGGGCGCGGAGGAGGCGGGGGCGGTGTTCGTGCGGCAGGTGTTCCGCGACGGGTCGGAAAGCCTCCATGCGCCGGCGCCGCAGAGTGTCTTCGAGGCGGAGGAGAGCGGGCTCAGGCGCTTCGAGACGCGGCTGGAGCGGGCAAGGGCGGAGGCGGTGGCCGATGCGCTCGCCCGGGAGCGACGTTTCGATGGCGACCTCTGGGTGGTGTCGATCGAGATGGACGATCTTGGCGATCTCATCGACTTCGCCGCGGCCGAACCGAAGGACGACGGGTTCTTCCGGCGTTAACCCTGCCGACCGAAACCCGCAGCATCGATCCGGCCGGAACGGATTTCTGCCGGAAAGGCACCATAGCCAATCCGGCGGCACGGCGTGGCGGCCCGCGTCGGGCGCCGCGGGGAAACAGGGATATGGGCATTCTGCCGTTCGACGTGAAGCGGAAATGCTCCGGAATGTGGCAACGTCGATGATGGACGCCGGAAAGACATGAGCAAATACGACATTCTCACGGACCGGGCATCGACGCTCGTCGCCCGCGAGGCGGACAGCCAGTGGATCGTCGCGCCCGGCATTTCCATCGCCACGACGGGCCTTGCCGTCGATGCGGGCGGGGCCATTGCCGGCCGCACGCTTGTCGTCGACGGGACGATCCGGTCTTCGGCCGGAAATGCGGTCGTGCTCGGCGCGGGCACGCTCGGCAGCAATGCGGGAACGGTCGCGATCAAGCCGGACGGGGTGATCTCCGCCGCGCTGACCGGCCTTTCCGCCAGCGGCGGCGGACTGGTCCTCTCCAACCAGGGCACGCTTTCGGGCGATGCGGCGGCCGGCAATTTCAGCGGCGCGGGCGCAAACATCACCAACCGCGGCTCGGTGCTGTCCTCCGGCGGGACGGGGCTCAAGGTGACCGGCGGCGACGCGCTGGTGACGAACCACGGCACGGTGAAGAGCGCGGGCGATGCCGTCACGGTATCGGGCGCCAAGGCGATCATCACCAATTACGGCATGATCCAGTCGACGGCCGATGACGGCATCAGGAGCGCCGGCCGGGCGGCGATCGTGACCAACAGCGGCACGGTGGATGCGCAGCGCGACGGGCTGACCGTGACCGGTGCCGGCGCCATCGTCACCAACAACGGCAAGATCGTCTCGCGTGCCGACGAGGGCGTCGTGATCACCGGCGGCGGCGCGGTGATGGCCAACAACGGCACGATCACCGCGGCGAAGGACGGCGTGCGGCTCGACGGGGCGAAGGTCAATTTCGCCAATCACAAGACGATCACCGCGACGACCGGCGAGGCCATCGATATCGGCGGCACCCAGGCGCAGGTGACGAACAACGGCACGCTGAAGGGGGCTGCCGGCATCCTCAGCGACGGGGCCGGCGCGACGGTGACGAACAACGGCGCGATAACGGCGACGAAGGGCATCGCGGTGGCGCTGCTCGGCAAGGGGCTCAACACCTTTTCCAACAACGGCTCGCTGAAGGCGGAGGGCCTGGCGCTGAAGGGCGGCAGCGGCAGCGAGATCGTCACCAACAACGGCACGATCCGCGGCAATGTCGATCTCGGCGCGGGCAACGACACGTTCGACACGCGCGGCGGCAAGGTGACCGGCACCGTGGCGGGCGGCAAGGGGAACGATACCTATATCGTCGGCGATGCCCGCCTGAAGCTTGTCGAGAAGGCGGGCGGCGGCACCGACACGGTGCAGTCCACGGTCAGCTATACGCTCGGTGCGAATCTCGAAAAGCTGGTCCTGCTCGGCAAGGCCGGCATGAGCGGCACGGGCAACGAGCTCGCCAACGTGCTCATCGGCAACAGCGGCGGCAACACGCTCTCGGGCGGCGGCGGCAACGACATTCTCGACGGCGGCAAGGGCAATGACAGGCTGATCGGCGGCAGCGGGGCGGATGTCTTCCTGTTCGCCAAGGGCTCCGGGCGCGACACGGTGGCGGATTTCACGCCGGGCACGGACCGGGTCGACCTTTCCGGCCATGCCGACATTACCGGCTTTACCGACCTCATGGCGAACCATGCCGTTCAACGCGGCGACGACGTGGTGATCCGCGCCGGCAACGACATGCTGACGCTGGAGCATGTCACGCTCCGCGCGCTCGACAAGGGCGATTTCCTCTTCTGAGACCCTGTTCCCGCGGGAACATCACGGCGGCGTCCGGCATGGCAAAAGGGAGGCACGCAGGCATCGGCCTGCGTCGAACCCTCGGAGAAACGCCATGTTCATCGTGCTGCCCGCTCTTGCACTGCTGATTTCGGGAATGTTCGTCGTGACCACGCTCGCCGCGCTCTCGGCCGAGCGGAACGAAGGCGCGACGATTCGCGTACCGGCCAGGCGCCGGATTTTCTAATAGAAACGATCAGCCGGCGGCGCGGTGCCGTGCGGCTTCGGAGGACCTGTCGTGGTTATCCTGCCCATTCGACTTCGCGTCGTCGCCGTTGGCCGCCTTCGGCAGGCCATTGCCATTCGTGTAGCTGTCCGCCCGCTGCCAGCTTTCGACACGGTCGATCGCCTCGGCCGGGTCTAGCGCCGAAAGCAGCGCCGCAGCGCCCCCTTCGGCCAGATGGGGATAGATCTTCGTCAGCACGAACAGGCTGTCCGCGTCCGGAACGTCGAGCGCCAGCAGCGTCTCGGCGAGCTGCCGCCCGGACACATCGAGAAGGATGCGCTCGGACAGCCACTGGCTGGAACCGAGCGCGTCGGCGAGCGTGACGGCCAGCATGCCGGCCTCGCCCGCGCGGGCAAACCGCACGAACAGCGCCTGGTGGGCCTCCGTTGCCGGTTCGAGCCCGGGGGGCGCTTGGACGGCGGGCGTTGCGGCGCGCACCAGGGCGCGCAACTCCTCGCGGATCTGTTCTTCCCGCTCCAGCCTTGCCGCTTCCTTCAGCGACGCCTCGCGATCCTCGCCGGCCCTGCGGCTGGCATGGTCCTGATGGCTTGCGACCAGCGCCTCGACCATGGCGGGCGAGAGGTCGTCCCGCCGGCCGATGGCGCGGGCATGCTCCGGGCCGGCGGCGCGCAGCACGTGCATCAGCGTGTGCTCGGCAATGGCCTTCGAGCCCATGAGGAAGATGGCGGCGATGCCGATCGGCTGGGTGGCGATGAAGAGGGCGGTTTCGTCCGGCACCTGCGGGCAGCGCGAGAGCGCGGCGACGGCCTGCCGGCGGGCTTCCTCGGTGGAGGCGTTATAGAGCGGCTCGAAGAGCTCACCGAACTGGTGCAGGTCCGAGCGCGAGGGAAAACGCAGGCTCTCGAAGCTGGAGACCGTGGCCATCAGCACGATGTCCTTCGGCCGCCCTGCCTGCGGTCTCTCCAGTTCGCGAAACCTGTCCGCCACAAAACACCTGCTCAGTCCCCGGAACGGCAGCCCCCCGCCGCTTCCCAATCGTTCACGAAAAGTAGAGGAAAAGCGTTAGCAAGGCGTTAACCCTGCTCGCGCGGAAACCGCAATGTTTACAAGGCGGTGCCGCAAGGGTTGCGGCGGCAGGGCCGGCGGATGCGGACCGTATCGGCACAGGCCCCGCCGGCCCCGGCGGGCGCTCCCGCCTGTACCGCAGGGAACAGCGAACACGCGCGCTTCACGCTAGTGTTAACAGCATGTTAACCCGATAGTCGCTAGTTTTAGGGGCAAGGATCGGCTCGTCTATTGCGATGGACGTGTTATGATTCGATCATGTGAGCGGTGGATCTGCCGAAAGGCACCCGCCGTTCCGCGAGGGAAAGGTGCGATGTTCCGGATGCCGGACGGTCGCCAGACACATTCCCGTGAATGGGAAACTTCTGGTCCCGTATCGCCGTTTTCCACCCGTATGCGACTGGGGAGACATCGATCTCATGTCGCGTCCGGGGGTGACGGAACCGGATGCACCGGCCCGTTGAAACGGGCAGGGTGAGATTGTAGGAGTGCTTCATCCGTCTCGATTCTTCTTTGGAGGCGAGAATGGCAGACGTGGTACGATTGAAGGAATGGCTCGCGCGAACGCCGCGCCGCGACACCCTGCGCCGGGAGGCTCCGGCCCAGGTTCTTCTTTTCACCGGCGTGAGATATGAACGCCTGACGCCCGCCATGCTGGCGGCCCGCGGCAAGGCGGCAAAGCAGGGCGCGCAGGACACCGCCCGCCGGCCCTGAAGCGTTTTTGATCGCCGCGCGCAGTGCGGCGACCTCTCCTCCGTCATGGTCGGGCTTGACCCGACCATCCACAGCAGCGCGTGCCGCGTGGACCCTCGGGTCAAAGCCCGAGGATGACGACGAAGGGAGAGGCGGAGTTGTCGTCAAGCAAGGCTCCTTTCGGAGCGATCCTTCCTATTGTTCCGCCGTGAAGGGCTCGCAGCTTGCATCCGCCAGAAAGGCGGTTGCCGCTTCCTCGCGGCTTTGCGTCGGCACGAAGGTGCGCAGCACGGCGTAGCCTTCCTCCCCGCGCATTTCCACGAGGATCGACTGTTCCAGCTCCGCCGGCACGGCCTTGCGGATGCCGATGAGCTGGATGGGCGTGGCGACCAGCGTGTCGAGCGCGCCGCTGACCGAGGTGCGGTCGTTCATGCTGAACACCTCGTTGGACGCGCTGTCATAGACGGCGAGCGACCAGAACGGTACCTCGCCCTCGGCAAACAGCCGGATCGGGCCGTTCTCCACGGAAAAGGCGCAGACCGCCGTCTTCATCGCCGGGTCGTCGTTGATCGGCACCAGCGTATCGCCGGCATCGGCCAGGGGGAAGAAGCGGTTCGTCTCGCCGAAGGCCTGCACGCGCGTATAGGCGTCGCGGCCGGTGAAACTCGGCAGCGAGAGGATGATGACGATGTGCAGCAGCGCCGCGCCGACAAGGCCGACGGCGATGGCGTAGAGGAAGCTACGCATCGGCACAGTCCAGCCTGACGATGCCGGGCATGGCAAGGTCGATGACGCCGGAGCTGCCGGCGGTCGGCGTATCGAGCAGCGTCATGACCAGCAGGAACGGCGCCCTGCCTTCCGGCACGGCCAGCCAGTTGCCGGGCGTCGCCGAAGAGGCGATGCGGATGGAGAAATTGCTGTCGGTGCCGCGCAGCACCGACCAGGCGTTGAGGCCCGTCGGCAGGCCGGCGCGGGCGCCCTCCAGCGGATTGCCGTTACGGTCCGCCGCATGCAGCGTCCACAGGCGGGCGGGGGGCGTGATGCCGCGGATCTCGTAGCGGCAGTTTTCCACGAGCGTGCGGTTCGCGCTGTCCGTGGCGGCGGTGAAGGTGAGGCCTTCCGCGCCGCCGAGCAGCAGCTTGCCGTCGCGGGCGCGGTGGGCCTTGGCGTAGGGGTCGGCGTCGATCGTCTGGGCGGTCGGGAAGGCGGTCCAGGGCCCGAGCGCGATGGCGCCGAAGCCGACCGTCGCGCGCAGCGCATAGATCGAGCTCAGGATGCCGAGGCCGAAGGCGACGGCGAGCGCTGTGGCGATGACGAGGGGCGTACGGAGCAAGGCGATCGACCGTTGGAATCAGGTTGCCGTCACTCTGTCCGCTTCGCGCGAGCAAGGTCAAGCGCCCCGTCGAGCGCGGCGACCCGGCCATCGGCCTTCAGCGCCGGCGCCGCGCCGAGCTCACGGGCGACGTCCTTCAGGAGCTTCGTCACGTCCGCCGAGAGCGAGCGCGGGCGCACGAGCGCGGGCAGCGCGCTCTCGTCGCTCGATGTCGCGGCCACCTCGTTCGCCTTCTTGCCGTCGGGCAGGGGGTTCTCGATGCCGGGGATGGGGCGCAGCTCGATGCCCTGATGGGCATAGTCCATCAGGCGCTTGAAGGTCATGGCGGGCAGCGAGCCGCCGGTCATGTTGTTGGTCGAGGTATAGTCGTCGTTGCCGAACCAGACGGCGGTCGTGTAGTTGCCGGTGAAGCCGACATACCAGGCGTCGCGATAGGCCTGGGTGGTGCCCGTCTTGCCGCCCGACACGATGCCGCGGTCGAGTGCACCGCGCCGCGCCGTGCCGCTCACCGGGATGGTGACGAGGATGCGGTTCATCGAGGACATGGCCTGCTCGGACAGCACCTCCTTCGCCGGCGGCTCGTCGCGGCCGAAATCGTAGAGGATGTCGCCGTCGTAGTTGAGGATCTGGCTGATGCCGTGGCGGCGCGCCGAGACGCCGCCGGCGGGGAAGACGGCATAGGCCGTCGCCTGGTCGAGCACGGTGACCTCGGAGGTGCCGAGCGGCATGGTCTTGTCGGTGCGGATCGGCGTCTCGACGCCCATGGCCTTGGCCATCTCGGCGATGCGCTTGGTGCCGAGCTTGTCCTTGGCAAGGCGCACGGGCACGGTGTTGATGGACTTGGCGAGCGCCGTCATCAGCGTCATGCGGCCGGCATAGCTGCGGCCGTAGTTCTGCGGCGACCAGCCGCTCCAGCTGATCGGCGCGTCGACGATGGTCGTCTCCGGCGTCATGCCGGATTCCATCGCGGCCGAATAGGTATAGACCTTGAAGGAGGAGCCCGGCTGGCGCAGCGCGCGCGTGGCGCGGTTGAACTGGCTTTCGCCATAGTCGCGCCCGCCGACCATGGCGCGCACGGCGCCGCCGTTCTCCACCATGACCAGCGCGCCCTGCCGGACGCGATAGCTCTCGCCGTACTGGCGAAGGCTGCTTTCCACCGCCTCCTCGGCGGCGGCCTGCAGGCCCATGTCGATGGTCGTGCGCACGACGAGGGAATGCTGGGCGAAGGGCCTGGCGATGCGCTGCACCTCCTCGAAGGCCCAGTCGAGGAAGAAGTCGGGCGCCGCCTTCTCGTTGCGGTCGATGACGGTGGCGGGGTTGCGCCGCGCGGCGATCACCTGGCCCTCGGTCATCAGCCCGCCCTGCACGAGGTTGGTCAGCACCTCGTTGGCGCGGGCGCGGGCGGCGGGCAGGTTGACGTGCGGGGCGTAGCGGGCGGGGGCCTTGAAGAGGCCGGCGAGCATGGCGGATTCGGCAAGGTTCACGTCGGTGACGTTCTTGCCGAAATAGAACTGCGCCGCCGCGGCCGCGCCGAACGTGCCGCCGCCCATATAGGCGCGGTCGAGATAGAGGCGCAGGATCTCCTTCTTGGAGAGGTTGGCTTCCAGCCAGAGGGCGAGGAAGGCCTCCTTGATCTTGCGCTCGATGGTGCGCTCGTTGGACAGGAACAGGTTCTTGGCGAGCTGCTGGGTGAGCGTCGAGCCGCCCTGCACGACGCCGCCGGCCCGGGCGTTCTCGTTCATGGCGCGGGCAAGGCCGAGGAAATCGATGCCGAAATGGCTGAAGAAACGGCGATCCTCCGTCGCCAGCACCGCCTTGATCAGGTGGTCGGGCAGTTCGTCGATCGGCGCGGAATCCTCGTGGATGATGCCGCGATGGCCGATCTCGTTGCCGTAGCGATCGAGGAAGGTGACGGCGAAATCGCTCTGGGCGCGCCAGTTGCCCTTGGTCTCCTCGAAGGCGGGGAGCGCGAGGGCGAGCAGCAGCACGAAGCCGGCGGCGCCGAGGTTCATGCCCTCGCCGGCGACCTCGAAGACCGCCTTCTTCCAGCCTTTGACGTGGAAGCGGCGGGAGAAGATGGTGATCTCCTCCCAGATCTCGGCCGCGCGAAAACCGGCGTTCCAGACCGTGGAATCGATCCAGGAATCGATGCGCAGGAGGATGTGCCGCTTGCGGCGGCGGGGTTTTGTCGGCGTCTGGCTGTCGTCTTCCACGGTTCGCATACCTTTGGCGGGGGCGGGTCGCAGCCTGCCTGCGTTGGGTTAACGTCCTCTCACCACCGGTTTATTCAGTGAGGATATCAGTCTTTTGAAGGCAACAGAACGGATTTCGCCGATTGGTCCTGGCAGCCGGCCCCTTGACCTTTGCGCCCAAGGGGTTCAGGGGTCGGAGATGACGATCAAGAGTGCCGAAAAGCCGGACGACCTGCCGTTCTGGAAGACCAAGACTCTCGCCGAGATGACCAATCCGGAATGGGAGAGCCTGTGCGACGGCTGCGGGCTCTGTTGCCTCAACAAGCTGGAGGACTGGGACACGGGCGAGATCGCCTGGACCTCGATCCGCTGCGTGCTGCTCGACGGGGAAAGCTGTCGGTGCTCCGACTACGAGAACCGGCAGGCGACCGTGCCGGACTGCATCCGCCTGACGGTGGAGAGTGTGGAAAAGATCTCCTGGCTGCCGCCGACCTGCGGCTATCGCCTCATCCGCGACGGCGAGGACCTCTACTGGTGGCATCCGCTGGTGTCCGGCGATCCCGACACCGTGCACCAGGCCGGCATTTCCGCGCGCGGCCGCACGGTGAGCGAGGAGGGCCTCGATGTCGACGACTACGAGGACTATCTGGTGACCTGGCCGCTGGAAGTGGGAAAGGGCAAGTAGCGGCGCTTCAGGGGAGGCTTGCCGCGACGAGCTTCTTCGGCGCCACGTTGCGCCAGGCGGTATCGATGAGTTCGCGCACCCGCGCGGCGTCCGCGCCGTCGAAATAAAGCGACGTCCAGCCCTTCGACCCCCAGCCGCCCGGTACCGGCGCGCACAGGCCCGGATCGGTCTCCAGGACCAGCGCCTGCTGGTCCGGCGTGAACTTCAGGACGGCACGGCCGGCCTCCGGCAGGGTCATGAAAACCTTCTCGCCCACCCGGAAGTCGCGCTTGCCGAAATGAGCACTTTCCCGCGCCCCCGGCATGCCGAGCGCAATGGTCACGAGATCGTCGGATATCATGGGCGGAAAGGTAGCACCCTTTCCTGCGGCCGAAAAGTTTTTGCAGAAAATAGGAAAATAGTCCTTGACGGCGTCACGGTCGTCTGGTAGGGTCATGGCATAGTCGGAAAGGTGCGGGTGGAGGGAGCCAGCCCGGTTTTCCCGGAGGCCGGGACAGGGGCGGCCTTCGCCCGCGGCCGGCTTTCCGCATCTGGACGCAGGAATTTATTGACAGGCGCTCGTTCCCTTCGGACCGGGCGCCTTTTCATTTGGAGGACCGAGAATGGATGCGATCGATCTCGATCTTTTCGGCGTCTCGCCGACGCCGGCGGTCTATGACGGGCTGGCGGGGCGGCCGGCGCTCTTCGAGGGCGGCGCGGCGCCGCTGCTCGACATCAAGGCGCAGGCGCCGCTCGATCCGTTTCTCGACATGCAGGCGATGCTTCTGGAGATGACCAAGGAACTGCGCGAGCGCTTCCAGCGCTTCCAGAGCCAGAAGGCGCTGGCCGAGGAGGATGCGGATGCCGCACAGGACGAGGCCTTCCGCAAGCAGGCGCAGGCGGACGCCAAGGCGGCCATCGAGGCCGTCTCGCTGATCGTGCGCACGCTGGAGAAGATCGACAGCCTGCAGCGCACGCTTCTCAATGCACGGGCCGAGGCGGACGCGGCCGCCGACGGCGCCGAGGACGAGGCGGCGCTGGCGGCGGAGTTCGACCGGCTTGTCGAGGATCGCGTGAAGGAACGGCTGAATGCGGCGAAGGAAGACTGGATGCGCGGGCTCGGGCCTGGCGGCGATGCTGCCGCGCGCGCGGAAAGCGGGCCGTAGAGAGCGGCGCGCCTGCCGGGCGATCGGGAAGACAATCGATGCGGATATGCGGACGGCGGCTGCGGGCTTGAGGATGATCGAGGAAGAACGGGGGCGGACGGCGTTTAGCGTTGAAGCCGATGCGCTGGAGGCGGGGATGTCGCGGCGGAGGAGCGGTGAAGCCTGCCTCTCGTCTGAGGCTTGCCCCTCATCCCCCTGCCGGGACCTTCTCCCCGCAAGCGGGGAGAAGGGGATGAGGCCCGGGTCTCCTTCCCATCGGGAGCAAGAGGACTGGAACAATCGAGCGCCTGTTCCCCCTTCTCCCCGCAGCCAAGGAGAAGGTCCCGGCAGCGGGATGAGGGGCCAGGCCGAAGGAATCGAGCCTGCCCGCACGACACCGATAACGCCGACCAGCCTGCGCCAGATGCGCGGCTGGCACTTCCACCACCGCCTTGCCCAGATGCCGCCCGACGGCGACTGGCGGGTGTGGCTGCTGATGGGCGGGCGCGGCTCGGGCAAGACGCGGGCTGGCGCCGAATGGGTGCATGCGATCGCCAGCCTGAAGGCGGACCTGCGCATCGCGCTGGTGGCCGAGACGCTGGGCGATGCGCGCGAGGTGATGATCGACGGCGTATCGGGCATCTGCCGGATCGCCGGGCGGGCGCGGCCGGACTTCGAGGCCTCGCGCCGCCGGCTCGTCTGGCCGAACGGCTCGATCGCGCAGATCTTCTCCTCCGAGGACCCGGAGAGCCTGCGCGGGCCGCAGTTCCACCTCGCCTGGTGCGACGAGCTCGGCAAGTGGAAACATGCGCAGGAGACCTGGGACATGCTGCAATTCGGCCTGCGCCTCGGGGACGATCCGCGCGTGCTGGTGACGACGACGCCCCGGCCGGTGCCGCTCTTGCGGGCGCTGGCGGGCGATCCGAAGACCGCGGTGCGGCGCATCCGCACCGACGACAATGCCGGCAACCTGGCGCCGGGCTTCCTTGCGGCGATGGCCGAGCGCTATGGCGGCACGCGGCTGGGGCGGCAGGAGCTGGACGGCGAGCTGATCGCCGACCGCGAGGATGCGCTGTGGAACCGGGCGCGGCTGGAGGGGATCCGCCAGCGCAATCCCGGGCCGCTCTCGCGCATCGTCGTGGCGGTCGATCCGCCGGCGACGGCCTCGGCGGCCTCCGTCTGCGGCATCGTCGTGGCGGGGCTGGACGGGGCGGGGCGGGCGGTGGTGCTCGCCGACTGCTCGGTGACGGGCGCAAGCCCTGCGGGCTGGGCGGGCGCCGTGGTGCGCGCCTTCCGGCGCTTCGACGCGGACCGGGTGGTCGCCGAGGTGAACCAGGGCGGCGACATGGTGACGGCGATGCTGAAAAGCGTCGACGCGAACCTGCCGGTCGCGACCGTGCGGGCGACGCGCGGAAAATTCCTGCGCGCCGAGCCGGTGGCCGCACTTTACGAGCAGGGGCGGGTGGTCCATGCGGCCGCCTTTGCCGAGCTGGAGGACCAGATGTGCGATTTCGGGCCGGACGGGCTCTCCTCCGGCCGCTCGCCGGACCGGCTCGATGCGCTGGTCTGGGCGCTGACGGCGCTGGTGCTGGAGCGGGCGGGCGAACCGCGGGTTAGGGGGATTTGAGATGGCAATCGATCGCAAGGCGTTTTTCGATGCGGTGCGCGGCACGCTGTATGGCGGCCGGCTGGCAAGCGCACAGGTCGCGGGGCTGGCGGCGCTGCTCGACCGCTTCGAGCGCGGCGAGGTCGAGGACCGGCGTTTCCTCGCCTACATGCTGGCGACGGCCCATCACGAGACGGGCGGGCGCCTGCAGCCGGTGCGCGAGACCTTCGCGGCGACGGATGCGGCGGCGATCGCCCGGCTCGACCGGGCCTTCGCGGCCGGACGGCTGCCGCAGGTTTCCGCGCCCTACTGGCGGCGCGATGCGGCGGGGAAGAGCTGGCTCGGGCGCGGGCTCGTGCAGATCACCCACCGGCGCAACTATGCGCGGCTGGCCGGGCTGACGGGCATCGATCTCGTCGGCCGGCCGGAGCTTGCGATGGAGATGGCGGTGTCGGTCGAGATCCTCTTCACCGGCATGCTGCGCGGCGCCTTCACCGGACGGCGGCTGGCCGATCATTTCTCCGGCACGCGGGCCGACTGGGTCGGCGCGCGGCGGATCATCAACGGGCTCGACCGGGCGGAAAAGGTGGCGGGCTACGGGCGGGCGTTTTTCGCCGCGCTGGGCGGGTAGCGGGCGGCGTGCCGTGCGGGTGGATCCTCGGGTCGAGCCCGAGGATGACGGAGGGGAGGATCGGGTTTCCATCCCATGGAACGATGCGGCATGCGGATCCGGTGCGGTGGCCCTTCATGCTTTTCTTCTGTCGTCATCCTCGGGCTCGACCCGAGGATCCACCCGCACGGCACACCGCCCGGACCATCGGCGAATCGATACAATCGGAGGGCACCATGAAATTACCATCCTTCCTCGCGCGGCAGCGCCGGGCGGCCGAGACCAAGGCGTCGGGCTTCTTCGCGCTGACGGCCGAGGGGCGGGCGCACTGGTCGTCCCGCTCCTATGCCTCGCTGTCGCGCGAGGGGTTCATGAAGAACCCGGTGGCGCACCGTGCGGTGCGCATGATCGCGGAAGCGGCGGCCTCCGTGCCCTGGCTTGCCTATCAGGGCGAGGCGGAGCGGCCGGACGACCCCTTGCTTTCGCTCTTGTCGCGGCCGAACGCGCGCCAGGCAGGCGCGGATTTCTTCGAGACGCTCTACGGGCATCTTCTGCTTTCCGGCAATGCCTTCGTGGAGGGGGTGCGGGTGGGCGACGACCTGCGCGAACTCCATCTGCTGAGGCCCGACCGGGTGCGCATCGTCGAGGGGCGGGACGGCTGGGCGGAGGCCTATGAATATCGCGTCGGCGGCCATGTGCGCCGGCACCCCGCGGGCGAGGGGCAGGCGATCCTGCATCTGCGCCTCTTTCATCCGCTCGACGACCAGCTCGGTTTCGCGCCGCTGGAGGCGGCGTCCATGGCGCTCGACCTCTCCAATGCGGCCGCCATCTGGAACAAGGCGCTGCTCGACAATTCGGCGCGGCCCTCCGGCGCGCTCGTCTACCAGCCGAAGGAGGGCGGCAACCTGACGCCCGACCAGTACGGCCGGCTGAAATCGGAGCTGGAGGAGGGCTATTCCGGACCGGCGCGGGCCGGGCGGCCGATGCTGCTGGAAGGCGGGCTCGACTGGAAGGCGATGGGGCTTTCCCCGCGCGAGATGGATTTCGTCGAGGCCAAGAACGGCGCGGCGCGCGACATCGCGCTCGCCTTCGGCGTGCCGCCGATGCTGATCGGCATTCCGGGCGATGCCACCTATGCCAATTACCAGGAGGCCAACCGGGCCTTCTGGCGGCTCACCGTGCTGCCGCTGGTGCAGCGCACGGCGGCGGCCTTCGCGGGGTGGTTTTCCGAAGGGTCGGATGACGGGCTGCGGCTGGTGCCGGATCTCGACCAGGTGAGCGGGCTGGCGGACGAGCGCTCGGAGCTCTGGGCCCGGGTGGGCGCGGCGGGGTTCTTGACGGACGAGGAGAAGCGGCGGGCGGTGGGGTATTGAGGGGGCGGGGATGCCTGCCCCTCATCCCGCTGCCGCGACCTTCTCCCCGTAAACGGGGAGAAGGGATATGCCGTGGCGGTTTCCCCAATCACTACCGTTCGTGAGGCAAGTCCCCTCTCCCCGCTTGCGGGGAGAGGGTTAGGGTGAGGGGCCGGGATTGCTGCTTTCTCCAGGAAAATTAACTGGTTGCGCTGCACATGTGAATCACTTTGCAGAGTACCGCACCCGACTTGTGAAAACCTTGAATCGGTTTTCCAGCAAAGCGCCGCAAGGGATTCAAAAGACTCGCTGATCGGCCCGGCTTCCTTGGCGGAAAGCCGGCGCTTTCGGCCGCGTGCGGCCCGCTATCTCAGATTTCCATAATAATCTGAAAGGCTTAACAATGGCTGACTTCGGAAACGACAGCGGGCTTTGGACGGCCCGGCTGATCGGCGCGTCGGCGGGCGCGGCCGTCTCGCTCATCTATCTCCTGCCGAGGAGCCGCCGCGAGGCGGCGTGCCGGTTCCTCACGGGGCTTGCCTGCGGCCTCGTCTTCGGCGGGCCGGCGGGGCTGTGGATCGCGGTGCGGCTCGGCATTGCCGGCTATCTCGGGCCGGCGGAGATGCTCCTGACCGGCTCGGCGGCGGCCAGCCTTTCGGCCTGGTGGGGGCTGGGGGTGCTGGCGCGGCTGGCGGAGCGGATGAGGGAATAGGCGGTAGGCAATAGCCAATAGGCAGTAGGGAATAGGGAATTGGTGGTTGGGGCTGCGCTGCGCCGATCCCTACTGCCTACTGCCTACTGCCTATTGGCTACCGCCTATTGGCTACCGCCTATCCCCCTTCACATCATCGGAGAAGACCATGATCACCGACGACCTGCCGGTCTGGCGGACGAAGAAATATGCCGATCTGACGCTTTCGGGCGTTTCCGGCGACGGGCTGTTTTCCGGCTATGCGAGCCTCTTCGGCGAGGTGGACCTTGGCAAGGACACGATCGCGCCGGGCGCCTTTTCCCGCTCGCTGGAAAAGCGCGGGGCCTCCGGCGTGCGCATGCTGTTTCAGCACGATCCGGCCGAGCCGCTCGGGCGCTGGCGGACGATCCGCGAGGACGGGCGGGGGCTCTATGTCGAGGGCGTGCTTTCGCCCGGCGTGGCGCGGGCCCGCGAGGTGCTGAACCTCATGAAGTCGGGCGCGCTCGACGGGCTTTCCATCGGCTTCCAGACCGTGCGCTCGAAGACCGACCGGACGAGCGGCGTGCGCCGCATCCTGGAGGCCGACCTCTGGGAGATCTCGATCGTCACCTTTCCCATGCTGCCCTCGGCGCGGGTGTCGAACGTGAAGAATGCGCGGTGGTTCCGCGACCGGGAGACCGAGCTCGTGCGCCTCATGCGCCGGGCGGCCCGGATGATGAAACGCTAGGCTTTTGTTTTACCCGACGCCGAAGCGGTTTCGCTTCGGCTGGAAATGCCAACCGAAGAAGAGGAAGACAGCATGGAGAGCCACAAGACCGCGCCGGAAATCAAGGCCGTGCCGGAAACGATGACCGCCGCCTTCGACGATTTCATGGAGGCCTTCGAGGCCTTCAAGGAGACGAACGACCGCCGGCTCGGCGAGATCGAGCAGAAGCTGACCGCCGACGTGGTGACGCGCGACAAGATGGAACGCATCAACCGCGCGATGGACGAGCACAAGCGCGTCATCGACCAGCTGGCGCTGAAGAAGGCGCGCCCGGCGCTCGGCGGCGGCGAGGGCGGCTTCGAGGCGGCCGAGCACAAGGCGGCCTTCTCCGCCTATATGCGCCGCGGCGACGAGAGCGCGCTGCGGGCGCTGGAGGGCAAGGCCATGTCGGTCGGCTCGGCGGCGGATGGCGGCTATCTCGTGCCGCCGGAGACCGACACGGAGATCGGCCGCCGGCTTTCCGCCGTCTCGCCGATCCGGGCGCTGGCGACCGTGCGCCAGGTCTCCGGCACGGTGCTGAAGAAGCCGTTCGCGACGGGCGGCATGGCGGCGGGCTGGGTGGCGGAAACCGCCGCGCGGCCGCAGACGGGCAATGCGCAGCTTGCCGAACTCTCCTTCCCGACCATGGAGCTCTACGCCATGCCGGCGGCGACGGCCGCGCTGCTCGACGACGCGGCGGTGGACGTGGAGGGCTGGATCGCCTCGGAGATCGACATGGTCTTCGCCGAGCAGGAGGGCACCGCCTTCGTCTCTGGCGACGGCACCAACAAGCCGAAGGGCTTCCTCGGCTACACGGCCGTCGCCGACGCGAGCTGGAGCTGGGGCAATATCGGCTATATCGCGACGGGCGCGGCCGGGGCCTTCAAGGCCGCAAGCCCCTCCGACACGCTGTTCGACACGGTCTATTCGCTGAAGGCGGGGCACCGGCAGAACGGCACCTTCGTGATGAACCGCAAGACGCAGGGGCAGATCCGCAAGTTCAAGGATGCGGACGGCAACTATCTCTGGCGCCCGCCGGCCTCGGCGGGGCAGGCGGCCTCGCTGCTCGGCTTCGCCATCGCGGAGGCCGAGGACATGCCGGACGTGGCGGCCGACAGCTTCTCCATCGCCTTCGGCGACTTCCGCTCCGGCTACCTCGTCGTCGACCGCACGGGCGTGCGCGTGCTGCGCGATCCCTATTCGGCCAAGCCCTATGTGCTGTTCTACACGACCAAGCGCGTCGGCGGCGGGGTGCAGAATTTCGAGGCGATCAAGCTGGTGAAGTTCGCGGCGAGCTGAGCGACCCCGTCCAACAGCGCCGTCATGGTCGGGCTTGACCCGACCATCCACCCGCCGTCGCGCGGCTGTGGAACCTCGGGTCAAGCCCGAGGATGACGCAAAGTGTGCACCCGCGGCGTTCCCTGGCGCCGGTGCCGGCGGGCGCGGTTTCCTCCCGGCCGCGCCCGCATTCCTTTCTCCATCGCGAAGGACGATCATGACCATTGCGGAACTGTTGCCGCCGGCCGTGGAGCCGGTGACGCTTGCCGAGGCGAAGGCGCATCTGCGCCTCGATGCGGCCGACGAGGATGCGCTGCTGTCTGCGCTGGTCCGCGTGGCGCGCGAACATCTGGAGGCCGCGACGGGGCTTTGCCTGATCACGCGCCCCTTGCGCCTCTATCTCGACGACTGGCCCGAAACGCGGGTGATTCAGATTGCCAGGGGGCCGGTGCAAACCATTGAGATGGTGACGGTTTATGACGCCGCCGGACTGCCGGTCGCGGTCGATGCGAGTGGCTATCTGCTCGACGGCACGGCGCGGCCGGCCCGGCTGCTGCTTCCGGCGCGCCCGGCGAGCGGGCGGGCGCTCAACGGCATCGAGATCGATTTCACCGCCGGCTTCGGCGAGAGCGGCGCGGATGTGCCGGACGGGCTGAAGCGGGCGCTGCTCTTGCATGTGGCGGCCATGTTCGAGCTGCGCGGGGTGCTTTCGCCTCAGGACCAGCCGGGCACGGTGCCGGCGGGCTACGACCGGCTGGTGGCGCCCTACCGGCTGCGGAGGCTGTGATGGCGAAGGCGAGGATCATCGATCCCGGCGCATTCTCCGCGCGGCTGACGCTGGAAGGGCCGGTCGAGACGCCGGACGGGCAGGGCGGCGTGGAGCGCGGCTTTGCGGCGCTGGCAACGCTCTGGGCGGCGATCGAGCCGGTGGCGGCGCGGGCGGACGAGGCGGCGGGCACGCTGCCGGTGACGGTGACGCACCGCATCTGGCTGCGGCGGCGGGGCGACCTTGCCGGCGGCATGCGGCTGCGCAAGGGCGCGCGGATCTTCGCCATCCGCGCCTTTCGCGATCCGGACGAGACGGGGCGCTATACGCTCTGCGACTGCGAGGAGATCCAGCCATGAGCGCGGCATCGGCCCTGCAGAAGGCGATCTTCGCCAGGCTTTCGGGCGATGCGGCGCTGACGGCGCTGGTCGGCGCGAACGGCATCACCGACCGAAGGCCCGACGGGCCGGCGGCGCCGCTGCTCGTGATCGCGGGCATCGACAGTATCGACCATTCGACGGCGAGCGAGACGGGCGAGGAACATGTGGTGACGCTGGAGGCCTGGTCCGAGGCGGCGGGGCACCGGCAGGTGCAGGCGATGGCCGTCGCCGTGCGCGCGGCGCTCGACGACGCGGCGCTGGTGCTGGCCGGGCACCATCTCGTCCTGCTCTTCCATCGCGACACGCGGCTTCGCCGCGACGGCAAGTCCCGCTTCCACCGCGCGGAAATGCGCTTCCGGGCGGTGACGGAGCCGCATGCCTGACACCTCTCTTTCGGAAAGGACCTTGCCATGGTGGCACAGAAGGGGCGCGAGCTCCTCATCAAGATCGACAACGGGGCGGGTTTCGTCACCGTTGCGGGGCTGCGTTCGAAGCGGCTGTCGTTCAATGCGCAGCTCGTCGATGTGACGGATGCGGAATCGGCGGGGCGCTGGCGCGAACTGCTGGGTGGGGCGGGCGTGCAGCGCGCGGCGGTGTCCGGCGCCGGCATCTTCAAGGACCAGGCGTCGGACGCGCTGGTGCGCTCGCTGTTCTTCGCCGGCACGATCCTCGCCTGGCAGATCGTGATCCCGGATTTCGGCACGGTCGCGGGGCCGTTCCAGATTGCAGCGCTGGACTATTCCGGCGCGCATGACGGCGAGGTGGTCTTCGAGATCGCGCTGGAATCGGCCGGGCTGCTCACCTTCGGGGCGCTCTGATGGGCGCGCGGGCGAACCGGCACCGCGGCGAGATCGAGGCGGTCCTCGACGGCGAGCGGCGGGTGCTGTGCCTGACGCTCGGGGCGCTGGCGGAGCTGGAGACGGCCTTTGCCGTCGACAGCCTGACGGGGCTTGCCGAGCGCTTCTCCTCCGGGCGGCTGAAGGCGGGCGATCTCATCCGCATCATCGGCGCGGGGCTGCGCGGCGGCGGCAACCTCTTTTCCGACGAGGACGTGGCGGCGATGGCGGTGGCGGACGGCCTCTCCGGCTTTGCGCGCATTGCGGCGGAGCTGTTGCAGGCGACCTTCGGGCCGGGCGCGGAGGCGCGGCCGGAAAACCCTCCGGGGCCGCATCCGGGCTGAACGGGAGGAGGGCGGCCTTTCCCTGGGAGGCGGCGCTTCATGCCGGGCTCTGCCGGATGCGGCTTTCGGCGACGGATTTCTGGGCGATGACGCCGCGCGAGCTGGCCTTCGCGCTCGGCGTGCTGCGGCCTGTGCCGCCGGCGCCCGGGCGCGATGCGCTTGCCGCGCTGATGCGCGCCTTTCCCGACCACAAGGAGTGAACGATGGCGGATACGGATGACAGACCGCTTGCCGGCACGCTCGACGATGCCGGGCAGCTTTCGGCGATCTTCGACGACCTGGAGGCGCGCTCGCGCTCCTTCGGCGCGGCGTTGACGAACGCGCTGAAGGGTGCGGTCGTCGACGGCAAGGGGCTGGAGAGCGTGTTGCGCGGGCTGGCGCTGCGCATGAGCGACATTGCGCTTTCCGTTGGGCTGAAGCCGCTGGAAGGGTTTTTGTCGTCGGGCTTTTCCGGCCTGCTCGGCGGCGCCACGCCCTTCGCCAAGGGCGGGGTCGTGGCCTCGCCGACCTATTTCGGGACCGGCGGCGGGCTCGGGCTGATGGGCGAAGCGGGGGCGGAGGCGATCCTGCCCCTGAAGCGCGGGCCGGATGGGGCGCTGGGTGTCGCCGGCGAGGGCGGCGGGACGCGCATCGTCTTCAACGTGACGGCGCAGGATGCGGCGAGTTTCCGCAAGTCCGAGGGGCAGATCGCGGCCATGCTGACGCGCGCCGTGGGGCGCGGGCAGCGCAGTTTGTGAGGGCGAACGCTCCTCATCCCGCTGCTGCGACCCTCACCCCGAGGCGCAGGAGTATCGCTTGTGGAAGGAAACCGTTGCCCCATCCCCTTCTCCCCCGCGGGGAGAAGGTGCCGGCAGGCGGATGAGGGGGATGGCGACGGTGCAAAGGCTCGATCCGAGCCACCCCCTCATCCGACCCTTCGGGCCACCTTCTCCCCGCGGGGGAGAAGGGGAGAGCGGCACCGTCGAACGCCGTAGGCGATCGCCCTGCCGCGGGCGGGGAGAAGGGAATCGGGGTGAGGGTTTCGCGATAAGTGGCTCGGGCGATTCGGGAAAACCGCGCTCCATGTTCCTTCTCCCCGCTTGCGGGGAGAAGGTCGCGGCAGCGGGATGAGGGGCCGGAGCATTTTCGGAGAGATGGGCATGGCAGGATTTCATGAGGTGCGGTTTCCGCTGCGTGTCGCGCTCGGCACCAGCGGCGGGCCGGTGCGGCGGACGGATATCGTCAGCCTTTCCAACGGGCGGGAGAACCGCAATCGCCGCTGGCACGATGCGCGGCGGCGCTACGATGCGGGTTCGGGCGTGCGATCGGTCGAGGATCTCTATGCGGTGCTCGCCTTCTTCGAGGCGCGGGCCGGGCAGTTTTACGGCTTCCGCTTCCATGATCCGGTGGACCACAAGTCCTGTGCGCCGGGCGGGGCGGTCAGCGCCACGGACCAGCAGATCGGCACGGGGGACGGTGCGACGGCGGCCTTCCAACTCGTCAAGCGCTATGCGGATGCCGGCGGGGAGACCGTGCGCACCATCGAAAAGCCGGTCATGGGCACGGTGGTCGTCTCGGTGGCGGGCAGCACGCGGCCGGCGGCGGACTATACGGTGGACCATGCGACGGGTGTCGTCACCTTCAAGCCGGGCAAGATACCGGCTTCGGGCGCGATCCGGGCGGGCTACGCGTTCGACGTGCCGGTGCGCTTCGACACGGACCGCATCGACATCGACCTCGCGCAGTTCGATGCCGGGCGCATTCCCTCCATTCCGCTGGTGGAGATTCGGCCATGAGGACGATCCCGGGCGGATTGCAGGCGCATCTCGACGGCGAGGCGACGACGCTGTGCCATGCCTGGCGGGTGACGCGGCGCGACGGCGCGGTGATGGGCTTTACCGACCACGACCGCGACCTTTCCTTCGGTGGGCTCGCCTACCTGGCGGCGAGCGGCTTCGAAGCGAGCGAGACGGAGGACGGCAACGGGCTTTCGGCCGAGGGCGGCGATCTCGCGGGCGGGTTTTCGGCGGAGGCGATCCGCACCGAGGACCTTTCGGCGGGGCGCTACGACGGGGCGAAGGTCGAGGTCTATCGGGTCAACTGGCAGAACCCCGCGCAGCGTCTGCTGCTGCGCACGGCCGAGCTTGGCGAGGTGCGCCGCGAGGGCGGGCTTTTTCGCGCCGAGCTGCGGCGGCTGACGCACCGGCTCGACCAGGTGCGCGGGCGTATCTACGGACATCGCTGCGATGCGGTGCTGGGCGACGGCCGGTGCGGCGTGAACGCGGCGGCGCCGGCCTTCCGGGCGACGGCGACGGTAGGCGCGGTGCTGGACGACATGCGGCTGCGGGTGAGCGGGCTCTCCGGCTTTGCCGAGCGGTTCTTCCGCTATGGCGTGCTCACCTTCACGAGCGGCGCGGCGGAGGGGCTGGCGGCGGATATCGAGGACCAGCGCAAGGTGGCGGGCGGCGACGAGCTGACCTTCTGGCTGCCGGTGCCGGCAGGGGTGGCCGCGGGCGATGCGATGCAGGTGACGGCAGGGTGCGACAAGCGCTTTGCGACCTGCAAGGCCAAGTTCTCCAACGGGCTGAATTTCCGCGGTTTTCCGCACATGCCGGGCAGCGACTTCACCTATGGCTATGCCGACGGCGAGACGGTGCATGACGGGAGGCCGCTCTATGAGTGAGATGCTGCGGGGTGCCCCTCATCCGGCCTGCCGGCCACCTTCTCCCCGTGAACGAGGAGAAGGGGACATGCCGAACCGCCTTCTTCCACCGCGGCAATGTCATGCGGGAAACCTTGGCGGCAAATCCCTTCTCCCCGCAGCCAAGGAGAAGGTGGCCGGCAGGCCGGATGAGGGGCCGGGACAGGATACCGGCGGCCGGGTCGTCGCGATCGCCCGCAGTTTCATCGGCACGCCCTACCGGCATCAGGGCGCGCTGAAGGGCGTCGGGTGCGATTGCCTCGGGCTGGTGCGCGGCGTGTGGCGGGAGCTTTACGGGGCGGAGCCGGAGATGCCGGGCGCCTACGCCGCGGACTGGGCGGAGCGGGCGGGCGCGGAGCGGCTGCTGGAGGCGGCGGCGCGGCATTGCGGCGCGGCGCTGCCGGTCGCGGCGCTGCGGCCGGGCGATATCCTCATCTTTCGCTGGCGGGCGGGGGTGGCGGCGAAACATGCCGGCATCGCGGCGCCAGACGCGCATTTCATCCATGCCTATGAGCAGGCGGCGGTGACCGAATCGCCGCTCGTGCCCGCATGGCGCCGGCGGATCGCCGGCGTCTTCCGTTTTCCGGAGATTTCCTGAGCCATGGCGACACTTCTCTTCCAGGCGGCGGGTGCGACGCTCGGCGGCCTCTTCGGGCCGTTCGGCGCCATGCTCGGCCGGGCCGTCGGGGCGCTGGCGGGCTCGGCGGTCGACCGTTCGCTGATCAACGGCATGACGAAGATTCCCGGCGCGCGGCTCAATGACGGGCGCGTGCCGGGGGCGGAGGAAGGCACGGCGATGAGCCGCGTCTACGGCACGGCGCGTGTCGGCGGCACGCTGATCTGGGCGACGCGCTTCGAGGAGGACGTCTCCGTCGAGCGCAGCGGCGGCAAGGCGAGCGGGCCGCGGGTCGAGACCTTCAGCTATTTCGCCAACTTCGCCGTCGGCGTGTGCGAAGGGCCGATCGCCGGCATCAGGCGCGTCTTCGCGGACGGGCGGGAGATCGACCTGACCGGCATCGAGATGCGCGTCCATCGCGGCACTGCCGACCAGGCGCCCGATCCGCTGATCCTCGCCAAGCAGGGAGCGGGCAACGCGCCGGCCTATCGCGGGCTTGCCTATGTCGTCTTCGAGCGGCTGCCGCTCGACACGTTCGGCAACCGCATCCCCATCCTGCAGTTCGAGGTGCTGAAGCCGGTCGGCTCGCTGGAGGGCAAGGTCCGGGCGGTGACGGTCATTCCGGGATCGAGCGAGCATGGCTATGACCCCGAACTGGTGACGGAGAAGATCTCCGAAGGCAAGGCGCGCAACCTGAACCGCAACACGCTGGTGGCGGCAACGGACTGGGTGGCCTCGATCGACGAATTGCAGGCGCTGTGCCCCGGCCTCGAACGGGTGGGGCTGGTGGTCGCCTGGTTCGGCACGGACCTTCGGGCGGGCCAGTGCCGTATCCTGCCGGGGGTGGAGGTGTCCGAGCGGCTGGAGGAGAGCCGGCCGTGGAAGGTCTGCGGCATCGCGCGCGCGGACGCCTATGTGGTGAGCCGCGTCGAGGGCCGGCCGGCCTATGGCGGCACGCCCTCGGACGCGAGCGTGATCGCGGCCATCCGCGACCTGAGGGCGCGCGGGATCGAGGTCTATCTCTACCCTTTCCTGATGATGGACGTGCCGGCCGACAACGCGCTGCCGGACCCCTATGGCGACGTGCGGCAGGCGCCCTATCCCTGGCGCGGGCGCATCACCTGCCATCCACAATCCGCCGAGGGAACCGCTTCGGCGCGCGGCCAGGTGAACGCCTTTGTCGGCGCGGCCGGGGCGGGGAGCTTTTCCGTTTCGGGCGAGGAGATCGCCGGCCCCGCCGGCGACGAGGGGTTCCGGCGGCTGATCCTGCATTATGCGCTGCTGGCGAAGGCGGCGGGCGGGGTGGACGGCTTCCTGATCGGCTCGGAAATGCGCGGGCTGACCTGGCTGCGCGACGGGAGCGGGGCCTTTCCCTTCGTCGAGGCGCTTGGCGCGCTTGCGGGCGACGTGCGGGCGATCCTCGGGCCGGGCACGAAGATCACCTACGGGGCCGACTGGAGCGAATATTTCGGCTACCAGCCGCCCGGCGGCAGCGGCGAGGTGCGCTATCATCTCGACCCGCTCTGGGCCTCCCCGGCGATCGATGCGGTGGGCATCGACAATTACATGCCGCTCTCCGACTGGCAGAATGCCGATACGCTGGCCGGCAATCCGGACGCGTTTCGCCATTCCGAGGACATGGCGGCCATGCGCGCCATGATCACCGGCGGCGAGGGGTTCGACTGGTATTATCCCGACGCGGCGGCGCGGGTGGCGCGCGAGCGCGTGCCCATCACCGACGGCATGGCGGGAAAGCCCTGGGTGTTCCGCTACAAGGACCTCGAGAACTGGTGGGGCAATCGCCACTACGAGCGCGGGCCGGGCGGGGCGGAGCTTTCCGGCCACACCGCCTGGGTGCCGCGCTCCAAGCCGATCTGGTTCACCGAACTCGGCTGCCCGGCGGTCGACAAGGGGGCGAACCAGCCGAACGTCTTCGTCGATCCGAAAAGCTCGGAGAACGCGCTGCCCTATCATTCCGGCGGGGCGCGCAACGATGCGGTGCAGCGGCGCTTCCTCGACGCGCACCACGGCTGGTGGCAGGGCAGCGGGCCGGAGGCCGGCATGGTCGATCCGGGCCATGTCTTCCTCTGGACCTGGGATGCGCGGCCCTATCCGGCCTTTCCCGAGGATACCGCGCTCTGGTCGGACGGGCTCAACTGGCAGCGCGGGCACTGGCTGAACGCGCGGCTCGGGGCCGGGACGGTGGCGGATGTCATCGCGGCGATCCTGAAGGATCACGGGTTCCACGATTTCGACGTCTCGGGCGTTGCCGGCGATCTCTCCGGTTTCGTGCAGGCGGACCAGACCTCGGCGCGTGCGCTGATCGAGCCGCTGATGGAAGCCTTCCAGATCGATGCGCTGGAGGCGAACGGCAGGCTCGTCTTCCGATCGCGGCTGAAATCCGCGCTGCCGCCGGCGGAGATCGGCCTTCTTGCCGAGCGGCCGGAGGAGGCGCTGTTCGAGGAGAGCCGCGGGCATATCAGCGATCTCGCGGGCGAGGCGATCCTCGACCATTTCGACGATTCGGGCACCTATTCGCGCGTTACGGCGCGCTCGCGCCGCATGGCAGGGGAGAACGACCGCGTGCTGCGGCTGGCGCTGCCGGCGGTGCTGCATGCGGGGGCGGCCGCGGCGAGCGTCGAGACGGCGCTGCGCGACCAGCGGGCGGGGCAGCGCCGGCTCACCTTCCGCCTGCCGCCGACCGCGATGGGCGTGACGCCGGGCGACATCGTGCGGCTGGCCGACGGGCCGGAGGGGCGCTTTCTCATCACCGGCATCACCGACGGGCTGGTGCGGGAGGTGGAGGCGCGGGCGATCGCGGCGGGGGACAGCCCGGCGCCGTTGCTGCCGGACGGCCGGCCGCGGCCGGCGAGCGGGGTGGGCGACGCCTTTGCGCCGGACGTCGTTTTCCTCGACCTGCCGGTCCTCGGGTCGGGCGGGGCGCAGGATTTTGCGCGTGTCGCGGCCTATGCGCATCCCTGGCGCTCCATGATCGTGTCGAGTTCGGAGGGCAGCGAAGGTTATCGCAGCCGCGTGCGGCTCGACCGGCCGGCGCGGATCGGCACGCTGGTCGAGCCGCTGGAGGCGGGCGTCGCCGGGCGGTTCGATCCGGGGCGGGCGATCGTGCTCGACCTGCCCTTCGGCGGGCTTTCCGCGGTGGACACGCTGGCCATGCTGAACGGCGCCAACCGCCTTGCGCTCAGAGCCGGCAGCGGGGCCTGGGAAATCGTCGGTTTTGCCGGGGCGAGCGAGATCGCGCCGGGACGCTGGCGGCTCACCCGGCTGCTGCGCGCCCTGCATGGCACCGAGGATGCCATGGCGTCCGGCCATGCGGCCGGGACGCGGGCGGTGGTGCTTGACGATGCGGTGCTGCCGCTCGGTCTCGACGTGGAGGAGGTGGGGCGGCTCTCCAACTGGCTCGTCGAGCCTGTCGGCATGACGCCGGGACAGGCGGGTCCCTTCGCCTTTGCCGGCGGCGAGCGGGCGCTGACGCCCCTGGCGCCGGTGCATCTGCGCGGCCGGCGGGACGTCGACGGCGCCGTGCGCTTGTCGTGGATCCGGCGGGGGCGGATCGATTCGGACAGCTGGCTTGCCGCCGAGATCCCGCTCGACGAGCCGGCGGAGGCCTATCGCCTCGACATCCTCTCCGGCGCGGTGCCGGTGCGCAGCGTCGAGACCGCGGCGCCGGCCTTCACCTATCCCGCCGACCAGGAGCTTGCCGATTTCGGCGCGCCGCAGGCCGCGCTCTCCATCCGCGTGCGCCAGCTCGGCCGGGCCATCCCGCTCGGCCTGCCGGCGCGGGCGACGATCCTTCTCTGACAGAAAGGAAAACCGATGAATGACGAAACGAAAGCCTGGTACCGGTCGCGCACCGTCTGGGGCGCGCTGGTCGCGATCCTCGCCTCGCTCGCCAATGCGGCGGGCGTCGAGGTGACGGCGGGTGACGAAGGGGAACTGGCCGATCTCCTCGTGGCGGCGGTGGGCACGCTGGGCGGGTTCGTCGCGCTTTACGGGCGGATTTCCGCGTGCCGGCGGGTGCGGTGAGGCGGCTTGACGATCCACAAGGCATTCATTTGCCATTCAGCGTGGATCGTTTATTGCTTGCATCACACTGATCCGCACCTGAAAGTACATTCATGGCCTCGCCACTTCTCATAACCGCGCTTGCGGCCAGCCTGATCCTGCCGGGGCCCGTCGAGACGGGCACCGCGCGGGATGTCGTCGCGGTCGCCGGCGACTGCAGCGACGCGGCTGCGCAGGTGGTTGCCCAGACGGGGGGCGAACTGCTCTCGGCGCAGCCGAAGGGCGATACCTGCGTGGTGACGGTGCTCGTGCCCGGCAAGGGCAATGCCCGGCCGCGCAAGGTGACCGTGCGCGTGCCGATGTAGGGCCGCCGGCCGTTCGTGATGGGACGAGAGAGATAGGAAAGAGGGCGAATGCGTATCCTGGTGGTCGAGGACGACGTCAATCTGAGCCGGCAGCTCAGCGAGGCCTTGAAGGAATCAGGCTATGTTGTGGACCAGGCCTTCGATGGCGAGGAAGGCCACTATCTCGGCGACACCGAGCCCTATGACGCCATCATCCTCGACATCGGCCTGCCGGAAATGGACGGCATCACCGTCCTCGAAAAATGGCGCGCCGACGGCAAGGCCATGCCCGTCCTCATCCTGACCGCCCGCGACCGCTGGAGCGACAAGGTGGCCGGCATCGACGCCGGCGCCGACGACTATGTGGCAAAGCCCTTCCATGTCGAGGAGGTGCTGGCGCGCATCCGGGCGCTGATCCGCCGCGCGGCGGGCCATGCGAGCCCCGACATCGTCTGCGGGCCGGTGCGGCTCGACACGAAGGGCTCCAAGGCGACGGTCAACGGCGAGACGCTGAAGCTGACCTCGCACGAATACCGGCTGCTTTCCTACCTGATGCATCACATGGGCGAGGTGGTCTCGCGCACCGAGCTGGTCGAACATATGTACGATCAGGATTTCGACCGCGATTCCAACACGATCGAGGTTTTCGTCGGGCGCCTGCGCAAGAAGATCGGCGTCGACCTGATCGAGACCGTGCGCGGCCTCGGCTACCGGATGCAAGCCCCCGCCAATGGCAAATAACGCCAGGCACTCCCGCTCGCTCACCTTTCGCGTTCTTCTTCTCGCCTCGCTCTGGGCGGCGGTCGCGCTCATCGTCATCGCCGTCGTCATCTCGACGCTCTACCGCCAGAGCGCGGAGAAGAGCTTTCGCGATCTCCTGCGCGCGCAGCTCTACAACGTCATCAACTCCGTTTCGGCGGACGAGGAGACGCGGCTGACCGGCACGCCGCAGCTCGGGGACCTGCGCTTCTTCCAGCCGCAATCGGGCTGGTACTGGGTGGTCGAGCCGATCGGCGGGGCGCTGGCAAGCGAGACGCTGACCTCGTCCTCGCTCGGAACGGGGAGCATTCCGATCCCCGATACCGACAGCATTCCCTTCGACACGCGCTACGAGCGCTTCTACACGACCATCGATTCCTTCGGCAACGAGGTGGAGGTGGGCGAGACGGAAGTGGTGCTCGACGACGAGGGACGCACGGCGCGTTTTCGCGTCGTCGGCAACCGCGACGTGCTGGAGGGCGATATCGACGACTTTTCCGGCAGCCTCTATCTGGCGCTGGCCGGCTTCGGCGTCGGCAGCCTGCTTCTCAACGCGGCGGCGATCCTCATCGGCCTGAAGCCGCTCGACCGGGCGCGCAAGGCGCTGGAGAAGATCCGCGCGGGGGAGAGCGAGCAGCTCGACGGCGATTTTCCAAGGGAAATCCTGCCTTTGGCGAGCGAAGTGAATGCGCTGATCGACAGCAACCGGCGCATCGTCGAGCGGGCGCGCATGCAGGTCGGCAACCTTGCGCACTCCCTGAAGACGCCGATCGCGGTTCTCCTCAACGAATCGCGGCTGCTCGCCGCCCCGCAGGGCGATCTCGTGCGCACGCAGGCCGAAGCCATGCAGAGCCAGGTGCAATCCTATCTCAACCGTGCCCGCATCGCCGCCCAGCGCGAATCCGTACTCGCACGCACCGAGGCGCAGGCCGTGCTGGAGCGGCTGGTGCGCGTGATGCGGCGGCTCAACGCCGAATGCCAGTTTCCGCTGACCGTCGATCCGCCGGGTCTCGTGCTGGCGATGGAGCAGCAGGATGTCGAGGAGACGGTCGGCAACCTCCTGGAAAACGCCGCGCGTTATGCCCGCACGACCGTGGCCGTACGCGCCCTGATGGCGCCGGCCGAGGTGCGTGGCAATGACGATGCGCGCAAGAACTGGATCGTCATCGAGGTGGAGGACGACGGGCCGGGGCTGGAGCCGGACGAGATCCGCGAGGCGATGAAGCGCGGCAAGCGGCTCGACGAGAGCAAGCCGGGCACCGGGCTCGGCCTTTCCATCGTCAGCGAGATCGCCTCGGAATACCAGGGAACCTTCGGGCTTTCGCGCGGGCCGCGCGGCGGGCTGCTGGCCCGGCTCGTCCTGCCGGCCGTCACAAAGGATGTTGCCTGAGACGGCGGACAATGCAACAAGGGAGGGGCTCGCGACGATGAGGATCGCGGGATGGACGACGTGCCGGGCGGGCGTATCGCTTCCGGGACGAGACCAACAGGAGCGCGAGGCGGTTTTGCAGCCGCAGTCGCGTGGAAACGGAAAGCGAGAGCAGTTCCGGCAAAAGCGCGAAGCGGTTTTGCACCCGGAATTGCGGCAGAACACAAGATCAGAGCGTTTTCGCCGGCGGGTGAAAGCGCTCTCTCATGAAGAGAGACGGTCCCAGCGGATGAAGACGGGTTTGCGCGGCGCCTTTTTCCCCCTCCTTCTGGCAACAGCGACGGTTTCGGGATGCACGACCACATCGGGCGGCGCTGCCGGGACCGCCGGCACGGCCGTTCCGACCGGAGCGGGCGTCTATATCACCGCGCTGCAGGGCGGGCTCGTCAGCCGCAATGCCGGCGGCGCGCAGCTCTCCAAGGCGGACATGCAGCGGGCGCTGGAAGCCGAGTACCGTGCGCTGGAAGCCGCGCCCGGCGGCCAGCCGGTCGTCTGGCAGGGCAGGGGCGTCAGCGGATCGGTGGTGGCGGCCGCGCCCTACCAGGTCGGCTCGCAGAACTGCCGGCAGTACAGCCACACGCTGACCGTGGACGGCCGGGACACCGCAACGCGCGGGGCGGCCTGCCGCAACGCGGACGGGGCCTGGGCGCCGCTGTCCTAGCATTGTTGTTTCCGGCGCCATCCGGTTCACCGAAAAGGGGCGGGCATGCGTTGGCGCAAGCCTGACCGTTCGACGGTTGCGGCGAAACGCCTCAAATTCACGTCATTGTTCCCTGGGGAATTGGAAACGGTCGCGCGTTCCAGTATTTGAACGGTCATGTTCTTCTGGATTCTCGTCGCCATCCTGACGGCCGCCGTTGCCGCCGTTCTGTTTCTCCCCCTGCTGCGCCGCCCTCCGGCGGCAGCGGGTGACGCCGGTCATGACGTCGAGGTCTACCGCGACCAGCTCGAGGAGTTGAAGCGCGACGAGGCGAGCGGCCTCATCGGCGCGAACGAGGCCGAGCTTGCTAGGGCGGAGGTCGCGCGCCGGCTGATCGCGGCCAGCAAGGCCGAGGCGAAGGGCGGGGCGGGCCCGGCCGGGCGCCGCAACCGGCTGGCGCAGGTCTTCGTGATCGTGCTGCTGCCGACCATCGGCCTCTGTCTTTACGTCGCGACCGGCCGGCCGGATCTTCCGGCCCAGCCGCTCGCAGAGCGCCTTGCCAATCCCGGAAACGACATCTCCATCCTCATTGCCAAGGCGGAGAACCATCTGGCGCGCAATCCGGACGACGGCGCGGGCTGGGACCTCCTGGCGCCGATCTACTATCGCAGCGGCCGGGTGGAGGATGCGGCGAACGCCTTCTCCCAAGCGATCCGCCTGCTCGGGCCGACGCCGGAGCGGCTGGACGGCTATGCGGAAACGCTGATCGCCCAGTCGAACGGCATCGTGACCGCCGAGGCGCGCGCCCGGCTGGAACAGTCGCTGGCGCTGAAGGCGGACAATCCGCGCGCCGAATACTATCTGGCGCTGGCGCTGGAGCAGGAAGGCAAGCGCGCCGAGGCGCGCGCAGCCTTCGAGGCCCTGGCGAAGCAAGCGCCGGCCGATGCGCCCTGGCTGCCGCTCGTCAACCGGCATATTGCCGGGCTTGCCGAAGGGCAGGGCGGCGGCGGTGGCGCGCTCGGCAATCCGACGGCGGACGACATGGCGGCCGCCCAGGACATGTCGGCGGACGACCGCCAGCAGATGATATCGGGCATGGTCGAGAGCCTTGCGGCGAAGCTTGAGGAAAATCCCGACAATATCGAAGGATGGATGCGCATCATCCGTTCCTATGTTGTGCTGGATCAAAGGCCGAAGGCCGAAGCCGCGCTAGAGACGGCGCTGAAGACCTTCCCGGCCGACAGCGACAACGGCAAACAGCTTCTGGCGCTTGCCCGGGACCTATCGATTTCGGCTGAGGGCAGCGGACCATGACACGCAAGCAGAAACGTCTGGCAGTGATCGGCGGCGGCATCGCCTTCCTGGTGGCGGCGGTGCTGCTCGTCATGTTCGCCTTCAGCCAGTCGATCGCCTATTTCTACGTTCCGGGCGATCTCGCCAAGGCCGACGTGCCGCCGGGAACGCGCATCCGCCTCGGCGGGCTCGTGGAGTCCGGCACGGTCAAGCGCGGCGAGGGCTCGACCATCACCTTCACGGTGACGGACACGCTTGCGACGGTGCCGGTGACCTATACCGGCATCCTGCCCGACCTCTTCCGGGAGGGGCAGGGCGTGGTGGCGGAAGGCGCGTTCGGCACGGACGGGCTGTTCCTGGCCGACACGGTGCTCGCCAAGCACGACGAGACCTATATGCCCAAGGACGTCGCGGATCGCCTGAAGGCGCAGGGCGTCGAACTATCCGGCAAGGAAACGATCAAATGATCATCGAGCTCGGACACTATGCCCTGATCCTGGCGCTGGCGACCGTCATCGTCCAGTCGATCCTGCCGCTGGTCGGCACGATCCGGGGCGACCGCGCGCTGATGGCCGTGGCGCCCGCCGCGGCGCTGGCCGGTTTCCTGCTCGTGCTCTTCTCCTTCTCGGTGCTGACCTTCGCCTATGTCGTCTCCGATTTCTCGGTGGGCAATGTCTGGCAGAACTCGCATTCGCTGAAGCCGATGATCTACAAGATCACCGGGGTCTGGGGGAACCATGAGGGCTCGATGCTGCTCTGGCTCCTCATCCTCGTCTTCTTCAGCGCGCTCGTCGCCACCTTCGGCGCCAACCTGCCCGAGCGGCTGCGCGCCAACGTGCTGGCCGTGCAGGGCTTCATCTCGACGGCCTTCGCGCTGTTCATCCTGCTCACCTCCAATCCATTCCTGCGGCTCCAGCCGGCGCCGGCCGAGGGTCAGGACCTCAATCCCGTTCTGCAGGACATCGGCCTCGCGATCCATCCGCCGCTGCTCTATCTCGGTTATGTCGGCTTCTCCGTCAGTTTCTCCTTCGCCATCGCGGCGCTGATCGACGGGCGGATCGATGCGGCCTGGGCGCGCTGGGTGCGGCCGTGGACGCTGGCGGCCTGGAGCTTCCTCACCGCCGGCATCGCCATGGGCTCCTACTGGGCCTATTACGAACTCGGCTGGGGCGGCTGGTGGTTCTGGGATCCGGTGGAGAACGCCTCCTTCATTCCCTGGCTCGCCGGCACGGCGCTGCTGCATTCGGCGCTCGTCATGGAAAAGCGCGAGGCGCTGAAGATCTGGACGGTGCTGCTCGCGATCCTCACCTTCTCCATGTCGCTGCTCGGCACCTTCCTGGTGCGCTCGGGCGTGCTGACCTCGGTGCATGCGTTTGCCACCGACCCGACGCGCGGCGTCTTCATCCTCGCCATCCTTGTCTTCTTCATCGGCGGCGCGCTGTCGCTCTTCGCCTTCCGGGCGGCGACGCTGAAAGCCGGCGGGCTTTTCGCGCCGATCTCGCGCGAGGGCGCGCTCGTCCTCAACAACCTGATCCTGACGACGGCGGCCGCCACGGTGCTGACCGGCACGCTCTATCCGCTGGTCCTGGAAGCGCTGACGGGCGAGAAGATCTCCGTCGGCCCGCCCTTCTTCAACCTCACCTTCGGCCTCTTGATGCTGCCGCTGCTGCTGGCGGTGCCGTTCGGCCCGCTGCTCGCCTGGAAGCGGGGTGATGTGCTCGCCGCCGGCCAGCGCCTCTTTGCGGCGGCGGGCATCGGCCTCGTTTGCGCGGCGGTGGTCCTCTACATCCAGAACGGCGGGCCGGTGCTCGCCTATTTCGGCCTTGCCATCGGCTTCTACATGATCGCGGGCGCGATCACCGACCTGTGGCTGCGCGCCGGCATCGGCAAGGTGGCGCGCAACGTCGCCGTCCGCCGCTTCATCGGCCTGCCGGGCTCGGCCTTCGGCACGGCGCTCGCCCATATCGGCATCGGCGTGACGGTGATCGGCGTCATCGCGGTGACGGCGTTCGAGACCGAGCATGTCGTCGAAATGAAGCCCGGCATGCAGGTGGAGGCCGGCGGCTACACGCTGACCTTCGACGGCATGCGCCGCGGGCAGGGGCCGAACTATTCCGAGGAATCCGGCCACTTCACCGTGGCGCGCGGCGGCGTGATCGTCACCGACGTCTGGTCCTCCAAGCGGCTCTATTCCGCCCGCCGCATGCCGACGACGGAGGCGGGCATCCGCACCTTCGGGCTCAGCCAGCTCTATGTCTCGCTCGGCGATGCAATGGCCGACGGCGGCATCGTCGTGCGCGTCTGGTGGAAGCCGATGATCCTCTGTATCTGGATCGGCACGCTGATCATGATGGCGGGCGGCATCGTGTCGCTGTGCGACCGGCGGCTGCGCGTCGGGGCGCCGCAGAAGGTTCGCAAGGTCAAGCCGGCGCTGGAGGCGGCGGAATGATGCGCCGCCTGCTCCTCGCCTCGGCCTTCCTGCTTGCCGCTTTTCCGGCCTTCGCGGTCAATCCGGACGAGGTGCTGGCCGATCCGGCGCTGGAGGCGCGGGCGCGGGCGCTGTCGGCCGAGCTGCGTTGCATGGTCTGCCAGAACCAGTCGATCGACGATTCCAATGCCGAGCTTGCCCGCGACCTCAGGCTTCTCGTGCGCGAGCGGCTGAAGAACGGCGACAGCGACGAGGCGGTGATCGAATACGTCGTCTCGCGCTATGGCGAATTCGTGCTGCTGAACCCGCGCCTGCGCGGCGAGACGCTGCTCCTGTGGGGCGCGCCGATCGTGCTCTTCCTCGCGGGCGCGGCGGCGATGGTGCTTTTCGTGCGCAAGCGCAGCGGCAAGCCGACGGGAACGCCGCTTTCGGAGGCGGAGAAGGCCGAGCTGGAAAAGGCTCTGGAGTGAGGAAATGGGGATGAGGAATTAGGCAGTAGCCAATAGGCAGTAGGGAAGGAGATATTTCTACTGCCTACTGCCTACTGCCTACTGCCTACTGCCTACTGCCTACTGCCTAATTCCTTCTTCCCAACATTACCAAAAATTCATGCCGCGGATAGTGCGCTGTAATGTGCACGCGCCTATCTCTTGCTCATCGGCTGCCGCACGCAGCCATGAAGTGAGAGAAAAGGTGCAAAGAATGTCCAAGATTTCAGCATTCCGTCCAGGCCTCAAGACCGTCCTGAAGACGACCACCGTCGCCGGGCTTGCGGCCGTCATGCTTGCGACCGGCATTCCCGCGCGCGTCACCGAGAGTTTTGCAGAAGCCGTGTCGGTGCAGGGCCCGCAGGTTGCGAGCTTTGCCGACGTCGTGGAGGCCGTCTCGCCGGCCGTCGTTTCCGTTCGCGTCCAGTCCGATGTCAAGCCGGCCAATGACGAGAGCAACTTCAGCTTCAACTTCGGCGGCCGCGGCTTCGACGAGCTTCCCGACGATCATCCGCTGAAGCGCTTCTTCCGTGAGTTCGGCGGCCCCGACCAGTTCCGGGGCGACCGCGGGCCGGATCGCCGCTTCGGTGAACGCGGCGATCGCCGCGGTCGTGACCGCAAGCCGCATCTGCGCCCGACCTCGCAGGGTTCCGGCTTCTTCATCTCGGAAGACGGCTACATCGTCACCAACAACCACGTCGTCAATGACGGCACCGCCTTCACGGTCGTGATGAACGACGGCACGGAGCTCGACGCCAAGCTCGTCGGCAAGGACAGCCGCACGGACCTCGCCGTCCTGAAGGTCGAGGAGAAGGACAAGCGCAAGTTCACCTATGTGAGCTTCGCCGATGACAGCCAGATCCGCGTCGGTGACTGGGTCGTCGCCGTCGGCAACCCGTTCGGCCTCGGCGGCACGGTGACGGCTGGCATCATCTCGGCCCGCGGCCGCGACATCGGCTCCGGCCCCTATGACGACTACCTGCAGGTGGATGCCGCCGTGAACCGCGGCAATTCCGGTGGCCCGACCTTCAACCTCAACGGCCAGGTCGTCGGCATCAACACCGCGATCTTCTCGCCGTCCGGCGGCAATGTCGGCATCGCCTTCGCGATTCCCGCCTCCGTCGCCAAGGGCGTCGTCGCCGACCTGATGAAGGACGGCAAGGTCGACCGCGGCTGGCTCGGCGTGCAGATCCAGCCGGTGAGCCGCGACATCGCCGATTCGCTCGGCCTGGCGGACGCCGCCGGTGCCCTCGTCGTCGAACCGCAGGCCGATTCGCCCGGTGCCAAGGCCGGCATCAAGAAGGGCGACGTGATCACGGCGCTCGATGGCGAGCCGATCAAGAACCCGCGTGACCTTGCCCGCCGCGTGGCCGACATCGCACCCGGCAAGACGGTGGAGCTTTCGGTCTGGCGTGACGGCAAGTCCGAGACGATCGCGGTCGAGATCGGCACGCTTGCCGGCGAGCAGATCCAGGCCGCGACGGGCACGGACGAAGTCGAGCCGGAAGCGCCCGCCAGCGAGCAGGCGCTTGCCGATCTCGGCATCTCGGTCACGCCGGGCGACGACGGCCTGACGGTCTCTTCCGTCGATCCGGACTCCGACGCCAGCGATCGCGGCCTCAAGGAAGGCGACCGCATCACCTCCGTCAACAACCAGGCCGTGAAGTCTGCCGACGACGTGGTGAAGGTCATCAACAATGCCCGCAAGGACGGCCGCTCCAAGGCGCTGTTCCAGATCGAGACCAATGACGGCAGCCGCTTCCTGGCCCTGCCGATCGACCAGGGCTGAGCGGCTCCGTAATCCGCTTTTCGGCGCCGCGAAATCGCAAGGTTTCGCGGCGCTGCCATATCGGGACACGGCACTCTGGCCAAGTCCCGCCGAACATGCTGTAAGGTCCGCACGATGAAGATATTGATTGTGGAAGACGATCTGGAGGCGGCCGCCTATCTCTCGAAGGCCTTTCGCGAGGCGGGCATCGTGCTCGACCATGCGAGCGACGGCGAAAGCGGCCTCTTCCTCGCCACCGAGAACAGCTACGACGTCCTGGTCATCGACCGCATGCTGCCGCGCCGCGACGGCCTGTCGCTGATCTCGGAGCTGCGCCGCCGCAACATCCACACCCCCGTGCTCATCCTCTCCGCGCTCGGCCAGGTCGACGACCGCGTGACGGGGCTTCGCGCCGGCGGCGACGACTACCTGCCGAAACCCTATGCCTTCAGCGAGCTGCTGGCGCGCGTGGAGGTGCTCGGGCGGCGCAAGGGCACGCCGGAGCAGGACATGGTCTACCGCGTCGGCGACCTCGAGCTCGATCGGCTGTCCCACACGGTCAAGCGCGCCGGCAAGGAGATCCTGCTTCAGCCGCGCGAGTTCCGCCTGCTCGAATATCTGATGAAGAATGCCGGCCAGGTCGTGACGCGCACCATGCTGCTGGAGAATGTCTGGGACTATCATTTCGACCCGCAGACCAATGTCATCGACGTCCATGTCTCGCGGCTGCGCTCGAAGATCGAGAAGGACTTCGACCAGCCTTTGCTGCGCACCGTGCGCGGCGCGGGATACATGATGAAGGACGAGGCGGCGGGCTGACCCCATGCATCGAATGCTCGGCAGGCTGACCGCCCTCTATCGCACGACCGCGGTGCGGCTTTCCGCCGTCTATCTGCTGCTGTTCGCCCTGTGCGCGGCCTTCCTCGTCTTCTACGTCTCCTCCATGTCGGAACGGCTGCTGCGCCAGCAGATGCGCGAGGCGGTGGCGCAGGAGGTCGAGCAGATCGAGCGCGTCTTCGAAGGCAACGGCATGAACGGCCTCCTGCGCACGCTGGAACGGCGCTCGCGCCAGCCGGGCGCCAATCTCTACATCATCGCAAGCCCGACGGGCGAGGTGCTGGCCGGCAACGTGGCGTCGCTGCAGCCCGGCGTGCTCGATACCGAGGGCTGGACGGAGACGCCCTTCCGCTACCAGCGCTTCCAGGAGGAGGCGCGCGGCAACAGTCGCCCCATGGCCTATGCGCAGGTCATCGTGCTCTCCAACGGCCTGCGCGTGCTTGTCGGCCGCGATCTCGGCGAGCCGGAGAATTTCCGCTATCTGGTGCGCCAGGCGCTGATGGTGGCGCTGGGCGTCATGGGCTTCGGCGCGCTCGCCATCTGGTACCTGATCGGGCGCAATGCGCTGAAACGCATGGACCGCATGTCCGGCGCCAGCCAGCGCATCATGGCGGGCGACCTCTCGCAGCGCCTGCCGACCAGCGGCTCCGGCGACGAGTTCGACCGCCTGTCGGAATCGCTCAACACCATGCTCGGCCGCATCGAGAAGCTCGACGAGGGCCTGAAGCAGGTCTCCGACAATATCGCGCATGACCTCAAGACGCCGCTCACCCGGCTGCGCAACAAGGCGGAGGCGGCGCTTGCCGGCGGCGATAGGGCCGACTACCGCACGGCGCTGGAGGAGATGATCGGGGAATCCGACCAGCTCATCCGCACCTTCAACGCGCTCCTGATGATTTCCCGCGTCGAGGCGGGACAAGCGCCGGCCGAGATGAGCGCGATCGACATCAGCGGCATCGCCCAGGACAGCGCCGAGCTCTACGAGCCGGTGGCCGAGGACAGCGGCCTCACGCTGGTGACCGCCATCGCCGACGGCGTCGAGGTCAAGGGCAACCGCGAGCTCGTCGGCCAGGCGCTCGGCAACCTCATCGACAATGCGATCAAATATGCCGAGGGCAGCGGGGGCGAACCCGAGATCCGCATTTCCCTCGAACGGCGGGAGGGCGAGGTCGTGCTTTCGGTCGCCGACAGCGGCCCGGGCGTGCCCGACGACAAGCGCGAGGACGTGGTGAAGCGCTTCGTGCGGCTCGATGCCAGCCGCTCCAAGCCCGGCACGGGCCTAGGCCTCTCGCTGGCCGGCGCCGTCATGGAAATGCATCACGGCCGCCTGGAGATCGACGCGACCCATCCGGAGCGGGAAAACAATCGGGGGCTGACGGTCAGGATGGTTTTCCCCGTCGTTGCGGACTGATACACCTTTTCGCGCCGGCCTTTCATCGGCCGGATGCGGTGAGGAGGCATCATGAGCGCAGCGGAAACGACGCGGTTTTCCGATCTTTCGGCAAGCCCCGTACGGGCTCTCAGCCAGGCGGAGGTCAAGTCTGTCCTGTCCGATCTCAAGGACTGGGGCAGGGAGCACGCCGCCATCGCCCGGCTCCTCGGCGAGGAGGGGCCGCTCAAGGATTTCATCGTCGCCACCCTGTCGCTCTCGCCCTATCTGCGCGACACGGCCCGCATCGATCCCGGCCTGCTCGCCCGCGCGCTCGAAGAGCCGATCCTGCCCGCGGTGCAAGCCGCTATCGACGGCGCCCGCAAGGCCTGGCGGACGGAGGACGGCGAGGTGACGGAGGCCGTGCTGATGACGCGGCTGCGCCGCGCCAAGCGCGAGGTCGCCTTCTTCACCGCCCTTGCCGACCTTGCCCGCATTTTCGACGCGCGGCGCACCACGGCGCTGCTGACGGATCTCGCCGAGGCGACGACGTCCGCGGCCATCGACCACCTGCTTTTATCGGCGCATGAGAGCGGCAAGCTGACGCTGCCCGATCCCGCCCGCCCGAGCGAGGGCTCCGGCCTCATCGTGCTCGGCATGGGCAAGCTGGGCGCGGCGGAGCTCAACTATTCCTCCGATATCGACCTCGTCGTCTTCTTCGATCCGATGGCCGGCATCGCCGTCGATCCGAGCGAGGCCGTCGAGACCTTTTCCCGCCTCGTGCGCCGGCTGATCCGCATCATGCAGGAGCGGACGGCGGACGGCTATGTCTTCCGCACGGACCTGCGGCTGCGGCCCGATCCCGGCGCCACGCCGCTCGCCATCTCGGTCGATTCGGCGATGCTCTATTACGAGGGCAGGGGGCAGAACTGGGAGCGGGCCGCCTTCATCAAGGCAAAGCCCATTGCCGGCGACCTCAGGGCCGGCGAGGCCTTCCTCAAGGAGCTCACGCCCTTCGTCTTCCGCAAGTACCTCGATTATGCGGCCATCGCCGACATCCATTCGATCAAGCGGCAGATCCATGTGCACAAGGGCCATGGCGAGATCGCGGTGAAGGGCCACAACGTCAAGCTCGGCCGCGGCGGCATCCGCGAGATCGAGTTCTTCGTGCAGACCCAGCAGCTGATCGCCGGCGGGCGCGTCCCGGCGCTGCGCCTGCGCGCCACCGAGCCGATGCTGGCGGAACTTGCCAGGGCGAGCTGGATCGACGCGGCGACGGCCGAGGAACTGACGCAGGCCTACTGGTTCCTGCGCGATGTCGAGCATCGCATCCAGATGGTGCGCGACGAGCAGACCCATGTGCTGCCGGAAACCGAGGCCGAACTGAAGCGCATCGCCTACATGCTGGGCTTTGCGGATACGGCTGCCTTTTCCGCCCGGCTGGTCGAGGTGCTGAAGACCGTGGAGCGGCGCTATGCGGCGCTCTTCGAGCAGGAGGCGAAGCTCTCCTCGGAGACCGGCAATCTCGTCTTCACCGGCCAGAAGGACGATCCGGACACGCTGGAGACGCTGAAGCGCCTGGGCTTCGAGCGCCCCGCCGACATTTCCCGCACCATCCGCACCTGGCACTACGGCCGCTACCGCGCCACGCAGTCCGTCGAGGCGCGCGAGCGGCTGACGGAGCTGACGCCGGAGCTGCTGCGCGTCTTCGGCGAGAGCAAGCGGGCGGACGAGGCGCTGTTGCGCTTCGACAATTTCATCTCCGGCCTGCCGGCGGGCATCCAGCTCTTCTCGCTGCTCGGCAACAATCCGGCGCTGCTTTCCCTCATCGTCAACATCATGTCGTCGGCGCCGCGCCTTGCCGAGGTGATCGCGGCAAAGCCCCACGTCTTCGACGGCATGCTCGATCCGGGGCTTCTCGCCGAACTGCCGACCCGCGCCTATCTCTCCGAGCGCATCGACGGCTTCGTCTCCGGCGCGCGGCATTACGAGGAGATCCTCGACCGCCTGCGCATCATCGCCGCCGAACAGCGCTTCCTCATCGGCATCCGCCTTCTGACCGGCGCGATCACCGGAAAGCAGGCCGCCCGCGCCTTCACCCATGTCGCCGATCTCATCGTCCGTGCGGCCTTCAAGGCGGTGCTGGAGGAGGTCGAGGCGGCGCATGGCAGGTTTCCCGGCGGGCGCGTCGCGCTGGTCGGCATGGGCAAGCTCGGCAGTTTCGAGCTGACGGCGGGCTCGGACATCGACCTCATCCTGCTCTACGACCACGACGGCGACGCCTTCGAATCGGACGGCGCCAAGCCGCTGGACAACGTCAAGTATTTCACCCGCATCACGCAGCGGCTGATCGCGGCGCTCTCCGCCCCGACGGCCGAAGGCGTGCTCTACGAGGTCGACATGCGGCTCCGCCCCTCCGGCAACAAGGGGCCGGTCGCCACCCGCATCACCGCCTTCGCCAAGTACCAGGCGGAGGAGGCCTGGACCTGGGAGCACATGGCGCTGACCCGTGCCCGCGTGCTCTGCGGCGACGAGAGCCTGATGCGGCAGGCGGAGGAGATCTTCCGCGCGGTGCTCGCCCGCAAGCGCGATGCGGGCAAGATCGCCAAGGATGTGCTCGAGATGCGGACGCTGATCGACGAGGAGAAGCCGCCGAAGGACATCTGGGACCTGAAGCTGATTGCCGGCGGGCTGATCGACATCGAGTTCATCGCCCAGTTCCTCGCGCTGGTGGCGCCGGCGCGGGGCGCCGCGCAGCCGGAAAGGGCGCTGCCGACGGGCGATGCGCTGGCGCTGTTCGGACAGAGCATGATGGACCCGAACGATCTCGACACGGTGCAGCGGGCACTCACCCTCTATACGGAGATCTCCCAGATCGTGCGCCTCAGCGTCGATGGCGGCTTCGACCCGAAGGAGGCCCCCGCCGGCCTCGTCGACCTCGTCTGCCGCGCCGGCGACTGCCCGGATGTGCGCGCGCTGGAGGCGGATATAAGGCGCGTCTCCAAGGCGGTGCGGAAGATCTTTCAGGGGGTGGTGAAAGGATAAGCGCTACCTCCCTCTGCCCTGCCCGGCATTTCCGCCACAAGGACGGGGCAATCGTCTATGGAGTTCGACGGTGCCACTCTTCCCTTCTCCCCCGCGGGGAGAAGGTGGCCCGAAGGGTCGGATGAGGGGGGGGCTCGGACGGATCGGTTACGCCTTCGCCATCCCCCTCATCCGCCTGGCGGCACCTTCTCCCCGCGGGGGAGAAGGGGATGGGGCGACGGTTTCCTTCCATAGGTGATGGTTCTGCGGTCAGGGGACGGCTTGGCAGAGAGGAGCGTCCTCGCGCCGTCGCCCTCAGGCCGCCGCCAGATGCAGCGCCGCCAGCCGTTCCCGGTCGGGGATGCGCACGGAGATGATCGTGCCCTTGCCCTCGACGGAGTGGATGCGCATGGCCCCGCCATGCAGGTGGGCGAGCGAGCGGGAGATGGCGAGGCCGAGGCCGGAGCCGCCCTTGCTCTTGGCATACTGGCTCTGCACCTGCTCGAAGGGCTGGCCGATCTTCTGCAGCGCGGATTTCGGGATGCCGATGCCGGTGTCGGCGATCGTCAGCGTGACGGCGCCGTCCACCCTGCGTGCCCGCACCTCCACCCTGCCGCCGGGATTGGTGAACTTCATGGCGTTCGACAGGAGGTTCAGCAGGATCTGCTTCATGGCACGGCGGTCGGCAACCGTCAGCAGGTTGCCCGGGCAGGCCTGCCGCACCTCGATGTGCTTCTTCTCCGCCTGCAGCATGGTAAGGCGCAGCGTCTCCTCGATCAGCGGCGACAGGTCGACCGTCTCGCAGCTGATGCGCATGTGGCCGGCCTCGATCTTCGACATGTCGAGGATATCGCTGATGACGTTGAGCAGGTGCTTGCCGCTCTCGTGGATGTCGCGGGAATATTCGCGGTACTTGTCGGAGCCGAGCGGGCCGAACATCTGATTCTGCAGGATCTCGGAAAAGCCGAGGATGGCGTTGAGCGGCGTGCGCAGCTCATGCGACATGTTGGCGAGGAATTCGGACTTGGCCCGGTTGGCCGCCTCCGCACGGTCCTTTTCCGCCTGGTAGTTGGCATTGGCGAGCGAAAGCTCGGCCTTCTGCCGCTCCAGCTTGGCGCGGGAGGCGGAGAGGTCGCCGATCGTCGCCATCAGGCGGCGTTCGGATTCGCGCAGGCGCACCTGGTGGCGCTTCATCATGGTGATGTCGGTGCCGACGGAGACGAGGCCGCCGTCGCGGGTGCGCCGCTCGTTGATCTGCAGCCAGCGCTCGTCGGCAAGCTGTACCTCGCTGGTCTGCGAGACGCCCGCGCCGTCCGCATCCGCGATGCGCCGCTCGATGACCGGCCGGGCCGCGGCGGCATGCACCGTCGCCCGGTCCGTGCCCGGAACGAGCACGTCGTCGGGAAGGCCGTAGGCCTGCTGGTAGTGCGCATTGCACATGACGAGCCGGTCGCTCTTGTCCCACAGCACGAAGGCCTCGGAGGTGCATTCGATGGCGTCGGCGAGCCGCTGGTCGGCTTCCTGGTAGCGCTGGGCGAGCCGGTGCTGCTCGGTCACGTCCATGGCGATGCCGATCATGTGCATGCGGCCGGAGGCCATGCGGATGAGCTGGGCGCGGGCGCGCAGCCACACATAGTGGCCTTCGGCATGGCGCATGCGGAACACCTGGTCCACCTGCCTGGCCTCGCTGCGCGCGACGGCGCGGGCGACCTGGTAGATGCCGTCGTCGTCGGGGTGCATCAGCCGGGCGGCATCGCCGAAGGAGAGCACGCTGTCGCGCGCCGGCATGCCGAGCATTTCATACATGGAGCGCGACCAGAACAGCCGCCGGCTCGAGAGGTCGAAATCCCAGAGGCCGCAGCGGCCGCGGGCGAGCGCCGTCTCCACGCGCAGGTTCGATTCGGCGAAGATCGCGTCCGCGTCGCGCGCCCGCTTCGCCTGGATGTAGTAGGCATAGAGGATGACGAGCAGGATCGCCGAAATGCCGGAAAACAGCGTGACGTTCAGCGCCACCTCGTCGCGCCAGAATGTCGCGAGCTGCCCGAGCGGGTTGGCGACGATGATGAAGCCGCCCTTCTTCGGCATCTGCACGAGCGAGGCGTAGTAGTCCTCATCGCCGATGCGGGCGCGGAAGACGCCGGCCGGATCGCCGAAATACTGGATCGCCGCCAGCTCCGGAGAGAACCGCGCGAGCGACAGGCCGACATAGCGCGCCGCGCCCAGCGAGGCGCCGAAGACCTGGCCCTTCTCCGCCACGAAGAGAACAAGCCCGCCCGGCTGCATGCGATCCTGCGGCAGATGCAGGGAAAGCGCCGCCTCGACCGCCATGCGGTCGGATTTCGCCAGGCTCTCGGCCATCGGGCCGGAGAACACCGCCTCGGCGGCCATTGCCGTCAGCGACGTCGTGTCCTTGACGCTGGTCTCCATCCGGTCGTGCTCGACCAGGATGCCGGCCATGCGCGAGATGGCCACAACGAACAGAAAGGCGATGATCAGGATCGGTATCGACCGCTTCAGCACGGGCTCGGCCCGTGTCAGATGCCGCGCGGCAGGCCCGGCGAAAATCTTCGCCTGTCCCGTCAGCTCGCTTTCCCAGGCCGCCATTCCCGGAAAATTGAGGTGAGTCCACCCGCCGGCTGCGCGTCCTCGTTGCGCGTCCGTCATAGTCTTAAACCTTGTACCCTCTCGTGATTCGGCGCGCCGCTCGCCCGAATCTGCCTTAATGAATCAATTGTGATTCGGCTTGTCCAGCGGAAAAGGTAACCAAGTCTTAACCATTTCTTATGGTTGGGAAATTGGGGGGGGCGGTCCGGCGTGGTGCCGCTACCCCCCTCTGCCCTGCCGGGCATCTCCCCCTCAAGGGGGGAGATTGGATGGGGCGACGTTTCGCTCATCATAAACGTCGCGGCTTGAGCAATGTCCCAGCGTCCTGCTGATCTCCCCCCTTGAGGGGGAGATGCCCGGCAGGGCAGAGGGGGGAAGCCATCCGCGCGCCACTTAGCCCTTCAGCATGCGCTCCACGATGTCCGAAACGTCGGAAGACAGCTTTTCGCCCGCCGCGATCGTGCGCAGCGCGTTGCGCGCATGGTCCGAACGGCCGTCCTCGAGCGCCCGCCAGGAGCGCATGGAGGTGAGGATACGGGCGGCGAGCTGCGGGTTCTTCGGGTCGATCTCAAGAATCTGCTCGGCGAGGAAGCGGTAGCCGGCGCCGTCCGCCCGGTTGAAGCCGGTCGGGTTCGAGAAGGCGAAGGTGCCGACGAGCGCGCGCACGCGGTTCGGGTTCGCCCTGTTGAAGTGCGGGCTTTCCATCAGCGCCCTGACGCGGTCCAGCGCGCCGTCGCCCGGAATGGTCGACTGGATGGAGAACCACTTGTCGATGACCAGCGCATTGTCGGCAAAGCGGGCGCGGAAGGTTTCGAGCGCGGCCGACGCCTCCGGCGCGTCCGGGAAGCGATGGGCGAGCACGGTGAGCGCGGCGCTGAGATCGGTCATGTTGTCGGCGGCCGCGAAGGCCTCCGCGGCGCGGGCCGGCGTGCCGTCGGCGACGGCGAGATAGGCGAGTGCCGCATTGCGCAGCGCCCGCCGGCCGGCGCTCATCGCATCCGGCGTGAAGGTGCCGGCGGTGCGGTGACCTTCGAAGAGCGCGGCGAAGACGGCGGGGTCGCGGTTCGCCACGAAGGCGAGCACGGCTTCGCGGCCGGCGCGGATGGCGTCCGGATCGTTGTTGCTGCCGAGTTCGCGGGCGATGTCGGATTCGGAGGGGAGCGCCAGCGCCTGCGCGCGGAAGGCCGGCTCCAGCGTCTCGTCGCCAGCAATGGCGATCAGCGTGTCGGCGAGCACCGCATTGGTCTCGACCGGCTCGCCGGCCCGCGCCTTTTGCGCGGCCTCGACGAGGTTCGGCAGGGCGAGGTCGTTCAGCGCCTGCCAGCGGGCGAAGAGATCGCTGTCGTGGCGGGCGATATGGGCAAGGTCGGCGGGCGCCTGCTCGAAATGCAGGTTGATCGGCGCGGAGAAGCCGCGGTTGAGCGAGACGACCGGGCGCGAGGCGATACCGGAGAAGGTCACCGTCTGGCGGCGCTCCCGGAGATGCAGCACGTCGCCGGTCACGTCGGCGCCGCTGACGGCGCTCGGCAGCGCTTCCGTGCCATCGGCGGAGAGGAGGCCGAAGCGCAGCGGAATATGCATCGGTTCCTTCGCGGCCTGGCCAGGCGTCGGCGGGATCATCTGCTCCAGCGACAGCGTGAACGCACCCTTCGCCTGGTCGTAGCTCGACGAGACGCTGACGAGCGGCGTGCCGGCCTGATGGTACCAGAGCGAGAACTGCGAGAGGTCGACGTCGTTCGCCGCCTCGAAGCATTTGACGAAATCCTCGATCGTCGCGGCATCGCCGTCGTGCCGCTCGAAATAGAGGTCCATGCCCTTCTTGAAGCCGTCCTTGCCGACGATGGTCGCGATCATGCGCGTCACCTCGGAGCCTTTTTCATAGACGGTCGTCGTGTAGAAATTGTTGATCTCGCGGTATTTCGTCGGGCGCACCGGATGGGCGAGGGGGCCGGCATCCTCCGGGAACTGCTCGGACTTCAGGTGCCGTACCTCGGCGATGCGCTTGACCGCGCGCGAGCGCTGGTCGGCGGAGAATTCGTGGTCGCGATAGACCGTCAGGCCTTCCTTGAGGCAGAGCTGGAACCAGTCGCGGCAGGTGACGCGGTTGCCGGTCCAGTTGTGGAAATATTCGTGGGCGATGATCGCCTCGATATTCGCATAGTCCTGGTCGGTGGCGCTCTCGGGGTCGGCGAGCACGTATTTGTCGTTGAAGACGTTGAGCCCCTTGTTCTCCATGGCGCCCATGTTGAAGTCGGAGACGGCGACGATCATGAAGATGTCGAGGTCGTATTCGCGGCCGAACACCTCCTCGTCCCACTTCATCGAGCGCTTCAGCGCGTCCATGGCATAGGCCGCGCGCGGCTCCTTGCCGTGCTCGACATAGATCTTCAGCGTCACCTCGCGGCCGGACATGGTGGTGAACGTGTCCTCCACGACGCCGAGATCGCCGGCAACCAGCGCGAAGAGATAGGAGGGCTTCGGATGCGGGTCGAACCAGGCGGCGAAATGCCTGCCTTCGCCGTAGCCGGCGCCGCCCAAAAAGTTGCCGTTGGACAGCAGCAGCGGGCAGCTCGCCTTGTCGGCGATGATGTTGACCGTATAGACGGCGAGCACGTCCGGCCGGTCGGGGAAATAGGTGATGCGGCGGAAGCCTTCGGCCTCGCACTGGGTGCAGTAGACGCCGTTGGTGCGGTAGAGGCCCATCAGCTGGGTGTTGGCCTCCGGGTTGATCATCGTGGTGATGGTGATCTCGAAGGGGTCCGTCGCTGGCAGCTCGCGGATCGTCAGGCTGTCGGGCGTGGCGTCGTAGCGCGCCTTGTCCATCTCCATCTGGTCGAAGAGCAGGCTGGTCATGACCAGTTCGTCGCCGTCGAGCACCAGCGGCGCGGCGGGATCGGCGCCTTCGCGGCGGTGGAAGATCAGCCGCGCCTCGACCTTGGTTTCCGTCGGGTCCAGTTCGAAGGTCAGGTCGACGCGCTCGAGAACGAAGTCGGTCTGGCGATAGTCTGCCAGATGGATGATCCGGCCGTTCTCTGTCCGCATGATATGTCCTGCTCCTTGCCGTCCGGGCCGTATCGTTTTGGTGCAACGCTACGGGCGATACCGACGGTCTGCCCCCGAATTCCCTGGATTGATAGGCTTATTGGCTTAACATCTCATTTCCACGCTCCTCCGAAAACCGTAAATTTGCGTTTTGCCGGGACGGCATCCCTCCCGCGGATCCGATCAAAATTATCCGTGACGCATCACCAGAATTGATCCCATCCGCCGGCCGATCCGGATAGACTTGCCGCCAGCCTGAATCGGTTCTCCGGTCTCTCCTCAACCGCCTGATGCCACGGCCCGCCGGCCGTGACGAGTTCTCCATGGACATGCCGTACCCCAACCCCATGCGGGGCATTTCACTCAAGGTCTTCTCGGTGGTGATCTTCCTCTGCATGTCCGCGCTCATCAAGGCGGCCGGCAAGGATATTCCGGCGGGACAGATCACGTTTTTGCGTTCGGCCTTCGCCATGGTGCCGATCATCTTCTTCCTCGCCGTGCAGGGCCAGCTGCGCGACGCCTTCCGCACCAACGACATCTTCGGCCATTTCAAGCGGGGTTTTGTCGGTATCCTCTCCATGGGCTTCGGCTTCTACGGCCTCGTGCACCTGCCGCTGCCGGAATCGATCGCACTCGGTTACGCGCTGCCGCTCGTCACCGTCGTCGTCGCCGCGGTGTTCCTCAAGGAGAGGGTCGGCATCTATCGCTGGACGGCGGTGCTGGTGGGGCTTCTCGGCGTCGCCATCATCAGCTGGCCGCGCCTGACGCTGTTCCGGGAAGGCGGATTCGGTTCCTCGGAGGCGATGGGCGCGCTCGCCATGCTGGCCTTCGCCGTGCTCGGCTCCTTTGCCATGGTTCTGGTGCGCAAGCTGGTGCAGACGGAGCGCACGCCGACCATCGTGCTCTATTTCTCGCTGTTCGCCTCGGTCTTCTCGCTGGGTACGCTGCCTTTCGGCTGGATCGCGCTCGGCTGGCCCTCGCTCGCCCTGATGGCGCTGGCCGGCTTCTGCGGCGGCATCGCGCAACTGCTGCTGACGGCGAGCTATCGCTACGCCGACGTCTCCACCATCGCGCCGTTCGAGTATATCTCGATCGTGCTCGGCCTCATCATCGGCTATGTCGTGTTCGGCGATGTGCCGACTGAGACCATGCTCGTGGGTACGGCCATCGTCGTCGCCGCCGGCATCTTCGTCATCCTGCGCGAGCACCAGCTCGAATTGAAGCGCCGGGCGGCCATGCGCCACCAGACCCTCCAGGGGTAGGCGTCAACGCCATTCCGGCGTCGTCGTGTCCTCGATGCGCTCATCCGTCGCCGCATCGGGCTGGAGCGCGGCCGCGGCGACATCGGCGCCCAGCGGCTGCACCGCCATTGCCTGGTAATCGGTCTTGACCACGAGGCCGTCGTTCTCCTCGCGCCGGCTGATGCGCCAAGCGGCATAGGCGCCGTAGAGCACGAAATAGGCGGCCAGCACGACGAAGAGCGAACCCGGCCCGAACCGGTCCATGATCGGGCCGACCATGATAGGGCCGGAAATGGTGCCGACGCCGTAGACGATCATCATGCCGGAGGAGACCTCGACATATTCGTCGGGCTGCGCGCGGTCGTTGGCATGGGCGACGTTCAGCGCATAGATCGGGAAGATGACCGAGCCGACGAAGGCGGCGACGACATAGAGCAGCACCGGCGGCCCGCCGGCGACGGCGGCCATGGCAAGGCACGAGAGCGTGCCGACCGCGCCGCAGGCCACCATGACGAGGCGGCGGTCCATCCGGTCGGAGGCCCGGCCGATCGGGATCTGCGAGAGCGCGCTGCCGAGGAGCACGCAGGCAAGCAGCGTCGCACCTTCCGCCGTGGAAAGCCCGCTGCGCTGCGTGAACACGCCGCCGAGGTTCAGCCAGGCGCCGGACATCGCCCCGGCGAGGAAGGCGCCGACGACGGCGACCGGCGAGCGCCGGTAGAGTTTGGCGACATCGAAGCGCGCCTGCGTCGGCGGGGCCGGCAGCGGCGAGGAGGTCAGCGCCGTCGGCAGCAGGGCGACGGAGAAGATGATGCCGCAGAGAATGAAGAGCGAGGTGTTGGACGGGTCGCCGAGCGGCACGAGATATTGCCCGCCGATCGTGCCGACCATGGTGGTGATCAGGTAGACGGAGAAGATCGAGCCGCGGTTCTCGTTGGTCACGCGCTCGTTCAGCCAGCTTTCGATGATGAGGTAGCTGCCGGAAATGGCAAAACCCGACATGGCGCGAAACGCCATCCAGGCGCGCCAGTCGACGACGAGGGCGCAGAGCAGGATGCCGATGGCGAGCAGAGTGATCAGCGCCACGAAGACGCGCACATGCCCGACCAGCAGCACGAATTTCGGCGTGACGATGCAGGAGAGCGTGAAGCCGATCGTATAGCCAGTCGCGATCATCGAGATCGTCTGCGTCGACCAGCCCTCCGCGACCGCGCGCACCGGCACGACATAACTCTGCAGCCCGAAGGCGACCATCATCAGGAGGGTGGACAGCATCAGGCTGAGAATGGAGACGAGGCTCGCCAGCATGGGGGCTCCGGGGAAGGCGCGTTCGGTGTCGGAGTGTCGCTCTATTGCGGCGGCCGCGCGCTGTCCACTGCGACAATGGCTGGCGTAAAACAAGAAGATTATCTGGGGAGTTCGGGAGGTGAGGGAATTCCCGACAAGGTTGTGCTGGAGAGAATTGCCGGGGTGAACCTTGGCATCATGAAAGGAGGTGAGACGTTTGCGAATCCGGCTTACGCTGACGATCAGGTTCAGGACTTGGCGGTTCACCCTGACGATCAGCTAAGAAACGGGATCGGGCTTCGGCCCGGTCTCCACCGGAAGAAAGGGCGTCTCACCTCCTCACGATGAAGACAATAGCACAGCGCCGGCCGGCTTCAAGGCCAGGGTCGGCTCAGTTCGGCAGGAAGGCCTTGAGCGGGTCGCGGCGCTGCGCGGCGTCGCGCGGCAGGGAAGCCAGCACGGAATATTCCCGGGCGGCGTTCACGGCGGCGCGGATATCGGCGATGTCGGACATCAGCTTGCGAAAGGTAGCCATGGTCTGCTCCTGGGGTCGGTCTGCATCGGAAGGCGCCGGCCGGGCGCCTTGCATCGGCTCAGCGCTGGATGAACTCGGCGAAGAGCTGGACGGGGCGGTTGATACGGGCGAAACCGGAGGCGGTGAGCTGCTCGTTGGCCGGGGCCGCGATGCCGCCGAAGCCGCGGCCGGTGCGCAGACCGGAATGGCGGAGCGTCTCGAAGCTCGAATGGATGGGCCGAAAGCGGGCGGTCATGGGTCGATTCCTTAAATCCTGTCCCTCCCGTCCTGTTATATTGCGCCGCAACATTGATTTTGCAATGCGACATTCTGCCCGGCAGATATGTTCAAATCGCATGACTGATGAAACATTTTGTTCATGCTTGCGGCAGTTTTTCGGCAGGCACGCAGATGATTCACAGGTCTCGAAGGCCAAGCCATTGAAAACTATGAAGGTAGCCTTTGTGATCAGGCTTTGAGCCCTGCACGAAAAGCAAGCAAATCCTGCCAGACGAGCCGCTTGCTGACCGGCGCCGTCACCAGATCCTGCGGGTGCAGCGTCGCAAAAGCCGGGATGGTGCGGCCGGAAATCGCAACCTCCCGCCATTCTCCCCGCAACTGGTGGATCGTGTCGTTCGAACGCAGCAGGAATCGCGCGGCGAAATTGCCGAGGATCAGCAGGTGATTCGGCTCGGCGAGCGCGATCTGCCGCTCGATGAACGGCCGGCAGATATCGGCCTCGCGCTGTGAGGGCGGGCGGTTGCCGGGCGGCCGCCACGGCACGACATTGCTCAGCAGAAGATCGGCCCGGTCGAGCCCGATGCCGGCCAGCATGCGGTCGAGCATCGCGCCCTGCCGGCCGGAGAAGGGCTGGCCGTCGCGGTCGTCGTCGGCATTCGGCATGGCGCCGATCACCATGACCGGCGGCTTCGCATTGCCCGCGGCAAAGACGAGGCAGCGGGCGCTGGTCTTCAGGTTGCAGCCGTTGAAGGCCTCCATCGCCGTGCGCAATTCCTCCAGCGAACGGGCGCTGCCCGCCGTGAACTCGGCCTCGGCCACCGCCTGGCTGTCCGGTATCGCGACATTGGGCAGGACGTTCGGCTGGGGCGCAGCGGCCGCGGCGCGCGGTTGCTCCTGCCGGGCCGGTGCCGGGCGGGCGGCCTGCTGCGGGGCAGGGGCGGTTTCCCGCGGCGCCCGCATGCCGCGCGCCGCGCGCATCGCCTCGAATTCGGCGATGCGATCGACGGCCTCTTCCTCCAGCAGCCATTCGACGCCGGCATCCGCATAGAAATGCAGGAGCGATCGGAGCTGTGCGGGATTGAGGTCGTTCGCGGCGTTCATGGCTGCACCTTAGCGAAGCGGCTTGCCGGAGGAAAGCGCCGCCGTCATCGTCACGCCGCCCATTGCGCCACGTCGTCGCCTTCGCCGATCAGCGCGAGACCGTGGGCGATCGACAGCAGCTCGCCGCCGCTCTCGATGCGGTCCGCATCGAAGCGGCGGGTGAAGATGCGCCTGACGGCCGGCACGAAGGAGGTGCCGCCGGTCAGGAACACCTTGTCGATGGCGCCGGGCGCGGTGCCGGTCTTCTCCAGCACCTCGTCCAGCGCGCCCTCGATGCGCGCAAGGTCCGGCGCGATCCAGTCCTCGAAATCGGAGCGCCTGACCATCCTGCGGCCCGCGGCGCCGAGCGGGGCGAAGTGGAATTCGGCCTCGTCCGCCGCCGACAGCGCCATCTTGGTGGTCGAGATCGCCTGGTAGAGCGGATAGCCCTCGTCATGCTCGACGAGATCGATGAACAGTTCGAGCTTTTCCGGCTCGAGCGACGAACGGACCAGCGACTTGAGGTCGGCGAATTCGCGCGTCGTCTTGAAGATCGAGAGCTGGTTCCAGCGGGCGAAGTTGGCATAATAGCCGGACGGTACCTCCAGGACCTTGTCGAAGCTCTTGAAGAAGCTGCCCTTGCCGATCTCCGGCGCGACGAGGCGCTCGATCATGCGGGCATCGAAATGGTCGCCCGCGATGCCGACGCCCGAATGGCCGATCGGCTGTGCCGCCAGCCGGCCGGCCTGCCGCTCGAAGCGGATCAGCGAATAGTCCGTCGTGCCGCCGCCGAAATCGGCGACCAGCACGGTGGCGTCGCTCTTCAGCGTCTGGGCGAAGTAGTAGGCCGCCGCGACGGGCTCGTAGACATAGTGGATCTCCGGGAAGCCGAGCCGCGTCAGCGCCGCGTTGTAGCGTTCGAGCGCGAGCGCCGGGTCGGGGCTTGCACCGGCGAACTGCACCGGCCGGCCCGCGATGACGCGCGAGACGTCCGCTGGCCACCCGTCGCCCGCATAGGCCTTCAGGCGGCGCAGGAACACCTCCATCAGGTCGTCGAAGGCATGGCGGCGGGCAAAGACCAGCGTGCCCTGGAAGAGGGCGCTTGCAGCAAAGGTCTTGATCGACTGCAGGAAGCGGCTATCGCCGGGATTGTCGATGAACTGGCGGATCGCGGCCTGTCCGGCCTCCACCTTCAGCGCCTGCGCACCGACGACCGGATCCTTCATGAAGGACAGCGCCGTGCGCATCGTGTCGGTGACGCCGACGCTGCTGTTGAAGGTCATGGACCGTGTCGCGCCGGCCCCTTCGGAAAGCGCCAGAACCGTGTTCGTCGTGCCGAAATCAAGCCCGAGTGCCCGTGCCATCGCCGTGCCCCTTCGATCGTCGAAAATGTGTTGGAGCGGAGCGAAAGCCCCGCGCGAAAGGCGCGTCGGCGCGCCCGGAAATGGGAGAGCGCGCCAGATGGCACAGGCGGGCTGGGAAGGCAAGGGGGGGAGGTATGATTGCCCCTCAGCCTGATCTTCTCCCCGAGGTGGGAGGCCTATTGCCTATGCAGTTCGGCGTTGCCCCATCCCCTTCTCCCCCGCGGGGAGAAGGTGCCGGCAGGCGGATGAGGGGGATGGCGAAGGCGCAAACGATACGTCCGAGCCACCCCCTCATCCGACCCTTCGGGCCACCTTCTCCCCGCGGGGGAGAAGGGGAGAGCGGCAACGGTTTCCTTCCATGTGCGGTGGGCTGCCGGATGAGGGGCCCCGACGCCTCAGACCGAACGTGCCGCGCCGCCGTCGCAGCGGATGAGGCTGCCGGTGACGTAGCTGGCCGGCGCGCTGCACAGGAAGGCGGCGGTCGCCGCGAATTCCTCCACGGCGCCGTAGCGCCGGGCCGGGATCGCCCGTTCGGAGGCCGCGCGCACCTCGGCGACGCTCCTGCCGCTGCGCTCGGCGGCGGCGGCGTCGAGGCTCTTCAGCCGGTCGGTCAGGATGCTGCCGGGCAGGAGCATGTTGCTGGTGATGCCGTATTCGGCGACCTCGCTCGCCAGCGTCTTGGACCAGCCGGCCAGCGCCGGGCGCAGCGTGTTGGACAGCGCCAGGCCCGGGATCGGCTCGATGACGCCGGAGGAGGCGACCGTCAGGATGCGGCCCCAGCGCTGTTCCTTCATGACGGGCAGCAGCCGGTTGGTGAGCGTGATGATCCGCAGCACCATGGACTGGAAATAGGTGGCCAGCTTTTCCTCGCTCATGTCCTCGGTGGAGCCGGGCGTCGGCCCGCCGGAATTGTTGACGAGGATATCGACCCCGCCGAGCTTTTCCCGCGTCGCCTTCACGAGCGTCTCGACGACGTCCTCGTCGCCGAGATCGGCCTGCACCCAGTCGGCGCGGCCGGGGCCTGCCGCGTTGATGGCCGCGCAATTGGCCGCAAGCGTCTCGGTGCTGCGCCCGCACAGGAGGACATGCGCTCCCTCGCGGGCGAGCGCTTCGGCAATGCCCTTGCCGAGGCCGCGGGAGGAGGCGAGGACGAGGGCGCGCTTGCCAGCAATTCCAAGATCCATCGTGGTCTGTCCTATGTTCGGGGCGCGTCGGCGCTATAGGGCACCTTGCCCGGATTGAAGAGGTTTTTCGGGTCGAGCGCGGCCTTGATGGCCTGCGCCACGGCGCGGCGCGATGCATTGCCGTAGCTGAGATAGGCGCGGCGCTTCTCCGTTCCCACCCCGTGCTCGGCGGAAAAGCTGCCGCCGAGCTCCGCGACGCCGGTATAGACGGCGTCCTCGATCGGTTCCTTGACGCCCGGGGCCGCCACGCCGTTGCCGATGACGGAAATATGCAGGTTGCCGTCCGCGACATGGCCGTAGACATAGGCGTCGAAACCCGGATCGACGGCCTTCAGCCGCTGCCGCAGGCCGTCGACATATCCGTCGAGCGCGCCCGGCGGCACGGAGACGTCGAAGGAGGGCGCGGCGGGGAAATGCCGGTACATGAAGTCGCCGTCCTCGCGCAGCGCCCAGAAGCGCCGGGCCTGGTCGAGCGAGGCGGCGACGATGCCGCTGGTCAGACCGTGCTCCTCCCAGAGGGCGGCAAGGCCCTCTTCCAGCGCCTCGCGGGCCTCCGCCTCGCTGCCGGCGGACACTTCCATCAGGAGGATCGCGGGCGTATCGGCCTCCAGCCAGCCGAAGTCGAAACCCTTGTCCGCCGCGCTGTCGCGCAGATAGCGCTGCCACATCAATTCGGCGCCCTCCAGCTGCAGGGCCGGCCGGCTGCGGAAATGGGCGATGAGCGCGAGGGCGGCCCTGGCGTCGGGCACGCCGACGAGCGCGGTGGCGCGCATCGGGTTGAAGCTTTCGAGCTTCAGCACGGCGCGGGTGACGAAACCGTAGGCGCCTTCCGAGCCGATGAGCAGCTGCTTGATGTCCGGCCCGGCGCTGACCTTCAGCACGCGCGTCAGGTCGCTGACGAGGCTGCCGTCCGGCATCACCGCCTCGATGCCGAGCACCTGGTGGCGCATCACGCCGTTGCGGAAGGCGAGGATGCCGCCGGCATTGGTGGCGACCATGCCGCCGATGGTGGCGCTGCCGCGCGCGGCAAGGTCGATGCCGGGAATGAGGCCGACCCCTGCCGTTGCCTCCTGCAGGGCCTGCAGCGTGACGCCGGCGCCGACCGTGACGGTGCGGGCGAGGGGATCGATGGCCTCGATGCGGTCGAGACGGGCGGTGGAGAGAATGAGCTCGCCCGGCCGGCTGATGCCGCCGCCGACAAGGCCGGTGCGCCCGCCCTGCGGCACGATGGGCACGTCGTTTTCGAAGCACCAGCGCACCACGGCGGCCGCCGCCTCGGGCGTCGCCGGCTCGGCCATGGCGCCCGCGCCGAAATTGCCGGCATGTTCGCCGGGATGCCGGTTCGCCAGCCGGTCGCCTCCGATAAGGTGGAGCGTGTCGCCGAAATCGTGCAAGTCGCGTTCGAGCGATTGGATAATCTCGGACATGTTCCTGTTTCCTCTGCCGATGGGCCGGCTCGAATGCGTAGTGCGGCGGAGAGGCGGAATCAAGCGCGCACCGGCTGATACGGGCGGCAATCGGTTGACGTTTACGTTAAAGTCAATAAACTTTCGACCCTGTCATGATGTCATGCGCAAATGCAGGGAAAGTCTGTCGCAGAACGGCTCGACAAGGCTTTCGGCATTTGCCATGACAGGCTAACCAGAGGGAATTGCCGCGGCTTTTGAGGGGTTGCGGGGTGGAGAGGCGAATGAGCGACGAAATGGAACTCCCCGAACGCGAGAGCATGGAATTCGACGTTGTGATCGTGGGTGCGGGTCCGGCGGGCCTTTCCGCGGCGATCCGGCTGAAGCAGGTGAACCCGGAGCTTTCCGTCGTCGTGCTGGAGAAGGGCGCGGAAGTCGGCGCGCATATCCTGTCGGGCGCCGTCGTCGATCCCATCGGCATCGACCGCTTGCTGCCCGGCTGGCGCGGGGATGCCGGCCATCCCTTCAAGACCGAGGTGACCGACGACCACTTCCTCTTCCTCGGCCCGGCCGGCTCGATCCGCCTGCCGAACGCCTTCATGCCGCCGCTGATGAACAACCACGGCAACTACATCGTCTCGCTCGGAAACGTCTGTCGGTGGCTGGCGACCAAGGCGGAAGAACTCGGCGTCGAGATCTATCCCGGCTTTGCCGCAACGGAAGTGCTCTACAACGACGAGGGCGCCGTCATCGGCGTCGCCACCGGCGACATGGGCATCGAGCGCAGCGGCGAGCCCGGCCCGAACTATACCCGCGGCATGGCCCTTCTCGGCAAGTACACGCTGATCTCGGAAGGCGTGCGCGGCTCGCTCGCCAAGCAGCTGATCCAGAAATTCGATCTCCAGAAGGACCGCGAGCCGCAGAAATTCGGCATCGGCCTCAAGGAGCTCTGGCAGGTGAAGCCGGAGAACCACAGGCCCGGCCTCGTGCAGCACTCCTTCGGCTGGCCGCTCGGCATGAAGACCGGCGGCGGTTCCTTCCTCTATCACCTGGAGGACAACCTCGTCGCCGTCGGCTTCGTGGTGCATCTCAACTACAAGAACCCCTATCTCTATCCCTTCGAGGAATTCCAGCGCTTCAAGACGCACCCTGCCATCAGGGGCACCTTCGAGGGCGGCAAGCGCCTCTCCTACGGCGCGCGTGCCATCACCGAAGGCGGCTGGCAGTCGGTGCCGAAGCTGTCGTTCCCGGGCGGCGCGCTGATCGGCTGCTCGGCCGGCTTCGTCAACGTGCCGCGTATCAAGGGCAGCCACAATGCGGTGCTCTCCGGCATCCTCGCCGCCGAGAAGCTGGCGGATGCCATCGCGGCCGGCCGGGCCAATGACGAGCCCATTGAAATAGAACAGGGCTGGCGCGACAGCGCCATCGGCTCGGACCTGAAGAAGGTGCGAAACGTCAAGCCGCTGTGGTCGCAGTTCGGCACGGCGATCGGCGTCGCCCTCGGCGGCCTCGACATGTGGACGAACACCCTGTTCGGCTTCTCCGTCTTCGGCACGCTGAAGCACGGCAAGACGGACGCGCAGAGCCTGGAGCCGGCGGCAAAGCACAACAAGATCGACTACCCGAAGCCGGACGGGGTGCTCACCTTCGACCGCCTCTCCTCGGTGTTCCTGTCGAACACCAACCACGAGGAGGACCAGCCGATCCACCTCCAGCTCAAGAACCCGGAGCTGCAGAAGACCTCCGAGCTCGACGTCTATGCCGGCCCGTCCACCCGCTACTGTCCCGCCGGCGTCTACGAATGGGTCGAGAAGGACGGCAAGGACGTCTTCGTCATCAACGCGCAGAACTGCGTCCACTGCAAGACATGCGACATCAAGGACCCAAACCAGAACATCAACTGGGTCCCACCCCAAGGCGGAGAGGGGCCTGTCTATCCGAATATGTGAGGCGTGGAGAGGCCGGGCCGCACGAAAGAGCGCGGCAAGGGCCGGTCTGTCCTGTTATGTGATCTTCGGTCGGCCGCAAGGGTGCGCGCCGGAGGCATCGGCGAAGGTCCGGTCCATCCGGCCGGGGGGCAGGGCAACCGCATGTGGAGTGCGACGATGCCGCTCCTCCCTTCTCCCCCGCGGGGAGAAGGTGGCCCGAAGGGTCGGATGAGGGGGGCGGCTCGGACGGATCGTTTGCGTCTTCACCATCCCCCTCATCCGCCTGCCGGCACCTTCTCCCCGCGGGGGAGAAGGGGGATGTGGCAGCGGTTTCGTTCCATAGGCGATTACCCTGCGGCCGGGAGCGGCGCTGAGGCGCCTGCCTGTCCCTTTCCGGCAGCTTCAAGTTGCCGGGCCGGCCCTGTATAGTCCCACCCGAACGGGGGAGGGATCGGCGACATGCAGGCCGGGCCGGTATTCGCAAGGGCTGGGCGCGGGTGGCGAACCGGCATCACGGCCATCATTGGCGCCGTGCTCGTCGTCGTCGGGCTGCTGGCGGCCTGGGGGCTGTGGTCGGTGCATGGCATCTACCGGGATCTCGCCTCGTCCGGCCACACCGTCGAGGCGGAGATGACGGGCTTCGAGGCCGCCTGGGTGGGAAGCCGCGGCAGCCGCCGCGAGGTCTATTACCCGATCCTCGAATTCACGACGGCCGAGGGACAGCGGGTCCGCACCACCTCCTACACCGCCATCGACCCCGCCGATTACACGCCGGCCGCCCGGGTGACGGCCGTATATTCGGCAGCGGATCCGGCGCTTGCCATGCCGGTCTCGGCCCTTTCGGCCTGGCCCGATGGCACGGCCTGGGCGATCGGTGCTTTCAGCTTGTTGTGCCTCCTGGTGGGCGGCATCCTGCTGAGGGCCGGCCTGATGCGGCCGTGAATGCCCGCGCTTAACCTGCCATTAACCATAAACGCATAATTTTCAGCCCCATAGACGAAGTGTTAGGGGCTTTTGAACATGTCGATTTCCCGCCGCGGATTCCTGCTCGGCGCATCCGCATTGCTTGCCGGCTGCGCGACGAACGGCACCAGCGACCGTGCCAATTACGGCGACAGGCTGGACGAGAAATTTCCGCTGAAGGCGATCCCGCTCGACAAGATCAAGCCCGAGCTGCGCCGCCAGGAAGTCGCCTATGACACGGGCCATGCCGCCGGCACCATCGTGGTCGACACGCCGGCCCGCCGGCTCTACTACGTGCTCGGCAACGGCCGGGCGATGCGCTACGGCATCGGCGTCGGCCGCCAGGGCTATTCGCTGGCCGGCAGCGCCTATATCGGCCGCAAGGCGGAATGGCCGAGCTGGACGCCGACGCCGAACATGATCCGTCGCGATCCCGGGAAGAACCTGAAATATGCTGGCGGCGTGCCCGGCGGCCTCAACAACCCGCTCGGCGCCCGCGCCATCTACCTCTACCAGAACGGCAACGACACGATGTTCCGCATCCATGGCACCAACCAGCCGTGGTCGATCGGCGAGGCCATGTCGAGCGGCTGCGTGCGCATGCTCAACCAGGACGTGATCGACCTCTACGACCGGGTGAAGACCGGCGGGCGCGTCCATGTCATCCAGGGCCGGCGCATGGCCTGACGGCGGCACAGTCGCGACATCGCGCCGGTGGCGCGCGGCAGGAGGGTCGGCTTTCGCCGACCCTTTTGGCGTTTTCATTCTTTGAAAAAACTGAATTGCATCATAACATTGCCATTGCGACGCCAAGCTTGGACAAAGTCGGGGCAGTCTTGCGAATTTGGCCTTTCCATGACGCATAGGGGTCAATGGCAGACGCATTCGTGCCGGCATTCGACTCCGTAGCTGCAAAAGTCGAGGCTGCGGCATCGTGGAAAGAGAAGGCCCCCGACTGGCCCTGTCCAAGATGGATCCGCAGAGGGATCACGGGCCCGGCGCCGGCGGTGCAGCGGGTTCCTGTCGGCACAATGACACCGCCGAAATGAGGGAACGGATATGAAACATCTTCTAGCTTCCACCTGCCTCGTCGCCGGCCTTCTGGCCATGACGGGCGCGGCACGCGCCGAATGCGGCGACGTGACCATTGCCAGCATGAACTGGCAGAGCGCCGAGGTTCTCGCCGCGCTCGACAAGTTCATCCTGACCGAGGGCTATGGCTGCAATGCCGAGGTCATCGTCGGCGACACGGTTCCGACCATCACCTCGATGATCGAGAAGGGCGCGCCGGACCTGGCGCCCGAAGGCTGGGTCGACCTCCTGCCGGACGTCGTCAACCGCGGCATCGAGGAAGGCAAGCTGATCGGCGCCGCCGTCGCCCTTTCCGACGCCGCCGTGCAGGGCTGGTGGATTCCGAAATACATCGCCGACGCCAACCCCGACATCAAGACGATCGACGACGCGCTGAAGCACCCCGAACTGTTCCCGGATCCGGAGGACAAGTCGAAGGGCGCCGTGCACAACGGCCCGCAGGGCTGGGGCGGTACGGTCGTGACCAGCCAGCTCTACACCCACATTCTCCAAGTAAGTCGCTGATTTCGCTGTCGTAATCGTGATATTTCGCATATAAATCATGGCGTTGACGGCTGCGAGGGGCGCGTTTCATGGATCACCTGGAGGGTGCGGGCTTGGCGCGGGGAGATCGGGTTGATTTCGACCGCCGTGTGCGTCTGGAGTTCCGTGGTGCGCAGATCAGTTCAGACGGTGGCCTGCTGGTGATGCGCGAGCTTGATGACGTGCTCGGCCTGTCCAATCTGGCGTCGGAGGCGCTGCGAGACAGCCGCACCGGGAAGAACACGCTCCATCGGCTTGACGGATTGTTCCGGCAATCGGTGTTCGGACGACTGGCCGGATACGAGGATGTGAACGATGCCGACCGCTTGGCCCTCGATCCCGTGATGCGTCAGGTCGTTGGCGGCAGGGCCGTCGAGGCGCAAGCTGCTTCGGCATCGCAGATGGGACGGTTCGAGACCGAGACGCTGGCTCTGGCCGCGAACCGGGCGGCGCTGGCCGATCTGAACGGCCAATGGATCGACCGGTTTCATGACCGCAACGGGTTGAAATACATCGTGCTGGACATGGACAGCTCGGTCAGCCCCACCCACGGCGATCAGGAAGGTGCTGCCTGGAACGGGCATTTCGACTGCACCTGCTATCACCCCATCTTCTTGTTCAACCAGTTTGGCATGCTGGAGCGCTGCGCCCTGCGTAACGGCAATGTCCACAGCGCCGATGGCTGGCGGGATGTCCTTGATCCCGTCATTGCCCGATATGCTGGCCGCGACCTTGGTGGACGCTTCTTCCGGGCCGACGCTGCCTACGCGATCCCCGCGATCTATATGCGGCTGGAAGAAGCCAGGTTCTTCTACGCCATCCGTCTGCCCGCCAACGCCGTCTTGCGCGAGAAGATCGCGCATCGGCTGACACGGCCCGTGGGACGGCCTTCGCTGACCAAGGTCAAACGGTTCTTCGAGGACTTCGAGTATCAGGCGGCGTCCTGGGACAAGCCGCGCCGCGTCATCGCCAAGATCGAATGGCATCCGGGCGAGCTGTTCCCCAAAGTCGGCTTCATCGTCACCAACCTGCCGATGGAGCCAGACTGGGTGGTGAGGTTCTACAACCAGCGCGGCACCGCAGAGCAGCACATCAAGGAAGGCAAATATGCCTTTCGCTGGACGCGGCTGTCATGCCGGAAGTTCCGGCACAACGAGGTGCGGCTGCAACTGCACGCGCTGGCCTACAACCTGGCAACCTTCCTGCGCTGCATCGAACTGCCCGAGGCCATGGCGGACTGGTCGTTGACCAGCCTGCAACTCAAGCTGATCAAGATCGGCGCCCGCGTCGTCCGCCACGCCCGCGCCATTACCTTCCAGTTGGCCGAGGTCGCCGTCACCGGCCCGATGGTGCGGGCCGTCCTTGCCGCCATCCGCCGTCTTCGAACGCCTCCGTCATGCGCATGACCACGATCCATGCCCAAGCTGAACGAAAGCGGCAGGACAGGTCCGTCTGCCGCGCGGAAAAGCGGCTCTGCCGGGCCAGAATGCTGCGGGTTCGAGGCTTGATCCACCCGACTTCGGCCGTTTGCGCGACGACAGACACCGCTCGGGGCGAAAAACGCTTGCCCAGCGAGCAAAATCAGGCGATCTTGAAGTCAAGCGGCAGGCCACTTGGGGAATGTCGGCTACAAGGCCTATGGCGGGGAAGCGGCGAACTTCACGCTGGTCGACACCGGCTCGGCCGCCGGCCTCGACGGCTCGATCGCGAAGGCCTACGAGCGCAAGGAAGGCTGGGTCGGCTACTACTGGGCGCCGACGGCCCTTCTCGGCAAGTACGAGATGGTGAAGCTCGAGCACGGCGTGCCCTATGACGCCGCCGAGTGGAAGCGCTGCAACACGGTCGCCGATTGCCCGGACCCGAAGAAGAACGACTGGCCGAAGGACAAGGTCCAGACGCTGGTGACCAAGACCTTCTCCGACCGCGCCGGCGCCGATGTCATGGGCTATCTCAACAAGCGCGCCTGGTCGAACGACACGGTCAACAAGCTGATGGCGTGGATGACCGACAACCAGGCGAGCGGCGACGATGGCGCCAAGCATTTCCTGGAGGAGAACGAAGCCCTCTGGAAGGAATGGGTCTCGCCGGAAGCGGCCGAGAAGATCAAGGCCGCGCTCTGACCGGCTGATCAAACCGGGCGGCGCGTCCTCGGGCGCGCCGCTCCATCTTCGTTTCATCACATGCCGCCGGCGCCTGTTCGGGCGGCATCTATCAGGGTTGGCTTGAAGACCGACGCAGATCGGTCGGAGCCGGAAGGGGATCGACATGGAATGGTTCACGAAATTTCCGACGATGGACGCGAATACCCTGCGCGATCTCAAGAAGACGATCGATGAGGGCTTCCGCACCTTCACCCGCGCCTACGGCGACGGCATCGAATCGATCTTCGAGCCGCTGCAGCACTTTCTGATCTGGTCCGAGCGCTTCATGACGCGCACGCCCTGGCCGATCATCCTGCTATTGATCGCGCTCGTCGCCTGGTTCGCCAGCCGCAACTGGAAGATCGTCGCCGGCGCGGTCGGCACGCTGCTGGTCATCGGCTATTTCGACATGTGGGACGACACGATGAAGACGGTCTCGATGATCTTCGTCTGTACCGTGCTTTCCATCGTCATCGGCATCCCGATCGGCATCCTCATGTCGCGCTCGGACCGGGTGCAGAACGTCATCAACCCGGTCCTCGACGTCATGCAGACCATGCCGAGCTTCGTTTATCTCATCCCGGTCGTCATGCTGCTCGGCATCGGCAAGGTGCCGGGGCTCATCGCGGTGGTCATCTACGCCATCCCGCCGATGATTCGCCTCACCAATCTCGGCATCCGCCTCGTCGACAAGGACGTCCTGGAGGCGGCGGACGCCTTCGGTTCGTCGAGCTGGCAGAAGCTGAAGAACGTGCAGATGCCGCTGGCGCTGCCCACCATCATGGCCGGCATCAACCAGACGATCATGATGGCGCTCGCCATGGTGGTCATCGCCTCGATGATCGGCGTGCAGGGCCTCGGCCAGCCGGTGCTGAAGGCGATCTCCAACCAGTATTTCACGCTCGGCATCTTCAACGGCCTCGCCATCGTCGGCATCGCGATCATCTTCGACCGCGTCAGCCAGGCCTTCGGCAAGCGCCTGCAGAAGCACCGCGAGATCATTCACGGTTGATCGCACGCGCGATGTCGCAATATCCTGCGGCCCGGTGGCCGCAGGATTCTCCGGCCGGAACAGCGAGCGCCGGTCGATGCAAGGCAGCACCCTCGACTTCTACAACTCCCATGCGGCCGCCTTTGCCGCGGATGGGAACAGGCCAAACCCGAAACTCTTCCCGTTCCTGCAGCGCTGCAAGGCCGGCGGCAGGATCCTCGAACTGGGCACCGGCGGCGGCGTCGATGCCGCGGCCATCCTTGCCGCGGGCTTTGCGCTGGATGCGACGGATGGATCGGCGGAACTCGCCGCCATCGCCTCGCGGCGGCTCGGCCAGCCGGTCCGCACCATGCTGTTCCAGGAACTGGACGTGGAGGAGGTCTATAACGGGGTCTATGCCTGTGCATCCCTGACTCATGTTGCCCGCGACGAGCTTGCCGGCGTGATCGGCAAGGTGCACACGGCCCTCGTGAAAGGCGGCGTCGCCTGGGCCAGCTTCAAGGCGGGATCCGCCGAAAGCGCCGACGCCCTCGGCCGCCACTACAACTATCTGTCGGTGAAGGAACTGACGGCCTGCTGGCGGGACAGCGGTCCGTGGGCTTCGCTGGAAGTGGAAAGCTGGAGCGGCGGTGCCTATGACCGCCGCCCCACCGACTGGATCGCCGTTACCGCGATCCGCTAGATGTCAGCGTTTCGGCGAGAGGACGCCGGTGGAGAGGGCGACGCCTGCCCCGACGACCAGCGCCGCCGTGATCTCCGCCGCGCCGAAGCTCTCGCCGAGGAACACCGCGCCGCCGAGCGTCGCCAGCACCGGCGTGATGGCGGTGAAGGCGGCGGCCTGGCTGCCGCCAAGCGTGCGGATGGCGGTGCCATAGGCGAAGGTGGCGATGAGGCCGGACAGGATGCCCTGGCTGGTGACCTGCAGCGCGAGGTCGGGCAGGGAGGCCTCGCCAAGATGCGTGCCGAAGAGCGCGGCCAAGACGAGATGGATCAGGAAGGACCAGACGGCGATGAGGGCCGCGCCTTCGAGGGCGGAAAGGCCCGAGCGGCGGAAGGCATGGGTGAAGCCGGCCCAGAGCACGGCGCCGAGCGGCAGCAGCAGGAAGCCGGTCATGGTCATGCCGCTCTTCTGCAGGCTGGCGGCAAGCAGGATGACGACGCCGGCGACGATGGCCGCAAGCCCGGCAAGCCGCATGCGATCCGGCCGCTCGCCGAACAGCGTGATGCCGATGAGGGCCGTCGCGAGCGGCATGGACCCGCCGAGCAGGATGCCGCCGGGCGCGGCGGGCGTGGTGTGCAGTGCCGCCGCCGTCACCTGGAAGAACAGGGCGCCGGCGCCCGCCACCATCACGACGACGAGCCTTGCCGGCACAGGATTCGGCAGCAGCCCGGTCCTTAGCCAGACCGGCGCGAGGAGGAGGGCGGGCACGCCGTAGCGGATGAGGCCGATATCGATCGTGCCGAGCGGGGTCGCCGCCGTGTGGCGCGTCGCGAGCACCCAGGTCGCCCAGATCAGGACCGTGACGACCGCGCCGGCATAACCGGCGACGAGGGGATTGGTCTTCCCCTCGGAAGAAAGCGAGACCATGGCCATGGCGATGTCCTTTCTGCGCTGTGGCTCAATTCATGGTCAGACTCTAGCGCCGAAGGCCGGGGCATGTCCTTGCGTGTTGTGCCTTCAGAAATGTAGGATGCGCACGATCATGCCAAAAACTATCGAAAAAGTTCTCGAATATGCCAAATCTTGATAAATTCGACATCGCCATCCTCAAGGTGCTGCAGGAGGATGCGCGCGCGACCAATGTGGAGATCGCCGAGCGGGTGAACCTGTCGCCGTCGCCCTGCCTGCGCCGCATCCGCAACCTGGAGAAATCCGGCGTGCTGCGCGGCTATCGCGCCGATATCGACCGCAAGGAGGTCGGCCTCGGCCTCACCGTCTTCGTGGAGATCAAGGTGGGGCAGCACAGCCGGGAGAATGCGGCCGCCCAGCAGCAGGCGCTGCTCGCCATTCCCGAGGTCGTCTCCTGCTTCCTCATTTCCGGCAATGCGGATTTTCTGGCGGAAGTGGTGGTGGAGGACCTGTCGGCCTATGAGACGCTGCTGACCGAAACCCTGCTCGCTTTGCCCGGCGTCACCGACATCCGCTCCAATTTCGCGATCCGCAGCATCAAGACGGGCGGCCCGCTGAAGCTGCCGACGCTGTGATACGGAAAACCGCCCCGACGAGCGGCGTCGGGGCGGTTGGGACGGCCGGAGAGGCAGGGCCGTCCAGGGCGTGCCCCCGGAGAGAGGGGGGCGCCGCCCGGCCTGTCGTCACTGCGCAGGGACGACAGGCGCTTTCGAGGATTTCCAGGCGACGACCATCAGCGCGCCGATGACGGTGATGTGCTCCATGACGACATGGAATTCGATCGTGCGCATCGGCTCCTGCATGGTCCAGAACGTGTGCGCGATCGGGATGGTGAGGGCGGTGAAGACGGCGAGCATGCCGGCGCCGAGCCAGGTCCAGCGGTTGGCGATGATCAGCACCGATCCGACGATCTGGGTGACGGCGGTGGCGATGTTGAAGAGGGCGGGGGGCTCCAGCCCGAAATGCGCCATTTCGGCGATGCCGGCGTTGAAATCGGCGAGTTTCGCGATGCCCGAGAGCCAGAACATCGAGGTGAGGATCGTGCGGGCAAGCAAGCCGAAGGCGCGGCTGCCGGTGATGCTGTCGATAAGGGCGGACATGCAATGTCTCCAGGGGCGTTCATGGGCCTGCGGAGTGTCTTTCGACCGTTCTCCGATTGCAACCCGCCGTTTCATTCGAGGCGTTCGGCGGGTTGCGATGACCTATGTCTACCAGAGTTCCGGCCCGGCCCTGTCACCCTGGTAACAGGACGCACAAACGAAAGCGGCGCCCGAAGCGGGCGCCGCGCAGATCGTTTCCGGTCGTGGCGGATCACTCGGCCGGGCAGGCCGGCGTTGCCGCCCGCTCGGTCTTTTCAAGCGCCAGGGAGACGAGGAAGACCCCGAAGCCGACGACGGCGGTCGCCGCCCCCACGAAGCCCATCGCGCCGTAGCCGTAGCCGGCGCTGATCGCCATGCCGCCGAAGAGCGCGCCGAGCGCGTTGGCGACGTTGAAGGCGGAGTGGTTGAGCGCGGCGGCGAGGGTCTGCGCATCGCCGGCCACATCCATAAGCCGCGTCTGCAGCGCCGGGCCGACGACGAAGCTGCAGCCGATGAGGAAGCAGCAGATGCCGAGCAGGACCGGGTTCTCCGCCGTCAGCGACAGGCTGACCAGCACGAAGAAATAGAGCGCCAGCGACCAGCCGATGGTGCGCATCAGCGAGAGGTCGGCCAGCTTGGCGCCGAAAATGTTGCCGACGATCATGCCGCAGCCGAAGATCGCCATGATGACCGGCACCATGCCGACATGGAGCCCCGCGACCTCGGTGACGATCGGCGAGATGTAGGAGAAGACCGCGAACATGCCGCAGAAGCCGCTCGCGGCGATGCCGAGCGTCAGCCAGACCTGCTTGCGCTTCAGCGCGCCGAGCTCGGTGAGCGCGTTGATGCCCTTCGGTGCCTTGTCGCGCGGCAGGAAGATGGCGATGAGCGCGACCGTCAGCAGGCCGGTGATGCCGACGGCGACGAACATGAACTGCCAGTCGAATACCTGGCCGAAGAAGGCGGCGAGCGGCGTACCGATCAGCGTGGCGACGGTGAGCCCCAGCATGACCTTGCCGACTGCCTGCGTGCGCCTGTTGACCGGCACCATGGAGGCGGCGACGAGCGCGGCGACGCCGAAATAGGCGCCGTGCGGCAGGCCGGAAAGGAAACGGAAGAGGATGAAGCTCTCGAAGGTGGGCGCGACGGCGCTGGCAAGGTTGCCGGCGGCAAACAGGCCCATCAGCACGAGCAGCAGGTCGCGCCGGCGGAACCGCGCGCCGACGACGGCGATGACCGGCGCGCCGACCACCACGCCGAAGGCATAGGCGCTGATGACATAACCGGCCTCGGCCGTCGTCACGCCGAAAGTGGTGCCGACATCCGGCAGGAGGCCCATGATGGCGAATTCGCCGGTGCCGATGCCGAAGCTGCCGACGGCGAGCGCCAGGATGATGAGGGTGACGGTGAGCGCCGAAAGCGGCGGCTGCCCGGAGGAGAGGGCGGCATGGGGCAAGGCATGTTCGGACACGGGATGGCTCCGCAGGGATTGCCCAGGCGCGACAAACCGGTGACAGACCCTGCACGGGCGGCCACTCCTCCTGGCTGCTGATGCGGTATGGTCCGGCCGGAAGGGCCACGATGGGGAAGGTACAGTCCGGCCGGCATGCGTACTCCCGACGCAGGCGACCGGCCGGCAATATATCAGAGCCGGGCGTGCTGCCTACTGCGATTTTTCACCCGTCCCGCATTTGGCCGGGGCATGCGCGCTCACGAATTATTGCACCCTGTTGCGCGATCGCCTGTTAATCGCCGCTTTCTCGCTTATCTAATGGGATCCACAATCACCCATCAGGCGTTCTCGGCCAAGACGCGGAGTATGCGAATGAGAGTACAGGCGATATTCAACAGGGACGGGGGGACGTTCCGCACCACCGACATGGAGGCCTATGCGCGCCACGCGGAGAAGGTCTTCTACGAGGCGGGGCACCACCTCGACTGCGATATCGTCGAGGGAGCCGATATCGAGATGGCGCTGCGCCGCTGCTCGGACCGCACGGATCTCGACGCGATGCTGGCCGGCGGCGGCGACGGCACGGTTTCGGCCGCGGCCGGCCTTGCCTGGCAGAACAGGATGCCGCTCGGCATCATCCCGGCCGGCACCATGAACCTCTTTGCCCGCTCGCTGAACATCCCGCTCGACATCTGGCAGGCGATCGACGCGCTTGCGGACGGCGACATCGCGGCGGCCGACATCGGCACGGCGGACGACCGGGCCTTCGTGCACCAGTTCTCCGCCGGGCTGCACGCCCGCATGGTGCGCCTGCGCAACGCCATGACCTACCGCTCGCGCATGGGCAAGATCGCCGCCAACACCCGTGCTGCCGTCGGCGTCATCTTCGACCCGCCGGAATTCGAGGTGCAGTTCACCGTCGATGGCGCCGAGGAGCACCGCAAGGTCTCCGCCATCAACGTCTCGAACAACCGCTTCGGCGAGAACGGCCTGCTCTATGCCGATGACCTCACCGGCGGCCATCTCGGCTTCTACACGACGAATCCGCTGAAGCCGGCGGGTGTCGCCAAGCTCGCCTTCGACATCCTGCGCGGCAAGCTGCGGGAGAATGCCGACGTCACCGAGATGACCGGCACCGCCGTCGACCTGCATTTCCCCAAGGTCGACCGGGCGATCAACTGCGTCATCGACGGCGAACTGCTGCCGATGGACCGTGACGTCTCGATCCGGCTGCATCCGGGCGAACTGAAGGTCATGGTGCCGAAGGTGCAGGCGAAGAACATGGCGACGACCGAGCCGGCCGCGGCTTGAGGCCGTGTCACGGGCTGCCCCTTATCCTAACCCTCTCCCCGCAAGCGGGGAGAGGGGACTTGCCTCACGAACGGTCATTGGCCGGGGAAACCGGCGCGGCATATCCCCTTCGCCCCGCTTGCGGGGAGAAGGTGGCCGGCAGGCCGGATGAGGGGCGGGGTGCCGCCTTCGTCAAATCCGCGGCAGATAGGTCTGGTAGTCGAAATCCGAGACCGTGCGCAGATAGACGATCGCCTCCTTGCGCTTCGTATCGCCGTAGAGCTTCTGGTATTCGGCGCCAAAGGCATCCCGGATGAAGGGCGAGGCTGAAAATTCCTCGACCGCCGTCAGGAAATCGTGCGTCAGGCGCTTGGCGTCCGGCGCGTCCTTGCCCGGCTCCGTCACGGGGCCCGGATCGAGATTCTCATCGAGGCCGAGCAGGATGCCGCCGAGGATCGCGGTCAAGAGCAGGTACGGGTTGACGTCGGCGCCCGCCACGCGATGCTCGACGCGCGCCGCCGGGCCGTCCTTGTCCGGAATGCGGATGGCGGTGCCGCGATGGCCGAACCCCCAGGTGAGATCGACCGGCGCGAAGGAGCCGGGCTGGAAGCGCCGGTAGGAATTGGCGAAGGGCGCGAAGACGAGCTGCGCATCGCGCATCGTCTGCAGCATGCCGGCGCAGACGGATTTCAGCTTCGCCGGTTCGCCGCCCCTGGCGTCGAGGATGTTCTTGCCGTCCCGGTCGATGACGCTGCAATGCACATGCAGGCCGGAACCCGCCTGGTCGGCATAGGGCTTCGCCATGCAGGTGGATTTGAGGCCGAAGCGGCGCGCGGCCTGCTCGGCGATGCGCTTCAGGTAGATGCAGTCGTCGGCGGCGGCAAGCGCGTCCGGCCGGTGCAGGAGGTTGATCTCGAACTGGCCGGGGCCGAATTCCGCCGTCGTCGCATCGGCGGGCAGGTCCATGGCCTTGGCCCAGGCCCGCACCGTCTGGAGATAGTCGTCGAGCGCATCCGTCGCGCGCATGTCGTAGAGCTGGAAACCGTTCGGCTGGTCGCGGTACATCAGCGCCGCCGGCGGGCGGGGCTTGCCGGTCACGCGAAAATCGTCCTCCACCACGTAGAATTCCAGCTCCGTCGCGACGACGGGCGTCAAACCCCTGTCGTCGAAGCGCTTCAGCATGCGGGCGAGGATGGCGCGCGGGTCCATGAAGGAGGGCGAGCCGTCGAATTCGTGCATGGTGGCGAGCACCTGCCGGGAGCCTTCCGGGGCCCAGGGCATGGCCGTCAGCGAGCGGCGGTCGGGAATGCACACACCGTCCGGGTCGCCGACGGAAAGGGACAAGCCCGTGATGTCGTCATTGTCGTCGCCCCAGATGTCGAGCGACTGGGTGGAGGAGGGCAGGCGCACCGAACCGTCCCAGATCTTCTTCTCGCCTTCCGGCGGAACCTGCTTGCCGCGCAGGTCCCCGTTCATGCCGACGAGGAGGATTTCGATACGGGGCGGGGTATTGGCGGGCGGCGAACCGGCTGCCTTGGTGTCGTTTGTCATGGTGCCTGCTTCGGTTTGGCGGGAAGCATGGACAAGAAATTTGCTTTCGCTCGATCTCTTGCCAAATGCCTGTTGTATGGGCATTTTCGTAACCCATTCTGTCCCGCCGTTCAATAAGGCGGGATCTACCCCCAAGGATGTAGTCAAATGTCGAACAGCAGTGCAGCAGCCGTTTCCAACCTCGGTGCCCTCGATGCCGCCCATCATCTTCATCCCTTCTCGGACATGAAGAAGCTGAACGCGGCCGGCACGCGCATCATCGAGCGCGGCGAAGGGTGCTACATCTTCGACAACCACGGCAAGCGCTATCTCGACGGCTTCGCCGGCCTCTGGTGCGTGAACATCGGCTATGGCCGCAAGGAGATCGCCGAGGCCGTCATGCGCCAGATGAACGAGCTGCCCTACTACAACACCTTCTTCGGCACGACGACGCCGCCGGCCGTGCTGCTCGCCCAGAAGATCACCTCCCATGCCGGCCCGAACATCAACCGCGTCTTCTTCACGGGCTCCGGCTCGGAGGCCAACGACACCTGGTTCCGCATGGCCCGCGTCTATTGGGGCGCCATGGGCAAGCCGACCAAGAAGGCGATCATCGCCCGCAAGAACGGCTATCACGGCTCCACCGTCGCCGGCGCCTCGCTCGGCGGCATGAAGTGGATGCACGAGCAGGGCGACCTGCCGATCGAGGGCATCCACCACATCGACCAGCCCTTCTGGTACGCCGAGGGCGGCGACCTCTCGCCGGAGGAATTCGGCCTGAAGATGGCCCGCCAGCTGGAGGAGAAGATCGACGAGCTCGGCGAGGACAATGTCGCCGCCTTCGTCGCCGAGCCGATCCAGGGCGCGGGCGGCGTCATCGTGCCGCCGGCCACCTACTGGCCGGAGATCGCCCGCATCTGCAAGGCGAAGAACATCCTGCTCGTCGCCGACGAGGTGATCTGCGGCTTCGGCCGCACCGGCCACTGGTTCGGCCACCAGCATTTCGGCGTGGAGCCTGACCTCGCGCCGATCGCCAAGGGCCTTTCCTCCGGATATCTGCCGATCGGCGGCGTCATGGTGTCCGACCGCGTCGGCAATGTGCTGGTGGAAGAAGTCGGCGATTTCAACCACGGCTTCACCTATTCCGGCCACCCGGTCTGCGCCGCCGCGGCGCTGGAGAACCTGCGCATCATCGAGGACGAAAAGCTCGTCGAGCGCGTGCACGACGACATCGGCCCCTATCTCGCCGCAGGCCTCAAATCGCTGGAGAACCTGCCGATCGTCGGTCAGGTCCAGCAGGTCGGCCTGATGGCCGCCGTCCAGCTCGCCGAGGACAAGGCGACACGCAAACGCTTCGAGGACAAGGAAAAGGCCGGCGTCACCGTGCGCAACCATTGCCTGGAAAACGGCCTCGTGCTGCGCGCCACCGGCGACCGCATGCTCTTCTCCCCGCCGCTCGTCATCACCCACGCGGAAGTCGACCAGATGATCGACATCACCCGCAAGGGGCTGGAGCATGCGTGGAAAGTGCTGACGGCCTGAGAAGTTCAGGCGATCCGAAGGCCGAGATGCTCGGCCATCGGATCGAAATCCCTGTCTGCATGGAGCAGGCTGTAGCCATGCTCCATGCAATAGGTGCCGATGATGAGGTCGGCGGTCTTGCGGATGGTGATGCCCTTTGAACGGAGAAGGCGGAAATTCGCGGCGGCTTTTACTGCAATTTCTGGCGAAAGCATCGCGGCTTGCGCGAAGGCCGCCAACTCTTTCTGCAGGTCGGTCGCATGCTTATCGCTACGAGCGCCGCGCAGAACTTCCAATAAGACGATATCGCCAACGATGATTTGTGCCGGGTTCGAAATTGCCCTGAGCCGCATGACCTCGGGCGTATCGCGGTCGTGGATCAGCGCGATCCAGACAGAACTATCGACAGCGATCATTCCGCAGCGTCTGGAAGCAATTCTTCGTCCGGATCGATATCCGTGCGCATCTCGTCGAGGTCGCCCTCCCAGCCCATGCCGCGAAGGTTTTCGAGAGCTTCGCGGCGCTGGCAATTTTGCACGAGTTCACGAAGCGCCAGATCCACGATAGCCTTCTTCGTGGGCAGGCCGGTGAATTCTTTTGCTTTCGCAATCAAATCGTCATCGAGATCGATGTTTGTGCGCATGGCAACCTCGCATGTGTATGAAACAGGAAGATCATACACCAAGGCGAGGTCCCTTACAACAAAGTCACTGAAACGCCGTCTCGAAGAAGCTCCTCAGCTTGCGCGAATGCAGCTTCTCCGTCGGCATGCCCGCGAGCTTTTCCAGCGCCCGGATCCCGATCCGCAGATGCTGGTTCACCTGCGTCCGGTAGAAGGCCGTCGCCATGCCCGGCAGCTTCAATTCGCCGTGCAGCGGCTTGTCGGAAACGCACAGCAGCGTGCCGTAAGGCACGCGGAAGCGGAAGCCGTTGGCGGCGATGGTGGCCGATTCCATGTCGAGCGCGATGGCGCGGGACTGGGAGAGGCGTTTGACGGGGCCGCGCTGGTCGCGCAGTTCCCAGTTGCGGTTGTCGATCGTCGCCACGGTGCCGGTGCGCATGATGCGTTTCAGGTCATAACCTTCGAGGCCCGTCACCTCCTCGACGGCGCTTTCCAGCGCCACCTGCACCTCGGCGAGCGCCGGAATCGGCACCCAGACCGGCAGGTCGTCGTCGAGCACATGGTCCTCGCGTACATAGGCGTGGGCCAGCACGTAGTCGCCGAGCGTCTGGCTGTTCCTGAGGCCCGCGCAATGGCCGAGCATCAGCCAGGCATGCGGACGCAGCACGGCGATATGGTCGGTGATCGTCTTGGCATTGGAGGGGCCGACGCCGATATTGACCAGCGTGATGCCGCCATGGCCCTTCTTCTTGATGTGGTAGGCCGGCATCTGCGGCAGGCGGGCGAGCGTCAGGTCGGTCTCCGGCATGTCGGCGCCGGCGGGTGTGATGATGTTGCCGGGCTCGACGAAGGCCGTATAGCCGTTGCCTCCCTCGGCCATCTGCAGGCGCGCCCAGGCGCAGAATTCGTCGACATAGAACTGGTAGTTCGTAAAGAGCACAAAATTCTGGAAATGGTTGGCGCTCGTCGCCGTGTAGTGGCTGAGGCGGGCGAGCGAATAATCGATGCGCTGCGCGGTGAAGGGCGCGAGCGGCGAGGGTTCGCCGGGACCGGGCTCATAGGCGCCGTTGGCGATCTCGTCGTCGGTGGTGGTGAGGTCCGGCGCATCGAAGAGATCGCGCAGCGGAAGCTCGATGCCCTCGGCGATCTCCGCCTCCACATAGGCGCCTTCGCCGAAGGCGAAGTGCAGCGGGATCGGCGTCGTCGATTCCGACACGATGACGCGAACGCCGTGGTTGCGCATCAAAAGGCCGAGCTGTTCCTTGAGATAGTGCCGGAAGAGTTTCGGCCGCGTGATGGTGGTCGTGTAGACGCCGGGCGAGGCGACGTAACCGTAGGACAGGCGGGAATCGACATGGCCGAAGCTGGTCGTCTCGATGGAGACCTGGGGGTAGCAGGCGCGGAAGCGCTTGTCCGGCGTGCCGTTCCTGCCGAGCGAAACGAAGGCGTCGGTCAGGAAGGTCGTGTTGCGGTCGTAGAGGGCCTGCAGGGCATCGACGGCGGCCGTGGAATCCTCGAAGGATTGCGGCTCGTAGGGCTCGGGTGTCGCGAAGGAAAGAGGCTTGGGGGAGAAGATTCGTTTGCTCATGAATCACTATAGGTGTTGTTTTTTGACAAGCAAACGACAAGTTCGGCGCGCCCGCAAGCCCCGGGACCAATCGCCCTTCAGCCGAGGCCGGACGGGGCTGAAGGGCGATTGATCCTAGCGCGGGGCCGCGAGGACGACGCCGGCACCGACGAGCGCCAGCGCCGCGCCGGCCACGTCGAAGCGGTCGGGGCGAAGCCCTTCGGCAAACCAGAGCCAGAGGAGGGAGGCGGCGATATAGACCCCGCCATAGGCCGCATAGGCGCGCCCGGCAAAGGCGCTGTCGACCTGCGCCAGCAGCCAGCCGAAAAGCGCGAGCGAGGCCATGCCGGGAACGAGCCACAGGATGGACTTGTCGAGCCGCCACCAGGCCCAGAAGGCAAAGCACCCGGCGATCTCGGCAAGGGCCGCGAGGGAAAAGACAAGGAGGGATTTCATCCGCGGCTCCGGGCTCAGGCGTGTCGACTTGCGCCTGCCCGTTTCGGATCGGTGACGACGGGAAAGGGGAAGCGCTGGCCTGACCCGTTTAGCACGGATGGCGGGAGGGCAAAGCGTATTCTCAGCTCATCGACTGGCGCTGGAGCGTGACGAAGAGGACGAGGCCCGCCCCCTGCTTCTCGATGCCGAGGCCGCCGGCATTGCTCCAGGCGAGCGCACCGACCGGGGCGATCATCATCGCCGAGAGGGCGAGGATGCGCATGGCGGTGGCGCAGGTATGGGCAAGGGCGGTCGTCATCTCGGCGTGTCCAGGTGTCTTGGAAGAAGTGTCAGAGCGAGGCGCGGCACATGTCCGGCGTCGCGCAGGCGACGAACTTGCCGGTCGTGTTGTGCGTGCTGCGGCGGTAGTCGGTCTCGACGGCGGCGGCGAGCATGATCGCGAAAATGGCCATCAGCAGGGTGATGATCGTCAGACGGCGTGCGAGGATGTCCATGGTGTCGTCCCTCATTGACATGTTTCAGTGTGACCCTTGTCGCATTGCGGGACTGAACGCTCCCTGAGAGGCCGGTTCATCTCCCGTTCAGGAAAGCTGTGATCGGCCCTCGGGAGGGCGTTGAGCGGGGGCAGGCGGGCATGCCGGGAGCGGCCCTGATCGGGGGGCGGGGGAATTGGCCAGCCCGGGCGGCTGTGAGCCCGGCATGCGGCCGGGGAGCCGGTACTTTCATGTGGAGATGCGGATTGGCCCGGGCAAGGGCAGGCAGGCCCTGACGGCGCGCTGAAAGTCGCGCGGACAGCCGAATGCCGGCGCCCGGGCGCCGGCCGGTTTCCTCAATCCTTGCCGTTCAAAGCCGCGACCAGGTCTGCGACTTGCAGAGCACCTTCAGGACGCAGCCCTTCATCTTCAGCGAATTGCCGCTCACCGAGCCGGAGCCGCTATAGGTCTTGTCGGCCGCCGGATCGGTGATCGAACCGGTATAGTCCGCGCCGGCGCCCTCCAGCTTGCCGATGCGCTTGCCGGCGAATTTCCCGGTTTTCAGCGTGATGCAGAAGCTGCCGCCGCATTTGGCGATCGCCGCGGTCTCGCCGCTGGCGGTCTTCCAGGTGCCCTCGATCGGCTCGGCGGCAAGGGCCGCGCCCGGGACAATGAGCAGGGCGGCGGCGATCCATGTCTTCAGGTTCATTCTCTTCCTCCTCCAGAATGCGCGCCGACAATATCTTACGCGAACGTAAAGGTAAATATGCGCGGAGAATGGATCTGCATGCGTTTTTCCGGCGTCGGCGACCCGAAGAATTGCATTGCGGAAAAACCCGACCGGTTTGCGTGGTTAGCGAAAGGTTGAAATCGCCGGTTGAACAATCGGTAAATTTTGAAGCGAATGCGGCGGTTTCCAGCGCCTCTGATGTTTAACGAAAACCCAATTTTACCAAGCGTTTGGACTTTGTTTGTCTCAAATTAAGCATGCATTTTAAGCGCATTTTGAAAGGCCCGCGGCATAGTGGAGCCATAAGACGAGCAGGGAAAACCCGCCGGCAAAACTCCGAAGGAAGACCAAGGCCGCTGAAGACGGCAGGCGCCCAAGGAGGCCCGAAAGGGCAGGTAAAACAGGACAATACGAGCAGAAAACCAGGTAGACAGGGACAATCGAAATGGCACGCTTTGACTTTCAGAACACCGAAACGGCCGCCATGACGGGCGGCGAGAACCGCGCCGAGATCTTCTGCGACATGGGCCTCATGTATGCCACCGGCCGCGGCTGCGCCGTCGACGTGGTGCAGGCGCACAAATGGCTCAACATCGCCGCCATCAAGGGTTGCGAACGCGCCGCGGAGCTGCGCGCCGACCTTGCCGCGACGATGACGAAGACCGACCTCGTCCTGGCGCTGCGTGCAGCGCGCGAGTGGATGACGGTTCATTGATGGGCGAATGGCGAATGGGGAGTAGCGAATAGGGAAGCGTAAAGAAGACCGTGGAGACGGCACCGCCCCCAATTCGCTATTCACTATTCGCTATTCGCTTCAAAACCAGCGGCAACGCCTCCTCCAGCAACGCCATATCGTCATCCGGCCCGACGCTGATGCGGATGCATCGGCTGAGGGGGGCGACGCCCGGCATGCGGATGAAGACGCCATGTTCCATCAGGCCGTCGACAATGGCGCGGGCGTGGGTGCCGTCCCGGCCGCAATCGATGGTGACGAAATTGGTGGCGGAGGCGAGGGGAGCAAGGCCGTTGGACCGCGCGATCTGCGAGATGCGCTCGCGGGAGGCGCCGATACGGGCGATGACGTCCGCAAGATAAGCCTGGTCCTTCAGCGCGGCGAGCGCCGCCTGGACCGAGATCCGGGCCATGCCGAAATGATTTCGGATCTTGTCGAAGGCCTGCGCATTGCCGAGCGTGCCGATCGCATAGCCGATCCGCGCGCCGGCAAGGCCGTAGGCCTTCGAGAAGGTGCGCATGCGCAGGATGTTCGGCTGGCCGATCAGCGCGCCGATCGGGGGGATGGTGCCCGCCGGCGCCGTCTCGCCATAGGCCTCGTCGAGAATGAGCAGCGTCGTTTCCGGCAGCGCCCGCGCGAAGGAGACGACGCTGTCGGCATCCCACCAGCTCCCCATCGGATTGTCCGGGTTGGCGAAATAGACGAGCGGCGCATTCTCCCGCCGCACGGCGTCGAGAAGGCCGTCGAGGTCCTCCCGGTCCTTGACATAGGGCACGGTGACGAGCCGGCCGCCGAACCCGTTCACATGGTAGTTGAAGGTCGGATAGCCGCCGAGCGAGGTGACGACCGGCGTGCCCGGCTCGATGACCAGCCGCGCGATTTCGCCGAGCAGCCCGTCGATGCCGCCGCCGATGGCGATGTTGTCGCGCGAAATGCCGTGATGGAGGGCAAGCGCCTCCCGCAGGTCGAAATTCTCCGGATCGGCATACATCCAGGTCGTGCCGGCGGCAGCGCTGATCGCCGCCAGGACGGACGGCGCCGGGCCGAAGCCGCTCTCGTTCGCGCCGATGCGGGCGCGCACGGCAAGGCCGCGGTTGCGCTCGATGGCTTCCGGCCCGACGAAGGGCACCGTTGCGGGCAGGGACTGGGCGAGGGCGGTGAAGCGGGAAAATGCGGACATGGGGCCTGCCTGGGATCGATCGACACGGATGCGGGACGCCGCCGCGGCCGATGCGCCGGGAAGGCGCGGCGCCGGAATCGGTTCCCGGCGGGCAGCCTAGCCAATAATGTCGTGGCGCGAAACGATCAGTTGGTGGCCGAGCCGACGCCGCCCTTCTCGATGCCCACCATGTAGCGCCGTTCCGGCTGTTTGAGGCGGCCGGTGATGCCGCCGGTGAAATAATCGGACCGTACGATCATGCGCAGGAGCTCCTCGTCGATCTCCTTGATGAACTGGACGCCGATACGGTTGTCGTTGCGATAGACCTCCGCACAGCCGATGCGCGAGGCGACGCCGACGATGGAGAGGTAATAGTGCAGCGGCAGGCCGATCGTCGTGCCGACGGTGAAACTCGCGCCGCCGAGCGATATGTCGATCAGCTTGCAGTGGCGCGTCTTGGGCGCCATCAGGTCGAAACCGACGGTCATCAGCATGCCCTGCCGGTTGACAGCGAACCGCTCCCATTTCCGCTCGTAGAGGCCTGCGCCGGAGCGCTTCTTGGCGTCGTCACTCATTGCCGCTTTCTCCCAAAGGGGACGTCATGTCCGACAGAGACGGGCAGAGTGTCGCAGGCGAGTATTTTGTTTCATTAAAACAAATACTTAAAAGTTTAGGCGTTCGATCTTCCGCAAGGGCGCCGCTCAGGCGTGGTGGTCCTGGGGCGCACGGCCGAGCACGAGGTCGAGGAAGTCCGTGTCGAGGAACATGTTGAAGCGCACCACCAGCTCCTCGCCGTCGCGCTTGAATTCCGTGCAGGGGATTTCGTCGCGGATGCCGTGGATCTCCAGGTAGAAGTTTTCCGGCAGGGTTAGCGTCTTGTTGATGGAGAGCACCGCGCCGGCGCTGGAAATGCTGCGGATGAGGCAGGTATAGCGCATCGCAGTGCTGAGATGGTGGCCGATCGGCGTGACGAAGCCCGGCCTGTCGATGCGATACTGGACGAAACTGCGCTTGGGGTGGCGCAGGCGAAGCTGGTCGTGGACGTGTTCGAGGGGCATGGCTCCCTCCCGCTCCTGTGGCTCGCTGCCGATTGTATCGAAACGGGATGGAGGAAAGGTGAAGACGGCCGCTCGCATTTGAACGAGCGGCCGTCGGACGGGTATGGGGCTGCGGCTTACTGGAAGGCCTGGAGGCCCGTCTGGGCGCGGCCGAGGATGAGGGCGTGGATGTCGTGCGTGCCCTCGTAGGTGTTGACCGCCTCGAGGTTCATGACGTGGCGGATGACGCCGTATTCGTCGGACACGCCGTTGCCGCCATGCATGTCGCGCGAGACGCGGGCGATGTCGAGCGCCTTGCCGCAATTGTTGCGCTTCATCAGCGAGATGAGCTCGGCCGGGGCGCGGTGCTCGTCGAAGAGGCGGCCGAGGCGCAGCGCCCCCTGCAGGCCGAGGGCGATCTCGGTCTCCATGTCGGCGAGCTTCTTCTGGATGAGCTGCGTGGCGGCGAGCGGCTTGCCGAACTGCTTGCGGTCGAGCGTGTACTGGCGGGCGGCATGCCAGCAGAACTCGGCGGCGCCCATGGCGCCCCAGGCGATGCCGTAGCGGGCGCGGTTGAGGCAGCCGAAGGGACCGGCAAGGCCGGCGACCTCGGGCAGCAGGTTCTCCTCGGGCACGAAGACGTCCTGCATCATGATCATGCCCGTCACCGAGGCGCGCAGCGAGAACTTGCCCTCGATCTTCGGCGTCTCAAAGCCCTTCATGCCGCGTTCCAGCACGAAGCCCTTGATCTTGTTGTCATGCGCGTCGGATTTCGCCCAGACGACGGCGACATCGGCGATCGGCGAATTGGTGATCCAGTTCTTCGCGCCGGAGACGAGGTAGCCGCCGTCGACCTTCTTGGCGCGGGTGATCATGGAGGAGGGGTCCGAGCCGTGGTCGGGTTCGGTGAGACCGAAGCAGCCGACCCATTCGCCGGAGGCGAGCTTGGGCAAGTACTTCTTGCGGGTCTCTTCCGTGCCGTAGGCGAAGATCGGGTGCATGACGAGCGAGGACTGCACGGACATGGCCGAGCGGTAGCCCGAATCGACGCGCTCGACTTCGCGGGCGACGAGGCCGTAGGAGACGTAGTTGGCACCGACGCCGCCATATTCTTCCGGGATCGTCGGGCCGAGCAGGCCGAGTTCGCCCATCTCGCTCATGATCTCGCGGTGGAAGATCTCGTGGCGGTTGGCCTCGGTGACGCGCGCGGCGAGCTTGTCCTGGCAATAGGCGCGGGCCGTGTCGCGGATCATGCGCTCTTCGTCGGTGAGCTGGTCTTCCAGGAGGAAGGGGTCTGCCCAGTCGAAGGGCGCCATCTTGGCGCGGGCCTGCTGCGGGGTGGCGCTGTGATGCTCGCTCATGGATTTCCTCCTGTCGCGGTTTTGTCGTTGCAGAAGTGCTACATCAGCTCGCCCCTCTTCGAAAGGCCGGGAACGAAAGGGATGACCAAACCCTTTGGCTATTTGTGAATGCCCTCATGAGCCTGGAGAATGAGCCATCCCCCGCATTTTTCCCGTTCCGCCTTGATCCTGCCGTGCCGGATGAGCAAATAACCTGACGATGAGCAATTCCACGAAAGAGAGGCCAAGCATGCGGGACCGTTTCAAGCGATCGGTCGAACGGCTGTTGCCGACCGACGCGCGCCTGGGTGACCTGTTCTGGCCGTTTCACCGCAACCCGAAACGCAAGGCGCCCACCGCCCGGCGGCGCCCGGCCGGCGCCTCCAGGCTTGCCGAAGTCGCCGGCTTCGGCAGCAATCCGGGCTGCCTTCTGATGTTCGAGCATATTCCGGAGGACCTTCCGGCCGGCCGGCCGCTCGTTCTGGTGCTGCACGGCTGCCGGCAGGATGCCGAAAGCTATGATCGTGGGGCCGGCTGGGCGTCGCTGGCGGAAGAGCGCGGCTTTTCGGTCGTCTATGCCCAGCAGCGCGAGGCGAACAATCCGCGGCGCTGTTTCACCTGGTTCCGGCCGAGCGAGGTGACGCGCGACCGGGGCGAGTTGATGTCGATCCGCCAGATGGTGGCCCATACGGCCGAGCGTGCGGCAAGCGACCCGGAGCGCGTGTTCATCACCGGCCTTTCGGCGGGCGGCGCGATGACGGCGGCGATGCTTGCCAACTATCCCGAGCTCTTTGCCGGCGGCGCGATCATTGCGGGCCTGCCCTTCGGCGCCGCGCGCGACGCCACCCGCGCCTTCGACGCGATGGGCGAGGCGCCGGAGAAGAGCCCGCGCGAATGGAGCGAGCTGGTGCGCACCGTCTCCCCGCGCATCTCGCGCAAGCCGGCCATCTCCATCTGGCACGGCACGGCGGATGAAACCGTCGCCCTGTCGAACGGCCTCGCCCTGGTCGAGCAATGGCGCGACCTCTATCGCCTGCCGCAGGAGGCCTTCGTGGAAAAGCGCATGAAGGGCCGCCGCACGCGCATCTGGCCGGACAGGGAGGGCAAGCCCCTCGTCACCTTCCATGAAATCGACGGCATGGGCCACGGCACGCCGGTGGAGCGCGGCGAGGGCGGCGGATACGCCGCCACCGTCGAGCCCTTCATGCTGGAGGCCGGCTTTTCCTCGACGCTGGAGATCGCCAGGACCTGGGGCCTGACGCGCAGGTGGAAGCGGTAGCCGGCGCTCACGCCAGCAGCCACTCGTGCTCCTTGGCGTTGTGGAACTTCCACACGCGCTTCGGCCCGGCCATCACGTTGAGATAATAGAGATCGTAGCCGTGGATGGTGGCGCAGGGGTGGTAGCCCTTCGGCACCAGCGTCACGTCGCCGTCCTCCACCGCCATCGCCACGTCGAGCGCACGGTCGTCCGTATAGACGCGCTGGAAGGCGAAGCCCTGCGGCGGGTTGAGACGGTGGTAGTAGGTCTCCTCCAGGAAACTTTCGTGCGGCAGGTTGTCCTGGTCGTGCTTGTGCGAGGGATAGGACGAGGTGTTGCCGCTCGGCGTGATCACCTCCACGACGAGCAGCGAATGGGCCGAACTGTCGTCTTCCGGCATGATGTTGTGGACATGCCGGACATTCGAGCCCTTGCCGCGGCTGATCTTCGGATGCGTGCCCGGCGGAATGGCCTTGGCCCTGTAGTCGCCGCCGCCCGGGGCCGAGCAGACGGCGAGCTCCAGGTCCGTCTCCGCCGTCACCGACCAGTTGGAATCGGCCGGGATGTAAAGCGCATGCGGGGCGCCGTCGAAGGGGCTCATGCGCTCGCCGAGGATGCCGAAATCCTTGCCCGCCGCCGTCGCCTTGCCCTTGCCGGAGATCCACACGAGGCAGACCTCGCGGCTTCCCGTCTCGGCCGCCAGGATCTCGCCCGGCTTCATGCGGTGCAGGTCGAAGCCGACATAGGTCCAGCCGGCGCTTTCGGGTGTCACATGGCTGACGCGGCCATGGTTGCCTTCGGGTTTGATGATGAGGGTCGACATGGGCTTCTTCCTTTCAGTCGGCATCGGGGGAGGATTATCCTTTCGGAAACCCTTCCGTCTCCACGGTATAGCCCGCCGCCGTCATGACGCGCATCAATTCCGCATGACCGACCTCGGCCATCTTCTGCGGCGGCGCTTCACGCGGATCCTGCTCGGCCTCGACGACGAACCAGCCTTCATAGCCATGATCGGCGAAACGCTGCACGATGGCGCCGAAATCGAGCGAGCCGTCGCCCGGAACGGTGAAGGCGCCGAGCGCCACGGCGTCGAGGAAGGACTGTTTCGTGCGGTCGAGCCCGTCGACCACGGACCGGCGGATGTCCTTGACGTGCACATGGTTGATGCGGGCGTGGTGGTTGTCGATGGCGCGCAGCACGTCGCCGCCGGCAAAGGCGAGATGGCCGGCATCGAGCAGCAGCGGAATGCCTTCGCCCGAATTCTTCATGAAGGCGTCGAGCTCCGGTTCGGTCTCCACGACGGCGGCCATGTGGTGGTGATAGGACAGCGGCATGCCCTGGTCCGCGCACCATTCGCCGAATTCGGTGAGGCGGCGGCCATAGGCCTTCATCTCGTCGTCGGAAAGGCGCGGCTTGGTGGCGAGCGGCCTGGAGCGGTCACCCTGGATGGACCGGCCGACTTCGCCATAGACGATGCAGGGCGCGTTGACCGCCTTGAACAGCTCGATCATCGGGAGGATGCGGTCCTTGTTGACCGTAAGCTCCTCGTCGACCAGCGTGCCGGAGAACCAGCCGCCGCACAGCGTCACGTCGGCCGCGCGCAGGATGGGCAGCATGACCGCCGGATCCTCGGGGAAGCGGCGGCCCTTTTCCATGCCGGTGAAGCCGGCGCTGCGGGATTGCCGCAGGCATTCCTCCAGGGACACGTCGTCGCTGAGTTCCGGAAGGTCGTCGTTCCACCACGCGATGGGCGACATGCCGAGTTTGGCTTTCATCGAAAAATCTCCTTGGAAGGAAGAGCTAAATATTTGGTTGGGATACCCCCCTCTGCCCTGCCGGGCATCTCCCCCTCAAGGGGGGAGATTTGGATGGGGTAACCGTTTCGCCGATCATTGACGTCTAAGTTTGAGCGATGCTTCTCCCCTTGCCGATCTCCCCCCCTTGAGGGGGAGATGCCCGGCAGGGCAGAGGGGGGTGTTCCACGGCATTGCCTAGCCGATCCGCTGGGCTTCGAGCGCCTTCACATAGGCCTCGCGCGCCGTGTTGACCTCGTCGCGCGCGCTGACTTCCGGAACCGCGACATCCCACCAGTGACCGCCGTCCTTCGTGGTGATCAGCGGGTCCGTGTCGATGACGATGACAGAGGTGCGGTCGTTGCCCTTGCTTCTCTCGATAGCGGTTTCGAGGTCGGCGATCGACGACACCTTCACCGCGACCGCGCCCATGCTCTCGGCATGCGCCCTGAAGTCGATGTCCGGCATCGTCTCGATCATCGAGTCCTTCAGCAGGTTGTTGAAGTTCGCGCCGCCGGTCGCCATCTGCAGCCGGTTGATGCAGCCGTAGCCGCGGTTGTCGAGCACGACGATCGTCAGCTTCTGGCCGAGCATGATGGAGGTCGACAACTCGGAGTTCATCATCATGTAGGAGCCGTCGCCGACCATGACGACGACATCGGCCTCCGGCCGCGCCAGCTTGACGCCGAGGCCGCCGGCGATCTCGTAGCCCATGCAGGAGAAGCCGTATTCCATGTGGTAGCCGCCGGGCCTGTTGGCCCGCCACAGCTTGTGCAGCTCGCCCGGCAGGCCGCCGGCGGCGCAGACGAGAACCGAATTGTCGCCGCCGATCGCGCGCTGCACCGCGCCGATGACCTGCGCATCGGAGGGCAGGGCCGCATTGGTGGCGGCGGTCGCCCGGTTGGCGGCGGCCATCCATTCGTCCTTGCGGGACTTTGCGGCCGCCTCCACCGCGGCCGGCGCCTTCCAGCCGCCGAGCGCCTCGGAAAGCAGCGTCAGGCCCTCGCGCGCATCGGCGACGAGCGGCTGGCTGTTGTGCTTGGCGGCATCGAAGGCGGCGGTGTTGAGGCCGATCATCGTTACGGCGTCATTCTTGAAGAGCGACCAGGAGCCGGTGGTGAAGTCCTGCATGCGGGTGCCGACGGCGAGGATGACGTCCGCCTCCTCGGCAAACGCATTGGCGGCCGAGGTGCCGGTGACGCCGATCGAGCCCATGCAGAGCGGATGGTCGTCCGGCAGCGCCGATTTGCCGGCCTGGGTGACGGCGACCGGAATGCCGTGCATGCCGGCAAAGGCCTTCAGCTCGGCGGTCGCCTGCGAATAGAGCACGCCGCCGCCGGCGATGATCAGCGGCTTTTCCGCCTTGCGCAGCGTGGCGATGGCGGCGGCGAGCTCGTCGCTGTCCGGGCGCGGCCGGCGGTGCGTCCAGACCTTCTCTTCGAAGAGGCTCGCCGGATAGTCATAGGCTTCGGCCTGCACGTCCTGGCAGAGCGAGAGCGTCACCGGCCCGCAATCGACCGGATCGGTCAGCACCTGCATGGTGCGCTTCAGCGCGGGGATGATCTGCTCCGGCCGGGTGATGCGGTCGAAATAGCGCGAGACGCAGCGGAAGGCGTCGTTGACGGAGACGGTGCCGTCGCCGAAATTCTCGATCTGCTGGAGGACCGGGTCGGGAATGCGGTTGGCGAAGACGTCGCCGGGCAGGAACAGTACGGGCAGGCGGTTGACATGGGCGACGCCCGCCGCGGTGATCATGTTCAGCGCGCCGGGGCCGATCGAGGTCGTGCAGGCCATGAAGCGCTGGCGGAAGCTCGCCTTGGCGAAGGCGACGGCGGCATGCGCCATGCCCTGCTCGTTGTGGGCGCGCAGCGTCGGCAGATCCTCGCGCACCTGGTAGAGCGCCTCGCCCATGCCGGCGACGTTGCCGTGGCCGAAAATGCCCCAGACGCCCGCGAAGATCGGCACCTTCCTGCCGCCCTCGACCGTCATCTGCGCCTTCAGGAAATGCGCGACGGCCTGCGCCATCGTCAGCCGGATCGTCTTTGCCATGGTCTTCCTCCCGAATTCTCTTGCTTGCCGCAATCCCTGACCGGGCGAACCGCCTCACGTCTTGCGGGATTGCCCTGTCCCTTAAAGGCCGCGCGTCCGCAGCCAGGCGTCGGTCAGCGCGCGGAAGCGGCCGGCCATGTCCGATATCGCCGCCTCGTCGTCCATCTTTCCGGCCATCCAGGCACGGGCGGCGTCGACGAAGATCGTGCGGCCGACGGCAAAGCCCTTGACGGCCGGCGCCACCCTGGTCGCCTCGAAGGCTTTCACCAGCTCCTCGGTCGGCGCTTCGAGGCCGAGCAGCACGATGCCGCGGCAATAGGCGTCGTTCCTCGCGATGACGGCCTCGATGTTCTCCCACGCGCCGCTGGAGGCCTGCGGCTCCAGCTTCCACCAGTCCGGCTTGATGCCGAGGTCGTAGAGCTCCTGCAGCGCCATCGACACCGTATCATCCTTGAGCGGCCCGTTCTTGCCCGCGATGATCTCGATCAACAGTTCGCGTCCGACGCGGCGCGCGGCTTCGAAGAGCGCGCGCAGCTTCTCCTGCTGCTCCGTCTTGAGCGCGGCCGGATCGTCGGGATGATAGAAGCACAGGCACTTGATGCAATGGTCGAGCGGCCATTCGACGAGCTGCGAGCCGATATCCTGGCTGAACTCGAAGCGCAGCGGCCTGGAGCCCGGCAGCTCGACCGGCCGGCCGAGCCAGGAGAAATTCTGTGTCGCGGCGTCGAAGAAGGCGTCGCGGCCGAAGCGCTCGTCGATCAGCATGCCATAGCCGGGGCGGCCGTCCGCGACCCGCGCGGCGGCCTTGACGGTCAGGCGCTTGAATTCGGAAATCTTCTCGTGCGGTACCTTCAGCTCGTCGGCGACGTCGACGAGCTGCATGCGGTGGTCGCAGGCAAGCGCCATCAGCAGCGGTATGTCGTCCTGCTTGCGGTTAGTCGCCCAGTGGATGTGGTTGATCGCCTCGTCCTTGCGCAGCGCCCGGTGCTTGCTGCCGTTCGCGAGGAAGAAGGCGAGTTCGTCCCAGCTCGGATATTCCGGCGAGCAGAGCAGGCGGGAGACGGCGAAGGCGCCGCAGGCATTGGCCCAGGTGGCGGAGGTCCTGTGGTCCTCGCCCTTCAGCCAGCCGCGCAGGAAGCCCGACATGAAGGCGTCGCCCGCGCCGAGCACGTTGTAGACCTCGATGGGGAAACCCTGCCCGACGACGCCGTCCTCCAGGTCGTCGGAGATCGGGCCGTCATAGACGATGCAGCCCATGGCGCCGCGCTTCAGCACGATCGTCGCCGCCGAGACGGCGCGGATCGCCTTCAGCGAGGAGAGCACGTCGTCGGCGCCCGAGGCGATCATGATCTCCTCCTCGGTGCCGACGATGAGGTCGCAATCCGGCAGCACGGATTTCATGATGGCGGAGACGCGGTCGGATTTCACGTAGCGCTCGAACCCTTCCGCATGGCCGGCAAGACCCCAGAGGTTCGGGCGGTAGTCGATGTCGAAGATGACCTTGCCGCCGCTCTCCCTGGCGATGCGGATCGCCTTGCGCTGGGCGGCCTCGGTGTTGGGGCGGGAAAAATGCGTGCCGGAAACGAGCACGGCGCGGGAGGAGCGCACGAAGGCCTCGTCCACGTCGCCCTCGTCGAGCGCCATGTCGGCGCAGTCGGTGCGCACGAAGATCATCGGCGAGACGCCTTCGGATTCGATGGCGAGCAGCACGAGCGCCGTCAGCCGCTCCCTGTCGGTCCTGATGCCCTCCACATTCACGCCTTCGCGGGCGCATTGCTCGCGGATGAAGCGGCCCATCTGCTCGTCGCCGACGCGGGTGATCAGCGCGGACCTGAGGCCGAGGCGGGCGGTGCCGATGGCGATGTTGGCCGGGCAGCCGCCGACGGATTTGGCGAAGGAGGCGGTATCTTCCAGCCGCGTGCCGAGCTGCTGGCCGTAGAGATCGACGGATGAGCGGCCGATCGTGATGACGTCGAGCGTCTTGTCCTGGCTCTGGCCCTGGTCAGTGTGCGGCATGTCTTCCTCCCGGTCTCGCGGCGCCGTCATTCAAGGTGCGGCGGTCCCTGCGGAAAATGAAACATGAATTCCATTATTATGTCAATTCGGAATATACATTCCGTTTTTATTCCACAGCATTTCACTTCGCGGCGCGCTTGAGGCTGCGTCGCTTTTCGGCGATGGCGACCGGCAGCGCCATGGCGAGCGCCATGGAGGCCGAGAGCGAGCGGAAGCCGGCATAGTCCGCCTCGGAAACCTCGAACCAGTGGGTGGCGGAGGCGGCCAGCGGCGAGAAGACCGAGTCGGTGATGGCGACGATCGGCACGCCGCGGGCGGCCAGTTCCTGCGCCTGCGTCAGGCTTTCGGCGGCATAGGGGGCGAAGCTGGCGGCGATCACCGCATCCTTGGCGGTGGCGAACTGCGTCATCTCGGCGTCGATGCCGTTCGGCGAGGCGATGATCTGGTGGCGGATGCCGAGCTTGCCGAGGGCATAGGCCATGTGCGCCGTCAGCGGATAGGAGCGGCGCTTGGCGACGAGATAGATCGTCTCGGCCCGCGCCAGAAGCTCGACGGACCTGGAGAAGGTCTCGCCGTCGATGGTGCTGGCAAGCCGCGCGACGGACTGGCTGGCGGCGGTGAGAAAGCCGGAAAGCAGCTCCGTGTCGCTGTTGGACGCCGGCCCGGCCTCGAGGGAGAGCAGGCGCTCCTCATAGGAGAGCGTGCGGTCGCGCAGCCGGGCGCGAAAAACGTTCTGCAGGTCGGAAAAGCCTTCATAGCCGAGGTGGTGGGCAAGGCGCACCAATGTCGAGGGCTGCACGTCGGCGGCCGTCGCGATGCTCGCCGCCGTGCCGAAGGCCATCTCGTCCGGATTGGAAAGCGCATAGGCCGCCACCTGCGCCAGGCGCTTCGGCATGCTCACCTTGCGCTCGATGATGACGCTGCGCAGGCTGTCGAAATCACGGGGCACGCGTGTAAGGGCCGCTTCGGTGCTGTTCATGGTTCTGTCCTCCCTCGTGCGGCCATTCTGCGACAAACGAAATAAATATTCCATATTCTAAGAAAAGATAGTTTTCGTTCCAAATCTTTCCCGCTATGCATGGTGCCGAAGACGCATATACGGCGAGGTATAGAGCAAATCCGGCGCGAATGCGTAGCGGTTTTGCGGCTGCATGCGCATGGAAATGGAACCCCGGCAGATGGAGGAGGCGGCATGAAGGCCTTGGGAATAGGACTGATCGGTACCGGCTACATGGGCAAGTGCCATGCGCTTGCCTGGAACAATGTCAGCGCGGTCTTCGGCGACGTGGAGCGTCCGCGCCTCGTGCATCTGGCCGAGGCCAATGCGGAGCTTGCCGCCAGCCGCGCCCGCGAATTCGGCTTTGCCCGATCGACCGCGGACTGGCGCGATCTCCTCGCCGATCCCGAGGTCGACGTGATCTCGGTGACGACGCCGAACCAGTTCCACGCCGAGATGGCGATTGCCGCGCTGGAAGCGGGAAAACACGTCTGGTGCGAAAAGCCGATGGCGCCGGCGCTGGCCGATGCCGAGCGCATGCTCGCCGCCCAGCGCTCCTCCGGCAAGGTCGCGGTCATGGGCTACAACTATATCCAGAACCCGGTCATGCGGCACATCCGTTCCCTCATCGACGAGGGCGCGATCGGCACGGTCAACCATGTCCGCGTCGAGATGGACGAGGATTTCATGGCCGATCCGGAAGCGCCGTTCTACTGGAAGAGCGAGGCCGCTTCCGGTTACGGCGCGCTCGACGATTTCTCCGTTCACCCGCTCTCGCTGCTCTGGAGCCTGTTCGGCCATGTCGAGGCGGTGATCGCCTCGCTGGCAAAGCCCTATGCCGACCGCCCGCTGAAGGAGGGCGGCCGCCGCGCCGTGGAGAACCACGACATCGCCAGCGTGCTGATGCGCCTTCCCGGCGGCATTTCCGGCGTGCTGATGGCCAACCGTTCCGCCTGGGGCCGCAAGGGCCGCATCGCGCTGCAGATCTACGGCTCGAAGGGCTCGATCCTCTTCGACCAGGAGCGCATGAACGAGTTCCAGCTCTATACGGTGGCGGGCCGTGCGAGCGAGCAGGGCTTTTCCACAATTCTGACGGCCCCGCATCACAAGCCCTATGACCGGTTCATTCCCGCCCCCGGCCACGGCCTCGGCTTCAACGATCTCAAGGTCATCGAATGCCGCGAGCTGATCGCCGCCATCGCCGGCATGGCCTCGCATTCCATCGATTTCAACCATGGCCTGCGCATCGAGAAATCGGTGCACGCCATGGCGCAATCTTTCCGCGAGGGCCGCTGGGTCGAGATCGCCCCCGCATGACGTTCTCGCCGGCCGGGTCAAAAAAATCCGGCCGGCCGCACATTGAAACGGCAGGGGCCATACGTAATACTCTCGGCAATAATGCCGGAGGGAAGGGCATGATCAAGCAAATGCAGAGACGCTGGGCGCCGGTCCTCTTCGTCTCGGTTGCCGTCGTCGTGTTCAATGCGGGCGCCGCAGAGGCGAAACGCGTTGCACTGCTGATAGGCAATCAGAAATACGAAGAGACCGCCCAGCTCAACAACCCTGCGAACGATGTCGAGCTGATGCGCGCCTCGTTCGAAAACGCAGGTTTCGATTCCGTCAAGACCGTCCACGATCTCGACCGCGCCGCCATGGTGAAGGCGCTGCGCGAGTTCGAGGACGATTCGATGGATGCCGAAATGGCGGTGGTCTACTATTCCGGCCACGCCATGGAGATGAACGGGGTCAACTACCTCATCCCCGTCGACGCGGCGCTGAGGAGCGACCGCGACGTCGAGGACGAGAGCGTCGCCATCGACCGTGTGCAGCGCTCGCTGGAAGGCGCCAAGAGGCTGAAGCTCTTCATCCTCGATGCCTGCCGCAACAATCCGTTCTCCGCCTCGATGACGCGGTCGATCGGCACGCGCGCCGTCACGCGCGGCCTTGCCCGCGTCGAGCCGGAATCGGCCGACACGCTGATCGCCTTCGCCTCGAAGGCCGGCACCGTGGCGCTGGACGGCGAGGGCAGGAACAGCCCGTTCGCCTCCGCCCTCTCGAAATACCTGACGGAGCCCGGCCTCGACGTGCGCATCGCGCTCGGCAAGGTGCGCGACGAGGTGGTGGAAGTCACCAACCGCGAGCAGGAGCCCTTCGTTTACGGTTCGCTCGGCGGCGCGCAGATCTTCCTGAACATCAAGGAAGTGAACATCAACGTCAACAACAGCGGCAACACGCAGGAAATCTCGCCGAACGGCCAGTCGGAAGCGGCCGCCGACTGGCAGAACATCCGCGACCTCGCCGACGAGGACCTGATCAACGCCTTCATCGAGAAGCACGGCAAGGATCCGGTCTACAAGATGCTGGCGGAAAAGAAGCTCGCCAGCCTCAAGGAAGCCACCCAGAACGACGGGCAGGATGCAGCCGGCATCGCATGGGAGGCCCTGAAGGGCTCGACCGACGCGGCCGCGCTCCAGCGCTTCATCGAGCGCTATCCGGACAGCCAGCACCGCAGCGATGCCGAACAGCTCATCGCCGCGCTGGAGCCCAAGAAGGGCCTCAGCGTCGACGTCACCGGCAAGGAGACGCCGGCCTCGCGCGACTGCTTCCTGCTCGCCGGCGAGCCGCAGTCGCTGCCCGGCTTCATGGGCGTCAACTTCCTGAAGATCGATGCCAAGCGGGCGCTCACCGCCTGCGCGCAGGCCGTCAACGAGAACCCGTCCGACGGCATGCTCGTCAACCTGCTCGGCCGCGCGCACGACGCCGACCGCAACTATGTCGAAGCCCGCCGCAACTACGAGAAGGCGATCGAGCTCGGCAACATGTACGCCCTGACGAACCTTGCCTGGTTCTCCGTCTACGGCACGGATGGCCCGGTCGATGTCGCCAAGGGCCTGTCGATGTTCGAGAAGGCCTCGATCGCCGGCAACTCCTATGCCCAGGCCTCGCTCGGCTGGCTCTACCGCGAAGGCTACGGCGGCACGCGCCAGGACTACAACGAGGCGGTGAAGTGGTACCAGCAGTCGGCCAACCAGGGCTATGCCAACGCCATGGCGACCATGGGCTGGTTCTACCGCGAAGGCCTCGGCGTCTCGCAGGATTACGTCCAGTCGCTCAACTGGTACCGCAAGGCGGCCGATGCCGGCGACGCCAACGCCATGTCCTCGCTCGGCTGGGCCTACCAGAACGGCCTCGGCACGGCGCAGAACTATGCGGAGGCCAAGGTCTGGTACGAGAAGGCCGCCAATATCGGCGATTCCTACTCGATGGCCTCGCTCGCCTGGCTCTATGACGTCGGCAACGGCGTGAAGCAGGACTATGTCGAAGCCCGCTACTGGTACGAGAAGGCCGCCAATGCCGGCAGCGCCTATGCCATGGGCAACCTGTCGCGCCTCTACGACCAGGGTCTCGGCACGCCGGCCGACGCCAAGGAAGCCGTCCGCTGGGCGGCCGCCTCGGTCGAAAGCGGCGATGCCAACAAGCTGAAGGAGCTCAAGGACAATCCGGGCAACTTCACGGTCGCCTTCCGCAAGGAGATGCAGAACCTCCTGAAGGAACGCGGCTACTACAGCGGTTCGGCCGATGGCGAATTCGGCGCGGCGACGCTCGCCGCCATCGACAAGCTCGCAACGGGCCGCAACGACAGCACCACCACCTCGCTGACGAACAGCAACACGACCACCACCGACAACAGCCAGTCGACGGTGACCCTCGGCGGTTCGGATGCCGACCAGTGCTACGAGCTTGCCGGCGAACCGAACCTGCGCCCGGGCTTCCTCGGCAAGCTCTTCGCGCAGATCGACTACGGCCGCGCGATCCCGGTCTGCGAGGCGGCGCTCAACGCCAATCCGTCGGACAACTCGATCCGCAACATGCTGGGCCGCGCCCACGACGCGGCACGCAACTTCCCGAAGGCGCGCGAGCTGTACCAGAAGGCCGCCGACGAGGGGAACCTCTACGCGCTGACCAACCTTGCCTGGTACTCGATCTACGGCACGGATGGCCCGGTCGACATGGCCAAGGGCACCCGCATGTTCGAGCAGGCCTCGAATGCCGGCAATCCCTATGCCCAGGCCTCGCTCGGCTGGCTCTACCGCGAAGGCTACAACGGCACGCGCAAGGACTATGACGAGGCCATCAAGTGGTATCGCAAGGCCGCCGAGCAGGGCTATGCCAATGCGCAGGCCACGATGGGCTGGTTCTACCGCGAGGGCCTCGGCACGGCACGCGACTACAATGCCTCGCTCGACTGGTACCTCAAGGGTGCCGAGGGCGGCGACGTCAACGCCATGTCCTCCGTCGGCTATGCCTACCAGTCCGGCCTCGGCGTCGCGGTCGATTATGTCGAGGCGCGCAAGTGGTACGAGAAGGCCGCGGCCTTCAACGACTACTATTCGATGGCCTCGATCGGCTGGCTCTACGACGTCGGCAACGGCGTGAAGCAGGACTATGCCGAAGCCCGCAACTGGTACGAGAAGGCGGCGAACGGTGGCAACACCTATGCCATGGGCAATCTCTCCCGCCTCTACGACCAGGGCCTCGGCACGCGCGCCAACGCCAAGGAGGCCGCCCGCTGGGCCGCCGCCAGCGTCGAGGGCGGCGACCAGGGCAAGCTGCAGGAGCTCAAGGGCTCGCCGGCGAACTTCACGCCGCAGTTCCGCAAGGAGTTCCAGCAGATCCTCAAGGATCGTGGCTACTATAGCGGCCCGATCGACGGCGACTTCGGCACCTCGACGCAGAACGCGATCGACCGCCTGGCTGCCCGCACCTGAGGCATGTCCCGCCGAAGCGGCAACGCTTCGGCGGCGGACGGACAAGGTGCCAGCGCAATTCCGGTGGACCGGATTTCAGAACCGCCAGCGACCAGAAGGGTCGCTGGCGGTTCTCGTTTTGTGGGGAAAAGTCCATGAAGGCCGAAACGGCGCGTCGGATTGCGCTGTCCCGGGGTGAAGGCCGGGTTGCCGCAGGGCGCCATGTCGTCGCCTGTCCGCAGGCCTGATTCGGCGGGCCTGGCCGTGGCTGACCCTTCCCGAACGGCGCGCCGCGCGCTTTTTCACAAGGATTACAACGAGAAATGCCGCACGCGTTGCTGGCGCGTGCGGCATGACAAGCTCGGAGGCGCCCCCTGGTGCCGGGGGCGGAGCTTAGAGCAGGAAGTCGCTCGAATAGTAGCGCGTGAGGCCGGCGTCAATCTCGAAATCGGCACGGCCGTCGCCGTTGACGTCGCCGGAGATGATCGTGCCCGAGTAGCGCAGTTCCCCGGCGGTGCCGGAGAAGGCGTCCTTGCCGATGAAGGTGAAGGCGTTGTTGCCGCCCCGGCCCGTATCGGCGTCGATGTCGCGCAGGTCGATGACGTCGCCCTGGCTCTCCGGCTTGAAGTCGTCGATCACGTCGCGCTGCGAGCCGACCTTGCTGTCGGAGGTGCGCACGAAGCGGAACGTATCGGCACCGGAGCCGCCGACAAGGAAGTCGTTGCCGCTGCCGCCGACCAGGAGGTCGTTGCCCGCGCCGCCGACGAGGTCGTCATTGCCGGAGCCGCCGTAGAGCCGGTCGTTGCCGCCGCCGCCGTAAAGGTCGTCATTGCCGTTGTCGCCGTAGAGGACGTCCTTGCCGGAGCCGCCATAGAGCTTGTCGTTGCCGCCGAGCCCTTCCAGCTGGTCGTTGCCGTTGCCGCCGCGCAGCGTGTTGTTGCCGCCGGTGCCGATCAGCGTGTCGTTGGCGCGGGTGCCCGTGGCATTCTCGATGCTGCTCAGCTTCTCGGTGCGCCCTTCGACGGCCTTCGCAAAGCCCTTGTCAAGGTCGACATAGATGCCGCGGCCCCTCTCGCTGGAGGAATCCTGCAGCGAGTAGTTGATTGTGTCGTTGCCGGAGCCGCCGTTGAACGAGTTGCGGTAGCCGACCGAATAGAAGGTGTCGTTGCCGCTGTCGCCCTTGTAGACGCTGGCGAGCGTCTTCACCTCGAACCGGTCATTGCCGTCGCCGCCGCGGACGATGTCGTATTCGCCGCTGGCCTTGGCCGAGCCGTCGTGCTTGTAGACGTCGTTGCCGGAGCCCAGGAAGATGTCGTTGCCGCCCTCGAAACTGTTGCGCACGAGATCGTTGCCGCTGCCGGCTTCGACATAGTTGAGGCCGCCCCGGCTGTCGGTCCGGTTCAGAACGATTTCGTCATCGCCGCCATAGGTGTAGATCTCGACCTCGGTGCGCGAGTTCTGGACGACGTAGTCGTCTCCGTTCGTGCCCTTGTATACATAGGCCATGTCCTCGTTCCTTTCTGCAACCATGTGCTGTTGTCCGACTTCTAGCGCCGGCAAGCTGAACCGCTGTTGAACAAAGTGGGGAGACAGAAGGCATTTTCGAGGCCGGCCGGCAAAAATTCCGCAGGCGGAAGCGGGGAGGGCGCAGTCGCGGTTCCGGCCCGAAGGCGCGGCACCGTCATCAAAATGTGGGTGAAAACCAAAAAAGCCTTGCAATCGCAAGCGCTGCCGCATAGTGAGACCGCGAGCGGAGAGGTGGCCGAGTGGTCGAAGGCGCTCCCCTGCTAAGGGAGTATACCGGAAACGGTATCGAGGGTTCGAATCCCTTCTTCTCCGCCAGTTCCTCGTGCTTCGGCAAGGCTCCCAGAAACGTCCGGAAAATCGTCAGCCTGCCTTGCGGCGCGCCGCGCGTTCCAGAATGGGCACGCAGATGTCCAGGTCGCTGGAGGCGAGATGCGCGTAGCGCATGGTCATCTGCAGGGTCTGGTGGCCCAGCCAGGTCTGGACGCGTCGGATATCGATGCCGCCCTGGACAAGCCGGGAAGCGCAGGTGTGGCGCAGGATATGCGGTACGACGTCGGGATCCGAGCCCAGCCCCACCGTCTGCTTCGCCTCGTTCCAGGCCGCGCGGAATTTTGGCTGGGCGATGCCCGCGAAGGGGCCGCGTTTTCGCCTGTCCGAAGCGTGGATGGCGGCGGCCGCGCGTTCGGTAAGCGGCACGGAACGGCTTTTGCCGCTCTTGGTCAGCCAGAAGGTGACGCGCTCGCCCTGGATGTCCTGCCATCGAAGGCCGATGCCTTCGCCGAGCCGCGCGCCGGTATCGACGAGGAAGATGCAGAGGCGACCGTAAAGATCGGATATTTCAAGGATCCTTGCAAAAAGCCGCGCCTCCTCGTCGGGATCGAGAAAGCGGATACGGCCAGCCTTTTCCCGCTGGCGCTTGAATTCCGGGAGGCTCTCGATGTCGCCCATCCGGTATGCCTTGCGCAGGAGCTTGCTGAGCGCAGCCATCTTCCGGTTGATCGTGGCATTGCTGTTGCCGCGCTTGCGCAACGCCGCGATCAGGCTGTCCACCATCTCGTCGGTGAAGTCCGTAAAGGTTGTGCCGAGAAGGATTTCGTCGAGCTCCCCGACGAAGGACAGGACATTATATTTGTGAGATCCCGGCTCCCAAAGCACGTCGCTATAGCGATCAAGCAGCCAGCGCAATGTAACACGCTTTGATAATTTTGGCTGAATTAATGAAGAAAAATTATAGTTCAGGTTGTAGTTGCCAAAATTTGGGGCAACTTTTTGCATTTGGGGACCCCGCGGCGCATGCATCGCGCAGTGGTTGCACAAAATGATTGCTGGATTCCTGCTAAAACATCCCCTAAATTAGCAGAAAACAAAAACCCGGCTTGCAGCCGGGTTTTCTATTTTCGGTCGCTATTCTATCAGAACGAGCGCTCCAAGCGGACGAAGCCGGACCAGTCGTCCATGCCGCTCTTCTTGCCATCGAAGCGCGGGCCGTCGACGTCGGTGTACTGCAGGCTGACCTTGGCGGTCAGGTCGGTCACGATCGTGTAGTCGAGCGTGACGCCGGCGCGCCATGCATCGCGGTCGCCGACATAGTCGCCGCTCAGATCGTAGTCGATCGTGCCCCAGTACTGGAAGCCAGGGGTGATGGCCAGCTTGTCGGTCAGGTTGGCCTTGTACGAGGCAGCGACCGACCATTCGGAAGCGTCCCAGTAACGGTTTGCGCCCGACGACCAGACGGCTGCGCCCTGCAGGGTGCCCGGGCCGACGTCAGCGGAGATGAGGCCGCGGATGTTGCCGTTTTCAGCGTCGAAGTCGTAGGAGCCGAGCAGGTCAGCGCTGACAGCGCCGAACGAGCCGGTGACAACGCCCGAGATGCCGAGGTTGTCGGAGAACTCCGACCAGGTGTTGGTTGCGAAGGTCTCGAGCGAAGCCGTGGCGGAGAAGGCGCCGCCTTCGTACTTGTACGAGATGGCGTTCAGCAGCGTGTTGCCGCCGATGACGTTCAGGAAGCCGCCGTCGAGAGCGTCGGTTTCGCCGTTGATGCCCTTATCCCACTCCGTGTAGAAGTAGCCGGCCTTGAAGCCGCCGAGCTGGATCCATGCGCCGTCCAGGAAGGTGTCGGCACCAGAGTCGCTCTGGAGGTCGATGTGGCCGGTCAGCGTGCCGAGCTCGGTGTCGCTCTTGGCGTCGATGGAGAGATAACCACGGGTATTGGTCTTGTAAGCAGCGTCATTCGTCAGCCAGGCACCGGTGGAGCCGCTGCGGCCATGCTCAGCGAAGTCAACCTGGAAACGGACATAGCCGCTGATCCGCAGGCAGGTTTCGGTGCCCGGAATGTAGAAGTAACCCGTGCCGAATGCGTCGCAAACGCGAACGTATTCCATCGGCTCCGGCTCGGCGGCAACGATAGCGTCGGCGGCCTGAGCGCCGGAGACTGCTGCGAGAGCAGCAGCGGAGCCGATGAGAAGGCTCTTGATGTTCATTTTCTGACCTCCAGTCAGAAAAAGCACCATCGCGCGCCGCCGGCCCCTGGCGTGCCGGGGGCAGGCCTCTTTTCTGCGTGCTGAAATGCGTCCTGCTCGACATTATATATATGACGGGCGGGCGGCATCCCGTCGCCGGCGTGAACGAACGCCGTTTCGTTCGCTGCGCGCGCCCTGTCCATATCCTCGTAAAGTCCGCCGCCTGATTCTCCCGAACACCCCCCGAAACGGGCCGTGCCGATTCCCGTTTCCGGTCCTGCCGGGGCGCTGACGATGGGGAGCGGCGGCGGGAAAAATGCCCGCCCGCCACGTTAAAGCGCAGGCTTCGCCCTCTTTTTGCCCGGTCTATGGCGGGAGGATTCGGAAAAACCGCCCGGCTAAGTGCCCGCTTCATAAGGCCTTTTGTTAAGGATCCATAAACTTTTAGCGATCTGCCCCGCCATTTTGTGTCCTTTCCGCAACAGCGCGGGGCGAAGGCTGACACAAACCCTGCCTCCTTTCAGTTTGGAGATTGCTTACGGAGGCGCGTCTTGTATTTTCACCTTCGGAAGCAGGGGCGGTTGATCGTCCGCTTCCTGAACTTGGGGATGGGGCAGGGAACGCTGTCCTTCAGCAAAAAACCCAGACCCGTTTGAAACTTTTTGACTGGAGGTCAGAAAATGAACATCAAGAGCCTTCTCATCGGCTCCGCTGCTGCTCTCGCAGCAGTCTCCGGCGCTCAGGCCGCCGACGCTATCGTTGCCGCCGAGCCGGAGCCGATGGAATACGTTCGCGTTTGCGACGCATTCGGCACGGGTTACTTCTACATTCCGGGCACCGAAACCTGCCTGCAGATCAGCGGTTACGTCCGTTTCCAGGTTGACTTCGCTGAAAACGCTGTCGGCAACGACGCTGGCTACCGCGTTGGTACGCGTGGTTACATCTCGCTCGACGCCAAGAGCGACACCGAGCTCGGCACGCTGACCGGCCACATCGACCTTCAGGCTGACTCCCACCAGGACACCTTCCTGGACGGCGCATGGATCCAGCTCGGCGGCTTCAAGGCCGGCTACTTCTACACGGAGTGGGATAAGGGCATCAACGGCGAAACCGACGCTCTCGACGGCGGCTTCCTGAACGTCATCGGCGGCAACACGCTGCTGAACGCCATCTCGTACAAGTACGAAGGCGGCGCCTTCTCCGCCACGGTCGCTCTCGAATCGTTCGCCAACAAGGCTTGGTCGCGCTTCGAAGACAACCTCGGCATCTCGGGCGTTGTAACCGGCTCGTTCGGCGCTGTCAGCGCTGACCTGCTCGGCTCCTACGACTTCGACGCTGAAAACGGCAACATCCGCGGCCTCATCTCCGCTGACGTCGGCCCGGGCACCCTGCAGGGCGCAGCCGTCTGGTCGTCGGGCGCAAACCGTTACTGGGACGCTTCCGAATGGTCGGTCGCTGCCTCGTACAAGGCCAACCTGACCGACAAGCTGGCCATCACCCCCGGCTTCCAGTACTGGGGCACGATCGACTACGATCTGAGCGGCGACTATGTCGGCGACCGCGATGCATGGCGCGCCGGCGTCACGCTCGACTACACGATCGTGACCGACCTGACCGCCAAGGTCAGCCTGCAGTACACCGACGTCGACGGCCCGCGCGGCGGTGCCAAGGGCGGCCAGGACGACTGGTCCGGCTTCGTCCGCCTGCAGCGTTCGTTCTAATCTGATCTGACCTCTGTCAGTGATGGGAGACCCGGCTTTCGAGCCGGGTCTTTTCGTTTTGGAGTACCCATCGGACCGCGCCTTGCGGGAGGCGCGGGCGGAACACCGGGTATGGCGCGGGGTTCAGCCGTCCAGGCCGGCGAGGAACGCCTTGACCGACGGGAAGACGTCGGCATGGTGCAGGAGCGGGGCATGGCCCTGTCCCGGCGCGGTCACCGTGCGGACGGTGGCGGCATGGGCCGCCATGCGGGCGAGCGTCTGCCGGGAAAACAGCCGGGACTGTTCGCCGCGCACCACGAGCAGCGGCTTTTGCGCCAGCAGCTCGAATTGCGGCCAGAGCGTCGGAAGCGGCTTTGAAAAGTCGATGGCCTGCAGCTGGTCCGTCAGCCCGGGATCGAAGTCGGCGACGATCCGGCCGTCCCGCTCGGCATAGATCGCTTCGGCCATGTCGTGCCAGTCGGCGTCCGAAAGGGCAGGGAAGGTGGCGCCGTGCAGCGCCCTCAGCCCCTCGGCCGCCGCCGCGAAACTGGCGGGAAAGGTCGCGCGGGAAAGATAGTCGCGAATCTCCTTGAGGCCGTCCGCCTCGATTTCCGGTCCGATATCGTTGAGGATCGCGCCCGCAATGCAGTCGGGCCGCACGGCCGCCATGACATGCAGGATCAGCCCGCCGCGCGAGGTCCCCGCAAAAAGCGCACGGGAGAGGCCGAAGGCGGACAGGGCGGTGAGGACGTCCCGGCATTCCACCGCGACAGTGTAGTTGGCCGCATTGCCGTCACGGGCCGAAAGCCCGCGCCCGCGGTAATCGAGCGCGATGACGCGGCGCGGCGCGGCGGGATCCTGCGCGAGGCGCAGGGCGAGCGGGTGGAAGTCGCGCCCGTTGCGGCTGAGGCCGGGCAGGCAGACGAGCGGCAGCCGGCCGTCGGCCGCGACTGGTGCGTAATCGCGGGCATGCAGCATCAGTCCGTCTTCGGCTGGGAAGAAGCGGCTTTCGAATCCGTCCATGTCTGTGCATCCGCCTGACTGTTGGGGAAGGACGTTCGGGCCGGGACACACCGAACGGGTAGAGACGGCCAGCCTAGAGCAATTCCGGCAAAAGTGCGAAGCGGTTTTGCGTCCGCACATAGTGTGAAAGGCCGGGCGCGCGATCTGGGGGAAAGCGGAAACGCTCCGGCCGGCCTGCGCACCGGGAGCAGGGCCGTCTCAGCGGCCGACGCTGAGGTCGTGCACGATGTCGGCCTTCTGGCCAAGACGGGTCTTGTAGACCTGGTAGTTCTCCATCACGCGCTGCACGTAGCTGCGGGTTTCGGAGAAGGGGATGCGCTCGATCCAGTCGACGACCTCGTCGATCGGCTTGCCGCGCGGGTCGCCATAGCGCGCGATCCACTGCGGCACGCGGCGGGGACCCGCATTGTAGGCGATGAAGGTCAGCACATAGGAGCCGCCGAAATCGCTGATCTGCTCGCCGAGATAGTGGGCGCCGAGCGTGGCGTTGTAGGCGGCGTCCGTCGTCAGCCGCTCCTTGGAATAGGCAAGGCCATAGCGTTTCGCCACGCCCTGCGCCGTGCCGGGCATGAGCTGCAGCAGGCCCTGCGCATTGGCGGGAGAGACGGCAGCCGGGTTGAAGGCGCTTTCCTGCCGGGCGATGGCATAGGCGAGCGCCTTGCCGGAGCCGGCAATGTCGGCATCGTCGGGAATGACGCCGATCGGGAAGGCCAGCGCCGCCACATCGATGCCGCGCCCGAAGGCGATCTTGCCGATCTGCAGCGAGAGCTGGTGATTGCCACCCTTCTCGGCCTGCGCGGCGAGAAGCGCGAGCTCGCCCGGGCTCATCAGCTCGCCGGCGAGCGCCCGATAGAGGCTGTCGCCGCGCCAGCCGTGCCCGGCCGCCTGCAGGCGGGCGATCGCCTGCACGGCCTCGCGCTGGTTGAAGCGGGCGCGTTCCTCCTCGGTCGGCTTCGGATAGGCGACGTTCAGCGCCGTGCGGCCGAGCCGCGCGGCGGCAAGCTGGCCGTAGAAGGTGCCGGGGAAGTTCGCCGCCTTGGCGAAATAGTCCTTTGCCTCCTCCGGATTGCCCTTTTCCGCCGTCCGTCCCAGCCAGTACCAGGCGCGGGAGACGGAGAGCGGCCGGTCGGAGGCCTGCAGGATGCGCCGGAAATGGCCGGCCGCGGTCTTCGGGTCGTCGAGATCGCGCAGCGCATACCAGCCGGCGTGGAACTCCGCCTCGACGATATCCGTCGGGTCGTCCGCACCGTGGCGGGCCGCGACGCGATAGGCATCGCGAAAGTCGCCGAGATCGGCAAGGCCGCGGCTGACGATGCGCTGCTCGTTCCACCAGGCGCCGGGATTGACCAGCCGCGCCGGATCCTCCGGCATGGCGGAGAAGAGCTTTCCGGCTGCGCGGTATTCCTCGTTGTTGCGCAGATGGCGGATGCGCAGGAACGTATAGGCGGGGTCCTTCTGCCAGCTCGCATCGACGGCCTTGATCAGGGTGCCGGCCGTCTTGTTCTTGCGAATGACCGCCGCCCAGGCGCGATAGAGCGACTGCGCCTTGCCGAGATCGCCGAACCGCTGCGCCTGGTCGACGCGGTCGCGATAGAGCAGCATCTCCATGCGCATCTTGTGGTCGGCGACGGTCAAGAGCGCGCCGAATTCGCCGAGGATCCTGCTTTCGAGTTCCTTGGAAAGCGTTTCCTTCTGCCAGAAGGACCGCAGGACCTCGCCGGCGCGCGCCGCATTGCCGGTCGCAACGAGCGCGCGGCAGAGCGCGACCGCGCCTTCCGCCGTTTCCGGGCGGGTCGTGCCGAAGGCGGCGAGCACATCGGCCGCCGGCGGATTTTCACGGGAAAGCGCCCGCTCGGAGTTGGCACGCAGCGCCTTCAGGCCCGGCCAGCCCTTCAGCTCCTTCTGGGCGGCGGCGATCTCCCAGGACGGAACGCCGCGCTGGCCGGAGACGGCGATCGCCCAGGTCAGGATATGCCGGTCGAGGCTGTCGGGCGGCAGGCGGTTGCGCGCTGCAATGGCAAGGGCCGCATCCCGATTGGAAAGCGCGTCGAGCCCCTCGCGCAGCTCCGCGCTCGCCGGCTGCAGGCTGTCCGTGCGCGGAATGGCACTGGTGATGATGTCCTTCGACGGCATGTCCGCGGCAAAGCCGAGCGGCTTTATCACCGGCACCGTGGTGTTTTCCGCCTCGACCGGCGAAGAGCGCAGCGCAAGGCCGGCCGCACCGGCAAGCAGCAAGGCACAAAGGATGAAACTGTTTCTCGAGATCATGCTACATCCCGGATGCCTGACCGGCGGCGCGTCCAGAACGTCATTTTCCGCCGGAACCTTGACAATCAATTAACCCTTTGTTGCCTTAACGAAGCCTTAACCGCAGCCCTCACTAAGCCGTGAACGGGCCCGCTTTCCAAGCGACGGATCAGGGGGAGCGAATATTCGCGCATCCGCCGCCCTTCCGCCTTGATCATGCATGAAAAACGCCCGTCGCGCCGCTTGCCGCAGGACTGTCACATGATTATTGTGCGGGCGTTTTTAACCACGGAATACGGCCAAAGCATGTAAGCCCAAGGGCGGCTCTGGCCTCAGGAGTTCTCGATGTTCAAGGGATCCATTCCCGCTCTCGTCACCCCGTTCACCGATGCCGGCGCCGTCGATGAAGACGCCTTCGCCGCGCATGTCGAATGGCAGATCGGCGAAGGCAGCCACGGCCTCGTCCCGGTCGGCACCACCGGCGAATCGCCGACGCTGTCGCATGACGAGCACAAACGGGTGGTGGAACTCTGCATCAAGGTCTCGGCCGGCCGCGTGCCGGTGATCGCCGGTGCGGGCTCGAACAACACGAAGGAAGCGATCGACCTCGCCCAGCACGCCGAAAAGGCGGGCGCGGACGCCATCCTCGTCGTCACGCCCTATTACAACAAGCCGACGCAGAAGGGGCTCTTCACGCATTTCGCGGCGATCGCCGAAAGCGTGAAGCTGCCGATCGTCATCTACAACATTCCCGGCCGCTCGGTGGTCGACATGTCGCCCGAGACGATGGGCGCCCTCGCCAAGGCGTATGCCTCGATCGTCGGCGTCAAGGACGCGACCGGCAAGATCGAGCGCGTTTCCGAACAGCGCATCGCCTGCGGCAAGGATTTCGTCCAGCTTTCCGGCGAGGACGCCACCGCGCTCGGCTTCAACGCCCATGGCGGCGTGGGCTGCATTTCGGTGACGGCGAATGTCGCGCCGCGGCTCTGTGCGGAATTCCAGATGGCGACGCTCGCCGGCGACTACGCCAGCGCGCTGGAATACCAGGACAAGCTGATGCCGCTGCACAAGGCGATCTTCCTCGAGCCGGGCCTGTGTGGCGCGAAATACGCGCTGAACCGCACGCGCGGCATGAACCGCACCGTCCGCTCGCCGCTGCTCTCCACCCTGGAGCCGGCCACGGAGGCGGCCATCGACGCGGCGCTGCGCCACGCCGGCCTGCTGAACTGACATGGCGACGAAAGCGCGTCCGACGACGGTCAAGAAGATTGTGGCGGAGAACCGCAAGGCCCGCTTCAACTACGAGATCATCGATACCTACGAGGCCGGTCTCGTCCTGACCGGCACGGAGGTCAAGTCGCTGCGCGAAGGCAAGGCGAACATCGCGGAATCCTATGCTTCGGACGAGGGCGGCGAGATCTGGCTGATCAATTCCTACCTGCCGGAATATCTCCAGGCCAACCGCTTCAACCACGAGACCCGCCGGCGGCGCAAGCTTCTGCTGTCCCGGCGGGAAATCCATCGCCTGCGAAACGCGATCAATCGCGAGGGCATGACGCTGGTGCCGCTCAAGATCTACTTCAACGATGTCGGCCGGGCAAAGCTCGAACTCGCGCTCGCCAAGGGCAAGAAGCTGCACGACAAGCGCGAGACCGAGAAGGAGCGCGACTGGAATCGCCAGAAGGGCCGCCTGCTGCGCGAGCGCGGCTGAGGCGCCCTTCTTCCTCGCTTCTCTTGCTTAGAACTGGCTGTAAAGCTGCGCGATGACCGACTGGCGCGCAAGCTGCTCGCTGCCGGCATCCGCCGGCACGTCCGGCGAGGCGGCCGGGTTGGCGCTCGGGGTGCGGGCCGTCAGGAAGCTCGACATCAGGCTGTTGAGGTCGTTGCTCTCGATGGCGAGGCGGGCGGTCGGGTTGCGGCTGTTGTTGGCGACCTGCTCGTCCGCCGCCGCCTGGGAGGGCGGCACGGCGTAGGCGGGCAGGGCGGAGATGCCCGGCAGCCCGTTCGGCGCATAGAGGAAGCTGAGGTCGCCGATCTCCCCGGCGATGTCGGACGGGGTCGAAACCTGGGTGACCGGCTGCGGCGCGGCAAGCGCGGCGAGGGCGGAGACCGCGGGGCGGGTTTCCGCCGCCATGGCCGGCGCGCGCATGTCGAGCGCGCTCGATGCTGCCCGGTAGCTGTTTGCCGAAAGCGATACTGCGTCCACCATCGTCCCGATGTCCCAATGCGAAATGGCTGTCCGATATCGGGAATAGCAGGGGAGTCTTGAAGAAGCTTGAGACCCCGCAAGGGAATTTGATTCAATGTTTAAGGAAAGCTTGAAAAGGCCGGTTTCCGGCGCTTTTCCCGCATCGGAGCATGCACGAAGTTGGGGAGGGGAGCCTCGCCCCGCCCACTGCCGTCAGTCATCCTCGGTCCGATCCGCTTGCCTCAGTCGCTGACGGTCTCCACCGGTTCGGTGGCGCGCTGCGGGCGTTCGGAAGGGTCGCGGCCGATCTCGGCCTTCAGCGAGCCGAGATCGATGAAGTAGTCGGCCTGGCGGCGCAGGTCGTCGGCGATCATCGGCGGCTGCGTCTGCATGGTCGAGACGACGGAGACCTTGCGGCCCCGGCGCTGCAGCGCCTCGACGAGCGTGGTGAAATCGCCGTCGCCGGAGAAGATGACGAGGTGGTCGACGGTCTCGGACTGCTCCATCGCGTCGATGGCCAGCTCGATGTCCATGTTGCCCTTGATCTTGCGGCGGCCGAGCGAGTCGGTGAATTCCTTGGCCGGCTTGGTGACGACCTTGTAGCCGTTATAGTCGAGCCAGTCGATCAGCGGGCGGATCGAGGAATATTCCTGGTCCTCGATGAGGGCGGTATAGTAATAGGCGCGCAGAAGATAGCCGCGCTTCTGGAAGGCCTTCAGGAGCTTTCTGTAATCGATGTCGAACCCGAGTGTCCTGGAAGCCGCATAGAGATTTGCACCGTCGATGAAGAGGGCGATTTTCTCGCGGGGGTCGAACATACTGCGAAATCCTTTTAAATAGAAGTTGATGTAAACGGTCGCGTTTTGGCCAAGTGCCGAGGTGGCCGGATGCACTATCCGGTTGAATTAACTGTTTTTCATATAATCTTCATTTAGGGCAGAGGGCCCGGCTTTCCAAGCAAATCTAGGTTGCGAAGGCGATTTTTCCGGCCGGTATCGTTTCAGCAAATTCAAGGGCTTCGGAATTGGGGAATAGTTCCCGCACTTTACCTCATTTGTCCGATCTTTCAGCTTTTTACTTCCCGTAACGTGAGGCACCAATCAGAAGTTATATGGGCTGCCTTACGACACGCGCGCCAGCGGCAAGGGGAAGGAAAAACTTGAATTTGCCTTCCATTGCCTGTATCGGGCATGCAAACTCCTGAAATTCATGACCGCAAAGGACAGGCAATGGCCCGTGTCACCGTTGAAGATTGCATTGACAAGGTAGACAACCGCTTCGAGCTGGTTCTTCTTGCAAGCCATCGCGCCCGCCTCATCTCGCAGGGCGCCGCCATCACCATCGACCGCGACCACGACAAGAACCCCGTCGTCGCGCTGCGCGAGATCGCCGACGAGACGCTTTCGCCCGACGACCTCAAGGAAGACCTGATCCACTCGCTGCAGAAGCATGTGGAAGTGGACGAGCCCGAGCCCGACCCGGCAAGCCTGGTCGCCGATGCCGCGTCCGGCGTCGTCGCGATCGAAGAGGACGAGGACCAGCCGGAGACCATCGCCTTCGACCGCATGTCGGAAGAAGAGCTGCTGGCCGGCATCGAAGGCCTCGTGCCGCCGGAAAAGAGCGACGATTACTGATTTGAAGAGGCAGTAGGGGCGAATAGGGAGTAGCGAATAGCGAATAGAAGATTATCATTATTCGCTACTCCCTATTCGCTATTCGCCCCATTCCTACTGCCTTTTCTGTTGCGGATGCCGGTGCGCCCCTCTTAAGGTCGGGGCGCACTTTTTTTTGCCCCCGCGCGGCGGGGAGGGAGCCGACCGAGGATGATGCGTCAATATGAACTCGTCGAACGGGTTCAGAAATACAAGCCGGATGCCAACGAGGCCCTGCTGAACAAGGCCTATGTCTATGCCATGCAGAAGCACGGGCAGCAGAAGCGGGCGAGCGGCGATCCCTACATTTCGCATCCCCTCGAAGTCGCGGCCATTCTCACCGAGATGCGTCTGGACGAATCGACCATCGCCGTCGCGCTGCTGCACGACACGATCGAGGACACGAGCGCGACGCGCGCCGAGATCGACGAACTGTTCGGCGAGGACATCGGCGCCCTGGTCGAAGGCCTCACCAAGATCAAGAAGCTCGACCTCGTCTCCAAGAAGGCCAAGCAGGCGGAAAACCTGCGCAAGCTCCTGCTCGCCATTTCCGACGACGTGCGCGTGCTCCTGGTCAAGCTCGCCGACCGCCTGCACAACATGCGCACGCTCGATCACATGTCGCCGGAAAAGCGCGCCCGCATCTCCGAGGAGACGATGGACATCTATGCGCCGCTCGCCGGCCGCATGGGCATGCAGGACATGCGCGAGGAGCTGGAAAACCTCTCCTTCCGCCACATCAACCCGGAAGCCTTCGACACCGTCACCCGCAAGCTGGAGGACCTTTCCCGCCGCAACGAGGGGCTGATCCGCAAGATCGAGGACGAACTGCGCGAACTGCTCGTGGTGAACGGCCTGCCGGACGCCCTCGTCAAGGGCCGGCAGAAGACGCCCTATTCAGTCTTCCGCAAGATGCAGTCGAAGTCGCTCTCCTTCGAGCAGCTTTCCGACGTCTATGCCTTCCGCATCCTCGTCGACGACATTCCCGCCTGTTACGCCGCGCTCGGCATCGTGCACACGCGCTGGCGCGTCGTGCCCGGCCGCTTCAAGGACTACATTTCGACGCCGAAGCAGAACGACTACCAGTCGATCCACACGACCATCGTCGGCCCGTCGCGCCAGCGCATCGAGCTGCAGATCCGCACCAAGCGCATGCACGAGATCGCCGAATACGGTATCGCCGCGCACTCGCTCTACAAGGACAAGGAAGTGGTGAACGGCGACGAGCGCACGCGCTCGCCCCGCTCCAACGCCTATGCCCTGCTGCGCCGGACGATCGAATCGCTCGCCGAAGGCGACAACCCGGAGGAATTCCTCGAGCACACCAAGCTCGAGCTCTTCCAGGACCAGGTGTTCACCTTCACCCCGAAGGGCCAGCTCATCACCCTGCCGCGCGGGGCGACGCCGATCGATTTCGCCTATGCGGTCCACACCAATATCGGCGATACCTGTGTCGGCGCCAAGATCAACGGCCGCATCATGCCGCTCGTCACCCGCCTCAGCAACGGCGACGAGGTGGAGATCATCCGCTCGGGCATCCAGGTGCCGCCGCCGGCCTGGGAGGAGATCGTCGTCACCGGCAAGGCGCGCGCCGCCATCCGCCGGGCCACCCGCGCCGCCGTGCGCAAGCAATATTCCGGCCTCGGCTACCGCATCCTGGAGCGCACCTTCGACCGTGCCGGCAAATCCTTCTCGCGCGACGGCCTGAAACCGGTGCTGCACCGTCTCGGCCAGAAGGATGTGGAAGACGCCATCGCCGCCGTCGGCCGCGGCGAGCTCTCCTCGCTCGACGTGCTGCGCGCCGTCTTCCCGGATTACCAGGACGAGCGCGTGACGGTGAAGCCGAGCTCGGACGACGGCTGGTTCAACATGCGCAGCGCCGCCGGCATGGTGTTCAAGCTGCCGGGCAAGGCGAAGACGACGCTGGAAGAGGGGGCGACCGAAACCGGCCCCGAGGCGCTGCCGATCCGCGGCCTCTCCGGCAATGCCGAGGTGCATTTCTCCGCCGGCGGCGCCGTGCCGGGCGATCGCATCGTCGGCATCATGGAGAAGGACAAGGGCATCACCATCTATCCGATCCAGTCGCCGGCCCTGCAGAAGTTCGACGACGAGCCCGAGCGCTGGATCGACGTGCGCTGGGACCTCGACGAGGCCAACAACACGCGCTTCATGGCGCGCATCATGATCAATGCGCTGAACGAGCCGGGCACGCTCGCGGAAGTCACCCAGACGATCGCTACCAGCGACGTCAACATCCGCTCCATGTCGATGGCGCGGGTGGCGGCGGATTTCACCGAGGTGCATATCGATCTGGAGGTCTGGGACCTGCGCCAGCTCAACCAGCTGATGGGCCAGCTCAAGGAACTTCAGTGCGTCTCGACGATCAGTCGGGTCTTCACATGACGGTTCCTATGCAAAAATGTGGCATCCTGCCCTGAATAGGGCAGGTTTGCCCAAGTTTTGACCAGTCATTATGCGCCTTTTGCATGGCTGTATTGGCATAGTGTCGCTGGTGCCTTTGGGGTGAAGATCCTATCTTCTGCGTCGGGAGGTCAAACCGAAAGAGGTTTACCAATGTTGAAGCAGATCAAGAATTTCACCCGCGCCCTGCGCATCCCGACCGCCGAAGACCGCGAACTGGCCTACCTCAACGGCGCCATCGACCGGATCGACCTGGAATACCGCCAGCGTCAGATCGACCGCGGCCTCTTCCGCAAGTCCTACTGAAGACAAGCCGGTACGTGTGGCGCATTCCGTGCGCCACGGCGACCGCCGCGTGGCGCCATACGGGCGCCATTGAAATGCCACTAACGGATCGGCTATGTCTGGGCCATGTTGTTCCGACGCCGAAAGAAGGCCGGCTGGCTTGACCGATTGCGCGAATTCTTCTGGCCGCGCAAGGGGTTCACGCGTCCCGCGCGCTATCTCGCCAAGCGGATCCTCCGCCTGTCCGCCTCGCCGCATGCCGTGGCTGCCGGTGTCGCCGCCGGCACTTTTTCCGCCTTCACGCCGCTCCTCGGCTTTCATGTGATCCTGGCGCTGGCGCTCGCCTATCTGATGGCCGGCAACCTGCTTGCCGCCGCGCTCGCCACCACCATCGCCAATCCGCTGACCATTCCGCTCATCGCGCTTGCGACCTTTCGCGTCGGAGAAGCGCTTCTCGGCATGAAGTCCGCCGAAATGGTGACGGCCGCCGAACTCTTTCACCGGCTGGAGCACCTGGAACTGTCCGAACTGTGGCAGCCGGTGCTGAAGCCCATGCTGGCCGGCGCCGGCCTTCTCGGCATCGCGGCCGCCGCGCTCGCCTATGGCGTCACGCGCCTTGCCGTGCGCTCCTTCAAGGCCCGCCGCCATGCGCGCCTTCTCGAGCGCGCCGGCCTCGCAACGACCCATCCCGCCCTTTCCCGTGGAGACAAATCCCTATGATCATCGGCATCGGCAGCGACCTCATCGACATCCGCCGGGTGGAGAAGTCGCTGGAACGGTTCGGCGAGCGCTTCACCCAGCGCTGCTTCACCGAGATCGAGCGGGCGAAGTCCGACGGGCGCAGGAACCGCGCGGCCTCTTATGCCAAGCGTTTCGCCGCCAAGGAGGCCTGCTCCAAGGCGCTCGGCACGGGGCTGGCGCAGGGGGTGTTCTGGAAGGACATGGGCGTCGTCAACCTGCCGGGCGGCAAGCCGACCATGAAGCTCACCGGCGGCGCGCTGGAGCGGCTGGGGCGGCTTCTTCCCGAGGGCCACGAGGCGCGCATCCACATCACCATCACGGACGATTTTCCCCTGGCGCAAGCTTTCGTGATCATCGAGGCGCTGCCGGCCGGAACGCCGGGATAAGGGGCGCGGTTTGCTGACGAACCTCGCCCCACTCACCGACGTCATCCTCGGGCTTGACCCGGGGATCCGCGCGGCACCCGCGGCCGCGAATGGTCGCGTCAAGCTTGACCATGACGGAGGAGGGGTTGGCGGCTTTTGCCGGCAGCGGGAGCTCGCACAACCGGCGCCAGCGTCTTTTTGACCGACACGATTTCCAACAGGCAACCTTTCCTCTATAGAGGGCCCCATGTTTGCAGATAAGGACAGATCCGGCGTGGCAGAGAAGACTGAGAAGGCCGAAAGCGGCCTGTGGGAAAACGTCAAGGTAATCATCCAGGCGCTGCTGCTCGCCGTCGTGATCCGCACCGTGCTTTTCCAGCCCTTCACCATCCCTTCCGGATCGATGATGCCGACCCTGCTCGTCGGCGATTATCTCTTCGTCAACAAGTTCTCCTACGGCTATTCGAAATATTCGCTGCCGTTCTCGCCGAACCTGTTCTCCGGCCGCATTTTCGCGAGCGAGCCGACGCGCGGCGACATCGTCGTCTTCCGCTTCCCGCCGAACCCCGACATCGACTACATCAAGCGCCTCGTCGGCCTGCCGGGCGACCGCATCCAGGTGCGCGACAGCGAGCTCTTCGTGAACGGCGTGCCGGTCAAGCGCGAGCACAACGGCTTCTTCCGCGCCGACGACCAGTACGACACCGGCGAGGACGTGCCGGTCTTCCGCGAGACCATGGACAACGGCGTCGCCTACGACACGCTGGACACGCGTCCCGGCACGGTCGGCGACAACACGCGCGAGTTCATCGTGCCGGAAGGCCACTATTTCATGATGGGCGACAACCGCGACAACTCGGCCGACAGCCGCTTCGACGTCGGCTTCGTTCCGGCTGAAAACCTGATCGGCCGCGCCAGCCTGATCTTCTTCTCGCTCGGCAACGACACGTCCTTCAGCGAAGTCTGGAAATGGCCGACGAACCTGCGCTGGGATCGCCTGTTCAAGGTCGTTGAATGAAGGGCGCCATTCCGCTGAACGACGTCAACCGCAAGGCTCTCGAAGAGCTGATCGGCTATGTCTTCACCGACAAGGATCGTCTCGACCGGGCGATCACCCATGCCAGCGCGCGCCCCGGCAAGGGCAGCAATTACGAGCGGCTGGAATTCCTCGGCGACCGCGTGCTGGGCCTGTGCGTCGCCGAGATGCTGTTCCGCACGTTTCGCGAGGCGAAGGAGGGCGAGCTTTCGGTCCGCCTGAACCAGCTCGTCAGCGCGGAAAGCTGTGCGGCAGTCTCCGACGATCTCGGCCTGCACCGCTTCATCCGCACCGGCGCGGACGTGAAGAAGCTCACCGGAAAAGCCATGCTGAATGTCAGGGCCGATGTGGTAGAGTCGCTGATCGCCGCGATCTATCTCGACGGCGGGCTGGAGGCGGCGCGCGGCTTCATCCTGTCCAACTGGGAGGGCAGGGCCGCCCGCGCGGAAGGCGCGCGGCGCGACGCCAAGACCGAATTGCAGGAATGGGCGCATGCCAGGTTCGGCGTGACGCCGAACTACCGGGTCGACGAGCGCTCGGGACCGGACCACGATCCCCGCTTCACCGTGACGGTGGAGATCCGGGGCGTCGCGCCGGAAACCGGCATCGACCGCTCGAAACGGGCCGCCGAACAGGTGGCCGCGACAAGGATTTTGGAACGCGAAGGCGTCTGGCCGAAGAGCCAAGCCGCGGATTGACGGATATCATGAGCGAAGAACACGAAAACCCCGCCGAGATGAACACGAACGGTGAGGGCACGACCCGCTCGGGTTTCGTGGCGCTGATCGGCGCGACCAATGCCGGCAAGTCGACGCTGGTCAACCGCCTCGTCGGCGCCAAGGTGACGATCGTCAGCCACAAGGTGCAGACGACGCGCGCCATCGTGCGCGGCATCGCGATCCACGACAATGCCCAGATCGTCTTCATGGACACGCCCGGCATCTTCAAGCCGCGCCGCCGGCTCGACCGCGCCATGGTGACGACCGCCTGGGGCGGGGCGAAGGACGCCGACGTCATCATGTTCCTGATCGACAGCGAGCGAGGGCTCAAGGGCGATGCCGAGACGATCCTGGAGGGGCTGAAAGAGGTCCACCAGCCGAAGATCCTCGTCCTCAACAAGGTCGACCGCGTCAATCCGGAAGACCTGCTGAAGCTCGCCGCCGCCGCGAACGAGGTCGTCAAGTTCGAGCGCACCTTCATGATCTCGGCGCTGAACGGTTCGGGCTGCGAGGACGTGATGAACTATCTTGCCGCCGCGCTCCCCGAAGGCCCGTGGTATTATCCGGAAGACCAGATCTCCGACCTGCCGATGCGCCAGCTTGCGGCCGAAATCACCCGCGAAAAACTCTTCCTGCGCCTGCACCAGGAGCTTCCCTATTCCTCCCATGTCGAGACGGAGAAGTGGGAGGAGCGCAAGGACGGCTCGGTGCGCATCGAGCAGGTGATCTATGTCGAGCGCGACAGCCAGAAGAAGATCGCGCTCGGCAAGAACGGCGAGGCGATCAAGGCGATCTCCATGGCCTCGCGCAAGGAGCTGTCGGAGATCCTCGAACAGCCCGTGCACCTCTTCCTCTTCGTGAAGGTGCGCGAGAACTGGGGCGACGACCCGGCCCGCTTCCGCGAGATGGGCCTCGATTTCCCGACCTCGTGACGGCTTACGGCCGAGCCTTGACGGCGGGGCCGACTTCCAGGATGCGGTTCGTCCAGACATAGCCGGGGAAGTCTTCCGGCAGGTTCTCCACCTCCTCGGCCGTGTCGATGCCGACCGTGCTGCCGCCGGTATAGGGGCCGATGAGGACCACGTCGCTGCCGGCGTCCTTCATGCGCGTCAGGAAGCGGTTCGGCCAGCCCCAGAACAGGAAGGCGTAGTTGCTCGGCACCGGCACCAGCGTGTTGCGGCAGGCCTCCGGCACATAACCGATCCAGCCCGTGCCGAGATAGCGCAGCAGGCAGGCCTTCACCGAGGCCTTCGTGTAGCCCTTGAGGCCTGGCACCGCGGCGAGCGCCGCATCCGTCGGCTCCGCCCCGCCATAGATGCCGAAGATCTTGTCCTTCCAGGCCGGATTGGCCGCCAGCAGCGCGGCCAGCGCCTCGCCTTCCTCCGCCCGCCGGCTCTTGAAGTTGATCAGCAGCTTGCCGGCCGGATTGGCGGCGAACATGTCTTCCAGCATCGGCATCTGCCCGACGCCCTTGCCGCGGAACGGGTAGGTCTTGCCGCCGTCGGACGTATAGCCGTAGCCGATGTCGAGCGTCTTCAGCGTGGCGCTGTCCGTCTCCTCGGTCACGCCCTGGCCGTCCGTCCGGCAGTCGAGCGTCCAGTCGTGGAAGACGGCGAATTTCTTGTCCGGCGTCAGGTGCACGTCGATCTCGACGACCTCGGCGCCCGCGGCAAAGGCCGCCTGCATGCCGGCGACGGTGTTTTCCAGGAAATCGTGGCTGGGCGGGTCGATGAGGCTTGCCGTGCAGGTGTCGTCGTCGATCCCCTCGTGGCTGAAGGTCTGGTGCGCGCCGCGATGGGCCATCAGCTTCGTTGCGCCCTCCGGCGCGCTGGCGATCAGCGAACTGTTGAAGGACCAGATGAGCAGGGCGAGGCCCAGAATGAAGATCGGCGCGTTTCGCATAAAACTCCTCCTGCGGCCCCGCAAACAGGGATAGGGGCTCGCAGGAGAGACGGCAAGTGGCGGAAAGTATCAGGCGCGGGCGCGGCGATCCGGGCTCTGTGCGACCTCGCGGGCCTTTTCGACAAGCCGCTGCATCGCCCAGATGCCGATCTCCTCGAGGGAGAGGGGACGGCTGATGAGATAGCCCTGGTAGAGGTCGCAGCCCGCGGCGGCGAGCAGCGCCATCTTCTCCGTCGTGTCGACGCCTTCGGCGATCACCGACATGTCCTGCGCATGGCAGAGCGCGACGAGCGCGCGCAGCGTCGGCAGCGCGGCGGAGCGGGTGAGGCTTTCGACGAGCTCGCGGTCGAGCTTGATGGTCTCGGCGGGGTATTCGATGATCTGCTGCACGGAGGTATAGCCTGCGCCGAAATCGTCGATGGAGATGCGGAAGCCGCGGGCGCGCAGGATCTCGATGTTGCGGCGCGACTGCTCGCCGAGCTTGACGGCGAAGGTCTCGGTCAGCTCGATCTCGATCATGCGGGCATCGATGCCGTGCCGGTCGGCGCTGTCGCAGAAATGGTCGCTGATCGACTTCGTGTAGAGCTCGGCCGACGAGATGTTGATGCAGAGGATCGTGTCGGCGCCGAAAAGCTTCTTGATCTGCCCGTATTCGGCCATCGCCCGGTCGATCACCCACCAGTCGATCTTGCTGAAGAGGCCGGTCGTCTCGGCGATCGGGATGAATTCGTCGGGCGTCACGCGGCCGAGGACGGGCGAGGTCCAGCGCAGGAGTGCCTCGCAGCCCGTCACCTTGCCGTGTCCGTCGACGATCGGCATGTAGACGAGGTGGAATTCGCGGTCGGGATCGAGGATGCGCAGCTCCTCCTCGATGCGGCGCTGGCGGTTGCGCTTCTCGTGCAGCGAGCGGGAATAGCGGGCCGAGCCGTTCTTGCCCTGGGATTTCGCCTGGTACATGGCCGCATCGGCATTGGCGACCAGCTCCGGCAGGGTGCGGGCGTCTTCCGGATAGACGGCGATGCCGATGCTGGCGGTGACCGGATAGGCCTTGTCCAGCACCGCGAAGCCTTCGGCAAAGAGCGACAGGATTTCGTTCGAGACTTCCGTGATCGTGCCGCTGCCCGGCTGGCAGCGCAGCATGATGGCGAATTCATCGCCGGAGAGGCGGGCGAAGAGGCCGGCCGGCAGGCCGCGCTCGCAGACGATGCGGGCGACGATGGTGGAGATGCGGTCGGCGAGGGTCTTCAGCAGCTCGTCGCCGATCTTGTGGCCGTGCTTGTCGTTGACGAACTTGAAGTTGTCGACGTCGATGAAGAGCAGGGTGCAGCCGGTATCCTCGGCCTCCGCCTCCTCAAGGATCTGCGTGGAGCGGATGTTGAAATATTCGCGGTTGGAAATGCCCGTCAGCGTATCCGTCCAGGAGGCGTTCTGCACGAGGTCGAAGGACTGCAGGGACTGGTCGTGCAGCCGCTTGACGTTCGCCGAGAGGCGGCCGATCTCGCCGATCTCGTTCATCTCGGGCAGGGCGCTGCGGTTGCCGGTCATCACGTCTGTGAGCTGGCGGTCGAGCCGGGCGATCGGATTGGTGATGTAGCGGCGCACCAGGCCGAGCACGAGGATGATCGTGCACAGGCTGAGCGCGATGGCGCCGAGCGCGAGCAGCGACTTCAGCGTCCACAGCCGGTTCTCGATGAAGACCGGATCCGGCGTCAGCCGGGCGAAGAGAGACGGGCTCAGCGTTGCGGTCGCGGAGAGGCTACCCTGCGCCAGGAGCTGGTGCTGGCCGATTTCGATCGTCGTGCCGTACTCCTTCTCCAGCGCCCGCTTCATGTCGAGGAAGAGTTTTGGCCGCACCGCGGTCTGCACGAGGATCGCGCTGCCCTTGGCGCTGGCGACCGGACGGTTGAAGGTCAGCGGATCGATGAACTCCGAATGCACGATCAGCGGTTCGATGCCGGCGGCGTTGAGATAGCTCCAGGAGGAGAGCCGCGGGCTTTCGATCACCTGCCTTGCATGCCGGATCTGCTGCGGCGTGATCTCCGCGAACGGATCGTCGCTGTCCTCGAAATAGTAGTCGACCGTCAGCGGCGGGCGGATGATCGCCACGGAGATGAAGCGCTTGCGGTCGTCGGAGAGCGAGGTGATGCTCTGCTGCAGGCGCACGCCGAGCGCGGTGTTGCGATAGGCGGCATCCGGCTCGTTGACGAAGAGACGCACCGCGCCGCCCTCGACGAGCGAATAGATGAAGCTGCGGTTCTGCGTCACCTCGTTCTGGAAGACGGCGGTGAGCAGGCCCATCTGCTGCCACAGGCGCGCGCGTTCCAGCGCGAGGATGGAGGAGCTCTGCACATAGTAGATCAGCGAGGCGGCGAGCACGTAGCCAGCAAGCACGACCGGGAAGATGAGGGAGAGGGCGCGTTTACCGAGCGTCACTGATCTGGGCCAGACTGCTGATGATGCGGCGGCGGGCCTGGACCGATTGCACGGTCAGTTCCTCCTGGAACTGGCTCTTGGCCAGGATTTCCGGTGCGGCATAGATTTCGGGATTGGAGCGCATGTCTTCCGGCAGCAGGGCGAGGGCGGCGGAGCTGGCGGTCGGCATGTTGAGCTTGATGGCGTTGCGGGCGCCGTTCTCGGCATTGCTGATATAATCGACCAGTTGCAGCGCCAGCGCCTTGTTGTGCGAGCGCTCGCTGACGGAGATGCAGTCGAGCCAGGAGAGCGTGCCCTCCTTCGGCACCACGTAGCGCCAGAGGCCGGGCGAGGCGACCTTGTCGTTCAGCGTGTACTGGTCGCCGCTATAGCCGAGCGCCATGTGGATGTCCGGGCCCTTGTCGGGGTTCTGCACCGAGGTGACCACATAGTCGTAGGTGAGCACATAGGGCGCCTGTGCCTTCATCAGCTCGTAGGCCGCCTTCAGCGTCTCGTTGTCGTTGGCGTTCACCGACTTGCCGAGCAGGACGAGCGGGGCGACGAAGGCCTCGGCGTGGTCGTCGTACATGGCGATATGGCCGCGCAGGCTTTCGGCCGGCTTCATCATGTCCGCCCAGGAGGTCGGCGGCGTCGTGATCTTGTCGGAGCGGTAGAGGATGCCCATCGTGCCCCACAGATAGGGCACGCCGTAGCCGCCGCAGCGGCTCGCCCAGCTCTTCGCATAGTCCTTCAGCGACGGCACGTTGTTCTGGTCCAGCGCGGCGATGACGCCGCGCTTGCCGTAGAGCCGGGCGCCGTTCTCGTTGGTCACGACGACATCGACATTGCTGTTCGGATCGGCGAGGATCTCGTCGCGCACGTCGCCGCTGTCATAGAAGGTCTGGCGCACCTTGATGCCGGTTTCGGCGGTCCAGTCGGCAAGGATCTGCTCGTCGATATAGGCTTCCCAGATCAGCAGGTTGAGGGTTGCCGCATGCGCGGGACCTTCCGCGGGGAGGGCCGCCAGTGAGACTGCTGCAAGAAAAGCGCCGCGCATGCCGAAGGCCCCGTTGCCGTTACGTGCGGTGAGGATAGACGGCAAGACTTTATGAAGCGTTACAACCTCTAAGCCTGTATTAACGGGTGTTCAACCGTGGCACAGTCCTGCCGTCCTTTCCGGCGGTGATATATATTGTGGACGTGGTCGCGGGCTCATGGGCCTGCGGTTGGCCTGCCGCCGGCCGCGCACTATGGTCGCCGACCGCGCCAACCAGAGGAATCCGACATGGCCCCGACACCGCTCAAGATCGAGAACCTGATCGCCGCCGAGATCAAGGCGACCTCCGCGCAGGTTTCCGCCGCCGTGGAACTCATCGACGAGGGGGCGACGGTGCCCTTCATCGCGCGCTACCGCAAGGAAGTGACCGGCGGCCTCGACGACACGCAGCTGCGCACGCTGTCCGAGCGGCTGACCTATCTGCGGGAGCTGGAGGCGCGCCGCGCCTCGATCCTCGAATCGATTTCGGGGCAGGGCAAGCTGACGGACGAGCTGGCCGCGAAGATCGCCACTGTTTCGACCAAGGCGGAGCTCGAGGACATCTATCTGCCCTACAAGCCCAAGCGCCGCACCAAGGCGGAGATCGCCCGCGAGCGCGGCCTCGGCCCGCTCGCCGAGCAGATCCTGGCCGATCGTGCGCAGGTGCCGGCGGCGCTGGCCGAAAGATTCCTCTCGGCCGAGGTGCCGGACGTCAAGGCGGCGCTGGAGGGCGCGCGCGACATCGTCGCCGAGCAGTTCACGGAAAATGCCGATCTCCTCAAGCGCCTGCGCGACTACATGAAGGACAATGCCTTCCTGCGCTCGCGCGTCGTCGAGGGCAAGAAGGAGGCCGGCGCGAAGTTCTCCGACTATTTCGACCATACCGAACGCTGGGCGACGGTGCCCGGCCACCGGGCGCTCGCCATGCTGCGCGGCTGGAACGAGGAGTTCCTGTCGGTCGACATCGTCGTCGACCAGGACAGCACCGAGGCCGTCAAGCCGGTGGAGCGCATCATCGCCTCCTTCTATGCCATCGGCATGAAGCCTGGCGACAAGTGGCTGGCCGAGGTGATCGGCTGGACCTGGCGGGTGAAACTCTCCATGTCGCTCTCGCTCGACCTGATGCGCGAGATGCGCGAACGGTCCGAGGAGGAAGCGATCCGCGTCTTCGCCCGCAACCTCAAGGACCTCTTGCTCGCAGCCCCCGCCGGCACGCGCGCCACGATGGGCCTCGATCCGGGCATCCGCACCGGCGTCAAGGTCGCCGTCATCGACAATACCGGCAAGGTGCTGGAGACGACGACCGTCTATCCCTTCCCGCCGAAGAACGACGTGCGCGGCACGCAGGCCGAGCTCGCCAGCCTCGTCCGCAAGCACAGGATCGAGTTGATCGCCATCGGCAACGGCACCGGCAGCCGCGAGACGGAGAAGCTGGTGGCCGACATGCTGGCCCAGCTGCCTGCGCCCAAGCCCACCAAGGTCATCGTCTCGGAGGCCGGCGCCTCGGTCTATTCCGCCTCGGAAACGGCGGCCGCCGAATTCCCGAACCTCGATGTCTCGTTGCGCGGTGCTGTCTCCATCGCCCGCCGCCTGCAGGATCCGCTTGCCGAACTGGTGAAGATCGAGCCGAAGTCGATCGGCGTCGGCCAGTACCAGCACGACGTCGACCAGGGGAAGCTCTCCCGCTCGCTGGATGCGGTGGTGGAAGACGCGGTGAACGCCGTCGGCGTCGACCTCAACACCGCCTCCGCGCCGCTGCTCGCGCGCGTCTCCGGCCTTGGAAAGTCCTCGGCCGAGGCGATCGTCGCGCATCGCGATGCCAACGGTCCGTTCGAAAGCCGCAAGGAGCTGATGAAGGTCCCGCGCCTCGGCGCGCGCACCTTCGAGCAGTGCGCCGGGTTCCTGCGCATCCCGAACGGCAAGGAGCCGCTGGACGCCTCCTCGGTGCACCCGGAAGCCTATGGCGTCGCCAAGAAGATCGTCGCGGCCTGCGGGCGGGACGTGCGCACGCTGATGGGCGACAGCGCGGCGCTGAAGAGGCTCGACCCGAAGGTGTTCGTCGACGAGCGCTTCGGCCTGCCGACGGTGAAGGACATCCTCGCCGAACTGGAAAAGCCCGGCCGCGACCCGCGCCCGGAATTCCGGACCGCGACCTTCGCCGACGGCGTCGACGACATCAAGGACCTCAAGGTCGGCATGCTGCTGGAGGGCACGGTGACGAACGTCGCCGCCTTCGGCGCCTTCGTCGATATCGGCGTGCACCAGGACGGGCTCGTGCACGTTTCCCAGCTCGCCGACCGCTTCGTCAAGGATCCGCACGAGGTGGTGAAGGCCGGCGACGTGGTGAAGGTGCGCGTCACCGAGGTGGACGTGCCGCGCAAGCGCATCGGCCTCACCATGCGCAAGGACGGCGGCGCGCCCGCCGCCCGCGACAATGCCCCGCGGGGCGACAGGAACGCCCAGATGAAGCCGAAATTCAACCAGGCGGCGCCCAAGCAGCAGGCGCCCGCGCAGGGCGCCTTCGGCGCGGCGCTGGCCGAGGCGATGAAGCGAAAATAAGGCATGCCCTAGTTTTCCTAATGGCTGTCGGCAGAAATCGTCGTTTGTCCTGAACCGCCCCGCCGTCCATAGTCGCGGCGTGGGCGGGCTCAAGCGGGCCGGGCGCTGCAAAGCGTGCCAAGTGTCCGACAGACAGGAAACCAGACATGACGATCACGATTTCCCGCCGGCAGGCCATGGCCGGCGCTCTTCTTGCCATTCCCGCGGTTTCGGCGCTGACGGCCGGCACCGGCCTTGCCGCCGGCGGGGACCGCGCGCAGCGGCTTGCCGCGCTGGAGGCGCGTCACGGCGGGCGCATCGGCGTTGCCATACTAAATCTTGCGACGGGCGCACGGCTCGGCCATCGCACGGAGGAACGCTTCCTGATGTGCAGCACCTTCAAGGCGCTGCTGGCGGGCCACATCCTCGCTCGGGTGGACCGGGGCGAGGAGACGCTGGACCGGCGCATCGTCGTGAAGGAAGCGGACCTCGTGGACTGGTCGCCGGTGGTGGAGAAACGTGTCGGCGGAGAGGGCATCTCGATTGCCGAACTCTGCGAGGCGACAATCACGCTCAGCGACAATGCCGCCGCCAACCTGCTGCTCGCCGCATCGGGCGGGCCGAAGGCCGTCACGGCGTTCCTGTGCGGCTTCGGCGACGAAGTGACGCGGCTCGACCGCACGGAGCCGACGCTCAACTACCATGAGGCGCCGGACGACGAGCGCGACACGACGACGCCGACCGCCATGGTGGAGACGCTGCGCAGGCTGCTCTTCGCCGAAGTGCTGTCGGCCCGTTCGAAGGCGCAGCTCGCCGCCTGGCTGGTGATGAACAAGACGGGCGACACGCGGCTGCGCGCCGGTTTCCCGGCCGGCTGGATGACCGGCGACAAGACCGGCACGAACGGCGACAAGGCCGGCAATGCCAACGATGTGGCCGTCGCCTGGTCGCCGGACCGCGGCGCCGTCATCGTCGCCGCCTTCTGTGAAATCCCCGGAATTTCCGGCGACGAGCGCAATGCCGTCATCGCCGAGATCGGGCGCATCGCGGCCGAGGTCTGAGGCTCCGTCCTCGCGGCGGCGGCGCCTCAACCCTCCAGCTCGCCCTTGAGCGCCGAAAGAACGCTCATCGCGTGGCCGGCATACCGGCTGATCCAGCGGTCGTGGATCGCCTGGATCGGCAGGGCATTGAGGTGGTTCCAGCGTTCGCGCCCCTCGCGGCGGGCGACGATCAGGTCCGCCTCTTCCAGCACCTTCAGGTGCTGCATGACCGTGCAGCGGTCCATCTCCGCGAAACGCTCGCACAGCGCGCCCGTCGTCAGCGGCGCATCCTTGATCGCATCCAGCATCTGCCGCCGTTTGCCGTTGGCCAGCGCCTTGAAAACGGCGTCCTCTTTCGATTCGCTTGACATGTTATGTTTTTATAACATATTTTGGCGGCAGACAAGATCGAGAGGGGCCGTGTGCCCCGGAGGAGGACGGCATGACGCTGGAATTTCGTGTGAACGGGCGCATCGGCAAGCCGGTCGCCGAGGTCTTCGACGCGGTGGTCAATCCGAAGAAGCTGAGCGGCTACTTCACGACCATCGGCGGGGCGAGCGCCCCGCTGGTCGAGGGCACGACGGTCACCTGGTGGGGCATGGCCCCGGTCATCGTCGACAGGGTGGAGGAGAACGCGCTGATCGTCTTCCGCTGGGATGCCATGGTGGACGAGGGGGAGGCGCCCTACAAGACGCGCGTCGAGATGCGCTTTGCGCCGCTGGAGGACGGCGGCACGATGGTGACCATCGCCGAGACCGGCTGGCGCGACAACGCCCGCGGCCAGAAATCGTCCTACATGAACTGCGAGGGCTGGTCGCAGATGCTGGCCTGCATGAAGGCCTATGTCGAATACGGCATCAACCTGCGCGAGGGCTATTACCCGAGCGAGCTCAAGGGCGTCGTCGCCTCCGAGCAGCAGGATTTCACGTGAGGCGGGAGGTTGCCATGACGGCTGAAATCAAGGGCGGCATCAACATCGCCATGAAGGTCCCCTCGCACCAGTACGAGGCGACGCTCGCCTTCTACCGCGACGTCGTCGGGCTGGAGCCCTTCGACGACAAGGCTCCGGCACGGGGCTTCCTGCTCGGCCCGAACCGGCTGTGGATCGACGAGGCACCGGGCTACAGCCAGGCGGAGGTGTGGCTGGAGCTCTTCACGCCCGACCACAAGCTCGCCCTCGGCCATCTGGAGCGGAGCGGCGTCGTGCGCTGCGATCCCATCGAGGATCTGGGCGCGGGCTTTCGCGGCGGCTGGGTGATGAACCCGGCCAACATCGTGCACATGGTGCGCGAGCCCGACGCCTGGTGATGAAACCGGTCCGGGGACGGGCGCAGGGCTGCCCCCGGAAAATGCCTCAGATGGCGGCGGGCGGCGTCAGCCCGTCGGCGGCGGCCATCGGAACAGGCTGGTCGGCCGGCGCCTGGTGCTGCAGCACGACGACGCGGCTGCCGGTCGGCACGCGGCCGTAGAGGTCGATGATGTCCTGGTTGAACAGGCGGATGCAGCCGCTCGACACCGCCTTGCCGATCGACCACGGCTCGGACGTGCCGTGGATGCGGAAGAGCGTATCCTTGCCGTCCTTGTGCAGGTAGAGCGCGCGCGGCCCGAGCGGGTTGGTGAGCCCCGGCTCCATGCCGCCGGCCCATTTCAGGTTCCGCTCCGGCTCGCGCGCGATCATGTTCTGGGTGGGCGTCCAGCGCGGCCATTCCGCCTTGCGGCCGATGCGCGCGCCGCCCTCGAACTCCAGCCCCGCCTTGCCGACGCCGATGCCGTAGCGCATCGCCATGCCGTCGTCCTGCACGAGGTAGAGGAAGCGGTTCTGCGTGTCGATGACGATGGTGCCGGCCGGCTCCGCCGTCTGGTAGGCGACCTGCTGGCGGAAATATTTCGGATCCACCTTGCTGATATCCATCGCCGGCAGCGGGAAGCGTTCGTCCGGATGCGGCCCGTACATGGCGACATGCATCGGGTCCGGCCCCTTCTTCACCGGCTTGGCGGTGGTGGCGCAGCTTGCGAGCGTCGCCGCAAGGGCAAGGAGGGCGAGGGGGCGGAGAGCCGCGAAAGCGCGGGCGCGGGACACACACATGAAGGGGGCACCTGTCGTTCTTCAATTCCGGAATCTGGCTTGAAAGCCTTGCGCGGGTTCTTTGTCGGCAAAGCGGGCATCGGCGCGGCGAGAAAAAAGCGAAACTGTGGCAATGGCTTGGGTGTGTCCCTGCGGCCACGCGTCGTTCCGCCGCATGCTGCGGCCCGCTTGCCCCCGTGCCGGCGAGGGCGTAAGGCTTTGACCATGCAATGGAGTGAGGAAGCCATCGTTCTCGGCGTGCGGCGCCATGGCGAAAGCTCGGTGATCGCCGAGGTGATGACGCGCAGCCGTGGCCGGCATCTCGGCATGGTGCGCGGCGGGCGCTCGCGGACCATGCAGCCGGTGCTCCAGCCCGGCAATTCCGTCGACGTCACCTGGCGCGCGCGGCTCGACGAGCATCTCGGCGAGTTCCGCATCGAGCCGCTGGAGCTGCGCGCCGGGCGGCTGATGGAGACGGCGACCGCCGTCTACGGCGTGCAGGCCATGGCGGCGCTGCTGCGCTTCCTGCCGGAGCGCGATCCGCATCCCCATCTCTACGAGGCCCTTTCCGTCATCCTCGACCACCTGCACGAGCCGGCCGATGCCGGCGAGCTCTTCGTGCGCTTCGAGCTTGCCGTGCTCAACGACCTCGGCTTCGGCCTCGACCTCCTCGAATGTGCCGCCACCGGCACGCGCGAGGATCTCTGCTACGTCTCGCCGAAATCCGGCCGTGCCGTCTCGCGCGCGGCCGGCGCGCCCTGGGCGGGCAAGATGCTGGCGCTGCCGGCCTTCCTCGGCGACGAGAGCCGGCACGCCGCCGATGCCGCCGCCCTTGCCGACGGCTTCCGGCTGACGGCCTTCTTCCTCAACCGCCATGTCTGCGAGCCGCGCGGGCTGGAACTCGCCAGCGCCCGCGACGGCTTCATCCAGGCGGCCCTGAAGGCGCTCGGCACGCCGCGACACGACCAACCCGAAAAGGCGCATGCATGACGGTCGAAATCTATCCGGGGCTGACGGTCGCCGGCATCGGCACGCTGCCGCTCGACGTGGTGAAGCGCGACGGTGGGCTGAAGGTGTTGCAGGCGATGCTGGCAGGCGACCTGCCCGCTCCGCCGATGGCCAAGACGCTCGCCTTCAGCCTGACGGAAGTGGAGGACGGCCGCGTCGTCTTTTCCGGCCTGCCGTCGGCCGACCATCTCAATCCGCTCGGCACGGTGCACGGCGGCTGGACGGCGACGGTGATGGATTCGGCGCTCGGCTGCGCCGTCTTCTCCGTCGTCAGGCCGGGCGAGGCCTACACGACGATCGAGTTCAAGCTGAACCTCGTGCGCCCCGTCCTGCCCGGCATGGGCGAGGTGTTCTGCGAGGGCAGGATCGTGCATCGCGGCCGCACTATCGCCACGTCCGAGGCCTGGCTGCGCGATGGGAGCGGCAAGCTGCTGGCCCACGGCACGGAAACCTGCGCGCTCTTCCCGATCGAGAACCTGATGCGCTAGAGCATTTCAAGCCGAAGCGAGATTGCTTCGGCGTCGGGTGAACTCCGGTCCACCGGAAATGCTCTAGGCAGTGCCCGGGCCTCGGCCCCGCCGTCGAGGGGTCAATGGCCGCTGCGGGTCGAAAGCACTTCCCAGTGCGCGCGCAGCGCGGCGGCGTCGCCGCCGGCCTCGGTGATCTCGATGACGTGGTTGAACCGGCTGCGGGCGTCCGTCTGCCTGCCGGCCAGCCGGAGGCGGGCCGTGCCGGCCTCAGGATCCGCCGTCACATCCGTGATGCCGTCCATGCGGGTGGCGCGCAGGAGCGCGGCGGCGCGGCGCGTTTCTGTCCGCACGCCGGCCGGGCCGGCATAGCCGTAGGCGGCGGTCAGCGGGCGTTTCCCGGCAACGACCGGCATCCATGCCAGCGTGCCGTGCTCCATCACCAGCGGTGCCGCGTCGAACACGACGGGCATCCCGTCCTCTTCGCCATCGGCGGCAAAATGCGCGACGAAGAGCGTGCCGTCGTCGAGGAGGTCCCGGCCGGCGGTGCGGTCCCCAGGCTGCCAGGTGCCGTGCGTGATGAATTTGTAGAGGTGCCCGGAACCTCCGCCATCGCCGCAATAGACGACCACGCGGCCATCCCCGTTGACGAGGCAGGAGAGGCCGCGATGCCCGAGACGGCCGAGCGCGGTCCGCCTCTTCGGGGCGGCGTCCGGATCCTGCGGATCGACCTCGACGATCCAGCCGGCAGGGGCGCCGGAAGGGCCGGCGGCGTCATCATGAAGATCGACCTCCGCCATCAGCCGCGTCCCCCACGGCGTGAGGCAGCCGGCAGCGGCGGCACGCCGGTGCGAAGCTGCACGGTCCGCCGTGGAGGCCGGAGCCTTCTCCGGGGCCTGGCCGGCAGCCGCGGAGCGGCGGCCGAGAAGATTGCCGAGGCCGCGAACGATGGCGTGCGCATAGCCGAGGCCGCCCCGGGGGTGCCGTTCCGCATGCATGGCGGCGGCGTTGCGAAGGGTCTCGGTCATGGCGGGCTCCCAGGCTGACGTGGAGAGGCACCATTCTGCCCGCCTTGCATGAAAACCATGCGACAATCCCGAAGAGAACGCCGGCCTCAAACGTAACCCCGTTTAGTCTTTGGAAAAAACCGGGTAGTCTCCGCGCCCGGACAATGCCCGCGTTGGAGTCGCAATGCTCGAAATCCTCTCCCTGGTCGCGATCGGCCTGGCGCTCTATACCCTCAATGCTTCGCGAAACAGCGCGCAGAAACTCGGCGAAGAGGTGATGCAGCTGAAGCGCGAGGTCGAGGCGCTGAAGGCCGAAGGGGTAACGGCCCCGGTGGGGACGGCGGCCGCGGAAACCGCCGAAGCCGCCCCCGAAGAGGCGGCGGAGGAACCGGCGCCCGCCGATTTCGCAAGCCCCTGGGCCACGGCGCAGGCAACGGGGACGGACGAGGCCGGGAAGGGCCGCTCCATCTTCGGCGGCGGGCCTGCCGTTCCGGCCGAAGCGGTGGTTGCAAGCGAGGGCGCGGACGAAGCCGTCGCGACGGCCTCCGCCGTTCCCGCAGCCGCGGCAAAGCCGAAGGAGAGCTTCGAAAGCCGCATCGGCGCGCGCTGGGCCGTCTGGGTGGGCGGCATCGCGCTGGCGCTCGGCGGCATCTTCATGGTCAAGTATTCCATCGAGGCGGGGCTGCTCAGCCCGGCCGTGCGGCTGTCGCTAGCCGCCGTCTTCGGCCTCGTGCTCATGGCGGTCGGCGAGTTCGTGCGCCGCCGCACCCTGCCGGTCATCGCCAACGCCTTCCAGAACGCCATGATTCCCGGCGTGCTGACGGCCGCCGGCGCAATCACGCTCTTTGCCGTCACCTACGTCTCCTACGAATTCTACGGCTATTTCGGTCCGCTGACCGCCTTCGTGCTGCTCGCCGCCGTTTCCTTCGCGACGATCGGCCTGTCGCTTCTGCACGGGCAGGCGCTCGCCGGCCTCGGCCTCCTCGCCTCCCTGGTGACGCCCGCGCTGGTCGCGACCGAGGAGCCGAGCGCCTGGGGCCTCTTCGGCTTCCTCTCCGTCGCCTGGCTTGCCACCTTCGCCGTCGCGCGCATCCGCCGCTGGCAGGTCGTGCCGGCGCTCGCCAATGCCGGCATGGCGCTCTGGGCGGTGCTCTATCTTTCGGAGGCGAGCACGGTCGCGGTCGTGCCGCTGCTCTTCGCCATGCTCGTGCTGGCGCTTGGCCACGGCCTCATCTGGCCGGGCAGCATCACGGCGGAAGACGTGCCGCCCGCGACGGGCGCCGCCTCCGCCGATCCGCTCGATCGCCTGCTTGCCCCGCCCGCCGTCGCCGTGTCGCTGACCGGCGCGCTGGCGCTGACCTTCCCGGCGCTGGTTCTGGCCAATGCGGTACCGGCGCTTTCCCGGGCGGACTACGGTTTTGCCGCGATCGTGATGGCGCTTGCCGTGCTCGGCGCGCTGCGCGGCTGGGCGGTCTACCCGGCGCTCTTTTCCGCCATCGCGGCCGTGGTCGGCGTCGGTGCGATGGTGGTCGGGCCGGGCGGCCTGCTGTTCGACGATGTCTCCATCCTGGCCCCGCCGGCGCTTGACGACACCGCGGCGCTGCCATTGCCGGTGCCGGTGATCGCCGTCGTGCCGGTCGACCTGCTGCTCCTCCTCGCCGTCGCCTATGCGGCGGTCGGCCTTGCGGCGGTGCGCCTGCGCATGGCGGGGTCGTCGGCCTTTGCCGCGCTCTGGAGCCTCATCGCCCCGGCCGTGCCCCTCGCCATCCTCGCCCTGAGCTTCCTCAATTTCGGCAACCTCTCCTTCGACCTCAAGCATGGTCTTCTCGCCGTGGCGCTCGGGCTCGCCTTCCTTGCGGCTGCCGAAGTCTTTTCGCGCGGGCGGGCGGAGGAGGGCGGTCCGTTCATTCCGCAATGGGCGCTCGCCGCCGGCGGCTTCGCCTTCCTCGTGCTGGCGCTGCATGCCATGACGGACGGCCTTGCCACGACGCTCGGCATCGCGTTCCTCGGCACGGCCGCCGTCTTCGCGACGCGCCTTCGCCGCTGGCCGGTCCTGCCCTGGCTGATGGCCGGGGCGGCCGCGATCGTCGCCGGTCGCATCGGCTGGGAGCCGACCATCGTCGGCGCGGCGAACCTTTCCAAGACGCCGGTCTTCAACCAGCTTCTCGCCGGCTACGGCATTCCGGCCGCTCTGCTCGCGCTCTCGGCCTTCGAGCTGCGCCGCTGGCCGGGCACGCAAATCCGCAATCTCCTGCAGGCGCTGGCCAGCCTCTTCCTTCTGCTGACGGCGGCGATCCTCGTGCGGCACGGCATGAATGGCGGCGTGCTCGACAGTTCCGTGCCGACGCTCGGCGAGCAGTCGATCTACACGCTGCTGGTCATCGGCGCTTCGGCGATCCTGATGTCGCTCGACCTGAAGTCGCCGAGCCCGGTCTTCCGTTACGGCTCCATGGTGGTCGGCGGGCTTTCGGTCCTGTCGATCCTCAGCGCCCATTTCGTCGGCCTCAACCCCTATTTCACCGGCGAACTGCTCGGCAAGTGGCCGTTCCTGGATCTTCTCTTCGTCGGCTACCTGCTGCCCGGCATCGCCTATGGCGGCCTTGCCTTCCATGCGCGGGGCCGGCGGCCGATGCCCTATGTGATCATGCTGGCGCTGACCGGGGTGGCGCTCGCCTTCGCCTGGGTCACGCTCAGCGTGCGCCGCTACTGGCATGGCGAGGGCATCGCCGACTGGAAGGGGTTCCTCCAGCCGGAGACCTACACCTATTCGGTCGTCTGGCTGCTGCTCGGCGTGCTGCTGCTGGCGGTCGGCTCGAAGTTCGATTCCAAGAGCATCCGCCTTGCCTCCGCCGGCCTCGTGCTGATCGCGGTCATCAAGGTCTTCCTGGTCGACATGGCCAATCTCGAAGGCATCCTCCGGGCACTCTCCTTCATCGGGCTCGGCGCGGTGCTGATCGGCATCGGCCTGTTCTACCAGAAGATCCTCTCGGGAAAGTCCGGGACCGGCGAAAAGGCGGAATTGAACGCCGAGGCGTGACAGGCTAGGTCATGGGCAACCACTTGCGGATCGCCCATGACCTTCGCCTGCCTCGCCGCCGCCTTCTCGCCCCTCGGCCCCCTTGCCGAGCGCCTGCTGCCGCAGGCCTTTTCCGCCGATGACGGCTCGCACGACGCCGCGCATCTCATCCGCGTCTGGAAGAGCGCGCGTCGTATTCAAGCGGAGGAGGGCGGCGACCCGCGGCGGCTGGCGGCCGCCGTGCTGCTGCATGATTGCGTGGCGGTGGAGAAGAATTCGCCGCTGCGCGCCGAGGCCTCGCGCCTTGCCGCCGAGAAGGCGGCCCGCCTGCTTGCCGCCGAAGGCTGGAGCAAGGAGGACGTGGCCGCCGTCGCCCATGCCATCCTCACGCACAGCTTCTCCGCCAATCTTCCGCCGGAAACCCTGGAGGCAAAAATCCTGCAGGATGCCGACCGGCTCGATGCGATCGGCATGATCGGCGCCGCGCGCTGCTTCTACATTGCCGGCCGCATGGGCAGCGGCCTCTACGATCCCCTGGATCCGCTCGGCGAAAACCGCCCGCTCGACGACAAGGCCTTCGCCATCGATCATTTCGAGGTCAAGCTGTTCAAGCTGGCGGAGGGGTTCCAGACGGCGGCGGGCGCGCGCATGGCGGGGGAGCGGACGGAGCGCCTGCGGGCGATCCGCGCCATGCTCCTGGATGAAATCTGAAGAAAAACATGCTTTTGTGCCGCCGTATTGAATCTCTCCGGCAGGCCGTTGAATCAACGTTTCAGGAAAGGTCGCCCGCATGAAGGTCGAGGGTCTCAACATTCACCCGCTGAAGAGCGGCCGGGCCATCCCCGTCGAAAGCGCCGCCGTGCGCCTCGACGGCCTTGCCGGCGACCGGCGTTTCATGGTCGTCGAGCCGGACGGCCGCTTCATCACCCAGCGCGAGCTGCAGGCGCTGGCCCGCGTCGAGGCGACGGCGGTCGGCGACAGCCTGCATCTCGAAATGGAAGGTCGCCAGCTCTTCGCCAGCTTCGATCCCGAGGACCGTCTCGACGTGACCGTCTGGGACAGCCCGGTCAACGCCGCCGTCGCCGACGAGGCCGTCAACGACGTCCTGTCGGACTGGCTCGCGCGCCCGGTCAAGCTCGTGCACATGGATGCGCGGGCCGAACGGCTGGAGGGCGAGGACTGGGCCGGCAGCCCGGCACCGGTCGCCTTCGCCGATGGCTTCCCGGTTCTCGTCACGACCACCGGCTCGCTCGCCGACCTTAACCGCACCCTTCTCGCCAAGGGGCAGGAGCCCGTCGGCATGGACCGCTTCCGCACCAACATCCTCGTCTCCTGCGACGAGCCCTGGGCGGAGGACCTGTGGGAATCGATCGAGATCAACGGCATCGCCTTCGATTTCGTCAAACCCTGCGCCCGCTGCATCATGACCACGCAGGACCAGATGACCGGCGAGCGCATCGGCGGCAACCCGATCCAGGGCCTTGCCGAAAAGCGCATGTCCGCCGACCGCCGCGTGCCTGGCGTGCTCTTCGGCTGGAACGCCGTGCCGCGCGGTGAGGGTGAGGTCCGTCTCGGCGATACGGTGCGCGTGACGCGGACGCGCAGCGAACGCTGGCCGATGAAGGTGCGGGCTTAAACCCACCCGCGTCGCTTGAAGTAGAGAAACGGCATCAGGGCGGAAAAGATCATCAGGCCGATCGCATAAGGATAGCCGAAGGTCCATTGCAGCTCCGGCATCAGCTCGAAATTCATGCCGTAGGCCGAGGCGACCAGTGTCGGCGGCAGGAAGACGACCGAGGCGACGGTGAAGATCTTGATGATCTGGTTCTGCTCCAGGTTGATGAGGCCGAGCGTCGCGTCGAGCAGGAAGTTGATCTTGCCCGACAGGAAGGCGGCGTGGTCGCCGAGCGAGGCGGCATCGCGCTGCACCAGCTTGACGAGCTGGCGGATGTCCTTCGACGGCCGGCGGGCCGAGCTCTCCACCGCCGCATGATAAGCGACGAGGCGCGAGATGCTGACGAGGCTTTCGCGCACGCCGCTGAGGAAATCGCCCTTGCGGCCGAGCTGCTCGATCAGCGCTTCCAGGTCCCGCGTCTTCTTGGTGGAGGAACCCGTCTTGCTGCGGAAGACCCCGCGCGAAATGCCGTCGATCTCGTTGCCGAGCCGTTCCAGCACGTCCGCCATGCGGTCGATGACCGCCTCGATGACACCGAGCATCACGTCCTCGCCGGTCTCGTAGCTGTGGCCGTTGCTGCGCAGTGCCCGGTTGCAGAAGGTCGTGAAGGGCTTTGCGTCGGCATGGCGCACCGTCACCAGCGTCGGGCCCTTGAGGATGAAGGTGACCGGCATCTTCATCGGTTCGTCGCCGTCGAGATTGGTGAGCGCCGTCATCGTCATGAATTCCGCGCCGTCCTCCTGGTAGAGGCGGGCGGAGAGTTCGATATCCTCCATCTCCTCCCGCGTCGGGATGGAGACATGAAGGGCCGCCTCCACGTCCGTCACCTCTTCGGGCGTCGGGCTGAGGAGGTCGTACCAGAGGGCAGGGGCGATCGCCTGCTCGATGGCCGGGTTGGAAATTTCGCGCAGGCAGAAGCGGTCCGCCCTGCGGGCATAGATTTGCAGCATGCTTCACTCCTTGAGGCATTCTCGCCGTCCGGAGCAAAGCCTTTTCGGGGCTCCTACCGGATCGGTCGCTCGATTGCTCTCGATAGTCGACTGTCGGGGTCCATGATCTTATCCGGGTTCGGTTGGCGCCATGTGACGCCGGACGGGGGCATGCGCCCAAAATGCCGTGGCGTCAAGCACATCCGGTAGAGCGCGGCGCATCGGGCTTTCATCAATCCGGCTGATCGTCCGGTCAATTAAATTCGCTTTTGTTAATGCATGGTGCGGCGTAGGGTCCGGGCCTGATTTCCGGAGACGCACCATGTCCACCCCATCCGTCGTTGCGGCACCTGCCGCCAGCCGGCCCATGCCGTGGCTCATCATTCTCGCCGGCTCGCTGATCGCGGTGCTCACCTTCGGCCCGCGCTCGGCGATGGGCTTCTTCCAGCTGCCCATGCTGCAGGATACCGGCTGGGACCGCACCACCTTCGGCCTTGCGATGGCGCTGCAGAACCTTGCCTGGGGCGTCAGTCAGCCGTTCTTCGGCGCCATCGCCGACAAGTTCGGCACCTGGCGCGTGCTGCTCGTCTCCGGCCTCGTCTATGCGCTCGGCCTGTTCCTGATGTCGCTCGGCACCTCGCCGCTCTGGCTGCATGTCGGCGGCGGCGTGCTGGTCGGCCTCGGCGTCGGGGCCGGCTCCTTCGGCATCCTGCTCTCGGCCTTCGCGCGCAACGTGACGCCGGACCAGCGCTCCATGGCCTTCGGCATCTGCACGGCCGCGGGCTCGGCGGGCATGTTCCTCTTCGCGCCGCTGTCGCAGGGCCTCATCAGCGCCTATGGCTGGTCGGACAGCCTCGTCTATCTCGGCATCCTGATGCTCGCCGTCCCGCTCATCGCCATTCCGCTGCGCGGCAACTCCTCTTCCGGCATCACCGCGGCGAGCGAATACAAGCAGACCATCGGCGAGGCGCTGCGCGAGGCGCTCGGCCATCGCAGCTACCTGCTGCTGGTCGCCGGCTTCTTCGTCTGCGGCTACCAGGTCGCCTTCATCACCGCGCATTTCCCGGCCTATCTCGGCGATATCGGCATCGATGCGCGTTATGCCGTCATCGCGCTGGCGCTGATCGGCTTCTTCAACATCATCGGCTCGCTCGCCGCCGGCTTCATCGGCCAGCGCTATTCGAAGCCCTATTTCCTCGCCTATATCTACCTTGCCCGCTCGGTCGCGGTGGCGGCCTTCATCCTCCTGCCGAAGTCGCCGGCCTCGGTCATCGTCTTCGCCATCGTCATGGGCCTGCTCTGGCTCTCCACCGTGCCGCCGACCAACGGCCTCGTCGCCATCATGTTCGGCACGAAGCATCTCGGCCTGCTCGGCGGCATCGTCTTCTTCTCGCACCAGGTCGGCTCGTTCCTCGGCGTGTGGATGGGCGGCTATCTCTACGACCATTTCGGCACCTACGATCCGGTCTGGTGGCTCGGCGCGGCGCTCGGCATCTTCGCGGCGATCGTGCACTGGCCGATCGAGGAGAGGGGCGTCGTGCGCCCGGCCGCCGCCTGATCCGGAATCCCGCCCGAAGGAATTCGGACGGGGCTTCTTGCAAACCGTCACAAAAGTTTCTAAATCTGAACCACCGGCAATGCCGGTTTTGTTTTGAAGCTATTATGCTCAAATTGAGCAAAATAGCCTTTCCGCCGGAGGGCGGCGGAAGAAAGGGAGGGTTCCATGACCGTTCTGGCCCAGCATGCGGGGATGGCCGAAGCCGCTCGTCCGCTCACTGCCGCGGAGCGCTTCGGCGTCGCCGAGAAACCGGACCTCACCTTCACGCCCGAGATCGCCCGCGAGACGGAACACCTTTACGAGAAGGTGAAGCAGTTCATCCCCGCCTTCGAATGGCCGGTCTATGCGCCCTATGTCGCCGCTATCAACCGGCTGAAGAAGGAGCGCGGCGCGGTCATCCTCGCGCACAATTACCAGACGCCGGAGATCTTCCACTGCGTCGCCGACATCGTCGGCGATTCGCTGCAGCTCGCGCGCGACGCCACCAAGGTGGATGCCGAGATCATCATCCAGTGCGGCGTGCACTTCATGGCCGAGACCTCCAAGCTGCTGAACCCGGAAAAGACGGTGCTCATCCCCGACGCCAGGGCCGGCTGCTCGCTGTCGGATTCGATCACCGGCGAGGACGTGCGCCTGCTCAAGCAGCGTTATCCCGGCGTGCCGGTCGTCACCTACGTCAACACCTCGGCCGACGTGAAGGCGGAGACGGACATCTGCTGCACCTCCTCCAACGTGCTCGCCGTCGTCGAGAGCCTGGAGAGCGATACGGTGCTCTGCATCCCGGATGAGTACCTGGCGATGAATGTCGCCAAGCAGACGAACAAGAAGATCCTTACCTGGAAGGGCCACTGCGAGGTGCACGAGCGCTTCACCGCGGCCGAGCTGCTCTCCTACAAGGAGGCCCATCCCGGCATCGAGATCATCGGCCACCCCGAATGCCATCCCGACGTCATCGCCGTCTGCGATTTCGCCGGCTCCACCTCGGGCATGATCAACTATGTGAAGGACCACCGTCCCTCGCGCGTGCTGCTCGTCACCGAATGCTCCATGGCCTCCAACATCCAGGCCGAGCTGCCGGGCGTCGATTTCGTCAAGCCGTGCAATCTCTGTCCGCACATGAAGCGCATCACGCTGCCGAAGATCCTCGACAGCCTGGTGCACATGACGGAAGAGGTCGTGGTCGACCCGGCGATCGCCGATCGCGCCCGCCTTGCCGTCGAGCGGATGGTGAACCTGAAGCAGTAGAGTAGCGCGTCAGCGCGAAATTTCGAGAAAGGCAGCGCCGAAGAGCCATTACGCCGATCCGTTGCCGCTGCCCCTCATCCTCCTGCCGGGACCTTCTCCCTGCAAGCGGGGAGAAGGCGGAAAGCGGCGAGCCCAGCGCTCCTCGCCCCGCTTGCGGGGAGAGGATGCCGGCAGGCAGGAGAGGGGCATACTGGCGGACCGAAGCGTCGGAGGAAAGAACATGCCCATTGATAGTTTCCGCCCGCAATCCTGGAACGGCATCGACGATATCGTCATCGTCGGCGGCGGCCTGGCTGGCCTCTTCTGCGCGCTGAAACTCGCGCCGCGTCCCGTCACCATCCTCGCCGCCGCGCCGATCGGCCAGGGGGCGTCCTCCGCCTGGGCGCAGGGCGGCATCGCGGCGGCGATGAGCCCCGGCGACACGTTCGAAAAGCACGTTGCCGACACGCTCGAGGCCGGTGCCGGCATCGTCGACGAGAAGATGGCGCGCTTCATGGTCTCCGAAGGCCCGGCGCGCATCCACGACCTTCTCGAATATGGCGTGCCCTTCGACCGCGACCTCGAAGGCAAGCTGCTGCTCTCCCGCGAGGCCGCCCATTCGGAGCGCCGCATCGTGCGCGTCAAGGGCGATATGGCCGGCAAGGCCATCATGGAGGCGCTGATATCCGCCGTGCGGAAGACGCCGTCGATCCGGGTTCTCGAAGGTTATGTCGTCGAGGAGCTGGTGCGCGAGGGCCGCTTCATCTCCGGCGTCGTCGCACGGCCGGATGCCGGCCAGTCGAAGAACCGCGTGCATTTCCCGGCCCGCGCCGTGGTGCTCTGCTCGGGCGGCGTCGGCCATCTCTATGCCGTCACCACCAATCCGTGGGAGGCCTGCGGCCAGGGCGTCGGCATGGCCGCGCGCGCAGGCGCCATCATCGCCGATCCGGAATTCGTGCAGTTCCACCCGACGGCCATCAATATCGGCCGCGACCCGGCGCCGCTCGCCACCGAGGCGCTGCGCGGCGACGGCGCGCACCTCGTCAACGCCGACGGCCGCCGCTTCATGCTGGATATCCACGAGGACGGCGAGCTCGCCCCGCGCGACATCGTCTCCCGCGGTGTCTTTGCGGAAGTGCAGGCCGGGCGCGGCGCCTTCCTCGATTGCACCAAGGCGGTCGGCGCCCATTTCCCCGACATGTTCCCGACGGTCTACGCCTCCTGCATCGCCGCCGGCATCGATCCCATAACCCAGCCGATCCCCGTCGTGCCCGCCGTGCACTACCACATGGGCGGCGTGCTGACGGATGCGGAGGGGCGCACCTCGATCGACGGCCTGTGGGCTGCCGGCGAGGTCACTTCCACCGGCGTGCACGGCGCGAACCGCCTTGCCTCGAACTCGCTGCTCGAAGCCGTGGTCTTCGCCGCGCGCATCGCGGAAAACATCAAGGGCATGCTCCCGGAGCCGAAGATCAACGACTGGGGCAAGAATGCCGGCGAGAGCGACGACCTCGTCACCATCGAGGACAGCCCGGCGCTGAAGCGCCTGCGCCGCGTCATGAGCGACCATGTCGGCGTCATCCGCAGCCGCGACGGCCTTGCGACGGCGATCCGCGAGATCGCCGCGCTGGAGCGCGAAAACAGCCGCATGCGCTTCCACAACATCGTCACCACCGCAAAGCTCATCGCGACGGGCGCCTATCTGCGCGAGGAAAGCCGCGGCGGCCACTTCCGCTCCGATTTCACCGAGCAGAAGGCGGACTGGAAGCACCGCACCTTCCTCACCCTCGCCGATGCCGAGAAGGTGGCAGCGGACCTTTCGGAAACGGCGGTGGCGTGAGGTTAACCCCCCTCTGCCCTGCCGGGCATCTCCCCCTCAAGGGGGGAGATCGGGTGTGGAAAGCGTTTTGCCCCTTACAGGCGCCGCTATGTAAGTAGTGCCCGTAAGTCTTGCCGATCTCCCCCCTTGAGGGGGAGATGCCCGGCAGGGCAGAGGGGGGAGTCCCACAAGCACAGGGAGTGCAGTATGTCTCGCCACGAAGTCAAACCTGCCTTGCGAAAGAACGCCCGCACAATGCGCAAGGCTATGACAGAGGCGGAGCTGAGGTTTTGGAATGCGGTTCGTGCACATCGTTTGATGGAGCTGCACTTTCGCAGACAGATGCCAATAGCAGGTTACATCGTTGATTTCGCTTGCCCTGAGCATAAGATCATAGTCGAAATCGATGGCTCTGGACACGGAAGGACGGAAACGTTGATCGCCGATGCGCAGCGCGGTGAAAGGCTTGCGACACTGGGTTGGGCTGTTCTTCGCTTTTGGAATGATGATGTGCTGAAGGATATCGATGGCGTTTGCACTCACATTCTTCGGGTCATTGGTTTTGATGCATTAGAGGAAAAGTCTCCTCAGAAACTTAGGATAGTCCCATGACCACCCCCTATCTCCCCGTTCTCTCGCCCCTGATGGTGGAGGACCAGGTGCGCGCGGCGCTGTCGGAAGACCTCGGGCGCGCCGGCGACATCACCAGCCAGGCGACCATCGCGCCGGAACGCTCGGCGCGGGCGGAGCTGAATGCGCGCGAGGAGGGGGTTGTCGCCGGCCTCGATCTCGCCCGGGCGGCCTTCCGGCTGATGGATCCCGAAATCCGCTTCGAGGCCTTCGTGAAGGACGGCGACCGGCTTGCGCCCGGCACGGTGATCGCGCGGGTTTCCGGCCCCGCCCGCGCCGTGCTTTCGGCCGAGCGGGTGGCGCTCAATTTCCTCATGCACCTTAGCGGCGTGGCGAGCTACACGGCGCGTTTCGCCGCCGAGATCGCCCATACGCCGGCCAGGGTCTGCTGCACGCGAAAGACCATCCCGGGCCTGCGCGCGCTCGAAAAATATGCCGTGCGCATGGGCGGCGGCTCGTCGCACCGTTATGGCCTCGACGACGCGATCCTCATCAAGGACAACCACATCGCCGTCTCCGGCGGGGTTGCCGGCGCCATCCGTGCCGCCCGCGCCTTCGCCGGCCATCTCGTCAAGGTGGAGATCGAGGTGACGACGCTGGAGGAGCTGGAGGAGGCGCTGGAGGCGCAACCGGACGTCATCCTGCTCGACAATATGGGGCCGGAGCTGCTGCGCCGCGCCGTCGAGATCAATCGTGACTGCGCGGGGCTGAGCGAGGCGACCTATGCCGCCGATCCGCGCCGCGTGAAGCTGGAAGCCTCCGGCAACGTGAACATCAAGACCGTCCGCGCCATCGCCGAAACCGGCGTCGACTACATCTCGACCTCCAAGATCACCATGGCCGCGCCGACGCTCGACATCGGCCTCGACGTCGTCGTGAGCTGACCCGTCCGGAACACGCCGGCGGACGATGCGTTCCGGTTCCATGGACAATGGCAATCGGAAGGATGCATCATGTGGAAGATCGTTGCAGGCGCGGTGCTGGCCGCCCCGCTCATGAGCCTGCCCGCCGCCGCCCAGCAGGCGACGGATACGGCACGGGCGAATTTCGTCGATCGTGACGGCAAGGAGACCGGCCGCGCCCAGGTGACCGCCGGGCGCGACGGCGTGCTGTTCGAGGTGGAGGTCTCCGGCCTCGAGCCGCGCAAATGGGTGGCGCTGCATATCCACGAGAACGGAACCTGCGAACATGCGGGCGGCCACGAATCGGCTGGCGGCCATTTCAACCCGGATGAAAAGAGTCACGGCTTCGTCTCGGCGGACGGCCCTCATGCCGGCGACCTGCCGAACCAGTATGTCGCCGAGGATGGCGTGCTGCGGGCCCAGGTCTATTCGACGATGGTGCGCCTCGACGATGCCGAGCGCGGCATCCGCGGCCGTGCGCTCGTCGTGCATGCCGGCTCGGACGACTACCGCACCGATCCGGCAGGCGGCGCGGGCGACCGTCTCGCCTGCGCCGTGATCGAATAGAGCCTATTCGGCCGGGGCCGCATCCGGCTCCGGCCCGCCAAGTTTCTGCCCGAAGGCGATGCGCACGCGGCGGTTCATCTCCCGCGTCGTCCTGAACCATTGCGGCGTCGACACCCAGTAGCGCAGCGTCAGGGTGGCCGCGCTCTCCTCCAGGCTGTCGACGAAGACCTGCGGCGGCGGCACGGATTCGATCATGGGATCTTGCTTTGCGATCGACAGCAGCCGGTCGATCTCGTTGTCGATGTCGCGATCGTTCGGCACTTTCACCTGGAGATCGTGCTTGCGGGTACGTTCGCGGCTGTAATTGGTGACGGGCGTGTTCCAGAGCGTCGAATTCGGCGCCAGGCGATAGAGGCCGTCGCTCGTCTTGAGTTCGGTGGCGAAGAGCCCGACTTCGGTGATCGTGCCGGAAACGTCCTTCGTCTCGATATATTCGCCCACCCGGAAGGGGCGCAGCACCAGAAGCATGATGCCGGCGGCGATGTTCTGCAGCGTGCCCTGGAGGGCGAGGCCGATGGCGAGGCCTGCGGCACCGAGAGCGGCGATGATCGAGGCCGTCTGCACGCCGAACTGGCCGAGCACCGTCACGAAGACGAGCACGAGGACCGCATAGCGCAGGATGTTCGCGAAGAAATGCGCGAGCGTCGCATCGATGCCGCGCACATGCGAAAGCCCGGTGAGCGCCCAGCGGTGCAGGATGCGGGAGAGAAACCAGCCGAGCACGAGCAGCACGATCGCGCCGAGGATGGAGAAGGAATATTGCACGGCAAGCGCGCTCGCCTGCGCCAGCGCCGCCCGCGTCGCAACGATGATGTCGGTTGCCTGTTGTTCCATGAACCTTTCCCCGTTGATATCGAAGGGGGAATGGCAGGATGCAGGATAAGTTCCGGCTGGAATTGCTCTAGCGCATGCCGACCTTGAGCCCCGGCGCGGGACGCTCCTCGAGAATGCGGCGGCGGAAGCGGAAGAGCGCGGCGGGGCGCCCGCCGGTGGCGGCGGTGGACCCGCCCGTCGCCTCGACCAGTTCGGCGCCCTCGACCAGCCGGCGGAAGTTCTGCTTGTGCAGGTGCCGTCCGGAGATCGCCTCCACCGTCGCCTGCAGCTCCGTAAGCGTGAATTCCGGCGCCATCAGCTCGAAGATCACCGGGCGGTACTTGATCTTGCCGCGCAGCCGCGCCATCGCGGTCGCAAGGATCCGGCGGTGGTCGTGGCGCATGGCGATGCCGGGCGCGGGATGGCACGATCCGGTGCGCCCGTCCGTCACCGCCTCCTCGGCAAGGCCGGCCTCGTAGAGAAGCTCGTAGCGTTCCAGCACACGCTCCTCGTCCCAGGGGAAATCGTCGAGGCCGAAGGCGAGGCGCAGGCGCGTGCGCATCGAGGGCAGCGCGCTTGCCCGTTCCTCGCGCGTGTTGTCGGCCGCAAAGGCCTTCAGGGCGGGCAGGATGAGCTGGTCGATCAGCGCCGGCCGTCCCTGCCGCCAGTCCTCCCAGGGAAGGTAGGTGTACCAGTCGCGCCAGGCGGCGCCGGCTTCCGCCAGCCGCTCGTTCGCCTCCGCATCGGTGCGGGTAAGCGCGATATAGCCGACGGAGACCATGTGCGTGCCGGCCTCGTCCGGCAGCTTCTGGCGGCCGCGGTCGCCGAAGGTGTAGAGCTGCTCGATATAGCCGAGCTTCAGCGCCGTCTGCGCCTCGACGCTGGCGCGCAGGCTCGTCTCGAAGGTGCGGTGCTGGTGCGGGTCGAAGGGGCCGAAGGGCAGGGCGTCTCGGCCGCCCGCGCCCCCGCCGATGGCGAGGATGCAGGGGCTGCGGCCGGAAATCGCGACGACCGCCGCGTTGAGGCCGATCTCGACCGGCGGGCGGGCGCGGCTCTCCGTCATGGCTGCAGCGTCTGCGGCGCGGCGGAAAAGAAGAAGGGGCTGTCGCCGACATAGTCGGCCCCGCGGCCGATGGCCCGGACGGCGGCGACGAGCCGCCCGCCGCGCGACAGCACATGATCGCCGATCTCGACCAGCCGGGCATTCGGCGTCGCCTGCACGGAGGCGCGGCGAAGGCGCATTGCGAGGTCGTGCTCGTCCTGGTCCGGTTCCACGGCGAGCGCGGCGATCAGCGCGGCGGCGGGGGAGCGGGAAACGCCCATCATGCAATGGACGAGCAGCGGCGCCTGCCGGTCCCAGCCGCGCGCAAAGCCGATGATCGCGGCCACATGTTCCTCGCCGGGCGCGACGAGGCTGCCGGTGCCGGCAAAGGCGATGTCGTTGACGCCGACGATCAGGTGGCGATCGGCGGCGATGATGGCCGGGCGGTGAAAATTCTGCTTCGGCGCGACAAGGCTCAGCATGTCGCGGCAGCGGTGGCGCACGGCCAGCTCCGCGATCTTTCCGAGCGGCGCGACGACGATCGTACCCATCGCGTCACACCGCCGCGGCGAGCGGGCCGCGCTCCCGCTCCAGCGCTTCGAAGCGATCGGCGAAGCGCTGCTGCGCGAGGGTGGCGGGCAGCGGCGCGATCTCGATCATCTCCAGCGTGATGCCGCGCGGCGCGCCGAAGAACTTGACCGCCTCGGCATGGGAGAAGCCGGCAAGCTCCGTCGCCTCGAAGAAGGCGGCGACCTGGTCGGCCTTCTTGATCTTCGCCTTCAGGCTCGCGGGGGTGGCGGGCGGCAGGCCGAAGCGCAGGTGCACGGCCGCCTCCAGCCGCTTCTCCACCGTCTTGTAGCCGCCGCCGACCACCGCCTTGAAGGGCGAGATCATGTCGCCGATCACGTATTCCGGCGCGTCGTGCAGCAGCGCCATCAGGCAGTCGTCGGCATTGCAGCGGTTCTGCTGGCGGAAGATCGCCTCGACGACCAGCGAATGCTGCGCGACCGAAAAGGCATGGTCGCCGTTGGTCTGGCCGTTCCAGCGCGCGACGCGGGCGAGCCCGTGCGCGATGTCGGACAGCTCGACGTCGAGCGGCGAGGGATTGAGCAGGTCGAGGCGGCGGCCGGACAGCATGCGCTGCCAGGCCCGCGGCTCCGTCTTGGCGCGGGCGGCTCCGCTCATTGCGCCGGCACCTCGGCGGTTTCCTGCGGGAAGGCAAGGCCCGTCCACTGCGGCAGGGCGACGGTGACGGGCATGCCGTCTGCGGTGATCGGCGTGCCGCCATGGATGGCGTCGGCCGCGCGGTCGATGCGCACGATGGCAAGGCCGCGCGTGCCGGACACGCTGCCGAGCGTGCCGATCGGCTTGCCGCCGGCCAGAAGCTCGGTGCCCGTGGCGGGAAGGGCGGTCTCGCCGCTGACGATGACGGGGCGGCGGCGCGCTGTGCCGCGGTGCTGCATGCGGGAGACGACCTCCTGGCCGACATAGCAGCCCTGGCGGAAGGAAAGGCCGCCGGTGAGGTCGAGCAGCACGTCGTGCGGGAAGGCATCGCCGAGCGCATAGTCGCGGCCGGCTTCGACAAGCCCGGCGCCGATGCGCAGGGTTTCGTAAAGCGCCGGGTCGTCGCTGCCGCCCGCGCCTGGGCGGCGGGAGACGGCAAGGCCTGCCTTCGCGAAGCGGCCGTCCTGCGGGGCGTCCGCCTCGGCGGCGTCCCAGCTTGTCGTCACCGCGTTCCCCTCGACGGCGGCGAGATCGACCGCGGCGCGCAGCTTGTACATGGTCAGCCGCTTCAGCAGCGCATCGCGCTGCTCGTCCGCCGTCTCGACCAGGAAGGCGCCGTCGCCGTCGCGGCTTATCAGGAAGTCGAACAGGATCTTGCCCTGCGGCGTCAAAAGGGCGCCGGGACGGATCTCGCCGGCCGGGAGGTCGGGCAGGTTGGTGGTGATGAGCGATTGCAGGAAGGTTTCGGCATCGGCACCGGAAATGCGGAGGAAGGCGCGGCCGGAAAGCGTGACGGAAGGCATGATTCGATCCAGGGTTTGCGCCCGCCGGCACCATGCGGCAGCGGGCGGTGCATGATCGCACCCGTTGAAACAGAGGTAGAACGACCGGGCGCCTTTCGCAAGGTCGCGCCGTCTTGCCCTCTGCTTCCGGATGGGGGAGAAGGACGGCCACGAGAGGACAGGAGCTCCGCCATGACCGCCGCAACGACACTTCCCCACGATGCATGGGCTGCCTGGCATCCGCGGGAGCTCGCCCGCCGGCTTGCCGGCGTCGCGCGGCCCTGGTGCGTCGCGGGCGGCTGGGCGCTCGATCTCTGGCACGGGGAGGAGACGCGGCCGCACGAGGACCTCGAATTCACCATCCTGCGCGCCGACTTCATCCATTTCCGCGCGGCCTTGCCGGGCCTGCGTCTTCATGCGGCCGGCGATGGCCATGTCGAGCCGCTCGGTCCGGACGAGATGCCGCCGTCAGGCATCGCGCAGGTCTGGTGCGAGGATGTGGCGGCGGGCTGCTGGCGTGTCGACATGATGCTGGAGGACGGCACGCCGGAGACCTGGGTCTACAAGCGCGACCCGTCGATCCGCCGGCCGCGCGCCGAGGCCGTGCGCAGGACCGCCGATGGCATCGCCTATCTCGCGCCCGAGATCATCCTGCTCTTCAAGGCGAAGTACCGGCGCGGCAAGGACGAGGCGGATTTCGCAAGGGCGCTGCCGCGGCTTGACGCGGCCGAGCGGCGCTGGCTGAAGGCCGGCCTCGCGCTGGCCCATCCCGATCATGCCTGGAGCAAGGCCCTGTAAGGCTCAGTCGCCGGTGACGAAGAACTTCCACTGGCCATCCGGCGTGATGCCGACGCGGTAGAAATTGTAGCTGCCGAATTCCTTCATGTCGGCGAAATCGCCGGCGGTCACGATGCGCAGCAGATCCACCTTTTCCGGTGGCGTCAGCGTTGCGAGCGGCTTTTCGGCGAAGTAGGGCCAGACATAAAGCTCGTCCGCCGTGCCCTTGCCGACATGCACGAAGCCGGTCGCCAGCACGTCGAGCAGGATCGCCAGCACCTCGATGCCTTCGTCGTCGCCCGACTGGCCCTTGAGGGTCTCGACGGGGCCTTCGTCGGTCTCGACGATGGAGACCTGCGTTTCCGTCATGCCCTTGCCGAGCAGGGGGCGCAGGCGCTCGATATCGCCGGAGGCGGCGGCCTCCACGATGAGCTCGCGCATGCGGCGCACGGGCTCCGGCGCCTTGGCGATGTCGGAAAGGAACTCGACCGGAACCTCGGGCTCGTCGGCGGCCTTGTCGTCCGCGGCGGGCGTGCCGTCCGAGGGTTCGGTCACGGCTTCGTTGCGGCGAATCAGCGGGTCGGGCATCGGCAGTTCGAGGGGGCCGGTTTCTTCCTGCTCCTCCTCCACGGGCGGTGTCTCGCTGCCCTCGGCCGGCTTCTGCTGCACCTGGCCCTGCTCGTTCTTCAGCTCGCTGAGGGCGAAGGCGGGGCGGGCGGGCGCCACCAGCGCCGTCGTCGTGAAAAGCACCGACAATACGATGAGGCTGCTGCGAAACAGCGTTTTGCCGCCAGTCGACGTCTGCATGACCTGTCTTTCCAGCCTATTGCAGGATGCGCTCGGGGGAGAATTCTCCGGCCAGCATGCGCTCGCGCAGCGATTCGAGCATCGCCTCCGCGCCACGTTCGCCATGGATGCGGATCGTTTCGCGCATGGCAAGCGCGATCGCGGCATCGGCGATGATTTCCGGTTCGATGCCATCAGCCATGCCGTCGGCCCAAGCCTCGTTCTGGTGTTCCAGAGCGGCCTGCATCTTCTCGTGCACGATCATCTCGTCGATATCGTTGAGAGTAGGTTCCATTGATCGGTCCATGCGAGGCATTCAGTTCTTACTTGACTGTTAACGACCTTAGCAGCCTTTTCCCAAAACGGCACTGGGTCCTGTAAAAAGAGGTTAATTAACCGCTAATTTCCGAAGCGCGCGGTAATTTCTGTGGCAAGTGTTGCACCTTCGTTACGGTATCTCTCTTCTGCGACAACAGCCGAGTCGGTGCAAGCGGTATAGATGGCGGCGAAGGAACGATATCCACGGTTGAATGCCGCGGTCAGTTTTTCCTGTCTTTTCGGCTCGTTGGCAGCTTCCAGCTCGATGAGGCGCTGCATGGAGGCCCGCCAGCCGTCCTCCGGCTTGCCCATGCACAGATTGCGCAGGTAGTGCACGGCGCCGAGGATTTCCGAGAGCCGCTCCAGCCGTTCGTCATAGGGCGCCGGCTTTTCCTCGACGGCCGCTGCCGGCGGCGTTTCCTTCGCGTCGCCCTTCGCCTGCTGGGCAAAGGCGGGCGCGGCAAGCGCCAGGCCGAGGAGGAGGGCGAGCCGAATCACCGTCATGCGTTCTGCCCCGTCCGTTCCGCCTCGAGCCGCCGGATGCATTCGCGCACGCTGTCCGGCGCCGGCAGCGTCCTTATCTCCTCGGCCGTATACCAGCCGACCGCCGCCGCATCGTCCGAGGCGACGGCGATGGCCGTGGCATCCGCCTTCACCTTGAAGACCGAGAGGCGGAACGACGGGCTGCCGGGGCCGTCCTCGCGGCCGGGCAGGTCGTAGGTCGCGAAAAGCTTGGGTTTTTCGGCGCGGATGCCGGTTTCCTCGAAGAGTTCGCGCAGCGCCGTCTCGGCCGGCGTCTCGCCCTCTTCGCCGCGTCCGCCGGGAAAGGCGTACATGTCGGCCGAGGGCGGGTTGCTGCGCAGGACCAGGAGATAGCGTCCGTCGCGCTCGATGATGGCGGAGGAGGCGGGCTGGGGCGTCTTGGATATCTTCATCGCGGTCCGGTCCGGTTGCGCTCGATTGACCCCTTATAGGCAAAGTGCGATGACGATGCCATGTGTGGACGATTTGCATTGCTGGCCAAGCGGGATCTTGCGCGCGACTATTTCGACCTTGCCGAACTGGACGACCTGCCCGAGCGCTACAACATCGCCCCGACGCAGCCGATCCTGGTCATCGTCGCGGGCGAACGGCAACAGCCCGGCAGCAACCTGCCGGAGCGCAAGGCCATGCTGGTGCGTTGGGGCTTCATGCCCGGCTGGGTGAAGGACCCGCGCGACTTCCCGCTGCTCATCAATGCGCGTGCCGAGACGGCGATCGGCAAGGCCTCCTTTCGCGCCGCCATGCGCCATCGCCGCGTCCTCGTGCCGGCCTCCGGTTTCTTCGAATGGCGCCGGCCGGAGAGCAAGGGCGCCAAGGCGCAGGCCTACTGGATCCGCCCGAAGAAGGGCGAGATCCTCGCCTTTGCCGGGCTGGTGGAGACATGGTCGTCCGCCGACGGCTCGGAGGTCGATACCGGCGCGATCCTGACGACGGCGGCGAACAACGACATCGCCCGCATCCACGACCGCATGCCCGTCGTCATCCGCCGGGAGGATTTTTCGCGCTGGCTCGACTGCAAGACGCAGGAGCCGCGCGACGTGACCGACCTGATGAAGCCGATCGACGACGGCTTCTTCGAGGCGATCCCGGTGTCCGACAAGGTGGGCAAGGTCGCCAATATGGGGCCGGATATCCTGGAGCCGGTGGAAGAGCGGGCCGAAGAGGCGCCTGCGGAAAAGAAAAAGGGCGCGGACGCGCCCCCATCGTCATCCGACCAGCTTTCGCTGTTCTGATTTCATACCGGCGAAGTGGCCTCGAAGCGGCTCAGTCGTAGAGCGGCTGAAGCACGGCCGGGATATCGCGCTTGGGACGCTTGACCTCGGTCTTCGCTTCGGGCTTGCAGCGCGTGGCAGCCACCACGGCAGGCAGGCCGAGCGGCTTGTAGCGCGCCTGCAGGTTTTCGTTTGCTGCAGGGTTCTGCAGCGGCTGCTTCCTTACGGTCGACATCGTCTTTCTCCTGAAGTGTCAGGCAGCCCCGTCTGTTTCCCCCGGTTGCTACCCCCAATGCGCTATGCATTTACGCGACCCATTCGGCCAAATTCTGCTCAAACTTTGATCGCTCTGCGGCAAGCGACTGAAAAGACAGCTTTTCACGATCAAATATTGTGACGGCTGCAAACATTCATTTCCTTGGGGCCGGCCGGCCCCTTGCCATCAGGGTGGCTGCGGCGACGGCGCGGATGCCGATCGGATTGTAGCGGGTGGCAAGGTCTGTCTCGGGGCGCGTGTCTGTCTTTCGGGTCTTCATGGTCCTGTCCCTTCTGTTCGCCGGCGGGTTCTGCCGGCCTCGTCCTTCTTTTCCCATGCCGGCAGGGGCGGGTGTGTCACCGCGGGAACAGGGAGCCTCGGCGAGAATTTCGTCCCGGAAGGCGCCGCGCCCGCTTGACCGGACGCACGCGCGGCGCGATAAAGCAGGCCATGAAAACGGTACTCTGCATTCGCCGGAGCATTATTCGCTAGCGCACGCGCTGGCCCGGCCGTTTTCGTCCCTCAAAATCCCCGGATGACAACGCCCCCGGCCAGCCGGGTCTACGCCTTTGGGGAGATTTCCATGGCCGAAAAGCCGGTCCTGACGCTGTACAACACGCTCACGCGCTCGAAGGAGCCCTTCGCTCCCATCGATCCCGACAATGTGCGCATGTATGTCTGCGGCCCGACGGTCTACGACTTCGCCCATATCGGCAATGCGCGGCCGGTCATCGTCTTCGACGTGCTGTTCCGCCTCCTGCGCCATGTCTACGGCGAGGACCACGTCACCTATGCCCGCAACATCACCGACGTCGACGACAAGATCAACGCCCGGGCGCTGCGCGATTTCGGAAAGGAGATCGAGGACGGCAGGCTCCCGCTCAACGAGGCGATCCGCCGGGTGACGGAGAAGACGGCGAACCAGTTCCACGCGGACATTGCCGCGCTCGGCGCCATGCAGCCGACGCACGAGCCGCGCGCCACCGAGTTCGTCCAGCCGCGCGGCGACGGCAAGGTGGACATGATCACGCTGATCGAGCGCCTCATCGAGCGCGGCCACGCCTACCAGGCGGGCGGCGAGGTGCTGTTCGACACGCAATCCATGGCCGACTACGGCCAGCTCTCCAAGCGCAATCTCGACGAACAGCAGGCGGGCGCGCGCGTCGCCGTCGACGCGCACAAGAGGAATCCCGGCGATTTCGTGCTCTGGAAGCTCTCCTCGCCGGAGGAGCCCGGCTGGGAAAGCCCCTGGGGCCGCGGCCGCCCGGGCTGGCACATCGAGTGCTCCGCCATGTCCGCCGCCTATCTCGGCGAGACCTTCGACATCCACGGCGGCGGCCTCGATCTCATCTTCCCGCATCACGAGAACGAGATTGCCCAGTCGCGCTGCGCGCACGGCACGCCGGTCATGTCGAATGTCTGGATGCACAACGGCTTCCTGCAGGTCGAGGGCCGCAAGATGTCGAAGTCCGAGGGCAATTTCTTCACGATCTCGGAACTCTTGCACGAGGAGAAGTTCGGCGGCCGCAAGTGGCCCGGCGAGGTGCTGCGCCTTGCCATGCTGATGACGCACTACCGCGAGCCGATCGACTTCAGCGTCAAGCGGCTGGAGGAGGCCGAACGCCTGCTCGCCAAATGGCCCGCCGGCGGCAATCCGGCCGAGGGCCGCGTGGACGAAAGCGTGCGCGCGCCGCTCCTCGACGATCTCAACACCGTCGCGGCCGTGCAGGCGCTGCACGCGCTCGCCCAGTGCGCCAATGCCGATCCGCTGATGCTGCCGGTCTTCGCCGCCAGCGCCGAGCTGCTCGGCGTCCTGCCGAAGAAGGCCGAGGTTTCCAAGGCGCTTGAAGACAGTATCGAAACGCTCATCCAGCTCCGCCTCGAAATGCTGAAGGCGAAGAACTTCGCCGAAGCCGACAAGATCCGCGACGACCTCGCCGAAAAGGGCATCCAGCTGAAGGACGGCAAGGATCCCGGGACGGGCGAGCGTGTGACGACGTGGGAGGTGAAGCGGTGAACCAGACCACCCCCCTCTGTCACTTCGTGACATCTCCCCCACAAGGGGGGAGATCGGAAGTGCGCGGGGTTGGTGTTGGAAAGCCATTCTTGGTTGCGGTTGCGTGGCCGGTTTATGATGTCGCCCAATCTCCCCCCTTGTGGGGGAGATGTCACGAAGTGACAGAGGGGGGTATCGTGCCACACGGGAAGGTATCGACCATCAATCGCGTTCGCGCGCGTCGCATGCGCAAGGTTTTGACCGAAGCCGAGCTTGCTCTTTGGAACGAACTTCGCGCCCATCGACTGATGGGGCTCGGCTTTCGGCGACAGATGCCGATTGCCGGCTACATTGTCGATTTTGCGTGCCCGGCGCACCGCCTCATCGTCGAGGTCGATGGTTCTCAACACGCGCTGAGTGCCTCGCTCGACTATGATGCCAATCGGACGACGCGCCTCGAAGAGGACGGCTGGCTTGTTCTACGATTCTGGAATGACGAAATCTTGAACGATATCGACGGTGTCTGCCGTCATATTCTCGCAACGCTCGAAGAGGACCGTCGGGCAAGGGAGGGGCAATCATGACCACACCCTTCTACACAGGCGGATGCCAGTGCGGTGCCGTGCGCTTTCATGTCGAGGGGGCGCTTGGCGATGCGTCGGTCTGCCATTGCCGCATGTGCCAGAAGGCGAGCGGCAATTTCTATCTGCCGCTGGTCTCGGTGCGGCAGGCGAAGCTCACCTGGACGCGGGGGGAGCCGAAGCGGTTCCGGTCGTCGAACCACGGCTATCGCGGCTTCTGCGGCGATTGCGGCACGCCGCTGACCTACGAGGCGCCGGACGGCATGGCGCTGACCATCGCCGCCTTCGACGACCCGGCCGGGATCGCCCCGCGCATCCAGTGGGGCATCGAGGCCAAGCTGCCCTATGTGGACGCGATCTCCGGCCTGCCGGGCGAGGAGACGATGGCGGACCAGGATGCGGCGTCCTTCCTCGCCGACCTCGTCTCCTACCAGCACCCGGACCATGACACGGACGCATGGCCGCCGGAGCGCGAGCCATGAGCATTTCACGCATCTATACCGGCGGCTGCCAGTGCGGCGCGGTGCGCTACCGGGTCGAGGGCACGCTCGGCGATCCGCATCTTTGCCATTGCCGCATGTGCCAGAAGGCGGCCGGCAACTATTTCCTGCCGCTCGCCAACGCGCCGCGCGACCGCTTTTCCATGACGCGCGGCGAAGCCGGCTGGTTCCAGTCCTCGGAGATCGTGCGCCGCGGCTTCTGTCGCGATTGCGGCACGCCGCTGTTCTACGATGCGCTCGCCGCCGACCATATCAACGTGACGCTCGGCTCGCTCGACGACCCGGACGACGTGCGTCCGATCGCCCAGGCGGGCGTCGAATCGCGCCTCGTCTGGTTCGCGCAACTAGCGAAGCTGCCCGAAAGCGAGAGCGAGGACGGGGAGTTCGGCGCTGCGCGCCATGTCGTGGTCCGCGCGTCCAACCGCCAGCATCCCGACTATGACACGGACCATTGGCCGCCGGAGGACATTCCATGACCGCGCCCCGGCCGGAACTCGGCTTTCCCCGCAAGTGGCTCTATCTCATCGCCGGCAAGCTGATCCTGATCACCGCCGTGGTGGTCGCCGTCGTCGTCTATTCCGCCTATCGCTGAAGGAGCCGTCATGAGCGTCGAACAGGAAGAGACAAGAACCGGGGGCTGCCAGTGCGGCGCCGTGCGTTTCCGCATCAAGGGCGGGCTCGGCCGCCCGTCGATCTGCCATTGCCGCATGTGCCAGAAGCAGTTCGGCGGCTTCTTCGGCCCGCTCGTTACCGTCAAGGGCGAGGTGGAATGGCCGCGCGACGAGCCGGCCTATTTCCAGTCCTCGATCAACATCGACCGCGGCTTCTGCAGGCAATGCGGCACGCCTCTCACCTACAGACATCCCGGCGGGCTGGAAATCGCCATCGGCGCCTTCGACAAGCGCGACGACCTCGCCCCGCAGATCCAGGTGAATTTCGACGCACGCCTTGCCTGGGTCGACACGATCTTTTCCGCGCCCGTTCACCAGGACCCGGACTATTACAGCCAGCAGGAGAAGATCATCTCCTTCCAGCACCCCGACCATGAAACCGAAAACTGGCCTGCCCACGGAATGAAATTATGAACGAGACCCTGCGTAGCCTCTATCCCGAAATCGAACCCTATGCCTGCGGCCATCTCGATGTCGGCGACGGGCACAGCATTTACTGGGAACGCGTCGGAACGCCCGGCGCCAAGCCGGCCGTCTTCCTGCATGGTGGCCCGGGCGGCACGATCTCGCCGAGCCACCGCCGCCTGTTCGATCCCACGCTCTACGACGTGACGCTGTTCGACCAGCGCGGCTGCGGCAAGTCCACGCCGCATGCGGAACTGGAGGCCAACACGACCTGGCATCTCGTTTCCGATATCGAGCGGCTGCGCGTCATGGCCGGGGCGGAGAAGTGGCTGGTCTTCGGCGGCTCTTGGGGCTCGACGCTGGCGCTCGCCTATGCGGAAAAATACCCGGAGCGGGTGTCCGAGCTCGTGGTGCGCGGCATCTATACCCTCACCAGGGCCGAGCTCGACTGGTACTACCAGTTCGGCGTCTCGGAAATGTTCCCGGACAAGTGGGAGCGCTTCATCGCGCCCATCCCGCCGGAAGAGCGGCACGAGATGATGCATGCCTATCATCGCCGCCTGACGAGCGACGACAAGGCGACGCGCATCGCCGCCGCCAGGGCCTGGAGCCTGTGGGAAGGCGAAACCATCACGCTGCTGCCGGAGCCTTCGACGAGCGACAAGTTCGGCGAGGACGAGTTCGCCCATGCCTTCGCCCGCATCGAGAACCACTTCTTCGTCAATGCCGGCTGGCTGGAGGAGGGGCAGCTCCTGCGCGATGCGCACAGGCTGCAGGGCATTCCCGGCCTCATCGTGCACGGGCGCTACGACATGCCATGCCCGGCAAAGCAGGCCTGGGCCTTACACAAGGCCTGGCCGAAGGCGGAATTCTACCTCATCGAGGGGGCAGGCCACGCCTATTCGGAGCCCGGCATCCTCGACCGGCTGATCTACGCGACGGACAAGTTCGCGGGGAAGATCTGAGAGGTTGCCCCTCACCCTGGCCCTCTCCCCGCAGGCGGGGAGAGGGGACGTGCCGAACGCGAGGTCCAGGCTGGAGGAAACCGGTGCGGCATATCCCTTCTCCCCGCTTGCGGGGAGAAGGTGGCGGCAGCCGGATGAGGGGGCGGACCTGACATGTTCAATGGGTTCCCAGGGAGGGAACAGATGAAAAAAGACCGTATCTACCTTTTCGACACCACGCTTCGTGACGGCCAGCAGACGCCCGGCATCGACTTTTCCGTCGAGGACAAGATCGCCATTGCCGGCCTGCTGGATGCGTTCGGCCTGGACTATGTCGAGGGCGGTTATCCGGGCGCCAACCCGACGGATACGGCTTTCTTCGCCAAGAAGCGCACCGGCCGCGCGAAATTCGTCGCCTTCGGCATGACGAAGCGTGCCGGTATCTCGGCCTCCAACGATCCGGGCCTTGCCGCGCTCCTCGATTCGAAGAGCGACGCGATCTGTCTTGTCGCCAAGAGCTGGGACTATCATGTGCGCGTGGCGCTCGGCTGTTCCAACGAGGAGAACCTGACGAGCATCGCCGAATCGGTGAAGGCCGTCGTCGCCTCCGGCCGCGAGGCCATGGTCGACTGCGAACATTTCTTCGACGGCTACAAGGCCAACCCGGACTATGCGCTGGCCTGTGCCACCACGGCCTATGCCTCCGGCGCCCGCTGGGTGGTGCTGTGCGACACCAATGGCGGCACGCAGCCCTCCGAGGTGCAGGCGATCGTCGGGGCGGTGATCGCCGCCGGCGTGCCGGGCGAGAACCTCGGCATCCACGCCCACAACGACACGGGACAGGCCGTCGCCAATTCGCTGGCCGCCGTCGGGGCCGGCGTGCGCCAGATCCAGGGCACGCTGAACGGCATCGGCGAGCGCTGCGGCAATGCCAATCTGGTGACGCTCATCCCGACGCTGGCGCTGAAGGAGGCCTATGCGGAGCGCTTTTCGATCGGCATCGACACGGAGGACCTCACCGGCCTCACCAAGCTGGCGCATACCTTCGACGAGCTGCTGAACCGTTCACCGGACCATCAGGCGCCCTATGTCGGGGCGTCCGCCTTCGCCACCAAGGCCGGCATCCACGCCTCGGCGCTCCTGAAGGATCCGCGCACCTACGAGCATGTGACGCCGGAAAGCGTCGGCAACCTGCGCAAGGTCATGGTGTCCGACCAGGGCGGCAAGGCGAATTTCATCAATGCGCTGAAACTGCGCGGCATCACCGTCGGCAAGGACGATCCGAAGCTCGACCGCCTCATCCAGATCGTCAAGGAGCGCGAGGCGACGGGCTATGCCTATGAGGGCGCGGATGCGAGCTTCGCGCTGCTCGCCTACCGCACGCTCGGCACGGTGCCGGATTTCTTCCACGTCGAGAGCTTCCGCGTGATGGTCGAGCGCCGCTACGACGCCAACGGCCAGCTCAAGACCGTGTCGGAGGCGGTCGTGCGCGTCATCGTCGACGGCGAGACGATGATGTCGGTCGCGGAAGGGCATGGCCCGGTCAACGCGCTCGACCTTGCGCTGCGCAAGGACCTCGGCAAGTTCCAGGCCGAGATCGCCGATCTTGAACTGGCGGACTACAAGGTGCGCATCCTCAATGGCGGCACCGAGGCCATCACCCGCGTGCTGATCGAATCGACCGATGCGACGGGTGCACGCTGGTGGACGGTCGGCGTTTCCGACAACATCATCGACGCCTCCTTCCAGGCGCTGATGGATTCCATCGTCTACAAGCTCATGAAGAACCGTGGCGAGGCGGGGCGTGCGGCGGCGGAGTAGGGGCAAGGTTCAGCGGCACTCATCGTCCCTTCACCGGAATGAATTGGTGCATAACCGTCCTTTGGAGTATCCCGACGGAAAATCCATAAAATAACGGGATGCCACACCATGGCCGATGCAAAATCCACCAGCGGCCTCAAGACCGGCGATTCGCCGCGCGGTTTCGCCTTCGCCTTGACGGCCTATGTGCTCTGGGGGTTCCTGCCCTTCTTCATGAAGGCCGTCGCCCACATTCCCGCCTCCGAGGTGGTGGCGCACCGCATCGTCTGGTCCGTGCCGCTTGCCGGCCTGGTGCTCGTCTGGCTCGGCCGCACCGCCGATATCAAGGCGGCGCTGCGCTCGCCGCGCATGCTGGCCATGGCGACGCTGACGGCGACGCTCATCACCTTCAACTGGGGCATCTACGTCTGGGCCATCGGCGCCGGCCGCGCGATCGAGACGGCGCTCGGCTACTATATCAACCCGCTCTTCTCGATCTTCCTCGGCGCCGTCCTCCTGAAGGAGAAGCTCGACCGTGCGCAGATGGTGGCGATCGGGCTTGCCGCCTTGGCGGTGGCGATCCTCGCGTTCGATGCCGGCGGCCTGCCGTGGGTGTCCATCGGTCTCTGCATCTCCTGGGGGTTCTACGCCTTCTTCCGCAAGACGCTGCCGGTCGGCCCGAACCAGGGTTTCTTCCTGGAGGTGCTGCTGCTGAGCGTCCCCGCGATCGGCTATATCCTCTGGCTCGAATCCTCGGGGCAGGGCCATTTCGGCGATACGGGCGTTGCGGACGTGCTCTGGCTTCTGGCCTCAGGGGTCGTCACCGCCGTCCCGCTGATGATCTATGCCAATGGCGCGAAACTGCTGCGCCTTTCCACCATCGGCATCATGCAGTACATCGCGCCGACGATGATCTTCATCATCGCCGTCTTCGCCTTCGACGAACCCTTCGGCACGACGAAGCTCATCGCCTTCGCCTTCATCTGGGCCGCGCTCATCCTCTATTCCAGCTCCATGCTGCGCACGGCGCGGGCAAGGCGCCTTGCGGCGGCTGAGCTCAAGCCGGCGGAGTAGACGATGGCCGTCTTGCAGACGACGCGCCTGACGCTCCGTCCCTGCCGTCCTGGCGACCGCGCGGATTTCATCGATCTGGAGCGTGATCCGCAGGTCATGCGCTTTCTGAACGGAGGATATGCCGTCGATCGTGAGACGGCCGACCCGAACGCGACCTTCCTCATGCCGACGGGCACGGAACCCTATGTCTGGACGGCGCGCCGGACGGCTGACGGCGTCTTTGTCGGGTGGTTCTGCCTGTGGCCGGAAAGCGAGACGCTGGCGGAGCTCGGCTATCGCCTGCGCCGGGCGGAATGGGGCCAGGGGCTGGCCTCGGAAGGGGCGTCCGCGCTCGTTTCCTGGGGCTTTGCCCATGCCAGCTATCAAAAGATCGTGGCGACCACGATGGCGGTGAACCATGCCTCGCGCCGCGTCATGGAAAAGATCGGCATGCGGCACGCCCGAACGGTTTCCGGCGACTTTCCCGATCCGATCCCGGGCAGCGAGCATGGCGAGGTATGGTACGAGATCGAGGGCTCGCAGCAGCGCGGCGACTGACCGCCCGCCGCGCGGGCTTTCACGGCTCTCGATAAATCAGAGGCGGGCGATGATGTCCGCTTCGCCCTCGCGGTCGACATGGCCCGCCCAATGGTCGACGAGGGCGGCGACGATCTCCTCCGGCTCGTCGATCACCATCGGCTGGACGAGATGGGCGGTGTGGATGAAGCCTTCGTCCGCCATATGCCGGATGAGTTTCAGCATCGGGTCCCAGAAGCCGCCGATATTGGCGAAGATCATCGGCTTGCGGTGGCGGCCGAGCTGCGCCCAGGTCATCACCTCGACGATCTCCTCCAGCGTGCCGATGCCGCCCGGCAGCGCCACGAAGGCGTCCGCGCGCTCGAACATCTTGTGTTTGCGCTCGTGCATGTCGGGCGTGACGATCAGCTCGCTGAGCTGGCCGAGCGAATGGCGGGTGGCCTCCATATCCACGAGGAATTGCGGTATGATGCCGGTGACGCGGCCGCCATGCGAAAGCACGCCGCTGGCGACCGCCCCCATGATGCCCTTCGTGCCGCCGCCGTAGACGAGGCGGAGATGGTTTTCCGCCATCACCTGGCCTAGGCGGCGCCCGGCGGCGACATAGGCGGTTTCGCGGCCCGGCTGGGAGCCGCAGTAGACGCAGACGGATCGAATCGGCAGGGTTTGTTCGCTCATGACGGGATTCAGCCATCCGGCCGGCAGCCCGTCAAGGATAATGACGAAAAAGCACGGGGCACACGCCCCGGAACGTCCCGGGAACCTTGTGCAGAACATTGGGAATCGATAGCAATTTCAGGAGGGGACCCCCGGGAAACCGGGACAGAGAGAGAGTTGATGATGAAGAACAAGACCGGTCTGGTGGCCTTGATCGTGCTGGCGGCGGCAACGCTGCTCATGGTCTTCTTCGTGCTGCCCAACATGAACAAGGACAAGCCGGCGGAAACCCCGGTCGCAACCCTTACCACGACGACGACGCAAGGCGGCGGCGAGACCACGACGGCCGACGGCAAGCAGGCCCGCTCGACGACTGCAACCGGCGAGGCGGCGACGGGTGACGGGGCGACGGGCGATGCGGCCGCCGGCACCGAGGCGGGTACCGAGGGCGAGAAGCCGGCCGACGCCACGGCGGGCGAGGCGGCAACGGCGACCCAAGAGATCGCCAAGGCGGAAACGACGCCGGCCGATCCGGCCGCCGGCTGGGTCACGCCCGCCTTCGATCTGCTGCGTGTCGAGCCGGACGGCTCCACCGTGATCGCCGGCCGCGGCCAGCCGAACACCACACTGGAGATCAAGAACGGCGAGACCGTCGTCGCAACGGCCGACATCGGCCCGTCCGGCGATTTCGCCGCCGTCTTCGAGCAGCCGCTTGCTGCCGGCGACTACCAGCTCACCTTGAGCACGAAGGACGACAAGGGCGCCTCGAAGACCTCGGAAGAGGTGGCGACCGTCTCCGTGCCGAAGGACGCCGGCGGCGACCTCCTTGCCATGGTCTCCAGGCCCGGCGAGGCGAGCCGCCTGATCACGGTGCCGGAAGCCGCGGAGAAGGCGGCCGGCGAGACTGCCGGCGCGGCGGAAAAGACGATCGACCAGCCCGCCGGCGACACCGCGGCGGCCAGTGACACGGGCGCCGCCGGTGCCGTGGCGGACGAGAAGCCGGCCGCGAGCGAAACGGCGGAAGCCGCCGGCGAGACTGCCGCGACCACCGGCGAGGCGGCAACTGCCGGTGCCGCCGCGACGGAGACCGCGAACGGCACGGCCGGCACCGCGGCGACGGAAACGGCGGCCAAGCCCCAGGCGCGCGTTTCGGCCGTCGAGCTGGAAGGCGAGCGCATGTTCATCGCCGGCACCGCCAAGCCGGGCGCGCTGGTGCGCATCTATGCCGACGACAAGCTCGTCGGCGAGGCGAAGGCGGATGGCGAAGGCCGCTACGTGGCCGACGGCACGATCGACCTTTCGGTCGGCCGCCACACGATCCGCGCCGATGTGATGAGCCCCGACGGCGGCAAGGTCGAATTTCGCGCCTCCGTTCCGTTCGATCGGCCGGAAGGCGAGCAGGTCGCCGTGGTGGCGCAGGAGGATGCCGCGGGCGATACCGGCCCGGCGCTCGGCCTCATCGGCGGCGGCACGTTCGACAGGCTGCGTGCCGAGGCCGACAAGGCGGTGGCCCTGCTCAAGGGCCTTTATGCCGACGGCCGCGTGCCGACCGCCGAGGAACTGGCGGCTGCCCGTTCCGCGACGGAGATCGCGCTGAAATCGCTGGCCGAGTTCAAGCCCGGCCTCGAAGAGGGCGAGGCGGCCCGCGACATGGCGGCCAGGGCGTCGGCCGCCGCCGCTTCGGCGCTGGCCCGTCTCCAGGCCCTGCCGAAGGATGCCGCCGCCGTCGGCGGTGCCCTCGCGTCGATCGAGACGGCCGTCGCCGATGCGCTGGCACCGGCCATCGAGAAGGCGGAGGCCGTGGTGGGCGCTGCCTCGGCTGCGGCGGACAGCTCCATCGAGGCGCTGGCCGGCCAGGCGACCGCGCTCCAGCAGCAGTTCGTGGCGCTGTTCTCCGATGGCCGCAATGCGACGACGGCGGAGATCCAGACTGCCCGCACCGCGCTTGAAGGGGCCCTCAAGGGCATTACCGGCTTCACGCCGCCGGCCGGCACGGCCGCGGATGTGACGGCGGCGATCGAGAAGCTGAAGGGCTGGGCCTCGACCGCGCTCGACCGCCTTGCCGCGGTTCCGGCCGGCGCCGGCAAGGAGGCCTACCAGCAGGCACTCGTGGCGCTCGAGGGCATGCCCTCGCTGACCGCCGCGGCCAGTGCCGTGGCGGCTGCGGGCGAAGGCGCCGCCTCGGCAACCGGTGCCGCATCGACGGCCGAAACCGCGACAGCGGACAGCGGTACGGCCAGCGCCGAAGGCACGCCGGCGGCGACCGGCGGGGAGAGCGGCACCGCCGCCTCGGGCGAAGCCGCCGCGACGGGCAGCGGCCAGGCGGTGGCCGAGGAGCCGGAAACGGTGGAGCAGGCCCCGCTGCAGCAGAGCAAGACCTCGGTCATCATCCGCCGCGGCGATACGCTCTGGCAGATCTCCCGCCGCATCTACGGCAAGGGCGTGCGCTACACGACGATCTACCTCGCCAACGAGGACCAGATCACCGATCCGGACCGCATCATCCCCGGCCAGGTCTTCGGCGTGCCGGACAAGACCGTGGAAAGCGACGCGGAGGCGGAGGAACTGCACCGCAAGCGCGTTCGCGGCGATTGATCCTCGGCAAGTCCGGCGCCGAAGCGGTTTTGCCGGAATTGCGCAAGGACAATTTCCGGCCGGCTGTTGCGAAGCGGCCGGCAAGGACCTATCTCCCCCCATGCGGCGCCCCACCGGGCGCCGCATTTTCATTCGGCAGTCCAGGACAAAACGAAGGCCGGGGCGTGACGGCGATCCGGCGGAGGCCAGCGTGGCGACGACCAGAAAGAAGACGGTTTCGGCCGACAGCAGCAATCCCCTCCACACGCTGGTGAACCTCTGGCCCTATATGTGGCCCTCCGATCGGCCGGACCTGAAGATGCGCGTCGTCTGGGCCTCGGTCTTCCTGCTTCTCTCCAAGATCGTGCTGCTGCTGGTGCCCTATTTCTTCAAATGGGCGACCGATGCGCTGAACGGCAAGGCGGATGCCGTCTCGCTTCTGCCCGCTTTCCTGCTCGGCGCGGTCATGCTGGTGCTCGCCTATAACGGCGCGCGCATCCTGCAGGCCGGCCTCAACCAGTTGCGCGACGCGCTCTTTGCCAGCGTCGGGCAATATGCCGTGCGCCAGCTCGCCTACCGCACCTTCGTGCACCTGCACCGCCTGTCGCTGCGCTTCCATCTGGAGCGGCGCACCGGAGGGCTTTCGCGCGTCATCGAGCGCGGCACCAAGGGCATCGAGACGATCGTGCGCTTCACGATCCTCAACAGCGTGCCGACCTTCATCGAGTTCCTGCTCACCGCCGCCGTCTTCTGGTGGGGCTACGGGCTGCAATATCTCCTCGTCACCGCCGCCACCGTCTGGCTCTACATCTGGTTCACGGTCAGGGCGAGCGACTGGCGCATCTCCATCCGCCGCTCGATGAACGACAGCGACACCGAGGCCAACACCAAGGCGATCGATTCGCTGCTGAACTTCGAGACGGTCAAGTATTTCGGCAACGAGGAGATGGAGGCCCGCCGCTTCGACCAGTCCATGGCGCGCTACGAGAAGGCGGCGACGCAGGTCTGGACCTCGCTCGGCTGGCTCAACTTCGGCCAGGCGCTGATCTTCGGCGTCGGCATGGCGGTGATGATGGCGATGTCGGCGCTTGCCGTGCAGCGCGGCGAGCAGACGGTCGGCGATTTCGTTTTCATCAACGCCATGCTGATCCAGCTCGCCATCCCGCTCAACTTCATCGGCTTCGTCTACCGCGAAATCCGCCAGGGCCTGACGGATATCGAGCAGATGTTCGACCTGCTCGAGGTGGAGGAGGAGGTGCAGGACAAGCCCGGCGCCGCCGACCTAGTCGTCGCCGACGGCGCGATCTCCTTCAAGGACGTGCACTTCGCCTATGACCCGGCCCGGCCGATCCTCAAGGGCGTCTCCTTCGACGTGCCGGCCGGCAAGACCGTCGCCGTCGTCGGCCCGTCCGGCGCGGGGAAATCGACGCTCTCGCGGCTGCTCTACCGCTTCTACGACGTGCAGGAGGGGGCGATCACCATCGACGGGCAGGATGTGCGCGACGTCACGCAGAAGAGCCTGCGCGCGGTGATCGGCATGGTGCCGCAGGATACCGTGCTGTTCAACGACACGATCGCCTACAACATCCGCTACGGCCGGCCGGACGCGAGCGATGCGGACGTGGCTGCCGCTGCCGAGGCGGCGCAGATCGGCCCCTTCATCCGCCACCTGCCGGAAGGCTTCAAGGCGATGGTCGGCGAGCGCGGGCTGAAGCTTTCCGGCGGCGAGAAGCAGCGCGTCGCCATCGCCCGCACCATCCTGAAGAGCCCGCCGATCCTCATCCTCGACGAGGCGACCTCGGCGCTCGACACCCGCACGGAGCAGGAGATCCAGGCCGCACTCGACGTCGTGTCGAAGAACCGCACCACGCTCGTCATCGCCCACCGCCTCTCCACCGTCATTTCGGCGGACGAGATCATCGTGCTGAAGGACGGCGGCATCGCCGAGCGGGGCACGCACAGCGAGCTGATGCAGCGCGACGACGGCCTCTATGCCTCCATGTGGAACCGCCAGCGCGAGGCCGTGCAGGCCGAGGAGCGCCTGAAGCAGGTGCGCGAGAGCGACGAGCTCGGCGTCATCCTGCGCGGCGCGCCGGCGGCCGAGTGATCAGTCGCCGGGCGCGGCAAAGAGGATCAGGTTGCCGTCGGGGTCGAGCAGGATGAAGGTGCGCGTGCCCCAGGGCTGCGTCATCAGCGTGCTGTGGAAGGTCACGCCGGCCGTCTGATAGTCGAGGAAAAGCGTCTTGATCGCCGCCGCGCTGTCGAGCGTGATCGAGGCTGACAGCAGGTCCTCCCGTCGGCGGACATCGCCGAGGAAGACGGGCTCGCGCACCAGCCGCAGGCAGAGCCGTGCCCGGTCGCGCGCGACGACCCCGTAGAACGGCGGATCGCCATAGGTAAAATCGACGGAAAAGCCGAGTTTTTCCGTGAAGAAGGCGAGGGAGGCGGCGAAATCGGTCACGTAGAGCACCGGCTCCGCTCCGCTGAGGATCGGGCCTTGCGGCATGTTTTCAGTCGTGCTGCGCACGGTGGGGGCTCCTGTCCTGAGCGCCGGCCAATCCGGAAACCCGTTCTGGCGGGCGACGAGCGCCTGCGCATCGGCAAGCGAGAACGGGGCATCCAGTACCTCCCGATCCGTCAGATGCCGGAAGCGGGGCAGGGTGGCGCGGATGACCGCCGCCACCGGATGGTGTCGCTCGCGATGCCAGCGCAGATATTGCTTGGCCTGCTTGCGGAGGTTTTCGAGGTTCGGCATGGCGCGGCTACGGTTTCGGTCGTAGGTGGGCATTGCCCCTTCGGCTCCCGCCGATGCGCCCTACAGCAGCGGTGAAAGTGTGCCCGCAGCGGCTGGCGCTTGTCAACCGCAGGGCAGGGGACCGGGCATCGGGGCTGCCGCGGAACCTTTTCCGCGCCCGCCGGGTTGAGCCCGGGGAAGGGCCGCCTGCTGGGGGCCAATCGCCACGCCGCATTGCCCCCATCGCCATTTCACGCTAGGTCGATGGCGTGAAATCATCAGGAGATGTCGGAAGATGAGTTTGGTCGATACGATACGCAGCACCCTGGTGCCGATCCATCGGGAGGGCTGGAAGTTCGTGGCCGGCTTCTTCGTCGCCTCGCTGCTGCTCGGCGCGGCCTGGGAACCGCTGATGTGGATCGGCTTCGTGCTCACCGCCTGGTGCGCCTATTTCTTCCGCGATCCCGAGCGCCTGACGCCGCAGGATGACGATCTTGTGATCAGCCCGGCCGATGGCCGCGTCTCTGCCGTCGCCATGGTGACGCCGCCGGCCGAACTGGAGCTCGGCGACCAGCCGATGCTGCGCATCTCGGTCTTCATGAACGTCTTCAACTGCCATGTGAACCGCGCGCCGATGCGCGGCCGCGTTGCGCGCGTCGCCTATCGCGCCGGCAAGTTCCTGAATGCCGACCTCGACAAGGCGAGCCAGGAGAACGAGCGCAACGGCCTCGTCATCGAGAGCGCGCACGGGCCGATCGGCGTCGTGCAGATCGCCGGTCTCGTCGCCCGCCGCATCCTGTGCTGGACCAACATGAACGACAGCCTTGAGGCCGGCGAGCGTTTCGGCCTCATCCGCTTCGGCTCGCGCCTCGACGTCTTCCTGCCGGCCGGCGCCCAGCCGCGCGTCAGCGTCGGCCAGACGGCGATCGCCGGCGAGACGGTGCTGGCGGAATTCGGCTCGGCCAAGGGGCCGGTGGTCAGCCGCAGGGGATGAGGAAACGAGGATGTAGGCAGTAGGCAATAGGGTTCGAGAAACTATCTTCTACTGCCTACTGCCTACTGCCTACTGCCTGAAAACAGCGAAGCGAAAAGCGATGGACACACCCTTTCCGCCCTATGAGCCGAATGGACCGAACGACGAGGCGCGGGGCCCGCGCCTGCGGGAGATCCCGCTGCGCGTCATCATCCCGAACGTCATCACGGTGCTTGCCATCTGCGCGGGCCTCACGGGCATCAGGCTCGCCTTCGAGAACCGCTATGAGCTCGCCGTCGGCATGGTGCTGCTCGCGGCCTTTCTCGATGGCATCGACGGGCGTGTCGCGCGCCTCCTGAAGGCTACCTCGAAATTCGGCGGCCAGATGGATTCGCTCGCCGACATCATCAATTTCGGCGTTGCCCCGGCGCTCGTGCTCTATGTCTTCATCCTCGACCAGGCGCGCTCCTTCGGCTGGATCGCGGCGTTGATCTACACTATCGCCGCGGGCCTGCGCCTCGCGCGCTTCAACGTCATGGCCGAGCGCGAGACCAAGGCCAAATGGCAAACGGAATATTTCGTCGGCGTGCCGGCCCCCGCGGGCGGCATGCTGGTGCTGCTGCCGGTCTATCTCGGCTTCCTCGGCCTTGCGCCGAGCCCGCTCTTCGCCTACCTCGCCTCCGGCTACACGGTGCTGATCGGCTTCCTGCTGGTCAGCCGCCTGCCGGTCTGGTCCGGCAAGTCGGAAGGCAGCCGCATCCGCCGCGATCTCGTGCTGCCGGGCATCCTGCTCGTCGTGCTCTATGTCGCGACCCTGATGAGCTTCACCTGGGAGACCATGGTGGTGACGGTCGTCGCCTACCTGGCGACCCTGCCGTTCGGCGCCCGTTCCTGGCAGCGCAAATATGGCGGCTGGACCGCGCCGGTGACGCACGGCGCCAGCGAGTTCCCCGAGGAGCCCGACGGGCAATAGTCCTCGCCCGTCCGTCACATCCGCGTGAGCCTTGCCCAAGCCCTGTCCGCTCGTCGCGGGCGGGGCTTGATTTCCTTCTGCAGGTCGACTAACTAGCCTTCAAATAGATAGCAAGCTAATTGTTTTTGGGCTACCGAGATGAGCATATCCGATCCGCACGAGCGTATCCTCGACGACCTTTCCCGCGTGCAGCGCAAGATGCGCGCCCTGTTCGATGCCCGCGTGAAGGAGCGGGGGCTGACGCTGCCGCGCGCCCGCGCGCTTCTGATCCTCGGCCGCGGCGTCAATCTCAACCAGCGCGAGCTGGCCGACGAGCTCGACATCGAGACGCCGACGCTCGTGCGCCTGCTCGACGGCATGGAGAAGCAGGGCTTCATCGAGCGCCAGTCGGTGGAAGGCGATCGCCGTGCCAAGCAGATCGTCATGACGCCGCGCGGCGCCAAGGTCGCCGAGGAGGTGCTGGATCTTGCCCGCTCGCTGCGCGCCGACGTGCTGAGGAGCATCTCGGCCCATGACATGTCGACCACCGTCAAGGTCTTCGCCGCGATGTCCGACAATATCGCGAAGAGCTGTCGGGAGAGCGTCGAGGCATGAGCACCGGTCCCGCCCAAGGCGGGCGCGAGGGAGAGGGCGAACCGCCGCAATCCGGCGCGGAGGAGCCGGCCGGCGAGAAACCGGCCGGGGAGACGCCTGCCGCCGCTCCGCCCCCGCCAGCGCCCATGGCGCCGCCGCGCGCCGCCGCCTACATGGCCGCCTCCACCCTGCTTGCCATGACGCAGGGCTTCGGCATGAACCTCGTGGCCGCCAACATCCCGCAGCTCCAGGGACCGTTCGGCGCCACCACCGCCGAGGCGACCTGGCTGATGGCCGCCTACATGGCCCCGAACGCCTCGCTCTCGCTGGCGCTCATCAAGATCCGAAACCAGTACGGCCTGCGTCCCTTCGCCGAGCTCGGCATCGCCGTCTTCCTCCTCGTGTCGGTGGCGCATATCTTCATCACGGACCTGCACTCCGCCCTCGTGCTGCGCTTCTTCGCCGGCATCGCGGCCGCGCCGCTCTCCTCGCTCGGCTTCCTCTACATGCTGGAGGCCTTCAGCCCGGCGCGCAAGCTGACGATCGGCATCTCGCTCGCGCTGACCAATATCGGCCTCGCCGCCCCGCTCACCCGCTTCATCTCGCCGGCGCTTATCGATCTCGGCGGCGTGCGGGCGCTGCTGCATTTCGAGCTGGCGCTCGCCATGCTCTCCTTCGCGGCGATCTATCTCCTGCCGCTGACGCCGCCGCCGCGGGTGAAGGTCATCGAGAAGATCGATATCGTCAGCTACCTGTTCATCGCCGTCGGCTTCGGCGCGGGCGCCGTCGTGCTCGTGCTCGGCCGGCAATATTGGTGGCTGGAGGCCCGCTGGATCGGCGAACTGCTCATCGTCATGATCGGCGCGCTCACCATCGCCGCCGTCATCGAGCTCAACCGGGAGAGGCCGCTGATCGACCTGCGCTGGCTGCTCAGCCGCGAGATGCTGCACTTCGCCGCCGTGCTGGTGCTGTTCCGGCTGATGCTCGCCGAGCAGACCGCCGTCGCCGGCAATTTCTTCCAGATCACCGGCTTGCAGAACGACCAGCTCACCGGGCTCTACGGCATGGTGGCGCTCGCCACCGCCGCGGGCGGGCTTCTCTGCGCGGCCATCCTGAAGCCCGGCCGGGAGCCCGGCATCCACATGGCGGCGCTTCTCCTGATCGGTATCGGTGCCTTTCTCGACAGCCGGGCGACGAACCTGACACGGCCGGAGCAGATGTATCTGAGCCAGGCGATGATCGCCGCCGGCGGCAGCCTGTTCCTGCCGCCGGCCATCGCCTCAGGCTTCACGCTGGCGCTGCGCAAGGGGCCGCAATACATCCTCAGCTTCATCGTTGTCTTCCTGGTGACGCAGAGCCTCGGCGGCCTTGCCGGCTCGGCGCTGTTCGGCTCCTTCATCACGCTGCGCGAGAAGTTCCATTCGAACATCCTCGCCGAGGCGATGACGCTGGCCGATCCGCTGGTCTCAGGTCGCGTGGCGCAGCTTTCCGCGGCCTATGGCCACACGATCACCGATCCGGCCGTGCTGAAGGCGGAGGGCGTCGCGCTGCTCGGCCAGCAGGTGACGCGGGAGGCCAATGTGCTCGCCCATAACGATGCCTTCCTCGTCATCGCGCTGCTCGCCGTCGGTGCCGCGACGGCGCTCGCCATCCACATGCTTTACATCCTTATCAGAGAGGCCGGCGCCCGCAGCAGCGGACCGGCGGCCGTTGAAGGTTGACCGAAATGAAGACTTACATCCGCAACACCGCCACCGCGCTCGCCCTTGTCCTCGGCGTGGCCGGCATCGGCGCGGTGCTCTACGCCTGGCAGCTGCCGCCCTTTGCCAGCGAGGTCCAGACGACGGACAACGCCTATGTGCGCGGCTACGTGACGCTGATCAGCCCGCAGCTCGCTGGCTATGTCACGGAGGTGTCCGTGAAGGACTACGAGACGGTCAAGGCCGGCGCCGTGCTCGCCTGTCTCGACGACCGCATCTTCCGCCAGAAGGTCGAGCAGGCCAATGCCACGCTCGCCAGCCAGAAGGCGGCGCTCGCCAATTCCGAGCAGCAGGAGAACGCCGCCAGGGCCCGCATCGGCGCCAGCGAGGCGGCGCTCGACAGCGCGACCTACGCCAAGCGCCGGGCGGAGGAAAGCTGGAACCGCATCGAGGAATTGTCGAACAAGGGCATCGCCACCCAGAGCGACCGCGAGCAGAGCCGCACCACGCTCGACCAGGCGGAGGCCGCCATCGCGCAGGCGCAGGCGAACCTTGAGGTCTCCCGGCAGGACCTGCAGACGATCATCGTCGGCCGCGATTCCCTGCGTGCCGCGGTGGCGGGCGCGGAAGCCTCGGTGGAGCTTGCCAAGATCGACCTCTCCAACACCGTCATCACCGCTCCGCGCGACGGTGCAGTGGGCGAGGTGGGCGTCAAGCTCGGCCAGTATGTTGCCGCCGGCACGCAGCTCATGGCCGTCGTTCCACACGACACCTGGGTCATCGCCAATTTCAAGGAAACGCAGCTCGCCTATATCAAGCCGGGCCAGAAGGTCGAGGTCAGCGTCGATGCGCTGAAGCACGCCACGCTGACCGGCCGTGTCGAGCGCTTCTCGCCCGCCACCGGCTCGGAGTTCAGCGTGATCAAGCCGGACAACGCCACCGGCAATTTCACGAAGGTCGCCCAGCGCGTGCCCGTGCGCATCGCCATCGACGAGGGGCAGGCGTTGGCGAAATACCTTGCGCCGGGGCTTTCGGTGGTGGTGACGACGGTGGTGGAGGAATAGGAAAATTTCAGCGCGCGCGGCCGGGCTCTGCGGCGATTGCCCCTCACCCTAACCCTCTCCCCGCAAGCGGGGAGAGGGGACTTGTCCCGCAAACGGTCAGTGTCTGAAGAAACGGCGCGGCATATCTCCTTCTCCCCGCTTGCGGGGAGAAGGTGGCCGGCAGGCCGGATGAGGGGCAATTCCCGGAATCACTCCGGCAAACGATAATCCAGCAGGCGCCCCTGGCGCATGTCGAACAACTTCCCCGTCTCGGCATAATCCGGCGCGACCAGCGGCAGGATGGCCCTGGCGACCTCCGAGGGATGCTGCACGGTCGAGGGATCCTCGCCGGGGATCGCCTGGGCGCGCATGGCGGTGCGGGTGGCGCCGGGATCGAGCGCGGTGATGCGGAGCGCCGTGCGCTGCGTCTCGCCGGCCCAGGTGCGCGCCAGCGCCTCGACGGCGGCCTTGGAGGCCGAGTAGGGCCCCCAGAAGGGCTTGCACTTGTGCGCGGCGCTGGACGAGAGGATGACGGCGCGGCCGGCGTCCGACTTCAAGAGCAGCGGCTCGACCGAGCGGATGAGCCGCCAGGTGGACGTGACGTTGATCGTCATCACCCTCTCGAACACCTTCGCCTCGACATGGCCGATCGGCGAGATCGTGCCGAGCACGCCGGCATTCGCCACGAGGATGTCGAGCTTGCCCCAGCGCTCGAAGATCGAGCCGCCGAGCTTGTCGATCGCCGGCATGTCGGCGAGGTCGAAGGGCACCAGCGTCGCCGCGCCGCCGGCGGCCTTGATCGCATCGTCCAGTTCTTCCAGGCCGCCGACCGTGCGGGCGCAGGCGATGACATGCGCACCGGCCTTCGCGAGTTCGAGGGCGGTGAAATAGCCGATGCCGCGCGACGCGCCGGTGACCAGCGCGAGGCGGCCTTTCAGGTCGATGCTCATGATGTCTTCAATTATCCGTTGCTTGCCAGAACCGAGACCTTCCGTCCCATCGTCTCGCCTTCCTTGTCAAGGAGGCGCGTCGGATAGTCGCCGGTGAAGTAGTGGTCGGTGAACTGCGGACGGGCCGGGTTGCGGTCCTCGCCGCCGACGGCGCGGTAGAGCCCGTCGATGGAGAGGAATTCCAGCGAATCCGCGCCTATATACTTCGCCATCGCCTTGACGTCGTTGTACTGGTTGGCGAGCAGCTTGTCCCGGTCGGGCGTGTCGATGCCGTAGAAGTCGGGGTAGAAGATCATCGGGCTGGCGACGCGGATATGCACTTCCTTCGCGCCCGCATCGCGGATCATCTGCACGATCTTCAGCGACGTCGTGCCGCGCACGATCGAATCGTCGACGAGGATGACGCGCTTGCCGGCGATCATCGCGCGGTTGGCCGAATGCTTCAGCTTGACGCCGAAGGCGCGGATCTGCTGTGTCGGCTCGATGAAGGTGCGGCCGACATAGTGGTTGCGGATGATGCCGTATTCGAACGGGATGCCGCTCTCCTGCGCATAGCCGAGCGCGGCGGGCGTGCCGCCGTCCGGCACCGGCACGACGACGTCGCCCTCGACCGGGTGCTCCTTGGCAAGGTTCATGCCCATGTTCTTGCGCGCGACATAGACCGAGCGGCCGCCGACGACGGAATCGGGGCGGGCGAAATAGACATATTCGAAGAGGCAGAGGCGCTCCGGCTGCGGATTGCCCGATTTCTTGGCCTCGATGGTGATCGAGCCGTCCGGCTGGATCTCGCAGACGATGATCTCGCCGTTCTCGACGTCACGGATGTATTTCGCGCCGATGATGTCGAGCGCGCAGGTTTCCGAGGCGAAGATCGGCTTGCCGTCGAGCTCGCCCATGACGAGCGGGCGGATGCCCGTGGGGTCGCGCGCGGCGATCAGCTTGGTGCGGGTGATGCCGAGCATCGAATAGCCGCCTTCCATCTGGCGGATGGCGTCGATGAAGCGGTCCGTCGTGGAGGTGTAGCGCGAGCGGGCGATGAGGTGGAGCACGACCTCCGTGTCCGAGGTCGACTGACAGATCGCGCCGCCGGCGATGATCTGCCGGCGCAGCGTCAGGCCGTTGGTGAAGTTGCCGTTATGGGCGACGGCGATGCCGCCGACTTCCAGTTCCGCAAAGAGCGGCTGCACGTTGCGCAGCGCCACTTCCCCGGTGGTGGAATAGCGGGTGTGGCCGATCGCCATGTTGCCGGGGAGCTTTGCGAGCGTCACCGGGTTCGTATAGTGGTCGCCGACGAGGCCCATATGCTTTTCCGTGTGGAACTGCTTGCCGTCGAAGGAGACGATGCCGGCGGCTTCCTGGCCACGGTGCTGCAGCGCGTGCAGGCCGAGCGCCGTCAGCGTCGCGGCTTCCGGATGGCCGAGAATGCCGAAGACGCCGCACTCCTCGTGAAGCGTATCGCCGTCGAGATCGTCGTCGTGGCGGCCGGGAAACTGGAAGTCGCTCATTGCTGCAAGCCTTTGCTCGGGACCGTAAGAGGTTGCACGGGGTTCTGGGTCGTTCGGCAAGGCCCATATGGGCATTGCCGAAAGCATTTGCCACCGAGGCCCGGAAGCGTCAGTGGCTGATGATCTATCCTACCAAAAAATCGGGGAGCCTGCCTTCGCCATTTCTCGCGAGTGTCGGCTCCCCTGATCGCTTGTCATCCGTTCGTGGCGGGCGTCTCTTCGGCGGGCGCCTGGTTCGTGCCGCCGGTGGCGCCGTCCGGGTCCTCCGTGCCGCCTTCGCCCTCGGCCGGCTTGCCGCGCAGGCGGTCGAGAATCGTCGCGTCGGCGTCCTCCGGCAGGAGCGCCACGAGGCGCGAGCCGAGATTGTCGAGCAGCGGCTTGGACTTCGCCGTGGTGACCCAGGAGGGCTGCTGCTGCGGGGCGACCAGCCAGTTGAAGAACAGCATGGCGACGACGACGAGCAGGATACCGCGGGCCGCGCCGAACAGGAAGCCGAGCGTGCGGTCGAGCGCGCCGATGCGGCTGTCGATGATGAAATCGGCAATCCGCATGGTGATGAAGGAGATCACGATGAGCGCGACGAGGAAGACGGCGGCGGCCGAGCCGACCATCGCGACCGTGTCGCTCGTCGTATAGTCCTTCGCATAGGGCAGGAGGACCGGATAGAGGAAATAGGCGGCTGCCGCGGCACCCACCCAGCTGGCGACGGAAAGCACCTCGCGCGAGAAGCCGCGCACCATCGCCAGCACGGCGGAGAACAGCGCGACGCCGATGACGATACCGTCGAGAATTGTGATGGGCATGTTCGTCCTACTCCAAACCCGAAATGTCGTCGGGCCCCGTACCGCTCAAGCGGGGGGCACCTTAGCGGAAGGCGTGTCCGTCGTCTCAGTTCGGCACGATGCCGCCCCATGTTTCCCACAAGGCTTTGTCGACCGCCGGGGCGTCAAACGTCCTCGTCCTCCCGCTTCAGGGCGCTTTTCGATCCGGCAATGCGCGCCACCAGGTCCGGCAGGCTGTCTATCTCGTTCCAGCGGCCGCCGGCGCCCTTGGGCAGATCGGCGGAGCCGGCAGGGAGCACGGCCTGCGAAAAACCCAGCTTTTCCGCCTCCTTGAGGCGCTGGGCGGTGTGCGCAACCGGGCGAATGGCGCCCGACAGGCTGACTTCGCCGAAATAGACGCAATCGGCCGGAAGGGCAAGACCGGCAAGCGAGGAAACCAGCGCCGAGGCGACCGCAAGATCCGCCGCCGGTTCCGAGATGCGATAGCCGCCCGCCACGTTGAGGTAGACGTCGTGCTGCCCGAGCCGGACGCCGCAATGGGCCTCCAGCACGGCGAGGATCATCGAGAGCCGCGCCGAATCCCAGCCGACGACCGCCCGGCGCGGCGTGCCGAGGGAGGTGGGGGCGACGAGCGCCTGCACCTCGACCAGCACCGGCCGCGTGCCTTCCATGCCGGCGAAGACCGCCGCGCCCGGCGATTTGGCATTGCGCTCGCCGAGGAAGAGCTCGGAGGGGTTGGAGACCTCGCGCAGGCCCTTGTCGGACATTTCGAAGACGCCGATCTCGTCCGTCGGGCCGAAGCGGTTCTTGACGGTGCGCAGGATGCGGTAGTGGTGGCCGCGGTCGCCCTCGAAATAGAGCACGGCATCGACCATGTGCTCGACGACGCGCGGGCCGGCGATCTGGCCTTCCTTGGTGACATGGCCGACCAGCACCATGGCGGCGCCGGTCTGCTTGGCGAAGCGGATCATCGCCTGCACGCCGGTGCGCACCTGCGTCACTGTCCCGGGCGCGGCCTCGGCTGTATCGCTCCACAGCGTCTGGATCGAATCGATGATGACGAGATCCGGCCGCTTGCCTTCGCCGACGGTGGCGAGGATGTCCTCGACATTGGTCTCGGCGGCAAGCAGCACGTCGGTCTCGGCGGCCTGCAGGCGCTGGGCGCGCAGGCGCACCTGCGCCACGGCCTCCTCGCCCGAGACGTAGATGATGCGGTGGCCGCGGCGGGAGAGGGCGGCGGCGGCCTGCATCAAGAGCGTCGACTTGCCGATGCCGGGATCGCCGCCGATCAGGACGGCCGAGCCGCGCACGAAACCGCCGCCGGTCGCCCGGTCGAGTTCGCCGATGCCGGTGTGGATGCGCGGCGCCTCCTCGATCTCGCCCGAAAGCGCCGTCAGCGCGACGGGGCGGCCCTTCTTCGGCACCTTGCCGGGGCCGGAGCCGATGCCGCCCATCGGGTCTTCCTCGACGACGGTGTTCCACTCGCCGCAGCCCTCGCATTTCCCGACCCAGCGGGAATGCGCGGTGCCGCAGTTCTGGCAGACGAATTGGGTGCGGGCTTTCGCCATCGGGTCTCGCTTTGCGAAATGCTGTATCTGACGCAATCCCGGACGGAAAACCGCTTCGCCCTCTTCCTGGAACTGCTTTGGGAATCGCTCCGCAAGCCATTAGCACAAAACAGGAACGTGTCCTATTTTTTCGCGGCCTCGTAGCGCCGTTCGTAGCGGCTGCCGAGGCTGGTCAGGAGTTCGTAGTCGATCGTGCCGCCGGCGCGGGCCACGTCCTCGATGGGCATGTTGCGGCCGAAGAGCTCGATGAAGTCGCCGGCCCGGACGCTGCCCTGCGGCAGGTCCGTCACGTCGAAATGCGTGAGGTCCATGGTGACACGGCCGATCAGCGGCACCATGCGGCCGTGCAGGACGCCGCTGGCGCCCGGGATGTTCGTCTTGCGCAGCGGCACGCCGGAGCCGGAAAGCGCCCGCATGTAGCCGTCCGCATAGCCGACCGCGGCGACGGCGATGCGCGTGTCGCGGGAAAAGACGGTGGTGGCGCCGTAGCTGACGCTTTCGCCGGCCTTCGCCTCGCGCACCTGCAGGATGCGCGCCTCGGCGGTAACGACGGGTTTCATCGGGTTCGGCACGTCGTTAACGGCCGCCCCGCCATAGAGCGAAATGCCGGGGCGGGTGAGGGTGAAGTGATAGTCCTCGCCGAGGAAGATGCCGGCCGAGTTGGCGAGCGTTGCATCGATGCCGTCGAAGGCGTCGACGGCGGTGCGGAAACGCTGGAGCTGCTGGCGGTTGAGCGGATGGTTCGGGTCATCCGCGCAGGCGAGGTGGCTGAGCAGCATGATCGGCGAAAAGCTCGCCGGCCGCGCGACGTCGCCGGCAAGCGCCAGCGCATCCTCAACACGCAGGCCGAGCCGGCTCATGCCGGTATCGACATGCAGCACGCAGGGATGGTCGCGTCCGTCGGAAACGGCGGCCATGAAGACGGCGAGCTGTTCCTCCGAGGCGATGACGGGCACGAGGTCGAATTCGAAGAACAGCCGCTCGGAACCGGCCCACATGCCCGACAGCACATAGAGGCGCGCATCCGGCAATACGGCGCGCAGCGCCGCGCCTTCCGCAGGCGTGGCGACGAAGAAGTCGCGCGCGCCCGCCATGTGAAAGGTCCTGGCGGCCGGCTCCAGCCCGATGCCGTAGGCGTCGGCCTTCAGCACCGCGGCGGTGCGGGCGGCGCCCGAGCGCCGCGCCATCGCGCGCCAGTTGTCGGCAAGGGCCGAAAGGTCGATGGTCAGGCGGGCATGGTCCTCGCCGGCGACGGGCAGGGTGGATCGGGCGTGCGTGTGGTGCGTGCTCATCTTCCTGAAATACAGCCTGTGGACCATGGCGGCAATACGCTCGCCTGCCGCATTGCCGCCGGGCGGGGCCGCCTCTATGGTGCCGCGCCGAAAGGGAGAACATCATGCGGGGAGGGATGAAGGCGGCCTTGGGAGCGATGGCGACCGTCCTTGCGGGCCAGGCCCCGGCGGCGGCGCAGGACGCTCCCACGGATGCCGGGATGCGCGAGGCGCATGCCGTGCTGCTCGGCCTTGCCCAGGACGGCGTGGCGCCGGTGCGCGAGGCCGGCGCGGACATCTACTATTCGATCGTCGACAATCCCAACGCGCCGCGGCTGGTGACGCGGCTGGAAGTCTCCGGCGCGCCCTGCCGCGCCCGCACGATCTCCGCCCTGCAGTTCCCGGAAAGATGGGCGACGCTGACGATCGGCCTCATCGACCTCAGCCGCGTAACGATGGCCATCGCCTATGCCTCCGTCGACGACATGATCGCGGAGGCCAAGCCTGTTCCGCTCGCTTCGCCCGAAGCGGAGCAGGTCGTGCTGACCGGAGCGGGACTTTACTGTTCGAGCCGCCTGTCGCTCTCCGGCAGGAGCGATGCCGCGGACGAAACCTGCACGGACAGGCTGGACCTGCCGATGATGGACGAGGAGCAGAAGGCACGCGGCCGGCAGGTGCTGGCCATCGTGGCGGACTTCTGCAAGGCCCCGGCCTTCGGAGGGAAGTGACGGGCGACAGGGAAACGCCCTCATCCGGCCTGCCGGCCACGTTCTCCCCGTAAACGGGGAGAAGGGGATGTGCCTGTGCCGGTTTCCCCGATCAATGACCGCTCGCGGGGCAGGTCCCCTCTCCCCGCTTGCGGGGTGAGGGGCACGCGCCCCGTCCGTCAGTGCTCGTACTGGCTGAAGGACGGGTCGGCGAGGTCGGTGAAGCGGGTGTATTCCGACTGGAAGGCGAGTTTCACCGTGCCGGTCGGTCCGTGGCGCTGCTTGGCGATGATGACATCCGCCGTGCCCTTCACCTTCTCGAACTGCATCTTCCATTCTTCGTATTTCGGGTCGAACTCGTCGCGCGGCTCCAGGTTCTTCACGTAATATTCCTCGCGGAACACGAAGAGCACCACGTCGGCGTCCTGCTCGATCGAGCCCGATTCGCGCAGGTCGGAGAGCTGCGGGCGCTTGTCCTCGCGGCTTTCCACCTGACGGGAAAGCTGGGAGAGAGCGATGATCGGCACGTTCAGCTCCTTGCCGAGCGCTTTCAGGCCCGTGGTGATCTGGGTGATCTCCTGCACGCGGTTGTCGCTTGATTTGCCGGAGCCGGTCATCAGCTGGATATAGTCCACCACAAGGCAATCGAGGCCGCGCTGGCGCTTCAGGCGGCGCGCGCGGGCGGAAAGCTGGGCGATGGAGATGCCGCCGGTCTGGTCGATATAGAGCGGGACCTTCTGCATCATTTGGCTGCAGGCGACGAGCTTTTCGAAGTCGGCCTCGGAAATGTCGCCGCGGCGGATCTTCGAGGACGAAACTTCCGTCTGCTCGGAGATGATGCGGGTGGCGAGCTGCTCGGAGGACATTTCGAGCGAGTAGAAGCCGACGACGCCGCCGTTCTTCGCCTTGAACGAGCCGTCCGCCTGGACTTCCGGCTCATAGGCGGCGGCGATGTTGTAGGCGATGTTGGTGGCAAGCGAGGTCTTGCCCATGCCGGGACGGCCGGCAAGCACGATGAGGTCCGAACGCTGCAGGCCGCCCATGCGGGCGTCGAGCGAGTGGATGCCGGTCGAGATGCCCGACAGCGAGCCGTCGCGCTCGAAGGCGGCGCCGGCCATGTCGATCGCCAGCGCGACGGCATCGTTGAAGGACTGGAAGCCGCCGTCGTAGCGGCCCGTCTCGGCCAGCTCGAACAGGCGCCGTTCGGCATCCTCGATCTGGGTCTGCGGCGGCATGTCGAGCGGCGCGTCATAGGCGATGTTGACCATGTCCTCGCCGATATTGATCAGCGAGCGGCGCAGCGCCAGGTCGTAGATCGCCCGGCCGTAGTCCTCCGCGTTGATGATCGTCACGGCCTCGGCGGCAAGGCGCGCGAGATATTGCGGGATCGTGAGATCCCCCACCTTGCCGTCGGCCGGCAGGTGCGTCTTCAGCGTGATCGTCGTCGCGATCTTGCCCATGCGGATCGTGTCGCCGGCGAGCTCGTAGATCTTGCGGTGCAGCGGCTCGTTGAAGTGCATGGGCTTCAGGAAGTCCGAGACGCGGTAATAGGCGTCGTTGTTGACGAGGATCGCGCCGAGCAGCGCCTGCTCCGCCTCGATGTTGCTGGGTGCCTCGCGGTGATGCAGCTCCGCATTGTCGCGGCCGGCCTGGCTGAGCTTGCGCACGGCGTCGTTCATCGTCCCGAATCTCCCCATCCCTGTTTGCGAAGGCCGCTGGTTTGGTTGCTTTGCCGCCGGGGGTCAAGCGCTTCCGACTCACCCCGTCCATTAAGCCCGGTCTTAGACTTTTCCACAGGCGGCAGGGACACAGCAAGCCCGGATTCCGCCGGGCCTGCTGGCTTTCGGTTGACACCGCTTCCGAATCTCAGAGCGAGGCCTCCTGGGGGAATTGCCGCGCGCCGCGCCGTTCGCCCTTCGGATTGCCTTCATGCGCCTTGAGGCAATCCTCGCCGCGCCCGATATATTCGCGCGTCAGCGGCACGGCCTGCTGGTCGTGCGCCAGCTGGAGCTGGAAGACGACGAGGTTCTGCCAGCGGAAGGCGCTCTCGGAGGCGGCGAGATAGAACTCCCAGATCCGGCAGAATTTCTCGTCGTAAAGCGCCTTTGCCTCCTCGCGCCGGGCCATGAAGCGTTCCCGCCAATGGCGCAGCGTCTCGGCATAGTGCAGGCGCAGGATCTCCACGTCCGTCACGGCAAGGCCGCTCTTTTCCACAGCCTGCATGACCTCCGAGAGGGCCGGGATATAGCCGCCGGGGAAGATGTACTTCTCGATGAACGGATTGTTGGCCGAGGGGCGGTCCGTGCGGCCGATCGTGTGCAGCAGCATCACGCCGTCCCGCTTCAGGAGCGCGGCGCTCTTCCTGAAGAAGGTGAGATAGTTCGGCCGGCCGACATGCTCGAACATGCCCACGGAGACGATGCGGTCGAACGGACCTTCCGTGTTGCGGTAATCCTGCAGCAGGAAGTTCACCTCGCCCGTCAATCCGGCCTCGCGCGCCCGCTTTTCGGAAAGGGCGTGCTGCTCGTCGGAGAGCGTCACGCCCGTCACCTTGGCGCCGAGCTGGCGGGCGAGGTAGAGCGCCATGCCGCCCCAGCCGCTGCCGATGTCGAGCACGCTCTGGCCCGGGCGGTTGATGTTGAGCTTGGCCGCGATGTGGCGCTTCTTGGCGAGCTGCGCCTCGTCGAGCGTCTGGTCCGGCCGCTCGAAATAGGCGCAGGAATATTGCCGGTCCTGATCGAGGAAGAGGTCGTAGAGCGCGCCGGTGAGGTCATAGTGGTGCTGGACGTTCCTGCGCGAGCGCACGATGCTGTTCTTCTCCCGCGCCCAGCGGAAGAGATAGCGCACCCGCTCCAGGAGACGGTTCCAGCGGCTGTCGTAATATTTGAAGTCGGGATTGCCGGTAAAGACGGTCTTCAGGAGGCCGTAGATGTCGCCCTCCACGATGTCGATATCGCCGGTGCCATAATGGTGCCCGAGATAATAGGCAGGGTCGAAGGCAAGGCCCCAGACCGCTTTCTTCGTGTTGAGACGCATATGGACGGGGTTTCCGGTGCCGTCGCCGAAGCGCTGGCGGGTGCCGTCCGGATAGGTGATCGTCAGATTTCCAGTCTCGACGAGGCGGGAAACGAGGGCCTGTACAATGAATTTCATTCGCTAAACTCCGTCGCGCTTAAAAAATCTGGCGGAACGGGTCTGGTCGGAAACCGGCCTGGGAAGCGGCCCGACCGCCAATCCAGTCTAACGACCTATAAATATTGATGTGAAAAGCCGGATTTCAAGCCGTGCTTTTTGGCCATCGAAAAAACAACGGGCCGGCAGAGCCGGCCCGTCAGGCTGTCAATTGGGGAGCCGGCAGGGCCGGCCCACGTCCGATATCAGGCTTCGTCGTCTTCGCCGTCGGCTTCCGGATCGAAGAAGTCTTCCGGCTTCAGGGCGTCCTCGTCCACGCCGTAGATGGCGTCGGCGGAGGTCAGGCTTTCGCCCTTTGCCTGGCGCTCGGCTTCGTCGGCGGAGCGGGCGACGTTGATTTCGATGGTGATCTCGACTTCGGCATGCAGGTGCAGGACGACCTTGTGCAGGCCGATCGCCTTGATCGGGGTGTTGAGCTCGACCTGGTTGCGGCCGACGTTGAAGCCTTCGGCAGCCAGCGCCTCGATGATGTCGCGGGCAGCGACCGAGCCGTAGAGCTGGCCGGTTTCGCCGGCGGAGCGGACGATGACGAAGGACTTGCCGTCGAGCTTCTCGGCGACCGACTGGGCTTCCGACTTGCGCTCGAGGTTGCGGGCTTCGAGCGTCGCACGCTCGGATTCGAAGCGCTTCTTGTTGGCTTCGTTGGCGCGCAGCGCCTTGCCGAGCGGCAGCAGGTAGTTACGGGCGAAGCCGTCGCGAACCTTCACGGTTTCGCCCATCTGGCCGAGCTTGGCGATGCGTTCGAGGAGAATGACGTCCATTTCGAGTTCCTTTCTGAATGTCAGGTGTTCTGGTTTTTCTTCTCTGCCGGGCCGGCGGGCGTCAGCGCGATGGTGCGCCGCGTGTCCATCAGGCCCAGAATGAGGATGGCGAAGACCGGTATCGTGAAGAGCAATACCGAGAGATAGGCGAACCACAGGGCAAACAGCCGCCACGGCTTGCCGCGCGTCCTGAAGTGCAGGCTCGCGAAGCCGGCAAGCACGAAACCGGCCCCGAAGGTGCCGCACACGAGCGCGCCGATGATCGCCGGCACGCCGCCCATGAAGGCGAGGACGAGGCCGGCGAGGAAGAAGAAGATCGCGTTGCGGTGCATGCGCAGCGTCGAGGGCATGTCCTCGCGCGGGCGAAGGCCCCGGCCGGAGACGCGCACGATGAAGGTCGCGATGTAATAGGCCGCAAACAGCAGGAAGACCCAGAGCGCGCCCTGCACCAGCGGCAGGGCCAGCGCGAAGATGGCCTTCAGCTGCGCGACGGCGGCGGCATCGGGGTTGTAGAGCGGCTCCTGCGCCTTCAGCGTCTGGATGACGATGTCGACGAGCTGGCTCGCCATGGCGCTGTCGTAGCCGACGATCGCGCCGACGGCGATCATGCCGAGCGTGACCATGACGGCGAGATGCGCGAGGATGTTGGACAGCGGATACCAGGCGAGCGCGTCTTCCGGGCCGCCGAGTTCGGAGGCGGGACGGGCGAGGTTGGCGAGGTTGGAAAGCCAGCCGGCCGGGATCAGCGTAATGATGACGATCAGAAGCGCGAAATGCGAGGAGACCAGCATGGAGGCGGTCGCACCGCCGGCAAGGACGGCGATCAGCGCGCTGGCATTGCCCCAGCCGAGGCCGGCAATGAGAATGGGAAGAGCGGACGCGGCGTAAAGCACGATCGCGAGAGTCGACTGCGCATTCGCGCTCAGCGAAAGCAGAGCGGCGGTCACACCGGCAATCAGGCCGGTCGCAATCGATGTCGGCGTCAGGGTCTTCACGGCTTCGCTGTCCTGTCCGGTCAGACAGTTAGAGGAGTTTCCTGACAAACCTGTTCAGGACCGTCTCCCCAACATGGGATTTTGACCTCTTTCAAGGTCGGCGGCTCCGATCCGCGCCCAACGCGGAAGGGAAATGGGGAAGGCGGCGGACCGTCTTCCCCTTGAGTCAAGCATCCCGGCCCGACGTCGAGTCAGGCCGCAGAGTCACATCCTTACGCTACGACGTAGGGCAGCAGGCCGAGGAAGCGGGCGCGCTTGATCGCCTTGGCGAGTTCGCGCTGCTTCTTCTGGGAAACGGCCGTGATACGGGACGGGACGATCTTGCCGCGCTCGGAAATGTAGCGCGACAGGAGACGGACGTCCTTGTAGTCGATCTTCGGAGCGTTCGCGCCCGAGAAGGGGCAGGTCTTGCGGCGGCGGTGGAACGGACGGCGTGCCGGAGCGGAAGAAACATCAGCCATAGTCAAAATCTCCTTCTGCTTCGATTACGCGCGGTCTTCGCGGGCCGGACGGTCGCCACGCGGCGGGCGGTCGCCGAAGTCGCGGCGCGGACGGTCGCCGAAATCGCGGCGCGGGCCGCGGTCGTCGCCATCACGACGCGGACGGTCGTCGCGGTCGCGCTTCTGCATCATGGCCGACGGGCCTTCCTCGTGGGCTTCCACGGCGATGGTCATGTAACGAAGAACGTCTTCGTTGATGCGCATCTGGCGTTCCATCTCGTGGATGGCGGCGGCCGGAGCGTCGATGTCCATCAGCGCGTAGTGCGCCTTGCGGTTCTTCTTGATGCGGTAGGTGAGGGACTTGAGGCCCCAGTTCTCGACCCGGCCGACCTTGCCGCCGAGCGATTCGATCACGCCCTTGTACTGTTCGACGAGAGCGTCGACCTGCTGGGCGGACACGTCCTGGCGGGCCAGGAAGACATGTTCGTAAAGAGCCATGTGGCTTTGCCTTTCTTGCGTTTACACCCGAAACCGGCGCCAAGCCTCAACGACAGTTCCCAAGGGCTTCAAGAAGCCGAAGCAAGAAAAGCGTTAATCCAGACGGTCGAGAGCGGAGACACGGGAGGCCGGAGCCCTTGGCTCCAAACGGCGGTCTTTCGGATCGCCGGCCCTCCGTTCAGCCACCAGCCGATTGATCGGGTGTGTTGAACAGCGCGCCTTATACGGATTTTCCGGCCGAAAGCAAGACCCAGGGCCAAATACAGGATCCCGGGCCGGAAATGCGCGCTGCCTCGTTTTGCGACAGGGCGGGAACCAAAATCGAGACGCCGCGTTGTTCATCCCGATCCAACCAGATGGAGTGACCGAAATGCAAGACCCGAACCTTGTCAATCGTCCCCCGGAAGATCGTGCGACGCGTCCGGTGGATGACCGCGGACCGACCGTCGTGAACCAGAGCGGCGGGAGCGGTACGGGCGGCTGGGCCGTCGCCGTGATCCTCGCAGTCCTCGTCGCGGTGGGCATCTTCTATTTCGTCGGCAGCGGAACGCCGGGTGACGGCGTCGACCCGAACGCCAACACGTCGGCCATCGGCACGACGGATACGGCGCCGGCCGGCGGCACGGCCACGGATGGCCAGGCGGGCGGTGCCACCGGCACGCAGCCGCTGGAAAGCCAGCCGGACGCTGGCGGTGCCGAGGGTGGTGCAACCACCACAAACCCGTAACGTCACCCGCATGGGGCAAACGAAAAACCCGCCGGAAACGGCGGGTTTTTTGATCTTTGGTCGAGCCTGCCGGGTAGGTGCTCGGCACTCCCGTGCTTTACGGGGCAGGCGCTCGCGTCACATCGGCGCGGGATAGAGCCGGTGGATGCGGCGGATGCCGTTCAGCACGTCGGGCGGGAGCGTGACCTCCGCCGCGCCGATATCCGTCTCCAACTGCTCCATCGTCGTCGCGCCGATGATGACGGAGGCCATGAAGGGCCGCGTCAGGCAGAAGGCGAGCGCCATCTGGGCGGGGTCGAGCCCGTGCTCCTTCGCAAGGTCCACGTAGGCGCGCACGGCCGGCTCCTGCAGCGGCTGGTAGCGGCCGCCGAGGTCGCCGTTCTTCGTCAGGCGCGAGCCTTCCGGCCGAGCGCCGTCGAGATATTTGCCGGTCAGGAGCCCCGCGGCGAGCGGCGAATAGGCGAGAAGGCCGATATCCTCGTGGTGCGAGACCTCGGCAAGGTCGAGGTCGTAGGCCCGGTAGAGCAGGTTGTATTCGTTCTGGATCGAGGCGACGCGGGGCAGGCCCTTTTCCTCGGCGCGCTTCAGGAACTGCATCGTGCCCCAGGCCGTCTCGTTGGAAAGCCCGAGTGCCCGCACCTTGCCGGCTTTGACGAGCTCACCGACGGTGTCGAGGGCCTCCGTCAGTTCGGCAGCGGCCTTCTCGCGATCCTGCTTCGACGGGTCGTAGCTCCAGGCATTGCGGAAATGATAGTGCCCGCGGTTCGGCCAGTGCAGCTGATAGAGGTCGACATAGTCGGTCTTCAGGCGCTGGAGGCTGCCGTCGATCGCCGAAAGGATGCCGGCGCGGCTCATCGGCGCGCCGCCGCGGATATAGGGGCGGCCGGGGCCGGCGACCTTGGTGGCGAGGACGACCCGGTCGCGGTTGCCGCGCGCCTGCAGCCAGGTCCCGATGAAGCGTTCGGTATCGCCGTAGGTCTCGGCGGAAAGCGGGGTCGTCGGGTAGAGTTCGGCCGTATCGATAAAGTTCACGCCCTGGGCGAACGCGTAGTCGAGCTGGTCGTGCGCGTCCTTCTCGCTGTTCTGCGAACCCCAGGTCATCGTGCCGAGGCAGATCTCCGACACGCTGATGCCGGTCCGGCCAAGCGGATTGTATTTCATGGGAGGAGAAATCCTGTTGTGGAAACGGCGCGACTGTAGGCGGCTTCCCGCGAAGCGCAAGACGGAAAGCGCCTTTTCCCTGTGCGAAGGCCTTGGAAATGCCGGCTTCGGGACGGCGGAGGCCCGGCGCACGCCTTGACTCGCCGTGCCGGAATGTGAATGGAAAAGAAAACATGAGACGGGAGAGACCTCTATGAGCGTAGCATTCACCTTCCCCGGCCAGGGCAGCCAGGCCGTCGGCATGGGCAAGGATCTCGCCGAAACCTTTCCGGAGGCGCGCGCCGTTTTCGCGGAGGTCGACGAGGCCCTCGGCCAGAAGCTTTCCGCCATCATGTTCGAGGGGCCGGAAGAGACGCTGACGCTGACGGCGAACGCCCAGCCGGCGCTGATGGCCGTGTCGATCGCCGTCATGCGCGTGCTCGAGGCGCGCGGCCTGTCGCTGAAGGACCAGGTCTCCTATGTTGCCGGCCATTCGCTCGGCGAATATTCGGCGCTCTGTGCCGCCGGGACCTTCTCGCTGGCCGATACCGCGCGGCTCCTGCGCATCCGCGGCAACGCCATGCAGTCCGCCGTGCCGGTGGGCGAGGGCGCCATGGCCGCCATCATCGGCCTGGAACAGGCGGATGTCGAAGCCATCTGCAAGGAAGCCTCCACCGGCGGCAGCTGCCAGATCGCCAACGACAATGGCGGCGGCCAGCTCGTCATCTCCGGCTCCAAGCCGGCCGTCGAGGTCGCCGCGCGGCTCGCCACGGAAAAGGGCGCCAAGCGCGCGCTGATGCTCACCGTCTCCGCTCCCTTCCATTCCGCCCTGATGGGCCCGGCCGCCGACGCCATGCGCGAGGCGCTGGCAGGCGTTTCGGCGAAGGCGCCGGTCGTGCCGGTCGTTGCCAATGTCCGCGCCGCGCCGGTGAGCGACCCCGACGAGATCGTCCGCCTGCTCGTCGAGCAGGTCACCGGCCAGGTGCGCTGGCGCGAGACGGTCGAATGGTTCGCCGCAAACAACGTCACCACGCTCTATGAAGTCGGCTCCGGCAAGGTGCTGACCGGCCTTGCCCGCCGCATCGACAAGTCCGTCACCGGCATCGCCATCAACACGCCCGCCGATATCGACAGCGCGCTTGCGGCGCTGATCGGCTGATCTGGGGGCGAATAGGGAGTAGCGAATAGCGAATAGAAAAAGCTGACGCTACGATTGCTCTTCCCTATTCGCTACTCCCTATTCGCTATTTGCTCCAGAAGAGGACCACCCCATGTTTGATCTTTCCGGCCGCAAGGCTCTCGTTACCGGCGCTTCCGGCGGCATCGGCGAGGAGATCGCCCGCATCCTCCATGCCCAGGGCGCCACCGTCGGCCTGCACGGCACGCGCGTCGAGAAGCTGGAAACGCTGGCCAATGAACTCGGCGAGCGCGTCCATATCTTCCCGGCCAACCTTTCCGACCGCGCCGAGGTCAAGGCGCTCGGCGAGAAGGCCGAGGCCGAGCTCGGCGGCGTCGACATCCTCGTCAACAATGCCGGCATCACCAAGGACGGCCTGTTCGTGCGCATGAGCGACGACGACTGGGATGCGGTTCTGGAAGTCAACCTCACGGCCGTCTTCCGCCTGACGCGCGAGCTCACCCACCCGATGATGCGCCGCCGCTACGGCCGCATCATCAACATCACCTCCGTCGTCGGCGTCACCGGCAATCCGGGCCAGGCGAACTACTGCGCCTCCAAGGCCGGCATGATCGGCTTCACCAAGTCGCTGGCACAGGAGATCGCGACGCGCAACGTCACCGTCAACTGCGTCGCCCCCGGTTTCATCGAAAGCGCCATGACCGGCAAGCTGAACGACAAGCAGAAGGAGGCGATCATGGGCGCCATCCCGATGAAGCGCATGGGCACCGGCGCGGAAGTCGCCTCCGCCGTCGCCTATCTCGCCTCGTCGGAAGCCTCCTACATGACGGGCCAGACGCTGCATGTGAACGGCGGCATGGCGATGATCTGACGAAGGCCAGGTGCCCGGCCCAAGTGTCCGGCGTTGCAGCATGAATAGCATGTTGACCGCTGGCGTACCGGGCATTTTCGGACTTTGCGGCAGACTTAAACCGTGTTAATCGGGCCATGACTGTCAGCAGTCGACCGGTAAATGCCAGAGCGATCGGGCGGTATGCAACAATATCGCCGATGCCGCATTGCCAGTTGAATGGCCCGGTTGAAGGGATTGCCGGATGTGTTCTTGAGGCACATCGGGCGTGTTGAGTGTCCGGTGCCGTGACAGGCGCCGATCAAAAACAAAGGTCGAGGAATCCGACATGAGCGATATCGCAGAACGCGTAAAGAAAATTGTCATTGATCATCTGGGCGTTGACGCCGAAAAGGTCAGCGAAGGCGCAAGCTTCATCGATGATCTTGGCGCGGACTCGCTCGACACCGTCGAACTGGTCATGGCGTTCGAAGAAGAATTCGGCGTCGAGATCCCGGACGATGCCGCCGACTCGATCCTGACGGTCGGCGACGCCGTCAAGTTCATCGAGAAGGCCCAGGCCTGATCTGATTTCCGGCGGGCCGCCTTCGGGCGGCCCGTCCCGGTCCCGGCGGGACCACACCTCCTCCTGGAGCAATAGACATAGAATACATAAGGGTGGATCACGGACGATGAGGCGTGTCGTTATCACGGGTACCGGCATGGTATCCCCGCTTGGCTGTGGCACCGAAGTTACCTGGAGCCGGCTTCTCGAAGGCCGCAGCGGTGCCGCCAGGGTAACCACCTTCGAGGTCGAGGACCTTCCCGCAAAGATCGCCTGCTCCATTCCGCTCGGCGATGGTTCCGACGGCACATACAATGCCGACCAGTGGATGGAGCCCAAGGAACAGCGCAAGGTCGATCCCTTCATCGTCTATGCCGTCGCCGCGGCCGACATGGCGCTGGCCGATGCCGGCTGGCACCCGAAGACCGACGAGGACCAGATCGCCACCGGCGTGCTCATCGGCTCCGGCATCGGCGGTTTGGAGGGCATCGTCGAAGCCGGCTATACGCTGCGCGACAAGGGCCCGCGCCGCGTTTCGCCCTTCTTCATTCCCGGCCGCCTGATCAACCTCGCCTCCGGCCAGGTCTCCATCAAGCACAAGCTGCGCGGCCCGAACCATTCCGTCGTCACGGCCTGTTCGACGGGCGCGCACGCCATCGGCGATGCCAGCCGTCTGATCGCGCTCGGCGATGCCGACGTCATGGTGGCGGGCGGCGCCGAATCGCCGATCTGCCGCATCGCGCTTGCCGGCTTCTCCGCCTGCAAGGCGCTCTCCACCGCCCGCAACGACGACCCGACCGCCGCCTCGCGCCCCTATGATCGCGACCGCGACGGCTTCGTCATGGGCGAGGGCGCCGGCATCGTCATCCTGGAGGAGCTGGAGCACGCCAAGGCGCGCGGCGCGAAGATCTATGCGGAAGTGGTCGGCTACGGCCTTTCCGGCGACGCCTATCACATCACCGCCCCGTCCGAGGACGGCGACGGCGCCTATCGCTGCATGCAGATGGCGCTGAAGCGCGCCGGCATCCCGGCGAGCGAACTCGACTACATCAACGCGCACGGCACCTCCACCATGGCCGATACGATCGAGCTCGGCGCGGTGGAGCGTCTTGTCGGCAATGCCGCCCCGCGCATTTCCATGTCGTCCACCAAGTCGGCGATCGGCCATCTCCTGGGGGCGGCCGGTGCGGTCGAGGCGATCTTCACCGCGCTGGCGATCCGTGACAATATCGCCCCGCCGACGCTGAACCTCGACAATCCCGACGTCGAGACGGCGATCGACCTGGTGCCGCACAAGGCCCGCAAGCGCGAGATCAACGTGGCGCTGTCCAATTCGTTCGGCTTCGGCGGAACGAACGCATCGCTGGTTCTCAAGCGCTACGCCTGACCATCCTGCCGCCGGCAAGCCCCCTCATCCGCCTGCCGGCACCTTCTCCCCGCGGGGAGAAGGGGAGAACCGAAACGTCGCATCCTCCCTCCCTTCTCCCCCGCGGGGAGACGGTGGCCCGAAGGGCCGGATGAGGGGGGAGGCCCGGATCATCGATATGCAGCGGGTCATCCCGCTTTTGCCGTATTGCTCTGATCGATAGCATCGAGCAATGCCCGAACATGAGGACAGTCCGTGAGCGACACGAACGAACCCGGCGAGACGCAGTTTGGCCGCGGCGAGGCCTCCGGCCAGTCGCGCATCATCCCCAAATCCGCCAGCGAGGCCCTTCGGCCGGAGCAGGTGCCGCAGCCGCCGAGCCGCAGGCGCTCGCGCAAGGCGCGCAGCCAGATCGTCATCTTCCTGAATTTCGTCATGACCGTGGTCGTCTTCGCGACGATCATCGGCATCGGCATCTTCTACTACGGCGTGAAGAGCTATGAGGAGCCCGGCCCGCTGACGGCCAACACGAACTTCATCGTGCGCGCCGGCGCCGGCACGAACGAGATCGCCGCCAATCTCGAGCGCAACAACATCATCACCGACAGCCGCGTCTTCCGCGTGCTCTCGCGCATCTATCTCGACGGCGAGACGCTGAAGGCCGGCGAATACGAGATCAAGGCCGGCGCGACGATGCGCGAGATCGTCGAGCTCCTGAAATCCGGCAAGTCGATCCTCTACAGCGTCTCCGTGCCGGAGGGGCTGACGGTCAAGCAGGTCTTCAAGCGCCTGCAGGACGATCCCGTGCTCGAAGGCGACCTGCCGGCGGACCTGCCGGTCGAGGGCTCGCTGATGCCCGATACCTACAAGTTCTCGCGCGGCACCAAGCGCGCCGATATCCTCCACCAGATGCAGGACGCGCAGAAGGCGCTGATCGACCAGATATGGGAGCGCCGCGACGACGATCTGCCGATCGCCACGCGCGAGGAATTCGTCACGCTCGCCTCGATCGTCGAGAAGGAGACGGGCCGGGCCGACGAGCGGCCGCGCGTCGCCTCGGTCTTCCTCAACCGCCTGGACAAGGGCATGCGCCTGCAATCCGACCCGACGATCATCTACGGCATCTTCGGTGGCGACGGCAAACCGGCCAACCGCCCGATTTTCCAGTCGGATCTGGAAAAGCAGACGCCGTTCAACACCTATATCATCAAGGGCCTGCCGCCGACGCCGATCGCCAATCCGGGCCGGGCCGCCCTGGAGGCGGTCGCCAACCCCTCGCGCACGCCGGACCTCTACTTCGTCGCCGACGGCACCGGCGGCCATGTCTTCGCCGAGACGCTCGAGGAGCACAACCAGAACGTCCGCCGCTGGCGCAAGCTGGAGGCGGAGAAGGCGGCCGAGGCCGCGAAAGAGGCGGAAGCCGCGGGGTCGCAGTAGGAACGCCCGCCATTCCCTGCAAAAGGCCCCGGCATTTCCGGGGCCTTTTGCTTTTCAAGAGGCTTCTGCCCGGCTTATCCTCACCTTTGATGTGGATCGCGCACCGTTCCAGGCGCTGCCCCGTTCCCAACCCCGTGAAACTGCTCCACTTTGGGGGACGGTTTTGCGCGCCTGCCGCGCGTTTCGGCTGCCCCGCCTTCCGGTTCGACCTGCCGTCGCCGGGCGCCACTGGAGGACGACATGACATTGCAATCGATGACCGGTTTTGCGCGGGTCGAGGGAACCAGCGGGCGTACGCGCTGGGCGTGGGAGCTGCGCTCGGTCAACGGCAAGGGCCTGGACATCAGGCTGCGGCTGCCGCCCGGCTTCGAGGCGCTGGAGGGCGACGTGCGGCGCCTTGCCGGCGAAACGCTTGCGCGCGGCAATCTCCAGATCGGGCTTTCCGTGAGTGTCAGCGAGGCGCAGGTCGAGGCGGTGGTGAACCAGGGCGCGCTTGCTGCCGTGCTGGCGCTGCGCGAACAGCTGGCCGGCATGGTCGATCCGGCGCCGCTCAAGCTCGACACGCTGCTTGCCGTGCGCGGCGTCGTCGATTTCCGCGAGGCGGACGAGAGCGAGGCCGAGCGCGCGGCGCGCGACGCCGATATCCGCGCGGGGCTGTCCGAGGCGATCCGCTGTCTTGCCGAGATGCGCCGCAAGGAGGGGGTGGCGCTCGCCGGGGTGCTGCTCGGCCAGGTCGCCCGCATCGAGGCGCTGACGGCAACCGTCGAGGCCGATCCCTCACGCAGCGTCTTCGCCATTGCCGAGCGGCTTTCCGCGCAGGTCGCCATGCTCCTGCAGGGAACGACGGCGCTCGACCGCGACCGCCTGCACCAGGAAGCGGCGCTGATCGCCACCAAGGCGGATCTGCGCGAGGAGATCGACCGGCTGAAGGCGCATGTCACGGCGGCGCGCGAGCTGATCGCCGAAGGCGGGCCGATCGGCCGCAAGCTCGATTTTCTCGCACAGGAATTTAACCGGGAATCGAATACGATCTGTTCCAAGTCGAACGCCGCTGCTGTAACGGCTGCGGGTATCGAATTGAAGGTCGTCATCGACCAGTTCAGGGAACAGGTCCAGAATCTGGAGTAGGCCATGGCCGAGCCGTCGAAGCATATCCATATCGAACGCCGCGGGCTCATGCTCGTCATCTCCTCGCCGTCGGGCGCCGGCAAGTCGACCATCGCCCGCAACCTCCTGGAGGCCGATCCCGGCCTCAGCCTGTCGGTCAGCGTCACCACGCGCCAGCGCCGGGCGAGCGAGATCGCCGGCCGCCACTACCACTTCATCAACCACAAGGAATTCGAGCGGCTGCGCGACAGCGAAGCGCTGCTCGAGTGGGCCGAGGTGCACGGCAATTTCTACGGCACGCCGCGCGAGCCGGTGGAAGAGGCGATGTCCGCCGGCCGCGACATGCTGTTCGACATCGACTGGCAGGGCGCCCAGCAGCTGCAGGAGAAGATGCCGGCCGACGTCGTCTCGATCTTCATCCTGCCGCCGTCGATGACCGAATTGCAGTCGCGCCTGCATCGCCGCGCCGAGGATACGGAGGAGGTCATCCAGACGCGCCTTGCCAATTCCCGCGCCGAGATCGAGCACTGGCGGGAATACGACTATGTCATCCTCAACGACGACCTCTCCGTCGCCTTCGACGCCGTGCAGAGCATCGTCAAGGCCGAACGCCTGCGCCGCGACCGGCGGCACGGGCTGTTCGAGTTCGTGACGAAGCTGGTGACGGAGAAGCCGGTTCTTTAGGCGTTCGTCCGCATCCTCTTTACGTGAAATTGCCCCTCACCCTAACCCTCTCCCCGCAGGCGGGGAGAGGGGACTTGCCCCACGAACGGGTCTTGTTTGGGGAAACTGGAGCGGCATATCTCCTTCGCCCCGCCTGCGGGGAGAAGGTGGCCGGCAGGCCGGATGAGGGGCTGGTCCTAAACCTTACAACGCGTTCGCCAGCCGCACGAACTCTTCCACGCTCAGCGTCTCCGCCCGCCGCTGCGGATCGATCTCCGCGCGCGCCAGCAGCGCCTCGCCGCCGAGCGACTTGACGCTCTGGCGCAGCATCTTGCGGCGCTGGCCGAAGGCGGCGTGGGTAACGCGCTCCAGCGCGGCGACGTCGCAGGGCAAGGGGTTTGCCACCGGCTCCAGATGCACGACGGACGAGGTGACCTTCGGGGGCGGCGTGAAGGCCTGGGGCGGCACGTCGAAGGCCATGCGGGCATGGCTGCGCCAGCCCGCGAGCACGCCGAGCCGGCCGTAGTGGTCGTCATTCTCCTCCGCCACGATGCGCAGGCCCACCTCGCGCTGGAACATCAGCGTCAGCGTGTCCCAGAAGGGCGGCCAGGCCTTCGGCAGCAGCCAGTTGACGAGAAGCTGCGTGCCGACATTGTAGGGCAGGTTGGCGATGATGCGCACCGGCTCGCCCGGTGCCAGCGCCTCGAAATCCGTCTTCAGCGCATCCCCTTCGATAACCGTCAGGCGGCCCGGATAATGCTCCGAAATCTCCGCCAGCGCCGGCAGGCAGCGCGCGTCGCGCTCGATGGCGATCACCCGCTTGGCGCCGAGCGCCAGGATGGCGCGCGTCAGGCCGCCCGGTCCGGGGCCGACCTCGATCACCGTATGGCCCTCGACCGGGCCGGCGGTGCGGGCGATCTTCTGGGTGAGGTTGAGGTCGAGCAGGAAGTTCTGGCCGAGCGCCTTCTTCGCGTCGAGCCCGTGGCGCTGGATGACGTCGCGGAGCGGCGGCAGCCCGTCGAGTGCGGCCATCAGGCGGTCTCCTTTGCGGCCCGCTCATGCCGGGCAAGGTCGTGGGCAAGACGGAGGGCGGCAAGCAGACTGTCGGGCCTGGCGACGCCCTTGCCGGCAAGCGAAAAGGCCGTGCCGTGGTCCGGCGAGGTGCGGATGAAGGGCAGGCCTAGCGTGGCATTGACGGAATCGTCGAAGCCGAGCGCCTTGGCGGGGATCAGCGCCTGGTCGTGATACATGCAGAGCGCCACGTCATAGGTGGCGCGGGCGGCATCGTGGAACATCGTGTCGGCCGGCAGCGGACCGACCGCGTCGATGCCGGCTGCCTTGAGCCGCTCCACGGCCGGGCGCACGACGGCGTCGTCCTCCAGACCCAGCGCACCGCCTTCGCCGGCATGCGGGTTGAGCCCGGCAAGGGCGAGGCGCGGGCGGGCGATGCCGAAGCGCTGGCGCAGGTCCCGTTCGGTGATGGTGGCCGTCTCCACGATCAGCTCTTCCGTCAGCACCTCCGGCACGTCCTTCAAGGGGATGTGAATGGTGACGGGCACGCTGCGCAGCTTCGGCCCGGCCAGCAGCATGACGGGCAAAGCCTGCCTGCCCGTCGCCCGGGCGGCGAGGTCGGCGAGGAACTCCGTGTGGCCGGGAAAGCCGAAGCCGGCATCGTAGAGCACGGCCTTGGCGATCGGGTTCGTCACCACGGCGGCGGTGCGGTCGGCGAATGTCAGCGCGACCGCGGTCTCGATCGCGCCGGTGATGGCGGCGGCGTTGCGGGAATCGGGTGAACCGGCCAAGGTCGGCACGGCGCAATCGCACGAAAGCACCGGCAGGGCGTCCGGGAAGAGGGCGGCCGCCGTCTCCGGCTCCGCTGCCGCGACGGGAACATCGAGCCCGAGGGCGACGGCGCGCGCGCGCAATACTGCGGCATCGCCGATGAAGAGGAAGGGCGGCAGGGAGAGCGTCTTGCGGGCCGACCACAGGGCGAGCGTGATATCCGGCCCGATCCCCGCCGGGTCGCCCATGGTGAGCGCCAGCGGGGGAAAACTTGTCGTCGTCATGGGACCCTGCCGTCAGCGGGTTGGAAGGGGAAAACGTCCCGGCCGCGGTGCCCATGGGCGGGCGCGGGCCGCGGTTCCGGCATCAGCGTTCGGTGATCGTCGCCTTCTTGCGCAGTTCGGCGAGGTACTTCTGGCTGTTCGCGTCGCCCTCGTTGCCCTTGGCCTTGCTGAGGTCCTCGGCGCGGAAGACCATCTCGGCCGCCACGTCGTCGTTGACCTCGCGCTTCTTGCAGATGGCGAGATATTCGACGCCGCGTTCGGTGACGCGCGTGCCCGTCGTCATGCCGTTCGCCTTCTCGATAAGCGGCTTCCAGTCCTCCGGCATTTCCGGCGCCAGCACGCGGCCGAGGTCGCGGATCGAGACGTCGCGCATGGTGGCGGCGAAGACCTTGGCCTGTTCGCAGCCGGGGAACTTCGAGCGCGAGGCCTCCGCCTCCTGCTTGCGCTTGCCGAGAATGGCGTTGCGGCGCTTCTCCGGCACGACGAAAATGACCTGCTTGAGGAAATATTCGGTGGTGACCGGCTTCTTGCCGCCGTTCTCCTGCATGCGCTGGACCAGCGTCTTGCTGTCCTTGGCGGCGCCGTAGCGGGCGTTGACGACGCGCGGCCAGCTCATCTGGATGGCGATGTACTGCTTGAAGTGGTCCGAACCGACGCCGGCGCGGCTCAGGATCTCGCCGAGCTGCTGGGGCGACATCTTGTTGGAGGCGGCAAAGCGGGCATAGGCGGCATCCACCTCGGCGCTGCTGACGGACATCTTGAGGCGCAGGATTTCCCCACGCTTCAGCACTTCGTCGATCATCTGCTCGCGGGCCTTGGCACGCAGGTTGCCGCCGGCGCGCTGCAGGCGAAGGAAGGCGGCGCGGCGCTCGATCTCGCCGGAGGTCACCGGCGTGTTGTTGACGACGGCCACGATCCCGCTTGCGGCCTGGACCGTGCCGGCCGGAGCCGCGATCGTCGCCGCAGCGGCAAGCGCCACGCCCATCATCATGGAGCGAACCAGAGAGTGTCTGCCCGTCATGCCAGTCCCTTTCCCAAACCCATTTCGCGCGCGCCGGTGTCGTTCGTGCGGGAATGCCGTCCCTGCAGGCGGCATTCATCGGCGGGCGTTTCTCCCGGATGTGCATAATACATGCGGCCAAACGATGACAAGAGCGAGGCAGCGCTTACTCGAAGCCGGTCAGCGTCGTGTCGCCGACATTGATGTCGCCGAGCGTGCGGAACATCAGCCGCGCGCCGATCGACCAGTCGTTCGCCGTCGTGCGGGATTTGTCGCGTGTCTGCTCGTAGACGATCGAGAAGACCGTGTCGCGGTCGTCGTAGGAAAAGCCGATGCCGTTGCGCGAGAGGCTCTGGCTGTTGATGTCGTAGGTCAATGACCCGAACACCGACCAGTAGTCTTCGAACTTGAAGGCCGCGGCGCTCTGGATTTCGCTGGCGTCCCTCTCCAGGCCGTAGGCCGGTTGCGCGGCGATGCGGGTATAGGTGATCTCGGTCTCGAAACGGGCGCCGTCGAAGCGCACCGAGGTGTCGGCGCGGCGCAGCGACAGGTCGTCCTTGTCGAGGCGGGCGCTGTGGGCGAGCGACAGGCCGTTCGGCAGGTCGATGCCGGCCATGCCGACATAATCGGAGGAGTCCGTCTCCAGGCCCGAATTGGCGCCGGCATTGACGAGGTCGGGCGTCGCGAAGGAGTTCACGCCGCCGAGATGGAAGGACTGGCCGATGATCGAGCGCAGGCGCAGGCCGTTGTCGAATGTGCCGGTATAGCGCAGGCCCAGATTGGCGCGCGAACCGCCCTCGATCCGGTCGAAGCCGGAGAACTTGTCGCGTTCGAAAAGGTTGGTGGCGTCGAAGACGAAGCTCTGGGCGTCCTCGTTCGGCAGGCCGCCTGCATGGTCCTCGTCCGGGCGCAGGTAGATCTGCGCGATCGGCTCGAAGAGATGGGTGCTGTAGTCGGTCGTCGCGAGGATCGGGTAGCGCGCCTCGAGCCCGGCGGTCAGCATCGCGCGGGTCGTGCTGTTGTCGTCCACGTAGTTGCCGGCATAGCCGGGGCCGGGATTGCTCATGTCGAGGCGGTGGATATCGCCGCGCGCCGCCAGAAGAGGGGTCAACACGAGGCCGCCGGGCACGATGAGCTGGCGCCGCCATTCGACTTCGCTGGTCAGCCGCGTCGTGCCCCCGGCAAGGCCGCGGAACCGCTCGTTGCCGCGCACGCTGTAGACATCGGCAAGGTCGCGCTCGACATTGGTGATGTTCGTGGTGATCGAGAGTTCGCCGCCGAGCACGGGCTGCGGCACGATATATTCGTGGTCGAGCGTCTGGGCGATCGCCTGCTTGCGCTCCAGCCGGTCCTGCGGGTCCGCGTCCTGCACGTCGAAATAGAAGGAGCGCAGGTCGAAGACGTTCCGGTCGCCAAGGCCCGTCAGGTAGATCTGGTTGACATGGATGCGGTCTTCCAGGCCGTCGAGGTCATAGGTGCGCGAGAAGTTGTTGTCGGTCTGCGCCATGACATCCCAGCCGAACGCCCAGCGGGGATTGATCCTGAAGCGGCCCTCGGAGGCGACCATGCCGCGGAAGTCGTCGCGCCGGTCGCTCGTGCCGGCCGTGAAGACGCTCGGGTTCCACTGGTCGATGCCGGCGGCGCGCAGGGTGATCTGGCCGTTGTGGAAGCGTTTGCGGAACTCGCCCTCGACGAGGAAACCCTGGCGGGTCAAGACGGTCGGCGAGAGCGTCGCGTCCATGTCCGGCGCGATCGCGAAATAATAGGGCGTCGTGATGCCGAGGCCGAGCTTCTGCTCGTAGCTGAACTGCGGGAAGAGGAAGCCGCTCTTGCGCTTGACCGTATGGTCCGGCACCTCCAGCACGGGAATGTAGGCGATCGGCCTGCCGAACATCTCGAAGCGGGCGCGTTCGAGGCGGATCGTCTTCGTGCGGCCGTTCTGCACGACGCGCTCGGCCTTGATCTGCCAGAGCGAGCGGTGCGTCGGGTTGGTGGCGCAGGGCGTGCAGGCGGTATAGACGGCGTGGTTGAGGATCATCTCCTCGCCGTTGACGCGCTCGCCGCTGGTCGCCGCCAGCTTGGTGAGGTCCGTGGTCTCGATGCGCAGCGCATTAACGAAACCGTTGGCGAAATCGTCCGACAGGTCCATCTCGTCGGCATAGACGCGGTTGCCCGTCGGCTCGATGAGCTCGATATTGCCATGCGCCGTCAGCCGGCCGGTGTTCTGGTTGTATTCCACCTGGCGGGCGACGAGCTTGTAGCCGCCATAGTTGATCTGCACCGCGCCGCGGGCGATCACCTTCTCCGTGTCATTGTTGTAGATGAGCTCGTTGGCCGCCAGCAGGAGCTTGGCATCGTCCGGGATCTTCGGCTCCATCGACTGGATATCGGGTGCCTGCGCCCGGGCGGGGAGCGTGGAGGCGGACACGATGGCACAGATGGCCGCACCTGCAAGCAGGGCGGCTCTCGACCACCTGTTCATTTTGCGGTCGCCTGCCGCCACTAGCCGTCCTCCTGATGCAGAAGAATCGTCGCACCCAAGGACATTGCGACGACCACGGGGAGCCAGGCCGCAACGAACGGAGGAACAACACCGCTGCTTCCGAATGCCTTCACAAGCACGGTGACGACATAAAGCATGAAGCCCGACAGGATTCCACCCAGAATCACCGCACGCGATTGATTAAACCGGCTAAATTTTAATGATACACAGGCTGCGATCAGCGTCATGGCAACCAGAAGCAGCGGCAGCGACAGCAGGGAATGGAACTGCGTTTCCATCGCATCCGTCGGGAAACCGAAGGATTTTGCCGCCTCGATCTTCCGTCCAAGGCTCAAAAACGGAATGGATTCAGGCTTTTCGAGGCTCTCCTGGACGAATTCCCGTTTCAGGTTGGTACGAAGCTGTACCTCATCGAGACGGACCGGCAGTTCGCCGTTGCGCGTCTCGTGTACGTTCTTAAGCAACCAGTAACCATCTTCCAAGGTTGCCGAATCGGCATCCTGACGCAGCACGATGCGGCCGTCGGGATCGAAGTGGATGACGGTGACGTTCGCAAGGCGCGTGCCGCCGTCGAGAACGGCCTTGGCGCCGATGATCGCCTGGTCGTTGCCGTGGATCTGGCGCAGCCACGGCACGGCGGTCTCGGCGCGCGCGGCATTGCTGGCGCCCCAGCCCGCTTCCAGCTCCCCCGCCTTCTTGGCGCCCCAGGCGGCGATCGGGTTGATGGCGAGCACGGCCATGACGCCGAACAGGAAGGCGCCGATGACGAAGGGGCGCAGGAACTGCCAGACGGAGATGCCGGCTGCGCGCGTGACGACCAGCTCGTAGCGCCGGTTCAGCGAGATCAGCGCCGCCATGCCGGCAAAGAGCGCCACGAAAGGTACGGTCTGCATGAGGATCATCGGTATGCGCAGCGCCGTGACGATGAGGCCGCTCGTCAGCGTGTACCCCGGCAGCACGCCGACCCGGTTCGACATCTCGCTGAAATCGATGATGAAGATCAGCGAGAAGATGCCGAGCAGGAACCAGATGGTGGTGGTGATGTAGCGGCGGAAGAAATAGAAGCCGAGCGTGGGGATCATGGCTGGCCGCTCCCGCCGGTGGAGGTCGAGCCCATCCGGGTGAGGCGCGCGAGCCCGCGCTCGCGCAGGTCCGTCAGCCGCTCGCCCAGCGTCGCGGGAATGTCGAGGCTCTTGTTGCGCCGCAGGTAGCGGATCGCCAGCGCCGCCGTGATGATGGGAATGAGATACATGATCGGGATGTAATAGCCGGAATCTTCCGCATTGTTCGACGCGTAGAAGCTGGCCCAGCGCACGAAGAGCGCGGTCACCAGCGCCGTGATCATCGGATGCACGCGCGCCTCGCGATGCGAGCGGGCATCGCCGCTGACCACGAGCGCGATAAGGCCGAAGACCGCCGGGAAGAGCCATTCGGTGAAGCGGCGGTGGATCTCGGCCGTGAAGGCCCCGGGGTTCTTCTTGTATTGCGGATCGTTGGGGTCTGGATCGAAGAGATAGATGAGGTCGCGATCCTTGGCCCGCACGTTGGATTTGCCGACGCTTTGGGTGAGGTCGGCAAGGTCGAAGGCGTAGGAATCGAACTTGATGATCGAAACGTTGCCGTCCGGCAGCTTGCGGTGCACCTCGCCGTCCTTCATGACGAGCGCCGAGCTGTTCTCGTCCACCGCGCCCTCGCGGGCATAGTAGACGAGCTCGAAGCGCGGATCGCGCGTATCGGCGACGAAGAGGCCGGAGAGCACGCCGCCATTGCGCCGCTCGGCCACCTGCACGTAGAGGCCGTCGGTGATCTTGCGGAAGGTGTTCTCCTGCACGACGGAGGAGAGCATGTCGGCATGGGCCGTCGCGATCATCTTGCGCACGGCGGTGCGCGAATAGGGTTCGATGAAATTGTCGACGGCGAAGGAGACGAGGCTCATCGCCACGGCGAGGATCATCACCGGGCGGATGATCGTCATGCGCGAGGCGCCGGCCGAGTTCAGCACGGTCAGCTCCGAATCGGAGTTCATGACGGTCAGCGTCTGCGATACGCCGATGACGAACGCGAAGGGCAGGATGATCGGGATCACCGAAGGCAGGATCAGCGTTGCGAGCTTCAGGAAGGCGAAGATCGACTGGCCGCTGTCGGTGACGAGGTTGATGCTGCCGAGCGCCTGCGTGACCCAGACGATACCGAGCAGGGGAACGAGCGTGGCGACGAACATGAGCGACGCCCGCCGCAGGATATAGCGCTCGATCAGTTTCATCGTTTCGTCCGCGTTTGCGACAAATGGCTCCGGTCTCGTGCAGGGGCACCCGTCGGAGCGGCCAGGGGCATATAAGGTTTCCGCAGGCCGATGCCATAGGCCGGAGTCTCACCGGCCAAGGAAAATTTATGGCGAACAAGCATGCCCGACCATCTGTAAACAAGGTGTCGCATCTTGCCAAGCGCCGCAAAAGCGACAAGGAATTGATGAGATTGGCGGCCTTCCGGACGGGCGGCAGGCCCGCCGGCATTACATTCGGAGTAGGTCATGGCTTCCAGATTCGACATCGGTTTCGCAAAGACGGCGCGCGCTTCGGGCGGCCTTGCGGTTCTCCTGCAGATTGCCGGCCAGGCGGCGGCCGGTCTTGGCGAGGTCGATCCGGAAGGTGTCGTCGCCCGTGCCGCCGATGTCGCGAAGTTCACCGGCAAGGCCCTGAAGACGCTCGACGTTCTGGCGCCGCACGGGGCGCCGGTCGACCGCATCCTCGTGCTCGGCCTCGGCGAGGCGGAAAAGCTTGGTCCCCACGACTGGCTGAAGGCCGGCGGCGCCGCTGCCGCCAGGATCGGCCGCGCGGAGAAGGCGACGGTCTATCTCGACGCGCCGGGCGTAACGGTGACGGCGAAGAACGCCGCCGACTTCGCCCTCGGCATGCAGCTCGGCGCCTACAGCTTCGACACCTACAAGACGAAGAAGGACGAGGACGACGAGGCGAAGAACGGCAAGGCCGTGAAGGTGACGATCGTCACCGCCGTCGCCAGCGCCGCCAAGAAGGCGAACGAGGTGTCCGATGCCGTCGCCGAGGGCGTGATTCTCGCCCGCAACCTCGTCAACGAGCCGGCCAACGTGCTCGGCCCGGTCGAATTCGCCGACAAGGCCAAGGCGCTCGAAAAGCTCGGCGTCGAGGTGGACATCCTCACCGAGCGCGAGATGAAGAAGCTCGGCATGGCCGCGCTGCTCGGCGTCGCGCAGGGTTCGGTGCGCCCGCCGCGCCTGGCGGTCATGCACTGGAAGGGCGGCAAGGACAAGGACCGGCCGATCGCCTTCATCGGCAAGGGCGTCGTCTTCGATACGGGCGGCATCTCCATCAAGCCGGCCGCCGGCATGGAGGACATGAAGGGCGACATGGGCGGGGCGGCCGCCGTCATCGGCCTGATGCACACGCTCGCCGCCCGCAAGGCGAAGGCGAATGTCGTCGGCATCCTCGGCCTTGTGGAAAACATGCCCGACGGCAACGCCCAGCGTCCCGGCGATATCGTCAAGTCGATGTCCGGCCAGACGATCGAGGTCATCAACACCGATGCCGAAGGCCGCCTCGTGCTGTGCGACGCGCTCTGGTACTGCAACGAGACGTTCAAGCCGCAGTTCATGGTGAACCTCGCGACGCTGACCGGCGCGATCATGGTCGCGCTCGGCAGCCATCATGCCGGCCTCTTCTCCAACGACGACACGCTTGCCGCGCGCCTCACCGCCGCCGGCCTTTCGACGAACGAGCGCCTGTGGCGCATGCCGCTCGGCCGCGAATACGACAAGATGATCGACAGCAAGTTCGCCGACATGAAGAACACCGGCGGACGCTATGCCGGCTCGATCACCGCCGCGCAGTTCCTGCACCGCTTCGTCAAGGACACGCCCTGGGCGCATCTCGACATCGCCGGCACGGCCATGGGCTCGCCGACGGACGAGATCAACCAGTCCTGGGGTTCCGGCTTCGGCGTGCGCCTGCTGGATGAGCTGGTGCGCGCGAACTATGAAGGGTGAGGAGAGGGTGAGCGAGGTCCTCTTCTACCACCTGACCGAATCGAAGCTGGAGGACGCGCTGCCGCCGCTCCTCGACAAGAGCCTCGAGCGCGGCTGGCGCGTTGTCGTGCAGGCCGGCGACGCGGAGCGGCGCGATGCGCTCGACACGCATCTGTGGACCTTCCGCGAGGACAGCTTTCTGCCGCACGGCACCGACGAGCAGGCCTTTCCGGCCGAACAGCCGGTGCTGCTGACGACCGCCGCCGACAATGCGAACGGCGCGACGGTGCGCTTCCTCGTCGCCGGCGCCGAGCCGCCGCCGCTCGAGGCCTATGAGCGCGTCATCTTCATGTTCGACGGCTACGACCAGGCCGAGGTGGAGACGGCGCGCGCGCACTGGAAACGCCTGAAAGGCGAGGGGCACCAGCTCACCTACTGGCAGCAGAACAGCGACGGACGCTGGATGAAGAAGGCTTAGGAGTGCCGAGGGGCGCCCCTCACCCTAACCCTCTCCCCGCAAGCGGGGAGAGGGGACTTGCCCCACGAAGCGGCAAGGATTGAGGAAACCGGCACGGCATATCCCTTCTCCCCGCTTGCGGGGAGAAGGTCGCGGCAGCGGGATGAGGGGCGACCTCTGCCTCAATCGTAGAACGCCTCGACGAACTTCCGCCGCCCAAGCATGAAGGCGTCGGCGACGTGGCGCAGCGGCGCGAGGTCGACGTCGGACTTTCCGGCCTTCACCAGATCGGCGAAGTGCTTGTAGAGCATCGGATATTCCTGCTCAGGCTCCTCGTGCACCAGCTTGCCGTCGATGGAGAGCTTCGCACCGCCCTCCGACAGAACCATCTCGCCGGCATCGGTCTCAGCGACGATGTCCCAGCTCTGCTTGCCGGTCTGCCGCCAGTCGAACTCGGCGGCAAGGTCGAGGCCCCTGGCATCGGTGAAGGTCATCGTTGCGGCGATCGGCGCGTCGCGGTTCTCCGGGAATTCCAGCGTGGCGGCGGTGAGGAAGACCGGGCGCGGCAGGATATGGGTGACGATGGACAGCGCGTTGATGCCCGGGTCGAAGACGCCGAGGCCGCCCGCCTGCCAGATCCACTCCTGGTTCGGATGCCAATGGCGCACGTCTTCCTTCCAGATCACCCGCATGGAGCGGATCGTCGTGCCGGCGAGGAAGGCCTTCGCCGCTTCCACCGCCGGGGCATAGCGCGAATGCCAGCTGGCGAAGAGCGTGAGGCCCCTGGCGGCGGCGAGCGATTCGAGGTCGGCGACCTCGGACAGCGTCGCGCCCGGCGGCTTTTCCAGGAAGACGTGCTTGCCGGCCGACAGCGCCTTTTCGGCCGCCTCGTAGCGATATTGCGGCGGCATGCAGAGCGACACGGCCTCGATGGCGGGAACGGCGGCCAGCATCGCGTCGATCGACGTGAAATTGTCGATGCCGTCGACCGTACCGTGGCGGCTCGCCGCGGCGATCAGCCTGTAGTCGCCGTTCTTCGCGACGGCCGGAAGATGCTGGTCGCGCACGATCTTGCCGACGCCGACGATTGCGAGTTTGATCGGGGACATGGCTCCGCCCTCATTTGTATGATGATTTGGCACTGTTGTAGCAGAACCGCCGGTTGGGGCAAGGGTGCCGGCGCGCGCATATCTGCCTATCGATTGTGCAATGCGGCCGAAGCCGTATTCGCCTTTCGTCTAATGCAGGCTCTCAGGCCGGGAAAACCGGGCCGCGGACTTGAAACGAGCCTTGAAATCGGCACTCTGCCTGTGCTTGGCACCAAAGCAATAACATACCAAGCGGGGAGGAGTTCTCATGAAAGCGCTGCTGGCCTTCAGCCGGCTCATCGACGTGATCACGGAAAATATCGGGAAGGCCGTCGGCTGGCTGATCCTGATCGCCGTGCTCGTCAGTGCCGGAAATGCCGTCGTCCGAAAGGTCTTCAACACATCGTCCAACGCCTGGCTCGAGGCACAATGGTATCTGTTCGGCGGCGCCTTCATGCTCGCCGCCGCCTATACGCTGGCGCAGAACGAGCATATCCGCATCGACGTGGTCTACGGCAAGTTCTCGCGCAGGGTGCAGCACTGGATCGACCTCATCGGCCATTGCCTCTTCCTGATGCCCTTCGTGCTGCTGATGGTCTACTTCCTCGTTCCCTATGTCCTGATGTCGTTCCGCTCGGGCGAGGGCTCTTCCAGCGCCGGCGGCCTGATCGTCTGGCCGGCCAAGGCCATCCTGTTGGCCGGCTTCGTCCTTCTGGCCTTCCAAGGCGTTTCCGAGATCATCAAGAAGATCGCCATCATGCGCGGCGATATGGAGGACCCGACGCCCTACGTGCCGACGCACGCGCCGCTCGATTCGGTCATCGCAGAGGAGAAGGGCGCATGATCGAATTCATCGCGGAAAACCTTGCGCCGATCATGTTCATCCCACATTCTCCAAGTAAGTCGCTGATTTCGCTGTCGTAATCGTGATATTTCGCATATAAATCATGGCGTTGACGGCTGCGAGGGGCGCGTTTCATGGATCACCTGGAGGGTGCGGGCTTGGCGCGGGGAGATCGGGTTGATTTCGACCGCCGTGTGCGTCTGGAGTTCCGTGGTGCGCAGATCAGTTCAGACGGTGGCCTGCTGGTGATGCGCGAGCTTGATGACGTGCTCGGCCTGTCCAATCTGGCGTCGGAGGCGCTGCGAGACAGCCGCACCGGGAAGAACACGCTCCATCGGCTTGACGGATTGTTCCGGCAATCGGTGTTCGGACGACTGGCCGGATACGAGGATGTGAACGATGCCGACCGCTTGGCCCTCGATCCCGTGATGCGTCAGGTCGTTGGCGGCAGGGCCGTCGAGGCGCAAGCTGCTTCGGCATCGCAGATGGGACGGTTCGAGACCGAGACGCTGGCTCTGGCCGCGAACCGGGCGGCGCTGGCCGATCTGAACGGCCAATGGATCGACCGGTTTCATGACCGCAACGGGTTGAAATACATCGTGCTGGACATGGACAGCTCGGTCAGCCCCACCCACGGCGATCAGGAAGGTGCTGCCTGGAACGGGCATTTCGACTGCACCTGCTATCACCCCATCTTCTTGTTCAACCAGTTTGGCATGCTGGAGCGCTGCGCCCTGCGTAACGGCAATGTCCACAGCGCCGATGGCTGGCGGGATGTCCTTGATCCCGTCATTGCCCGATATGCTGGCCGCGACCTTGGTGGACGCTTCTTCCGGGCCGACGCTGCCTACGCGATCCCCGCGATCTATATGCGGCTGGAAGAAGCCAGGTTCTTCTACGCCATCCGTCTGCCCGCCAACGCCGTCTTGCGCGAGAAGATCGCGCATCGGCTGACACGGCCCGTGGGACGGCCTTCGCTGACCAAGGTCAAACGGTTCTTCGAGGACTTCGAGTATCAGGCGGCGTCCTGGGACAAGCCGCGCCGCGTCATCGCCAAGATCGAATGGCATCCGGGCGAGCTGTTCCCCAAAGTCGGCTTCATCGTCACCAACCTGCCGATGGAGCCAGACTGGGTGGTGAGGTTCTACAACCAGCGCGGCACCGCAGAGCAGCACATCAAGGAAGGCAAATATGCCTTTCGCTGGACGCGGCTGTCATGCCGGAAGTTCCGGCACAACGAGGTGCGGCTGCAACTGCACGCGCTGGCCTACAACCTGGCAACCTTCCTGCGCTGCATCGAACTGCCCGAGGCCATGGCGGACTGGTCGTTGACCAGCCTGCAACTCAAGCTGATCAAGATCGGCGCCCGCGTCGTCCGCCACGCCCGCGCCATTACCTTCCAGTTGGCCGAGGTCGCCGTCACCGGCCCGATGGTGCGGGCCGTCCTTGCCGCCATCCGCCGTCTTCGAACGCCTCCGTCATGCGCATGACCACGATCCATGCCCAAGCTGAACGAAAGCGGCAGGACAGGTCCGTCTGCCGCGCGGAAAAGCGGCTCTGCCGGGCCAGAATGCTGCGGGTTCGAGGCTTGATCCACCCGACTTCGGCCGTTTGCGCGACGACAGACACCGCTCGGGGCGAAAAACGCTTGCCCAGCGAGCAAAATCAGGCGATCTTGAAGTCAAGCGGCAGGCCACTTGGGGAATGTCGGCTACAAGGCCTATGGCGGGGAAGCGGCGAACTTCACGCTGGTCGACACCGGCTCGGCCGCCGGCCTCGACGGCTCGATCGCGAAGGCCTACGAGCGCAAGGAAGGCTGGGTCGGCTACTACTGGGCGCCGACGGCCCTTCTCGGCAAGTACGAGATGGTGAAGCTCGAGCACGGCGTGCCCTATGACGCCGCCGAGTGGAAGCGCTGCAACACGGTCGCCGATTGCCCGGACCCGAAGAAGAACGACTGGCCGAAGGACAAGGTCCAGACGCTGGTGACCAAGACCTTCTCCGACCGCGCCGGCGCCGATGTCATGGGCTATCTCAATTCATGTCGCTGATCGTGTTCCTGCTGCTGGGCTATCCGGTGGCATTCGCGCTCGCGGCGAACGGCCTGCTCTTCTTCATCATCGGCGTGGAGCTCGCGCCCCTCTCCGATTCGATCAACCTGTCCTGGCCCTTGCTGAACGCGATGCCGGAACGGCTTTGGGGGGTGATGTCGAACGACACATTGCTCGCCATCCCCTTCTTCACCTTCATGGGGATCGTGCTCGAAAAGTCGGGCATGGCCGAGGACCTTCTCGACACGATCGGCCAGCTCTTCGGGCCGATCCGCGGCGGCCTTGCCTATGCGGTCATCTTCGTCGGCGCGCTGCTTGCCGCCACCACCGGCGTCGTCGCCGCGTCGGTCATCGCGATGGGCCTCATCTCGCTGCCGATCATGCTGCGCTACGGCTATGACCGGTCGATCGCCTCGGGCGTCATCGCGGCCTCCGGCACGCTTGCCCAGATCATCCCGCCCTCGCTCGTCCTCATCGTGCTTGCCGACCAGCTCGGCCGCTCGGTCGGCGACATGTATGCCGGCGCGCTCATTCCGGGGCTGGTGCTGACCGGGCTCTACATGCTCTACATCCTGCTGATGACCTTCCTCAGGCGGGACTCCATGCCGGCGCTGCCGCTGGAGGCGCGTTCGCTCGGCTCGGGCGTGACCTCGCTGGCCATCGCGCTCGCCGTCGCGGCCGGCTTTGCCTATGCGGCGCATATCTATCTCTATCCGACGCAGGGCGAGAACGCCGACATCCTCGGCGGCACCGTCGGCGTCCTCTTCATCTACATCGTCGCGGTGGCGGACAAGACGCTCAATATCAACATGATGTCGCGGCTGGCCCAGCAGGTCATCATCGTGTTGATCCCGCCGCTCGCGCTGATCTTCCTCGTGCTCGGCACGATCTTCCTCGGCATCGCGACGCCGACGGAGGGCGGCGCCATGGGCGCGGTCGGCGCGCTCGTCATGGCGGCGGCCAAGGGCCGGCTCACCATGGACGTGGTCCGCTCGGCGCTCACCGCCACCACGCGTCTTTCCTCCTTCGTGCTCTTCATACTCATCGGCGCCCGCGTCTTCTCGCTGACCTTCTACGGCGTGAACGGGCATTTGTGGGTGGAGCATCTGCTGGTTTCCCTGCCGGGCGGCGAGACGGGCTTCCTGATTGCGGTGAACGTGCTGGTCTTCTTCCTGGCGTTCTTCCTCGATTTCTTCGAGCTCGCCTTCATCATCGTGCCGCTGCTCGCGCCGGCCGCCGACAAGCTCGGCATCGACCTCATCTGGTTCGGCGTGCTGCTCGGCATCAACATGCAGACGAGCTTCATGCACCCGCCCTTCGGCTTTGCGCTGTTCTACCTGCGCTCGGTCGCTGCCAAGGTGCCCTATCTCGACAAGGTGACGGGCAAGAAGATGCAGCCCGTGACGACGGGGCAGATCTACTGGGGCGCCGTACCCTTCGTCGGCATCCAGATCGTCATGGTAGGCCTCACCATCCTCTTCCCGGGCATGGTCATGCACTACAAGGGCGAGGGCAGCGGCGTCGATCCGGCGACCATCAAGATCGAGGTGCCCGGTTTCGGCGGCGGCCTGACGCTGCCCGACAATGGCGGCGGCCTCGGCCTGCCGGGCGGCCTGCAGCTTCCCGCCGGCAACCCGCTGGAGGGCAGCGGCGAGCAGAAGCCGGCCGAGGGCGGAGAGAAACCGGCGACCGATCTGTCGAGCCCGCCGTCGTTCAACTGAGGCGGCGGCGGGCTCGCCCCTCATCCGGCCTGCCGGCCACCTTCTTCCCGCAAGCGGGGAGAAGGAAAAGGAGGCGAGGGTTTCCCGAAAATCGCGGGCCAGTGCGGCATATCTCCTTCTCCCCGCTTGCGGGGAGAAGGTCGCGGCAGCGGGATGAGGGGCATTCCACCGGTTCGATCGGCAAGAAAAAACCCCGGGGCATCGCTGCCCCGGGGTTTTTCACGTCGTCCTCCGGCAGGGCTTACAGCTTGTTGCTGCGCTGCTGGATCATCATGAAGGTGTCGTAGTTGTATTCGGCGATCTGGGCGTTGAGGTAGTACTCGCCGCGGAAGGCCTTGATCGAGTCCCAGATCTTCTTGAAGGTCGGGTTCGAGGCTTCCATCTCCGCATAGACCTCGTTGGACGCGTCGAAGCAGGCCGACAGGATTTCCTGGCTGAACGGGCTGAGCTTCGCGCCAGCGGCGACGAGGCGCTTGATGGCCGAGGGGTTCAGGTAGTCGTATTTCTGCAGCATGTTGGCGTCGGTCGCCTGGCAGGCCGTGCGCAGCAGCGACTGGTAGGCCTTCGGCAGGCCGTCGAAGGCTGCCTTGTTGAACATGGCATGCACCGTCGGGCCGCCTTCCCACCAGCCGGGATAGTAGTAGTAGGGCGCGACCTTGTAGAAGCCGAGCTTCTCGTCGTCATAGGGGCCGACCCATTCGGCCGCGTCGATCGTGCCCTTTTCGAGCGAGGGATAGATGTCGCCGCCGGCGATCTGCTGCGGCACGACGCCGAGCTTCTCGACGACCTTTCCGGCAAAGCCCCCGATGCGCATCTTCAGGCCCTGCAGGTCGGCGACGGTCTTGATCTCCTTGCGGAACCAGCCGCCCATCTGCACGCCGGTATTGCCGCCCGGGAAGCCGACGAGGCCCTGGGTGGCGAGGAATTCGTTGAAGAGGTCGATGCCGCCGCCATGGTACTGCCAGGCGTTCATGCCGCGGGCGTTAAGCGCGAAGGGCACGGCTGCGCCGAGGGCCCAGACCGGGTCCTTGCCCCAGTAGTAGTAGGAAACGGTATGTGCGGCCTCGACCGTGCCGGCGGATGCGGCATCGGCGGCCTGCAGGCCGGGCACGATTTCACCGGCGGCGAAAACCTGGATCTGGAAATTGCCGTCCGTTGCTTCGGACACGTATTTCGACAGGACTTCCGCGCCGCCATAGATCGTGTCGAGCGACTTGGGGAACGAGGAGGCGAGGCGCCAGTTGATCTTCGGATTGCTCTGCGCGAGGGCCGGGGCCGCAAGCACGGTGGCGGCCGCACCGCCCACGCCGGCGACACCGGCCTTCTTCATGAATGAACGACGATCCATAGTTTTCCTCCCAATGGCGGGCGGTGGTTTTCCGCCCTTTGTCATCGGCGGAAACCTAACCATGTCGGCAAGGGGGTTTCAAGCCGAGGCGGCAAGGAAGGTGAAAGCCTCTGCTACGACTTTCGTCTTAGGTGGGGTTTTGTCGCTATCTGCCTGTTTTTTGAGCTTTTCCGGCGGTTGTCCGCGAGGTTGACAGCCCTTGCTGCGGTTGAAAGATTGGATGTGGAACGGCACGGGCAAGGGCACGCCATGGATATCGAGATTCGCAAGGCCTATCGCGACGAACTGGTCGACATTCTGGATTGGGCGGCGGCGGAAGGGTGGAATCCGGGTCTCGGCGACGCCGCGCCGTTCTGGGCGGCCGATCCCGAGGGCTATCTCGTGGCAGAGGCGGACAAGCGCCTCGTGGGGGCGGTCTCGCTCGTGCGCTACGGCGCGGACTACGCGTTCCTCGGCTTCTACATCGTGCATCCGCAGGTGCGCGGGCAGGGCGTCGGCCTGCGCCTGTGGAACGCGGCGATGGATCTGGCGGAAGGACGCCTCGTCGGGCTCGACGGCGTCGTCACCCAGCAGGAGAACTATCGCCGCTCCGGCTTCGCCTATGCCCATGCCAATATCCGCCATGGCGGCCGGGTGCAGAGCCCGATGCCGGCCGATTCGCGGCTGACGCCGGTTTCCCCGGTCCACATGCCGCTGATCGTCGACTACGATGCGCGTTTCAATCCGGCACGCCGCGAGGCGTTCCTGCGCGAATGGCTGAAGGAGCAGGAGACGCGCCAGAGCGTGGCGCTTCTGCATGGCACCGGCATTTCCGGCTACGGCACGATCCGCGCCTGCCGGGAAGGCTTCAAGATCGGACCGCTGTTCTCCGACACCGATGTCGGCGCCGAGCTGATCTTCCGGGCGCTGGTCGCCACCGTCGGCGGCGGGGAGATCTTTCTCGACATTCCCGCGCCGAACGCCGAGGCCAAGGCGCTGTGCGTGCGCCACGGTCTCTCGCCGGTCTTCGAGACGGCGCGCATGTACCGGGGCACGGCGCCGGACCTGCCGCTCGGCCATATCTACGGCATCACGACCTTCGAGCTCGGCTGAGCCGCCTTATCGGCCGGCCATGGCGAGCAGCTGCGGCCCGGCGTCGCCCGTGTGGCGCAGCGTCACCACCGAATAGCCTTCCGCCTTCAGCTGCGCGAGCAGCGAGGGCAGCACGGTGGCGGTGCGCTTGTGGATGTCGTGCATCAGGATGATGCCGCGACCGCGCTTGCGCAGGCCCTGCATGGTGCGGCTCGCGACGGAGGCGGGCGTCACCTTGAAGTAGTCCTTCGAATCGACGTCCATGTCCATGATGATGGTGCCGCGCCGGGCGACGGCGCTGCGCAGCGCCGACGTATCCGCCAGATAGGGGAAGCGGAAGAAATCCGGCCGGCGGGCGGTGGCGCGTTCCACGGCCTTTTCGCCCTTGCGGATTTCCGCCATCGCCGCCTCGAAGGCGAGGTAGCGCAGGTTGGCGTGGCGATAGGTGTGGCTGCCGACGGTATGGCCGCGCGCGACGACCTTGCGGGCGATCGCCGGATAGGCGTCCGCCATCTGGCCGACCATCAGGAAGGTCGCCTTCACGCCGTAGCGGTCGAGCGTGTCGAGGATCGCCTCGGTGCGGCCGGGCACGGGGCCGTCGTCGAAGGTCAGCACGACCTCCTTGTGCTTCAGCTTCAGGTCGCCGAGCGAGGCGACGGCAAGGGTCCGCCCCGCAAGCCCCGTATGCCCGGCCCAGCGGGCCGGCGACATCGGCACGGGATCGTCCGCGTCGAGCTTCTTCGTCGTCCCGGTCTCGGCAAAGGCGGTCTGGGCGGAAGGGCGCGGCTTGGTCGTGTTGCAGCCGGCAAGAACGGAGAGGGCCGCCAACGCGGCAAGAAGCAGACGGCAACGCATCGGGTGCACTCGCAAGGCAATGATCTTGCGAGAACTTTTGTCAAATCATGGTTAACGAAGCGTTGCGGCGGTTGAGGAGGAAGGCGCGTTACCCGGCCATCGCCTCCTCGTATTCCGCCGAAAGCTCCAGCCACTGTTCCTCGGCATCGTTCAATTTGTCGACCGCCATGGAGCGCAGCTTGGCCTTCTCCGCCGCCTTGGCCGGGCTCTTCTCGTAGAGCGCCGGATCTGCAAGCTCCGTGTCAAGAAGCTGAATCTGCTTCTGCAGCTTCGCCGTCAGGGATTCGATTTCATTGATCTTTTTCTTCAGCGGGGCGAGCTGGGCGCGCCGGTCGGCATTCGCCTTGCGCAGGTCCGCCTTGCTGGCCTCGCCGCTGTTGGAGGCGGACTTCTCCCGGTCGTCCTTCTTGCCGGACTGGACGATGAGGCTGCGATATTCCTCCATGTCGCCGTCGAAGGTCTTCACCGTGCCGTTGTTGACCAGCCAGAGCCGGTCGACGGTCGCCTCGATGAGGTGCCGGTCGTGCGAGATGAGGATGACGGCGCCCTCGTAGTCGTTCAGCGCCTCGATCAGCGCGCGGCGGCTGTCGATGTCGAGATGGTTGGTCGGCTCGTCGAGGATGAGCAGGTTCGGTGCGTCGAAGGCCGCAAGGCCCATCAGGAGGCGCGCCTTCTCGCCGCCGGAAAGATCCTTGGCGGGTGTCGACATCTTCTCCGTCGCAAGCCCCATCTGCGCCACGCGGGCGCGCACCTTCGCTTCCGGCGCCTCCGGCATCAGCCTGCGCACATGCTCGACCGGCGATTGCTCGGGAACGAGGTCGTCGAGCTGGTGCTGGGCGAAGAAGCCGATCTTGAGGCCCGGCGCGCGCTTCACCACGCCCGATTCGGCCTCCAGCCGGCCGGAGATGAACTTGGCGAAGGTCGACTTGCCGTTGCCATTCGAGCCGAGCAGGGCGATGCGGTCGTCATTGTCGATGCGAAGGTTGATCTGCCTGAGGATCGGCTTGCCCGGCACATAGCCGACCGCGCCGCCCTCGATGGCGACGATCGGCGAGGCCGGCTGTTTCTCCGGCTCCGGGAAGGTGATCGGCTGGACATGCGTCTCGACGACGGCGGCGACCGTGCCCATGCGCTCCAGCGCCTTGACGCGGCTCTGCGCCTGCTTGGCCTTGGTGGCCTTGGCCTTGAAACGGTCGATGAAGCTTTGCAGGTGTTTTCGCGCAGCCTCGTTCTTGGCTTTCGCCTTCATCTGCAATTCGTCGGCCTCGGCCTTCTGGCGCTCGAACTGGTCGTAGGAGCCGCGATAGAAGGTCAGCTTCTGCTGGTCGAGATGCACGATGGCGTTGACGGCGGTGTTGAGGAGATCCCGGTCGTGGCTGATGATGATGACCGTGTGCGGATAGCGCCGCACATAGTCTTCCAGCCATAGCGTGCCTTCGAGGTCGAGATAGTTGGTCGGCTCGTCGAGCAGCAGGAGGTCCGGCTCGGAGAACAGCACCGCCGCCAGCGCCACGCGCATGCGCCAGCCGCCGGAAAAGCTCTTTGCCGGGCGCTGCTGCGCCTCGTGGTCGAAGCCGAGGCCGGCAAGGATGCTCGCCGCGCGGGCTTCCGCCGAATGGGCGCCGATATCGCCGAGGCGCGTCTGGATTTCGGCGATGCGGTGCGGATCGGTCGCCGTTTCCGCTTCCTTCAGGAGGCTGGCGCGCTCCTTGTCGGCGGCCAGCACGATCTCGATCAGCGGGTCGTCCGTGCCCGGCGCCTCCTGCGCCACCTGGCCGATGCGCGCGTTCTTCGGCAGCGAGATGCTGCCGGCTTCGGCGGCAAGCTGGCCGGTGATGACGCGGAACAGCGTGGACTTGCCGGTGCCGTTGCGGCCGACAAGACCCACCTTCACCCCGCTCGGCAGCGAAAGGGAGGCGTTATCGATGAGGAGACGCCCGGCAACGCGGGCGGTGAGGCCGGAAATCGTGATCATGCCGGGTCTATAGAGCAATTCCAGCGAAAGTGCGAAGCGGTTTTGCGCCCGAAATGGTGTCAAAACAGAAAGCGGGGAAGGCGGCGGCGTCAGGCCGCCGCGCCACCGCGATAGGCCCGGCCGGCCCGATCGGCGACTTCCGCCGAATAGATGCGCAGCGCAATGCCGGCGTCGCCCGCATAGGCGAGCGCCTGTTCCGCCTGGTCGTAGAACGTGGCCGGCGTCCTGGCCGCGTCGCTCATGGAGACGCCGGCCGTCAAGGTCAGGAAGCCGGCCGGCAGTTCCCGGTCCATGAAGGGGAAGGGCTTTTCCGCAACCCGCACGGCGATGCGGCGGGCGATCGTCACGGCGATCTCGCGGCTGACATTGGAGAGCAGCAGGCAGAAGACGTCCGGCCCGGTGCGCGCGACGAAATCCTCCTTCTTGACCGACCGGCGGAAGATGGCGGCAAGCCGCTTCAGCGTCTTTTCCGCAGCGCCCGCCGGATGGCTCTCGGCGAATTCCCTAAGCTGTTCGACGCGGAACATCAAAAGGGCCGAGGTCGCGTTCGCCGCCTCCGCCTGGAAGAAGGCCTTCAGCCGGCCGAGCAGCGCTGCATGGTTGCCAAGGCCGGTCACCGGGTCATGGGTCAGTGCTTCCCGGCTGACGGAAAGGCCCGAGCGCAGGCCATCGAGATGGGCCTGCAGGTCTTCCAGCCGTGCGGTGGACGCGCGGTCGGCCCCAAGGATGTCGCGCAGGATCGACAGCAGCCGGACCGTGTCGTTGGAAAAGTCGGAAATGCCGAGCACCGGGTCCTTGCGCATGCGGGCGGCGATTTCCTCCAGTTCCTGCAGGGCGGCCGCGCGATTGCGCCGGCTGGTTTCCGCTGCGCTCGAGATTTCGGCGAGCACGCGCACCGCTTCGCCCGCCGCCTGGCCTGCCGCCAGCACATTGTGGCTGGGCAGGGAATGGCGCAGCGCGATCGAATCGAGCGCTGCCTGCTCCGGTGCCTTGCCGAGCGCCGCGATCTCGCGCGCCACGCTCGCATTGCCGTTCAGCGCTTCGAAAAGCAGTTCGTAGTTGCGCGGCAGGCCGGCAATGCCGAGATTGGCCATCACATGCGCGATGCGCGCCGTAATCGGCGGAACGGCGGGCTGCGTGTCTTTCGGGGTGGTGCTGTCTTTGCTGCTCATGAAACGCCGTCAGGTGGTGCGCGGGTGGGGCCAGCGCTCGGGGAAGGTCGGCGTAACTATCGGATTGCACGGTTAATTTTACGTGTGCTGAAGAAAGATTCAGGTCAAAGTTGACGATGCGCAAGCCCGCTTGCGCGGGGTGCAGCGGCATCACGCGGACGCCGCCGCACGGGGATATGGTTCAGGACCTCACGCCGTCCGCCGGGCGAGCGGGATCACCCGCATCACCTGCCCGATCACGGTCGAACGGGCCGGTTCCTTGCTGCGGGGCGCGCGATTTTGCTGGAGTTCGCGCATCGCTGCCGCGTAACCCTCCGCGCGGGCTTCCTTCAGCGCCACTTCGAAGGTCTTCTCGATTACCGGATAGCACTCCTCCGGCAGGTAGGCATTCGGGGCATCGGTACCGTAAACCCGTGCCATCTTGCAAAGCGTACTGCCGAGCAGGGCTGCCCACTCTTCGGTCGTTCTTGCCATTGTTCTTCCCTCTTTCAGGAGAGGCCTGTGCCGTCCCGCACCAGCCCCGATGGCAGCGACTATCCCATTACCGATCGCCCGTGCCTGTCACTTGGGTGACAGGACGGAGCAGCCCCCAAAATCGATGCCGAGCGCTCCCATACCGTGCAACTGTATCACCACTATTGCAGGAACAGGAAGGGTCACTCACCCTAAAATTTATAGGAATTTCGATCCCTCGGTGCGCACGAAGGAGATGAGGTCCAGCGTGATGCTCGGTCCGCCCACCATGGTCAGCATGGCGTGGCACTGGCCGCGATGGTGGGTCTGGTGGTTGAACATGTGGGTGAGGGCGGGGCCGAGCGGGTGGGTGATGACCGCCGGATTGGTGAGCGGGCTATAGGTGAAATCGGTGGCGATCGCCGCTTCCGAGAGCGATTCGGTATAGGCGATCAGGCGTGCGTCTTCCGCCTGCCGCGCCGCCGCAAGGCCGGCAAGATCCTCGTGAAGGATCGCATCGAGGCGTGCCGGCGCATCGCCGCTGCCCGTGAAGCGCTTCATCCAGATCCGGTCGGCGGCGAGCAGATGGTTCAGCGTGCCGTGCAGCGAGCCGAAGAAGGCGCCGAGGTTCCGGCGAAAGGCCTCGTCGTCGAGCTTGCCGACCTCGGCGTAAAGCGTGCGGTTGGCCCAGGCATTGTAGGCGGCGAACATGCGGTAGTGGTCGAGCATCGTTGTCTCCGTGATCTGCCGCAACTATAGCCGAAGCGCGCATCGGCCGCGTGAATGTCACCCATGAAATTATCTGATTTGCGTACGGCGCCGTCCTGCGCTCCAATGGCGGCAAACCGAAACGAGGCTTTGATGACCCGATTGCTCTACGCGCTTTCCGGCGCCGACCGGACCCGCCAGTTCTCGCCCCATGTGTGGAAGACGGTGATGTCGCTCGCCCACAAGGGCCTTGCCTACGAGACGGTCCCGGTCGGCTTTACCGAGATCCCGGCCATCGAGGGCGGCAGCACGACGACGGTGCCGCTCCTGCGCGACGGCGACCGGCTGGTGCGCGACAGTTTCGACATCGCCCTCTATCTCGACGAGGCCTATCCCGACCGGCCGTCGCTGTTCGGCGGGGAGGGCGGCAGGGCGATGGCCCGCTTCATCGAGAACTGGTCGCAATCCACCCTGCACATGGCCGTCACCCGTATCGCCATCCTCGACATCCATAACCTGCTGGAGCCCGCCGACCAGGTCTATTTCCGCCGCAGCCGCGAGGAGCGCCTCGGCGCCTCGCTGGAGGACATCGCGGCGGCCGGCAAGACGGAGGTGGAGGGCTTCGCCAAGAAGCTCCAGCCGCTGCGCAACATGCTGAAGGTCCAGCCCTTCATCGGCGGTGAAGGCCCGCTTTTCCCCGATTACATCGTCTTCGGCGCGCTGCAGTGGCTGCGCACGACGGCAGGCACGAAAGTGCTGGAGGAGGGCGATCCCGTCGCCGGCTGGTTCGCCCGCTGCCTCGACCTGCACGGCGGCGTCGGCCACCGTGTGACGGCGGCGTGAAACTTTGCCGCTGACGGCGCCAATCGCGGCGCCCCTCTTGTTTTGCGGGGCGTTGGCGGCTATGGAACCGGCCACTTTCACCGGAAAACCAAGGGAAACGGGAAAATGGCGATTGAACGCACCTTTTCGATGATCAAGCCGGACGCGACGAAGCGCAACCTGACCGGCGCGATCACCAAGATGCTCGAAGACGCGGGCCTGCGCGTCGTTGCTTCCAAGCGCGTCTGGATGAGCAAGCGCGAAGCCGAAGGCTTCTACGCCGTTCACAAGGAGCGTCCGTTCTTCGGCGAGCTCGTTGAAGGCATGACCTCCGGCCCGACGGTCGTCCAGGTCCTGGAAGGCGAGAACGCCATCCTGAAGAACCGCGAAGTCATGGGCGCCACCAACCCGGCCAACGCCGACGAGGGCACGATCCGCAAGACGCATGCCCTGTCGATCGGCGAGAACTCGGTTCACGGCTCGGACGCGCCGGAAACCGCTGCCCAGGAAATCAAGTACTGGTTCTCCGACACCGAAATCGTCGGCTGAATCGGTTGTCCGGCTCCGGCCGGAAGCCTTTGACAGAATTTGGAAACCGGAGCCGGAAGGCTCCGGTTTTTCATTGTGCCGGATCGAACTTGAAGAGCGGCTGGCCGGCCAGGAGCAGCGCTTCGGCCGGGTGGCGCAGATAGCTCCGGCAGCCGCGATCGAGGCGAATTGCAAGATCCGTGGCAAGGGCAAGCCTTGTTTCGACCGGCTCGACGGCAAGGACGAAATCGGCAAGGCGCGCATGGTCGCCGCCGGCAAACAGCAGTTCCGCGACGATCGGCGCCTTGATCGGGTCTTTGGCGAGCGGTGTCAGCGGCACGGATTTCAGGGATTTGGAAAGCTCCACCCACAAGGGCCATTCCGCCTGGAATTTCCGGCTGATGTCCGTCGGCATGTCCGGAGGGACATCGGATTTGCCGGCGAGGTAGGGAGCGAGCGTGTCGATCGCCACGACCCGGTCGATGAGGTCCCGTACCGAGACATTGCCGGTCCGGGGCACGACGCGGCGCGTATTGATGGGTATGCTTTCGAGCGTCGAGTCGACCACGGCGGGATCGGGCCCTGCGGCGCGAAGAGCCCTGTAGGCCACCAGCCATGCCGGATCGAGAAGACCCTCCGGCCTGACCCGCCCGGCCGTGATCTCGGCCAGAACCACCTCTGCCACCTTTGCTGTCGAGGCGATATCGCCGGTCTGGTTCACATAGGTCATCAGGAAATCGCGTTCCGGCTCCTTCGCCGCCGCGATCCAGACGGTGTGCAGGCTTTTCTGCGTCGCCTGGGCCGCGGCGTCAGGCACCGGAAGCCGCGGCAGGGCCGGACTGCCGACGAGCGCCGGCGCCCAGCTCCAGAGCTGCGTCAGGTCCGCAAGCCTGGTCGTGTCGGGAAAGCCGGCAACGAAGACCGGCCAGGCATTCGGGTCGCGCTGGCTCGCAACGAGCCCTGCCTGAAGGAAGAACAGCTTGTGGCGGCCCGCCGACGCGGCGAGTTTGGCCTTCTCCTCATCGGGCCGGTCCGCGATGGCGGGCACGATCCGCCCGCTGAGCGAGACTTGCCGCTCCGGCGGCAGGCTGGCGATCGCGGCCAGCAACCTGTCGCCATCCCCATGCAGCAGGATCGCACGCACGGTGGAAATCAGCCCGTTGAGCTGAACCGGATCGGCATCGCCCAGCGCATCGAACCCGTCGCGCGTCGCATCGAGGGCGCCGGCAAGATCGATCGCCTCGCGCACGCCGGCATCGCGCAGTCCGTGGGCGAGGGCTGTCGCCTCGTCCATGGAAAGGCTGCCGTAGCGGATTTTCAGATAGGCCGCTTCCGCCCCGAAACCGCGCGCCTTCAAGCGCGGCAGTTTCTCCCGGTCCGCCAGCACCGTATCCGAAAAGGCAAGGATTACGGGCTTTGCCGGACAGTCCGCTGCCTCCTCGGCATGGGCCGCAGGGGAGAACACTAAAAAGCCGAAAGCCAGGGCAGGCAGGAATCGCATGTGTCCGATCCTCCGGGAGCAGCTTTGGATGGAACGCGCGATCCCTGGCGAATATTCGTCAGCTGGCGGGACACGTCGCCGTTTCGAAATGCGCGGGTGTCTTGCCGTCCTTGAACACCTCCGGGTTCCTGTCGTAGCCGGGGCCGACGACCAGGGCCTTTGCCGGCAGGATGCTCTGGTCGGCACTGGAGGTGACCTGGGTTTCCAGGCTTTGCAGCACCGCGCCGTCGGGCCCGACGACCTGGATGGCCACCTTGTAGGGCACGCCCTTCTTCACGCAGGAAATGTCCGGGCTCTCCAGCGCGACGCGGGTGAGATTGGCGAACAGCTTGCGCTCCAGCGTCAGCGGCGCGCCGCCCGCCGGATTCTCGAACTCGGCCCGCACCACGGAACCTTCCGGCACCGGCGCGGTGCGGTCGAGCGTCACCATGTAGGTGGCATAGGCGAGGCGGTAGTTGAAGACGAACATCTTGCCCGTCAGCTTCAGCGGATCGGTTCCCGCCTCGCGCTGGCAGGCGGCAAGGACGAGCAGGAGCGGCAGCAGGATCAGCCAGGATTTTTTCATGGCCGTGTCTCCTCGCGGTTGCGGTGGTAATGGCGGCTGGCCTTTGCCCGGTTGCCGCAGACGGCCATGTCGCACCAGGCGCGCGAGCGGTTGCGGCTGCGGTCGAGGAAGAGCCAATGGCAGTTCGGGCAAATCTTCAGCCGCTCCGGCTCCGGATGTGCCAGCAGCAGGAGGGCGGAGCGCGCCGTCGCGGTATCGAGCGCCCGCGGCCGGTTGCCCGAGCGGCGCAGCGTGGCGGCGATGGTCTCCAGGAGGTCGGCAAGCAGCGCCGGCGTGCCATGGCCCCGCACTTCGGCGCGAAAATGCCGGTCGATCGCCTCGCGCAGCGCGATCAGCCCCGCGCGTCCATCCTCGCTCACCGCCTCGAGCGGGCCGAAACGCGCATGCTCCGCCCCGTGCCTGTCCGCCCCGGCGGGGAAGGCGTCCATGATGGCGGGATCGGCGAAACGGTCGATCCGCCGATCGGGATCGCCGCGCAGCACCACGGAATTGGCGACATCGAGGGCGAGCGCGCCGCCGGAGAAACGATGCGGGGTCCAGGAAAAGGTCATGCGATATTCTAACTGGTAAAAGTCTTTTTGCCAGTTATAATTTCCAGCACGGTTCCAGAAGGGCAGGCAGTGGCTTCCCGGGAGGCGTGCGTGACAATGCGGGAAAGCCCGGAACCGCCATGGCCTATTTCCTCCAGCAGATCGCCAATGCCGCGCCCGTTGCCGCGCTCTATGCGGCACTCGCCTTCGGCTATTCGATCGCCTTTGCCGTGACGCGCCGGGCGGATGTCGCCTATGGCGCACTCTTCGCCTTCGCCGCGCAGATGTTCATCCTGTTTTCCGGTTACGGCTGGGACCGGTTGTGGCTGGTGCTGCCCGCCGCGCTCGGCTTCGGCGCGGTCGTGGCGCTGCTCTACGGCGTCGGCGCCGGCCTCGTCGTCGGGCGCCATGTCATGCGCCCGCTCGCCTTCTCCTCGGACAATACGGTGGTGGTCGCCGCCCTCGGCGTCGTGCTGGTGTTGATGGAGACGGCGCAGCTCGCCGCGGACACCCGCAGCCTCTGGCTGCCGCCCTTCCTCAACACGCCGGTCATGCTGTGGGGCGATCCGGCCTTTCCCGTCGCGCTGACGGTGCTGCAACTGGCGAACACCGCGGCCATGGCCATCATCGTCCTTGCCGGCCATGTTTTCCTCGCCCGTTCCGCCTGGGGCCGGCGCTGGCGGGCGGTCTCCGAGGACCGGCAGGCGGCGGAACTCTGCGGCGTCGATGCCGCGGGCGTCTACCTCTCGGCCTATGCGCTGGCGGCATTGATCGCCAGCCTCACCGGCATCCTCGCCGTCTCCTACTACGGCAACATGGATTTCGGCGGCGGCCTCGTCTTCGGGGTGAAGGTGCTGTTCATCGCCGCCATCGGCGGGGCGGGCACGCCGCTGCTCTCCGCCCTCGGCGGCGCGGCCATGGGTCTCGCCGAGACGTTGTGGAGCGCGTATGGCGAATTCTTATGGCGCGACCTGGTGATCTTTTCCGCGCTCGTCCTGCTGCTGGTGATTTTCCGGCGGGAGCGGCCGGTGCCGTAGAGGGTGTGCCGTGCGGGTGGCAACTGTGTTCAAGCGAAGTTAGTTTTGTCGCGCTGCATTGCGTTGAGGATCGTGATGAGCTTTCGCGCGACGGCGATGATGCCGGCCTTTGCGGAACCTGTTCTGGCTGAGACGGCCTGATGGAAGGCGCGCAGGCGCGCTGAGGCCTTGATGGCGCCGAGGGCCGCCATGTAGAGGGCCTTTCGCACGCGTGGCCTGCCGCCCTTGATGCGGCGGCGGCCGGATCTCCTGCCGGAATCGTCATTGAAGGGAGCAAGGCCGGCAAGGCTTGCGGCTGTTTTGGGCGAAAGGCTGCCGAGTTCGGGCATATGGGCCAGCAGGGTCAAGGCTGTCACCTTGCCCACGCCGGGCGCGGAGGTAAGGCGGTGCGCCTGCTGAGCGAGATGTCCATTCTTCATCTGCTCGTCGATCGCAGCCTGGATCGAGGCGATCCTCTCGCCGAGGATGGCGATCATGGCCTCGATGTCGGCGCGGACGGCGGGATCGAAGGCATCGCAAAGATGCCGGCGCTCGGTTGCACGGGCATCGACGAGCTGATCCCGGCGGCGGGCAAGGGCCGCCAGCCGTTCGCGCACCGGGCAAGGCGGCGCCTCGGCCGTCAGGCCGAACATGGTTCCCATCTCGCAAAGCGAGCGGGCATCGATGCGGTCGGTCTTGGCCAGCCGTCCCCGCGCTTCGGCAAAGCGCCGGGCCGTCTTCGGGTTGACGCGGGCAAAGGCGATGCCGGCCTGCGAAAGACACAGGCGCAGCAGCCGGTCGCAATGACCTGTCGCCTCGAAGACGACCAGGTCGGTGGCCGGGTCGAGACCACGGGCAAAAGCGGACAGCGCGGTCTGCTCGTTGGGAATGCGGCAGAACCTGGCCGTTCTCGGATCGAAGATGTCGATCATGTCCTTGCCGATGTCGCAGCCGATGAAGGTATGGTGTATCGTCATGGCGCCTGCTCCTGTGTGCGGGGTCTGTGGCGACAGCCCCGTGCAACTGTTCAGGTTGATGGGCGAAGCGGGAAGGGACCAAGCCACGCCGCGGCCTGCCGTCACAAACGGCGGCCTGGATCCTCTCGGCCTCCTTCCCGCAACCATCTTACATCAGACCAAACACACAGGATCCTCGGGTCGAGCCCGAGGATGACGGAGAGGAGGAGAGGTTGCCTGACCGTCAAACGGTGCGGCAAAAGGCAACATGGCTGGTCTGTATACCCTGCCTTCTGGCGTCATCCTCGGGCTCGACCCGAGTATCCACGCGACATGGCACACCATGGCGCGGATTTCCGCTACGACCACGCCTCCCGTGCCCGATCGTCGCTTTCGTTGGCATCCACCCAGCCGCCCTCGCTACCATCGGCAAAGTGCTCTTTCTTCCAGAAAGGAGCGGAGGTCTTCAAGAAATCCATGACGAAGGAGGCACCGTCGAAGGCGGCGTGGCGGTGCGGGGCGAGCGCGATGACGAGCACGATGTTCTCGCCCGGCGCGATCTTGCCGACACGATGGATGGCGGTAATGCCGAGAAGCGAGAAGCGCTCCACGGCCTTCCGGCAGATGCGGCCGATCTCGGCCTCGGCCATGCCGGGATAATGTTCGAGCTCCAGCGCGGAAAGCCTGCCGCCCTCGTCGCGGCAGAGGCCGGTGAAGGTGACGACGGCGCCGGCATCGCGCCGCCCGGCGGCAAGGCGGGCGGCTTCCGCGGCGGCGTCGAAATCCTCCGTCTGGACACGCACGACGACCGGGACGTCGCCGGTCATCGCTCAGCCTCCCGTCATCGGCGGGAAGAGGGCGATCTCGCGGGCACCGAGAATGGACTCGTCGTGCTCGACATGCTCCTGGTTGATCGCGATGCGGATGACCTTCTCATGCTCCAGCGCGTGGGCATAGTCCTCGCCGAGCGTCTTCAGATAGGCGAGCAGGTCGCCGCCGGTCCTGACGGAGGCGGGCAGGTCGATCTCCTCCTCGCCCTTGCCGATCCGTTCGCGCACCCAGGCGAAATAGACGAGCTTCGTCATCTCACTCGTCCACGATGTGCTTCAGGCCGACGCGGAAATAGTCGTAGCCGGTATACATGGTGATGAGCGCGGCGGCCCAGAGCAGGGTGATGCCGATCTCGGTCGTGTAGGGCAGGATCTTGTCGCCGGCGGGGCCGGCCAGCAGGAAGGCGATGGCGAACATCTGGATCGCCGTCTTCCACTTGGCGATGCGCGTGACGGGCACGCTGACCTTGAGGTCGGCGAGATATTCGCGCAGGCCCGAGACGAGGATCTCGCGGCACAGGATGATGATCGCGGCCCAGATCGTCCAGCCGGCGATGGTGCCGTCCGCGGCCATCAGGAGCAGAACCGAGGCGACCAGCAGCTTGTCGGCGATCGGGTCGAGCATGCGGCCGATATTCGATGTCTGGTTCCAGATGCGGGCGAGGTAACCATCGAGGTAGTCGGTAATCGAGGCGACGACGAACAGCCAGAAGGCCGCCCAGCGCGCAAAGTCCGACGATTCCAGCCGCCCTTCGACGAAGAAGCAGAGAACGATCAGCGGAACGGCCACGATACGGCCGTAGGTGAGGAGGTTGGGTATGCTGTATGCGCGGGAAGCCATGGATTCTTCAGTCTCGACAGGTTTGCGGCTAGATGAGGTCTTTGTGACAGCGCCGTCAACCTTTGTTTCCGGCAATTCTTGGCGAATTTACGGAGCGTGGGCGAATGTCGCGGCCATTCGCGGAAAACGCCGCGAATTCTGCGGGGCCGGCGGGCTCATGTCGGCGGCTTGCCGTCCGTCGCGAAGGCGGCGGAAAAGCGCTTGCCGTCCGACAGCGTGCCCTCGCAGGCAATCGTGGCCGGCCCCTTCGTCGGATTGCCGAAACCGCAGGTGCCCGTTGCCGGAAAGACATCCGGCTGGTCCGGCGTGTCCTTGCGGCTGACGATCACCTTGTCGAGGTTGATGACGTCCGTATCCGGCGTCGGATTGTCGCCGTCCATGCCGGTGAAGGTGACGATCCGGCCGTCGTCGAGCACGAAGTAGAAGCCGACGCGGCCGTTCGGATAGGTGACGTTGAGCAGCTTTTGCGAGCACGCCTCGCTGAACCGGAGGTCGCCGACAACGAGCTCGGCGCAGGTTCCGCTGACGCCCAGCATCTGCGCATCGCCGACCTGCGTCTGCGCGATGGCGGCCGTTGCGAGAAGGCAGAGGCCGAAGGGCACGATCTTGCGGAAGACGGTCATGGCGCCTCGCTCTCGAATGAAGGAATGCCGTATGGGCACCCTAGCACCCGCCGGCAGGGCGGGCCAGCTATCCCGCCGCGTCGTCGTGGAAATGGTTGTAGACGATGCGTGCGACGCTTTCCGAAATGCCGGCGACCGCCATCAGGTCGGCCATCGCCGCGCGGGAAACGGCCTTGGCGGTGCCGAAATGCTGCAGCAGGGCGCGCTTGCGCGTCGGGCCGACGCCGGCGATCTCGTCGAGCGGGTTCTTCACCATTTCCTTCTTGCGCCGCGCCCGGTGCGAGCCGATGGCGAAGCGGTGCGCCTCGTCGCGCAGGCGCTGCACGAAATAGAGCACGGGATCGCGCGGCGGCAGGGAGAAATCCGCAAGGCCCTTCATGAAGAAGCGCTCGCGCCCGGCCTCGCGGTCGGCGCCCTTGGCGACGCCGATGGCGATGACCTGGTCCGTGATGCCGAGCTCTTCGAGGATGGCGCGCACAGCCGTCATCTGGCCCTGGCCGCCGTCGATGAGGATGACGTCGGGCCAGGCGGGGAAGGGGAGGTCCGCCGCGTCCGCGCCCTGGTCCGCACCGCGGTCCGGCAGGCCCTCTTCCTTGATGAGGCGCGAGAAGCGCCGGGTCATCACTTCCTTCATCATGCCGAAGTCGTCGCCGGGCGTGATGTCGGTCGATTTGATGTTGAACTTGCGGTACTGCCCCTTCACGAAGCCTTCCGGCCCCGCCACCACCATGCCGCCGACGGCATTGGTGCCCATGATGTGGGAGTTGTCGTAGATCTCGATGCGGCGTGGCACGTAAGGCAGCTTGAAGGTGGCGGCGAAACCGTCCAGCAGGCGCGATTGCGAGGCCGTCTCCGCCAGCTTGCGGCCATGCGCCTCGCGGGCATTGGCGACGACATGGTCGACGAGGTCCTTCTTCTCGCCGCGCTGCGGCACGGAGATGGCGACCTTGTAGTTCGAGCGCTCGGAAAGCGCCTGGCTGAGCAGGTCCATTTCCTCGACGGTCTGCGAAAGCAGGATCTGCCGGGGACAGGGCTTGTCGTCGTAGAACTGGGCAAGGAAGGCGTTCAGCACCTCGCTGCCGGTAAGCTGCGGATCGGCCTTCGGGAAATAGGCGCGGTTGCCCCAGTTCTGCCCGGTGCGGAAGAAGAAGACCTGGATGCAGGAGATGCCGCCCTCGTGATGGATGGCGAAGACGTCGGCCTCCTCCACGCCGGCCGGGTTGATGCCCTGGTGGCTCTGGACATGGCTGAGCGCCGCCAGCCGGTCGCGATAGACGGCGGCGCGCTCGAAATCGAGCTCCTCGGCGGCGTCATTCATGGCCGCGGCCATGTGCGCCTTCACCTTCTGGCTTTTTCCCGAGAGGAAGTCCTTCGCCTCCTGCACCAGCTCCGCATAGTCCGCATCGCGGATCTCGTGGGTGCAGGGACCGGAACAGCGCTTGATCTGGTAGAGCAGGCAGGGCCGCGTGCGCGTCTCGAAGACGCTGTCGGTGCAGGTGCGCAGGAGGAAGGCGCGCTGCAGCGAATTGATCGTGCGGCCCACCGCGCCGGCCGAGGCGAAGGGGCCGAAATAGTCGCCCTTGCGGCTGCGCGCGCCACGATGCTTGAAGATCGCCGGCGCGCGCGTGTCGCCCGTCACGAGGATGTAGGGGAAGGACTTGTCGTCGCGCAGGAGCACGTTGAAGCGCGGGCGCAGGCGCTTGATGAGGTTCGCCTCCAGCAGCAGCGCCTCGGTCTCGGTGCGCGTGGTGACGAACTCCATGTTCGCCGTCTGGCGGATCATCTGCGTGATGCGGTTGGAGTGGCCGCGGCCCTGCGCATAGTTCGTCACGCGCTTCTTCAGGCTGCGCGCCTTGCCGACATAGAGCACGTCGCCCGCCGCGTTGAACATGCGGTAGACGCCGGGGCTGTTCGGCAGGCGCTTGACGAAGAGCTGGATCAGCTCGGCGCCGATGACGCCCTCCGGCACGTCGCCGCCCTCGTTCCAGTCGATCCCCGGAGTGGCGATGCCGGGCGCGACGGCGACGGTCGCCGCGGGAGATTCCTGCAGCTCGTCCTCGTCGTCCGTCTCGTTCTCGTCATAGAGGATGCCGCCATCCTCCACCTTCCGGCCATTCATTCGGCTATTCCCCCGACATCGGGTGTCTCCCAGGCGAGATGCTGCCCGCCGTCGAGCGCTATCATTTGCCCGGTAATGGATGGCGTGTCGAACAAAAAGCGAACTGTGCGGCCGAATTCGTCGAGGCCAGGTCCGCGGCGCAGGATCAGGCCCTCCACCTGCGCCTGGAAGGCGGCATCGTCCTGCCGCTCGTTCGGCAGCGACGGGCCGGGGCCGATGGCATTGACGCGCACGCGCGGAGCAAAGCTCTGCGCCATGGTGCGGGTCGCCATCCACAGCGCCGATTTGGAGAGCGTGTAGGAATAGTAGCGCGGCGTCGGGTTCCAGACGCGCTGGTCGATGATGTTGACGATCGAACCCGGTGCGCCCTCGGGAAGCTGGCGCACGAAATCGCGCGCGAGGATCGACGGCGCCTTCACATGCACGGCGAAATGCCGGTCCCACAGCGCATCGTCGAAGGCCTCCACGGTGTCGGGCTTGAAGAGCGAGGCGTTGTTGACGAGGAGGCCGATGGGGCCGAGGGCGTCCGCCGCCGTGCCGATCAGCCGGCTTGTGGCCGCCCCGTCCGCAAGGTCGCATTGCACGGCGACGGCCCTTCCGCCGCCGGCATTGAAGGCGCGGGCCATCGCCTCGGCGTCTTCCAGGGACGTGTTGGCATGGATGGCGACGGCGAAACCGTGTGCCACGAGGTCTTCCACGATGGCCTTGCCGATGCGTTTCGCGCCGCCCGTCACGAGGGCCGTCCTGGGGGGCTTGTTCACGAAATTCCGTCCTGCCGATTCATTTGATTAACCGGCCCAAGATATAGACATCCCGGCGCACGCTTAAACTCCCCCATGACAATTGGTTGCAGAAAAATTAACTGCAGAAGCGAATTCAAAGTAATTTGAAGTATATTTTATCGATTTTTGTACTTATTGAATTTATGGTTAATAAATCGCCTGGTGCGCAAAAGTCACATCCAATTTGTGCCGCCTCGTTGCCACAATCATTTCACATTTTGGCTCTTTCAATTCCTCAATCTTTATTCAATTTCCGCTCAACCGGGCGGGACTGAATTGGAAATGACGATGCCCGATCGCCTCCCACAGAGGGCGTCGTTCAGTAAAGGAGAATATCATGCGTACACTCATCGCCACCCTCATCGCTTCGACCGTCTCCATGGTCGCTTTCCAGGCTGCTCACGCTGCCGACGCCATCGACGATATCCCGCAGGCTCCGGCCGCTGAATATTCCGAGCCGGTTGCCGGCGGCAACTGGGCCGGCGCCTATGCCGGTGGTACGGCAAGCTGGCAGCGCGGCGACTTCAGCCGCCAGGGCGACGCCAAGGCAAACGGCCTCGGCGGCGGCGTCTACGGCGGCTACAACATGCAGAACGGCCAGCTCGTCTATGGCGGCGAAGCCGACCTGAACTATTCGGGCGTCGATGCCGAGCGCAACGGCCTGAAGGGCAAACAGGGCGTCAACGGCTCGATCCGCGGCCGCGTCGGTGTCGACCTGAACCCGGTCCTCGTCTACGGCACGGCCGGTATTGCCGGCACGAATGTCGAGATGAAGAACGCCGCCGGCAAGGACGACCGCAACATGGTCGGCTGGACCGCCGGTGCCGGTGCCGAAGCCTTCGTGACCAACAACGTCACGGCGCGTATCGAATACCGCTACAGCGACTACCAGAAGAAGGGCTTCAACCTCGGCGGCACCAAGGTGAAGTCGGGCTTCGAAGACCACAGCGTCCGCGTCGGTCTCGGCGTGAAGTTCTAAGCCAAACGGCTTTGGAAGCGGGAAAGGCCGGGCGAAAGCCCGGCCTTTTCTGTGTTTGGATGTGGTTGCCCCTCACCCTAACCCTCTCCCCGCAAGCGGCAGGCGAATTGCATATGGATGAGGCGGCGCGTCCTGCCCCTTCTCCCCCGTGGGAACTGTTGCAAAACGCGTGGAATATGATTCCCTCTATTTTGAGCGGAGGGATTGAGATGGTCGACAGGAAGGCAGGTCAGTTCAGTTTTGCCGATGCGCTCGTGACGGTGCGTGCGGGTTCGGACCGTCTTGGCAAATTGTCCTCGGTGGTGAAGTGGTATCGCTTCGAGAAGGTCCTCAAGCCGCTGGCCTGCGAGAGCGAGACGGGTCGTCCCGCCTATGCGCCGGTGATGCTGTTCAAGGCGCTGCTCCTGCAACGGCTCTACGGCCTTTCCGACCTGGAGCTGGAGGAGGCGCTTTATGACCGGCTGTCGTTCCGCCGGTTCTGCGGGCTTGGCCTTGAGGCGGCGGTGCCCGACCATACGACGCTGTGCCGCTTTCGCAACCGGCTGGTGGACAGGGGCGTGCTGGAGAAGCTGTTTTGCGAACTCGACCGGCAGCTCGATGCGGCGGGGCTGATCCTTCGGCGCGGCACGATGCTCGATGCGACGGTCATCGAGACCGGGGCGGCCTCGCGTCCGCCGCGCGAGGGCGATGGTGCGGGCGAAGCCGGGCGCGACAAGGATGCGGCCTTCACGCGCCGCAAGGGCAAGGCCGGTTCGTCCTATGGCTACAAGGCGCATGTCGGGGTCGGCGAGGGCTCGGGCCTCATCCGGCGGGTGATCACCACGCCGGCCAATGTCAACGACACGGTGCCGGCTGACGGGCTGATCTGCGGCGACGAGGGATATGTCCTGGCCGACAGCGCCTATCACACGCATGAGCGGGAACGACGGCTGAAGGCGGCCGGCATCGGCTGCGGCTTGATGCGGCGCGCCAACAAACATCATCCAAGGCTCACGCCCGCCGCCCGGCGCTTCAACCGGGCGGTCGCGCGCCGGCGCGCGGCGGTGGAGACCACCTTTGCCACGCTCAAGCGCCGCATGGGGCTCGACACGATCCGCTATGTCGGGCTGGCCAGGGCGGCCGGCCAGGTGCTGCTGGCGGCGATCGCCTTCAACATGCGCCGCTGGGTGACGCTGGCCACCTGAGCCGATGGGCCAACTGCGCCCGCCATCCGCCGAACACCACCGAAAACAACCCCGAACCGCCTTCCGGACAAAAAGGCGGAGCAAGAACACCTCACAAACTGGCCGCCACGCAGAAACACCCCGTTTTGCAACGGGCCCCCGTGGGGAGAAGGTCGCGGCAGCGGGATGAGGGGGCGGCGCAGACGTCAGACGGTGTGCAAGCCCCCTCATCCGGCCCTTCGGACCACCTTCTCCCCGCGGGGGAGAAGGGGAAGGCAGCAGCGTGCAGTCATATGCAATTCGCCTGCTCAAGGGGAGAGGGGACCTGCCCCACCAACGGCTATTGGTTGAGGAAACCGGCGCGGCATATCCCCTTCGCCCCGCTTGCGGGGCGAAGGTGGCCGGCAGGCCGGATGAGGGGCGAACCGTCAATCCTTGAACCGCGCGTAATCCGGGAAAACCGCCTCGAAGCGGGAGAGGAAGCGCTTCAGCTTGGGCCGGCCGCGCTGCCATTTGCCGGCAAAACGCAATTCGATGTAGCGCAGCATCGCGGCCAGCGCGAAGTGGCCGGCATGCGGCTTCCTGCCGAGGCGGGGCATGTTGGCTTCGAGATGGTCGAGCGCGCGCTCGACCTTCTGCCACTGCCGGTCGATCCAGGGCTGGTGGACCTTCTCCTCCGGCCGCGAGCGGCGTTCGTAGACGATGGCGAGCAGGCTGTCGCAGATGCCGTCGGCGGTCGCCTCCAGCACGTCCACCTCCGTGCGCTTTGCCGCATTGCGCGGATAGAGCGTGCCCTTCGTCTGGCGGTCGATATAGTTCATGATCGCGCGGCTGTCGTAGACGGCAAGGCCCTCGTCGGTCACCAGCGTCGGGATCTTGCCGAGCGGGTTGGCGGCCAGCAGCTCCGCCGGGTCGGCATTGGTGTCGGTCGCCACCGATCGCGCGTTAAGGCCGGCGAAATGCGCGGCCATGCGCACCTTGGTGGAATAGGGCGAGGCATTGGAATAGTAGATCTTCATCAGCGGCATCCTGTTCTGGGGCAATTCCGGCAAAAGGGCGAAGCGGTTTTGCCGGAATTGCGTTGAATGAGAGTTAGAGCGCTTTCGCGTTTCGAAGAAAAGCGGAAACGCGCTAGCGAATGGGCGGTTGTTCGATGGATCCGGCACGGCAGCCGGCGCGGTCGACGGCAGGGCAGGTGCGGAAGGAAAGCGCCGTCGTCATGCAGATGCGGACCTCCTCCAGCCGGCCGTCCCCGCAGGTGACCGCGATGCCCTTGCGGTCGAGGCCGGGATTGGCGGCGATGAAGGCCGCCTCCACCGCATCGGGGGAAAGCCGGGCACCGCCGCGCTGCGGCGTGAGGTCGGCGGGAATGCCGATGCGTTCGAAGGCCGCGCGCGTCACGGCAAAATAGTCCTTCTGGCTGAGGCCCGAGCAGGAGCCGTGCTTGCGCCATTGGTGGCCGACCAGCCCCATGGAGGGAATGATGTCGAGCACGGTGCGGCCGAGGTTCTCCGGCACGCGGTCCGGCTGGCGCGTCGGGCAGAATTCCGGATAGCCGCGCTCGTTCTGCGGCCAGAGGCCGTGCACGATGAAGCCGTTGTTCTCGCCGCGCCGGCACTGCTGCGTCCGGCCGCCGGCATCGTTGTCCGCGCACCAGGTCGGCGACCAGGAGAGCGACAGCACGTAGAAATCGAACCCCTTGCCGAGCGGCACCGCCCCGCGCGTTTCCGGCGCCTTGCGGCTCATCTCCGTCTTCGGCTTTTCGGCCGGCTTGTCCTCGCTGCAGCCGGCAGGCAGCACGAGCCCGGCGAGCAGCAGACAGAGGGGGCGGGCGAGGGGGAAGGAAAGCAGCCGGCTCATCGTTCGGCGGCTGCGAGGAATGGCGTCATGAAGGTCTCCGGGTTCGGCGCGCGATTGTTGCCGCCGGACGGCAAAGGTCAAGAGGCCTTTGTTTCCCCCGCGAGCCAGAAGGCGCGGGCCGAGGCGAAGCGGTCCTGCGCCAGCCGCTCCTTGAGGAAGGGCAGCAGCACGTCGAGTTCCTGCTTCAGCGTATAGGGCGGATTGACGACGATGAGGCCGGAGCCCGTCAGTCCCGTCGTCTCGCGGTCGCTCTTCACCGAAAGCTCCGCGCAGAGCATCTTGGGAATGCCCGTCGCCTTCAGCGCCTTGTGGAAGGTGGCGATGGGGGCGTTCTTCTTCAGCGGATACCACAGGCAATAGACCCCGCCGGCAAAGCGGCGCACGGCCTTTTCCAGTCCCTCCACCAGCCGCTCGTATTCGCCCTCGATCTCGAAGGGCGGATCGACCAGTACGATGCCGCGCTTCTCCTTCGGCGGCAGGTGCGCGCCGAGCGACAGCCAGCCGTCGAGCCTGGTGATGCGGCTCTGGAAGTCGCCGTCGAACAGCCGGTGCAGCGTCTCGTAGTCGTCCGGGTGCAGTTCCATGGCGGAGAGCCGGTCCTGCGGGCGGAAGAGCTGGCGCGCCAGTTTCGGCGAGCCGGGATACCAGGTCAGCCCGCCTTGCGGATTGAGGTCCTGGACGGCCTTCAGGTAGGGGGCGAGGATATCGGCCACCGGAGAAGGCAGGTCGCCGTCGAGGAGCCGGCCGATGCCGTCGCGCCATTCGCCGGTCTTCTGCGCTTCCTCGCTCGAAAGGTCGTAGAGGCCGATGCCGGCATGGGTGTCGAGCACGCGAAAGGCCTTGTCCTTGCCCTGCATGTAGAGGACGAGGCGGGCGAGCACGGCATGTTTCAGCACGTCCGCGAAATTGCCGGCATGGTAGATGTGGCGGTAGTTCATTTCAGGCCCCGTGCGACGCCCACGATCATCCGCGCTGATGCGACGATGAATTGTTGCAATGGTAGAATGATTTGCCTTTTGGCACTTCGTGCTCTGCAATATAGAAAAGCCATGAACGTTGCGACCCCCCATCTCGGAAAACCGCGCATCGGCCATTCGGCCTGTCCGCACGACTGTCCCTCCACCTGCGCCCTCGATGTCGAGATAGGTGCGGATGGACGCATCGGCCGCGTCAAGGGCAGCGCCGACAACAGCTACACGGCCGGCGTCATCTGCGCCAAGGTCGCCCGCTATGCCGACCGCCTCTACCATCCCGACCGGCTGATGAAGCCGCTGGTGCGCAGGGGCGGGAAGGGCGGCGGCGAATGGGCCGACATTTCCTGGGAAGCCGCGCTCGACGCCATTGCCGAAAGCTTCGTCAAGGCCGAGCAGGCCCACGGCAGCGAGGCGGTCTGGCCCTATTTCTACGCCGGCACGATGGGCCTCGTTCAGCGCGATTCCATCGATCGCCTGCGCCACGCCAAGCGCTATTCCGGTTTCTTCGGCTCGATCTGCACCAATCCGGCCTGGACCGGCTTCACGATGGGCGCGGGAACGCTGCGCGGCCCCGATCCGCGCGAGATGGCGAAATCCGATTGCGTGGTGATCTGGGGCACCAATCCGGTCTCCACCCAGGTCAACGTGATGACCCATGCGGTGAAGGCGCGCAAGGAGCGCGGCGCGAAGATCGTCGTCATCGACATCTACGACAACCCGACGATGAAGCAGGCGGACATCGCGCTGAAGCTGCGCCCCGGCACGGATGCCGCGCTCGCCTGCGCCGTCATGCACGTCGCGTTCCGCGACGGCTATGCCGACCGCGCGTACATGGAAAGATATGCCGACGATCCGGCGGGCCTCGAGGCGCATCTTGCAACGCGCAACCCGGAATGGGCGGCCGGCATCACCGGCCTCGGCGTCGCGGAGATCGAGGCCTTCGCCGCCCTGGTCGGACGCACGAGGAAAAGCTTCTTCCGCCTCGGCTACGGCTTCACCCGCAGCCGCAACGGCGCGGTCTCCATGCATGCGGCGCTTTCGGTCGCCACCGTGCTCGGCTCCTGGCAATACGAGGGCGGCGGCGCCTTCCACAGCAATTCCGACATCTTCCACCTGCGCAAGGCAGAGCTGACGGGCGCAAGGATGGCGGACAGCGACATCCGCATGCTCGACCAGTCGCAGATCGGCCGCGTCCTCACCGGCGATGCCGTCGCGCTGCGCGGACGCGGCCCCGTCACCGCGATGCTCATCCAGAACACCAACCCGGCGAACGTGGCGCCGGAGCAGCGCCTGGTGAAGCAGGGCTTCCTGCGCGACGACCTCTTCGTCGCGGTGCACGAGCATTTCATGACCGATACGGCAAGGCTCGCCGATATCGTGCTGCCCGCCACCATGTTCGTCGAGCACGACGATATCTACCGCGGCGGCGGCCACCAGCACATCCTGCTTGGCCCCAAGCTCGTGGAGCCGCCAGCCACCGTGCGCACCAATCTCTTCGTTATCGAGGAACTGGCCAAGCGCCTCGGCGTCGGCGACAGGTCGGGCTTCGGCCTGTCCGAGCGCGAGCACATCACCCGCATGCTGCCCTATTACGAGATGGATTTCGACAGGCTGGGCGAGGAGAAGTGGATCGACTGCCAGCCGGATTTCGACACCGCGCATTTCGTGAAGGGGTTCGGCTTTCCGGATGGCAAATTCCGCTTCCGGCCGAACTGGACGAACACGCCGGCGCCCAACAGGCCGCCCAGGGCGCTCGGCGCCCTCGGCCCGCACGAGGCGCTGCCGGCCTTTCCGGATCATGTGGCGATCATCGAGACGCCGGATGCGGATCATCCCTTCCGCCTCGCCACGTCGCCCGCCCGCACCTTCCTCAACTCCACCTTCACGGAGACGAAGGGTTCGCGTGAGCGCGAGGGCCGGCCGGAGGTGATGATCCATCCCGAGGACGCGGCGGCGAACGGCATCGCGGACGGCGATATCGTGCAGCTCGGCAATCCCCGCGGCGATATCCGCCTGCATGCCAGGGTCACCGACGGCGCGAAACCCGGCGTCCTGATCGCCGAGGGCATCTGGCCGAATTCCGCCCATCTCGACGGGGAGGGCATCAATGTCCTGACCGGCGCCGATCCGGTCGCGCCCTATGGCGGCGCCGCCTTCCACGACAACCGCGTCTGGCTGCGCAAGGCCTGAATTTTCACGCAAGGATTTTTCATGACGCTCGACACGTCCTCAGCCGTCCGCATCGTCGACCAGCAGACGGTCTGGAAGCGGTTCATCCATCTTCGCACCGTCGTGGTCGAGCAGACGCGGGCGGACGGCCGGGTCGAGCGGCTCGACCGTGAGGTGCACGACCATGGCCCGGCGGCCTGCGTGCTGCTCCTCGATCCCGCCCGCCAGTCGGTCATCCTGGTGCGCCAGTTCCGCCCCGGCGCCTTCTTCGGCGGCCATCCGGACGGTTTCCTCTCGGAAGTTCCGGCGGGGCTGCTCGACGACGACGCGCCCGAGGCGGCCGTCGCCCGGGAGGCGATGGAGGAGACCGGCTATGCGGTGCAGGGCGTGCGCCATCTCTTCGACATCTATTCCAGCCCCGGCACGCTGACCGAGCGCGTCGGCTGCTTCGTCGCCCGCATCGACGCCACGGCCCGCGACGGCAAGGGCGGCGGCGTCGACGGGGAGGGCGAGCACATCGAGATCGTCGAACTGCCGATCGACGAAGCCTACGGCCTCATCGCCACCGGCGGCATTCAGGATGCGAAGACGATCGTCATGCTGCAATGGCTGATGCTGCACCGGGCGGAGTTCGGCTGATCGGGCGGGAGTGATTCTCGGTCCCGGGGCTCGCTTCAAGGCGGGAACGCCGAACGTATGCGGCCCCTTCACCCTGACCCTCTCCCCGCAAGCGGGGAGAGGGGACTTGTCCCGCGGACGGGGTATTGGTTGAGGAGAACGGCGCGGCATATCTCCTTCGCCCCGCAGCCAAGGAGAAGGTGGCCGGCAGGCCGGATGAGGGGCCGTATATTCCTGGCAATCGCCTTTGCGTCTTTCATGATCAAGCAGCACGGCCCCCGGCAAAAGACCCGCAAGCCTTGACAAACAGCCCCGGCCATGCGCTTTTCCGCGCGATTTTTCTTGGTCGCTGCGCCGGGTTCTTCCCGCGCGGCCTATCAGCATTTCAGGATACCACGATGCACCGTTACCGCAGCCACACCTGCGCCGCCCTCCGCAAATCCGATGTCGGCCAGACCGTTCGTCTTTCCGGCTGGGTCCACCGCGTCCGAGATCATGGTGGCGTGCTCTTCATCGACCTGCGCGACCACTACGGCATCACCCAGGTCGTCGCCGACCCCGATTCGCCGGCCTTCAAGAAGGCCGAGACCGTGCGCGGCGAATGGGTGATCCGCATCGACGGCCTCGTCAAGGCGCGCACCGAGGACACGGTCAACAAGGGCATGCCCACCGGCGAGATCGAGCTTTACGCGCAGGAGATCGAGGTTCTTTCCGCCGCCAGGGAATTGCCGCTGCCGGTCTTCGGCGAGCCGGACTATCCGGAAGACGTGCGCCTGAAGTACCGCTTCATCGACCTGCGCCGCGAGACGCTGCACAAGAACATCATCAAGCGTACGCAGATCATCTCCGCCATGCGCAAGGGCATGGGCGAGGCGGGTTTTGCCGAATACACGACGCCGATCCTCACCGCCTCCTCGCCGGAAGGCGCGCGCGACTTCCTCGTGCCGTCGCGCATCCATGAAGGAAAATTCTTCGCCCTGCCGCAGGCCCCGCAGCAATACAAGCAGCTGCTGATGGTCGCCGGCTTCGACCGCTATTTCCAGATCGCGCCGTGCTTCCGCGACGAAGACCCGCGCGCCGACCGCCTGCCGGGCGAATTCTACCAGCTCGACGTCGAGATGAGCTTCGTCACCCAGGAAGATGTCTGGGAGACCATGGAGCCGATGATGACGGCGGTCTTCGAGGAATTCGCCGAAGGCAAGCCGGTAACGAAGAACTGGCCGCGCATTCCCTATGACGAGGCCATCCGCAAGTACGGTTCCGACAAGCCGGACCTGCGCAACCCGATCGTCATGGAAGCCGTCACCGATCATTTCGCCGGCTCGGGCTTCAAGGTCTTCGCCAACATGATCGCTTCCAACCCGAAGGTCGAGGTCTGGGCGATCCCGGCCAAGACCGGCGGCTCGCGCGCCTTCTGCGACCGCATGAACGCCTGGGCGCAGAGCCAGGGCCAGCCCGGCCTCGGCTATATCTTCTGGCGCAAGGAGGGCGAGAAGCTCGAAGGCGCCGGCCCGCTCGCCAAGAACATCGGCGAGGAGCGCACGGACGCCATCCGCACGCAGCTCGGCCTCGACGACGGCGACGCCTGCTTCTTCGTCGCCGGCGATCCGGCGAAGTTCCACAAGTTCGCCGGCGAAGCCCGCACCCGCGCCGGCGAGGAGCTGAACCTCGTCGACCGCGATCGCTTCGAAATGTGCTGGATCGTCGACTTCCCCTTCTACGAGTGGAACGAGGACGAGAAGAAGGTCGACTTCGCGCACAACCCCTTCTCCATGCCGCAGGGCGGCCTGGAGGCCTTCGACAGCAAGGATCCGCTGGAGCTGAAGGCCTACCAGTACGACGCGGTCTGCAACGGCTTCGAGATCGCCTCGGGCTCGATCCGTAACCAGTCGCCGGAGCTGATGGTCAAGGCCTTCGAGAAGGTCGGCCTCAGCCAGGCGGACGTGGAAGAGCGCTTCGGCGGCCTCTACCGCGCCTTCCAGTACGGCGCCCCGCCGCATGGCGGCTGCGCCTTCGGCATCGACCGCGTGGTCATGCTGCTCGTCGGCGCGAAGAATCTCCGCGAGATCTCGCTGTTCCCGATGAACCAGCAGGCGCAGGATCTCTTGATGAACGCCCCGTCGCCGGCAACCCCGGCGCAGCTTCGCGAACTCGCGCTGCGCGTCGTTCCGTCGAAGAAGGATTGATCCAGGCGCGGCGGGAAGGGCGCCGGTCCTTTCCGCCGTGCGGAACAGTTGCGCGTGATCGCCGTTCTTTCTGCGTCAAGCACAGGAGAACGAACATGCGCAACAAGCTACTCCTTGCCACGGCGGCGACGCTCCTGACGCTCTCCGCCTCGGCTTACGCCCAGAGCACGGTGATCATCGAGGAGACCGATCCGGTCACCACCGAATCGACCGTCGTCGTGCCGGGCGAAGTCCGCACCTACGTCCTGGAACAGGACGTCCCCTCGGTCGCCTATGAGGGCGACGTGGTCGTGGGCCGGGTGATCCCGGATGCGGTGGAAATCCATACGATCGACGGCAATGCCGACTATGCCTATACGGTCGTCAACGAGCGCCGCGTCATCGTGAACCCCCAGACGCGCACCGTCATACAGGTTCTCGAATAAGCCGCTCGAAACAGAACCCGGCGCTTCGCGCCGGGTTTTGCATGTCCTGCCGCGGCGGACGTCACAATGCCGCGAATTCGCCGCCAGTCGATCCCAATTCCGCGCGCAATCAGTCGAAATGCACCCCTAGCGTGAAGCCGCGCCCGAAAGAGGCGATTCACGACTGGAGGGACTTTCATGACAGCGACGGAAGCGGACGATCCCGTCCCGACATTGACCCGGCAGATGCCGCCTATCGAGCCGCGCGGCAATCTTGCCACGTTCCTGCGCTCGCCCGGCGTCAAGTTCATCATGATCGGCATCATTTCCGTGGCGCTCCTGGTGCCGCTGCTGCTCGTCTGGGGGTTGACGGAGGAGCGCGCACAGCGCGCCGCCGATGTCTCCCGGCGCATCGCCCATGGCTGGGGCGGTGACCAGGCGATCAACGGCCCCTATCTCGCGGTGCCCTTCGAGGTCGAGCGCAGCCGCGTGATGGATGCGCGCACGATCGTCGAGCGGGTGACCGAATGGGTGCTCGTCATGCCGGAGACGCTCGACGTGACGGCCGACCTGACGGCGGAGGAACGCAAGCTCTCCATCTACACGCTGCCGGTCTATAACGGCGCGCTGACGCTGAAGGGCCGCTTTGCCGGCAACATCCTGCAGGACCTCGCGCAGCTCGACGGCACGCCGCAGCTCGACCGGGCGTTTCTGGTGCTCAACATCAACGACATCACCGGCATCCGCTCCGATGCCGGCGTGAAGATCGACAACGGCGTCGTGCGCCCCTTCGATCCCGGCATGCGGCAGATTTCCGCGATGGCGAGCACCGGCACGGACGGCTACGCCTCGCCGCAAACGAGCGCCGGCGTGCACCGGGTCATCGAGCGCCCGCTCATCGAAAACGGCTTCTCCTTCGAGATCGCCCTGTCGCTGAACGGCTCGCGCAGCTTCGCCGTCGCGCCCGCCGGCCAGACGACGAGCTTTTCCGCCAGGGCGAACTGGCCGCATCCGGGTTTCGAAGGCCTCTTCCTGCCGGAGGAGAAGACCGTCACCGCGTCGGATTTCTCGGCCAGGTGGACGATTCCCTATCTCGCCCGCGGCATCGACCGCGTCGCCACCGGCCCGACCCTGCCGCTGTCGGGCAGCATGATGAGCATCAACCTCGTGGAGCCCGTGCAGTTCTACCAGGTGGTCTCGCGCACGCTGAAATATTCGATCGGCTTCATCTCGCTCGTCTTCCTCGCCGTCTTCGTCGTGGAATTGAAGGGCGGGCGTATGGTGCACTGGATCCAGTACGTGCTGACGGGCCTTGCGCTCATCGTGTTCTACGTGCTGCTCCTGGCGCTCGCCGAACATACCGGCTTCACCATCGCCTATGCCGTAGCCTCGCTCGCCACGACCCTGTTGATCGCCGCCTATCTCGGCAGTGCGACGGGCAGCCGCAGGAACGGCCTGTCGCTCGGCGCGGTGCTGCTCTCGGCCTATGGCATCATGTACCTGGTGCTGCGCGAGGACGAGTATGCGCTGCTCGCCGGCGCGCTGATCTCCTTCGTCACCATCGCCGCGACCATGTATGCGACCCGCCGCGTCGAATGGTCGGCGCCGGTGCCGCAGGCCGTGCCGGCCCGTTGAAATGAAGGGCCCGGGGCGAATGCCTCGGGCGCAGCCTCCGACAAGACCTCCCGCACCTCTCTTCCGTCATGGTCGGGCTCGACCCGACCATCCACGTCCCGGGCGCGGCTTGGATCCTCGGCTCGGGGGCCGAGGATGACGACAGTGGGTGGCGAGAGGTTTGTCAGCAACAAGCCTTATAAGCAAAAAAGCCCGGAGCGATGCTCCGGGCTTCCCTGAATTCGGCAAAAGCCGAAGGTCTTACATCTCGTCGTTCGCCGTGACGGTGACGCCGAGGACCTGCGGGATGGTGTTCGGCGCGCCCATGGCGGCGCCCATGATCATCGGGAACGGCACCGGCTCCTTCGGCTCGGCGCTGATCGTGATGCTCTTGGGGTCGTCGAGATAGGTATTGACGGCTGCGGCGATCTGGTTTTGCAGCTCCGGCATGTTGAGCTGGGCGAGCATGATCGGAACCAGCCCCTTCAGCGACTGGGCCATCTGGTCGCCGGAAACGCCCTGTTCGCCGCCGGCATAGTCGAGCAGCTTCCTGGTGATCGAGGCGTCTTCGAAGGAGATGGAGGCGCTGTTGAAGGTCAGCTGCTGCACGAGGCCCATCATGGACATGCCCATGGCGGCGTTGGCCTCTTCCTTGTTCGGGTTGGCCTCGGCGGCCTTGATGGCCTCCTGCATGCCCTTCAGGAAGTCGAGCGTGTAGCCGGAGAATTCCAGCGCCAGGTTGAGGCGGCCGACATCCTTGAAGTCGAAGGCATATTCGTCGACGGCAAGCTTGCCGCTGGCGAGCTCCCAGCTGCCGGACATCGTGACCTTGCCTTCCAGCGTCTGCATGTTGAGTTTGGCGAGCGTGTCCTTGGCCTTCGGGTCCTCGACCGAGGTGAGGTCGGCCTTGAGGTCGGAGAGCGTGGCGTCGAATTCGAGGCCGGCATCGCCGTCCATGCGCGTGATGTTCGCCTCCATGCCGGACATGGAGAAGACTTCCTTGCCCTTGGAGGTGACGGAGACCGGGCCGGCGGTGGCCGATTCGTACATCAGCAGCGATTCCAGCGTGCCGGGAACGACCGTGCCGGGAATGATGACGCCGTTGATCGCGATGTCCTTGGCCGAGACCGTGGCGTCCGCTTCGGTGACGTTGATGTCCTGGAACGAGACCGTCTCGACGGTGTAGCCGCCTTCGCCGTCTTCCTCGACGCCGTCCATGGTGATGGTGCCGAGCTTGACCGGGGCCTCGGCGCCGGTGGCCTTCAGTTCGGCATTTTCCAGCGTAACGGTGGAGCCGTCGGTGGCGACGTTCGACGAGCTGATCGTCACGCCGCTCGTGGCATAGGTGGCGTTCAGCTTGGCGAGCAGATCCGCGCCGTCGAGCGCGAAAGCGGGGCTTGCCAGGGAGGCGAGCGCGGCGCCGGCGAGAAGGGTGCGGAAATGGGAGGTGCGCATCATTGTAGGCTCTCTTTCTGGATTTTTGGACGGCTGCCTTGCCGTTACCGCTCATATACGTGCGGCGCGGCGACTATATTCGGGCCGCCGGAACTTTCCATGGAAATCTCGGGCGCCGGCCGGATTCCGGAAACAGCCTTTACAAAGCGCTATCCACAGGCCGGTCGCCCGGTTTCCTTGCCGCGAATCGGCAGGAACGCTAGTCAAGTCCCATGGGACAGAACACTTTGCCGCCGGATGGCGGAGACGACAACATTCAGCCGGTCGACCTGAAGGCGGCGCTGGAAGAGCGCTACCTTGCCTATGCGCTGTCGACCATCACGCAGCGCGCGCTGCCGGATGTACGCGACGGCCTGAAGCCGGTGCACCGCCGCATCATCCATGCAATGAGCGAAATGGGCCTCCGGTCCAACTCCTCCTTCAAGAAATGCGCACGCATCGTCGGCGACGTCATCGGTAAGTTCCACCCGCATGGCGACCAGTCGGTCTACGACGCGCTGGTGCGCCTCGCGCAGGATTTCTCGCAGCGTTATCCGATCGTCGACGGGCAGGGGAACTTCGGCAATATCGACGGCGACAACGCCGCCGCCTACCGGTACACCGAAGCGCGCATGACCGAGGTCGCGACGCTCCTGCTCGAAGGCATCGACCAGGATGCCGTCGACTTCCGCCCGACCTACAACGAGGAGGACGAGGAGCCGGTCGTCCTGCCGGGCGCCTTCCCGAACCTGCTCGCCAACGGGTCCTCCGGCATCGCCGTCGGCATGGCGACGTCCATCCCCTCGCACAACGTGCATGAGCTTTGCGACGCCGCGCTGCACCTGATCCGCCATCCGGACGCCGATGTCGAAAAGCTCACGGAATTCGTGCTGGGGCCTGATCTTCCGACCGGCGGTATCATCATCGACGGCCGCGAGAGCATCATCGAGGCCTACAAGACGGGCCGCGGCGGTTTTCGCGTGCGTTCCAAGTGGCAGACGGAAGACCTCGGCCGCGGCGGCTACCAGATCGTCGTCACGGAGATTCCCTACCAGGTGCAGAAGTCGCGGCTGATCGAGAAGATCGCCGAGCTGCTCATCGCCCGCAAGCTGCCGCTGCTGGAGGACATCCGCGACGAATCGGCGGAAGACGTGCGCATCGTGCTGGTGCCGAAGAGCCGCACCGTCGATCCGACGATCCTGATGGAGTCCCTCTTCAAGCTCTCCGAGCTGGAAAGCCGGATTCCGCTCAACATGAACGTGCTCTCGATGGGGCGCGTGCCGAAGGTCATGGGCCTGAAGGACGTGCTCGTCGAGTGGCTCGCGCATCGGCGCGAAGTGCTGCAGCGCCGCTCGCGGCACCGGCTCGCGGCCATCGACCGCCGCCTGGAAATCCTCGGCGGCTACCTCGTCGCCTATCTCAACCTCGACGAGGTGATCCGCATCATCCGCGAGGAGGACGAGCCGAAGGTCTCCCTGATGGAGACCTTCTCGCTCACCGACGTGCAGGCCGAGGCGATCCTCAACATGCGCCTGCGCTCGCTGCGCAAGCTGGAAGAATTCGAGATCCGCACCGAATTCGACAACCTGTCGAAGGAAAAGGCGGAGATCGAGGCGCTGCTGGCGTCCGACGAGAAGCAGTGGCAGACCGTCGCCTGGGAAATCGGCGAGGTCCGCAAGAAGTTCGCGAAGGCCACCGAGATCGGCCGCCGCCGCACCCAGTTCGCCAGCGCGCCTGAGGCTGATGTCGAGGCCATCCAGCAGGCGATGATCGAGAAGGAGCCGGTCACGGTCGTCATCTCGGAAAAGGGCTGGATCCGCGCGCTGAAGGGCCATATCGCCGATACGTCCGGCCTCCAGTTCAAGGAGGGCGACGCGCTGAAGGTGGCGTTCCCGGCGCAGACGACGGACAAGGTGCTGGTCATGACGACGGGCGGCAAGGTCTTCACGCTCGGCGCCGACAAGCTGCCGGGCGGCCGCGGCCATGGCGAGCCGCTGCGCATCATGGTCGACATGGAGAACGATCAGGACGTGCTGACCGCCTTCGTGCACGATGCCGCGCGCAAGGTCATCGTCGCCTCGCAGGCCGGCAACGGATTCGTGGTCGCGGAAACCGAGATGGTCGCCAACACCCGCAAGGGCAAGCAGGTGATGAATGTCGGCATGCCCGACGAGGCCAAGCTGGTGGTGCCGGTGCGCGGCGACCACGTCGCCGTCGTCGGCGAGAACCGCAAGATGCTGGTCTTCCCGCTGGCGCAGCTGCCGGAAATGTCGCGCGGCAAGGGCGTGCGCCTGCAGCGCTACAAGGACGGCGGGGTCTCGGACCTGCGCTGCTTTGCCATCGCCGACGGCCTCACCTGGGATGACAGCGCCGGCCGCAACTTCGTGCGCAGCAAGGAAGAGCTCCTGGAATGGATGGGCGACCGCGCCAGCGCCGGCCGCACCGTTCCGAAGGGTTTTCCGCGCAGCGGCAAGTTCAGCGGGTGATCAGCCGGAGTAGGGGACGCTGACGTCGCGAAGGAAGCGCGTCGCGCCCTCCTCGTCGATCTCGCCGGCGGCCACGGCGAGGACGAAGGTGTAGAGCGTCGCGTCGTCCGTCACAATTTCAAAGCCGTTGTCCATCAGGAAGACCGCGGTGGCGACAATGGCGATGCGCTTGTTGCCATCGACAAACGCGTGGTTTTTCGCCAGCCCATAGAGATAGGCGGCTGCGAGTTCGAATATATCCTCGCAGCCGTAATATGCCTTGTTGAGAGGGCGGGCCAACGCCGATTCAAAGGCGTTTTCATCTCGCAGTCCCGCTGCGCCGCCAAATCGCTGGATCTGAACCGCATGCAGCCGCTCGACGAGCGGACGGTCGAGAAAGACGATCGTCATTCCGCAAGCTTCTTGAGGGCTACCTTGTAGCGATCCATGAATTTCTCGGCATGACCGAGTTGCCGTTCAAAATCGCCATCCGCCACGCTGAGAATGAGCTTGCTGCCCTCGCTCGTCATGGTGATTTCGTCACCCGCCTTGACACCCATACGGTCGAGGACGTCCTTCGGGATGATGATGCCTTCTGAATTACCGATCTTGCGGATGGTGACATTCATGGTCGTGATCCTTTGTTATAACTAAGTTATAACATTCGACATGCTCCACGACAAGATATTTGGTCATCCCACAAACGGGAACTCCGTTGCAGTCTCGCTTTCCCGGGCCGCGCGGGCTTTCGAGCGCATCTGCCACAGCGAGTGCGCAAGCAGCGCGAGGATGAGGATCGAGCCGCCGATCAGGGTCTGGGTGGTGGGCGTTTCGGCAAAGGCGATCCAGACCCAGATGGGGGCGAGCACCGTTTCCACGAGGTAGAACATGCCGACTTCCGGGGCGGAAAGATATCGGGGACCGGTCGCCAGGCACCAGAAGGCGAGGGGCAGGAGCACGAGGCCGTTGAAGAGGATGTAGACGGGTTCGGCGATCGAGAGGCCGCCGGGCGGCAGGAAGAACAGTGCCAAGACGCCCGACAGCACGGCGGCGACGAGCGGCACGAAACCCATGTCTGCGCCGCTCCTGCGGCTCAGCGTCAGCGAGATCGCCAGGAGCAACGCCGAGCAGGCGGCCATGGCATCGCCGAAGAGGTTGCCGCTCGACAGTCCGTCATGCACGATCAGGAGCACGCCCGCGACCATCGCGGCCATGGTGAGGAGCGTGGCATTGCTAGGGCGCTCGCCGAGGAAAATCCAGGAGAGGATGGCGGCGAACATCGATGTGAAGGCGAGGATGAAGACGACATTGGCCGTCGTCGTGTTGAACACCGCCAGCATGAATGTCAGCCCGTTGATGCCGTAGCACAGGCCGATCAGCAGGCCGATGCGTCCGGGAACGAGCACCGTCCTGCGGTGCAGGACGAAATTCAGGCAGGCCCAGAGGACGACCGCCATCACGAACACCGAGATGTTCCGCACGACGACCATCGACCAGACGTCGCCATTGGCGGAACGGATCAGCGGAATGTCGAAGGAGAGGGCGAGGCCGCCGACGGCGGTGATGAGAAGGCCCTTGCGGTGAAGGGCGGGATCGTTTGTCGGGGGCACGGCAGGACCGGATCTGGGAATGCGATGAATACAATATCCTGAAGCAGTTCAGGCGAACAGGATGTCGTCGGACTTGCGCTAGGTGGTGTTGGTCTCGTCGTTATAGCGCTCCCAGCCGCGCGGCATCAGGTGCTCCTGCGGCAGGAACTTTGTCTTGTAGTCCATCTTGCGCGACCCCTTGACCCAGTAGCCGAGATAGACGTGCGGCAGGCCGAGTGCCCTGGCGCGGCGGATGTGGTCGAGGATCATGAAGGTGCCGAGGGAGCGGTCCGCCACCTCCGGATTGTAGAAGGAATAGACCATGGACAGGCCGTCGCCCATGCGGTCGGTCAGCGCCACCGCGAGCAGCTCTCCCTGCGGACGCTCCTTGAGGCCCGAGCCTTCCTCGCGCAGGCGGTATTCGATGACCTTGGTGTGCACATGGGTGTCCTCCACCATCATCGCATAGTCGAGCACCGACATGTCCGACATGCCGCCCTTCTGGTGGCGGGCGTCGAGATAGTGCCGGAAAAGGGAATATTGCTCGCTGGAGGGCTCGGCGGGGTATTCGTGCGAGACGAGATCGGCATTGGCGGCCAGAACCCGGCGCATGGAGCGGCGCGGGGTGAACTCGTTGACCAGGATGCGGACGGAAATGCAGGCACGGCAGGTCTCGCAGGCGGGCCTGTAGGCGATGTTCTGCGAGCGGCGGAAGCCGCCCTGGGTCAGGAGGTCGTTCAGCTCCGGCGCGCGCTCGCCCACCAGATGGGTAAACACCTTCCTCTCCATCTCCTGCGGCAGATAGGGACAGGCCGCCGGCGCGGTGAGATAGAATTGCGGAGAGGATGTTGCCTGCGTATTCATCGGCCGTGGGGCGACTCCGTCGCTGTGTGACACTTCTATGCCGATACCATGGCCTAGTTCAAAAAAAGGTCAACTGGCGCATGACCCTTCAGGCCGGAATCGACAGGGAGAACGGATCATGCGCAAGGCGGGGAGACGTCCCCCGCGTTTCTCAATAGCGGTCGCGGCGAACCATCACCGTGCCGAGCAGCAGGTCGTGCAGCAGGCGGCCACGATCGGTGAAGAGGCCGACGAGCACGATGAACGGCGTCAGGAGCGCATTGCCGATCCAGAACAGCACGAGATGCACGATCGCCGTCAGGAAATCGACCGGCCGTCCGTCGACGCGGGCAAGCGCGAGACCCATGACGTTCATGCCGGCGCTCGCCTGGCTCGGGCCGCCCATCGTCAGGCCGAAATAGAGCATGGCGACGATGGCGAAGAGCGCCGGATAGAGGAAGAAGCCGAGGCCGAGCGTCAGGATGCCGAGGAAGAAGACCACGACGGCGGCCGGGATCCAGAGCAGCGCGACGATCGCATAGTCGATCAGAAACGCAAAGATCCGGCGCGACAGCACGCCGCGATAGGCCTGCCAGTCCGTCGTCGGAACCCGCGTTTCGTTGAAATCAGCACTCATCTGCCTGTCTCCTGGATGGAACATGCCCTTCATATGGGGATGTGTCGGGAGAAAACAACGGGTGCGAGCGAAGGCGGCGGTCTGCTCATTTGGCGTTTGCCCCTCATCCTAGCCCTCTCCCCGCGAGCTGGGACTTGCCCTGCGAACGGGCATTGATTGGGAAAACCGGCGCGGCATATCCCTTCGCACCGCTTGCGGGGAGACGGTGGCCGGCAGGCCGGATGAGGGGCGATGGCGGAACTCAGCCCTTCTTCGCCAGATGCCGCGCCACGTCCATCGCGAAATAGGTCAGGATGCCGTCGCACCCGGCGCGCTTGAACGCCAGCAGGGTTTCCAGCATCACGCGCTCGCCGTCGATCCAGCCGTTCATCGCGGCGGCCTTGATCTGGCTGTATTCGCCGGAGACCTGGTAGGCGAAGACCGGCAGGCCGAACGCTTCCTTCATGCGCCAACAGATGTCGAGATAGGGAAGGCCCGGCTTGACCATCAGCATGTCCGCGCCTTCCTCCACATCGAGCGCCGCATCGCGGATCGCCTCCGTGCCGTTGGCAGGGTCGATGTAGTAGGTCTTCTTGTCGCCCTTCAGCAGGCCGCCGGTACCGATCGCGTCGCGATAGGGACCGTAGAAGGCGGAGGCGAACTTCGTCGCATAGGACATGATGCCGACATTCTGATGGCCCGCGGCGTCGAGCGCCCGGCGGATGACGCCGACGCGGCCGTCCATCATTTCGGAGGGCGCGATGATGTCGGAGCCGGCATCGGCCTGGATGACGGCGGCCCGCGCGACCAGCTCGACCGTCTCGTCATTGACGACGACGCCCTCGCGCAGCACGCCGTCATGGCCGTGGCTGGTGAAGGGATCGAGCGCGACGTCGGTGATGACGCCGATGTTGGGAACCGCCTTCTTGATGGCGCGCGTCGCCTCGTTGATGAGGTTGTCGGCCGCCAGGCTGTTCGAGCCGGTCTCGTCGCGCAGGTGCATCTCGACGTTCGGGAAGGTCGCGATGGCCGGAATGCCGAGGTCGGCGGCCTCCTTCGCCGCCTCCACCAGCCGGTCGACGCTCATGCGGTTGACGCCGGGCATGGCCGTGATCGGATCGACGATATTGCTGCCCGGCACCACGAAGACCGGCCAGAGGAGATCGTCGACCGTCAGGCGGTTTTCCTGGACGAGCCGGCGCGTCCAGTCGGCCTTCCGGTTGCGCCGCATGCGGCGGTGGCCGGTGATCTCGTCGACGATGTTCCTGCTGCCGGTCATGGCGTCTTCATCCCTTGCGCGTGCGATTTCCGCCTCCATATCACGCCCGTCCCGGCAATCAAATCGCGCGCGGGCAAGGGGCCTGCGGCATATGGCCGTGCATGACCGCGGTTACGGGCTTTATGCCGGCCGGCCTTGCCCTTACTGTCCGCGCCATGGTTGCTGATTCTGCCAAGGGCCCGAGACCAAGCCTGACCGAAACGCTGTTCGCCCTCTTCCTGCGGCTGGCGGCGATCGTCTCGCTGTGGTTCGCGCTGCAATACTGGGCGATGCTGACGGGCTTCTCCTTCGGCGGGCAGGGGCGCTTCGACCTGCTGCCGCCGGCCTGGAAGGCGGCCTATACGGCGCTTGCCGTGCTGTTCCCCGTCGCGGCCGTCGGCCTCTGGCTTCTCGTCTCCTGGGGGCCGGTGATCTGGCTCATCGCGGCCGCCACCGAGATCGCCATGCACGAGGTCTATCCCTCGACCTTCGGCGTCAACCGGCTCCTGGTTCTCACCCACGGCGCCATAGCGCTTGTCTTCGTTCTTTTCCGCATCGCGCTCTTCGTCCAGCGCCGCCGGCAGGCCCGCACGGTAAGAACTGATTCACCGTGAGACAGGGTCGCCTTCCGGTAAGGCGCTGTTAAGGCTGCGGTTTAAGTAGAATTTTAGATGCATTCGATAGGGTCTCACTCAAGGCGGGAAAACAAACCACACCGCCAAACAAAACAGTGAGGCAGTAAACCATGAACACCAAGATGAAGCCGCAGCAGGCCCCCGTCGTCGATCCGCAGGAAGACGCGATCCGCAATCTCTACCTGGAATCCCTCCACCTCGTCGAGCGTCTGCACCGTCGCCTGCTCGACGTCATCAAGGACGAGTTCGACCGCGCCGGCCGTTCGGATGTCAACGCCGTCCAGGCGCTGCTCCTCTTCAACATCGGCAATTCGGAACTGACCGCAGGCGAGCTGCGCTCGCGCGGCTACTATCTCGGCTCGAACGTCTCCTACAACGTCAAGAAGCTGGTCGACCTCGGCTTCATCAACCACCAGCGCTCGCGCATCGACCGCCGCTCCGTCCGCATCAGCCTGACGGAAAGCGGCCAGGAGATCGCCGAGACGGTCGCGAAACTCTACGAGCGCCATATCGGCTCGATCCAGAAGGTCGGCGGCATCGGCGAGGGCGAGTTCAACCAGATGAACAAGCTGCTCCAGCGCCTCGATCGCTTCTGGAACGACTCGATCCTCTACCGCCTGTAATTTCCGGGCACCGTTTCCGACCTCCTCCACAAAAGCCGGCCGCGTCCCCTGCGCGTCCGGCTTTTCATGTTTTCATGCGGGGGCTTAGGGTAGCGCACGCCTGCCGAGACACGAATTGGCCATATTGCTGTGACACCCGGACGCTGGGCTAAGGTATGCGCGGGCGGCAGGGCCGGTTTGCGTTTGTTAACCCTGTTCGTGATAGCTGCATCGGGTATGGACCCTTGGGGTCGCCGTGCCGTGCGCACCTCGCCGTTCTTTGCGGCGCTCAGGAGATGGTAGGATCAATGTCTCGCAAAACCGGATTTGATGTGTTCTCGCGCCGCGCCTTCCTGCGCTCCGCCGCAACCTTCGGTGCCGCTGCCGTGGCCGGCCCGACGCTGGCCCAGACAGCGCTCGACGACATCCTCAACGCTCCGCGCCGCGGCAACTGGGACGACCAGTTCGACGCCGAGGCATCGCGCACCGCCACCGCCGTCGTCTCCAACAACCCGATCTTCGGCTCCGGCAGCTCCGGCTATCTCCAGCAGGCGATCAACGACTACCAGAACATCGTCTCCAATGGCGGCTGGCCGACGGTCAACACGCAGCAGAAGATGGAGATGGGCGTCGCCGATCCGGCCGTCCAGCAGTTGCGCCAGCGCCTGATCATCTCCGGCGACCTGCCGCGCTCCGCCGGCACGAACGGCGCCTTCGATTCCTACGTGGACGGCGCGGTGAAACGCTTCCAGGCCCGTCACGGCCTGCCGGCCGACGGGGCCGTCGGCGAATATACGCTGAAGGCGCTGAACGTTCCGGCCGTCACCCGCCTCGGCCAGCTCCAGACCAACCTCGTGCGCCTGCAGGCGATGTCCGGCGACCTTGGCCGCCGCTACGTCATGGTGAACATCCCCGCCGCCTATATCGAGGCCGTCGAGAACGGCCGCGTCGCCTCGCGCCACACCGCCATCGTCGGCAAGATCGACCGTCAGTCGCCGGTGCTGAACTCCAAGATCTACGAAGTGATCCTCAACCCCTACTGGACCGCGCCGCGCTCGATCATCCAGAAGGACATCATGCCGCTGATGCGCAAGGATCCGACCTATCTTGCGCGCAACTCGATCCGCCTCTTCGACGGCAACGGCAACGAAGTCTCGCCGGAAACCGTCGACTGGAACGCCGAGAAGGCCCCGAACCTGATGTTCCGCCAGGACCCGGGCAAGATCAACGCCATGTCCTCGACGAAGATCAACTTCCACAACGAGCACCAGGTCTACATGCACGATACCCCGCAGCAGGGCCTGTTCAACAAGCTGATGCGCTTCGAATCGTCCGGCTGCGTGCGCGTTCAGAACGTGCGCGACCTCTCGGTCTGGCTGCTGAAGGACACGCCCGGCTGGTCGCGCGGGCAGATGGAGGCGACCATCAAGAGCGGCGTCAACACGCCGATCAAGCTGGCCGAGGAAGTGCCGGTCTTCTTCACCTACATCACCGCCTGGTCGGCCAAGGACCGCGTCGTGCAGTTCCGCGACGACATCTACCAGAAGGACGGCGCCACAGAACTCGCCCTCCAGACCGGCTACAACCAGGAAGGCGGCCGCTCCGTCGAGAGCGATCTGCTGCCGCAATAAAGGGTGATCCGTCCGAGGTTTTCGCGGGCCTCGCTTCCTGACGGAAGCGGGGCTTTTCCTTGCCGACAAACATTAGCCAGTCCACCACCGTCATCCTCGGCCTCCGAGCCGTGGATCCACGTCCCCACCCGCGGCGGTGGATGGTCGGGTCAAGCCCGACCATGACGGAGGAGAGGTTTTCGGACCTGGCCGGGCGGCTGGCATGCCAAGTGATCCTTGTCGTTTTTATCGCATAACACGCGCGGAAATGGCGCAAACCGTGGAGCGGATATTGCCCTTGCCATGCGAGGACGCTAAACACCGTGCCACTTGACCCTAAGGAGCCTCGAGGATGAGCAATTCTTCCGCTACCGACGTTTTCTTCACGCGTTCCCTTGCCGATACCGATCCGGAGATTTTCGGCTCGATCCAGAAGGAACTCGGTCGCCAGCGCCATGAGATCGAACTGATCGCCTCGGAGAACATCGTTTCGCGCGCCGTGCTCGAAGCCCAGGGCTCGATCATGACGAACAAGTATGCCGAAGGCTATCCGGGCAAGCGCTACTACGGCGGCTGCCAGTTCGTCGATATCGCGGAAGAGCTCGCCATCGAGCGCGCCAAGAAGCTGTTCGGCGTCAACTTCGCCAACGTGCAGCCGAATTCCGGCTCGCAGATGAACCAGGCTGTCTTCCTCGCGCTGCTCCAGCCCGGCGACACCTTCATGGGCCTCGACCTCAATTCGGGCGGCCATCTGACGCATGGCTCGCCGGTCAACATGTCCGGCAAGTGGTTCAACGTCGTCTCCTATGGCGTGCGCGAGGAGGATCACCTGCTCGACATGGACGATGTCGCCGAGAAGGCCCGCACCCACAAGCCGAAGCTGATCATCGCCGGCGGCACCGCCTATTCCCGCATCTGGGACTGGAAGCGCTTCCGCGAGATCGCCGATGAAGTCGGCGCCTACCTCATGGTCGACATGGCGCACATCGCCGGCCTCGTCGCCGGTGGCCAACACCCGTCGCCGTTCCCGCACTGCCACGTCGCCACGACCACCACGCACAAGTCGCTGCGCGGCCCGCGCGGCGGCATCGTGCTGACGAACGAGGAAGACATCGCCAAGAAGATCAACTCGGCCGTCTTCCCGGGCCTGCAGGGCGGCCCGCTGATGCACATCATCGCCGCCAAGGCCGTCGCCTTCGGCGAGGCGCTGCAGCCGGAATTCAAGGACTACGCCGCGCAGATCGTCAGGAACGCCAAGGCGCTCGCCGAGACGCTGAAGGCCGGCGGCCTCGACATCGTCTCGGGCGGCACGGACAACCACCTGATGCTGGTCGACTTGCGCAAGAAGAACGCCACCGGCAAGCGCGCCGAAGCCGCCCTCGGCCGCGCCTATGTCACCTGCAACAAGAACGGCATCCCGTTCGACCCCGAAAAGCCCTTCGTCACCTCGGGCGTGCGCCTCGGCACCCCGGCCGGCACGACGCGCGGCTTCAAGGAGGCCGAGTTCAAGGAAATCGGCAACCTGATCGTCGAGGTGCTCGACGGCCTGAAGGTCGCCAATTCGGACGAGGGCAATGCGGCCGTCGAGGCATCGGTGCGCGAGAAGGTGCTGGCGCTCACCGGCCGCTTCCCCATGTATTCCTACATGTAAGGAGCCGGCATGCGCTGCCCCTATTGCGGTTCGGAAGATACGCAGGTGAAGGATTCCCGTCCCGCAGAGGACGGGGCCGCCATTCGCCGCCGGCGCATCTGCCCGGATTGCGGCGGTCGCTTCACGACCTTCGAACGGGTGCAGCTGCGCGAGCTGATGGTCGTCAAGAAGACGGGCCGCAAGGCCCCCTTCGACCGAGACAAGCTCTTGAAATCCTTCGAGATCGCGCTTCGCAAGCGACCCGTCGACCGGGACCGCATCGAACGCGCGGTCTCCGGGATCGTCCGCCGCCTCGAAAGCTCCGGCGAGACGGAAATCTCTTCGGAGGAGATCGGCCTCCAGGTGCTGGAGGCGCTGAAGGCGCTCGATGACGTCGGCTTCGTGCGCTACGCCTCGGTCTATCGCGACTTCTCCCATGTCGACGATTTCGAGAAGATCCTCTCCGAAGTCGCCGCCAAGATCGCCCGGGATCCGGGCGCCGACGGCTAGATGTCCGGCCCCGTCGAAGACGACGAACGCTTCATGGCAGCGGCCATCCGCCTCTGCCGCCGCAATCTCGGCCGCACCGCCACCAATCCCTCCGTCGCCTGCCTGATCGTCAAGGACGGCGTCGTCGTCGGCTCCGCCGTCACCGCCCCGGGCGGGCGGCCCCATGCGGAAACGCAGGCGCTGGCCGTGGCCGGTGACGCCGCGCGTGGCGCAACGGCCTATGTCACGCTCGAACCCTGCTCGCACCACGGCAAGACGCCGCCCTGCGCCGATGCGCTGATCGCCGCCGGCGTTTCGCGCGTCGTCGTGTCGGTGACGGACCCGGACGAGCGCGTGGCGGGCAGGGGGCTCGGGATGCTGCGCGATGCCGGTATCGCCGTCGAGACGGGCGTGCTGGAGGCGCAGGGCCGTGCAGCGCTTGCCGCCTATCTCACCCGTCAGACGAAGAAGCGGCCCTATGTGACTCTCAAGCTTGCCGTTTCCGCCGATGGCATGCTCGGCCGGCTCGGCGCGGGCCAGGTGACGATCACCGGGCCGGTCTCGCGCGGGCAGGTGCATGTGCTGCGCGCCGAGACGGATGCGATCCTCGTCGGCATCGGCACGGCGCTCGCCGACGATCCGGAACTGACCTGCCGCCTGCCGGGGCTAGAAACCCGCTCGCCGGTGCGCATCGTGCTCGACCCGCGGCTCGAACTGTCGCCGGGCTCGAAGCTGGCGCGCACGGTGAAGGATGTGCCGGTCATCGTGGTGACGGCGAAGGGGGTGGGGCTACCCCCCTCTGGCCTGCCGGCCATCTCCCCCTCAAGGGGGGAGATTGGATGGGAGCCAAATCCCCATACATCATCCTCTGCAATACCTGCCGCACCGACATTTGATGACGGCGGAGACATTGCCTCCTCGATCTCCCCCCTTGAGGGGGAGATGGCCGGCAGGCCAGAGGGGGGTAACCCGGACGCCACGGCCGATACCCAAATTGCCCGCGCCGCAGCCCTCGAAGCGGCCGGTGTCGAAATCCTTACCTGCGACCCGCGCCGGCTCGACGACCTGCTGATGGCGCTCGCCACGCGCGGCATCTCCTCGCTGCTCGTCGAAGGCGGCGCGCGCACCGCAAAATCCTTCCTCGATGCCGGCCTAGTCGACCGCATCCTGCTGTTTACCGGCGCGGCGGCCATTGGCGGGGAGGGGGTCGCATCCCCATTTGTGTCCGGGCGCATGCCGGATGGCTATTTTCTCCGCCAGACGGCGCATTACGGCGCGGATATTTTGCAAGTATACGAAAGAGACGATTGATGTTTACCGGCATTGTCACGGATATCGGAACGGTCGAGAAGGTCGAGCCCATGAACGAGGGGGTTCGCCTGCGCGTGCGCACCAGCTACGACCCCGCCACCATCGACATGGGCGCTTCCATTGCCCATTCGGGCACCTGCCTCACCGTCACGGCGCTGCCGGAGGCAGGCTCGAATGCCCGCTGGTTCGAGGTCGAGGCGTGGGAGGAGGCGTTGCGCCTGACGACCATTTCCGGCTGGATGCCCGGCACCCGCATCAACCTCGAACGCTCGCTGAAGATCGGCGACGAACTCGGCGGACACATCGTCTCGGGCCATGTCGACGGCAAGGCGGAAATCCTCTCCGTCGAGGCCGAGGGCGACGCGACGCGTTTCCGTATCCGCGCGCCGGAAGGGCTGGAGCGCTTCGTCGCGCCGAAGGGGTCCGTCGCGCTCGACGGCACCTCGCTCACCGTCAACGCCGTCGATGGCGCGGTCTTCGACGTGCTCCTCATCCGCCACACGCTGGACGTCACCACCTGGGGCGAGCGCAAGGCGGGCGATTTCGTCAACTTCGAGGTCGACACCATGGCGCGCTATGCGGCGCGGCTTGCGGAGTTTCCGGCGCCGAAGGCGTGACGATGGCGTGACTCGCCCAGGCGTCGTCATCGATCGGCACCGCCGCGCGTTGCGGCCCGCCCGTGAGGTAACGATATCGATACCTCTTGCTCCGTAGTGTGCGGCATCGGACCGTTGGAGACCGCTGCCGCATGGCGCCTGACTACCAAACCCTTCTGCTGGCGATCGGGCTGGCGGGCTTCTGCCTGTCGGCCACGCTGTTCGCCTCGTGGATGTCCGCCCGCGTCGAACGCTTTCTCCTGAGCTGGTCCATCGGCATCGGCTGCATCGTGCCGGCCGTCGCGGTCTACAGTCTCTATATCGACCAGGCGAGCGTCGCGATCGGGTGCCTTGCCTTCGCGCTGCAGTTCCTCGGCTTTGCCTTCATCTACGGCGCGGCCTACCGGTTCCGCTCCGGCAAGCGGGCGCGCCGGCGCATCGCCGCCGTGCTCGCGGGCTGCCTTGCCGTTGCGCTTCCTCCGCTGGCGGCCGGCTATGACGGCATCGGCTTCATCGTGCTCAACCTGCTGATCGCCGGTTCCCTCGTCGCGACGGCGCGGGAATATTGGCGGGGCCGCGCGGAGGCGCCGCTGCCGCTGATCGGCATCGTCATCCTCTATCTGCTGACGGCCGCCTCCTTCCTGCTCTGTGCCGCCGTGTTGCTGCATGACGGCAAGTGGGTCATGGGTCATGCGCCGGACAACTGGGCGGAAACCCTCAACCTGATCGCCGCCATCATGGGCATTACCGGCATCGGCGCCATGTCGCTCGCGCTCAACCAGTGGCGCATCGCCGGCCGCCACCGCCGTGCGGCCATGACCGACGCGCTGACCGGCCTGCTCAACCGTCGCGCGCTTTTCGATCGCTACGGCGTCCTTCCGGTCGGGGAGCACCAAGCGGCGATCGCCTTCGACCTCGACAATTTCAAGGCGGTCAACGACCGGTACGGCCATGCGGCCGGCGATGCGGTGCTCATGGTCTTCGCCGATGTCCTGCGCGAGTCCTGCGGCGCGGCCGCCTGCCTCGCCCGCCTGGGCGGCGAAGAGTTCGTCGTCGTCTTGGAGCGGACCGTGCCGGACCGCGCGCAGCGCATCGCCGAGCGTATCCGCCAGGACTTTGCCGGCAAGCTCATTCCGATCGGCGGGCGGTCCATCACCTGCACCGTCAGCGCCGGCATCGCCTTTGCCGGCAAGGATTGCGCGAGCTTCGATTCCCTGCTCAGCAGCGCCGACAGGGCGCTCTACATGTCCAAGCGCAACGGCCGCAACCGCGTGTCGCTCGCTGCCTGAACGCGTCAGGCTCCGGGCTCGCCCTTCCAGTAGTCGATGGCCTCCCTCATGCGGCCGATGGTGCGGAACTCGGTGCGGCCGCCGGTAGCGGCGCGCGTCTTGGCGAGGAATTTGCCGGAATCGGGATATTCGCAGATCTCCGTCGCCGCCATGGACGAGATGGAGAGGTATTTCAGCGGCACGGTGCCGGTGTTGAGGATCTGGTGCGCCGTCTCCGGTCCGCCGGCCGGCGCGCCCAGCACGTCACCGGGGGCCGATCAGCCGCCGTTCGTCGCCGTAGCGATAGGTGCCGTGGCCTTCGAGGATGACGAACAGCTCGTCCTCGACATGGTGGCAATGGAAGGGACAGCCGGACTTGCCGGGTGGCACCTCGCCATAGCCGATGCCGAGGGCCTTCAGGCCGAGGAGGGCGCCGAAGGCCGTGTCGCGGGATTCATAGAGCGTGCCTTGCGTCCAGTGCTCGAGCGTCAGCTTGGCAAGGTTGACGATCGGCGGGTTGTGCGCGTTCATCGGGCTTTCTCCTCGTGCCGGGCACGTATCGTTCGCATTTTGTTCCGATGTGTCAAGCCCGCGGCGCGCGGTGGGCCGGCGTGCCGGGGCGCTGAAATCGCCGCAGGCGGCGGAAAATGCTTGCCAAGCTCCGTCCGTCGTGGTTTGACCGCCGCCTCTGCCCGCTGATGCGTGGCCTGCCTCCAATTTTCAGGTGATTCATGGCCGACACCGATAATCCCCATCTCCTCATCGTCGAGGCGCGCTTCTACGACGACATGGCCGATGCGATGCTCGACGGCGCCAAGCATGCGCTCGATGCCGCCGGCGCCACCTACGATATCGTGACCGTCATGGGCGCGCTCGAAATCCCCGCCGCCATCTCCATGGCCCTCGACGGCATGGAAAACGGCGGCACCTGGTATGACGGCTTCGTTGCGCTCGGCATGGTCATCCGCGGCGAGACCTACCATTTCGACATCGTCGCCAACGAATCGAGCCGCGCCCTGATGGACCTGTCCGTCAGCGAGGCCCTGCCGATCGGCAACGGCATCCTGACGGTCGAGAACGACGAGCAGGGCTGGGCGCGCGCCCGCCGCTCGGAAGGCGACAAGGGCGGCTTTGCGGCCCGCGCGGCGCTCACCATGATCGATCTGAAGAAGAAACTGGGCGGCGAACAGTGACGACGGACAGGGACCAGCAGCCGGTGAAGCCGGCCAACCAGCGCGGCGCGGCGCGGCTTGCCGCCGTGCAGGCGCTCTACCAGATGGATATCGGCGGCACCGGCGTCCTGGAGATCGTCGCCGAATACGAGATGCATCGCCTCGGCCAGGAGCTGGACGGCGACACCTACCTGAAGGCGGATGCCTCCTGGTTCCGCTCCATCGTCTCGGGCGTCGTGCGCGACCAGCGCCTGCTCGACCCGATGATCGGCGCGGCGCTGCAGGACGACTGGGCGCTCTCCCGGCTCGATTCCACCGTGCGCGCCATCCTGCGCGCCGGCACCTTCGAACTGAAGGAGCGCAAGGACGTGCCGGTCGCCGTGATCGTCACGGAATATGTCGAGATCGCCAAGGCGTTCTTCGAGGATGACGAGCCGAAGCTGGTGAATGCGGTGCTCGACCGTATCGCCAGGCAGCTTCGGCCGGACACACGCAAGTAGGTTGGCAGGGTGACATGAGCACGGGCACGGTCGAAGGTCTTGAACACGAACTTTCGGCTGCGCGCCGCAACGTCTTCCTCCTGACGATTGCGCAGGCCTTGCTGGCTTCGGCCGGGCCGATCGTCTTCTCCATCGGCGGCCTTGCCGGCTACAACCTGCTCGGCGCGGACAAGTCGCTCGCCACCGCGCCGCTGACCGGCTTCAATGTCGGCGTGGCGCTTGGCGCCGTGCTCGTCGCCATCGCGGCCCGCATGCTCGGGCGCACCTATGGCTTCATCGTCGGCGCGCTCGTCGGCGCGGGGGGCGGCCTCTTGGCCGCCATCGCGCTGTTCCGCGGCGATTTCTGGCTCTTCGCCGTCGGCTTCGTGCTCGTCGGCATTTCCAGCGGCTTTGCCCAGAAGATCCGCTTCGCGGCGGCCGATGCCTCGCCGTCCTTCTACAAGCCGCGCGCCATTTCCTGGATTCTGGCCGGCGGCGTCATCTCCGCCGTGCTCGGCCCCCAGGTGGTCATCCTCACCAAGGACCTGTTCGAGCCGGTGCTGTTTGCCGGCGCCTTCGTGGCGCTGGCCCCGCTCTGCCTTGCCGCGATCGGCCTCTTCCTGTTCCTGCGCCTGCCGGACCACAAGGCGGCGGCCGTTGCGACGGGGGAGGTGACGCGGCCGCTCGGCGAGATCGTGCTGACCCAGCGGTTCATGACGGGCATGATCTGCGGCATCTCCTCCTACGCCCTGATGACCTTCATGATGACCGGCGCGCCGCTGGCCATGGTCATCGGCTGCGGCTTCTCGCCCGAGCTGGCGACGCTCGGCATCCAGTGGCATGTGCTCGCCATGTTCGCGCCGAGCTTCTTCACGGGCATGCTGATCCAGCGCTTCGGCACGGAAAAGGTCGTCGCCGCCGGCCTCCTCATCCTCATGGCCTGCGCGGCGGTCGCCCATGCCGGCCTCGAACTCTGGAATTTCTGGGGCGCGCTGATCCTGCTCGGCGTCGGCTGGAACTTCGGCTTCATCGGCGCCACCGCCATCGTCGCCTCCAGCTACAAGCCGCACGAGGCCGACAAGGTGCAGGGGTTCCACGACATCATCCTCTTCGGCACGGTGGCGCTCGCCTCCTTCTCCTCCGGCAAGGTGTTCAACGCCTATGGCTGGCAGACGATCAACCTGATGTTCTGGCCGATCACCGGGGTGAGCCTCGTGCTCGTTCTTCTCCTGCTTTTGCGCAGCCGCCGCGCGGCTGCCTGAGCCCGTCCGCCGGCCGACGTCGAAAAATCCAGCGCAGCGCGCCGCTTGCCGCAGTGCAGCGGCTTGACGCAACCGATTCGCAAACGCACTCTGGCCCCGCGCCGGCTCCCGTCTTGTGAGGAGGCAAGCGGGAGCGGACGCATATCGGCTGCGGGGAGAGGACCCCGCGGCCTCCAAGGAGGACAGAGCGAAATGACCATATTGTTGGGCGTTATCGCATGCGGGTTGCTCTCGGTGGTCTATGCCATCTGGGCGACACGGTCGGTGCTTGCCGCCGATCAGGGGAATGCCCGCATGCAGGAAATTGCAGGTTATATCCGGGAAGGGGCGCAGGCCTATCTCACCCGGCAGTACAAGACCATTGCCATCGTCGGGGTCGTCGTCTTCGTCGGCACCTGGCTGCTGCTTTCCGCTACGGCTGCCATCGGGTTCCTGATCGGCGCCGTGCTCTCGGGTGCCGCCGGTTTCATCGGCATGCATGTGTCCGTCCGCGCCAATGTGCGCACGGCGCAGGCCGCATCCGTCAGCCTGTCCTCCGGCCTCGACATCGCCTTCAAGTCGGGTGCGATCACCGGCATGCTTGTCGCCGGTCTCGCGCTGCTCGGCGTGTCGATCTACTATTGGGTCCTCACCGGCCTGCTCGGTCAGGAGCCGGCCTCGCGTGAGGTCATCGACGCGCTCGTCGCGCTCGGCTTCGGCGCCTCGCTGATCTCCATCTTCGCCCGTCTCGGCGGCGGCATCTTCACCAAGGGTGCGGATGTCGGCGGCGACCTCGTCGGCAAGGTGGAAGCCGGCATTCCCGAAGACGACCCGCGCAACCCGGCCACCATCGCCGACAATGTCGGCGACAATGTCGGCGATTGCGCCGGCATGGCCGCCGACCTCTTCGAGACCTATGCGGTGACCGTCGTCGCCACCATGGTCCTCGCGGCGATCTTCTTTGCCGGCACGCCGGTCCTTTCCAGCGTGATGATCTATCCGCTGGCGATCTGCGGCGCCTGCATCATCACCTCGATCGTCGGCGCTTTCTTCGTCAAGCTGGGCACCAACGGCTCCATCATGGGCGCGCTCTACAAGGGCCTCATCGTGACGGGCCTCCTGTCGATCGTCGGCCTTGCCGCCGCCACCTCGCTCACCATCGGCTGGGGGGCCATCGGCACGGTCGCGGGCACGGAGATCACGGGAACGAACCTGTTCATCTGCGGCCTTCTCGGCCTCGTGGTGACGGCGCTCATCGTGGTGATCACCGAATACTATACGGGCACCAACAAGCGCCCGGTGAACTCCATCGCGCAGGCCTCCGTCACCGGCCACGGCACCAACGTCATCCAGGGCCTCGCGGTCTCGCTGGAATCGACCGCGCTGCCGGCCATCGTCATCGTCGGCGGCATCATCGCGACCTACCAGCTGGCCGGTCTCTTCGGCACCGGCATCGCCGTCACCGCCATGCTCGGCATTGCCGGCATGATCGTGGCGCTCGACGCCTTCGGCCCGGTCACCGACAATGCCGGCGGCATCGCCGAGATGTCGCACCTGCCGCCGGAAGTGCGCAAGTCGACCGACGCGCTCGACGCGGTCGGCAACACGACGAAGGCCGTCACCAAGGGCTATGCGATCGGTTCCGCCGGTCTCGGCGCGCTGGTGCTCTTCGCCGCCTATTCGAACGACCTTGCCTACTTCGCCGCGAACGGGGACAAGTATCCCTACTTCGCCGGCATCGGCACGATCTCCTTCGACCTTTCCAACCCCTATGTCGTCGCCGGCCTGATCTTCGGCGGCCTCATCCCCTATCTCTTCGGCGGCATCGCCATGACGGCCGTCGGCCGTGCGGCGGGCTCCATCGTCGAGGAGGTGCGCCGGCAGTTCCGCGAGAAGCCGGGCATCATGGCAAGCACCGAACGGCCGGACTACGGGCGCGCGGTGGACATCCTCACCAAGGCGGCGATCCGCGAGATGGTCGTGCCCTCGCTGCTTCCGGTGCTGGCGCCGCTCGTCGTCTATTTCGGCGTGCTGCTCATCTCCGGCTCCAAGGCCTCGGCCTTTGCCGCGCTCGGTGCCTCGCTGCTCGGCGTCATCGTCAACGGCCTCTTCGTGGCGATCTCCATGACCTCCGGTGGCGGGGCGTGGGACAATGCCAAGAAGAGCTTCGAGGACGGCTTCGTCGACAAGGACGGCACCCGCCACCTGAAAGGCTCGGAAGCCCACAAGGCCTCCGTCACCGGCGACACCGTGGGCGATCCCTACAAGGACACGGCAGGCCCGGCGGTCAACCCGGCGATCAAGATCACCAATATCGTGGCGCTGCTGCTGCTGGCCATTCTCGCCTGACCGGCACCGCCGCTCGGCAGGCAAAAAGAAACCGCGGGGAGCGATCCCCGCGGTTTCTTGTTTCCGGGAATGGCCGGAGGCCTTACTTCGGGCCGCCGCCGCCGAAGATGTTCTGGATCGCCGCGCCCGGCGCACCGCCCGAGCCGCGCAGCAGCTGGCCGAGGAAGGTGAGCTCCACGCCGCCGGTCGGCGTGACGCGGGAGATCAGGTCGAAGACGCGGCCGTCCTTCAGCGTGTAGTGCGCAAGGCGCTCGACCACGCCGTCCTTGTCGAAATAGACGGCGAGAACGCTCTGCTCGACGACCTTCGGCTTCATGAAGGCGACGGGGCGGGTGCGCTTCTGCGAGATGTAGTAGAAGACCTCGTTGTCGAAGGTCGCGGTCGCGGACGGCGAGCCGAGCGAGAGCAGGACCTGCTCGCGCGAGGAGCCGACCGGTGCCAGCGCCAGCGTTTCCTGGTCGACGACATACCCCTGGTGCAGCACTTCGCCGGGACCCTGGCAGCCTGCGAGAACGGAGGAGGAAAGCGTGATGGCAATGGCGGCGTTACGCAACAGCTTCATGTTCAGAGCATCTCTCTTCAACAACATCCCCGGGACTGTGATGGCCGCGCAGCCATTGCAATTCATGCCTGCTTCGGTAAACCAGCTTCGACCGTCATGCAACATGACTTGCGACGGCTCCATGGTTTGAATCGGGCAAAACTAGGCTTTATGATGATTTTCGGCCTGTTCGGCAAAAAAAACGGCAACCGGCGTATTGTCGAAAGGCAGTACGCGACGCTGACACAGGCGGCGCGCCATCCCTATCTCTATGAAGCGCTTGATGTTCCTGACACGGTGATGGGGCGCTTCGAGATGCTCTCGGCAATGCTGATCCTCTACTTCCGGCGCACCCGCGCAAGCGGCACGTCCGGCCAGGAGATCGCCCAGGAGATCGTCGATGCCTTCTTCGAGGATGTTGACCATTCGATTCGCGAGCTCGGGGTCGGCGATGTCGGCGTGCCGAAACGCATGAAGAAGTTCGCCGGCATGTTCTACGGCCGGCTGGAATCCTACGCGGCGGCGCTCGATTCCGGCGACCGGGACGGGCTTGCGAATGCGCTCCGGCGCAATATCTATCCCGAAGCGGGTGAAGGCGCGCCCTCCATGGCGGGGCTCGCCTCCTATCTCTTTGCCGCCGAACAGGCGATGATGGCTGTCGGCGAGGATGCGATCGCGGTCGGCGCGCTGGCCGTTGCGGAACCCGGTCATGAAGGACACACCCTAGGGCGGTGAAAAGGACGAGAATGACGAAAGACGACGACACGCCGTTTTCCTATCCGGTCAAGGTGGGGCATATCTCCGGCAACCCGGTCGAGGTGACGCTGAGTGCCGATGCCGAGGAGCGCGCGGGGCTGGCGAAACTCTGGTCCGTGCTGGAGGTGAAGGCGCTGTCCGCCACCTTCCAGGTCATGCGCTGGAAGCGCGACGGCGTGCGGCTCAAGGGCCACGTCGAGGCGGACATCGTGCAGGCCTGCGTGGTGACGCTCGATCCGGTGGAGGCGCATATCGACGAGCCGGTCGAGGTCGTCTTCGTGCCGGAAGGCTCCAAGCTGGCGCGGCTTCCGGCCGCGACCGAGACCGGCGAGATGCTGCTCGATCCGGACGGCCCGGATGCCCCGGAGGTCTTTACGGGCGACACGATCGATGCCGGCGTGGTCGCCGCCGAACATGTGGCGCTCGCCATCGATCCCTATCCGCGCAAGTCCGGCGCGGGCTTTTCCGGCCATATCGAAAGCACCGACGCGGACGACAAAAAACCGTCGCCTTTTGCCGTTCTGAAGGACTGGAAAAAAGACTGAACGGCTCCTGAGACGCCCGATAATTCAGTTGTGCCCCCGGCGAAAAGCGGTATTTTGACCGAATTCCGCCGCGGCAGCCTTCTGCCCCTGGAAAACAAGAATTAAGGCAAGACACGCGTGGTCAGAATTTCCGTCGACGTCATGGGTGGCGATTTCGGCCCCAAGGTCGCTATCCCGGGCGCAGCCAAGGCTCTCGAGCGTCATCCCGACATCCGCTTCGTGCTTTTTGGCAATGCCGCCGAATGCGAGCCGTTCCTGGCGCAGCATCCGAAACTGAAGGCCGCCAGCACCTTCCACCATTGCGATGTCGCCGTCGCCATGGACGAGAAGCCGAGCCAGGCGCTGCGCCGCGGCCGCGGCAAGTCCTCCATGTGGCAGGCGATCGACGCCGTTGCCAAGAACGAGGCCGATGTCGCCGTTTCCGCCGGCAATACCGGCGCGCTGATGGCCATGTCGAAATTCTGCCTGCGCATGATGGCCAATATCGAGCGCCCGGCGATCGCCGGCATCTGGCCGACCTTGAGGGGCGAGAGCATCGTGCTCGACATCGGCGCGACGATCGGCGCGGATGCGAACCAGCTCTTCGATTTCGCGCTGATGGGCGGCGCCATGGCGCGCGCCCTGTTCGAGATCGACAAGCCGACGCTGGGCCTGCTCAATGTCGGCGTCGAGGAGATCAAGGGCCAGGAAGAGGTGAAGGCCGCCGGCCAGCTCATACGCGAGGCCAATTTCGACACGATTGACTATTACGGCTTCGTCGAGGGCGACGATATCGGTCGCGGCACGGTGGACGTGGTGGTCACGGAAGGTTTTGCCGGCAACATCGCACTGAAGGCGGCGGAAGGCACGGCGCGGCAGATCGCCGAATACCTGCGCGCCGCCATGTCGCGCACCTGGATGGCCAAGCTCGGCTACATCCTTGCCAAGAGCGCCTTCGACCGGGTGCGCGAGAAGATGGATCCGCGCAAGGTGAACGGCGGCGTGTTCCTCGGCCTCAACGGCATCGTCATCAAGAGCCATGGCGGCACGGATGCCGAGGGCTTCGCGGCCGCCGTCGATGTCGGCTACGACATGGCCCGCAACGGCCTCAAGGACAAGATCGAAAGAGATTTGCAGAAGTATCATGCCGGCCGCCCCGTCGAAGGGGCCGCCCAAGGCATGACCGACGAGGTATAGAATGATTCGTTCAGTGGTCCGCGGTTTCGGAGCGGCGCTTCCGAAGCGGGTTCTCACCAATGCCGAACTGGAAAGCATGGTCGACACATCCGACGAGTGGATCGTGCAGCGCACCGGCATCCACCAGCGCTACATCGCCGGCGAGGGCGAGACGACCGCCTCGCTCGGCGAGGCCGCCGCGCGCGCCGCGCTCGACAAGGCGGGCCTGACGGCCGCCGATATCGACGTCATCATCGTCGCCACCTCGACGCCGGACAACACCTTCCCGGCGACCGCCGTCAACATCCAGAACCGCCTCGGCATGCACCATGGCTTCGCCTTCGACGTGCAGGCCGTCTGTTCCGGCTTCGTCTATGCGGTGACGACCGCCGACGCCTATATCCGCGGCGGCCTTGCCAATCGCGTGCTCGTCATCGGCGCGGAAACCTTCTCGCGCATCCTCGACTGGACCGACCGCACGACCTGCGTGCTCTTCGGCGACGGCGCCGGCGCCATCGTGCTGGAAGCGGCGGACGGGGCGGGGACCAACCAGGACCGTGGCGTCCTGACGGCGCAGCTGCGTTCCGACGGCGCGCACCGCGAAAAGCTCTATGTCGACGGCGGTCCGTCCACCACGGGCACGGTCGGCCATCTGCGCATGGAGGGCCGCGAGGTCTTCAAGCATGCGGTCGGCATGATCACCGACGTGATCGTCTCGGCCTTCGACGCCACCGGCTTTGCCGCCGAGGACATCGACTGGCTGGTGCCGCATCAGGCGAACAAGCGCATCATCGACGGCTCGGCCAGGAAGCTCGGCATTCCGCTCGAAAAGGTCGTCGTCACCGTCGACCTGCACGGCAACACCTCTGCCGCCTCTATCCCGCTGGCGCTGGCCGCGGCGGCGGGCGACGGGCGAATCAAGGAGGGCGACCTCGTGCTGCTGGAGGCCATGGGCGGCGGCTTCACCTGGGGCGCGGTGCTGCTGCGCTGGTAGCCATTTCCACGCGCCCGCCCATTGGGGGAGGGCGGCTTTCGGCAAAGGGAACGCGGGAACGGGCCGGCTCCGGCCCCCCTTTGCCATGCGGGAACGCCGGCCGGCGGCGGGTGAAACGGTCTCTCCCGCATCAGGGCGCAGGGCCGCTTGACCCGCAGGGGCAAGGACAATACTCTTCCGCCACTTAACCATAGGCTTTCAATGGGAAATCGGTGAGGAACGATGAGCGGCAAGACGGTGACACGCGCAGATTTGGCCGAATCGGTTTTCCGGAAGGTCGGCCTTTCGAGGACCGAATCCGCAGAGCTTGTCGAAACCGTGATCGACGAGATCTGCAATGCCATCGTGCGGGGTGAGAGCGTGAAACTCTCCTCCTTCGCCACCTTCCAGGTGCGCGACAAGAACGAGCGCATCGGCCGCAACCCGAAGACCGGCGAGGAAGTGCCGATCTCGCCGCGACGGGTGATGACCTTCAAGGCGTCCAACGTGCTCAAGCAGCGGGTGCTGAAGGCCCATCTCGCGCGCAAGGCGAAACAGAAGCCGGCTTCGCCCGCTTCCTGAGCGATTTTCTGCCTATAGCCGGCGATTCGGCAATTTGAAACTTGAATATCGTTCGGCAACCCGCTGAAATGAATACGATTCGGCAGCGCCTTTCGCTGGCCGTGCGCGCGCTTTCATCGAGGGTAGAATGGACAAGAGTCCGGATGCTTTCCGCACCATCAGCGAGGTTGCCGACGATCTCGACCTGCCGCAGCATGTGCTGCGTTTCTGGGAGACGCGTTTCACGCAGATCAAGCCGATGAAGCGCGGCGGCGGGCGCCGCTACTATCGGCCCGAGGACGTGGACCTCTTGAAGGGCATCCGCCATCTTCTCTACGACCACGGCTACACGATCAAGGGCGTGCAGAAGCTCCTGAAGGTCAACGGCAACCGCTTCGTCGCCGCCATCGCCAGCGGGGACCTTGCCACCGTCGAGGCGCTGGCTGCCGCCAGCCACGAGGAGCCGACCCCGCCGAAGGCCGGCAGCGACGAGGACCAGATCGTCGGCCGCGCCAAGGCGCCGGCCAGCCGCCGCTTCTTCTCCTTCGTCGGCGGCGGCGACGAAACGCCGGAAATCTCGATCGGCAAGACCAGCGTCGGCAAGGAAGACCGCGCGCTCCTGCAGGAAGCGCTCTACGATCTCCTGGAATGCAAGCGCCTGCTCGACCAGGTGCGCTGAGCCTTTTCCGGGCGTCCAGCGCGTCCTGGTCGCCGGCCCGCCCATTGCCGGGCAACTCGGCCCAAGCGATCCAGCATCCGCCGGCGCCGTCATGCCGCAGGTTCGGTCCGCTCCATCCGCATCCGGGCAGCATGCTTCACCGCCATGAAGGGGCCGCCGTCAATCCCGCTGCTGCATCGGCTCCCAGCCGCGCACGAAGCCGCGCCCCATCGCCGAGCGGGTCAGCGCGAGCTGGCGCCGCAGATGCGCGCAATCGGCCAGCAGCGTCGCGATCGTCGCGCGCGCATCGCCGTCATGCCAGGCAAGGGCGGCGCATACGGCATCGTCCCCGTCCTCCTTCGGTTCAGTCTGTGCTTCGTACTCGGGAAGCGGTCGCACGTCGGCATTCTCCTGTGGTGACACAGAAAATCGGGGATTTCCGGGATCGAGATAAGCAGGTCTTCGCCTTTGTTCTTATTATGTTCTCATGCGCCGCAGAGTCAAGCGCGCGAAACGGAGTGGCAGAAGGAAAAGGCCCCGCACGGTGGCGGGGCAAACAAGCGTCACGCTTGGCTCTCAGTGACGCGGGGGAGTGCTCGCAAATGACAAGCGAGCAGAGGCATCCTACGACTTTCGTCTAATGCAGGGGAAGGTCTGATTCGGTGTTTCCGGTACGGTTGTGAAAAAAATTGCACTTTTCGGTGGCTGCAGGCTACGGCGGGCTGGAGCTCCGCTCGCCTGCTTGATCCGGGGCGTACCACCAAGTCCCGGGCGTTTGAACGCCCGCAACGTCATGCCCGCAAGACAATTCCCCACTTTCGTTCCCGCCTTTGATTTTTGGGCTTGCATCCAAATGCCCGAGACTATAGGGGTTTGCGCGGTCCGGAATGTAGCGCAGCCCGGTAGCGCACTTGACTGGGGGTCAAGGGGTCGTGGGTTCGAATCCCGCCATTCCGACCATTTTTCCTTTTATTTTCGACACTATGCCTGGTTCCGACGGGAACCTTGTGGCTTCGCCTGCGTTTTCCACGGCCGGCCTCGTTTGCCGGTGATATCGGCAGCGTGAGGAGACGGAAATGGAAGATGCAGGTGTCGGCTGGATTGCGGCCATCATCATCGGCGGTATTGCGGGCTGGCTCGCCGAAATGTTCATGAAGAGCAATATGGGCGTGCTGATGAACATCGTGCTCGGCATCGTCGGGGCGGCGGTGGCGAACCTCTTGCTCGGCCTGATCGGCGTCTCGCTCGGCGGCTGGATCGGCTATCTGATCGCGGGCTTCATCGGTGCCTGCATTCTCATCGCGCTGGCGCGGGCGATCAGGCGTTAACACGCCGCGCTGGAGAGAAGACGGTTCATCATCGAAGACCGCCGTTCCGAAAGAGCGGCGGTCTTTTACTTCAGGCGATCAGGCCGCGGTAGATCGCTTCCGTTTCACAGACCATGCGGTCGAGGCTGTAGTCGGGGCTGCGGGCGCGGGTGAGGGCGGCGGCGGTGTTGCGGGCGAGGTGACCGGGATCGCTGAGGCGCAGCATGGCCTCGGCGAGGCGCGTCGGATCGTCATCGTTTTCCACCAGAATCCCGTTCTCGCCGTCCTTCAGCACCATGGAAACACCGCCGACATCGGTAAGGATCAGCGGCCTGCCGGCGGCGGCGCCCTCCAGCATCACATAGGACATGGCCTCGTAGCGGCTCGGCATGGTGAGCACGTCGATGGCCGCCATCGCCTCCACGCCGGTAAAGCCCGTGGTGAGGTGGATGCGCGCGCCCTGGCCGCTCGCTTCGACCTGCCGGCGCACCTCCGCCTCCATGTCGCCGCTGCCGATCATCAGGAGATGGGCGTGCGGCACGCGTTCGGCGACCTGCGCGAAGGCCGCCACCAGGCGCTCCGGCGCCTTCTGGCGGCAGAGCCGGCCGACGAAGCCGAAGAGCAGCGCCTCCATGGGGATGCCGAGAGCCTGCCGCACGGAGGCCCGGGAATCGGCGGGCGGCGTTTTAACGCCGTTGACGACGATCGACAGTTTTTCGCGCGGCATGCCGAGCGCGCGGGCATGGGCATATTCGTCGGCCGAGACGCAGATGACGCGATCGGTGAGGGCGCGGGCGAGCAGCTTCTCGATCGCGCCGTAGACCGTGCGGCCGAGCGCGCCGAGGCCGGGATCCATGGTGTAGAAGGCGTGCGGCGTGTAGACCCGCGGGATGTGGCGGCCGGGCAGGCGCAGGCGCGCCAGCGCACCGGCCTTCGAGCTGTGGGCATGGATGATGTCGAAGGGGCCGGCGCCGCGCATGACGGCGCGGATCGCGCGCCAGGCGCCGACATCGGACGGGCCGGGCGCACGTGTCATGGCGACGGCGTGCAGGCCGGCAAGGCCGAGTGCCTGCAGTTCCTCGACGAAGCGCGCTTCCGCCCGCAGCGGCGAATAGATGGCGTGCACGGCATGGCCGCGGGCCGTGAGGCCGCGGCACAGGTCGATGAAGTGCCGGCCGGATCCGCCGCCGCCGGTCTCCAGCACCTCCAGGAGGCGCATCTGGCGCAGGGCCCTGTCCTGTTTTCTGCTCATGGTAGGGTCAGTCCGGGGCGATCTGCCGGTTGTGGCGCTTCTCGAGGGCAAGACATCCCCAGACGATCCCGAGCAGCAGGTAGAAATGCCGCCAGTGATCCGTGTCGATGACGAAGCCGATCGCGGTGTGGCCGACGATGGTGATGTAGGAGATCATCAGGAAGGGTTGCCACGGCCGGTTGCGCAGAAGCGCCTTGAAGCCGGCGGAAAGCGTCCAGAGGATCAGGGCGAGGTAGGAGAGGAAACCGAGCCAGCCGTAGGTGGTCAGCGATTTCAGCCAGATATTGTGCTCGTCCTCTGGAAACATCTTGCTGAATTCCATCGGGCCGATGCCGAGCGGCTTCTCCATCGCCATGAGGAAGCCGATGCGGTGGCGCTCGAAACGGCCGAGATGGCCGCCGTCATAGTCCTGCACGAGCTGGGTGCGGCTGGAGAAGAGGTTCGCCACCTTGTCGAATTGCAGCGCGACGACGAGCGCCACGACCATCAGGCCGGCAGCCGAGAGGCTGAGGATGAGGATCTTCAGGCGGAACGCCCCGGTGCGCTCCTTCAGCAGCATGACGAAGACGAGCGCCACGACGCAGACGAGATAGAGCCCCCAGGCGGCGCGCGAGAAGGAGAGGAAGATGCCGAGCGCCAGGACCAGCACGCCAGCGACCTTCAGCGGCGCGCCGAGGATGCGGCCGGAGAGCAGGCCGTACAGCAGATAGAGCGAGGGGCCGACGAGGAAGGGGCCGAAGACGTTCGGGTCCTGGAAGGCGCCCTTGGCGCGGTCGTAGAGCGTGAAGACCTCGGCGCCGGGAAAGGCATGGAAATAACCGAGGATGCCGAGCGAGGCGGTGATGAGCGCCCCGGCCACCCAGGCGCGGAAGATCAGCTCCAGCCGCGCCGGCCTCGCCTCGACGATGGCGGCGAAGAAGACGCTGGAGAGCGCCAGGAACAGCGAGACGGCAATGTACATCGGCCCGGCCGAGAGGTCATCCAGCACCGTCAGCGAGAGCATGCCGCCGATATTGAACAGGACGAGCAGCACGAGCAGCGGGGCGATGCCCCGCGAGATGCGCAGGCCCACGATCGCCCACAGGCCGATGAGGCCGGCCATGAAGAGTTCATAGGGCGCCGGTTCGCTGATGACGAAGCCGGACAGGAACACCCCGACCGCCACCAGCAGCGAGCCGACGATGCCGAGGGCCGCCAGCTGCGGCCGGAACGGCGCGGCACGGGGGAGGGCCGCGTCGCTCAATAGGCGTTTTCCGTGTTGAGCAGGCGGAAGGGCGTCAGGACGAGGATCTTCAGGTCCAGCCAGAGCGACCAGTTCTCGATGTAGTAGAGGTCGAATTCCGTGCGGAAGCGGATCTTGTCGTCATGGTCGATCTCGCCGCGCCAGCCGTTGATCTGCGCCCAGCCGGTCACGCCGGGCTTTACCCGGTGGCGGGCGAAGTAGCTTTCGATGACATCGACATATTTGCGGTCGTTCGACTGCGCCTGGATGGCGTGCGGGCGCGGGCCGACGAGGGAGAGGTCGCCCCTCAGGACGTTGAAGAACTGCGGCAGCTCGTCGATCGAGGATTTGCGCAGGAACCGGCCGACGCGGGTGACGCGCGGGTCGCCCTTCGTCACGGCGGCCTTCGCCGTCGGGTCGGCGAGATGCGTGTACATCGAGCGGAACTTGTAGACCTCGATGATCTCGTTGTTGAAGCCGTGGCGCTTCTGCTTGAAGATGACGGGACCCGGCGAGGAGAGCTTGACCGCGATGGCGGCGCCGAGCATCACCGGCCAGAGCAGGAGGATCGCGACGATGCTGAAGAAGACGTCGAAGAGGCGCTTGGCGACATTGTCCCAGTCGGCGATCGGCTTGTCGAAGATGTCGAGCATCGGCAGGCTGCCGACCTGCGAATAGCTGCGCGGACGGAAGCGCAGGCCTTTGGAATGGGCGGCAAGGCGGATGTCGACCGGCAGCACCCAGAGCTTCTTGAGCAGCGCGAGGATGCGCGCCTCGGCCGAGAGCGGCAGCGAGATGATCAGCATGTCGATGCGGGCGAGGCGCGCGAACTCGACGAGCTCGGCGACATTGCCGAGCTTCGGGTAGCCGGCGATGATCGCGGGTGAGCGGCGCTCGTCGCGGTCGTCGAAGATGCCGCAGATGCGGATGTCGTTCTCCGGCTGGTGCTCGAGCGCGCGGATGAGCTCCTTGGCCGGCTCGCCGCCGCCGACGATGACGGCGCGGCGTTCCATGGTGCCGTTGCGCGCCCAGCGGCGGATCGAATAGGCGATCACCTGCCGCTCGATGACGAGGTAGAGCGCGCCCGCCGCGAACCAGGAGGCGAACCAGACGCGGGAATAGTGCTCGCCGGACTTGAAGAAGAAGACGATGAGCGCCATCGCGCCGAAGGCGAGCGCCCAGGCGGCGAGGATGCGCGGCGTCATGCGCCAGGGCGAGCGCAAGGCCGGAACCTGATAGGCATCGGCGAGCTGAAGGATCAGGACGCCGATCGCCGCCCCGCCGACGATGACGAGGAGGTAGAGGAAGGGCAGGCCCATGCTGCTGACATAGAGCGCGTGGATGCTGTAGCCGAGCGCCAGCAGCGCGCCGAATTCGAGAAGGCGCAGGAGGCCGATGATCATGCTCGGGGAATAGGTGTCGACGCTGAATTGCGTGGCGATCCTGCGGGCGAGCGGATTGAGGTCGACGGTCTTGCCGGCATCCTGGGTTTCGCCGGGTGCGGCGACCGATATTTCGGACACCTTGCGCCTCAGCGCATCGGGATCGAAGGAGACGGGTTTGTCGACATGGTTCATGGCACGCACCTGTGGGGGCTTCGTCCTGGAAATAGCACGAAGCCCCTAAGAAACGTTTACGTTGTCGCTGCCGTAGCGTCAGGTGCTGTGCCGATTTCCTCCAGCCTGCCGGGCAAGGATGTCGCGATAGAGGTCGAGCAGGGCGTTGGACATGACGGAGGCGGAGAAGGCCGCCTTGAAGCCGGCCGGCTCCGGCATCACCTTGCGCGGCCAGTCTGCGTCGGTGATCGCCTGGGCCATCAGGGCGGCGAGCCCGTCGGGATCGCCCGGTTCCGTCAGGGCGATGCTCTTTCGGCCGAGCACTTCCGGAATGCCGCCGACGCGGGTCGCGATGACCGGCTTTCGTGCGGCGAGCGCCTCGAGCACGATATAGGGCATGGCCTCGGCGCGCGAGGGCACGATGACGTTGCGCGTCAGCGCGAAGGCGTCGTGCGCCTTCATGGCGGGCAGCATGCCGATGCGCCGGCCAAGGCCCATGCGCAGCATCATGTCCTCGTATTTCGCCTTGTCCGGCCCGTCGCCGATCATCAGGGCGGAAAGCGGACGGCCGATCCGGCGTTCCGTGCGGGCGAAGGCCTCGACGAAGACATCCGGCCCCTTCAGGTCGCGCAGCATGCCGATATAGAGGAAATCGACGGCATCCTCGCGGGAATAGACGGGTGCGAAGTCGCGGTCGTGGATGCCGTTGTAGATGCGTTCGGCCCTGACGCGCGGCCGGCCGACGCGGGCGGCGTAGGCTTCGCGCTCGTAGTCGCAGACGAAGACGAGCGCATCGCCGCGCCTTTCCAGCAGGCGCTCGGCGGTGAGGATCGCCATGCCCGTCGCGGTGCGGCGATCGTAGTGCAGGCTGCCGCCATGCGGCGAATAGAGGCGGGCTACGCGATACCTGTTGACCCGCAGGGCTGAGCCGATGAGCCGGGCAATGGCGCCACCCTTGGCGCCGTGCCCGTGCAGGACATCCGGCTGCAAACTTCTTATTTCGTGATAGCTGCTCCAGAACGCGCCGACGTCGCGCGGGCTGACCGACCGGCTGATCGGCAGGCGCACGAGGCCGAGCGAGAGATAGGGGCGGATTTCATCGAAGAGGCCATCCTCATAGGAACTGCCGGTGAGACTGTCGCAGACGATGCCGACGTCGTGGCCCGCCTTCGCGTGGAACTCGGCAAGATCGCGCACATGGCGGAAGATCCCCCCGATGGGTGAGCGGAAGCAGTGAATGATGCGCAGAGGCCCATCGTCCGCCATCTTGCTTAGAACAGCCGTTCGCGGACATAGATGGTGTCGCCGGCCAGCACCGGATCGGAAATGGAGACACGGCCCGTGAGGATCTTGCCGTTGATCTTGCGGGTGACGTCGACATCGCCCTGGTTGGCGCGCGGCGAGAAGCCGCCGGCCAACGCAATGGCGTTCTGGATCGTCATGCCGGCGACATAGCTGTACTGCCCGGCCTGGCCCACTTCGCCCATCACGTAGATCGCGCGGTAGCGGTCGACCTCGATGGAGACGTCCGGATCGCGCAGATATCCCTGCCTCAGCTTCGTCGCGATGATGCTTTCCAGTTCCTGGATCGTCTGGCCGCGCGCCGGCACCGCGCCGATGAGCGGAAAGGCGACGTAGCCGGCCTGGTCGATCGAATAGGTATTGCTGAGGCCGGCCTGTTCGAAGACGGTGATGCGCAGCCGGTCGCCGCTGTCGAGGCGGTAGGGCTGGATGGTCGCCTCATGAAACGCCTTTGGGGCGGGGCGGTAGCCACTGCAGCCCGCAACGGCCGGCACGACGAGTGCCAGCGCAAGCAGCATGCCCTTGTTGATTGTTGCGAATGCCATTCGCTTTACCCAATCCCGGAATCAGAAGTCTGGCCCCCGTTATCGATCCGTTAGGGTTAATAGCCGGTAAAGGCATGGGCGGGATCGGTCGGGCAAGGCGGTTTTTTCGCGGGGCGCGGCCCGAGGGAAGGGACGGGGCAGCCGCCGGCGATTAACCCTTGCGTTACCATGTTTGTTTACCCTGCGCGAAATTCGTGGTGTTTGGAGTTGGGATATGTCGGGCGCGCACAGCCAGCAGGATGTCGATATCGATCTTGGCGGCCTTTTCGGCGCGATCTGGCGCAACCGCATGCGCGTGCTGCTTGCCACCGTCGCCTGCGCGGGCATTGCCTTTGCCGGCGCCAGCCTCGTCACGCCGCGCTACAAGAGCGAGGCCCGCCTGCTCATCGAAACGCGCGAGCCGGCCTTCACGACGGGCACCGACCGCGCGCAGGGCCGCGAGCAGCAGCCGGCCCTGGACGAGCTCGGCATCGCCAGCCAGGTTCAGCTCCTGCGGTCCGCCGACCTCATCAAGCAGGTCGCGCGCAACATGAAGCTCTATGAGCTGGAGGAGTTCGATCCGGCGGCGAAGCCCTCGGCGATTTCCGACCTGCTCGTCCTCTTCGGCCTGAAGAAGAGCCCGCTCGACCTCGAGCCGGAGGAGCGCGTGCTGAAGGAGTTCAACAGCAAGCTCGTCGTCTACCAGGTGGAGCGCTCGCGCGTCATCGGCATCGAGTTCTCCTCCAAGGACCCGCGCCTTGCCGCCGAAATTCCCAACGAGATGGCGAAGGTCTATCTCTCGCTGCAGAGCGGGGCGAAGCTCGACACCAATTCCGAGGCGACGCGCTGGCTGGAGCCCGAGATCGCCAACCTGCGCGAGAAGGTGCGCGAGGCCGAGCAGAAGGTCGCCGAATACCGCTCGCAGTCCGATCTCCTGCCGACCGGCGAGAACTCCACCTTCGCCGTGCGCCAGCTCACGGACATCTCGACGGAACTTGCCCGCGTGCGCGGCGAGCGCGCCAATGCGGAAGCGCGGGCCGAAAGCGTGCGCACCGTGCTCAAGACCGGCGGCGCGCCGGACACGCTGAGCGACGTCGTGGGCTCGCAGATGATCCAGCGGCTGAAGGAAAGCGAGGCGCAGATCCAGGGCCAGATCTCCGATCTCTCCACCTCGCTGCTCGACGGCCACCCGCGCCTCAAGGGCCTGCGCTCGCAGCTTGCCGGCATCCGCGGGCAGATCAAGGCGGAGACGCAGAAGATCCTGTCGAGCCTCGAAAACGAGGCCCGCACCGCCCAGCTGCGCGAAACCCAGCTTCTGCAGCAGCTCAACACGGTGAAGGCGAACAGCGCGCGCGCCGGCGAGGACGAAGTCGGCCTCAAGGCGCTGGAGCGCGAGGCGACCGCCCAGCGCCAGCTGCTCGAAACCTATCTCGCCCGCTACCGCGAGGCCACCTCGCGCACCGACAGCAGCTCCACGCCGGCCGATGCCCGCATCATTTCGGCCGCCGTCGAGCCGACGGAGGTGGCCTTCCCGAAGGTCGTGCCGATCACCATCGTCGGGGGTCTTGCCGGCTTCATGCTGAGCGCGATCGCCATCCTGCTGGCCGAACTCTTCAGCGGCCGTGCGCTGAAGCCGGTGGGCGCTGCCGCCGCGGTCCCGGCGCGGCGCGAGGAGGAGGCCGTCGAGGACGAGGTCGAGGCGGACCTTCCTGCGGAGGAACCGGTCATCCACAAGGCCCCCGCCTTGCACCGCGATCCGGTCGCGCGCCTCGACCATGGCCCGGTCCGCGACGTCCGCGCGCCGGCAAAATCCCTGCTGGCCGACATCGCGCCCGACGAGGACGATGAGGAGCAGGCGACAGAGGCGGGCAAGCCCGCTTCGCTGCTCGATACGGCCGACCCCGGGGAGGAGGAGGCGGAATTCTCCATTGCCGCCGTTGCCCGGTACATGGTCGAGAACAACGTCTCGGTCGCGATCTCCGTCTCGCCCTCCGGCGACCGTGGTTCCACCGCCACCGTCATGCTGGCCCGCCGCATCGCGGAGGAACATCGCAAGACGCTGATCATCGACCTGACCGGCTCGGCCTGCCCGACGCGCCTGATGGCGCAGTCCGCCCATATGCCCGGCATCACCGATCTCCTCGTCGGCGACGCCGTCTTCGGCGACATCATCCATGGCGACCGGTTGTCCGGGGCGCACGTCATTCCGCGCGGCAATGCGAACATCAAGCGCGCCATGCGCGGCATCGACCGGCTGGCGATGGTCATCTCCTCGCTTGCCGATGCCTATGACACGGTGATCGTGGAATGCGGCCCGGCCGACGTGGAGGGCGTGCGGCGCCTGACGCGCGACCAGGAGACCGATATCATCCTCTCCCTTCCGGGCGCCGACGAGGACGAGATCGTCGAGATGATCGACGCCTTCGGCGCGGCCGGCTACAGCGAGGTCATGCTGATGACGGGCGAGGGGGGCGAGCCGCCGCGCTATCCGGGCCGTCGGGCGGCATAGGGCGGATCAGTCCGCGTCGTCCGCGCCATCCGCGCGCGGGCGTGCCGTCTTGCCGGAGCGCAGGCGCTGCAGGAAGGCGTAGACCTGCGGGTTCTGCTTTATGAGGCGTTTCGTGCCGGTCTTGGCCCGGTGCAGTGCGGCGACCGTCGCCCCGGCAACCGTCGTCGGCCAGAGCAGGTCGTGCTGCCGCGTCTCGATCGTGCACCAGGAGCGCTTGTAGGGCTGGTCGCCGATGCCGAAGTCGAACAGGCGCACGCCCTCGCCGCACAGTTTCCGGATGGCAAGGTAGAACAGGAATTCGCCGGGGCTGGCATCCGCGGCGATCGTGTCGTCGATCGAGCCGAACTGGCAGATCACATGGTCGCCCTTGCGCGACAGGCCGGCAATGGCGGCAATCCGGCCGTCGTTCCCGCCCTTGAGGCGCACGGCATGGAGTTGCAGCGGATAGCTGCCGTCCGCCTCGGGCACCGACACCAGCCGGCGGAAGAAATCCCGCGTGTCCTCGTCGCGAAAGACGTCCGGCAGGCCCATGGCATCGAAACGCGCGGCCTTCTGCTGGAAGAAGGTTTCCAAAAGCGCCCGGCTCTCCCTGCCGGCCTCGGCGATGACGTATTCGTAGCCGCCAAGCGCCATCAGGCGGCGCTCGGAGGAGCGGAACTTCTTGCGGCGGCGGCGGGCGTTGACCTGCGCCAGCGTGCGCTCGAAATCGGGGAAGAGCTCGATCTGGAAGGCGGAATTCTGGTTCAGCACCGCGGGAAGATCGGAAAAGGGGCTCGCCTCGGCGCGCCAGTCCAGAGGCATGTTCTCAAGCAGGAAGATGTCGCAGTGGCGGGCAAGCTGCCCTCGCACCGTGTCCAGCGCCTGACGGAGGCGCGGCGGGGCGGCGAGGGCGCGGAAATCCCGCGAGTAGAGACCCGTATTGATGTTGCTGAACGGGGCGGCGAGGAAGCGGGCGATGCGGATCGGCCCGCGGCGCACGATTTCGAACGGCAGCAGGAGATGCGTGCGCCCGCCGGAAAGGCCCTCGACGATCAGCAGCCGGCAGGCATGACTTTCCGCCCAGGCGCGGCACCAGTCGTAGCTCTGGTGGAGCGAAAGCGGGTTGTCCGTTTCGAGCGCCCGCCAGCAGGCCTCCAGCGGTTCCATCCGCTCGTGCAGGCGGATCGACAGCGGCAGCGTCAAGCGGGTATGGTCGTCGCCGGCCGCCGGCGCCAGACCGCCGCGTGCGCGGTCGCGTTCGGACGGCATGATCTGGAAATGGAGTTGCATCGCTCCCATGGCCTGGCCTTCGTGCATTCGGTTGCCGCAGCGACACAATAGGCGTCAGGCCTGCGCAATTGGTTTAAATCCGCTGGCGCCGGCCCGTATGCCCCGGGAAATCGGCCAGCGCGGTTAGCAAGTCGATAACGAGAGCGGCGGGCGATGCACCCCGCCGGCAGGAGGGACCCATGCAGACCTGGCGGCCGCCGCAGAAAATCCATGTGAAGGTGCTGGGCCTTGCCTGGCACGGCGGCCGGCTGCTGGCGGCGGAAGTGACGCGCGACGACGGCACGGTCAAGGGTGTGCGCCCGCCCGGCGGCTCCATCGAGTTCGGCGAAACGCGAGAGGAGGCGCTCGCCCGCGAGTTCCGCGAGGAGTTCGGCTGCGAGATCGCCATAGACGGCCCGTGGACGACCTTCGAGAACCTCTACTGGCATGAGGGCGCGCAGGGCCACGAGTTCATTTTCGCCGCGAACATCTACCTGCTCGACGAAAGCCTCTATCGCCGGCCCGAGATCACGCTCGTCGAGCATGACCGCTCGCTCTGGACGGCACGCTGGTTCTACCCGCTCGCGCTGCCGGCCGGCGTGGAGCTTTATCCCGCCGGCCTTGCCGCCCATCTTCAGGCATAGCCTATTCGTCGCGCGGCTTGCCCGGCTTTTCCATCCACTTGATGATCAGCATTGCCGGCAGGATCCACAAAAGGCCGGTCACGGTGAAGTAGAGAAGGTGGATGTACCATGGCGATTGCCCGAGCGTGGCGGCGGCGACGGTGGTCGCGACCAGCGCATAGACGAGCACGAGGATGATGATCAGGATCGTGCCGACCAGTTTTCTGAGGCGAGGGGGCATGGGCAGTCTTTCACTTCGGTAGCGGCAAAATGGCGCGACGGCATGCCGCAAAGGTTCGGGCCTTGTTTTGCACGGGCCGGTCAGGCAAATCAACGCCACAGTCGTTCCGGCTGAAGCCGCGCGCGCGGTTTTGCCGGAAGGACGCGAGAAAGGAACCGGAATGGCGGGCCGCCCGCCGCTCTGGAAAAGGAGCCGAGACGATGAGCGCCACGACCGCGACCGCATACCGCAGCCACAGTGACACGGACAGGACCGACCGCAACCGCCGCCAGGTGCGCCGGTGGCTCGGCTTCGTGCTGTTCACGCTGTTCGTGCTGGTGCTGGTGGGCGGCGCGACGCGGCTCACCGAATCCGGCCTTTCCATCACCGAATGGAAACCGATCCACGGCATCGTCCCGCCGATCGGCGACAAGGAGTGGCAGGAGGAGTTCGACCTCTACAAGCGCATTCCGCAATATCAGCAGATCAACAAGGACATGACCGTCGAGGAGTTCAAGACGATCTTCTGGTGGGAATGGGCCCACCGGCTGATCGCCCGCTCCATCGGCTTCGTCTTCGCCGTGCCGCTTGCCTTCTTCTGGCTGACCGGCCGGATCGAGAAGAAGCTGCGCTGGCCGCTCGTCGGCCTTCTGGCGCTCGGCGGTTTCCAGGGGTTCATCGGCTGGTGGATGGTCACATCCGGCCTTGCCGAGCGGGTTTCCGTCAGCCAGTACCGGCTCGCCACGCACCTCACCATCGCCTGTCTGATCTTCGCCTGGACGACATGGCTGATGCGGGCGCTTTCGCCGCACGGCGACGACGCCGCGCCGACGGACGGTTCCCGCCGGATGGCCGGCATCATCGCCTGCATGGCGATCTTCCAGATCTATCTCGGCGCCCTCGTCGCCGGCCTCGACGCCGGCCTCACCTACAACACCTGGCCGCTGATGGACGGCGCTCTCGTGCCGGGCGGCCTCTTCGTGCAGCAGCCCTGGTGGATCAACCTCTTCGAGAACCCGAAGACGGTGCAGTTCGTCCACCGCATCGGCGCCTACGTGCTCTTCGCGCTCGTCGCCATGCACATGATCGCCTCGCTGCGCGCCGCCCCCGAAACGACGCATGCCCGCCGCGCCCTCGTGCTGTTCGGCCTCGTCTGTCTCCAGGCGATGATCGGCATCCTCACGCTCCTCTGGCAGGTCCCGCTCGGCTGGGCGCTGGCCCACCAGGGCGGAGCGCTGGTCGTGCTCGGCTTCGCGGTCGCCCATTGGCGCGGGTTCCACGGGGAAATGGAACGGTCGTGACTTGAAGCGTCACCTCTTATATAATCCCGAAGGTTTTATAGAAGAGGTGTGCCATGGCACTCAGCCTGAAGGATGCGGAAACGGATCGGCTCGCCCGCGAAGTGGCCGCCTTGACCGGTGAGAGCCTGACGACGGCGATCCGCAAGGCGCTTGCCGAGCGCCTCGAACGGGAACGCCGCCGCCGCGGCCAGCCGTCCGACCTGAAACGCCGCCTGCATGCGATCGGTGCCGCCTGCGCGGCGCTGCCCGACAGGGACGGCCGGTCCGCGGACGACATCGTGGGCTATGATGACGACGGGCTCTGGTGATGGTCATCGACACCTCGGCGCTCGCGGCCGTGCTGTTCCAGGAAGATGACGCGGCGATCTTCGAGGAGGTGCTGGCAACTGGCGGGCGATGCCTGATTTCCGCCGTCACACGCGTCGAAGTCACCTGTGTGGTCGAAGGACGAAAGGGCGAAGAGGGGCGTGCCGCGTTGGAGGCGCTGCTGGATGCGGTGAGCGCCGAGACCGTCTCGGTCGATGGCGCCCAGGTCAATCTCGCCATTGCCGGCTTTCGTGCCTATGGCAAGGGGAGGCATCCGGCCGGCCTGAATATCGGCGACTGCTTTTCCTACGCGCTCGCAAAGGCTCTCGACGAGCCCTTGCTGTTCAAGGGCAACGATTTCGGCCTGACGGATATACGCTCCGCGCTTGCCTGAGGCGAACTCATCCCTTCAGCATCAGGTTCATGTTCTGCACGGCGGCGCCCGATGCGCCCTTGCCGAGATTGTCGAGCAGGGCGACGAGGTTGACATGCGGCGCGCCGGCGGTGCCGAAGACGTAGAGCTTCATGCGGTCCGTATCGGCCAGCTCAACGGCGTTGACGCGGGCGAGGTTGGCGCTTTCCTTGAGGTCCACCACCTCGACGATGTCCTGGCCGGCATAATGCGCGGCCAGCGCCTCGTGGATCGAGCCGAGCGAGGCGTGGTCGTTGAGGTCCGCAAGATAGAGCGGCACCTGCACGATCATGCCCTGCGGGAACTTTCCGACGGAGGGCGAGAAGAGGGGCGCGCGGGAAAGCAGGCCGTGCACCTGCATTTCCGGCACATGCTTGTGCTTGAGCGTGAGGCCGTAGAGGAAGTGCGGCGCATCGATGGGATCCGGATGGCCTGCATCCTCCATCTGCGCGATCATCTGCTTGCCGCCGCCGGTGTAGCCCGAAACGGCGTTGACCGTGACCGGATAGTCCTCCGGCAGCAGGCCGGCAAGGCGGAGCGGGCGCAGCAGCCCGATCGCGCCCGTCGGGTAGCAGCCGGGATTGGCGACATAGCGGGCAGCGGCGATCTTCTTCGGCTGTTCCCGATCCATCTCGGCAAAGCCATAGGCCCAGTCCGGGTTGACGCGGTGCGCCGTCGAGGTGTCGATGATGCGGACGGAATTGTTGCCGGCGACCATGGCGACGGCTTCCTTCGCCGCATCGTCGGGCAGGCAGAGGATGGCGACGTCGGCGCTGTTCAGGAGGTCCTCGCGCAGCCTGGCATTGCGGCGCTCGGCCTCGGGGATCGAGAGGAGCTCGACATCGTCGCGGCCGGCCATGCGTGTGCGGATCTGCAGGCCCGTCGTGCCGTGTTCGCCATCGATGAAGATCTTCGGTTTCATCTGCAATCCAATCCTGTGAGAAGCCTGCCGCAATTCCAGCAAACCCCGTTTGCGGGTTTGCGTCCGAACGTGCGGAAAAGAGAATTTCCGGCCCGATATAACTCCTCGGCCCGTCGCATTCAATGCGGCGCCGTCAGCGCCGCTCGGCCAGCTTTGCGGCGTGAAGCCCCAGCATGTACATGGCGATGTTGGAGCCGGCGATGGCCGTGATGTCCGCATGGTCATAGGCCGGCGCGACCTCGACCACATCCGATCCGACGATGTTCAGCGCACCGAGCTTGCGCAGGACCGACAGGATTTTCGCGCTCGACGGACCGCCGGAGACGGGCGTGCCGGTGCCGGGCGCGAAGGCCGGGTCGAGGCAGTCGATATCGAAGGTGAGGTAGGTCGCCCCGTCCCCGACATGGTGGACGATCGCATCGGCGATCTCGCCGGCGGTCATCTCCTCCACGTCATAGCCGTAGAGGATGCGGATGCCGCAATCCTCCGGCGCATGGGTGCGGATGCCGATCTGGATCGAGGTCTCGGGATCGATCAGCCCCTCGCGCACCGCCGTGCCGACGAAGGAGCCGTGGTCGATGCGGCCCTTCTCGTCCGCCCAGGTATCCTGGTGGGCGTCGAACTGTACGAGGGAGAGGGGGCCGTATTTTTCCGCATGGGCGCGCAGGAGCGGCAGCGTGATGAAATGGTCGCCGCCGAGCGTCAGCATGTAGGCGCCGGATTTGAGGATCTTCCTCGCCTCGCTTTCGATGGTGCCGGGCGTCTTCTGGTGGTTGCCGTAGTCGAGCAGGCAGTCGCCGTAGTCGATGACGGCCATGTCCGCGAAGAGGTCGCGCTCGAAGGGATATTGCGGGTCGTTGTCCATGATCGCCGAGGCGCGGCGGATCGCCTGCGGCCCGAAGCGCGTGCCGGGCCGGTTGGAGGTCGCGGCATCGAAGGGAATGCCCCAGACGACCGCGTCGACATCCTTCAGGATTTTCGTATAGCGCCGGCGCATGAAGGAGAGGATGCCCGCATGGGTCGGGTCCGAGGCGGCGCTCTTCAGCGTCCTCGCCGTGATGGCATGGTCGATCGTCTTGTTGGCCATGAATGATCCCTCCGAATGTGGCGGGACGTTCGCCAATCATGAGCCGCAAGGCAAGGGATTTTTGAGGCCCAGAAAACGAAAAGGCCGGGGCGAACCCCGGCCTTTCCTGAAGAGCATGTCGTCCGAGCGATCAACGCTTGGAGAACTGGAACGAACGGCGGGCCTTGGCCTTGCCGTACTTCTTGCGTTCGACGACGCGCGAGTCGCGGGTCAGGAAGCCGCCCTTCTTGAGGATCGAGCGCAGGCCCGGCTCGAAGTAGGTCAGCGCCTTGGAGATGCCGTGACGAACGGCACCGGCCTGGCCGGAAAGGCCGCCGCCGGCGACGGTGGCGTCGATGTCGAACTGGCCGTCACGGGCCGCCGCGACGATCGGCTGCTGCAGGATCATCTGCAGGACCGGGCGGGCGAAATAGGCTTCGAACGACTTGCCGTTGACGGTGATCTTGCCGGAGCCCGGCTTGACCCACACGCGGGCGACAGCGTCCTTGCGCTTGCCGGTGGCGTAGGAACGACCCTGGGCGTCAACCTTCTTGACGTGAACCGGGGCGGAAGCGGCCGGAGCTGCAGCAGCGACGCCGAGGTCCTTGAGCGAGGAGAGGTCGGCCATTATCAGGCGCTCCTTGTGTTCTTGCTGTTCAGCTTGGCGACGTCGAGGGCGACGGGCTGCTGGGCTTCATGCGGGTGGTTGGCGCCGGCGTAGACGCGCAGGTTCTTCATCTGGCGACGGCCGAGCGGGCCACGCGGAACCATGCGTTCGACGGCCTTCTCGAGGACGCGCTCCGGGAAGCGGCCTTCGATGATCTGGCGAGCCGTACGCTCCTTGATGCCGCCCGGGTAACCGGTGTGCCAGTAGTACTTCTTGTCGGAGTACTTCTTGCCGGTGAAGACGACCTTCTCGGCGTTGATGACGATGACGTTGTCGCCGTCATCGACGTGGGGCGTGAAGGTTGCCTTGTGCTTGCCGCGCAGGCGGTTGGCGATGAGGGTAGCGAGGCGACCGACAACGAGGCCTTCGGCGTCGATGAGGATCCACTTCTTTTCTACCTCGGCGGGCTTCTGTACGAAGGTTGCCATGGGAGATGTCTTTCTTTTGCGATCCCGAGGTTTTGAGGCGACGGGCGTTTCTTGTTGCTTGGTTTGGCCCCTTGCGGGTGCCAAAAATCGAACGCGGCCCGTGGGGACCGCGATCTGGAGCGGCTTATAAGCGAGAGCCGACGGGACGTCAAGGGACGCCACTCGGGTGTCGCTAAAGATAAATAAGTAAAAACAACATGTTACGGAAGAGGTATTCCGATACCACAAATTACTGCGGCGGAATCGAATAGGTCGCGGTGGCATGCGCCACCAGATCCGCGGCATCCTCGCCGAAAATCGACGCCTCGATCACCGCCAGCCGCTTGCCGAGCTTGAGCAGCCGGCAGGTGCAGGTGAGGGGGCCGGGTTCCGGTTTGCGCAGGAAGTTGATGTTGAGATTGGTGGTGACGGCGAGCGCCACGGGGCCGATATGCGCCAGCACCACGCAATAGGCCGCGACATCGGCCAGCGCGAACAGGGTGGGGCCGGAGACCGTGCCGCCGGGGCGCAGATGCCGCTCGTTCGGCGCGAGCCGCATGACGACCGTGCCTGGCCCCACCTCGGTCACGTCGAAAACCTTTCCATCCGTATGGATCTGCGGAAAATCGGTTTCGAGGAACCGGTTCAGGGCGTCCCGGTCCATGATGGGGGTCAGGGTCATGGTTTTCTCCTCCGCCTGCCAGGCGTTTACAGACCGATTTGCGCCGAGGGGCAAGCCCTCTCAAAGTCTATGTCGCCCAACTTGAAACGGGGTGCGGTGAAGCGTAGGACGCTGTGGAAAGCTCACAAGGGAGGCGATCATGGCGGATGTGGTGTCGTTCAGGAAAGAGGAGCCGGCCGGGCTGGTGCGCATCGAACGGCATGAGCCGATCCTCAGGATCACGCTCAACAACCCGCCGGCCAATGTTCTCTCCATCGCCGTCATGGAGGCGCTCGGCGAGGCGCTCGATGCGGCCGCGGGCGACGAGGCCATCCGCGTCGTCGTGCTCGCCTCGACCGGAAAGGTGTTTTCCGCCGGCCACGACCTCAAGGAGATGACCGCCCGCCGCGGCGATGCGGACGGCGGGCGTGCCTTCTTCGAGAAGACCATGCGCATGGCGGCGGATATCATGCTGAAGATCGCCGCGCTGCCGCAGCCGGTCGTCGCCGAGATCGACGGGCTCGCCACGGCCGCCGGCTGCCAGCTCGTCGCCAGCTGCGACCTTGCCATCTGCACCGACACCTCCGCCTTCTGCACGCCGGGCGTCAATATCGGCCTGTTCTGCTCGACGCCGATGGTCGCCGTCACCCGCGCCGCCCATCCCAAGCAGGCGATGGAGATGCTGCTCACGGGCGAGACCATCGACGCCTCCACCGCCAAGGATTTCGGCCTCGTCAACCGCATCGTGCCGCAGCAGTACCTGCGCCAGGTCGTCGACAAATATGCCGCCGTCATCGCCTCCAAGTCGCCGCAGGCGTTGCGCATCGGCAAGGCCGCCTTCCGCGCCCAGGCCGGCCTGCCGCTGGCCGAAGCCTATGACATCGCCGTCGCGACGATGGTCGACAACATGCTGGTCGATGACGCGAAGGAGGGGATCGGCGCATTCCTCGCAAAGCGCATGCCGGAGTGGAGATGAGGTTTTCCGTTGGACGTATTCCGGCAAGCGGAGTATGTTTGGCGAATGATAAAGTCCATTGCGGACACGGCGACACGGCAGTTTGTTGAGACGGGAAAGTCGCGGTTTTCCGGACTTGACGTCGCAAGGGCGATGGCACGTTTGAATGTCCTCAACGCCGCGCGAAGCTTGGACGACATATCGCCCTTGCGCTCGATCGGGCTTCACAAATTGACCGGCGACCGCAAGGGGCAATGGGCAATGACGATCAACGGGCCTTGGCGCCTTTGTTTTCGTTTTGAGAATGGCAATGCCTACGATGTCCAGATCGTCAACTTTCATTGAAGGAGAAAGCGGATGTTCGAGGTTCATCCCGGTTCGATCCTGAAGGAAGAACTCGAAGCGCGACAGATGAGCGGCAACGCGCTTGCACTCGCGCTGCGGATCAATTCCGGCCGTGTATCGGAAATATTGAACGGCAAGCGCGGGATCTCCGCGGATACGGCGCTTCGTCTCGGCCGCTATTTCGGTAACGATCCGCAGTTCTGGCTGGGCCTGCAGGCCGCGCATGATCTCGCGGTTGCCCAGCGTGAAAGCGGTGACAGGATATTGCGCGAAGTCCTTCCGGCCCAGACGGCCGCATAGCGTTCAAGCCAGCTTCAGCACCAACACGCCCGCCGCGATCACGGCACTGGCGATGTAGCGCCAGATGCTGGCCTTCTCCTTGAGGATGAAGACCGAGATGAGGAGGGCGAAGAGGATGGCGGTTTCGCGCAGCGCGGCGACGGTGGCGACCGGCGCCTTGGTCATGGCCCAGAGGGCGAGGCCGTAGGAGGCGATGGAACCGGCGCCGCCAAGGAGGCCGCGCACCCAGTTGCGGCGCACATGCGTCCAGACCGGCCTGCTGCCGCGCCGCGCGACCGCCCAGCCGAAGAGCAGCACCGGCGGCAGCAACGACATCCACAGCGTGTAGGAAACCGCATTGCCGGAAACGCGCGCGCCGGCGCCGTCGACGAAGGTATAGGTGGCGATGACGGCGGCGTTCGCCAGTGCATAGGCGATGGCCCGGCGGCTGCCATGACGCGATTCGAAGGCGAGCGTCAGCACGCCGACGGAAATGACCAGCACGCCGGCCATTGCGCCCGGTGTCAGGTGCTCCCCCAGGACGAGGCCGCTCGTCATGGCGACAAGAAGGGGCGCGGCGCCGCGCATCAGCGGATAGACGAGGCCGATATCGCCGGCCCGGTACGCGGCGGCGACGAGCTGGAAATAGGCGAATTGCAGGACGGCCGAGGTGAGCACGAAGGGCCAGGCCGCCGGATCGGGCATGGGTACGAACGGCAGGAAGGCAAGGCCGACCATGCCGCCGCCGAGCGAGACCATGGCCGCGTCGAGCGACTTGTCCGTGCCGGATTTGACGAGGGCATTCCAGACGGCATGAAGAGCCGCGCCGAACAGCACGAGAAAAAGAATGTCTAGCGGCAATCCGGGACCTCGAAGGGGCAGGCCATTGGGGGAGGAGCGTGGTCCTTCATCGGCGCAATTTCGCTGATTTGCAATCGGGATACTGGCAGGATTTTCGGCAAAATGCGCCCTGGCGGTGGCAAAATGACCGAAGCTGATCCGCAATGGCACAATCGGCGCGCGAATGCCGGCCCCGGTGCGGTCGTCTTCTTTAAGGTTCTGCGCTAGCCTGGAAGGCAGGAAGACATGTGAGAGACGGTCGCGAACGCCGGAGGAGGCAGCGATGAACCACGATCACTATCCCGACAGCTACATCCGCCACATTCTCAAATCCGTGCACACGATCGCCGTGCTCGGCGCCTCGCCGAACGATGCGCGGCCGAGCCATGGCGTCATGGGTTTCCTGCTCGGCAAGGGCTATCGCGTCATCCCCGTCAATCCCGGCCATGCCGGAAAGACCATCCTCGGCCAGAAGGTCTACGCGCATCTTGCCGATATCGCCGAGCCGATCGACATGGTCGACGTCTTTCGCGCGGCAAGCCAGTTCGGTGCCGTCGTCGACGAGGTGCTGGCGCTCGATCCGCTTCCCGCCGTGCTCTGGGGCCAGTTCACGGTGCGCGACGATGCCGCCGCCGCGCGGGCGGAGGCCGCCGGCATCCAGGTGGTCATGGATCGCTGCCCGGTGACGGAATATCCGGTGCTGATGCTCAAGGCCTCCTGAGCGCCGCGCATATTGACTTCACGCAACGTTACCCCAATTCTCCGGCAGCAAAACGGGGTAGCCGCATGAACCACGATTCCTATCCGGACTATTACATCGCCGACATCCTGCGCTCGGCCAAGCTCATCGCGCTCGTCGGCGCCTCGCCCAATCCGGAGCGCCCCAGCCACCGGGTGATGGCCTTCCTGCTGCGCAAGGGCTATCGGGTCATCCCGGTCAATCCCGGCCAGGCCGGCAAGGAGATCCTCGGCCAGCCGGTCATCGCCCGTCTTGCCGATATCGTCGAACCCATCGACATGGTCGACGTCTTCCGCGCGGCGGATGCGCTCCCGTCGGTCGTCGAGGAGGTGCTGGCGCTGAACCCGCTGCCCAGGGTCATCTGGGGCCAACTCTCGGTGCGCCATGACGCGGCGGCGGCAAAGGCGGAGGCGGCCGGCATCAAGGTGGTCATGGATCGCTGCCCGGCGATCGAATATCCCCGCCTCGTCGCCTGAGGTTTTCAGGCGGCGAAACGTCTGTTGCCGCGCCTGTGCCTTTTTCCGGAAAATCTTTCTTTGACCGGCTCTTACCACTCTGAAATAGTGCGCCCGACTTTAGCCAGGGAGGCCATTTCATGACGCAGAACAAGCCCGGATTTGCAACGCTCGCCATCCATGCCGGCGCCCAGCCGGACCCGACGACGGGCGCGCGCGCGACGCCGATCTACCAGACCACGAGCTTCGTGTTCAACGACACCGACCACGCCGCCTCGCTCTTCGGCCTCCAGGCCTTCGGCAACATCTACACCCGCATCATGAACCCGACCCAGGCGGTGCTGGAAGAGCGCGTCGCGGCGCTGGAAGGCGGCACGGCGGCGCTCGCCGTCGCCTCGGGCCATGCCGCCCAGCTCCTCGTCTTCCACACGATCATGCGCCCGGGCGACAATTTCATCGCCGCGCGCCGGCTCTATGGCGGCTCGATCAACCAGTTCGGCCATGCCTTCAAGAGCTTCGACTGGCATGTGCGCTGGGCCGATACGGCCGACCTCTCCTCCTTCGAAAGCCAGATCGACGACAAGACCAAGGCGATCTTCATCGAGAGCCTGGCAAACCCCGGCGGCACCTTCGTCGATATCGCGGGTATCGCCGAGATCGCCCATCGCCACGGCCTGCCGCTCATCGTCGACAACACCATGGCGACGCCCTATCTCGTGCGCCCGCTGGAGCACGGCGCCGACATCGTCGTGCATTCGCTGACCAAGTTCATGGGCGGCCATGGCAATTCCATGGGCGGCGTCATCGTCGACGGCGGCACCTTCGACTGGACGGCTTCCGGCAAATATCCGATGCTGTCCGAGCCGCGGCCGGAATATGCCGGCATCGTGCTGCATGCCACCTTCGGCAACTTCGCCTTCGCCATCGCCTGCCGCGTTCTCGGCCTGCGCGATTTCGGCCCCGCCATCTCGCCCTTCAACGCCTTCCAGATCCTGACCGGCATCGAAACCCTGCCGCTGAGGATGCAGCGCCATTGCGACAATGCGCTCGCCGTCGCCAAGTGGCTGAAGGGCCACGACAAGATCTCCTGGGTCACCTATGCGGGCCTCGATGACGACCCGAACCACGCCACCCAGCAGCGCTATTCGCCCAAGGGCGCCGGCGCCGTCTTCACCTTCGGCCTCAAGGGCGGCTACGAATCGGGCAAGCGCTTCGTCGAGGGCCTGGAAATGCTCTCGCATCTCGCCAATATCGGCGACACGCGCTCCCTCGTCATCCACCCGGCCTCCACCACCCATCGCCAGCTCAGCGAGGAGCAGCAGGTCGCCGCCGGCGCCGGCCCCGACGTCGTGCGCCTGTCGATCGGCATCGAGGACGTCGCCGACATCATCGCGGATATCGAGCAGGCGCTGGCCAAGGCATAGACGGGCCAGGGCATAGACGGGATTGGCCCTCATCCGGCCTGCCGGCCACCTTCTCCCCGCAGGCGGGGAGAAGGAAACACGCGGAGCGCTTTCCCGTTCGTTGTCTGCATTGCTCGAGGAAACCGGTGCATCATCCCCTTCGCCCCGCTTGCGGGGAGAAAGGGGCGGCAGCCGGATGAGGGGGCATCTGGCTCAGGAAGGAACGGACAGCCTTATGACCAAGATACGCGATTTCGACATTGCGGGCATCGCGCCCGAGACGGGCCGCCCGGCCGCCGACCGGCTGATCGCTGGCGACCCGGTCTTCACCACCTGGAACATCGAGGAGGCCGATGGCGGTATCTATGCCGGCATCTGGCAGTCGACGCCGGGAAAATGGCGCATCCAGTACGACGAGTGGGAGTATTTCCATATCCTCGAGGGGCGCTCGATCGTGGTTTCGGAAAATGGCGAGACGACGCACCTGAAGGCCGGCGACCGCCTGATCCTGAGACCCGGCTTCAAGGGAACCTGGGAAGTCGTTGAAACGACTCGCAAGGACTACGTCATCCGCGTCTAGGATTTCGCCCGCAAGGCTTTTGTCAAATCGGGCGGCGGGTGAGCCCCAATCATATGCAGGGGCTAGGATGCCGCCTGTAGAGGGAAAAAATTGGCCAAGATAGTCGCGAGGCCCAGCGTCCCTGCGAGCGAGAAGCATATGAAGCCGTACGTGTCGAACGGCTGCTTCAATCGTAGTCTGCTGCGTCCTGAACACGCTTGATAGAGCAGGAAGCCAGTCAAACAGACCAGAACAATGGTGACGGCTGTATGTGGCGGTTGGGCAAAAAAGCCCACTTGGCCGAGCCCGGTGAGAGGTAACGGAACGCCAATAGCGAAGCCCAGCAGCATGCTGCCAATCCAGGATGGCTCGCTACCAGAGGGAGATAGAAAGAAGCGTAGCGCGCCGCCGCCGACCGACGTCAGAACAACCAGGCCGAGGTACGGTAAAGAAAGACCCGATGCTAAATTGTCCTGACCCATGGATGTCGTGAACAATACCCAAAGTGCGACACTGGCGGCCACGAGCGCCGGGAACGTCCACTCATCGCCGCGCGACCTCAAAAAGCCGGAGGCGAGCGTGGCGAGGGGAACGAGCAGATAGACCGCGACGAAGATTGCGCCGATGAGGACGAGATTGTTATCGTGTGCCACTCAGCGCCTCACCATTCCAGCTCCAGCGCCTCCAGCCCGTGGAAGTGGTAGACATCCTTCACCACGGGCTTCTGCGCGATTCTTAGTCCCGGCAGGCGCTGGAAGAGGATCGGCAGGGCGATGTTGAGCTCCAGCCTTGCGAGCGGGGCGCCGATGCAGAAATGGATGCCGGCGCCGAAGGAGAGGTTGGCGCCCTCGTTGCGGTCCGGCTTGAAGACGAGGGGATCGGTGAATTTCCTCGGGTCGAGATTGGCGGCCGCGAGGATCATCGCCACCTTGTCGCCGCGGCGGAAATGGATGCCGTCGAGTTCGACATCCTCCAGCGCGAAACGGTCGAAGATGTGCACCGGCGCGGAGATGCGCAGGCATTCCTCGACCGTGCGCTCCGTCGCCTTCCCGTCGGCGAAGAGCACGGAAGGATCGGCGCCGTTTTCCAGGATGGCGCGCACGGCGTTGCCGATCTGGTGCACCGTCGCCTCGTGGCCGGCATTGAGCAACACGATGGTCGTGGAGATCAGCTCGTCCTCGGTCAGGACCTGGCCGCGGTGCTCCGTATGCACCATGTGCGAGAGCAGGTCGTCGCGCGGGTCCGCCCGGCGCTCGGTGATGACGCCGCGGACATAGGCGGAGAATTCCTCGGCCGCCCTGTCGGCCGCGATCTCGTCCGCGTGGGTGCGGCCGAACATGTACATGCGTACATAGGCATGCGACCATTTCAGGAGCTGCGGCCCCATCTCGTCGGGAATGCCGATCATGCGGGCGATCATCGTCACCGGCAGGATGTCGGCGAAGGCGGTGAGCAGTTCGACCTTCCCGTCCTTCTCGAACCGGTCGATCGCCTCGTGGCAGAGCGCGGAAATCTCCGGCGTCAGCTTCTCGATCATGCGCGAGACGAAGGCGCGGTTGACGAGGGTGCGCAGCCGCGTGTGTTCCGGCGGCTCCAGCTCCAGCAGCGACCAGGCTTCGGCGGCGTCGAAATGCGTCAGGTGCGGCTGCGGCTCCGGCAGGCCCAGTTCCTCGCGCGTCGCCACATGCAGGATCTGCCGGCCGAAGCGGCGGTCGCGCAGGAGGCCGTTCACATGGTCGTAGCCGGTGAAGTACCACATCTTCTGCTCTTCCCACCAGAAGGTGGGACAGTGCGCATGCAGCGCCGCGTAAACCGGGTTCGGATCGCGGTAGAAATCGGGATTGCGGCCGTCGAGCGAGACGCGGCGGCTGGCGGGATCGATGGAGAGGAAGGGGAAGTGTGTCGTCGTCATGATCGATGGGTAGCGCATACCGGCGTCGGGTGAAACCGGAATTTGATTTATCCAAAGCAATGGACTAAGTTTATCGGACTAAGTCCATAGGGAAGGCGATGCGTACGGTCAACATCCATGATGCGAAGACCAACCTTTCACGCTTGGTCGAGCAGGCGGCGAAGGGGGAAAGTTTCGTTATCGCCAAGGCGGGAAAGCCGATGGTCAAAGTCGTGCCGCTCGAACCGGTGGGGGAGGGCAAGACGAGCCGTTTCGGCTTTCTGCGCGGGGAGTTGACGGTTCCCGACGATTTCGACCGGATGGGCGAGGATGAGATCGCCCGGCAGTTTTCCGGTGAAGAATGAAGCTCCTCATCGATACGCACCTGCTGCTCTGGGCGGCGTCGAGCCCGGAGCGCCTCAGCGAGGCCGCGACGGCGCTTATGGCGGATCCGGAAAACGTCCTCTATTTCAGCGTCGCGAGCCTCTGGGAAGTGGTCATCAAATCGAGCCTCGGCCGTGAGGATTTCCAGGCGGACGCCGCGCGGCTGCGGCGCGGCCTGGTCGATAACGGTTACATCGAGTTGCCGATCATCGCCGGCCATGCCATCGCCGTGGCGGACCTGCCGCACCTGCACCGCGATCCTTTCGACCGCATCCTCATCGCGCAGGCGAAACATGAGGGCCTGCTGTTGCTGACGGCGGATGCACGCGTTGCCGACTATGGCGGACCTGTCCGCCTCGTCTGACCCTATTTCCCGACCGCAATCCCCTCCCGCCGCGGATCGGCAGCGCCGGTGAGGCCGTCGGGGGAGATGGCGATGGCGTGCAGGCCGGAGTTCATTTCACTCAGCTTCACCTCGTAGCCGAGGGCCTTCAGCGGTTCGGCGAGCTTTTCCGCGTCCGTTCCGGCTTCGAGGTCGTAGGGGCCGAAGCGGTTGACGAGATGGGGCATCGAGACGACCGCGCCGACATCCATGCCCCAGTCGATATGGGCGATCAGCGCCTGGGCGACATAGCCGATGATCTGGCTGCCGCCGGGCGAGCCGATGGCCAGAACGGGCTTGCCGTCCTTCATGACGATGGTCGGCGACATGGAGGAGCGGGGGCGCTTGCCGGGCTCCACGCGGTTGGCGACGGGCAGGCCCTCGTCATGGGTCTTGAAGGAGAAGTCGGTGAGCTCGTTGTTGAGCAGGAAGCCGCCGGTCATCAGCCGCGAACCGAAGCCGTTCTCGATGGTGGTCGTCATGGAGACGACATTGCCCGCCTTGTCGACGATGACGAAATGGCTGGTGGAGGGCAGTTCGAGCGCGGCATCCCGGCCAAAACTGAAGGCGTGGTCCCATTCCGGCCTGCCCGCTGCCACGGCATCGCCGGCGAGTGCCTTGTCGCCGTCGAGCAGTTTCGCCCGCTCGCCGAGATAGGTTTTGTCGAGGAGCCCCTTGATGGGCGCAGGCACGAAATCCGTGTCCGCAAGGTAGCGTTCGCGGTCGGCGAAGGCGAGGCGTTGGGCGTCGCCGATCAGCCGCCAGCTTTCCGGATTGTCCCTGCCGAGCGCCTTGAGGTCGAAATTCTCCAGCATGCCGAGCATCTGGCCGACGGCGACCGCGCCGGAGGAGGGCGGTCCCATGCCGCAGACGTCGAGCGCCCGATAGGCGATGCAGACCGGCCGGCGCTCCTTCACCTGGTAGTTCCGAAGGTCGGCGAGCGAGAGCACGCCGGCATTGCTGCCCGAGCTGCGCACCGTATCGACGATCCCCTGGGCGATGGCGCCGGTATAGAAGGCCGGCGCGCCGCCGCCGGCGATGGCCGAAAGCGTCTCGGCATAGGCCGGGTTCCTGAGGATGGAGCCGGCCTTCAGCGGCGCGCCGTCCGCGCCGAAGAAATAGGCGGTGGTCGCCTCGAAGGTCTTCAGCCGGTCCCCTTCGGCGGCGATCAGGCCGGCAAGGCGCGGGGAGACGGCAAAGCCGTCGCGGGCGAGTTTTTCGGCGGGGGCGAAGAGGTCCTTCCAGGGCTTGCGGCCCCAGCGGTTGTGCGCCTCCTGCATCAGCATGACGGTGCCGGGCGTGCCGACGGATCGCCCGCCGACGACGGCGTCGAAGAACTGCATCGGCGCCCCCTTGTCGTCGAGGAAGAGCTTGGGCGTCGCCTCCATCGGCGCCGTCTCGCGCCCGTCGAGCGTGGTGAGGCGCCCGGTCCCGGCGTCGTAGTAGACGAGGAAGGCGCCGCCGCCGAGGCCGGAGGATTGCGGCTCGACGAGGCCGAGCACGGTCTGGACGGCGATCATGGCGTCGATCGCGCTGCCGCCATCCGCGAGGATCCTTTCGCCGGCCTCGGCCGCAAGCGGGTGCGCGGCCGCCACCATATGGGTCTTCGCGGTGGCGACCTTGGCCGCCGCAAGGCCGGTCGCCCGTTCGGGCGCGACGGCGTCGGAGGCCTGCTGGGCGGGCGCCCCGGCCGATGTCAGGAAAAGAAGCCCGAGGGCGACGAGGGATCGTTTCATCATGGCTGCCTCCGCTGGAGCACGATATAGTGCAGACAATCGCCGGGGGGAGGCAAGGCCGGGGCGGAATTCACCCTTCCTTCACCTTGCCGGCGCTCCGGTTGTGGAAATCGCCGCCGCCCGTTGCGTCAGTTAACTGCATTCTCGCATAGAGCGCCGCAAAACGCGCACCTGTCTTGAAGTCCGCCACCCTCACACTCTATGTAGGGAAGACGAAACTTGCTGATTCCCAACGCTTGCGAAGGGTTTCAGGGCCACACCGATGAAGGATTGACATGAGAAATCCCGTAGATACCGCCATGGCTCTGGTGCCGATGGTCGTCGAGCAGACCAACCGCGGCGAGCGTTCCTACGATATCTATTCGCGCCTCCTGAAGGAGCGCATCATCTTCCTGACGGGTCCCGTCGAGGATCACATCGCAACGCTCGTCTGCGCGCAGCTTCTCTTCCTCGAGGCCGAGAACCCGAAGAAGGAGATCGCGCTCTACATCAATTCGCCGGGCGGCGTCGTCACCTCGGGCATGGCGATCTACGACACGATGCAGTTCATCAAGCCGGCCGTCTCGACGCTCTGCATCGGCCAGGCCGCCTCGATGGGCTCGCTGCTGCTGGCCGCCGGCCACAAGGACATGCGTTTCGCGACGCCGAACGCCCGCATCATGGTGCACCAGCCCTCGGGCGGCTTCTCGGGCCAGGCGTCCGATATCGAGCGCCATGCCAAGGACATCCTCAAGATGAAGCGCAAGCTGAACGAGGTCTATGTCAAGCATTGCGGCCGCACCTATGAGGAGGTGGAACAGACGCTCGACCGTGACCATTTCATGAGCGCCGACGAGGCGAAGGATTGGGGTCTGGTCGACCGCGTCATCACCAGCCGCGAGGCGATCGAGGGCGTCGAGGGCGCGTGACGCCATGCTTTTGCCGCGGATGAAGTTATTGTGACGCATTTGTAATGGTCGCGGGGCTTTATCCGCACGGCAAAGCCGTTAATATTGGCCGTTAATGCTATGTTGATTTGTAACGGCCTAGCATTCGGTGTTCGGTGGGGGATTCGTTGCCACCGGTTTGGGGAAACCCTTTTCCGGTCAGTACCCCTGGAGCCTTTGAAGGACGGCGAGAACGCTTCCGGCAAAGGCGGTTTGAGTGGTCCGGCCATCTTGTCTAAGATGAACGGCGTGCTGGAAGGATAGTGACATGAGCAAGGTCAGCGGCAGCAACGGCGGCGACTCCAAGAATACCCTTTACTGCTCCTTCTGCGGCAAGAGCCAGCACGAGGTCCGCAAGCTGATTGCCGGACCGACCGTGTTCATCTGCGATGAATGCGTCGAATTGTGCATGGACATCATCCGCGAGGAGAACAAGACCTCGATGGTGAAATCCCGCGACGGCGTTCCCACGCCCCAGGATATCATCAAGGTCCTCGACGAATATGTCATCGGCCAGCAGCAGGCCAAGCGCATCCTGTCGGTCGCGGTGCACAACCACTACAAGCGCCTGGCGCATGCCGCCAAGGGCTCGGACGTGGAACTGGCGAAGTCGAACATCATGCTGGTCGGCCCGACGGGCTGCGGCAAGACCTATCTCGCCCAGACGCTCGCCCGCATTATCGACGTGCCCTTCACCATGGCCGACGCCACGACGCTGACCGAAGCCGGTTACGTCGGCGAGGACGTGGAGAACATCATCCTGAAGCTGCTTCAGGCCGCCGACTACAATGTCGAGCGCGCCCAGCGCGGCATCGTCTATATCGACGAGGTCGACAAGATCTCGCGCAAGTCCGACAACCCGTCGATCACGCGCGACGTCTCGGGCGAGGGCGTGCAGCAGGCGCTTCTGAAGATCATGGAAGGCACGGTCGCTTCCGTACCGCCGCAGGGTGGCCGCAAGCATCCGCAGCAGGAATTCCTGCAGGTCGACACGACGAATATCCTGTTCATCTGCGGCGGCGCCTTTGCCGGCCTCGACAAGATCATCTCCGCCCGCGGCGAGAAGACCTCTATCGGCTTCGGCGCGACGGTGCGTGCGCCGGAAGACCGCCGCGTCGGCGAGGTTCTGCGCGAGCTGGAGCCGGAAGACCTGGTGAAGTTCGGCCTCATCCCGGAATTCATCGGCCGCCTGCCGGTCCTGGCGACGCTGGAGGACCTCGACGAGGATGCGCTGATCCAGATCCTGTCGGAGCCGAAGAACGCGCTCGTCAAGCAGTACCAGCGCCTGTTCGAGATGGAAGACGTGGAACTGACCTTCCACGAGGACGCGCTGCGCGAGATCGCCCGCAAGGCGATCGTCCGCAAGACCGGCGCGCGCGGCCTGCGCTCGATCATGGAGAAGATCCTGCTCGACACGATGTTCGAGCTGCCGACGCTGGAAGGCGTGCGCGAGGTCGTCATCTCCGACGAGGTCGTCAAGGGCTCTGCCCGTCCGCTCTACATCTATTCGGAGCGTTCCGACGAGAAGGCCAACGTTTCGGCCTGATCGGCTGTTGGAATGAGGCGCACGCCAGCACGTCGATCAAGTGCCGCAACCTCTCTTCCGTCATGGTCGGGCTTGACCCGACCATCCACGCTCCGAGCACGCCGATGGATCCTCGGCTCAAGGCCGAGGATGACGGTGAGGGTGGGCTGAGGTTGCCATCAATAAGGACCCGCCGCGGCGGGTCTTTTCGTTTGCGTCGCCTGGTGACATTTCGTGACTGGTCGCGTGCCGCGGGAAGGGGCATGATGGGCAAGCTTCCACTGCTTCGTCGAGCCGTTGCGAAACGGTCTGCACCGGGCCAGAATGGAAGGCGTCGATTCTGTGCTGTGTATGCTCCGGCGGTCCCGCCGGGGGAAGGCCGCAAGTTCCGCGACAGCGCGGAAGACTACACTTCCTGTCGCTGGTTCGCTTGTCCGTCGTGGAGTGGGGCACTCTGCAACCGGGCTTGAAAATGTGTTAACCGCACGCCACTTGTGGATGGAAAAGATCGCCGGCCCGGCACCCCAAGCGCCGAATGGACCGGTTCCCGGAAACGGGACGTTTGAAAGGAAATGACATGACGAAAAAGACGTCTGCGTCGCACGACTCCACGGCCTTCCCGGTCCTGCCCCTGCGCGACATCGTGGTGTTCCCGCACATGATCGTCCCGCTGTTCGTCGGCCGTGAGAAGTCGATCCGCGCGCTCGAGGAGGTGATGGGCACCGACAAGCAGATCATGCTTGCCACCCAGATCAACGCCTCCGACGACGACCCGGAAGTCGACGCCATCTACCGCATCGGCACCGTCGCCAACGTGCTCCAGCTCCTGAAGCTGCCCGACGGCACCGTCAAGGTGCTGGTCGAAGGCCGTGCGCGCGCCGAGATCGACGGTTACACCGAACGCGACGAGTTCTACGAGGCGATGGCCCATGTCCTGGCCGAGCCGGACGAGGACCCGGTGGAGATCGAGGCGCTGTCGCGCTCGGTCGTCTCCGAGTTCGAGAACTATGTGAAGCTCAACAAGAAGATCTCGCCCGAAGTCGTTGGCGCCGCGAGCCAGATCGAGGATTACTCGAAGCTCGCCGACACCGTCGCCTCGCACCTGTCCATCAAGATCGTCGAGAAGCAGGAAATGCTGGAGACGACGAGCGTCAAGCTGCGCCTTGAAAAGGCGCTCGGCTTCATGGAAGGCGAAATCTCCGTCCTGCAGGTCGAAAAGCGCATCCGCTCGCGTGTCAAGCGCCAGATGGAGAAGACCCAGCGCGAGTACTACCTCAACGAACAGATGAAGGCGATCCAGAAGGAACTCGGCGACGGCGAGGACGGCCGTGACGAGATGGCCGAACTGGAAGAGAAGATCGCCAAGGCCAAGCTCTCCAAGGAAGCCCGCGAGAAGGCGGACGCCGAATTGAAGAAGCTGCGCCAGATGAGCCCGATGTCGGCGGAAGCCACCGTCGTGCGCAACTATCTCGACTGGCTGACGGGCATTCCGTGGGGCAAGAAGTCGAAGATCAAGACCGACCTCAATGCGGCGGAAAAGATCCTCGACGAGGATCATTTCGGCCTCGACAAGGTCAAGGAGCGCATCGTCGAATATCTTGCCGTGCAGGCCCGCTCGACCAAGATCAAGGGGCCGATCCTGTGCCTCGTCGGCCCTCCGGGCGTCGGCAAGACCTCGCTTGCGAAATCGATCGCCAAGGCGACCGGCCGCGAATACATCCGCATGGCGCTCGGCGGCGTGCGCGACGAGGCCGAGATTCGTGGCCATCGACGCACCTATATCGGCTCGATGCCCGGCAAGGTCATCCAGTCGATGAAGAAGGCGAAGAAGTCCAACCCGCTCTTCCTGCTCGACGAGATCGACAAGATGGGCATGGATTTCCGCGGCGACCCGTCCTCGGCCCTGCTGGAGGTGCTCGATCCGGAACAGAACTCGACCTTCATGGATCACTACCTGGAAGTCGAATACGACCTGTCCAACGTCATGTTCGTGACGACGGCGAACACGCTGAACATTCCCGCGCCCCTGATGGACCGCATGGAAGTGATCCGCATCGCCGGCTATACGGAAGAGGAAAAGCTGGAAATCGCCAAGCGGCACCTCTTGCCCAAGGCGATCCGCGACCACGCGCTGCAGCCGAAGGAATTCTCGGTCACCGACGGCGCGCTGATGGCGGTCATCCAGCAGTATACCCGCGAGGCGGGCGTCAGAAACTTCGAACGGGAACTGATGAAGCTCGCCCGCAAGGCGGTCACCGAGATCATCAAGGGCAAGTCGAAGACAGTCGAGGTCACGGCGGACAACATCCACGACTTCCTCGGCGTTCCGCGCTTCCGCCATGGCGAAGCCGAGCGCGAGGATCAGGTCGGCGTCGTCACGGGCCTTGCCTGGACGGAAGTCGGCGGCGAGCTGCTCACCATCGAAGGCGTCAGCCTGCCGGGTGGCAAGGGCCGCATGACCGTCACCGGCAACCTGAAGGACGTGATGAAGGAATCGATCTCGGCGGCGGCCTCCTATGTCCGCTCGCGCGCCGTCGATTTCGGCATCGAGCCGCCGCGTTTCGACAAGACCGACATCCACGTGCACGTGCCGGAAGGCGCGACGCCGAAGGACGGCCCGTCCGCCGGCATCGCCATGGCGACCGCCATCGTCTCCATCATGACCGGCATCCCGGTCTCGAAGGACATCGCAATGACGGGCGAGGTGACGCTGCGCGGCCGGGTGCTGCCGATCGGCGGCCTGAAGGAAAAGCTGCTCGCCGCGCTTCGCGGCGGCATCAAGAAGGTGCTGATCCCGGAAGAAAACGCCAAGGACCTGGCGGACATTCCGGACAATGTGAAGAACAATATGGAGATCGTCCCGGTGACCCGCATGGGCGAGGTGATCAAGCATGCGCTGGTCCGCCGGCCCGAGCCGATCGAGTGGGACGGCACGGTCGAGGATGCCAAGGTTCCGGCGGTCGAATCGACCGACGAGGGCACCGGCGCGATCGCGCATTGAGCCTTTATGCCGGGTAAAGCATCCGGCATTTTGGAGCGAAACGGGAAAAGACCGGCCGTTCGGCCGGTCTTTTTCGTTGAAAAGCGTGTGTAAAGCCCGGATTCTCAGGGTTTTGCGACGAAATTTTCTTGCGAGGCGAGGGGCGATGCGTATTCTGCCCCCGACTTGTATGAGTCGTTTCAAACCGTATGAAAGGGGTGGAAACATGAACAAGAATGAACTCGTATCCGCAGTGGCTGAGAAGTCTGGCCTCTCCAAGACGGACGCAGCATCTGCTGTCGACGCCGTTTTCGAGACGATCCAGGGCGAACTCAAGAACGGCGGCGACGTTCGTCTCGTCGGTTTCGGCAATTTCTCCGTATCGCGCCGCGAAGCTTCGAAGGGCCGCAACCTTTCGACCGGCGCCGAGATCGAGATCCCGGCACGCAACGTGCCGAAGTTCTCGGCCGGCAAGGGCCTGAAGGACGCCGTCAACGGCTGATCCTTGGTTCGGGCAGAGCGGTTATCCACTCCGCCGCCAAACCTGAAGTTCAGGGTCGGGGTCCGGTTCTTCCGGGCCCCTTTTTATTTGCGGGAGAAGGAGCGGAACTGTCGCCGAAATGTCATCGGCCTGTAACAGGAAAGCCTCAGAACCGCCGGGTTCCTTTTGACCGGATCCCGGAGGATTTCATGAAAACCCGTTCGATCACCGCCGCCCTCGCGGCGGTCCTCGCCGCATCGGTGGCCCCTGCCGCCAGCGCCGAGCCCGTATTCAATCGCATTGCGTCCTTCGCCGTCGCCGACAACCTGCCGGAGGGCGTGGACAGGGCGACGCCGACCTCGTCCGAAATCATTGCCGCCTCCGAGGACGGCAACACGCTCGTCTATTCCGACAGCCCGAACAAGGCGATCGGCTTCATCGACATCACCGACGCCAGGGCCCCGAAGGCCGGTGGCTCCCTTTCCTTCGAGGGCGAGCCGACCTCGGTCGCGATCGCGGCCGGCAAGGCGCTCGTCGCCATCAACACGCGCGAGAGCTTCGTGAAGCCGTCGGGCGTCCTTGCCCAGGTCGATCTCGCTTCCAAGGCCATCGAGGCGACCTGCGATCTCGGCGGCCAGCCGGATTCGATCGCCCTCAACAAGGACAGGACGATCGCCGCCATCGCCATCGAGAACGAGCGCGACGAGGAGGTCAATGACGGCGCCATCCCGCAGATGCCGGCCGGCGATCTCGTGCTGCTGTCCCTCAAGGACGGCATCGTCGATTGCGGCTCGGTCAAGCATGTCGCGCTGACCGGCCTTGCCGATGTCGCGGGTGAGGATCCGGAGCCCGAATTCGTCGCCTTCAACAGCCTCGACGAGGTCGCCGTCACCCTGCAGGAAAACAACCACATCGTCGTCGTCGACGGCAGGACCGGCACGGTGAAGAGCCATTTCTCCGCCGGCACGGTCAACCTTGAAGGCATCGACACCAGGAAGGACGGCGCCCTGAAGTTCACCGGCGAGATGAAGGATGTCGCCCGCGAGCCCGACGCCGTGAAGTGGCTCGACGACGACCGCCTGGTCGTTGCCAATGAAGGCGACTGGAAGGGCGGTGCGCGCGGCTTCACCATCTTCGACAAGCAGGGCAAGGTTCTCTACGAGAACGGTGCCGGCTTCGAGCGCGAGATCGCCAGGATCGGCCACTACCCGGACAAGCGCAACAAGAAGGGCGTCGAGCCGGAAGGCATGGAAGCGGCCAGGTTCGGCGACGACAACCTGTTCTTCGTGCTCGCCGAGCGTGCCTCGATCGTCGGCGTCTACAAGGATACCGGCGGCGAGCCCGAGCTTCTGCAGCTGCTGCCCTCGGGCGTCGGCCCGGAAGGCGCCGTCGCCATTGCGAGCCGCAACCTCTTCGTGACCGCCAACGAGACCGACCTCGTCGAGGACGGCGGCGCCCGCTCGCATGTCATGATCTATGAGCATGCGGAAGGGGAGGCTGCCTATCCGCAGATCGTCTCCACCGACAAGGACGGCGAGCTGATCGGCTTCGGCGCCCTCTCGGGCCTTGCCCCGGTCAAGGACAAGCCGGGCATGCTCTATGCCGTCAACGATTCCTTCTACGCCGCGCAGCCGACGATCTTCACGATCGACGCCACCGCGAAGCCGGCGAGGATCGTCGATGCATTGCGCATCACGCGCAATGGCGCGGCCGCCCAGAAGCTCGACAGCGAAGGCGTGACGCCGGACGGCGAGGGCGGCTTCTGGCTCGCCAACGAAGGTGATGCCGACAAGCTCTACAGCCACGCCATCATCCACGTGAACGAAAAGGGCGAGATCCAGAAGGAAATCGCCATTCCCGCCGCGCTGCGCGCCGGCGAGAAGCGCTTCGGCTTCGAAGGCATCACCAGCGTCGGCGAAGGCGATGACAAGGTGCTGTGGATGGCCATGCAGCGCGAATGGGGCGATGACGAGAAGGGTTTCGTGAAGCTCGTCTCCTACAAGCCCTCCTCGGAGGAATGGGGTGCCGTGCGCTACCCGCTCGAAAAGACGGAAAGCGGCTGGGTCGGCCTTTCCGAAATCACCGTGAACGGCGAGCATGCCTATATCATCGAGCGCGACAACCTGATCGGCCAGGCGGCCAGGCTGAAGAAGCTCTACCGCGTGGCGCTTGCCGATCTGAAGCCGGCCGCGCTCGGCGGCGACCTGCCCGTCGTCAGGAAGGAAGAGGTCCGCGACCTCATCCCGGACCTCAAGGGCGCCACCAACGGCTTCGTCGTCGACAAGGTCGAGGGCTTTGCCATCGATGCCGCCGGCAACGGCTTTCTCGTGACCGACAATGACGGCGTGGACGATTCCTCCGGCGAGACGCTGTTCTTCGGCATCGGCCCGATGAACGCCATGTAGGCTGCGTGCATCACCGCCCCTTTTCCCGCAGGCGGGGAGAGGGGCGGGTTGCCGAAAGCAGGAACGAAAAAAGCCGGGATCCTGCGATCCCGGCTTTTTCGTCTTTTCGTCCTCGCCGGGCTCAGCCGACGGCGCGCAACGGCCGCGCGGGGGCTGCCCCGGCGCTTCCTTCGGCCTTGTCCCGTTCGCGCTGCAATTCCTCGGTCTTCTCGCTGAGGCAGCCGATGATCTCCTTGAGATGCTGCTTCTGGTCCTCGGTCAGCACCGCGAAGATCGCTTCGATCGTCTTGTGCTGCGGCTGCTGGGCGGCGGAGATCACCGTGCGGCCCATATCCGTGATCGAGACGATCTTGGCACGACGGTCCTTCGGGTCCGGCTCGCGCTTGACGAGCTTGTCGCGCTCCAGCCCGTCGATCGCTTCCGTCACCGTGCGGGGCGCGAAGCCGAGCGCGCAGGCGATGTCCGTCGAGCGCTGCGGCCCCTGGCATTCCAGAAGAAGCAGGAACTTGCTGCGGGCAAGCGACACGCCTTCGTCCATCATGCACTCGTTCACCAGGCGACTCACCTGATGGTAGAGTTTGAACATGCCCTGGGAGATTTCTATCGTGCTACTCATGAGGGGAAATATAGGTATTATGAGGGACCATGTCAAATGATCACGAAGGTTTTCGGATAATTTGATCATAGATATTGAACGATCTCTGTAAATGCGAACGGTCAGGCGAAGGACGTTATTCCCGCCCTTTTCCGGATTTTTCCGGGTGGGACGATTTCTCTCCTGCATAACCCTGTCGGCGAAGCGCCAAGCATTGACCCGGCGGGAGGGGAAAGCGATTGTCCGGGGATGCCGTTCCGCTTCATCCATACCGCCGACCTCCATCTCGATTCGCCCCTGACATCGCTCGCCCTGCGCAATGCCGAGCTTGGCGACCTGGTGCGCGGGGCGACGCGCAAGGCGCTGGAGCGCATCGTCGATCTTGCCGTCACGGAGGCTGTCGACGCCCTCGTCATCGCCGGCGATCTCTACGACGGCTCGCAGACCTCCATGGCGACGGCGCTCTTCCTGATGGAGCAGATGCGCCGGCTGGAGGCGGCAGGCATCCGCGTCTTCCTCATCCGCGGCAATCATGACGCCCAGTCGCAGATCACCCGCGAACTGACCTTTCCGCCGAACGTGCACGTCTTCGACGGCCGCGGGAAGCCGGTGAGGGCCGGCGTGTTGGCGAGCGGCCGCGAGGTCCACGTCCACGGCATCAGCTTTGCCCATCCCCATGCCCCGGCCTCGCTCCTGCCGGGCTTTCGCGCCCCGCTGCCGGATGCCGTCAATATTGGCCTGATGCACACCAGCCTTGCCGGCGCCAGCCGCCACGATCCCTATGCGCCCGTCGGCGTGGCCGACCTTGCCGCGCACGGCTTCGACTACTGGGCGCTCGGCCATGTCCACCAGCGCCGGGTGCATCTCGAAAAGCCGTGGATCGTCATGCCCGGCAATCCGCAGGGCCGTGACATCAACGAGGGCGGCCCGAAGGGCGTGACCCTCGCGACCATCGAGGACGACGGCACGATCACCTGCGTGGCGCAGCCGGTCGCCGTCGCCCTGTTCGAGCGGCTTTCCGTCGATCTTTCCGGCATCGACGACTGGCGCGGCATGCTCGACCGCATCGAAACCGTGCTGGCGGAGGCGCGGGCGGCCGCGGGCGGCGCCCATCTCGTCGCACGCCTCACCCTTGCCGGCGCCACGCCGCTCGCCTGGCGCCTGCGCCGCGACGAAGACCTGCTCGCCGCCGAATTGCAGAACCTTGCCGCCTCGCTCGGCGAATGCTGGATCGAGGCGGTGGAGCTTTCCGTCGCCGCGCCGCTTGTCGCGGCCGGTGCCGATGCCGGCCCTCTTACCGAGCTGTCGCGCCTGATGCGCGAGGACGTCGTCGAAAGCCATGCCTATCGGGAAGAACTGCGCGAGGCGCTGGCCGACCTCCTGCGCCAGTTGCCGAAGGAGGCGCGCAGCCTCCTGGCCGCGGACGAGGCGGCGGAGGAGACCCTGCTCCATGAGCTTGCCCTTGAGGGCGCCGATGCCGTTCTCGCCCGCCTCGGCGGGGAAGGCGTAGGGGCATAGCCGATGCGCCTCGATCGCCTGGACCTCGTCCGCTACGGGAAATTCACCGACCGCAGCCTCGATTTCGGCGCGGCCCAGCCCGGAAAGCCGGATTTCCACCTCGTCTACGGCCCGAACGAGGCGGGCAAGTCCACGCTCTTCTCCGCCTATCTCGACCTGCTCTTCGGCATCGAGAAATCCAGCGCCTACGGCTTCCTGCACCCCTATGCCCTGATGCGCGTCGGCGGGCAGTTCTCCGTCGGTGCCGAGCGCCACGAGGCCTATCGCCTGAAGCGCAACCAGGCCTCGCTCGTCTCCGCCGACGACCGGCCCCTGCCGGACACGCTCTTTGCCACCGTGCTCGGCGGCATGGACCGCAATGCCTACCGCACCATGTTCTCGCTCGACGACGAGAGCATCGAAAAGGGCGGCGAGGACATCCTGAAGAGCGAGGGCGAGCTCGGCGCGATGCTCTTTTCCGCCAGCTCCGGCCTGTCCGACATGGCCACGGGCCTTGCGGCGCTGAAGGCGGAGGCCGACGAGTTCTATCGCCCCTCCGGCCGCAAGCACGCGCTCTCGGCCCTCAAGGCGGATATCGAGTCCCTTGCCGCCGAGCGCAAGGCGCTCGACGTCGCGGCCCGCGACTATGGCCTGCTGGTGCGCGAGCGCGATGCCGCCGCCGGGCGGCACGGCGAGATGACCGCCGCCCGGGCCGAGGTGCGCGCCGCGCTGGCGCAGGTGGAGCGCAGCCTCTCCGCGCTGCCATACCTCCGGCGCCTGCGCGCCTTGCGTGCCGAACTCGGCGCGTTCGACCTCGGTGATTCGCCGCCCGCTGCCTGGCGGTCGCTTTCCGGTGAACTGGCGCGCGAGGAGGCGGAAATCGCCGCCCGCGCCGCCCGCATGGAGGCGGAGCGCCTGCATCTTGCCGAGGAACTGGCGGCGCTGCCCGAGGACGCGGCCGTGCTGGCCGTGGAAGGCGACATCGCGGCCCTCGCCGGTTCCGCGCTCGAAGCCCGGTTCCGCACGGCGGCGATGGATCTTGCCGCCCGCGAGGCGGAGCGGGACCAGGTGACCGTCTCCATCGGGGCGAGCCTTGCCGTGTTCGGCCTGCCCGCGGATGCCGATCCGGCCGGCATCCTGCTTCCTCCCGGCCTTGGCGAAAAACTCGCAGCCCTCCTGTCGCGGCGGGCGACGCTTGCGGAACGTGCGGAGGCGGCGCTTCGCGAGCGTGCCGAGGCGGAACGGGCACTTGCTGTCGCCGGCGGCGAGGCCGGTGCCGTTTCGGATGAGCAGGGGCAGGCGGATGCGGCGCTGCAATCGACGCTCGCTGCCGTCCTGCGCGCCGCCCGGTCCGCCGATCTTCCGGCGCGCCTTCGCGAGGCCCGGCGTCTCGTCGCGCTTGCCCGGCAGGAGGCCGACGGCGCGATGGCCCGTCTTGCGCCCTGGTCCGGCACGGCGGCGTCCCTGGAAGGCATGGCGGTTCCGCCGCCCGCCGAAATCGAGGTCCTGCGCAGACGATACGACATGGCGGCCGAGGCCCTGCACCGTCAGCGGGAGCAGGTTGCCGCGCTGGAACTGGAGGTCGCCTCCGCCCGCGCGACGCTTGCGGCGCTGCAAAAGGCGACCGGCGCCGCCGGCGAAGAGCAGGCGAGCCATCTGCGGGCCGTGCGCGATGCAGCCTGGCGTGCGCATGTCGGCACCCTCGACAGCGCTTCCGCCGCCGCCTTCGAGCAGGCGATGCGCGACGACGACCGTGCTTCGGAGGCGCGCCTGCGCAATGCCGACCGCCTTTCGGAGCTTCGCCTTCTCGAACGGACGGCTGCGGAAGGCGCGGCGCGGCTGGAGACCCTCGCGGATGACGTGACGCGCCTGATGGAGGCGCGGGCGGAGGTCGAGGTGCAGATGGCGGCGCTTGCCGGGCGCCTCGGCCTGCCCGAGGGGACGGCGCTGGCGGACATGGCCGGCTGGCTGGAACGGCGGACGGCGGCGCTGGGCGCGCTTGGCGCGCTCGCGCAGCGCACGGTCGAGGCCGATCTCGTCGAGCAGGACAGGCGGGACGTGCTGGCGCGGCTGGCGGCGCTGCTTGGCGAAGCGCTGGCCGAGGATAGCCCCTTCGAAGAAGCATTGTTCCTTGCCGAGGATAGGCTGGAGGCGCTGAAGGCGGGCGAGGCCCGGCGGCTTGCCGCGGCCGCGCAGCTTGTCCGGTTGAAGGCCGATGCCGATATGCGCGGCAAGGCTGCGGAAGACGCCGGCGCGGCGCTTGCGACATGGCAGGAGGCGTGGGCGCAGGCGATCGCCGGCACCTGGCTTGCACGGCAGGATGTGCCCGTCGCGCTGGACCGCGTTGCCGCCTTCCTCCCGGCGCTGCAGACGCTCGCCCAGAATGTCGAGCGGCGCAGGGACTTCGACCATCGGATCGCCGGCATGCGCCGCGACCAGAAGGACTACGCCGACAATGCCCGCCGTCTCGCCGCGCGTCTGTCCGAGCCGTTTAACGCCGAGGACCCGCTCGCGACCGTCGCGGCTTTCGGCCGGCGGCTCGCCGCGGCGACGGCGGTACGCCAGCGGCGCGAGGCGATCGACAAGGCGGTTCTGCGCCTTGACGAGGAGGAGAGGGCGCTGGACGAGCGCCGGACGGTGCTCGCCGCGCGGCTTTCGGAGGTCTACGCCGTCCTCGGCTGCGACACGCTCGCGGAGGCGGACGTGCTGCTCGAAGCTTACCGCAAGCGCGACGAGATCCTGGCGCGCGTCCATGACGTCGGCCGCGACCTCGCCCAGCAGCTCCGCACCGAGACGGTCGAGGAAGCCGAGGCGCTGCTCTCGGCGGTCGATGACGACCAGCTCGCCGTGGAGAAGGACGCGCTCTCCGCACGGCTGGAAGAGCTCGACCGCGCGGTGCAGGAACAGCACCTGCTGCGCGCGCGGGCGGAGGAGGCGCTGGCGAAGGTCGCCGGCAGCGATGCGGCGGCGGTGCTGGAGGAGCGGCGCCGCACGGTGCTGGTCGACCTGGCGGAGAAATCGCGGCGCTACCTTGCGACGCGCGCCGGCATCCTGGCCGCGGAACAGGCCCTGCGGCTCTACCGCGAGCGCCATCGCAGCGCGATGATGGAGCGTGCGTCCCGGACCTTCCGCGACATCACGGCCGGCGAATATACCGGCCTTTCGACGATCCTCGAAAAGGACAGCGAATATCTCGTCGTCAATGCCGCCTCCGGCGGCGCGAAGCTGGCGAAGGACCTTTCCAAGGGCACGCGCTTCCAGCTCTATCTCGCGCTGCGCGTGGCGGGCTACCATGAGATCGCCGCCAGCCGCGAGATCGTGCCCTTCATCGCCGACGACATCATGGAGACCTTCGACGACCGGCGCGCGCTCAATGCCCTGACGGTGATGGGCGCGATGGCGACAGGCGGGCAGGTGATCTACCTCACCCATCACGAACATCTCTGCGATCTCGCGAAAAAAGCCTGCCCCGATGTCACGATCCATGAATTGTGAGGCCTGAAACGTCGAAGCGTAAAGGAAGCGTTAGCGTCAAAACTTGACTTGGCCGGTGGTAAGTGGTTCTTGGCGCACCACCGGCATTGCTGCGAAGCCTGCTTCGCGCGGCGCTCCGCCCTGAAGAAACGGACGGATATGACGTTGAGGACCGACAGAGAAGCGACGATCTGGGAGCGGGGTTTTGCGCCCGTCGGCTTCCTCGTGCTGCTCGTCACCCTGTTCCTGTCGCAATTTTCCCTGCCCGGCAATGCAGACGGCGCCGGCCATCCGCCGCGGGCGGCCGCCGAAGGCGGCGTTGCGCCGTCGCCGCTGTCGGCCACCGGCGAGGAGCTTTGGTTCCCCGCCAGCGGCCATGCCGAGCGGCGGGTCGCCAAGGCCAAGAGCGGCCTGCCGGAGGGCGATGCCGCCGGCAAGGCGCTCGTCCCGGGCGCCGGTGCCGTGCTTTATCCCTTCGAGACCGCCGCCTCGGTGGTCCCTGTCGCTGTCGACGATGCGGCGCCCGCCCGCCTGGGCCCGGCATCCTTCCGCAGCCGCGCGCCGCCGGCTCTTTCCGCCTGAGGCCCTGTGGCGTCCCGTACGCCGCGCCATTCGTTCGAAATTCCGATTCCCGCGGACGGTGCCGACTTCACGTCGCGCCCGTCCGGCAGTCTAGATGGAACAACCCCATGAAAACCTCCAAATGGGCATTGTTGGTCTATATCGCGATCATCCTCTTCGGGGTGCTCGCGGCCGTGCCCAACGTGCTGACGCCTGAACAGCAGGCGAAATTCGGGCGCTTCCTGCCCGCCAATCCCGTCACCCTCGGCCTCGACCTGAAGGGCGGTTCGCATCTCGTGCTGGAGGTCGATTCGGCGGCGCTGCGCAAGGCGCGCATGGACGTGCTGCTGAACGATACGCGCGCGATCCTGCGCACAGCCGGCGAGCGCGCTTCGGCCGCACGCCTCAGCGGCACGACGCTGACGATCACGCTGCCCGACCCGGCGGCGCGCGACAAGATCCTGCCGGAGGTGCGCAAGCTCGCGACGCCGACGACGACGCTCGGCTTTACCGCCGGCAGTGCCGATATCGATGTCGCCACCAGCGGCAACCTGATCAATGTCACGTTGACGGAAGCCGGCATCAACGAGCGCATGTCGGCCGCCGTCGAGCAGAGCCTCGAGATCATCCGCCGCCGCGTCGACCAGGTCGGCGTCGCCGAACCACTCATCCAGCGCGTCGGCGGCGATCGCATCCTCGTCCAGCTGCCGGGCCTGCAGGATCCGACGCGCCTGCGCCAGCTTCTCGGCTCCACCGCGCAGATGAGCTTCCACATGGTCGATCAGACCGTGGATCCGAACGGCGTCGCCCCGCGCGGCGTCATGATCCTGCCCGGCGCCAACGACCCCGGCAAATACGCCGTGGAAGAGCGCGTCGCCATTTCGGGCGATCGCCTCGCGGATGCCAAGGCCGGCTTCGACCAGCGCACGAACGAGCCGATCGTCTCGTTCAGCTTCGATTCCACCGGCGCGCGCCAGTTCGCGGAGATCACCCAGGCGAATGTGGGAAAACCCTTCGCCATCGTGCTCGACGGCAAGGTGCTGACGGCCCCCGTCATCCGCGAACCGATCATCGGCGGCCAGGGCCAGATTTCGGGTAACTTCAACCCGCAGGAAGCGACCGTTCTGTCGGCGCTGCTGCGCTCCGGCGCGCTGCCGGCGCCGCTCACCATCATCGAGGAGCGCACCGTCGGCCCGAACCTCGGCTCCGACTCGATCCGCATGGGCCTTTATACCGGCCTTGCCGGCCTTGCCGCCGTCGTCGTGCTGATGCAGGTGCTCTACGGTTCGTGGGGCCTCATCGCCAATCTCGGCCTCGTGCTGCATACGGTGCTGACCATCGGCACGCTCGGCCTGCTCGGCTCGACGCTCACCTTGCCCGGCATCGCCGGCATCATCCTCGGCATCGGCATGGCCGTCGACGCCAACATCCTGATCAATGCGCGTATCCGAGAGGAGACGGCGGCGGGGGCGGGGGCCATGAAGGCGCTCGACGTCGGCTTCAACAAGGCCTATGCCACCATCGTCGACGGCAACATGACGACCATGGTCGGCATGATCCTGCTCTTCATGTTCGGCTCGGGCCCGGTGCGCGGCTTCGCCATCACCATGATCATCGGTCTTGCGATCTCGATGTTCACCTCGATCACCTTCGTGCGCCTCCTGATGCGCGAGGTGGTGATCCGCCGCAAGATGAAGCGGATCGACATCCATTCGATCTTCGGCAAGGTCTGGAGCATCCCGAGCTTCTCCTTCATGCGCGGGCGCTACATCGCCATCGCCATGTCGGCCTTCATCTCGATCAGCTCGATCATCCTGTTCTTCACGCCGGGCCTCAACTACGGCATCGACTTCGTCGGCGGCATCCAGGTCGAGGCGACGTCCAAGACGCCGATCGACCTTGCCCCGCTGCGCGAGAAGATGGAGGGGCTGAACCTCGGTGAAGTGGCCCTGCAGGAATTCGGCCAGGGCACCTCGGTCCTCGTGCGCGTCCAGCGCCAGCCGGGCGGCGAAGAGGTGCAGACGGCGGCCTTGCAGAAGATCCGCGACGGCGTTGCCGAAGTGATCCCGGATGCCAATTTCGAGCGGACGGAAGTGGTCGGCCCGACGGTCAGCACCGAGCTTGCCCGTTCCGGCTTCCTCGCCGTCGGTCTCGGCATGGTGGCGATCCTGCTCTACATCTGGTGGCGGTTCGAGTGGCACTTCGCCGTGGGCGCCATCGCGACGCTGATCCTGGATATCACCAAGATGATCGGCTTCTTCTCGCTGATGCAGATCGACTTCAACCTGACGGCCATCGCCGCCGTGCTGACGCTGATCGGCTACTCGGTCAACGACAAGGTGGTGGTCTACGACCGCATGCGCGAGAACCTGCGCAAGTACAAGTCGATGCCGTTCTCCGACCTCATCGACCTGTCGATCAACCAGGTGGTCATGCGATGCATCTTCACCTCGGTCGCCGTCGCCGCCTCGCTGCTGCCGATGGCGATCTGGGGCGGCGACACGGTCAAGCCCTTCGCCTGGCCGATGCTGTTCGGCGTGGTCGTTGCGACCACCTCGTCGATCTATATCGGCGGCCCGATCCTGCTCTTCCTCAGCCGCTGGTGGAAGGACCGCGATACCGCGCGGGCGGCCGCCTCGGCAACGACGCCGGCAACGGAAGCATAAAACAGAACGGGCGCCCCTGGGGCGCCCGTTTCGTTTCAGGAGAAGCGGCGGGGGCTGAAGGTCTCCGCCGTTATGCCCTCGCGGGCGAGCGGCTCGGGCACCGGGCTTGCGGTGAGGAGGGCGGCGGAAAGGCTGCCGAGGGCGGGCGAGGTCAGGATGCCGTAGCCGCCCTGGCCGGCGAGCCAGAAGAAGGACGGCTCGTCCCCGGCCGGGCCGATGACGGGCAGGCGGTCCGAGGAGAAACTGCGCATGCCGGCCCAGCTCCGGAAGACGCGGCGCACCGTGAGCGTCGTCGCCTCCTCGACATAGTGGGCGGCATAGGCAACGTCGAGCTCCTCCGGCTGCACGTCCGCCGGCTCGCAGGGCGTCGCATCGGCGGGCGAGGCCAGCAGGCGGCCACCCTCCGGTTTGAAGTAGAACAGGTCCTCGATCTCGTTGATCTCCGGCAGGCGGCTCGCGTCGATGCCATCGGGCAGGTCGATGGTGATGGCCGTGCGGCGGTGCGGCACGATGCCGGCGGGCGCGACGCCGGAAAGCGCGGCGACCGCATCGGCCCAGCCGCCGGCCGCGTTCACCAGCATGCCGGCGGCGATCGTCTCCTCGCCGGCTTCGATCAGCCATCGGCCGCCGGCGCGGCGGGCGCCGGCAAAGCGGCGGCCCTCGATGATCTCGGCACCATGGCGCCGGGCGTGGCGGGCATAGGACTGCAGCAGCGCGTCCACCTCGATGTCCCAGTAGTCGGGATCGAAATAGGCGGCGGCCGCATAGGCGGGGTCCAGCATCGGCGCGCGGGCGAGCATCGCGGCCTCGTCCAGCCATTCCGCCGCCACGCCGAGGCTTCTGGCCGTTTCGAATCGTTCGTGCACCAGCGCCGCCTTCTCCGCCGCGCCGAGGATGATGCTGCCCCGCTCGATGAGCAGCGGCACGGCGGCGAACCCCTCGGGCGGCCGCATCAGGAAAGCATGGCTGGCGCGGGCAAGCGCATTCACCAGCGGCGCATTGTCCCGCAGCGTGAATTCCGCCGCCGAGCGGCCTGTGCTGTGATAGCCGAGCGCGCCCTCCTGCTCCAGCACGGCGACGGAGCGGTGCGGGCTCAGGAAATAGGCGAGCGAAAGGCCGGCAATGCCGCCGCCGATGATCACGATGTCGAATGTCCGCATGACCCGCCTCCGCTGTGGACCCTTGTCCCTCCTGCCTAAGCAAGCCGGCCGCATTCTTCAAATTTATAGGGATGAAGGTGGTTATCAGCCGGATTGATGCGGCTCGCCCCAGCGCCAGGCCGGCACATCGGCCATATGGGTGAGGAAGGCGCGTTCGGCCGGGTTGAGCGCGGAACCGGGATTGGTGATGCGGAAGGTCTCGGTCACCGGCAGGTCGTCATAGGGCGGCAGCTGCCAGAGCTCGCCGGCCGCCAGCGCCGCGCCGGTCAGGTGCACCGGCAGCATGCCGATGCCGGCATTGGCCACCACCAGCCGCAGCACCTCTTCCACGTTGAAGGCCAGCGCCCGCACCTGCTGGCCGAAGGAGCCGATGGCGCGCACGGCCGTCACCGGGCCCATATGCGGCCCGCCGAGTACGTCGGCGAGGAAGCTGACATAGGGCTCGCCCCTCAGGTCCTCCAGCCGGGCATCGCGCACGCCGAACAGCCGGTGCCCGCGGCCGCAATAGAGCGCGTAGCGCTCATAGCAGAAGGGCGTCTTCTCCAATCCCTCCGGAATGATGCCGTCGGAAAGGCCGAGCGTCGCGACGCCCCGCTCCACCGAACGGATGACATCCGTCGTCGTCTCGACCGTCACGCCCATGGTGACGCGCGGATGCTGCCGGAAGAAATCGGCGATCGCCCGGTCCCAGGCCGGATTCATGGCATGGCTGACGGCATGGAGGGTGATGTGGCCGGAAATATCCTCGCCGGAAAGCTGCATGGCCTCCGGCAGGCGCACGATGGCGGTGAAGATGTCGTGGCAGAGCGCATGCAGCCGCTCGCCGGCCTCCGTCAGCTCGAAGCGGCCCGGGCTGCGGTCGATCAGCCGGTGGCCGACCGACTGCTCCAGCCGCTTCAGCGCCATGCTGACGGCCGGCTGCTGCAGCAGCAGCCGGTTCGCCGCCCGCGTGATCGAGCCTTCCTCCACCACGACCACGAAGGTGCGCAGCAGGTTCCAGTCGAGATTGTGGGCGAAGCGTTCGAGGCGGTTGATCGGCATGCGCGTAGCTACGGCCAGGGGGTCGGGAAAGGCAAGAGGCGGCGGGCTGGCGTGCCATGAAATGTGATCGGCAGGCGCCGTTTTTCGCGGAACCAAAAAGGAGCCCGGCGCATTCCGGTCGCCGGAAGAGGGGGAAATGCATTATGTGGCAAAGGTTTAGCACCAGCGGACTCGCGGGAGCCTATCTCGACGAGCTCCTGGCGGGCGGCGTGGAGGCGCGCATGGAGTTTCGCCCGCGGCGGGCGCTGGACCCACATCCGTTTCTGGTCAGCCTTGACGGCGAGGGCAGCGACGAAGCCTTCTTCACGCGACCCATGGACGGCGTTCGCGGTGAAAACCGCACCCGCTTCGATCCCTGAGCCCGGACAGGTGAAAGGCGGCCGAAGCCGCCTCGACCTGATCGCAACATCGCCCCGACCAATCGCGTCATCCGCGAATTCAACCCGGGGACCCACGCGACTTGTGCATGATCGGGTCGAGCCCGCCCCCGAGCGAGGAGGGGGATTACTTCATCGTATAGATGTCGATGGAGAAGTACTTGTCGTTGATCTTCTGGTAAGTGCCGTCCTCGCGGATCGCCTTCAGCGCGGCGTTCAGCTTCTCGCGCAGGTCGTTGTCTTCCTGGCGCACCGCGATGCCGACGCCTTCGCCGACGAATTTCGGGTCGGTGATCGGCTCGCCGATCAGTTCGCAGCAGGCCTTGCCGTCGTCGTTCTTGGTGACCCAGTCGAGCAGTGGGATCATGTCGCCGACCTGCAGGTCGAGGCGGCCGTTCGCCATGTCGAGGTTCACCTCGTCCTGCGTCGGGTAGAGCTTGATGTCCGCATCCGGATAGACGGCGGCGGCAAAATCGGCCTGCGTGGTGCCGGACTGGGCGCCGATCGTCTTGCCCTTCATGCCTTCATTGGTGAAATCGGTGATGCCGGCGCCCTTCGGCGCGGCATGGGTCATGGCGGCGAGATAGTAGGGGTCGGTGAAGTTGACCTGCTTCTTGCGCTCCTCGGTGATGAACATCGAGGCGATGATCATGTCGTATTTCTTGGCGACGAGGCCGGGAATGATGCCGTCCCAGTCCTGCGCGACCACGTCGCACTCGACCTTCATCTTCTCGCAGAGCGCAAGGCCGATCTCCACGTCGAAGCCGCCGAGTTTTCCCGCGGAATCCTGGAAGTTGAAGGGCGGGTAGGCGCCTTCCGTGCCGATCTTCAGCGTCTCGGCGAAAGCCGGGCCGGAAAGCAGCGTGGAGCCTGCGAGAGCCAGCGCGAGCAGCATTGTCTTCATGGTCGTTCCCCTGTTGTGATTGTGACCGATGGGGAACGGTAGCGCGGCCTCGTGCATAAACGAAATAGATAGCCATGATGTCGGCTATCATTTCAGTTGATGCGCGAAGCCGCAGGGCCGCGCCCTACCAGCGATCGTGCACATGCGGCGCGACGAGCCGGTAATAGATCTCGCGCGTCGCCTCCATCACGTCGTCCGAAAGCGCCGGCAGGCTTGCGGCCCGGGCATTCGCCTCGGCCTGCGCGGCGTTGCGCGCGCCCGGAATGACGACGCTGACCGCATCGGCCATCAGGATCCAGCGCAGCGCGAAGGCGGCCATGGCGGTGTCGGCCGGCACCAGCGCACGGATTTCCTCGACGGCCTGAAGGCCGGTCTCGAAGGGCACGCCGGCAAAGGTCTCGCCGACATCGAAGGCGTCGCCCTGGCGGTTGAAGTTGCGGTGGTCGTCGGCGGCAAAGGCGGTGTCGCGCGTGATCTTGCCCGAGAGCAGGCCGCTTGCCAGCGGCACGCGGGCGATGACGGCGACCTGACGGCGGGCGGCTTCCTTGAAGAAGAGTTGCGCCGGGCGCTGGCGGAACATGTTGTAGATGATCTGCACGCTGACGACGCCGGGATATTCGATCGCCTTCAGCGCCTCCTCGACCTTCTCGACGCTGACGCCGTAATTGGCGATCTTGCCGGCGGCCTTGATCTCTTCCAGCGCATGGAAGACCTCCGGACGGTAGTAGACCTCCGTCGGCGGGCAGTGCAGCTGCACGAGATCGAGCCGCTCGACGTCGAGGTTCTTCAGGCTGCGGTCGATGAAGCCTTCGAGGTTTTCCTTGGTGTAGCCATCGGCGACATGCGGGGAAAGCCGGCGCCCGGCCTTGGTGGCCACCATCGGGCGCTGGCCGCCATGGTCCTTCAGGACGTCGGCGATGATCTTTTCCGAGCGGCCGTCGCCATAGACGTCGGCGGTGTCGATGAAGGACATGCCGGCGTCGAGCGCGGCGTTGAGGGCGGCGCGGCCGTCCGCCTCGCTGACATCACCCCAGGCGCCGCCGATCTGCCAGGCGCCGAAGCCGATATCCGTGGTGGTGAAACCCGTGCGGCCGAATTTGCGATGTCTCATGAAAATCTCTCCCGACAAATGCCCAATGAATGAATGTGTCGGGAGGTAGCACTCCGCTCCGGGACGGACAAGGAAATCGCTTCCCCGCAAACGGTCAGTCCTGGGTGATTTCCACCAGATAGAAGGCCGCCTGTTTGCCGGCCGGCACGATTTCCGCCGCCGATCCGCCGTCGAGCACGAGCGCATCGAGCGGCTGGAGCCCGACGAGGCCTTCCGGCGTAGAGACGCCGAGCGGTTCCAGCGCCAGCAGCAGACGTTCTCCCATTGCTTCCGGCAGCGCCAGTGCGTCACGCGCGACGTGATGCGTCAGCCTGTGCCGGAAGGCACCGCGTCGGGTCATCACGTTGAGGTCGGTGATCGGCCCTCCCGTGAGGCGCGCCGTGGTCGGCGCATCGGCCGGGAAGGCCAGCGGCGCGGAGGCGGGCGTCAGCAGTCTCTCGCCAAGTCCCTCGATCGAGAGCGCCATGCCGTCTCCGGCAAGGACCGCCAGCGTGCGGTCGATGCCGGGGAAGACCGAGAAGGGCCCGTCGCCCGCCACGCGCGCCATGCTGACGCGCCAGCCGAAATCCGAAAGGCTCGCGCCTTCCGGATGGACGATCACCTCGACCGTCTCGCCGCCGCCGTTCTTCCACGGCATGCGGCGATGGTCGCTGTTGCGCAAAAGTCTCGGTTTGTTGTGCATATCGTTCTCCCAAAACCGCTGCGCACTTTCAGGTTATATGCATCAGTTGCCGAGGATGCCCGGCAGGCGCAGGCCCTTTTCGCGGGCGCAGTCGAGCGCGATGTCGTAGCCGGCGTCGGCGTGGCGCATGACGCCGGTCGCCGGGTCGTTCCACAGCACGCGGCCGACGCGCTCGGCGGCTTCGTCCGTGCCGTCGCAGCAGATGACGACGCCCGAATGCTGCGAGAAGCCCATGCCGACGCCGCCGCCGTGATGGAGCGAGACCCAGGTCGCGCCCGAGGCGGTGTTGAGCAGGGCATTGAGCAGCGGCCAGTCGGACACCGCATCCGAACCGTCCTTCATCGCTTCCGTCTCGCGGTTCGGCGAGGCGACGGAGCCGGAATCCAGATGGTCGCGGCCGATGACGATCGGCGCCTTCAGCTCGCCGTTCTTGACCATCTCGTTGAAGGCGAGGCCGAGGCGGTGGCGGTCGCCGAGGCCGACCCAGCAGATGCGCGCCGGCAGGCCCTGGAAGGAGATGCGCTCCTTCGCCATGTCCAGCCAGTTGTGCAGGTGCTTGTTGTCGGGCAGCAGTTCCTTCACCTTGGCGTCGGTCTTGTAGATGTCCTCCGGATCGCCGGAAAGGGCGGCCCAGCGGAACGGACCGATGCCCTTGCAGAACAGCGGGCGGATATAGGCCGGCACGAAGCCCGGGAAGGCGAAGGCGTTTTCGAGGCCTTCGTCCTTGGCGACCTGGCGGATGTTGTTGCCGTAGTCGAAGGTCGGGATGCCCATGTCCTGGAAGGCGATCATCGCTTCGACATGCTCGCGCATGGAGGCGCGGGCGGCCTTTTCGACGGCCTTCGGGTCGCTTTCGCGCTTGGCCTTCCACTCGGCCATGGTCCAGCCCTTCGGCAGGTAGCCGTTGATCGGGTCATGGGCGGAGGTCTGGTCGGTGACCATGCCGGGGCGGATGCCGCGGCGGATCATCTCCGGCAGGACCTCGGCGGCATTGCCGAGCAGGCCGACGGACTTGGCCTCGCCCGCCTTCGTCCAGCGGTCGATCATCGCCATGGCCTCGTCGAGCGTCTCGGCCTTCTCGTCGATATAGCGGGTGCGCAGGCGGAAATCGATCGAATCGGGATTGCACTCGACGGCAAGGCACGAGGCGCCGGCCATGACGGCGGCGAGCGGCTGGGCACCGCCCATGCCGCCGAGACCGCCGGTCAGCACCCACTTGCCCTTGAGGTTGCCGCCATAGTGCTGGCGGCCGGCCTCGACGAAGGTCTCGTAGGTGCCCTGCACGATGCCTTGGCTACCGATATAGATCCACGAGCCGGCCGTCATCTGGCCGTACATGGCAAGGCCCTTCTTATCCAGCTCGTTGAAATGGTCCCAGGTGGCCCAGTGCGGCACGAGGTTGGAATTGGCGATGAGGACGCGTGGCGCATCCTTATGCGTGCGGAAGATGCCGACCGGCTTGCCGGACTGCACGATCAGCGTCTCGTTGTCTTCCAGATCGCGCAGCGAGGCGACGATCCTGTCGAAATCGGCCCAGGTGCGGGCGGCACGGCCGATGCCGCCGTAAACGACGAGCTCGTGCGGGTTTTCCGCGACGTCCGGGTCGAGGTTGTTCATCAGCATGCGCAGCGGCGCTTCGGTCAGCCAGCTCTTGGCGGTGCGCTCGGTGCCGGTGGCGGCGCGGATTTCGCGGATGTTGTGGCGGGGATTGTCGGTCATGGCTGGTTCTCCCGGATCAGCGTGTGAGGGTGGAGGCGAGGGCCTCGATACGGTTCAGGATATCTTTGAGGGGAATGCGCAGTCTTTCGGCCTTCGCCTCGTCGAGGGCGAAGGGCGGGGCTTCCGTGGCAAGGTGGCTGACCTGCGCCAGCTCCATCTGGATGGCGTGCACGCCGGTCTCCGGCCTGCCGTAGTGGCGCGTCGTCCAGCCGCCCTTGAAGCGGCCGTTGAGGATGCTGGTATAGCCCTCGGCCCGGGCGCAGATCTCGAACGTCGCCGTTTCGATCTCCTTGGCGCAGGTGCGGCCCATGTCGGTGCCGACGTTGAAATCCGGCAGCCGGCCTTCGAAGAGGAAGGGGATCAGCGAGCGGATCGAGTGGCAATCGTAGAGGATCGCTACGCCGTGGATCGCCTTGACGCGCTCGATCTCGGCGGCAAGGGCCGCGTGATAGGGCGCGTGGAAATGGGCGAGCCGGTAGGCGATGTCCGCCTCGGTCGGCGCCGCGCCGTCCTTCCAGATATGCTTGCCGTCGAAATCCGTTTCGGGAACGAGGCCGGTCGTGTTCTGGCCGGGATAGAGGCTGACGCCGGCCGGATCGCGGTTGGCGTCGATGACATAGCGGTGGAACGTGGCACGCACCGTCGTCGCCTCCGGCAGCAGACCGGCATAGAGACGCTCGATGTGCCAGTCCGTATCCGCGAGGATGCGGCCGTTGTCATTCAGGCGCTCCCAAATATCGGCCGGCACATCCGTGCCGGTATGCGGGAAGGCGAGAATGACGGGCGAGGTGCCCTGGTGCGTTTCGAAGAGGGCGCTCATTGGACGGCCTCCGGGTGGCGCTCACCCCCCTTTGCCCGGCCGGGTATCTCGCCCACGAGGAGCATGGTTATCGCATATGGCGGGAAACCGTTGCCCCATCCCCTTCTCCCCCGCGGGGAGAAGGTGCCGGCAGGCGGATGAGGGGGGTGGCGAAGGCGCAGACGACCCGTCAGAGCCACCCCCTCATCCGACCCTTCGGGCCCCCTTCTCCCCGCGGGGGAGAAGGGGAGAACGGCAACGTCGAACTCCATGGGCGATTGCCCTGTCCTTGAGGGGGAGATACCCGGCAGGGCAGAGGGGGGTATGTTCGCGAAAATACTCATCCTCAAGCCTCCAGAACCGGCAGGATGCCCTTGGTGACGGAGGCGGCGAGCGCGCCGGAGGAGACGAAGGTGCTGGCGGCGGCAAGGTCATGCGCCATGTAGCGATCCTCTTCCAGCGTCGCGACGACCGTGCGCAGCGCGGCGACGACCTTCTGCAGCTCCGGGCTGGTGACGAGCGGGGCGCGGAACTCGATGCCTTGAGCGGCCGTCAGCGCCTCGATGCCGATGATGGCGGAGAGGTTCTCCGTCATGCGCAGGAGGCGGCGGGCGCCGTGGCAGGCCATGGAGACGTGGTCTTCCTGGTTGGCGGAGGTCGGCGTCGAATCGACCGAGGCCGGATGCGCCATCTGCTTGTTCTCGCTCATCAGCGCGGCCGAGGTGACCTCCGCGATCATCAGGCCGGAATTGAGGCCCGGCTTCCTGGCGAGGAAGGCCGGCAGGCCGAAGGAGAGGGCGGGATCGACCAGGAGCGCGATGCGGCGCTGGGCGATGGCGCCGATCTCGCAGGCCGCGATGGCGATCTGGTCGGCGGCGAAGGCGACGGGCTCGGCATGGAAGTTGCCGCCCGAGACGACGCTGTCGTCGGACAGGACCAGCGGGTTGTCGGTGACGGCATTGGCTTCGATTTCGAGCGTCCGGGCGGCGGCACGCAGCAGATCGAGGCAGGCGCCGTCGACCTGCGGCTGGCAGCGGATGCAATAGGGATCCTGCACGCGCTCGTCGCCGGTGATGTGGCTTTCGCGGATGACGGAGCCGGCAAGCAGCGCGCGCAGCGCGGAAGCGGCGTCGATCTGGCCCTTGTGGCCGCGCAGCGTGTGGATATCCGGATGGAACGGCGCGGAGGAACCCATGGCGGCGTCGGTGGAAAGCGCCCCTGTGACGAGGGCGGCCTGGGCGGCGCGATGGGCGCGGAAGAGGCCGGCGAGCGCCAGGGCGGTCGAGACCTGCGTGCCGTTGATGAGGGCAAGGCCCTCCTTGGCGGCGAGGACGACGGGCTTCAGGCCCGCCTTTTCCAGCGCCTTGCCGCCGGAAAGGCGCTCGCCGGCGTGAAAGGCCTCGCCTTCGCCGATCATCACCGCCGTCATGTGGGCGAGGGGGGCGAGGTCGCCGGAGGCGCCGACGGAGCCCTGTTCCGGGATGACCGGGATGACGCCCCTGGCCTGCATCGCCTCGATGAGGCGCACGACCTCGATGCGCACGCCGGACGCGCCGCGCCCGAGCGAGATCAGCTTCAGCGCCATGATGAGGCGCACGATGTTTTCGGCAAGCGGTTTGCCGACGCCGCAGCAATGCGACAGGATCAGGTTGCGCTGGAGCGTCGCGACGTCCGCTGGCGCGATCTTGATGGAGGCGAGTTTGCCGAAGCCGGTATTGATGCCGTAGACCGGCTCGTCGCCGCCGGCGATTTGCGCGATGCGCGCGGCGGCCTTCTCGATTCCGGCGTCGAAGGAGGCGTCGAGCTTGGCGGCCTCGCCGGTCCAGTAGATGGTTTCAAGGGTCTTGAGGGGCACGGAGCCCGGATGGAGCATGATCGTCATGGTGCATTCCCCGATGCAGCGCTGTGCTGCTTACTGGATGGATCAGTGTCCGCTGCGGATACGGGCATGCATGGGGTTGAAGCCCATGCGGTAGACCAGTTCCGCCGGCCGGCCGATGTCCCAGAGGACGAAATCGGCCCATTTTCCGGCTTCGAGCGTTCCCACCTCGTCGACGAGGCCGAGGGCACGGGCGGCCTCGCGCGTCGTGCCGGCAATGCATTCTGTAACGGTCATGCCGAAGAGGGTCGCGGCCATGTTCATGGTGAGGAGCAGCGAGGTGAGCGGCGAGGTGCCGGGATTGGCATCCGTCGCGACGGCCATCCTGACGCCGTGCTTGCGGAAGAGATCGACCGGCGGCTTCTTTGTCTCGCGGATGAAGTAGAAGGCGCCCGGCAGGATGACGGCGACGGTGCCGGCCCTGGCCATGGCCGCCGCGCCCGCATCGTCGGTATATTCGAGGTGGTCGGCCGACAGCGCGCCGGAGCGGGCAGCCATTTCCGCGCCGTGCAGGTTGGAAAGCTGGTCGGCATGCAGCTTCACCGGCAGGCCGTGCGCCTTGGCGGCATCGAAAACCTTCGCCATCTCCTCCGGCGAGAAGGCGATGCCCTCGCAGAAACCGTCGACGGCATCGGCAAGCCCCTCGGCCGCGACGGCCGGCAGCATCTCACGGATGACCTTGTCGATATAGGCCGCCTTGTCGCCGTTCATTTCCGGCGGCAGCGCATGGGCGCCGAGGAAGGTGGTGCGCACGGTGACGTCGCGCATCTCCGCGATGCGCCGCGCGGCGCGCAGGGATTTCACCTCGTTCTCGGTGTCGAGGCCGTAGCCAGATTTCAGTTCGACCGTCGTCACGCCCTCGGCGATCAGCGCGTCGAGGCGGGGCAGGGTCTGGCGCACCAGCTCGTCCTCGCTCGCGGCGCGCAGCGCCTTGACGGAGGAGACGATGCCGCCGCCGGCCCGCGCGATCTCCTCATAGGAGGCGCCGTCAAGGCGCAGCTCGAATTCATGGGCGCGGTCACCGGCATGGACGAGATGGGTATGGCAGTCGATGAGGCCCGGCGTGATCCAGCGGCCTTCGCAGTCGATGGTCTCAGCGGCGGATAATTCGGCGGGAAGATCGGCTTCGGGCCCGGCAAAGGCGATGCGGCCGTCGCGGACGGCGATCGCGCCGTTCTCGACAATGCCGAGGTCCGGCAGGCTCTCCTTGAGCGTCGCAAGCCGGGCATTGCGCCAGACTCGGGGACTGTCCTTTTCCGGTGTCGTCATGGTGATTGCCTCTTCCCTGTGATGGGGATAATGTATATACATAATTGCGAGAGGCGCAAGAGCCAATTTGCCGGCGCGGCGCCAGGATGCACCATCGGGAGAAGGAACGGGCAATGGCCGTCATTCATGCAAGGCAGGCGCTGCTTACGGGCGGCTGGGCGAAGGATGTGCGTATAGACATCGCGGACAGCCGCATCGCGACGCTCGAAACCGGCGCCGCGCCGGTGCCTGGCGACGAGCGCCACGACACCGTCGTCGCCGGCATGCCCAACCTGCACAGCCACGCCTTCCAGCGCGGCATGGCGGGGCTGGCGGAAACCCGCGGGCCGGGGAGCGACTCGTTCTGGAGCTGGCGCAATGTCATGTACCGCTTCGCGCTGTCCATGACGCCCAACGATGTGGAGGCCGTTGCCGGCCAGCTCTATGTCGAGATGCTGGAGGCGGGCTTCACCCGCGTCGGCGAGTTCCACTACCTGCACCACGACAAGGACGGCGGGCACTATGCCGATATCGCCGAGATGGCCGCGCGCATCGCCGCCGCGGCGTCCAAGACCGGCATCGCGCTGACGCTGCTGCCCGTCTTCTACGCCCATGCTGGCTTCGGCGGCACCGCGCCGGGCGAGGGCCAGCGCCGCTTCATCAACGACCGGCAGTCCTATGCCGCATTGCTGGAGCGCTGCCGCGCGCTGACCGATGCGCTGCCCGCCGGCATCACCGGCGTCGCCCCGCACAGCCTGCGCGCCGTCACCCCGGAGGAGCTTTCCGACGTCGTGGCGATGGCGGGCGACGCGCCGGTCCACATCCATATCTCCGAGCAGGTCAAGGAAGTGGAGGACAGCATCGCCTGGTCCGGCCGCCGTCCGGTGGAATGGCTGCTCGACAACCAGGCGGTCGATGGCCGCTGGTGCTTCATCCACGCGACGCACATGACGGAGGCGGAGACGCGCGGCATGGCGAGGGCCGGCGCGATCGCCGGCCTCTGCCCGGTGACGGAGGCCAATCTCGGCGACGGAACCTTCCCGGCGCCGGATTTCCTTGCCCATGGCGGCCGTTTCGGCGTCGGCTCGGATTCCAACGTGCTGATCGGCCTGCCGGACGAGCTGCGCCAGCTCGAATATTCGCAGCGTCTCGCCCACCGCGCCCGCAACGTGCTCGCCGCCCCCGGGGGCTCGACGGGCCGGGCGCTCTTCGACGGCGCGCTTCTTGGCGGCGCGGCGGCGCTCGGCGTCGAATCGGGCCTTTCGGCCGGCAGCCCCGCCGATTTCGTCAGCCTGAAGGCCCGCCATGGCCTCGACCTTGCCGGCGATGCGTTGCTCGACGGCTGGATCTTCGCCAATGGCGCTAAGGTCGATTGCGTCTGGGTGAATGGCCGCCGGCAGGTCGAGGGCGGCCGCCATGTGGCGCGCGAGGCGATCGGCCGGCGCTTCACGGCCACCATGCGGGCATTGGCCGAGGCCTGAGGACGTATTGAAAGGCGGCCCCGCCTTTCTTATGACTTTTCCGGACCGGGCGAATCTGCGCCCGGCAAGCGCGGAGGCGACCATTTCCACTCTCGGGGACAACAGGCAGGCCGAGGCCAAGGAGCCGTCGCTGCACCGCCGCATCCTGGAGGATGTGGAGGGCAGGATCCTTTCGGGCGAATGGCCGCCGGGCCACCGCATTCCCTTCGAGCACGAACTGACCGAGCAGTACCAGTGCTCGCGCATGACGGTGAACAAGGCGATCACCGAGCTGGTCAAGCGCGGCCTGATCGAGCGCCGGCGCAAGTCCGGCAGCTATGTCACCCACCCGCACGCCCAGTCGGCGGTGCTCGAAATCCACGACATCCGCCTGGAGGTCGAATCGCTCGGCCTGCCGTATCGCTACGAGCGGCGCACGCGGGTAAACCGCGTTGCGAAGGCTGGCGACCGGCGGCTGATGGCGCTTTCCGAATCGGCCCGGCTGACCGAGATTTCCGCCCTGCATTTTGCCGGTGCCCAGCCGTTCTGCCTGGAGGACCGCCTGATCAACCTGGAAGCCGTGCCGGAAGCCGTCGACGAGAGCTTCGACGAAACCGCGCCCGGCGCCTGGCTGATCAGCCGCGTGCCCTGGAGTGCCGCCGAACACCGCATCCGTGCCGTCGGTGCCGATGCCCGGGCCGCCGGGCTCCTGGCGATCGCGCCCGGAACGCCCTGCCTCGTCGTCGAGCGCCGCACCTGGAGCGGCGGCCTCTACGTCACCCATGTACGGCTGACCTATCCCGGTGAAAAACACGAGCTCGTCGCCGAGTTCGCCCCCTCGCATCCCAAGCAGGGCGCGTAGGGCCTACATGCCGCCGGCCGCATGTCCGGACCGGACGGTCGCGTAATAGGGGGCCAGCGCCGGAGCGATCTCGACCAGCGCATCGAAGGCCCTGTCATCGGCGGCGAGGCGTCCGGCATACTTGGCCTCGACGAACCGGGCGTGCAGCGCCTTCGCCTCTTCCGGCAGGCTGCGGACGGCGGTGAAGACCGGGGCCGCGCCGGTGCGGCCCTTGACCGTGATGCGGTCAAGTTCGAGCACGGCGAAATCCGTCGCCGTCAGCTGCGCCGTGCTTTCGCCGATGAGCAGCGGCACGCCATAGGCCTTGGAGGCGCCTTCAAGGCGCGAGGCAAGGTTCACCGCATCGCCGAGCACCGAATAGTCGAAGCGCCGCGAGGATCCCATGTTGCCGACCACGCATTCGCCGGTGTTGATGCCGATGCCGATGCGCAGCGCATGATGGGTGCCGCCGCTGGCCGCCGCCTCCGCCTGGAGCTTTGCATTCAGCGTCGCCATCACGTCGAGCATGTCGAGCGCGGCGGCCACCGCATGGCGGGCATGGTCCTCGTCGTCGAGCGGTGCGTTCCAGAAGGCCATCACGCAGTCGCCGATATATTTGTCGATCGTGCCGCCGTGCTTGAGCACGATATCGGAGAGCGGCGTCAACAGCCGGTTGATCAGCGTCGTCAGCTGCTCCGGGTCGTCCTTCATCGTCTCGGCGATGGTGGTGAAGCCGCGCACGTCGCAAAACAGGATGGAGAGCGTGCGCCGCTCGCCGCCGAGCTTCAGTTGCGAAGGATCGCGCGCGAGGCGCTCGACGAGGGCGGGCGAGAGGTATTGCGAGAAGGCGCGCACGATCTCGCGGCGCCGGCGCCGCTCCTCCGCATAGTCGAGCGCCGTCTGGCCGGCGGCGACCAGGAGAAGCGCGATGGTGGGGCCGATGGGTGAGACGAAGAGCCTGGCCTCGCGGATCAGCGCGAAGCTGAGAAGGGCGAGCATGGCGCTTGCAAGGATGCCGAGCACGGCCGTCTGCCAGCGCGTCGCGCGGCGCACGATCGCCGCCGAAACCAGGGCGGCGAGGGCGACGGCGGCGATGGCGAGCGGCGTGCCGGCCCGGGTGATCGCGGCGCCGGCGGTGAGATTGTCGAGGATCGTCGCCTGGATTTCCGCTCCCGCCACCAGCCGGCCGGTATGGACCGTATAGGGCGTGGCGAAGGCGTCCGCGCCGCCGGAATTGATGACGGGCGCATTCTGCAGGCTGAGGCCGACGATCACCACGCGGCCCTTGAACGTATCCTTCGGCAGCATGTTCTCCGGATCGAGCGCCTGGTAATAGGAGACCGTCGGATAGCTGCGCGCGGGGCCGAAGGATTGCAGCAGCTTGCCCTCGGGCGAGACCGCGGGCTTGCCCGCGATGCGGGCGAGGGCGCGCGCAAAGCCGTCCTCATAGCGCGGCAGGTCGCGAAAGACGCCGTCGCCGCCGAGCGTGATCGAGGCGATGCCCGTCACCGCGCCCGCCGCGGTGAACGCCGGCAGCGGCGTCGTGCGCAGAAGCTGCTCGGCCTGCGGCGTGACGATGACGCTCTCGTCGCCGGCCAGAACGACATCCGGCCCGAGCGTCGCGGCAAAGGCGGCATCGGAGGCCGGGTTGGAGGGTTCGGCGAAGATGATGTCGAGGCCGATCGCCGTGGCGCCGGCCTTGCGCAGGCTTTCGACCAGCCGGCCATGCAGTTCGCGCGGCCAGGGCCATTGCGCATTGATTTCCGCGAGCGACGGCTCGTCGATCGCGACGACCACCGGGCCATCGACCGGCGGGCGCGGATCGTCGACGGTGGAAAGATAGTCGAAGGCGCGCAGGTCCGCGAGCGACCAGGCCGGAAGCTGCATGAGGGCCGAGACGAGCACGACGACGGCAAGGGCGAGCACGGCAAGCCGGTGGGTGCGGCGCGACCAGCGGTGGGGAAGGCGCGGCGCTGTGCTCATGCACCGCTCCGGGCGGCGCGCCGCAGGGCAGGAAAGGTCGGCGGGCCGGGCGGCGGGATGAGGTTCTGCATGCAACCAGAACTCGACATCCCCCCGAAAAAGTCAAGCGGTGCCGAGGGCAGGCCGTTGCTTTCCGAAGGCACTCGGCTATCACGAGGCGGGCGCAGGAGGGACGGAAGCGACATGACGGCTTTGGAAACGCGGCAGACCATTCTCGGGCGGGCCCTCGATGGCACGCAGGGCATCGCGCTGGAGCATTTCGACCATATCCGCCGCATCAACGACGTCTTCTACGACCAGGTGAAGATCTCCGACCAGAAGGCCGCCTATATCTTCACCTTCATGCTCGCGCTGCTGGTCACCTCTACCGAGAGCCGCGCCGTCTTCACCTGGGCGCGCTATGCGGAGGGCAATCCGATGGCGATCGCCTTTTCCGGCCTGCTCGCCTTCGCGCTGATCTTCTCCATCGTCTCGGCCATCCTCGTCGTGCTGCCGCGCCGGGTCGACAAGGCGACCTCGCTGTTCTGGGGCGCCTGGCCGCATCACCGCGAGGGGTTCCGCACGGCGGCGCACGAGCGTGACGTCGGCTACCTCTTCGAACAGTACATGCAGAATGCCGACGCCATGGCCTCGATCGCCCGCGACAAGTACCGCTTCGTCGGCTTCGCCTTCCGCGGCCTGCTGCTGACGGTCGTCGCCTATGTCGCACTGCTCGCGACGCGCTAGGCTTGCCGCCGGCGGCGCGGGGCCGCTCATCCCGGAAAATTCCACGGCGGCGGCGGACTTCGCCGCAAATACGGCGCGGGGCCGCCTTTTAGCGCGCGGCATATTAGCCTACGCTTGCCGGGGCCGGGAACCTGGGGGAGAGGGCGATGCTGAAGAAGCCACCGTCGGACTATGCACGAGGCTTTCATACCAAGGCGTTCGAGTGGAAGGGGATCTATATCCTCGCCAACGACGCCATTCCCGACGAGGCGGTCTACCGGGCTGCGGAGATCATCTTCAATTCCATCGCCGGGGCTGGAAAATACGTGTCCGCGATCGTCGATGCCGGCGGCCGCTTCGCCATCATCCCGGAAGGCACCAAGATCACCGAACTGCCGGATTATTCCGACCTCGGTGCGTCCTGGGATATCTATCGGGGGCTGGGGGCCGTGCCGGGGCGGCCGACCTCGTCGTCCGGCGAGGAGAACCTGCTCAACTACCCGACCGACCCCTATGGCGGCAGCGAGAGCATCGCGCTGCACGAATGGGCGCACGCCATCGACAATCTCGGCGTATCGACGGTCGACAAGGGGCTGATGGAGTCTTTCTCCGCCGCCTATGAAAATGCCAAGCGCACCGGTCTTTGGAAGAACACCTATGCGGACGACACGCTCGACGAATATTTCGCAGAGCTGAGCCAGGCCTATTTCAACGACAATCCCGAGCGGGAGGGCGCGGACGGCATCCACAACGAGATCAACACCCGCACCGAGCTCGCGAAATACGACCCGAAGGCCTATGCCATCCTGAAGAAGATCTACGGCGAGGGAAAATGGAGCCCCGGCGACTTCTTCGGCGAGGCCGGCGCCGACATGTTGAAGGGCACGTCCGGCGACAACCTGATCTTCGGCAATGGCGGCAATGACCGGATCTATGCCGGCGCCGGCGCCGACTATGTGCTGGGCGGCACCGGCAACGACACGATCAGCGGCAGCGCCGGCAAGGACAAGCTGATGGGGGAGGCGGGCAACGACCGGATCAGCGGCGGCACCGGTGCCGACAGTCTCCATGGCGGCTCCGGCGCCGATGTCTTCGTCTTCGCCTCGGTCCGGGATTCGACCGCTTCGACGTCCGGCCGCGACACGATCGCGGATTTCAGCCGCGCCCAGAAGGACAAGATCGATCTCAAGGCGATGGACGCGAACACGAAGTCCGCCGGCGACCAGGCTTTCACGTTCATCGGCACCGATTCCTTCCACAAAAAGGCGGGTGAACTGCGCTACGAGAAGAAGAACGGCGACACGATCATCCATGCGGATGTCAATGGCGACGGAAAGGCCGACTTCTCCATCCTGCTCGACACCAGCCTCAGCCTGAAGGCGACGGATTTCATCCTGTAGGCCGGCTCCTGCACGGCGATCCCGCGTGAGTGCCGGGTCGTGCCGCTTTGCTGGCCGGGGCCTCGCCAGAGCATCTCCGCTTTTCTCCGAACAGAGAAAACACTCCAACCTTTTGTTTTGCCGCAAAACCGCTTCGCACTTTTGCTGGAATTGCTCTGATCACGGCCGCCCTTCGGCCTCGTATTGCCGGCGCATGACGAGCGTTGCGACGGCAAGCTGCTCCTCTACGGCATCCCGTTCGGCAATCAGCGTGCGCAGCGCTTCCAGGGCATCGCCATTGTGAAGGGCGAGGATTTCGGCGGCTTCCTCGCGCACGATGCCGCCCTGTCGTCTTGAAACGCGCATCATTGCAGCCGCAGCTCCAGCTGAGTCTTGGACTTCAGCACATAGAGGGGCTTGGCGACCGCCTCCAGCTTGCGCTGGAATTCCGCCCGGTGAGCCTGCTGCTTTTCGCGCAGGGCCCGGCAGGCAGCAACCTCGGCCAAGGCCCGTTCGATGGCATCGCTTTGCATCGGCACCTCCATTTGTTCCCTTTATGTTCTTATTTTTGGCGGCAACTGTCAAGCGGTCTGGCAATCCGCACGGAACGCGGCCGGAGGAAGGACGGCGGGGATATGGCGGTGATAACCGGGGCAGACCCGGCGAGGCGTCACCCGGAAACGGCGGCGCCGACGAGCTGGCGAAGCGCCCCGCTGTCGCGAAAGCACAGGACCTCTATCGGTTCCTGCTTCCCGGCCAGCATCACGGGGGCGAAGGTGAAGGCGTGCGATTCGCCCGCCGCCATCAGGACCGCCTCCTTCGAGGCGATCAGCGTCGCGCCCAGCTGCTTGGTCTGGGCCTCCAGCCGCGCGGCGACATTGCCGGTATCGCCGAGGAAGGGCATGCCTTCGAGGCCGCCCGTCCACTCCGTGCCGACGACCGCAACCCCGACATGCAGGCCGATCCCGATGCGCAGCGGCTCGTTCAGTTCCTGCCGCAGCTCCTCGTTCAGGGCGTCGATCCCCTCCCACAGCCGCAGCGCCGCGCGAAAGGCATCGCGCGCGGCGTCATGTGTCGGCCCGTCGGTGCCGAAGACGCTCATGACGCCGTCGCCGGCAATGTTCGTGACATGGCCGCCGCTCGCCCGCACCGCGGAGGAGACGGCCTTGATGTAGCGTTCGACGATGAAGAAGGTGTCGTAGGGCAGGCGATCGTCGGCAAGGCGCGTGGATTGGCGCAGGTCGACGAAGAGCGCCGCCACCTCCGCCTCCCGGCGGGCGGCCGTCACCGGCACGAACCGGCCCTTCGGCAGCTGGGCCGCGGTAGCGGAATGCACGAGCGGCACGACGGCGATGTCGCGTTCCGGCCGGATCTGGCAGGCGAGCCGCACCGATGGCGGTGCCCCGATGCGCCGCAGGAGGCGCTGCTCGTCGCCCGCCGGGGCCGGCAGCGTTTCGCCGCCGGCGGTAATCTCGACGCGACAGGTCGAGCACCGGCCTCGGCCGCCGCAGACGGAGGCATGCGGAATGGCCGACCAGCGGCTCGCCTCCAGCACGCTGAAACCGACGGGAACGGAAACGACGCGGCCGCCGGGATAGGTGATCCGGACCGAATCGAACCGCGCGGCGTGCCAGTCGCGCGCCATGCGCAGGATGAAGATGCCGGCAAGCAGGGCGAGATAGCCCATGGTGAAGCGGTTTGCGACGGCATTGGCCTCGGCGGCTGCGGCCGCGGCGGGCGAACCCGGCAGGTCATGCAGGCCGGGTCGCATGGCTTCCGCGCCCTGGGCGGCAATGTCGCGCATGTCGAGGCCCGCATTGATGAAGCCGAGCACCGCCAGCACTGGCAGCAGGGTGGCGAGCGACATCAGGATGGGCACGGACCGCGGATACCAGGATCTGCCGCGCAGCCAGGCGCGCACGCCTATGCAGCCGTGGATCCACACGACGATGATCAGCAGGAACTGGCGGGGCAGGCCGACCTCGGGGCTGGCGACCCAGAGCGCGTAGACGGTCTTGTCGAAATCGATTCGCGCGCCGTAGACGCCCTTCAGATAGGCGATCGCCCCGGCATGGGCGAAGAGCACGGCCGGGATGGCGAGGCCGAAGGCCAGTTGCACGGCATCGACCGCGGGCAGCCGCAGGTGCCGCCGCCGATAGAGCGCGCGCAGCCCGAGCGCCGCGTGAACGGCGAGCCCGCCGTAAAGCAGCACCCGTCCCGGCAGGCTCTGCCACGGCTGGAAAAGCACCCGGCTCGCCATTTCCATCGCCTCGATGGAGCGGATGCCGAAGGCCTGGTTGAGGAGGTGCATCGTCGCGTAGAGAAAAAGGGTCAGGCCCGTCCACAGCCGAAGCCGGCGCAAAAACGCCCGGGATGCCGCCGGGCGCTCGTCGGTTTCGTTGCCAAAACGCTGCCCCGCCGCAACCTTGCCGCTCAAGCAAAACACCTCATATGCCTAAAATCCCGAATCCATCCGCGGGATGGCGCGGTGTCCTGCCCGATTTGCCGGCAGATCGGCGCAAATCCGCTCTTTCTCAAGTCAACTAGTGGCTCGGGCTCTGATTGCAAACCGAATCTGACGTGCCGCAGGACAATTCTCCGCGATCTCTTGACGGGAAGGCGCGGCTTGCAAGAATGAGCGCACAGGCCGTGCGCGAAAGCCCGGGAAAGACGGCTCCCCGCACGAAAAGCGCTGAAATCGCTGGAAAACTTGAACTTTTGGGGAAAATGGTGGGCGATGAGAGACTCGAACTCCCGACATCCTCGGTGTAAACGAGGCGCTCTACCAACTGAGCTAATCGCCCGCCGCGTTGGTGGCCGTGATCTATGCGGAACCGGATCAAACCGCAAGAGGCAATCGCAAAGTTTTTGCATTTTTTTGAATGCGGCCATGACGATGCGTGAGGCTGTGGAAACATTTTCGGACGCGTCATTCTTTTGTCGTGAAACCTGCTTGACACCCAGGGGCGAACCCCTTAGTTAGCCGCTCATCGAACGGCTGAGGCCGCTCGGGACGGATGTTTTGCCATCCGGTCGCTTTCGAGGATGCGGGTGTAGCTCAGTCGGTTAGAGTGCCGGCCTGTCACGCCGGAGGTCGCGGGTTCGAGCCCCGTCACTCGCGCCACTCGAAAGGCCGGACGAAATGTGCCGGGGCCGAAAGGCCACAAGATGCGCGGGTGTAGCTCAGTCGGTTAGAGTGCCGGCCTGTCACGCCGGAGGTCGCGGGTTCGAGCCCCGTCACTCGCGCCATTCTTCTTTCTCTCCAGCCTATTGCGGTTGTTTCCTGATGCGGCACGTTATGATTGCTCGTGGCTATCGGTCGCGGTCGGTTTCGTGTCGGGCCGCAGAATGCGGGGCAGCGGCGGATCGGTGCCGCCGGGCGGCGCGATCGTGCGCCCGACCCGTGGGCCGGAGACGGTGGCGAGGTCGTTTTCTTCGCAACTGCGGCGAAACGTCCCGCATTGCATCAGTCATGAAATCGTAACGATTTAAATGGCTTTGCGCCCGGGGTTTCGCGGCTGTTCGGAAAACAACACAATGAATGGGGCGAAAGCCGGACAAAGCCTTGCGCGGGGGCGCTCACTGCGCTAACGACGGGGCGTTGCAACATACTTTCTCGGCTTGCAGGTTCTCACGACCAACAGGCGTCTCTCCGGCGCCACGAGCAGGCAGGATGGACGCCAATGACTGAACTTCTCGGTTCCTATATCCCGATCGCCATCTTCATCGGTATCGCGCTCGTGATCGGCCTTGCGCTGCTGGTCGCGCCGTTTGCCGTCGCATACAAGGCCCCCGATTCGGAAAAGCTCTCCGCTTACGAGTGCGGCTTCAATGCGTTTGACGATGCGCGCATGAAATTCGATATCCGCTTCTACCTGGTGTCGATCCTCTTCATCATCTTCGACCTCGAAGTCGCCTTCCTCTTCCCCTGGGCCGTCTCCTTCGGCGACATGGGCTGGTTCGGCTTCTGGTCGATGATGGTCTTCCTCGGCGTGCTGACCATCGGCTTTATCTACGAATGGAAGAAGGGAGCGCTCGAATGGGAGTAGCCCACACCAACACGACGCTCGTCGCGCCGCAGGCCAGGGGGATCATCGATCCCAACACCGGCAAGCCCGTCGGCAGCAACGACGCCTTCTTCGGCGAGATCAACAACGAACTCGCCGACAAGGGCTTTCTCGTTACCTCGACGGATGAGCTCATCACCTGGGCGCGCACCGGCTCGCTGATGTGGATGACCTTCGGTCTCGCCTGCTGCGCGGTGGAGATGATGCAGCTCTCCATGCCGCGTTACGACGTCGAGCGCTTCGGCTTCGCGCCGCGCGCCTCGCCGCGCCAGTCCGACGTCATGATCGTCGCCGGCACGCTGACCAACAAGATGGCGCCTGCGCTCCGCAAGGTCTACGACCAGATGCCCGAGCCGCGCTACGTCATCTCGATGGGCTCCTGCGCAAACGGCGGCGGCTACTATCACTATTCCTATTCGGTGGTGCGCGGCTGTGACCGCGTGGTGCCGGTCGACATCTATGTACCAGGCTGTCCTCCCACGGCGGAAGCGCTCCTCTACGGTGTGCTCCTGCTGCAGAAGAAGATCCGCCGGACCGGTACGATCGAGCGTTAAGGGCAGGGGACTTTAAGATATGAGCGAAGCCCTCCAGGAGCTTTCCTCCCATATCGGCGAAGCGGCCGGCAATCTCGTCGCCTCCGCCGATATCGCCTATGGCGAACTCACCCTGAAGACGGACGGCGCCCGCGTCGTCGAGCTTCTGACCTTCCTGCGCGACGACGTGCAGTGCGGCTTCGTCAACCTCGTCGATATCTGCGGCGTGGACTGGCCCGCCCGCGCCGAGCGTTTCGACGTGGTCTACCACCTGCTGTCGCCGCGCCAGAACGTGCGCATCCGCGTCAAGGTCGCGACCGGCGAGGACCAGCCCGTTCCCTCCGCCTGTGCGGTCTATCCGGGCGCCGACTGGTTCGAGCGCGAAGCCTACGACATGTACGGCATCCTCTTCACCGGCCATCCGGACCTGCGCCGCATCCTCACCGACTACGGCTTCGAGGGGCACCCGCTGCGCAAGGATTTCCCGACGACCGGCTTCGTGGAGGTGCGTTATGACGACGAGGTGAAGCGCGTCGTGTACGAACCCGTCGAACTGAAGCAGGAATTCCGCAACTTCGACTTCCTCTCTCCCTGGGAAGGCACGGATTACGTGCTGCCGGGGGATGAGAAGGCGAAGCAGTAATCAGGAACTAGGCAGTAGCCAATAGGCAGTAGGAAGGAGCGAGCGGACGGCGATTAATTCCTATCAGGATCTGAAGGTCTGGCAGCGCGCCATGGATTTGGCTGTCGAATGCTACGACCTGACGCGGCGGTTCCCGCGCGACGAAGTCTATGGCCTTGTCTCGCAGATACGCCGTTCGGCAGCGTCGGTGGCAGCCAACATAGCTGAAGGCCACGGTCGGGATGCGACAGGACACTACGTCCAGCACCTCAAGATCGGGCAAGGGTCCCTGAAGGAATTGGAGACGCATTTGATACTTTCGTCACGGGTCGGCATCGTCTCACCGGATCAGGTGGATGGGTTGTTAAAATCGAGTGACGAAATCGGAAGAATGCTGAGATCGCTAATCCGCAGTTTGCAGGATGGACGAAATGAACGCGCAGAGTGAAGTAACCCCTACTGCCTACTGCCTATTGGCTAACCCCTCCCAGCGCGGAGCGCGCCCATGAACGAGCATAACGTTCGCAATTTCAATATCAACTTCGGCCCGCAGCACCCTGCGGCGCACGGGGTTCTCCGTCTCGTGCTCGAACTCGATGGCGAGATCGTCGAGCGTGTGGATCCGCATATCGGCCTCCTACACCGCGGCACCGAAAAGCTGATCGAGACGAAGACCTATCTCCAGGCCGTGCCCTATTTCGACCGCCTCGACTACGTGGCGCCGATGAACCAGGAGCACGCCTTCGCGCTTGCCGTCGAAAAGCTGACGGGCACGGAAGTGCCGATCCGCGGCCAGCTGATCCGCGTGCTCTATTCGGAAATCGGCCGCATCCTCTCGCACCTCCTCAACGTCACGACCCAGGCCATGGACGTCGGCGCGCTGACGCCGCCGCTCTGGGGCTTCGAGGAGCGCGAGAAGCTGATGGTGTTCTATGAGCGGGCCTGCGGCGCGCGCATGCACTCGGCCTATATCCGCCCGGGCGGCGTGCACCAGGACCTGCCGCACGAGCTGGTGGAAGACATCGGCAAGTGGATCGACCCGTTCCTGAAGACCGTCGACGACATCGACGAACTTCTGACCGGCAACCGCATCTTCAAGCAGCGCAACGTCGATATCGGCGTCGTGAAGCTGGAGGACTGCTGGGCCTGGGGCTTTTCGGGCGTGATGGTGCGCGGCTCGGGCGCGGCCTGGGACCTGCGCCGCTCGCAGCCCTACGAGTGCTATTCCGACCTCGACTTCGACATCCCGATCGGCAAGAACGGCGACTGCTACGACCGTTACGTGATCCGCATGATCGAGATGCGCGAAGCGGCGAAGATCATGCGCCAGTGCGTCGACCGCCTGCTCGGCGATGCCAAGGTCGGCCCGGTCTCCTCGATCGACGGCAAGATGGTGCCGCCGAAGCGCGGCCAGATGAAGCGCTCGATGGAAGCGCTCATCCACCATTTCAAGCTCTACACCGAAGGCTACCATGTGCCGGCCGGCGAGGTGTACGCGGCCGTCGAGGCGCCGAAGGGGGAGTTCGGCGTCTATGTCGTCGCCGACGGCACCAACAAGCCGTACCGCTGCAAGATCCGCGCCCCGGGTTACGCCCACCTGCAGGCGATGGACTTCATCTGTCGCGGCCACCAGCTCGCCGATGTCTCGGCGATCCTCGGCTCGCTCGACATCGTGTTCGGCGAGGTCGATCGCTGATGCCGAACGTTGCCCTTGCCACGCTGATCCTCTTGGGGACCGCCGCTGCCGCCAACGCGCAGCAGGAGGTGCAGATCGGTGCGTCCGGCACGACCATGGGTGCACTGGCGAGCCAGGGCTACGAGATCAAGGCGGCGGCGCCGAATGGCAGCCGCTACGTCGTATTCATGCAGAAAGACACGTCGGCCTACGCCTGCGAATTCGTCAACACGACGCAAACGCAGTGCCGGCAGATCAATTGAGACAAGGCGTTACAGAATGTCCGTTCGTCGACTAGCCGATGACAATGTCCAGCCCGCCAGCTTCGCCTTCACCAAGGAGAACGCGGCCTGGGCCAAGGCAACGATCAACAAGTATCCGAAGGGCCGCCAGCAGTCGGCGGTCATCCCGCTTCTGATGCGGGCGCAGGAGCAGGACGGCTGGGTCACCAAGGCGGCGATCGAATCCGTCGCCGACATGCTCGGCATGGCCTATATCCGCGTGCTCGAGGTCGCGACCTTCTACACCCAGTTCCAGCTGCTGCCGGTCGGTACGCGCGCCCATGTCCAGGTCTGCGGCACGACGCCCTGCATGCTGCGCGGCGCGGAAGACCTGATCAATGTCTGCAAGAAGCGCATCCATCCCGAGCCCTTCCATCTCAACGATACGGGCACGCTCTCCTGGGAAGAGGTCGAGTGTCAGGGCGCCTGCGTCAACGCGCCGATGATCATGATCTTCAAGGACAGCTATGAGGACCTGACGGCGACGCAGCTCGAGCACATCATCGACCGTTTCGATGCCGGCAAGGGCGCCGACATCACGCCCGGCCCGCAGGTCGACCGCATCTTCTCCGCCCCGGTCGGCGGCCTCACCAGCCTCAACGAGCCGGAAGCGGCCGCGAAGAAGGCGCCGGCCCGTGCCCGGAAGACCGAGGAGGAGAGCGTCAGCGTTCCCCCGTCGAATGCCGCAAAGCCGAAGACGGATGCCGTCGAGACTGATCCCAAGCTGAAGACGCCGGCGACCGCCAAGGCCGAAGCGGCCGCCAACACCAAGGTGACCGGTGACACGCGCGCCGAAGGCGGCGATGACGCCGCCAAGCAGCCGATCGCGGCAGCCACCGGCAAGCCGTCGCTGGAAGACAAGAACCGTCCGGCCGGCATCGCCCGCCCGCAAACGCCCGACGACCTGAAGCTCATCTCCGGCGTCGGCCCGAAGATCGAGGGCATCTTGCACGAGCTCGGCATCTTCACCTTCGCGCAGGTCGCGGCCTGGAAGAAGGCGGAGCGCGAATGGGTCGATTCCTATCTGAATTTCAAGGGCCGCATCGAGCGCGACGACTGGGTCAAGCAGGCCAAGGCGCTCGCCAAGGGCGGCGAAGCGGAATACATCCGCGTCTTCGGCAAGAAGCCGCGGTAAAGGGGTGAATCATGCTTAAGGACCAGGATCGCATCTTCACCAACATCTACGGCACCAAGGACAAGTCGCTGAAGGGCGCCATGGCCCGCGGCCATTGGGACGGCACCAAGCAGCTGCTCGAAAAGGGCCGTGACTGGATCGTCAACGAGGTCAAGGCCTCGGGCCTGCGCGGCCGCGGCGGCGCCGGCTTCCCGACAGGCCTCAAATGGTCCTTCATGCCGAAGGAATCCGACGGCCGTCCGCACTATCTCGTCGTCAACGCCGACGAATCCGAACCCGGCACCTGCAAGGACCGCGATATCCTGCGCCACGATCCGCACACGCTGATCGAAGGCTGCGTCGTCGCCTCCTTCGCCATGGGCGCGAACGCCGCCTATATCTATGTGCGCGGCGAGTTCATCCGCGAGCGCGAGGCGCTGCAGGCGGCGATCGACGAGTGCTACGACGCCGGCCTTCTCGGCAAGAACAACAAGCTCGGCTACGATATCGACATCTATGTCCACCACGGCGCCGGCGCCTATATCTGCGGCGAAGAGACCGCGCTGCTCGAAAGCCTGGAAGGCAAGAAGGGCCAGCCGCGCCTGAAGCCGCCGTTCCCGGCGAATATGGGCCTCTATGGCTGCCCGACGACGGTCAACAACGTCGAATCGATCGCCGTGACACCGACCATCCTGCGCCGCGGCGCGAGCTGGTTCTCCTCGTTCGGCCGCCCGAACAATGTCGGCACCAAGCTGTTCATGATGTCCGGCCACGTCAACCGTCCCTGCACGGTCGAGGAGGCCATGGGCATCTCCTTCAAGGAAATGGTCGAAAAGCACGGCGGCGGCATCCGCGGCGGCTGGGACAACCTGCTTGCCGTCATCCCCGGCGGCGCATCCTGCCCGGTCGTCAAGGCCGAGGACATGATGAACGTCACGCTCGACTTCGACGGCCTGCGCGAGGTGAAATCCTCCTTCGGCACCGGCGGCATGATCATCATGGATCGCTCGACCGACATCATCAAGGCGATCTGGCGCATCTCGGCCTTCTTCAAGCACGAGAGCTGCGGCCAGTGCACGCCGTGCCGCGAAGGCACGGGCTGGATGATGCGCGTCATGGAGCGCATGGTGCGGGGCAATGCGCAGAAGCGCGAAATCGACATGCTGTTCGACGTGACGAAGCAGATCGAAGGCCACACGATCTGCGCCCTCGGCGATGCGGCGGCCTGGCCGATCCAGGGCCTCATCCGCAATTTCCGCCCGGAAATCGAGGCACGCATCGACCAGTACACGGCCAACGCCATGGCGCATGGCGCCGTGCTCGAAGCAGCGGAGTAAGGCGATGAAGACGCCGGCAGGACAGGATGCGAATGCAACCAGGGTTCAGCCGGCGGAAGCCGGCGGGAACGATCCTTTCGGGCTCGCGCCCTGGCTGAGGGAGATGCCGGACATGCCGCTGATGGCCCATCCGGTGGCGGCGATGGCCGCGACGACCGCGATCGGCTTCGGCATTGCGGGCCAGATGGCCGGTGCGATGCTGGGCCTGATGCAGAGTGCGGCGGAGCGGGCCAAGGTGGTGCTCGACGAGGCCGCGGCGCTGGCGGCGGAGCCGCAGCCGGTGGAGCCGGTCAAGGCGAAGCCGGCGCTGACCGTGGTGCCGAAGGCGGAAAAGCCCGCCGTGGCGAAGACGGTGACGGTGGCGCGCGAGAAAAGCGCGACGCCGAAGGCGGCCGGCGCCAGGCCGGCGCGCAAGGTGCCGGCGGCAAAGACCGCCAAGGCCGATGACCTGAAAGCGATTTCGGGCATCGGGCCGAAGCTGGAGCAGGTGCTGAACGGCATGGGCTTCCGGCGCTATGCCGACATCGTGGGCCTGACGCCCGCCGATGTCGCAAGGATCGAAGCCGAACTCGGTTTCGCAGGGCGCATCGCCCGCGATGGCTGGGTGGAGCAGGCAAAGGCGCTGGCAAAGGGCAGGGGCTGAGACCCCGCCGGAACCGGCAGATGGAACAAGGCCGAAGGGACGGGACCCGGACCTGAGGCTGGACAGAATGGCGCTGGCAAGACGCGGGGCTTTCCCGCGTCAAAAGCGGGATTGAGATATGGCAAAGCTGAAAGTCGACGGAAAAGAAATCGAAGTCCCGGATCACTTCACGCTGCTTCAGGCGTGCGAGGAGGCCGGCGCCGAGGTTCCGCGCTTCTGTTTCCACGAGCGGCTGTCGGTTGCCGGCAACTGCCGCATGTGCCTCGTCGAGGTGAAGGGCGGCCCGCCGAAGCCGGCGGCCTCCTGCGCCATGGGCGTCAGGGACCTGCGCCCCGGCCCGAACGGCGAGCCGCCCGAAGTCTTCACGACCACGCCGATGGTCAAGAAGGCGCGCGAGGGCGTGATGGAGTTCCTGCTCATCAACCACCCGCTCGACTGCCCGATCTGCGACCAGGGCGGCGAATGCGACCTGCAGGACCAGGCGATGGCCTTCGGCATCGACAGTTCGCGCTACGCGGAGAACAAGCGCGCGGTCGAGGACAAGTATATCGGCCCGCTCGTCAAGACGATCATGAACCGCTGCATCCACTGCACGCGCTGCGTCCGCTTCACGACGGAAGTGGCCGGCATCACCGAGCTCGGCCTGATCGGCCGCGGCGAGGATGCCGAGATCACCACCTATCTCGAACAGGCGATGACCTCCGAGCTGCAGGGCAACGTGGTCGACCTCTGCCCGGTCGGCGCGCTGACCTCCAAGCCCTTCGCTTTCACCGCCCGCCCGTGGGAATTGAACAAAACCGAATCGATCGACGTCATGGACGCCGTCGGCTCCGCGATCCGCGTCGATACCCGCGGCCGCGAGGTGATGCGCATCCTGCCGCGCGTCAACGAGGAGATCAACGAGGAGTGGATTTCCGACAAGACCCGCTTCATCTGGGACGGCCTGAAGACCCAGCGTCTCGACCGCCCCTATGTCCGCAAGGACGGCCGTCTGCAGCCCGCCAGCTGGGCCGAGGCCTTCGGCGCCATCAAGGCCGCTGTCGCCGGCAAGCCGGGCGACCGCATCGGCGCGATCGCCGGCGACCTCGCCTCGGTCGAGGAGATCTACGCGCTGCGCGAACTGATGACCGCGCTCGGCTCGACGAATGTCGACTGCCGCCAGGACGGTTCGGTGCTCGATCCGTCGCTCGGCCGTGCCAGCTACCTGTTCAACCCGACCATCGAGGGCATAGAGCAGGCCGACGCGCTGCTCATCGTCGGCGCCAATCCGCGCCTCGAAGCCGCCGTGCTCAACGCCCGCATCCGCAAGCGCTGGCGCATGGACAACTTCCCGATCGGCGTGATCGGCGTCGAGGGCGAGCTGCGCTACGACTACGACTATCTCGGCGCCGGCACGGACACGCTTTCGGCCCTCATCGACGGCTCGCTCTCCTTTGCCGAAAAGCTGAAGAAGGCCGAACGCCCGATGATCATCGTCGGCCAGGGCGCGCTGTCGCGCGCCGATGGTCTCGCCGTTCTCTCGGCCGTCGCGAAGCTGGCGGAAAGCGTCGGCGCGGTGACGGCGGACTGGAACGGCCTTGCGGTCCTCCACACCGCGGCCGCGCGCGTCGGCGGCCTCGACCTCGGCTTCGTGCCGGGCGAGGGCGGCAAGACCGCGGCCGAGATGCTGACCGGCACGGACGTGCTCTTCCTGCTCGGCGCGGACGAAATGGACTTTTCCAACAAGACCGCCTTCACGGTCTATATCGGCTCGCACGGCGACAATGCGGCGCATGTTGCCGACGTCATCCTGCCGGGCGCGACCTATACCGAGAAGTCGGGGACCTGGGTCAACACCGAGGGCCGCGTCCAGATGGGCAACCGCGCCGGCTTCGCGCCGGGCGACGCCCGTGAGGACTGGGCGATCCTGCGTGCGCTGTCCGACGTGCTCGGCAAGAAGCTGCCCTTCGATTCGCTGGTGCAGCTGAGAGCGAAACTCCACGCCGCACACCCGCATTTCGCCGCGATCGACGAGATTGCGGCGGGCGATATCGCCGATCTTTCCGCACTTGCGAAAAAAGGCGGGACGATGGCGAATTCCGGGTTTGCGTCTCCGATCAAAGACTTCTATTTGACGAACCCGATAGCGCGCGCCTCCGCGGTCATGGCCGAATGCTCGGCGCTGGCCCGCAACAATTTCAAAGCCGCGGCGGAATGAGCGCGAAGGGATAAAGCATTATGGACGCTTTCGTTTCGACCTATGTTTGGCCCGGCCTGATCATGGTGGCCCAGTCGCTGCTGCTCCTGGTCGCGCTCCTGGTCTTCATCGCCTATATCCTGCTCGCCGACCGCAAGATCTGGGCGGCCGTGCAGCTGCGCCGTGGTCCGAACGTCGTCGGCCCCTGGGGTCTCTTCCAGTCCTTCGCCGACCTTCTGAAATTCGTCTTCAAGGAGCCGGTGATCCCGGCGACGGCCAACAAGGCGATCTTCCTGCTCGCCCCGCTCGTCTCCGTGACGCTGGCGCTCGCCACCTGGGCGGTCGTGCCGCTCAACGACGGCTGGGTGATCGCCAACATCAATGTCGGCATCCTCTACATCTTCGCGATCTCCTCGCTCGAAGTCTACGGCATCATCATGGGCGGCTGGGCTTCGAACTCGAAGTATCCGTTCCTCGGCGCGCTGCGCTCCGCCGCGCAGATGGTTTCCTATGAAGTCTCCATCGGCTTCGTCATCGTCACGGTGCTGCTCTGCGTCGGCTCGCTGAATCTCACGGATATCGTCAATTCGCAGCGCGACGGCCTCGGCACGATGATCGGCCTGCCGGGTTCTTTCCTGGATTGGCACTGGCTGGCGCTGTTCCCGATGTTCGTCGTGTTCTTCATCTCGGCGCTGGCCGAGACGAACCGCCCGCCCTTCGACCTGCCGGAAGCCGAATCCGAACTCGTCGCCGGCTTCATGGTCGAGTACGGCTCCACCCCATACATGATGTTCATGCTCGGCGAATATGCCGCCATCTGCCTGATGTGCGCGCTGACCACGATCCTCTTCCTCGGCGGCTGGCTGCCCCCGGTCGACGTCTGGTTCCTCAACTGGGTCCCGGGCATCATCTGGTTCGTCCTGAAGGCGTCCTTCGTCTTCTTCATGTTCGCGATGGTGAAGGCCTTCGTGCCGCGCTACCGCTACGACCAGCTCATGCGCCTCGGCTGGAAGGTCTTCCTGCCGATCTCGCTCGCCATGGTCGTCATCGTTGCATTCGTGCTGAAGCTCACGGGCTGGTCCGCATGAGGACCGCCCTGACCCTCAGCAGCATTGGAGCTTGAAATGGCTAGTCTTTCGCAAGCCGTAAATTCGCTGTTTCTCAAGGAATTCGTCGGGGCGTTCTTCCTGTCGATGCGCTACTTCTTCCGCCCCAAGGCGACGGTGAACTATCCCTTCGAAAAGGGCCCGGTCTCCCCGCGCTTCCGCGGCGAGCATGCGCTGCGCCGCTACCCGAACGGCGAGGAACGCTGCATCGCCTGCAAGCTGTGCGAAGCCATCTGTCCGGCTCAGGCCATCACCATCGAGGCCGGCCCCCGCCGCAACGACGGCACGCGCCGCACGGTGCGTTACGACATCGACATGGTGAAGTGCATCTATTGCGGCTTCTGCCAGGAGGCCTGCCCGGTCGACGCCATCGTCGAGGGCCCCAACTTCGAGTTCTCGACGGAAACGCGCGAAGAACTTTATTACGACAAGCAGAAGCTGCTCGAGAACGGCGATCGCTGGGAGCGGGAAATCGCCCGCAACATCGCGATGGACTCGCCCTACCGCTGATATCCGGCGCGAGGGTAAAACGAAATGCATGTGCCTGACGGCATAAGGTCGTCAGGCTTCGACGGGGGAGGGGGACCTCCTCCGGGGAAGACGAAAAGGCACCAAAATGGGTCTGCAGGCTCTATTCTTCTATCTGTTCGCCTTCGTGGCGGTGGCGTCCGCCTTCATGGTGATCGCGTCGAGGAACCCGGTCTATTCCGTGCTGTTCCTGATCCTCACCTTCTTCAATTCGGCGGGCCTCTTCCTCCTGACGGGCGCCGAGTTCCTGGCGATGATCCTGCTGGTCGTCTATGTCGGCGCCGTTGCGGTTCTCTTCCTCTTCGTCGTGATGATGCTCGACATCGATTTCGCCGAACTCAGGGCCGGTGCGCTGGAATATGCGCCGGTAGGCGCACTGATCGGCCTGATCCTCGCGATCGAGCTCGTGGTCGTCGTCGGCGGCTCGACGCTCTCGCCGGAGATCGCCGCCAATGCCTCGATGCCGATCCCGCCGGTCGCCGAGCGCACCAACACGGCCGCCCTCGGCGACGTGCTCTATACGCACTACGTCTATTTCTTCCAGATCGCCGGCCTCGTGCTGCTCGTCGCCATGATCGGCGCGATCGTGCTGACGCTGCGTCACAAGCCGCATATCAAGCGCCAGGATATCCCGACGCAGGTCGCCCGCACGCCGGAGACCGCCGTCGAGGTGGTCAAGGTGAAGCCCGGTCAGGGCATCTGAGGCAGCGCGGACCCAAGGAAAAGCATCATGGAAATCGGTATTTCCCACTATCTCACCGTCAGCGCCATCCTCTTCACCCTCGGCGTCTTCGGCATCTTCCTGAACCGGAAGAACGTCATCGTCATTCTGATGTCGATCGAATTGATCCTGCTTGCGGTCAACATCAACATGGTGGCCTTCTCGGCCTTCCTGAACGACATCGTCGGCCAGGTCTTCGCGCTGTTCATTCTGACCGTCGCGGCTGCGGAAGCGGCCATCGGTCTTGCAATTCTCGTCGTCTTCTACCGCAACCGCGGTTCGATCGCCGTCGAAGACGTCAATATGATGAAGGGCTGATCGGGTCATGGATACCATCATCAAGGCAATCGTCTTCCTTCCGCTGATCGGCTTCCTGATCGCCGGCATCGGCGGCAATGCCATCGGCGCCAAGGCGTCCGAATACGTCACGTCCGGCTTCATGATCATCGCGGCCGTGCTGTCGTGGATCGTCTTCTTCGACGTCGCCATGGGCGAGACGGAGATGATCAAGGTCAGCGTGCTGCGCTGGATCCAGTCCGGCGGCTTCGATGTCGAATGGGCGTTCCGCGTCGATACGCTGACGGCCGTCATGCTCGTCGTCGTGAACTCCGTCTCGACGCTGGTGCACGTCTACTCGATCGGCTACATGCACCACGATCCGCACCGGCCGCGTTTCTTCGCGTATCTGTCGCTCTTCACCTTCGCCATGCTCATGCTGGTGACGTCCGACAACCTCCTGCAGATGTTCTTCGGCTGGGAAGGCGTGGGCCTTGCGTCCTACCTGCTCATCGGCTTCTGGTACAAGAAGCCGTCGGCCTGCGCTGCCGCCATGAAGGCCTTCATCGTCAACCGCGTCGGCGACTTCGGCTTCATCCTCGGCATTTCCAGCGTGTTCGTGCTCTTCGGCTCGATCAATCTGGAGACGATCTTCGCGACGGCCGCGACCTACCTGCCGGCCGAAGGCGCCGCGGATGCCGCCGATCCCGTCATCACGCTGTTCGGCATGAGCCTCGACAAGTCGCATGCGCTGACCGCCACCTGCCTGCTGCTCTTCATGGGCGCGATGGGTAAGTCGGCGCAGTTCCTGCTGCACACCTGGCTGCCGGACGCCATGGAAGGCCCGACGCCGGTTTCGGCGCTCATCCATGCCGCGACCATGGTCACTGCAGGCGTCTTCCTCGTCGCCCGCATGTCGCCGCTCTTCGAACTGTCGCATGACGCCCTCGTGGTCGTGACGCTCGTCGGCGCCATCACCGCCTTCTTCGCGGCGACCGTCGGTCTCGTGCAGAACGACATCAAGCGCGTCATCGCCTATTCGACCTGCTCGCAGCTCGGCTACATGTTCGTCGCGCTCGGTATCGGCGCCTACGGCGCGGCAATCTTCCACCTCTTCACGCACGCCTTCTTCAAGGCGCTCTTGTTCCTCGGCGCGGGCTCCGTGATCCATGCCGTCGATGGCGAGCAGGACATGCGCTACATGGGCGGTCTTCGCAAGCACATCCCGGTCACCTTCTGGATGATGACGATCGGCACGCTGGCGCTGACCGGCGTCGGCATCCCGGGCACCGTCATCGGCTTTGCCGGCTTCTTTTCGAAGGACGCGATCATCGAATCGGCCTTCGCCTCGCACAGCCCGGTTGCCGGCTTCGCCTTCGTGCTGCTGGTCATCGCCGCGCTGTTCACCAGCTTCTACTCCTGGCGCCTGGCGTTCATGACCTTCTTCGGCAAGCCGCGTGCCTCCGCCGACGTCATGCACCATGTGCACGAATCGCCGGCCGTCATGCTGATCCCGCTCTATCTGCTGGCTGCCGGCGCGGTGGTCGCGGGCGTGATCTTCGTGGAGTACTTCTACGGCCATCACTATGACGAGTTCTGGCAGGGCGCGCTCTTCACGCTTCCCGACAACCATCTCGTGCACGAGTTCCACAATGTGCCGAAGTGGGTGAAGTGGAGCCCGTTCGCCGCCATGGCCATCGGCTTCGTTACCGCCTGGTACATGTACATCCGCTCGCCGGAAACGCCGAAATACCTCGCCGAGCAGCACCGCGGCCTCTACCTGTTCCTGCTCAACAAGTGGTATTTCGACGAACTGTACGACTTCATCTTCGTCCGCCCGGCCAAGTGGCTCGGCAAGTTCCTCTGGAAGAAGGGTGACGGCGCCGTCATCGACGGCCTCGGCCCGAACGGCATCGCCGCCCGCGTCGTGGACGTCACGGATCGCGTCGTCCGCCTCCAGACCGGTTACCTCTATCACTACGCATTCGCGATGCTGCTGGGTATTGCGGCACTCGTTACCTGGATGATGCTCGGGAGCTCCCTCTGATGACCGATTGGCCCATTCTTTCAGCGGTCACCTTCCTCCCGCTCGTCGGCGTGGCGCTTCTGCTGCTGACCCGCGAGGACAGCCCGTACGGCCGCCGCAACATCCTGAACGTCGCGCTGCTGACGACGGTCTTCACCTTCGTGCTCTCGCTCTTCATCTGGATCGGCTTCGACAATTCGAACCCCGGCTTCCAGATGGTCGAGAAGGCCGAATGGCTCGGCACCGGCATTTCCTACCATCTCGGCGTCGACGGCATCTCCATGCTGTTCGTCATCCTGTCGACCTTCCTGATGCCGTTCTGCGTGCTCGCAAGCTGGCATTCGGTCGAAAAGCGCCTGCGCGAATACATGATCGCCTTCCTGCTCCTGGAAGTGTTCATGGTCGGCGTCTTCGTCTCGCTCGACATCGTGCTCTTCTACGTCTTCTTCGAGGCGGGCCTCATCCCGATGTTCATCATCATCGGCGTGTGGGGCGGCAAGGATCGCGTCTACGCATCCTACAAGTTCTTCCTCTATACCCTGCTCGGCTCGGTGCTGATGCTGCTCGCCATCATGGCGATGTACTGGCAGGCCGGCACGACCGACATCACGGAACTGCTCGCCTACAACTTCCCGGCCCACATGCAGACCTGGCTGTGGCTCGCCTTCTTCGCCTCCTTCGCGGTGAAGATGCCGATGTGGCCGGTGCACACCTGGCTTCCCGATGCGCACGTCCAGGCGCCGACGGCAGGCTCCGTCATCCTGGCGGGCGTGCTGCTGAAGCTCGGCGGCTACGGTTTCATCCGCTTCTCGCTCGCCATGTTCCCGCTTGCCTCCGACTATTTCGCGCCCTTCGTCTTCGCGCTGTCGGTCATCGCCATCATCTACACCTCGCTGGTCGCGATGATGCAGGACGACATCAAGAAGCTGATCGCCTATTCGTCGGTCGCCCACATGGGCTACGTGACCATGGGCATCTTCGCGGCGAATGCTCAAGGGTTGCAGGGCGCCATCTTCCAGATGCTGTCGCACGGCATCGTCTCGGGCGCGCTCTTCCTGTGCGTCGGCGTCGTCTATGACCGGCTGCACACCCGCGAGATCGCGGCCTATGGCGGCCTCGTCAACAACATGCCGAAATACGCCGTCGCCTTCATGATCTTCACCATGGCGAATGTCGGCCTTCCGGGCACCTCGGGCTTCGTCGGCGAGTTCATGACGCTGATCGGCGTCTTCCGCGCCAACACCTGGGTCGCGCTCTTCGCCACGACCGGCGTCATCCTTTCGGCCTCCTATGCCCTCTGGCTCTACCGCCGGGTGATCTTCGGCGCGCTGGAGAAGGAAAGCCTGAAGTCGCTGCTCGATCTCGACATGCGCGAGAAGCTGCTGCTCTATCCGCTCCTGATCCTGACGATCTTCTACGGTGTCTATCCGGCGCCGGTATTCGATGCGACGGCGGCTTCGGTCGACGCGCTGCTCAATAACTACTCCGCGGCTCTGCAGGCGGCGCAATCCGTTGCGCTTTCGGCGAACTGACGACGGGACTCGAAGACATGACCGCTGATACGATCCTTGCCAGCCTTCAACTCTCGACCCCCGAGATCATTCTTGCCGTCGGCGCCCTGGCCCTTTTGATGGTCGGCGTGTTTTCCGGCGAACGCTCGGGCACGACCGTCACGGGGCTTGCCGTCGCGCTGCTCATCATCTCCGGCCTCTGGCTCGTGCTCGCCACGGGCGAGGGCCAGGCCTATGGCGGCGCCTTCGTCTCCGATCCCTTCGCCAAGTTCATGAAGGTGCTGGCGCTGATCGGCTCGATCACCGCCATGGTGATGACCGTCGGCCACGCCCGCTCGGAGCAGCTCGACCGCTTCGAGTTCCCGGTCCTCATCGTGCTGTCGACGCTCGGCATGCTGCTGATGATCTCCGCCAACAGCCTTCTGTCGCTCTACCTCGCGCTGGAGCTCCAGTCGCTGGCGCTCTATGTCGTCGCCGCGATCAACCGCGACAGCCTGCGCTCGACGGAAGCGGGCCTCAAATATTTCGTGCTCGGCGCGCTGTCCTCGGGCATGCTGCTCTACGGCATGTCGCTGGTCTACGGCTTCACCGGCCATATCGGCTTCCAGGAGATCGCCGCGGCGCTGACGGCCGAAGGCCGCTCGCTCGGCCTCGTCTTCGGCCTGGTTTTCATCCTTGCCGGCCTTGCCTTCAAGATCTCGGCCGTGCCGTTCCACATGTGGACCCCGGACGTCTATGAGGGCGCGCCGACCCCGGTGACGGCCTTCTTCGCGGCCGCCCCGAAGGTCGCCGCCATGGCCATGCTGGTGCGCATCGTCATCGATGCCTTCGAGCCCGTCGTCGCCGACTGGCAGCAGGTCATCGTCTTCATCGCGATCGCCTCCATGCTGCTCGGCGCCTTCGCCGCCATCGGCCAGCGCAACATCAAGCGCCTGATGGCCTATTCGTCCATCGGCCATATGGGCTATGCGCTGGTCGGCCTTGCCGCCGGCTCCATGGCGGGCGTGCGCGGCGTCGCGCTCTACATGCTGATCTACATGGTCATGACGCTCGGCACCTTCGCCATCATCCTCGCCATGCGCCGCAAGGAAGGCGGCAATGTCGAGGACATCAACGACCTTGCCGGCCTCTCCTCGACCAATCCGTTCATGGCGACCGTGCTGACGATCCTGATGTTCTCGCTCGCCGGCATCCCGCCGATGGCAGGCTTCTTCGCCAAGTACTTCGTCTTCATGGCGGCCATCGAGGCGCATCTCTATGCGCTCGCCATCATCGGCGTGCTCGCCTCGGTCGTCGGCGCCTACTACTACCTGCGCATCATCAAGGTGATGTGGTTCGACGAGCCGACGGGTGAGTTCGCCCGCACGGCCGGCGAACTGAAGCTGGTCTTCGGTCTCTCCGGCCTGTTCGTCGTCGGTTACGTGCTGATCGGCGGGCCGATCGGCGCGGCTGCCGAAGCCGCCGCCCGGACCTTCTTTTGAGCGGGTCCGGCACGCACCGCCGGTTGTCGCTCGACGACTTCCGGCACGAGGCGCTCGCCGACGTGGGCTCGACCAATACGGAATGCCTGGAGCGCGCCCGAAAGGGCGCGCTTTCGGGTCTCTGGATCACGGCGGAGCGGCAGACGGGCGGCCGCGGCCGGCGCGGGCGCGCCTGGTTTTCCGAACCCGGCAACCTCTACGCCTCGCTGCTCCTGATCGATCCGGCGCCGATGGACCGGCTCGGCTCCCTGCCGCTCGCCGTCGCGGTCGCGGTGCAGGATGCGGTGAGCCGCATCATGCCGCCCGATGCGCCCGACGTGCTGATCAAGTGGCCGAACGACATCCTCGTCGATCGCCGCAAGGTCTGCGGCATCCTGATCGAGGGCGAGACGCTTCCCGACGGGCGCCATGGGCTGGTCATCGGCATCGGCATCAATGTCGCCGTGGCGCCCGACGCCGGGCTCTATCCCGTCGCAACGCTGCGTGATTTCGGTGCGGCCGCTTCTCCCGAGGAATTGTTCGCCTATCTCTTCCAGTCGATGGCGGAAACGCTGTCGCTTTGGGACGGCGGACGCGGGATTTCGGCCATCATGGAGCGCTGGAAACGGGTGGCCGGCGGCATCGGGGAAAACATCACGGTCAATCTTCCCGACCGTTCTATTTCCGGGCGCTTTTCCGGAATAGATGATACAGGTCTCCTGAAACTGGAGACGGATGACGGCGGCACGCGGTTGATCGCGGCCGGCGACGTGTTTTTTGGATAGGAATTTTAAAAGCCGATGGCAAAAGAAGACGAACTGGTATTCCTGCCGCTTGGCGGCGTCGGCGAAATCGGCATGAACCTGGCGCTCTACGGCTACGGCCCGAGGAAGAACCGCCAGTGGATCATGGTCGATTGCGGCGTCACCTTCCCGGGGCCGGACCTGCCGGGGGTCGATCTCGTGCTGCCCGATATCCGCTTCCTCGCCGAGGAGCGCAAGAACCTCAAGGGCATCATCATCACCCATGCGCACGAGGACCACTACGGTGCGCTGAACGAGCTGTGGCCCGGCCTCAACGTGCCGGTCTATGCCTCGCCCTTCACCGCCGGCATGCTGGAGGCCAAGCGCGACTACGAGAAGAGCCGCACCGAGATCCCGGTGACGATCTTCAAGCAGGGCGACCGCATCAATGTCGGCCCGTTCGAGATCGAGGCGATCGGCGTCAACCACTCCATTCCCGAGCCGATGTCGCTGGCGATCAAGACGCCGCTCGGCACGGTCATCCACACCGGCGACTGGAAGATCGACCTCGACCCGTCGCTCGGGCCGCTGACCGACGAGACCCGCTTCCGCAAGCTCGGCGACGAGGGCGTGCTGGCGCTGATCTGCGACAGCACCAATGCGGTACGCGACGGCGTCTCGCCCTCCGAGCGCGAGGTGTCGGAGAGCCTGACGAAGATCATCGAGGCCGCCGAGGGCCGGGTGGGCATCACCACCTTCTCCTCCAATGTCGGCCGTATCCGCTCCATCGCCCAGGCCGCCGAGGCCGCCGGCCGGGAGGTGCTGCTGCTCGGCAGCTCGATGAAGCGCGTCACCGAGGTGGCGCGCGACATCGGTCTGATGGAGGGCCTGAAACCCTTCATCGCGGAAGACGAGTTCGGCTATATCCCGCGCGACAAGGTCGTCGTCATCCTGACCGGCAGCCAGGGCGAGCCGCGCGCGGCCCTCGCCAAGATCGCCCGCGACGAGATGCGCAACGTCGCCTTCACCGACGGCGACACGATCATCTTCTCCTCGCGCGCCATCCCGGGCAACGAGAAGGCGATCAACGATATCAAGAATGGCCTGGTCGAGCAGGGCATCAACGTCATCACCGACAGCGAGGCGCTGGTGCACGTTTCCGGCCACCCGCGCCGCCACGAATTGCAGCAGATGTACGGCTGGACGCGCCCGAAGATGGTCGTGCCCGTCCATGGCGAGGCGGTGCATCTCACCGCCCATGCCGAGCTTGCCGAGCAATCCGGCATCGCCGCGGTGCCGCGCGTGCGCAACGGCGATATCCTGAAGCTCGCTCCCGGCGAGCCGGAGGTCGTCGACCACGCCCCCTTCGGCCGCATCTTCAAGGATGGCAACCTCATCGGCGACTATGACGAGATGGGCATCGGCGACCGCCGCAAGCTCGCCTTCGTCGGCCATGTCGCCGTCAGCGTCCTGCTCGACAGCCGCTATGATTTCATGGGCGATCCCGAGGTCGAGCCCTTCGGCCTGCCGCAGTTCGACGACGAGGGCGAGGACATGGGCGATACGCTCTATGACGCCGTGCTCGGCGCCGTCGAGAGCATCCCGCGCGCGCGCCGCAAGGACCTGGAGATGGTGCGCGAGGCCGTGCGCCGCGCCGTGCGCTCCACCGCCAACGAGATCTGGGGCAAGAAGCCCGTCGTCACCGTGTTCCTGACGAAGGTCTGACGGGATGCGCGAAAGCCCTTCGTCCTACCGGCGGGATGAGGGTCGGGCGGCAGGGGTGTGACAGCACGCCGCCTTCGCGCCGTTTGAACTTCATCCGCGACAGGCGTACAAGACCGGCTGTCGCACGAGGGCCGTCCATGCAGATCTTCTCTTATTTCGCCGTCTATTTCATCGTCTGGTGGATGACGCTGTTCGCCGTGCTTCCCTTCGGGCTGAAGACGCAGGCCGAGGCGGAGGAGGTGGTGCCCGGCACCGTGGAGAGCGCGCCTGCGCGCTTCCGCGGCGGACGTGTCGTGCTCATGACGACGCTCATCTCCGCCATCATCTACGGCATCTGGTACGTCCTGTCGGTGCGCCTCGGCTATGGCATCGATTCCATCCCGCAGTTCATGCCCGATTTCAAATGAGCGACTGCCCAAAAGGTTAACGGCCCCGTAAGGCCGGGAGCAAGCCATTCCAACCGTTCCGGGCCGCTCCGGAAAGTCTTTCCTTGATCATCGAGGCGAATGCACGTGAAAGAGGCGGGCCGAACGTTCCGTTGCCTCCGGCAAAGGCGCATTCCGCCGGATTGGCTTCACCCTACGTGAGGCGGAGTGTCGCGGGAGCGGCCGGTGTGCGCCTTTGCCGCATGGACTTTGCAGGCAAATCGGTTTCGCGGAGGCTGTTTCTGCAAAAGGCAAAAAAAAACAAGGCTGAAAGCCTTGTTTTGCAGGTATCGCGTGATCTTTATCCGTTGTGCGGTGGCAGCGTCTACGCGCGCCAAAGATCTGATCCTCCCAAGACTTGACCGCGAAATTGGCAGGAATTTGCACTTCTTGCCTGTTTTGTGGCCTGAAACTAGCCCAAACGTTAGGCGTTGTCATCCGGTTTTTTTGCATTTTTGTTACACTGGAATAAAATTTTTCCATTGACAAAGCCTGCGCAATTTCCGTTATTGGCGGCCCCATTTTTCTGCCACATTTGGCGAGGCCATCCGGGCGGTGGACAGTGCGCCGACTCGGCGCTCCGCCGCGGGCTGCCGGGTTCCCTTCCGGTGGCGAAGCGTTTATGAACGCATCAAAATCAACGTCATTTTGCCCGATTCCCGAAATAGGGCGGATCAGTCACTCCGGAACCCGATATGCGCCTTTCCCGCTTCTTCCTGCCCATCCTCAAGGAAAATCCCAAGGAGGCCGAGATCGTCTCCCACCGGCTCATGCTGCGTGCGGGCATGATCAAGCAGCAGTCCCAGGGCATCTATACCTGGCTGCCGCTGGGCAAGCGGGTTCTCGACAAGGTGAACGCCATCATCCGCGAGGAGCAGAACCGCTCCGGCGCCGTCGAGCTTCTGATGCCGACGCTGCAATCGGCCGAGCTCTGGCAGGAAAGCGGCCGCTATGATGCCTATGGCAAGGAGATGCTGCGCATCAAGGACCGCCAGGAGCGCCCGATGCTCTACGGCCCGACCAACGAGGAAATGATCACGGACGTCTTCCGCTCGTTCGTGAAGTCCTACAAGGACCTGCCGCTCAATCTCTACCATATCCAGCTGAAGTTCCGCGACGAGATCCGCCCGCGCTTCGGCACCATGCGCTCGCGCGAATTCCTGATGAAGGACGCCTATTCCTTCGACCTCGACCGCGAGGGCGCCGTGCACGCCTACAACCGCATGTTCGCGGCGTATCTGCGCACCTTCTCGCGCATGGGCCTGCGCGCCATTCCGATGCGCGCCGACACCGGCCCGATCGGCGGCGATCTCAGCCACGAATTCATCATCCTCGCCGATACGGGCGAATCGGAAGTCTTCTGCCACACGGATTTCCTGAATTTCGACATTCCGGCGGAAGACACCAACTTCGAGGACGTCGCCGGCCTGAAGGCGATCTTCGACAAGTGGACCTCGCGCTACGCGGCTACCTCCGAAATGCACGACGCGCCCGCCTTCGAGGCGATCCCGGAAGGCGAGCGCCTGTCGGCCCGCGGCATCGAGGTCGGCCACATCTTCTATTTCGGCACGAAATATTCCGAAGCCATGGGCGCCAAGGTCCAGGGCCCCGATGGCAAGGAGCATACCGTGCATATGGGCTCCTACGGCATCGGCCCGACGCGCCTCGTGCCGGCCATCATCGAAGCCTCGCATGACGAGAACGGCATCATCTGGCCGAAGGCGGTCGCGCCCTTCGAGGCGATCGTCATCAACATGAAGTCGGGCGATGCCGCCTGCGACGCGGCCTGCGAGCAGATCTATGGTGCGCTGCTGAAGTCCGGCGTCGACGTGCTCTACGACGACAAGGACGAGCGCGCCGGCGCGAAATTCGCGACCGCCGACCTCATCGGCGCGCCGGTGCAGGTCATTGCCGGTCCGCGCGGCATCGCGAACGGCGAGGTCGAGATCAAGGATCGCAAGACCGGCGAACGCGAGACGCTGACCATCGAGGCGGCGATCAACCGCCTGACGTCCGGCATTTGATGCGGCGCAGCGGCGCCGGCGGCAACGGGGGAAATCATGGCTGACGCAGCGAGCGGTGCATCTGCAACCGAGGCGCAGGCCTTCAACAAGAACCGCCCGTTCTCCGCCTTCGAGCGGATGGTCGCCTGGCGCTACCTGCGCTCCCGGCGCAAGGAAGCCTTCATCTCGGTGATTGCCGGCTTCTCCTTCATTGGCATCATGCTGGGCGTTGCGACGCTCATCATCGTCATGGCCGTCATGAACGGGTTCCGCACCGAGCTGATCTCGCGCATCCTCGGCATCAACGGCCACATGATCGTCCAGCCGATCGACACGCCGCTGAACAACTATGCCCAGCTCGCCGAGCGCCTGTCCGCGGTCCCCGGCGTCACCATGGCCATTCCGCTCGTCGAGGGCCAGACGCTCGCCTCGGGCACGGCAGGCGCCGGCACCGGCGCGCTGGTGCGCGGCGTGCGCGCCGACGATCTCGCCAAGATGAAGGCCGTCTCCGACAACATCAAGGAAGGCGATCTCGTCGGGTTCGCCTCCGGCAGCGGCGTCGCCATCGGCTCGCGCATGGCCGAGCATCTCGGCCTCAGCGCCGGCGGCCAGATCACGCTCGTCGCGCCGGAAGGCGACGTGACGCCGCTCGGCGTCAATCCGCGCGTGAAGACCTACACGGTCTCCGCCATCTTCGAGATCGGCATGTCGGAATACGACGCGTCGATCATCTACATGCCGCTTGAGGAGGCGCAGCTCTATTTCAACGCAGAGGGCGTCGTTCAGTCGATCGAGCTCTTCGTCGCCAATCCCGACGATGTCGACCAGCTGCGCCAGCCGATCGAGGCGGCGGCCGAACGGCAGATCTTCATCACCGACTGGCGCCAGCGCAACCGCACCTTCTTCTCGGCCCTGCAGGTCGAGCGCAACGTCATGTTCATGATCCTGACGCTGATCGTGCTCGTCGCCGCGCTCAACATCATCTCCGGCCTCATCATGCTGGTGAAGGACAAGGGCAGCGACATCGCGATCCTGCGCACCATGGGCGCCACATCAGGCGCCATCATGCGCATCTTCTTCATGACGGGCGCGGCGATCGGCACGGTAGGCACCTTCGCGGGCGTGCTGCTCGGCGTCATCGTCTGCCTCAACGTCGAATCGATCCGCCAGTTCTTCTCCTGGATCTCGGGCACGACGCTGTTCAACCCGGAACTCTATTTCCTCAGCCAGCTACCGGCCGACATGAATGCCGGCGAGACGATTTCGGTCATCCTCATGGCGCTGGTGCTCTCCTTCCTCGCGACGATCTTCCCTGCCTGGCGCGCCTCCAAGCTCGATCCGGTTCAGGCCCTGCGGTACGAATAGGAACAGAACGCATGAACGCGCGCGTCGCTCTGGAACTCAAGGGCATCGAACGGCACTACGGCCAGGGCGAAACCCTGTTGACGATCCTCAAAGGGGCCGATTTCACGCTGAAGAGCGGCGAAACCGTCGCGCTCGTCGCGCCCTCGGGCACCGGCAAGTCGACGCTCCTGCACATCGCCGGCCTGCTGGAAAAACCCGACGCCGGCGAGGTCTTCGTCAACGGCCATTCCTGCGCGACGCTTCCCGACGACCAGCGCACGGCGATCCGGCGCGGCGAGATCGGCTTCGTCTACCAGTTCCATCATCTCCTGCCGGAATTCAGCGCGCTGGAAAACATCATGATGCCGCAGCTCATCTCGGGCCTTTCCAAGGCGGAAGCGCGCGAACGCGCCGCCCAGCTGCTCGATTACATGCGCATCGGCCACCGCGCCGACCACCGCCCATCGGAACTCTCCGGCGGCGAGCAGCAGCGCGTCGCCATCGCCCGGGCCGTCGCCAATGCGCCGCTCCTGCTGCTTGCCGACGAGCCGACCGGCAACCTCGATCCGGAAACCGCCGGCTACGTCTTCGAGGCACTGGAAGCGCTCGCCCGCCAGTCGGGCCTTGCCGCACTGATCGCCACCCATAACCACGAGCTCGCCGGCCTGATGGATCGCCGGGTGACGATCGAGGACGGCCGCGTGCACGAGCTCGTCTGAGGCCGGGCGCGCCGGCCGGCTGGAGACCGGCCGCCATACTGCCCGAACCGGACCGCCAACGGCATTTTTCCGCTTTCCTGGGAAGAGTGCGCGGCGGTGTTGCGTCCGAACGGGCGCTCTAGTTGTCCAGCCCGCAGACCGAGCGGGCAATCCCGTCCTTCCAGTCCTTCAGCAGCACGAACTGCGCCTGTCCGCTGATCGGTTGCCCGAGGGCCTTGCCCTTGCCGGTCAGCACGTTGAGGTCGCATTCGCTTCCCCCGTCCGGGTTGAGCGTATCGTAGGACGAGAAGGTGTAGCCCGCGACGATGAAGTCGAAGTTGCGGTAGGCGATGGTCAGCGTCTGGCGCCACCGGTCCCGGCCGATCGATTCGTTCTTCGTCACCAGCGTGAAGGAACCGTTGGCAAGCGCCGCCAGCTCCGGCTCCTGGCCGGCCATGATGGGCGGGCTGCCCCAGACGGTGTTCGGCAGGGAGAGCGCCAGCGTCAGCCGGCCTTCCTCCGGTTTGGCGAGATAGACATAGAGCCCGCTGTCGTTGCCGCTGTCCTCGTCCGCCGTCGCGACGATGGCGAGGTCCAGCACGCCGTCCTTGTTCCAGTCGCCGCTCGCCATCGCCAGGATGCGCTCGGCCGGAAAGTCCGCAGCCCCCGCCGCGGCGGGCAGGGCGGCTGAAAGCACAAGGACGGCAATCAACGACTTCATCTTTTTTCCTCCGTTTGACCGAGGCGACCTTATTGCGCCCGGACGCGCCGGTCCAGAGGGCCTGTGGAAAGCGGTTGACATGAGAACAAGAATAGAACAAAATGAAAACATAAAAGGAAAGGGAGCCACAATGACCGATTTTCTTCGTGATCTTGCTGCATTCACCTCCATGGCCATGTTCGTCGCCAGCTTCTCCGTCATCCTCTTCGGAATCTGATCGTCCGCCTTGCCTCACCGGCCGGTCGTCTGCCGATGCGTGGAAAGCGGGTGCAACGCCAAGAACCGGCTGGACGAGGAGGGGGCGAATCCGCTTAAGCTTTCCGTCCTGATCGGAAGGAAGGTGACATGGCGGACGAAGCGCAGAAGACCGATGGCGGAACGATAGTACAGACGCCGGAATTCGTGCACCTGCGCGTGCATTCGGCCTTCTCGCTGCTCGAAGGCGCCCTGCCGATCAAGAAGATCATCGGCAAGGCGACTTCCGACCAGCAGCCGGCGATCGCGATCACCGACACGAACAACCTGTTCGCGGCGCTCGAATTCTCGCAGAAGGCGATTAGCGAGGGAATCCAGCCGCTGATCGGCTGCCAGCTGTCGATCGACATGGAAGACGAAGGGGAAGGCGAGCGGCGCGGCGGACAGGCCCAGCTTGCAAAGCTGCCCTCGATCGTGCTTCTGGCGGCGACGGATGCGGGTTACGCCCGGCTCGTCGCGCTCGTCAGCCGCGCCTATCTCGGCGGCGAGGGCAGCCAGGCGATCCGGATCGCCTATAGCTGGCTGGTCGAGGAGGGCGCGGAAGGGCTGATCGCGCTTTCCGGCGCGAGCGGCGGTCCGGTCGACATGGCCTTCCTGGCCGGCCAGCCGGCAATGGCGCGGGCACGGCTTCAGGCACTGAAGAAGGTCTTCGGCGACCGGCTCTATATCGAGCTGCAGCGGCATGGCCGCTACGACAGGCAGCACGAGCGGCGGATGGTGGAGCTTGCCTATGCGGAGGACGTGCCGCTGGTGGCGACCAACGAGCCGTTCTTCCCGGCCCCGGACGATTACGATGCACACGACGCGCTGATGGCGGTGGCGCACAATGCGATGGTCTCGGACGACAACCGCTTCCGCCTGTCGCCGGACCACTACCTCAAGAGCCGAAAGGACATGGCGAAGCTTTTCGCCGACCTGCCGGAGGCCTTGGAGAACACGGTGGAGATCGCGCGGCGCTGCTCCTTCGTGCTGAAGACGCGCGGCCCGATCCTGCCGCGCTTCACCGGCGCTTCGGCGGATCCGGAGGAGGCCGAGAGGGCGGAGGCGGCGGAGTTGCGCCGGCAATCCGTGGAGGGCCTCGAAAGCCGCATGAAGCTGCTCGGCCTGACGCCGGGCTATACGGAGCAGGATTATCGCGAGCGGCTGGATTTCGAGCTCAGCGTCATCGAGCGGATGAAGTTCCCCGGCTACTTCCTGATCGTTGCCGACTTCATCAAATGGGCCAAGCAGCACAACATCCCGGTCGGTCCGGGCCGCGGCTCAGGCGCGGGCTCGCTGGTCGCGTACGCGCTGACGATTACCGACGTTGATCCGCTGCGATTCTCGCTGCTCTTCGAGCGCTTCCTCAACCCGGAACGCGTCTCGATGCCGGACTTCGACATCGACTTCTGCCAGGACCGCCGCGAAGAGGTGATCCGCTACGTGCAGCAGAAATACGGCCGCGAGCAGGTGGCGCAGATCATCACCTTCGGTTCGCTGCAGGCGCGCGCGGCGCTGCGCGACGTCGGGCGCGTGCTCGAAATGCCCTATGGCCAGGTCGACAAGATCTGCAAGCTGGTGCCGAACAACCCGGCCAACCCGACGCCGCTCTACAAGGCGATCGAGGAGGAGCCGAAACTGCAGGAGGAGGCGGAGAAGGAGCCGGTCGTCGCGCGCCTGCTCGATATCGCCCAGAAGATCGAGGGCCTCTACCGCCACGCTTCGACGCACGCCGCCGGCATCGTGATCGGCGACCGGCCGCTCTCGCAGCTCGTGCCGATGTACCGAGATCCGCGCTCCGACATGCCGGTCACCCAGTTCAACATGAAATGGGTGGAGCAGGCCGGCCTCGTCAAGTTCGACTTCCTCGGCCTGAAGACGCTCACGGTGCTGAAGACCGCGGTCGACTTCATCCGCAAGCGCGGTATCGAGGTGCATCTCGAAAGCCTGCCGCTCGACGACCAGCTCACTTACGAGATGCTGTCGCGCGGCGAGACGGTCGGCGTGTTCCAAGTGGAAAGCGCGGGCATGCGCAAGGCGCTGATCGGCATGCGGCCGGACTGCATCGAGGACATCATCGCGCTGGTGGCGCTCTACCGCCCCGGCCCGATGGAGAACATCCCGGTCTACAACGCCCGCAAGCACGGCGAGGAGGAGATCGAATCGATCCATCCGATGATCGACCACCTCCTGAAGGAGACGCAGGGCGTCATCGTCTACCAGGAACAGGTGATGCAGATCGCCCAGGTCCTGTCCGGCTATTCGCTCGGCGAGGCCGACCTTCTGCGCCGCGCCATGGGCAAGAAGATCAAGGAGGAGATGGACAAGCAGCGCGCCCGCTTCGTCGATGGCGCCGTCAGGAACGGCGTGTCGAAGCCGCAGTCCGACCTGATCTTCGACCTGCTCGCCAAGTTCGCGAACTACGGCTTCAACAAGTCGCACGCCGCCGCCTATGCCATCGTCTCCTACCAGACGGCCTATCTGAAGGCGCATTACCCGGTCGAGTTCCTCGCCGCGTCGATGACCTACGATATGTCCAACACGGACAAGCTGAACGATTTCCGGCAGGATGCCGCCCGCCTCGGCATCGAGGTCATCCCGCCGTCGGTGCAGACCTCGTTCGCCCATTTCGAGACCGGCGAGAACCGCATTTATTATGCGCTTGCCGCCATCAAGGGGGTCGGCGGGGCCGCCGTGCAGCATATCGTCGATGTGCGCGGGTCTGCGCCCTTCAAGAGCCTTGAGGATTTCTGCGCGCGCATCGATCCCAAATTCGTCAACCGCCGCGTCTTCGAAAGCCTGATCGTCGCCGGCGCCTTCGATTGCTTCGGCCATGACCGCGCAGCGATGATCGCAGGCCTCGACCGGCTTCTCGGCGCTGCCCAGCGTGCGCAGGAGAACAAGACGAGCGGGCAGGGCGATATCTTCGGCATGGGCGCGGCGACGGGGCCGGAGGTCATCACGCTCCCCTCCTACACGCCCTGGCTCGCCTCGGAAAAACTGCACCGCGAGTTCCAGGTGCTCGGCTTCTACCTGTCGGCCCATCCGCTCGACACCTATGCGCCGATCCTCTCCAAGATGCGCGTGCAGACCTTCGGCGATTTTTCCGGCGCGGTGAAGCGCGGCGCCACCGCCGGCCGCCTTGCCGGCACGGTCACCTCGAAGCAGGAGCGCAAGACGCGCACCGGCAACAAGATGGGCATCGTCGCCTTTTCCGATTCGTCCGGCCAGTTCGAGGCGGTGCTGTTCTCCGAAATGCTGAACCAGTACCGCGATCTTCTGGAGCCCGGCAAATCGCTGGTCATGACCGTGCAGGCGGAGGAGCGGCCGGAGGGCATCGGCCTGCGCATCCAGACGTTGCGTTCGCTCGAGGAGGAATCGCTGCAGACCCAGAAGGCGCTGCGCGTCTATGTGCGCGACAGCGGCCCTCTGCGCTCCATCGCCGCCCATCTCAACACGAAGGGCGACGGCCTCGTCTCCTTTATCGTGATCAAGGACGACGGCCAGCGGGAAATCGAGGTGGAGCTGAGTGAACGCTTCCGCATCTCCTCGGAAATCGCCGCCGCCATGCGCTCCACGCCGGGCGTGCTGGAGGTGGAACTGGTCTGAGGCCTATGCGGCCGCCGGCACGCGGGCGACAACCTTGATCTCGAAGTCGAAACCGGCGAGCCAGTTCACGCCGATCGCGGTCCAGTTCGGATAGGGGCGCGTCTCGAAGATCTCCTGCTTGACGGCCAGGATCGTGCCGAACTGGTTTTCCGGATCTGTGTGGAAGGATGTCACGTCGATGATGTCGTCGAAGGTGCAGCCCGCTGCCGCGAGCGTCGCTTTGAGGTTCCGGAAGGCGAGGCGCACCTGCTGCTCGAAATCGGGCTCCGGCGTGCCGTCGGAACGGCTGCCGACCTGGCCGGAGACGAACAGGAGGTCGCCGGATTTGATCGCGGCCGAATAGCCGTGCTCGTCGTAGAGGGCGTGTCTGTCCGCCGGAAAAATCGCTTCGCGCTGGGTCATGGTTGATCTCTCTTTCAAGGGTGGAAGTGGCCGGGGAGGCCAGGATGCTTCACAGCGATCGTAATTTCATATACGCCACGTATATGAAATTGGGTGTTCGGGGCCGCGATGTCAAGTTCATATACGCGCCGTATATGAAAAGAACGAGGATGAAAGCGTGAATCGACGCATCGCGATGATGGAGGAAAACCGGATCAAGCTGATCGGCGCGGCGCGCAAGGCCTTCGGCAGGAAGGGATACGCGGCCGCCTCCATGGACGACTTGACCGCCGATGTGGGGCTGACGCGCGGCGCGCTCTACAATATTTTTGGCGACAAGCGGGGTCTTCTCGCGGCGGTCGTGCATCAGATCGACACGGAGATAGCCGCGCGCGCCAAGCAGATCGGCGCTTGCGCAGGAGACGATTGGAGCGGCCTCCTGGCGGAAGGAGCGGCCTATATCGAAATGTCCCTCGACCCCGAGGTGCAGCGCATCGTCCTGCTCGATGGGCCTGCCGTGCTGGGAGACCCCTCGCGATGGCCGAGCCAGAGCAACTGCCTGCAGGTCACGCAGGCGAAGGTGGAACAACTCATCGCCGAAGGAATGCTCAAGCCGGTGGATGCCGAGGCCGCCGCCCGGCTCCTCAGCAGCATGGCGTTCAACGCCGCGCTCTGGATCGCGGCGAGCGACGATCCGAAGGGTGTCCTGCCGAAGGCGATCGAGGTGTTCCAGGCGCTTGCGACGGGTCTTCTCGCCAAACCGTCCTGACGCGGTGCGCAATTTCTGCCGCGATGTTTCGGCGAGGGACGGAACGAAAAGGGCCGCCGCGCCGGAAGAGCGAGCGGCCCTGATGTCATGTCAGGCGTCTCCGGTCAGTTGACGACGGAGATCGATGACGTCTTCTTCTTTTTCTTCGTCTTCTTGCCGCCTTGCACGATCCCGGCATCCGCCTTCTGCACCTTGCGCGTCACGGTGATGAAGTCCGTGCCGTCGCCGGTCTCCGGGCCGAGGCCGGTGTCGGAGATGGAGAGGGAGGCGCCTTCGCCCATCAGGCCGGAAATGCGCAGGCGCATCTCCTCGGGAATGTCGAGGCGGTCGAGGGTCCTGGCCAGCGCGTCGGGGGCGGCGGCGTCCGCTTCGGTGGTGATGCCGAGGCGCTTCATCGTCGCCTGCGAGAGCTGGTTGTCCATGCTCACGCCGTACCATTCCGCCTTGCCCTTGTCGGCATCGACCCCGCGGGCGAGCAGGAAATGCGTGCCGAGGGCGATGTCCGGATCGCGGATGGCGATCGGCATTTCGAGCACGGGCTTGAACTTCTGCCGCACGAGGATCTGCCCGTTCGGCGGCGCCCCCTTGCCGGCCTTGGCATAGACGGCGGCGATGAGCTCCGGCGCGATCACGCCGTCCTCCGTCAGCCCCTCGGCGCGCTGGAAGGCGCGGATGGCGGCCACGGTCTGCTTGCCGTGCAGGCCGTCCGGCACGCCGGCGTCATGGCCGAGCGAATTGAGGAGGGCCTGCAGGTCCATCAGCATCTCGCGCTCGCCGCGGCGGGTGATGAGGATGCGGATCGGGTCCTGCTCGGTCTTCTGCACGATGGGCGTGATGATATCCGGCTTCGGATCGGTCATCGCCACCTCGACGCTCCTGTCGCCGGCTTCGATGAGGGCGGGGCGCAGGCCCGCATCCGAGAGCAGCGGCGTATCCGGCACGACGACGACGGGCTTGAACAGCGCGGCATGCACGATGCGCTGCGGCGCAACCTCGTGGTCGGTGATGAGGACGTGGCCGCCGCGGCGCGTCGTGCTGAACAGCGTCTTCGCAAACTCGTTCGGCAGGCGCACGCAGCCGTGCGAGGCGGGATAGGACGGCACGCTGTTGGAGGCGTGCAGCGCGATGCCCGACCAGGTCAGCCGCTGCATGAAGGGCATCGGCGCGCTGTCGTAGAGGTTGGAGAAGTGCGTGCGTTTCTTCTCGAGGATCGAGAAGATGCCGGTTGGCGTCGAATGTCCCGCCTTGCCGGTGGAGACGCGCGAGGTGGCGACCACCACGCCGCCATCGTAGACCTTCAATTGCTGCAGGTCCTTCGACACCATGATCTGGAGCGGACCTTCGAGCGTGCCGCCGAGCGCGGTGGCGCAGCTCAGCATCAGGCCCAACATGCTCATGCCGGTAACGAGGCGAAACTTCATGTGACCCATCCGTACGCAATACAAACCGGCGGGAAGCGTAGTGCATCCGGTTTAAGGAAGGCTTGATGCTTGCCGGCGCTTCCCCGATCTGTGCCATCCCGATGCAGTCAGAACGCCGGCTTGCCGGGATTTATTCGGTCGGGTCGTCGATTTTTCCGGCGGTCTTGAATGTCAACTTTTCGTGAAAACGAGCCGGGCCGGATTTGCCGAACGTATAGCCGGTCTCCACGCTCGCCTTGCCGAACTTGTCGCGCAGCGTGTTCATCGCGGCTTCGGCGGCGGCGCGGCGACCGGCGGCGGGATCGACGAGATCCGGCGGATCGGCGCGGCCGGGATCGGCAAGGTCGCTGACGCCGATGCCGATCAGCCGGTACTTCGTGCCGTCGATCTCCTTGCGCAGGAGCTCGACGCCGGTGCGGAAGATGCGGTCGGCAAGCATGGTCGGGTCTTCCAGCTTGCGGTTGCGCGTGCGGCCCTTGAAATCGGCGGTCTTCAGCTTGAGCACGACCGTATGGCCGGCAATGCCGGATTTGCGCAGGCGCGTGGCCACCTTCTCGCTGAGGCGGCGCAGATGCGTCACCAGCTCGTCATAGCCCGCGATATCGTCGAAGAAGGTGGTTTCGGCCGACACGCTCTTGGCCGGGTCGTTCGGGTGCACCTCCCGGTCGTCCTGCCCGCGGGAGAGGTTGAAGAGCCGCTTGCCCATCACGCCGTAGCGACGCATCAGGTCGGTTTCCTCCATGGTCTGCAACTGGCCGACGGTGCGGATGCCGTCGCGCTCCAGCGTCTCGGCGAAGGCCTTGCCGACGCCCCAGATGAGGCGCACCGGCTTTTCGCGCAGGAAGTCGAGCGCCTCGGCCACGCCGATGACGGAAAAGCCGCGCGGCTTGTTGAGGTCCGAGGCGACCTTGGCGAGGAACTTGCAATAGGAAAGGCCGATCGAGATCGTGATGCCGACCTCCTTCTCCACGCGCTGGGCGAAGCGGGCGAGCACCCGGGCGGGCGGGTCGTGGTGCAGGCGTTCGGTGCCCTTGAGCTCCAGAAAGGCCTCGTCGATGGAAAGCGGCTGCACCAGCGGCGTCAGGTCCTGCATCATCGCGCGCACCTGCCGGCCCACGGCGACGTATTTCTCCATGTTCGGTCTGATGACGACGGCGTTCGGGCAGGCCTCCAGCGCCTTGAACATCGGCATGGCCGAGCGCACGCCATGGATCCGCGCGACATAGCAGGCGGTGGAGACGACGCCGCGCTTGCCGCCGCCGACGATGACGGGCTTGTCGGCAAGCTCCGGATTGTCCCGCTTTTCGATCGCGGCGTAGAAGGCGTCGCAGTCGATATGGGCGAGCGTCAGGCCGTAGAGCTCGTCATGATAGACGAGGCGGGGGCTGCCGCAGGCACGGCAGCGGCGCAGATTGGCCGGCTGCCCGGCAAGGCAGTCGCGGCAGAAGCCCGGAAAACGCGAGTCGGCGATGCTCATCGTATGGAACAAATATTGAACATCGCGACATTACTGCTTAAATTCACGAGTCTCAATAGTCGCCGGAGGTGAATGCATGACGACGCACAGGCAAGCGCGTGGCGACCCCGGCGAAGCGCCCGCTCAGAAATCCTCGCCGCCATATGGGCCGGAGAGGATGGCGTGGGCATGCACGACCGCCTCCGGCGTGACGCCCGTCGCCGCGCTGAAGGCGAGAAGCGTCGGCTCGTGGTCCATCAGGAAGCCGACGAGACCGGCGAGGAAGCCGGGATCGTTGATGGCATTGCGCACTTCGGAAGGGGCAACGCCGGTGAGCGCGAGGAAGCGCGACAGCAGCTCCGGTTCGCCGGCAAGCCAGCCGAGGATGGCGACGGCGGTTGCCTCCGCCTCGGCCACCGCGGGTGTATCTTTTTGGCTTTTCATCGTTTTCCCTCGGGAAATTTACCTTTTAATCAACCAAGTCACGCTAACGTTGATGCGGACAGGCTGGGTGATTTCGGCTCTGCCGCAACGTATCGATCTCCCAAAAGGTTGCAAGGCCGGTGAGAGGAACAGGGACGCACGATGCCCAAGCAGGTGATGATTGTCGAGGACAACGAGCTCAACATGAAGCTCTTCCGGGACCTCATCGAGGCGTCCGGCTATACGACCATCCAGACCCGTAATGGCATGGAAGCCCTTGATCTTGCCCGGAAATATCGCCCGGACCTGATCCTGATGGACATCCAGCTTCCGGAGGTCTCGGGCCTTGAGGTCACCAAGTGGCTGAAGGAGGACGACGAGCTCCATGTCATCCCGGTGATCGCTGTCACGGCCTTTGCGATGAAGGGCGACGAGGAGCGCATCCGCCAGGGCGGCTGCGAGGCCTATGTCTCCAAGCCGATCTCCGTTCCGAAATTCATCGAAACGATCAAAACCTATCTCGGCGACGCTTGAGGCGGAGGTCAGGGGCATGACAGCACGCATTCTCGTCGTCGACGACATTCCGGCCAATGTGAAGCTGCTCGAGGCACGGCTGCTGGCGGAATATTTCGACGTGCTGACGGCCGGGAATGGCTACGACGCGCTGGCCATGTGCGAGCGCACCCAGGTCGACCTCATCCTGCTCGACATCATGATGCCCGGCATCGACGGTTTCGAGGTCTGCGAGCGGCTGAAGGCCAATCCGCGCACCGCCCATATCCCGGTGGTCATGGTGACGGCGCTCGACCAGCCGTCCGACCGGGTGCGGGGCCTCAAGGCCGGTGCCGACGACTTCCTGACCAAGCCGGTCAACGACCTGCAGCTCATGTCGCGGGTGAAAAGCCTCGTGCGGTTGAAGACGCTGACGGACGAGCTGCGCATGCGCGCGGCCACCGCCCGCGCCATCTCCATGGAGGAGGAGCTCGACGATTCCTTGGGCGACGAGCCGGGCGACGTGCTGCTCGTCGACGGCCGGGCAAGCTCGCAGGAGCGCATCGCGCGCGCGCTGAAGCCGATCGCCGATGTCACCAGCATGTCGGACCCGCAGGCCGCGCTCTTCCAGGCGGCCGAGAGCAATTTCGAACTGGTGATCGTCAACGCCAATTTCGACGACTACGATCCGCTGCGCCTGTGCTCGCAGCTTCGCTCGCTGGAGCGCACGCGCTTCCTGCCGATCCTGCTGATTGCCGAGCAGGGCGACGACGACATGGTCGTGCGCGCGCTCGATCTCGGCGTGACGGACTACCTGATGCGGCCGGTCGATCCGAACGAGCTGATCGCCCGCAGCCTCACCCAGATCCGCCGCAAGCGCTGCAACGACCGCCTGCGCGCCAGCGTGCGCCAGACCATCGAGCTGGCCGTCACGGACGGCCTGACGGGCCTGCACAACCGCCGCTACCTCGACAATCACATGAAGCTCCTGATCGACCGCGCCGCCGCGCGCGGCCGGCCGCTGTCGGTCTGCATCACCGATATCGACCGGTTCAAGCTGGTCAACGATACCTACGGCCACGATGCGGGCGACGCCGTGCTGCGCGAATTCGCCAACCGCGTGCGCTCGGCCGTGCGCGGCGCCGACCTTGCCTGCCGCTACGGCGGGGAGGAATTCGTTCTGGTCATGCCGGACACGTCGGCCGAGATGGCGGCGGGCGTGGCGGAGCGCCTTCGCGCGATCGTCGAGCGGGAACCGTTCCGCGTGCCCGGCACGGATGTCTTCCTGCCCGTCACCGCCTCGCTCGGCCTTGCCAGCGCGCTGCCGGCGGGGGACAGTCCCGATGCCCTGCTGAAGCGTGCCGATGCGGCGCTCTACGAGGCGAAGCGCTCCGGCCGCAACCGGGTGGTGGCGGCAGCCGCCTGAGTCGGCCGATTCGCCTCACGTTTGTCCACAGGCAATTTAGTTGCTGGGCATTTGCCTTGAAAATCGGGCAGTTGCCCCAAAAGGCCGTTTGCCGGCGGAGATGAATAGCACGACGCCGCGGGAGTGCGGCCTGTCGTGAAATCTTGTTATAAATCATACCATTCAAGTTTGGCGAATTTTATCAATGGGTTGTATTGCGCGCAATCTTTCCGTGCGCCAACGGGGCGGTTTGTCAGGGTTGCAGGCCCTTCGTGCCTTGGTTGAAGGATGCGGGTCTGTCCTTGTCGTGATCCATGACGAAACCGGTGCTCCTTGGCACACTTGTCCCCACCGCGATTAACTATGAGACAACGAGGCGTCGGGGGAGCGTTAAGAATTCGTTGATTTTTTTTCTTTTTCGCGCGATGCTCAACTCATGGGTGGCAAACAAGCCCACACAACCGGTTACCCCATGATGCTAGGTCCGCCGCATCTCCTGGGTCGTGGGGTCGGTCGACCGGTTATGACAAATACGGAATCCTCGTGCCGTTGTCATAATTGGTCGACCCCCGTTCAACGCCGCTCCCTTCACGGGAGCGGCGTTTTTGATTCGGAGACCAGAACGGGGCGCCGGCCCGCAGCCAAAAGAAAAGGCGCCGGACGTTTCCGTCCAGCGCCTTTGCGAACCGCAATGGTTCCCAAGATTACTTGATCTTGGTTTCCTTGAATTCGACGTGCTTCTTGACGACCGGGTCGTACTTCGTCTTGGTCATCTTTTCCGTCATCGTACGGCTGTTCTTCGTGGTTACGTAGAAGAAACCGGTGTCGGCCGTCGACAGCAGCTTGATCTTGATGGTGGTAGCCTTGGCCATGGTCGTCCTGCCTTTATGAAAAACGAAGCCGCGGACAGCCAGTCTGCTCCACGGCTTAAATCTGGGCGGAAACTACAAATCGCGCCCGAAAAGTCAAGCCTGTTTCGGCCGGAAAACCATCCGGGCGAGCGAAAGTACGAGGTAAAACCCGAAGAAGGCGACGATCGCCCAGGCAAAACCGTCATTGCCGGAAACGTCCATCGCCGCGCCGATCGCCTGCGGACCGACCACGGTGCCCACCGCATAGCAGAAGATGAAGGCGGCATTGGCGGCTGCAAGGTCCGCCCCGTGCAGGCGCGAGCCGAGGTGGCTGAGGCCCACCGTGTAGAGGCCGGCGACGCAGCCGCCCCACAGCAGCAGCACGGCGGCCATCAGCACCCAGCTGTGCGCGATGAGCGGCAGGCAGAGGGCGCCGACAAGGCCGATGACCGCCATGATGGTCAGCAGGCGCCTGCGGTCCTTCATGCGGTCGGAGAGCATGCCGAGCGGAATCTGGAACGCCATGTTGCCGATGCCCATGACGGTGAGCAGAAGGGCCGCCTGGGGCTCGCTGAAGCCGGCGCGCGTCGCATAGATGGGCAGGAGCGAGAGCCCGCCCACTTCCACCGCGCCGAAGATGAAGACCGCCGCCGTCGCCGTCGGCACGAGAAGGATGTAGCGCATGAAATGCAGCTCCGGCTTCTCGTCGATGATCGGGCTTTCGCCGCGCGCGATGAAGATGGGGGCGGCGGCAAGCAGGATGATGCCCGCGCCCACAGCGAAGGGCAGCACGCCGTCGCTGCCGAGGAGCGAGAAGAGCAGGGGGCCTGTGGCGAAGCCGAGCGAGAGGACCGTGGCGTAGATGCCGAGCACCAGGCCGCGCCGCCGGGGCGGGGCGGCGGCGTTGATCCAGAACTCGGAGAGGATGAAGAGCGTGGTGATCGCGCCGTGGAAGACGAGACGGAGCGGAAACCACAGCCAGAAATTCTGGATGTAGTAGAAGCCGAGGCCGCTGACGGCCGCAAGCAGGATGGCGCCCAGCATGGTGGTCGAGGTGCCGCAGGCATGCGCAAGGCGCGTGGTGAAGGGCGCGGCGACCATGGCGGCGATGCCGGCCATGGCGGAATTGATGCCGATGAGCGTGGAGGAGATGCCACGCTTTTCCATGATGATCGAGAGCAGCGGAAGGCCGAGGCCGATCGCGATGCCGACGGCGGAAATGGCGGCGACGGCTGCAATGAGAGACCGCCAGTGGATGCTGTCCACCGGGCCGGAGGTGCCGGATTGCGGCTGCGTCATATGCGGTCGATCCTCAAAGAAGGTCCCGAAGGAGGCGCCCGCGCTGGGTGTGGTACAGCGGCACGGCTCTTCCGAAGGGCAGAGACTTGTCTTCCTGAAGGCTTTTTCGAAGCTCTTCAAGGATCAATACGGTTATGTCGGGCATCTCGATGCCCTTGTGGTCAAAAATATCGACCCAGCGCAGGTCTTCCAGTTCGTGGCTCGCCGTCGCGCCGGCCGGATCGACGCCCGCCTCGTCGGTAAAGAGCGTGAAGAAGCGCGTGTCGAACCGCCGCACCATACCGGCCGGCGTGATGGCGCGGGCAAGGAACCTGAGGCCGGAGAGGTCGGGGCGGAAGGGCAGGGTGCTCGGCGCCGGTTCGGCAAGCGGCGTGCCGACGGAAATGCCGGCTTCCTCGTAGAGTTCGCGCAGCGCCGCCACGCCGAGGGCGCGCAGGCGCGAATCGGAACAGCGCGTGCCGCTGCGCAGCGCCAGCCGCTCGCAGGCCTGCGGGTTCAGCGGATTGGCGACGGGAACGAGGCGGTCGCCCGCATCGCGCCGTCCGCCGGGAAAGACATAGACGTCCGGCATGAAGACGTGCTTGCTGCTGCGCCGGCCGACGAGCACGCGCATGCCCTCGCCAGACCGGTCGAGGAGCAGGATCGAGGCTGCATCGACGGGCCGGACGGGCGTCATGCCGTCCGGTCGCCGTAGGCGGACGTCGTGTCCGCTTCGGTCTCTTCCGGCTTGGCGCCGAAGCCGTGCATCTTCAGCGCCCATTGCAGGCCGATGGCGCCGCCCTTGATAGGCTGGAGCAAAAGAAGCGAGAGGATGACGGTGATCGGCGCCCAGATGGCCAGATGCTGCCAGGTGGTGAGCGGCCAGACGAGGTCCGTCGCCATGTAGCCGCCGAGCACGACATGGCCGACGATGGTGATGACGAGATAGGGCGGCAGGTCGTCGGCGCGCTGGTGTGTATAATCCTCGCCGCAGGCCGCGCAGTGATCGACGGGCTTGACGAAGGACTTGAACAGGCGGCCGGAACCGCAGGCCGGGCAGCGGTTCAGCATGCCGCGCTTGATGGCGCGGCCGAGCGGGCGTTCCGCAGGCGTGTCGGCCGGGTTGTCGCCGAAATGCTGCATGCCGCCGTTGTTGTCGTTCGCCTGCATGTCCATGTCCTTCCCGCCGGCGCCTTCTCCGGCTGTTTTCTTCCTGCTGCGGCGCTCAGCGTCTTCCGCGCGGTGGGCGCGTGCCCGGCTGGCGGCGCGAGGCGCCATCCTTGCGCCGGCCCGACTTGTGGAAGGAGCGCACCGCCGTCGGCATCTTGCGTCCCTCGCTGATCATATCGAACCGGAGAGAGCCGGCCAGCGGCACCGCTTCCGCGAGCTTGACGCGCACCGTGTCGCCGAGGCGATAGCCGAGCCCGGTCTTCTCGCCGGAAAGCGCCTGATGCGCCTCGTCATAGATGTAATAGTCGCGTCCGAGCATAGATATAGGCACGAAACCGTCGGCACCATACTCCGGCAGGGTGACAAAAAGTCCCGCCTTGGTGACGCCCGAGACGCGCCCGTCGAACTCCTCGCCGATGCGCCCGGCAAGGTGATGGGCGATCAGCCGGTCGACCGTATCGCGCTCGGCCGCCATGGCGCGGCGCTCGAAGGTCGAGATTTCCGCGGAAATGTCGTCCAGCGCGGCCTCCTCGTCCGGCGTGATGCCGCCTTCGCCGAGCCCGAGCGAGCCCACCAGCGCCCGGTGCACGATGAGGTCCGCGTAGCGGCGGATCGGCGAGGTGAAATGGGCGTACCGCATCAGGTTGAGCCCGAAATGGCCGATGTTTTCCGGGCTGTAGATCGCCTGGCTCTGCGAGCGCAGCACCATCTCGTTCACCATCTGCTCGAAGGGCTTGTCCTTGGCTTTCGAAAGCACGCCATTGAAATGGTTGGAGCGCATGCTGCCGCCCTTCACCAGCGTGATGTCGAGCGTCTGCAGGAACTCGCGCAGCACCTCCTGCTTGGCGAGCGAGGGCGCGTCGTGCACACGGTAGACGAGGACCTGCCTCTTCTTCTCCAGCGTCTCGGCGGCCGAGACGTTCGCCTGGATCATCATCTCCTCGATGAGCTTGTGCGCATCGAGCCGCGGCGGCACGAAGACCCGGTCGACGGTGCCGTCCTCCTTCAGGAGGATCTTACGCTCGGGCATGTCGAGCTCGAGCGGCTGGCGGCGGTTCCGGCCGACCGTCATGATCCGGTAGGCGTCCCACAGCGGCTTCAGGATCGTCTCGAGGATCGGGCCGGTCTTGTCGTCGGGCGCGCCGTCGATGGCAGCCTGCGCCTGCTGGTAGGAGAGCTTTGCCGCGCTCTTCATCATGATGCGATGGAAGGTGTGGCTTGCCTTGCGGCCTTCATGCGAGAAGACCATGCGCACGGCGAGCGCCGGGCGGTCGACGCCCTCCTTCAGCGAGCAGAGGTCGTTGGAAATGCGCTCCGGCAGCATGGGCACCACGCGATCCGGGAAATAGACCGAGTTGCCGCGCTTCAGCGCCTCGCGGTCGAGCGCCGATTTCGGCCGCACATAGTAGCTGACATCGGCGATGGCGACGGTGACGATCACGCCGCCCGGATTGTCCGGGGAGGGGTCCGGCTCGGCGAAGACGGCGTCGTCGTGGTCCTTGGCGTCGGCCGGGTCGATGGTGATGAGCGGCAGGCTGCGCCAGTCCTCGCGATGCGCCATGGTCGCGGGCCCTGCGGCCTCCGCCTCGCGGATCACCGCGTCGGGGAAGATATAGGGGATGCCGTGGGAATGGATGGCGATCATCGAGATCGCCTTTTCCGAGGCGACGGAGCCGATCACGCCCTTGATCTGCGCGCGCGGCAGGCCGTAGCGGCCCATGCGCACGACATCGATCTCCACGAGGTCGCCGTCCCTGGCGCCCGCCGTGAACTCCGCGTCGACGTCCATCTCCTCGCCGCGCCGGTCGATCGGCATGATGCGCCCGCCGCCGCCCGCCATGGCGCGGAAGACGCCCATGCCGGAATTCTTCTTCTTGTCGAGAACCTTGATGACCCGCGCCGTATAGGCCGGGCCGCCGCGCTCCTTCGCCGGGAAGATCTTCGCCAGAACGCGGTCGCCGAGACCGGCGACGGGCGCCTTGTCCCTGCGCACGCCGCCTGACTGGCGGATCAGCACGGCCGGCGCGACGCCCGCATCGTCAAGCCATTCCGCCGGGCGGCCGATCAGCTCGCCGTCGATATCGCGCGTCGTGATGTCGAGAACGGTGACGGGCGGCAGGGCGCCGGGGCGGACGAGCGACTTGCGCCGCTTTTCCAGGAGCCCGTCCTCCTCGAAGGATTTCAGGAGCGCCTTCAGTTCCACGCGCGCCTCGCCCTTCAGGCCGAAGGCCTTGGCGATCTCGCGTTTCGATGCCTGCTCCGGATGCTCGGCGATGAAGCGCAGCAGCACGTCGCGCGGCGGGATGACGCCATGGATGATCGGGATGTTGTCTGCCGGCGGCACGTCACGGCCCGCGCGGCCGGGCCGCTTGGATTGTCCTGCCCGGCTGCGTGGTTCTCTCGTCATGCCGTCAGGCCTTCTTTGCCTTGGATGCGGTCTTGGCCTTGGGCGCCGCCTTCGGCTTTGCGGCCTTGGCATCGTCGGATTTTGCCGCCTTGGTGGTCTTCGCCGCCTTGGCCTTGCCCTTGGTGGGCGTCTTGCCGGCCTTGTCGGCGATCAGCACCAGCGCCTCCTCCAGCGTGACGCTCTCGGCGGCCTTGCCCTTCGGCAGCGTCGCGTTGACCTTGCCCCAGTTCACATAGGGGCCGTACTTGCCGTCCCGCACGGTGACGGGGCCGCCATCGGGATGGTCGCCGAGCGCCTTGAGCGCGGCGGGTGTGCCGCGCGAGCGGCCGCCGGGACCCTTGGACTGCTTGTCGGCGATCACCGAGACGGCGCGGTTGAGGCCGATCGAGAAGACGTCCTCGACGCTTTCGAGATTGGCATAGCCGCCGTCGTGCAGCAGGAACGGACCGTAGCGGCCGATGCCGGCGGAGATCATCTTGCCGGTTTCCGGATGCTGGCCGATATCGCGCGGCAGCGAGAGCAGGGCAAGCGCCTTTTCGTGGTCGATGCTCGCCGGCGTCCAGCCCTTGGGCAGGCTGGCGCGCTTGGCCTCCTTGCCGTCGCCGCGCTGCACATAGGGGCCGAAGCGGCCGGTGCGCAGCGTGATGTCCTCGCCGGTATGCGGGTCCTTGCCGAGGTTCTGCGGCTCGTTGGAGGCGGCGGCCTCCGCATCCGAGCCGTTGTCGGCGGAAAGCTGGCGGGTGTAGTTGCATTCCGGATAGTTCGAGCAGCCGACGAAGGCGCCGAACTTGCCGAGCTTCAGCGAGAGCTTGCCGGTGCCGCACACCTGGCAGATGCGCGGATCGCTGCCGTCCTCGCGCTTGGGGAAGACGAGCGGCGCCAGCTCTTCGTTGAGCGCGTCGAGCACATTGGTGACGCGCAGCTCCTTGGTATCCTCGATCTGCGCGAAGAAATCCTTCCAGAAATCGCGCAGAACCTGCTTCCAGTCGAGCTCGCCGGCCGAGATCTTGTCGAGCTTTTCCTCGAGGTCCGCCGTGAAGTCATATTCGACATAGCGCGTGAAGAAGCTTTCCAGGAAGGCGGTGACGAGACGGCCCTTGGCTTCGGGGATCAGCTTGCGCTTGTCGATGATGATATATTCGCGGTCGCGCAGCGTGGCGAGCGTCGCGGCATAGGTCGACGGGCGGCCGATGCCGAGCTCCTCCATCTTCTTGATGAGCGAGGCTTCCGAATAGCGCGGCGGCGGCTCGGTGAAATGCTGGGTGGCGTTCACCTTCTGCTTGGTGACCGTTTCCTTCGCATTGATCTCCGGCAGGCGGCCGCCATCCTCGCCGTCGTCCGATTGCTCGCCGTCTTCCTTCTGGTCGGTATAGGCGGCGATGAAGCCGTCGAAGCGGATGACCGAGCCGGTGGCGCGCAGGCCCGCCTTGCGCCCGCCATTGTCCGCCTCGATCTCGACCGTCGTGCGCTCGATCTCGGCGGAGGCCATCTGGCTGGCGATGCCGCGCTTCCAGACGAGGTCGTAGAGCCGCAGCTGGTCGGGATCGAGATAGCGTTTCACCTGGTCGGGCGTGCGGTCGAAGGAGGTCGGGCGGATCGCCTCGTGCGCTTCCTGGGCGTTCTTCGCCTTGGTGGAATAGAAGCGGGGCTTTTCCGGCACGTAGCGCTCGCCGAACTGGCTGGCGACGGCACGCCGGGCGGCGTCGATCGCCTCAGGCGCCATCTGCACGCCATCGGTACGCATATAGGTGATGAGACCGACCGTCTCGCCGCCGATGTCGATGCCTTCATACAGCTTCTGCGCGACCTGCATGGTGCGCGATGCCGAGAAGCCGAGCTTGGAGGAGGCGGCCTGCTGCAGCGTCGAGGTGGTGAAGGGCGGTGCGGGATTGCGCTTGGTGGGCTTGGCCTCGACGCTTTCGACGCGGTAGGCCGCGCCGTCGAGCAGCGCCTTGAGGCGGTTCGCCTCCTCGCCATTGCCGATCGACCGCGCCTGGAGGCGTTTGCCCTCCGCCGAAACGAGGCGGGCCTCGAACTCGTCGCCGCGCGGGGTCTTCAAGAGGGCGGAGAGGTTCCAGTATTCCTCCGAGACGAAACGCTCGATTTCGGCTTCCCGATCGCAGACGAGGCGCAGCGCCACCGACTGCACGCGGCCGGCCGAGCGGGCGCCCGGCAGCTTGCGCCACAGCACGGGCGAAAGGTTGAAGCCGACGAGATAGTCGAGCGCGCGGCGGGCGAGATAGGCGTCGACCAGCGAGATGTCGATGTCGCGCGGGTTGCGCATGGCGTCGAGCACGGCCGACTTGGTGATGGCGTTGAAGACGACGCGCTTGACCGGCTTGTCGCCGATCACGCGCTTCTTCTTCAGGACGTCGAGCACGTGCCAGGAGATGGCCTCGCCTTCGCGATCCGGGTCGGTCGCGAGAATGAGGCCATCGGAGGACTTCATCGCGTCGGCGATGTCCTTGATGCGCTTGGCCGAGGCGCTGTCCACTTCCCAGGACATCTCGAAATCCTCGTCCGGGCGCACCGAGCCGTCCTTGGCGGGCAGATCGCGCACATGGCCGAAGGAGGCAAGCACCTTGTAGCCGGGGCCGAGATACTTGTTGATCGTCTTGGCCTTGGCGGGCGATTCCACAACTACAACATTCATCGTCATTTCTCTGATACCGGGAGCGCGCGCAGGAATGCGCGGCGAAAGGGCGCTCTTGCGCCGGAAAGTCGTGTCTCGACATGAACAGACAAAGCGTCCGGGTCAAGAGGTAGGGGTGAAATTAGTGGGATACAACGAGTTGCAACCAAAACGAGATAATTTAGATGTCGCACTTATAGATACAAGTCATATGTGCTGAAATGCAACTTATGCGATACAATTCAAGTGTTGCAATTATTGATAATCATTGTATCGTCTTCTGGGCGTAGGAATTGCAACCTGACGGTGATTCTGAAATCCCCGGGACAACGGAAAAGCTATGAACTCGAAACCTTCCAAGCCCGCGCTTCCGCCGCATACCGCAGAGGAGAACATCGCCTACACACGTCAGATGTTGGGCGAGTTGCGCACGGTCGCGCACAACGAGGGCGCCGACATGCTGCGCTATTTCATCGAGATGGCCTATGTGGAGGCGGGGGATATCCTGGCCGGCCTGCGGCCGCTTTCAGTCCGGGCTCATCGAGACCCGGCCATCGGCATGCCGCTGAAGCCGGCCGGCAAGATCAAGTTCTAGGAGGACGAGGTAGACGCTCGCCGCCGCGATGCCGGTATGGCGGATGATCTCGTCGATCTCGGCCGGCACCTGGCTCAGCGCCTCGGCGATGCGCTCCCGCTCGCCGTCGCTCGGCGGCAGCCTGAGGGTCGGCGGCACGTCCTCCGCGGGTTCGCCGGCCCCCGGGCGCGGGGTGAAGAGATCGGGTTCGCAGAGCGGCCGCAGCCCCTCCAGCACATCCTCCGGCGCCGTCACGATCGTCGCGCCGTCCTTGAGCAGGCCGTTCGTGCCCTCGCAGCGCGGATCGAGCGGCGAGCCGGGCACGGCGAAGACCAGCCGGCCGAAATCCGCCGCATTGCGCGCGGTGATCAGCGAGCCGGAGCGCACCGCCGCCTCCACCACCACCAGGCCCAGCGACATGCCGGCGATCAGCCGGTTGCGGCGGGGAAAGTCCCGGGCGCGGGGCTCCCAGCCGAACGGCATCTCGCTGACGGCAAGGCCCTGTCCCTCGGTGAGTTCCGCAAGCAGGCCGATGTTTTCCGGCGGATAGGGCTTGTCGAGGCCGCCGGCCATGGCCGCGATCGTGCCGGTATCGAGGCTGGCGCGGTGGGCGGCCGTGTCGATGCCGCGGGCAAGGCCGGAAACGATGGAATAGCCCGAGCGGCCGATCTCGCGCGCCAGCAGGCCGGCGAATTTCACGCCGGAAATCGAGGCGTTGCGCGCGCCGACGATGCCGACGCCCGGTGCCGCGGCAGCGGCACGGTTTCCCTTGACGGCGAGAAGCGGCGGCGCGCCGTCGATCTGGCGCAGCAGCGGCGGATAGTCCGGCTCGCCGATGCCGACGAAGGCCGCGCCGTGCCGTTCGGCGATTTCCAGCTCGCGTTCGGCCTCGGCCCGGCTGGCGACGCGGATGCTGCGCGATGCGCCGCCACGGCGGGAGAGTTCCGGCACCATGTCCAGCGCCGCTTCGGCGCTGCCGAAATGGTTGATGAGCTCGCGAAAGGTGACCGGCCCGACATTGTCGCTGCGGATGAGCCGCAGCCAGGCGATCCTCTGTCGGTCCGTCAGCGCAATTCCCCTCGTCCTTGCGCTGCGCTCGTCCATCTCTATCCCTTGCTGCCGATCTTGCTTTCCGTGCCGCCGAGCAGGCGGCTGATATTGGCGCTGTGCTTCCACCAGGTGATCACCGTGAGGAGGGCGAACAGCAGCGCCACCTTCTCGTGGCCGAGAAACCACAATACAACCGGAGATACGATGGTTGCAACCAGGGCGGAGAGGGACGAATAGCGCGTCAGATAGGCGACGCCGACCCACACGGCGGCGAAGACGGCGAGCATGACAGGCACGAGGCCGAGCAGCAGGCCGACATAGGTCGCGACCCCCTTGCCGCCCTTGAAGCCGAGCCAGACGGGAAAGAGATGGCCGAGGAAGGCGGCAAGGCCCGCCGCAAGGCCGGCATCAAGGCCCCAGCGCGAGGCGATGGCGGTGGCGGCCGTGCCCTTGAGGGCGTCGAGCAGCAGGGTCGCCGCGGCAAGCTTCCTGTTGCCGGTGCGCAGCACGTTCGTCGCGCCGATATTGCCGGAGCCGATCTGGCGCACGTCGCCGAGCCCGGCCATGCGGGTGAGGATCAGGCCGAAGGGGATGGAGCCGAGGAGATAGCCGAAGGCGAGGGCGGCGAGCGTCGGCAGGGCGCCGAGCTGCCAGGTGAAGATGTCGGACACGTCAGTTCCCCCGTTCCAATGTCTGCATGCGGGGCATGGATCCTCGGGTCGAGCCCGAGGATGACGGAGAGGGGGAGGTGCTACCGACCCCATCAAACGGTCCGGCAGGGGCAACGTTTCTCAACGTCTTCCGATCTTCCTTCTTCCGTCATCCTCGGGCTCGACCCGAGGATCCACGCTCTCCGCCGGGCCGATGTCCCGTTCAGTCCAGCGAATACACCCGTTCGCCGGCAACATAGGTGCTAATCGCGCGTCCCGTAAAGCGGGCATCTTCGAAGGGCGTGTTCTTCGAGCGCGAGACGAAGCGGTCCTTGGTGGCGAGCCAGGGCTCGTCGGGATCGATCAGCACGATGTCGGCGCGCGCGCCGGGCGAAAGCGTGCCGGCGTCAAGGCCGAAGATCTGCGCCGGCCGCGTCGAGAGCGCATCGAGGAGCCGCATCAGCGGAACCTCGCCGCTGTGATGCAGCCTGAGCGCCGCCGCCAGCATGGTCTCGAGGCCGATCGCGCCATCGGCCGCGTCCGCGAAGGGCAGGCGCTTGGTGTCGACGTCCTGCGGGTCGTGCGAGGAAACGATGATGTCGATCTCGCCGCGGGCGAGCGCGTCGACCATGGCCTTGCGGTCGTCCTCGCCGCGCAGCGGCGGGGAGAGCTTGAAGAAGGTGCGGTATTCGCCGATGTCGTTCTCGTTCAGCGTCAGGTGGTTGATCGAGATGCCGCAGGTGACGTCCGCGCCGTACTCCTTCGCGCGCTTCACCGCTTCGGCCGATTCCGGCACGGAGATCTGCGCCGCGTGGTATTTGCCGCGCGTCAGGCCGGCGATGCGCAGGTCCCGTTCGAGCGGGATCAGTTCGGCCTCGCGCGGGCTGCCGGAAAGGCCGAGCCAGCTTGCGAGCAGCCCCTCGTTCATCACGCCGCCGGCGCCGAGATACTTGTCGCGGGTTTCGAGCGCGATGACGCTGCCGAATTCGCGGGCATAGGTCATGGCGCGGCGCAGCACCTGCGCATTGTGCACCGGGTTGCGGCCATTGGTGAAGGCGACGGCGCCGGCATCCTTCAGCAGGCCGAATTCGGTCATCTCCTCGCCGGCCAGCCCCTTGGTGAGGGCCGCGGCGGGGTGGATGTTGACGATGGCCTTGTCGCGGGCGTTCTTCAGCACGAATTCGACAAGCGCGATGTCGTCGATGACGGGATCGGTGTCCGGCATGGTGATGAAAGTGGTGACGCCGCCGGCCGCCGCGGCGCGGGAGGCCGATTCGATCGTCTCGCGGTGCTCGGCGCCGGGCTCGCCGACGAAGACGCGGGCATCGACGAGGCCGGGGGCGGCGATGAGGCCGCGTCCGTCGACGATCTCGGCGCCTTCCGGTGCGCCCTGGTTCTGCGCGCCGCTGCCGATGGCGGCGATCCTGCCGTTCTCGATGACGATGGAGCCCTTTTCGTCCAGGTTGCGCGAGGGGTCCAGGATGCGGAGGTTTTTCAGGACGGTGGTGCGGGTCATGCGCGGACACCCTGGTTCTGCGAAACGAGAAGCGTTTCCATCACGGCCATGCGGACGGCGACGCCCATCTCGACCTGCTGCTCGATGACGCTCTGCGGCCCGTCGGCGATCTCGGAGGCGATCTCCACGCCGCGGTTCATCGGCCCGGGATGCATGACGAGCGCATCCTCCTTCGCCGCCTTCAGCTTTTCCGCGTCGAGCCCGTAATAGTGGAAATATTCGCGCACCGAGGGCACGAAGGCGCCGGACATGCGCTCGCGCTGCAGGCGCAGCATCATCACGACGTCGGCATCCTTCAGCCCTTCCTCCATGGAGTGGTAGACCTCCGCGCCCATGTCGGCGATGCCGGAGGGAAGAAGCGTTGCAGGCGCGACGACGCGCACGCGCGCGCCCATGGCGTTGAGCAGCAGGATATTCGAGCGGGCGACGCGCGAATGCAGCACATCGCCGCAGATCGCGACGATGATGCGCGAGAGCTTGCCCTTGGCGCGGCGGATGGTCAGCGCGTCGAGCAGGGCCTGGGTCGGATGCTCGTGCTGGCCGTCGCCGGCATTGACCACCGAGCAGGAGACCTTCTGCGCCAGGAGCGCGGCGGCACCGGCGGAGGAGTGGCGCACGACCAGCACGTCCGGGTGCATGGCGTTCAGCGTCATCGCCGTGTCGATCAGCGTCTCGCCCTTCTTCACCGAGGAATTGCCGACCGACATGTTCATCACGTCGGCGCCGAGGCGTTTTCCGGCAAGCTCGAAGGAGGATTGCGTGCGGGTGGAGGCTTCGAAGAACAGGTTGATCTGTGTCAGGCCCCGGAGGGTCGACGTTTTCTTCTCCCGCTGCCGGGAGATTTTCACCGCCTCGTCGGCGCGGTCGAGCAGGTGCGTGATCTCCTGCTCGGTCAGGCCCTTGATGCCGAGAAGGTGGCGATGCGGAAAGAAGTCCATGAAACTCCGCCTCAACTGTCGTGGATACGCGGGGTCTATAGAGGGTCGGTTCCCCCGCGGCAAGGCGAAGCGGCGGCAAGGCCGCGCATTCCCACGCTTTTGTGAAGCCCGGGGCGCCGGCAGCCGCAAGGCCCCGTTTCGCCCCGCCGCGACTTGGGCTAGAACCCGCTCATGACTCGCGACAAGACGACCGAACAGAAACTCGCCGATCTCAACCAGCCGCCGCTCTGGTCGGGCATCAACGCCTATCGCTCCGACCCGCTGCTGGTCGATGCCACCGACGCCATGCCCAAGGGGCTGCGCGACGAGTTCGACGCGATCGGCCGTTCCGTGACCTCGCCGGAAGCGCAGGAACTCGCCCGCATGGCGAACGAGGGCGTGCCGCAGCTGCGCACCCACGGCCCGCGCGGCGAGCGCCTCGACGTCGTCGACTACCACCCCGCCTGGCACGCGCTGATGCGTCGCTCCATGGCGAGCGGCCTGCATTCCTCGCTGTGGGAGAACGTGCCGGACGAGAAGGGCAGGGCGCACAAGGCGCGCGCGGTGCGCTTCTACCTCACCGCCCAGCTCGAATGCGGCCATCTCTGCCCGCTGACCATGACGAGCGCCTCGGTCGCGGCCCTCTCCGTCTCGCCGCAGGTGCAGCGCGAATGGGGGCGAAAAATCCTGTCGCGCAAGTATGACAGCACCAACAAGCCCGCCATGCAGAAGAGCGCCGTCACCATCGGCATGGGCATGACGGAAAAGCAGGGCGGCACGGATGTGCGCGCCAACACCTCCACCGCCGAGCGCGTCGGGGAGGGCATCTACCGGCTCTCCGGCCACAAGTGGTTCATGTCGGCGCCGATGAGCGACGGTTTCGTCATGCTCGCCCAGACGCGCGAGGGCGTCGGCTGCTTCCTCGTGCCGCGCCTCCTGGAGGACGGCTCCAGCAACGGCCTGCGCTTCCAGCGCCTGAAGGACAAGGTCGGCAACCGCTCCAACGCCTCGTCCGAGGTCGAGTTCTCCGAAACCTTCGGCTTCCTGCTCGGCACGCCCGATGCCGGCATCCGCACCATCCTCGACATGGTGACGCTGACGCGGCTCGACTGCGCGCTGGCCTCCTCCGGCATCATGCGCGCCTCGCTCGCAGAAGCCGTGCACCATACGCGCGGCCGCACCGTCTTCGGCAAGCCGCTGGTCGCCCAGCCGATCATGACGCGCGTGCTTGCCGACATGGCGCTCGACGTCGCGGCCGCGACCGCGCTTTCCCTGCGCCTGGCGGAGGCGTTCGACAAGGCGCGCGACAGCGCCGAGGACGCCGCCTATGCCCGCATCATGACGCCGGTGACGAAATACTGGTGCTGCAAGATCGCGCCCGCCCTCATCTACGAGGCGATGGAGTGCATCGGCGGCAGCGGCTATGTCGAGGAGCGGCCGATCGCCCGGCATTACCGGGAGGCGCCGGTCAACGCGATCTGGGAAGGCTCGGGCAATGTCATGGCGCTCGACCTGATGCGCGTCATCGGCCGGGGCAGGGACCTGTTCGAGATGCTGTTCGCCGGGCTCGCCCGCGATCTCGGCCCGGCCGGCAAGAAGACGGCCGACGTGCTGCGCGCGGCGCTGTCGCTCTGCGAGCGCGACGAGGGGGCGGCCCGCATGCTGGTCGAGCAGCTGGCGCTTGCCGCCGCCGCGGCCGAGCTCTACCGCGCCGGTGCCGGCCGTATCGCCGATGCCTTCCTCGAGACGCGCCTCGCCTCGGGCTGGCGCTCGACCTACGGCATGCTCGATTCGCGCTTCGATTCGGCCTATATCGTCGACCTGCTCTATCCGCCGGCAAGGTAGGCGGTTGCAGCCAGCACGACCGGGATCGTGAAGAACGAGGCGATCGTCTGCAGCGTGGCGACGGCGGCATAGAGCGGCGCGTCGCCGCCCATCTGCTTGGCCAGCACATAGCCGTTCATCGCCGTCGGCACGCTCGCTCCCATGGCGATCGTCAGCAGCGGTTCGCCGCGCATGCCGAGGACATAGGCGGCCGCCGTCATGACCAGCGGCATGAACACGAGCTTCAAGGCGACCGGCAGCAGCGCCAGCGGCCGGGGTTTCAGCGCATCGGCAAGCTTCAGCCCGGCGCCGACCATGATCAGGCCGAGGCTGAGCGAGGTGCCGGCGACGAGTTCCGCCGCTTGCATCAGCGGCGCGTAGACCGGGATTTCCAGAAGGTTGATGGTGACGCCGAGCACCGAGCCGATGATCATCGGATTGGTGACGATTTTCTGCGCGAATGTCCTGAGGCTGCGCGTGCCGCCGCCGAACCAGACGAGAATGCCGATATTGTAGAGGTTGATCGGGATGATGATCAGCGTGGCGACCAGCGCCACCAGCGCAAGGCTTTCCGGCCCGTAGAGCTTTTCGGCGATGGCAAGCGCGATGAAGGCGTTCCAGCGCGTCGAGGTCTGGTAGACCGAGGTATAGGCGGCGCCCGAGACGCCGGCGGCGCGAAAGAGCGGCCAGGCGAGCGCCAGCAGCAGCGCGATGAAGCTCAGCGAGCCGATGGAGCCGAGCGCCACGCTGCCGGCGGCGATGCCGGAAAACTCGGCCTTGGCGAGCGTCGTGAAGAGCAGGCAGGGAAAGAGCACGAAGAAGCCGAGCTGCTCGAGCCCGTTCCACATGTCGCGATCGATCAGCCGCCAGCGCTTGAGAAAAACCCCCAGCACGACGAGCAGGAAGACGGGAAGGATGCTTTCGAAGATGGCGAGCATGGCAACCGGGCGGGCGAGGGATGGTCGCTGCTCATTCCACGCCTTGCGCGGGCTTGCAAGGCTCACCTCCGGCGGGACCCGTGTGGAAATTAACCTTAATGACGGGTTTACATTGCGCGAACAGGGTTAACGGGTGAAGGTGTCGTTTACCTGGTGTTAACCATGTGAGCGAGTGCAGCCTATGGCCAGAACGGCCCGGATTTCGGTCATGACGACCCTGTTTTGTTTTGCGGCGGTGGATATCGTCGTTCCGCTTCTCGTCATCGCCGCGGGCGTGGCGGCCAGCGAGATCGTCTTTGCGGCCGGCGACCTTCTCGCACCGAAGAGGAGGGCGGCATGAAGTGGTTCCTGATTCTCTGGGCCGGCCCCATCGCGCTGCTCGGCAGCTGGTACGGGCTTTCCTATTACGACATGAGCTTCGGCTTCTTCATGCTGACGCGCGATGCGCATGACTTGGTGTTCCAGATCTACGGCCATATCCTCGGCATTCCGCCGGAGGACCTGCCGCCGCTGGTGCTGCGCGCCATCATCGTCGACAGCTTCCTCGTGCTCGGCATCATCGCCTTCCGGCGCCGCGGGAAGATTGCCGCCTGGTGGCAGGCCCGCCGTCAGTCCGCGCCCGCCGCCCTTGCCAGCGACGAGAGCCTGTCCAGCGCGCCCTGAAGGATGAAGGAGGCGGCGGCCGAATCGATGCGTTCGGCCCGCTTCCTGCGCGACACGTCCATCTCGATCAGCGTGCGTTCCGCCGCCACCGTCGACAGCCGCTCGTCCCAGAAGACGAAGGGAATGTCGGTCTTCTCGGCCATGGAGCGCACGAAGGCGCGTGTCGCCTGGACGCGCGGCCCGGCGCTGCCGTCCATGTTCATCGGCAGGCCGATGACGAAGGCGGCGACCTTCTCCTTGGCCGCGAAGGCCAGCAGCACCTCGGCATCCCGGGTGAACTTCACGCGTTTCAGCACCGGCCGCGGCGTCGCCAGCCGCCGGCCGAGATCGGAGACCGAAAGCCCGATGGTCTTCGTGCCGAGGTCGAGGCCGGCGATCGGCTGGCCGGGCGCGAGCGTTTCGGCCAGTTCTTCCAGTGTCAGCGTTGCCATGAAGGACCCTCTCAGCGCTTGCGCACGAATTCCGTGCGCAGGACCAGGCCCTTGATGGCTTCATGCCGGCAGTCGATCTCCTCCGGATTGTCGGTGAGGCGGATCGACTTGATCACCGTGCCCTGCTTCAGCGTCTGGCCGGCGCCCTTCACCTTCAGGTCCTTGATGAGCACGACCGAATCGCCGTCGGCAAGCACGGTGCCGCTGGCATCGCGCACCTGGTTCTGTGCCGCCTTCTCCGCGGCGATTTCGGATGCCGGCCGCCATTCGCCGGTCGCTTCGTCATAGATATAGTCGTCGTCGCTCATGGCGGCTCCTTGCATGTTGCTCCATCTTCAAGGCCACGCTTATAACGATCCGGCGATGGATGGAAACGGCCTTCGCCGGTTCTGTATTGCGCCAAGGACCCCAACGGGAGAACAAGCATGAAAATCACCTGGCTCGGCCACTCCGCCTTCCGGATCGAAACGGCGAAAGCCAGGATCCTGATCGATCCGTTCTTCACCGGCAATCCGGCCTTCGACGAGGCGACCCGCAAGGACGCCGTGGCGGGCCTTACCCATATCCTGCTGACCCACGGTCATGGCGACCATGTCGGCGATACGATCGGGATCGCGAAGGAGACCGGCGCGACCGTGCTCGCCAATGCGGACCTTGCCGCCTGGCTCGGCGCCAAGGGCGTGGAAAAGGTCGACATGGGCAATACCGGCGGCACCGTGCAGTTCGACGGTTTCTCGACCACCTTCGTCAATGCGCTGCATTCCTCCGCGCAGATCACCGAGGACGGCGTCTCCCATTCGCTCGGCAATGCCAACGGCCTCGTTCTGCATTTCGAGGACGAGCCGACGCTCTATCACATGGGCGACACCGACATCTTCTCCGACATGGCGCTGATCAACGAGCTGCACCAGCCGGAAATCGGCCTCGTGCCGATCGGCGACCGCTTCACCATGGGCGGTGCTGTCGCGGCGCTCGCCTGCCAGCGCTTCTTCACGTTCGACACGGTCATCCCCTGCCACTACGGCTCCTTCGGCCTGCTGGCGCCGACGGCGGATCTTTTCGTCAAGGCTATGGACGGTGCTTCGGCGAAGATCGAGGTGCCGGGCGTCGGCAGCGTGGTCTCGCGCTGAGCGGCCGAAAACGGGCGAGGGGGCGTGGAAGGGGCCATTCCCCCGTTGCGCCCCTTGGGCTTGGTCAGTATAGCGGGTAGAAATTTCTGAGCGGAGACCACCCATGTCCGTAGATCTAGCCACCGTGAAGCGCGTCGCGCGCCTTGCCCGCATCGCCGTCAGCGAGGAAGAGGCAAACCGCATGACCGGCGAGCTGAACGGCATCCTCGGCTTTGTCGAGCAGCTGTCCGAAGTCGATGTCGACGGCGTCGAGCCGATGACCTCCGTCACGCCGATGGAAATGAAGAAGCGCCAGGACGTCGTCAACGACGGCAACAAGGCGGATGCCATCGTCGCCAATGCGCCGGCCTCCGAGCGCAACTTCTTCCAGGTTCCGAAGGTGGTGGAGTAGTCCTTGGCCGTCACCCTCGCCATCGAGAGCCCGCTTGACGATGAGGTTCGCGCGCTGGTCGCGGAGCTGAACGCCTTCCTGCTCGCGCTTTCGCCGCCGGAGGCCTGCTACCACCTGACCGTCGAGCAGATGGCCGAACCGACCGTGACGGTCTGGATCGCCCGCGACGAGGGCACCGTCGTCGGCTGCGGCGCGCTGAAGCGCCATTCCGCGGCGGTGGGCGAGGTGAAGCGCATGTTCACCCGGCCGGACTGGCAGGGGCAGGGCATCGGCCGGCGCATCCTTGGTGAGATCCAGGCCGCCGCCGAACGGGAAGGGCTGGAAACGCTCGTGCTCGAAACCGGCGACCGCCATCCGGCCGCCTGGGCGATCTACGAGAAGGCGGGCTTTACCCGCTGCGGCCCCGTGCTCGACTACCCGGATTCACCCTATTCCATATTCTATCAAAAGCAGCTTCGCGCTGCCTGACCCGAAGTGACCGCACCCATGACCGATCTGACCCGCCTGACCATTGCCGAAGCCCGCGAAAAGCTCGGCGCCAAGGAGATCACCGCCGTCGAGCTGACGGATGCCTATCTCGGCGCGATCGAGGCGGCGAACCCGACGATCAACGCCTATGTCGCCGTGACGCCGGAAAAGGCGCGCGACATGGCGAAGGCCTCCGACACCCGCATCGCAGCCGGCAAGGCCGGCGCGCTGGAGGGCATCCCGCTCGGCATCAAGGACCTGTTCGCCACCGAGGGCGTGCACACCCAGGCCTGCAGCCACATCCTCGACGGCTTCAAGCCCAGATACGAATCGACCGTCACCCAGAACCTCTGGAACGACGGCGCCGTCATGCTCGGCAAATTGAACATGGACGAGTTCGCCATGGGCTCCTCCAACGAGAGCTCCTATTACGGCGCGGTCAAGAACCCGTGGCGGGCGAAGGGCTCCAATGCCGACCTGGTGCCGGGCGGCTCGTCCGGCGGCTCGGCGGCGGCCGTCGCCGCGTTCCTGTGCGCCGGCGCGACGGCGACGGATACCGGCGGCTCCATCCGCCAGCCCGCCGCCTTCACCGGCACCGTCGGCATCAAGCCGACCTATGGCCGCTGCTCGCGCTGGGGCATCGTCGCCTTCGCCTCCTCGCTCGACCAGGCGGGCCCCATCGCCCGCGACGTGCGCGATGCGGCGATCCTGCTGAAGTCCATGGCGAGCGTCGATGCCAAGGACACCACCTCCGTCGACCTGCCGGTGCCGGATTACGAAGCCGCGCTCGGCCAGTCGCTGAAGGGCATGCGCATCGGCATTCCGCGCGAATACCGCGTCGAAGGCATGCCGGAGGAGATCGAGGCGCTCTGGCAGCAGGGCATCGCCTGGCTGAAGGAGGCCGGCGCCGAGGTCGTCGACATTTCCCTGCCGCACACGAAATACGCGCTGCCGGCCTACTACATCGTGGCGCCCGCCGAGGCCTCGTCGAACCTTGCCCGCTATGACGGCGTGCGCTACGGCCTGCGCGTCGACGGCAAGGACATCGTCGATATGTACGAGAAGACCCGCGCGGCCGGCTTCGGCCAGGAGGTCAAGCGCCGTATCATGATCGGCACCTATGTGCTGTCGGCCGGCTACTACGACGCCTACTACCTCCAGGCGCAGAAGGTCCGCACGCTGATCAAGCGCGACTTCGAGCTCGCCTTCAATGCCGGCGTCGACGCGATCCTGACGCCCGCGACGCCGTCCTCCGCCTTCGGCATCGCCGACGAGGAGCTCGCATCCGATCCCGTCAAGATGTACCTGCAGGACATCTTCACCGTCACGGTGAACATGGCGGGCCTGCCGGGCCTTTCCGTGCCCGCCGGTCTCGACCACAAGGGCCTGCCCCTCAGCCTCCAGCTCATCGGCAAGCCCTTCGAGGAGGACGTCCTCTTCAAGACCGCGCATGTCATCGAGAAGGCAGCCGGCCGCTTCACGCCGGCCAAGTGGTGGTAAGGGGGCTTTCAGCTCCCTCATCCGCAGCCGCGGGCTCGCGGTTTCGATCGCCCGATCGTGTCGTAACGGCAACACCTGCCGTTACGACAGGCGCGCCCGCGCCTTTTTCGCTTGATCCTTCCCGAAGTCGAGAATAAACGCGCCCTCCCGGTCGTTCAGCCGGTGCGGATGTCAACGGATGGAGTTTTTCCGCTCCTCCCGCGCGCGGCGGCCCTGCCGTCGTCGTGTACGGATGCCGCGCCGAGAAGACTGGTATTGCGGACCTAGCTCAGTGGCAGAGCACCGGACATTCCTCCGGAGGTCGCGGGTTCGATTCCCGTTGTCTGCTCCATTGGATAGCTCAGTGGTAGAGCATCAGACTGTTACTCTGACTGTGGAAGGTTCGAATCCTTCTCCAAACAGCCTTCCAAGCTGTCTTACATCCGGTCCGGGGACCGGACTGCGGACGGCGGACCGCAAGCGGGCCGAAAGGCGCACATGCGGAAAGCCCGACGCCGGACGTCTGCGGTCCGGTTCGCGGTGATGGTCAAGCCGCCTTCCGGCCGGCAAGGGCGCTGTGGCGCCCGCGCCCGCCGAAGGGCCGCGCGATCCTCTCCCGAAAACCCGCCGCCGGTGGCCGTCAGCCGGTTCCCGGATCATGCCTGTTGAAAGATACCCCGCCCGCAGGTTCCCCGGGCGATCCGGGTTTCCTCGGGAACTGGCAAGGGAAGCGAAGCCTGCTTTGGTTCGCCACATCCCGCCGCCGATGCCAATCGAAACCAACGACGAAAGGACGATCGGTTCATGACGTAGCGTATGACCGAAGGAGCAGAACGATGACGATATTTCTCGATAGGATCCTGGGGCGCAAGCGCGTCCTCGTGAAGGCAAACGAACGGGTGCTCGCCCTCTACAGGGGAGAGATCCTCGGCATTTTCGGCGCGGGCGAACACACCCTGCCGAACCGCCGCGGCATGCTGGAGCTGGAGCGTCACGACGTGAACCGGCCGGCCTTCGTCTCGGCCTACGAGAAGCCGTTGTTCGACAGGCTCCCGGAGGTCGCGCAGCGCGAGCTGACGGTCTTTCGCACGAACGCCCGCGAGGTGGCCGTCGTCGAGCGCGACAGCGAGCTCCACGCGGTTCTTGCGCCGAACCAGAAGCTTACGGTCTGGAACGCGGCAGGCCCGTGGACCGAAACGCGCGTCGATCTTGCCGGCGGGCTCGATGTCGATCCGGAGCTGATGCGCCGGCTGACGCGGGCGCGCCGCCTGGAACTCGTCACGGCCTTCATGGTCAATGACGGGCAGGTCGGCCTGCTGACCGTCGACGGGACGCACCAGCGCATGCTGGAGCCGGGCCTCCACGCCTTCTGGAACGTCGGCCGGACGATCCAGGTGCGCGTGGTCGACCTCAAGCGCCAGTCGCTCGACGTCACCGGTCAGGAGCTGCTCACCCGCGACAAGGTCACGATCCGGGTGAACATCGCTGCCGAATACCGCGTCGTCGAGCCGCTGAAGGCCGTGTCGGAGGTCAAGGACTTCGCGGATGCCCTCTACCGGGCGCTGCAGTTCGCCTTCCGCCAGACGCTCGGCACGCTGACGCTCGACCAGATCCTCGAACGCAAGGTGACGGTCCATGCGGAGGCGGCCGAGAAGGTCCGCGCCGACATGGCGGCGATCGGGGTCGAGGTCTCGGCCATCGAGCTCAAGGACGTGATCCTGCCGGGCGAGATGCGCGACATCCTCAACCAGGTCGTCGCCGCGGAAAAGCAGGCCGAGGCCAATGTCATCCGCCGCCGCGAGGAAACGAATGCCACCCGTTCACTCCTCAACACGGCGAAGGTGATGGCGGAGAACCCGGTCATGCTGCGGCTGAAGGAGCTGGAGGCGCTGGAGGCCATCGCCGGCAAGGTCGAGCGCCTGACCATCCACAACGGGACGGTGGGCCTGATGAACGACCTCGTGCAGCTCCGCGACAAGTAGGGGATCGCCCGGCCGGAAGGCCGGGCGGTTCCGTTTGTGCCGGCATTCGCCCCTTTCTCCCCATCATCTCCGTGGATAGCCGTGCGCCTCCCTCGCCAAGCCTTTCCGGCGGTGCTTTCATGGCACCGGAAAGGACCGCCCGCATGATCGCCGTTCGCAATGCCCGTGAGGACGATGTTCCGGCTCTCGTCGAAATCGGCGTCCGGGCCTGGGAACAGGCCGTCGTCGGGGTCGCCGACCTCCAGGTGCGGCGCGACTATGCCCGCAATGCCTTCCAGCAGTTCCTCGCCCGCCACTGGCTGCGGGTGAGCGTCGCCGAAATCGAGGGCTGGCCGGCGGGATGGGCGTCGCGCGAGGCGCTGGACGACGAGATCAGCGACCTCTGGATCGATCCGCCGCAGCAGAAGAAGGGGCTCGGCGCCGCCTTGCTCGCCGCCATGGAGGCGGAGATCGTCGCGGCGGGCTTCGAGGCGGCGCGCCTGCAGACGCATGCCCGCAACTCGGTGGCCGTCGGCTTCTTCCAGAAGCACGGCTATAGCGTGAACTGGCTGTCCATCGACTATTCGGAACGGCTCGACCGCGACGTCGAATCGGTCGGCCTGCGCCGGCAGCTCGTCGCGGACGCGCCGGCCGGCTACGGGCCGGGCGGGTTCTGAGGGGGAGGCGGGCTTTCGCCGCGCCTCCCGCCGGTTCACTGGTTGTCCTGCTGGGAACGCACCAGCTCCAGGCCGCGCTGCGTGATGCGGTAGGGCCTGCCGCCGGAGGAGGCGATGCACCGCCGGCGTTTCAGCTTGCGGAAGAGGTCGATGTCGAGGCCGCTTGCCCGCCAGCCGTCCCGCGTGATGCAGACGACCGTCATGATCTTCCGGTTGTCGTCTTTTTCGATGTCGATCCTGCCGCCCTGGGCGAGCAGGTGGAGAATGCGCTGTTCGGCGCGCGAAATGTCCATTGTCTTGAGAATCCGTCCGGCGTTCGAATGAACGCGAAAAAACGTTCCGCCACCCGGAAGTGGCAGTGCTCATCGTTTTTCCAGACCCTGCGCGCAAGCTTAGCGGGCAGGGTCCTCAGCAGGTCTCAGACGAGTTGGACATCAAAACTCCATTTGCGGATGCCCGGAATAGCCGGGGCATCCGCAAAGGTCAATGTGCCGGCCAGATCAGGGAGTGATGCAGGAAGACGGCGGTCTTCACCCCGTTGGCTGCGGCGAGCGAGATGTTCGCCGGCCCGAGCGCGATGTCGCCGGCCGCATAGAGGCCGGGCAGGGAGGTCTGGCCGGTGTCGTCGGTGTGGAGGATGTTGCCGATCGGCGTCTCCTTCAGCGTCAGGCCGCGCTCGGCCGGAATGGCGCTCCGCACCCGTGCCTCCGGCATCACGAAGAGCGCCTTGACGAGGGTCGGGATGCCCGGCCCCGTCTCGACGGACAACATGCCGTCCGGCCCGTCGGCGATGGCGGTGACGCGGCCCGGCCGGAGCTTCACATTGCGCTCGGCGAGCACGGCAAGGGCCGCATCGTCCGGTTCCGGCGCCATGTTGGTGAAGAGCGTGACATTGCCCCAGTCGGCGACCACCGCCGCAAAGCGCGCCGCCTCGGCCGTGCGCGCCAGGACGCCGACCGGGCCGCCGCCGACCTCGTAGCCATGGCAATAGGGGCAATGCAGCACGGTCTTGCCCCACCGTTCGGCAAGGCCGGGGATCGCCGGCAACTGGTCCTCGAAGCCGGTGGCAAGCAGCACGCGGCGCGCCTCGATCCGCCCGCCGTCGCCGGCGACGACGGAGAAGGCGTCCTTCTCGCCCTCCAGCCGCTCGGCCGGCACGTCGCGGAAGGTGACGGTCCCGTAGGCGGCAAGCTGCCAGCGGGCATCGGCGAGGATGTCGCGGCCCGGCCGGCCGTCCTGGGCGAGGAAGCCGTGCGAATGGGCGGCGAAGCGGTTGCGCGGCTCGCCGGTGTCGAGAATGGTGATGCGGCGGCGGGCGCGGGCGAGCTGCAGGGCGGCGGAAAGGCCGGCAAAGCCCCCGCCGATGATGATGGCATCTTCGGTCATGGTTCATCCTTTCTTTGGAACGTGCGGCATCGCGCGCCCGAGGGGTCTCGGTCGTTCGATGCAGGGTATCGGGAGGGCGTTCCCGCTTAGCCGGTATCGGCCCGGCAGTGTTTCGCCGCCACCCGGAAATCGGCGGCGAGGTCTGCCAGCGTCGTGCCGGCGAAGCGCGCCATCAGGATCGCCTCGGCATCCTTCAGCGCCTCGCCGATCACCCGGTTGACGGATTGCTCCACAACGCAGCCCGGCATCTCCGTCGCCGGACCAATCTGGAAGACGATGGGCTCGCCGAGCGCGTTGTAGATGTCGAGCAGCGAGATGTCGGCGAGCGGCCGGGCAAAATGCCAGCCGCCGCCATGGCCGCGGCCGGACTGCACGATGCCGGCCTCGCGAAGGCCTGCCATGGTGCGCCGGACGACGACGGCGTTGGTGTCGAGGCAGAGCGCAAGGTCGTCCGAGGTCATCGGCGCCTCGCGCTCGGCCATGTGCATGAGGGCGTGAAGCACGGCGGAAAGGCGGCTGTTTCTTTTCATGTAACAATAATAGTTACGAATCGTCCTGCCTGTCAACCGGCGGCCGGGGGAAGAGGGGCCGGATATGCGGCAAAGCCTTGCACCGGCCGGCCATATGTTCTACCGAGGCAGGCAAATCCGAGGCTTTCGCAAAGAGCATCCCATGACCATCGTCGACGTCCGCACCCCCGATCCGAAACGCTTGATCCCCGGCGCCACCGGCGACTGGGAGGTCATCATCGGCATGGAGGTGCACGCCCAGGTCCTGTCGAATTCCAAGCTCTTCTCCGGCGCCTCCACCGAATTCGGCAAGGCGCCGAACGCCAACGTCTCGCTCGTCGATGCCGCCATGCCGGGCATGCTGCCGGTCATCAACGAGGAATGCGTCAAGCAGGCCGTGCGCACCGGCCTCGGCCTGAAGGCCGAGATCAACCACCGCTCGATCTTCGACCGCAAGAACTACTTCTATCCGGACCTGCCGCAGGGCTACCAGATCTCCCAGTTCAAGGACCCGATCGTCGGCGAGGGCAAGATCACGATCTCGCTCGGGCCCGACCGCCAGGGCAATTTCGAGGATATCGAGATCGGCATCGAGCGCCTGCACCTGGAGCAGGATGCCGGCAAGTCGATGCACGACCAGCATCCGACCATGTCCTATGTCGACCTCAACCGTTCGGGCGTCGCGCTGATGGAGATCGTCTCCAAGCCGGACATGCGCTCGTCGGACGAGGCGAAGGCCTATATGACGAAGCTGCGCTCCATCGTGCGCTATCTCGGCACCTGCGACGGCAACATGGACGAAGGCTCCATGCGCGCCGACGTCAACGTCTCCGTGCGCCGTCCGGGCGAGCCTTTCGGCACGCGCTGCGAGATCAAGAACGTCAACTCCATCCGCTTCATCGGCCAGGCGATCGAATACGAAGCCCGCCGCCAGATCGGCATCCTGGAGGACGGCGGCACCATCGACCAGGAAACCCGTCTCTTCGACCCGGGCAAGGGCGAGACGCGCTCCATGCGCTCGAAGGAAGACGCGCACGACTACCGCTATTTCCCCGATCCGGACCTCCTGCCGCTGGAATTCGACAACGAATTCGTCGGCAAGCTGCTCGCCGGCCTGCCGGAACTGCCCGACGACAAGAAGATCCGCTTTGTCAAGGATCTCGGCCTGTCCGTCTACGACGCCTCGGTGCTCGTCTCGGAAAAGGCGATCGCCGATTATTACGAGGCCGTGGCCGCCGGCCGCGACGGCAAGATCGCCGCCAACTGGGTCATCAACGACCTGCTGGGCGCCTTGAACAAAGCCGGCAAAGCCATTGAAGAGACTCCGGTTTCACCCGCACAGCTTGGACAGATCATCGATCTCATCAAGGACGGCACGATTTCCGGCAAGATCGCCAAGGACCTCTTCGAGATCGTCTGGAACGAGGGCGGCAACCCGGCCGAGATCGTCGAGACGCGCGGCCTGAAGCAGGTGACGGATACCGGCGCCATCGAGAAGGCCGTCGACGAGATCATCGCCGCCAACCCGGACCAGGTCGAGAAGGTGAAGGCCAAGCCCACGCTTGCCGGCTGGTTCGTCGGCCAGGTGATGAAGGCGACGGGCGGCAAGGCCAACCCGCAGGCGGTGCAGGCCCTCGTCAAGGCCAAGCTCGGCATCGAGGACTGAAGCAGTTCCAGAAAAGGTGTGAAGCGGTTTCCGTCGGAATCGCTTCAAAGCAAAGGAATTTTCCATGTTCTTCGTCCGCACGGCCTCCGAGCGCGATCTGGCGAAGGTCAGCGCGCTCCTGGCCGAGACGTGGCATGCCACCTATGACGTGCTCTACGGCGCCGACAAGGTGAACGAGATCACCGCGCGCTGGCATTCCGTGCCGGCGCTGAAAGCCCGGCTGGAGCGCAAGGACAGCGAGTTCGTCGTCGCCGACAACGGCAAGGAGCTTGCCGGCATGGGGTATGCGGCCATGACGAAGGATCGGCCGAAGGCGGCGTTCCTGCACCAGCTCTACGTGCTGCCGCGCTACCAGCGCCAGGGCATCGGCCGCGACATGTTCGCCGAGCTCGAGACCTGCTTCCCGGATGCCAGCACCATGCTCCTGGAGGTCGATCCGCGCAACGAGGCTGCGGTCGCCTTCTACCAGGAGCACGGCTTTGCCAAGGTGGGCGAGGCGCGGCATACGGCGGACGCGATCTCCGGCGTGCCACTGGATGTCTACGAGAAGCCGCTCGGCGGCTGACCCGCGGCGAAAAGCCGTGGGCGAAGGGACGGGAATCGCTGGACATTCCGGTGCTCTCGCGCCATAAGCGGAGGAAAGATCGCCCGCTTTCCGCGGGCGGCCCAACAGTCTCGGGCCGCGCTTCCGGCACGGCCCTGCCAAGGACGCCAGCCCATGAACCTTCTCAAGCAGATCTTCACCTGGTGGAACGGTCAGACGATCGGCACCCGCTTCCACACCTGGCGCTTCGGCACCCGGGTCGGCCAGGACGAATTCGGCAATGTCTATTACCAGGGCGGCAAGGATTCCGAAGGTCGCACGCGCCGCTGGGTGATCTACAACGGTTATGCGGAAGCCTCGGCCATTCCCGCGGGCTGGCATGGCTGGATGCACCACCGCACCGACGTTTCCCCGGCCGACGAGACGTACCAGGCCCGCGAGTGGGAAAAGCCGCACCGCCAGAACCCGACCGGCACCGCCCAGGCCTACCGTCCGCCGGGCTCGCTCGCCGCCGCCGGCGAACGTCCGCGCGTGACGGGCGATTACGATGCCTGGACGCCGGGCAACTGATACCGATTTGGCCACATTTCGCCGCTAGAGCAATTCCAGCAGAAGTCGCGAAGCGGTTTTGCGCCCGGAATTGCGTTAAAACAAAGAGTTAGAGTGCTTTGGTTTTTCGAGGAGAAGCCAAAGCACTCTAACTCCAAGCGACCGGCGCGGGCCGGAGCGGTTCGCAGGAGACGGCATTCATGACATCAGGGTTTTTCTCGGCAAACGCCGGACGGCGGTTCCTTGTCGCCGCGCTTGCTGTGGCCGCTGGGCTGATGCCCGTGGCCGCCGAGGCTGCCCGCATCGAGAACCCGGTCGCCGTCTTCTCGGGCATCGACAAGATCACCGGCCGCATCACCAATTTCGACGTCTATCTCGGCGAGACCGTGCAGTTCGGCGCGCTCCAGGTGACCCCGAAGGTCTGCTACAGCCGCGACGACACCGAGGCGCAGAAGGTGACCTCCTTCGTCGAGGTCGACGAGATCACGCTCGACCGCAAGATCCGCCGCATCTTCACCGGCTGGATGTTCGCCGACAGCCCCGGCCTCAACGCCGTCGAGCACCCCGTCTATGACGTGTGGCTGACCGAGTGCAAGGCAAAGTCCGACGTGCCGCCGCCGGAAGATTCCGAAGCGAAGGCGCAGTAAGGCGCTTTCCACGAACGTTGCGTCTGCCGCTGTGGATCCTCGAGTCAAGCCCGAGGATGACGGAGGGGAGGAAACGGCTTCCTCCCATCGAACGGTTCGGCATGCAGCACCGCAACGATGCGGCATCGAGCGGTGCGGCATACCGGGTGGCTGCTTTGTCGCTGACTTCCCTTCTTCCGTCATCCTCGGGCTTGACTCGAGGATCCACGACCCGCAGCGCCACCTCTCCGTTCAAAACGGCAGATGCGGCGAGGCCAAGGCGTTCGCCAGCATGTCCTCGTACTCGATCTTCGGCACGTCGATCGCGCCGAACGTCTTCAGGTGCTCTGTGGTGAACTGCGTGTCGAGCAGCCGGAAGCCGCGCGCCTTCAGCCGTTCGACGAGGTAGACGAGACAGATCTTCGACGCATCCGTCCGCCGCGAGAACATGCTCTCGCCGAAGAAGGCGGCACCGAGCGAGACGCCGTAGAGGCCGCCGACGAGGTTTTCCCCCTCCCACGCTTCGACCGAATGGGCGTGGCCCATGCGGTGCAGGGTGCCGTAGAGCGACTTGATCTTGGCGTTGATCCAAGTGGAAGGCCGATCGGGCGCGGCCGCCGCGCATGACGCGAGCACGGCGTCGAAGGCGGTGTCGAAGCGGATGTCGAAGGGCTTCTTGCGGATCGTCTTGGCAAGGCTGCGCGAGACGTGGAACTCATCGAGCGGGATGACCCCCCGCATGTCCGGCTCGACCCAGAACAGTTCCGGGTCGTCGGCCGAATCGGCCATCGGGAAGAGCCCGATGGAATAGGCGCGCAGAAGCAGGTCCGGGGTGATTTCCGGGTGCCGGCTGCGTCGCCCTGCCATGACCGACGCCCCTCAGGCGTCGGTTTTGCTGGCCAGATAATTCTCCAGCCAGTGGATGTCGTAGTCGCCGTTGGCGATGTCCTGGTTACCGATCAGGTCCTGGAAGAGCGGCAGCGTCGTCTTGATGCCGTCGATGACGAACTCGTCTAGCACGCGGCGCAGGCGCATCATGCATTCGACGCGGGTGCGGCCGTGCACGATGAGCTTGCCGATCAGGCTGTCGTAGTAGGGCGGGATTTTATAGCCCTGATAGGCGCCCGAATCGACGCGCACGCCAAGGCCGCCCGGCGCGTGGAAATGCGTGATCGTGCCCGGCGAGGGAACGAAGGTGCGCGGGTCCTCCGCATTGATGCGGCACTCGATGGCATGGCCGGAAAAGACGATGTCTTCCTGGGTCACCGACAGGCCGGCGCCGGAGGCGACGCGGATCTGCTCGTGCACGAGGTCGATGCCGGTGATGGCCTCGGTGATCGGATGCTCCACCTGCAGGCGGGTGTTCATCTCGATGAAATAGAACTCGCCGTTCTCGTAGAGGAACTCGATCGTGCCGGCGCCGCGGTATTTCAGCTTCTTCATGGCGTCGGCGCAGACCTGGCCGATCTTCATGCGCTGCTCGACATTGAGGGCGGGGGAATTGGCCTCTTCCCAGACCTTCTGGTGGCGGCGCTGCAGCGAGCAGTCGCGTTCGCCGAGATGCACGGCATTGCCCATGCCGTCGCCAACGACCTGGATTTCGATATGGCGCGGCTTGCCGAGATACTTTTCCATGTAGACGGCGTCGTTGCCGAAGGCGGCGAGCGCCTCGGAGCGGGCCGTGGAGACGGCTTCGTCAAGATCCGCCTCGGATCTGGCGACCTTCATGCCGCGGCCGCCGCCGCCGGCGGTGGCCTTGATGAGCACGGGAAAGCCGATCTTGCGGGCGACTTCCAGCGCGTTCTCCGGCTTGACCTCGCCGTCGGAGCCGGGAACGACCGGGATGCCGAGTTCCTGCGCCGTCTGCTTGGCGGTGATCTTGTCGCCCATGATGCGGATGTGCTCCGCCGTCGGGCCGATGAATGTGATGCCGTGCGCGTCGAGGATTTCCGCGAACTTGGCGTTTTCCGACAGGAAGCCGTAGCCCGGATGCACGGCGTCGGCGCCGGTGATCTCGCAGGCCGCGACGATCTGGTGGATGTTCAGGTAGCTCTCGCGCGACGGGGGCGGGCCGATGCACACGCTCTCGTCGGCGAGGCGCACATGCATGGCGTCGGCATCCGCCGTCGAATGCACGGCGACCGTGGCGATGCCGAGCTCCTTGCAGGCCCGAAGGACCCGAAGGGCGATTTCGCCGCGGTTGGCAATGAGGACTTTGGAGATCATGGGGGCCGCCTTATTCGATGACGATCAGCGGTTCGCCGTATTCGACCGGGCTTGCATCCGAGACGAGGATTTCGGTGACCTTGCCGGAGCGCGGCGCCGGGATCTGGTTCATCGTCTTCATGGCTTCGATGATGAGGATGGTCTGGCCTTCCTTGACGCTCGCGCCGACCTCGATGAAGGGACGGGCGCCCGGGGCGGGCGAGAGATAGGCCGTGCCGACCATCGGGGCGGTGACGGCGTTCTTGTTGCTGCGCGCATCGGCGATCGGAGCGGCGGCGACCGCGGCCACGGCAGGCGCGGCGAAGGCGGGGGCCGGGGCGGCGATGGGCGCCTGGACGAATTGCGGCGTGCCGGCGCGCGAGACGCGGATGCGCAGATCGTCCTGCTCCACTTCGATTTCGGTGAGATCCGTCTCGTTGAGGATGTTGGCGAGATCGCGGATCAGCGCCTGATCGATGCCGTTTTTCTTGTCAGACATGGAAGAGCCTCTTGTTTTTCTTATTTCGTGATGGACGAAAGCGCGTGAAGCGCGAGGATGTAGCTGTGCGCGCCGAAACCGCAGATGACGCCCTTGACGGCGGGCGCGATCATCGACGTGTGGCGGAATTCTTCGCGGGCATGCACATTGGAAAGGTGCAGTTCGACCACCGGGATGCTGACGGCGCGGATGGCGTCGTGCAGGGCGATCGAGGTGTGGGTGTAGGCACCGGCATTGATGGCGACGCCGGCGGCGGTATCGCCGGCCTCGTGGATCCAGTCGACCAGGTCGCCTTCATGGTTGGACTGGCGGAAGTCGACGGCAAAGCCCAGCTTCTCGCCCTCGGCCTGGCAGAGCGCCGCGATATCCGCAAGCGTATGCCCGCCATAGATGCCGGGTTCACGTTTGCCGAGGGCGTTCAGGTTGGGGCCGTTGAGCACGAAAAGAGTGGATGCCATTCGCAATTCCGCATGCTGGATAGACAATTACCTATAGACCGGCGGTTTCCACAGGGAAAGCCCCAAGGGCAGGGGCTTTGCCGGTCGAACGGGGCGATGTCCACAAGCAGCGCCGGCTGAACACGACCGGCATGGCAGGAAGATGGCGTTCAGCAGGTCGCCTTGCCGCAGGCCCGGACATTGGCGATCTTTTCACGCAGGTCGCCCGCACCGACCGCACCGAACACCATCTCCTGCCCGAGCACGTAGGAAGGCGTGCCGGTGATGCCGAGCTCGTTGGCCAGCGAATAGGCTTCGCGCACGGCGTCGTCATGCGGCTTGTCGGCCATGGTCTTGCGGACATCCGCCTCGGCAAGGCCCATCGTCGCGGCAAGAGCGATCGCGCTTTCTTCCGTTGCACGGCCCTCGTTGCCCAGCAGCGCGCGGTGGAATTCGCCGTATTTTTCCGGCGCGAGGTCGCGCACGGCGGCACTGACCTTATGGGCGGCAAGCGAATCGGGGCCGAGGATCGGCAGTTCCTTCAGCACGAAGCGGACATTCTTGTCCTCCTCCAGGATCTCGTCCATGTCGGAGAGCGCGCGCTTGCAGTAGCCGCAATTGTAGTCGAAGAACTCGACGATGGTGACGTCGCCCTTCGGGTTGCCGAGCGCGATGTCGTAGGGCGAGGAGAAGATCGCCTTTTCGTTGTCGGTGATGGCGCCCTGGGCCTTCGCCTGCTGCTGCGCCTCCTGCTTCTTCTGCAGGGCTTCCTGCACGTCGAGCAGGATCTCCGGGTTCTCGACAAGGTATTCCTTGATGAAGTCGCCGATTTCCTTCTTCTGTGCATCGTCGAGGGCAAGGGCGGGCAGGGGGGCTGCGACCGAAAGGGCAAGGGCTACGGTGGCCGCGAGCTTCGTCTTGAATGTCATGTCTTTCCTGTCCTCGTCGTGATGCGTCGGAGAAGTGCCATTGGCGGCCCTGCACGTCAATGCGGGCCGCGGCGCTTTCAACGACCTTATGGTCGGGCAGGGGCAAACGATAGGGTAAAAGCGGCGGATTTTCGGCCCTCGCGGGATTGTGAAGACGGGCAACTTGCGGCAGGAAGACGCGACCCGAAGAACCGGAAGGCAGTCCCATGAAACTCTCCCGCCGCGGCGCCGTCGAACCCTTTCACGCCATGGATGTGCTGGCCGAGGCGACGAAGCGCCGTGCCGCCGGCCGGCCGGTGATTTCCATGGCCGTCGGCCAGCCCGTGCATCCTGCCCCGGAGGCGGCGCGAGACGCGGCCCGCCGCGCGCTCGATGTCGGCCGCATCGGCTATACGGATGCGCTCGGCCTGCTTTCGCTGCGCCGCGCCATCTCCGGTTTTTACCGGCGCCATCACGGCGTTTCCGTCGATCCGGGCCGAATCGCCGTCACGACGGGCTCGTCGGCCGGCTTCAACCTCGCCTTCCTGGCGCTGTTCGATGCCGGCGACCGCGTCGCCATCGCGCGGCCCGGCTACCCCGCCTATCGCAACATCCTCGCCGCGCTCGGCATCGAGACGGTGGAGATCGAGGTGAACGCGGAGAACGGCTTCACGCTGACGCCGGCAGCGCTGGAAGCGGCCGCCGCCGCCCATGGCCGCATCGACGGCGTGCTGCTTGCCAGCCCCGCCAATCCGACCGGCACGGTGACCGGCCGCGCCAACCTTGTCGCGCTTTCCGCCTATTGCCGGGACAACGGCATCGCCTTCATCTCGGACGAGATCTATCACGGTCTCACCTTCGTCGGCGAGGAGGCGACGGCGCTGGAATTCGGCGAGGAGGCGGTCATCATCAACTCCTTCTCGAAATACTATTGCATGACCGGCTGGCGCATCGGCTGGATGGTGCTGCCGGAGGCGCTGGTGCGCCCGGTCGAGCGCATCGCGCAGAGCCTCTACATCTCCGCGCCGGAGCTTTCGCAGATCGCGGCGGAGGCCGCGCTCGGGGCGGAGGCGGAGCTCAACGTCTACCGCGACGCCTACAGGGCGAACCGCGATTTCCTGGTGAAACGCCTGCCGGAGATCGGCTTTGCCGTCGCCTCGCCGATGGACGGCGCCTTCTACGCCTATGTGGATGTCAGCCGCTTCACCAATGACAGCATGGCCTTCGCCCGGCGCATGCTCGCCGAAACCGACGTCGCGGCGACGCCCGGCGCCGATTTCGACCCGCGGGACGGGCACCACACGATGCGCTTCTCCTATGCCGGCTCCTTCGAGGAGATGCGCGAGGCGGTCGACCGCCTCGCGCGCTGGCTCGCCTGAAACGGGGAAAATGATACCGTTTCAGGCGCTTGTGACGGGAAGCGGAATCACTCCCGCAAGGCCCTGATTCTCCTTGTGAGCCTCAGACCCGGTTGATCGACACGCCGCCGTCGACGAGCATCGCCGTGCCGGTCGTGAAGCTGGAGGCATCCGAGCACAGGAAGAGCGCGGCCGCGGCGATCTCCTCCGGCGCGGCGATGCGCTTGAAGGCATTGAGGCCGGCGATGAAGTCGCGGGCTTCCGGCGTGTTCGCAACCGTCCGCCCCATCGGCGTGTCCGTCGCGCCCGGCAGCAGCGCATTCACGCGAATGCCCTTCGGCCCGTATTCCGAGGCGAGCACCTGCACGAGGCCGACAAGGCCGGATTTCGAGGCGGCATAGGCGGCAAGCCCCGGAAAACCGGCCGTGTAGCCGACGAAGGTCGAGGTGAAGACGAGGCTGCCGCCGCCCCGCGCCTCCAGCGCCGGCAGCTGGTACCTGGCGGCAAGGAAGCCGCTGGTCAGGTTGACGGCGACGACATCCTGCCATTCGGCAAGCGAAAGGGCGGTGAGGGGACCGACCGGGCCTGTCGTGCCGGCATTGTTGAAGGCGATGTCGAGGCCGCCGAATTCGGCCTGCGCCGCTTCGACCAGCGCCTGGTGATGGGCCTCCTCGCTCACATCGCCCGGCACCGCGATGGCGGCACCACCCGCGGCACGGATCTCGCCGGCGATTTCCTCAAGCTGTTCGCGTCTGCGGGCGGAGAGCACGAGCCTGGCGCCCTGCCGGGCAAAGAGAAGCGCGGCGGCGCGGCCGATGCCGGAACTTGCGCCGGTGACGATGGCGGTCTTGTTGTCGAGACGGGGCATGGATTTCTTCCTTGCTGGTTTCATGCGGAGCTGCATGTCGCAGAAGGCAGCGGCGGGAACCACCCGATTCCCGCGCGCAAGAATAAGGCCCGGACGGATGCCGGGCCTTTCCAGTCTTGAAAGAGGGTGGTTTCCCAAGCAATTCCGGCAAAGCGGGAAGCCGCCTTGCGTCGGGAATTGCAGTGACGCGACTAGAAGAAGCCGCGGCGCTGCCACCAGCCGCCCTTCTTGGGCTTTTCCGGTTCTTCTTCCGGTGCCGCTTCCTTCTTCGTCGAAGATTTCACCACCGGCTCGGAGGCGATCTTGGAAAGGTCGCGATTGGCGCGGGCGGGTTTCGCCGGCTCTTCGAGGTCGGCAGAGGCGGTCTCGACCTCCGGTTCCACCGGTGCGGCGTCCTCGGCAACCGTCGTGGCGGCCGGCTGGGCCTCCACCTCGCTGCGGGCGGCCTCGTCGGTGGCCGCCTCTTCCACGGCCTTGGCGCGGCTGCGGCGGACGCGCTTCGGCTTGGCCGGCGCCTCTTCGGCAACGGCTTCGACCGGCGCTTCCTCGGCGGGGGCAGCCGTCTCGGCGACCTCCACCGCAGCGACCTCGACCTCGGTGGTCGTCACCTCTTCGGCGTCGTCCGCATCGCCATCGGCGTCTTCCGCGTCTTCGGCGCCGGCTTCGAGCGAGCCGTCCTCGGGACGGTTGCGGCGGCCACCGCGCTTGCCGCGGCGGCGGCGCTTGCGGCGCTGGTCGGAGGCATCGTCGGCCTGCGCCTGGGGCGCGTCGGCAGCCTCTTCGCCCTCGGCATCGTCGTCGTCGAGCACATCTTCATCGCCGGCCTGCTCGCCGCCGAAGGAGGCGGTGTCCGTGCCGTCGCCATTCTCGCGGCCCCGGCCCCGCCGGCGGCGGCGGCGCTTGCGCTTGTTGCGGCCGTTCTCGTCGGAGGCGGACGAAGCCTGCGCGGCCCCGGCGGGACGCGCTTCTTCCTCTTCCTCGTCGATCTCCTCATCGATCACGACGTCGTCGTCGTCTTCCGGCTCGGGTTCGAAATGCAGGATCTGGTCGATCTTGACCGGGTTCTCGACCGGCTCGCCACGATCGATCGCAAAGTGCTGCGCGCCGACATGGGCATCGGCCTCGATGATGATGACGACGCCGAAGCGGCTTTCATAGTCGATGATCGTGCCGCGCTTGTGGTTGAGCAGGTAGAGCGCGATGTCGGGCGTGGTGCGCACGGTGATGTTGTGCGTCGTGTTCTTGAGCAGATATTCCTCGATGCCGCGCAGGACGTGCAGCGCGACCGACGACTGCGAGCGCACATGGCCCGTGCCGTTGCAGTGCGGGCAGGTCTGCATGGTGGATTCGAGAACCGAGGCGCGGATGCGCTGGCGCGACATTTCCAGAAGGCCGAAATGCGAGATGCGGCCGACCTGGATGCGCGCGCGGTCGTTCTTGAGATGATCCTTCAGGCGCTTCTCGACGGCGCGGTTGTTGCGCTTCTCCTCCATGTCGATGAAGTCGATGACGACGAGGCCGGCAAGGTCGCGCAGGCGCAGCTGGCGCGCCACTTCCTCGGCGGCTTCCAGGTTCGTCTGGAGCGCGGTCTCCTCGATGGAATGCTCGCGCGTCGAACGGCCGGAGTTGACGTCGATCGAGACGAGCGCCTCGGTCTGGTTGATGATGATGTAGCCGCCGGACTTCAGCGTCACCTGCGGCTGCAGCATGCGGTCGAGCTGGGCCTCGATGCCCGAGCGCGAGAAGATCGGATGCACGTCGCGATAGGGCTGCACGACCTTCGCATGGCTCGGCATCAGCATCTTCATGAAGGCCTTCGCCTCGCGATAGCCTTCCTCGCCGGCGACGATGATCTCGCTGATGTCCTTGTTGTAAAGGTCGCGGATCGAGCGCTTGATGAGCGAGCCTTCCTCGTAGACGAGGCAGGGCGCCGTCGAGGCGAGCGTCAGCGTGCGCACGTTCTCCCACAGGCGCATCAGGTATTCGAAGTCGCGCTTGACCTCGACGCGGGTGCGGTTCGCGCCGGCGGTGCGCAGGATGACGCCCATGCCCTGCGGAACCTCGAGGTCGCGGGCGATCTCCTTCAGGCGCTTGCGGTCCTGCAGGTTGGTGATCTTGCGGGAAATGCCGCCGCCGCGCGCCGTGTTCGGCATCAGGACGGAGTAGCGGCCGGCGAGCGAGAGATAGGTGGTCAGCGCCGCGCCCTTGTTGCCGCGCTCTTCCTTGGCGACCTGAACGAGCAGGATCTGGCGGCGCTTGATGACTTCCTGGATGCGGTACTGCTTGCGCGGCTTGCGCACGACGCGGTCCGGAACCTCTTCCATCGCGTCTTCCGCGCCGACGGATTCGATGACTTCCTTCTCCTCGCCGTGATGATCGTCGTCATCGTCGTCGTCATCGCGGCGACGGCGGCCGCGCGAACGCTCGGCGGGCTCGGAAATCTCGTCGGTATCGACGGCCATGGCCATCGCGCCGCCGGGTGTCTCGTCGTCGCTGCTTTCGGCCGGGGCGGCGTCCTCTTCGGCAGCCGGCGCGTCCTCGGCCTTCGCCTTGGCCTTGCGCGGGCGGCGCGGCTTCTTCGGCTTTTCGGCCGGCGCCTCTTCCGCAAGGGCGGCAGCGGCTTCGGCAACTTCCGGCTCGGCCTCCGTGGCGGCGACGACGGGCATCTCTTCGTCGGCAGCCGGGGTTTCGACGGGCTCGATTTCGGTAGCTTCCGTGTTGTCGGAAAGGTCGGATGCGGTCTCGACCGGCTCGATATCGTCGTCGCGGCGGTGCTCTTCGGCCTCGGCCCTCAGCAGCGCCTGGCGGTCGGCCAGCGGGATCTGGTAATAATCCGGGTGGATTTCGGCGAAGGCCAGGAAGCCGTGGCGGTTGCCGCCATAATCGACGAAGGCCGCCTGGAGCGACGGTTCGACGCGTGTGACCTTGGCGAGGTAGATATTGCCGCGGATCTGTTTCTTGTATTGGGACTCGAAGTCGAATTCTTCTATGCGGTTTCCGCGGACGACAACGACGCGCGTCTCTTCAGCGTGAGACGCATCGATAAGCATTTTCTCTGCCATGTAGATTGAGCTCCTCGGCGCAGCCGCAATCCTGACGGCGACCTGATCCCTTCAGGGGAAGTGCCGTAGGAGGAGAGGGATGCGCCGGATATGTAAGTTCTCGTCGGGCCCCGGTGCGGGGTTGGCGGACGGAGGGCGGTCGGTACGCGAGCGTCCCGGTGCCAGTTACCCTCTGATAAAATCCGCTGTGACAACATCAACGTCCAACGAGAATGCCTGTGCCATAGACCTGATCGGTCCGATGAAATTGCCCTTGGGTAAGGGCGGTTGGTGGAAAATCCACCTTGACTGTTCCGGCCACCGCCGGTTTACGCGATCTTATCGGCCGGGAAAAAGCGGTGCGACGGCGGATGAAGGCCCGGTTCGGCGCCAAGCCCCGAAGGAGTGGCTGCCTGCTCTAAGCGATTCTATCCCGTCTATTCTTTTTCCCTGATTTTGCTTTTATGGCGGATATGTCACAATGGCAAGGGAAAAGCCAAAAGCGTCATAATCTTGATGGATTTGCCCCTATGGCTGGCCGAGTGCTGCGACATCGCCTCCCGGCAAGCTTTGGTTAACCATATGGGGGCATCTATGGGCCTTGTCCCGTGCCGCATCGCGCGGTTTCCACGCGTTTGAACGGACTGCCAGTGGTGATGCTACGCCTTCTGACCGAAACCCTTTTCCGCGTCGCGGCCGGTGCGATCGTCGTGATGCTCAGCCTGTCGCCCGTCACGCCGGCCCTTGCCGTTTCCGCCTCGGCCGCCCCGTTGCTCGCCTTTTCCGCGCGCATTGCCGGCGACGATGCCCGCACCCGCCTCATCATCGATTTCGACCGCAAGCCGGATTTCGAGGTCCATTACGTCGCCAATCCCTACCGCGTGCTGATCGATCTGCCGGAGACCGACTTCGGCGTGAAGGCGGAGGAGCTGGAGGCGCGCGGCATCTTCTCCGACATCCGCTACGGCACCATGGCGGCCGGCCGCTCGCGCATCGTCCTGACCGCCTCGCGCCCCGTCGGCGTCGTGCTGGCCGAGGTGCAGGAAGAAGAGGGGGCGGCGAGCTACCGGCTGGTCGTCGATACGGCGATCGTCACCGACCAGGCCTTCCAGGCCCTCATGGAAAAGCAGAGCTGGCAGGAGGCCGCCGTCCCGGCAAGCGCCGAGCAGGCGCCGGTCATGCTGCCCGGCAGCCGGGCGGGCGGCCCCTTCGTCATCGCGGTCGATGCCGGCCACGGCGGCATCGACAACGGCGCGCGCGGCGGCGTCACCAAGACGGAGGAAAAGCATGTCACGCTCGCCTTCGCCCGCCAGCTGACCGAGGCGCTGAACGCGCTGCCCGGCACGCGCGCCATCCTCACCCGCGACAAGGACGAGTTCCTCTCCCTGTCGCAGCGCGTGCAGCTTGCCCGCAACGAGGGGGCGAACCTCCTCATCTCGATCCATGCCGACACGCTGAAGCAGAAGGACATCCGCGGCGCGACCGTCTACACGATCTCCGACAAGGCCTCCGACAGCCTCGCGGCAAGCCTTGCCGAGCGCGAGAACCTGTCCGACCAGATCGCCGGCATCTCCTTCGTCGACGAGCCGGCCGAGGTTGCCGACATCCTGCTCGACCTGACGCGCCGCGAGACCCAGGCCTTCTCGATCAATCTCGCCCAGAGCGTCGTCAGCAATTTCAAGGACCAGGTGCTGCTGATCAACAACCCGCATCGTCATGCCGGCTTCCGCGTGCTGACCGCGCCGGACGTACCCTCGATCCTGCTCGAACTCGGCTTCATGTCGAACAAGGACGACGAGCAGCTGTTGATCGATCCCGCCTGGCAGAAGAAGGTGGCGGGCCTTGTCGCCAAGGCGGTGGAACAGTACCGCGCGACGGTCGTCGCCAACGGCGGCTGAGCTTTTTCGGCGCGCGGGCGCCGAACGTGCTAGGCTCGCCTGTGCCGGAAAAGTGACAGCGGCCGCCATTGTGCGGTGGCGAAGCCGGGATGCATGCTGTAAGCCCTATTTTCCTCACATTCCGATCGCTAGACGGGAGCGAGAAAATGGGACGACTCGTCCTCGCCGGAAGAGGCGCAACGGCCGGACGTGCCGGGGCGGCGCAAGGCCGGGCGGCAGGTCCGCCCGATGATATTATAAGCATAAGGCATCGGTAACTGGCTCATGATCAGACTGATTGGATATTTCTTCGGGATTGGCGCCGTCTTCTTCCTTGCCGTGGCAGGGGCGGTCGCGCTCTATCTCGGAAGTGTCACCAAGGATCTTCCCGATTATGAGGTCTTGAACAGCTATGCGCCGCCGGTGACGACGCGCGTGCACGCCGGCAACGGCGCGCTGATGGCCGAATATGCCCGCGAACGCCGCCTCTACCTGCCGATCCAGGCGATCCCGGACCGCGTGAAGGCCGCCTTCCTCTCCGCCGAGGACAAGAACTTCTACCAGCATCCCGGCGTCGACGTGACCGGCCTCTTCCGCGCCATCGTCGTCAACATCCAGAACATGGGCTCCGGCCGCCGTCCGGTGGGCGCCTCGACGATCACCCAGCAGGTCGCCAAGAACTTCCTGCTCTCCTCCGACCAGACGATCGACCGCAAGGTCAAGGAAGCGATCCTCTCCTTCCGCATCGAGCAAGCCTATTCCAAGGACCGCATCCTCGAGCTCTATCTCAACGAGATATTCTTCGGTCTGAATTCCTACGGCATCGCCGGTGCGGCGCTGACCTATTTCGACAAGTCCGTCACCGAGCTGACGATCGCCGAGACCGCCTATCTCGCCGCCCTGCCGAAGGGGCCGTCGAACTACCATCCCTTCCGCCGCACCGAGGCCGCCATCGAGCGCCGCAACTGGGTCATCGACCGCATGGTCGAGAACGGCTACGTCACCCAGAGCGACGGCGCGGAAGCCAAGGCCCAGCCGCTCGGCGTGACGCCGCGCCACCGCGGCTCCTACCTCTTCGCCTCGGAGTTCTTCTCCGAGGAGGTCCGCCGCCAGATCATCGAGCGCTATGGCGACAACGCGCTCTACGAGGGCGGCCTTTCGGTGCGCACCTCGCTCGACCCGCGCATCCAGGTCGCCGCCCGCAGGGCCCTGCAGAAGGGCCTGCTCAATTATGACGAGCGCCGCGGCTTCCATGGCCCGATCAAGACCATCGAGATCGGCGGCGACTGGGGCGTGGAGCTTGCCAAGGTCGATTCGCTCTCCGACGTGCCGGAATGGAAGCTCGCCGTCGTACTCGCCGTCGACGACGGCGGCGCCGATATCGGCCTTCAGCCGAGCAAGGAAGCCTCCGGCAAGGTGGTCGAGGAGCGCGTGACCGGCCGTATCGAGGCCAAGGCCATGACCTGGGCCTATCGTTCGGCCAAGGGCGACCGCAAGACGGCGAAATCGCCGGCCGGTGTCTTCACCGTGGGCGACGTCGTCTATGTCGAACCGCTGGAGGACGGCACCTATCGCCTGCGCCAGCCGCCGAAGGTGCAGGGTGGCCTGGTCGCCATGGACCCGCATACCGGCCGCGTGCTCGCGATGGTCGGCGGCTTCTCCTATGCGCAATCGGAATTCAACCGCGCCTCGCAGGCGATGCGCCAGCCGGGCTCCTCCTTCAAGCCCTTCGTCTACGCCGCCGCGCTCGACAATGGCTATACGCCGGCCTCCGTGATCATGGACGCGCCGATCGAGATCGTCGCCGGCGGCCAGGTCTGGCGCCCGCAGAACTACGGCGGGGGCGCTGCCGGCCCCTCGACGCTGCGCCTCGGCATCGAGCGCTCGCGCAACCTGATGACCGTGCGCCTTGCCAACGACATGGGCATGAACCTCGTTGCCGAATATGCCGAGCGTTTCGGCATCTACGACAAGATGTATCCGGTGCTCGCCATGTCGCTCGGCTCGGGCGAGACGACCGTTCTGCGCATGGTCTCGGCCTATTCGGTGCTCGCCAACGGCGGCAAGCAGATCAAGCCGTCGCTGATCGACCGCATCCAGGACCGCTACGGCAAGACGATCTTCCGCCATGAGGAGCGCACCTGCGAGAACTGCAACGCCAACGACTGGGAAAACCAGGAAGAGCCTGTCCTGACCGACAACCGCGAGCAGGTGCTCGACCCGATGACCGCCTACCAGATCACCTCGATGATGGAAGGCGTCGTCACGCGCGGCACGGCCGCCGGCAAGATCAAGCTCGACCGCCCGACGGCCGGCAAGACCGGCACGACGAACGACGAGAAGGACGCCTGGTTCGTCGGCTACACGCCGGACCTCGTCGCCGGCCTCTATATCGGCTTCGACAACCCGGCCCCGCTCGGCCGCGGCGCGACCGGCGGCTCGCTCTCCGCGCCGATCTTCAACGAGTTCATGCAGGCCGCGCTCGAAGGCACGCGCCCGACGAAATTCATCGTGCCGGAGGGCATGCAGTTCATCGCCGTCAACCGCAAGACCGGCATGCAGGCCTCCGAAGGCCAGCCCGACACGATCATGGAAGCCTTCAAGCCCGGCACCGGCCCGGCCTCCGTCTTCTCGGTCATCGGCGGCGAGGACTATGCCAGCCCGGAGGAGATCCTGAGGAGCTCGCCGCAAGCCAACCAGGCGGTGACGGGCGGCAGCGGCGGCCTGTTCTGATCAAGGGATGATCGGGTTCTAGGGCGGGCGCGGGGCTTTACATCCGCGCCCGCCCTCTCTATTTCACGGCCACCGGAATAGCATCGAAGAAGAAGGCGGACATGCGCGCGGAAATCGAGAACGTCGTCGACGAAATCAAGCAGGCCATAAGCCTGCTGAGGAGGCATCTTTGACTGGGATCAGGCGCTGAGACGACTGGACTGGTTGAACAACAAGGCAGAGGATCCGACCCTCTGGAACGATGCCCAGGAAGCCCAGAAGCTGATGCGCGAGCGCCAGCAGCTGGACGAGGGCATCAATGGCGTCAAGGCCATCGAGCAGCAGCTCAAGGACAATGTCGAACTCATCGAGCTCGGTGAGGAAGAGGGCGACGCGGCGATCGTCAAGGAGGCCGAGGACGCCCTGAAGGCCGTCAAGGTCGAGGCCGCGCGCAAGCAGGTCGAGGCCATGCTGTCCGGCGAGGCGGACGCCAACGACACCTATCTCGAAGTGCATTCCGGCGCCGGCGGCACGGAAAGCCAGGACTGGGCGAACATGCTACTGCGCATGTACACCCGCTGGGCGGAGCGCTCGGGCTACAAGGTGGAGCTTCTGGAAGTCCATGACGGCGAGGAGGCCGGCATCAAGTCCGCGACGATGCTCGTCAAGGGCCACAACGCCTATGGCTGGCTGAAGACCGAATCGGGCGTGCACCGCCTGGTGCGCATCTCGCCCTATGACAGCAATGCGCGCCGCCACACCTCGTTCTCGTCGATCTGGGTCTATCCGGTCGTCGACGAGTCGATCAACATCGAGGTCAACGAAAGCGACTGCCGAATCGACACCTACCGCTCTTCGGGCGCTGGCGGCCAGCACGTCAACACGACCGACTCGGCCGTGCGCATCACGCATATCCCGACCGGCATCGTGGTCGCCTGCCAGCAGGAGCGCTCGCAGCACAAGAACCGCGCCAAGGCCTGGGACATGCTGCGCGCGCGCCTCTACGAGGCCGAGCTGAAGAAGCGCGAGGAAGCCGCCAACGCCGAAGCCGCCTCCAAGACGGATATCGGCTGGGGCCACCAGATCCGCTCCTACGTCCTCCAGCCCTACCAGCTGGTCAAGGACCTGCGGACCGGCGTCGAAAGCACGGCCCCCTCGGACGTGCTCGACGGCGAGCTCGACGAATTCATGGAAGCCGCACTCGCCCACCGCGTCAACGGCGGTGCCGATGCGGTCGTGGACGACCTGAACTGACGTCGGACGGCATTGAAACGGGAAACGGGCGCTTCGGCGCCCGTTGTCGTTCGATAGCCCCACAACCTCTCCTCGGGTCAAGCCCGAGGATGACGGAGGAGAGTGTGACGGGCGGTCGTTCTCAGTTCGTCGCCCGCTCGATCTTGATCTCGCCGAGATCGTCGATCAGCACCGTCCAGCCCTCCGGCTCGGCGGCCTTGGGATCGGTCTTCAGGTAGACCGTCGCGAACAGTCCCGGCTGCGTGGTGATGCCGGAGGAGTTTTCCGGCCTTATGTCCGTGACATAGGGCTTCATCGCCGAGAATTCGTCCAGCACCGTCGAGGAGGCGATCTTCGGGCCGTCGGCGGTCGCCTCGATCTGCTGGAGATGGACCTGTGCCGTGCCATCCGCCTGGCGCACGGCGACCAGTTTGTAGTAGCCGCGGCGCAGGGCGGCGGCCCCCTTCGTCTCGGCCGTATCCGGCTTGGCGGCGGCGTCTTCCTCCTCCGCCTCGACCGGTTCTTCCCAGAAGCCGGTGCTGACGACGAAGGTGATGGTTTCCGCAACCGGCGATTCGTCCGCGAGGGCGGGCTGCCCGGCGAGGAAAAGCAGGGTGAGGGCGGTGCCAAGGGCTGCATACCGCGTCATGGCGAAACTCCTGTCCCGAAGCCTGGGTAACAGTGTCAGTAATCGAATTGTTCGGCAAGAATCCGGTCGGACCAGGAATGGTCGGGATCGGAGAGGATGCGCGCCGAAAGCCCGGCCGATTCGGCGATGCGCACGGATGTCACCGATTTGACCTCGGTGTTGTCGGCCACCGCGTTGACCGGCCGCTTTTCCGCCTCCAGCACCTCGATCTCCACCGTCACCTTGTTCGGCAGCAGCGCGCCGCGCCAGCGCCGCGGCCGGAAGGCGCTGACGGGGGTGAGGGCGAGCAGCGGCGCCTCGAGCGGCAGGATCGGCCCGTGGGCGGAAAGATTGTAGGCCGTCGAGCCCGCCGGCGTCGCCAGCAGCAGGCCGTCGCAGATCAGCTCTTCCAGCCGAACCCGCCCGTCGACGCTGACGCGCAGCTTGGCCGCCTGGTAGGACTGGCGGAAGAGATAGACCTCGTTGATGGCGAGCGCCCGGCGCTCCTGGCCGCTGGCGTCGCCGGTGATCATCTCCAGCGGGCGGAAGGCGTTCTCCACCGCGCCTTCGATGCGGCCCGCGAGGTCCTTCGTGTCGTAGCGGTTCATCAGGAAGCCGATGGAGCCGCGGTTCATGCCATAGACGCGCTTGCCGGTGTTCATCGTCGTGTGCAGCGTCTGCAGCATGAAGCCGTCGCCGCCGAGCGCGACGATGACGTCGGCCTCTTCCGGATCGGCATTGCCATAGATCGAAACCAGCTCGTTGCGCGCTTCCTGCGCTTCGGGCGCCTGCGAGGCGACGAAGGAAAGGGAATTGAAGGTACGCGCCATGCCGTCGATCCGCATCCTCTAAGCAAGCCCCGGACATCCTGCATCCAGGGCCGGTCTTTGTCGCACGCCTTTACGGCATGCGCATCTGAAAAATATGACAAGGACGGTATGAGGGCAGACGCCGCTCAGGCTTTCGCCGGCCCGGCGCGTTCCTCCAGTATCTTCAGCACGGCCTGTCCGCTGGCGGCCGCCTCCATCGGATTGGCGAACGGACCCTTCACCGGATAGGTGACGCCGCGGAAGGTGAGTGCGTAGAAGTATTTTCCGTCGATCCGCTTTTCGACTGTTACCTTCGAAACCGGTCCCTTGTCTTCCGCCACGTTCGTTCCTCCGCAATGGTTTTCGCATGATGGCCGGTCTTGCCCGGCGCCGCGAAATGGGAATGGGGGTGCCGGAGGCACCCCGTCGATCAACGCCTATAGGCCAGTCGGCCGGGAACGGCAATGTACCTCGCCGGCCGGCACGCTTCGACGGTGGGAAGGAGACGGTGCGTCGGCGATCCGGGCCGCGCCACAGCCGCCACGATGCCATCGGGCTGTGAGGCCGCGGGGTGAAGACTCGATCAATGCGTTTGAAAGGAGATGGTGCCCCCACCAGGACTCGAACCCGGGACCCCCTGATTACAAATCAGGTGCTCTACCAACTGAGCTATAAGGGCACTCAGCGAGGGAGTTAGCACATTCTCCGCCGCTGTAAAGCGAAAAGGGCCTGTTCAGATCGACCAGTTGCTGTCGAGCGCGGTCCTGGGGACGATTTCCTGGCAGCGCAGCATGGAGCGGGGGAGGTTTTCGGCGAGGTGGTCAATGAGGGCGCGGACGGCGGGCAGCATGCCGTGGCGCGAGGTGAAGACCGCATGCACGGTCGATTCCGCGCTGGACCACTCCGGCAGGACCGGCGTCAGGTAGCCGCTGCGAAAGCCGCGCTCCACGATCATGTCCGGCAGCAGGGCGAGCCCGATGCCCTCGATCGTTGCGCGCTCCAGGACGCTGAAATCCGAGCAAAGCAGCACCGGGGAGTGGGAGACGTCGTGCACGGCGCCGTTCTGGTGGAAGAGCGTCCAGATCACGCGCGGATTGTTCTCCTGCATGGAGAGCGTGGGCAGGCGGCCGATCGTCTCGAGATCGACCGGGCCGTACCGTTCGAGAAAACGCGGGCTTGCCGCGAGATAGCGCCGCGTGCCGGCGAAGCGGCGCACGACCAGCGACTGGTCCGTGTCGTAGCCGTCGCGCACGCGCAGCGCGATGTCGATCCGCTCCTCGATGAGGTCGACCGGGCGGCCGGTGGTGAGGATGGAGAGGCGGACGTCGGGATAACGCTTCATGAAGCCCGGCAGCACGTCTGCGATCATCGGCGCAAAGCCCGGCGGCATCGACAGGCGCACGGTGCCTGCCGGCTCCGCCTTGGCGACCGCCACGACAGCCTCGGCCGCCTCGACGCCGGAGAGCACCGCCTCGCAGCGCTCGTAGAAGGACTGGCCGATGTCGGTGACGGCGAGCTTGCGGGTGGAACGCTCGATGAGGCGCACGCCGAGCTGCTCCTCCAGCGCGGCGACGCGCTTGCTAATCTTCGATTTCGGCACGGACAGCGCATTCGCCGCCGCGGTAAAACCCTTGTGCCGCACCACGGCGGCGTAGAGCGCGAGATCGTTCAGGTCCTGCATGGGATGTCTCCGGGTATTTTGCGAATTATTGTTTCTCTCCGGAAACAGTCAATTGGATTTTTGCCGTCTAATCGCGTGATTGTTTTCGCAGCATATGTGTTGCACCCAACCGAAACAAAGGTGCAGCCCATGAACATCCTCCATGTCGATTCCGGCATTCTCGGCGATCACTCCGTCTCCCGTCGCCTGACGGCCGCCGTCGCCGCCCAGATCAAGGCCGAGCAGCCGGCCGCCACCATCACCTATCGCGACCTCGTCGCCAACCCGCTGCCGCATCTGTCCGGCGCCCATCTGATGGCGGCCAATGCAAAGCCGGAAGAGGTGCATGCGCAGATCGCCGCGGAGGTCGCCGAAAGCAAGGTCGTGCTCGACGAGTTCCTGGCCGCCGATACGATCATTCTCGGCGTGCCGATGTACAATTTCTCCCTGCCGAGCCAGCTCAAGGCCTGGATCGACCGCGTCGCCGTCGCCGGCAAGACCTTCCGCTACACCGCTGAAGGCCCCGAGGGCCTCGCCAAGGGCAAGAAGGTTATCATCGTCTCCACCCGCGGCGGCCATTATTCCGCCGGTCCGGCGTCCGCCATGGACCATCAGGAAAGCTACCTGAAGGTCGTGCTCGGTTTCTTCGGCATCACGGATGTCGAGCTGGTGCGCGCCGAGGGCCTGAACCTCAGCCCCGATTCGAAGATCGAGGCGATTTCCGAGGCCGAGCGCACCATTTCCGATCGCGGTGCGCTGAAGCGCGCCAGCTGAGGCCATCCGCCGACATGCAAAGGCCCGCCGGTTCCGCATCGGCGGGCCTTTCGTTTGCGAGGTATAATTTCAGCGCGCGAGATGCCGCTGCGTGGCGTAGAGCGCGATCGCGGCGGCGTTCGAGACGTTGAGCGACTTGATCGCGCCGGGCATGTCGAGCCGGGCGAGCGCCTTGCAGGTGGCGCGTGTCTTCTGCCGCAGGCCCTTGCCCTCCGCCCCCATGACGAGCGCGATGCGTTCGCCGGACAGGGTGCCCTCCAGCGGCTCCGGGCCTTCCGAATCAAGGCCGATCGTCAGGAAGCCAAGCTTGTGCAGCTCGTCCAGCGCATCGGCGAGGTTGGTGACCTGGATATAGGGAATGAGCTCCAGCGCCCCGGAGGCGGTTTTGGCGAGCACGCCCGATTCGGTCGGCGAATGGCGCTGCGTGGTGATGACGGCGCCGGCATTGAAGGCGACGGCCGAGCGCATGATGGCGCCGACATTGTGCGGGTCCGTCACCTGGTCGAGCACGAGCAGCAGCGGGCTGTCCTTCAGCGCCTCCAGGCGGCGCACCGGCAGGGGGCGCGTTTCCAGCATCACGCCCTGGTGGATCGCCTCGGGGCCGAGCACCTTGTCGAGGTCGGAGGGCAGCACGGTCTCGACCGGATAGGGCAGGGTCGAAAGCTCGGGCAGCTGCAGCCGCTGTGCGGCGTTCTGGCTCACCGAAAGCTTGATGATCTGCCGCTCCGGATTGTCGAGGGCCGCGCGCACCGTGTGCAGGCCATAGAGATGGACCTGGTCGGGAGCGAGTGCCGGCGCCTTCCAGCCTTCCGCCTGCCTGCGGCGGCGGTCGTCCCTGGGTGTGGGAATCTCGCCGCGTTCGCGCCGCTGGTCGCGGTGCGCCCGGCGCAGCTTGGCGTAATGGGTGTCTTTTGCGGACTTGCCGCCGGTATCGTCTTTGCTCATGCCGGCCTTATAGACCATCTGGCGCCCCAGTGTGCAGCGGTTTATGCGCGCGGCGTGCGAAAAATAGCGAACAAGGGCAGGGGGATTCCGAACGCGCGGACGGCCTCTTCCGGATGCCGGATGGGGACGATGACGTTTTTCGCAATTTTTTCCATGGCCTTGTGTTGACAGGACGATTTGTGCCCGTCATATACGCCGCCAGATCGAAGGCGCCGCCGAAAAGGCACTGCCCGCCGGTCGACACTGGTCGCTTGATCCCGACGGAATATGGAGGGATGCCCGAGTGGTTAAAGGGGACGGACTGTAAATCCGTTGGCTCAGCCTACGTTGGTTCAAATCCAACTCCCTCCACCATTCCGTTGCACGGATCATGACCCCGCGGGTATAGCTCAATGGTAGAGCAGCAGCCTTCCAAGCTGAATACGCGGGTTCGATTCCCGCTACCCGCTCCAACATTTTTTACCCTGCTTTCGCACTCGGCGCCTGCTTGTCGAAGTACGTGTGCTGTTTCGACAAATTTGAGCGGGCCACGACATTCTCGAAGCAATGGCGGTGGCGACAATGAGCGCGGTGGCCCGAACGGCCCTGCGACCGTTCGGACGGTTTGTTGGATGCTTGCGCGGCTTGCAAGCACCAGCAGCTCAACCCGGTTATTTCGGCGGACTGGCAGGCTATTGTGCGGCGGCGAGCGAGCCAAAAGAGACGTCGGTCGTGTAGTTCTCGCGCAGGAACGCGATGAAATTGTCCTGGAATTGTCGCGTATGGGCATGGGCCAGCTCGTCGGCGAGATCGACGTCCTTGGTGCGGATTGCCTCCAGCATCAGGTCGTGTTCGTCGGTGAGGAGATAACCGTCGTTCGTACGCTCCAGATACTCGAAATGCAGGTGCAGCATGCGCTGGCCCTGGTTTAGCAGGCGCTCGTAGAAGGAGGCGAGGTAGGCGTTCTTGCCGGCATTGGCAATCGCCATGTGGAACTGCTTGTTGGCCTCCGACATCCTCAAATGCTGGCCGGTCTTCACCGCCGCCTCGAATTCCTTCTGGCGCTTGGCGATGATCTTCAGGTCCGCCTCGGTGCGCAGGGCCGCCGCAAGACGCGTGTTCATGCGCTGGGCGACATCGAGCGCCTCGACATACTTCGGAAAGCTCGCCACCTCGATCGGCGCGACGATGGTGCTGCGATTGGAGAGCGTCACCACCAGCTCCTCGCCCGCCAGGCGGATCAATGCCTCACGCACCGGGGAACGCGACATGTCGAAGCGTTCGGCCAGCGTCATCTCGTCGAGCAGCTGGCCGGGCTGCAGGGTCAGGGCCAGGATCTCGTTGCGCAACGTGTCGTAGACGTGCTTCCAGCCGGTGCCGCGCACGCGTTTCGATTCAGTTTCTTCAGACACTTAGGCACCTTCCTTCCGCTTCCGGCATTGGGCCAGAAAAACAGCGTGACGGCAACGTAAACTTTTCGCTTGACTTTGTCGACACGAAGCCGACTAATTCGTCTAGTCGACACGGAGCCGGCACAAGACCGGACGATGGCGACAGGGAACGGCGCGAGGGCGCAGGCAAACTCGGGAGATTTCAATGAACGTCAAGGCTCTTACCACCGCGGCGCTGCTGGCCGGAACGGCGGCGATTGTTCCGATGGCCGCATATGCGGCCGCCGGCGATACCCTGAAGACCGTGCAGGCGCGCGGTGAGCTCAACTGCACGTCGGGCGACGGCAACTTCCAGGGCTTCTTCGAGATCGACGACAAGGGAAAATGGCACGGCATCGACATCGACTATTGCCGCGCCGTGGGTATCGCCATTTTCGGCAGCGACGAGAAGGTGAAGCTTATCCCGATCAGCTGGGCGCAGCGCTTTCCCTCGCTTCAGTCCGGCGATCTCGACCTCGTCATCAAGGCGACCGGCTGGACGATGAGCCGGGACACCGAGCTCGGCGTGCAGTTCAGCACCCCTTACTTCCTCGGGGCCACCCAGTTCATGGTCCACAAGGAGCTCAATGCCGGTTCCGTGAAGGACCTCGACGGCGGGACGATCTGCACGGCCGGGGGCACCAGCACGGAACGGCTGATCGCCGACTACATCAAGGCGAACGACTACGACATCAAGCTCGTCTCCTTCGAGAAGAACACCGAGGCTTCGGCCGCCTATTTCGCCAACCGCTGCGATTCCTTCGCCGAATGGGGTCCGGTGCTCGCGGCGCGGCGCGCCTCCGCTCCCAACCCCGACGAACATGCCATTCTGCCGGATGTCCTTGCGATGGAGCCCGAGGCGGCCGCGATGCGGCAAGGGGACGACGCATGGGTCGATCTTGTCAACTGGGTGATCGCCGTGGGCCGGATCGCCGAGGAGAACGGCATCACAAGCAAGAACATCGACGAGCAGAAGGCAAATCCCAAGAGCGCCACGGTGGCGAAGCTGCTGGGTGTCACGCCCGGAATCGGCAATCGCCTCGGCCTTTCCGACGACTGGGCCTACAATGTCATCAAGGTCATCGGCAACGCCGAGGAGATCTACGATCGCAATGTCGGCAAGGACTCGCCCTACAAGCTGGAGCGCGGCATGAACGCACCCTGGCAAAAGGGCGGCGTGTTCGTCCCGCCGATCCTCGATTGAGCATCGAGTGGCGCCGGCGCGCGTCGCGCGCGGGCGCTCCTCGCTTTAGCAACAAGAGTTGGGGAGACGCCGGATGTTCGCCGTGCTGAGGAATCGCAAGCACCGGGACATAGGTCTTCAGGTGCTGTTCATCGGGGTGATCGTCGCAATTCTCGCGTCCGCGGTGATCATCACCCGCCGTAACCTCGATGCGCAGGGCATCGCCGTCGGATGGGATTTCCTGAACTATGCCACCGGCTGGACCATATCCTTCAGCCTGATACCGTACGATATCAATTCGAGCTATGCGCGTGCCCTTGCGGTGGGCTTTCTGAACACGCTCCTGCTCGCGGCGCTGACGCTTTTCCTGGCGACGATCCTGGGGGGCGCCATCGGAACCGCCCGGCTTTCCGCGCACAGGCTGCTGAGCAAGATCGCGCTCGTCTATGTCCAGTTCTTTCGGAACATCCCGCTCATCTTGCAGGCCTTTTTCTGGTATTCGGTCTTCACGCATCTGCCGAATGCGCGCAATGCCTACAACCTCGGTGAATTGGCCTACTTTTCGAACCGCGGTTTCTATCTGCCCGGCCTCAATATCGAACGTGGAGCGATCGGCCTTGCCGTCCTGACGGCAGTGGCGCTCTTGATCGTCGGATATGCCGCACGGCGATTTGCCGTCCTCCGGCGCAACGACGGCTTTGTGAAACTGGCCGGGTTCGTCATTCTCGTCGCGGCCGTCGCCGGCGTCCTGTCGTCGGGCCGGATCGCTGAGACGCCGCTGTTCGACCTGCCGGTCCAGCGTGGCCTGAGGATCGCCGGCGGACTTGAGCTTGCGCCGGAATTCTGCGCCGCCGTCATCGCGATATCCCTGTTCGGCGCGTCCTACATTGCGGAGATCGTCCGCGCCGGCCTGCTTGCGGTGTCCCGCGGCAAGGTCGAAGCGGGCCTCGCGCTCGGCCTCACCGGCTCGCAGATCTTCTGGAAGATCAGGCTGCCGCTCGCCATCCGCATCATGCTTCCGACCCTGACCAACCAGTATGTCTGGCTGGTCAAGGCGACCTCGATCGGCATTGCGATCGGATTCAGCGACTTCTTCATGGTCGTCGCCAATTCGATCAATCATTCCGGCCAGACGCTCTCGCTGATTTTCATCCTCATCGCCGGTTTCTGGGCGATCAATTTCTCCCTCGCCGCGGTCTTAAACGCCGTCAATCGTGCAATCGCCCTGCGGGGCCAGAATGTCCGCTAGGAGGGAAGGTGCCGACATGTCGAACGTTGCGATCGTTTCCGGCGAAATCCCGCCACCGCGCCATGACACGTTTCTCGCCGCCGTGAGGAAGGGATATTTTGCGACGCCCGGCGCGGCCGCCGTGACGAGCGTCTGCCTCGCGCTGATCGCGCTGGCCGTCTGGACCATGTTCCGATGGGCCGTCCTCGATGCCGTTTGGTCCTCCGGCGGACCGGACGTTTGCCAGCAAGCGACAGGCGCCTGCTGGGCGGTCATCGCCGCGCGCTGGCGGCTGATCTTCTTCGGGCTTTATCCCTATGACGAGCAATGGCGCTCGGCGCTCGCCTGTGCGGCCATCCTGGCGACCGTAGCGGTGTCCTGCTTTCCTTTCGCCTGGTCCGCGAAGCGGTTGCCGCTCGTCTGGATCGCCGGTTACGGGGTGTTTTACGGATTGATGCGCGGCGGCTTCCTCGGCCTTCCCACCGTGCTCGAGACCCAGTGGGGCGGCTTGTCGCTGACGCTCTTCGTGTTCTCCACGGTGGTCGTCACGGGAATGCCGATCGCGGTCTGCCTTGCGCTGCTGAGGCGTTCGCGCCTGCCCGTCATCGCCCGGACGGTCGCGGTCCTGATCGACGGCATCCGCTCTCTTCCCCTCGTTGCGATCCTGTTCACGGCGGCGATCATCATTCCCTACGCGCTGCCGCACTTCCTGGTCGGCGACAAGCTTTACCGCGTCATCGCCGGTTTCTCGCTGTTCTTCGCGGTCTACCAGGCGGAGATCATCCGTGGCGGGATGCAGGCGCTTCCCGCTGGGCAGGAAGAGGCCGCCCATGCGCTCGGCCTCAACTACTGGCAGACCATGTCCCGCATCGTCCTGCCGCAAGCCTTCCGCCATGCGCTGCCGCCGACCATCAACCAGATCGTCATAACGTTCATGGAGACATCGCTGATCGTCATCATCGGCTTCTTCGAGGTCATGGCCTCCGGCAATGCCGCGTTTTCGACGGCCGAGTGGTCCGCCACCTATGTCGAGGTCTACGTCTTCGTGGCGGCAATCTACTTCGCGTTCACCTTCACGCTTTCCCGATACGGCGCCTATCTGGAGAGACGGTTGAACGTGGCTTCTCACTGATCCGATGAAAGGCAAGGAGATGAACATGCAAAGCGGCGGGATTGCCGTCGACGTCAAAAGCCTCGCGAAGTTCTATGGAGCCCATCAGGTTCTGTTCGACGTCAGCCTGAGCGTGGCGGCGGGCGAGAAGATCGTGATCTGCGGTCCTTCCGGTTCCGGGAAATCCACCTTGATCCGGTGCCTCAACAAGCTCGAGGATCATCAGGCCGGCAGCATCAGGATGCTCGGCACGGAACTCAACGAGGACCTCGCCAACATCAACGAGATCCGCCGGGACGTCGGCATGGTGTTTCAGCACTTCAACCTTTTCCCGCACCTGACGGTACTGGAGAATTGCGTCCTCGCACCGATGCTGGTGCGCAAGCAGGATCGGAGAACCGCCGAGGAGCAGGCGATGCTTTATCTCGAGCGCGTGAAGATCCCGCAGAAGGCCGGAAGCTATCCGGGCGAGCTCTCGGGCGGCCAGCAGCAGCGCGTCGCCATTGCGCGGGCCTTGTGCATGCGGCCGGAGATCATGCTCTTCGACGAGCCGACCTCGGCGCTCGACCCGGAAATGATTTCGGAGGTGCTCGACGTCATGATCGAACTGGCGCAGGACGGCATGACGATGCTCTGCGTGACCCACGAAATGGGCTTTGCCCGCAAGGTCGCCGATCGGGTCGTGTTCATGGACAAGGGGCGGATCGTCGAGGAGGCGGCTCCGTCCGATTTCTTCGACAATCCCCGGCACGAACGATCCAAACTGTTCCTGAGCCAGATTCTCGGTCATTGAGGGGAAAAAGCATGCGTCGGAAACAACCGAACATCCTGCTTGTCATGTGCGATCAGCTGACGGCCATCGCGCTTTCCGTCTACGGCAACAGGGTCTGCAGGACACCGAACATCGACCGTCTGGCGGAGCAGGGCTCGGTCTTTGAAAATGCCTATTGCAACTACCCGCTTTGCGCGCCGTCGCGCTTCGCTCTGATGAGCGGGCGCCTGCCGTCGCGGATCGGCGCCTTCGATAACGCCGCGGAGTTTCCGGCCGCCGTTCCGACCATCGCGCACTATCTGCGCGATGCCGGCTACTACACCTGCATCTCCGGCAAGATGCATTTCGTCGGCCCCGATCAGCATCATGGCTATGAGGACAGGTTGACGACCGAGATCTACCCGGCCGACTTCAGCTGGGTGCCGCCGAAAACCTATGACGAGCTGGAGGACGAGGAGATCGTCGCCAAGGGCAAGGTGCCGTTCGGGGTCTCCAGCGTCGAGACGATCGCCGACGCGGGCCCGCTCGCCCGCTCCCAGCAGATCGACTATGACGACGAGGTCGCACGGCGGGCGGCGCAGCACATTTTCGACTGGCGGCGCTACGGCGATGGCCGGCCGATGTTCATGACGGTCTCCTTCACGCAACCGCATGATCCATACGTCATCACGCGGGAATACTGGGACCTCTATACGGACGAGGGCATCGACCCGCCGCGCACCGCAAAGATTCCGCTCGACGCGTTGGACCCGCATAGCCGGTCCCTCTATTTCCACTACAGCCTCGACAAGTTCGAGGTGACGGATGAGATCTACCGGCGCGCGCGCCGCGGATATTACGGCATGATCAGCTATGTCGACCGCAAGCTCGGCGAGTTGCGCAAGACGCTGGAGGATGCGGGCATCGCCGATGAGACGGTGATCATCTTCACATCCGACCATGGCGACATGATCGGGGAACGGGGCCTGTGGTTCAAGAAGAACCTCTTCGATCCCGCCATCCGCGTCCCGCTGGTCGTCTATCGTCCGGATGGGAAGGGGCTCTCGAGGATCGTCGCGCCCGTCTCGCTTCTCGACCTGCTGCCGACCCTCGTCGATCTCGGGGGTGGTGACGCGGGGGCTTTCGTCACGCCGCACGAGGGCAGGAGCCTTCTTCCCCTGCTCGCCAAGGACGATCCGCAGCGCGTGACCATGGCCGAACACATCGACGGAGGAACGAAGGCTCCCCGCGTCATGCTGCGCCGCGGCGCCAGAAAGGTCGTGGTGTCGGAAGCCTATCCCACGCAATTGTACGACCTTGCCGCCGATCCCGGCGAAACGCGCAACCTGGCGGACGATCCTGCCTTCCAGCCGGAACTCGAACGGCTGCTGGAGACAGTCGAGGCGATCTGGGATCTGCCGAGGCTCCGTGCGGAGGTCATGCAGAGCCAGCGCGTGCGCCAGTTCGTCAACAGGGCGATGCAAAAAGGCAAGCAGCGCAGCTGGGAACATTATCCCAACCCGATCGAGGAGCACACGCGGTTCGTGCGCACCGGCGAGCGTTTCCCCGATGTGGAGCGGCGTTCCTATCTTCCATACGCCGACTATTGATCCCGCCGTCCGATATCCCGGGTTGCCGCATCCGCCTGTGCGGCAGCCTTCGCCGCGAACACCTCAGTCAGCCGACATGAGGACGGCCGCGCCGGCGCCCGTCTGGTCTGTCACTTCAAGTAAATGATTCCATTGAAGATTTTCTGATCTTGAATTGCAGGCGGGTTGAACCGTCCAACGAACCGTTCGTGTGGTCATCCGTTTTTCAGTCATCTGTTTTTGAGATGACTTCAAACAATCTATCTATTTGTCAATTGGCAAGAATGGCTCTACCCCTTTCATCAACATCGCAGATCGGGCGGCTCGGGTCGCGGCAGTCGCGATGAGCGGGAGGATCGGAAAAGTTTGAGATTGGCGACGGTTTCGGGTGTCCGGGCCGCCGGCGGAGCTTTGCCCAGAGTCCCGACTGACCACACGTATCCCGCAACTTTGCGGGGAACGGGCTATTCTCAGATGGGAGCAGACGAATGGAAGTGACGATCGTTGGAGGAGGCATCGGCGGCTTGACGCTCGCGCTGATGCTCAAGGAGCAGGGGATTGCCTCGCGGGTTTACGAAGCCGCCCCGGAACTCAAGGCGCTTGGGGTCGGGATCAATCTTCTTCCGCATGCCGCGCGTGAAATGTGCAAGCTCGGCCTCGAAGAAGCTTTGGCCAAGGTGGCGATCACCACCAGGGAATCCGGTTTCTACAATCGTTACGGCCAGCACATCTTCAGCGAGCCGACCGGTCGTTATGCCGGCTATGACTGGCCACAGTTCTCGATCCACCGCGGCGACCTGCACATGGTTCTGGTGGAGGCCTTCAAGGCGCGCTGCGGCGCCGACCGCCTGATGACCGGCTGGCAGTGCACCGGTTTCGAACAGGACGACGACCTCGTCACCTTGCATTTCGTCGATCCGCGCGATGGCTCGGCGCGTCCTTCGGTGAAGGCCGAAATGGTTGTCAGCGCGGAGGGCATCCATTCGAAGATCCGCAAGCAGCTTTATCCGAACGAGGGTCCGCCGCGTTACTCGGGCATCAACATGTGGCGCGGCGTCACCAGGTGGAAACCGTTCCTTACCGGTGCGAGCATGGTGCGCATCGGCTGGCTGAATACCGCCAAGGTGCTGATCTACCCGATCCGCGACAATATCGACGGCGAGGGCACGCAGCTCATCAACTGGGTCGTGGACATCGCGACGGAGAGCTACAAGTCGCAGCGCGACTGGAACAAGCCGGGCCGCCTCGAGGACTTCTTCGATGTCGTCAAGGACTGGAAGTTCGATTGGCTGGATTGCCCGGCGCTGTTCAAGGCGGCCGACGCCATTCTCGAATATCCGATGGTGGACCAGGATCCGCTCAACCAGTGGACCTTCGGCCGCGTGACGTTGCTCGGCGACGCCGCCCATCCCATGTATCCGCGTGGCGCCAACGGTTCGGCTCAGGCGATCCTCGATTGCCGGGCGCTGACCGACGCGATCGTCAAGGAAGGCGATCCCGTCAAGGCGATGCATGCCTATGAGGCGATCCGCCGCCCGGCCACCGCGCAGGTCGTGCTCACCAACCGCAAGAACCCGCCGGATGCAATCCTGCGCGAAGTCTACGAGCGGACGGGCGACAAGCCGTTCGACGACATCAACAAGGTGATTAGCCACGAGGATCTCGAGAAGCTATCCACCAGCTACCAGAAGATCGCGGGCTACCATAAGGAAAATCTCGCGATGTCGCCGGCCGGGGTTTGATCCCCGGCTTGCCGGCAGCATTTCGTTCGGGAGGTCGGGATGTCGTTACACGAAAGCAGCTTCGCAAAATCGGTCGAAAAGCCGAGCTTCTTCGGCCGCATCAGGCCGGAATGGTTGATCATCGGCGCCGCGGTGCTGATCGTCGGCTGGCTGGCGCTGGTGCCGCTGGTCTTCCTTCTGTGGCAGAGTTTCATGACGCCTGCCGCAGGCGACATTCCGGCCATCTTCACACTGGGTAACTATGTGCGGGCACTCACCGACAGCAGCATTCTGCCGCTGTTTCGCAATTCGGTGGTCTTCGCAACGGGCACGTCCTGTCTGGCGCTGTTCATCGGCACCCTTTTCGCCTGGCTCAACGAGCGGACGAACACGCCCTTCAAGATGATGTTCTATGCGGCCTCCATCGTGCCTCTGGTCATCCCGTCGATCCTTTTCACCGTATCCTGGATCATGGTGGCGAGCCCGCAGATCGGGCTTTTCAACCTGATGCTCAAAAACATGTTCGGTCTCTCCGGTCCGGTCTTCGACATCTATTCGATGGGCGGCATGATCTGGGTCGAGGGGCTGCACTATTCGCCGATCGCCTTCCTGCTGATGTCGGCGGCATTCCGCTCCATGGACCCGTCGCTGGAAGAATCCGCCCTGATGTCCGGCGCGTCCATCGGTCAGATCATGTTCCGCATCACGCTGAAACTCGTCTGGCCGGCGTTGATCGCCTCGTTCTTCATCCTGTTCATCCGCTCGATCGAATCCTTCGAGGTTCCGGCGCTGCTCGGCATGCCGGTCGGCATCGAGGTCTTCACCTCGTCGATCTACGAGGCGATCCGGGAATATCCGAGCAATGTCGGGCTGGCTTCCGCCTATGCCGTCGTGCTGCTGCTGATCGCTTCCTTCGGCATCTATTTCCAGTCGAAGCTGTCGAGCCAGGGGAGCAAATACTCGACCGTCACCGGCAAGGGATTTCGTCCGCGGCCGTTCGACCTCGGCGTCTGGCGCATTCCCGCCGCGATCCTGATCGTCCTCTACATGATCCTGGTCATCGTGTTGCCGTTCCTCGTGCTCTTCTGGTCGTCGCTGAACAAATATTACAGCGTGCCCTCCTGGTCCGCTCTGAGCCGCCTTTCCTTCGATGCCTATGTCAAGGTCATCAACTACCCGATGGTCGGCCAGGCGGTATGGAACAGCGCGATGCTGTCGCTTGGTGCCGCAACGACGATCATGCTGTTGACCGCGGTCATCTGCTGGATCGTCATCCGCACCAAGCTGCCCGCGCGGTGGCTGCTCGACAATGTCGCCTCGTTGCCGATGGTCTTTCCGGGTCTCGTGCTCGGCCTGTCGGTGATGATCTGCTACCTCTATCTCGACATCGGCATCTACGGCACGACCTGGATCATCTTCATCGCCTATGTGACGCGCTTCATGCCCTACGGCATCCGCTACAACACCACGTCGATGCTGCAGATCCACAAGGACCTCGAAGAGTCGGCCGCGATGAGCGGCGCCTCCTGGAGCCAGAGCTTCGTGCGCATCGTGCTGCCGCTGTTGAAGCCCGGTCTGCTCGCCGGCTGGATCTACATCGTCGTCGTCTCGATCCGTGAACTGTCCAGTTCCGTGCTGCTTTACAGCCCCGGTTCGGAAGTGGTGTCGATTGTCATCTGGGAGCTCTGGCAGAACGGCCAGTATGTCGAACTCTCCGCCTTCGGGGTGATGATGATCATTGCGCTCTTCATCGTCGTCATGCTCGCCCAGCTCGTCGGCAAGAGGTTCGGAGTCAAGGAAGCGTAAGCCGGATTGGGAGGTCCGGCTTTGAGATAAGGGAGGAAGAGATGATCAATCCGAAGTTCCATGAAGGCATTACTCGCAGGGTGCTTGCGCTCGGTCTCGTCGTTGTCCTTGCCGCAGGTCCCGCGTTGGCGCAGTCGGTCGCCGAAGTTGCCGCCTATGACGGACCGGACCGGATGGAAAGACTGGTCGCCGGCGCGAAGAAGGAGGGAACGCTGACACTCTACACGGCAACGCCGGTGGACGACGTCAATCAGGTGATCGCCGCCTTCACCGCGAAGTATGGTATTCCGGTAACCTTGTGGCGCGGCAGTTCGGAGGACGTGCTGCGGCGCGCCGTTACCGAGATCAAGGGCGGCCGCCACGACGTCGACGTGATCGAAACGAACGGCCCGGAGCTCGAAGCCCTCCACCGCGAAAACATCCTGCAGGCCGTCGATTCCCCTGTTTTCTCCGAGATTTTTCCGGATGCGGTGCCGGAGCACCGGGAATGGGTCGGCAGCCGTCTCAATGTCATCACGGCCTCCTACAACACCGAGCTCGTTTCGGAGGCGGATGTACCGAAGCGCTGGGACGATCTCCTTGATCCGAGGTGGGGCGGGAAGATCGGCATCGAATCGGAGGCATACGACTGGTTGGCCACGGTGATCCAGAGCTTCCCCTCGCGGGAGGAGGGGCTTGCCTTCTTCAGGAAGCTTGCCGAGACCAATCGCCCGCCCTTGCACAAGGGCCATCCGCAGCTTGCCAACATGACCGCCTCGGGCGAACTGCCGATCACGCTTCAGGTCTATCTCTATCGTGTTCACCAGATGGAACAGGACGGCGCGCCGATCAAGGCCTTGTCGTTGGGGCCAGCCATCGCCCGCATCAACGGGCTCGGCGTCGCACGGACCACCGCGCACCCGAATGCCGCGATCCTCTATCAGCAGTTCACGTTGACGGAGGGGCAGAAGATCCTGGCGTCGCGCCATTTTACGCCGACCAACACGAAGGAAGTGCCATTCCCGGCAGGCATGGAGGTCAAGGTCATCGAGCCGACCGGGATGCTCGATGCGCTTACGGAATGGCGCGAGACGTTCGAGACCACCTTTCAGTGACAAGGCCCAGAAATTCTTTGGAGGAGGAACCACATGCCAGACACCCTGAATTTGCTGAAACATTTGACGCGCACGGCGGCTCTCGTCGGAGCCTTCCTGGCGACATCGGCGATGGCGCAGACGATCGACGAGGCCTCCAGCTATAGCGGTCCGGACCGCTTGGAAAAGTTGGTGGCTGCGGCGAAGGCGGAAGGGGCGTTGACGTTGTACACGGCTACGCCCGTCGAGGACGTTACCGCGATGACCGAGGCGTTCACTGCAAAATACGATATCCCGGTCACCGTCTGGCGCGGCAGTTCTGAAGATGTGCTCCGCCGTGCGGTTACCGAGATCAAGGCAGGCCGCCATGATGCCGACCTGATCGAGACGAACGGGCCGGAACTCGAGGCGCTGCACCGGGAAAACATTCTGCAGCCCGTCTCGTCGCCCATTATTCCGGATATTTTCGAAGGTGCGGTTCCCGCACATAAGGAATGGGTCGGTAGCCGCTTGAATATCATCACGGCGGCCTACAATACCGACCTCGTCTCGGAGGCGGACGTGCCGAACGCCTGGAGTGACCTGCTCGATCCGAAGTGGAAGGGCAAGGTCGGCCTCGAAGCGGAGGCCTACGACTGGCTTGCTACCGTCAATGCCAGCTTCCCGAGCGAGAAGGAAGGCATCGACTTCTTCACCAGGCTCGCGGATACCAACGGCATCTCGCTGCGCAAGGGGCATACGCTCCTGACCAACCTGGCGGCCTCCGGCGAAGTGCCTCTGGCGTTGACGACCTATCTCTACAAGGTCGATCAGATGAACAAGGACGGTGCACCGATCAAGTCCCTGCAACTCGGTCCATCGGTTGCGCGCGTCAACGGCCTTGGCATCGCCAAGACCGCCAAGCATCCGAATGCGGCGATCCTGTTCCAGGACTTCACGCTGACGGACGGCCAGAAGATTCTTGCCGAACGCGGCTTCACGCCGACCAACATCAAGATTGCCCCGTTGCCGACGAGCCTCGACGTCAAGGTCGTCGACGGCGCCGCCATGCTCGACAAGCTTGCCGAGTGGCGCGACACCTTCGAGAAGGCCGTCAAGTAGGTGACCGATCGAACGGGGACATCGCGGACGTCCGTGATGTCCCGCTGATGAAGACCGGCCGTGCGGGGAGCGCGGCGGACGTGAGGAGATGTTGAATGCTCAATGTTCAGGGACTAACGACCGAATATGCCGACGGCAAGGGCAAGGCCGTCCGCGCCGCCAAGGATATCTCCTTCGATGTGCCGCAAGGCAAGCTCTTCACCTTGCTTGGCCCGAGCGGCTGCGGGAAGACGACGACGCTTCGCTCGATCGCCGGCCTCGAGCGGCCGGTCAAGGGCAATATCTCCGTCGAGGACGTCACCGTCTATTCCGCCGGCAAGGGCGTCTTCGTGGCGCCGAACCGCCGCAATTTCGGCATGGTCTTCCAGAGCTACGCCATCTGGCCGCATATGAGCGTTTTCGAGAATGCCGCGTTTCCGCTGCGGGTCAGCAAAGCCGGCTTCTCCAAGAAGCAGATCGAGGAGAAGGTCGAGCGGGTGCTGAAGGCGGTGGCGCTGGAGAGTTACGCGGGCCGCGAGGCGACGCGTCTTTCCGGTGGTCAGCAGCAACGACTTGCGCTTGCCCGGGCGCTTGTCATGGAGCCACGGCTTCTGCTTCTCGACGAGCCGCTCTCCAACCTCGACGCCAAGCTGCGCGAGCAGATGCGCTTCGAACTGAAGCGCCTTCAGCGCGAGCTGAACCTCACGACGCTTTACGTGACGCATGACCAGCAGGAGGCGTTGGCGCTCTCCCATCAGATCGCTGTCATGAATGACGGCCAGATTGTCCAGCTCGGCTCGCCACGCGACATCTACGAGGCGCCGCAGACCCGTTTCGTCGCGGATTTCATCGGTTCTTCGAATTTCATGGAATGCAAGGTTGCCGCGCGTGGCAGCGAGGCCGGTCGCTGGGCGGTCGAAAGCCCGGCCGGCACCATCGAAGTCGTATCGGAAGAGGCGCTCGACGTGCGTGACAAGCTCACTGTGGCGATCCGTCCGGAGAACGTCCATCTGATCGAGCCCGGCAAGGAGAACGGTGCGTCCGGCAATCTTCTCGAGGGTCGCGTCGATACCAAGGTCTTCCTCGGCGAATGTGTCGACTACATGGTTTCGGTCGGCGAAACGCGGCTTCTGGCGCGCGTTCACCCGAGCCTTCGCACGCCGATCGGCAATCCCATCCTCGTCAATATCGACCCCGCCAAGGTCAACATCATCACCCGCTGAGTTCCGGATACTGTCATGAACCGTTTGAAGCTTTCGATTGCCACCACCGATTACGATCACTTTCGCGATTTCCGCCTGGGCACCGTCAACGCCGAAGGCATCGAGCACACCTGGTCGATGCTGAGCCATCACGAGATTTTCGCCCGTTTCACCTTCAACCGCGAATGGGACGTGGCGGAGCTGTCCTTTGCCAAGTTCATGGCGCAGGTCAGTCGGCCGGACAGCGACATCGTTGGCCTGCCGGTCGTCTGCTCGCGGCTTTTCCGGTTCTCCTCCTTCTACGTCAACAAGGCGGCCGGCATCAAAACCGTCGCGGACCTGAAAGGCAAGCGGATCGGTGTGCCGGAATGGGCGCATTCCGCAGCCGTCTACATGCGCGGCTGGATGCACAACGAGGTCGGCGTCAAGCTGCAGGACGTGCATTGGGTGCAGGCCGGCGCGAACGCGCCGGGCCGTATCGAAAAGGTGGACCTGAAACTGCCGGAAGGTGTCGCGATTGACCGCATCGCCGACAAGTCGCTGTCTGAAATGCTCGCGTGCGGCGAGATCGACTGCGCGATTATCGCCCGCCCGCCGACCTGCTTCCTCGAAGAGGATCCGCGTGTCGAGCGGCTGATCCCGGACTTCCTGGAACGCGAGGAGGAATATTACAGGACGACCGGCGTCTGGCCGATCATGCATATCGTCGCGATGCGGAAACATGTCGTGGAGGAAAACCCCTGGGTGGCGCGCAATCTCTACAATGCATTCGAGGAATCGAAGCGGCGCAGCCTGGAGCGCCTGTTCGATCCGGCGGTTTCGCGCTATCCGCTCGCCTGGATGCCGATCTATGCCCGCAGGATGCGCGATCTTTTCGGCGCCGATCCGTTCCCCTTCGGCATCGACAAGAACCGCAAGACCTTCGAGCAGATGCTGCTCTACACCCATCAGCAGGGCATTGCCGAGCGGCATATGACACCGGAAGAAATCTTCACGCCCGGTATCATGACCAAGGTCGTGGTGTGAGCATGGGCGATCAGGCGGCACTGGTGGAGCTGGTTCATGCGAACCGCATCCTGGCGCATGAGGCGGTGCTGGATGCCTTCGGCCATGTCAGCATTCGCGGCGCAAAGACCGGCTATCACATCTCCCGCTCCCGCAGCCCGGAACTCGTGGCGCTGGACGATATCCAGCACTATGACGCGGATTCGAAGATTATCGGCTCCGATACACGCGGCGGTTATCTTGAGCGGATCATCCATGGGGCGATCTACAGGGTCCGGCCGGATGTCCGCGCCATCTGTCATTTCCATTCTCCCGCGATCATGCCCTTCTGCGTGACCGGGCGGCCATGGGTCCCTGTCACCCATGTGGGAGCGACGGTCGGCATGAACGTGCCCCTCTGGGACGAGCAGGCTGCGTTTGGCGACACCGACATGCTGGTCTCTACGCGGGAGCAGGGGGCCTCGTTGGCCATCGCACTCGGCCAGCATTCGGCCGTGCTGTTGCGCAATCACGGGGCCGTGGTCGTGGGCGGCAGCATCCGCGAGCTTGTCATGCGCAGCATACAACTCTGCCGCAATGCGGATGTCCTGTTGCAGTCGTTGGCGATCGGCGAGCCGCGGGCGCTGACGCCGGGGGAGGTTGCTCTTTCAGGCGCCAAGAACCTCGATCCGCGCGTGCTTGAGCGGGTATGGGACTACCACCTTTCACGAGCGGGCTTGAATGCTTGAGCGCAAACCCGCATCAGGCTTCCAATCCTGACCAGCAACCTGTTCCATGCTAGTGTCGCTGGTTCACCATTGGGAAAAGGGAGGCGGGATTCGGTGCGCATTCGCCAGCTTGAGTCATTCGTCTGCATTTGTGAGCTGGGCAGTATCACGCGGGCGGCTGCGGCCTTAAATATCGTACAACCGGCACTCGGCGCGCAAATCAGCGCTCTTGAGGACGAATTGGGCGTAAGGCTCCTGAAGCGGGGCCGTCGCGGTACGGCGATGACGCCGGCGGGCGAATATTTCCTTGTGGAAGCTCGCAAGCTGCTTGCGCATGTCGCCGACGTGAAGAAGTCCATCAAGTCCTTTGCGGAGAATGAGAAGGAGCATCTTTCAATAGGGCTGACGGGCAGCCTGTCCGCCATGCTCGCTGGCACCTTGGCTCGGGAGCTTAGCCATCTCTCCGATTCGATTTCCGTGCAACTGGTCGAAGACATGAGCCACATTCTCCGAGACAGGGTAGCCCAGGGAGATCTCGATTTCGCTCTTGCCTATAACGTTGCGGATCACAAGGCGATCCGAAAGCAACCTGTGCTGCGGGAAGCGGTCTTCTTCATCACGAGCCCCAACTCCCCCTTCGGGGAAGACAAGCCGATCACCATGCCCGAGCTGACGAACGCCACCTTCGTCATTCCGACGGAAAAGGGCCAGATCATACAATTGCTCAAGGAGGCTATGGTAGAATTCGACCTTCCCCTGAACGTCGCTTTCCAGATCGAGTCCATGGACGCGATCAAGGGGCTCATTACCGACGGCACGGCGTGCGCGGTCCTGCCGTTCGGGACGGTGGCGCGCGAGGTCAAGGCAGGGACCCTCATAGCGCGTCGCATCGTGAACCCGCCGCTTACCCGAACGCTCTTCCTTCTGCGTCCGGTGACGCAATTCCAAACGCGTGCGATGCACTTGGCCCAGACCACGATTGAACGGTCCATCGCGTCGCTTGCCGAAAGCTTTGCCTTTGAACGGATCGATTGACCGCTGGCAATCGTTTCCTGAATTCGCTCCACCAGCACTGCTTGCAGAAATCTGCCCGCGCCGGCGAGCATGTTCAGCTTTGCTTGTCTTAAGCGAGATCGACCGGCGATTGTCCCTGCGATCGGCGGTTCACCTTTGCAAAACATACGCACCCGGGGCATCGGCGAGGGGTTTGTAGCCCTTGCGGCGGGCGCCCATCGCCGGGGCGTCGACCCGTTCGGGCGCCGAATGCGCGGCAAGCCAGCCCGTCCAGGCCTCCCACCACGAGCCCGGCCGCGCCTCGGCCGTCTCGGCCCATTCATCGGCGCCCACGCACAGCCCGTCGGCCGCGCGTACGGCGATGCGGTAGCGTCGGCGCGGGCGGCCGGGTTCGCTGACGATGCCGGCATTGTGGCCGCCGCTGGTCAGGACGAAGGTGAGGTCGGTGTTGCTGAGATAGTGGATCTTGTAGACCGACCGCCACGGCGCGACATGGTCGCGCTCGGTGCCGACCACGAATATCGGCACGCGGATGTTCTGGATCGCGGCGGGGCGCCCCTCGACCATGAAGCGGCCGGCGGCGAGCTCGTTGCCGAGATAGAGCCGCTTCAGGTATTCGGCGTGCATCCGGTAGGGCATGCGGGTGGAATCGGCGTTCCAGGCCATCAGGTCGATCATCGGCGTGCGTTCGCCCATCATGTGCTCGTGCACGATGCGCGACCAGACGAGGTCGTTCGAGCGCAGGAGCTGGAAGGCGCCCGCCATCTGGTCGGCCGAAAGATAGCCGCGGTTCCACATCATGCTTTCGAGCACATGCACCTGGCTGTGGTCGATGAAGAGGGCGAGCTGGCCGGGCTCGGTGAAGTCCGTCTGCGCGGCAAGCAAGGTCAGGCTTGCCAGCCGGTCGTCGCCGCGATGCGCCATGTCGGCCGCCGCGATCGCCAGCAGCGTGCCGCCCAGGCAATAGCCCGCGGCATGGACCTTTCGGCCGGGAACGACGGCATTGACCGCATCGAGCGCCGCCATCACGCCGAGCCGGCGGTAGTCGTCCATCGTCAGGTCGCGGTCGGCCGCCGTGGGGTTGCGCCAGGAGATGCAGAAGACGGTGTGGCCCTTTTCCACCAGATGGCGCACGAGCGAATTGTGCGGCGAGAGGTCGAGGATGTAATATTTCATGATCCAGGCCGGCACGAGCAGCACCGGTTCGGCCGCCACGCCCTCCGTCGCCGGCGCATACTGGATCAGCTCGATCAGATGGTTGCGGTAGATCACCGTGCCCGGCGTCGCCGCGACGTCCCGGCCGACGACGAAATCCTCCGTGCCAACAGGCGGCTGGCCGGCGGCGAGGCGGCCTGCGTCCTCCACCCAGTTGCGCCAGCCATCGAGGAAATTCATGCCGCCGGACCGCATCGTCCTCTCCAGCACTTCCGGATTGGTCAAGGGCATGTTGGAGGGCGAGAAGACGTCGAGAACCTGGCGGGCGGCGAAGGATAGGACATCCTCGTGATGCGGGGTGACGCCCGGCACCTCGTTGGTGACATTGTGCCACCATTGCTGCTGGAGCAGGAACGCCTGGGCCCAGATGCTGAACGGCGGCTTTTTCCAGCGCGCATCGGAAAAGCGGTAGTCTCCGGGCAGGGCCTCGATGCACGGGGGTGCGTCCGGATCGACCGCCGCCGCGGCAAGATGGCAAAGCAGGCGGACGGCCTTGCGGTTCGCCTTGTCGATCAGCTCAAAGCGCTTTCCGGGGGCTGAGGCGAGATGGATCGACCAGTCGATGAGGGCGAGCGCGAAGGCGGCCGGCGACAGCCCGGCGCTGAGCTGACCGGCGATCGCCTCCCGCATGCGGTCGATCGCGCGGAAGGCTTCGCTTCCCAGTTCCTCCGTTCTCGGGACGGGCGGCAGGTGCGCCGCTTGCCGGAAGGGCGGCATCTCGCTCGCCGGACTGTTCATGGTCGTCTCCTTCGGCAGGTTCGGGCGCAAGACATGCCCGCTTGAAAGGCAAATCGCATTTCGCATCCGACCCTGGCCCGCTCTGGGGGCATCCTGCGGACAGGACGCACCCTATAGAGGGCAGTCCCCACCTCCATTGACGCAGATCAAGTTTCATTGCGCGAAACCGCCTGGAATCAGGCCATGCCGAAACGGGAAAACGGGATCTCGTCATGTCCGGTGGCAATGCGACGGATGCGGAGCGGATCGTTGTGGCCTTCGCCTGGCCCATTGTTCCCAAGGGTGCAGACCCGCTTTTTTCGCGCATCGGCGCGACGTCGCGCCTGCTTCTGGATCAGTCCGCCCATGGGTCGCGGCGGGCAAGACAGGCAAGGTCACCGGACGTCATTCGTTTGACTGACATCAAGGATGCGGCCTTCGGAACGTGAAAGGAAACAAGCCGGCGATATCGCATGGGGGTAATCGACATGGACCGGAAGCATACGTTCAACATCGGTTATTTCCTCCTGGCGCTTTTCTTGCTCGGCGCATTCCAGGCATGGCTGGCCTGGCGCGAAGTCGTTCCACTCTCTCACACCGAGCTCATGCGGATGGTGGATCAGGGCAAGGTGGCGTCGGTCACGATTACCGAGACGACGATCCAGGGCCAGTTCAAGGAACCACAGGACGGCCGGAGCCTCTTTGTATCAACCCGCGTGGACCCGAACGCGGTCGCCGTGTTCGACAGGGCGGGGGTCGCGGTGACGGGTGGCACCGACAGCAACTGGCTTACCACCATCCTTTCCTGGATTCTGCCGGTGCTGCTCTTCTTCGGCATTTGGATGTTCCTGTTCCGAGGCTTTGCCGAGCGGCAGGGCATGGGCGGCCTCATCAACATCGGTAAGTCCAAGGCGAAGGTCTATGTCGAGCGGGAGACCGGCGTGAGCTTCGAAGACGTCGCCGGCGTCGACGAGGCCAAGCTTGAGCTCATGGAGATCGTGTCCTTCCTGAGGGACAAGGAGAAATACGGCCGCCTCGGCGCGCGCATTCCAAAGGGCATCCTGCTGGTCGGCCCGCCCGGAACCGGCAAGACGCTGATGGCGCGGGCGGTCGCGGGCGAGGCCGCCGTGCCGTTCTTCTCGATCTCCGGGTCCGAATTCGTCGAGATGTTCGTCGGCGTCGGAGCGGCCCGCGTGCGCGATCTGTTCGAGCAGGCGCGCAAGGCGGCTCCCTGCATCATCTTCATCGACGAACTCGATGCGCTCGGCCGGGCGCGCACGCCGTTTGGCGGCTATGGCGGCGGCGACGAGAAGGAGCAGACGCTCAACCAGTTGCTCTCCGAACTCGACGGTTTCGATCCGCGCGTCGGCATCGTCCTCCTAGCCGCGACCAACCGGCCGGAGATCCTCGATCCGGCGCTCACGCGCGCCGGGCGCTTCGACCGCCAGGTCGTGCTCGACCGGCCTGACCGCAAGGGCCGCGAAGCCATCCTCAGGGTTCACATGAAGGCGGTGAGGACCGCGCCGGGAGTGAACGTGGGCGATATTGCCGGGATCACACCCGGCTTCACCGGTGCCGACCTTGCCAATCTCGTCAACGAGGCGGCCATCTTCGCCACCCGTCGCGACGCGGACCAGGTGACCATGGCCGATTTCACCGAAGCGGTGGAGCGCATCGTCGCCGGCGCCGAGCGGCGGGGCCGATTGCTCGGCCCGCTGGAGCGGGAGCGCGTCGCCTACCACGAGATGGGCCATGCGCTCGCCGCCGCATCGCTGGCGAAGACCGATCCCGTGCACAAGGTCTCGATCATTCCGCGCTCGATCGGTGCTCTCGGTTATACGCTGCAGCGACCGACCGACGACCGTTTCCTGATCACCGCAAGCGAATTGAAGGAGCGGATGATCGTGCTGCTTGCCGGTCGCGCGGCGGAAGAGGTCATCTATGGTGAGGTCTCGACCGGCGCGGCGGACGATCTGGCCAAGGTGACTGACGTCGCGCGCCAGAGCGTCACCCGGTTCGGCATGAGCGCCGCCATCGGCCAGGTCGTGCTCAAGGCGGAGAAACAGCAGTGGCTGGGCGACGGCGCACGGCTGCAGCCGAGGGACTATGCCGAGGCGACCGCGCGGGAAGTCGATCTTGCGGTGCGCGAGATGCTTGACGAGGCCGCCACGGCGGCGAAGGAACTGTTGCGCTCCCGCATCGACGACCTCAAGGCCGGTGCCCGCCTGTTGCTCGAGCGCGAGACCATCACGCCGGACGATTTCCCGCCGATCCGGCGCGGGGAGGGGATTTCGGGACGGCGGGTCAATCCGTCGGCCACAGGCCGCGCAACGACTTCTTCATAGAGTTTCTGACCTGCACGATCTCGCCATGCGAAACAAGCCGGTCGACGTCAGGCGGCCTTGACCGCTTCTCCGCTTGCTTCGCGGTGAAGACCCGTTGGGCGTCAAGCCAGGATCTCGCTGGATTGCTTGATGCGCTCATCGGGATTTCTGTCTTGATGTTGCGCACCCCCTTGATACGACAAAGGCTCGGACAACGCTGGCGGTATCTGCGCGCGGTCTAATGCTCCACGCGAACGAACCGGTTGATGCCGTTGAACGGCAAAAGAGTTGGCAGACCGGATCCCATCAAGAGCGCCGGTAAATCAACGCTCCTCGTGTAGCCGGTGAATTTCGGCCGTGATCAGCTGCTTGAGGTCGAATGACGTGATTTCATTTGCGGCAAGCGCACGAAGGGCGTCCACGCACCGCTGATATCCGTCCTCGTCACCGAGGCGGCGGCAAAGCCTTGCCGAAGTGAAATGAAAGCGAAGACGGGGAATGAGCTGGTCCGCCATTCCGTCGATCTGGTGTTCCACGCGCTTCAACGCATCGTGCGCTGCCTGCGAGAACATCTCCACCGGCACCTTCCTGTGCAAAACGCAATCAGTGAAAGAGAGGGTTTGCAGCGGGTCGTCCGCGAACGTCCGGACGCAGGTGTCGTAGTAACTGCCTGCCGCGGTGGCGGTTTCGGGCACGGCGGCAAGCAGGATCAGCTTCTCCATCGCGAATTCATGGTCGTGAACCAGTTCGGGCCTGTTGCGTTCAGCCTCGTCGATCAAGCTTCGCGCGCGCTCCAGGTCGTTCGCCAGCATTGCATCGGCAATGTCCCGACGAATGCCCAAATGAATGACATCGTTATCGGAGACATCATTCTCCCAATGTCGGCGCGCAGCCTCTGTGTCCCATGCACCGTCGAAAACAGCGCGCAACGGTTCGAGAATGGCGTCATCGAGAGGGCCCATCCAGGCAATCTTGCCGTGCCTGTCGATCAGGAACGCGGCCGGGATTCCGCGTTGACCGCTCGCCTCCAGCCACGCGCGCGTCACCTGGCCTCGGGACAGGCCGCCCTGCGCTGGATCGACCTGCTCGTGCGCAAGCAAGGCATCCGTCGGTGTCTGGCGAGCGATCTCGATCGTCCTGTCGAGGTCGCGCACCATGATGGCTACGCCGTACATCGGCACGCCGAGGGCCTTTGCTGCCCTGGAATATGTCGCGATCGCCGGCAGGCAGCCGCTGCATCCAGCGTTCCAAAGGACCACGATGCTGGTCTCGTTGAACAAGACGCGAGGAGAATGCGCTCCGGTTGCAAGGTTTCTGGAAAGTATCAGTGCGGGCGCCGCGTCTCCCGGCAGCAGTCGCTTCACCGAACCAGGATTGCTGGTCATGGAGCTTTCCTCCGCGCTTTGAAAACCAGATGGTCGGCGACCGCTGCTTCACCTGCCGCCTTTGCCGTACGACATGGTGCGCCGAAGGCGTTCCGGAAAGAGGGGCGTCATCCTTGCGCGATATCGCCCATCACGGACCGGAAGACGTCTTCATCGCTGCGCGCAAGGCGTGGTTGATGCGCTCCTGCCAGCCGGGTCCTTCCGCTTGAAAATAAGCCAGGACATCGCTGTCGATCTTCAGCGTGACGGGTTCCCGGGTGTCGGGGATCACAGGCCTTTCAACGGCGGGCGCGGCGATCTTCTTTGCCGGCTTGAACAATGCCTCGGCTGCGTCTTTCGGGTTGGCCGGGCGTCGGGGTTTCGTTGCCATCGTCATGTCCTTGTTGTTTCGCTGTGTTGATGCGCGCTTGCGTTCGGCTCGACCAGCGGTCGTACGACCTCCGGCCCGAGTGCTTTCCCGACGTATTCGATGAGGATCGTCTTGGCCTCCTCCAGAGACAGGTCGATGTCGGCATGTCCGCGGCGAAGCCACAGGCCGTCGATCATCGCGGCGAAGCCACGCACGAAATGGTCGATCTCGCCTTGATCGAGATAGGGTTTCAGGATGCTGGAAACATTTGACCGGAGACGGCGATAGTAGGGGCGCAGCAGGCGTGCGTAACGTTCGTTGTGCGAGGCTTCGGCGTAGAGCGAGATCCAGGCGCTCGCCGTCTGCTTGTCGAAGCGCTGGGCGGGGAAGTTTCCGTCGATGAGGGCGACCAGCCGCTCCCAGCCCGAGCGGGCGCGGCGCAGGTTGCCGACCACCTCCTCGGCGAGGATGCGGTTGTTCATCCGCACCATCTCGAAAAGAACCTCTTCCTTGTCCTTGAAATAATAGGTGAGGATGCCCTGCGAGAGGCCCGCCTCGGCGCAGATCTTCGCGCTCGTCAGGCCCCGCAATCCCTCCTTCAGGAAGATGCGATGGGCGGCGTCGATCAGTTCGACGCGGCGGACGTCCTCGATGCGGGTTCGCTGCTTCTTCGGTTTCTGCTGCATGGTTTTCCGTAGCAGATCAAATTTTTGTACGCTTTAACAAATTTTTGCTTGCCTTAAAAATTGCCCGCCTTATCCTTCCGGGAAAACCAAGAAAGGGAACGCCTATGAACAGGACAGCACTCGCCATGATCGTCGCGGCCGGCGCCGCATGTCTCGCGCCGGCCCATGCCGCGCTCGCCGCCGACGCGCCGGAGTGCAAGGCGGTGCGCCTTGCCGATCTCGGCTGGACGGATATCGCGCTCACCAACACCACCGCCGAGATCATTCTGGGCGCGCTCGGCTACGAACCGAGCCAGACGATGCTTGCCCTCAACATCACCTTCGATTCCCTCAGGAACGGCGATATCGACGTTTTCCTGGGCAATTGGCGCCCGGTGCAGGATGAAGACTACAAGGCCTATTTCGATGACGGTTCCGTCATTCCCGTTGCCACCAACCTGACGGGGGCCAAGTACACGCTGGCCGTCCCGAAATACGTCTTCGACGGCGGGCTGACCTCCTTCGACGACCTCGAGACGTTCGCCGACAAGCTCGACCGCAAGATCTACGGCATCGAGCCGGGCACCAACAAGCCGCTGCTCGACATGGTGGAAAGCAAGGCGCATGGCCTCACCGGCGACTGGGAGGTCGTGGAATCGAGCGAGGCCGCGATGCTGGCGCAGGTCCAAAGGGCCGTGGAAAACCGGGAATGGATCGTCTTCCTCGGCTGGCAGCCGCATCCGATGAACGTCAACATGGACATGGCCTATCTGGCGGACGGAGACGCGGAATTCGGACCGGACTTCGGCGGCGCGACGGTCCGCACGCTCGTTCGCAAGGGCTATCCCGGGCAATGCCCGAACGTGACGGCGTTCTTCGGCAACCTTGTCTTCGACATCGACTACGAGAATGCCGGCATGAACATGATCATGACGGACGGGCTGGAGGCGCGCGACGCCGCCGAGAAGATGCTGAAGGCGCATCCGGAAAAGCTCGAGGCCTGGCTCAGGGACGTCCTGACCTTCGACGGCAGGCCGGGACTTGCGGCGGTCAAGGCGGAGCTCGGCATCCAGTGACATCTCCCATGATGCGGGCTGCCGTGCTGGCGGCATACGGGGAGCCGTTGCAGATCAGGCAGGTGCCTCGGCCCGTTGCAGGGCACGGCAAGCTGCTCGTCCGGCTGAAGGCCTGCGGCATCTGCCATTCCGACGTTCACATCTGGAAGGGCGACGTGCGGCCGCCGCAGGCGCCGAACCCCTTCATTCTCGGCCATGAAGGCGTGGGCGTGGTCGAGGCGATCGGTGAAGGCGTGCGCGGCTGGGCCGTGGGCGATACGGTCGGCGTGCCCTGGCTGCACGACACCTGCCTGCGCTGCGACGAATGCATCGACGGCTACGAGGCCTTCTGCCAGCACCAGCGGGCGCATGGCCTCAACGTTCCGGGCGGCTTTGCGGAATATGTCGCGCTCGACACCGCATTCGCCGTGCCGCTGCCGGCCGGCGTGGATCCGCTGGCGACGGCACCGGTCATGTGCGCGGGCGTCACCGCCTACGGCGCCATCCGCCGTGCGGGCGTGACGGCCGGCGAGCGGCTCGCGGTGTTCGGCTGCGGCGGCCTCGGCCTCTATGCGGTACAGATCGCCGCGCGCATGGGGGTGCACGTCCTGGCGGTGGATCGCGACCCGGCGAAACTCGAGCATGCCCGCCGATATGGCGCAGCCGCAGTCGAAACGGCGAGCGAGGGACTTGAACGGCTTCTGGCGGACAATCCCGGCTACCATGCGGCGATCAACTTTGCGCCGACGCCTGCCACCTGGGCGGGGATCGTCGCGTCGGTCCGGCCGCGCGGGCGCATCGTTGCCGCAGCGCTGGTATCCGAGCCCGTGCCGCTCATCCAGGAATGGCTGACCGCGACCGGCGTCACCATCACCGGGACCAGCGTCGGCACCCGGCAGGAAATGCGCGAGGTGGTCGCCCTTCACGCCCGCCAGCCTCTGCTCAATCCGATCGAGGAGATCGACCTCGCGCATGCCACTGACGCCCTTCACGCGCTTGAAAGTGGGAAAGCACGGGGACGTTTCGTGATACGCTTCTGAACAGGGCCGATGAGGATGGCTCGTATCCAGTCGAGCCCCAGACGGCCTTCCTTGCCGTGACACCGCGTCAATCCCGAACCTGGCAGATGCGCCAAGAAGCCGTGTGCCGGAGCGCCCGGTACCCGGCTCGCAGAATGCGGGTTGCTTTTAACTTTCACTGATAGACTTTTCCGCCTATCCTGGACAAAGGAGAATGGTTGAATCCTATTGTCGCGCCACTGAGATCAAGCTGAATATGTTGAATAAAGGCACTCTGCCCGCCAAGTCCGACAGTGCTTCGTTAAAGCCGGCGCCGCTGCAGAGGCAGTCGTCCGTCCGCCGTACGATGGAGATCGTCCTCGACACCTGGAACTTCCTCATTCTCCGCGAGGCGTATTTCGGGGTTCGCCGGTTCGACAAGTTCCAGCAAAGGCTGGGCATCCCCCGGCAGACGCTGTCGTCGCGCCTGTCCGCCCTTGTCGCGAACGAGATCATGAGCGTGGGACGGCGGCCCAACGAACCAGGGCAGCAATATTTCCTGACGGAAAGAGGAAAGGACCTCTTTCCGACCATGCTGTCCCTGATGGAATTCGGCGACAGATGGCTGACGGGCGGCAAGGAGCCGCCCCTGCAACTGATTCACAAGAGCTGCGGCTGCGCATGCCATCCGGTCACGGTCTGCTGCGAGTGCCTGGAGCCGTTCACGGCGCGGGAGGTCGCTCCCCGCGACGGGCCGGGTGCGGGATATGCGCCGGTCGACACGCGCCCGACGTCGCGCCGCAGTTCCGATCCCACGCTTCTGGAGCGGGTGCGGCCTTGCTCCGTCGCGCGAACGCTCGGGATCATCGGCGACAGGTGGAGCTTCCTGATCCTGAGGGAGGGCTGGTTCGGTGTGCGCCGCTTCGAGGAGATGCGGGAAAATCTCGGCATCGCCACGAACATCCTCGCCGACCGCCTTGCGCGCCTCGTGCAGGCCGGAGTATTTCGCAAGGTCCCCTATGGCTCGAGCGAACGTTTCGAATACCGCTTCACCGAAATGGGGCTTGATCTCTACAAGCCGATGCTGGTGATGATGGCCTGGGGAGACCGCTGGCTTGCGGAAGGCAAGCCGCCGATGCGCCTGCGGCACAAGACCTGCGGGCAGGACTTCTCGGCCATCGTCGTGTGCTCCGAATGCAAGAAGCAGATCGCGGCGAAGGACACGGACTACATCCTGCGTTATCCGTTCAACCTGTGACGGCATCGGCCGGGTCGGCGCGCGCTTGCAACATCCGGAATATCCGCTCCGGCGTGACGGGAAGCGTCTCGACCGAGACGCCGAGATGGGACAGCGCGTCGGACACGGCATTCGCGATCGCCGCCGGCGCGCCGATCGTCCCGCCTTCGCCCATGCCGCGGAACCCGCCCACAGTGTCGGGCAGGTCCGCCTCGATATGCACGATGCCGATATCCGGTATGTTGCTCGCGACGGGAACGAGGTAGTCCGCCAGGCTTGCCGCGACGGCCTGGCCCTGGTCGTCGTGCACGACCTCTTCAAGGAGGGCCGCGCCGATGCCCTGCGCCACCGCGCCCTGCACCTGGCCGTCGACGATCATCGGATTGATGATCTTTCCGCAATCCTCGGCGACCACGTAACGCAGGACCTTGACGCCGTAGGTCTCCGGATCGACCTCGACCATGGCAAGATGGGTGGATGAACAGGCGGTGCCGAGATAGGGGTCATAGGTCTCCGATGCGGCAAGGTCCTCGCGCCGGTCGCGCGGGATGCGGCCCATCTGCGAATAGACGGCGGATGCGACTTCCCCGAGCGTCATCGTCCGGTTCGAGCTCTTGCTGGTGACGATGCCGTCATGCATGTCGAGGTCGTCGACGTCCTGCTCCATCAGATAGGCGGCCGCGCGCAGGACCTTGGCCTTGACGACGCGCGCGGCGAGGGTCGCCGCGCCGCCGCCGAGGACGGCCGAACGGCTGGCATAGGTGCCGCTGGACATCGGCACCAGCGCGCTGTCGCCATGCTTGACCTCGATATCCTCCAGCCTGCAGCCGAGTTCGTCGACGATCACCTGCGCGAGCGTGGTCTCGAGGCCCTGTCCGTGCGAGGCGATGCCGAAGGCGGCGGTGATCGCGCCGGTCGCGTCGATCTCGATTTTCGAGGTTTCGGTGCCGGTGTTGATGGGCATGCCGGGGGCGACGGAGATGCGCGAGCCGATGCCGGTCAGTTCCGCATAGCTCGCAAGGCCGATGCCGATCCAGCGTCCCTGCCTTCGTGCCTCATCCCTTTCTATGAGGAGGTTCGGATAGTCGGCATGCGCGCAGGCGCCCGCCAGGCATTCCTGAAACGCCGACTTGTCCCAGATGATGCCGGAGGCGGTCCGGTAGGGGAACTCGTCGGCATTGACGAGGTTCTGGCGGCGGAACGCGACCGGGTCCATGCCGAGCTTGCGCGCCGCCATCTCGATCAGGCGTTCCATCGCGAAGGTCGAGGACGGCCTTCCGACGCCACGATAGGGGCCGGTCGGGGGCTTGGGCGTGAAGACCCCCCTGATGCGGCCCCGGTAGTGCTCCATCCTGTAGGGGCCGGGCAGGAAGCTCACCACCTGCACGGTTTCGAGGGCCGCGGTCCAGGGATAGATCGAATAGGCGCCGACATCGCCGATGACGTCGGCCCTCAGCCCGATCAGCAGGCCGTCCTGCGTGACGGCGAGCTCGGCCTCTATCAGTTCGTCGAATGCCTGGCTGGTCGCGGACAGGTCCTCGAGGCGGTCGCTGATGAACTTCACCGGGCGCCTCAGCTTGCGGGCAAGGGCGCAGACAAGCATCTCCTCCCCGTAGAGCGATCCCTTGCCGCCGAAGCTGCCGCCGACATCCGGCGCCACGACCCGCAGGCGCGTTCCGGGCAGGTCGAGGCATTCGGACAGGACGTCGCGGATGACGCCGGGGATGTTCGACGAGGTGTAGAGCGTCAGCGCCTGCTTTCGCGGGTCCCATTCGGCGAGGTAGGAGCGGTTTTCCATCGCGACGGCCGTCTTGCGCGTCATCCGGAACCGGCCCCTGACGGTCACCGCGGCGCTTTCGAAGGCGGCATCGACGTCGCCGCGCTTGAATTCCCGCCGGATGATCGTGTTCGTGCCGGCTTCCTCGTGCAGCAGCGGCGCGTCGTCCTTCACCGCATCGACCTGCCGGATCGCGAAGGGCAAGGGGTCGTAGTCGATGGTGATATGCTCCAGCGCGTCCTCGGCGGCATAGCGGCTTTCCGCGACGACGGCGACGACGGGTTCGCCGACATAGCGCACCTTGCCGCGCGCCAGCGGCCAGATGGGCGTCGCGTAGTAGTCCGGCATGCGGGAGGTGGGGATCGCCGGCCTGACCTCGCTTTCCAGGTCCGTCGCGTCGTAGATGGCGATGACCCCGGGGACGGAGAACGCCTCGCCGACATCGATGCCGAGGATGCGGGCATGCGGCTGGTCGGAGCGGCGCAGCGCGACATGCACCATCCCGGCCGGCGCCATGTCGTCGACATATTGCCCCACGCCCGCAAGGAGCCGCGGATCCTCGGTGCGCTTCACCCGCTTGCCGACGAGCTTGGGGCGCAGTTCGACGGAATGGTCGCGCAGGCTCATTCGTAAAACTCCCCGCCCTTCCGCAGGGCCAGCCACTGCGCCTCGTCGTGCCCGGAGACGATCGTCGCACCCTTGTCCCGCAGGGCCTTCAGGCGCGCGAGCGCCGCCACGGCGAGCTCCATGTTCCACGTGTTCCGCGGCGCCATGCCCTCGTCGATATTGGCCTGGAGGGGCGCGGCGTCGGAGGCGAGGACGAAGGTGCCGCTGTCCAGCGCCACATGCGCGACGGTCATGCCGGGCGTATGGCCGGGCATGGGGAGGAGGACGATGCGCCCGTCGCCGAAGACGTCGTGCTCCGCGCCGAAGGTCTGGAAGCCCTGCGGCTGGTCCCATTCCGGTTTCAGGTAACCCTGGTTTTCGGCGCCGTCCGCCCTTGCCGCCGCGACCTCGGCCTCGTGGCAGAGGAACGTCGCGCGGCCGAAATACCGGTTGCATCCGCAATGGTCGGGATGCAGGTGCGAGCAGATCACGACGTCGATGTCGCCAGCTTCGAGGCCGAGCGTTGCCAGCTGCCGGACAACCGTCTGCTCGGGATCGAATATCGGCGTCATCACCCTTGCCAGCCCGCCCCAGCAGGCTTGCGGGTCGATGGCGGCCTGCGGATTGCAGCCGCTGTCGAAAAGCACGTTGCCCTGCGGATGGCGGATCAAGGTGGCATGGACGGGCAGCTCGATCGTCTCTTCCTTCGCCGCACCGGAAACGAAGACGGAGCGGCGCATGCGCAGCCGGCCTCCGGCGAGAAAATGCATCCTCATGTCAGGGGCCCTCTTTCCTTCGCCAGTTCCCGGACGGCGTTGACGATGTGTTCGTAGCCCGTGCAGCGACAGATGTTGCCGGAGAGCGCCTCGCGGATCTGGTCGTCGGTTTCGAGCGGATGGTGGCGCAGCATGTCGGTGATCGCCATGATGAAGCCGGGCGTGCAGAAGCCGCATTGCAAGGCGTGATGCTGGCGGAACGCCTCCTGGATCCGCCCGAGCCGGTCCACGCTTCCCTGTCCCTCGACGGTCTCGATCTCCGCGCCCTCGGCCTGGACGGCGAGCGTCAGGCAGGACCTCGCGCTGCGGCCGTCCAGAAGGACGGTGCATGCGCCGCAGACGCCGTGTTCGCAGCCGACATGCGTTCCCGTGAGGCCCAGCGCGTGGCGCAGGAAATCGCTCAGCAGCATGCGCGGCTCGACGGTGGCGGTGTGGACCACGCCGTTCACGCTGACGCTGAGGGTGATCTTCTTTTCAGGCATCTGCAGCGTCCTTGCGAAGCGTGGCCCGCCGCCAGGCATCGCGCAGCGCGCGCCGCGCGAGCGTGCCGGCAAGGTGCCGGCGATAGTCGGCGGACGCATGGATGTCGGTGTTGGGGTGCAGGAGCCCCTTCAGCGCCTCCGTCACGTCCTGCAGCAGCGCCTGCGAAATCGCCTGGCCTTCGATGCGTGCCTCGATTTCTGGCAGGTGCAACGGCGTCTCGCCCACGCCCATCATGCCGAAACGGACGTCGCGCGCCACGCCGTCGACGATGCGCAGTGTCGTCGCCACGCAGGCAAGGGCAAAATCGCCGTGGCGCCGCGAGAACTCCTCGAAGCCCCAGCCCGTGTCGAGCGGCAGTGTGTCGATTTCGATCGAGGTGACGAACTCGTCCGGCTCGAGCGATGTCATCAGCGAGCCGACGAAGAAGTCCGAGGCGGCGATCTGCCGCTCGCCCCTGATCGAGAGCGCCGCAATCGTCCCGTTAAGGAGGAGCGTCATCATCGGCATCTCCGCGGCCGGATCGGCATGGCAGACGCTGCCGCAGAACGTGCCGCGATTGCGCACCGTCAAATGCGCAACATGATGCATGGCATCGTGCAGGATCGGGATGTGCCGGTGCACGAGCGCATCCGTCGCCGTCATGCGGTGCCGGACCGTCGCCCCGATGCGCAGTCGTTCGCCGTGTTTCTCGATACGGTCGAGGCCGGCGATGCGGTTGATGTCGATCAGGATCGCAGGCTTCACCAGGCGGAAATTGATCATCGGCATGAGGCTCTGGCCGCCCGCGATGATCTTGCCGTCGCCGTTCGCGGCGGCAAGGGCTTCGGCGGCCTCGGACGCCGATGTCGCGGCGAGATAGTCGAAGGGCGCCGGCTTCATTTCGCCGCCGTCCGTCGCAAGGGCGCTTGCCGGCATCGTCCGGTCGCGCGCCGCATAGCGGAAAGCCTTGTCATCGCGACTCCTCCCAGCCTCGCCGATCCCATGGCGAATTCCAAAATTAACTTGCATTATTAGACTTAAAATAGGATTGTCAAGCAATACCGGCGCCCCGGGACATGAAGGGTTTTCGCCGGAGGACGAGGAGGAAATTCCATGGACATGACCGGCCAGCAGCATATTCCCGCGCGCAGGGAGGATGTGTGGAGCGCCCTGAACGATGCCGACGTGCTGAAAGCCTGCATCCCCGGATGCCAGGAACTGACGAAGTCTTCCGAGACCGAAATGTCGGCTGTCGCCGTCATCAAGGTGGGTCCAGTAAAGGCCCGGTTCCAGGGCGCCGTCACGCTGTCGGACCTCGATCCCCCGAACGGCTATCGCATCACCGGCGAAGGGCAGGGCGGCGTCGCCGGATTCGCGAAGGGCGTGGCGGTCGTTCGCCTGGAAGCGGTCGAGAACGGGACCGTCCTGCACTATACCGTCGACGCCCAGATCGGCGGCAAGCTGTCGCAACTCGGCGGCCGGCTCATCGATGCAACCGCAAAGCAGATGTCGGGTCAGTTTTTCAAGCGGTTCGCCGAGGAGATCCTCGCCCGCCAGTCCCCGGAGGCGCCTGCCGTGGGCGATGCCGTCGCGCAGGCCGGTGCCGCAAGGCAGGTGGCCGCCGTCGCGTCTTCCGGCGGGGGCGCCTCCGCCGCCCCGCGTGTGCTTCCCGCGCAGGCCGCCGCGTCGCCCACCGGCGCGTCGCTCAGCCTGACGGTTCTCGCGGCTGTCGTTTTCGCCGCCGTCGTGGTGGCGATGTGGGCGATCCATGGGGGATTGCTGCCGAGCCTTGCGCCGCAGGCGGATGGTCCGGCGCGCATTTCACCGGACATGGGGAGCATCGTGCAGCTCGTCATGGCCGCGGCCATCGGTTACCTGTTCGGTTCTCGCGCAAGGCGCGCCGGCTGAGGCCGAAAACCGGGGTCGAACGCGGCCCCGGTAAAATCGCTTGCATAAGAAGACTTTTTTCAAGCCCTGGGGCGATCGAGCAGCGCCTTCAGCTCGCCGAACACGCCCCGCCTGAACATCATCACGCACACGACGAAGAACAGGCCGATGATGAAGGTGATCGGCAGGCCGCTCGTCGAAAGAAAATGCTCCAGCCCGACGACGATGCTGGCACCGACGATCGGGCCGATCAGCGTGCCCATGCCGCCGAGAAGGGTCATGAGGATGACTTCGCCGGACATGTGCCAGGTGACGTCCACGAGCGAGGCGAGCTGGAACGCGATCGCCTTCAGCGAGCCGGCGAAACCGGAGAGCGCGGCGGAGAGCGTGAAGGCGATCAGCTTGTAGCGTTCCGGCTTGAGGCCCAGCGAGGTGACGCGCGTTTCGTTCTCGCGAATGGCCGAGAGGATGTGGCCGAAGGGCGAGTTGACGGTCCTCCAGATGATCACGAGGCCAAGGACCGTTCCGCCGAGGACCGTGTAGTACATCGCGGTGATGTTGCGGAGATCGACGATCCCGAGAAGATAGCCCCGCGGCACGGCCTGGATGCCGTCCTCGCCGCCGGTGAAGGGCATCTGTACCGCCATGAAATAGATCATCTGCGCGAGGGCGAGCGTGATCATCGCGAAGTAGATGCCGTGACGGCGAATGGCGAGCGTACCGAAGGCAAGGCCGAGAAACGCGGCGAAGGCGGTTCCCGCGAGCACGGCGAGCTCGAAGGGCAGCTGCCAGACCTTGGCGGCGTGGGCGGCGACATACGCTGCCCCGCCGAAGAAGGCCGCATGCCCGAACGACAGAAGCCCCGCATATCCGAGGACGAGGTTGAACGCGGCCGCGAACAGCGCGAAACAGAGGATCTTGATGAGGAAGAGCGGATAGATCGCCAGCGGCGCGCCGATCATCAGCACGGCGACGAGGGCGAGAAGGAGGCCGCCGGTCGTCCGGAGGCGGCGAGGGGCCGTCAGGGAAGAGGTCGCGGTTGTGCTGTTCATGATCAAGCCTCGCGGGAGAACAGGCCGGACGGCCGGATGAGAATGACAAGGACCATCACCACGAAAACCGCTATGGAGGAGGCCGCGGGATAGAATGTCTTGGTCAGCCCCTCGATGACGCCAAGCGCCAGGGCGGTGACGATCGCGCCGCCGATCGATCCCATGCCGCCGATGACGACGACCGCGAAGACCACGATGATGATACTGGAACCCATGCCGGGGCTGACCTGGTAGAGCGGTGCCGCCAGCGCCCCGGCAAAGCCGGCAAGGCCCACGCAGAAGGCATAGGTCAAGGTCAGCATGAGCGGAACGTTGATGCCGAAGGCCTGGACGAGGCTCGGATTTTCCGTCGCCGCCCGCAGGTAGGCGCCGAGCCTCGTCCGCTCGATCGCAAGCCACGTGGCGAGGCAGACCGCAAGGGAGGCGACGATCACCCAGGCGCGGTACATCGGCAGGAACATGAAGCCGAGATTGATGCCGCCCGTCAGCGACGGCGGGATGGGATAGGGCTTGCCGGCGGCGCCGAAGACATGCCGGAAAAGCCCTTCGAGCATGAGGGCGATCCCGAAGGTCAGGAGCAGGCTGTAGAGGTGGTCGATCCTGTAGAGGCGCTTGAGGAACAGCCGCTCCACGACGGCGCCCAGCGCTCCCACCACCAGGGGGGCGATGACGAGCGTTTCCCAGTAGCCGAGGCCGAGGCTCGACAGCAGGAGCCAGGCGGCGAAGCCGCCGAGCATGTAGAAGGCGCCATGGGCGAAGTTGATCACGTTCAGCATGCCGAAGATGATGGCGAGGCCGAGGCTCAGGAGGGCATAGAAGGAGCCGTTGATCAGGCCGAGCAGCAGTTGCCCGAGCAGGACGGCAATGGGAACCCCGAAGATGTCCGTCATCGGTTTCTACCTATCTGAAAGGAGCGCGTCATGGATCAGACTCCGAGATATCTGTTCAGCCGGTCCATGTTGGCGTCGAGTGCGTGGTTCGGGATCTCGTCGACGACCTTTCCCTGGTCGAGGACGTAGTGGCGGTCCGCGATGGATGCCGCGAAGCGAAGGTTCTGCTCGACCAGGATGATCGTCATGCCGCGATCCTTGAGGATGCGCAGGGCCGCGCCGATCTCCTCGATGATCACGGGGGCGATGCCTTCGGTCGGCTCGTCGAGCAGGATGAAGTCGGCGCCCGTCCGGAGAACCCGGCCGATCGCCAGCATCTGCTGTTCGCCGCCGGAAAGGCGCGTGCCCGATGTGCTGTCCCGCCCCTTCAGGTTCGGAAAAAGGCCGTATATTTCGTCGACCGCCATGCCGCCCGCCTGCCAGGCAGGCGGAAACAGGAGGTTTTCCAGCACGCTGAGCGAGGAGAAGATGCCGCGTTCTTCCGGCACGTAGCCGATGCCGAGACGCGCGACCTTGTGCGGCGCGACCTTCAGGAGGTCCGCGCCCTTGTAGATGCAGGCGCCGCGCCTCTTTCCGACGACGCCGACGAGGCTGCGCAGCGTCGTCGTCTTGCCGGCGCCGTTGCGGCCGATAAGCGTCACGACCTCGCCTTTGCGCACATCGAAGTCGATGCCGTGCAGCACATGGCTTTCGCCATACCAGGCCTCGAGACGCTTGACGTCAAGGAGGGGAGCCTCAGCCATGGCTGCCTCCCATATAGGCCTTGCGGACTTCGCTGTCGGCGGAAACGTCCGCATAGCTTCCTTCCGCGATGACCTCTCCCCGACGCAGCACCGTGATCCGGTCCGACAGGTCGGAGACGACGCCGAGATTGTGCTCGACCATCAGCACCGTGCGTCCCTTGCCGACGCTGCGGATGAGGGCGGCCGTCCGGCCGATATCCTCCGTGCCCATTCCCGCCATCGGCTCGTCGAGAAGCAGGACTTCCGGGTCGAGCGCCAATGTGGTGGCGAGCTCGAGGGCGCGTTTTCGCCCGTAGGACAGCTCGGCGGCCTTTGTCTGCGCCCGGTCGGCAAGGCCGACGCTGTCGAGCAGCCTTGCCGCTTCCTCGTTGAAGCGGCGGAGCGTCGCGTTCGATTTCCAGAATGCGAATGTCTCCTTCGCGCGGGCCTGCAGGGCGACCCGGACATTCTCATGCGCGCTGAGATGCGGGAACACCGATGAAATCTGGAACGACCGCACGAGGCCCATGCGCGCGATGTCGGCGGGCGCCATCCGCGTTATGTCGCGATCCTTGAACAGGATCTGTCCGCCGCTCGGCGACAGGAACTTGGTCAGGAGATTGAACAGCGTGCTCTTGCCGGCGCCGTTCGGCCCGATCAGCGCGTGGATCGTGCCGGCGCGGATCTTCAGGTCGACATTCTTGACGGCGACGAAGCCGCCGAAGGAGCGCGTCAAAGCGCGCGCCTCGATGATGGGTGCGGTGTCCAGCACGTTTTCTCCTCCGCCGGCTTTCTCATTCTCCGGGCGGGCGCCGGATGGCGCGCCCGCCTTCCCACTGTTCGGTTCCGGCATGATCAGAAAAACACATAAAGTCTAATAATGCAAGCTTGCGCTTTGCGGAAAACTCTGCTTACCTTGCTGCATAAAGCCTATTGAATCACACAAGATGTAAGCCTCAAGCGTAATCTTAGTATGATAACGCAAGTTGATGATAGGGCCTTGGGAGGAGCTCAGGGCGCCGAACCTGGGAGGAAGAACGATGAAGAACAAGCTTATGCTACTGTCCTGCGCCGCGGCTGTCGGCGCCTTGACCATGTCCGCCGGGGCGCAGGATGCCGCGCCCGTCCGCATCGGCGTGCTCACCGATGTCAGCGGCCAGTTCTCGCACGAGGCGGGCGAGGGGGCGATCACCGCTGTGAGGATGGCGGTGGAGGATTTCGGCGGCAAGGTTCTCGACCGGCCGCTCGAAGTCGTCGTGGCCGACCATCAGAACAAGCCGGAAGTGGCGGTGGCCACGGCGCGCGAATGGTATGAATCGCAGGGCGTGACGATGATCAACAACCTGATCAATTCCGGCATTGCGCTGGCCGTCACGCAGGTCGCGAAGGACGAGGACAGGATCGCCATCGTCAACGGCTCCGGCTCGTCACGCCTGACGAACGACGGCTGCACGCCGAACAGCATCCACTATTCCTACGATACCTATGCCCTTGCCAACGGGACCGCCAACCAGCTGCTCCTGCAGGGCATGAAGAACTGGTTCTTCCTGACGGCCGACTACGCGTTCGGACATGCGCTGGAAGCCGACGCGACGCAGATCGTCGAGGACAATGGCGGCGCGGTCTCCGGCGCCGTGCGCTATCCGATCGAGACGTCCGACCACAGCGCCTTCATGCTGCAGGCGCAGGCATCGCCGGCGCAGGTCGTCGCCATGGCGGGCTCCGGCACCACCTTCATCAATGCGGTGAAGTCCGCGGCGGAGTTCGGCCTTGCCGCCTCCGGCAAGACCATCGCGGGCCTGCTCGTCTGGGATACCGACGTTCATTCGCTCGGCCTCGATACCGCGCAGGGCATGATCCTGACGAATGCCTTCTACTGGGATCGCGACGATGCGACGCGGGCCTTCTCCAAGCGCTTCGAAGAGCGCGTCGGCCGCCCGCCGCACATGGGCGATGCGGGAGACTATTCCTCGACCATGCATTACCTGAAGGCCGTCCAGGCCGCCGGCACGACCGACGCCCAGGAGGTCATGGCGAAGATGCGCGAGACGCCGATCAACGACTTCTTCGCCACGAACGGCAAGATCCGCGAGGATGGCCGGATGGTGCACGACATGTACGTCTACCAGGTCAAGACGCCCGCCGAATCCACCGGCGAATGGGACATCCTGAAGCTCGTCACCACCATTCCGGGCGACGAGGCTTTCCGTCCGCTTGCGGAAAGCCAGTGCCCGCTCGTGAAGAAGTGACGCGACGGCGCCCGGCAAGCGGCCGGGCGCTTCCCAGGCAGTTCGAGGGCAGGCGAATGAGCGATATTCTCGTTGAAGACAGGGATGGGGTCGCGGTGGTCACGTTGAGCCGCCCCGGACACAGGAATGCCGTAACCTATGCGATGTGGCGGCAGCTCGCCGACCTGTTTCGCGCCTTCGATCGGGACTCGTCGGTCCGCTCGATCATCCTGACGGGCGCCGGCGCCGACTTCTCGGCCGGCGCCGATATCAGCGAGTTCGACGCGGTGCGCGGCGGCCTTGAGGCCAGCAAGGCCTATGAGGTGGCGGTCGATGCCGCGGGGGACGCGATATACGAGGTTTCCAAGCCGACGATCGCCGCCCTGCGGGGATATTGCCTCGGCGGCGCGGCGCATCTGGCCATGTCCTGCGATTTCCGGGTCGCCGAAGGCAATGCGGTCTTCGCAATCCCCGCAGCACGGCTGTCGATTGTCTACGGCATCTCCGCGACCCGCAAGCTGTGCGCGCTCGTGGGGGTGACGCAGGCAAAACGCATCCTCTTCTCGGCCCGCCGCTTCGATGCCGGGCAGGCTCTCGATATCGGCTTCATCGATCAGGTTGCGGAGGATGCGCTTGCCGCCGCGCATGACCGGGCGGCGGAGCTGGCTGAAAACGCCCCCCTGACGATTGCGGGCGCGAAGTTCATTCTCAACGGCTGCGCGCGCGGGACGCTGGATCACGCCGCGGCCAGCAGGCTGATCGACGAGGCCAGCGCGAGCCACGACTACATCGAAGGCCGGCAGGCCTTCAAGGACAAGCGTTCGCCCCGGTTTCTGGGGAAATGACCCGACTTCGTTCCGCGGACCGGGCCGCACTGGATTGCGCTGCGTTGCAGCCGTCAGACTATCGAGGAGTTTCGTGAATGCAGACCAATCTGAATGACAAGGTGGCGCTGGTGACCGGCGGCGGAAGAGATGTCGGCGGAGATATCGCACGGTCTCTCGCGGCGGAAGGCGCCATCGTCGCCGTGAACTACAGCCGTTCGCAGGCCGAGGCGGAGGCGGTGGTCGCCGCGATCGCGGCCGCCGGCGGAAAGGCCAGGGCCTATAGGGCCGACATCAGCGAAAACGATCAGGTCAGGGCGATGGTCGCCGCCATCAAGGCGGATTTCGGGACCGTCGATGTGCTGGTCAACAATGCGGGATACGTGAAATACCAGCGGTTCGTCGATTCGACCCCTGAAGACTGGAAGAAGCAGATCGACATATGCCTCTACGGCGCGATCAATTGCTGCCACGCCGTCGCGCCGCTGATGATCGGGCAGAATTCCGGCCGCATCATCAATCTCGTCGGCGACAGTTCCCGCATCGGCGAAGCCAATCTGGCGCTGGCCGCGGCCGCGCGTGGCGGCACGATCGCGCTCGGCAAGTCGCTGGCCCGTGAATTCGGCCGAAACAACATCACGGTCAACACGGTTTCACTCGGCCTGATCGAAACGTCCCATTCCGATCCCGATTTTCTCGAGAAGAACCGTGAGAAGATCGTAAAGGCCTATCCTTTGCGCCGCATCGGCAGGCCCGGCGACGTGGCGCCGATGGTGACCTTCCTGGCTTCCGAGGCATCCTCCTGGGTGACCGGTCAGGTGATCAGCGTCAACGGCGGATTCTGCATGGTCTGACCGGGAGGAGCGGGAGGAGAACATGATACATTTCGAGCTTATCGCGCCGGTCGGAGAAATCCTTCGGCGGAATGCGCGCCTGTATCCGGGCAAGATGGCCTTCGAGGACAGGAGACGGTCGGTCTCCCATGACGCCCTGGACCGCGAGACCGCGGAGCTGGCGTCTCGTCTGGTCGCGTTGGGTCTCGCGAAAGACGAGGCCGTCGCGATCTTCCTGCCGAACTCGGTGAACTGGGTCGTCGCCTGCCTTGCCGTCGTGCGGGCGGGGGGGATCGCCGTTCCCGTCAGCATCGAGGCGACCGAGGCCGAACTCGCCTACCGCATCGACGATGCGGAATGCGCCTTCGTGATCATGCCATCGCAGAAGCAGCCGCTGGTGGACGGATTGCCGCCGCGCGCCGGCAAACCGCCCGTCGTGATCGCCGTGGACGAGGAGGCCGGCTTTGGCGCAGCGGCGCCGGCGTCAGCCTTCGAGGATGACCGGGATATCGATCGCCCGGCCTTCATCGTCTATACATCCGGCACGACGGGCCAGCCCAAGGGCGTCCTGCTGTCGACGCGCTCCATGCTCTGGGTGGCGGCGGCATGCTGGGCGCCGATCGCGGGGCTGAACGAGAACGACGTCGTTCTCAACACCCTGCCTCTCTATCATTCCTATGCCCTCAACATCGCGGTTCTCTCCATCATCGCGACGGGCGCGAGCGAATATATCATGGAGAAGTTCTCGACCTCCCAGGCGACGGAACTTCTTCGCACGGGCCGCTTCACCTTCATGCCGGGCGTCCCGACGGTCTTCCACTATTTCCTGTCGGCCTGCCAGGCCAGTGGGGAACGGTTGCTTTCATCCGTTCGGCTTTGCGTCTCCGCCGGAGCGATCATGCCGGGAACGCTGAACAGCGACTTCGAGGCGTTCTTCGGCGTCCCGCTTCTGGATGGCTACGGCATCACCGAGACATCGACGATGGTGACCATGAACTGGCCCGGAAAATGGCGTGTTCCCGGTTCCTGCGGGCTGCCGGTGCCGGGCCTTGCGGTCCGTCTGGTCGATCCGAAAACAGGGCTGGATGTGCCGGCGGGCGTCGAGGGCGAATTGATCTGCAAGGGCCCGAACCTGATGCAGGGCTACCACAACAAGCCGCTGGAGACGGAAAAGGCCATCGTGGACGGATGGTATCATACCGGCGACCTCGCGAAGTCCGACATGAACGGCTTCCTCACCATCACCGGCCGCCTCAAGGAACTGATCATCCGCGGCGGCCAGAACATCGCGCCGGCGGAGGTCGAGGAGGCGATCCTGCTGCTGCAAGACACGGTCATGGACTGCGCGGTGATCGGAATGCCCCATGCCATGCTGGGAGAGGTCCCCGTCGCCTGCATCGTCGTCAAGGACGGGCGGACCTTCGACCAGGAGGATCTGATCCGGCATTGCAAGGCCCGCCTGTCTTCCTACAAGGTGCCCGATCGTGTCTATGTCGTGGCCGAGATCCCGCGCACGGGATCGGGAAAAATCCTGCGGGTCAAACTTCGCGAAAGCCTTCCTGCGGCATGATGCAGGACGGCACAGGAGGAAATCATGAATCCCTTTGTGTTCAATACGACGAGCCAGATCGTTTTCCGCCCCGGTGCCTCGGCCGAGCTCGGCGGCCTGCTCGGCCCGCGATTTGGCGGACGCATCCTGTTCGTCACGGATGGCGGCCTCAGGAAGCTTGGCCTGTGCGACGCCGCGCTCGCCGCGCTCTCGGGATCGGGAATGGAGGTCACCGTTTTCGATGCGGTCGAGGCCGACCCTTCGCTGGCGACGGTTGAGGCCGCGGTGGAGGCGGCAAGGGCCGCGGGCGTGACGGGCGTGATCGGCTTCGGCGGCGGTTCCTCGCTGGATGTGGCAAAGGTCGTGGCGCTCGTCTGCGGCTCGGGCGAGGATCTCGATGGCGCGTGGGGCGTCGGCAATGCCAAGGGCCCCCGGCTGCCCCTGGCGCTCGTGCCCACGACGGCGGGGACGGGATCGGAGGTGACGCCGGTCTCGATCATCACGGTGGGCGGCGACGAGAAGCGCGGTGTCTCGTCGCCGGTCATCCTGCCCGACGTCGCGATCCTCGATGCGGAGCTCACCCTCGGGCTGCCGCCGTCGATCACGGCTGCCACCGGCATCGATGCGATGGTGCACGCCATCGAGGCCTATGCCTCCCGAAACGCGAACAACAATCCGCTCTCCAGGATGCTGGCCCGGCAGGCGCTGCAGTTGCTGGGCGCGAACATCGAGACGGCGGTCTTCGATGGCAAGGACCGGGCGGCGCGGGGGGCGATGCTCCTCGGCTCCATGCTGGCAGGCCAGGCCTTCGCCAATTCGCCGGTCGCCGCCGTGCATGCGCTCGCCTATCCGATCGGCGGGACGTTCCATGTTCCGCACGGGCTTTCCAACGCGCTCGTGCTTCCCCATGTCCTGCGCTTCAACGCGCCGGAGGCGGCGTCCGTCTATGCCGAGATCGCCGCCGATGCCTTTCCGGATCTCTCGTGCGAGCAGGATGGCGGGCAGCGCTGCGCGGCCTTCATCGAGCGGCTGGCCGAACTGTCGGCACGGCTCGGGCTGCAAGCCCGGTTGCGGGATGTCGGCATCGGCGAGGAGCATCTGGCGGGTATGGCGCGAGACGCCATGAAGCAGACCAGGCTCCTCGTGAACAATCCCCGGGCGGTAAGTGAAACGGACGCCCTCTCGATCTACAAGGCGGCCTGGTGATGACGGAACGGACGGGACCCGGCGGGCGCTCCGGCTACAAGGTTTTCCGGACGATCGGAACGCGCTGGTCGGACAACGACACATACGGGCACATGAACAATGTCGTCCATTACAGCCTCTTCGACAGCGCGGTGAATGGCTTCCTCATCGAAAACGGGGTTCTGGATATCAGGGGAGGACCGGAGATCTTCCTCGTCGTCGAGACGGGGTGCCGCTACCACGCGGAAATGACCTTCCCGGACGTGGTCACGGCCGGCATCCGTGTCGCCCGGCTCGGAAGCTCGTCCGTCCGCTATGAGATCGGGCTCTTCCGCAACGACGAAGACATCGCGGCGGCGGAAGGCTTTTTCATCCATGTGAATGTCGACCGCATGGCACGGCGCCCCGTGCCGTTCGGGCACGCCGCAAGACGCGTGCTTGAACCGCTGCTGGTTTAGGCAGGGTTGCCGGTGGACAAAGGGCGGCCACGGCTATTATCCCAGCGATCCGGGAGGTGTTCCTGAGTGCTCGCCTCCTCGCGGAGGCGTGGATCGAAACCTGTCGCTGCCATTCCCGGCGGGTCAGATGTCGAAATTCGATGGAAGCACGACGACGTCGCGGATGGTGACGTTCCGGGGGCGGGTCAGCATGAAGATGACCGCATCGGCCACTTCGGCGGGCTCGATCAGGCTTCCCGATTCCTTGGCCTTCCGGAGGTTTTCCTCGGGCCAGTCGGCAAGCAGCGCGCTGATCACGGGGCCGGGAGAAACCGACCCGACCCGGATGCCCTTCTTGTTGACCTGCCGGCGCACCGTCTGGACGAAGCAGGTCATGGCCCATTTCGATGCCGAATAGACCGGCTCCCACGGAACCGGATAGTGGCCCGCCACCGAACTCGTCACGATGATGTCGCCGGCGCCGCGCTCGATCATGTGCGGCAGCACGTCATGCACGTTCTTCATCACGACGTTGACGTTGAGGTTGAGCATCCGGTCGATGTTGGCGGTCTGCGCATCGACCAGGTCTCCGCCTATATAGGTGCCGGCATTGGCGTGAAGGATATCGAGCCGGCCGGTCAGTCGCTCGATGGCGGGCATCAATGTCGCGCAGTCCGCCGGGTCGAGAAGATCGATCACCAGCGGGATCGCGGCACCTCCGAGGTCCGCGCAAGCGGCATCGAGGGCATTGCGATCACGGTCGACGAGCACGACATGCGCGCCCTCGGCAATCATCGCCTTCGTGCTCGCAAGCCCTATCCCCGAAGCCGCGCCCGTCACCGCCGCGACCTTGCCTTCCAGTTGCTTCACCATATCCGTGTTCCTTCCGAGTCGGGTTGAGGTTTCGTCAGATCCGGTCGCCTGCGCCTGTCCCAGGTTCGCGCCGTGTCGAGGCATTGCCGCCAGGAAACGACCCCGTCGGTCGTGCCCGCCGAGCGCAGCGAACAGGCGGCCGCCGCATGGCCGAGCCACAGGCTGTCGGCCAGCGGCCAGTTCTCGTGCAGGCCGTAGAGGAAGCCCGCTGCAAACGCGTCCCCTGCGCCGTTCGGCCCGACGATCGCATCGGGCGGCACGCTGGCCGATGGTATGAAAATCCTCTCGCCCGTGCGCGTGACGGTGATCGCCCCCTCGGGAAAATGCACGGTCACGAGCCGCATCGCGCCCCGTTCGAGGACCGTGGCCGAGGCTGCGGCGCAGGCGTCGGCGTTCGCCCTGCCGCCGTCCATGGTCGTGATCCCCGCCAGAGCGCCGATCTCGCTGTCGTTGACGATCAGCGTGTCGAGATGCGGCAGGCATGGCAGGATCAGCGCGCGCAGGCGCTCCGGCGTGACCGTGCAGAGTTCGAGATTGGTTTCAAGGCCGGCGGCGCGGGCGGCCCTGAGCACGCTCACCCATCCGTTGGCATCCGTCTCCCAGGGGGCATCCATCCGGGGATGGATGCCCGGCAGGCCGAGATGCAGGACGCGCGCCGTCGTTCCGGAAAAGTCGAAATGGTCCGGCGTCAGCAGCGCCCCGGCGCCGAGATCCGAGATATGCGTGCGCTGGCCGCTCGCCTGCGAGATGAAGGCCTCGGTCGTGTGGGTCGGCACCTCGCGGCTGACATGCATCTGCCGGCAATCGAGCCCCGCCCGGTCCGCCTCGGCGAGCAGCTTGCGCCCCGCATCGTCATCGCCCACGAGCCCGATCGTCTCGACCGGCATCGTCGGGTCGAGGCGCTTGATGTCGATGGCGAGATTGCAGGCCGAGCCGCCGCCGCGCTCTTCCAGCCCCCAGGCGACGCCGACGCTGTCCTCGCGCGGCCAGGCGTCGATCTTGCGGTTGCGGTCGAGGCACCAGGTGCCGCCCGTGATGAAACCACGCCTTTTTACTCCGGCCACGGCATCCTCCAGCGGGGTTCAGGCGATCGTGTAGCCGCCGTCGACCGGCATCGACAGGCCGTTGACCATTGCCGCCTCGTCCGACAGCAGGAACAGGATGACTTCGGCGATGTCGTCGGGATCGGCGAAGCGGCCGACCGGGATGCGGCCGAGCATGCCTGCGGCCTTGTCCGGGTCGCTCCAGGCCTTGACCGCCATGGGGGTGAGGGTGACGGTCGGGTGCACGCCGTTGACGCGGATGCCCTTCGGCGCGAGCTCCCTGGCCATCACCCGCGTCAGCCCGTCGAGGCCGGATTTCGAGGCGCAGTAGGCGGCATGGTCGGGAATGCCGACAAAGGCCGCGACGCTCGACACGTTGACGATCGCACCCTTTGCGCCTTTCCCCACCCTGTCGCGCGCATATTCCTGCGCCACGATCATCGGCGCCCGGGTGTTGACGGCATAGAGGAGGTCGAAGTTCTCGACCGAGACGTCGAGGAAGGGTTCGAGCTCGGTCGTGCCCGCGCAGTTGACCAAGTAGTCGGCCGGCAGCGCCTTGAGGGCCGCGGCGCGCGTTGCCGCCGCATCGGCGAGATCGACCGGGATCGAGTCGCAGCCGATTTCCTTTTCCAGGCTTTCGAGGTCGGCGGCCGAGCGTGTCAGGGCCACGACCTTCGCGCCCCGCCGGGCGAGCATCACGGCGGTTGCCCTGCCGATGCCCTTGCCGGCGCCGGTGACGATCACATGCTTGCCCGTGAAATCCATGTTTTCCTCCTTTACCAGCAGGTGAAACCGGCATCCGCCTTCACGGTCGCGCCGGTGATCAGGCTCGACGCGTCCGAGGCCAGGAAATGCACGACGGATGCGATTTCATGCGGCTGGCCCATGCGGGCCATCGGCGTGTCGCGGATCCAGATGTCCATCATCGCCTTGTCGACCACGGTCCTGGTCATCTCGGTTTCGATATAGGTCGGCGCGACGGCGTTGACGCGCACGCCGCGATCCGCCCATTCGGCGGCAAGCGAGGCGGTGAGATGATGCACCGCCGCCTTCGAGGCGTTGTAGTAGGACTGCATCTGCGGGCGGTTGACGATATAGCCCGACATCGAGCCGATATTGACGATCGCGCCGCGCCCGGCCCGCAGCATGTGCCGGCCGAAGGCCCGGCAGCACCAGAAGACGCCGTTGTAGTTGACGTCGTTGACGCTGAGCCAGACCTCGTCCGGCGTGTCCTCGGCGGCAAACCCGGTGCGGGCGATGCCGGCATTGGCGACGAGCGTGTCGACGCGGCCATGCGCCTCGACGATCGCATCGGCGATGCGGCCGACGGCGGCGGAATCGGTCACGTCGAGCACATGCGCGTCGGCATCATGGCCCTTTTTCGCCAAGGCCTCCCTGCCGGCCTCGGCGATCGCGTCCTCCCGGTCGATGATGACGATCTTGGCGCCGGCCTCGGCGAGTGCCTCGCAGCAGGCAAGCCCGATGCCGCGCCCGCCGCCGGTCACCACCGCGACCTGGCCGTCCATCCGGAATTTCTCGAAGAACACGGCGCTTCTCCTTTCAGATACGCTTGCCGCTCTGGCGGTCGAAGAGGTGGACGCGCTGGCGGTCGATCGAGAGCGGGATCGTCTCGCCAGGCCTTGATGCGACGCGGTCGCGCACGGCGGCGTTCAGCGGGTCCTCGCCGATGCGCGCGAAGATCTGGGTTTCCGAACCGGTAGGCTCCAGCACCGAGATGGTGGCCGCGATCCCGCCGGGGCGCAGGTCGATATGCTCGGGGCGGATGCCGTAGACCACGGGTTCCGGGCGCGGCGCGGTCCCGGCCGGCACCGGCAGGACCGTGCCGTGGTCGCTGACGAACACCGTTTCGCCGTCCCGGCCTTCGAGCCTGCCGAGCACGAAGTTCATCGCCGGCGAGCCGATGAAGCCGGCGACGAAGGTGTTGGCGGGCCGATCGTAGAGATCGAGCGGCGCGCCGATCTGCTCGACATGGCCGTCGCGCATCACCACGATCTTGTCGGCCATGGTCATGGCCTCGATCTGGTCGTGCGTCACATAGACCGTGGTGGTCTTCAGCCGCTGGTGCAGTTCCTTGATCTCGACGCGCATGGTCACGCGCAGCTTGGCGTCGAGGTTGGACAGCGGCTCGTCGAACAGGAACACCTGGGGATCGCGCACGATGGCGCGGCCCATGGCGACGCGCTGGCGCTGGCCGCCGGAAAGCTGCTTGGGATAGCGGTCGAGCAGCTTTTCCAGCGCCAGGATTTCGGCGGCTTTTTTCACCTTGGCGGCGATCTCGTCCTTCGGCCGGCCCTTCAGCTTCAGCGGAAAGCCCATGTTCTCGGCCACCGTCTTGTGCGGATAGAGCGCGTAGTTCTGGAACACCATCGCGATGTCGCGATCCTTGGGCAGGACGTCGTTGACCACGCGCCCGCCGATATCGACCTCGCCGCCGGAGATCCTTTCCAGCCCCGCGATCATCCTGAGCAGGGTCGACTTGCCGCAGCCGGACGGGCCGACGAGCACGACGAACTCGCCGTCGGCGATATCGATGTTCACCCCATGGATGACTTGGAGACTACCGTATTTCTTGACGACATTCCTGACGGCGACCTGAGCCATGTGTCTTCCTCATTGGGGCAGAAGGATCTGCATCTTCACCTCGCCCTTCGGCGCGGCGGCGGCGATCTCGAAGGCCTCGACGCTCTCGTCGAAGCTGAAATTGCGGGTGATCAGCGGCCTGACGTCGATTGCGCCGGACGACAGCATGGCGACGCAGCGCGGGAACACATGCGCATAGCGGAAGACATGCTCGACGCGCGCCTCGCGCACCATGGCCTTGCCGACATAGTACTGGACGGGATGCACCTGCGAGCCGATGAACACGACGCGCCCGCCGGGGCAGAGCGGATCGAACACGCCTTCCGCGCCCTTGGGATGGCCCGAGCATTCGAAGACGATCTCGACGCCCCATCCGTCGGTGGCCTTCAGGATCTCCGCCGCCAGGTCCTGTCGCTGGGCATTGACCGGGACGATCGCGCCAAGCTTTGCGGCGATCTCCAGCTTCGCATCGTCGATATCGCTGACGAAGACGCGGGCGCAACCCGCCGCGAGCGCCGAAAGCGCGGTGACGAGACCGATCGGGCCGGCGCCGATGACGAGTGCGATGTCGCCCGGCTTCACCTGCGCCTTGGTGGCGGCGTGCACGCCGACGGCGAGCGGCTCGACCATCGCCGCCTCGGCGAAGGAGACGTTGTCCGGCAGCTTGAAGGTGAAGTCGGCCGGATGGACGACGGTGGGGCGCAGCACGCCGTGGATCGGCGGCGTCGCCCAGAAGCGCACGGCGGGGTCCACATTGTAGAGGCCGAGCCGGGTCGCGCGGCTGTTGGGGTCGGGAATGCCCGGCTCCATGCAGACGCGGTCGCCGACCGCAAGGCCGGTTACGTCCGGGCCTGTCTCGATCACGGTCCCGGAGGCCTCATGGCCGAGGATCATCGGCGCCTTCACCTGGAAGACGCCGGTGCCGCCATGGGTATAGTAGTGCACGTCCGAGCCGCATATGCCGACGGTGTGCAGCTTGATGCGCACGTCGCGCGGCCCCAGGACCTCCTCGCGCTCGATCGGGAAATCCCTGAGCGACAGCTTCAATCTTTCTTCGAGAACAAGCGATTTCATCGTTCCATTCCATCCTGGCTTGAGGAAATGCCTCAGCCGCGCCAGACGATCAGCACCCCGAGCGCGATCGCCAGGACGTGGCAGACGGTGAGCGGGATCGACTGTTCCAGGAACCGCATCCAGAACAGCTCCAGCGCGACGAACAGGTAGATCCCGACGAAGAGCCGGTCGAACCAGTTCGTCCTGATCGGCAGGAAGCCGGTGCGCCGCGCCGGCCTTTGATCGGTTTGGCGGTCCTCGGCGGTATCGGGGTCGACATGATGCTCCATGGCCTACTCCTTGACCGCGCCGAAGGTGAGGCCCGCCACGATGTGACGCTGCACCATCGAGAAGATGATGAGGGCCGGGATCAGCGTGATCACGGCTATCGAGGCCATCGCGCCCCATTCGGTGCCGGTCGTCGTCACGTATTCCGAAAGGCCCGTGGTGATGGTCCGGGCGTTGAAGCTGGTGAGCGTGGCCGCCAGCAGGAACTCGTTCCAGGCGAACACCCAGGTGAGGATGAAGGTCACCGCGAGGCCGGGCCGGGCGAGGGGGAAGACCACCTCGTGGATGACCTGCCACGTCGTGGCGCCGTCGACCGTCGCCGCCTCGTCGAGTTCCTTCGGTATGCCGTCCATGGTGGGCCTGAGCGTCCAGATCGCGAAGGGCAGGTTGAAGGTGCAATAGAGCAGCACCATGCCGATCTTGGTGTCGTAGAGCTTCCAGTCGCCGATCGTGAAGACCTGGGTGAACAGCAGGAAGAAGGGCAGCAGGAACACGGCGGCGGGCGCCATGCGGTTGGTGATCGTCCAGAAGAAGATGTTCTCCTTGCCGGCGAGATCGAAGCGCGACAGCGCATAGCAGGCCATGAAGGCAAGCACGGTGACCAGCGCCGCATTGCTGGTCGAGATGACCAGCGAATTGTACATGTAGCGGCGGATCGTCTCGTTGGAGAGCACCTTGACGTAATTGTTCCAGTAGACCGTATCGAGGATCAGGCTCGGCGTGGTGAACAGGTCCACCGCCGGCTTCACCGAGATGACGAACAGCCAGTAGATCGGAAACAGTGTCAGCAGGCTGAGGAAGATCCAGAAGACGAGGTAGAGGATGGGGCTCGACTGGCGCATCATTCGGCCTCCTTCTTCTGGCGCGGCGCGACCAGCGCCACATAGAGCAGCCAGCACATGACCAGCGTCAGGTAGAGGACGATGACCGATATGGCGGCGCCGTAGCCGTAATCCGTCTTCGGGAAGACGATCTTCCAGATGTGCAGGCCGACATAGCGGGTCGCCGCGCCCGGCCCACCGGAGGTGAGCATCCAGACCTCGTCGACGGTGCGCAGCGCGTCCATGAGACGGATGAAGACGGTGGCGAGGATGGCGGGACGGATCATCGGCAAGGTGATGTGCCAGAAGATCTGCCAGCGGTTCGCCCCGTCGATCTGGGCCTGTTCGAACGGCTCCTTGGGCAGGGACAGGAGGGCCGCGAGCAGCGTCAGCGTCACCAGCGGCGTCCAGTGCCAGATATCCATGATGACGGTGAGCAGGAAGGCGGCGCCGGCGTCCCGGCCGATATTGAGGTCGTAGCCGAACCAGGTCTTGAGCAGGTAGGGGATGATGCCGATCGACGGCGTGGTCATCAGGCGCCAGACGGAGCCAACGACGATGGGCGCCACGATCAGCGGCAGCGTGTGGACGGTGCGGAACAGGCCACGGCCGGGAAACTCGCGCATGAACAGCTGCGCCAGCAGATAGCCGAGGATGATCTCGCTCACGACCGCGAAGAAGGCGAACTTGATCGTGACGGCGATCGACAGCAGGAATTCCCGGTCGAACACCAGGCGGCGGAAATTGTTCGCGCCGTTATAGGTCATGAGAGGGTCCGCGCCGAACGGATTCCAGTGGTGGAAGGCGACGTAGAGCACGTAGATGAAGGGCGCGATGCCGAAGACGGCGAGGATCGCAATCGTCGGGGCAAGCATCAGCCAGCCCACCGTGTTCGAACGCATGAAGGCGGTCTCCCGAGGCAACAGGAGCAGGCCGCGGCCTGCCGCGAAGACGGCTGCGTCCGGGCGGCGATCCTGGGAGGTGCCGTCCGGACGCAGGCTCTGCCGAGCTACTTGCGATAGCCGAGGTTGGTCAGTTCCTCTTCGGCCTTGGCCGCCATCTGGTCGAGGCCTTCGTCGGGGCCGATCTCGCCGAGCAGGATGCTGTAGAAGATCGGCGCGGTGGCTTCGCGGACCTGCGCGTGGAACGGGAAGGGCGGTGCGCCGGCGAACAGCTTGCCCTCGTTCTTGAGCATCGAGTAGTAGCCGTTCAGCTGCTTGTCCATCTCGATGACCTTGGGGTCGTCATAGGTCGCGGTGTTGGTGATGCGCGGCGCCGCGACGGCCCAGTCCGCCTGTACCGAATCCTGCCCGATGAACTGCAGGAAGAGCAGGGCCGCCTCCTTGTTCTTCGAGGTGATCGGGAGGCCGAAGGCACCGCCGTCATAGTAGCCGAGATAGCCGGTGCCGCCCTTCACTTCCTCCAGGACCGCCGCATCCGTCGGAGGCAGGGCCACGCCCACATTGCCCACGACCCGCGATTTTTCCGCATCGGAAGCGATCCAGGCGGCGTTCTCGCCGTAGACGAGGCCCTGGGCGACGCGGCCGGCGGCAAATGTGGTGCCGACTTCCGTCCAGGTCGAGGCGGCCGATTCCGGCGGTGCGATGTCGCGCAGGTGCAGCCAGTATTTCAGCGCGGCCTTGGCCTTGTCGCTGTTCATCTGGCCGCCGTTCGCGACCGTCGCGGCATAGTTGTTGCCGGCGTCGATGCCCCAGTTGTAGACCCCGAAGGTCGGTGCGATCGACTCGAAGAACTCGTACCAGGACGCCGGATGGCCGGTATGCGCCTGGGCCGTCGTGCCCCACAGTTCGAGGCCGTTGTCCTTGCCGTATTTGGTGAAGAATTCCGCGATCTGCGTGTACTCCTCATGCGTGGTCGCAGGCTTCAGGTCCTTGCCGGTCTCGGCTTTGAAGGCCTCCTGGATCTTCGGGTCGTTGAAGAGGTCGGTCCGGTAGAGATAGACCTTGATGAAGGCCTCCATCGGCACGCCGAAGAGATCGCCGTCCGTGTTCTTGAAGTAGTTGGCGAAGGTCGTGAAATGCGTCTCGTCGAAATCCGGCGACTTCAGCGACGCATCGTCCTTGAGCGACTGGGTGATGTTGACCAGGAAGTTGCGTGCGAGATAGGCGTAGATGATGTCCTGCTCGATATAGACCATGTCATAGATGCCGGTCTTGGCTTCCATGTCCTTGATGGCCTTGTCGTACATCTGGTCCCAGGAGGTCGTCTCGATCTCGACCTTGATGCCGGTCTTCTTCTCGAATTCCGGTGCCAGCACGTCCTTGATGTAGTTCGACGGCGGCGTGCTCTCGGTGACGCCGTGCAGCACGACGCCCTGGTATTTCGCGCCGGCATCCGACCAGAAGTCGGCTTTTGCGGATATCACGCTCGCCAGCAGGCCGAGCGTGAGGGCCGCCAGTCCAATTCCAGATTTCCTGATCATACACTCCTCCTTGAATGATCCCGCCCGCCGACGGTTCCGGCAGGGCTGTTGGCGTCCGGCATTCCGGACGGTGCCCGAAGCATCCGGTCACACGGCTCCTCCCGTGTCCGGCGGCTTCGTCTGCGATCAGGGGATTTCGGCTCAGGCTCCGTCCCGAGAAGCAATTCCCATGAGCGTGCGCCAAGAGTAGTGCTGGCTAAAAAACGCTGCCACGCGCGGTTTGCGGCCGACCTATACTTTTCCGCCGACGGCGGTCATGCCGGCGGAATAGGCGCGGATTTCCCGGAAGGGATCAGGACGCGAGTCGGTGCCGATCTTGTGGGCGTTGCGCCGGTAGTCGGATGGCGTTCGCCCGCAGATCTTGAAGAACTGCCTGTTGAAGTTGGCGATGTTGTTGAAGCCCACGTCGAAGCAGATGTCGGTGATCGGCCGGTAGGTCTGGGTCAGCAGCGAGCAGGCGGCATAGATGCGCGCAAGGATGACATAGCGCGCGAAGGTATGGCCCGTCTGGCGCTTGAACAGGCGGGAAAAGGCCTGCGGCTCGAGCCGGCAATGGCGCGCCACCGCGGCAAGGTCGATCTGCTGGCTGTAGTTTTCCAGCACGTAGCGCATCGCCGAATCCAGCTCCGGCGGCGGCTCGACCTGCGTTGCGGCGGGCGCGAGGCGCGAAAGCCGGCGCCGGTCGGCCGGATCGCCGGCGAGCGTAATCATCAGCTGCAGGAAGAGCACGATGCGCTCGGCGCCGCGCGCCGATCCCATCTGGGCAAGCAGGCGCCGGCCGGCCATCGCCGTCGCCCCGCGGAATTCCACGCCGTAGACCGCATCCTCGAACAGGGGGCGGATGCAGCCGAGTTCCGGGCAGAGGGCCGTCACCCGGTTTGCCCATTCCGCGGTGAACTGGATCAGCATGTCGCGGTTGCGCACCAGCTTGCCGGGCTCGATGTCGCTGACCCAGTTGTGCGGCACGTTCGGCCCGGTGAGCACCAGGCAGCCCGGCTCGAACTCGCCGATATAGTCGCCCACCATCATCACGCCGGAGGTGGAGCGCGTCAGATGCAGCTCGTATTCGGGGTGGTGGTGCCATTTGGCCCCGAAATAGGGATAGTCGTGCATGTTCCAGCGGAAGGATTCCGTGGGCGGGCAAATGATCATCTCGAAATCGGGAACGATCCGTAAATCTGCCTTCATCGCGCTCCTCCTCCAACACGGCCCAGCCCGTGACCCTGTCGACTGGCCGGCCGCCGTATGCGGCAGCCCCGTGCCCCGGTCGGCACTCCTGCCGGCAAATCCCTTCCGTACCGCCAGCGCCGGACCGCCTCGCTGCCGAACATGCCGCGATGCCCGGAAGTCCTCCGCAAGAAGGGAACATCAGCCTCCGAAGGGCCGTTCGCGCATTTCCCGCTCCGGTTCCGGCACTGGAGCAGCCTATATGTTGCTTAATATTACGAATTAATTCACGAATAAAAATGCTGTCAACATTAATCTCGAACGGCACATCCGGGCCGGATTTAAAGTCTTCGCTGGTGCAAAACATGATTTTTGCAGCGCAGAAGAGTTCGTCAACTCAGTCTATTCCGTCGAATACCCTTCGATTCCGCTTTGCAAAAGCCTCTTGACAGTCGAAGGTGAGATATATTTGTTGCATAAAGCAACATAAATGGCAAGACCATCGGGCCGGGGGAGGCGTCATGGGGCGGCTGGGTATTCATTCCTTCGTATGGACAGGCGGTCAGACGCAGGCCATGCTCGAGGACGCGATGGAGAAATCGGCGTCCTGCGGCTACAAGCTGATCGAGTTCGCCTATCTCCGCCCCGAGAAATTCGATCTCGACCGGCTGGCCAGGCGGGCAGGATCGCTCGACCTCGACATCGCGGTCACCATGGGTCTGCCTTTCAGCCATGACGTGTCGAGCGAGGATCCGGAAACGGTGAAGGCCGGGGAAAGGATGCTGGCCGATGCGGTCAGGGCCGTGCGGGATATCGGCGGCAGCAAGCTTGGCGGCATCCTCTATTCGGCCCATGCGAAATACACGCGCATGCCGTCCAGGGCGGGCTGGGACAACAGCGTCGCGGCGATCGCCAGAACGGCGGACATCGCCCGGTCGGCCGGCGTCGACCTTGTGCTCGAAATCGTCAACCGCTTCGAGACCAACCTTCTCAACACCACCGCGCAGGGGCTCGATTTCATCGCGCAGACCGGTTCGGACCATGTCCGCCTCCACCTCGATACCTTCCACATGAACATCGAGGAGGCGAACCCGGCGGCGGCCATCCGGCTTGCCGGCGACAGGATCGGCTACTTCCACATAGGCGAGAGCAATCGCGGCTATCTCGGCGACGGCGTCATCGACTTCGACCGGATATTCGACGCCTTGCTCGATATAGACTACGGGCGCGACATCACCTTCGAATCCTTTTCGAGCGCCGTCGTCGACGAGAGCCTGTCGCTCGCCTGCGCGATCTGGCGCGACACCTGGACCGACAACATGCCGCTGGCGCAGCATGCAAGGTGCTTCATCGACCTCAAGATGGACGAGGCGAGGCGCCGCCGCGCGACCAACGCCCGCGCCTGAGGGACGGGCCATGCGGGACGTTCCGTTGGGCAAGGAGGGGTGCCCGTGAGTGACGTGGGTGCAATCGGCGCTTCGCGCGCCACCCGCCAGCGCAACGAGCTGGCGGCCATGCGGGCCCTGCACCGGTTCAGGCGGCTCAGCCGCGCCGAGCTGGCCCGTTTTCTCGGACTGAACCGCTCGTCGTCCGGCCACATCGTCGCGGGCCTGACGCAGGAGGGGCTCGTGCGCGAAGTCGGCGCCCTCGCGCAGGCGCGCGGCCTGCACGCCCATGCCGGCAGGCCGGGCATCCTGATCGAACTCGTGCCCGAGGCGGCGGTGTTCCTGGGGGTCGAGATCGGCGTGGAGCACATCACCACCGTCGAGATCGATCTTGCGTCGCGGATCGTCAGCGCCAACGCCGTTCCCTTCGCGGGCGCCTCCACCGATGTCGGGACCGCCGTGGCGCAGGCTGTCGGACGGGCGTTCGAATCCCTGTCGCCCGAGCGGCTGGAGCGGTGCGAGGGCATCGGGGTGGCGGCGCCCGCGCAGATGGACCGCCACGGCCGCGTCCGCGTGGCGCCGCTGCTGGGCTGGGAAAACGTGCAGCTTGCCGATCTCGTGCGCGCCGCCCTGCCGGTGCCGCTTCCGGTTCTGGTGGAGAACGATGCGAACGCCTTTGCCATCGGCGCCTCCTATGGCCGCAGCGAGCCCCATTCCGGGGTTGCGCTCTTCCTCGTCATGGAAAGCGGCGTCGGCGGCGGCATCATCGTCGACGGCAGTCTTTTCCGCGGCGCGCATGGCCTTGCCGGCGAAATCGGCCACCTGCGGGTGCAGGGCGGGGATGCGCCCGAGCGGAGCCTCGAGGAGGTGCTCGGGCTCGAATGCATCCTGACGGACTACCGGTCGACCGCGCCGGCCGGCGAGCTGACATTCGCCGCCTTTCTCGCCGATGTGCGCGACCGCGTGCCGGGTGCCGTGGCGATCGCGGAGCGATGGGCCCGCGCCCTGGCATTCGGCCTCATCCAAGCCTGCCGCATGATCGATGCCGACCGCATCGTGCTCGGCGGCTCGGTCGCCGCGCTCTATCCGCTGATGGCGGCGCGTGTGCTCCACTACATCCAGGCCATGCAGGAAGCGAGCTTTCCGCTGCCGGCGATCGAAACGAACGACGACGAGACGATCGGCCCCGCTTTCGGCGCAGCCTGCATGCTGCACCAGCGCTACCTCTCGAACGAGGAGAGCCCCCGGCTCGCGGAGCCGCCCCCGCTTCAGGAGCCTGCACCGCCGGCATGATCAACCGTGCGGCGAAAAGCGATCCTTGAAACCGCCTTCGTCCTGGGCCTTCGGCGATGGCATGCGGGTGCGCCCACATGCTCCGGGCAGATCGACCGTGGGCATCGCCTGCCTTTCAGCTTTTGACCGATCCCGCCGTCATGCCGGCCAGGAAGTAGCGCTGGGCGACCAGATACAACACGAGCAGCGGAAGGGATCCGAGCACGCTCATGGCCATCATCTCGTTCCACTCGAAGGCATGTTGTCCCATGAGAAGCTGGATTCCGATGGGCACGGTTCTCAGATCCATCGACTTGGTCAGCGTGAGGGCGAAGAGGAATTCGTTCCAGGAGAGCAGGAACGTATAGACCGCGGTCGCGACGATGCCGGGTGTGGATACCGGAACGATCACCCGCCACAGCGCCGTCCAGCTTGAACCGCCATCGACAAGCACCGCCTCGTCAAGCTCCTTCGGCAGCGTGTTCAGATAGCCGGTCATCAACAGCACGGCATAGGGCAGGGTGAAGACCAGGTAGGTGAGGATCAGCGCCAGATAAGTGTCGAAGATCCGGAATGCCACCACCATGCCGAAATAGGGGATGAGGAGGGTGATCGGCGGCACCGTCTGCGTGCTGATGATGAAGATGTTCAGCGTGTTCTTGAAGCGGAACGAATAGCGGCTGAAGCCGTAGGCGGTGAGGATCGCGATGAAGAGCGTCAGCACCGTCACGACGCCGGCAACGAAATAGCTGTTGATGAAGAAGCGCACTTTCGTCGGATCGTTGAAGATCGTCAGATAGGCCGAGATCGTAAAGTCGTCCGGCAGCAATCTTGGCGGCAGGGCAAAGATCTCCGTGTTGGACTTCAGGGAGCTGAAGACCATCCAGACGATCGGGAAGGCCGCGAAGACCAGGCCGACGGCTAGGCCTGCATAGGTGAGAAGCGTCGGCAGGACCGAGTTCTTGAAGGACCGTTTTCTTGCCATGCCGTCTACCTGCGCTGCTGGTGCTTGATGTAGAAATACGTCACGCTCATTGAGATGATGAGGATGACGATGGCGCTCGCCGATGCCAGCGAAAACTCGTACTGGGCGAAAGCGAGCTTGTAGGTGAAGGTGGAGAGCATTTCCGTCGCGTAGATCGGCCCGCCGCCGGTCGTCATCCAGACGAGCGGGAATACCTGCATGGTCCAGATGAAGTCGAGCAGGGAAATGCTGATGATGATCGGCATCAGTTGCGGAATGGTGATGTACCAGAACTTCTGCAATTCGTTGGCGCCGTCGATGCCGGCCGCCTCGTAGAGTTCCTTCGATATGCCCTGGAGGCCGGCGAGCAGGCTGACCATGAAGAGCGGATAGCCCGCCCAGATGTTGGCGAAGGTCAGGGCATGGATCGCGGTGCTGGTGGACGAGAACCATTCCACCTTGAAGTTGATGATATGCAAGGCCATCAGCACGCTGTTGACGACCCCGTTCGGGTCGAGCAGAAGGCGCCAGATGATGGCGATGATGACGGCGGTGAACAGCCAGGGAAGGATGAAGAGGACGCGCAGGATGCTGCGGATCGTCGGATTCACCCGGTTGGTGTTGAGCAGCAGCGCGAAGGCAAGCCCGAGGACGAAATGGAAGACCACGCTCATGATGGTGAAGTAGAGCGTCTGGTACAAGGATTGCCAGAAGACCGGGTTCTGGAAGATGGTGATGTAGTTCTGAAGCCCGGCGAACGCGGCGTCCCGCTTCATGATGGCGCCGTCCATCAGCGAGTAGCGCAGCACCATCGCCATCGGGAAGAGCATCAGCAGGACCAGGAGAAGCGTTGCCGGGGTCACGTAGAGATACGGCACCAGCTTGCGGAGCGTTTTGTAGCTAAGCCTGCCCTTCTTGCCTGCCTTGCGCGGCGCTGGGGCCAGGGCCGTAATGGAACGGTTCATGGCGGGATTGTCCGATCTGCCGGGAATTGACGACGGACACCGGCAGGGCGCAATCGGCGCTGCCGGTGTCGTTGAGCATGTGCCGGCTTAGAACTTGGCGAGCCAGGCCTTCTGCGTGTTGGCGGCGGCGTCCTTGGCGCTTTGGCCGCCGTCGAACATCTTCTGCAGCTCGACATTCATGTTGCGCATCAGCTCCTCGGCGACCGGAAGGCCGACGAATTCATTAGCCGGATAACCGCTCTGGTAGATCTTGAAGGCTTCCGCGAAGATCGGGTCGGAGGTCACGAAGTCGGGCTTGGCGTGGACGTTGCCCGGGAAGGCGTTAGCGATGGAAACGAGGCGGCCGTTGACCTCCGGGCTCATCAGGAACTCGACCAGCTTCCAGGCCTCTTCCTTGTGGGCGCTGCCCTCGCTGATGCCGATGCCCCAGGAGGCGTAGGGCATGCCGCGCTTGCCGGTGTATCCGTCGGCGGCGGGCAGGGCGGAAATGCTGAAATTCAGCTTCGGGTTCCGTTCGCGGATCAGGTTCACGTGGGCGAGCGTGTCGACCATCATGCCGACGCGGCCGTTGACGAACTCCTCGACCTTGTCCTGCTCCTTCTTGGCGAAGATGCCGGGGGAAATCACGCCGTCCTTGTTCAGCTTCTCGATATATTCCAGCGTGCCGACGACGGCCTCGTTCTCGAGATCCGGCTTGCCGTCCTTCATCATCGAGGCGCCGGACGACCAGACCCAGGACATGACGTCGTTCTGAATGCCGCTCGGCGACTGCAGCGACAGCGGCAGCACCCAGCCGTACTGGTTCTTCGAGGCATCCGTCATCTTCTTGGCGGCTTCGGCGAACTCGCTGCGCGTCGACGGCATCGTCTCGACGCCCGCCGCCGCGGCGATGTCCATGTTGACGAAGACCGGATAGACGAAGGAGGCCAGCGGGAACATGACGCTCTTGCCGTCGACCTTGACGATGTCGGCGATCTGGCTCTTGTCGTAGTTGGCCTTCTCCATCAGCTCGTCCATGGACGCGATGGCGCCCTGCTTCGAGAGGCCGTTGACCCAGGCGCCGTCAAGGCCCACCACATCGCTGAGCGTGCCGGAGGCGGCGCCGACGACGATCTGGTCGCGGGTCGTGGCATAGGGACCGCTGACGAGCGTCACCTTGATGCCGGGATTCTTCGCCTCGAAATCGTCCATGATGCCGCGCAGGGCGCCGGCGGGCATTTCGGGCTCCCACCACTGGATGAACTCGATGGTGGTGTCGGCAAAGGCCGAGGCGGCGCAGAGCGCCCAGACCGCCGCGGCGGCCTTCAGAGTCTTGCTGAGCTTTCTGAAATTCATGTCTGCCTCCCGTTAGACTTTCAGGTGATCGATCCTCTCCCAAGATCGTGCCGTGAGTAGGCTGCCGGAACGATCCGACTGTCAACGGGGCTTGCTATGAAATGCGTAGTGAATGGCATATAAAATAGATCAAGATAATGATTTCAAAAGTAAAAAAAATTTTGCGCGCGTGAACTTCCTGATGCGGTTTCTGTTGCCTGTGATGTGTTTTTTCTTTACTTTCGTAAACAAACGAAAGTTCGCTGCTGCAGCGGCAATTCTGCACCCCTTGCGGCGTTACGGCCTATGATGCGAGATTGTCAGGTGCCGCCCCGCAATGAGGATTGGAATGGCCAAAAAGACTTACAGATCAATGGATGATTTTGCCGCTGCCTGCGGCGTGTCGCGTCCGACATTGTCGAAATATTTCGACGACCCGACGCAGATCAAGGAGGTGACGCGCAAGCGCATCGAGGCCGCGCTGAAGAAGTCGAACTTCGAGCCCAACCTCTTTGCCAGGCACCTGAACCGCAAGCGGACGAAGAATATCGGTATTCTCGTGCCCAGCATGTCCGACCCGTTCTACGTGCAGGTGGTTTCGCTTATCGAGCTGGAACTGCGTGCCAAGGGATTCTGGCCGGTCCAGCTGTCCTCCCACACGCGGCCCGAGCTCGAGGAGGAGGCGGTGCGGACGCTCCTCTCGCTCAAGGTGGCGGGCGCGATCGTCGCGCCGCTCGGGGCCGGCTCCCGCCGCTCGGCCCTCGGGCGCCTGACCGACGCCATCCCGGTCGTCTGCTTCGACAGCCCGTCGGCGTTCGACCTGCCTTTCGTGGGCAATGACAACATGCAGAGCGTGGCGGCGATCGTGCAGTACCTGTGTCGCTCGGGCGAACCTCCCGTATTCCTCGACGTGCCGCACATGATGGTCAATGCCGGCGAACGGACGGAAAGTTATCGCGCGACGATGCTCCGCGAAGGGCATGAGCCGCTCGTGATCGAGTGCGAATCGGCGCCGTCCTGGGAGTTCGAGCGGCTCGGCTATGAGCAGATGCAGCGCATGCTCGCAAGGGGCGGGCTGCCGGGAAAGACGCTGCTGTGCGCCAATGACCGTTTCGCCTTTGGTGCGATGGCGGCCGCCTTCGCCTCGGGGTTGAGGATCGGGCGTGCGGAAGGCTGCGATATCCGCATCGCCGGCCACGACGACCATCCGCTCAGCCGCTACACATGCCCGTCGCTGACCACGATGGCGCAGAACGCCCCCGAAATCGCGGCCAGGGCCGTCGAGCTCCTGTTGAAATGCATCGAGGACGACGGGGCCGACCGCAAGGTGGCAACGCCCCGGGTGATCCTCGAGGCGACCCTCGTCATGCGGGAGTCTGCCTGAGGTCCTCGGTCCGGGGCGGCCGGGCGCCGGCGCCGAGGCGGGGATCCATCCCCCGCCACGCCGCGACGATCGCGTCCAGGGCCTCGCGGGCTTCCGGGATGGCACGCCCCATCGAGACGAATCCATGGATCTGCCCTGGCCAGACGCGGCAACATGCGCTCCCTTCCGCCTCCAGGCGCCGGGCATAGGCCAGCCCCTCGTCGAACAGCACGTCATGGCCGGCCAGCACGACGAAGGCCGGCGCAAGGCCGTGCAGCGAGGGAGCATGCAGCGGCGAGGCTTGCCAGGTCATCCGGCTGGCTTTGTCCGGCAGGTAGTGGTCGCGAAACCAGCGCATGGCCTCCGCAGTCAGGCCGAAATCGGCGGCATAGCGGCGGTAGCTGTCCGAGGCCTGGCCCTGATCCGTGACAGGATAGATCAGCACCTGGCCGATCACGGCCGGAACCTGCCCGTCCCGCGCCATGAGCGCCGTCACGGCGGCCAGATTGCCGCCGGCACTGTCGCCGGCGACGAGAATGCGGGCCGGATCGATGCCGAGGCCGGCAGCCTCCGCGTGCATCCAGGTAAGGGTGGCCGCGCAATCCTCGATGGCTGCCGGGAAGGGATGCTCGGGCGCCAGGCGGTAGTCCGGGGAGATGACCACGGCATCTGCCGCATTGGCAAGCACGCGGCAGATATCCTCGTGCGTTTCCGGCGCGCCGATCACCCAGCCGCCGCCGTGCAGGTAGAGCAGGGCGGGCGCGGCGTCCGGCGGTGCGCCGCGACCGCGCCAGATCTTCACCCGGATGCCGCGCACATGCCGCTCGACCGTCTCGCCGACGGTTTCCGGCGGCCATTGCTTGCTGGCGAAACCATCGAGATATTGCCTGCGTGCCTCCTCGGGAGTGCAGTCCTCGACGGGTTTTTCCGGTTCGCCCGGCCAGGCGAGGGCGCGCGCGGCGGACGGGTCGAGGCCGGTCATGCCAAGAGGCTCCGCGCTTCGTCCTCGCGCAGTTCGCGCGGCTGTTCCGTCTTGCCGGCAATCGTCTGCCCGACGCCGGTCTCCCCGGCGCGCAGGATTGCCTCCATGACTTCGAGCACGTGCAGCGCCAGCGTGCCGGAGGCGCGGGGCGCCCGTCCCTCGACGATGGACCGGGCGAGATCCGCCAGGCCCAGCATGCGGTAGTTGGCGCGATCCGGCAGCGCGACTGGCCAGTTGACGGCACCGAACAGCGCGTCCGCCGTATCCGTTTCCTCCCACGGCGCGCCGTGGCGCGACAGGGCGACAACCCCGCCGAAATTGTCCGGATCGGGCAGGCGCAGCGACCCTTCCGTGCCGTGCAGCTCGATCGGATGATTGGAGTGGCGGAACACGTCCCAGGAGGCGCCGAAGGTGACGGTCGCGCCGCATGCGAATTCCAGGAGCGAGAGCAGGCTGGTCGGCGTGCCGACTTTGAAGGATGTACCCTTCTTGGGGCCGTCGGCGGTGATGAGGCGCTCCTCCTGGCCGCTGGTGGCGACCGCCTGCACCCGGCGCACCGGCCCCATCAGGTTGACCATCATGGTGAGGTAGTAGGGTCCCATGTCCATCACCGGGCCGGCGCCGGGCTGGTAGTAGAAGCTCGGGTCGGGATGCCAGTGCTCCATTCCGCGGCCCATCATGAAGGCGGTGCCGGTGACGGGTTTGCCGATGGCGCCCGCTTCCATCAGGCGGCGGGCATGCCGTCCGGCGGCGCCGAGGAAGGTGTCCGGCGCCGAACCGATGGCAAGCCCCCTGGAAGCCGCCGCATCGACCAGCTTGCGGCCCTCGTCGGCCGTCACGCCGAGCGGCTTTTCCGTGAAGACATGCTTGCCGGCCGAAAGCGCGCGCATCGAAACATCGAAATGCGCTGCGGGAATGGTCAGGTTGAGGACAAGGTCGATATCCTCGTCGTCGATGAGGGAATCGACATCCGTGGCGCGCAGCCCGAACGCCTCGGCACGGCGCCCAGCAGCCTCGATATCGAGGTCCGCGCAGGCCGTGATCTCGACGCCGCGGAAAAGCGGAGCGTTGCGCATGTATGCAAGTGAGATATTGCCGCACCCCACCACGCCGATCTTGAGCTTCGGTTCGTCCTTCTGTGCCATGTGAAGAATTTATCCTGCTGTTATCATTGAGGGAAAATCGAGATCCGGCGCCGTGTTTATGGACGCAAAGCACAAAGTATGTTGACGCACGATAACATTTTAACTTACGTAATGACAAGTCGTCGGGAGGCGTCGTCATCCCTCTGTTCGGGCTGTTTTCGCTGTCGTCTCCGGGCCGGTCCCGCGGTCGGTGACGGGGTGGCCCGTGACTGGGAGGAGCGCCTCCCGTATCTCGACGCGACGATCAACGGACAGGTCAGGACCCCGTCATGAGCGAACTTCACATAGGCTGCCAGACATTCACCTGGGAAATGCTCGGCAAGGCCTGGACCGGCGGTCCGGACGACCTGGTGCGGGCAATCGCCGCCGGCGGCTATTCCGGCATCGAGATCACCGACACCATGATCGGCGATTATGCCGGCAAGCCCGGAGCTTTCGCCCGCACGCTCGCGGATGCGGGGCTCAGCCTCGTGTCTTTCGCCTTCGGCTCGTCCAGCGGCTTCACCCTGCCGGACCGGCTCGCCCCGGATCTCGACACGGCAAGGCGCTGGGTGGATTTCGCCGCGCATTTCCCCGGCGCGCTCGTTTCGATGGGATCGGCGACGGTGGTTTCTTCCGGCGCGCGCGCAGACAAGTTCGAGGTCGCGGCCGAGTGCTACAACCGCGCGGCAGAGATCGGCCGGGCGGCCGGGGTCGCCGTGGCGGTGCATCCCTCCTCCCATCACAATACGCTGCTTTTCACGCGCGAGGATTATGATGCGCTCTTTGTCCGTCTCGATCCTGAGGTCGGCTGGGTGCCGGATACGGGCCATATCCTGCGCGGCGGCCAGCGCATGGACGATACGCTTGCGGCGTTCCGCGACCGCATCCGGTACGTGCACCTGAAGGATGTCGATGCCAAGGGCATCTGGGCCATGCTGGGGGTGGGTGCCTGTGACGTGCGCGCGGTGATCGAGACGGTGCGCGACGCGCCGCGTTTCAACGGCTGGATCGTCGTCGAGGAGGAATCCGACGCGGCCGGGCGGGACCCTGCCGCCGCCGTCCGCGCCAACCGCGAGACGCTGCGCGCGCTCGGGTACTGAGCGGCGCCACGTCAGGCGTAGCGGACCTCGACGCCGAGCTTCTCGAGACGATGGCGGATGCCGTGCGGCATGTTGCTGTCGGTGATGATGAGGTCGACGCGGGAAAGGGAGAACGCCTTCGACGAGGCGCCGATGTCCCATTTGCTCGAATCGGCGACCAGCACGACGCGGCGCGCCATGCGCACCAGATTGCGCTTGGTGCGGGCGATGTCCTCCGAGACGTCCACCACATCGAAGGACGGATCGATCGCGTGCGCGCTGACGAAGGCCTGGTGCGCGACGAGGCCGCCGAGCGCCTTGTCGGAGTCCGAAACGATCGTGCTGACCGTGCTCGGGAACACGCGGCCGCCGATCATGTGCACATCGAGGCCCGGGCGGTACATGAGGTGCTGGGCGATGTTCATGGCCGTGGTGGCCACCACGACATTCTTGACCGGCGGCATCTGCATGGCGACCTGGAGCAGGGTGGAGCCGCTGTCGAAGACGATCGACTGGTTGTCGATGATCTGGCGGGCGGCCATCTGGGCGATGCGCCGCTTTGCATCGAAGTTGCGCTGCATGCGCTCCTCGAAGGCGGCTGCGGGCGAATCCGCCGGCAGGGCGATGGCGCCGCCGTGGGTTTTTATCAGCAGCTTCCTGGCGTCCATGATGTCCAGGTCGGAGCGGATCGTGACTTCCGACACGCCGAACAGGTCAGCGAGCTGGCGCGTGCGGGCCTGTCCAATGCGTTGAAGCTCGATCAGGATCTGCTGGCGTCGCTGTTCTGCAAGCATAACTCGTTCCGTCTGCCGTTCCGCACTTGGTTTCGAAATTCAAAAGATGATTTGCCAGCATTTTTCCCTGCAGCCGCATTCTCATCCAGGAGGCATCATTATAGCGCATAAAAAATCGCCTGCTAATATCGAAATGAAAGAATTCGAAATATTGAAGGTTGTTTTGCTTTCGAGTTAGGGTCCGCGTCAGCAGATATGGAGGAGCCTTTGCTATGGGTCTCGGAACCAAAATTCGCCTTTCTCGCCTGTTCTCAAACCCCTCGGGCAACCTGTTCGGCGGCGCGGTCGATCATTTCGTCGGTTATGGAAATGTGCGGGAGGGAGGCCTGGCGGACTTGCCGGGCGCGCTGCGCCGCGTGATGGCAGGCGGGCCCGACTATGTCAGCATCCAGCCGGGCGCCGCCCGCCATCTGTGGTCCGATTATGCCGGCAAGGCCGCGCTGGTCATCCAGGCCGGCTGCTTCACGGCCGACGACCGGATTCGCCAGCTCATCGCCACCCCGGAGGATGCGGTGCGCTACGGGGCGGATGCGCTGGCCGTCGCCATTCCGGTGCGCGGCAACACGGAGGGCGAGTATATCCGCTGGCTGACCGACACGGTAAACGCCGCTGCACGCTTCGAAATGCCCGTCGTCGCCCATATCTATCCGCGCGATTTCGCCGACGGCGGCAAGATCGTCTTCACGCCGGATGAAATCGCCTATGCGGTCCGCATCGGCTACGAGACGGGTGTCGACGTGGTCAAGGTCGGCTATACCGGCGACTTCGAGTCCTTCCGCGAAACGGTCGCCACATGCCCCATCCCGGTTGTCATTGCCGGCGGGCCGAAGACCGACACGCTGCTCGGCGCGCTGCAACAGGCCTCGGATGCGCTGCGGGCCGGCGCGCGGGGCGCCGTGGTGGGCCGCAACCTCTGGGGCCACGGCGACGCGACGAAAGCCGCGCAGGCCTTCAAGCTCGTCATTCACGCCGGCATGAGGCCGGAGGAGGCGCTGGCCGCCGCCGGGGCATGATCCGTGGCGCGCGCCTTTGACGTCCTGGGCTTCGGCGCTCTTGCGGTCGACGACATTCTCTATGTCGATCGCCCGCTTTGCGCCGGGAAGGGAAAGGTGACGAAACGCGTTTGCGACCACGGCGGCAACGTCGCCACCGCCCTCGTCGCGGTTGCCCGCCTCGGCGGGCGTGCGGCCTTCATCGGCTGGCTCGGCAACCCGCCCGAGGATGTCGGCGGACGCGAGCTGGAGCGCCAAGGCGTCGGCACGGGATTTGCGCCTCGCCACGCCGATGCCGCGCCCATCCGGTCGGTCATCACGGTCGGGCCGGATGGCGAGCGTTTCATAGCCTATGACGACGACGTGCTGCACGGCACGTCGCCCGACCTGCCGGACGCCGTGCTTGCCCAGGCGCCGGTTCTGCTCATCGACGGTTATGCCGTCCATTCGGAAGCGGTGGTCGCGCGGGCGCGCCGCAGTGGCCTTTCGATCGTGGCCGATATCGAATGGACGATCGGTTCGGCAAGCGACCGGATCCTGTCGCTCGCCGATCATCTCGTGCTGCCCATCGCGTTCGCCAAGTCCTACCTGAAAGAGGACGACCCGCGGGTTCTCCTCGAAGCGCTCTGGTCGCCTGATCGGTCGGCCGTGGTGCTCACCGACGGCGAGCGCGGCAGTTACCTGCGGCAAAGGGGCGATCCGGTCTTCTGGCATGTGCCGGCCTATAGGGTGCAGGCCGTGGACACGACCGGTGCCGGGGACTGCTTCCATGGTGCCTACGCTCTGGCGCTGGCGGAGGGCGGCAGTCCGCTTGATTGCGTGATCTTTGCCGCAACGGCGGCGGCCATCTCGGTGACCTCGCATGGCGGCCGCAGGGGGCTGCCGGACAGGGCCATGTGCCTTACCTGGATGGCGGGCGAGCACGCGCCTGTACCTGTGCCCCTCCAGGCCTGAGCCTTCCTGCAAAAGTGCGGAGCGGTTTGCGTCCGCAACCGCGTTGAAGTGCTTCAGACGTTTCATCGATAGTTGGCAGCCAACGGCTCGGTACCGTGGCGAGCGCTGCCATGGCGTCACTGCCGGCTGGGGGAAGAGGGATTTTCCAGCGCTATAAAATTACGCGCGTCAAAAAATAATATGTCACGCAAATAAACTTTTATCATGTAAATAATTATTTATTATCAATGTGTTGTCCTGATATGTTGATTTCTGAACGGTCTTGTTTCCCGTTTTTTGTCTTGACTTTGGCAATCAGTCCTGAACCTTCTGTCGAAAACCGGATGGCGGCGGTGGAGGCGGCCGGCCGGTGTTTGGGGACGGTGCGGGGAGGATGCGACTTGGCTGTGGTTGTGCTGGACAGGATCTGCAAGACCTACGGAAACAATTACCATGCGATCAAGGACCTGAGCCTGACGATTCACGACGGGGAGTTCCTGATCCTGGTGGGGCCGTCCGGCTGCGGAAAATCGACGGCGTTGCGCATGATCGCGGGCCTCGAGGATATCACCAGCGGCACGCTGAGCATCGGCGATCAGGACGTCGTGGATCTGCCGCCGAAGGATCGCGACATCGCCATGGTGTTCCAGAGCTACGCCCTCTATCCGCACATGACCGTCTTCGACAACATCGCCTTCTCGATGAAGCTGGCAGGAAAGGACAAGGCGGAACGCTCCCGGCGGGTGACCGAAATCGCGAAGATCCTGCAGCTCGAGACATTGCTGCAGAACAAGCCGGCGCAGCTTTCCGGCGGCCAGCGGCAACGTGTGGCGATGGGCCGCGCGATGGTGCGCGAGCCCGCCGCCTTCCTGATGGACGAGCCGCTGTCGAACCTCGATGCCAAGCTGCGTGTGCAGATGCGCGCCGAGATCGCCAGCCTGCAGCGCCAGCTGGGCGTGACCACCATCTACGTCACCCACGACCAGACCGAGGCGATGACCATGGGCGACCGCGTGGCGGTGCTGAAGGGCGGCGTGCTGCAGCAGGTGGACACGCCGAAGGCGCTCTACCACAAGCCGGTCAACGCGTTCGTCGCAGGCTTCATCGGTTCTCCCTCGATGAACCTTTTCGAAGGGCGTCTGGAAGGCGGGTCGATCCGCCTTCCGGACTTTTCCATTCCATTGCCGGCAAGTGTCCGGGAGCGGGTTCCCGGCCTTTCGGCCTTCGACGGCAAGCCCGTCGTTTTCGGCATCCGTCCCGAAGACCTCTACGACAGCCGCCTGCCGTCGGGCGCGGCCTATCCGACCATTCCCGCTGTGGTGAGAACGATCGAGGAGCTCGGCTCGGAGTTGATCGTGCATCTGAAGATCGAGGCGACCCGCGTCGATTCCGGGGATCCGGATGCGGTGGAGGACCTGAGCGGCGCCGCCAATGCGGTCGCAAGGTTCGGGGCCACCAGCGCCATCAAGGCCGGCGAGCGTATCGATCTCGCCATCGACCCGGCCAAGCTGCACTTCTTCAACCCGCAAACCCATGCGGCCCTGTGAGCGAGTGCCCGCAGCGTTGTCCGTGAACGATGATCAAGGGGGCAGAAATGCCATCAGACAGTGACCGCCGTCTTCGAGTTGGTGTCTTGGGCGCGGGCCAGATTGCGCAGGCGGCGCATTTCGAGAGCTGCACGAAGGCGGTGAATGCCGACCTCTATGCGATCTGCGACGTCGCCGACGACCTGCGCGAGCGCATGGTGATCACGCATGGGGCCGAGAAGTCCTACGACGATTACGACAGGATGCTTGCCGATCCGGACCTCGACGCCGTGATCATCGCGACGGCCGATGCCTTCCATGTGCCGGCCTCGCTCAGGGCGCTTGCGGCCGGCAAGCATGTGTTGTGCGAAAAGCCCATGGGGTTGACTGTGGAGGAATGCCTCGACCTGAAGGCCGCCGTCGAAAAATCCGGCAAGGTCTTCCAGGTCGGCCACATGAAACGCTTCGATGCCGGGCTGCAGGCGGCCAGGGCCTTCATTGGCGACGAGATGGGCGAGATGGTGGCGCTCAAGGCCTGGTATTGCGACAGCACGCACCGCTACCCGATGACCGATGCGGTGCAGCCGCTCATCGTCACCAGCGCCAATGCGAGGAAACCCTCGGCCAATCCGAAGGCGGACCTGCGCCGCTATTACATGCTGGCGCATGGCTGCCACCTGATCGACACCGCCCGCTACCTTGCCGGCGATATCGTCTCCGTGCAGGCGCGGCTTTCCGAACGGGCCGGCATCTGGTGCTGGTTCGTGGACGTTGAATTCGCCACCGGCGCGCTCGGCCATCTCGACCTGACGGTGCAGGTGCGCATGGACTGGCATGAAGGTTTCCAGATCTACGGCAGGAACGGCAGCGTCCTCGGCAAGACCTATAACCCCTGGTACTACAAGACGAGCGAGGTGGATATCTTCCGCGAGGCCGATGGCGCGACGCACCGGGTGCTGGGAGCCGACGGCCATTTCTACCGCCGCCAGGTCGAGGGTTTCGCCCGCACCATTCTGGACGGCACGCCGATGGAGGGCGCCGGCATCGACGACGGCCTTGCCTCGGTGCAAGCCATGGTCGCGATCGCCCGCTCGGTCGAGACCGGCAGGCCCGCCGCGCTCGCCGACATGACGGGCGGCGTGTGATGAAGCTCGGCATCTTCGCCAAGACCTTCGCGGGATGCGCGCCGGAAACGGTTCTCAAGGCGGTCGCCGGTGCGGGCTTTGCCTCGGCACAATACAACATGGCCTGCTCGGGACTTTCCTCCATGCCGGATGCGATCAGCGGGGCCGAGGCGCGCGCGGTCGCGGATGCCGCCGGCATGACCGGCGTCGAGATCGCCGCGGTGTCGGGCACCTACAACATGATCCACCCCGACCCGGCGGTGCGCGAGGCCGGCCATCGCAGGCTGGCGGTGCTGGCGGAGCGCTGCGCGGCGATGTCGGCCGGCCTCATCACGCTCTGCACCGGCACGCGCGATCCCCTGGACCAGTGGAAGGCGCATCCCGGCAATGACACGCCCGAGGCCTGGCGCGACCTGCTCAAGGCCATGGAGACGGCGGTCGGGATCGCCGAGCGATACGGCGTGGATCTCGGCATCGAGCCGGAGCTTGCCAATGTGGTCAATTCCGCCGAGAAGGCCCGCCGGCTGATCGACGAGATGAAGAGCCCGCGCGTCAAGATCGTGCTCGACCCGGCCAATCTCTTCGAGGTCGAGACGCCCGAGGCGCGGCGGACCATCGTCGCATCCGCGATCGACCGCCTTGCCGACCGCATCGTCATGGCGCATGCGAAGGACCGCAACCCGGATGGCAGCTTCGCAACGGCCGGCAAGGGCGTGCTCGACTACGGCCACTATCTGGGCCGGCTGAAGGCGATCGGCTTTGCCGGCAGCCTGGTCACGCACGGACTTGCCGCCGACGAGGCCGCCGGCGTCGCCGCGTTTCTCACGCGGACGCTTTCCGACACCGGGGCAGGGCGATGAGGGAGATCCGATCCTTCGAGACGGACGACGGCACGCGCCTCAATGTCGACAGCGCGGGCGAGGGCGCGCCGGCCGTCTTCCTGCATGGCCTTTGCGGCGATGCCGGCCAGACGGCCGAGGCCTTTCCCGCGCAATCCGGGTTTCGCCGCGTCACGATCGAGGCGCGGGGCCATGGCCGGTCGCAGGCCGGTCCGTTGGAGCGGCTGTCGATGGCCACTTTCGCCGACGATGTCGCCCGTTGTATCGAGCGCACCCTCGACGCCCCCGTCGTCCTTGGCGGCATTTCCATGGGCGCGGCGATTGCCGTGCGCCTGGCGGTGCGACGGCCGGATCTCGTCCGGGCGCTCGTCCTTGCAAGGCCGGCCTGGCTGGCCGCCTCGGCGCCGCCGACCATGGCCGCCAATGCCGAGGTCGGCCGCCTGCTGGCGCGGATGCCGCCGGAGGCCGCAAGGGCGGCCTTCCTTGCCGGCGCCACCGGCCGCCATCTGGCGGCGGAAGCGCCGGACAACCTGGCCTCGCTCGAAGGTTTTTTCGCGCGGGAACCCGTTGCGGTCACCGCTGCCCTCCTGACCGCGATCTCCGGCGACGGGCCGGGTGTCGCCGATGCCGACCTCGCCCGGATCGCCGTCCCCACGCTGGTGATCGGCCACGGGCGGGACATCATCCACCCCATCGCCTATGCGCGTGCGCTTGCCGACCGGATTCCCGCCGCCCGCTTCGTGGAGATCACCGCCAAGGCGCAGAACAAGGCGCAGTATATCGCCGATTTCCACCATGCCATGCGCACGTTCCTGAAGGATCTCTGAGAGATGACCCCCGCCAAATCCTGGATCGACGACCTGCCGAAGGACCGCCTGATCGCCGAGTTCTCCGTCTGGTCCGCCGATCTCGTGCGGCTTGCCGATGACCTTGCCCGTGTCGATCCGCATGTCGACGTCCTGCATGTCGACGTCGCCGACGGCCATTTCGCGCCGGCCCTGCTGTTCTTCCCGGATCTGGTGGCGGGCCTGCGCAAGGTCTCCGCCCGGCCCATCCACGTCCATCTCATGGTGGCGGATGCGGTCGTGCTGTCGCAGATCGAGCAGTTTGCCGATGCGGGCAGCGATCTCATCAGCATCCATGTCGAGAACGAAGGCGTGGCGGACGCGGCGCTCGACCTGCTCGACCGCCGCGGCGTCGCCGCCGGCATGGTGCTGCGGGTGGAGACGCCCGTCGAACGGCTTCGCCGCCATGCGGCGCGGCTGCGTTTCGTCACGCTGCTCGGCACGGCGATCGGCGTGAAGGGCCAGGGCCTCGACGGGACGGCGGGCACGCGCCTGCAGGAGGCCCGGCAGATCATCGCCGAAAGCGATGCGGACCATCGCATCGTGCTGGCGGCCGATGGCGGTATTCGCGAGCATACCGTGCCGCTGCTGCGCCGGTCCGGCGCCGAGACGGTCGTTCTCGGCTCGCTCGCATTCAACGCGCCGTCGCTTGCCGAGCGCATGGCGTGGCTCCACGCCCTCTGACGCCGGATTGCGCCATGCAGCAGATTGCCATCGGCATCGATCTCGGCGGGACGCAGGTTCGCGCGGCGCTCGTCGGCACGCGGGGCGAGATCGTCGCCCGCGCCGAGGAGCGGACCGACGCCATGGCAGGTCCCGAGCGCGTGCTGGCGCAGATCAAGGCGCTTGCCGACGGCCTTGTCGCTGCCGCAGGCACCGCCGCACCGGTGGGAATCGGTGTGTCCACGCCGGGGCCGATCGACACGATCGCGGGTGTCGCGCGCGATATTCCGACGCTGGCGGGCTTTGCCGACTTCCCCTTGAAGGCGGAACTGCAGAAGCGCTTCGCCTTTCCCGTCAGCCTGGAGAACGACGGCATCGCCGCGGCCATCGGCGAATGGCAGTTCGGCGCGGGCAAGGGGCTCGAGAACCTCGTCTACGTGACCGTCAGCACCGGCATCGGCGGCGGCGTCATCGCCGACGGGCGCGTGCTGCGGGGGCGCAAGGGCATGGCGGGCCATGTCGGTCACATGTCCGTCATACCGGACGGCGCGCTTTGCCCCTGCGGCAACCGCGGCTGCTTCGAAGCCTATGGATCGGGTACGGCCTTTACCCGCCGGGCTCGGGAGCAGGCCTTTGCCTGCACGGGGACGCGGCTTGGCGCGGATGGCGGGACCATAGACAGCCGCGCCGTCTTTGCCGCTGCACGGGCCGGCGACGAACTTGCCAACCGGCTTGTCGACGAGGAGGCCGGCATCCTCGGCCGGGGTTTCGTCAGCCTCATCCACATCTTCAGTCCCGAGGTCGTCATCATGGGGGGCGGGCTTTCGCACGAGTTCGAGCGCCTGCGTCCCGGCATCGAGCGCTGCATATCCGACCGGGCCATGCCCGCGTTCAAGGACGTGCGCGTCACGCGCGCCGCACTCGGCCAGAATTCCGGCCTGATCGGCGCGGCCGCCCTGGCGTTCCTCACCCGGAACGTCCACCACGGCCCGGCCGCGCTCGCGGCAGCGCTGTGAACGGGAAGGCCGCTGTTCCGTCGGGGCCACCGCATGGCGACGGTAGCCGCCTTGAAACGCCGCGGATCATGGTCGATGGATGCCCTCCGGCACATCCGGAAAATCGCGAATTGCAAGAACGCTATCAGGTAAAAATGCCGGCGCCTGGATGCGAGGCTCGCTGCCTGCGTCAATTTTCCTTCATGAAAAGAATCAGCACTTCGCCCTAAGATCCTGCCTTGAAAAAGCGAATCCGCATCACGATCTATCCGCTATCTGGCTTGCCTCCGCTCGTTTCCGGCATGTTTCTCCCATACATTTAAGGCTTGCGCATTCGTTGCGAAAGCCTTAAACGCCTGCCAAACCGGACGGGCCGGTTAGCCCAACTTTCGTTCAGTAGGAATAAAAACATGGCAAAAGGTAAGTTTGAGCGCAACAAGCCTCACGTAAACATCGGCACGATCGGCCACGTTGACCATGGCAAGACGTCGCTGACGGCAGCGATCACGAAGTATTTCGGCGAGTTCAAGGCGTACGACCAGATCGACGCGGCCCCGGAAGAAAAGGCCCGCGGCATCACCATTTCGACGGCACACGTCGAATACGAGACGCCGAACCGTCACTACGCGCACGTCGACTGCCCCGGCCACGCCGACTACGTGAAGAACATGATCACCGGTGCCGCCCAGATGGACGGCGCGATCCTGGTCTGCTCGGCTGCCGACGGCCCGATGCCGCAGACCCGCGAGCACATCCTGCTGGCCCGCCAGGTCGGCGTTCCGGCGATCGTGGTGTTCCTCAACAAGGTCGACCAGGTCGACGACGCCGAGCTTCTCGAGCTCGTCGAGCTGGAAGTGCGCGAGCTTCTGTCGTCCTACGACTTCCCGGGCGACGACATTCCGATCGTCAAGGGTTCGGCTCTGGCCGCTCTGGAAGATTCGGACAAGAAGATCGGCGAAGACGCGATCCGCGAGCTGATGGCCCAGGTCGACGCCTACATCCCGACGCCGGAGCGTCCGATCGACCAGCCGTTCCTGATGCCGATCGAAGACGTGTTCTCGATCTCGGGCCGCGGCACGGTCGTGACCGGTCGCGTCGAGCGCGGCATCGTCAAGGTCGGTGAGGAAATCGAGATCGTCGGCATCCGCCCGACGACGAAGACGACCTGCACGGGCGTCGAAATGTTCCGCAAGCTGCTCGACCAGGGCCAGGCGGGCGACAACATCGGTGCGCTGCTGCGCGGTGTGAACCGTGACGGCGTCGAGCGCGGCCAGATCCTGTGCAAGCCGGGTTCGGTCAAGCCGCACAAGAAGTTCAAGGCCGAAGCCTACATCCTGACGAAGGAAGAAGGCGGCCGTCATACGCCGTTCTTCACGAACTACCGTCCGCAGTTCTACTTCCGCACGACGGACGTGACGGGCATCGTGACGCTGCCGGAAGGCACGGAAATGGTGATGCCGGGCGACAACGTGACGGTCGACGTCGAGCTGATCGTTCCGATCGCGATGGAAGAGAAGCTGCGCTTCGCTATTCGTGAGGGTGGTCGCACCGTCGGCGCCGGCATCGTCGCCTCGATCGTCGAGTAACGATCGCTGGCGATGGCGTGAGCCTGCCGACGGCAAAAAAAGTGTGCAAATGGCGCGCAAGCGCGATTTGCATGCGGCGCCGGCATCGTCGCCTCGATCGTCGAGTAAGCTTCGGATCCTGGATCTGGCGAAGGCCCCGCGGGAAACCGCGGGGCTTTTGCGTTCAGGCGCTTTGAAATGGCATGCTTTTTTAGCCTTTGGCGATAACTCGCCAGGTCTGGGGATAGAGGCGATCGGCACGAGCGGGTAGATTTGCTGGGTCGCCTGGAGCGACATGGCCTGACGGGTGGTGAGCCGCAGGCCCGGCGCCGAGGGATCGTTTCGATCCCGTGTATTGCGGCGGCGCCCCTGCGGGTGGCGGGTCGCGCCGCGCGCATCACGGCAACCAGACACGGGCCTGAACCTTCATGAACGCTTTTGCAGGCGCGGCGCGCGCAGCGCTCGCTCTCTCGATGATTCTTGCGATTCTGCCGGCAGGCGCGGCGCGGGCGGAGGATTCGCTGCTCATCTGGTCTCCGGCAAAACTATCCGGCTATGCCTATCGCCTGCGCCTGGGGGCCAAGGCCGCGACGGCGGCCGAGATGAGCGCCGGGGTGGATCTTGCGGTCACCGCGTCCTCCACCGGCCGTATCCGCGATACGCGCGACAATGCGCGGCTGTGGGCGGAAATGCGCGGGGAGGGGCTGTCCGGTGCGCAGCGCAACGTCACGGCGGGCTACAATCCGCTGACCGGGCGGGTTTCGGCGAGCGCCGGCCTGTCGCGCCGCTGGATGGCGACGCCCTCTTTCGACATCGTCCTGACGCCCTCGGTTTCCGCCGATGCCAACATGCGCACCGGCGACCGCGGCGCCGTGCGCATGACGCAGCAGGCACGGATCCAGGCCCTGCCGACGGGAACCGACCTCGTCGCCACCGGCTCGACCGCCCGCGGCCAGAAGCGGATCGGCGCGGAATTCGGCGTCGAGCAGCGCGTCTTCGATTGCCTGGACCTCGGCGCCTCCGTACGCCGGCAGGACATGAAGCTGATCAGCACGGTCAAGGCCCGGCTTCGTTTCGCCTGGTGAGGCGGCGCCGGGGCGAGGGCGTGCTAACCTGTGAAAAAATCTCGTCTTCGGGCTTGCCAAGTCGATCCGTGCGCCGTAAAGACGCCATGCCTTGCCGGTGACGGGCGGTTCGCCCGGGACACGGCAGGCAAATAGGGGTATAGCTCAGTTGGTAGAGCGGCGGTCTCCAAAACCGCAGGTCGGGGGTTCGAGCCCCTCTGCCCCTGCCATTCCCAGCCGGACAGCGCGGACGACTTGCAGCGACGGGGGCGGATGGCGTGGCGGCGTCGTGCCGTCTAAATTCGCGAAAAGCCCGGGCTGCCTCTTGTTAAAAAGAGAATCGGGCTTTATGTAGGGCAAAACAGACACGCGGTGCGTGGGGCTGAGAGTTCAGCTTTACGTGCCGTAATGGCGTGGACATTCAATGGCATCGAAAACGAATCCGATTGCGTTTCTGCAGCAGGTACGCTCCGAGACGGCGAAAGTGACTTGGCCCTCGCGGCGCGAGACGATGATCTCGACCGTCATGGTGTTCATCATGGTTTTCCTGGCCGCAGTGTTCTTCTTCGCTGCGGACCAGTTGATGGGGTGGCTGATCGGCCTCATCCTCAACGCCAGCGCCTGATTGGTTGGAGATGAACATGGCTTCCCGTTGGTACATCGTCCACGCCTATTCGAATTTCGAGAAGAAGGTCGCCGAGGACATCGAGAACAAGGCCCGCCAGAAGGGCCTTGAGCATCTTTTCGAGAAGATCCTGGTGCCGACCGAGAAGGTCGTCGAGGTGCGTCGCGGCCGTAAGGTCGATTCGGAGCGCAAGTTCTTCCCCGGCTATGTGCTGGTGCGGGCGAACCTGACGGATGAGGCCTACCACCTCATCAAGAACACGCCGAAGGTCACGGGCTTCCTCGGTTCCGACAACAAGCCGGTCCCGATCCCGGACAGCGAAGCCGAGCGCATCCTGTCGCAGGTCCAGGACGGCGTCGATCGTCCGAAGCCCTCGGTCTCGTTCGAGATCGGCGAGCAGGTTCGTGTTTCCGACGGTCCGTTCGCGTCGTTCAACGGCACCGTGCAGGACGTCGACGAGGAGCGCTCGCGCCTCAAGGTGGAAGTGTCGATCTTCGGCCGCGCCACCCCGGTCGAACTGGAATACGCCCAGGTCGAGAAAATCTGATTTCGGCGGCGCCTCCGGCGCGGCTCATCTGAAATCCAGCCCTCCTTCGAGGGCTGGCGGCGGAAGTTTCCGCCAATCGCGTGGAAGGGAAGGCGGCCTTTAGCCGGGCGTTCTGACCGTACCACGCAACCGCAGCCGCCGGTCGTCCGACCGGCATCACGGGCCGGGAAACCGGCCGCATTCTGAAAGGCAGAGAGAAATGGCTAAGAAAGTTGCAGGCCAGCTCAAGCTTCAGGTCAAGGCAGGCTCGGCGAACCCGTCCCCGCCGATCGGCCCGGCGCTTGGTCAGCGTGGCATTAACATCATGGAATTCTGCAAGTCGTTCAACGCGGCGACGCAGGAAATGGAAAAGGGTATGCCGATCCCGGTCGTCATCACCTATTACCAGGACAAGTCCTTCACCTTCGTGATGAAGCAGCCGCCGGTGACCTACTTCCTCAAGAAGGAAGCCAAGATCCAGTCCGGCTCGAAGACCCCCGGCAAGGGCGGTTCCATCGGCAAGCTCACCAAGGCTCAGATCAAGTCGATCGCCGAAGCCAAGATGAAGGATCTCAACGCCGCCGATATCGAAGGCGCGATGGCAATGGTCGAGGGCTCCGCCCGCGCCATGGGCCTGGAAGTGGTAGGTTGATCATGGCCAAGATTGCAAAGCGTCTCCAGAAGATCCGTGAAGGCATCGACCCGACCAAGCTCGTTGCCCTGTCGGACGCCATCGCCCTCGTCAAGGAGCGTGCGACCGCCAAGTTCGACGAAACCGTCGAAGTCGCCATGAACCTCGGCGTCGACCCGCGCCACGCCGACCAGATGGTCCGCGGCGTCGTCAACCTGCCGAACGGCACCGGCCGCGACGTTCGCGTCGCCGTCTTCGCCCGTGGCGCCAAGGCCGATGAAGCCAAGGCTGCCGGCGCTGACATCGTCGGCGCCGAAGACCTCGTCGAGATCGTCCAGGGCGGCAAGATCGACTTCGATCGCTGCATCGCGACCCCGGACATGATGCCGCTCGTCGGCCGTCTCGGCAAGGTACTCGGCCCGCGCGGCATGATGCCTAACCCGAAGGTCGGCACGGTCACCATGGACGTCGCCGGCGCCGTCAAGGCATCCAAGGGCGGCGCTGTCGAGTTCCGCGTCGAGAAGGCCGGCATCATTCATGCCGGCGTGGGCAAGGCCTCCTTCGACGCCAAGGCTCTGGAAGAGAACATCAAGGCTTTCGCCGACGCCGTCATCAAGGCGAAGCCGACGGGCGCCAAGGGCAACTACGTCAAGCGCGTTGCCATCTCTTCGACGATGGGTCCGGGCGTCAAGATCGATCCGTCGACGGTCGCCTGATCAGGCACCTGAATTTCGGCACCGCTTCGGCGGGGCCTTGCAAGAATTCCCGGCCGGTCTGGCCGGGGATTTCCGGGGAAACCCGGAACTCCTGTCCGAGATTGCAGGTGGTTAGGCCTTAATCACGTTGCCTGCATGAGACGGGTGAGACCTGGATTTCACTCAGCGTCGGATGACGCGGAATTCGGTTCGAACCTACCTTGCCTGTGCCGCGGTCCTCGACCGAGCGCGGGGGGACAGGATCCTCGAGCGTCGCTCGGGATCTTCTTTTGTAAAGCGGATCCCTGGCGGCAAAGGCAAACCCGGCAGGTCCCGTGAGAAGTCACGGTCCTGTCAACTGGAGATAGGCAGTGGAAAGAGCGGAAAAACGCGAATTTGTCACGGAGCTGAATGAAGTCTTCAAGGCTTCCGGTTCGGTTGTCGTGGCCCGCTATGCCGGCATCACCGTTGCACAGATGAACGATCTTCGTACGAAGATGCGTGCAGCGGGCGGTACCGTCAAAGTCGCGAAGAACCGCCTGGCCAAAATTGCCCTTCAGGGTACGGAGTCGGAAGGGATGTCTGATCTCTTCCAGGGTCAGACGCTCATTGCATATGCAAATGATCCGATGATCGCTCCGAAGGTAGCCATGGACTTCGCCAAGACCAACGACAAGCTCGTTGTCCTCGGCGGCGCCATGGGTGCGACCACGCTCGACGCAGAAGCAGTCAAGTCGCTTGCGACCCTGCCTTCGCTCGACGAGCTGCGTGCAAAGCTCCTGGGCCTCATTGCAGCCCCGGCAACGCGCGTCGCCACGGTCGTTGCAGCACCGGCAAGCCAGCTTGCCCGCGTGTTCGCAGCCTACGCCAAGAAGGACGAAGCCGCGTAAGGCGGTTTTTCGCTGTAAATCAAACACACCAGTTCGAACCGAACAAAAGGAAATATGAAAATGGCTGATCTCGCAAAGATCGTAGAAGACCTCTCCTCGCTGACCGTTCTGGAAGCCGCCGAGCTTTCCAAGCTGCTCGAAGAGAAGTGGGGCGTTTCGGCTGCTGCTCCCGTAGCTGTCGCTGCCGTTGGCGGCGGTGCTGCTCCGGCTGCTGCTGAAGAAGAAAAGACCGAATTCGACGTGATCCTCGCCGACGCCGGCGCCAACAAGATCAACGTCATCAAGGAAGTCCGCGCCATCACCGGTCTCGGTCTCAAGGAAGCCAAGGACCTCGTCGAAGGCGCTCCGAAGGCTGTCAAGGAAGGCGTTTCCAAGGCTGAAGCCGCTGACCTCAAGAAGAAGCTTGAGGACGCCGGCGCCAAGGTCGACGTCAAGTAATATCGGAATGCTGCGGGGGAGGGCGAAAGCCCTCTCCCGTCGATCCTTTCCGCTGAACTGATTACCCAAAAGCCGCTGAAAACGGCTTTTGGGTAATGGGTTCTTCAAGAGGATGGTCTTCACCGCAAGATTGGGCAATCCGGCCCGTCGACCGGCAGCAAGACGAGATTGAACCAACCCATTGGTCGACGGGATCGACTGGCCAGCGAACCCCGTCCGTTGCAGGCCCGGATGCAAATTTGAAGGAGCGACGATGGCTCAGACCCTTTCGTTTAACGGTCGTAGGCGCGTACGCAAGTTTTTTGGAAAAATCCCCGAAGTCGCAGTCATGCCGAACCTCATCGAGGTTCAGAAGGCATCCTACGACCAGTTCCTGATGGTTGAAGAGCCCGCCGGCGGTCGCCCGGACGAGGGGCTTCAGACCGTTTTCAAGTCGGTCTTCCCGATCACCGACTTCTCCGGCGCTTCCATGCTCGAATTCGTCTCCTACGAATTCGAACAGCCGAAGTTCGACGTCGAGGAATGCCGCCAGCGTGACCTGACCTATGCAGCACCGCTCAAGGTGACGCTGCGCCTCATCGTGTTCGATATCGACGAGGATACGGGTGCCAAGTCCATCAAGGACATCAAGGAACAGAACGTCTACATGGGCGACATGCCGCTCATGACCGACAACGGCACGTTCATCGTCAACGGCACCGAGCGCGTCATCGTCTCCCAGATGCACCGTTCGCCGGGCGTGTTCTTCGACCACGACAAGGGCAAGAGCCACTCGTCGGGCAAGCTGCTCTTCGCCGCGCGCGTCATCCCCTATCGCGGTTCCTGGCTGGACATCGAGTTCGACGCCAAGGACATCGTGCATGCGCGCATCGACCGCCGCCGCAAGATCCCCGTCACCTCGCTGCTCATGGCGCTCGGCATGGACGGCGAAGACATCCTGTCGACCTTCTACACGAAGTCGCTCTACCAGCGCGACGGCGAAGGCTGGCGCGTGCCGTTCAATCCCGACGCGCTGAAGGGCCAGAAGGCCGTCGCGGATATGGTCGACGCCGACACCGGTGAAGTGGTCGTCGAGATCGGCAAGAAGCTGACGCCGCGTCTGCTCCGCCAGCTCTCGGAAAAGGGCCTGAAGGCCCTCAAGGCGACCGACGAGGAGCTCTACGGCAACTACCTTGCCGAGGACATCGTCAACTATTCGACGGGTGAGATCTATCTCGAAGCCGGCGACGAAATCGACGAGAAGACCCTGCCGGTCATCCTGGCCGCCGGTTTCGACGAGATCCCGGTCCTCGACATCGACCACATCAATGTCGGTGCCTATATCCGCAACACGCTCGCCGCCGACAAGAACGAGAACCGCCAGGACGCGCTGTTCGACATCTACCGCGTCATGCGTCCGGGTGAACCGCCGACCATGGATTCGGCCGAAGCCATGTTCAACACGCTGTTCTTCGATGCCGAGCGGTACGACCTCTCCGCCGTCGGCCGCGTGAAGATGAACATGCGCCTCGACCTCGACGTCGCCGACACGGTCCGCACGCTGCGCAAGGAGGACATCCTCGCCGTCGTGAAGATGCTGGTCGAGCTGCGCGACGGCAAGGGCGAGATCGACGACATCGACAACCTCGGCAACCGCCGCGTCCGTTCGGTCGGCGAATTGATGGAGAACCAGTACCGTCTCGGCCTGCTGCGCATGGAGCGCGCGATCAAGGAACGCATGTCCTCGATCGAGATCGACACGGTCATGCCGCAGGACCTGATCAACGCGAAGCCGGCAGCCGCCGCCGTTCGCGAGTTCTTCGGTTCCTCGCAGCTCTCGCAGTTCATGGACCAGGTGAACCCGCTCTCGGAAATCACCCACAAGCGCCGTCTTTCGGCCCTTGGCCCGGGTGGTCTGACCCGCGAGCGCGCCGGCTTCGAAGTCCGCGACGTTCACCCGACCCACTACGGCCGTATTTGCCCGATCGAGACGCCGGAAGGCCCGAACATCGGTCTGATCAACTCGCTCGCCACCTTCGCCCGCGTCAACAAGTACGGCTTCATCGAATCGCCGTACCGCAAGATCGTCGACGGCAAGGTGACGACGGACGTGGTCTACCTCTCCGCCATGGAAGAGGCCAAGTATCACGTCGCCCAGGCCAACTCGGTGCTCGAGGCCGACGGTTCCTTCGCTGAAGAGTTCGTCGTCTGCCGTCACGCCGGCGAAGTCATGCTCGCCCCGCGCGACCAGATCAACCTCATGGACGTTTCGCCGAAGCAGCTCGTTTCGGTCGCGGCCGCGCTCATCCCGTTCCTCGAGAACGACGACGCGAACCGCGCGCTCATGGGCTCGAACATGCAGCGTCAGGCCGTGCCGCTCCTGCGCGCCGAAGCCCCGTTCGTCGGCACCGGCATGGAGCCGGTCGTCGCCCGTGACTCGGGCGCCGCCATCGCGGCCCGCCGCGGCGGCGTCGTCGACCAGGTGGATGCGACCCGTATCGTTATCCGCGCCACCGAAGACCTCGATCCGTCGAAGTCGGGCGTCGATATCTACCGCCTGCAGAAGTTCCAGCGTTCCAACCAGAACACCTGCGTCAACCAGCGCCCGCTGGTCACCGTCGGCGACGTTCTGAACAAGGGCGACATCATCGCGGACGGTCCGTCGACCGACCTCGGCGACCTCGCGCTCGGCCGCAACGCGCTCGTCGCGTTCATGCCGTGGAACGGCTACAACTACGAAGACTCGATCCTGATGTCCGAACGCATCGTCTCCGACGACGTGTTCACCTCGATCCACATCGAGGAATTCGAAGTCATGGCCCGCGACACCAAGCTGGGCCCGGAAGAAATCACGCGCGACATTCCGAACGTTTCGGAAGAAGCGCTGAAGAACCTCGACGAAGCCGGTATCGTCTATATCGGCGCAGAGGTTCAGCCGGGCGACATCCTGGTCGGCAAGATCACCCCGAAGGGCGAAAGCCCGATGACGCCGGAAGAAAAGCTCCTGCGCGCCATCTTCGGTGAGAAGGCATCCGACGTTCGCGACACTTCCATGCGCATGCCGCCCGGCACCTTCGGCACGGTCGTCGAAGTTCGCGTCTTCAACCGCCACGGCGTGGAGAAGGACGAACGCGCGATGGCGATCGAGCGGGAAGAGATCGAGCGTCTCGCCAAGGACCGTGACGACGAGCAGGCGATCCTCGACCGCAACGTCTACGGCCGCCTGACCGACATGCTGCGCGGCCACGTCGCCGTCGCCGGCCCGAAGTCCTTCAAGAAGGGCACCGAGCTGTCGAACGCCGTCATCTCCGAATATCCCCGCTCGCAGTGGTGGATGTTCGCCGTCGAGGACGAGAAGGTCCAGGGCGAGATCGAAGCGCTCCGCGGCCAGTACGACGAATCCAAGTCGCGCCTTGAACAGCGCTTCATGGACAAGGTCGAGAAGGTCCAGCGCGGCGACGAGATGCCTCCGGGCGTCATGAAGATGGTCAAGGTCTTCGTCGCCGTGAAGCGCAAGATCCAGCCCGGCGACAAGATGGCCGGCCGTCACGGCAACAAGGGCGTCGTCTCGCGCATCCTGCCGATCGAGGACATGCCGTTCCTCGAAGACGGCACGCATGTCGACATCTGCTTGAACCCGCTGGGCGTGCCCTCGCGCATGAACGTCGGCCAGATCCTCGAAACCCACCTTGCCTGGGCTTGCGCGGGCATGGGCAAGAAGATTGGCGACCTGCTCGACGAATACCGCAAGACCATGGACATCTCGGACCTGAAGCGCGAGCTGACGGAAGTCTACGAGAGCGAGGCCAAGGATGAAGTCGCCCATTTCGACGACGCCGCCCTGGTCAAGCTTGCCGAGCAGTCCCGCAAGGGCGTCTCCATCGCGACGCCGGTCTTCGACGGTGCGCATGAGCCGGACGTCGCCAGCATGCTGGAGCGCGCGGGCCTCAACCCCTCGGGCCAGTCGGTTCTGTACGATGGTCGTACGGGTGAGCCTTTCGACCGCAAGGTCACGGTCGGCTACATGTACATGATCAAGCTGAACCACCTTGTCGACGACAAGATCCACGCGCGCTCGATCGGTCCGTACTCGCTCGTCACCCAGCAGCCGCTGGGCGGCAAGGCGCAGTTCGGCGGCCAGCGCTTCGGGGAAATGGAAGTCTGGGCGCTCGAAGCCTACGGCGCCGCCTACACGCTGCAGGAAATGCTGACCGTGAAGTCGGACGACGTGGCGGGCCGCACCAAGGTCTACGAGGCGATCGTTCGTGGCGACGACACGTTCGAGGCGGGCATTCCGGAGAGCTTCAACGTTCTCGTCAAGGAAATGCGCTCGCTCGGCCTCTCCGTCGAGCTGGAAAACTCGAAGGTCGATTCCGCAGCCGAAGCCGGCCAGCTTCCCGACGCGGCGGAATAAGCCTGACAAGGTGCGCGCCGGAAAGGCGCGCACCGTTACCGCTCCCGCTGCAAGGCGAGGGGCGGCTCATCCGTTTCAGGCAGTCGTGCGGCACCCGGGTATCGCCGCATTTGACTGCTAAGCAGAGGGCCACTGGCCCACGAAGGAGATAGGCATGAACCAAGAGGTCATGAACCTTTTCAACCCGCAGGTGCCTGCGCAGACGTTCGACTCCATCCGCATTTCGATCGCGTCTCCGGAAAAGATCCTGTCCTGGTCGTACGGCGAGATCAAGAAGCCGGAAACCATCAACTACCGCACGTTCAAGCCGGAGCGTGACGGTCTGTTCTGCGCGCGCATCTTCGGGCCGATCAAGGACTACGAGTGCCTGTGCGGCAAGTACAAGCGCATGAAGTACAAGGGCATCATCTGCGAAAAGTGCGGCGTCGAAGTCACGCTGTCGCGCGTTCGCCGCGAGCGCATGGGCCATATCGAGCTCGCCGCGCCCGTCGCCCATATCTGGTTCCTGAAGTCGCTGCCATCCCGCATCGCCACGCTCCTCGACATGACGCTGAAGGATGTCGAGCGCGTTCTCTATTTCGAGAACTACATCGTGACGGAGCCGGGCCTCACCGCGCTCAAGGAAAACCAGCTTCTTTCCGAAGAAGAATACATGATCGCCGTCGATGAATATGGTGAAGACCAGTTCACGGCGATGATCGGCGCCGAGGCCATCTACGAGATGCTCGCCTCGATGAACCTCGAGAAGATCGCCGGCGATCTGCGCTCTGATCTGGCCGACACCACGTCGGACCTGAAGCAGAAGAAGCTGATGAAGCGCCTGAAGATCGTCGAGAACTTCATGGAGAGCGGCAACCGCCCGGAATGGATGATCATGAAGGTCGTTCCGGTGATCCCGCCGGACCTGCGCCCGCTCGTCCCGCTGGACGGCGGTCGTTTCGCGACGTCGGACCTCAACGATCTCTACCGCCGCGTCATCAACCGCAACAACCGTCTGAAGCGCCTCATCGAGCTGCGCGCGCCGGGCATCATCATCCGCAACGAGAAGCGCATGCTTCAGGAATCGGTTGACGCCCTGTTCGACAACGGCCGCCGCGGCCGCGTCATCACCGGCGCCAACAAGCGTCCGCTGAAGTCGCTGTCCGACATGCTGAAGGGCAAGCAGGGCCGCTTCCGCCAGAACCTGCTCGGCAAGCGAGTCGACTATTCCGGCCGTTCGGTCATCGTGACCGGCCCGGAACTGAAGCTGCACCAGTGCGGCCTGCCGAAGAAGATGGCGCTCGAACTGTTCAAGCCGTTCATCTATGCCCGCCTCGACGCCAAGGGCTTCTCCTCGACCGTCAAGCAGGCCAAGAAGCTGGTCGAAAAGGAAAAGCCGGAAGTCTGGGATATCCTCGACGAGGTCATCCGCGAGCATCCGGTTCTCCTCAACCGCGCGCCGACGCTGCACCGCCTGGGCATCCAGGCCTTCGAACCGATCCTGGTCGAAGGCAAGGCGATCCAGCTGCACCCGCTCGTCTGCACGGCCTTCAACGCCGACTTCGACGGCGACCAGATGGCCGTCCACGTCCCGCTCTCGCTGGAAGCCCAGCTGGAAGCGCGCGTGCTCATGATGTCGACGAACAACATCCTGCATCCGGCGAACGGCGCACCGATCATCGTTCCCTCGCAGGACATGGTTCTCGGCCTCTACTATTTGTCGATCATGAACCAGAACGAGCCGGGCGAAGGCATGGCCTTCTCCGACATGGGCGAACTGCACCATGCGCTCGAAAACAAGGTCGTGACGCTGCACGCGAAGATCCGCGGCCGCTACAAGTCGGTCGACGGTGAGGGCAAGCCCTACACCAAGATCTACGAGACGACGCCCGGCCGCATGATCATCGGCGAATTGCTGCCGAAGAACGGCAACATCCCGTTCGATATCTGCAACCAGGAAATGACCAAGAAGAACATCTCCAAGATGATCGACACGGTCTACCGCCACTGCGGCCAGAAGGACACGGTCATCTTCTGCGACCGCATCATGCAGCTCGGCTTCTCCCACGCCTGCCGCGCCGGCATCTCGTTCGGCAAGGACGACATGGTCATTCCGGATACCAAGGCGAAGATCGTCGGCGACACCGAAAATCTCGTCAAGGAATACGAGCAGCAGTACAATGACGGCCTGATCACCCAGGGCGAGAAGTACAACAAGGTCGTCGACGCCTGGGGCAAGGCCACCGAAAAGGTCGCGGAAGAGATGATGGCGCGCATCAAGGCCGTCGAATTCGATCCCGAGACCGGCCGCCAGAAGCCGATGAACTCGATCTACATGATGTCGCACTCCGGCGCCCGCGGTTCTCCGAACCAGATGCGCCAGCTGGGCGGCATGCGCGGCCTCATGGCCAAGCCCTCGGGCGAGATCATCGAGACGCCGATCATCTCGAACTTCAAGGAAGGCCTGACCGTGAACGAGTACTTCAACTCGACGCACGGCGCCCGCAAGGGCCTGGCGGACACCGCCCTGAAGACCGCGAACTCCGGCTACCTGACCCGCCGTCTCGTCGACGTCGCGCAGGACTGCATCGTCACGCACACGGATTGCGGCACCGACAAGGGCCTCACCATGACGGCGATCGTCGATGCCGGCCAGGTCGTGGCCTCCATCGGCACCCGCGTCCTCGGCCGCACGGCTCTCGACGACATCGATCATCCGGTCACCGGCGAGCGCATCGTCGATGCCGGCAAGATGATCCTCGAGGCCGACGTCGCCGCGATCGAGAAGGCCGGCATCCAGTCGATCCGCATCCGCTCGGCGCTGACCTGCGAGATCCAGACCGGCGTCTGCGGCGTCTGCTACGGTCGCGACCTTGCACGCGGCACGCCCGTCAACATGGGCGAGGCCGTCGGCGTCATCGCGGCGCAGTCGATCGGCGAGCCGGGCACCCAGCTCACCATGCGTACCTTCCACCTTGGCGGCACGGCGACCGTGGTCGACCAGTCGTTCCTGGAAGCCTCGTATGAAGGCACGGTGCAGATCAAGAACCGCAACATGCTGCGCAATTCCGATGGCGCACTCGTCGCGATGGGCCGCAACATGGCGATCACCATCCTCGACGAGCGCGGCGTGGAACGTTCCTCGCAGCGTGTCGCCTACGGTTCGAAGATCTTCGTCGACGACGGCGACAAGGTGAAGCGCGGCCAGCGTCTCGCCGAGTGGGACCCCTACACCCGTCCGATGATGACGGAAGTGGAAGGTACGGTTCACTTCGAGGACGTGGTCGACGGCATCTCGGTCTTGGAATCGACGGACGAATCCACCGGCATCACCAAGCGTTCGGTCATCGACTGGCGCTCGACGCCGCGCGGCTCCGACCTGAAGCCGGCCATCGTCATCAAGGACAAGAACGGCGCCGTCGCCAAGCTGTCGCGCGGTGGCGAAGCCCGCTTCATGCTCTCGGTCGACGCGATCCTCTCGGTCGAGCCGGGCCAGAAGGTCTCCCAGGGTGACGTTCTTGCCCGTTCGCCGCTGGAAAGCGCCAAGACCAAGGACATCACCGGTGGTCTGCCGCGCGTTGCCGAACTGTTTGAGGCCCGTCGTCCGAAGGACCACGCCATCATCGCCGAGATCGATGGTACCGTCCGCTTCGGCCGCGACTACAAGAACAAGCGTCGCGTGACGATCGAGCCGGCGGAAGACGGTGTCGAGCCGGTCGAGTACCTGATCCCGAAGGGCAAGCCCTTCCACCTTCAGGATGGCGACTACATCGAAAAGGGCGACTACATCCTCGACGGCAATCCGGCGCCGCACGACATCCTGGCGATCAAGGGCGTGGAGGCACTTGCTTCCTACCTCGTGAACGAAATCCAGGAAGTCTACCGGTTGCAGGGCGTTGTGATCAACGACAAGCACATCGAGGTGATCGTTCGCCAGATGCTGCAGAAGGTCGAGATCACGGATGCAGGTGACAGCACCTACATCGTCGGCGACAATGTCGACCGGATCGAGCTGGAGGACGTCAACGACGCCCTGATCGAGGAAGGCAAGAAGCCCGCCTCGGGCGAGCCGGTGCTGCTCGGCATCACCAAGGCCTCGCTGCAGACCCCGTCGTTCATCTCGGCCGCCTCGTTCCAGGAGACCACCAAGGTTCTCACGGAAGCGGCGATCGCCGGCAAGACCGACGGCCTGCAGGGCCTCAAGGAAAACGTCATCGTCGGCCGCCTCATCCCGGCCGGCACGGGTGGTACCATGACCCAGATCCGCCGCATCGCGACGGCCCGCGACGAGATGATTCTCGACGAGCGCCGCAAGTCGACGGGCGCCGGCGTCGCCACCCCGATGCTGGCGGACCTCGCCGGCGGCGAGGGCGCCGCGGCCGAGTAATCGCTGCCGCTTTTGACGATTGACAAAGCCGCCCGAAATAATTCGGGCGGCTTTTTGTTTATGCGCAAGGACAGGGCAGGGCGGCTTGATCTGGCGCAAGTGGCCAGATTGGAGCGGTTCTAAAGTCCATTCGTATCCCAACGAATGGAGGTAGCCATGAAATTCCTGCTGGCGACGGTCGCCGCATCGGTCATCGCGACCGTGGCCCTTGCCGCCGATCCGGTTCCTGCCGATCTGCGCGCAACGGCCCTCGACATCTTCAAACCCCTGCCGTCGACCTATCCGGCGGTCAGCGACAATCCGATCACGCCGGAGAAGATCGACCTCGGCAAGGCGCTGTTCTTCGATCCGCGCCTTTCGGCCTCGGGCGTCTTCTCGTGCAATTCCTGTCACAACCTGGCGACGGGCGGCGACGACAATCTGGAAACCTCGATCGGCCACGGCTGGCAGAAGGGACCGCGCAACTCGCCGACGGCGCTGAATGCCGTCTTCAACGAGGCCCAGTTCTGGGACGGGCGCGCGGAAGACCTGAAGGCGCAGGCGAAGGGGCCGATCCAGGCGGGCGTCGAGATGGCGAACACGCCCAACCAGGTCGTCGCGACGCTGAAGTCGATGCCGAAATATGTCGAGTGGTTCACGGCCGCCTTCCCGGGCGAGGCCGACCCGGTGACCTTCGACAACATGGCCAAGGCGATCGAGGCCTTCGAGGCGACCCTGATCACGCCGGCCGCCTTCGACGCCTATCTCAACGGCGACGATGGCGCGATGACGGTGGAGCAGAAGGAGGGCCTTGCGCTCTTCATCGACAAGGGCTGCGCGTCGTGTCACAGCGGCATCAATCTCGGCGGCAACGGCTATTACCCGTTCGGCCTCATCGAGAAGCCGGGCGCCGAAGTCCTGCCGGAGAACGACAAGGGGCGCTTCGCCGTGACGGCCACGGCGGACGATTCCTACGTCTTCCGCGCCGCGCCGCTGCGCAACGTCACGCTGACGGCGCCGTATTTCCACTCGGGCAAGGTCTGGAACCTGAAGCAGGCCGTCGCGATCATGGGCACCTCGCAGCTCGGCGAGGACCTGGCGGAGGCCGACGTGGACCGGATCGTCGCCTTCCTCGGCACGCTGGAAGGCCGGATGCCGGAGGTGGTCTATCCGGTGCTGCCGGCAGAGACGGATGACACGCCTCTGCCGAGCGGCGAAATCAAGTAAGGAAGGGGGCGGTCATCAGGCAAACCGGATGATCGCCACTTCTCCTTCGAGTGCGCCCTGATAGGCGGAGGCGTGAGGCTCGTCCTCCGGCGCGCCGGTCAGCGTCCCGATCTGGTCGAGGTCGGCTTCGAGGAAGCCTTCCTCCGAAAGCGCGTTCAGCGCCTCGCGCACGGCGCTGTCGTCGTCCGGCGCACGCAGCATGACGTGGATGTCGATGCCCTCGTCGCCCTCGCGCTCATAGGCCTTGCCGATGATGATGAAGACCATCGGCTCGTCGAGCGTGTTGTTGTCGTTGTCGGCATTGGACGCCATGGCGGGTTCCTTTCGGGTCGGTGATGCCGGTTCTATAAAGGGTAGGGCGGCAAGGCCCAAATGCAAAATCGGCGGGCGCACCAAAAGGTGATTCCCGGATGCGTCCGCCGCACGCCGTCCCTGCCGTTGATTCCGTCTTCACGCTTCCTTAATGTTCTCCGGCGAAGGCTGGGGAGCCGGGATGCACCCTGAAAGGGGCAGGGGAGAGCGCCGAAAGCCCTGCTTTTCAGGCAGGACAGCCATTCCGCTCCGGGATTCTTTCGCCCCGCCCCTTGACCTTTTGCCCTTAAGTCAGTAGACCGCACGCCATCAGAGCCTATGTGAGGCTGGCTGGTTCGGAACGACTCGTTCTGAAGTTCGCCTCAAACAGGGCTCGACGCACGTTGAGAACATGAATGCTGCACGCATGACGCTGAACTGGCGTCCTCTGCCTATGGAGGTCATCCGCAAAAGCGGATTGGCCTTTTATTGCGCATGAACACGCGTGTGGCCATGTATCCGCCCGCAAGGGTAAACGAGACTAGATTTGCAAGGGATGGTTCTATGCCTACCGTAAACCAGTTGATCCGCAAGCCGCGCCAGGCGCAGGTAAAGCGCAACAAGGTTCCTGCCCTGCAGGAAAACCCCCAGAAGCGCGGCGTTTGCACCCGCGTCTACACGACGACCCCGAAGAAGCCGAACTCGGCTCTGCGTAAGGTCGCCAAGATCCGCCTGACCAATGGCTTCGAAGTCATCGGCTACATCCCGGGCGAAGGCCACAACCTGCAGGAACACTCCGTCGTCATGATCCGTGGCGGCCGCGTGAAGGACCTTCCGGGTGTGCGTTACCACATCATCCGCGGCGTTCTCGACACCCAGGGCGTCAAGAACCGCAAGCAGCGCCGCTCCAAGTACGGCGCGAAGCGTCCGAAATAATACAGTAACCGGCGCCATTTCGCTGGTCGGAACCATTTGAAGAAAGACGAAAAGTATGTCCCGTCGCCATAGAGCAGAAAAGCGCGAGATCAACCCGGACCCGAAGTTCGGCGATCTCGTCGTCACCAAGTTCATGAACGCCATCATGCTGGACGGCAAGAAGTCCGTCGCCGAAACGATCGTTTACGGCGCCTTCGATGTCGTTCAGGGCAAGGCAAAGGCCGATCCGCTCGGCGTGTTCCATTCGGCTCTCGACAACGTTGCACCGCACGTCGAAGTGCGCTCGCGCCGCGTTGGTGGTGCGACGTACCAGGTTCCGGTCGACGTTCGTCCGGAGCGCCGTCAGGCTCTGGCCATCCGCTGGCTGATCGCCGCTGCCCGCAAGCGTAACGAAACGACCATGGTCGAGCGCCTTTCCGGCGAACTCATGGACGCAGCGAACAACCGCGGCAGCGCCGTCAAGAAGCGCGAAGACACGCACAAGATGGCCGACGCCAACCGTGCATTCTCGCACTACCGCTGGTAACCGAAACTAGACGTCTCGAAAGGAGTCCGTTAATGGCTCGCGAATATAAAATCGAAGACTACCGAAATTTCGGTATCATGGCGCATATCGACGCCGGCAAGACGACGACGACCGAGCGCATCCTCTACTACACCGGCAAGTCCCACAAGATCGGCGAAGTCCATGACGGCGCCGCCACGATGGACTGGATGGAGCAGGAGCAGGAACGCGGCATCACGATCACGTCGGCTGCCACCACGACCTTCTGGAAGGGCCGTGACGGCAAGACCCGCCGCTTCAACATCATCGACACCCCCGGCCACGTCGACTTCACCATCGAAGTCGAGCGTTCGCTGCGCGTTCTCGACGGTGCGATCGCCCTTCTCGACGCCAATGCCGGCGTGGAGCCGCAGACGGAAACCGTCTGGCGTCAGGCTGAGAAGTACAACGTTCCGCGCATGATCTTCTGCAACAAGATGGACAAGACCGGCGCGGACTTCTACCGCTCTGTGTCGATGATCAAGTCGCGCCTCGGTGCGACCGCCGTCGTCATGCAGCTGCCGATCGGCGCTGAAAGCGAGTTCAAGGGCGTTGTCGACCTCATCGAGATGAACGCTCTCGTCTGGCGTGATGAATCGCTCGGCGCCCAGTGGGACGTCGTCGAGATCCCGGAAGACATGAAGGAAAAGGCCGAGGAGTATCGCGAGAAGCTCATCGAGACCGTCGTCGAGATCGACGAGGCCGCGATGGAAGCCTATCTCGAAGGCAACTACCCGGACAACGACAAGATCCGCGAACTCGTTCGTCGCGGCACCATCGACGTGAAGTTCCACCCGATGTTCTGCGGTACCGCGTTCAAGAACAAGGGCGTCCAGCCGCTCCTCGACGCCGTCGTCGACTACCTGCCGTCCCCGGCCGACATCCCGGCGATCAAGGGCATCGACGTCAAGACGGAAGCCGAGATCGAGCGTCACGCAGACGACAACGAGCCGCTCTCCATGCTCGCGTTCAAGATCATGAACGACCCCTTCGTCGGTTCGCTCACCTTCGCCCGCATCTATTCCGGCAAGCTCGAAAAGGGCACGTCGGTCATGAACACGGTCAAGGAAAAGCGCGAGCGCGTCGGCCGCATGCTGCAGATGCACTCCAACTCGCGTGAAGACATCGAAGAAGCCTTCGCGGGCGACATCGTCGCTCTCGCCGGCCTCAAGGACACGACGACGGGCGACACGCTCTGCGATCCGCTGAAGCCGGTCATCCTCGAGCGCATGGAATTCCCCGAGCCGGTCATCCAGATCGCGATCGAGCCGAAGACGAAGAACGACCAGGAAAAGATGGGCCTCGCGCTCAACCGCTTGGCCGCCGAAGACCCGTCCTTCCGCGTCAAGACCGACGAAGAGTCCGGCCAGACGATCATCGCGGGCATGGGCGAACTTCACCTCGACATCATCGTCGACCGCATGCGTCGCGAGTTCAAGGTCGAAGCCAATGTCGGCGCGCCGCAGGTCGCCTACCGTGAGACGATCACGCGCAAGACCGAGAAGGACTACACGCACAAGAAGCAGACCGGTGGTACCGGCCAGTTCGCCCGCGTGAAGCTCGTGTTCGAACCGAACCCGGAAGGCGAAGATTTCGCATTCGAATCCAAGATCGTCGGCGGTGCTGTTCCGAAGGAATACATCCCGGGCGTCCAGAAGGGTATCGAAAGCGTTCTGTCCTCCGGTCCGCTCGCAGGCTTCCCGATGCTCGGCGTCAAGGCGACGCTCATCGACGGCGCCTTCCACGACGTCGACTCCTCGGTCCTCGCCTTCGAAATCGCATCGCGCGCCTGCTTCCGTGAAGCATCCCGCGAAGCCGGCGCCCAGCTGCTGGAGCCGATGATGAAGGTCGAGGTCGTGACGCCGGAAGACTATGTCGGCGACGTCATCGGCGACCTGAACTCCCGTCGCGGCCAGATCCAGGGCCAGGAATCGCGCGGCGTCGCCGTCGTGATCTCCGCCAACGTGCCGCTGGCCAACATGTTCAAGTACGTGGACAACCTGCGCTCCATGTCGCAGGGCCGCGCCCAGTACTCGATGGTCTTCGACCACTATGCGCCGGTTCCCTCGAACGTCGCGCAGGAAATCCAGGCAAAGTACTCCGGTCAGAAGTGACCGGGGTACGCCCCAACTCATTGTATGAATTTCCCCTATCGGGATCAGGAACGGAGAGCCGGAAATGGCAAAAGGTAAGTTTGAGCGCAACAAGCCTCACGTAAACATCGGCACGATCGGCCACGTTGACCATGGCAAGACGTCGCTGACGGCAGCGATCACGAAGTATTTCGGCGAGTTCAAGGCGTACGACCAGATCGACGCGGCTCCGGAAGAGAAGGCCCGCGGCATCACCATCTCGACGGCACACGTCGAATACGAGACGCCGAACCGTCACTACGCGCACGTCGACTGCCCCGGCCACGCCGACTACGTGAAGAACATGATCACCGGTGCTGCCCAGATGGACGGCGCGATCCTGGTCTGCTCGGCTGCCGACGGCCCGATGCCGCAGACCCGCGAGCACATCCTGCTGGCCCGCCAGGTCGGCGTTCCGGCGATCGTGGTGTTCCTCAACAAGGTCGACCAGGTCGACGACGCCGAGCTTCTCGAGCTCGTCGAGCTGGAAGTGCGCGAGCTTCTGTCGTCCTACGACTTCCCGGGCGACGACATTCCGATCGTCAAGGGCTCGGCTCTGGCCGCTCTGGAAGATTCGGACAAGAAGATCGGCGAAGACGCGATCCGCGAGCTGATGGCTCAGGTCGACGCCTACATCCCGACGCCGGAGCGTCCGATCGACCAGCCGTTCCTGATGCCGATCGAAGACGTGTTCTCGATCTCGGGCCGCGGCACGGTCGTGACCGGTCGCGTCGAGCGCGGCATCGTCAAGGTCGGTGAGGAAATCGAGATCGTCGGCATCCGCCCGACGACGAAGACGACCTGCACGGGCGTCGAGATGTTCCGCAAGCTGCTCGACCAGGGCCAGGCGGGCGACAACATCGGTGCGCTGCTGCGCGGTGTGAACCGTGACGGCGTCGAGCGTGGCCAGATCCTGTGCAAGCCGGGTTCGGTCAAGCCGCACAAGAAGTTCAAGGCCGAAGCCTACATCCTGACGAAGGAAGAAGGCGGCCGTCATACGCCGTTCTTCACGAACTACCGTCCGCAGTTCTACTTCCGCACGACGGACGTGACGGGCATCGTGACGCTTCCGGAAGGCACGGAAATGGTGATGCCGGGCGACAACGTTACGGTCGACGTCGAGCTGATCGTTCCGATCGCGATGGAAGAGAAGCTGCGCTTCGCGATCCGCGAAGGCGGTCGCACCGTCGGCGCCGGCATCGTCGCTTCGATCGTCGAGTAAGTCTGAAGGCGTCAAGCCGCTGAAATAGGAAGGGCAGGGGACAACCCTGCCCCTCCGGTCTTTGAAAATTTAGCGGACTGGCCTTTCGGCAATTGTGTTTTCGTGTGCGTTCCTTTATGGGAACCGCCAGAATCAAAAACGCGCATTTCCCAAGAGAATCGCGCGAGTAACGAACTAAGGAATAGTCGTATGAACGGCCAGAACATCCGCATCCGCCTCAAGGCGTTTGACCACCGGATCCTTGATGCCTCCACGCGCGAGATCGTGTCGACGGCAAAGCGCACCGGCGCAAGCGTCCGCGGCCCCGTTCCGCTCCCGACCCGTATTGAAAAGTTCACCGTCAACCGTTCGCCCCACGTGGACAAGAAGAGCCGTGAACAGTTCGAGATGCGCACCCACAAGCGCCTGCTCGACATCGTAGATCCGACGCCCCAGACGGTCGATGCTCTCATGAAGCTCGATCTTGCGGCCGGTGTAGACGTAGAGATCAAACTCTAAGTCCGGCGTAAGCCGAAATAACAAGGAAGGTACGTGGCGCAAGCCGACGTCTTCTGAAAACGGGAAACCCGACGGCCGAAAGGCTGAAGTGGAATCCTTAAACCAAGAGGCATGACGGGACGTCACGATCCCGCCAGGACTTCTAAGAGGATTGAACCATGCGTTCAGGTGTGATTGCACAGAAAGTAGGGATGACTCGCGTCTATAACGACGCAGGTGAGCACATCCCGGTAACAGTATTGCGACTGGATAACGTCCAGGTCGTTGCCCAGCGTACGCAGGACAAGAACGGCTACACGGCCGTTCAGCTCGGCGCCGGCTCTTCCAAGGTGAAGAACACGGCAAAGGCACTGCGCGGCCAGTTCGCCGCCGCAAGCGTCGAGCCAAAGGCCAAGCTCGTCGAGTTCCGCGTTTCGGAAGACAACCTCATCGAGATCGGTGCGGAACTGACCGCAAGCCATTTCGTCGCGGGCCAGCTCGTCGACGTCACCGGCACCACGATCGGTAAGGGTTTCGCCGGTGCCATGAAGCGCCACAACTTCGGCGGTCTTCGTGCAACGCACGGCGTGTCCGTCTCGCACCGTTCGCACGGTTCGACGGGTAACAACCAGGACCCGGGCAAGGTCTGGAAGGGCAAGCGCATGGCCGGCCACATGGGCCAGACGCGCGTCACCACCCAGAACCTCGAAGTCGTCTCCACCGACGAAGAACGCGGTCTCATCCTCGTCAAGGGCGCAGTCCCGGGCTCCAAGGGCGCCTGGATCGTTGTCCGTGACGCCGTCAAGTCCGGCACCCCGGCAGACGCTCCGCGTCCGGCCGCCGTGCGCGCCGCAGCCAAGTAAGGGAGCCTGATCATGGATCTCAAAGTCACGACCCTCGACGGGAAGGACGCCGGCAAGGTCTCCCTCTCCGACGCGATCTTCGGCCTGGAGCCGCGCGAAGACATCATCGCCCGCGTCATCCGCTGGCAGCTCGCCAAGAAGCAGCAGGGCACGCACCAGTCGCTGACCCGCGGTGAAGTTTCCCGCACCGGCGCCAAGATGTACAAGCAGAAGGGTACGGGCCGCGCTCGTCACCATTCCGCGCGCGCTCCGCAGTTCCGCGGCGGTGCCAAGGCTCACGGCCCGGTATCCCGCAGCCACGCCCACGACTTGCCCAAGCAGGTTCGCGCGCTCGGCCTGCGTCACGCCCTCTCGGCCAAGATCAAGGCTGACGACGTCATCATCGTCGACGACCTCGTCGCCGCGGAAGCAAAGACGAAGGCTCTCGCCGGCGCATTCGCTTCGCTCGGCCTCACCAATGCCCTCTTCATCGGCGGCGCTGAACTTGACGGCAACTTCAAGCTCGCAGCACGCAACATCCCGAACGTGGATGTTCTTCCGATCCAGGGTATCAATGTTTACGACATCCTGCGCCGCGGCAAGCTCGTGCTCTCCAAGGCTGCTGTAGAAGCCCTCGAGGAGCGGTTCAAATGACGGATCTTCGCCACTACGATGTGATCGTATCCCCCTCGATCACCGAAAAGTCGACGCTGGTCTCCGAAAACAACCAGATCGTCTTCAACGTCGCCAAGCGCGCTTCCAAGCCTGAGATCAAGGCTGCGGTCGAAGCACTCTTCGGCGTCAAGGTCACGGCTGTGAACACGCTCGTCCGCAAGGGCAAGATCAAGCGTTTCCGCGGCTTCTCCGGCCGGCAGGGAGATGTCAAGAAGGCTATCGTCACGCTTGCTGACGGTCAGTCCATCGACGTCTCCACCGGGCTCTAATCGGGCAGTCGGATAAAAGGAAACAGAAAAATGGCATTGAAAAGCTACAACCCGACCACTCCGAGCCAGCGCCAGCTGGTCATCGTCGATCGGTCGGGCCTTTACAAGGGCAAGCCCGTAAAGGCTCTGACCGAAGGTCTCTCCAAGAGCGGTGGCCGTAACAACCTCGGTCGCATCACGGCCCGCTTCATCGGCGGCGGTCACAAGCGCACCTACCGTCTCGTCGACTTCAAGCGTCGCAAGTTCGACGTCGAGGGCACGGTCGAGCGCCTGGAATACGACCCGAACCGCACGGCGTTCATCGCTCTGGTGAGCTATGCCGACGGCGAGCAGGCCTATATCCTGGCCCCGCAGCGCCTGGCGGCCGGCGACAAGGTCATCGCCTCCAACAAGGCGGTCGACGTCAAGCCCGGCAACACCATGCCGCTGCAGTACATCCCGGTCGGCTCGATCGTTCACAACGTCGAGATGAAGCCGGGCAAGGGCGGCCAGATCGCCCGCTCCGCCGGCACCTTCGTCCAGCTCGTCGGTCGCGACCAGGGCATGGCGATCCTTCGCCTGAACTCGGGCGAGCAGCGCCTGGTTCACTCGTCCTGCCTTGCAACGGTCGGCGCCGTATCCAACCCGGATCACGGCAACATCAACGACGGCAAGGCCGGTCGCACGCGCTGGCGCGGCAAGACCCCGCATAACCGCGGTGTCGTCATGAACCCGGTCGACCACCCGCACGGTGGTGGTGAAGGCCGCACCTCGGGCGGCCGCCATCCGGTATCCCCGTGGGGCAAGCCGACCAAGGGCAAGCGCACCCGCTCGAACAAGTCCACGGACAAGTTCATCATGCGCTCGCGCCACTTGAAGAAGAAGTAAGAGAGGTAGTCAGGAATGGCTCGTTCAGTATGGAAAGGCCCGTTTGTTGACGGCTATCTTCTCAAGAAGGCTGAGAAGGTTCGTGAAGGCGGTCGCAGCGAAGTTATCAAGATCTGGAGCCGTCGCTCCACGATCCTGCCGCAGTTCGTAGGTCTCACCTTCGGCGTCTACAACGGCAGCAAGCACATCCCGGTGGCCGTCAACGAAGACATGGTCGGCCACAAGTTTGGTGAATTCGCTCCCACCCGGACCTATTACGGTCACGGTGCGGACAAGAAGGCGAAGAGGAAGTAACGATGGGTAAGGCTAAAGCCGAACGTCGGCTGAAGGATAACGAGGCGCAGGCTATCGCGCGCACGATCCGCGTCAGCCCCCAGAAGCTCAACCTGCTTGCTGCGCTCATCCGCGGCAAGAAGGTCGACCGGGCTCTCGCCGAGCTTGAGTTCTCGCGCAAGCGTAGCGCCGAGACCGTCAAGAAGACGCTCGAGTCTGCGATCGCCAACGCAGAAAACAACCACGACCTCGACGTTGACTCGCTCATCGTCGCCGAGGCGTATGTCGGCAAGTCGATCGTCATGAAGCGCTTTGCCGCTCGTGGCCGCGGCCGTGCATCGCGGATCGAGAAGCCTTTCTCGCATCTGACGATCGTCGTCCGTGAAGTCGAAGCCAAAGGGGAGGCCGCATAATGGGCCAGAAGATTAATCCGATCGGTTTCCGCCTCGGCATCAACCGTACCTGGGACAGCCGTTGGTTCGCCGACAACGCCGAATACGGCCAGCTGCTCCACGAAGACCTGAAGATCCGCAAGTTCGTCATGGACGAGCTGAAGCAGGCCGGTATCGCCAAGGTCGTCATCGAGCGCCCGCACAAGAAGTGCCGCGTCACGATCCACTCGGCTCGCCCGGGTCTGATCATCGGCAAGAAGGGTGCGGACATCGAGAAGCTCCGCAAGAAGCTTTCCGAGATGACGAACTCCGAAACGCACCTCAACATCGTTGAAGTGCGCAAGCCGGAAGTCGACGCGACCCTCGTCGCCCAGTCGATCGCCCAGCAGCTCGAGCGCCGCGTGGCTTTCCGCCGTGCGATGAAGCGCGCTGTTCAGTCGGCGATGCGTCTTGGCGCCGAAGGCATCAAGATCACCTGCGCCGGCCGTCTCGGCGGCGCGGAAATCGCCCGTACGGAATGGTACCGCGAAGGTCGCGTTCCGCTTCACACGCTGCGTGCAGACATCGACTACGGTACGGCGGAAGCCGAAACCGCATTCGGCATCTGCGGCATCAAGGTCTGGATCTTCAAGGGCGAAATCCTTGAGCACGATCCGATGGCCTCTGAGCGTCGTGCAAGCGAAAGCGACAGCCAGGGCCCCGCAAGCCGCGATCGCGATCGTGGCGACCGCCGTCGTGAAAACGCGTAACAGTCGCGTTTGGCAGCCAATATCGGAGAAGTAAAAAAATGTTGCAGCCAAAGCGTACCAAGTACCGCAAGCAGTTCAAGGGCCGCATCAAGGGTGTCGCCAAGGGCGGCTCCGAGCTCGCCTTCGGCGAGTTCGGCTTGAAGGCTCAGGAACCGAACCGCGTGAACGCACGCGAGATCGAAGCGGCCCGCCGTGCGATCACCCGTTACATGAAGCGTGCCGGCCGTGTGTGGATCCGCGTGTTCCCCGACGTCCCGGTCACCGCCAAGCCGACGGAAGTCCGCATGGGTAAGGGTAAGGGTTCGGTCGAATACTGGGCAGCCAAGGTCAAGCCCGGCCGTATGATGTTCGAGATCGACGGTGTTTCCGAGGAAATCGCGCGTGAAGCGCTTCGCCTCGGCTCGGCCAAGCTCTCGGTCAAGACGCGCTTCGTACAGCGCATTGCAGAGTAAGGAGCGAGCGCCATGAAAGCCGCAGACGTCAAGGCGCTGAGCGCCGACCAGCTCAACGAAGAGCTTGCCAAGCTGAAGAAGGAGCAGTTCAACCTGCGCTTCCAGAAGGCCACCGGCCAGCTCGAGAAGACCTCGCGCATCAACGAAGTCCGCAAGGACATCGCGCGCGTCAAGACCATTGCCCGCCAGAAGGCGGCAGAAGCCAAGGCCTAAGGACCAAATAATATGCCGAAACGCATTCTGCAGGGCACTGTTGTCAGCGACAAGAACGACAAGACCGTTGTCGTTCGCGTCGAACGCCGTTTTGCCCATCCCCTGCTTCAGAAGACCGTTCGCCGGTCCAAGAAGTACAAGGCGCATGACGAAACCAACCAGTACAAGGTCGGCGACGTCGTTTCCATCCAGGAATGCGCCCCGATCTCGAAGGACAAGCGCTGGACCGTCGTATCGGCCCACGCTTAAAATCGAACAATTCCAGCAAAAGTGCGAAGCGTTTTTGCGTCCGGAATTGTGGCCCGAAAGGGAATGGAGCCTTTTCGTTTTCCTAAGAAAAGCGGAAAGGCTCTTCGATTTTGCGCCGGGCCCTTGTGTTCGGCGCAGAAATCTGTATGAAGCAGCGCAAGGACGCTCGGAATCACGAGCGTCTTTTGCTTTGAGCGCACGGAAGGTCCCATCGGCTCGCCGATCTGAGGAAACCACCCTGGCAAGAGACCATCCCGCGCGAAAACATGAATTTCCATAAGCTGGACCAGGGGGCTTTTGCCCAACCAGTCCGGTAAAACAAGAAGGCGACCTGACATGATTCAGATGCAGACTAACCTCGACGTCGCGGATAATTCCGGCGCACGTCGTGTCATGTGCATCAAGGTGCTGGGCGGCTCCAAGCGCAAGTACGCTTCGGTCGGCGACATTATCGTCGTCTCGATCAAGGAAGCGATTCCGCGCGGCCGCGTGAAGAAGGGTGACGTGATGAAGGCGGTCGTCGTGCGCACCGCCAAGGACATCCGCCGTCCCGATGGCAGCGTGATCCGTTTCGACAACAACGCAGCCGTCCTGATCGACAACAAGAAAGAGCCGATCGGCACCCGTATCTTCGGACCGGTTCCGCGCGAACTCCGCGCCAAGAACCACATGAAGATCATCTCGCTGGCTCCGGAAGTACTGTAAGGAGCGATGGCCATGCAAAAGATTCGTAAGGGCGACAAGGTCGTCGTGCTCACCGGCAAGGACAAGGGTCGTACCGGTGAAGTTGTTCAGGTCATGCCGAAAGAAGACCGTGCGGTCGTCAAGGGTATCAACCTGGTGAAGCGTCACCAGCGCCAGACCCAGACCCAGGAAGCCGGCATCATCACCAAGGAAGCTTCGATCCACCTGTCGAACATCGCGATCGCCGACCCCAAGGACGGCAAGCCGACCCGCGTCGGTTTCAAGATCGAGGGCGACAAGAAGGTTCGTGTAGCAAAGCGTTCGGGAGTGTCGATCGATGGCTGACACCAAGTATGAGCCGCGCCTCAAGAAGGAATACGTCGAGCGTATCCGCAAGGCGCTTCAGGAGCAGTTCTCCTTCGCCAACGAGATGCAGATCCCGCGTCTCGAGAAGATCGTCATCAACATGGGCGTAGGCGAAGCCACGGGCGACTCGAAGAAGCCGACCGTTGCTGCCGCCGACCTCGCGGCGATCGCCGGCCAGAAGCCGGTCATCACGCGCGCCCGCAACTCCATCGCGGGCTTCAAGGTCCGTGAAGGCATGCCGATCGGCGCGAAGGTCACCCTTCGCGGCGCCCGCATGTATGAATTTCTGGATCGCCTCGTGAACATCGCGCTGCCCCGCGTACGCGACTTCCGTGGTCTGAACCCGAAGTCCTTCGATGGCCGTGGCAACTTCGCCATGGGCATCAAGGAGCACATTGTGTTCCCGGAGATCAACTACGACAAGGTTGATCAGATGTGGGGCATGGACATCATCGTTTGCACGACGGCAAAGACGGACGACGAAGCACGGGCTCTTCTGAAAGAGTTCAACTTCCCGTTCCGCGCCTGACCGTAACGACAAGCGTAAAGAAGGATAACAACTGTTATGGCTAAAACCAGCGCAGTCGAGAAGAACAACCGCCGCCGCAAGCTGGTCGCCGCTCAGGCGTCCAAGCGTGCCGCCCTCAAGGCGATCATCCAGAACCAGTCTCTTCCCATCGAAGAGCGCTTCAAGGCGACCCTGAAGCTTGCCGAAATGCCGCGCAATGGCTCCAAGACCCGCATCCGCAACCGGTGCGAAGTCACGGGCCGTCCGCGCGCTTTCTATCGCAAACTCAAGATGTCGCGTATTGCGCTTCGCGAACTGGGCAATCTCGGCAAGGTGCCGGGCATCGTCAAGTCGAGCTGGTAAGGAGACGGGCACATGGCAATGACTGATCCCTTGGGCGATATGCTCACCCGTATCCGCAACGGCGCCGCACGCCGCAAGTCGAGCGTTTCGACGCCCGCTTCCAAGCTGCGCGCCCGCGTTCTGGATGTCCTTCAGTCCGAAGGCTACATCCGCGGATATTCGGAAGTCGAATTCGGCAACGGCAAGTCCGAGCTGAACATCGAACTCAAGTACTATGAAGGCGCATCGGTGATCCGCAAGATCGACCGCGTCTCCAAGCCGGGCCGCCGGGTCTATGTCTCGGTAAAGTCCATTCCGCAGGTCGCGAACGGCCTCGGCATCACCATCCTTTCGACCCCGAAGGGCGTGATGGCCGATCACCAGGCACGCGAACAGAACGTTGGTGGCGAGATTCTTTGCTCGGTCTTCTAAGGCTGAGCAGGAATTTCCATAACGAACAGACAGGATAAAACAATGTCTCGTATCGGTAAGAAGCCCGTTCCGGTTCCCGCTGGTGTCACCGCGACCGTCGATGGTCAGAAGGTCACCGCGAAGGGCCCGAAGGGCGAACTGTTCTTCGTTGCGAACGACGAAGTTTCGGTGAAGCTCGAAGACAACTCCGTTGTCGTCCAGCCGGTCAATGATAGCAAGGATGCTCGTTCCAAGTGGGGCATGTCCCGCACGATGGTCGAGAACATCTTCAAGGGCGTCAAGGACGGCTACGAGCGCAAGCTCGAAATCAACGGCGTCGGTTACCGCGCCTCGCTCCAGGGCAAGAACCTGCAGCTGGCCCTCGGCTTCAGCCATGACGTCGTCTACCAGACGCCGGAAGGCATCTCGATCGCTGTTCCGAAGCCGACGGAAATCGTCGTCTCCGGCATCAACAAGCAGCAGGTCGGCCAGGTCGCCGCGGAAATCCGCGAATACCGTGGCCCCGAGCCCTACAAGGGCAAGGGCGTCAAGTATGCCGAAGAGCGGATCGTCCGCAAAGAAGGCAAGAAGAAGTAAGGATCACGCGAAATGGCTAGCAGGAAAGAAGCTCTCCAGCGCCGCGCCAACCGCGTGCGCCGTTCCATCAAGGCGGTCGCCAATGGCCGTCCGCGCCTGTCGGTTCATCGCTCGTCGAAGAACATCTACGTACAGGTCATCGACGACGTGGCCGGCAAGACGCTTGCGTCCGCCTCCACGCTCGACACCGATCTGCGCTCGTCCTTGAAGACGGGCGCCGACACGGCAGCGGCCGCTGCCGTCGGCAAGCTCATCGCCGAGCGTGCCGTCAAGGCAGGCGTCAAGGAAGTCGTTTTCGACCGTGGCGCCTTCATCTATCACGGCCGCATCAAGGCTCTCGCCGAAGCTGCCCGTGAAGGTGGTCTGAACTTCTGATCATTCGGCCGGGCGCGAAAAGCGCCCCGCCGATCCTCAGCAGGGTATCGGTCGCTTCCATTGCTGAAATGGAGGCGACTTTCGTCAATCTGCCGATTGCACCCGGAAAAGAAAAAGGAAAAGGACAATGGCACAGGAAAAGCGCGGTCGCGATGACCGCCAGAACCGCGAAGAGCGCGACAGCGAGTTTGTCGACAAGCTCGTCGCGATCAACCGCGTCGCGAAGGTCGTCAAGGGCGGCCGTCGTTTCGGTTTTGCAGCGCTCGTCGTCGTCGGCGACCAGAAGGGCCGCGTCGGCTTCGGCCATGGCAAGGCACGTGAAGTTCCGGAAGCGATCCGGAAGGCCACCGAAGCCGCCAAGCGCGACCTGATCTTCGTTCCGCTGCGCTCCGGCCGCACGCTGCACCACGACGTGCACGGCCGCCACGGCGCCGGCAAGGTGCTTCTGCGTTCGGCCAAGGCCGGTACCGGTATCATCGCGGGTGGCCCGATGCGCGCCGTCTTCGAAACGCTCGGCGTTCATGACGTCGTCGCCAAGTCGACCGGCTCCTCGAACCCGTACAACATGATCCGTGCGACGTTCGACGCTCTCAAGAGCCAGATGCACCCGAAGGACATCGCGGCACAGCGCGGCATGAAGTACGCCACGCTGCAGGCCCGTCGTGCGTCCGCCGGCGTCGCTTCCGAAGAATAAGGAGCTGTGAGCCATGGCTAAGAAAGAAACCGCAAAGAAGACGGTGACTGTCGAGCAGATCGGCAGCCCCATCCGCCGTCCGGCCATCCAGCGCGCAACGCTGGTCGGCCTGGGCCTCAACAAGATGCATCGGGTTCGCACGCTGGAAGACACCCCGTCTGTCCGCGGCATGATCCGTGCCGTCCAGCACCTCGTTCGCGTCGTCGAAGAGAAGTGAGGGGATAGATCATGAAACTCAACGAAATCAAGGACAACGAAGGCTCCTCGAAGAACCGCAAGCGCGTCGGTCGCGGTATCGGTTCCGGCAAGGGCAAGACCGGTGGTCGCGGTGTCAAGGGTCAGAAGGCCCGTTCTGGCGTCGCCATCAACGGCTTCGAAGGCGGTCAGATGCCCATCTACCGTCGCCTGCCGAAGCGCGGCTTCAACAACATCTTCGCATCCGACTTCGTCATCGTGTCCCTGGACCGCGTCCAGAAGGCGATCGATGCCGGCAAGCTCGATGCCAAGGCGACCGTTGATGCAGCCGCCCTCAAGGCTGCCGGCGTCATCCGCCGCGAGAAGGACGGTGTCCGCATCCTCGCCGACGGCGAACTGAAGGCCAAGGTGACCTTCGAAGTCGCCGGTGCCTCCAAGCCGGCGATCGAGAAGATCGAAAAGGCCGGCGGCTCGGTCAAGCTGCTCTCGGCCGCTGCGGAAGCCGCTGAATAATTCGACGAAATTATCGCCCGGTGTGCTTCACACCGGGCGATTTTGCTCCCATATGTGAGCCTCACAACGACGGCCGGGATTCTTCTTCCCGCTGTTGTCCGGAATTAAAAGCCAGGGTGAGGCCGGGATTGCTTGACAATCCGCGTTTCAACCGGTTTAGGCTCCATCCGCCCGCTTTGCTGCACCGGCAGAGGGGCAAGACGAATTTCAGCATGGTCCGTCGGTCCGAGGAGGGGCGAGGGGGCGTGCCAACGGATCAGCCAATCCGGACCTGGCCGGGCTCACCGCCGCCGGATCGGCTTCGCGGAGAAATGCATGGCTTCGGCAGCGGAACAACTTGCCTCTAATCTCAACTTCTCGACTTTCGCCAAGGCGGAAGATCTGAAGAAGCGTCTCTGGTTCACGCTGGGCGCGCTGCTCGTCTATCGTCTCGGCACCTATATCCCGTTGCCGGGCCTCAACCCCGAAGCCTTCGCGCAGGCCTTCCGCGGCCAGTCTGGCGGCATTCTCGGCCTCTTCAACATGTTCTCCGGCGGCGCCGTCGAGCGCATGGCGATCTTCGCGCTCGGCATCATGCCGTATATTTCCGCGTCGATCATCGTGCAGCTGATGACCTCGGTCGTTCCCTCGCTGGAACAGCTGAAGAAGGAAGGCGAGCAGGGCCGAAAGATCATCAACCAGTACACGCGCTACGGCACGGTGCTGCTCGGCACGCTGCAGGCCTACGGCATCGCGGTGGGCCTTGAGAGCGGGGCAGGGCTGGTCAACGATCCGGGCTGGTTCTTCCGCATTTCCACCGTCATCTCGCTGCTCGGCGGCACCATGTTCCTGATGTGGCTGGGTGAGCAGATCACCTCGCGCGGCATCGGCAACGGCATCTCGTTGATCATCTTCGCCGGCATCGTCGCGGCCCTGCCGAGCGCACTCGCCGGCACGCTGGAACTCAGCCGCACGGGCGCCCTGTCGATCGGCGTGGTCATCGCCGTCGTGGTCATGGCCGTCGGCGTCATCGCGCTCATCGTCTTCGTCGAACGTGCCCAGCGCCGGCTTCTGATCCAGTATCCGAAGCGACAGGTCGGCAACCGCATGTTCCAGGGCGACACGTCGCACCTTCCGCTGAAGCTCAACACCGCGGGCGTCATCCCGGCGATCTTCGCCTCCTCGCTGCTGCTGCTGCCGGCGACGCTGGCGGGCTTCTCGAACACGGCCGAGCTGCCGGCCTGGGCAACGGCCGTCATCGCCGCCCTCGGCCACGGCCAGCCGCTCTACATGCTGCTCTATGCCGGCATGATCGCCTTCTTCGCCTTCTTCTACACGGCCATCGTCTTCAATCCGAAGGACACGGCCGACAATCTGAAGAAGCACGGCGGCTTCATTCCGGGCATCCGCCCGGGCGAGCGCACCGCCGAATATATCGACTACGTGCTGACCCGTGTCACGGTCATCGGCGCGCTCTATCTCGTCTTCGTCTGTATCCTTCCCGAAATTCTCATCGCGCAGACCGGGGTGCCGTTCTACCTTGGTGGTACGTCGCTTTTGATTGTTGTCAGCGTGACCTTGGATACTGTAGCACAGATACAGGGCCACCTGATTGCTCAGCAATATGAGGGGCTGATCAAGAAGTCGAAGCTGCGTGGCGGAAAGAGGGGACGATGAGACTGATTTTTCTGGGGCCGCCGGGGGCTGGCAAGGGGACGCAAGCCAAGCTCCTGACGGAGAGGCACGGCATTCCGCAGCTCTCCACGGGTGACATGCTGCGCGCGGCCGTTGCCGCCGGTACGGATGTGGGCAAGCGTGCGAAGGCCGTCATGGATGCCGGCCAGCTCGTCTCCGACGCGATCGTCAACGAGATCGTGTCCGACCGAATCGATTCGCCTGACTGTGCCAGGGGCTTCATCCTCGACGGTTACCCGCGCACGGTTCCGCAGGCCGAAGCCCTCGACCAGATCCTCGCCGGCAAGGGCCTTTCGCTCGATGCCGTCATAGAGTTGAAGGTCGACGAGGATGCGCTCGTCAAGCGCATGGAGACCCGCGTGGCCGAGACGATCGCCGCCGGCGGCACCGTCCGCTCGGACGACAACCCGGAAGCCTTCAAGCGCCGCCTCACGGAATACCGCGAGAAAACGGCGCCGCTGTCGAAGTACTATGCCTCGACCGGCAGGCTCCAGACGGTCGATGGCATGGCCAATGTCGACAAGGTGACCGCGGAGATCGCCGGAATCCTGGAGAACGCCTGAGATCGGGCGAAAAAGGATCCGGCCGGGAGTTGACTTTTTCGGCCGATTCCCCTTATGACAGCGCCAACTCGCGACATACCATTGCGATCGGCGCGGATTTCAGAAGAACGAAGTCCGGGTGCGGTCGTTTTCGACATGTCCCGAACCTCACCGCATGATCCCCTGGAGCGGAACGAACCAGGGCAAGGTCATGCGGCATCATAGATGAGCAGCGGCTTTTGCCGTATCGAATGAAGAAGACCACTTGCCGGATGGCAACTGGAAGCAAGGAGAACAGGCGTGGCACGTATCGCTGGCGTCAACATCCCGACTGCAAAGCGCGTCGTCATCGCGCTGCGTTACATTCACGGGATCGGCCCGAAGTTTGCACAGGAAATCATCGAGAAGGTCGGCATCCCGGCCGATCGTCGCGTGCACCAGCTCACGGATGCTGAAATCCTTCAGATCCGCGAAGCCATCGACCGCGACTACCAGGTCGAAGGCGACCTGCGTCGCGAGACCTCGATGAACATCAAGCGTCTCATGGACCTCGGCTGCTACCGCGGCCTGCGTCACCGTCGCGGCCTTCCGGTCCGCGGCCAGCGCACGCACACCAATGCCCGCACCCGCAAGGGTCCGGCCAAGGCCATCGCAGGCAAGAAGAAGTAATTTCCCGGAAACGGGGAACAGGAGGCTGGCGCGCCGCGCCGGCCTCTTTTGAGTTTCGAGCGGGGTGTTGCGCCAGGCAAATGCCCCGGTCGGTGGAGCTGCTGGCATTACGGCAGTGACGATATCGCCGCAGACGCGGCCTTCGGGCGCATCTGCAAATACTGTTCAGGGCAGGTTTTCACCCCAGCCCGGTGGAGCCGCTGGAATTACGGCGGTGTCGAGATCAACGAAAGGACTATCCATGGCCAAGGAAGCCGCACGCGTCCGCCGTCGCGAACGCAAGAACATCACCTCGGGTGTTGCTCACGTCAATTCTTCGTTCAACAACACGATGATCACCATCACCGACGCACAGGGCAACGCGATTGCCTGGTCGTCGGCCGGTGCGAAGGGCTTCAAGGGTTCGCGCAAGTCGACCCCGTTCGCCGCCCAGATCGCAGCCGAAGACTGCGCCAAGAAGGCTCAGGAACACGGCATGAAGTCGCTGGAAGTCGAAGTCTGCGGTCCGGGTTCCGGCCGTGAATCGGCTCTGCGCGCCCTCCAGGCTGCCGGCTTCATGATCACGTCGATCCGCGACGTGACCCCGATCCCGCACAACGGTTGCCGCCCGCGCAAGAAGCGCCGCGTCTGATCATCGCATTCGAACTCTCGCGGAAGCCGGTTTCCGGCTTTCGCGGAACTTCAGGGCTCGGCCGTCACGATTGGATGGTGGCGGCGAACGGAAGGCAAAACATATGATCCAGAAAAACTGGCAGGAACTGATCAAGCCGAACAAGGTCGAGTTCACCTCCTCCGGCCGCACCAAGGCAAGCCTTGTTGCCGAGCCGCTGGAGCGTGGCTTCGGCCTGACCCTCGGCAACGCGCTGCGTCGCGTTCTCCTGTCGTCGCTGCGCGGTGCGGCTGTCACCGCCGTGCAGATCGACGGCGTGCTGCATGAGTTCTCGTCCATCCCGGGTGTCCGGGAAGACGTGACCGACATCGTGCTCAACATCAAGGAAATCGCCATCAAGATGGATGGCGATGATTCCAAGCGCATGGTCGTGCGCAAGCAGGGCCCGGGCGTCGTGACGGCTGGCGATATCCAGACGGTCGGCGACATCGAGATCCTGAACCCCAACCATGTCATCTGCACCCTCGACGAGGGCGCGGAGATCCGCATGGAGTTCACGGTCAACAACGGCAAGGGCTATGTCCCGGCCGACCGCAACCGCTCCGAAGACGCGCCGATCGGCCTCATCCCGGTCGACAGCCTGTATTCGCCGGTCAAGAAAGTGTCCTACAAGGTGGAAAACACCCGTGAAGGCCAGGTTCTCGACTACGACAAGCTGACGATGACCATCGAGACCGACGGTTCCGTCACGGGCGAAGATGCGATCGCATTCGCGGCCCGCATCCTCCAGGACCAGCTCTCGGTCTTCGTCAACTTCGACGAGCCGCAGAAGGAAGCCGAAGAGGAATCGGTCACGGAACTGGCGTTCAACCCGGCGCTCCTCAAGAAGGTCGACGAACTGGAACTTTCGGTCCGTTCGGCGAACTGCCTGAAGAACGACAACATCGTCTATATCGGCGATCTCATTCAGAAGACCGAAGCCGAAATGCTTCGCACTCCGAATTTTGGTCGCAAGTCGCTGAACGAAATCAAGGAAGTTCTCGCTTCCATGGGCCTGCACCTCGGCATGGAAGTGCCGGCATGGCCGCCCGAGAACATCGAAGATCTCGCCAAGCGCTACGAAGACCAGTATTAACCCATCAAACGGCAGGCGACTGCCTGCATGTGAAGGAGAACCGAGATGCGCCACCAGAATTCCGGTCGCAAACTCAACCGTACCGCCAGCCACCGCAAGGCGATGTTCGCCAACATGGCTGCCTCGCTCATCCAGCATGAGCAGATCGTAACCACGCTGCCGAAGGCGAAGGAAATTCGCCCGATCGTCGAAAAGCTCGTCACCCTCGGCAAGCGCGGCGACCTGCACGCTCGCCGCCAGGCGATCTCGCAGATCCGCGACGTTGCCGTCGTCGGCAAGCTGTTCGACGCGATCGCGACGCGCTATGCCAGCCGTAACGGTGGCTACCTGCGCATCATGAAGGCCGGCTACCGTCATGGCGACAACGCCCCGCTCGCCGTCATCGAGTTCGTCGACCGCGACGTCGACGCCAAGGGCGCAGCCGACAAGGCCCGCGTTGCCGCCGAGGCGGACGCAGCCGAAGCCGCCTGATCGAACGAGCGTCCCGACCGGACGCCTTGAAGCCGGACGCGAAAGCGTCCGGCTTTTTCTTTGCGGAAATGGTGCCCGCAAGGATTTGGAAACCATGTCGCTAGGGATTGTCTTTAGCCCCGGAGCTTAAAGTCCCGGCCGAGTTTAATCGAGTTTGGGCGATGGCCGAGAATTTCGCATTCCTGCTGCCGGTGATTCTCACCCTGTTCGGCGTGGCGTTTCTCATCGTCGCGCGCTTCGGCAACCGTGCCGCCCTGTTCTGGGGCAGCGGTTATCTCTGTGCGGCCCTCGGTTTCCTTGCGCCGCTTCTGCAGGCCGTTGTGCCGGTGCCTCTGGTCGCGATGACGGCGGATGCCGCGTTCCTCAGCGCCTTCCTCCTCTACAGCCAGGGCCTTGCCACCCATTTCGATGCGCCGCGGCATCTCGCTCTTCGTCTCGGCATCGCCGCCGTCGCCTATGGCATCATCGCCTACGCGGTCTTCGTCGCGCAAAGCCTGCGCTTCGAGCTCTTCGTCAGCGATATCGCCTGCAGCCTGCTGCTGCTGGTCGCCGTGCTGTCCTCCTGGCGCCGGTCGGGCACCTGGGTCGATCGCGCGCTGCTCGGGGCCGTCGTCTTCGTGATGCTGGAGACGACCCTGCGCACGATCGTCTTCTTCGTCATGGCGGGCAGCCTCGCCATGGACGCCTTCATCGGCTCGTCCTACGCCTTCGTCATGCAGATCACGGCGACGATCGGCGCTTTGCTCCTGGCCCTGACGGCGCTTGCCTCCGTGGCGCTGCGGATCGTCGAGGGGCACCGCAAGGCAGCGGCGGAGGATCCGCTGACGGGCCTTCTCAACCGTCGCGGTTTCGAGCAGCGCCTCGGCGAGCATGCGGCGAAAACCGAAGCGGCCATCATCGTCGCCGATATCGACTGGTTCAAGGCGATCAACGACCGCTTCGGGCACGCCGCCGGAGACGAGGCCATTCGCGAGGTGGCCTCCCTCCTGCGCACGCTCGCCTGGCCCGGCGTCGCGGTCGCGCGCTTCGGCGGGGAGGAGTTCATCGCCTATCTGCCGAACTGCCGCCTGCAGGACGCCCATATGCTTGCGAACACCTTGCGTCTCGCCCTGTCGGAACGCGACCTTGGCCGCATTGGCATCGACCGCCCGATCACCGCAAGTTTCGGGGTGGCGGTCACGGCCGCCGGAGATCATACCATCCATGACGCGATCAGCCGCGCGGACCGGCTGCTCTACCTTGCCAAGAGCAATGGCCGGAACCGCGTCGTCAGCAACGCGGCCGATGTCCCGCTGCCGGCAGGGGCGAAGCTCTTCGTGGTGAAGGACGAGACGAGCGGTCCCGGCCGCGCCTCCTAGAGCATTTCCAGCAAAAGTGCGAAGCGGTTTTGCGTCCGGAAATGCGGTAAAAGCAGGAATCCAGAGCATTTCCTGCAAGAGTGCGAAACGCCTCAGGCCGAGCGTTCCTGTCCGCGAAACGCGGAGGCTCGCGGCTTTCCTCTTCCGCCGCCCCGGATCAGCGGCCGCGCCAGCCGATAGAGGAGAAGCAGCGCCACAAGCCCGATATAGGTCCACGGCTCCAGCCCCACGACCTTCACCGACATGGCAAAATGCAGCGCGCCGGCGGCGGCGATGACGTAGACCAGCCGATGCAGCTTCACCCAGCGCATGCCGAGCCTGCGGATCGACCAGGCATTGGAGGTCAGCGCCAGCGGGATGAGCAGCACGAAGGCGGCCATGCCGATGGTAATGAAGGGCCGCTTGGCGATGTCGACCAGGATCGCCGAAAAATTCAGGTACTGGTCGAGCAGCATGTAGGTGAGGAAGTGCATCAGCACGTACCAGAACGCCAGCAGCCCGAGCGCGCGGCGATAGCGCACCCAGTTGATGGCGAAGAGGTCGCGGATCGGCGTGACGGCGAGCGTGGCGATGAGGAACCGCAGCGCCCAGAGGCCGAGCAGGTGCTCGAATTCCTTGACCGGGTTGCCGGGCAGGCGGCCCGTGGCGCCGAGCCAGAAACCCCAGGCCGCCGGCACGAGGCCGACGGCGTAGAGCAGCCAGATCGAGGCCGCGTGGTATTTGCGCGGAAGGGTCGGCAGGCGCGCCATCAGTAGTTCGCCCTGAGGTCCATGCCGCTGTAGAGGCCGGCGACCTCCTCGGCATAGCCGTTGAAGGGCAGGGTCGGCCGGCGGTTGGCGCCGAAGAAGCCGCCTTCGCCGATACGGTTCTCGCTCGCCTGGCTCCAGCGCGGATGGTCGACCTCCGGGTTCACATTGGCGTAGAAACCGTACTCGTTCGGCGCGGCGAGATTCCAGGTGGAGGGCGGCTGCTTGTCGGTGAGCGTGATCTTCACGATCGACTTGATGCCCTTGAAGCCGTATTTCCACGGCACGACGAGGCGGATCGGCGCGCCGTTCTGGTTCGGCAGCGTCTTGCCGTAGACGCCGACGGAGAGGATCGTCAGCGGATGGCGCGCCTCGTCGAGCCTGAGGCCCTCGACATAGGGCCAGGGCAGGGACTGGAAATAGCCGGACTGGCCGGGCATTTCCTCCGGCCTGACGACGGTTTCGAAGGCGACATATCGTGCGTCGCCCAGCGGTTCCACCTTGTCGAGCAGCGCGGAAAGCGGAAAGCCGATCCAGGGGATGACCATCGACCAGGCCTCCACGCAGCGCATGCGGTAGACCCGCTCTTCCAGCGGCAGGGCCATCAGCTCTTCCAGCCCGAACTCCTTCGGCTTGCCGACAAGCCCGTCGACCTTCACCGTCCAGGGCGTCGGCTTGAATTTTTCCGAATTGGCGATCGGGTCGCCCTTGCCCATGCCGAACTCGTAGAAATTGTTGTAGCTGGTCACGTCCTTTTCGGGCGTCAGCGCCTCGTCCACCGCGTAGGGCGATTTCGATGCCTTCAGGGCTTCGGCGAAAGCGGGCATGCCCGACGCCAGAAGCGCTCCACCGGCCGCGGCCGCCAGAAACGAGCGGCGCGCGAGGAAACAGTGTTCCGGCGTGATCTGCGAAGCGGGAATGCGGGGCGGGCGGTAGAGAGACATGGCGGGGCTCGATCTTTTCGGTTGTTTCCCTGGTACCTACGTAAACGCGGCGGATGTTGTTTCAACGGCGGCGAAAGATTTGTGGCGACCACATTTTCGTGCGCGCCGCGTGAGATCGCCGCAATCGGCGCCTCCTCCACAATTTGCCTTTTTTCCCGCGAGATCCTATCTGATCGTGACGCAGAAACGAAGGAGACTCGTCCATGCCGAACGTCCGCATCCTGCTTGCCGCCCCGCTTGCCGTTGCTCTCGCCCTTGCGGCGCCCGCAATGGCCGAGGAGCGCACCGTGCCGCAATCGCGCACGGAAATGCAGCTCTCCTTCGCGCCGCTGGTCAAGCAGGTCGAGAACGCCGTGGTCAATGTCTATGCCGAGCGCGTCGTCGAGCGCCGCTCGATCTTCGATGGCGACCCCTTCTTCGAGGAGTTCTTCGGCCAGCGCATGCCGAACCGCAGCGAAAAGCAGTCCTCGCTCGGCTCGGGCGTCATCGTCGGCGCCAAGGGCATCGTGGTGACGAACAACCATGTCATCGAGGGCGCGAGCGACATCAAGGTCGCGCTAGCGGACGGCCGCGAATATGAAAGCACCGTGGTGCTGAAGGACGAGCGCGTCGACCTTGCCGTCCTGAAGATCAAGGCAGATGCGGATTTCACGGCCCTGCCGCTCGGCGACAGCGACGCGGTCGAGGTCGGCGACCTCGTGCTCGCCATCGGCAATCCGTTCGGCGTCGGCCAGACGGTGACGAGCGGCATCGTCTCGGCGCTTGCCCGCAACCAGGTCCGTTCCGGGGATTTCGGCTTCTTCATCCAGACGGATGCCTCGATCAATCCCGGCAATTCCGGCGGCGGCCTCATCAACATGAACGGCGAGCTGATCGGCATCAACACCGCGATCTTCTCGCGCGGCGGCGGCTCGAACGGCGTCGGCTTCGCCATCCCGGCCAACCTGGTGAAGACCTTCGTCGCCAGTGCCGAAAACGGCAGCGCCACCTTCGACCGCCCGTTCATCGGCGCCACCTTCGATGCGGTGACCTCGGAGGTTGCCGAAGCGCTCGGTCTGGATCGCGCCCGCGGCGCGCTCATCTCGCAGGTGCAGGCCGGCAGTCCGGCGGAAAAGGCCGGCATGAAGCCCGGGCAGGTGGTCACCGCCGTCAACGGCGTTCCCGTCGAGCATCCCGACGCCCTCGGCTATCGCCTCACCACCGTGGGCATCGGCGGCACGGCGCGCATCACCGTCATTGCCAATGGCAAGGAAGAGGACCTGACGCTCTCGCTCGACCGCGCGCCCGAGACCACGCCGCGCGACGAGCGGCTGATCGAAGGCCGCAATCCCTTCTCCGGCGCGGTCGTCGCCAACCTCTCGCCGCGCGTGGCGGAGGAACTGCGCATGCCGACCAACCGCACCACGGCCGGCGTCGTCGTCACCGAGGTCAATCGCGGCTCGCCGGCGGCGCGCATCGGCCTCCAGCCGCGCGATATCATCATCGCGCTCAACGGCACCGAGGTCGCCTCGACCGAAAGCCTCGCCTCGCTCGTCAACGAGGACCCGTCCATCTGGCGCGTCGAGATCGAGCGTGACGGCCAGCGCATCCGCCAGTTCTTCCGATGAGCGACCTCTTCGCCCCGCGTGAACCGGAGGAGATGGCGGCAAAGCGGCCCCTGGCCGATCGCCTGCGCCCCCGCACGCTGGGCGAAGTGTCCGGCCAGGAGCACCTGACGGGTCCCGACGGCGTGCTCTCGCGCATGATCGAGGCCGGCTCGCTCGGCTCGATGATCTTCTGGGGCCCGCCCGGCACCGGCAAGACGACGGTGGCGCGCCTCCTGTCCGGCGAAACGGGGCTCGCCTTCGAACAGATCTCGGCGATCTTCTCCGGCGTCGCCGATCTCAAGAAGGTGTTCGAGGCCGCGCGCCAGCGCCGCATGGGCGGCCGGCAGACGCTGCTCTTCGTCGATGAGATCCATCGTTTCAACCGCGCCCAGCAGGACAGTTTCCTGCCGGTCATGGAGGACGGCACGATCGTGCTCGTCGGCGCGACGACGGAGAACCCGTCCTTCGAGCTCAATGCCGCGCTTCTCTCCCGCGCCCGCGTGCTCACCTTCAAGCCGCATGACGAACAGAGCCTCGAGGAGCTTCTGAAGCGTGCCGAGGCGATCGAGGAAAAACCGCTGCCGCTCGACGAAGAGGCGCGCGCCTCGCTGCTGCGCATGGCCGATGGCGACGGGCGGGCGGTGCTGACGCTTGCCGAGGAGGTGTGGCGTGCCGCGCGCGCCGGCGAGACCTTCGGTCAGGACGATCTCTTCCGCATCGTGCAGCGCCGCGCGCCCGTCTACGACAAGTCGCAGGACGGCCACTACAATCTCATCTCCGCGCTGCACAAGTCCGTGCGCGGCTCCGATCCCGATGCGGCGCTCTACTATCTCACCCGCATGCTGGATGCCGGAGAGGACCCGCTGTTCCTCTGCCGGCGCATGGTGCGCATGGCGGTGGAGGACATCGGCCTTGCCGACCCACAGGCGCTCGTCGTCTGCAATGCCGCCAAGGATGCCTATGACTTCCTCGGCTCGCCGGAGGGGGAACTGGCGCTGGCGCAGGCCTGCGTCTATCTCGCCACCGCACCGAAATCGAACGCCGTCTACACCGCCTACAAATCCGCGATGCGCGCGGCGAAGGAAAACGGCTCGCTGCTGCCGCCGAAGCACATCCTCAATGCGCCGACGAAGCTGATGAAGGGCGAGGGCTACGGCGACGGCTATCGCTACGACCACGACATGCCGGACGCCTTTTCCGGACAGGATTATTTCCCGGAGAAGATGGGGCGGAAAACCTTCTACGATCCGCCCGAACGCGGCTTCGAGCGGGAGCTGAAGAAGCGGCTGGAATGGTGGGCGAAGCTGCGCCGGGAGCGGGGCTGAGAGCCGCCGCGCCCGTCAGGAGGCGGCGCTGAAGCGTTGCACGGGCTTCTGCGGGGCGGCCGGCACGATCCTGATCGACGATTCGGCCTTGCCGGGATGCCCCTCCATGTCGACCACCACATGCCAGTGGCCGTTTTCCGGGATTTTCAGCCGGATCGGCGACTGCTTGGCGACGCCGCCGAGGAACTTGTGCTGGCGGGCATTCTTGAAGAGATCGAAATTGCCGTGGCTCATCAGCCGCACATTGGCGATGGCCGAGAGCGTGATCTCGATGACCGTACCGGCGCGCTGCATGTCGAGGTCATAGTGCGTGTAGGCGAAGCTGTGTGCCATCGTCTTCCCGGACATATCTGGTTCGGCGCTAATATTCGCATGGCCGGGTTAATGTTCCCTTCCGCGCCGACCGAGCGGCCCGATCGGAAATAGAACAGGTTTTTCAAACCGTTGCCGCCGAAAGCGGATTCAATCCGGCAGGAACTTGAATCCAGCTGGCAGGCATCTGCCGAAAATTTCACGAACCCTGTCGGAGCGGCGCGCTCCGCCGCGTCCTTGGTGCATGAAGCCGGCGGGCCGCCGGCCGGAACCGAGGAGACGGACCATGCCGAAGCTGACCATCATCACCCTCCTGACCGCCGCCCTTGCCGCCTTCGCCCCCCTTTCGGCGCAGGCGGAGGATGTGGCCGAGAACCCGTTGCAGGGCGAGGCCGGCAAGCCGGACAAGGCGGGACACCTGACGGTGAACGGCATCGACTACTATTACGAGATCCGCGGCAAGGGCGAGCCGCTGCTCCTGCTGCATGGCGGCCTCGGCCAGATCGAGATGTTCGGCGCCAACCTCAAGACGCTGCAGGACAACCGCCAGGTGATCGGCGTCGACTTGCAGGGGCATGGCCGCACGCCGCTCGGCACGCGGCCGATCGACATTGCCGCCATCGGCGCCGACATGGCCGAGCTCGTGGAGGAACTGGGCTACGACCAGGTCGACGTGCTCGGCTATTCCTTCGGCGGCGGCGTGGCGCTGCACATGGCCGCCGGCGCGCCGGACAAGGTGCGCCGCCTCGTCATCGCCTCGGCGCCCTTCGCCAGGAACGGCTTCTTCCCGGAAATGCTGCCGCAGCAGGAGGCGGTCTCCGGAGCCATGGCGGAGATGATGAAGGAGACGCCGATGTACAAGTCCTATGCCGCCGTCGCGCCGGACGTTTCCGAATTCCCGAAGCTGCTCGACGCGATGGGCGCGGCCATGCGCGTCGATTACGACGCCTCCGATGCGGTGGCAAAGCTCTCCATGCCCGTCATGCTGATCTTCGGCGACAGCGACATGATCCGCCCGGAACATATCGTCGAATTCTACCAGAAGCTCGGCGGCGGGCTGAGGGATGCCGGCTGGATGCGGGAGAACATGGCGAAGAACCGTCTCGCCATCCTGCCGGGCCTCACCCACTACGAGACCTTCGCAGCGCCCGCACTCGTCAGCACGGCCCTGCCGTTCCTCGATGGCGAATCCGGTGCGCAAAGCTGGGCCGGGCAGGTGAGCGGCGAGTAATCGAAAAGGAGAAGCCCGGATGCACGGGAGAGCATCCGGGCTTCGTCGCGTCCGTGAGGCCGTCTGCCAGCGGCGGCCATGCTTCGATCGACCCCTGATCGGGGCGCCGGCTAGTGGCAGACGCGGACGCGTTTGATGATCAGGTTGCCGTAGTAGTCGTAGCTCTTGATCTTCTTGATGAAGCAGGCGGGCTGGTAGCCGTAGCTGTAATAGCCGGCCTGCGACGGCGCGGCGAAGGAGGTGGCGGCGGTGAAAGCGATGGCGGCGGCAAGGATGAGATTGCGCATGTCGAAGTCCCCTCTGGTTCGGTCGGGATGGTTCGTTCCATCCAGTGACCAAACCTTCGCATGGGACGGTTTCAGGCGCTGTTCCGCATGGAACAGGGGTCAGCCGAGGCCTGCCGCCCAGGCCTTCACGGTGCTGGCCATGGTGGCGAGGTGGTCGGCGACGGTAAAGCCGGAAACGCTCTTGCGCGGCTTGAGGTCATGGTCGCCGTCTTCCAGCCACAGGAAGCGGATGCGCTCCGGCAGTCCGTAGCCGGGCACCTCGTCCTTCGTGCCGAAGGGATCGCGCGTACCCTGGCAGATGAGGGTTGGCGTTGCGAGCGCCATGAGGTGGGCCGTGCGCAGCTGCGCCGGCTTTTCCGGCGGGTGGAACGGATAGCCGAGGCAAAGCAGGCCGGCGATGCGGCCTTCTGCAAGAAGCCCGTCGGCCACCATGCTGGCGACACGGCCGCCCATCGACTTGCCGCCGATGACGAGCGGCCCCGTGGCGGCGAGATCCGCGACGGCCGCGCGAAATTCGGGATTCAGTGTCTCGGCCCTGGGCGGCGGGCGGCGGCTGCCTTCGGTGCGCCGGGCGGCCATGTAGGAGAATTCGAAGCGCGCGACGCGCAGGCCCTCCGCCGCCAAGGCATCCGCCGCCGCGTTCATGGCCGGCGAATCCATCGGCGCGCCGCTGCCATGGGCAAGAAGCAGGGTGACGGCGGCATCGTCCGGGCCGGTGAAAAGGAATGCGGTGCTCATCGCCGGTCAGGCCGTTCGCGGCAAGGGCCGGGCATGCGCCGCATCGCCGCTCACTTGGCGTGATCCTTCACCTCGCCGGGGGCGATCGGGTCGCTCGCCGGAAAGGTCTCTTCCAGCGCCTCCTCCAGATAGTCGTCCTGCTCGGTTTCGGCCGACTTTCGCTTCTGCCGGGCGCGTTCCTCCTCGAGCGACGCTTTGGGGCTGTCCTTTTCCGTCGGCATGATCGTCTCCCTCGAAATGGCTTCGCCCCTAAGATAGGGTGTTTTTCCTCAGGGGCGAGGGGGTCAGGTTTCCGGCAGCGCCAGTTCGGCGATGACGGGCAGATGGTTCGAGCCGAAATTCGGGCCGACGCGGCGTGCCCGCACGGAAATATCCGGCGAGACGACGATATGGTCGATCGAGGCGCCGATATAGGCGACCGTGTCGAGTTTCTGGCTGAACCGCGTGACCGGCTGCAGCCAGCCGCCCGCGGTGGAGGCAAGGCCCGCCTGCTTGAGGAAGGCACGGAAGAAGGGCGACCAGGTCGGCGTGTTCCAGTCGCCCGCGACGATGACCGGCGCCGTCTCGAGGTCGCCGCGCACCGCGTCGGCGGCCGCCGAGAGATAGGCGTTGCGATCGTGCCACTGCCAGAGCCGGCGCGGCGTTTCGGGGTGGAAGGCGTAGAGGAAGAGCGGCTTGCCGCGCATGTCCAGTTCCAGGCGGAGCGGCTGCTTGTAGGCGCGCTCCTCGGTGAAGGCGCGCTTCAGTTCGGTCTGCGAGCGGATCGGCAGGACGGAGAAGACCTTGATGGCATCGCGCTCGCGCACGTCCGAATTGCTTTCATAGGCATAGAGGCCGGCGGCGGAAAGCGCCTCCTCCCAGCGCTTCGTCGTCTCCTGCAGGATGACGATATCGGGTTTTTCCCGGCGCAGCATCGCGATGAAGACGGCAGGATCCTGCGCATTCCGGACGAAGAGATTGGCGGTCAGCACCTTCAGGCCGCCTGCGGCGGTGGAGGCGCGGGCGGTCGGCACATCGGCCGCCGGAATCAGGGCGACCGCAAGGCCGGCCCCCGCAATCACGATCGCCTTCAGGCGCCGTGTCACCAGGGCGGCCACGACGAGCAGGGCGCCGGTGGCGATGATGTAGGGCCAGGCGAAGGTGAGAAGATCGACGAGCCAGAACCGGTCGGCGGCAAGCACGACGATGCTGACGGCGAAGAGATAGGCAATGACGCCCGGCAGGACGAGGACGCGGTAGGCAAGGGCGATCGGCCCCTTGAGCGGCGCTATCGGCATCGACTGTTCCTTCTGCATCACGGGACGGGCAGGTCGATTCCCGCAACGGGAGGCTTGCATGTAACCCGCCCTTTCCCGCATCGCAATGACATCGTGCCTGGCCCGCGGGTTCGCGGGAGGGATTGGCCGTCTTGAAATGATTTTCCACCCTTTGCGCCTTTCGGCCTCACGTTTGGCATGGCTTTCCAGGAAGCCGCTTACTCGAAAACAATCGCGGTCATAGGTCTGCGCCGAAACGGGAGGGACCATGAACATCATCGAGACGCCGGACATGTGGGTGCTGTGCATGCGGCGCCGCCTTCGCATTCGCGAGATCAGGCAGGCGGCTGCGGAGCTCGCGCCGATCATCGAGGGGGCGGTCGGCGACTATGGGCTGACCGTCGCCGGCCCCTGGATCTTCATCGCCCATGGCCTGCCGAAGGACGGCAGGACGCCGTTCGACTGGCAGATCTGCCGGCCCGTGGAGGGTCCGGAGGAATATGGAGGCACGTGTGGAACTGCGCCATCTCGAACCCACCATCGTTGCCTCGCGGGTCCATCAAGGTTCGCTGCGCACGCTCTTCACCCAGGGCTATGCGCCGCTGGTCGCGGAGATCGAACTGTCGCGGCACGTCTTCTCCGGCGAAAGCCGCGAGGTCTATCATGGCTGGAACGGACCGGGCGCGGCCTGTCATCACCAATCGAAAAGCAAGGCCAGGCAGGATAGGTGATGAGCCAGTCCGCCTTACAATTTAACCGTCCATAGCGAATCGGTTCACGGGGTCGGGGTGTCCGGCGCGTCCCCTTCGACCGCCCCCGGCAAGCCAAACTCAAGCCGTGCATTTGCAAACTCTAGATCAAGCACCTCAAGCAATTTCTCGCCGAACGCTGCCGTTTCCTTGTTCGCGTCAGACCATCTGAACAGACGCCCGTCCTGCAACGACAGCACAGCAAAGTCATCGGGACGGCCTTCCAGCGGATGACGATTCGCTACCATGCAAAGAGACGCATTCACCAAGCGGGCGCTCAACGCTTGACGTGTGTTCCAAAGGTGGACCGCCGTGCGACGGCCGTTCAGCTCGATGAGGAAGTTCGGCGTAAACTCAACCTTGAAAAGCCCCTTGGGACTACTGAATAGAAAACTCTCGCAGGCGGAGAGGTCGCCGAGGTTCCTCTGTCTCCATTCAAAGAATTGGCGAAGGCCGCGAATGGCCGACTCACGCTCGGCCTTTTTTCCGATCTCAGTCGTCGACGCTAACGCTTCCTGAAGACCGAGGTTTTCGAACGCGATTCGCTGAACGCGTTGGCGGAGGCTTTTGTGAAAATCATATCCGCCAGTGCTCGGACGAAAACGATCACGGACAAGGCGTTTCTGTGGTTTGGGATTGGAATTGATCAATTTCAAAAAAGCGGAAAATCCGAACTTAGGTATCTGGCGCATGTTGCTGAATTCCTATGGTCTAATGATCTGAAGTGACTCCCTCATCCCTGCCTGCCTTTTTTGTTTTGTGGTCCCGGACAGCGCTAAGTTGCCCGGGACATTTGCGTTATCTGATCCGGTGAATCAGTCGGCTTCTCGACCGTCGCGCCGCATCAAAACCCTGTTGGCCGTTTTTTCCTTCGAAACTGGCCAATTTCGTCACGGATTGGCCAGAATTGCCTTCGGTTTCTCATGTCCTGTGGCGAAGGGCGGCGGTCAGCTGCAGCCGCTCGTCGAGCCGCAGGTGTCGCACTTCTCGCAGGTGCCGTTGCGCACCATGGTAAAGTTCTGGCACTCGGAGCACATGTTGCCCGTGTAGCCCTGCGCGATGGAGCGCATGCGGCGCTCGTTCTCCAGCTTCTTGGCGTCGGCCTTGGCGCTGGCGGCTTCGGCGGCGGCCTTGTCGGAGAAGAGGGCGGTCACGCCTTCGGGCGTCTCCTCGGCTGCCTCGTCCGCCACTTCTTCCGCGAATTCGGCGGCGCGTTCCTCGTAGTCGCGCTTGAAGGCGACGATTTCGGAGGGGGAGATCGCCGTCACCGGCTCGATCTTGCGGGCCGCGCTGCCGGCGAACGAGGTGATGTTGCTGACGGACGAAGCCTTGGCCGGGGCGGCGGTGGCGGCGCCCTTGGGCTCTGCGAGCGGGCGATCGCCAGCCTGGCCGCCCTGGATGAGCGTCGGCTTGTGGCCGCGCGTCCAGCCGGTCGAGATCAGGTTCGTCTTGCCTTCCTGGATGCCCTTGCCGAGCGCCGTGTTGGAGAAATCGGACGTATCGACATGGGCAAGGTCGTGGCGGCCGAGATAGGAGACGGCAAGCTCGCGGAAGACATAGTCGAGGATCGACGTCGCGTTCTTGATGGCGTCGTTGCCCTGCACCATGCCGGCCGGCTCGAACTTGGTGAAGGTGAAGGCCTCCACATATTCCTCCAGCGGCACGCCGTACTGCAGGCCGAGCGAGATGGCGATGGCGAAGTTGTTCATCATCGCGCGGAAGGCGGCGCCTTCCTTGTGCATGTCGATGAAGATCTCGCCGAGGCGGCCGTCGCCGAATTCGCCGGTGCGCAGGTAGACCTTGTGCCCGCCGATGACGGCCTTCTGGGTGTAGCCCTGGCGGCGGTTCGGCAGTTTCTCACGGTCGCGGACGACACGCTCGATGATCTTCTCGACGATCTTTTCCGTCACCGTGACGGCCTGGGCGGCGGCAGGCGCGGCGGCCAGCGCCTCGACCGCATCGTCCTCGTCCTCCGCGTCCTCGATCAGCGAGGCGTTGAGCGGCTGGGAGAGCTTCGAGCCGTCGCGGTAGAGCGCGTTGGCCTTCAGCGCGAGCTTCCAGGAGAGCATGTAGGCGTTCTTGCAGTCCTCGACGGTCGCCTCGTTCGGCATGTTGATCGTCTTGGAGATGGCGCCCGAGATGAACGGCTGGGCGGCGGCCATCATGCGGATGTGGCTTTCGACCGAAAGGTAGCGCTTGCCGATCTTGCCGCAGGGATTGGCGCAATCGAAGACCGCCAGATGCTCGGCCTTGAGGAAGGGCGCGCCTTCCAGCGTCATCGCACCGCAGACATGGATGTTGGCGGCCTCGATCTCCTTCTTCGTGAAGCCGATATGCTCCAAGAGGTTGAAGGACATGTCGGTGAGTTGTTCGTCCGAGACCTTCAGCACGTCCTTCAGGAAGTCGGCGCCGAGCGTCCACTGGTTGAAGGCGAACTTGATGTCGAAGGCGGATTTGAGGCCCGCATTGACGGCCTCGATCTTGTCTTCGGGGAAGCCCTTGGCCTTCAGCGCGCCGGGGTTGACGGCAGGCGCCTGGTTGAAGTTGCCGTGGCCGACGGCATAGGCCTCGATTTCGGCGATCTGGCTTTCCGAATAGCCGAGCGTGCGCAGGGCTTCGGGAACGGCGCGGTTGATGATCTTGAAGTAGCCGCCGCCGGCGAGCTTCTTGAACTTCACCAGCGCGAAGTCGGGCTCGATGCCGGTCGTGTCGCAGTCCATGACGAGGCCGATCGTGCCGGTCGGCGCGATCACGGTCGTCTGGGCGTTGCGGTAGCCGTGCTTCTCGCCGAGTTCGACGGCCTTGTCCCAGGCGGCGACGGCATGGGCGACGAGCGCCTCATCCGAGCAATCGGCATGGATGAGGGCGACCGGATTGACCGAGAGGGCCTCGTAGCCGACGGTCTCGCCGTAGGCGGCGCGGCGATGGTTGCGCATGACGCGCAGCATGTTCTCGCGGTTCGGCGCAAAGTTCGGGAACGGGCCGAGCTCGCCGGCCATCTCGGCCGAGGTCGCATAGGCGACACCGGTCATGATGGCGGTCAGGGCGCCGGCGATGGCGCGGCCTTCAGCCGAATCGTACGGAATGCCCGAGGACATCAGCAGGCCGCCGATGTTCGCATAGCCGAGGCCGAGCGTGCGGTACTCGTAGGAGAGCTCGGCGATCTGGCGCGAGGGGAACTGCGCCATCATCACGGAGACTTCCAGCACGATGGTCCACAGGCGGACGGCGTGTTCGTAGTCGGCGATGTTGATCTTCTTCGTCGCCGCGTCCTTGAACTGGAGAAGGTTCAGCGAGGCGAGGTTGCAGGCCGTGTCGTCGAGGAACATGTATTCCGAGCACGGGTTCGACGCACGGATCGGGCCGGCAGCCGGGCAGGTGTGCCAGTCGTTCATCGTCGTGTTGAAGTGCAGGCCCGGATCGGCCGAGGCCCACGCGGCGTAGGAGATCGATTCCCACAGGTCCCGCGCCTTCAGCGTCTTCATCACCTTGCCGTCCTTGCGGGCGGTGAGGTTCCAGTCCCCGTCATTCTCGACGGCGCGCAAAAAATCGTCCTTCAGCGAGACGGAGTTGTTGGAGTTCTGGCCGGAGACGGTGAGATAGGCTTCCGAATCCCAGTCCGTGTCGTAGGTCTTGAACTCGATGTCCTTGTAGCCCTGCCTGGCGAACTGGATGACGCGCTTGATGTAGCTTTCCGGAACCTGGTCCTTCTTGGCGGCGCGGATCTCGCGCTTGAGGGCCGGGTTTTCCGCCGGGTCGTAGCACTGGTCGCCATCGGCCGAGCAATTGATGCAGGCCTTCATGATGGCCTTCAGGTGCTTGGCGACGATCTTCGAGCCGGTGACGAGGGCCGCCACCTTCTGCTCTTCCTTGACCTTCCAGTTGATGTAGTCCTCGATATCCGGATGGTCGATGTCGACCACGACCATCTTGGCCGCGCGGCGCGTCGTGCCGCCGGACTTGATGGCGCCGGCCGCGCGGTCGCCGATCTTCAGGAAGCTCATCAGGCCGGAGGAGCGGCCGCCGCCCGAAAGCCTTTCGCCTTCGCCGCGCAGGTGCGAGAAGTTGGAGCCGGTGCCGGATCCGTACTTGAAGAGGCGCGCCTCACGCACCCACAGGTCCATGATGCCGTTCTCGTTGACGAGGTCGTCCTCGACGGACTGGATGAAGCAGGCATGCGGCTGGGGATGCTCGTAGGCGGACTTGGACTTCGTCAGCTTGCCGGTGAAGGGGTCGACATAGAAATGGCCCTGGCCGGGGCCGTCGATGCCATAGGCCCAGTGCAGGCCCGTGTTGAACCACTGCGGCGAGTTCGGGGCGACGCGCTGGGTGGCGAGCATATAGGCGAGTTCGTCCTTGAAGGCGGCAGCGTCTTCCTCGGAAGCGAAATACTTGCCCTTCCAGCCCCAGTAGGTCCAGGTGCCGGCGAGGCGGTCGAAGACCTGGCGGGCGTCGGTTTCCGAGCCGTAGCGCTCACCCTCGGGGAGCGCCTTCAGGGCTTCGGTGTCGGGCACGGAGCGCCACAGGAAGGAGGGGACGTCGTTCTCCTCGACCTTCTTCAGGCGCGCGGGCACGCCGGCCTTGCGGAAATATTTCTGGGCGAGGATGTCCGCCGCGACCTGGGAGAACTGGGCCGGCACGTCGATATCGGCGAGGCGGAAGACGATGGAGCCGTCCGGGTTCTTGATCTCGCTCACGGCCTTGCGGAATTCGATCTCCGCATAGGCCGACTGGCCGGGTTTGGTGAAACGACGTTCTATGCGCATTGTCCGTTGTCCTTCGCTGCCGCATCCTGCCTTAAAAACAGGGCGCAAATTATCCCCGTCCGGCCGCAACTGCTTGCAGCCAGCCCAAATCGTCCAGTCCGTGCGGGAAAGCCGATCAATCTCGACTTCCTGTATCTTGTGCTGAGTTTGGCTGCAAATACTAAATATAGTATCAACAGCTTCTTTTTTCCAGCCCAATCGGATGCGGTGGCGTTTCAGGAAAACGAGCGCGAAAAAACCCCTGCGGCGAGCGGATCATCCACCCGGCCACATGCGCATCAAACGCGATTTCGTGATGAGAACCGACCTCGTAACATTACGGTCCAGTCGCCGCCGCAACTTGAATTCATTAACCTCATCTGGCCGATTCCCGTCAAGGGTTGGTTTGTGATGGAAGTTTGAACGCTACATCTTGTGCCTGCCGGCTGTGGAAAATGGGGACATCGCCGGACGCCTGAAAAATCAGCGGGTTCGGGGCAAAAGAAAAGACGGCGAAGCATGTGGCTGTGGAAAAGCGAAAAAAATAACAGGTGAATTCCCGGGGTCTTTTCCACCCCCGACATCCGGGAATAGCCATCCGGACGAAGTTGTGAACCGTGGATAAAGTGATTCTCTGCCGTAGCGTCAAAGCGCGTCGAGATTGACGCCGATGGTGATGGCGCCGATGACGGCGCCGGTCGCCGGGTCGCGGATCGGCAGGCTTGCCTGCGACTGCATGAGCTGGGTGGACTCGTCGCGCTCCGCCTCCTCGATATGGAGCGCACCCGCGCCGAAACTCTTCTGCCATTTCGCCTCGTCGCCCTGCCAGTAATCGGAGGTGACGTCGCTCTGGCCGACATTGAGGCCGCGATTGTCCATGACGAAGATTTCGGTGATCAGGCCGCCCGCCGCGCGTTGCCGGCCCTTGAGGTAGAGGGAGAGCGGATTGGAGAGCTGCGCCTCGATCATCGGCCGGTCGGCGCTGGAAAGCTCGCTGCGCCAGCGGGCGTCGAGATCGTCGATCTCCGCCTGGCTGAGCCCGGCATGGGCGGCGTTCTGGGCGATGACGGCGTTGAGGATCGCGGGTTCGTCCAGCCAGGGGCGCACGGCGGCGTCGATGAATTCGGTGACTGCGGTGATGCGCACGTCCGGTTGTCCGCCGGCCGTTCCGCAGAAGAACAGCGCGCCGACGAGGGTCGCCGCGAATGCCGGCCTTGCATAACGCATCTGTGCCCATGCCTCCCGTCACCGTTGGCATACGGTGAACACAAGCACTATCCTTTGCGCGAATTGCGGAAAGATTAAGCCGGCGGGCGCGGTCCCGCATCCACCGGCTATCGGAAAAAGAAAAATCGGATCAGTATGTTGCGATGCAACATTGAAGACGTTTCTCGCCGCCGGCAGGCTCAGCCGCGCGTGCCCTTGGCGATCGGCTCCTGGTAGGTGAAGCCCATGTCCCAGGGGAAATAGATCCAGGTGTCCTGGCTGACCTCGGTGACGAAGGTATCGACCAGCGGGCGGCCCTTCGGCTTGGCATAGACGGCGGCGAAATGCGCCTTCGGCAGCATGGCGCGCACCTCGGCGGCGGTCTTGCCGGTATCCGTCAGGTCGTCGACGATGAGGATGCCTTCGCCGCCTTCCTTGCTGAGCTCCTCCGAGATGCCCTTCAGGACATGCATTTCGCCCTGCGAGACATAGTCATGGTAGGAGGCCACACAGACGGTCTCGATGACGCGGATGTTCAGCTCGCGCGAGACGATCGCCGCCGGCACGAGGCCGCCGCGGGTGATGCAGACGATCGCCCGCCATTCGCGCCCGCCATCCGCCAGCCGCCAGGCAAGCGCGCGCGCGTCGCGATGAAACTGGTCCCAGGATACGGGGAAGGCTTTGTCGGGCAGCGACATGGCGGGCTCCTGATAGGCGGAAAAAAGAAGATTCCTTCTCCCTAACGCAGTTCGGCCCCCATGAAAATCATCGCCCGGCCGCAGAAGCCGGGCGATCCACAGCGAAGTCGCCGGGGCAGGGCCTACCGCGACATCAGCGTCGGCACGCGGGCATGGCGCATCATGGCGCTGGTGACGCCGCCGAAGAGGCGCTGGCGCAGCCGCGAATGGCTGTAGGCGCCCATGACGATGAGGCCGGCATCGATGTCCGTCGCGCGCCGGTTCAGCACCTCGGCCACCGAATGGCCGTCGGAGGCGCCGGAGGCGACCGTGGTCTTGACGCCGTGGCGGGCGAGCGTCGCCGCAAGCTCCGCGCCGCAGAAGTCGCGCGACTGCATGGCGTTTTCCGGCGGGTCGACGGTAAAGATCTCGACCTCCTTCGCGCCCGTCAGGAAGGGCAGGGCGTCGAAGGCGGCGCGGGCCGCTTCGCGTGAGCCGTTCCAGGCGAGCAGCACGCGCTCGATCGGCGCGGGACCGGCCGGGGCGTTGGAGACGAGGTAGACCGGGCGGCCGCTTTCGTAGAGCAGGTCCTCGATGTCCTCGCGCGCCGGGCCGTCGAGATCGGGGTCGAACTGGCCGGCAATGACGATGTCGGCGCCGCGGGCACTGTCGATGACGCCGGCCGAGGCATAACCGGCGGTGCCGGTGAAGAGGCGCCATTCATAGGAGATGTCGTCGCGTTCGCAGCGCGACTTGAAGGCCTGCTCGACCTCGCGCGACTGGCGCTGGGCGCGCTCCTGCAGGTCGAGCACGGCGTTCGGGTCGGGATATTCCATCGGCGCGATCAGCGTGACCACGACCGGCGCTTCCGCATGGATGCCGATGACATGGCCGCCGGTGCTGCGCGCAAGCGCGAGCGCATGGTCCGTCACCTTGCCGGCGTCCTCGGCGGCGCTCAACACCGCCACGATGGTCTTGTAGGTCATTTCGGCCTCCTGTTCTGGGTCCCTGGAAGCATGCGCCTGCCGGTGTCGCCAAACCTTGATCGGGATCAAGACGCGGCCTTGGCCGCGGCGATTTCGGCAATCATCTGAAGTATATCACGTTCGGCCGCTTCCGCCGGAGCGTCTTCGCGGCTGCGGATGACGATTTCCGTCGAGAAGCGGTTCTCGCTGAAGCGCGGATAGGAGCCGATGCTGGTTTCCGGGTGCTTCTTCTGGATCTCCGCCAGCGCGCTGCCGATGTCGCCCTCGCCGAAGGGCGAGGCGACGGAGCGCGACAGCATCGGCACGCCGCCTTCAAGCCTCGGCACGACGGTGCCGAGCATGGCGGTGAAGACCTGCGGCACGCCGGCCATGACATAGACATTGCCGATCTGGAAGCCCGGTGCCGTCGAGACGGCGTTCTCGATATGGACGGCGCCTTCGGGCATGCGCGCCATGCGCTGGCGCGCCGCGTTGAACTCCACGCCGCGGCGCTCGTACATCGCGCCGAGCAGCTGCATGGCGAGCGGATCGTAGAGGCAGGGCACGCCGAAGGCCTTCGACACGGCATCCGCCGTGATGTCGTCATGGGTCGGGCCGATGCCGCCGGAGGTGAAGACATAGGTATGGCGCGCGCGCAGCGCATTCAGCGCCTCGACGATCGCGTCCTCGTCGTCGCCGACGATGCGCACCTCCTTGAGATCGATGCCGGCGAGGAAGAGCACGTCGGCGAGCTGGCCGATATTCTTGTCCTTGGTGCGCCCGGAGAGCAGTTCGTCGCCGATGGCGAGCATGGCGGCGGTGGCGATGGGACGGGAACTCATGGGCGCTCTCTGAAGTTCGGACAGAAATGCCGACCGGAAGGAACGGCATTGTCAATGGCGGGTGAACAGTCTGTCGACCGGGCGGCCGCTGGGGGACCGCCACCCTGAAGTGCTACATCCAACGAGACGCCGCGATCAAGCGGAAAGGCATCATCGAAACAGGAGACGACGATGGCAAACGTACTGGTTCTTTACTACTCGGCCTATGGCCATATCGAAGCCATGGCCTATGCCGTGGCGGAAGGCGTGAAGTCGGCCGGGGCCGAGGTGACCGTCAAGCGCGTTCCGGAGCTGGTGCCGGAAGAGGTGGCGAAGGCCTCGCACTTCAAGCTCGACCAGAAGGCCGAGATCGCCACCGTCGACGAGCTGGCCAGCTACGATGCCATCATCGTCGGCGCCGGCACGCGCTTCGGCACGGTCGCCTCGCAGATGCGCAATTTCTGGGACCAGACGGGCAGCCTCTGGGCGCAGGGCAAGCTGGTCGGCAAGGTCGGCTCGGTCTTCACCTCCTCGGCCACCCAGCACGGCGGCCAGGAATCGACCATCCTCGGCTTCATCCCGACGCTGCTGCACCACGGCCTCGTCGTCGCCGGCCTGCCTTATGCCTTCCAGGGCCAGATGGGCGTCGAAGCCGTCAAGGGCGGCTCGCCCTACGGCGCTTCGACGATCACCGACGGCGACGGCTCGCGCCAGCCGTCCGAAATCGAACTGGACGCCGCCCGCTTCCAGGGCGCCCATGTCGCCAGGATCGCGGCCAAGCTTTCGGCCTGACGTTCTCCTGAAACGTCGCCGAACAGAGCGGCGCGGCCTGCATAAGGCCGCGCCGCTTTTCGTACCCGCCCGCAAACCGCGCGAAATGCGGGTATCCGGTTCCTCGATCGTCCAACATCCGAAGGTTCGGCTTCATCGCTCTCTTTCCGAAATGGGAAAGGCCGGAGATTTCCGGGACGCCCTATTGACGAACCTCCTCGACTTTCCGAAAAGCGGGGCACGCGGGCGTGGCGAAACTGGTAGACGCAAGGGACTTAAAATCCCTCGGCCTTGGCTGTGCGGGTTCGATCCCCGCCGCCCGCACCATGCGGCACCCATGGGGTGTCCTTTGTGGCGGTGATTCGCAGCCGGTCGGTGAAAGGACAGAGCGGCGCCGGTTGCGTGGCTCCTGCGGTCGGAAACCGTCGTTTTTCTGCCGATGCCAGGGCGGTCTGTGCCGGTCTTGCAACACAGTTGCATCCTTCGGCGCCGAAGAGGCGCAATCTATAGGCGAAGTCTTGCCAGGTAAAAGAACTTTCGCTTTTTTAGCGCCCAATGTTTCAATGTGGAGCACCATTGGGGGGCGTAGATGAAATTTCCGAAATACCTGACGAAGGCCTATCTCCAGAAGACCTACGGTTCGCTCAGCGGCGTCGGTGATTTTACGGTTACGCTGACCAAGTTCAGCAAGACCGCCACGACCCTGAAGGCCACCGTTGAAGTCGACAGCAGCTTCGGCGACAGCAAGACCGACATCCTGATGAAGGTCGGCAAGACCACGACGAGCCTGAGTCTGAAGATCGAGGCCGAGGGCTATAGCAGCAAGCTGGCCTATTCCACGGCGCAGACGAAGGCCGGCCTTACCATCAAGGCGACCTACACCGACAGCTTCAATACGAAGATGAACTACAGCCTCAACCTTGAGAAGGATGGGGATTTCAGCAAGTTCAAGCTGGTTTACGCCCTCGGCACCGAAAAGATGACCATCACCTCGACGAAGATTTCCGGCGATGTGGTGACGTTCAAGGCGGTGGACGGTGACGGTGACGTGATCGGCACGGCCAAGATCAACCTCAAGGCCTTCGGCAGCTATTACGACAAATCCGACAAGTATCTCTTCGATTCGTCGAAGACGGCCGAACTCTTCAGCAAGATCCAGCTCAAGTTCACCAGCGTGAAGAAGGCGGGCGAGCCGGCGGACGACGATCACAGCGGCGCCGACGCGTTCGTCTTCAAGAAGATGGCGGCTCCCGACGGCGACCACGACACGGCCGCCTTCGCCGCCCGTCCCTTTGCCATTGAGGATGCCTCGGATGCGGCGGGCGCCGATGCGTTCCACTTCGCAGCGGCGCACGATCTGGGCCAGCCGGTCCACGCATCTGATCTTTTCTGATCCGTAATTGAAAACGGCATGACCGGAACGGCGGGAGCGGCAACGCTTCCGCCGTTTCCGTTTGGGCTCGCCTCAGCCGGTGACGGCGTTGATGGCGAGGAAGAAGAGGGCGGAGATCGCGGCGGCGGACGGCAGCGTGATGATCCAGGCCCAGACGATGTTGCCGGCGATGCCCCAGCGCACGGCAGTGACGCGGCGCGCGGCGCCGACACCGATGATCGCGCCGGTGATCGTGTGCGTGGTCGAGACCGGGATGCCGAGCCAGGTGGCGGCGAAGAGGGTGATCGCTCCGCCCGTCTCCGCGCAGAACCCCTGCATCGGGTTGAGGCGGGTGATCTTGGAGCCCATCGTATGGACGATGCGCCAGCCGCCCATCAGGGTGCCCAGCGCCATCGCCGCCTGGCAGGTGATGACCACCCAGAAGGGCACGTGGAATTCGTTGCCGAGATAGCCCTGCGAGAACAGCAGCACGGCGATGATGCCCATGGTCTTCTGCGCGTCGTTGCCGCCATGGCCGAGCGAATAGAGCGAGGCCGAGATGAACTGCATGACGCGGAAGGTGCGGTCGACGGCGAACGGCGTCTGGCGCACGAAGAGCCAGGAGACCGTGAGCACGAGGATGAGGGCCAGCAGGAAGCCGATGGCGGGCGACAGGAAGATGGCGCTCGCCGTCTTGATGAGGCCGCTCCAGACGACCGCGTCGAAGCCTGTCTTGGCAAGGCCCGCGCCCACGAGGCCGCCGATGAGGGCGTGCGAGGAGGATGAGGGGATGCCGAAGATCCAGGTGACGACGTTCCAGATGATCGCGCCCATCAGCGCCGCGAAGATGACGAGCGGGCTGACGATGCCGGGATCGATGATGCCCTTGCCGAGCGTCTCGGCGACATGCAGGCCGAAGAACAGGAAGGCGATGAAGTTGAAGAATGCCGCCCACATGACGGCATATTGCGGGCGCAGCACGCGCGTCGAGACGATCGTGGCGATCGAGTTCGCCGCGTCGTGCAGGCCGTTCAGGAAATCGAACAGCAGCGCGATGCCGACGAGGCCGACGAGCAGCGGAAAGGCGAGGGTGGCGTCCATCAGACGTTCTCGATCACGATACCGCTGATTTCATTGGCAACGTCCTCGAAGCGGTCGACGACCTTCTCGAGCTCGCCATAGATCTCGCTGCCGATGATATAGGCCATCGGGTCGGTCTTGCCGTATTGCCTGAAGAGGTCCTTGAGGCCCTGGTCGTGCAGCTCGTCCGAGCGGCCCTCGACGCGGGTTACCTCTTCGGCGATCGTGCTGAGGCGGCCGGCATGCACGCCCACCTTGTCGAGCAGCGGAATGGCCTCGGCGATAAGATGGGCGGCCTTGACGACCGCTTCGCCCATTTCCTGCATGCCGGGCTGGAAGCTCGTCTGCTCGTAGAGGCGGATGGTCTTGACCGTCTTGTGCATCATGTCGATGGCGTCGTCCATCGACTGGATCAGGTCCTTGATGTCGCCACGGTCGAAGGGCGTGATGAAGCTGCGGCGCACGGCGAGCAGCACCTCGCGGGTGATGTCGTCGGCCTTGTCTTCCAGTTCGACGATGCGGTTGCAGTGTCTTTCCATGTCCGGCCCGCCGGCAAGGAGCGACTGCAGGGCTTCGGCGGCGCCGACGACGGTGCGGGAATGCTGCTCGAAGAGATCGAAGAAACGGTCCTCGCGCGGCATGAGTTTGCGAAACAGCGAAAGCATGGGTGCCCCTTACGTGGCTGGGGTTGTCATGCGGCTGTCATAATTGACCGTCAATCCTCTGGAAAGCGCCGATTCCGGCTTGTCACAATTCTCTGCGTGCCTGTGGAAAAGTCGGTCAGGGAACGATCTTGAAGGGCTGCTCGCTGATCGCGACCGCGCCGCTTGCGGCATCGCGGAAGCGGTAGCGCAGCACATAGTCGCCGACCGGCGGGCCGCTGAGATTGAGCGTCAGTTTGGCGAAGACCTCCTGGTTGCGCACGCTGCCCTTGAAGTCGAAGGAGCCGAAGGCCTTCTGCTCGGCGAGCACCGTGCCCTTCGGATCGAGCAGTTCCAGGTCGACGGTGAAATGCGATTCGAGCAGGCCCCCGTCGGCCGGCCGCCAGGTGAGGCCGACCGGCTCGACATAGGAGATCAGCGCCTCGCCGGCCTTGAAGCTGGCTTCCGGTCGCACCGCATACATGCCGTAGCCCTCCGGCGCGGCCGAAACGAAGACGGCCTTGCCGATCGAGAAGGGCAGGGTGGCTGCGAAGGCCCCGAAGGCATCGCGGATCGTGTTGTGCGCGCCGACCGTGTCGCCGGCCGCGGCCTGTTCCTCCGCCTTCTTCGCCGCATCCGCGAGGGGACCGGCAAGGGCGAGCGTGGGTGCGAGCGCGGCGACAAAGGTCATGCGCAACAGGGACTTCGACACGAACATTCCGTCTTCCTCCAGCCGGTTGGCGGCAGGATGCGAAGAAGCATGGCAACAGTCAAGAACGCCCGCAGGTCGTCGCGCGATCAGTTCTTCCAGAAGAGCGGCGTCAGGATGACGAGCACGGTCAGGATTTCGAGGCGGCCGAGCAGCATCAGGAAGGAGAGCACGTAGAGCGCCGCATCGTGGAAGACCGCGAACGTGCCGGCCGGGCCGATCGCCTGCGTGATGCCGGGGCCGACATTCGACAGCGAGGTGGCGGCCGCCGAGACGGCCGTCAGGACGTCATAGCCCATCAGCCCCAGCACGATCGCCCCTACCGCGGAGAGCGCCACATAGGTGATGAAGAACAGGAAGACGCCGCGCTGGAAATCGGCGTCGACCGTCATCGGGCCGTAGCGGACGGCATGAATGCCGTCCGGATAGATCAGGCGGTAGAGGCCGGTGCGGATGAAGTTGAAGAGGATGATCAGGCGATAGGCCTTCAGGCCGCCGGAAGTGGAGCCTGAACAGCCGCCCATGAAGGTGGCGACGAAGGCGAGCGCCACGATGAAATGGCCCCATTGCGTATAGTCGTCGCTGGCAAAGCCGGTCGTCGAGAGAATGGAGGCGACCGTGAAGAAGGAGTGGGCAAGCGCCTCGTGGAAGCTGACACCATTCTCCAGCCGCTGGAATATGCTGGCCGCGAGCGCGAAGAGCACGAGATAGCCGAGGAAGACGCGGATCTGCGGATCGCGCCAGGCATCGATGCGTCCGCGCACGACGAAGAGGATGAGCAGCGAGAAGGGCAGGCTGGAAAGCGTCATGAAGAAGGTGGCGGCCCACAGCAGCGGCAGGCTCTTGAAATAGCCGAAGGAGGCGTCGTGCGTCGAAAGCCCGCCGGTCGCGACCGTCGACATGGCGTGGTTCAGCGCGTCGAAGCGGTTCATGCCGAGCGCGGCATAGATCACGGCGCACAGCAGGGTGATGCCGATATAGAGGGCGAGGAAGGCGCGGGTGTAGCTTGCGATGCGGGCGAAGGGCTTGTCGGCCGTGTCCGAGGATTCCAGCTTGAAGAAGGACATGCCGCCGACGCGCAGATACGGCATGATGAAGAGGCCGAGCGCGAGGATGCCGATGCCGCCGAGCCAGTGCAGCAGCGAGCGCCACATCAGCACGCCGGGCGGCGCATGGTCGAGGCCGACGATGACGGTGGAGCCGGTCGTGCTGATCGCCGAGACCGATTCGAAGAAGGCCTGCGCGAAGGTGAGGTCCAGCGAGGACAGCCAGAGCGGGATGGCGCCGATGATGCTGCCGGAAAGCCAGAGCATGTTGACGACCAGAAAGCCCATGCGCTTGTTGAACGGCGGCGGGCCGGCGCGCGTGGCCGCGGCGGTGGTGAGCGAGAGACCGCCGGTCATGAAGGCGGAGAGAAAGAAAACCTCCGAATCGGGGTGGCCGTAATAGACGTCGATGAGTGCCGGGATCAGCATCGCCACGGAAAGGTAGATCCCGCTGATCGCTGCGATGTTGATGGCTGATCGGAAGATGGTGGCGTTCAAGTTCTGGTCTCGAAGAGGCCATGGTGGCCAGGGCGGGTGGTAACCGTCGCGTCGATATGCCATAGCCTTTGCATCGTCCAAACTCAAGGATGGCGCGGCGGCGCGGTCCATCCGGTTCGGGCGGGTTCTGCTTCGTGGGCCCCGCGGCCGCGGGGCGTCGGAAAGGTTTGAAGAATGACCGGCTTTCCCTGCCTCTGTCCTCTCCCGAAGGCAAGACACGCAGCATTTTGAACCCAATCCTATCGAACACGGACCAGAGCATGACATCCGACGTCGACACGGCCATGGAGGCCCTGCGCGGACTCTTCCCCGAAACGCCGCTCCAGCTGAACGAACACCTTTCCGCCCGCTACGGCGCGGAGATCTACCTCAAGCGCGAGGACCTCTCGCCGGTGCGCTCCTACAAGATCCGGGGGGCGTTCAACTTCTTCCGCAAGGTTCTCGCCGACGATGCCGGTGCGCGCAGCTTCGTCTGCGCCTCGGCCGGCAACCACGCGCAGGGCTTTGCCTTCGTCTGCCGCCATTTCGGCGTGCCGGGCGTGGTCTTCATGCCGGTGACGACGCCGCAGCAGAAGATCGACAAGACGCGCATGTTCGGCGGCGACTTCGTGACGATCAAGCTCATCGGCGACTTCTTCGACCAGTGCTACAAGGCCGCGCGCGACCATGCGGAGGCGACCGGCGCGCTGATGGTGCCGCCCTTCGACCATGCCGATATCATCGAGGGGCAGGCGACGGTGGCCGCGGAATTCGTCGCGCAGCTGCCCGATGGCAGGCTGCCGGACCTCGTGGTGCTGCCGGTCGGCGGCGGCGGCCTTGCCTCCGGCATCACCGGCTATCTCGACGGCAGGATCGGCCCGTCGAGCTTTGTCTTCTGCGAGCCGGCCGGCGCGCCGAGCCTGCGGCGCAGCCTCGAAAGCGGAACCGTGGTGACACTCGACCAGGTTGACAATTTCGTCGACGGTGCCGCGGTCGGCCAGATCGGGGCGCTGAACTTCGCCGCGCTCAGCCGCTTTTCCGCCGACCAGGTGATGCTGCTGTCGGAAAACGCGATCTGCGTGACGATGATCGACATGCTGAACGTCGAGGGCGTGGTGCTGGAGCCGGCCGGCGCGCTGTCGCTGACGGCGCTGGACGCGCTGGGCCGGGAGGCGCTGGAGGGCAAGACGGTCGTCGCCGTGGTTTCCGGCGGCAATTTCGATTTCGAGCGCCTGCCCGACGTCAAGGAGCGGGCCATGCGGCATGCGGGGCTGAAGAAGTACTTCATCCTGCGCCTTGCCCAGCGCCCCGGCGCGCTGCGCGATTTCCTCAACCTGCTCGGCCCGGACGACGACATCGCCCGCTTCGAATATCTCAAAAAATCCGCCCGTAACTTCGGTTCGATCCTCATCGGCATCGAGACCAGGGCGCCGGAGAATTTCGCCGCGCTGAAGAAGGCCTTCGACGGCGCGGGCCTGCGCTACCAGGACATCACGGAAAACGAGATTCTGGCCAATCTCGTGATCTAGCGTTCCGCATCCGCCTGCCGCGGCCTTCTGCCGAAGGGTGGAAGGGCGCGGCCAGGAGGCGAGTATCCACAGCTCTCCCCTTGGAGGCTGCCGCGGCCTGTGTTAGCAATCGGCCATGGCATCGTTCTTTTCAAAACTCTTCGGTCGCGGCGGCGACTCGGCAGCTCCGGCGAAAGTCGCGGAGGAAACCGAGGCCTACAACGACCTCACCCTCGTCGCGGCCCCCATTGCGGAAGGCGGGCAGTACCGCCTTGCCGGCAGGATCGAGAAGCGGGATGGTGAGCGGGTGCTGACCCGCAGCTTCATCCGCGCCGATCTCTTCTCCTCGCGGGACGATACGGTCGCCTCCACCTTCCGCAAGGCCAGGCAGATTGTCGACCAGCACGGTGCCTCGCTCTTCGGCGACGGCGTGGAAAACCGGCAGGTCTGAACGTCGCCGGGCGGATTTTCGTCCACCGTTGTGAAAAATCGCAAGGAAGCGCTGGAGAACCGGCGCGATTGCCTGTATCCGCGGGAAAACGACTTGTTGCGACTCTCGCGCCGGGTTTAGCTGGCGGGCAGTCGAGGATGCTGCGGACCGCCCATGGGTATTGAAAACCTGATCCTGCTTCTCATCGAGGCCGGGTTCTACTTCGTCTTCATGGTGGGCCTCCTGCACCTGCGCCATCAGTTGGGCATCGGCGTCTTCATCGCCGCGCTCGGCGTGATGCATTTTCTTGAGACCTATCTTGCGGCGGTCTTCTACATCGAATTGCCCTTCGGCGTCATCTCGCCGGGCTCCTCGGTGCTGTTTTCCGGCAAGCTGATGATGATCCTCCTGCTCTATGTGAAGGAGGACGCGGCGGTGGTGCGCGCGCCGATCTACGGCCTGCTTGCGGGCAACTTCCTGACGGTCGGCCTCGGCTTCTTCCTGCGCCATCACCAGACGATCGGCGTGGTGCCGGGACGCATCGCCGATCTCGCCTTCATCGACGAGATGGGCTGGCTGATGCTCTGGGGCACGACGCTGCTCTATCTCGATTCGCTGGTGATCATCCTGCTCTACGAGCGGCTCGGGCGGGTCTTCAGGAAGAGCACGGCCATGCGGTTCTTCGTCTCGGGCGTTGCCGTGCTCACCTTCGACCAGATCGGTTTCTTCGCCGCGCTGCATTTCCTCAACGGTGCGCCGCCGGAGGTCTTCTGGGGCGGCTGGATCGCCAAGATGATGGCGGCGAGCGCCTATGCGGTGCTGATCACCATCTATCTGCATTATTCCCGCATCTCGGCGATTCCCGTCTCGCCACGGCCGATATCGGATATCTTCGCCGACCTCACCTTCCGCGAGCGCTACGAGGACCTGCTTGACCGCTCCGGCCGCGATGCGCTGACGGGGGTCTATGATCGCAGCCGCCTGGAGTTCGAGGCGCCGCGCATCCTGTCCGCCATGCTGGCGGAGGGCAAGCCGATGGCGCTGATGATCATCGATGCCGATCATTTCAAGCAGGTCAACGACCGCTTCGGCCATCTTGCCGGCGATGGCGTGCTGAAGGAGACAGCCGCCTGCCTGCAGCGGGCGCTGCGCGCCGGCGACCGCCTGTTCCGCTTCGGCGGCGAGGAGTTCGTGGTGATCTGCGAGGACATGCCCCCGGCGGTCGGTGCCGATCGTGCGGAAATGCTGCGCCGGACCGTCGAGGCCGAAATCCGCCGGCCGGACGGCGTGACGGTGACGGTCAGCATCGGGGTCGCCAACAGCTACAGCGACGGCACGACGCTGAACGCGCTGCTTTCGGCCGCCGATGCCCGGCTCTATGCCGCGAAGAATGCCGGCCGCAACCGGGTCGTTTCAAGCTAAGGCAGATTTGCCCGGAATGGCCTGAAACGGAATGACCTAGACCCCGATATTCGGCCGGTCGATGATCTCGCGCAGCGCGAAGCTCGAATTGATCTTCACCACGTGGGGCAGCGCCGACAGCCAGTCGCGGTGGATGCGCTCGTAGTCCTCCAGGTCCTTGGCGGCGACGCGCAGGATGTAGTCGTATTCGCCCGACATCAGGTAGCAGACCAGCACATTGGGGCAGAGTTTCACCGCCGCCTCGAATTCCGCGAGCGTCTTGGCGAACTGGCCGGACAGCGAGATGTGCACGATGGCGATCATCTTGTAGTCGAGCGCCTTGGGCGAGATGCGGGCGTGATAACCTGTGACGGTGCCGGATTTTTCGAGGATGTCGAGACGGCGCGAGCAGGCCGAGGGCGACAGGCCGACGCGCTCGGCAAGCTCCGCGTTGGAAATCCGCCCGTTCTGCTGGAGAGCCTTGAGGATCGCAGTATCGATTGCATCCAAGTGTGCCATTCGAATTTCCTTCGAAAATCATGCTGATATTCGGAGAATATTCGACAGTCAGGGATTTCGCAAACCGGCTTTGCAAGGACATTGCGCCCGTCCTCTGCTTCCATGGTGATCCCGCCGGGAACGGCGGCAAGCAAAAACGGGAACAGACTGGGAAAGGAACGCGCATGCGTGTCGGTTGTCCGAAGGAAATCAAGAATCATGAATATCGGGTGGGCCTGACGCCCGGTGCCGTGCGCGAATATGTGGCCCACGGCCACGAGGTTCTCGTCGAGACCAAGGCCGGCGCCGGCATCGGCGCAGATGATGACGCCTATCGCGCCGCCGGCGCGAGGATTGCCGCCACCGCCGCCGATATCTTTCAGAAGTGCGACATGGTGGTGAAGGTCAAGGAACCGCAGCCTGCCGAATGGGCGCAGCTCCGCGACGGACAGATTCTCTACACCTACCTGCATCTTGCGCCCGATCCGGACCAGACCAAGGGTCTTCTCGCCTCCGGCGTCACCGCCATCGCCTATGAGACGGTGACGGACGAGCGCGGCGGCCTGCCGCTCCTTGCGCCCATGTCCGAGGTCGCCGGCCGCCTCTCCATCCAGGCGGGCGCGACGGCCTTGCAGAAGGCCAATGGCGGCCGCGGCATCCTGCTCGGCGGCGTGCCGGGCGTGCTGCCGGCCAAGGTCGCGATCATCGGCGGCGGCGTCGTCGGCCTGCATGCCGCGAAGATGGCGGCCGGCCTCGGTGCCGATGTCTCCATCCTCGACCGCTCGATCCCGCGCCTGCGCCAGCTCGACGACCTCTTCGGCGGGCGCATCCACACGCGCTATTCGACGATCGACGCGCTGGAAGAGGAGGTCTTCTCCGCCGATCTCGTCATCGGCGCGGTGCTGATCCCCGGTGCGGCGGCGCCGAAGCTCGTCACCCGCGAAATGCTCTCGGGCATGAAGAAGGGCGCGGTCATCGTCGACGTCGCCATCGACCAGGGCGGCTGCTTCGAGACCTCGCACGCCACCACCCATTCCGACCCGACCTACGAGGTGGACGGCGTGGTGCACTATTGCGTCGCCAACATGCCGGGCGCCGTGCCGGTCACCTCGGCCCACGCCCTGAACAATGCGACGCTGCATTACGGCCTGCAGCTTGCCGACAAGGGCCTGAAGGCGATTGCCGAGGACCGGCACCTGCGCGCCGGCCTCAACGTGCACAGGGGCCGCGTGACGAACCGTCCGGTCGCCGACGCCCTCGGCTACGAGGCCTATGCGCCGGAAGCGGTGCTCAACGTCGCCTGACCGGGCACGCAGCGAACAGGACGAGGCCCGGAGCGATCCGGGCCTTTTTCATGCCCGCTCGACGCGGCACTGGTAGCAATTGTTGCGGGCCGAGCGGATGTGCAGGTAGGCGACATCCTCCCGGGCGAGCAGCGTTGCGGCATAGGCCGGTATGTCGGGCGTCGGCACCACGGCGCCGGTGCCGTAGAGGATGCGGTCTTCCGCCGAGTAGCCGCGCACGATGTAATCGCGGCTGGTCAGCATCGGCGGCGGAGTTTGCGAGGGCGCGTGGGCGGCGCAGGGCTCGGCATGGAGGAAGATCGGCCCGGTTTCCGCATAGGGCTGCACGGCCGGGAAGGGACGGTGCGCCAGGATGAGATAGGGCTCCCCGGCGCCGACCAGCCGCAGGCAATGGCGGCAGGGCACGCCCGTGCCGTTGGAGACATGCCGTTCCGGGGCAAGGCCGTAGGCATCCGTGCCGCCGGCCCAATAGGCGGCGGCGGTTTCGGTCGGCAGGGGCAGGAAGCGGATGGACATGGCGGGGGGCTCCGGTTGACGTAGCGATACCTTCCCGCCTTTGCCGCGGCCGCGACACCCGTTTCTTGCGGCTCAGCCCGGCTTGCGGAAGAGCTTGTCGCACTGCTCCAGGAGGCGCACGGCGTCGATCGCCGGCTCGGCAAGGCAGAGGCCGACCATGGTCCGGGCGATATGCAGGTAATAGGCCTCGTTCTCCCGGGCGGAGGCGATGTTCTTGGCGATGGCCGCACGCCGGGCCACCACCCGTTTGCTCAACGGGGATGGCAGCACGCGCTCGCCGGCTGCCAGCACGCGATCCCGGATGGCGAGGTGGCGGATGCGCCTCTGCCGCGCGGCGAGCAGGCGCGTCGCCGCGGTGAAGACGAGGTCCGGCGCGTGGCGCTGCCAGATATCGGCAAGGGCGGCGGGGCAGGCGGCGAGGTAGCCCTGGAGCAGGCTTCGCCGCTGTACGCCCTGGCGACAGAAGGGGCGCATCAGCGTGGCGGCAAGCTCGATGCCCGAGACGTCATAGGTCATCAGCTCGTAGTCGATCAGGCCGATCGCATGGTCGCCCTGCTCGATGATGTTGCTGCCGTAGAGATCGCCGTGGGTCAGCTGGTTGGCGGGAAGCCGGCGCATGCGGGCAAGGCTCTCCTCGATCCAGCGCCGCTCTTCGGGCGTATGCGCCGCACCGGCGAGGGAAAGATAGGCCTCGTGCGGCAGCACGGGGCGGCGCCGCTCGAAAAGCGCACCGGCTGCGGCGCCCTCGATCGCGTTCAGCTTCGCCAGCGTCCCGCCGAGCGCGGCGAGGGCTTTCGGATGGGCCTTGCGCGACAACGGCGTGCCCGGCAGGAAGGAGAGCGCCAGCCAGTGGCCGCCGGCCCGCAAGGCCTCGCGCCGCGAGCGGGTGCCGGCACAGACATGCTGAGCGGAAATGCCTGCTTCCTGGAGCTTTCGCACCGCCGCCTCGAAGCGGTCCTTCGTCGACTTGCGCAGGAAGAAATGCAGCACATAGGTCTGCTGCTCGAACTCCACGATGCGCTTCTGGATGCTGAGGCGCCGCTTGGTGTGCAGGATGCGCACCCGCTTGCTGAGCAAATCGCGAAGGTCGGGCGTGCGGCTGTCCATGCGAGCGAGAAATTCCGTTTGTCTGCCGATCGATCCGTCCACCGGATCCATCGCCTCCGGAATTGCGCGTGACAGTCATATGGCACAGCTGTGACGGCGTTTCCAGCGGCGAATTGGTCTGGACCCGTCGCCCGAAACGCAATCACCGCGGCTGCCGGAGGACCGGGCCGCGGTGATCGTCACGGATTTGTCGCGGATTTTAGCGCACGAACTCATCGATGCGGCGCAGCGTCACGCGCCGGTTGCGCCATTCCTCGCTGAGCGTCTGGACGAGCAGGTAATCCTCGCCGTATCCGACGGTTTCGAGGGCGCGGGAGGGAATGCCGAATTCCTGCACGAGCAGCCATTTCAGCGATTCGGCGCGGCGCTCCGAGAGGATCTGGTTGGAGGCGGCGGACCCGACGGCATCCGTATGGCCCTCGATCAGGAAGACGGCGCGGTGGCGGCGGTTGAGGAGCTGCTCCATGGCGCGGGCGATCTGGCGCACCTTGCGGTATTCCGAGCGCGGAATCTCCGCGGAGCCGAAGGCGAAGTTGATCGACTGGATGTTGATCGACGGCGCGGCACCGCGCAGGTCCGGCCGGCGTTTGAATTCGCGCACGGTCACCCGTTCCTCCTCGCGCAGGCGGCGCGTGGGGGCCGCGTCGAGCCGGCGAAGGATGATTTCCGAGGACGGGGTCTCCTGCGCGAGCGCGAGGCCCGGAAGGGCGGGAACGGCGAGGGCGGTGGCGAACGCGGTCAGAAAGGCGCGACGTTGCATGGCAGTGTTTCCTTGCTCGATTGATCGTCTGTTGGCCTGAAAGTGCCACGGACGAACTGAAGCGGACCTGAACCGCCCGTTGGGTTCCGTTCAGAATGATTAACGCGGTTCGGAGGGCGGCAGGCAGTCCCGCTTGGTGAGCGCCAGGAGCTCGGCGTCGGACAGCGGCACGAGTTCGGTATCCTTCGTGCCGACCGGCGAGAAGCCGAACATCTGGTAGAGCTGCAGGGCGCGCGGATGGTCGAGATTGTTGGTGTCGACCGTCACCCGCTTCGGGCCGAGCGCCCAGGCGGCATAGAGCGTCTGGAGCAGGAACCACTTGCCGATGCCAAGGCCGAGCGCCCGCTCGAACAGGCCGAAATGGGAAAGCTCCACCACCGCGTCGTCGACCTGCAGCAATTCGAAGAAGCCGGCGGGCGCGCCGTTCACGTAGAGCACCGTCACGCTATTGCGCTTGTCGTGCAGCGTCGCGGCCAGCGTCGCGTCGTCCATGCGCAGCCGGTCGACCCAGTGCCAGCGCCCGCCGACCTGCCGGTAGAGGAAGCGGTAGAAGGCGAGCGGGATATCGGGCGCGTTGAGGATGGCGGTGTGCACGTTGACCGGCACCGGCAGGCTCTGCTTCGGCGGCGCGGTCATTTCCAGCGTGGTGACATGCACGGCGATCGGCGCAGGCTGGGACTTCTTCGCCATCAGTCTTTCCCCGTCACCACGGGCGTGTCGTCCCGCCCGCCCCATTCGGACCAGGAGCCGTCATAGAGCGTGTTGTCCTCATGGCCGAGCGAGTGCAGGGCGAGCGTGATGATGGCGGCGGTGATGCCCGAGCCGCAGGTCGTGACGACCGGCTTGGAGAGGTCGATGCCGGTTTCCTCGAAATGCCGGCGCAGGCTGGCGAGGTCCTTGAACCGCCCGCCCTCGGAAAAGGTGCCCGACGGCATGCTCTTTGCGCCCGGCATGTGGCCGGAGCGCATGCCGGCGCGCGGCTCGGCCTCCTCGCCGGTGAAGCGGCCGGCGCCGCGGGCATCGGCGATCTGCCTTGCACCGGTCGTGACGATGCCGCGCATCTCCTCGAAGGAGGTGACGGCATAGGGGTTGAAATTGGTGTGGAAGACGGCCGGTGCCGGTTCCGGCAGGTCGGTCTGAAGCGGCCGCCCCTCCTTCTTCCAGCCGTCGAGGCCGCCATCCAGCACGAAGACGTTCTTCGCGCCCATGGTGCGGAACAGCCACCAGACGCGCGGGGCGGTGAAGATGCCGGGGCCGTCATAGACGACGATGGTGTCCGTATCGGAAATGCCGAGCTTGCCGACTTCGGCGGCGAAGAAGTCCGGCGAGGGCACGGTGTGCGGCAGCGTGCCGGAATGATCGGCGATCACGTCCTGGTCGAAGAACACGGCGCCGGGAATGTGGCCTTCGGCATATTCGGCCGCGCCGTTGCGGTTCTGTGCGGGAAGGTACCAGGCGGCATCGACGATGCGGAATTCCGGCGCGCCGAGCTGCTTTTCCACGAAATCCGCCGAGACGACGAACCGGCTCCTGTCGTTGGACATGGTCTTCTCCTATGAGGCCGGCAGGGCCCGGCATGCGCACATTGCGCGAAGGGCACTGCAAGAAATTGAATATGCTGGAAAATATCCTAGATCGATTTTGCTGTGGAGCCTATCCCGTCAAGCCTCCGGCGCACCGAAGCGGATGCGGAACCGGCGGTTCTCCTTGCCTTTCTTCTCGATCTTGGCGATGTGGATGGCGCCCACTTCCTGGGTTTCGGACACATGGGTGCCGCCGCAGGGCTGGCTGTCGATGGCGGAGTTCTCGCCGATGCACACGAGGCTGACCCGGCCGAGGCCCATCGGCGGGCGCACGTTCTTCGATTTCACGATGCCGGGATTTTCGGCAAGCTCGGCGTCGGTGATCCACTGCACGAAGACCGGATGGTTCTCCGCAACGAGCGCCATCAATCTGGCCGTCACCTCGTCCTTGTCGATCGTCTCCGTCATGTCGAAGTCGACGCGGCTGTCCTCCTCGCCGACGGCCGCGCCGGTGATCGGGTAGGGACAGACGACGGAAAGCAGGTGGCAGGCGGTGTGCATGCGCATCAGCTTGTAGCGGCGCGCCCAGTCGATATGGGCGACCACCGTCTCGCCGACGACCGGCAGCGCTTCGCCTTCCAGCGGGCGATGGAGGATGATGTCCTTGGTCGCGCCGGTCACCGCCGGGCCGAGCGCGATGCGGCTGCCGTCGGCGCGCTCCAGGAAACCGGTGTCGCCGGGCTGGCCGCCCGACGTCGCGTAGAAACAGGTCTGGTCGAGCTCGATGCCGCCGTCCTGGTGCACCGCCGTCACCACCGCCTCGTTCGTCGAAAGATAGAAATCGTCGCGGAAGAGGGCAGTGGTGGTGAGGGACATGGGACCTATTCGACCGGCTGGTAGGGGACCTTGATCCCCGATTTCGCCTTCAGCCATCCCGGAACGGGCAGGCCCTTCGAATCGAGGAAGTCCGCGTTGAAGAGTTTCGACTGGTAGCGGTTAGCATAGTCGCACAGGATCGTCACGATCGTGTGGCCGGGGCCGAGGTCCCGGGCGAGCCGGATCGCGCCGGCAATGTTGATGCCCGAGGAGCCGCCGACGGCGATGCCTTCCTTCTCGATCAGGTCGAAGACCAGCGGTACGGCCTCCGAATCGGGGATCTGGTAGGAATAGTCGGGCGTGAAGCCTTCGAGATTGGCGGTGATGCGGCCCTGGCCGATGCCTTCGGTGATGGAGCTGCCGGAGGATTTCAGCTCGCCATGCGCATAATAGTTGTAAAGGGCGGCGCCGTCCGGATCGGCAAGCGCGATCTTGATGTTGGGGTTCTGCGCCCTGAGGCCCGCCGCGACCCCGGCAAGCGTGCCGCCCGAGCCGACCGCCGAGACGAAGCCGTCGACCTTGCCGTCGGTGTCGCGCCAGATTTCCGGCGCCGTCGTCTCGATATGGGCGTCGCGGTTGGCGACATTGTCGAACTGGTTCGCCCAGATCGCGCCGTTCGGCTCGGTCTTGGCGAGTTGCTCGGCAAGGCGGCCGGAGAGTTTTACGTAATTGTTCGGGTTCTTGTAGGGAACGGCCGGAACCTCGACGAGCTCGGCGCCGAGCAGTCGCAATGCGTCCTTCTTCTCCTGGCTCTGGGTTTCCGGGATGACGATGACGGTGCGATAGCCGAGCGCCTGCGCGACGAGGGCAAGGCCGATGCCCGTATTGCCCGCCGTGCCCTCGACGATGACGCCGCCCGGCCGCAGGGCACCGGAGCGCTCCGCCGCGCGGATGATCGAGAGGGCCGCGCGGTCCTTGACCGACTGGCCGGGGTTCAGGAATTCCGCCTTGCCGAGGATCTCGCAGCCCGTCGCCTCCGAGGCCTCCTTGAGCCGGATCAGCGGCGTGTTGCCGATTGCATCCAGAACGGACGGAAGAATTGCCATGGGACCCGAGCCTCGCGTTGTATGCCTAGATTGGAAAGCGTCTTTTCGACCGGCAAGCGGCGGTTTGCAAGAAATCGTGTTCCCATGGAGCGATCTTCCAGAGGGATTTTTTCCATGGCGGGCCGTCAGGCGGGGGGCCGCGTGTAGACCACCTGGCGAACGTCGATGTTGCGCGCCCGGAAACCCGCCTCGCAATAATAGAAGTAGAACTCCCAGAGCTTGCGGAAACGCTCGTCGAAGCCGAGCGGAACGATGCGCTCCCAGGCGGCCCAGAAGCGGTGGCGCCATTCGGCGAGCGTGCGGGCATAGTCGTGGCCGAAGCCGATGTCGGAAGCCGTTGCGAGCCCGACCTGCCTGCCGAGGGAGGCAAGATGCTCGCGGGTCGGCAGCATGCCGCCGGGAAAGACGTATTTCTGGATGAAATCCGGATTGGCCCGGTATTCGGCATAGGCCTCCTGCAGGATGGTGATGATTTGCAGGCCCGCCCGGCCGCCCGGCTTCAGGCATTCGCTGAGCTTGGAGAAATAGGCCGGCCAGTAGCGTTCGCCGACCGCCTCGAACATTTCGATGGAGACGATGCGGTCGTAGGTGCCGGTCTCGTCGCGGTAATCCTGGAATTTCAGCTCGACCCGGTCGGCAAGCCCGGCCTTCGCCATGCGTTCGCGCGCGAAGGCGAGCTGCTGGCGGCTGATCGTCAGGCCCGTCACCTTGCAGCCGATCTCGCTGGCGGCGAATTCCGCAAAGCCGCCCCAGCCGCAGCCGATTTCCAGCACATGGTCGTTCGGGCCGATGCCGGTCGCCTCGGCGAGCGCACGATATTTCGCGACCTGGGCCGAGGTGAGGTCGTTCGCCCCGCGCGAATAGAGCGCGGAGGAATAGGTCATCGTCGGGTCGAGCCACTGCGAATAGAACTCGTTGCCGAGATCGTAGTGCGCCGAGATGTTGCGCTTGGAGCCGCGGCGGGTGTTGGCGTTCAGCCAGTGACGGAACTTCTCCACGAGGAGGAAGAGGCCGCGCGGGCCGTTGGTGTAGCTGCGGCCGACATTCGTGTTGACGAGGAAGAGTTCGAGGAAGGCGCCGGCATCCGGGCTCTCCCAGTCGCCATCCACGTAGCTCTCCGCGACGCCGATGGTGCCGGCGCTGACGGCGCGGTGCACGAGGTTCCAGTTGTTGAGCCGGACGATGGCGCGGGGACCTTGTGTCCTGCCGCGGATCACGAAGGTCTGCCCGCCGGGAACGGTCATCGCCAGCGCGCCGGCCTCCAGGCCCAGCAGGCCGCGCAGCACCATCCTGGCGCGCAACGGCAGGCGCTTCGTGCGTTCGGCAAAATTGGCGGCCGTCAGTGTATCGTGGTCTGAAAATGCCTTTTCTGAAATCATTTCAGTCGTCATCGATTGCCCCTCTGCCAACCCGATGTTGGGTGGAGGCTATCGTCAATGGCGCCGAACGCCAAGACGTGAATCATGACAGACCGGATCATGAAGGGGCCTGTCGCGGATCGCAAAAAGGGAAGGGTTTTAACGATCTGTTAGCAAACGTGGTTAATTTTGCGTCTATCCGGCGTGTCGATGGGAACGCAAGTCCCGCCCGGCCGTTTGGAGGGAAACTGGAGACAGCATCATGTTTTTCGGACTTTTTCAGGTGAACCCGGCCATGCCCGAGGACGACATTGCAACCGGCACCTATGCGGATGGTGTGGTCGGAACGCCGCTTGCCGACCGGACGGCTCCGCCGCGCGACCGCAGCCAGGCCTTCCGCCGCACCTTTCCGGACCGGGATTACGGCCTCTCCCGCAAGGCCGGCCAGTCCGGTGCCGGAATGGTGGCCTGACACGAAGGGTGCCGGGAACAAAGGCTTTGCCCGGCGCATTCTTCCTTTGTTCGAATTCCGAACGGAGGAGGCCCCCGATGACGCATCACATCGACAATCGCCAGTTCACGCCGCGCCAGCCCCGCCATGTCCTCGACGTCATCGAACATTGCCGCAGGAATGGGCTGGACAAGGCCGAGGAACGCAAGCTGCTCCGGCTCTTCGGCCGCTTCGCCAGCCGTCACGAACTCCAGATGAACACGAAGCGCCCGCCGGTCAGCCCGCGCTAGGCAATGCGGCTTCATGGAGCGGAGATCTGTCGATGGCTGAAAGCAGAAGGGCCGCGCTATCCAGCGCAGCCCTTCAAGAATCTGGCTCCCCGGGCCGGATTCGAACCGGCGACCTGTCGATTAACAGTCGAATGCTCTACCGCTGAGCTACCAGGGATCATCCGCTCGCCGCGGAGTGAGCGCGTAATACAAATGCCTGATCGATTTGCCAAGCGCTTTTTGACAAAAAAATGCACGAGACTTGATTGATTGTGGAGAAGTCTCCAACTGGGGGGTGGACGAGCCTTGGAAAACCAGGCGTTTGGGTGAAACGGACGGCGGATGACGACGCGAAAAACAAATATGCATTTCGGGATAGACCCCCGCACGCGGGAGATCGTGATCGGCTCTTTTCGGATGAAACTGCCGGAATCGCGCTGGCTTCGCACCACGATCGGCGTCCTTCTCATCGTCGGCGGCCTCCTCGGCTTCCTGCCGGTGCTCGGATTCTGGATGGTGCCGCTCGGCCTTCTGGTGCTCTCGCACGATTCTCCCTTCGTCCGCCGCCAGCGCCGCCGCCTTGCCGTCTGGTGGGCCACCCGCAAGGCGCGGCGCAATGCACGCTGAAGGGCTTTGTTGCATCGCCGATGCGGACCTGCTCTAACCGGGCAGGCAAGGTTTGGGCGAGGGGCGCATATGGAATTGCTGTTGAAGGGCGTGGCGATCGGCATCGGCGCCACCGTGCTGATGGACCTGTGGGCGGTTGTCCTCTGGAAGGTCTTCCGCCAGGCGCGGCCGAACTGGGCGCCGGTCGGCCGCTGGTTCTGGCACCTGAAGAACGGCACCGTTTTTCATGACGATATAAGCAGGGCTGAGCCCTATGCGTCCGAGCTCGCGCTCGGCTGGGTCGGCCACTACGCCGTCGGCATTCTCTATGGCGTGATTCTGGCGCTGCTCGTCGGGCAGGCCTGGTTCGCCGCCCCGACCTTCCTGCCGGCCTGGATTCTCAGCATCGTCACCGTCGGTGCCGGCTGGTTCCTCCTCCAGCCCGGCCTCGGCATCGGTGTGGCGGCGTCGAAGCTTCCCAATGCCAATCAGGTGCGGTTCCTCAATCTGGTTTCGCACACGGTTTTTGCCCTGGGGCTCTACGGAACGGCATTGTTGCTGCGGTGAGGGCAGGGCGCCGGATCGCGGCGGTCAGTCGTTTCGGCGGTCTCTAGGAGCATATGGGACGGCCAGCGTGGTCTCGCGGCAGCGACGTGACGTCAATCGGTCGCCCGACCCCGATCTAACGTTATCGGCAGTCGCGTCCCGCGCTGCTTCTGACAGGTTGTGGTGGCTTCGTCCATCCATCACGGCCTTTTCGCGAGCCTTGAACCACTTACCGCCCCAAGCCGAACTCGACGATGTCGATTCTGCGCCGGGAGAGCAGTTCCAGGGAACGATCCGGCGCGATCCGGTAGACTTCCATATATTCATCGCCGAACCGATCGCGGAACCGGTGGTCGAACGTGCTGCCGATCGGCGCCTTCGTCAGCTTCGTGCGCGGCTGGCCCTTGTAGATGATGCTCCCCGGGATCGGTTCCAGGGCGGCCGCGGCCGTGCAGCCGGTCAGGGCAAAGGCAATGGCGATCGCCGCGACGGTTTTGAGGCTGGGCATCGAAATCTCTCCTTATCTCGCGCGCATCGGCCGTATGTCGGCGGCCTTGAGGGTCCCGCAGCACGGGGGCGACATGATGGTGGCGCTACTGGCGATCCGGTCGCACCTGTTGCTCAGGAGTGTATTCAGTGCCTCGACATCTGCGAAGGCGAAGAAGCCGGGCACGATGAAGGTTGTCGCCCGCCTCCTCGCGGGAAATTCAGACCTCATTACCCGGCCATCTCTCAATAGCATCCATCACGCGAAGGCCATGCGATGCGGAGTGCCGATGAGCGACATAATCGACGACGGCGCGGCGATCACGACAGAAGAGGGCCGGCGGATGGCTCGGGTTGCTGCCCAATCGCCACGACGCCGGCCCAAGTAGATCTTACCGCCCCTGTATCACGCGAATGAACCTCGGGCTCTTTGTCCTGAAATCGCTGTAGGTGATGCGGCCGCTGGCGATACCGTTGAATGCGCGCTGGCAATAGATCCGGGCGACGTCGCGGCGGGGGCTGACATTCATGATCTTCGCCATTTCCGCTTTGCGCGCCGGTGATGCGCGGCGAGCGCCAGCATAGCACTTGTTGACGCCATCACGCTTGGCGGCGGGACTGCCCCTGACAATTTCCTGAGCACGGTTATAACTGGTCTCCGTGACACACCCCGTGATGAACAGGGACGCAGACGCAAGGGCTACAATCGACAACAGCCGCATATAATCCTCCTTTCGGTAACAAACGAGACAGACGATAACGTTTGAGATCCAGAGTTCAATGGATTCGTTGCGCAGCCTTTGCTTCGTTCTGACTTGCCACGCCGAACCTTGCATTCGGCGCGATAGGAGAATGCGCCTTAAGAGAGGTCGTTCCAGTCGCCTTTTATTCCATTCCGTGTCCCAGAGTCGTAAGGCTGGAAACTTGGCGTCAGGGGCGCCACTCCACTAGGCAGCGCGCCAACAGCACGCGACGGACATAGCGACAACCAATCTCTTCGGAACGTTTCGCCGCCTTCACGATTTCTCTACCGCATTTCATCTTGCAAAGGAGAGACATCATGAAATCGCTGGCTGATATCTTTGAGCACACCCTTCAGGACGTCTATTACGCAGAGAACGCGATCACGAAGGCCCTGCCCAAGGTCGCGAAGGCCGCCAAGAGCGCCGAGCTGAAGAAGGCGGCCGAGGAGCACCTCTCGGAAACCAAGGACCAGATCAAGAAGCTCGAGCAGGTCTTCAAGTCGATCGGCAAGAAGGCGTCGGGCGAGAAGTGCGATGCCATCGAAGGGCTGATCAAGGAAGCCGACGGCCTTATGGAAGAAGCACAAGGCACTGCCCTTGATGCCGGCCTGCTTGCCGCATGCCAGGCTGTCGAGCACTACGAGATCGCGCGCTACGGCTCGCTTCGCGAATGGGCGAAGGATCTCGGTCATGACGAGGCGCACAAGCTCCTGAGCGAAATCCTCGACCAGGAAAAAGCGACCAACAACAAGCTGACGAACCTCGCCGTGACCGCCATCAACAAGACGACGACCGCCAAGAAGGCGGCCTGAACCGCACGACGGGACGCTGCGACACATCGAACGCCATCCACCAGACATCGAGAGCCGGGCTTGATACCCGGCTCTCGTTCATCTAGTCGCCGCTTTTCCCAAGACCTGGCGGTCCGTCCAGCCGACCCGTGGTCGCCGCCAGCGCGCCGATCGCATCCAGCGCAGTCGCCAGGCCTTGCATCAACAGGGTGATGTCGCGCTCTTGGCCAGATTGGCTGGTCTCCAGCGCTCGCTTCCGCAACGCGGCACTGTCCGTTTTCAGCCGGTTAAAGAGGTTGTCGTCCATGATGTTCTCCTTAAACTTGTTTGTGCCAAGTTTGAAAAACGTACGGCGCATCCTGGCGTTCCATCCGGGCGGGATGGCGTCAGATGTCGGTCACCATTGACGGGTCGGAACGAGGTCACGCGATGCGGTATGAAAATCAGGTCGAATCCTTTGAAGACCCAAAGCCAAATCGATTGCATGAGGAGCGCGCAAGCCGTCGGATACTGTTTGCCCTGCTGGTAGCGGGCGCTGTGGTCGCAAGTCTCTACGGGCTCGGTCTGGTTTTGGCGTCATCCATGGGCGGCGTATAGGCGTCGATGCCTGGGAAGGCGATTTCGCATAAAGGCAGGGGCGGGCCTTCCGGTAACCGGAAAGGCCCGCCCCACCCAAGACTCCGCCAGGGGACCATCGCGGAGGCGCATCCGTAACCGGCGGCCCTGCATGATGTTCCGGAAGCCCGGGACATTTTTTCGTCGCCGGCCCCGTTATGTCCCAAAGAGCAGGAACGGCGGAACGCCGAGTGCCGTCAGCCCCGCGAAGATCAACACAGCCGCCGCCATCAGCGTCTTGTCGGTTTTCTTCCGCTCCTTCGCTCTTTCCAACATTGCAGATCCTCCACGATGAAACTTTGGCGCGTCAATTCGGACGCGCGCGCTTTGTTCCATCGTTGCCCGGAAACTCATCCACCATCTGAAAAACATGCCTCTGAAGGTCTCCCGCGTTGAATGGGCGGAGCAGTCTTTCACGGAAAAGACGGGTGACGCCTCCGCCGTGGAACATCGCGACCTCATCTTTGTTTTCAATAAATCACGAAAACAAGGGAGGGTGAGATGTTTCAGGCATCTCTCGGCGGCGGCTTCGGCGCGCAAGAATACGGCCTGCGCGCTTCTATCCGAGCCGCGATCGCCTATGACGAGCTTTGCTCCGGTCACAAGATCGAACTCGTCTTCGAGGCGCAGGCCATCGTCATCCACGGACGCGTGCCGCCGGATGTGGCACGGCGTGTGCGCGTGATCATCTACGAGGTTGCCGGGCCAACGCCTGTATGGGACCGAACTTTCTGGTTGGGCTGACAGTCCGATCTGGCTCGGGGTGCCAGCCTCAACAACCCCGCGGCTCATTGCCCGGCCGGCGGGCTCGAACTGCCAGCGCAGAGAGGCGCAGTCCGCCGGCGGCGCAGCCACACCTGAAAAATACATTCGTATTTTCAAATAATTACGATGCGTTTTTGAAGGGAATGGAGGCCTCGCCGAGAATCGAACTCGGGTGCAAGGATTTGCAGTCCTCTGCGTAACCACTCCGCCACGAGGCCGTCCGTTTGCTATAAAGCGAGTGGTGCCGGGCGTTTAGAACGAATTGAGAAAGGGCGCAAGGGGCTTATTCCGAACACGCAATTTTTTTCATTCGCGCGGGTGTTCGCGAAGCATTCGCGCTCGTCTGTGCTTCCGCCTTGGCCAGAGATCCGACATGCGATGGAAGGGCGCAGGGGCAGGGCGGCGCGCCCGAAGGCGCGCGCCACATTTATTGTTGCTGCGCCGGGGCGCCGCCTTCGAGGCCGACGAGGGCGATCTTGCCGTATCCGGCCCCGCGCAGAAGGTTCATCACATCCATGACATTGCCGTAGTCGACCGCCTTGTCGGCACGCAGCAGGATGCGGGCATCCTTGTTGCCTTCCGTCACCGCGTCGAGTTCCGGGCCGAAATTGTCGCGGGCGATCTCGCCATTGCCGATCGAGACCGTCAGGTCCTTCTTCAGCGTCATGAAGACCGGCTTGTCCTCGCGCGGCGTCGGCTGGGCGACGGAGGAGGGCAGGTCGACATTGATGTCGACGGTGGCAAGCGGCGCGGCCACCATGAAGATGATCAGCAGCACCAGCATGACGTCGATGAACGGCGTCACGTTGATCTCGCTGTTCTCCTCCAGGTCGTCGCCACCGCCTTCCTTGATCTTGCTCGCCATGACGTCACCCGATCTTCACGACGGAGCCGGCGGCGCGTTCGCTGCGCTGCGCGCCGTGGCGCAGCGAGCGGCGCACGTCGAGGTCGCGGCTGGCCAGCCGCTCGATGGCGGCCGAGGCGTCGCCGAGGTTCTGGCGGTAGCCGGTGATGGCGCGGGCGAGGAAGTTGTAGATCACGACGGCGGGAATGGCGGCGACGAGGCCGATCGCAGTCGCAAGAAGCGCTTCGGCGATGCCGGGCGCGACGATGGCAAGATTCGTGGTCTGGGCCTTCGAGATGCCGATGAACGAGTTCATGATGCCCCAGACGGTGCCGAACAGGCCGACGAAGGGCGCGGTGGAACCGATGGTGGCGAGCAGGCCCGTACCCTTGGCGATGCGCCGGCCGGCATGGACCTCCATGCGGGCGAGGCGCGAGGAGATGCGCTCCTTCACGCCGCCGTCCGAAACGTGGTCGAGCACCGCTTCGGAGGCATCCATTTCCTCGCGGGCGGCGCGCGTCATGCGGGCGACCGTGCCGCGGTTGCGGCCGAGCGCCTGTTCGCCGTCCTCGAGGCCGCGCGCGACGATCAGCTGCCGCACGGCGCGGCTTGCCGAGCGCTGGGCGGCGGCCAGCTCGGCGAGCTTGGCGAGAAGCACGGCCCAGGTGACGACGGAGGCGAAGGCAAGGCCGATCATCACGCCCTTGACGACGATGTCGGCGGCCATGAACATGCCCCAGGGGGAAAGGTCGTGCGGCAGGCCGGCCTGCCGCTCGCCCGTCGCTGCATCGTCGACGGCGTCGAGCTCGGTCGCTTCCTCGCCGTCCGCCATCCCGTCGGCTTCGCCCGCGGCGGTCGTTGCCGCGTCGCCCGTCGTGGGCCGCGAGGTCGTTTCCGTGGTGGTTGTCGCCGACGTACCGTTCGTCGTGTCGCCGGCGGGCTGTCCGGCATCCGGCTGGCCGTCCGTCTGGGCGGCGGTTCCCTGGGCCTGGCCCTGGGTTGCCCCGGTCTTTGTTTCCTGGGTCTGGGCCAGGGCGGCCGGCGGGGTGGCGAGCGCCATCAGGATGATCGCGAATAGCAGTCGAGACCGTTTCAGCACGGCGTATTCCTCTTGCATGTCTCAATTTAAACGGTGCCCATCCGACAAACGGGCATGGCGCGGACGCCAGGCGCCGCTAAAACCTGACTGCTCAATACGACATTATGGAGGGGACAGGCAATAATATGTTGAGTAATTTATTCATGATAAACCCCGGAAATTCCGGCGGGCGATCCGGGCGAAACCGCGGGAGCGCGGTTTTTGCGCGCAGACGACCGCCGCCTATGGACACCCGGCCCGAAACCGCTCTAAGAGGATTGCGACGCATCCGGCATCGCAACCGGGCCTTCGTGCCGCGGTCTGCCGCTTACTCACAGGGCTAGAGATGATTGACTACAAAGCAGCGCGCACGAAGATGGTGGACAACCAGATCCGTACGACGGATGTGACGGCGCACGAGGTGCTCGACGCCTTCCTGACCGTCGCGCGCGAAGAGTTCGTGCCCGCGGCCGTCAAGCCGCTCGCCTACATCGACGACGATATCCAGATTGCCTCCGGCCGCTACCTGATGGAGCCGTCGCCGCTCGCCAAGCTGATCCAGCTTGCCGAGATCGCCGGCACCGATGTCGTGCTGGAGGTCGGCTGCGGCACGGGCTACGCCTCGGCCATCCTGTCGCGTCTCGGCAGCTCCGTCGTGGCGCTGGAGAGCGACGCGGAACTGGCTGCGCGCGCGACGGAAACGCTCGCCCGCCTCGGCTACGACAATGTCGCCGTCGTCACCGGCGATCTGGAGGCCGGCTATGCGCCGGAAGCGCCCTACGAGGTCATCTTCGTGCATGGCGCGGTGGAATTCGTTCCGGAGGCGCTCTTCGCGCAGCTGCGTGATGGCGGCCGCCTCGTCGTTGTCGAGGGCTACGGCAATGCCTCGCAGGCCCGTCTTTATATCAAGGAAGGCGTGCACGTTTCCGAACGCAACGTCTTCAACACCGCCGTCAAGCCGCTTCCGGGCTTCCGCAAGGCGAAGGAATTCGTCTTCTGAGCCAGCGCCGGCGCGCATCGTTTCGATCGGCCCGTTTGTTGCACTTTCGCAACGGGCCGATCCTATTGTCGTTACCAAATCCTTCCTGATGGGCCTGACGACTGTTCCTGATTGAACGAAGAGGCATTATCGCGGGCGGAGCGGACCCGTCCGCGGCCGGCCGCCGATGCCGGATGGAGTGTGCCCGGCCTTTGTGCCGGTGAGAAGTGTGTAAAGGCAGCTCCCGCGACGGGCTGGCCAGGATCGGAGTTTCGTACTGTGTCCCTTCTTCGTCGAACCGCCCTTGCGCTCGCGCTCGCCACTGCCGTCCACGTCCTGCCGCAGGCGGCCCTGGCCGAGACGCTGGCCGGCGCCATGGCCAAGGCCTACGAGAACAACCCCGACCTCAACGCCGCCCGCGCCGCGCTGCGCGCCATCGACGAGAACGTGACGATCGCCAAGGCCGGCATGCGGCCGCATGTGACGGGCGTGGCCGAGGTGGAGGGTACCCGCACGAACCTCGACGTTCGGCCGGCGGCCAACATTTTCGGGCAGCGCGCCGGCCGGCAGACCGATTACGTCGCCTCCAGCTACGGCATCACGATCAGCCAGCAGGTCTTCGATGGTTTCCAGACGCTCAACCGCGTCAGGGCGGCCGAGGCGAATGTTCTGGCGAACCGGGAGTCGCTGCGGGCCCAGGAGATCTCCATCCTCCTTGCCGCGGTGGAATCCTATTCGAACATTGCGCGTGACCAGCAGATCGTGTCGATCCGCAAGAAGAACATCGCCTTCCTCCAGGAGCAGCTCAGCGCCGCGAATGCGCGCCTGAATGTCGGCGAAGGGACGCGCACGGATGTCAGCCTCGCCGAGGCGGAGCTTGCCTCCGCCAAGGCCCTGCTCACCGCCGCCGTCTCCTCGCTCAAGCAAAGCGAGGCGGCCTATGTGCAGATCGTCGGTGAAATGCCGAAAGGCATCAAGCAGCCGTCGCCGGCCAAGAAGGCGATGCCCAATTCGCTGGACAATGCCGTGGCGACCGGCATGCGCGAGAACCCGAACATCCTGGCGGCCATGCGCAGTGTCGATGCCGCGGGCTTCAGCGTGAAGGAGGCCGAAGGCGCCATGTTGCCCGGCGTTTCCCTGCAGGGCAGCGTCTATAAGTCCGTCAATACCGAGGATGGGCCGAGCGACAGTCTGCAAGGCACCGTGTCCGCCCGGCTTACCGTCCCGATCTATCAGGGCGGCGCGGAATACGGCCAGATCCGCCGTGCCAAGGAGCGGTTCGGCGAAAGCCAGCTGCTGGTGGATTCCGCCCGCATGGAAGTCCAGCGCACGATCGCCACGGCGCATGCGCAATACGAAGCGGCCAAGGCCTCGATCGCGGCCATCCGGGTGCAGATCGACGCCGCCAACCAGGCGCTGAGCGGCGTCATCGAGGAGCGCAATGTCGGCCAGCGCACGACGCTCGACGTGCTCAACGCCCAGCAGAACGTGCTCGATGCGCAGGAGGACCTTGCCGCCGTGCAGCGCAATGCGGTCGTGGCGAGCTATTCGCTGCTGGCCGCCACCGGCAGCCTGACGGTGCGCAGCCAGGGCCTGGAAGTCGCGGAATACCGCGCCGAAGTGCACTACGAGGCCGTCAAGGACAAGTGGTTTGGCCTGCGGACCGTCGACGGTCGCTAGGGTCTGTACTCCATAGGGACGGGCCGCCTGATCGCAAACAATGCTCGACAAGGCCAAGGTGCCTTGCCTTGCGCTTGTTTGCCTCCATCCAGTCCCGTCCATGACAACAGAACACCTATCCTGTACAGACCCTAAGCCTCGCCCTTGGCAGGGCAAACAAATCTGTGCATCACTCGTAACACATGATTCGCGGCGATTTAGTTCGCCGTCGAACTCGCCTAGGGTTTTCGGGATGTCCGGCAGGTCCCGCAGCGGCTGGCCATGGACGCCGCAGAGAACGGGGATAGAAATGGCTCAGCCAAATGTCGCGCGTGAACCGTCCATGGATGAAATCCTGGCGTCCATTCGCAAGATCATCGAGAACAACGAAGCCATGCCGGATCTTGCGGCCGATGCCGCGGACGACGGGGGCTTCGACATCACGACGGGGAGTGAGGGCCGCACCCTGCTCGATCATCCCGGCATGATCGAACAGGGGCATGCCGAAGAGCATGCCTCCGCTGCGATCCAGCCGATCCCGCGTGCCGAACCGGTGCAGGGCGGGCAGCCGGCCCTGTCGCTTGCCGATGTCGCCGCCCGCGTTCGCGCCGCCTCCGAGCGGCATGTCGCCAGCCGTGACATGCCGGAGCGCGAACCCGCCGAGCCGGTGCAGATGCCCGTGCGGGAGGAAAACCCGATCGTGACCGCGCGCATGGCGGCAAGTGCCGGCCGCACCCTGCCGGTATTCGAGGCCGTCGCGAAGGCTGAGCCCGTTGCCGAGGAAGCGGTGGCGCCGGCCGTCGTGCCCCATGCCGAGGAACGTGCCGCCCAGCCGGCTGCTGCCGGCCGGGATGTCGCCGCGATCGTCTCTCCGGCCGTCGGCGAGCGCGTGGCCCAGTCCTTCGGCGCGCTGGCGCAGGCGCTCGACGCCGGTCCGCGCCGGTCCTTCGACGAGATCGCCGAGGAGATGCTGCGCCCGATGCTGCAGGAATGGCTCGACGACAACCTGCCGACGCTTGTCGAACGGCTGGTGCGCGAAGAGATCGAACGGGTGGCGCGCGGCCCGCGCCGCTGACCGACGCCGCCAATTCTCCAAAAGATTGGTTTAAGCCGCGCCGGAGCCCCCGGGGCGGCTTTTCTTCTGATATTGTTGACTTCGCCCCGGCCATCCGGTTTAGAAAACGCAACCGACAAACAGCAGGCCACGCACGAAAATGCTTGAAAAGAACTATGATTCCGCAGCGGTCGAGCCGCGCATTGCCAAGGCATGGGAAGATGCGGACGCGTTCCGCGCCGGCGAGGGGGCAAAGCCCGGGGCCGAGACCTTCACCATCGTCATCCCGCCGCCGAACGTGACGGGCTCGCTGCATATGGGCCACGCCCTCAACAACACGCTGCAGGACATCATGGTCCGCTTCGAGCGCATGCGCGGCAAGGACGTGCTGTGGCAGCCCGGCATGGACCACGCCGGCATCGCGACGCAGATGGTCGTCGAGCGCAAGCTCGCCGCCGAGAAGCTGCCGGGCCGGCGCGAGATGGGCCGCGAGGCCTTCGTCGAGAAGGTCTGGGAGTGGAAGGCGGAATCCGGCGGCCTGATCTTCAACCAGCTGAAGCGCCTCGGTGCATCCTGCGACTGGTCGCGCGAACGCTTCACCATGGACGAGGGGCTTTCCGACGCCGTCCTCGAGGTCTTCGTCTCGCTCTACAAGGAAGGCCTGATCTACCGCGGCAAGCGGCTGGTGAACTGGGACCCGAAATTCGAAACGGCGATTTCCGACCTCGAGGTCGAGAACAGGGAAGTCGACGGCCATATGTGGCATTTCAAGTACCCGCTCGCCGACGGTGCGACCTACACCTATGTCGAGAAGGACGCCGACGGCAACGTCGTCTTCCAGGAGGAGCGCGACTACATCTCCATCGCCACCACGCGTCCCGAGACGATGCTGGGCGACGGCGCGGTCGCCGTCCATCCCTCGGACGAGCGCTATGCGCCGATCGTCGGCAAGCTCTGCGAGATCCCGGTCGGTCCCAAGGAACATCGCCGCCTCATCCCGATCATCACCGACGAGTATCCGGAACCCGACTTCGGCTCCGGCGCGGTGAAGATCACGGGCGCGCACGACTTCAACGACTACCAGGTCGCCCGCCGCAACAACATCCCGCTCTACCGCCTGATGGACACGCGCGCCGCCATGCGCGCCGATGGCGAACCCTACGCCTTCTACGCGGCGCAGGCGCTGGAGATCGCCAAATCCGGCGACCTGCCGAACGAGGCCGAGGTCGACGACATCAACCTCGTTCCCGACGAATATCGCGGCCTCGACCGCTACGAGGCCCGCAGGCGCATCGTCGAGGCGATCAACGCCGAGGGCCTCGCGGTCACCGTCAAGAATGCCGAAGGCAACGACGTGCCCTTCGTCGAGAACAAGAAAGTCATGCAGCCGTTCGGCGACCGCTCCGGCGTCGTCATTGAGCCGATGCTGACCGACCAGTGGTTCGCCGACGCCGCGACGCTGGCCAAGCCCGCCATCGCCTCCGTCCGCGAGGGCCGCACGAATTTTGTCCCGAAGAACTGGGAGAAGACCTATTTCGAGTGGATGGAGAACATCGAGCCGTGGTGCATCTCCCGCCAGCTCTGGTGGGGCCACCAGATCCCGGCCTGGTACGGCCCGGACGGTCAGGTCTTCGTCGAGAAGACCGAGGAGGAGGCGCTGCATGCCGCCATCCAGCACTACATCGCCCATGAAGGCCCCTGGAAGGCCTGGGTCGAGGAGAAGCTGGAGAACTTTGCGCCGGGCGACATCCTGACGCGCGACGAGGACGTGCTCGACACCTGGTTCTCCTCCGCGCTCTGGCCGTTCTCGACGCTCGGCTGGCCGGAACAGACGCCGGAGCTGGAAAAATACTACCAGACCGACGTGCTCGTCACCGGCTTCGACATCATCTTCTTCTGGGTCGCCCGCATGATGATGATGGGCCTGCACTTCATGAAGGACGAGTTCGGCAATCCGGTCGAGCCGTTCCACACCGTCTATGTCCACGCCCTGGTGCGCGACAAGAACGGGCAGAAGATGTCGAAGTCGAAGGGCAACGTCATCGATCCGCTCGAGCTGATCGACGAATACGGCGCGGATGCGCTGCGCTTCACGCTGGCCATCATGGCCGCGCAGGGCCGCGACGTGAAGCTCGACCCGGCCCGCATCGCCGGCTACCGCAATTTCGGCACCAAGCTGTGGAACGCCACGCGTTTTGCCGAGATGAACGGCGTTGCGGCCGATCCGAAATTCGTGCCGGAAGCGGCCTCGCTGACGATCAACCGCTGGATCCTGACGGAACTTGCCCGCACCGCGCGCGACGTCACCGAGGCGATCGAGACCTACCGCTTCAACGACGCGGCGAGCACGCTCTACCGCTTCGTCTGGAACCAGTTCTGCGACTGGTATCTGGAGCTGCTGAAGCCGGTGTTCAGCGGCGAGGATGCCGCGGCGAAGGCGGAATCGCAGGCCTGCGCGGCCTATGTCCTGGAGGAGATCTACAAGCTCCTGCATCCGTTCATGCCCTTCATGACGGAAGAGCTCTGGTCGCACACGGCCGGCGAGGGCAAGACGCGCGAAAACCTGATCTGCCACGCCGAATGGCCGTCGCCGGCCTATGGCGACGAGGCGGCCGCCGACGAGATCAACTGGCTGATTGACCTCGTCTCCGGCATCCGCTCGGTGCGCGCTGAAATGAACGTGCCGCCGAGCGCGACGGCGCCGCTTGTCATGGTGGACGCCAATGCGCTGACGCGCAAGCGCCTTGAAACGCACGATTCGGCGATCCGCCGCCTTGCCCGCGTCGAGCAGATCCGCCTGGAGGACGCGGCGCCGAAGGGCGCGGCGCAGATCGTCGTCGGCGAGGCGACCGCCTGCCTGCCGCTCGGCACGCTGATCGATCTGGCGGCGGAAAAGGCCCGCCTGGAAAAGGCGATCGACAAGGCGAAGGCGGAAGCCGCGCGCATCGAGGCCAAGCTGTCGAACGAAAAGTTCGTCGCCAATGCCAAGCCGGAGGTGGTGGAGGCCGAGCGCGAGCGCTTCGCCGAGCTGGAGCAGCAGCTTGCAAGCCTGGCAGTGGCGCTTGCCCGCGTGAGCGAAGCGGGCTGATTCCCGTCAAATTTGCAGGGATGCTTTGAAAACCGCGCCGGGTCCCCCGGCGCGGTTGTTTATTCGGCGGACCGCTCGCAATATCTCGGCTGTGTCTAAAAAGTGACAGCCGGCTACCGGATTGGAAAAGATAACTCTTAATTAGCGGAAAGCGCCCGATATTTGAAAAATCGTTTCTGGTCGTTCAACTGCTGAGGGGCTTCATGAAAATCTTACGTAATTTTTTGAACGTCCATCGGAAATCATGGGCAAAAACTGGGGTTTGCCAATCCCGCGCTCCTCTTCGATAGTCGGGATGGAGAGGCGCGCAGCAGAGGCAGCTGCTGTTTGCGCAGGACTTTTGCAGGGGAGGATTGCATGAAACGGAAGAACATCGGCCTTTTGGGGATGACGGCGATGGCCCTGCTGGCCGCCACATCCGCGCAGGCGGGCGGCCTGGAGCGCGGCGGGTACAATATCGACCTGCTGTTCGATCCCTCGGACTATGTTTTCGAGTCGGCGGTGACCTTCGTCAATCCGCAGCGCGACATGAACAATGTCCGCGACAACATTCCCCTCGACGGCGACCTGAACGGCCTGCCGAGCAACGGCATTCGCGACACGGAGAGCTACTGGGTGCCGCGCATCGGCTTCAAGGCGTCGATCACCGATGCGATCGACTGCATGGCCGACTATTCCCAGCCCTGGGGCGCCCATATCAATCCCGGCCGCAACTGGGCGGGTGCCAACGACAATGTCGAGACCAAGATCGAGAGCCATAACTACGCGGCGACCTGCTCCTATTCCTTCGACATGGGTCCGGGCCAGTTCCGGGTGATCGGCGGCGGTTTCTACCAGGAGGTTTCCGGCTTCAAGGATCGCCTCGTCTTCGCCATGCCCGAGGGCTCGCCGCTGAACGGCATGGGCCGCCTGAAGCTGGAAGGCGAGGGCTGGGGCTGGCGCGCCGGCATCGCCTACGAGATCGAGGAATATGCGCTGCGCACCAGCCTCGTCTACAACAGCGCGGTGAAGCTCGACGACATCACCGGCACCATGGACCTCCGGCAGGTGCCCGGCGCCGTCCTGCCGGGTTTTGCGGGTGTCAGCACGCCGGTCTTCGGCTCCGCCGACATGCCCGATTCGCTGGAGTTCAAGTTCCAGACGGGCATCGCGCCGGACTGGCTGGCCTTCGGCTCGGTCAAGTGGACCGACTGGAGCCAGCTGCAGAGCCTGCCCTTCTGCCCGGTCGCCACGCGCGGCATCGACTGCCGCACGAGCGGCCCGACGGAGGTCACCTCGCTCGACCTGCTCTACCGCGACGGCTGGACCGTTTCGGGCGGCATTGGCCACAAGTTCAACGACAAGATCAGCGGCGCGGTGAGCCTGACCTGGGACCGCGGCACGAGCACCGGCATCGGCACGCATGCCGATACCTGGACCGTCGGCACGGGCATTTCCTATGCGGCGAACGAGAATGTCGAGTTCCGCCTGAGCGGCGCGCTGGGCATCCTAACGAGCGGCTCGTCCGGCCAGGTCGTCAAGGACGGCCGCACCTTCGGCCGCCGCGTCTCCTACGATTTCGACAGCGATCTCGTGACGGCGATCTCCACGTCGCTGAAGATCAAGTTCTGATCCGGCGGACCATTGGCGATCAGAATCGGGCCCGGTGTCATCACCGGGCCCTTTTTCTTGGTTAATGTTTCGTTACCTCGTCGCAGGCTTGATGGGGAAACCACAACGACGCCTCAAAATATGTGACGGAATCGCAACACATTTTTTTCCAGAGTTTGCTACACAACCGGGAGAGCGACGAAATGTCCATTTCCCGCCACAAACGGGGCGCAGCGATAACGACATGTAGACGCGTGGAAGCCGCGCCCAGGGAAACGATGAGCCAGCCGATGTCATTGCCGCCGGAGTTACCGGAAACCCGCACGAGACCTGTGCGTTCCCGGTTCGGCGCTAGGAAGAAGGTCCGGCGCGGAATTGTAGAAGTGATGCCGAAGTCCGAGTTGATGCCGATGAAAGTAGTGGTATTGGGCCTTTGTCTCTCGCTCTCCTTCGGGGCGGCGTCCCAGGCTCTCGCATTCGATCCCCAATCCGGCGTCAGCAAGGAAAGCGGTCCTTTCGATCTCTTCAAGTTCGGCTTCTTCTCCTACAAGGAGGGGCGCAAGAGCGACGCCGTCGAGGCCTACCGCTACGCCGCCGAAAAGGGGCATACGGGCTCGCGCTGGGCGCTCGCCAACATGTATGCCGATGGCGACGGCGTGCCGGAAAACGATCTCGAAGCCTTCAAGATGTACAGCGAGATCGCCCAGGCCGGCGTCGAGCCGGGCTCGGAGGATACGGGCTACTTCGCCAATGCGCTGATCGCGCTCGCCAGCTACTATCGCCGCGGCATTCCGGACAGCCCCGTCAAGGTCGACATGGCGCAGGCCCGCCAGCTCTATTTCCAGGCCGCCTCCGCCTTCGGCATTCCCGAGGCCCAGTTCCAGCTCGGCCGCATGATGCTCTCGGGCGAGGGCGGCAATGTCAGCGTGCACCAGGCCAAGAAATGGCTGAACCGCGCGCGCAACAACGGCCATGCCGGCGCGATGGGCCTCTTCGGCAACATTCTCTTCCAGGAAGGCCAGACGGCCCGCGGCCTTGCCTTCATGACCGCCGCGCTCGATCATTGCCCGCCGAAGGACTGCGGCTGGCTGCAGGCCACGCAGGAAGAAGCCTTTTCCGTCGCCAGCGAGGACGACCGCCGCAAGGGCGTGGCGCTCGCGCAGAGCATCCGGTTCAGCCCGGAAGAATAGCGGCAAGATAGCCCCCCCTCATCCGGCCTGCCGGCCACCTTCTCCCCGCAAGCGGGGAGAAGGGATTTGTGGCAAGGCCGTGCCCCATCTTCCTTCTCCCCGCTTGCGGGGAGAAGGTCGCGGCAGCGGGATGAGGGGTGGCTCTGTACTCTACGCCGCGTAATCCAGCACCGCCACGACCGGCACGTGGTCAGACGGCTTTTCCCAGTTGCGCACATGCTTTTCGACCGCCGTCGAGACGAGGCGGTCCGAAGCTTCGGCCGACAGCATGAGATGGTCGATGCGGATGCCGAAATTCTTCGGCCAGCAGCCGCCCTGATAGTCCCAGAAGGTATAATGCGGCACGGCATCGCTCGAGGCGCGCACGGCGTCCGTGAGGCCGAGGTTCTCCAGGCGCCGGAAAGCCCGGCGGGTCGGCGGCAGGTAGAGCGCGTCCCGTTCCCAGACTTTCACGTCCCAGCAGTCGTGCGGCTCGGGAATGACATTGTAGTCGCCGGCAAGGATCAGCGGCTCCTCGAGCGCCAGCCGGTCCTCGGCAAAGGCGATCAGCCGGTCCATCCAGGAAAGCTTGTAGGGATATTTTATCGGGTCGTCCGCCGGATTGCCGTTGGGCAGGTAGATCGAGCAGACGCGGATCGCGCCGCCCTCGACCGAGAACACGCCCTCGATGAAGCGGGACTGCACGTCCTCCTCGCCGCCGGGCAGGCCGCGGTTCACCTCGTCCGGCTGGATCTTCGAGAGCAGGGCGACGCCGTTGAAGCCCTTCTGGCCGTGCGTCTCGACATGATAGCCGAGCGCCTCGATCTCGCCGCGCGGAAACCCTTCGTCGATCGTCTTGATTTCTTGGAGCGCGACGATGTCGGGATTGGAGTCTTTCAGCCAGGCGACGAGATTGTCGATGCGCGCCCGCACGCCGTTGATGTTCCAGGTGGCGATCTTGATCGGCATGCAGGTTCCCGTCTTGGTTTTTTGAAAGGTCAGATCGAGAAGCTGGTGCCGCAGCCGCAGCTGGCGACGGCGTTCGGGTTCTTGATCTGGAAGGACTGGCCGAGAAGGTTGTCGACGAAATCGATCTCGGACCCGTCCATGTAGATGAGCGAGAGCTGGTCGATCAAGACCTTCGCATTGTCCCGCTCGAGCACCAGGTCGTCGTCCTGCTGGTCCTCGACGAGATCGAACTTATAGGAGAAGCCGGAACAGCCGCCGCCCTCGACGGAGACGCGCAACGCCTGCTTCTCGGGCGAGGCCGTCAGGATCGACGCGATGCGCCGTGCGGCGGCGTCGGAAATGGTAACGGACTTGTCGGTCATGTCTGCCTCCTGCCGGGGTCAAGGTCCGGAGAGAATCGCTATCCTTCCGGAACGGCGCTTCTGCCGCTCCTGGCTTGACCTGCTGCGAACCGTCTCAAACAAATCCTTGAAAAGGCTTGTATTTCAAGCTCCGCTTGCAGCCGGACTTGCCGCTGTGCACACTATAGGTATGAAGGCATTGCGGCCGCGTCAATGGCCGGCGTGAATGCAGGTGAAGAATGACGTTCGACAGACATGCGCTGGGTTTTGGCGCGGGGCAACGCGCCATCTATGCCTCCGACCCCTGGGCGACCCGTGGACGGCTCCATCCGGAAGCGGAAAGCCCGACGCGTTCGGACTTCCAGCGCGACCGCGACCGCATCGTGCATACCACCGCCTTCCGGCGCCTCAAGCACAAGACGCAGGTCTTCATCGCCGCCGACGGCGACCACTATCGTACGCGGCTGACCCACACGATCGAGGTGGCGCAGATCGCCCGCGCGCTCGCCCGCGCCCTGAAGCTCGACGAGGATCTAGCCGAGGGCGTGGCGCTGGTGCACGATTTCGGCCACACGCCCTTCGGCCATACCGGCGAGGACGCGCTGCACGAGGTGCTGAAACCCTTCGGCGGCTTCGACCACAACGCCCAGTCTCTGCGCATCGTCACCAAACTGGAGCGGCGCTATGCCGAGTTCGACGGGCTGAACCTCACCTGGGAAAGCCTCGAAGGGCTCGTCAAGCACAATGGGCCGCTGATCGGGCCGACCGGCGAGTGCACCCATGGCGAGGAGGTGCCGCGGCCGATCCTCGACTACTGCGCCATGCACGACCTGGAACTCGGCAGTTTCGCGAGCATGGAGGCGCAGGTGGCGGCGATCGCCGACGACATCGCCTACAACACCCACGATATCGACGACGGCCTGCGCTCGGGCTATCTCACCTTCGAGATGCTGGAGGAGGTCCCGTTTCTCGCCAGGCTGATGCACGACGTGCGCCAGCGCTATCCGGGCCTCGAAGCCTCGCGCTTCACCCACGAGATCATGCGCCGCCAGATCACCGCGATGGTGGAGGACGTGATCGGCTATGCCCAGCAGGCGATCGGCGACGAGCGGCCGGAAAGCGCCGAGGACGTGCGCAGGGCGCGCCGCTGCCTTGCGACCTTCTCCGCGGAGATGGCGGTCACCGACAAGGAGATCAAGAAGCTGCTGTTCTCGCGCATCTACCGGCATCCGGAGGTGATGCGGGTGCGGGCGAACGCCGCCTCGATCCTCACGGACCTCTATCACGCCTATATGGACGACCCGCAGCTCATGCAGGGGCACTATTGGGTGGACCGCATCGCGACCATGCCGGAATCGGCCCGCGCCCGCCATGTCGGCGATTATCTTGCCGGCATGACCGACAACTACGCGATCAACACGCACCGCCGGCTGTTTGACCATACCCCCGAATTGCGATAGTCAGCCGCCCACCTGAACTTCTTCGCAGGAATGGCCCGGAACGGGTTGCTGCGCGTGGATGGATGAGATGAACCTTTTTACAGACTTCGACAGCAGAATCAAAAACGTACTCGAAGGACTTGAGATCGTCCGTGAAAAGCGTGCCGACCTCGACTTCGGCCGTATCAGCGTCGAGCCGCCGCGCGATGCGAGCCATGGCGACGTCGCGACCAATGCCGCGATGGTGCTGGCGAAGCCTCTCGGCCTCAATCCGCGGGCGCTTGCCGATCTCATCGTCGCCGAGCTGAAGAAGGATCCGGAAGTGGCGGATGTCGGCGTCGCCGGCCCCGGTTTCATCAATGTCCGCCTCTCCGTCGCCTACTGGCAGAAGCTGCTGGCCGCGATCGTCCGGGCCGGGACCGGCTACGGCCGGGGTGCTCTCGGCACCGGGCGCAAGGTCAATGTGGAATATGTCTCGGCCAACCCGACCGGCCCGATGCATGTCGGCCATTGCCGCGGCGCCGTCGTCGGCGATGCGCTGGCCAACCTGCTCGCCTTTGCCGGCTATGCCGTGACCAAGGAATACTACATCAACGACGCGGGCTCGCAGATCGACGTGCTCGCCCGCTCGGCCTTCCTGCGCTACCGCGAGGCGCTCGGCGAGACGATCGGCGACATCCCGTCGGGTCTCTATCCGGGGGATTATCTGGTGCCGGTCGGCGAGGCGCTGGCCGAGGAATTCGGCACGACGCTGCGCGCCATGCCGGAGCATCAGTGGATGCCGATCGTCAAGGAAAAGACGATCGACGCGATGATGGCGATGATCCGCGAGGATCTGGCCGCCCTCAACGTCACGCACGACGTCTTCTTCTCCGAGCGCTCGCTGCATGCCGGCAACGGCGCGCCGATCCGCACCGCGATCAACGACCTGACCTTCAAGGGCCATGTCTACAAGGGCGTGCTGCCGCCGCCGAAGGGCCAGCTGCCGGAAGACTGGGAAGACCGCGAGCAGACGCTCTTCCGCTCGACGGAGGTCGGCGACGACATCGACCGCCCGCTGATCAAGTCGGACGGCTCCTATACCTATTTCGCCGCCGACGTTGCCTACTTCAAGGACAAGTTCGACCGCGGCTTCGACGAGATGATCTATGTGCTCGGCGCCGACCACGGCGGCTACGTCAAGCGCCTGGAGGCGGTCGCACGGGCCGTTTCCGAGGGGAAGTCGAAGCTGACGGTGCTGCTCTGCCAGCTGGTCAAGCTGTTCCGCAACGGCGAGCCGGTGAAGATGTCGAAGCGCTCCGGCGACTTCGTCACGCTCCGCGACGTGGTCGACGAGGTCGGCCGTGATCCGGTGCGCTTCATGATGCTCTACCGCAAGAACAGCGAGCCGCTCGACTTCGACTTCGCCAAGGTGACGGAGCAGTCCAAGGACAATCCGGTCTTCTACGTGCAGTATGCCCATGCGCGCTGCATGTCGGTGTTCCGCCAGGCGGCCGAGGCCTTTCCGGACCTCGATGTCGCCGCGCTCGATCTGGCTGCCGCGATCGACGGCAACATCGCCGATCCGAGCGAGTTGCAGCTTCTGGCGAAGCTGGCAGAATATCCGCGTGTGATCGAGGGGGCTGCACTGGCGCACGAGCCGCATCGCATCGCGTTTTACCTCTATGATCTTGCCAGCGCATTCCATGCTCACTGGAACAAAGGCAAAGAGCAGCCGGAATTACGGTTTGTTAACGATAAAAATAGAGAATTGAGTATCGCCAGACTTGGGCTGGTGCACGCTGTCGCCTCTGTTCTTAAGTCGGGCCTGTCCATTACAGGCACGGCTGCGCCGAACGAAATGCGGTAACGTCACCATTTGCCCACAATAAGCTGGCAAACGCGTTTTTGTAGCTTGTGAGTGGGAAGCAGTATGGCAGACAAGAACTTCGCGCGAAGCGGAACCGCTGACACGGATCTCCTGGCGGACGACGACCCGTTGGCCGAGCTTGCCCGTCTCGTCGACTACGAGCCGCGTCCGCTTCCGGGCGCCGGCAGGTCCTTCTCCGAGCCCGCCCGGGTTGTGCCGCGATTGGACAATCCCGTTCTCGCCCTCGAGGACGAGTTGATGCGGGCCTTCGAGCAATATGACACGCCGCGCCGCGAGAGCGTTGAGCCGGTCGTTGCCGAGCGGGCGGCGACCCGCCATGTCGAGCCTGTGTTCGATATGCCGGAGCCGGCCGCCGAGGCGCGCGACGCCATCCTCGACACGGTGCCGACGCGCGATGCCGCGCCGGTCGATGCCGGCCATCGCGAGCCTTCCTTCGAGGAGCAGTTCTTCGGCGTCGAGCCGTCCGTCGAGGAAGAGCGCCCGGCGGAGGCGCAGCAGCCGGATGCCGTCGCGAGCGATGCCGGCCACGAGCCCGCCGTCGAGGATCACGCCGTCGAGCCGCCTTTCGTGGAGGAAGCCTTCGCCGAAGCGGCCGAGCATGACGTCCTCCTCGATGCCGCCCACCGCGAGCCCGCCTTTGAGGAACAATTCTTCGGCGTCGAGCCGTCCGTGGAGGAGGAGCGCCTAGCCGAGGCGCAGCAGCCGGATGCCGTTGCGAGCGATGCCGGCCACGAGCCCGCCTTCGAGGAACGTGTGGTCGAGCCGCCCTTCGCGGAAGAGATCGTCGCCGCGGCGACGCCGGCCGACGTCGAGCCTGAGCTGGATTTCGATCCGGCCCTGCTGCTTGCCGACGAGCTCGAGGCGGCCGTGCACGACGTGCCCTCCGTCGCGATCGAGCCGGCGGCGCATGCCGGCCACCAGTTCGTCGACCGGCTGGAGCCGCGCTTCGAGCCGCCGGTGCGCAGCGAACCCGTTGCCGAGACCCCCGTTGCCGCCAGCGCCGACGAGCGCCAGCCCGTCGTGCTCGGCCTGCAGCCGCTCGCTCCCGAGGAGAACCCGATCGACGAGATCGGCCTCGACCTGGAGCGCGAGCTGGAGCTTTCGATCGGCGATGGTTTCGTCGACGACCTGCTCTCCGAGGGACACAATGCCGAAGCGGCCGCGACCACGCAGGCCGGCGGCGAGCCGGTTCTCCAGGCCTGGATGTCCGATGCGGCCGCCGACCCGGTTTCCGAACCGTTCCATGCCGAGCCGGCCTATGCCCGCGACGAGCCGCAGTTCGTTGCCGAAATGCCGTTCGAGACGCGGGAAGACCGTGCCCGCGCCATGGCCGAGGCCGAGACGCAATGGCAGGATGCCGAGCCCGTGCGCGACGCGCAGCCCGACTACCGGGTGGAATCGGTCGAGCCCGGCCGCACCTACGACCAGGACGCCCTGCTGGCGGAGGTCGAGCGCTATCCCGTGCCGGAAAGCCGCTCTCCCCTGACGGCCGCCACCCTTGCCGCCGTCGGCGCGACGCCGCGCAGCGGCATGGCCAACGTTTCAGCGATCTTCGGCCGCGCGACTCCCGTCGCGCACCGCCAGCCGGCCGTCGAGACGGCCCGGACGCCGGTCGCCGAAACCGCGCATGAACCGGTCTTCGAGCCCGCGCAGGAGCCGGTGGCGGACACCTATCGCACGCCGGTCGCCGAGACCCGCCAGGAGCCCGCCGCGATGGCGACCCCGGCTGCCTCGGGCGCTGAGCTCGATCTGGAGAACCTGGAATTCGACCTTTCCGACATCGACCTCGACCTTTCCGATTTCTCGCTCGACGAGGAGCCGGTGCGGCAGGAGGACAAGGCGCCGGAAACCCGGACGGAGGCCGTCAGGCCCGTCGAGGTGCAGACGCCCGTGCGCCGCGAGCCGGCCGTCGCCGTTCCCGTTTCCACCTATACCGCGCCGCAGCCGGTGGTGGCCGAGACGGCCGATGGCGCGCTGCCCTTCGACCCGACGATGATCGCCGATACCGACGAAGGCGTCTCGCCGGTCACCGAGCTGGACGTCCCGCAGCTTCCCGTCATCGAGAAGGAAAAGCCGCCGGCCTACCAGCCCGACTATGATTTCGACATCGACGCGGAAATGGCGCAGCTCTTCAACGAGCCCGCCGCCAAGGCGCGCGGCGAAGACCTGTCGGCCGGCGTTGCCGGCGGTGCGGTTGCCGCCGCCATCAGCCAGCCGATGGCGCAGATCAACGATGTCGACGATTTCGAACGTGCCCTCGAGGAGGATTTCCGCCGCTCGCTGAACCAGCCGGAGCGCATGGCGATCCCCGTCGATCCGGGCCAGGCCAACACGCTCTATGCCGGCGACGGCTACGACGAGGAGCAGTCCCGCCCGCGCCGAGGCCTGCTGATCGCCGCCTCCATCGCGGCCCTGCTGATGGTCGGCGGCGGTGGCGTCTACGCCTGGAGCGCCTTCTCCGGCGGTGCGGCCGGCTCCGGCGAGCCGCGGGTGATCCTCGCCGACAAGGAGCCGGTCAAGATCGTGCCGGAGGAAAAAGGCGGCAAGACCGTGCCGAACCAGGACAAGGCGGTCTATGACCGCGTTGCCGGCGACACGGCCGCAACGCCGCAGCAGGAACAGCTCGTCACCTCGACGGAAGAGCCGGTCGACGTCGTCCAGCGCACGCTGACGCCGGAGACCCTGCCGTTCGATGGTCCGGAAGACGGCGTCGAGGCGGTCATCGCGGCGGAAAACGAAAACCGCGTGCTGCCGGGCGTCGACGAGCCGGAAACGGCAACGGCCGAAGGCGGCAGCAAGCCGCTCGTCTCGCCGCGCAAGGTCAAGACGATGATCGTCAAGCCGGACGGCACGCTCGTCGCCCGCGAGGAGACGGTCGGCGAACCTGCGACGGACATTGCCGGGCTCGATGCCAAGGCGACCGCGACCACCGGCAGCGCCTCGGGCGAGGCCGCCGCGACGGTCGACGCCGATGCTTCGCTGCGCGCCGAGCAGGCGGCCGGCGAAGGCCAGCCGCGCTCCGCGCTTGCGGAGGTCGCCGATGCCGAAGTCGACGACACCGCGCCGGTGCGCACCGTGAAGACGACGACGATCGGCGCCACGACCGGTTCGACGGACGGCAATGCGCCGATCCCGGGCACCCGCCCGATCGACCAGCCGGTCACCGTGGTCGGCACCGTGACCGAGAACGGCAACGTCTCGGGCACGCAGACCGCCGAGGCCACGCCGACGCAGACGCAGACGGCGGAACAGACGCAGGTCGCAGCCGTCGCGCCGGGCAGCTACGTCATCCAGATCGCTTCGCTGCCCTCGGAGGCGGAGGCCCAGAAGAGCTACAATTCGCTTTCTTCCAAGTTCTCCAGCGTCATCGGCGGGCGCGGCGTGGACATCAGGAAGGCGGAGATTCCGAACAAGGGCACCTACTTCCGCGTCCGCATCCCGGCCGGTTCGCGCGAAGAGGCCAATGCGCTGTGCAACCGCTACAAGAGCGCCGGCGGAAGCTGCCTCGTCACCCGCTGAGGTAACGCCGAATTCCTGGGGAGGCGCGGGCATGGTCCGCGCCTCTTCGATTCCCGCGGGCCGTCGCCGAGTGGCGGGCAGGGCGCGCGCTTCGTTTTCCCCACCGAACCTTTAAGATTGCGGACATGAGCGAATCGAAATCCTTCCTTTCGGGCTGTAAGGGCCTGAGCCTGAGCGCCGACGAAAAAGCCTTCTTCCGCAGCGAGCGGCCCTGGGGCTTCATCCTGTTCGGCCGCAACATCGGCGAGCCGGCGCAGGTGGCGGACCTCACCGCCGAGATGCGTGACTGCGTTGGCGGCGGGGCGGACATTCCGGTGCTGATCGACCAGGAGGGCGGCCGCGTCCAGCGCATCAGGCCGCCCCATGTGCAGCAGTATCCGAATGCCGCCGCGCTCGGCGCCATCTACCGCGCCGACGCGGAGAAGGGGCTGCGCGCCGCCTGGCTGATGTCGCGCCTGCATGCCTTCGATCTCCTGCGCCTCGGCATCAATGTCGATTGCCTGCCGGTGCTCGACGTTGCCGTGCCGGGCGTGCACGACGTCATCGGCAATCGTGCCTACGGGCAGGAGCCGGAGATCGTCTCGGAGATGGGCAGGGCCGCGGCCGAGGGCCTCAAGGCCGGCGGCCTGCTGCCGATCATGAAGCACATGCCGGGCCACGGCCGCACCATGGTCGATTCGCACCATGACCTGCCGGTGGTGCACGCAAGCCGCGCCGAGCTTGAGGCCTGCGATTTTGTGCCCTTCCGGCGCATGAAGGACGAGCTGATGGCGATGTCCGCCCACATCGTCTTCACCGCCATCGATGCCGACAACCCAGCGACGACCTCGGCGACGGTGGTGAGCGAGATCATCCGCGGCCATATCGGCTTCGACGGGCTGCTGATGTCGGACGACGTGTCGATGAACGCGCTGAAGGGCGATATTGCCGCAAGAAGCCGGGGAATCATTGCCGCCGGCCTCGACATGGTGTTGCATTGCCATGGCATCATGGAGGAAATGATCGCGGTGACCGAGAACGTTCCGCCGCTCACCGGCGACAGCCTGCGGCGGGCGAATGCGGTTCGTGCGGGCTTCCCGACGCCGGACGGGGCGGACGAGGCGGCGCTGCGCGAGGAATTCAACGCCATGATCGCGGTGGCCTGACAGCCGCCGCAAATGGTGTCCCGCGGTCGCAGGCACGCGGGGCAAGGAAAGGGGCGACGTGCAGGGAACGGGGTCGAAGCCACCGAAGAAGGGACGCGGCGCAGAGGCGCCGATGGCCGACCTGTGGCAGGACGCCGAGGCGCGGGGCCTTTCCGAGGAGAGCCTCGTCGTCGATCTTGCCGGCTTCGAGGGCCCGCTCGACCTTCTCCTGCATCTCGCCCGCACGCAGAAGGTGGACCTCACCCGCATCTCCGTGCTGGCGCTTGCCGAACAATATCTCGTCTTCATCGAGCGTGCGCGCAAGATCCGCATCGAGCTTGCCGCCGACTATCTCGTCATGGCGGCCTGGCTCGCCTATCTCAAGTCGCGCCTGCTCATTCCCAGGCAGGCGAAGGACGACGGCCCCTCCGGCGAGGAGATGGCGGCCAGCCTCGCCTTCCGCCTGAAGCGGCTGGAGGCGATGCGGGATGCGGCGACGCGCCTTGTCAACCGCAACCGCCTCGGCCGCGACGTCTTTGCCCGCGGCATGCCGGAGCACATCCCGACCGAGCGGCGTTCGTCCTTCGAGGCCTCGCTCTACGACCTGCTCAGCGCCTATTCTTCGCTGCGCCAGCGCCATGCGATCACCCAGGTCACCATCGAGAAGCGCAATGTCTGGTCGCTCTCCGATGCGCGCGAGATCCTGTCGCTGCTTATCGGCGGCTTCGAGGACGACTGGGCGGCGCTCGACAGTTTCATCCTGCGATACCTGAGCGACCCGGCGGAACGCACCACGGCGATCGCCAGCGCCTTCGCGGCGACGCTGGAACTTGTGCGGGAAGGGCGGCTGGAGCTGCGCCAGGACGGTGCCTTCCAGCCGATCTACCTGCGCCGCGGGCCGAAGCCCGAGGGCGACGAGGACGGGAGCGACGGGCGTGGCTGAGCCTGGGGACGACGCACCGCGCGAGGCGGACGGCGGCACGATCGTCGATCCGCGCCGGCTGCACGAGGCCGCGCGCATCGCCGAGGCGCTGGTCTTCGCGTCCGCCGGTCCGGTCTCGCAGGCCTACATCGCCGAGCGCCTGCCGCGCGGCGTCGACGTGCTGCATGTCATGCGCGAGCTGAAGGCGCTCTATGCCGGGCGCGGGGTCAATCTCGTGCAGCTCGGCGACAGCTGGGCCTTCCGCACCGCGCCGGATCTCTCCTTCGTCATCCGGACCGACGAGACGGAGGTGCGCAAGTTGTCGCGCGCCGCGCTGGAGGTCCTGTCGATCATCGCCTATCACCAGCCCGTCACGCGCGCCGAGATCGAGGATATCCGCGGCGTGCAGACCTCCAAGGGCACACTCGACGTGCTGATGGAGGCGGGATGGGTGCGTTTCCGCGGCCGCCGCCGCTCGCCGGGCCGTCCGGTGACCTTCGGCACGACGCGGGATTTCCTCGATCATTTCGGCCTGGAGGATCTGCGCGACCTGCCGGGCCTCGAGGAGCTGAAAGGCGCCGGCCTCCTGTCCGGCCGCATCCCCTCCAACTTCCAGGTGCCGATGCCGCTGCGCGAGGACGAGCTGGCGGAGGACGAGGACCCGATCACCCAGCTGGACCTGGAGGAACTCGGTCTCTTGACACCGGGCGGAAAAGAAGACGAATAGACGAAGCTTATAGAGCAGTTCCAGCAAAAGTGCGCCGCGGTTTTGCGCGGGGAACTGCGCCCACACAACGGCTGGGGCATCCTTGCGCTTCGAGGCGGCGTGAAAATGCTCTGCAGGACTGTATCGCGAGCGCACAGGCTGGCGACAGGGAAAGACTTCGGCACATGGTTCTGGATCCGTCAGGCTCCAACGGTATCGAGACGAAACGCGCATCGGCGGTAACCTTCGCGGCGCGCCTGTCCTTCGAGGATATCCGCCACAGCTACCACAACAAGGAGACGATCCGCGGCATTTCGCTGACGGCGGAGCCCGGCGAGGTCCTGTGCCTGCTCGGCCCGTCCGGCTCCGGCAAGACGACGCTGCTGCGCATTGCCGCCGGCATCGAGGCGCAGACGGCCGGCCGCGTGCTCCTGAACGACCGCGAGGTTGCCGGCCCCGCCGTCTTTCTGCCGCCGGAGCGGCGCGGCGTCGGCCTGATGTTCCAGGATTTCGCGCTCTTTCCGCACATGTCGGTGCTCGACAACGTGCGCTTCGGCCTGACGGCCCTGCCGCGCGCGGAGGCCGAGGCGGAGGCGCAGGTGGCGCTCGAACGCGTCGGCCTGTCGCACTATGCCCAAAAGTTTCCGCATGTGCTTTCGGGCGGCGAGCAGCAGCGCGTGGCGCTTGCCCGGGCGCTCGCGCCGCGTCCGTCGGTCCTGCTGATGGACGAGCCGTTCTCCGGGCTTGATTCGCGCCTCAAGGATTCGATTCGTGCCGATACGCTGGCGATCCTGCGCCAGTCGCGCGCCAGCGCCATCGTGGTGACGCACGATGCGGAGGAGGCGATGCGCATGGGCGATCGGATCGCCCTGCTGAAGGATGGGCGCCTCGTGCAGGTCGGCACCGCGGAAGAGCTTTATCTTCATCCGAGCAACATCTTCGCCGCCGCCTTTTTCTCGGAAATCAACGAATTTCCCGGCCGTGTGCGCGACGGCGTCGTCGAAACGCCGCTCGGCAATGTAGATGGCAAGCGTTTTTCCGATGGCCAGAAGGTCCATGTGGCGGTGCGCCTTTCGGGGCTGCGCGTCATGGAAAAGGACGGCGAAGTGCCCGCGCGCATATTGTCGCGGCGCTTTCTCGGGGTCGTCGAGCTGCTCGAACTCGCCATACCCGGCACGGACCAGCCGATCCGTGCCCGCGTTCGGGCAGATCAGTTGGCATCCGGATTGCGCGACGTCACGCTTTCGGCTAACCACCGCGACATTCTAGTGTTTGAAAAAGACGGCTGAACGTCTTACATCGGGGTACAAGTTCGAAAGGGAGTCAAGACAATGGGTTCTTTCAGCATCTGGCATTGGCTGATCGTTCTGGTGGTGGTGCTGCTGCTGTTCGGCCGCGGCAAGATTCCGGAACTGATGGGCGATGTCGCCAAGGGCATCAAGAATTTCAAGAAGGGCATGTCCGACGAGGAAGCCGCCGCTGCCGACAAGGCGAAGACCGTCGATCACAAGGCCGACGAGGTCAAGTGACCGGCGTACGGCGCCCCGCGTCCCTCGTGACGCGCAAAGGACGCTGCAGAACCTGGATTTGCCAGGTCGATCCGTGCGGTTTGATATCGTGCGGATCGACCTGGCGGCCGCGAACGGCGGTTCGCGGTCCATGAGGACAGTACCCTATGCTTGATGTCGGCTGGACCGAAATACTCGTCATCGCGATCGTCCTGATCATCGTGGTCGGTCCGAAGGACCTGCCGCAGATGCTGCGCACGTTCGGCCGCATGATGTCGAAGATGCGCGGCATGGCGAGCGATTTCCGCCAGCAGTTCGACGAGGCGCTGCGCGAAGCGGACCTTGAGGACGTCAAGAAGACGATCGGCGAGGCGCAGAAGCTCAATCCGCTGAACACCATCCGCGAGGCGGTCAATCCGCTGCGCCAGATGGGCGACGAGATCAAGGCGGACCTGCAGAAGACGACCGGTTCCGTCTCCTCGGCAGCGCCCGCGACAACGCCGGCCGAAGGCGTCACCGCCAGCAGCACGCCGGTCGCCGTGCCCTCCGAAGCGCAGAAGCCCGCCTCGGCCGAGCCCGTCGCCGCCGTGCCGCTGAAGGCTGGGCCGGTGAAAAAGACGGCTGCCAAAAAGCCTGCCGAGGCGACGGACAAGGTAGCAAAGCCGCGCAAGGCGGCCGCCAAGGCTGAAACCGTCGCCAAGTCCGGCGAGAAGCCGGCCGTAAAGACGTCCGCCGAGAAGAAGGCGCCCGTGAGGGCCAGGACTGCAAAGACCAAGAAGGGCGACGCATGAGCGGCGACATCGAAGACAAGCCCCAGCCGCTCATCGAGCACCTGATCGAACTCCGCCAGCGCCTGCTGTGGGCCGTCGGCGCGTTCTTCGTCGCCTTCCTCGTCTGTTTCTACTTCGCCAAGCAGCTGTTCAACCTGCTCGTCCTGCCGTTCAAGTGGTCGGTGGAGTGGGCGGGGCTGACGCACCGCAATGTCGAGCTGATCTATACGGCGCCGCAGGAGTTCTTCTTCACGCAGATCAAGGTCGCCATGTTCGGCGCGCTGGTCATCGCGTTTCCGGTCATCGCCCAACAGGTCTACAAGTTCGTCGCGCCCGGCCTCTACAAGAACGAGCGCGCCGCCTTCCTGCCGTTCCTGATCGCCTCGCCGATCCTGTTCCTCATCGGCGCCGCGCTGGTCTATTTCTTCTTCACGCCCATGGTCATGTGGTTCTTCCTGGCCATGGAGCAGGGCGGCGGCGAGGGGCAGGTCTCGATCCAGCTCCTGCCCAAGGTGTCCGAATATCTCAGCCTCATCATGTCGCTGATCTTCGCCTTCGGCCTCGTCTTCCAGCTTCCGGTTGTCTCGTCGCTCCTGGTGCGCGCCGGCTTCATCACGTCGGACACGCTGAAGGAAAAACGCAAATACGCGATCGTCATCGCCTTCGTGGTCGCCGCCGTGCTGACGCCGCCCGATCCGGTCTCCCAGATCGGCCTTGCACTGCCGGCCATCCTTCTCTACGAGATTTCCATCTATACGGCCCGACTCATCGAACGGCAGCGGGCGAGCGCCTCGAACGCGCAGGATGCGGACAGCGAGGTCGTCGCAACGCCGGAAGAGGCCGACAAGGCCTGACCTTCGGCGTTGCCGCACTGTGCTGCCGGGCGCGGGTGGGCCTCAATCCACGGAACGCCTGGAACGACAATGCTTGATATCAAATGGATCCGCGACAACGCCGCCGCTCTCGACGCCGCCCTGGCAAAGCGCGGCGCGAGCCCCCTGGCACAGGCCCTCATCGATCTCGACGAGAAGCGCCGCAGCGTCATCCAGAAGGCGCAGGACATGCAGTCGCGCCGCAACGCCGCCTCCAAGGAGATCGGCGCGGCCATGGCGGCGAAGAACGCCGAGCTTGCCGACAGGCTGAAGGCCGAGGTCTCGGCCATCAAGGACCAGCTTCCCGCGGCGGAAGAGGAGGAGCGCCAGGTCACCGCCGAGCTCAACGACGCCCTGTCGCGCATCCCGAACATCCCGCTCGACGACGTGCCGGTCGGTACGGACGAGACCGGCAATGTGGAAAAGCTGAAATGGGGCAGCAAGCCCGGCTGGAACCACAAGGCTCTGGAGCACTACGAGATCGGCGAAGCCCTCGGCTACATGGATTTCGAGGCCGCGGCGAAGATCGCCGGCTCGCGCTTCACCGTGCTGAAGGGCCAGCTCGCGCGCCTCGAGCGCGCCCTCGGCCAGTTCATGATCGACGTGCATACCGGCGAGCATGGCTATACGGAAGTGCATGCGCCGCTGCTGGTGCGCGACGACGCCATGTTCGGCACCGGCCAGCTGCCGAAATTCTCCGAGGACCTGTTCCGCACCACGGATGGCCGCTGGCTGATCCCGACCGCGGAGGTCTCGCTCACCAACCTCGTGCGCGAGGATATCCTCGACCAGGAGAAGCTGCCGCTGCGCTTCACCGCGCTGACGCCGTGCTTCCGCTCGGAGGCCGGTTCGGCCGGCCGCGACACGCGCGGCATGCTGCGCCAGCACCAGTTCATGAAGTGCGAGCTCGTCTCGATCACCGATGCGGAAAGCGCGATCGACGAGCACGAGCGCATGACGGCCTGCGCCGAGGAGATCCTGAAGCGCCTCGGCCTGCATTACCGCATCATGACGCTGTGCACCGGCGACATGGGGTTCGGCGCCCGCAAGACCTACGACCTCGAAGTCTGGCTGCCGGGGCAGGATACGTTCCGCGAGATCTCGTCCTGCTCGGTCTGCGGCGATTTCCAGGCGCGCCGCATGAACGCGCGCTACCGCGGCAAGGACGACAAGGCGACGAAGTTCGTGCACACGCTGAACGGCTCGGGCACGGCCGTCGGCCGCGCGCTGATCGCCGTCATGGAGAACTACCTCAACGAGGACGGCTCGGTTACCGTGCCGGACGTGCTGCTGCCCTATATGGGCGGCCTGAAGAAGATCGAGAAGGCCGCCTGAGGCGGAAGGCGGAGACGACATGCGCATTCTTCTGACGAACGACGACGGCATCCACGCCGAGGGACTGGCGATCCTCGAACGGATCGCCCGTGAACTGACGGACGACGTCTGGATCGTCGCGCCGGAGACGGACCAGAGCGGGCTTGCCCATTCGCTGACGCTCTCCGAGCCGCTGCGCCTCAGGAAGATCGACGACAAGCGCTACGCGCTGCGCGGCACGCCGACGGACTGTGTCATCATGGGCGTGCGCGAGGTGCTCGACGAGAAGCCGGACCTCGTGCTGTCGGGCGTCAATGTCGGCGCCAACATGGCCGACGACGTCACCTATTCGGGCACGATCGCCGGCGCGATCGAGGGCACGCTGCAGGGCATCAAGTCCATGGCGCTGAGCCAGGCCTACAACCATGCCGGCGGCCGCGTTGTGCCGTGGGAGGTCGCCGAAAGCTTCGCGCCGAAGCTGATCCGCCAGCTGATGGATGTCGAGCTGCCGGACTGGACCTTCTTCAACATCAATTTCCCGAACTGCGCGCCCGCGGAGCTCAACGGCGTCGAGGTCACCAGCCAGGGCAAGCTCGATTTCGGCCTGACGATCGACGAGCGCATGGACGGCCGCGGCTTCCCCTATTACTGGCTGCGCTTCGGCGAGCGGAAGGGCGATTTCCGCGCCGGCACGGACATCCATGCGGTGAAGAACCACAAGATCTCCGTGACGCCGCTGAAGCTCGATCTCACGGACTACACGGTGCTGGATCGCGTCCAGCGCGTTCTCAACGGCGAGGATGCGGATTGAGCACGGGGCGGGTGATCGAGAAGGAGGGGTTTGCCGCGCTGGCGCTGCGCCTGCGCGGCCAGGGCATCAACGATCTCGACCTGCTGACGGCCGTGGAACAGACGCCGCGCACGCTTTTCGTGCCGCCGCAATTCGCCGGCGAGGCCTATTCGCGCCGGGTTCTGCCGCTCGATTGCGGCTCCTTCATCGAGGGCATCGACCTTGCGGTGCGCCTTCTGCATCTCCTGAACCTGAAGGCCGGCCAGCGGATCCTTGAGGTCGGCACCGGTTCCGGCTTCACCGCCGCCGTCATGGGCCGCCTGACGGAGCGCGTGCTGACCGTCGACCGCTATCGAACGCTGGTCACCAATGCGCAGCAATCGATCGAGAAGGCTGGCATCCGCAACGTCATCGTGCGCCAGGCCGACGGCAGCAACGGCATGCCGGGCGAGGGGACCTTCGATCGCATCCTCGTCACCGCCGCCTTTCCGGCGCTGCCGCGGTTCTTCGCCGAGCAGCTGGTGTCCGGCGGCATGCTGATCGCGCCCGTCATGGTCAGCGAAACCGAGTGCCGCATGCTGAAGCTCGTCAAGACCGGCAGCCGCTTCGATCGTGAAGACCTCTTCGACGTGCCCTACCTGCCGATCGTGCCCCAGATGGCGCAGGCCCTCTGACCCATCCCGACCGTGTTTCCTCCTCGCTCGGCAGGCTTGGGCCCGCCGAGTCTTTCGGCGTTTTCCCGGAAAATCGATGTTCGCAGCTGGCGCGCCTGCACGCCAGGCGAGCGTTTCGGGCGAAAATACAATGCGTTAACCTTTTGTTAACCGACGCAAGCTTCGCGCAAGCTTTAAGGCGTAGGCCCATGACGAAGCAGAAGTTTCCACACAGGGCGCCGGTTTCCCAAGGGATGCGGCGTTCCGATGGAGAGGAAAATGCACGTCTCGAACAGGATCGCCAGCAGCTCGACCAGCGACAGCCTCGCATATCTTGCGACGAGGGCTGCGGGCAAGGCTGCCGAAGAGAATGTCGAGGCGGGCTCGACCGCGCATCTGGCCGGCGGCAGCTACGATCCGTCCGCTCATGTCGGCCTTTCCGTCGACGCGCTGCTGGTCCTCAGCGTTGCGCGGGAAGAGGTGGCCTACAGCCAGCCGGCGCTCACGGATGCCGAGCGGGAGAATCTTGATACGGCCGCGCTCGATGAGCGGGAGCATGCCGCCTTCGGCCGCTTCCTGGAGGAAGGCGACCGCAAGGCCTATTACCGCGCCTATATCGAATATTTCGACAGCATGCCGGCGGAGGACCAGCGCAGCGCCCGCTATGCCGGCACGCGCGAGCCCGCCGTCGCGGCCCTGCGTGCCATCGCCTACAACGAAAGCGCCCTCGACATGACGGCGCCCGACGCCGCCCTGGAAAACGCGACCGCCGCCGGGGACAGGGCTGCCCGGCGCGCGACGCCCATCGCGGCGATCTTCCAGCCGAGCCAGGCGGACTTCGAGAACGCCGCCCGCCTCGTCACCAGCCGCATCTCGCGCGCCGACGCCATGTATGCGACCGGCTTTTGAGCCGCTTGCGCACGCCTTTCGCCATGGTGCCGGCGAACCATGGTTATCAATTCATCAAAAAACCGATGCGGATAGGCCTGCTTTAACCGGGCAGTAACTCTAACGCGCTTTAATCGGCCTACATCAAGTAGCGTACCGATTGGGTAGTCATATGCGTAAGAGTGTATCGCCGAGTTTTGCCAGGACCACGACCCGCCTCGTTGCGGCCGCCCTGCTGGCCAGCGTCGCGACCGGGTGCAGCTCGGACGTGTCTCGTTTTGGCGGCCTCTTCTCCTCCTCCGGTCAGGACAATATCACCACCAGTTCGGTTCCGCGCCGCACGCTGCTCGGCGGCAATCCGGTTCCGCGCGGCAATGTCGGCAACGGCCAGCAGTTCGCGACGGCCGACCAGCTGGGGTCGCGCGAGGAGGCGCTCAACCAGCCGTTCCCCGATCAGGGCACGGTTTCCTACGACCCGATCAACACCGCGACCACCGGCGGCTCCGGCACGCGGCTGGCGACGACGCCGATGAGCGTCCAGCGCGGCGAGCTCGCCGATCCGACGCTCGGTGCCCGCCAGTCCGCCGAGCGCGAGGTCGCCCTCGGCCAGCAGCTTCCCGAGCGCAAGGCGAAGGCCATCGTCGAGGGCGCCGACAACCTGACGACGTCGACCGTCAACAAGGGCAAGGCCGGCTGGTCGACGCGGAACGCACCGGTCGTCATGCTGCGCCAGGGCGAAAGCGTGAAGACGCTCGCCAATCGCTACGGCGTGCCGGAAAAGGAAATCCTCGCCGCCAACAACCTGAAGCGCGCGTCGGATGCCGAGCCCGGCCAGAAGATCGTCATCCCGACCTTCAGCACCACGGCAAGCGCCGCCAAGGCCTCGACCGACAGCACGCTCAAGGTCGACAACAAGCTGCCGACGCCGGAGCGCAAGGGCGAGCAGAACGTCGCCATCCTGCCCACCACCTCCAGCCGCGAGAAGCTGAAGTCGGAAAGCGGCCAGACGAACTCGAACGTCGCCGATGCCGGCGAAGGCAAGGCCAAGGGCGGCTACGAGGTGCAGCCGGGCGATTCGCTCGCCAAGATCGCGCGCAGCAACGGCGTCTCCGTCGATGCGCTGAAGAAGGCGAACGGCCTTGAGACGGCATCGATCCGCATCGGCCAGAAGCTGGTCATCCCCGCCGGCGGCAGCGTGGCCGCGGCCGAGACGACGACCGACAAGACGCTGACCGCGTCCGTTCCGGTCAAGAAGGAAAAGGCCGTCGAGACGGCGGAGAAGAAGCCGGAAGCCTACAAGGCGCCGGTCAAGACCGTGTCGGTCACCGAAGTTGCGGAAAAGTCCGATGTCACGGAGGAAGCGCCCGAATCGACCGGCATCGGCAAGTATCGCTGGCCGGTGCGCGGCGCGGTGATCGCCGGCTATGGCGCCAATGTCGAAGGCAACCGTAACGACGGCATCGACATTTCCGTCCCGGAGGGCACGCCCATCAAGGCCGCCGAGAACGGCGTGGTCATCTATGCAGGCTCCAGCCTGAAGGAGCTCGGCAACGCGGTCCTCGTGCGCCACGACGACGGCACGGTCACGGTCTACGGCCATGCCGGCGACCTCAATGTCCAGCGCGGCCAGAAGATCCAGCGCGGCCAGACCGTCGCCACCTCCGGCATGAGCGGCAACGCCACCCGCCCGAAGGTGCACTTCGAGGTGCGCAAGAACGCCACGCCGGTCAACCCGATGACGTTCCTGGAATAGAGGCTCATTTAAGTCAAGATAAACAGAAAGGCCCGGCTCAGCCGGGCCTTTCTGTTTCCGGTGTTGTCCACCCAACCTCTCTATTCGTCATGGTCGGGCCTGACCCGACCATCCACAGCCGCGGGTGCCGATTGGCAACTGTGTTCAAGCGAAGTTGGTTTTGTCGCGCTGCATTGCGTTGAGGATCGTGATGAGCTTTCGCGCGACGGCGATGATGCCGGCCTTTGCGGAACCTGTTCTGGCTGAGACGGCCTGATGGAAGGCGCGCAGGCGCGCTGAGGCCTTGATGGCGCCGAGGGCCGCCATGTAGAGGGCCTTTCGCACGCGTGGCCTGCCGCCCTTGATGCGGCGGCGGCCGGATCTCCTGCCGGAATCGTCATTGAAGGGAGCAAGGCCGGCAAGGCTTGCGGCTGTTTTGGGCGAAAGGCTGCCGAGTTCGGGCATATGGGCCAGCAGGGTCAAGGCTGTCACCTTGCCCACGCCGGGCGCGGAGGTAAGGCGGTGCGCCTGCTGAGCGAGATGTCCATTCTTCATCTGCTCGTCGATCGCAGCCTGGATCGAGGCGATCCTCTCGCCGAGGATGGCGATCATGGCCTCGATGTCGGCGCGGACGGCGGGATCGAAGGCATCGCAAAGATGCCGGCGCTCGGTTGCCCGGGCATCGACGAGCTGGTCCCGGCGGCGGGCAAGGGCCGCCAGCCGTTCGCGCACCGGGCAAGGCGGCGCCTCGGCCGTCAGGCCGAACATGGTTCCCATCTCGCAAAGCGAGCGGGCATCGATGCGGTCGGTCTTGGCCAGCCGTCCCCGCGCTTCGGCAAAGCGCCGGGCCGTCTTCGGGTTGACGCGGGCAAAGGCGATGCCGGCCTGCGAAAGACACAGGCGCAGCAGCCGGTCGCAATGACCTGTCGCCTCGAAGACGACCAGGTCGGTGGCCGGGTCGAGGCCACGGGCAAAAGCGGACAGCGCGGTCTGCTCGTTGGGAATGCGGCAGAACCTGGCCGTTCTCGGATCGAAGATGTCGATCATGTCCTTGCCGATGTCGCAGCCGATGAAGGTATGGTGTATCGTCATGGCGCCTGCTCCTGTGTGCGAGGTCTGTGGCGACAGCCCCGTGCAACTGTTCAGGTTGATGGGCGAAGCGGGAAGGGACCAAGCCACGCCGCGGCCTGCCGTCACAAACGGCGGCCTGGATCCTCTCGGCCTCCTTCCCGCAACCATCTTACATCAGACCAAACACACAGGATCCTCGGGTCAAGCCCGAGGATGACGATAGAGGACGGGGGGCGAGGTTTGCCGTCAATCAAAGGCGAGCCCGACCGGCCCCTCTCATTTCATCAGCGGCTTGCCGAGGCGCCCGGCCAGATCCTGCACATATTGCCAGGCGACGCGGCCGGAGCGGGAGCCGCGGGTCGTCGCCCATTCCAGCGCCTCGGCGTGCAGCTGCTCTGCCGGGATGTCGAGGCCGAAATGCCGGGCGTAGCCGTCGATCATCTCGAGATATTCGGCCTGGCTGCACTTGTAGAAGCCGAGCCAGAGGCCGAAGCGGTCGGAAAGCGAGACCTTCTCCTCTACCGCCTCCGACGGGTTGATCGCCGTCGACTGCTCGTTCTCCATCATGTCGCGTGGCAGGAGGTGCCGGCGGTTGGAGGTGGCGTAGAGCAGCACATTGTCCGGTCGGCCTTCGACACCACCGTCGAGCGCCGCCTTCAACGACTTGTAGGACGTGTCGTCATGGTCGAAGGACAGGTCGTCGCAGAAGATGATGATCGGGCAGGGCGCTTCCTTGAGGATGTCCATCAGCGCGGGCAGCGTGGCGATGTCCTCGCGGTGCACTTCCACCAGCTTCAGCCCGCTTCCCGTCTCCTTCGCGGCCAGCGCATGGACGGATTTGACCAGCGACGACTTGCCCATGCCGCGCGCGCCCCAGAGCAGCACGTTGTTTGCCGGCAGTCCGCGGGCGAAACGCGCCGTGTTGTCGACGAGGATGTCGCGCACATGGTCGACGCCGCGGATCAGCTCGATCTCGATGCGGTTCGGCCGCCTGACCGGCTGCAGGTGCTGGCGGGCCGGCGACCAGACGAAGACCTCGGCGGCGTTCCAGTCGTTGACGGCGGGGGCGGGGCCGGCGAGGCGTTCCAGCGCGGCGTTGATGCGGCCGATTTCGGCGAGCAAGAGCTTGACGTGATCTTCCTGCAATTTCTCTCTCCTCATGCGTCCCTGCCGGGTAGCATGCGGCGGCGGGTCGCGAAAAGGGGGAAAGCGCTTGAAAACAGGCCGCTTCGCAAGGTCGTGTGTTGCATTCAATGCCCGCTTGCCTATATTCCGGCAACCGAAACGGCCCCTCCGGCCGCCCGAATTCACGATTTCAAGGAGTAGTTGATGTTCATTACCGAGGCCTTCGCGCAGACGGCGGCACCCGGCGGGGCAGGCGGCGCAGACATTCTCATGTCGGTCCTGCCGTTTCTGCTGATCTTCGTGGTGATGTATTTCCTCATCATCCGCCCGCAGCGCGCCGCCATGAAGCGTCGCGATGAGCTTCTGAAGAACATCCGCCGCGGCGACCAGGTCGTCACCGGCGGCGGCATCGTCGGCAAGGTCACCAAGGTCGTCGACGACAACGAACTCGAAGTCGAGATCGCCGAAGGCATGAAGGTGCGCGTCGTGCGCAGCGGCGTCAGCGAAGTCCGCGTCAAGGGCGAACCCGTCAAGGAATGACTTGGCCTGCCGCCTGGCCGGGCAATGACCCGGCCGGACGGCCCGACTGGTTTTCAGCCGGCGGCGCGCCGGATTAGTCGAGATCGCGATGCAGCAATCCGCCCGCTGGAAGACCTTTTCTCTCTGGCTCGTCCTTGCGGCGAGCCTTCTTGTCCTTCTGCCGAGCCTTTTGCCGGCGCGCATGACCGTCGGCCTGCCCGGCTGGATGGCGGGCCATCGCCTCGTCCCCGGCCTCGACCTGACAGGCGGCTCCCGCCTCGTATTGGAGGTCTCGCGCAGCGACATCGCGGCCGAGCGCCTGCGCGCGGCCGTCGAAACCATCGGGAGCACCCTGCGCGCCGCGCGCATTGCCCACAGCGACCTCAACGGGGCAGAAGACACGATCGACGTCACGGTAACGGCGCCCGACCGCCTCGATGCCGCCCGCACGGCGCTCGCCGGCCTTGACCTCGGCGCGCTCAGCGAGCCGGAAAGCGGCAAGTTCCGCATCGTGCTTGCCGCCGACGCCGTCGACAGCGCCGCAAGCGCGGCCTCGCTCGGGGCTGTCGATGCGGTGCGCCGCCGGGTCGAGAGCCTCGACATTCCCGAGCTCGTCGTCGCGCGCGGCGAGCGTGATCGCATCGTCGTCTCCATGCCGGGCCTGACCGATCCGCAGCGCGTCAAGGACATGCTGGCGACGGTCGGCAAGCTTTCCGCCCGGCTCGTCGACGACAGCGTGCCGCTCGACACGGCGATCGAGGACGGCGTGCCGGCGGGCTCCGAGGTGCTCTACTCCACCGGCGAGCCGCCGGTCGGTTATGTCGTGCGGCAGGACGATCTCTTCACCGCCGTCGATGTCGCCTCGGCGGAGCCCGCGCCCAACGACGAGCCCTTCATCGAATTCGTGCTGAAGGCCGGCGCTGCCGAAAAGCTCGCCGCCTTCACGCGGGAGAACAGCGGGCGCACCATCGCCATTCTGCTCGACGGGCAGGTGATCTCGACCTCGCGCATCCAGGGCGCCATCACCGATGGCGTCGGCCGCCTTTCCGGCGATTTCGACGCGGAAGGGGCGGCGAACCTCGCGCGCATCATCGCGAGCGGCCCGCTGCCGGCCCCGCTCACCATCATCGAGGAGCGCTCGATCGAGCCGGCGCTCGGCACGACCTCGGCCACGACGGTGGTCGTCGCGCTTGCCGTCGCCATCGTTGCCGTCGTCGCCTTCATGACCTTCTTCTACGGCGTGCTCGGCGTCATCGCCTCCTTGTCGCTGGCCTTCGCCATGGTCCTCTCCTTCGCGGTGCTGGCGCTTGTCGGCGCCCCGGTCTCGCTGTCGATGATCGCCGGCATGGTGCTGACCGTCGGCATCGCGGTCGATGCCAGCGTGCTGATCTTCGAACGCATCCGCGAGGAGGTGAAGGGCGGACGGGAGCTCTCCCGGTCGGTCCTGGTCGGCTTCCGCCGTGCCCGTGCCACGGTGCTCGATGCCTCCGTCACCATGTTCATCGCCATCGCGGTCCTCTTCCTGCTTTCTGCCGCTCCGGTGCGCGCCTTCGCGCTTGCCGTCGGCATCGGCCTTTTCGCGACGCTCGTCACCACCTTCACGCTGACGCGCCGCCTTGTTACCGTCTGGCTCAACCGCAGCCACGCGACGCACCTGCCGAAGGGCGTGCGCACCGGCCTCTTCGACCGGCTCAACCTGCGCTTCATGGCGGTGCGCAACGGGGTCTTCCTCCTGACCGCGGTGCTGTCGCTCGCCATCGCCGGCCTGCTTGTCGCCGGCAAGCTCAGGCTCGGCATCGATTTCACCGGCGGCGCGGCGCTGGAGGTTCAGGCCAAGGCCGGCAATGCCGACCTCGACGACATTACCGCCCGCCTGAACGATGCCGGCGTGGACGTGCTGACCGTCACGAAACAGCGAGACGCGCGCCATGCGCTGGTGCGGCTGACATCGGCGGGCGAGGGCGAGAACGCGGAGCAGACCTCCGTGCTGGTCGCCCGCGGCGAGCTGGAGGACGACTACGACTTCCGCCGCGTCGAGGTGGTCGGCCCGGCGATTTCCGGCGAGCTGATCGATACGGCGACGCTCGGCTTCGTCGTCGGCCTGCTTGCGCTCATCGCCTATATCTGGGTCCGCTTCGAATGGCATTTCGCCATCGGCGCGATCATCGCGCTGGCGCATGACGTGTTCTTCACGCTCGGTTTCCTGGCGCTCGCCAAGATCGAGTTCAACGTCACCGCGGTCGCCGCACTGCTGACGATCGCCGGCTATTCGCTGAACGACACGATGGTCGTCTACGACCGTATCCGCGAGAACCTTCGGCATTTCAAGCAGATGCCGCTGCCGATCCTGATCGACGACGCGATCAACCGCACGCTGTCGCGTACCGTCCTGACGTCTGCGACCACGCTGATCGCGCTTGCCGCGCTCGCGCTCTTCGGCGGCGAGGCGATCGGCACCTTCGCGCTGACGCTGCTCTTCGGAGTGGCGATCGGCACCATATCCTCTATCTACATTGCCGGGCCGATCCTCATCCTGTTCCGCCTGCAGCCGGAGCGCTACCGCCCGGGCAAGGGCGGCAAGGGACCGGCCAGGGAGGCGGCGGGAGCCAATGGCTAAGGGCATCGAAATCCGGGAGGCGCATTTCCCCGGGCGGGCGCCGATCGACGCATATGGCAATGGCGGCTTCCGCTTCGCCGACATGTCGCATCGCGGCTCCATCCTCTGCCTGCCGTCCGGTATCCACGGCTGGGACAAGCAGGAGGGCACGCCGCTGACGCTGTCCGACCTCCAGCGCGTGCTGGACGAGGCGGGTGAGATCGAGGTGCTGCTCGTCGGCACCGGCAAGGAGATCCGTCCGCTCTCGGCCGAGATCAAGGCGGCGCTGACGGAGCGCAAGGTCCGCTCCGACCCGATGAGCACCGGCGCTGCCGTGCGCACGTTCAATGTCATGCTGGCCGAGAGCCGGGCCGTCGCCGCCGCGCTGATCGCGGTGTGACGCGGAAGGCGGTTCTTCGACGTGACCGATACACGGCAAGCCCATTACGCGCACTGTCTGGCGATGCTTCGCGACACCGATCGCGACCGCTATCTCGCCTGCCTGCTGGCCCCGGCGGAAAAGCGCGGCGCGCTTGCCGCGCTCTACGCCTTCAATGCCGAGATCGCCCGCGTGCGCGACGTGGTGCGCGAGGCGCTGCCCGGCGAGATCCGCCTGCAATGGTGGCGCGACGTGCTCGACGGCACGGCCGAGGGCGACGCCATGGCCAACCCGCTCGCCGCCGGCCTGATGGCCTGTGTGGAGGAATACCGGCTGCCGGTCGCCGTGCTGACGGACATGACCGAGGCGCGCATCTTCGATGTCTACAACGACCCGATGGAGAGCCGCGCTGCCTTCGAGGGCTATGCCGGCGAAACCGCCTCGGCGCTGATCCAGCTTGCAAGCCTCATCCTCGATCCGGCGAGGGCGCCCGGATCGGCCGAGGCCGCGGGGCATGCCGGCGTGGCGCAGACCGTCGCGGGCACGTTGCTGATGCTGCCGATCCACCGGCGGCGCGGCCAGGTCTACCTGCCGGCCGATCTTCTCGCCGCCACGGGCCTGACGCCGGAGGCCCTGCTTGCCGGCGACGACACCGTCGCGGCCGCGCGGGCGGTGGATGCCTTTATCGGCCTCGGCCGGGAACATCTCGCCAAGGCCAGGGCCGCCGGCGGCATTTCACCGGCCAATCGCCCGGCCTTTTTGCCGGTCGCCCTCGTTTCGCCTATACTGGATGCAGTGGAGAAGGCCGGCGCGGCGGCACTGGAGCGTTCTCTCCAGCCCGCCCAGTGGCGGCGACAGTGGTGGATGTGGCGGGCGCTGCGCCGCGGCCCGTTCTAGGGTATTTCCGGTGAACTCCGGTTCACCGGAAATACCCCAGATTCTTGTTTTTACCGCATTATACGATGCCAAAGCGACTTCGCTTCGGCTGGAAATGCTCCAGGATCCGTCCCCCTCAGGATAGGTGTTCTGTTGGAGTACGGACCCTAAGGCGCCCGGCCGGCTTCCCGTTTCTTCGCATGTCGCGTAAAATCGCCGCGCACGTCCGCGCGACGTGCTTTGGCACCTGACAAGACGCAAAACTGGCGCAAGCCTTGTCCGCTACAGCGGCAGGACGTTTTTCGTGGAGGAATCGCGCCGATGCTCTGGACCGTCACCATCGCCTGCCTGCTCTTGGCCGGCCTCGTCTTCCGTCAGGTGTTTCGCCGGGAGGATGCGCAGGAGATGGCCGGCGAGGATGCCGGGCTCGCGATCCTGGAATTCGGCCGGGCCTTTCCCGAGGAGGCGATCCGCGAGGTCATCGCCACGGCGGACGGCCGCACGGTGTTCCTGCGCCTGCATGACGGCAAGGCCGGCTGCATGCATGCCCACGGCCACCACTATTCCTGCCACCGGATCGAACCTGGCACCGTGCGCGTCGAAAGCGCCGGCCCGAAGCGCCTCGCCGTGAAGTTCGCCAATGCCACCTTCGAGGGCGGCGTCTTCGAGTTCCGCGACGAGCGGGAGGCCGCGGAGGTCTCGCTCTGGCTGCTCGGCAGCTTCATGCCGGCGGTGGTCGGTCTTGGCCCGGAGGCCGCAGGTCGACAAATCTAAAAAGGCGGAGCAATCGCCCATGGCACGACATTGCCTCCTTTTCCTTCTCCCCTGCGGGGAGAAGGTGGCCCGAAGGGTCGGATAAGGGGCGTGTCCGTCTTGCGCCAGCAGCCCCTCGTGGAGAAGGGCAAGAGGCGCGCTCCCGGCCTTATACGGGTGTCGTGCATTTTGAGGGTGCGGCCGCGGGCCGGCCGCCGGGGTCAGCGGCCGAGCCAGCGGGCGCAGTCTTCGAGCGCCCTTGCGGCCGTCGCCTGCTTCTTGGCGAGGGCCTTGTCCTTGCCGCGGAACCGCTTCACGCCTTCCGGCTTCGTCACCGTGCCCGGCTCCAGCGGCGGGAACAGGCCGAAATTGATGTTCATCGGCTGGAAGGAGCGTTTGCCCGGCTCGTCGTCGGAGACGATGTGGCCGCCGGTGATGTGGCCGAGCAGCGAACCGAAGGCCGTGGTTTCCGGCGGCAGCGACGGCGTTTCGCCGCGCCGTTCGGCCACCGCGAAGCGGCCGGCGAGCAGGCCGATGCTGGCGCTCTCCACATAGCCCTCGCAGCCGGTGATCTGGCCGGCGAAACGCAGGCCCGGGCGGCCCTTCAGCGTCAGCGAGCGGTCGAGCAGCGTCGGCGAGTTGATGTAGGTGTTGCGGTGAAGGCCGCCGAGACGGGCGAACTCGGCATTCTGAAGGCCGGGGATCAGGCGGAAGATTTCTGCCTGCGCGCCGTATTTCAGTTTCGTCTGGAAGCCGACCATGTTGTAGAGCGTGCCGAGCGCATTGTCCTGCCGCAGCTGCACGACAGCATAGGGCTTGACCGTCGGGTTGTGCGCATTGGTAAGGCCCATCGGCTTCATCGGCCCGTGGCGCAGCGTCTCGCGGCCGCGCTCCGCCATCACCTCGATCGGCAGGCAGCCGTCGAAATAGGGCGTGCCTTCCCATTCCTTGAAGCCCGTCGTGTCGCCGGCGATGAGGGCGTCGACGAAGGCGTTGTACTGCGCCTCGTCCATCGGGCAGTTGATGTAGTCCTTGCCCGTGCCGCCGGGGCCGACCTTGTCGTAGCGCGACTGGAACCAGCAGATGTCCATGTCGACGCTGGCCGTGTGCACGATCGGCGCGATGGCATCGAAGAAGGCGAGCGAATCGGCGCCGGTGCGTTCCTGGATCGCCGCGGCGAGCGAGGGGGCGGTGAGCGGCCCGGTGGCGATGATCGCCTGGTCCCAGTCCTCCGGCGGCAGGCCGGTGACTTCCTCGCGCGTGATGGTGATCAGCGGGTGGCTTTCGAGTGCGGCGGCGACGGCGGCGGAAAAGCCGTCGCGGTCGACGGCGAGCGCGCCGCCGGCCGGCACCTGGCTGGCGTCTGCCGCGCGCATGATCAGCGAGCCGGCGAGCCGCATTTCGGCGTGCAGCACGCCGACGGCATTGCTGGTCGCATCGTCCGAGCGGAAGGAATTGGAACAGACGAGCTCGGCAAGGCCGTCCGTCTTGTGGGCATCCGTGCCGCGCACGCCGCGCATTTCATGCAGGATGACGGGGACGCCGTTCTCGGCGATCTGCCAGGCGGCTTCCGAGCCGGCAAGGCCGCCGCCGACGACGTGGATGGGAGCGAGGGAGGAGGTCTGTGTCATGGGCGGTTCGTTACCATGCCCGCGGGCCGACTTCCATGGCGGAGATTCAAAAGCCCGAATCAAAAACGGCACCGAATGGTGCCGTTTGAAGCGTTCCTCGCGCGTCGCCGTTTCCGGCCGCAGCGGCGGAAACCGGCTATGTCTTAGCGGAAGGAACGGGCTGCGATGTCGCGGATGTCGTAACGGGTCAGGCCGATGTCGGACAGCGTGTGGTTCGACAGGTTGCCGAGTTCGTTCATCGTGCGGCGGTAGGAAATCCAGTTCTTTGCAATGCGGATCGGGTTCATGGTCATCTCCTCGAAGTGTTGGCCGGGAGGTCTGTCTCGCCGGTGTGTGAGCTCTATATAGGCGATCCCCTTGTTAATGTGCAGTGCAAAGAAAATGCAGCTGCTATGCATTTGTGCAATAAGACGACCATCAATCGGGCAGATGGATCGCCTGCAGGCAAAATGGGCAGAAAATGCCGCCATTCCAGGCAGATAGGAAAAATGCATGTCGGGGAAGGGCGGCCCTGCATGTCGCGCATGGAAAATTGCGACATTGTGCGGCGCAAAAAGACGCGCAAACGAAAACGCCCTCCAGCGGGAGCCGGAGGGCGTTCGAAACGGGACCGTTAAAGGTCGTTCGGCTTAGTTGGCGGCCTTGCGGGCGATATACGGGATATCGCTGCGGCCGATGCCGAGGTCACGGAGTTCCCGGTCCGACATGCGGCCGAGTTCGTTGACGGTCTGACGGTACTTGCGCCAGTTGTTGAAAGAGCGTGCCAAGTTCATGTTCTTACCCCTTTCTTGGGCTTCCTGCTGGGCGGCCGCTCGTCCTTGGCGCCGCCCCGATCTGGTGATTGGAATATACGCTGCGCCGCCGAAAAGAACAGCGCTGTTACAGCACGGCACCTATGCGTTTTGAGCATGTCAAGCAGAAGTTTTGACAAAATTCAGGCCGAATTCCGGGCGTTCGGCCATAAAGGTTAAGGCCGTTATGCAACATTGCTTGGTTGCGACGCAAAAAAACAACGCCCGCCGGGGGAGGAGGTCCGGCGGGCGTTGGTGATATCGATTGGCAGCCTGGGAGGAGGAGGGAGGGCCGCCAATCCTGTCGGGGACGTTGGGAGGAGGAGATTGTCGCCCGACCGATGAGAACCATATAGGCCGCCGCAGCCGTGCGCGGTAGAGCGCGATCGGAATGGCACCTATGCGCAGGGCGCATGTATTCCGCGCTGTGCGGGACGGGGTTGCCCAAGTGTTGGGCGAAAAGGCGGGCTTGTCTGGTGATCGGGCCGCTTTGGCGCGGCCTGCCATGCGTTTGCGCAAATAATAACGCCCGCTGGGGGAGGAGATCCAGCGGGCGTCACTAAAGTTGATTGGCAACTGGGAGGAGGAGTGTTGCCAATCGTATCGAAACGACGCTGGGAGGAGGAGTGCGTCGTTCCGAATTCCATGTCGTTCCCCGCTTGCGGGGCCCGGGTCTCTCGGCATCATGCCGGGCGGTTCGACCCGTCCGCCTTCCCGCTCCTCTGTCGCCCTACACTACGCGGCGCCTTGATTTGCGGGCCGGATCGCTTCTGATCCGATGTCTGCACTATAGCCCTGGCCGTCGATTTTGTGCAGTGCAATATGAGCATGGATGATATGCGCCACCTGCATGTCCGAAATCACCGGGCCAATCGGCCTGTGAAGGCCAGTTTTATCCAGTCTTTCTTTATTTCCCATTAATCTTGGTGGTCGGAGGCCCGCCTTCAAGGGCGAGAAGCGCGAATAAATGCCCTTTTGGCGGATTTTTGCTCCGATTGCGAATTTCAGGCCGATCTGTATCGTTCCTGTTGACAAAGCCGGAATCGGCGTGAACCACAGGTGTTTTTCCGAACGGAGCGGGAACGGATGTACAGGGGCAGGCTGGAGCGCGATCTCAAACACTGGACGGCACAGGGCCTGCTCGATGCCCCGACGGCCGGGCGCCTGCTGCAGGAATACGATTCCCGGCCCAGTTCCTTCAGCCTCGGGCGGGTGCTGATGATCATCGCGGCCCTTCTCGTCTCCGCCGCGGTGCTGCTGCTCGTTGCGGCCAACTGGGAAGCGATCCCGCGGCTCGTGCGGCTCGTCGGCATCGTCGGCCTGATCTGGGGCGCCTATCTCGGCGGCGCGCTGCTGGTCAGCCGCGGCGCGGAGCGGCTGGCGGCCGCCTTCCTCGTCTTCGGCACGCTCGCCTTCGGCGGCGCGATCGCGCTTGTCGGGCAGATGTATCATCTCTCCGGCGACACGTTCCAGGCGATGCTCGTCTGGTTCGCCGGCGCGGTCGCCGCCGCCGCGCTCTTCCGCTCCGGCGCCGTCACGGCCATTGCGGGTGTCCTCGCCTTCGTCGTCTCCGGCGCGGACTGGACGCAATCCTACAATGTCGACGAGACGGTGCTGCTCTGGCTGATGCCGCTGATGGCAGCCGTCATCATTCTTCTGGTGCGCTATACCGGCGCGGCACGGGTGCGGCATCTCGCCTATCTGCTGCTCGTCGCCTGGCTCGCCTTTATCTATAGCGAATACGAGACGCCCGAGACCGCCATCGCGATCGCGGGGTTCGGCGCCGTCGCCTATCTCCTTGCCGCCGTGCCGCAATCGCCGCTCCATGCGCTCGCCCGCAGCGCCGGCGCGGCACCGGCCTTCTATTCCTACCTGGTGCTGGTGGTCGGCCTTCTCGTGCTGCATGCCGAATTCGACGACATCGCGAACCGGCTGTTGCTCGGCATCGTCACGCTCGTCGCCGCCATTGCCGGCATCGCGCTGTCCGGCAAGGAGAACGGCGCGGTGCGTTACCTCGGTTATGCGACCTTCGCCGCCGAGACGCTCTATCTCGCCTCCGAGACGATCGGCTCGATCATCGGCACGTCCGGTTTCTTCCTGGTGTCCGGACTGGTCGTGGCGCTGGTCGCCTGGGCGGTGATCGTGCTGGAGCGGCGCTTTTCCAAGGCTGAAACCAGGGCGGAGGCCTGACCATGACGACATCCCGCTTTCTCCGCGTGCCCCCGCTCGTCGCCGGCATCCTCGCGGCCGCGCTGCAGACCGCCGTGCTCGGCTACATGGTCGAAAGCCGCGCCTCGATCCTGCGCAGCGGCGCCGACATCAAGCTGAAGACGCTGCCGGTCGATCCGCGTGATCTGCTGCGCGGCGACTACGTCATCCTGTCCTACCCGATCTCGACCATCCCGAAGGCGATCGTCACCGGCGAGGTGCCGAAGGCGAGCGGCCGCGTGCGCCTTGCCGTGCGGCTGAAGCCCGGCGCGGACGGCCTGTGGACGGCGAGCGAGGCGCGTTTCGGCGACCTTGCGCCGGAGGCAGGCAGCGTCATCCTGCGCACGCTGCCCTTCGACTACTATTCCGCCGGCGACGGCGGCCTGCCGGATGCCCTCTTCGTCAACTACGGCATCGAGCGCTACTACGTGCCGGAGGGCGAGGGCAGGGTGCTGGAGGATGCCCGCAACCAGGAGGAGCTGGAGGTGGAGGCGCGCGTCTCGAAGGACGGCACGCCGCAGATCGCCCGGCTCGTGCTTCGGGGCGAGCCCGTCTATGACGAACCGCTCTATTGATCGCGGTGCCCGAAACCCCGCATTTTTCCTTTGATCCGCCCAAAACGGGTGATATAGAGACGCCGCGCTCGGAAGGCGCCACGGTGCGCGGCTACGCTGCCCGTGGCAAAGCGGTTTCTGAGACGCGGGTATGGTGAAATTGGTAGACACGCCAGATTTAGGTTCTGGTGCCGCAAGGCGTGGGAGTTCAAGTCTCTCTACCCGCACCAGAGCCACCGAACGCCGAAACAGAAGGTTTCGGCGGGTTGTGGATATATGAGAGCGCCATTTTGCTTGCCAAAAGGCCACGAAATTCAGTAAAGCCACTGCCGGCAAATGGACCGGCGGGGTGTTCGCCATAACCGGCAGGCCGGTTTGAGCACCGCCAACTCGAAATGAAGGTTTGAACATGCAGGTTATCGAAACGCTCGCTGAAGGGCTGAAGCGCGAAATCAAGGTCGTCATCCCGGCCAAGGACATGGAAGCTCAGATGAACGAGCGTCTTGAAGACGCCAAGGGCCGTGTCCGCATCAACGGCTTCCGTCCGGGCAAGGTGCCCTTCGCCCATCTCAAGAAGATGTACGGCAAGTCCATCATGGCCGAACTCGTCAACGAGATCGTCCGCGACCGTCCGTCGGCCATCCTTTCCGAGCGCGGCGAAAAGTCCGCGACGCAGCCGGAAATCGCGATGACCGAGGACCAGGCCGAGGCCGAGAAGATTCTCGCCGGCCAGGCCGATTTCGAATTCACGCTCTCCTATGAAGTGATCCCGGCCATCGACCTCAAGGACAATTCCGGCATCGCCGTCACGCGCGAAGTCGTCGAAGTCGACGCTGCCGAAGTCGACGAGCAGATCCTCAAGATCGCCGAAAGCGCCCGTTCCTACGAGACGAAGAAGGGCAAGGCCGCCGACGGCGACCGCGTCACCATCGACTATCTCGGCAAGGTCGACGGCGAGCCCTTCGACGGCGGCAAGGACGAGGACGCGGAGCTGGTTCTCGGCTCCAACCGCTTCATCCCGGGCTTCGAAGAGCAGCTCGTCGGCCTGAAGGCCGGCGACGAGAAGGTCATCACCGTGACCTTCCCGGCCGACTATCCGGCCGCCAACCTTGCCGGCAAGGAAGCGACCTTCGACATCAACGTCAAGGACGTCGCCGCCCCGGCCGATGTCGAGATCAACGACGAGCTTGCCAAGAAGCTCGGCCTCGAATCGGCCGACAAGCTGCGCGAGATCGTCCGCGGCCAGATCGAGAGCCAGTACGGCTCGGTCACCCGCCAGAAGGTCAAGCGCCAGATCCTCGACCAGCTCGACGAGATGTACAAGTTCGACACGCCGGAGCGCCTGGTCGACGCCGAGTTCGAAAACATCTGGCGCCAGATCAACACGGACCTCCAGCAGTCCGGCAAGACCTTCGCTGACGAGGACACGACGGAAGAAGCTGCGCGCGAAGAATATCGCAAGCTTGCCGAGCGCCGCGTCCGCCTCGGCCTCGTTCTCTCGGAAATCGGCGAGAAGGCCGGCGTCCAGGTGAGCGACGAGGAAATGCAGCAGTCGCTCTACCAGCAGCTCCGCCAGTTCCCGGGCCAGGAAAAGCAGATCCTCGAATACTTCCAGAAGACCCCGGGCGCCGCCGCTTCGCTCCGCGCGCCGATCTTCGAAGAGAAGGTCGTCGACCACCTGCTCGGCGAGATCAAGGTGACGGACAAGACCGTCTCCAAGGACGAGCTGATGGCGGACGACGAGGCCGAAGGTTCCGAGAAGGAAGCCAAGAAGGCCGCGCCGAAGAAGAAGGCTGCCGCCAAGGCCGAAGCCGCCGAAGGCGAAGACGCCGCTCCGAAGAAGAAGGCCCCGGCCAAGAAGAAGGCCGCCGAAGGCGACGCCGAATAATCGGTCCGACCGGATATCATGTAAAGAGGCCGTCCTTCGGGGCGGCCTTTTTGTTTGCTCGGCAAGGGCCGCGTTCCTGCTGTTCTCGCACCGTCATCCACGCGGCGGTTTCCGCCCGTGGGTTTTCAAAGAGCGTCGGACGGGGCGCTGGAAGCCGCCGGGTCAGAAATATGTAATATGACGCCTTTCAGCGCCCCGTTCGGCGGTTTTTGCCCGCGACCTGGGCCTCTCTGCAAAGGCCGGGCCGGGCGGACGTTTCCCGTCGGTTTCCGGGATGACGCCGTTTTCCGTTTTTGCATCCGTCATCGCGCGCCTTGGCGATCGCGGACGGAAAGGCAAGCCTTTCCGGACGGGCTTCATCCCGGCGGACGATGCCGACGCATCCGCCAGACCGGCCCCCTTGTGTGCCGCACAGGCACGCCCGGCGCGCCGTTCGGGGCGTGAAGCGGAAGGCTCGGTCCAACGCCCGCCGCTTCCCCCGTGTCGCCGGAGGGAGACCATTTTCCGCAGGCCCGGTGCATGGGGTTCTGCGTCTTCCCCCCACGCCCCGCGCCGACCCCGCCTCGCCACGACGCCTCGCGGTGTATCCGCGGCGGGATGGGGAGATTGTAGGCATGAATGGAGGGGGCGGGGAAAACGCGAAGGCTTTTTTTCTTCTGCTGCGGTCTATGACCGTTCGCTTCAGGTCGTCGCATCCGGTGCGGCACCCCCCTCTGCCCTGCCGGGCATCTCCCCCTCAAGGGGGGAGATTGGATGGAGCACAATCTTGCCCTTAACTAGCGTTGCTGGTTGCGCAAGGTTTTTGCGTCTTGCCGATCTCCCCCCTTGAGGGGGAGATGCCCGGCAGGGCAGAGGGGGGTAAGCGGTGCTCCGCTTACGCAAGGCTGAGCAGCAATGCCCGGTGATCCGACACTTCCGGCGCCTCCACGACCGTGAAATCCGCAACGCTTACCGTCGCGTTCACCAGCATGTAGTCGGCATAGCGGCCGGGCTTCGTGTAGAGCGAGGTCCGCGTGTCGGTGAAGCCGCGGGTGGTGACGAGGTCGGTGAGGCCGAACCGCGCGAGTGTCTTGAACGTCTCGCTCTCGGGCAGCACGTTGAAATCACCGCAGAGGACGAGGCCTTCGTCCTGGCGGTGCAGGCGCGCGATGAGGGTGACGAGGGCCTCGGCCTGCGCCGCGCGCTCCGGCGTGTCGCCCTTGCCGTCGACGGTTCGAAGGCCGTGCAGCTGCGCGACGGTGAGCGCGCGGTCCGCGGCATAGTCGTAGAGGCGGAAGGCATGGGCGTTGCGGGGGCGGGGGTGGGGGCCGAAACAGTGCGGGGAGAACGCGCCGTGCACGAAATCGAGCGTTTGGCCGATCACGGCGATATCCTGGCGGATGAAGGTGGCAAGGCCGAATTCCTGCCAGCAGGGACGATCGCCGTCCGCCAGCTCGCCGCGCATGGCCGGCGCGAAGAAGCCGTCATGGCCGGGCAGGGCCGTCGCGATGTCCCGGTAGAGATTGGCGCGCTGCTGGAGCTCCACCGCGCCGTCGCGATAGGTCAGCCATGCCGACCGCGCGGCGATGGCGCGGGGCACCTCCTGCAGGCAATAGACATCGGCATCGACGGCCCTGAGATAGTCGATGAGCGGCGCGTGCAGCATGCCGCCCCAGACGTTCAGCGACAGGATCCTCATGCGTGCCGCTCCTCCCGCGCGTTTCCTGCGAACCCGGACGCATGATGCGGGTCCGCATCGGCATGTGAACCGATCTTCTTGGCCGGCGAAGGATTACTTCGCCTGCGACAGGTCGCCCATGCGGTTCCAGGCGTCGAGGCCGGCGATCTTGTAGGCTTCGGCGAGCGTCGGATAGTTGAACGTGTTCTCGACGAAATATTCGACGGTGCCCTTCAGGTTCAAGACGGCCTGGCCGATATGGACGAGCTCCGTCGCGCCTTCGCCGACGATGTGCACGCCGAGCAGACGCCGCGTCTTCAGCGAGAAGATCATCTTCAGCAGGCCGGAATTGAGGCCCATGATGTGGCCGCGCGAGGTCTCCCGGAAACGCGCCATGCCGCATTCATAGGGGATGCCGCGTTCCTTCACCTCTTCCTCGGTGAGGCCGCAGGTGGAGATTTCCGGCACGGCGTAGATGCCGTAGGGGAAATATTTCGGCGGTTCCTTGGCGATGGCGCCGACGGCGACACGGGCGGCGATGCGGCCCTGTTCCATCGAGGTCGAGGCAAGGCTCGGGAAGCCGACGACGTCGCCGGCGGCATAGATATGCGGCACGTCGGTCTGGAAGGTTTCCGGGTTGACGCTGAGGCGGCCGCGCGAATCGGCCGTCAGGCCCGCTGCGGCGAGGTTCAGGCTGTCCGTCGCGCCGACGCGGCCGGCGGCATAGAGCACCATGTCGCAGGTGACGTGGCGGCCGTTGTCCAGCGTGATCTCGCATTTGCCGTTTTCCAGCTTCTCCACCTTGTCGGCCTTCTGGCCGAGGATGAGCTTCATGTTGCGGTCGCGCAGATCGTGGATGAACTCCTCGACGATCTCCCTGTCGATGAAATCGAGGATCGTCGGCTTCGGGTCGATGACGGTGACCTGCGTGTCGAGCGCGGAGAAGATCGTGGCATATTCGATGCCGATGACGCCGGCGCCGATGACGGCCATCGAGCGCGGCAGCTCCTTGATGTCAAGGAGCTCGTCGCTGTCGAGAACGCTGACGCCGTCGAAAGGGATGCTCTCCGGGCGGTACGGCTTGGTGCCGACGGCCAGCATGATGCTCCTGGCCTGGACGTGAACGGTCTCGCCGTCGTCCTTGACGATCTCCATCGTCTCCGGCGTGACGAACTTCGCCTTGCCGCGCATGTGCTGCACGCGGTTGCGGGCGAACTGGTGCTCCAGCACCTCCACCTCGTGATCGAGCGTGATGAGCAGGCGACGGCGCAGGTCGTCGGCGCTGATCTCCTGCTTGACGCGGTAGGCGCGGCCGTAGAAGCCGCGCTCGCGCCAGCCGGAAAGGTTCAGCGCCGTCTCGCGCAGCGTCTTCGAGGGGATCGTGCCGGTGTGCACCGAGACGCCGCCGACGCGTTTTCCCTGCTCGATGACGAGGACTTTGCGGCCGAGCTTTGCCGCCTGGATGGCGCCGCGGCGGCCTGCGGGGCCACTGCCCACGACGACGAGATCATATTCCTGCATGTGAGATGGCCCCAGCCTTTTGCGGGAAGAATCATATTGCGATGCAGCAATTGTCTTCGCCGTGCAAATTTTCGTCAACCGAATGTGGCAGCAAACCGTTTCAATCGGATGAAGGAACGCACCCGATTTCGTTGTTTTGTAACGCGATTCGGCGGTTTCCCGCAGGGCGCCGCCCTTCCTTTCAGATCAGCCTCAGCCCCTTGAGGCTGGCATGCCCGTCCTTGCCGATGATGATGTGGTCATGCACCGTGATACCAAGCGGCCGGGCGGTCTCCACGATCGTCTTCGTCATATCGATGTCCGCCCGCGACGGCGTCGGGTCGCCGGACGGGTGGTTGTGGACGAGGATGATCGCGGTGGCCGAGAGCTCCAGCGCGCGGCGCACCACCTCGCGCGGATAGACCGGCGTGTGATCCACCGTGCCGTGGCCCTGCACCTCGTCGGCGATCAGCGTGTTGCGCTTGTCGAGGAAGAGGATGCGGAACTGTTCGCGCGGCTCGTGCGCCATGGCGGCGTGGCAATACTGGATGACAGAGGACCAGGAGGCGAGCACGGTCTTGTTGCGGATCTCGCTCTTCAGCGTGCGCTGGGCGACGGCCGAGACGAGCTTCAGGTCCAGCGCCACCGCCTCGCCGATGCCCTTCACCTCCTGCAGCAGGGCGGGCGTCGCGCCGAAGACCCCGGCCAGCGTGCCGAAGCGGTCGAGCAGCGCTTTCGCGACCGGCTTCGTGTCGCGCCGGGGGATGAGGCGGAAGAGCAGGAGCTCAAGGATCTCGTAATCGGCGAGCGCCCCGTCGCCGCTGTCGCGGAAGCGCAGGCGAAGCCGCTCGCGGTGGCCGTGATAGTGCTTGTCTTCCGCTGCCGGAATGGCCTTGGCGGGCGTCGCACGGGCGGGGTGCTCGAAGAAATGGCCCCGCTCGTCGAGCGTGTCGAAGAGGTCGTCGGCGGTCGGCGGGTCGTTTCCCGTATCAAGGGGGGAGGTCGTGTCCGTTCGTCCGCGCGATCCCGTCATGGGCGGCCTTAAGCGGAAAGGCCGGGGCGGTCGAGGCCGCCGGGCGAAAGCGTGAAGATCTCGCAGCCATCCGCCGTCACGCCCACCGTGTGCTCGTACTGGGCGGAGAGCGAGCGGTCGCGCGTCACCGCCGTCCAGCCGTCGGAGAGCACCTTCACATGCGGCCGGCCGAGATTGATCATCGGCTCGATGGTGAAGATCATGCCCTCCTTCATTTCCGGCCCCTCGTTGGCGCGGCCGTAATGCAGGATGTTGGGCGCGTCGTGGAAGAGGCGGCCGACGCCGTGGCCGCAGAAATCGCGCACCACCGAGCAGCGCTCGGCCTCGGCATAGGCCTGGATCGCCTCGCCGATGGCGCCGGTGCGCGCGCCGGGCCTGACGGCGGCGATGCCGCGCATCAGGCATTCGTGGGTGACTTCGAGCAGGCGCTCGGCGGCGCGCTTGATCTCGCCGACGGGATACATGCGGCTCGAATCGCCGTGCCAGCCGTCGAGGATGAAGGTGACGTCGATATTGACGACGTCGCCTTCGCGCAGCGGCTTCTCGTTGGGGATGCCGTGACAGACGACGTGGTTGATCGAGGTGCAGCTCGACTTGGTGTAGCCGCGGTAGTTCAACGTCGCGGGCAGGGCGCCGTGGTCCATGCCGAACTCGAAGACGAAGCGGTCGATGACGTCGGTGGCAACGCCCGGCTTGACCAGTGGGTAGAGTTCGTCGAGGCAGCGCGCGGTCAGCTGGCAGGCCTTGCGCATGCCGGCAAAGGCCTCGGCGTCGTAAAGGCGGATCACGCCCGTGTTCTTCAGCGGCGCGGAGGTCGCGTCGATATAGGTCACCATGGTCGAACTTTCGCTAGTCTGTCCGCATGTTCATAGATCAGCCAGACCGGGTTCGTCCATGGCGATCGACGCGACGGGCCGGATTTGCTGGGATGTAACGGCGCATTTGACCGCATAGGCCTCGACGCCGCGCGAAAGCGCCCGGCGGAAGCCGGCCGCATAGGCGGGATCGAGATCGGCGCAGATGCGGAACCGCGAACAATCCTCCCGCTGGACGAGATAGAGCATGACCGCGCGGAAACCGGCCTCGGCCATGTCGCCGAGCTCCTCGAGGTGCTTTGCGCCGCGTGCCGTCACCGTGTCGGGAAATTCCGCAAGGCCGGCGGCGCGGCGGAAATGCACGTTCTTCACCTCGACATAGGCGGGGGGCCGGTCAGGCCCGGACAGGAGGATGTCGATGCGCGAATTGCGGCCGTATTTCCTCTCCCGCTCAAGGACGGGATAGGTGCCGAGATCGGCGACCAGGCCGGCGCGGATCGCCTCCTCCGCCAGCCGGTTCGGCAGGCCCGTATTGATGCCGACGACGGTGTCGTCCGCCTCCACCAGTTCGAGGCGATGGCGGTGCTTGCGCGTCGGGCTGTCGCTCTGTGACATCCAGATGCGCGAGCCGGGCGCCGTCAGGCCGCGCATCGAGCCGGTATTGGGGCAGGAGCCGGTGATCGCCGATCCGTCGTCGAGGATGGCGTCGAACAGGAAGCGCTTGTAGCGCTGCACGAGGGTGCCGGAAACGAGCGGCGGATCGAATTTCATGGGCGTCGGCGGTCAGGCGCGCACGCGCACGTAGGAGCCGGGGGCCTCCTCGATCGAGTTCATCGTGCCGCCGGTCTTGCGCGCCGGCACCATGCGGTCGTCCTGCGCCTTGATCCAGTCGTGCCAGTGCGGCCACCAGGAGCCGGGCGTTTCCTTCGCCTTTTCCACCCAGTCCTCGAATTCGCCCTTCACCGGCCCGCCGGTCCAGTACTGGTACTTCATCTTGTCCGGCGGATTGACGACGCCGGCGATGTGGCCGGAGCCGGCCATCACATAGGTCACCTTGCCGCCGAAGAACTTGCTGCCGACGAAGACCGATTTCGCCGGCGCGATATGGTCCTCCCTGGTGGCGAGGTTGTAGATCGGGATCTTGACGTCCTTCAGCGACAGCGTCTTGCCGGCAAGCGTCATCTCGCCCTTGGCGAGGGTGTTGTTGAGATAACAATTCCTCAGGTAAAACGAGTGGTTGGCGGCGGGCATTCGCGTGGAATCCGAATTCCAGTAGAGCAGGTCGAAGGGCATGGGATCCTGGCCCTTCAGGTAGTTGTTGACGAAGTAGGGCCAGATCAGCTCGGAGGCGCGCAGCATGTTGAAGGCGGTCGCCATCTTCGAGCCGTCGAGATAGCCGGTCGCCTTCATGCCGCGCTCGATGAGGTCGATCTGCTCCTCGTCGGCGAAGACCTTCAGGTCGCCGGCATGGGTGAAGTCGACCTGCGTGGTGAAGAGCGTCGCCGTGCGGATGCGCTTGTCGCCCTCCTGGCCGTGCAGGGCGAGGGTGGCCGCAAGCAGCGTGCCGCCGACGCAATAGCCGATGGCGTTCACCTCGTCCTCGCCGGTCGCCTGGCTGATCGTGTCGAGCGCGAAGCCGACGCCTTCGCGGGCGTAGGCTTCCCAGTCCTTGTCCGCATGCCGCTCGTCCGGGTTCACCCAGGAGATGACGAACACCGTGTGGCCCTGGTCCACCGCCCACTTGATGAAGGATTTCGCCGGGTTGAGATCAAGGATGTAGAACTTGTTGATCCAGGGCGGGCAGATGAGCAGCGGGCGCTTCAGCACCTTTTCCGTCGTCGCGTCGTACTGGATGACCTGGCAGACATCGCTCTGCGCCAGCACCTTGCCCGGCGTCAGCGCCATGTTCTCGCCGATGGCAAACTTGCTCGTGTCGGTCTGGCGCAGCTTCAGGTCGCCGCGGCCGGCGGCGATGTCCTCGGCCAGCATCTTCATGCCGCGCACCAGGTTCGCCCCGTTGGAAGCCACCGTCTCGCGGTAGAGCTGCGGATTGGTGGTGATGAAGTTCGTCGGCGAGATCGCGCTGGCGATCTGCTTCACATAGAAGCCCGCCTTGTGGCGCGTGTGCTCATCGAGCCCTTCGGCATCGGTGACGAGCTTCTCCGCCCAGTCGGAGGTGACGAAATAGGCCTGGCGCAGGAAATCGAAGAAGGGGTTCTTCACCCAGTCCTCGTCGGCAAAGCGCTTGTCCTTGCCGTGCGGATCGGGCGCGGCGTCCTGCGCCTCGCCGGAAAGGCGCCCCAGCGTGCGCGACCAGATGTTGAAATAGCTGCCGAGCAGCAGCGTCTGCGCCTCCAGCGTGCGGCGCGGGTCCGTCAGCCAGTATTCGGAGACTTTGGAAAGGGTTTTCACCATGTCGACCATCGGCTCGGAAACCGTGTCGACCTTCTCGCCGCTTTCGCGCGGGGCAAGCCAGGCGGAGGCGGCCTTGCCGAGCTGTTCGATGGTGCGCGCGAAGTTGACCGTCAGCGCCTCGGGATCCTTGACGATGTAGGGCTCGATCGTCGCGGGGTCGAAGGGCTGGAAACCGGGTTTGTTTCCGGCCGCATCGCGTTCATTCGCCTTGCGTTCGTCGGCCATGGTTCCCTCCCGATTTTATTGTTACTTTTGTATTTTTACATTCTCTACGAAACAGATTACAAGGGCCTGACAGCCGCACAAGGCAATATCGGGAACCGGTCGTTTCGACAGGAGCATACAGCCACATGGCGTTCGAAATCAGGCGCTTGCGCGCCGCTCTTCTCATGGCCGCCGCCGCGGCGGCGCTCGCTTCCTGCGCCTCGAGCGAGACGACGTCGACCGCGACGGCGAATGCCGGCGCGAACCGGGCCGACGTCTATCCCGACATCACGGCGATCGTCAGCGCCGAGACGCAGCAGATGAGTGACGAGGAGGCGGCCGGCTATAGCGCGCGCCTGACGGCGCTCTCCAACAGCCGCCGCTCGGGCGCGATTTCGGAAGCCGAATACCGCCGCCAGCTCGCCGAATTGCAGGCGCTGCGCGACGGCCATGGCAAGGCGGCGCTTTCGCAAATCGAGAAGACGAATTAGCGCTTGCGTTTCTTGCCGTTTGGCAGCAAAGCGGATGACGGCCAATTGGCCGTCGGCCGGGCGGAGCGCCTTCATTTCGAACGCTTTCGTCCGTATCCGATTTCTTGATTCGCACGGAGTTTTGCGCCGTCCGGCAAGGCCGCCGGAGGGGCTTCGTGCCTAACGGGGTTGAAGATGGAAGAGTTTCACAAGGTCCGGCGTCTGCCGCCGTATGTTTTCGAACAGGTCAACCGTTTGAAGGCAAGCGCGCGAGCGGGTGGCGCCGACATCATCGACCTTGGCATGGGCAACCCCGACCTGCCGACCCCCAAGGCGATCGTCGACAAGCTCTGCGAGGTGGTCCAGGACCCGCGCACGCACCGCTATTCCTCGTCCAAGGGCATTCCGGGCCTGCGCCGCGCCCAGGCCGCCTATTACGCCCGCCGCTTCGGCGTTAAGCTGAACCCGGAGACGCAGGTCGTCGCGACCCTCGGCTCCAAGGAGGGCTTCGCCAACATGGCGCAGGCGATCACCGCGCCGGGCGACGTCATCCTTTGCCCGAACCCGACCTATCCGATCCACGCCTTCGGCTTCCTGATGGCCGGCGGCGTGATCCGCTCCATGTCGGTCGAGCCGGACGAGAGCTTCTTCCCGCCTCTGGAAAGGGCCGTGCGCCACTCGATCCCCAAGCCGCTGGCGCTGATCATCAACTATCCGTCGAACCCGACGGCGCATGTCGCCTCGCTCGATTTCTACAAGGACGTGATCGCGTTTGCGAAGAAGCACGACATCATCGTGCTTTCCGACCTTGCCTATTCGGAAATCTACTTCGACGACAACGCGCCGCCGCCCTCCGTTCTGGAAGTGCCCGGCGCCATCGACATCGCGGTGGAGTTCACCTCCATGTCGAAGACCTTCTCCATGCCCGGCTGGCGCATGGGCTTTGCCGTCGGCAACGAGCGGCTGATCGCCGCGCTGACCCGCGTCAAGTCCTATCTCGACTACGGCGCCTTCACGCCGATCCAGGTGGCCGCGACCCATGCGCTGAACGGCGACGGCTCCGACATCGCGGAAGTGCGCAACGTCTACAAGCGCCGCCGCGACGTAATGGTCGACACCTTCGGCAAGGCCGGCTTCGAGGTGCCGCCGCCGGCCGCCACCATGTTCGCCTGGGCGAAGATCCCGGAAAAGTTCCGTCATCTCGGCTCGCTGGAATTCTCCAAGCTGCTCGTCGAGAAGGCGGATGTCGCCGTGGCGCCGGGCGTCGGTTTCGGCGAGCAGGGCGACGATTATGTCCGCCTCGCGCTGGTCGAGAACGAGCACCGCATCCGCCAGGCGGCGCGCAACATCAAGAAGTTCCTCTCCACGGCGGACGAGACGATGCACAACGTCATCTCGCTGAACGCCCATCGCTGAAAAATCCGCCCTCCGCGTCTCTGCGGAGGGCTTTCTTCCAAAACGTTAGGACATGACCATGGCTGATGCCCTGAAGATCGGCATTGCGGGCTTGGGGACCGTTGGTGCCTCGCTCGCGAAGATTCTCGTCGAACGCAGGGACATGCTCGCAACGACGTGCGGCCGGCCGATCGCGATCGCCGCCGTGACGGCCCGCAGCAAGGGCCGCGACCGCGGCGTCGACCTTTCGGCCGCCGAATGGTTCGACGATCCGGTCGCGCTCGCCCGCGAGGCGAAGATCGACGTCTTCGTGGAACTGATGGGCGGGGCCGGCGATCCGGCCCATGCCGCGGTCAAGGCGGCGCTGTCGCGCGGCGTGCATGTCGTGACGGCCAACAAGGCGCTGCTTGCCGCGCACGGCGTCGAGCTTGCCGGCATCGCCGAGGAGAACGGCTGCATCCTCAACTACGAGGCGGCCGTCGCCGGCGGCATTCCGGTCATCAAGGCGCTGCGCGAGTCGCTGACGGGCAACACGATCTCGCGCGTCTACGGCATCATGAACGGCACCTGCAACTACATCCTCACCAAGATGGAGAAGGAGGGCCTCAGCTTCGAGGCCTGCCTCAAGGAAGCCCAGCGCCTCGGCTATGCCGAGGCCGATCCCGCCTTCGACATCGAGGGCAACGACACGGCGCACAAGCTGTCGATCCTGACGACGCTCGCCTTCGGCACGAAGATCTCGGCCGACGACATCTATCTCGAAGGCATCACCAACATCTCCATCGACGACATCCGCGCCGCCGCCGATCTCGGCTACCGCATCAAGCTGCTCGGCGTCGCGCAGAAGACGGACACGGGCGTCGAACAGCGCGTGCACCCGACCATGGTGCCGCTCGACAGCGTCATCGCGCAGGTGGACGGCGTGACGAATGCCGTGGCGATCGAATCGGACATTCTCGGCGAACTGCTGATGGTCGGCCCCGGCGCCGGCGGCAATGCGACGGCCTCGGCCGTGCTCGGCGACATTGCCGACATCGCCAAGAGCCGCCCGGGCGCGCAGACCGTGCCGGCGCTCGGCCGCCCGGCCGCCGCGCTCATCCCCTACAAGCGCGCGCAGATCCGCAAGCACCACGGCGGCTACTTCATCCGCCTTTCGGTGGAGGACCGCACCGGCGTCTTCGCCAGCATCGCCAGGCACATGGCGGAAAACGGCATCTCGCTGGAATCCATCGTGCAGCGCGCGCAGTCGACGACCGAATCGACCGATCCGAAGACCATCATCCTCGTCACCCACGCGACGATGGAGGATTCCGTCCGCAAGGCCGTGGCGTCCATCAAGGGCGAGGGCTATCTTGTCGGCGAACCGCAGGTGATCCGCATCGAGCGGCCGAAGGCTGCTTGATTTTGCGGCCTTTGCCGCGTCCGGGCACCCCCCTCTGCCCTGCCGGGCATCTCCCCCACAAGGGGGGAGATCGGCAAAGAAGCGGCGCTATGCTTGAATTGCGACGTTGACGAGGGGCGTGAGACATTGCCTCATCCAATCTCCCCCCTTGTGGGGGAGATGCCCGGCAGGGCAGAGGGGGGTAACACGGCAGGAGCCGCCATGAGCATGCTGGAAAACGCCGACCCCGTCAGCCGGGCCTTCCTGAATGTCGAGCGCTCGGTGACCGGCCAGCGCTGGGTGGCGCGGCTCGACCAGGCGGGGGAGAACCGGGCGCTGGCGATGAGCCAGAGCCACGGCCTGCCGGATCTCATCGCGCGCGTGCTGGCGGGGCGTGGCGTGCCGTTCGAAGGCGCCGTCGAGTTCCTCGACCCGACGCTGCGCCGCCTGATGCCCGAACCCTACAGCCTGATCGACTGCGAGGCGGCCACCGAGCGGCTGGCGCTGGCCATCGAAAGGCGCCAGCGCGTCGCGATCTTCGGCGATTATGACGTCGACGGCGCGGCCTCCTCGGCGCTCCTCTATCGTTTCCTCGCGCATTTCGGCGTGCAGGCGGAAATCTACATTCCCGACCGCATCTTCGAGGGCTACGGCCCGAACCCCAATGCCATCGCCCAGCTCATCGAGCGCGGCGCCGAGCTGATCGTCACGGTCGACTGCGGCTCGACCAGCCACGAATCGCTGGCCGTCGCGAAGGCGCGCGGCGTCGACGTCGTCGTCATCGACCACCACCAGGTGGGCGAGGCGCTGCCGCCGGCCCATGCGCTGGTCAATCCGAACCGCGAGGACGACCTGTCGGGGCAGGGGCACCTGTCGGCCGCCGGCGTCGTCTTCCTCGTCCTGGTGGCGCTGCAGCGCGTGCTGCGGGACAGGGGTGATGCGCGGGCGAAGACCTTCGATCTCCTCGCCATGCTCGACCTCGTGGCGCTCTCCACCGTCTGCGACGTCGTTCCCCTGAAGGGGCTCAACCGCGCCTATGTGGTCAAGGGCCTCGTCGCCGCGCGCCATCTCGGCAATGCCGGGCTGACGGCGCTCCTGAAGCAGGCGGGCATCGGCGGCCCCGTCACGCCCTATCATCTCGGCTTCCTCGTCGGCCCGCGCATCAATGCCGGCGGGCGCATCGGCGATGCGGCGCTCGGCAGCCGGCTTCTCACCATCGACGAGCCGGGCGAGGCCGAGCGCATCGCCAGGCAGCTCGACGACCTCAACCGCGAGCGCCAGGCCATGGAGGCCGCCATGCTGGCCGAGGCGGAGGCCGAGGCGCAGGCGGAATACGGCACCGGCGAAAGCGCCTCCGTCATCCTGACGGCCCGCGAGGGCTGGCATCCGGGCGTCGTCGGCCTGCTCGCCTCGCGCCTCAAGGATCGGTTCCGCCGCCCCGCCTTCGCCATCGCCTTCGACCCTTCCGGCAAGGGCACCGGCTCCGGCCGCTCGATCAGCGGCTTCGATCTCGGCCGCATGGTGCGCGCTGCCGTGGAGGAGGGCCTTCTCGTCAAGGGCGGCGGCCATGCCATGGCGGCCGGGCTGACCGTGGAGCGGTCAAACCTCGGCCGCCTGCGTGGCTTCTTCGAAGAACGCGCCGAGCGCGCCGTGCGCGATCTGGTGGCCGTGGAAACGCTGAAGATCGACGGGGCGTTGAGCGCCGGCGGCGCGACGCTGGCGCTCGCCGACCAGCTGGAGCAGGCCGGCCCCTATGGTTCCGGTCACCCGCAGCCGATCTTCGCGCTGCCGGCACACCGGGTGCGCGACGTCAGGCCCGTCGGCGTTAATCACCTGCGCCTGGAGCTCGAAGGCCCCGATGGCGGGCGCCTCGGCGCCATGGCCTTCCGCGCGGCGGAAGCCGATCTCGGCCTGTTTCTGATGAAGCAGCGCGGGCAGGCGGTGCACATCGCCGGCACGCTTTCCGCCGACAGCTGGCAGGGCAGCCGGCGCATACAGTTCCGCGTACTGGACGCCGCGAAGGCGTTCTGACGGGAGGGTCTCGATTGTCGAAAAGGGGAGGGTGGCACGCCCTAGGGGAGTCGAACCCCTCTTTTCAGAATGAAAATCTGACGTCCTAACCGATAGACGAAGGGCGCGTGCGGTGGGCGTCTTCTAGTCGGGGCCGCTGATTTGCGCAAGCCCTAAATGCAGGAATTTCCAGTTTTTTCCGTGGGGTTTTTCGGCGCGGGCCGCCCGGTCAGGGGCGGATGCTCGCACGATCGGCGAGGATCGAGGCGGGGTCGCAGGCGAGCCTCGTCATCTCGTTGCCCCGGGTGTCGTTCGTGAAGGCATCCGTCGAACCGTAGACGCGCACCTCTCCCTGCCGGATGCCGTCGGCCTCGCGCTTGTCCTCCGTCACCACGAAGGCATAGACATATTTGCCATGGGCATAACCGACGGCCATGGTCAGGTCCGTCGGATGGTCGATTTCGGTGTCCTTCGTCGAGAACCAGGTCGAATCGGTTTCGAAATACAGTTCCGCCGCCGCGGCGCCGACGGCATAGGTGTAATAGGCCTCCTTCTTGCCGGGGTGGTCGCCCGGCTCGGGAAGGCGGCAGAACTCGACGCGCGCATGGCGCTCGGGGATATTGCAGGCGAACTGCGTCCGCCAGGGCGGAATGCAGTTCGCCTCGGCGCAGACCGGCAGAAGCAATGCGAAAACCAGCGCGGCGAAGGGCTTCACGCGGCGGCCTTCTTCTTGCGAAGCCCGATGAACGCGACAATGCCGGCCGCAAGGCCGTAGAGCGCCCATTTGAACGGCAGGATATCGGCCGTTTCGCTGCGGATGGGCAGGACCGTGACGGTTCCGGGCGACGATTCGAGCCCCGCCTTGCCTTCCGCCCGGGCTGCGGCGATCTGGTCCGGCGACACCTCCCATTCGGCGCCCGTCCATGTGTCGTAAGCCATCATGCCACCACCGACGGCGCATGCGACAAGAGCGGAGAAGACGAGGTTGCGGGCTATCGACATGCTTGATTTTCCTGCTTATTTCGGTGCGCGCAAGATAGTCGGCGTTCCCTCGGCTGGCAAGCCGCATGGCCGCATGGAACGGATAGCGGGAGGCGCGGCAAAATGGCGGGTCGCGTCCAAGCGGGATCACGCCAAGCGTTTCGAGTCACAAAAACAGGGGAAGAGTGGCACGCCCTAGGGGAGTCGAACCCCTCTTTTCAGAATGAAAATCTGACGTCCTAACCGATAGACGAAGGGCGCGTGCGGTGGGCGTTATCTAGTCGGCACCGGACGGATTCGCAAGACGGAAAATCATGCGGGCGCCAACTTTTTCACAGGACGGAGAGAAGGAAACAGGCCTTCGGCGTTCCCGTTGCCGGCCGGCCCGGCCGAGAGCAGGCGGGCATGCCAATGCGCCGCGCCGCCATCCCGGATTGACGACTGGTAATCTCGCGGACGCCTTCCCATATATGCCGTGCTGAGGACCTGAGGCGCCGCCGTTCGACCCTCCCGGCGGGCGCCCGCTGGCTCAGCCTCGTTGCCCCTGTCGGCAACACGCAGCCGCTCGTCCGGCATGCTGGGCCGGGCGGGCGGCGCGACTTGGGCGGTTCGAGACCCCGGAGCGCTGGGCCAAGCTCGACGCGGCCTCTCGCCCGGCCGCGTAAGACTGCAGCCGTGAATGGTAAACGTTCTCGCCCATGCTTCGTTCCGAGACGGAGGGCTGGTCGCTTTGTGATACAGATTGTCGGGGAGGGTGGCACGCCCTAGGGGAGTCGAACCCCTCTTTTCAGAATGAAAATCTGACGTCCTAACCGATAGACGAAGGGCGCGTGCGGTGGGCGTCTTATAGAAGGGCGCCTGCGCTTCCGCAAGCCGGAAAAAGCCGTTGTGACAAAAAAATGAAGAGCCGCCCAGGGGCGGCTCTTCGTGCGAAAAGGCATCGATCACAGAGGGTTAGGGCGCTGCCTACTTGCGCCGCCGGCAGCGCCAGTTCCAGTCGCGCTCCGGGCCGATGTCGATATGCACGGATTCGGTGTGGCAATAGGTGCCGACGCCGCCGCGGCCCGGCATGGAGCGCAGATATTCGGCAAGCTCCCACTTGCTGACGCCGGAAATCTGGATATCCGCCGCGGCGCAGCGCGTGTGCAGCGATTGCTTCGCACGGTTGACCTTGATGTCGCGCAGGCCCGAGGTGACGATGATCGGCTTGTCGTAGTGCTTCTCGATCGTCTTCAGCACCTGCAGCAGTTCCGGCTTGAAACAGCCGGTGCGCACCTTCTCCGTCTGCAGCCACAGGCCGTTCGGCGCGAGGCGGGCAAGGCCGGCGAGCGAAGCGACTTCCTTGAACTGCGGGCCGTCGTCCTCGACCTCGTCGGCCTCCGAATGGTCCGTCGAGAACATGGAGCTGGCCATCGATACGCCGGGCAGCGTGCCGAGCGAAGCCTTGCGGGTGGCGCTCGCGCTTTCCCGGTTGAGCACGCGGCGCGGCCCTTCGGCAAAACGGTTGCCGTCGAACTGCTGCCTGGCCTCGCGCTTGTTGGCGAAGAGCGAGGCGAGCGTCATGGTCTTTCGCGGCTCGTCTTTCTTGATGTCGGTCGCGCTCGCCTGGCCGGTGGTGCCGGGCAGCACTGCCGCCGCGTCATCGCCCGCCGGTGTCGCAAGGACAAGGTCCGCCGCATTGCCGGTGGCGGCTTCCGCGGTGAGGGCCGTTCGCGCGGTCTTGGGGATCGGCCCATTTTCCGGCAGCGTGATCTCCGCCTGTTCGTCGCCGGGCGCGGCGAGCGGCTGCTGGCCGGTCGATCCGACCTGCGGCATGTCCTCGACCGGCAGGCGGCCGGACTGGTCCGCCGTCTGCGCCGCGCCGGTGCCGGCATAGAGGCTGTTGACGGAGGCATTGGCACCCGCGGTCTGCGTGGCATAGGCATTGCCGGTCGCGACCGCCTGGGTGCCCGTGCCGTAGATGCTGGCCCTGCCGGCATTCAGCGTCGTCGGCTGCATGACGAGGCCGGACCGGTCGGCGGCGGCGTCATCCGCGACCTGCCGGTCCGCCACCACCGCCGAAGCGGCATCGGCGGTGACGGAGGGCTCCCCGGCCGTTCCGCCGGCAGCCCCCGCGCTCACCACGGGCGTGGTGGTCTCGTCCGTGCTGCCTTCGGCGAGCGTGTCTTCGCTTTCCTGCGCGGCCCTGCCGTCCACGCGCATATCCGTTGAGACTGCGGAAACGCAGCCCGAGAGCGTGGCAACCGAAACAGCCAGCAGCAATCCATACCGCAGCGCCTTCAGGCCTGGCCACTTTCCCTGCATGTCCTGCAAAGGCTTTCCCCCGCTTTCGACGTTCGCGCCCCCGGTCTTGCTGCCGGTCGGGCCATTTCTTCAAACAGTCGCAACCGCAATCGAGAAAAGCCGAAGGGCCAAGCTGCGGTTGCTGCGATGTTAGCGTTTCGGTCGGTGGTGTAAAGGCCGAAGCGCGTAAAGCCGTGAAACGCAGAACGGGAGGCGATCCGGCCCGAATCGGCCAAGACGCCCTCTCGCTGGCGATCGACCGGATGGGCAAGAGGTATCCGGCCAAATACGGCGAAACGATGATCGTTGCACGGATGTATAGGACGCAAGCTTTGCCCGGGGCTTGCGTCCGGAAAGGGCTACCAGGCGCCGGTATTGCCCATGGAGGCCCAGGGCTCGGCCGGCGGCAGGCTGTCGCCCTTCTGCAGGATCTCGATGGAAATGCCGTCCGGCGAGCGCACGAAGGCCATGTGGCCGTCGCGCGGCGGGCGGTTGATCGTCACGCCATTGTCCATCAGCTTCTGGCAGATGGCATAGATGTCGTCGACCTCGTAGGCGAGGTGGCCGAAATTGCGCCCGCCGGTATAGTCTTCGCTGTCCCAGTTGTAGGTGAGCTCGAGGCAGGGGGCGGCGTTCGCCCGCGCGGCCTCGGCATCTTCCGGCGCGGCGAGGAAGATCAGCGTGAAGCGGCCTTTTTCGTTCTCGTGGCGGCGCACCTCCTCAAGGCCGAACAGCGTCGAATAGAAATGCAGGGACTGGTCGACGTCTTTGACGCGGACCATCGTATGGAGATAACGCATTGGAATATCCTTTGAATGTGGAATCGTCCGGAAGAGTAGGGTTTTGTCAGCCTGAGGCAAGCCTTGCGGCCTATCAAAGGGACCGGCAAAACTTTCAAAGGGACTTGCGCATTCGCATCGGGACAATGTTATTCTGGTTATCAAGAATCAGTTAACCGTAACTCATGTGACGCGTAAACGAGGGGCTGGCAGATCATGGCGGACAGGGTGTCTTCAAAGGAAATCACGAACCGTGATGACCAGAGCAATGACGCCGTCGATCTCGTCGAGATCACCGGGGTCATCAAGTGGTTCGACGTGGCCAAGGGGTTCGGCTTCATCGTGCCGGACAATGGCATGCAGGACGTGCTCCTGCACGTCACCTGCCTGCGACGCGACGGCTACCAGACGGTTCTGGAGGGCACGCGCGTCGTCGCGCTGATCCAGAAGCGTGACCGCGGCTACCAGGCCTTCCGCATCCTTTCCATGGACCAGACGACGGCCGTGCATCCCTCGCAGATGCCGCCGGTCAAGACCCATGTGCAGGTCACCCCGTCGAGCGGGCTGGAGCGCGTGCTGGTCAAGTGGTTCAACCGCACCAAGGGGTTCGGTTTCCTGACGCGCGGCGAGGGCACGGAGGACATCTTCATCCATATGGAGACGTTGCGCCGCTTCGGCCTGACGGAGCTGCGCCCCGGCCAGGTCGTGCTCGTGCGCTTCGGCGACGGCGAGAAGGGCCTGATGGCGGCGGAGATCCATCCGGACATGCCGGTTCCCGGCAACAGGGCCCACTGATGGGCCTTTTCGCGCGGGCGGCCGGTTTCGCGCGCCTTGCGAGCGCCGTCCTGGCGCTCTTCCTCTGTCTTTCCCTTACCGCCTTCGCGGCGGAGACGTTCGACACCCAGCCGCTGACGATCATCACCAAGGACGGCAAGCGCCACGCCTTCACCGTGGAGCTCGCCATCACGCCGCGCCAGCGCGAGCAGGGGCTGATGCACCGCCGCGAGATGGCGCCGGACCACGGCATGCTCTTCGCCTTCGGCGAGACGCGGCAGGTCTTCATGTGGATGAAGAACACCTACCTGCCGCTCGACATGCTGTTCATCGCCAGGGACGGCAAGGTGCGCGCGATCAAGGAGAATGCCGAGCCGCATTCCGAATCGATCATCGATTCGCAGGGGCCGATCGACTACGTGCTGGAGCTGAACGGCGGCACCGTGCGGCGCCTCGGCATCCGGGCTGGCAACCGCGTCGAGAACGAGCTGATGGATTCCCTGCGCAAGGCGAAATAGCCCGGCCATTTCCTGCGACAAGCGCTTGAAAACACCCATTTCCTGTTGCGGCAGCGGGCGGATGCGTGTATCTCCCCATCGCCGGGACGGACGGAGTGTAGCGCAGTCTGGTAGCGCATCTGGTTTGGGACCAGAGGGTCGGGAGTTCGAATCTCTCCACTCCGACCACGTCCGGCGGGCGTTTCGATGCCAAATGCGCGTCCGGTCATTCCCCCTTTACGGAATCCGGGTTATGCATTCTCGGACGCGCGCCGGCGGAACGGTGCGCCTTTATGCGAGAATTCTGGAGCCGCTTCGATGACCGCGAAGATCTATCGTCCCGCCAAGACCGCCATGCAATCTGGCAAGGCCAAGACCCATCTCTGGGTCCTTGAGTTCGATGCCGAGAAGCCGCGGACGATCGACCCGATCATGGGCTATACGAGCTCCGGCGACATGTACCAGCAGGTCAAGCTGACATTCGAGACCCGCGAGGAGGCCATCGCCTACGCGACGCGCAAGGGCATCGACTACCGCGTGATCGAACCCAAGGAAGCGACCCGCAAGCGCGTTGCCTATCCGGACAACTTCCGTTTCAACCGCATGCAGCCCTGGACCCATTGAGGTTTCGCTGGCCCTGCCAGCCCCGGCCCCTTAGCTCAGCTGGATAGAGCATCTGCCTTCTAAGCAGAATGTCGCAGGTTCGAGCCCTGCAGGGGTCGCCAGTCCTTCCGGAGCACTTCCGCTCTTCCCCGTAAAACGCTCTTTTCGTTTGTTCCGAACGTGGACTGCTCGGCCCGGTCGGCGCGAAGCTTCACAGAAGGAAGTCGCCCGCCTTCAGATGTTCTGTCGCGTCGAGCGCAATCGAAAAATCCGCCGTGCCGTCGCCGTCCACGTCGCCCTGGAGGATCGTGTCGCCGCTTTTTGTCGCGTAGCGCAGCTCACCGGCCTTGCCGTGGAATTTCTCCGTGCCGATGAAGTCGAAGGCCTGGTCGCCCTTGACCGTCTTGTCGGCGTCGATGCCCTTCAGGTCGATCCGGTCCCCTTCCTTCCGGCTGAAGTCGCGGATCGTGTCGCGCCCGCTCCTGGCGACGGTCGAATCGTGGAGGGACCGGAAGACGAAGGTGTCGGCCCCCGCGCCGCCATGAAGCCTGTCCGCATCGGGGCCGCCTTGCAGGCGGTCGTTGCCATCCTCCCCGTAGAGCCAGTCCCTGCCGAGGCCGCCCCTTATGCTGTCGTTCCCGCTGCCGCCCGCAAGCCGGTCGTCGAGGCCACCGCCAACCATCCTGTCATGGCCGGCAAAGCCATAGAGGCGATCGGGGCCATATCCGCCGGTGATGACGTCGTTGCCTCTCAACGCCGTTTCCAGGACTTTCCAGTCGTCCGCCTTTCCTTTGGTTCTTGCCGCGTCGATCACCGCGGTCGCCGAAAACGCGGCGCCCTCAAGGGACAGGCCGAGTCTACCTGCGAAAAAGAGGCTGTAGTCCGTGAACGTCCCGCCGATGGGATAGTCGCTGGCATCATAATGCAGCCCGCGGCCGCGAAACAGGGTCGTGTTGCCGCCGCCATAATCCACTTCGAAGCGCGTGCTGGTGGAGGACCGCACGAGCCCTTCGAAAAGGCCGCTCAGAGTGATGGCCCGCATGTCGATGCTGTGGAAAAGTCCGACCTTCACCTTTGCCATGGCCTGGCTCCCTCAACGGGTAACGGGACCGGTCCACCATCCGCCGGAGGTTCCCGTCGCCTTTCCCGGGGCACGCCTGCCGATATGCCGCGGTCGGCATGGGATCCCGGAACGCCGACTATGGACGAAGGCTGGCGTCTTCCGCAAGGGCCGGGCTTCCATCAAGGCAGGGTTTACGGAGCCCGGGCCGAGGCGGCCCGGCGACGCAAAAAGGCCGGGGCATCGCGAGATGCCCCGGCCTTGGCTCGTGCTTCGGCAGCTCCTAGTGCAGGATCTGGCTGAGGAAGAGCTTCGTGCGCTCGTGCTGCGGGTTGTCGAAGAACTCGGCCGGCGAGTTCTGCTCGACGATCTGCCCCTGGTCCATGAAGATGACGCGGTTGGCGACCTGGCGGGCGAAGCCCATTTCGTGCGTCACGCACAGCATGGTCATGCCTTCCTCGGCGAGCGAGACCATGGTGTCGAGCACTTCCTTCACCATTTCCGGGTCGAGCGCCGAGGTCGGCTCATCGAACAGCATGATCTTCGGTTTCATGCAGAGCGAACGGGCGATCGCCACGCGCTGCTGCTGGCCGCCGGAGAGCTGGCCGGGATACTTGTTCGCCTGTTCCGGGATCTTGACGCGCTTGAGGTAGTGCATCGCCACTTCCTCGGCGTCCTTCTTCGGCATCTTGCGCACCCAGATCGGGGCGAGCGTGCAGTTTTCCAGGATCGTCAGATGGGGGAAGAGGTTGAAGTGCTGGAACACCATGCCGACCTCGCGGCGCACCTCGTCGATCTTCTTCAGGTCGTTGGTCAGCTCGATGCCGTCGACGACGATCCTGCCCTTCTGGTGCTCCTCGAGACGGTTGATGCAGCGGATCATCGTCGACTTGCCGGAGCCCGACGGGCCGGCGATGACGATGCGCTCGCCCTTCATGACCTTGAGATTGATGTCGCGCAGAACGTGGAAATCGCCGTACCACTTGTTCATGTTGACAATCTCGACGGCGACATCCGTCGCGGAGACCGTCATCTTTTGCGCCTGGGCCTGGTTTGCCATTGTTGTTGGTTCCTCTCAGTTATCTTGTGTGGCTCGTGTCGAGCCGGCGTTCCACGAAGGCCGAATAGCGCGACATGCCGAAGCAGAAAATCCAGAACACGAAGCCGGCGAAGATCAGGCCCGTCAGCGGCGTGACCGGCGTGATCCAGCCCGAATCCCCAAAACTCGCCTTCACGATGCCGAGCAGGTCGTACATCGAAATGATCGTGACGAGGGACGTATCCTTGAACATGCCGATGAAGGTGTTCACGATGCCCGGGATCACGAGTTTGATGGCCTGCGGAAGCACGACGAAGGTCATTTTGTGGAAGTAGTTTAGACCAAGGGCGTCGGCCGCTTCATATTGTCCTTTCGGAATGGCTTGAAGACCGCCGCGAATAACCTCCGCCATATAGGCGGATGCGAAGATCGACACGCCGATCAGCGCGCGCAGGAACTTGTCGATGTTGTTGCCCGGCTCGAGGAACAGCGGCAGGAGCACGCTTGCCATGAAGAGAACGGTGATCAGCGGCACGCCGCGGATCAGTTCGATGAAGACGATGCAGGCCGTCTTCATGATCGGCATCTGCGAGCGTCTGCCGAGCGCAAGCAGGATGCCGGCGGGCAGCGACACGACGATGCCGACGAAGGAGATGATGAGCGTCACCATCAGCCCGCCCCACAGCGAGGTCTCCACATGGCGCAGGCCGAACGTGCCGCCGAGCAGCAGGAAGAAGGAGACGATCGGGAAGACGATGAGCAGCAGGAGCGCGTTCAGCCCCTTGCGCGGCGCCTTCGGCATGAGGAACGGGATGAGCAGGCCGACGAACATGACGACGACGAGCAGCGGCCGCCACAGCTCGCCGCGCGGGTAGGAGCCGAACATGAACTGCACGAAGCGGTCGTTCACATAGGCCCAGCAGGCGCCGCTCCAGCCGGCGGGAAGCTGGCCGCCCTGATCGGTGGTGAGGCAGGCCGTCCGGTCCGCCCCGGTCCACACGGCCGAGACGAACAGCCAGTTGATCGCCGCCGGCAGGTACCAGACGATCGCCAGGATGGCGACGATCGTCATCGCGCTGTCTGTGACGGAGGCGAACAGGTTGCGGTGGAGCCAGGCGATGACCGAGCTGTCGGAGGCCGGCGGTTTTTCCGCGTCGATGAAGCGGTCGCGGACATAGGTAATGCTTTCAGCCATCTCAGCGCTCCACCAGGGCCATCTTGGCGTTGAACCAGTTCATGAACAGGGAGGTGATGAGGCTGATCGAGACGTAGATCAGCATCCAGATCGAGATGATCTCGATCGACTTGCCGGACTGGTTGAGGATGGTGCCGCCGACCGCGACGAGGTCGGCATAGCCGACGGCAACCGCGAGCGAGGAGTTCTTGATGAGGTTGAGATACTGCGAGGTGAGCGGCGGGATGATGATCCGGAGCGCTTGCGGCAGCACGACGAGGCGGGTCGCCTGGCCGGGCCGAAGACCCAGCGCATAGGAGGCTTCCGACTGGCCCTTGGACACGCCGCGGATGCCGGCGCGCACGATCTCGGCGATGAACGAGGCCGTGTAGAGCGACAGCGCGAGATAGAGCGCCAGGAATTCCGGTCCGATGACCATGCCGCCGCGCATGTTGAACGAGCCCGGCACCGCGTAGTCGAACGTCAGGGGGCTGCCCATGACGAGGAAGACGAGGAACGGCAGCAGGAGGACCAGGCCGAGATTGACCCAGAGCACCGGCGGGCGCTGGCCCGTGGCGCGCTGGCGCGCATTGGCCCACACCGTGAACGCGATGGCCGCGACGACGCCGGTCAAGAAGGCGATGAGCACCGTGCCGAAACCGTCGCCGAAGACCGGGGCCGGCATGTAGATGCCGCGGTTCGAGATGAAGAAGATGGCGTCCGGATTTTCCTCCAGGTGCTGGAAGATGGAGCGGATCGACGGCAGCAGCGCAAGAACGCCGAGATACCAGAAGAAGATGACGAGCAGCGGCGGAATGTTGCGGAAGATTTCCACATAGACCGTGCAGAGCCGCGCGATCAGCCAGTTGTGCGACAGGCGCCCGATGCCGACCAGGAGGCCGACGATCGTCGCCGTGACGATGCCGGCGGCGGCGACGACGAGCGTGTTGAGAAGACCGACCTGCAGCGCCCGGAAATAGGTCGAGTCGCTCGAATAGGCGATCAGACTCTGCGCGAGGTCGAAGCCGGCGCGGCTGTTCAGAAAGCCGAAGCCGGCCGTCATGTTGGCGCGCGCGAGATTCTGGACGACGTTGTTCCACGCATACCAGATGGCCGCGACGATCACGACGAGCGTCACGACCTGATAGACGATGCTTCTCAGTGCCGGATTGTAGAGAAGAGATACCTTCGGCGGTTCGCCGGACCCTGTTCGGGCATCCGCAAGAGCCATGCATTTCCCCTGACGTTGGTTCCGCCCTGTTTTCCGGGCGTTTGTTCAAAGGGGAGGGCGGTTATCCGCCCTCCCGGAAGGATTGCGTGCTGGCCGCTCAGCGAACCGGCGGCGCGTACTGCAGGCCGCCGTTCGTCCACAGCCCGTTCAGGCCGCGGGCGATCTTGAGCGGAGAGCCTTCGCCGACATTGCGCTCGAAGGATTCGCCATAGTTGCCGACGGCCTTGATGATCTGCACGGCCCAGTCCTTCGGCAGGCCGAGGTCGGCGCCGATCGTCGAATCAGCCTCTTCGCCGAGGAAGCGCTTGATATCCGGGTTGGCGGATGCCTTCATCTCCTCGACATTGGCCGTGGTGATGCCGAACTCCTCGGCGGCCACCATCGCATAGTGCGACCAGCTCACGATATCGAGCCAGCGCGAATCGTTCTGGCGGACGGCCGGGCCGAGCGGCTCCTTGGAGATGATTTCCGGCAGAACCATGTGGTCGTCCGCGTTGGCCATCTTCAGGCGGATCGAGTAGAGGCCCGAGGCATCGGTCGTGTAGGCGTCGCAACGGCCGGCATTGTAGGCGGCGTCCGCTTCGTCCTGCGCTTCGAAGACGACCGGCTTGAAGTCCATGTTGTTGGAACGGAAGTAGTCGGCCAGGTTGAGCTCGGTCGTCGTGCCGGACTGCACGCAGACGGAGGCGCCGGACAGTTCCAGCGCGGACTTCACGCCGAGTTCCTTCTTCACCATGAAGCCCTGGCCGTCATAGTAGTTCACGGCGCGGAAATCGAAGCCGAGCTGCGAATCGCGGCTGACGCTCCAGGTGGTGTTGCGGGCCAGAAGATCGATTTCGCCCGACTGCAGGGCCGGGAAGCGGTCCTTGGCCGAGAGCGGGGTGAATTTCACCTTGGTGGCATCGCCGAAGACGGCCGCGGCCACGGCCTTGCAGAGGTCGACGTCGAGACCCGCCCAGTTGCCCGACGAATCCTGCGCGCCGAAACCGGCGAGGTTCGAGCCGTTCACGCCGCACTGCACGAAGCCCTTGGCCTTCACGTCAGAGAGCGTGTCCGCCTGTGCTGCCGTTGCGCCAAGCCCCAGTACGGCAGCGCCGACGAGCGCCGTCACGATTGTTTTTGCCATTTTTTCACAACCTTTTTCTGTTGTCTTTGTTTTGTCCGCAGGTCCCGCACCCTTGTCGGGCGCGCCCATGGAACTCGCCACCCTCCCGGCGCGAGGTTGCTTATCTCATGCTCAAAATTTCACAGGGTCAAGTGAGCGCGGCCATTTTCCGGTCGGTAACCTAAATTTGTCGGCTCGTGACCGGATTTTGGGCGAAAGATCGGGGATTTGTGCAGTAAATCGCTCAAAAAATTCGCGTCTTTAACACTTGAAGCGCTTTGGGAGCCGGGATCGCGTCGCCGCATGGGGTTGACCTGCCGCCCCGCCTGTCCAAAAGTCGGCGCCACAAACCCCTCGCATCTTCTTCGGATCGATCATGAAAAACAGAGACGAAATCCTCGCCGGCGCCGGCGTGAACACCCGCCTTGCCCATGCCGGAAACGACCCGGCGGACTATCACGGTTTCGTCAATCCGCCCGTCGTGCATGCCTCGACCGTGCTCTTCCCGAATGCGGCGACGATGGAAAAGCGCGCCCAGAAATACACCTATGGCACGCGCGGCACGCCGACGACGGATGCGCTCTGCGCGGCCATCGACGAGCTGGAAGGCTCTGCCGGCACGATTCTCGTTCCCTCGGGCCTTGCCGCCGTCACGGTGCCGTTCCTCGCCTTCCTGTCGGCCGGCGACCATGCGCTCATTGTCGATTCGGTCTATCACCCGACCCGCCATTTCTGCGACACGATGCTGAAGCGCCTCGGCGTTTCGGTCGAATACTACGATCCGGCGATCGGCGCCGGCATCGAGGCGCTGATCCGGCCGAACACCCGGCTGGTGCACACCGAGGCGCCGGGCTCCAACACCTTCGAGATGCAGGACATCCCGGCGATCGCCGCTGCCGCCCACAAGCATGGCGCCGTGGTCAGCATGGACAATACCTGGGCGACGCCGCTCTATTTCCGCCCGCTGGATTTCGGCGTCGACATCTCCATCCACGCGGCGACGAAATATCCGGCCGGCCATTCCGACGTGCTGTTCGGCACCGTCTCGGCCAATGCCGCCCATTGGGAGCAGCTGCACGAGACGCAGATCACGCTCGGCACCTGCGCCTCGCCGGACGACGCCTACCAGGTGCTGCGCGGCCTGCGCACCATGGGGGTGCGGCTGGAGCGGCATCAGGAAAGCGCGCTGGAGCTGGCCCGCTGGCTGGAGGGCGTCGACGACGTGTCCCGCGTGCTGCACCCGGCCTTGCCGAGCTTTCCCGGCCACGCGCTCTGGAAGCGCGACTTCAAGGGCGCGAGCGGCATCTTCTCCATCGTCCTCAAGGGGCGCGCGCCCGAGCGCTACAAGGCGAAGGCGCATGCCTTCCTCGATGCGCTCGGCATTTTCGGCCTCGGTTACTCCTGGGGCGGCTTCGAGTGCCTTGCCGTGCATGTGGGCCTCGGCGACCGGCGCGTCGCCAAGGGGCCGGAGGAAGGCCCGGTACTGCGTCTCCAGATCGGCCTTGAGGACGTGAAGGACATCAAGGCGGACATCGAGCGCGGGCTCGCGGCCGCGCGGGCGGTCTGACGCGGCCGGATGAGGGGCGGGGGATCGCCCCTCATCCGGCCTGCCGGCCACCTTCTCCCCGCTTGCGGGGAGAAGGGATGGATGAGCCCGTTTCCCCAAACAACAGGTTTCTGGATATGGGAAGGCGATGCTTCTTGCGCCTTCTCCCCGCCTGCGGGGAGAAGGTCACGGCAGCGGGACGAGGGGCCTGATCAGTCCGGCGTGCGGTAGCCGTAGAGCCAGTCGAGATCGCCGGCGAGGCTTTCGGGGCCGCGCAGCGACAGGACGAGATCGCGGCCGAGCGCGACCGGGCCGCGGGCGTGATAGGCGAAGCGGTTGAAGGCGCCGCGGCTGCGCACCCTGCCGACCCGTTCGCGGCGGCTCGTCTCGAACTGCCGGAGCGCCGGCCCCGTGCCGGAAGCCCGGGCGAGACGGTTCGCCAGCAGCGCCGCATCCTCGATCGCCATGGCCGCGCCCTGGGCGGCGAAGGGCGTCATGGCATGCGCGGCATCGCCGATCAGCACGACCTTTCCCCCATCGGTCCAGGCCCCGTCGGGGCATTCGAAGAGCGGCCACATCAGCGGATCGCGCGCCTCGGCGAGCAGGCGGCGGAGATCGGCGTGCCAGCCGGAAAAGGCGTCGAGCAGGCGGCTGCGGGCGGCGGCATCGCCGCTGCGGGACCAGCCGGCCGCCGGTGCCTGTCCGTGCGCGTGGAGGGCGACGATGTTGAAGGCCTGCGCCCCGGCAAGCGGATAGGCGACGAGATGGGCGCGCGGGCCGAGGAAGGCCGTGACGGCGCGCGGATCAAGGACGGACGGGGCGGCGGCGCAGGGCACGAGGAAACGCCAGGCGATCGTGCCGGAATAACGCGCGGGCAGGGCGCCGGGCACGTCCTTGCGCAGCGCCGACCAGACGCCGTCGGCGGCGATCACCAGGTCGGCGGGCGCGGCGGCAAGGGCGGCCTCGACGGTGTCGATCCGCCGGCCGGTCGTCAGCGTGGCGAGCGGCTCCCGGTGGACGGCCTCGAGCAGCACGGCCTGCAGCGCGGCGCGGGGCAGCACGCCGTAGGGCGCGCCCCAGCGTTTGCGTGCGAAAGCGCCGGCCGGGACCGAGGCGAGGGGAGCGAGGGTGCGGCCCGAGGACAGGAGAATATGGTCCGGCTCGCTCCAGCGCGCGCCGAGCGCCTCGAGAAGGCCGAGATCGGCGAGGATGCGCGAGGCATTGGGCGAGAGCTGCAGGCCGGCGCCGACCTCTTCGAGCGCGGGGGCCTGCTCCAGGACATGGCAGGCGATGCCCCTGCGGGCAAGCGCGAGGGCCGCCGTCAGGCCGGCAATGCCGGCGCCGACGATGGTTGCGGATCGTACCGAGGGCATCGGGGTGCCGGCCGTCCGGCCGTTACGCCGCGACCTGGTTGGTGAAGATGCAGCCGGCCGGTTCTGTCTGGCTGGCCTTGAGGGCCGGATTGTAGCGGTAGAGCGTCGAGCAGTAGGGGCAGACCTTCTCGTTGTCGTCGCCCATGTCGAGGAAGACGTGCGGATGGTCGTAGGGAACCGACGCGCCGACGCACATGAATTCCTTCACGCCGATCTCGATCGAGCGATGGCCGCCGTCGTTCTGGAAATGGGGAATGCTGTGGCCAGCCATGTCATGCTCCTGGGATGCCGTCTTTCTGGCGCGGACCATAGTCGCCTTCGCGGCAAATGTGTAGATGCAAAACCGCCGCGCCCCGGGAGATTTCCGCATGCCGGCCGTTTTCTCCGCGGGCAAAGGGCAGTAAGAGCAGGGGCATGCAAATGAAAGACGGCCTGCGATGAACCTCGATCCCCCGCCCTTTTCCCGTTTCACCCACCATGGCCTGGAGCTCGCCTTCTTCGATGCGGGCGATCCGTCCGGTCCGCCGGTGCTGCTGATCCACGGCTTTGCCTCCAGCGCCAACGTCAACTGGGTGTTTCCCGGCTGGCTGAAGACGCTGGGCGATGCGGGCTACCGCGTCATCGCGCTCGACAATCGCGGCCACGGCAGGAGCGCCAAGCCGCACGATCCCGCGCTCTACACGCCGCCGCTGATGGCCGGGGACGCCGCCGCGCTGCTCGATCACCTGGCGATCCCCGAAGCCCATGTCTTCGGCTATTCGATGGGCGCGCGCATCACCGCCTTCATGGCGCTCGCCCATCCGCACCGCGTGCGCTCCGTCGTCTTCGGCGGGCTCGGCATCGGCATGGTGGAAGGTGTCGGCGACTGGGACCCGATCGCCGATGCGCTGCTCGCGCCCTCGCTCGACGCGGTGACGCACGAGCGCGGCCGCATGTTCCGCGCCTTTGCCGACCAGACGAAATCCGACCGCCAGGCGCTCGCCGCCTGCATCATGACCTCGCGCGACCTGCTGACGGCGGCGGACATGGCGCGCATCGACGTGCCCGTGCTGATCGGCGTCGGGACGAAGGACGACATTGCAGGCGCGCCGCAGCCGCTCGCCGAGCTCATGCCGGATGCAAGGGCGCTCGACATTCCCGGCCGCGACCACATGCTGGCCGTCGGCGACAGGGTCTTCAAGCGCGCGGTGCTGGAGTTCTATGCGGAAATCGACGGCCGCTGACACGCCGTTCGCGACAATGGCCGGCCGGCCATTTCGCAGCGACGCCAATTGCTCTATATATGGGCGGGAACGACGACAAGGAGTGCGGCGATGGTCGCGATGAACGAACTGAGGGCCGGCGACAAGCTCAAGGCCATGGATCCGATCTGGGACAGCCTGCGCGAGGAAGCGCGCGTCGCCGCCCAGGCCGAGCCGCTTCTGGCGGCCTTCCTCTATTCGACGGTGCTGAACCACCGCTCGCTCGAGGAAAGCGTGATCCACCGCGTCTGCGAGCGGCTCGACCATCCGGACCTGCAGGCCAACCTCCTGCACCAGATCTTCGACGAGATGCTGGAAGACTGGCCGGAATGGGGCGGCATCCTGCGCGTCGACATCCAGGCCGTCTACGACCGCGACCCCGCCTGCCTGCGGTTCCTCGATGCCGTGCTCTACTTCAAGGGGTTCCACGCCATCCAGACCCACCGCCTGGCGCACTGGCTGCACGACAAGGGCCGGCGCGACCTCGCGCTCTACCTGCAGAGCCGCTCCTCCAGCGTCTTCCAGACGGACATCAACCCGGCCGCGCGCATCGGCAAGGGCTTCTTCCTCGACCATGCGACGGGCCTCGTCGTCGGCGAGACGGCGGTCGTCGGCGACAATGTCTCGATCCTCCACAACGTCACGCTCGGCGGCACCGGCAAGGAGGGCGGCGACCGCCACCCGAAGATCGGCGACGGCGTGATGATCGGCGCCGGCGCGAAGATCCTCGGCAACATCCATATCGGCCATTGCTCGCGCATCGCCGCGGGCTCGGTCGTGCTCAAGCCGGTTCCGCCGAAATCGACGGTCGCCGGCGTGCCGGCCAAGGTCATCGGCGAGGCGGGCTGCAACGAGCCGTCGCGCGCCATGGACCAGCTTCTGGCGGCGTTCGACTACGATCTGTGAGCGGGAAAAGTCGCTTTCTCGCGGAATTCGTGGGTTTACAGGACCTAAAGCAGGTGCGAGAAGCGCGGCAAATCAACCGTTACGGAGACAGATCGTGAAGCCGGAAGAAATCAGGAAGCTCGAGGCCTACTTCAAGCGCAATCTCAACAAGGAGATCGTCGTGAAGGCCCGTCCGCGCAAGGATGAGTCCGCGGAAGTCTATCTCGGCGACGAGTTCCTGGGCGTGATCTTCCGCGACGACGAAGACGGGGAGCTCTCCTACAACTTCTCCATGGCGATCCTCGACATCGACCTGTGATCTGCTGATCATCGCACGGAATACAGGCCCGGCAGCCCTTGGCGCCGGGCCTTTTCGTTGCATGTTCGGTCGCTGAGAATGACGCAAGAGGAAAGGCTGGGCAGAGAAGGCAACGAGGCCGCGTTCCGGTACCGCTCGATGGGCTGGTGACACCTGCATCCCCTCCGTCATCCTCGGGCTCGACCTGAAGATCCACAGCCGCGGGCGCGCCTACCCGTTAGGCGCGGGAATGCGGTTGCGAGTCCTTTTCATTATAATTTTGCGACAAATAGGCTTTTGTCAGCCGCAATGATCATACCTATCGCGCAAGACCTTGCTTTCCCTGCGGAATATTGCATTGCAGCATCAACGTTGACTTTTTTGTGCATTGCATATAGATTTTGGGCAAATCACCGGGATCCAAAGGAGACTTCGATGTTCAATTTCGACGAGGCAAACAAGAAGGGCAAGGAAGCCGTGGACACGTTCGTCAAGAGCTATACGACCGCTGCCCAGGGCTGGCAGGCGATCGCCACCGAAACGGCCGACTATTCCAAGAAGTCCTTCGAAAACGGCCTCGCGCATTTCGAGAAGCTCTCGGGCGTCAAGAGCGTCGAAGCCGCTCTCGAGCTGCAGACCGCCTTCGTGAAGTCCTCCTATGAAGGTTTCGTCGCCGAGGCCACCAAGCTCAGCGAAATGTACGCCGATCTCGCCAAGGGCGCCTACAAGCCCTACGAAGCACCGGTTGCCAAGGCGACCGCCGCTGCCAAGGCTGCCGTCGCCGCCTGATCCTTTTAGAGTACCGCGTACGCGTATAGCGTTCATCGGCCGGCTGCGGGCAACCGCAGCCGGCCTTTGCGCGTTCCGGGGATTGCGCGAGGCTGACGTAGCGGCAGCAAATTTCGCTATTTCCTTCGGATGACCCGCGATTATGATTGCAGTGCGAAGCGGGGGTCTTACAATCGTGGGCCGAGACATTAGATAACAGGTCCGAAGGCACCCTCGGATGAACGGTGCGCCACAGACAAGCGACCGGAAGCAAAGGGCCCGCAGTCAAGGGAATGAACACGAAAATGGATGTGAGACGGGTTCGAATGCAGGATGGGGAAGGCGGCGGCGACACTCCCGGTCGCAGCACCTCCGTCATTACCCGCACGAAACCCAAGACCAAGAAGCCGAGCCTCTACCGCGTCCTGCTTCTCAATGATGATTATACGCCCATGGAGTTTGTGATCCACATCCTGGAACGTTTCTTCCAGAAGGACCGGGAAGCGGCGACGCGGATCATGCTGCATGTGCACAATCATGGCGTAGGCGAGTGTGGCGTGTTCACCTACGAGGTTGCCGAAACCAAAGTGACACAGGTGATGGATTTCTCCCGCCAGCACCAGCACCCGCTGCAATGTGTCATGGAAAAGAAATGAGGAACGAACGTGCCAACATTTTCTGCCAGCCTTGAAAAGGCCCTCCACCAGGCACTGACCTATGCGAACGAGCGCCATCACGAATATGCGACGCTCGAACACCTCCTGCTCGCCCTGATCGACGACGGCGATGCGGCCGCCGTGATGGGCGCCTGCAACGTCAATCTCGACGTTCTGCGCAAGACCGTCACCGACTATGTCGACCATGACCTCGCCAACCTGGTGACGGGCTACGAGGAGGATTCCAAGCCGACCTCCGGCTTCCAGCGCGTCATCCAGCGTGCGGTGATCCATGTCCAGTCCTCCGGCCGCGAGGAGGTGACCGGCGCCAACGTGCTCGTCGCGATCTTCGCCGAGCGCGAGAGCCATGCCGCCTATTTCCTGCAGGAGCAGGAGATGACGCGCTACGACGCCGTCAACTTCATCTCGCACGGCATCGGCAAGCGGCCGGGCGCGTCCGAGCAGCGTCAGGTGCGCGGGGCGGACGAGAGCGAGAACGAACAGAAGCAGACCCGCAACGGCAACGAGCAGGAGGAGCCCGCCAAGAAGCAGGATGCCCTGACGGCCTATTGCGTCAACCTCAATGAGAAGGCCAAGGGTGGCAAGATCGATCCGCTGATCGGCCGTCACGCCGAGGTCAACCGGACGATCCAGGTCCTGTGCCGCCGCTCCAAGAACAACCCGCTCTATGTGGGCGATCCCGGCGTCGGCAAGACCGCCATCGCCGAGGGTCTCGCCAAGCGCATCGTCGAGGGCAAGGTGCCCGAAGCGCTGGCCGACGCGACGATCTTCTCGCTCGACATGGGCACGCTGCTCGCCGGCACCCGCTATCGCGGCGACTTCGAGGAGCGCCTGAAGCAGGTCGTCAAGGAACTGGAGGACTACCCGGGCGCCGTTCTCTTCATCGACGAGATCCATACGGTCATCGGCGCGGGCGCCACCTCCGGCGGCGCGATGGATGCCTCGAACCTCCTCAAGCCGGCGCTCTCCTCCGGCGCGATCCGCTGCATCGGCTCGACGACCTACAAGGAATACCGCCAGTTCTTCGAGAAGGACCGGGCACTCGTCCGCCGCTTCCAGAAGATCGACGTCAACGAGCCGACCATCGACGACACGATCGAGATCATGAAGGGGCTGAAGCCCTATTTCGAGGAGTATCACAAGCTCCGCTATTCCAACGAGGCGATCAAGACGGCGGTGGAGCTGTCGGCGCGCTACATCAACGACCGCAAGCTGCCGGACAAGGCGATCGACGTGATCGACGAGACCGGCGCGGCCCAGATGCTGCTGCCCGCCGGAAAACGCCGCAAGCTGATCACCGAGAAGGAGATCGAGGCGACGATCGCCACCATGGCCCGCATTCCGCCGAAGACCGTGTCGAAGGACGACGAGCAGGTGCTCGCCAACCTCGACAAGGAGCTGCGCTCGGTCGTCTACGGCCAGGACCTCGCCATCGAGGCGCTGTCGTCGGCGATCAAGCTGTCGCGGGCGGGCCTTCGCGAACCGAACAAGCCGATAGGCTGCTACCTGTTCTCCGGCCCCACCGGCGTCGGCAAGACGGAAGTCGCCAAGCAGCTTGCATCGTCGCTCGGCGTGGAACTGCTGCGCTTCGACATGTCGGAATACATGGAGCGGCACACGGTCTCGCGCCTGCTCGGGGCGCCTCCCGGCTATGTCGGCTTCGACCAGGGCGGCCTCCTGACCGACGGCGTCGACCAGCATCCGCATTGCGTGCTGCTGCTCGACGAGATCGAGAAGGCGCATCCGGATCTCTACAACATCCTGTTGCAGGTCATGGATCACGGCTCGCTGACCGACCATAACGGCAAGAAGATCGACTTCCGCAACGTCATCCTGATCATGACGACCAATGCGGGCGCCTCCGACATGGCCAAGGCCGCCATCGGCTTCGGCTCGTCCAAGCGCGAGGGCGAGGACATGGAGGCGATCAACCGCCTGTTCACGCCGGAATTCCGCAACCGCCTCGATGCGATCATCCCGTTCGGCTCGCTGCCGACGCCGGTCATCCACCAGGTCGTGCAGAAGTTCGTCATGCAGCTGGAAACCCAGCTCGCCGAGCGCAACGTCACCTTCGATCTCCAGCCCGAGGCGATCTCGTGGCTGGCGGAGAAGGGCTACGACGAGAAGATGGGTGCCCGCCCGCTGGCGCGCGTCATCCAGGAGAACATCAAGAAGAAGCTCGCCGACGAGATCCTCTTCGGCAAGCTGAAGAAGGGCGGCGTCGTGCGCGTCTCCGTCGGCGTGAAGGAGGACGGCTCGAAGGGCCTGATCCTCGACGCCGTGCCGGAAACCGCGCCGATCAAGCCGAAGGCCGAGGTCGAGGAGGCAGCCGCCAAGAAGGCCAAGCCCCGCAAGCCGAAGGAGACCGTCGCCGCCGAGGCCGCGCCCGCCAAGGCCCGCGCTTCGAAGAAGGCGGTGGAGGCCAAGGCCGAGGAACCGAAGGACGAGCCGCCGCGCAAGTCGTCCGGCGCCGTTCCCAAGGTGCCGCGCAAAAAGTGACGGCTTTACAAATCGCATGGGCCGGGCAGGAAACTGCCCGGCCCATATTGTTGAAGAAATGGCGCAAGCCTTTCCTCCGTCATGGTCGGGCTTGACCCGACCATCCACGCCCCGCCCGCGGTTGTGGATCCTCGGCTCGGGGCCGAGGATGACGACAGAGGGTGGGCGCGGTTTGCGATCGTATGGGACCGGCCTGGCAGGGTAGCCGTCCGGCTTTGTTTTCCTGCAAGAGAATTGAATGACCGCCCCGCCAGAATCCCAATCCCAGAGCCACTGGTTCCTCCTCGGCATGCGCGGCATCTTCAGCCTGCCGGCGATCATCCTGATGCTGTCCTTCGTGGGGTTCGCCGCCTTCACGGCGGAGGCGAAGGTGCCGGTCGAGCAGGTGATGTTCATGACCGGCATGGTCTGGGCGCTGCCGGCCAAGGTGATTCTCGTCGGCTCCATGCTGTCGGGCGCGCATATTGCGACGGCGTTCCTCGCGGTCACGCTGTCCTCTGTGCGCATGATGCCGATGGTGGCGGCGCTCATCCCGGAAATCCGTGACCGCCGCACACCGACCTGGCTGCTGCTGATCGTCTCGCATTTCGTCGCCATCACCGCCTGGGTCTTCGCGATGGAGAAGGTGCGGGACGTGCCGCGCGGCGGCCGCGTCGCCTTCTTCGCCGGTTTCGGCGTGACGCTGACGCTCACCAATATCGTGCTCGTCGGCCTCGTCTATGGCGTGGTCTCGGAGTTCCCGCCGATCGTTTCCGGCTGCCTGTTCTTCCTGACGCCGGTCTATTTCCTCACCTCGATCTGGATTTCCGCGCGCCACCGGGTGATCTACTGGGCGCTCGGCATCGGGCTCGCGCTCGGCACCATCTTCGCGGTGGTCGCGCCCGAATACGATATCCTGCTGGCCGGCGTCGTCGGCGGCACCGCGGCCTGGTGGGGCGAGCGCGCGCTGCGCCGCCGGGAGGCGGCGCGATGAGCTTCGACGGTCTCTGGCCCTATATCTACATCGCCATCGCCGGCTGGCTGGCGACGGATCTCTGGCGTTGGGCGGGCGTCGTCGCCGGCAACCGCATCGACGAACGGTCCGAGGTCCTGAACTGGGTGAGGGCGGTGGCGACGGCGCTGGTGGCGGCGGTCATCGCCAAGCTGATCGTCTTCCCGACCGGCACGCTGGAGGCCTCGCCCCTCTGGCTGCGGCTCGGGGCCGTCGCGTTCGGCGGTCTCTGCTTCTTCATCGGCGGCCGCTTCCGCCAGATCGCCGGCATCGCCGCGGCCATCGCGTTCCTTGCCGCGGGGCTGGCCTTGCTGGGTGTTTAAGGAATGGGGCCTTTGCCCCTCACCCTAACCCTCTCCCCGCGCGCGGGGAGAGGGGACCTGCCCCACGAACGGGACTTGTTTGAGGAAACCGGCGCGGCATATCCCCTTCGCCCCGTTCACAGGGAGAAGGTGGCCGGCAGGCCGGATGAGGGGCTGTGGCGGATATGTCAGCCCTTCAACGCCTTGCGCAGCTTCTCCGCATTGGCAGCGAGCACGCCCTGGTCCTCCATCGTGCCGGAATGGGGCTTCAGCGGCTGGCCCTCGACGCGCGGGATGACGTGGAAATGCAGGTGATAGACGGTCTGGCCGGCGGCCGGTTCGTTGAACTGCATGACGGTGACGCCGTCGGCCTCGAACGCCTCCTTGGCGGCAGCCGCGACCTTCTGCACCACCGGCAGCAGGCGCGACAGCGTCTGCGGGGCGGCGTCGAGGATGTTGCGCGACGGCGTCTTGGGAATGACGAGCGTGTGCCCGTCCGCCTGCGGCATCACGTCCATGAAGGCGACCGCGTCGTCGTCCTCGTAGACGCGGTGCGCGGGAATCTCGCCGCGCAGGATCTTCGCGAAGATGTTGTTCGTGTCGTAGGCGGTCATGCTCGTCTCCGATGTGCTCAGTCGTGGTCGTCTTGGCCGCCCGCGCGGCGGAAGGGGCCGTGTTCGGCAAGATATTCGCCCGTCGCCTCGACGTCACGGCGCTCGCGCTCGAGATAGTCGGCGACGGCGCGCCGCAGGCCGGGATGGGTGATGTGGTGGGCCGAATGGGTGATGACGGGCAGGTAGCCGCGCGCCAGCTTGTGCTCGCCCTGCGCGCCGGCCTCCACGCGCGCCAGCCCCTTCTCGATCGCGAAATCGATGGCCTGGTGGTAGCAGACCTCGAAATGCAGGAAGGGATGGTCCTCGATGCAGCCCCAGTGCCGGCCGAAGAGCGTGTCGCCGCCGATGAAGTTGATCGCGCCGGCGATGTAGCGGCCGTTGCGTCTTGCCATCACCAGCAGGATGTCGTCCGCCATGCGCTGGCCGATCAGGCTGTAGAAGCGGCGGTTGAGATAGGGCCGGCCCCATTTGCGGCTGCCGGTGTCCATGTAGAAGGTGAAGAACTGGTCCCAGATCTTTTCGGTCAGGTCCCCGCCGGTCAGCCAGTCGATTTCGATGCCGTGCTCGAGCGCCGTTCGGCGCTCCTTCTTCAGCGCCTTGCGCTTGCGGGAGGCGAGCGTTTCCAGGAAATCCGCATGCGAGCCGTAGCCCGCATTGAGGAAATGGAACTGCTGGTCCGTGCGGTGCAGGTAGCCCGCGGCCTCGAAGACCGGCATTTCCGCTTCCGGCACGAAGGTGACATGCGCCGAGGAGACGCCATGGCGTTTCGACAGTTCCTTCAGCCCCTCGGCCAGCGCGGCCTGTGTCGCGATGACCGGCTGGTCCGGCCGGTGGAGGAGGCGCGGGCCGGTGGCGGGGGTGAAGGGAATGGAGGCCTGCAGCTTGGGATAATAGCGTCCGCCGGCACGCTCGAAGGCGTCGGCCCAGCCGTGGTCGAAGACATATTCGCCCTGGCTGTGGTTCTTCAGATAGACGGGCAGGGCGCCGAGAAGGGCGCCGTCGTCGCCCTCCAGCAGGAGATGCTGGCCGAGCCAGCCGGTCTCGGCGACGGCGCAGCCTGATTCTTCCAGCGCGGAGAGGAAGGCGTGGCTGACAAAGGGATTGTAGGGCACCTGCGCGTCGTCCCTGGAGGCGCCGGAAAGACGCCCCCAGTCGCCCGCCGGAATATCGGCGAAGCTGGTTTCGACACGGATGCGCACCGTCCCGGCCATGTTATGCCGTCAGCGGCTCGCGCGGATCGAAGCCCTCGAAGGTCATCTGGTCCGCGTTGAGCGCCGTGATCGTGCGCGCCTCGTCGTCGCGCACGGTCCAGGTGATGACCTGCCGGCCGAGGTCGCGCTGCCGGCTGACGAAGGCGTTCGGCAGGTGGCCGTAATAATAGGAGATGAAGTCGAGCCCGAGCTGCATCGCCTCCTCGTGCACGGCAAAATTCTCCGGCCGCGCACCTTCCGCCGTCAGGCCGACGGGGCGGCTGGTGCCGATCGCCTTGAGGTCTTCCAAGAGCCAGTGGTCGAAGCTCATCAGCGCGACGGGGCCGTCATAGTCCTCGATCGCATCGAGCACGGCCATGGCAAAGCCGTCGTCGTCGCCCTTGCGCCCCTTCAGCTCCAGGACGAGCGGCACGCGGCCCTTCACGAGGTCGAGGAGCTGGCGCAGCGTCGGCACGCCGTCCTCCGTGCCGCCGACCTTCAGCAGGCCGAGTTCGGCGGCGGTGCGCTGGCGCACGTCCCCCTCGATGCCGCAGAGCCGCTTCAGGTCGTCGTCATGGAAGACGACGGGAATGGCATCGGCGGCATAGTGCAGGTCGCATTCGATGGCAAAGCCGGCATCGGCCGCGCGGGCGAAGGCGGAGAGCGTGTTCTCCCAGACCTTGCGGTTGAGATCGTGATAGCCGCGATGGGCGATCGGCCGCTCGGTCAGCCAGGGGAATTTCTGCATCAGGCGATTTCCATGATGGCGTCGATCTCGACGGCCGCATTCAGGGGAAGCGCGGCCATGCCGACGGCGGCGCGGGCATGCTTGCCGGCATCGCCGAGGGCCGCGACGAGGAAGTTCGACGCGCCGTTGATGACGAGGTGCTGCTCGACGAAATCGGGCGTCGAGGCGACGAAGCCGTTGATCTTGATGATGCGCTTGATGCGCGAGAGGTCGCCGAGGGCGGCCTTGGCCTGGGCGAGAAGGCCGAGCGCGCACAGTTCCGCCGCCTTCTGGCCGCCGGGCACATCGACATTCCTGCCGAGATGGCCGGTGACGGCGAGCTTGCCGTCCAGCATCGGCAGCTGGCCGGAAATGTGGAGCACGTTGCCGCTGATGACGAAGGGCACGTAGTTGGCGGCCGGTGCTGCGGCCACGGGAATGTCGTAGCCCAGTTCCTTGACGCGGTTTTCGATTTCAGCGGACATTCCGGTCTCCGTTTCTTGTCGCCGGTCCATAGATAGGAGCGGCGAGGGGCGGCTGTGAGGGGCATTGCGGCGCGGATCGTCGCAATGGTGGAAATGAAGTTGGCAAGACGTGGATATTGCCTCGCTTTTGCCGGAAGAGTTCATATAACATCACGACCGACTTCAACAGGAGGAAACGGATGTTTCGTTCAGCCTTTGTCGCGGCCCTGACGGCCGGGGCATGCTTCGCCGGCAGCGGCGTTCCGAGCGCCTTTGCCACGCCGGCGACCGGGCTTGCGCCGCACCGCGCCGTCTATGACCTCAAGCTGAAGGACGCGACCGAGCGCTCCGGCATCGCCGGCATGTACGGCCGCATGGTCTACGAGTTCAACGGCAGCCCGTGCGACGGCTACACGGTGAGCTTCCGTTTCGTCACGCAGGTCAATACCGGCGAGGAAACGCGCCTCACCGACCAGCAGACGACCACCTACGAGGACCTGAAGAACGGCAGCTTCCGCTTCCTCACCCGCTCCTTCACCGACGAGAAGCTGGACAAGGAGGTGCGCGGCACGGCGCGCGAGGACAAGGAAGGCGTCAGCGTCGATCTCACCGCGCCGGACACGAAGCAGGTGGAGCTCGCCGCAAGCCGCTTCCCGACCGAGCACATGCTCGACGTCATCGAACATGCCAGGAAGGGCGAGCGCTTCTTCGAGGCGCGCCTCTTCGACGGCTCGGACGCCGGCGACAAGACGCTGATGACGACCGCCGTCGTCGGCAAGAAGGAAATGCCCAAGGCCGGCGATCCGGACGCCGACAAGGCCGGCAGCTTCTCCAAGGAGGCGTTCTGGCCGGTATCGATCGCCTACTACAACGATACGAGCGAAGGCGACGCGCTGCCGGTCTACCGCATGTCCTTCAAGCTCTACGAGAACGGAATCACCCGTGACCTCACCATGGACTACGGCGAGTTCGTGCTGAGCGGGAAGCTTGCCAAGCTTGAGATGTTCAAGCCGCAGGAATGCAAGTAGGCGACGGGCAAAGGACGTCCGCACAACCTCTCCTCCGTCATGGTCGGGCTTGACCCGACCATCCACGCCGCGGGCGCCAGGTGGATCCTCGGGTCGAGCCCGAGGATGACGACAGTGGGTGGGGCGGCGTTCGTTGTCGATGTGGCCTCTTTGGAGACACAGAAGGGGCGCCGACCGCCGTGCAAATGCCAAGGGTAATGTCCTGCATACCGACTTTTTTACCCCACGGCCCTTGATTTGCCGGGAAACTGCGGTTAAGGGGCAGCCATTCCACACGTGAGGCATGGGATTGTCCGGGAGAAATCCGGGCGGTTCCGCCGGTGGCGTTTCCGAAGGAAGCGCTGATCGCCTTGCGGAGGTTCAACCGGAAAAGGATGACAAGGCATGGCATTGCCCGATTTCTCTATGCGCCAGCTCCTGGAAGCCGGCGTTCACTTCGGCCACCAGACCCACCGCTGGAACCCGAAGATGAAGCCGTATATCTTCGGCGACCGCAACAACGTCCACATCATCGACCTCGCCCAGACCGTTCCGCTGCTCTCGCGCGCCCTTCAGGTCGTGTCCGACACGGTTGCCGGCGGCGGCCGCGTGCTCTTCGTCGGCACCAAGCGCCAGGCGTCCGACATCATTGCCGATGCCGCAAAGCGTTCGGCCCAGTACTACGTCAACGCCCGCTGGCTCGGCGGCATGCTGACGAATTGGAAGACCATCTCCAACTCGATCCAGCGCCTGCGCAAGCTCGACGAGATCCTGTCCTCGGAAGGTTCCGGCTATTCCAAGAAGGAACGCCTCAACCTCGAGCGCGAACGCGAGAAGCTTGAAAAGGCCCTCGGCGGTATCCGCGACATGGGCGGCACGCCGGACCTGATGTTCATCATCGACACCAACAAGGAATCGATCGCGATCCAGGAAGCCAAGCGTCTCGGCATTCCGGTCGTCGCCATCATCGATTCGAACTGCGACCCGGACCCGATCGACTTCCCGATCCCCGGCAACGACGACGCCTCGCGCGCCATCGCCCTCTACTGCGACCTGATCGCGCGTGCCGCCATCGACGGCATCGCCCGCCAGCAGGGCGCATCGGGCCGTGACCTCGGCGCGTCCGCCGAGGTTCCGGTCGAGCCGGCTCTCGAAGCCGAAGCGTAAGGCCAAGGTCGGAGCGAGGATTTCGTTCCTGCTTTCTTGAGATAACCGAGGCCAGAGAGACGATCCCTGGCCTCGGCTTGTTTGAAGACCCTGTCTGCCCGCGCTCCGCTGGGACGCGACCGAGGCGGCAGGTCGGCGGTGATCTTCATCACCCTGTCATACTTCCGGGTACATTCGTTCCCAAAACCTTGAGTTCGCCGAGGTTTTCCGGCGACACGCAACAAGAACCGACAAGAGGCTCACAATGGCTGAAATCACCGCTGCACTGGTGAAGGAACTGCGCGAAAAGTCCGGCGCAGGCATGATGGACTGCAAGAAGGCGCTGGCTGAAAACAACGGCGACATCGAAGCGGCAATCGACTGGCTGCGCGCCAAGGGCATCGCCAAGGCCGACAAGAAGTCGGGCCGCACCGCAGCCGAGGGCCTGATCGGCATCGCCAGCGCCGGCACGAAGGCCGTCGTCGTCGAGATCAACTCCGAAACCGACTTCGTAGCCCGCAACGATGCCTTCCAGACCATGGTTCGCGGCGTTGCCGACGTGGCGCTGACCACCGACGGCACCGTCGAGGCCGTTGGCGCCGCCACCTATCCGGCAACCGGCAAGTCGGTCACCGACACGATCAAGGACGCCGTCGCCACCATCGGCGAGAACATGAACCTGCGCCGCTCGGTCCTGCTGTCGGTCGAGGACGGCGTGGTCGCGACTTACATCCACAACGCCGCCGCCGACCGTCTCGGCAAGCTGGGCGTGCTCGTCGCGCTGAAGTCGACCGGCGACAAGGAAGCCCTGAACGCCATCGGCCGCCAGGTCGCCATGCACGTCGCCGCGACGGCTCCGCTCGCCATCCGCGCCGAGGAAGTCGACGCCGCCGTCGCCGAGCGCGAGCGCAACGTCTTCATCGAGCAGTCCCGCGCCTCCGGCAAGCCGGAAAACATCATCGAGAAGATGGTGGAAGGCCGCATGCGCAAGTTCTTCGAGGAAGTCGCCCTTCTGTCGCAGGCCTTCGTCATGAACCCCGACCTCACGGTCGGCGCTGCCGTCAAGGAAGCTGAAAAGACCGTCGGCGCGCCGATCGAAGTCGTCGGCATGGCCCGCCTGCTGCTCGGCGAAGGCGTCGAGAAGGAAGAGTCCGACTTCGCCGCCGAAGTCGCAGCCGTCGCCAAGGGCTGATTTTCACATTCCCGCTTGGGAAAAGAATAACCCGCCCGGGAAAAGAAGGGGGCGCCGCGTGACAACGCGGCGCCCTTCGTGTATCCGGCTTGCCGAAATGCCTGCCCCGAAATTCTCAAGCGGCGATGGCTGCCCTCAAGCGGGACCGCCCTCGGTTCTGCCCGGCTGCCGGTTCGGGAGAGCAGGTGCACGAGTTCAGGAGCGACCATGACGGCCAAGCCAATCTACAAACGTGTTCTGTTGAAAGCCTCCGGCGAGGCGCTGATGGGCTCGCAGGGTTTCGGCATCGATGTGGCGGTCGCCGATCGCATCGCCTCCGACATCGCCGAAGCCCGGGCGCTCGGCGTGGAGGTCGGCGTCGTCGTCGGTGGCGGCAACATCTTCCGCGGCGTGGCGGTTGCCTCCAAGGGCGGCGATCGCGTCACCGGCGACCACATGGGCATGCTGGCGACGGTCATCAACGCGCTGGCGCTCGCGACGTCGCTGCGCAAGCTCGACATCGACACGGTCGTCCTGTCGGCGATCGCCATGCCGGAGATCTGCGAGAGCTTTTCGCAGCGCGCGACGCTCTACCACCTTTCGCTCGGCCGCGTGGTGATCTTCGCCGGCGGCACGGGCAACCCGTTCTTCACCACCGATTCCGCCGCCGCGCTGCGCGCCGCCGAAATGGGCGCCGAAGCGATCTTCAAGGGCACGCAGGTCGACGGCATCTATTCGGCCGACCCGAAGAAGGACCCGGCCGCCACGCGCTTCGACCGCCTGACGCACAGCGAGGTCCTTGAAAGGGGCCTTGCCGTCATGGATGTCGCAGCCGTCGCGCTGGCGCGCGAGAACCACATCCCGATCATCGTCTTCTCCATCCATGAAAAGGGCGGTTTTGCTGAAATATTGACCGGGGGCGGGCGCGGGACCATCGTAACCGACAACTGATTCTTGAGGCGCGCACGCGAGGCGCGTGCAGCCGCTCTATGAAAACGGGAGTATCCGATGAGTGAAGGTATTGACCTGAAGGAACTGAAGCGTCGCATGGATGGCGCGATTTCGGCTTTCAAGAACGACATCGCGTCGCTGCGCACCGGCCGTGCCTCGGCCAACGTGCTCGATCCGGTGCAGGTCGAGGCCTATGGTTCGCGCGTGCCGCTGAACCAGGTCGCCAACATCTCCGTTCCCGAGCCCCGCATGCTGTCGGTCTCCGTCTGGGACAAGGGCATGGTCGGCGCCGTCGAACGCGGCATCCGCGAATCGAATCTCGGCCTGAACCCGATCATCGACGGCCAGAATCTCCGCATTCCGCTGCCCGAGCTCAACGAGGAGCGCCGCAAGTCGCTCGTCAAGGTCGCGCATGACTATGCCGAAAAGGCCAAGGTCGCGATCCGCCATGTGCGCCGCGACGGCATGGACGACCTCAAGAAAGCCGAAAAGGATGGCGATATCGGGCAGGATCTCTCCCGCAGCCAGTCCGAAAAGGTGCAGAAGATGACCGACGAGACGATTTTGGAGGTCGATCGCTTGCTTGCCGAGAAGGAAAAGGAAATCATGCAGGTCTAGGGCTTCTGCCGCCTGCCTCCGTTCCTCCTTTCCGGATCGTTCATGAACCAGCTCTCGCCCAGCACCGCACCGGCACACGTCGCCATCATCATGGATGGCAACGGACGCTGGGCGAATGCCCGCGGCCTGCCGCGCGCCATGGGGCACCGCAAGGGTGTCGAAGCGGTGCGCGAGGCCGTGCGCACGGCCGCCGAATGCGGCGTGCGCTATCTCACGCTCTTCGCCTTCTCCTCGGAGAACTGGAGCCGGCCGGAGAGCGAGATCAGCGACCTGATGGGCCTGCTCAAGACCTTCATCCGGCGTGACCTCGCGGTGCTGCACCGGGAGAACGTGCGCATCCGCGTCATCGGCGACAAGGCGAACCTTTCCAGCGACATCCTGCCGCTCCTGCTGGAGGCCGAGGACACGACCCGCGCCAATACCGGCATCACGCTGGTCATCGCCTTCAACTACGGTTCGCGCGACGAGATCGCCCGCGCCGTGCGCCGGCTCGCGGCCGAGGTCGCCGCCGGCCGCCTCGATCCCGCCGAGATCGGCCCGGAGCGCATCGGCGCCTCGCTCGACACGTCCGGCATTCCCGACCCCGACCTCATCATCCGCACCAGCGGCGAGGAGCGGCTCTCCAACTTCCTGCTCTGGCAGGCGGCCTATGCGGAGCTGATGTTCATTCCCGAGTTCTGGCCCGATTTTTCGCGCGACACCTTTGTCGCCGCGCTGTCGCGCTATGCCATGCGCGAGCGCCGCTTCGGCGGCCTGCAGGCGGCAAAGACGCTTGCGGTGGGTTCGTGATGCACAGCGAACTGCGCCTGCGCATCCTCTCCGGCATCGTGCTCGCCGTCGTCGTGCTTCTCGCGACCTGGCTCGGCGGCCTTGCCTTCCGCCTGCTCGCCTCGGCCATCGCGCTGCTCGTCTACTACGAATGGTCGACGATCATCCGCCTGCCGGAAACGGACTTCCGCGCCAATGCCTTCGGCTGGCTGTCGGTCGTGCTCGTCGCGGCGCTGGTGCTCTTCGGCTTCGACGAGCTCGCGCTGCCCGCGCTGATCGGCGCCACCCTGATCGGCATCGCCTATGCCTTTGCCCTGAAGGGCAGCGGCTGGCTTGCCGGCGGTATCGTCTATTCCGGCCTGACGGCGATCTCGCTCGCCGCCATACGCGGCGACACCGCCCACGGCTTTGCCGCCATGCTGTTCATCTTCGCCGTCGTCTGGGCGACGGACATCCTTGCCTATTTCGTCGGCCGCGCGGTCGGCGGGCCGAAGCTCGCCCCGCCCATCTCGCCGGGAAAGACCTGGTCGGGGGCGATCGGCGGGGCCATTTCCGCGGTTGTCGCCGGCACGCTCGTGCACATGATCTTCTTCCCGCTGAACGGCCTGTGGGTGCCGGCGATCGCGCTGGTGCTCTCGGTGTTCAGCCAGATCGGCGACCTTTTCGAATCCTTCATCAAGCGCCGTTTCGGCGTGAAGGATTCCAGCCGCCTCATTCCGGGACATGGCGGCGTCATGGACCGGGTGGACGGCCTTGTTTTTGCCTGCTTCGCCGCGTTCCTCATTGCGCTTGGCGACGCGATCGTTTCGGGCACCGTCAACACGCCGGCCGGCGTGTTCCTTTTCGGCCCGTAGCGGCGACACATTGGGGATTGGGTTCATGGACATGCTGGCTGGCTCCGTTGGATTCGTGACGGGCTACATCCTTCCCTTCCTGGTCGTGCTGACGCTCATCGTCTTCGTGCACGAGATGGGCCATTACCTTGCCGGCCGCTGGTCCGGCATCGGTGTCACGGCCTTCTCCGTCGGCTTCGGCCCGGAACTCTTCGGCTTCACCGACCGCCACGGCACGCGCTGGAAGCTCTCCGCCATCCCGCTCGGCGGCTATGTGAAATTCCTCGGCGACGACGACCCGGCCTCCATACCGGACTACGATACCGTCGCCTCGCTGCCGGAGGATGTGCGCAAGCGCACCTTCCTCGGCGCCGCCCTTTGGAAACGGGCGGTCACGGTCGCCGCCGGTCCCATCGCCAATTTCGTGCTCGCCATCGCCATCTTCGCCGTGATGTTCTCCATCTACGGCCGCCAGATCGCCGACCCGATCGTCGCGGAAGTGCGCCCGGACAGCGCCGCCGAAGAGGCGGGCGTGCGGCCGGGCGACCTCCTCGTCGCGCTCGACGGCAATCCGGTCGCGACCTTCGACGACGTGCGCCGCTATGTCAGCGTGCGCCCGGAGCTGACGATCACGGTGACGGTGCGCCGCGACGGCCAGGACCTCGACCTGCCCATGGTGCCCAAGCGCACCGAGATCACCGACCAGTTCGGCAACAAGATCGAGCTCGGCCTGATCGGCATCGTGACCAACCAGGAAAGCGGCAATTTCCGCGTCGTGGAATACGGCCCGGTCGAGGCAGTCGGGCAGGGCGTGCTGCAGAGCTGGCATATCGTGACGGGGACGTTCGACTATCTGTCCAACCTTGTGATGGGACGCATGAAGGCCGATCAGCTCGGCGGGCCGATCCGCGTCGCGCAGGCCTCCGGCCAGATGGCGACGCTCGGTGTTGCCGCCCTGCTGCAGCTTGCCGCTGTTCTGTCTGTTTCCATTGGACTTTTGAACCTGATGCCGGTTCCGGTACTTGATGGCGGCCATCTGATGTTCTATGCGGTGGAAGCTATCCGGGGCAGGCCTGTCGGGCCTGGGGCGCAGGAGATCGCATTCCGCATCGGCATGGCGCTGGTGCTCATGCTGATGGTTTTCGCGACCTGGAACGACATTTCCATGCTCCTCGGCTGAGGTTTGCCGCATTGCCGGCAGGGAATCGAAAAAGGGGGCCGCTTACGCTGAGGCAGTCGCGCTAACGCTCTGTTTACCGTAATGAAACGGATGTAGTGGCCTTCGGGCCACGGTTGGAATTGAAGTAAACAGAAATTAACGCGTACGCTTGCTTGTATGGCAAAAGCGGTTAAAACGGCAAACGTGACCGGAGTCGGGCGCGCGCCTGCCGGGACGTTGAAACGAAGGTAAGTAGTGAAGATGAAAGCTGGTTCAAACTTTTTGAACGCCGTGTCGGCCGTTGCATTGTCGGCCAGTATGGTTGTCACGGGCGGCTCTTTTGCCACGCTTGTCTCCGCCACCGTCGCGGAAGCGGCCGTGATCCGCAGCGTCCAGGTACGTGGTGCCAGCCGTGTGAGCGCCGATACGGTCAAGGCGAACATCACCATTGTACCCGGCAAGAACTTCTCCAACGCCGACATCGACGCTTCCGTGCGCCGCCTGTTCGCGACCGGCTATTTCTCCGATGTGAGAATCGCCGTCTCCGGCAGCACGCTCGTCGTCACGGTCGATGAAAACCAGCTGATCAACCAGGTCGTCATCAACGGCAACCGCAAGATCAAGGACGAGAAGCTCACGCCCGTCCTGCGCTCGCAGTCGCTCGGCCCGTACAGCGAAACCGCCATCGAAGCCGACAAGCAGGCCATCCGCGACGCCTATGCCTCGATCGGCCGCTCCGACGCCACCGTCACGACGCAGGTCTATCCGCTCGGCAATGGCCGCGTGAACGTCGCCTTCATCGTCGACGAGGGCGACCGCACGAAGATCTCGCAGATCAATTTCGTCGGCAACCAGGCCTACAGCAACAGCCGCCTGCAGGCCGTCATCGTCACCAAGAAGTCGAACTTCCTGTCGTTCCTGACCCGCAAGGACGTCTACAGCGAAGACAAGCTGCGCGCCGACGAAGAGGCGCTGCGCCAGTTCTACTTCAACAACGGTTATGCCGACTTCCGCGTCGTCTCGTCGGAAGCCGTCCTCGACGAAGCCTCCAACGAATATGTCGTGACCTTCACGGTCGAGGAAGGCCAGCGCTACGACTTCGGCCCCGTGAGCGTCGAATCGACGGTCGAGGGCATCGACGGCGAGGAGCTGCAGGGCCTCATCGAATCGCGCCCGGGCAAGGTCTACCGCGCCCGCGACGTGCAGGACACGATGTCCGAGATTTCCAAGCGCGTCGCGGCCAACGGCTATCCGTTCGCCCGCGTGACGCCGCGCGGCAACCGCGATCTCGGCAACGGCACGATCGCCGTCGACTATCTCGTCGACCAGGGCGAGCGCGCCTATGTCGAGCGCATCGAGATCCGCGGCAACACCCGCACGCGCGACTATGTCATCCGCCGCGAGTTCGACATCGGTGAAGGCGACGCCTTCAACCAGGAAGTCATCACGCGCGCCAAGCGTCGCCTCGAGGCGCTCGGCTACTTCTCGACCGTCAACATCTCCACGGCGCCGGGCAGCCAGCCCGACCGCGTCGTCCTGGTCGTCGACGTCCAGGACCAGTCGACCGGTTCGTTCGGTATCGGCGCCGGTTACGAGACGGGCGACAAGGGCGGCTTCAAGCTGGAAGCCTCGATCGAGGAGAAGAACTTCCTCGGCCGCGGCCAGTACATCCGCGTTGCTGCCGGCGGCGGCGAGAACTCGCGCGACTACAACCTGTCGTTCACCGAGCCCTATTTCCTCGGCTATCGCCTTGCGGCCGGCTTCGACGTGTTCAAGAACGAAGACGACAGCGAAGACTACTACAGCGTCGATACGCAGGGCTTCACGCTGCGCGTGACGGCTCCGATCACGGAAGACCTGTCGACGTCGCTGCGTTACAACTACACCAAGCTCGACTATAAATCCGGCGACCTGAGCGAGCTGTCTTCGCCCTACCAGCATGTCGTCGTCAACGGCCCTTGGGTTCGGTCCTCGATCTCGCACAGCCTGACCTACGACACGATCGACGACAGGACGTTGCCGCGGGACGGCATCTTCGCCCAGATCACGCAGGAATTTGCCGGCCTTGGCGGCGATTCGGACTTCTACAAGATTTCGGGCAAGGCCCGGTACTTCCATATGCTCATGGAGGATGCGGACGTCATCGGCTCGATCGCCGTCAGCGGTGGCCACATGTGGGGCCGCAACGACGTGAAGGTCTACGACCAGTTCACGCTGTCGGCAAATGACCTGCGCGGCTTCGAATCGGGCGGCATCGGCCCGCGCGCGACGTCGACGGGCGATGCGCTCGGCGGCACGACCTACTTCACGGCCTCCGCGGAAGCGTCCTTCCCGCTGCCGTTCATCGCGCGTGACTCCGGCTTCCGCGGTGCGGTCTTCGTCGATGCCGGCACGCTTTACGGCAACGACGTCAAGACCGTTGCGGCCGACAGGGTTCGTGGCGAGGACATGAGCCTGCGCGCCTCGGTCGGTGCCTCCATCATCTGGGCGTCGCCGTTCGGTCCGCTGCGTGTCGACTATGCTGTTCCGGTCAAGAAGGAATCCTTCGACGAGGTCCAGCGCTTCAAGTTCGGCATCGCAACCCAGTTCTGAGATAGGCAGTCCAGAACTGCGAGAAGACGGGCGTTCTGGAGTCATGCCTATGGAGCATAACTGGTTTTTTCCGCCCCATGACGGCGTTCGCCTGGGAGACCTGGCGGCAAGGCTTGGGGCGGAACTTGCCGACGCCGCGCATGCCGACCGCATCGTGCGCAGCGTCTCGCCCGTGAGCCGGGCGAAGGACGGCGACCTCTGTTACATCCTCTCCCGCAAGTTTCGCGCCGAGCTTGAGACCAGCGAGGCGACCGCGATCCTGTGCGATCGCGCTCTGGCCCCGCTCATTCCGTCGAAGATCGCGGTTCTGCTTTCGACCCGCCCGCACACGGCCTTTGCCCGCGCCGGGGAAATCCTGCATCCCGCCGCCATGCGGCCGGAAGCGATGACCTCGGCGCCCGCCGGCGTCGCCCAGGGCGCCTATGTCGATCCGCAGGCGCGCCTCGAGGACAATGTGTCCATCGAACCCATGGCGGTGATCGGCAGGGGCGCGGAGATCGGCGAGGGCAGCCGCATCGGCCCGGGCGCGATCGTCGGCGCGGGCGTGCGCATCGGCCGCGACTGCACGATCGCCGCGGGCGTCACGATCCAGTGCGCGCTGATCGGCAACAATGTCATCATCCACCCCGGCGCGCGCATCGGCCAGGACGGCTTCGGCTATGCGCCCGGCCTCAGGCCCGGCATGATCAAGATCGTCCAGATCGGCCGCGTGATCATCCAGGACCATGTGGAGATCGGCGCGAACACGACGATCGACCGGGGCACGATGGACGACACCGTCATCGGCGAGGGCACCAAGATCGACAACCAGGTCCAGGTCGGCCACAACGTGCGCATCGGCCGCCATTGCGGCATCGTCAGCGGCGTCGGCATCGCCGGCAGCACGCGCATCGGCGATGGCGTGATGATCGGCGGCGCGGCCGGCATCAACGGTCATATCACCATCGGAGACGGCGCGCAGATTGCCGCCATGAGCGGTGTCGTCGCCGATATTCCACCGGGCGAGAAATATGGCGGCATTCCCGCCCGCCCGATGCGCGATTTCCTGCGCGACATGGCGGAGATCGCCATGCGTTCCAGCACTCGAGTCCAGAAGAAGGGGGGCAACGATGAGTGAAGAGACCAAGGCGACGCTCGGCGTGGCTGATCTGCGTGAGATCCTGACGTTGCTTCCTCATCGCTATCCATTCCTGCTCGTCGACAAGATCGTCGACATCGACGGCGACGATTCGGCCATCGGCATCAAGAACGTCACGGTCAACGAGCCGCAGTTCATGGGCCATTTCCCCGATCACCCGATCATGCCGGGCGTGCTGCTCATCGAGGGCATGGCGCAGACGGCCGGCGCGATCTGCGCCCGCAAGACGCGCGCGGGCACCAATCTCGTCTACTTCATGACGATCGACAATGCGCGCTTCCGCAAGCCCGTCGTGCCCGGCGACCGCGTCGAATTCCACGTCGCCAAGCAGAAGCAGCGCGGCAATATCTGGAAGTTTCACTGCGACGCAAAAGTTGATGGGCAACTCGTCGCGGAAGCTGATATCGGCGCGATGATCGTCAAGAAGGAAGACGCCTGATCATGATTGCCGCCAGCGCGAAGATCCACCCGCTCTCCGTCATCGAGGACGGGGCGGTCATCGGTGAGAACGTCGTCGTGGGACCCTTCTGCCATGTCGGGCCCAAGGTCGTTCTCGGCGATGGCGTGGAACTTCTGACGCATGTGGTGGTCACGGGCCGCACGGATATCGGCCGCGGCACGCGCATCTTCGCCAATGCCGTCATCGGCGGCGATCCGCAGAGCGTGCATCACGACGGCGCCGAGACGACGCTTTCCGTCGGCGAGATGTGCGTCATCCGCGAAGGCGTGACGATGAACACCGGCACGACCGAAGGCGGCGGCAAGACCGTCGTCGGCAGCAACAACCTGTTCCTCGCCAATTCGCATGTCGCGCATGACTGCCAGCTCGGCAGCCACATCATCCTGTCGAACAATGTCATGCTCGCAGGCCATGTGACCGTCGAGGACCGGGTGATCCTCGGCGGCGGCTCGGCGGTGCACCAGTTCACCCGCATCGGCCGCCAGGCCTTCATCGGCGGCCTTTCGGCGGTCGCCTATGACGTCATCCCCTATGGCATGCTGAACGGCAATCCGGGCATCCTCGGCGGTCTCAACGTCGTGGGCATGAGCCGGGCGGGCATGGAGAAGGCGGCGATCCACGAGGTCCGCCGCGCCTTCAAGCAGATTTTCGAAGGCGAGGGCTCGATCCGCGCCAATGCGGCCGCGATCCGCGCGGATTATGCGAACAGCGTGCCCGTCATGCACATCCTCGATTTCATCGCCGCCGAAAGCGACCGCGCGCTCTCCTCGCCGAACCGCGGCAAGGCCTGAGCGGCATGGCGGACAGCCGGCCCCTCGCGCGCGACCGGCTGGCCATCATCGCCGGCGGCGGCCTCCTGCCGCGCTATGTCGCGGATGCGGCCCGCGCCCGTGGCGAGGATCCCTACATCCTGGCGCTGCGCGACGAAGCCAGCCCGGACTGGTCCGGCTTCGAGCACCAGGTCATCTCCATCGGCAACTATGCCGGCATCGGCGCCGCCTTCCGGGCGAAGGGCATCGGCCGGGCCGTGCTGTCGGGCTCCGTCCGGCGCCGGCCGGAATGGCGGGACATCCATGCGCCGCTGAAGGCCCTTGCCGCCGTGCCCTCCATCATCCGCACCCTGCTGAAGGGCGGTGACGATGCGGTGCTGAAGATGGTCATCCGGCTGATCGAGGCCGAGGGGGTGCGTGTCGTCGGCGCGCATGACATCGTGCCGGACCTGCTCGGCAGCGAAGGCTCGCTCGGCGCCGTCGCCCCGGACGCGGCCGCCGAGGCCGATATCGCCGCCGCCGCCGCCGCCGCGCTGGCACTCGGCCGCCTCGACGTGGGGCAGGGCGCCGTTGCGCTCGGCGGGCGCGTGGTGGCGCTGGAGGGGGCGGAGGGCACGGATGCGATGCTGGAGCGGGTGGCGGGCCTGCGCGCGGCCGGGCGCATCTCCGCGCGCCGCAAGGGCGTGCTCGTCAAGCTCTGCAAGCCGGAGCAGGACCTGCGCGCCGACCTGCCGTCGATCGGCGTGGAAACCCTGCGCCGCGCCCGCGCCGCCGGCCTCGCGGGGATTGCGGTGGAGGCGGGGCGCTCGCTGGTGCTGGAGCGCGCGGCGCTCGTTGCCGAAGCGGATGCGAACGGCCTGTTCGTGACCGGCATCGTGCCGGACAGGGCGGAGATGCGGCAATGACGGAAAGACCCCTGACGATCGGCGTCGTTGCCGGCGAGGTTTCCGGCGATCTCCTCGGCGGCGACCTGATCGCGGCCTTGCGGGTTGCCCATGCCGGCCCGGTCGCGCTCGTCGGCGTCGGCGGCGAGGCACTGGAGCGGCAGGGGCTTCAATCCCTGTTCGATTTCTCCGAGCTCTCCATCATGGGAATCTCGCAGGTGCTGAAACGCCTGCCATCGCTCATCCGCCGCATTCGCCAGACGGCCGATGCCCTGATCGCCGCGCGACCGGACGTGCTTGTCATCATCGACAGCCCGGACTTCACCCACCGCGTGGCGCGCCGCGTGCGCAAGGCACTGCCGGACCTGCCGGTCGTCAACTATGTCTGCCCGAGCGTCTGGGCCTGGAAGGAAGAGCGCGCGCCGCGCATGCGCGCCTATGTCGACCACGTCCTCGCCCTCCTGCCGTTCGAGCCGGCCGTGATGGAGCGGCTCGGCGGCCCGGCGACGACCTATGTCGGCCACCGGCTGATCGGCGATCCCGATATCCGGCACATCCGCGCCGCGCGCCTTGCCCGCGCCGAGCGGGCGCCCGGCGAGCGCGTCTGCCTGCTGCTTCCCGGCTCGCGCGGCACCGAAATCACCCGCCTGCTGCCGGTCTTCGGCGAGGCCGCACGGGAGATCACCGCGCGAAACCCCGGCACGCGCTTCCTCCTGCCCACCGTGCCGCGGCAGGAAGCGCTGGTGCGAAAGCTGACGGCAGACTGGCCGGTGAAGCCGCAGATCACCGTGTCCACCGCGCAGAAGTGGCAGGCCTTCACCGAGGCCGATGCGGCGATCGCGGCATCCGGCACCGTCATCCTCGAACTGGCGCTCGCCCGCGTGCCGGTCGTCTCGACCTATCGTTTCGACTGGCTCGCCAACCTCTTCCTCGGCAAGGTGAGGATCTGGACGGCGGCGATCCCCAACATCATCGCCGACTATGCCGTCGTGCCGGAATACCTGAACGACATGGTGCGCCCCGGCAGCCTGACCCGCTGGTTCGAGCGGCTTTCGCAGGAGACGATGCAGCGCCGCGCCATGCTGCAAGGCTACGACCTCGTGCACGAACGCATGCAGACCGGAAGGCCGCCCGGCGAGACCGGCGCGGCGGTCATCCTCGATCTCCTTGCAGCAAAAAAGCCCGGTCGAAACTGACCGGGCTTTTTCATGGATATCTGCTGAAATCAGCGCTTGGAGACGGGGATATAGTCGCGCTTCGGAGCGCCGACATAGAGCTGGCGCGGACGGCCGATGCGCTGTTCCGGGTCTTCGATCATCTCGTTCCACTGGGCGATCCAGCCGACCGTGCGGGCGAGCGCGAAGAGCACGGTGAACATGGTGGTGGGGAAGCCCAGCGCCTTCAGCGTGATGCCCGAGTAGAAGTCGATGTTCGGATAGAGCTTCTTCTCGATGAAGTACTCGTCCGTCAGCGCGATGCGCTCCAGCTCCATGGCGACTTCCAGCATCGGATCGTCCTTGATGCCGAGCTCGCCGAGAACCTCGTGCGTCGTCTTCTGCATGATGCGGGCGCGCGGGTCGTAGTTCTTGTAGACGCGGTGGCCGAAGCCCATCAGGCGGAACGGGTCGTTCTTGTCCTTGGCCTTGGCGACATATTCCGGAATGCGCTCGACCGAGCCGATTTCGGCGAGCATGTTGAGCGCGGCTTCGTTCGCGCCGCCATGGGCCGGGCCCCAGAGGCAGGCGATGCCGGCCGCGATGCAGGCGAAGGGATTGGCGCCGGAGGAGCCGGCGAGGCGGACCGTCGAGGTGGAGGCGTTCTGCTCGTGGTCGGCATGCAGGATGAAGATGCGGTCCATGGCGCGTGACAGCACCGGGTTCACCACATAGTCCTCGCACGGCACGGCAAAACACATGCGCAGGAAGTTCGACGCGTAGTCGAGGTCGTTCTTCGGGTAAACGAAGGGCTGGCCGATATGGTACTTGTAGGCCATGGCGGCGATCGTCGGCATCTTGGCGATCATGCGCAGCGAGGCGACCATGCGCTGGTGCGGATCGGTGATGTCGGTGGAGTCGTGGTAGAAGGCCGACAGCGCGCCGACACAGCCGCACATGACGGCCATCGGGTGCGCGTCGCGGCGAAAGCCGGTGAAGAAGCGGCTCATCTGCTCGTGCACCATGGTGTGGTGCGTGACACGGTAGTCGAAATCGTCCTTCTGGGCCTTGGTCGGCAGCTCGCCGTACAACAGAAGATAGCAGACTTCGAGGAAGTCGCCGTGTTCGGCCAGCTGCTCGATCGGGTAGCCGCGGTGCAGCAACACGCCTTCGTCGCCATCGATATAGGTGATCTTCGACTCGCAGGAGGCGGTGGAGGTGAAGCCGGGGTCGTAGGTGAAGGCGCCTGTATTCTTGTACAGCGTGCCGATGTCGATCACATCGGGGCCGATCGTACCGGACCGGGTCGGCAATTCGATTGTCTTGTCACCGATCGACACACCCGCGCTTGTTCCTGTCATAACGATCCTCCGTTGTTTCCAATGGCGGCACGAGGTTGTGCCGGAACCATGAACATGCTCGTTTTGCTAGCCCATTTGCGTTTGCATGCCAAGCGAGACCAAAGGCAAATTGTGCATTGCGAAAACAGGCTTTCCGGCAACGCAATATCTACCCTTTCCAACAAGTTTCAAGCAACTTTTGCGCGTGTTTCATTAAATGCGGAGGTGGCATCCTTTCTGTTTGGCTTAGCATCTGCGGCAGCTACTGCTGATTGAATATTCTTCCGTTCGATTGCATGATGAGGTCCGGACGGGCGGGGCCGCGATCATGGAGAAAGCCGACGTCGCAGAACGGCGGGAAGTGCCCGAGGCCGATGCCTGGCGGGCGGTGCCTGATGGCGCCCGCCTGCCGACCCCGGTTTACGGGCCGCGCAACGGGTCCGTGTTTTCCGGCATGCGGCACGCGGCAATGCGTCTCCGGGGCGCGGCTGCCGCGCGGCAGGCGGGCGTGGCCGCCCTTGCGGAGGAGCGCGCCCACGGCCACTTCTTCCTCTTCGTTCCGGTCTTTCTCGGCGCCGGGGCCGCTTTCTGGTTTGCCGTCGCCTCCGATCCGCCGCTTCTTGCCATACTCCTCTCCGCCTCACTCGCCTTCTGGCCGGCCTGGCGCCTGCGCCACCGGGAAGACTGGGTCGCGCTTGTGGCCGCCGCGGCGTTTCTGGTTCCCGCCGGCATGCTGCTGGCCGCGCTTGAAAGCGCCCGGCTCGGCACGGTCATCCTTGACGCGCCGGTTACCACCGAGATCCATGGCCGCGTGCTCTCGCGCGAAAGCGATGAACGCGGTGCGATCCGTTATCGCATCGCGCTCGATGCGACGCGCGATCCCGTGCTGAAGCGGCAACCCGCCGTGGTGACGCTGCTGGCCCGCAGCCGGCACGCGCCGATCCCGATCGGCGGCGGCATAACCGGGCGCGCCCGGCTCGGCCCGCCCTCCGGCCCGGCGCTTTCGGGTCTCAACGACTTCGCCTTCGACGCGTATTTCGCCGGCACCGGGGCGGTCGGCTATTTCTACCGCGCGCCGGGCACGGCCGCGGTGGCCGATCCGGGGCTTGCCGACCGGATCCGGCAGGAGATCGCCACATGGCGCAACAACCTCACCGAGCACATCCGCGGCCGCATCGGGGGCGATGCCGGGGCGATCGCCGCGGCACTGGTGACGGCCGAACAGCGGGCGATCGGCGTGGAGACGGTGGAGGCGCTGCGGCAGGCGGGGCTTGCCCATGTGCTCGCCATTTCCGGGCTCAACATGGTGCTTGCCGCCGGCACCTTCCTCGTCGGCGCGCGCGTCGTGATGGCGTTGATCCCGGGCTTCTCCGAGCGTTATCCCGCCAAGAAGATCGCCGCCGCCGGGGCGCTCGTCATGGTGACGCTCTACATCCTCGTCTCGGGCGGCGCGATCTCCGCCGTGCGTTCCTGGATCATGATCTGCGTCATGCTCGTCGCGGTGCTGTTCGGCCGGTCCGCGATCAGCCTGCGCAACGTGGCACTTTCGGCGATCCTCATCCTGGTCGCGACGCCGTCCGCCGTCACCAATCCCGGCTTCCAGATGTCCTATGCGGCGACGCTCGGGCTCGTCGCCGGCTATGCGGCCTGGCGCGAACGCCCCGTCCGGCGGGAGGACGGGGGAGGGCGCCTGAAACTCTTCGGCGGCGCGCTCGGCCGCTTCTTCGGCGGGCTCATGCTGTCCTCGCTGATCGGCGGGTTCTCGACCCTGATCTATTCCATCGGCCACTTCCACCGCATCCCGGCCTACGGGCTGGCCGGCAACCTGCTCGCCATGCCCGTCATCAGCGCCGTCGTCATGCCCTTCGGTCTCGTCGCCGTGCTCTTGATGCCCCTTGGCCTCGATGCGGTGCCCTTCGCGATCATGGGCAAGGGCATCGAGTGGATGATCGCCCTTTCGACATGGGTCGCGAACTGGAAGGGCGAGATCGTCACCGGCCGCATTGCGCCCGCCGCCTTCCTTCTGGTCGGCCTCGGCGGCGGCCTTGTCTGCATCCTGCGCACGCGGCTGCGCCATGCGGGAACGTTGCTTGTCGGCCTCGGCCTCGCCATCGCCTGCTGGCCGGCCGGACGCGATGCGCCGGAGGCGCTGGTGTCGGAGGACGGCCGCCTCGTCGCCATCCTTCATGGCGAAACCGTCGCGACGAACCGTGCGCGGCCGCCGGACTTCATCTATGCGCAGTGGCGGCGCGCCCTCCGGCTCGGCGATCTTGCAAAACCGGACATCCGCCGGAGCGCGGGATTGACTATCGAGGACGCGGGCGAGCCCTCCGGTGCAACCGGAGACCGGAAACGGCCCCGGCGCAAGGCCGACCGGCAAAAGGCGAGGGACGCCATGGCCGCGGCTTTCACGGCGGCGAGAGAGGGCGACAATTTCGTTTGCGAGGCAAAGGCATTCTGCGCCGCCGTCTCGCCGAGCGGCTGGCGGATCGTCACCCTGGACGACGTCGCCTTCCTGGGCACGGCCTGCGACGCCGCCGATCTCGTCGTCGTTCCCTTTGCCCTCCGGCTGGAGGTCTGCCGTTCGGGCGCCCGCCTGGTGACGGCGCGTCATCTGAGGCGAACCGGCGCCCTTGAGATCCGGCCGGATCCTGAAGGCGCATCCGGCGCTCTCTCCGGGGCCGATATCACGCCGGCCGTCGAAAGCCTAAACCGGCCGTGGTCCCGCCATCGCACCTATGACTGGCGCACCGGCACCTTCGATCTTCCGAAGGATCAGTTGTAGCGGCGGATGAGGCCGACCAGCTTGCCCTGGATCTTCACGCGGTCCGGCCCGAAGATACGGGTCTCGTAGGCGGGATTTGCCGCTTCGAGCGCGATGGACGCGCCCTTGCGGCGGAAGCGCTTCAAGGTCGCCTCCTCGTCGTCGACAAGCGCCACGATGATTTCACCGGGATTGGCGCTGCTGGCATTGCGGATGATGACCGTGTCGCCGTCGAGAATGCCGGCCTCGATCATCGAGTCGCCCTTGACCTCCAGCGCATAGTGCTCGCCGTTGCCGATCATCTCGGCCGGCACGGTGATGTCATGCGTGTTGTTCTGGATGGCGGAGATCGGCACGCCGGCGGCGATGCGGCCCATGACCGGTACGGAGACGGAAGACGGGATCTCCGCGATCGGCGTGCGCTGCGGCGGGGCGGCGGCCGGGGCCTGCTTGCCGCGGCTGCCCTCGATGACCGCCGGCGAAAAGCCGCGGCGCGGCTGCAGGCTCTGGGTATAGGCCTCGGGAAGCTTGATCACCTCCAGCGCGCGGGCCCGGTTGGGCAGGCGCCGGATGAAGCCGCGCTCCTCCAGCGCCGTGATGAGGCGGTGGATGCCGGACTTGGAGGCGAGATCCAGCGCATCCTTCATCTCGTCAAAGGAGGGGGGAATGCCGGACTCCTTCATCCGTTCATGAATGAACAGGAGAAGTTCCTGTTGTTTGCGCGTGAGCATGGCCCCTCCACCGAGAATCGTGTGAAACAAATCCAGAACAGACACTATCTGTTCCATATGTGTTCCGCAAGGGGTTGCTGAAACAATAATAGTACTGTTCAGGCGGCAGGTTCGCGCAGGAGAAGAACCGCGCAGGGCGTGCCCGCCGGGGCCGCCGGGGCGTGGGGCGGGCGCACGAGCAGGCCTTCGGAGACGGCGAACGCCTTCATCATCGAGGAATCCTGCTTGTCGAGGGGCGTGACGAGCAGTTCGCCGGCGGGGCCGCGGGCGATGCGCGCGCGGACATAGTCCTGCCGGTGGTCGTTCTCCCTGAGCGGCACGGCGGCGACGGCCGGACGTTGCCGGTCTTTCGCCGGCAGGCGGGCGAGGCGGCGCACGAGGGGGGCGAGGAAGAGATGCGAGCAGACGAGGCTCGAAACGGGATTGCCGGGCAGGCCCACCACCTGGACCGCGCCGAGCCGGCCGACCATCAGGGGTTTTCCCGGGCGCATGGCGATGCGCCAGAAATCGAGTTCCATGCCCGCCTCGCCGAGCACGGGCTGCACGAGGTCGAAATCCCCGACGGAGGCGCCGCCGAGCGTGACGAGCACGTCGATATCCTGCGTCAGCGCGTGGCGCACGGCCTCCAGCAGCGCCTGCCTGTCGTCGCGAACGATGCCGAGGTCGATCACCTCGGCGCCGGCCTCCCGGGCGAGGGCGGCGACGCCGTAGGTGTTGGAGGCGATGATCTGGCTGGCGCCGGGCGGCGTGCCGGGCGGGACGAGCTCGTCGCCGGTGGCGAGCAGGGCGATGCGGGGGCGGGCATAGACCGGCAAGACGGGGTGGTTCATCGCCGCCGCCACGGTCAGCCGGCCGGCATCGAGCACGTCGCCGGACTTCAGGACGACCTCGCCCTCGGAGAAATCCTGGCCGCGGGGACGGATGTGGCGGCCCTTCGGGGTGAGGAAGGTTGTGCGGATGCGGCCGTCTTCCAGCACCTCGGCATCTTCCTGCAGCAGAACGGTATCGGCGAAGGCCGGCAGTGGGGCGCCGGTGAAGATGCGCACCGCCTCGCCGGGTGCCGCGGTGCCCTCGAAGGCATGGCCGGCCGAGGAGAGGCCGACGACCGACAGGACGGAGCCGAGCACCGCGATGTCCGCATGGCGCACCGCATAGCCGTCCATGGCGGAATTGTCGAAGGGCGGCTGCGTCAGCCGCGCGGCGATGTCTTCGGCGAGCACGCGGCCGTCGGCCTCGTGCAGCCGAACCGTCTCCGTCCGCCGCGTCGGCCGGGCGGCGGAAAGCAGGCGGTCGAGGGCGTCCGCGACGCTGAGGAGGGACATCAGCCGGCGTCTCCGCGCCGGTAGTCGCCGGAGCGTCCGCCGGATTTTTCGACGAGGCGGATGCCGCTTATCTCCATTTCGCGGTCGGCGGCCTTGGCCATGTCGTAGATGGTGAGGCAGGCGACGCTGACGGCGGTGAGCGCCTCCATCTCGACGCCGGTGCGGCCGGTGAGCTTGGCCATCGCCTCGACGCGCAGGCCCGGCAGGGTGCGGTCCTCGAAGATCTCCACGGCCACCTTGGTCAGCATCAGCGGATGGCAGAGCGGGATGAGGCTGGCGGTCTGCTTGGCGCCCATGATGCCGGCAAGGCGCGCCGTGCCGATCACATCGCCCTTCTTGGCATTGCCGGTCAGGATGAGCTCCAGCGTCGCCGGCGCCATGCGGACGAACCCTTCGGCTCTCGCAACGCGCACCGTCTCGGCCTTGTCGCCGACATCCACCATGCTGGCTTGCCCGGCGGCGTCGATATGGGTGAGCGTGTGGGCCTCGCCCGTCATTGCGCGACCGCCATCATTCCGCCGCCAGCATGCCGGCGGAGCCGGTCAGGAGCTCGCGCGTCGCGGCCGCCACGTCGTCCTTGCGCATCAGGCTCTCGCCGACGAGGAAGGTGGAGATGCCGGCCGTGCCGAGCCGTTCGCAATCCGCATGGGTGAAGATGCCGCTCTCGCCGACCAGCAGCCGGTCTTCGGGCACCATGCCGGCGAGCTTTTCCGACACGGCGAGATCCACCTCGAAGGTGCGCAGGTTGCGGTTGTTGATGCCGACGAGCTTGGACTTGAGCTTCAGCGCGCGCTCCATTTCCGGCGCGTCGTGCACCTCGATCAGCACGTCCATGCCGAGCGAGAAGGCGGCGTCCTCCAGCCTCTTCGCGTCGTCGTCGCCGAGCGAGGCCATGATGAGGAGGATGCAGTCCGCGCCCCAGGCGCGCGCCTCCAGCACCTGGTAGCTGTCGAACATGAAATCCTTGCGCAGCGCCGGCAGGCCACAGGCCGCACGCGCCGCCGTCAGGAATTCCGGCGCGCCCTGGAAGCTCGGCGTGTCCGTGAGCACGGAAAGGCAGGCGGCACCGCCGGCCTCGTAGGCCTTCGCCAGCGCCGGCGGATCGAAATCCGGCCGGATGAGGCCCTTGGAGGGGCTTGCCTTCTTGATCTCTGCGATGAGGCCGAAGCGGCCCTCGGCCTTTTTCGCCTTGAGGCTGGCGAAGAAGCCGCGCGGCGGCTCCTGGTCGCGGATGCGGGCGCGAAGCTCGGCGGGGGAAATGCGAGCCTTGGCGGCGGCGATCTCCTCCAGCTTGTAGGCCTCGATCTTCTTCAGGATATCGGTCATGGACAATCCTACTCCGCCTTGCCTTCGTTGGAAACCGCGACAAGGCGTTCCAGCACGGTGCGGGCGCGGCCGCTTTCCAGCGCTTCGACGGCAAGCCGCATGCCGTCCTTCAGCGTTTCCGCCTTGCCGGCGACGACCAGCGAGGCGGCGGCATTGGCGAGCGAAATGTCCCGGTAGGGCATGTGCGCGCCGCCGAGCACGGAGAGGAGGGCGGCGGCATTGTGCGCGCCGTCGCCGCCACGCAGGTCGTCGAGCGCCACCTGGGGCAGGCCGAAATCGGCAGGCATCAGCTCGAAGGTGCGGATCTTTCCATTTTCGAGGGCGGCAACCCGGGTGGTGCCCGTCGTGGTGATCTCGTCGAGGCCCTCGCCATGAACGACCCAGATGCTTTCCGAGCCGAGGTCGCGCATCACCTCGGCGATCGGCAGCAGCCAGTGCGGCGAGAAGACGCCGAGCAGCTGGCGCTTGACGCTGCCGGGATTGGAGAGCGGGCCGAGCAGGTTGAAGATCGTGCGCGTGCCGAGTTCGACGCGCGACGGGCCGACATGCTTCATGGCGGGATGGTGCAGCTGGGCGAACATGAAGCCGAGGCCGGCATCGTGCACGCAGCGCGCGATTTCCGCGGGGCCGATGTCCAGCTTGACGCCGAGGCAGGAGAGGGCGTCCGCCGTGCCCGACTTCGAGCTCAGCGCCCGGTTGCCGTGCTTGGCGACCGGAACGCCGGCGCCCGCGACGATGATCGCCGCGAGCGTCGAGATGTTGTAGGTGCCCGCGCCGTCGCCGCCCGTGCCGACGATGTCGATCGCGTCGGCGGGAACATCGACCGGCAGCATGCGGGCGCGCATCGAGCCGACGGCGCCGTAGATCTCGTCGACGGTCTCGCCGCGCACGCGCAGCGCCATCAGGAAGCCGCCGATCTGCGAGGGCGTGGCGGCGCCGGACATGATGATCTCGAAGGCGCCGCGGGCGTCCTCGCGATCCAGCGTCGCGCCCCCGGCGACCTTGGCGATATAGGGTTTCAGGTCGGACATGCGGTTCCCGTCTCCCTATCGCGCGATGCTCTGCTCGGCGAGCGTGCGGTTGATCGAGACGCCGTATGAGGCCTGCAGGGCGCTCACCATCTGGTCGAGGATGTCGTCGCCGCTGGCGCGCGCGACGGCGGCGATCTGCTGCTCGTCGCCGGAAAGCGCGTCGGTGGCGGTCTCGGCGTTCACGTCCGTCACCTTCAGCAGGATCTGGCCCTCGCCGTCGACGCCGGGCGTGTTGGCGACATGGCCGACGGGACCGGCGAAGGCTGCGGCGACGGCCGCCGGGCTCAGCACCGGATCCTGGGCGCCGCGGTTGAGGCCCGTCTTGTTCTCCACGGCCATGCCGAGCTCGCCGGCGATGGCGGCAAGGTCGCCGCCCTTGCGCACGCGCTCGGCCAGCTCTTCCGCCTTCTTGGCGAGCGTCTGGCGCTGCTGCTCGGCGGTCCAGTCGGCAACCGCGCGTTCGCGCACTTCGTCGAGCGTGCGGTCGCGGTCCGGGATCACGTCGAGCACCTCGAACCAGGCATAACCCTCGCGGCCGACATTGATCGGCTGCGTTTCCGTGCCGACATCCGTCTTGAAGACCTCGCCGAGGAGGGTGGCCTTTTCGGGCAGGCCGTCGATCTCCTCGCCCTTCTGGTCGTTGCCCTGGGCGTCGATCGCGTCGATCGTCACGGCCTTGAGGTTGTTCCTGGCGGCGGCTTCCGAAAGGCTGAGGCCCTCGGCGCGCGCGTCTTCCAGCCGGTCGTGCACGGCGAGGATGCCGTCGGCGGCCTCGCTCAGCGCCAGCTCGTTGCGCAGCTCCTCCTTCACCTGGTCGAAGGTCTTGACGTTCTCCGGGCGGATGTTCGTCACGCGCAGGATGATCGGGCCGAAGGTGCCGTCGATGACCGGCGTCGTGCCGCCGTTCTCGGCGACGGCGAAGGCGGGAGCGGCGAACTTCTGGTCCGGAACGTTCGCCTCGGTAAAATCGCCGAGCAGGACGTCGGCGGCCGTCTTGCCCTGTTCGGCGACGATGGTGTCGAAGGCCGTGCCGGAGGCGAGCTTGGCGGCGGCGGCGTCCGCGCTGGCGCGGTCGGCGAAGGTCAGCTGCTCGATCGTGCGGGTGGCCGGCGTACGGTATTTTTCCTTGTTCTTCTCATAGTCGGCCCGCAGCGCCTCGTCGGTGATCGCGGCCGTGTCGACGATGTCCTTCGGCTCGAGCGAGACATAGACGACCTTGCGGTATTCCGGCGCGCGGTACTTGGCCTTGTTCTCCTCGAACCAGGGGGCGAGCACGTCGTCGCCCGGCGCCTTGACGGGGTCGATATTGGCATTGCTCAGGATGAGATAATCGACGGTGCGCGCCTCGTTGCGGTACTGGCGCAGCGCCGCCGTCAGAACGTCCGGTGCCTTGTAGCCGTCGGAAACCGCCTCGACGACCTGCGCGCGGATCGCCACCTGGCTGCGGTTGTTGATGTAGTCGTTCTCCCTGAGGCCGGCATTGCGCAGCACCGCGGAGAAGGCCATGCGGTCGAACTGGCCGTTGACGCCGCGGAAGGCCGGGTCGTCGGCGATCAGCTGGGCCAGGCGGCCTTCGGAAAGGCCGAGGTTCATGTCGCGCGACAGCTGGTCGAGCGCGGCGCCCGCGACGAGCTCGGCAAAAACCTGATTCTCGATACCGAAGGCGCGGGCCTGCTCGGCGTTCAGCCGCATGCCGAAGCGCTGCGACATGGTCGCGACCTGGCGCTCGTAGGCCAGGCGGAAGTCCGTCGGCGAGACGCTGACATCGCCGACCGTGACGACGGAATTGGCCGTGCCGGTGATAAGAGAGCTCGAAACGCCCCAGACAGCGAAGGAACCGACCAGAACGATCAGCAGGGCTTTTGCCACCCAGGTGTGGGAGGCGCGTCTCAGGGCTTCGAGCATCGTCTAAATTTCCTCAATCACGGCGGCCATGCGGCCGGAGATCGTCTCTTAACGGAAAGTTCGCGGGAATTGAAGTCCGCCCGGCGCGTGCGATGCATGGGAAAACCGGGTCCGGGCGCAAATGGGCGGGGCGGTGCCGATTTATTTTGCCGGCAAACAAAAGTTTTCTGAAATTATTGACGGAATACCGCCAGAATGGCCTATCACGATACGAAACTTCGTGCTCGGATGCGCGATCAGGCCGGTGAGTCCCGTTTCCACCGGCCGGAAGGAGGGCAGAACGTGGAATCCACGATCGTCATGATCAATCTTTTCGGCGCGGTTGCGCTGCTGCTCTTCGGCCTGGCGCAGGTGAAGGACGGCATGACGCGCGCCTTCGGCGTGCGGCTGCGCTCGGGCCTGGCGCTCGGCACGCGCGGGCCGTTCCGCTCCTTCTTCGCCGGTTTCGTCGCCACCGTCGCGCTGCAGAGCTCGACGGCGACGGCGCTGATGATCGCCTCCTTCGTCGAGCGCAACCTCGTCAGGGCGCGCATGGCGCAGATCGTGCTGCTCGGCGCCAATGTCGGCACGGCCGTCACGGCCTGGCTGGTGGCGACGGGCATCGAATCGATTTCCCCGCTCGTCATCCTGATCGGCATCGTCTTCTACAAGTCGAGCAGTTCCACCGCCCGGCAGGGCCTCGGCTCCGCTTTGGTCGGCATCGGCTTGATGCTCTTGTCGCTGCACCTGCTCAGCCTTGCGACCGAGCCGATGCGCCAGTCTCCGGCGCTCGGCGCCTTCCTGACGCTGCTCGACGGCGCCTGGCCCGTGGCGCTCGCGTTCTCGACGGTCCTTGCCATCATCTCGTCTTCCAGCCTCGCCGTCGTCGTGCTCATCATCTCGCTGACGGCGATGGGCATCCTGTCGCCGGCCCTGACGGTCATCCTCGTGCTCGGCGCCAATCTCGGGGGCGCCGTGCCGCCGGTCATCGCCACCTTGAAGGCGGCCGCCTCGGCCCGCCGCGTCACGCTCGGAAACCTCCTCGTGCGCGGGGTCGGCTGCCTTGCCGTGCTGCCCTTCGCGGGGCAGGTCGCCGAGCTGCTGGCCCTCCTGCCGCTCCCGGCCACGAAGCTTCCCGTCGACGTGCACCTTGCGTTCAACCTCGTCGTGGCGCTCGTCCTCTGGCCGCTGTCCGGCCCGCTTTCCAAGCTGATGGAAAAGCTCGTGCCGGAGGAAAAGCAGCCGGAGACGGGGCCGAAATATCTCGACGACTCCGCGCTTTCGAACCCGGTCGTGGCGCTGTCCGGCGCAACGCGCGAGGTCCTGCGCGTCGGCGACATCATCGAATCCATGCTGATCCGCACGATGCGGGCGTTCAACGACAACAACCTGGCGCCGCTGAAGGATGTCGGCGAACTGGAGCGGCAGGTCGACGCCCTGCAGCAGGAGGTGAAGATCTACCTCTCGCGCCTTGGCCGGCAGGGCATCACCGGCGAAAGCGCGGCGCGCTCCATCGTCATCATCGACTATGCGATCAACCTCGAACATGTCGGCGACATCATCGAGAAGGGCCTGCAGGAGCAGGTGCGCAAGAAGATCACCAACGGCCTGAAATTCTCCGACGACGGCTACAAGGAGCTTGCCAACCTTTTCAACCTGACGATCGAGAACCTGCGCATCGCCCAGACGATCTTCGTCACGCGCGACGAGGGGCTGGCGCGCCAGCTCGTCGAGGTGAAGGTGGATGTGCGCCGGATGGAGAAGCAGTCTTCCGAAAAGCACCTGGCGCGCCTGCGCGACGGGCGGCTCGACAGCCTCCAGACGAGTTCGCTGCATCTCGACATGCTGCGCGACCTGAAGCGCGTCAACGCCCACCTCGTCTCGGTCGCCTATCCGATCCTCGACGAGAGCGGGCTTCTGACGGAAAGCCGCCTGCGCAGCAGCGCCAGCTGAGAAATCCTCCTGCTTCGGCCCGGGTGGAGAAGCTCTCCGCATGAACGGGCGGGCGGCCTTTGTCGCTCATCCGCGGAATCCCTTTGTCTCCTCCGCCCCGTTTTTGCTAAGGAACGGCGTCGATTTCGGGTGAACGAGGATTCTCATGATTGCAACGAAGCGCAACTGCCTGGCCGTCATCCTGGCCGCCGGCGAAAGCACCCGGATGAAGTCCTCCCGCTCGAAGGTGCTGCATCCCGTGGCCGGCCGGCCGATGATCGCCCATGTGGTCGATGCGCTGGCTGCTGCCGGCATTTCCGATATCGCGCTGGTGCTCGGCCGCGATGCCGACAAGGTCGAGGCGGCGGCGCAGAACCCCGCGGTGACGAGCTCGGTGCACATCCAGACCGAACGGCTCGGCACCGCCCATGCCGTGCTGGCCGCGCGCGAGGCCATCGCGAAGGGCTATGACGACGTGCTCGTCATCTTCGGCGATACGCCGCTCGTCACCGAGGCGCCGCTCACGGCCGCCCGTGCCGGCCTTGCCGGCGGCGCGGATGTCGTCGTCATCGGTTTCGAGGCGGCGGACCCGACCGGGTACGGCCGGCTGATCGTGGAGAACGGCGAACTGCTGGCGATCCGCGAGCAGAAGGACGCGAGCGCGGCCGAGCGCGCCATCACCTATTGCAACGGCGGCCTGATGGCGATCGACGGACGCAAGGCGCTCGACCTCATCGGCCGCATCGGTAACGCCAATGCCAAGGGCGAGTACTATCTCACCGACATCGTCGAAGTGGTGCGCGCGGCGGGCGGGCGGGCGATAGCCGTCGCGGCGCCCGAGGAGGAGCTGACCGGCTGCAACACCCGCGCCGAGCTTGCCGTCATCGAGCGGCTCTGGCAGCAGCGCCGCCGCCGCCAGATGATGCTGGACGGCGTCTCGATGATCGCGCCGGAGACCGTCTTCCTGTCCTACGACACCAGGATCGCCCAGGACGTGACGATCGAGCCGAACGTCGTCTTCGGCCCGGGCGTCACCGTCGAATCGGGTGCCGTCATCCATTCCTTCTCGCATATCGAGGGCGCGCATGTATCGGCCGAAGCCGAGATCGGCCCCTATGCGCGCCTGAGGCCCGGCGCCCGTCTCGGCGCGGGCGCCAAGGTCGGCAATTTCTGTGAGGTGAAGCAGGCGGAGATCGGCGCGGGCGCCAAGGTCAACCACCTGACCTATATCGGCGATGCGATCATCGGCGAGAAGACGAATATCGGCGCCGGCACCATCACCTGCAATTATGACGGCATCAACAAGCACCTGACCCGCATCGGCGCCAATGCTTTCATCGGCTCCAATTCGTCGCTCGTCGCGCCCGTCTCGATCGGCGATGGCGCCTATGTCGCGTCGGGCAGCGTCATCACCACGGATGTGCCGGACGATGCCGTCGCCTTCGGGAGGGCCCGGCAGGAGAACAAGGCGGGCAGGGCCGTGCTCGTCCGCGAGCGCAACCAGGCGGCCAAGGCAGCCAGGAAGAAGGCGGCCGAATAGGTTGCTGCCCGCATTAACGCTTGCAATCGAAAGTGAGTGCCGCCGTGTTGCGTTGCGGCAAAAAACCACTACGAAACGAATAGAGTTGAACGAAACGAACCTGCGGAGCGGCTCATGTGCGGAATTGTCGGTATCGTCGGAACCCAGCCTGTTGCCGGCCGCCTCGTCGATGCGCTGAAGCGCCTTGAATACCGCGGCTACGATTCGGCCGGTGTTGCCACCATCGTCGACGGCAGGCTGGTGCGCCGCCGCGCCGAGGGCAAGCTCTTCAACCTCGAAAAGCGCCTCGCCGAGGAGCCGCTCGCCGGCACAATCGGCATCGCCCACACCCGCTGGGCGACGCACGGCGCGCCGACGGAGGCCAATGCCCATCCCCATTTCGTCGAGGGCGTCGCCGTCGTGCACAACGGCATCATCGAGAACTTCTCGGACCTGAAGGACGAGCTCACCGCCGGCGGCGCGGCCTTCACCACCCAGACCGACACGGAAGTCGTCGCCCAGCTCGTGGCGAAATACCGCCGCGACGGCCTCGGCCGGCGCGAGGCGATGCATGCCATGCTGCGCCGCGTCACCGGCGCCTATGCGCTCGCGGTGATCTTCCAGGACGACCCGTCCACCATCATGGCCGCCCGCAGCGGCCCGCCGCTCGCCATCGGCCATGGCCGCGGCGAGATGTTCCTCGGCTCCGACGCCATCGCGCTCGCCCCCTTCACCAACGAGATCACCTATCTCGTCGACGGCGACTGGGCGGTGATCGGCCGCGACGGCGTCTTCCTCTTCGACATCGACGGCAACCGCGTCGAGCGCCCGCGCCAGATCTCGTCGGCCGCCGCCTACCTCGTCGACAAGGGCAACCACCGGCACTTCATGGAGAAGGAAATCCACGAGCAGCCGGAGGCGATCTCCCACGCGCTCAGCCATTATGTCGATTTCCTCGCCCATACGGTGCGGCCGATCGCCGAGGAAATCGACTTCGCCAAGGTGCCGAGCCTTGCCATCTCCGCCTGCGGCACCGCCTATCTTGCCGGCCTTGTCGGCAAATACTGGTTCGAGCGCTATGCCCGCCTGCCGGTCGAGATCGACGTCGCCTCGGAGTTCCGCTATCGCGAGATCCCGCTGAACCCGGCCTCCGCCGCGCTCTTCATCTCGCAGTCCGGCGAGACGGCCGATACGCTCGCCTCGCTGCGCTACTGCAAGGAGAACGGCCTCAAGATCGGCGCCGTGGTCAACACGAAGGAATCGACGATCGCCCGCGAATCGGACGCCGTCTTCCCCATCCTCGCCGGCCCGGAGATCGGCGTCGCCTCGACGAAGGCCTTCACCTGCCAGCTTGCCGTGCTGGCCGCGCTCGCCGTCGGCGCGGGCCGGGCGCGCGGCACGATCAGCGAGGCGGAGGAGAAGACGCTGGTGCGCCACCTCGCCGAGATGCCGCGCATCATGGCAAGCGTGCTCAACACCATCCAGCCGTCGATCGAGCAGCTGTCGCGCGACCTCTCCAAGTGCAAGGACGTGCTCTATCTCGGCCGCGGCACCAGCTATCCGCTGGCCATGGAGGGCGCGCTGAAGCTCAAGGAAATCTCCTATATCCATGCCGAGGGCTACGCGGCAGGCGAGCTGAAGCACGGGCCGATCGCGCTGATCGACGAGAACATGCCGGTCATCGTGATCGCCCCGCATGACCGCTTCTTCGAAAAGACCGTCTCGAACATGCAGGAAGTCGCCGCGCGCGGCGGACGCATCATCTTCATCACCGACGAGAAGGGCGCCGCCGCCTCGAAACTCGAGACCATGGTGACGATCGTGCTGCCCAATGTCGACGAGATCATCGCGCCGATGATCTATTCGCTGCCCATCCAGCTTCTCGCCTATCACACCGCCGTCTTCATGGGCACGGATGTCGACCAGCCGCGCAACCTCGCCAAATCCGTGACGGTCGAATGATCTTTCTGCGCCCGGAACGGCCCGATGACGTCAACGCCATCCGCGCGCTGACGGAAACGGCCTTCAGGACGGCGCCGCATGCCGACGGCACCGAGCACGTCATCATCGACCGCCTGCGCGCCGCGGGCGCCCTGACGCTCTCGCTGGTGGTGGAATCAGATGGCGTGATTATCGGCCATGTCGCCTTCTCGCCGGTCACGGTTTCCGATGGCAGCGCAAACTGGTACGGCCTCGGCCCGATTTCCGTCGATCCGTCCCGGCAGGGCGAGGGCATCGGCGGCCGGCTCGTCGAGGAGGGGCTGCAGCGCCTCAAGGCTCTCGGCGCGGCCGGTTGCGTACTGCTCGGCGATCCCGGCTATTACGGCCGGTTCGGCTTTGCGGCCGATCCGAAGCTGACCCTCGACGGCGTGCCGCCGGAGTATTTCATGCGTGTGGCGTTTTCACCGGTTTACGGCGGGGGAACCGTTTCCTATCATCCGGGTTTCTACGGCTGAGTGGCCTCCCACGCTCGCCAGGTGCTGGATATCCGATGACCGACCTCGTTCCGAGGCAGTCGCTTGCCATGCGACTGCGCAACAATTTCCTGACCGGCCTCGTCATCTGCGCGCCGATCGCCATCACCATCTGGCTGACCTGGACCTTCATCCGATGGGCCGACAGCTGGGTGAAGCCCTATATTCCGGCGCAGTACAACCCGGAAAACTATCTCCAGTTCGCCATCCCCGGCTTCGGCCTCTTGACGGCGCTGGTGCTGATCACGCTCGTCGGCTTCCTCGGCAAGAACCTCATCGGCCGTACCATCGTCGAGTTCGGCGACGGGCTGTTCAACCGCACGCCCCTCGTGCGCACGGTGCACAAGAGCCTGAAGCAGATCTTCGAGACGGTGCTGAAGGACAAGGGCACCTCGTTCAACAAGGCGGCGATGATCGAATATCCGAGCCCGGGCCTGTGGGCGATCGTCTTCGTGGCGACGGATGCGCGCGGCGAGATCGCGACGAAGTTCAAGGCGATGGGCAAGGACATGGTCGCCTGCTTCCTGCCGCCGACGCCGTTCCCGACGGCCGGGTGGCTTGTCTATGTGCCGCGGGAGAAGATCGTGCCGCTCGACATGAGCGCGGAGGACGCCGCAAAGCTCATCATCTCCGTCGGCCTCGTCACGCCGCCGGAAAAGCCGCTCCAGCTCGTCGAGAGCGAGGAAGGATCGAGCAAGGCGAAGAGCAAGAAGAAGGGCTGAGGGAGGGCCTGGAAGGGCCGCTCTCTGAGCCACATCCCATCATCAGGCTTCTCCCGGAATGTCCCCAAGCTTTTCCTGGGTCATCCTCAAACCTCTCCTCCGTCATCCTCAAATCTCCCTCCGTCATCCTCGGGCTTGACCCGAGGATCCATGCGACAAAGGAGGGGCGTGCCGTGATGCCTGGATCCTCGGGTCAAGCCCGAGGATGACGTCGGGGGAGAGCAAGAAGAAGATGTCTCAGGAGATTCGCGGACACGAAGAGAGAGGCGCGGATGATGTCGGCGTCCAGCCTTCGAGCCGCCCCGCGAAGGGGCGGCCGGAAAAGGCTATTCGGTGACGGCTGCGTCCTTCTGGTCTTCCAGAATGATCTTGCTTTCCTCCGCCGGCAGGCGGGACTGTTTCTGGGTGGTCGTGACGCTTGCGGTGGTGATGGTCTTGTCGACCTTGGCTTCCGCGCTGACCTTGTTGTGCCAGGCGCAATCCGCAAAGGCGGCGGATGCCGAAAGGCCGAGCATTGCTGCGACTGCGAGAACTGTCTTCATGGCATTTCTCCTTCTTCGCTGAGGCGAGGGACAGTATGCGCTCACGCGCAGTCTCGGCGAAATCACGATTTTGTGGCCGGCGCGTTTCCGCCCTTCCGTGGGAGTACAAACCCTAGCCGGCGCGCAGGAACCGGATCGCCTCGTCGCGGCGGTAGAGATAGAGCAGCGTGCGGATCGCTTCGCCGCGCTCGCTCGTCAGGTCCGCGTCGCGCTCCAGCACATAGGCGGCGTCCTTGCGGGCGATTTCGAGAAGGTCGCCATGCGCTTCGAGGCTGGCCACCAGGAAGCCGGGCGTGCCGGACTGGCGGGTGCCCAGAAGCTCGCCCTCGCCGCGCAGCTTCAGGTCCTCCTCGGCGATGCGGAAACCGTCCTCCGTCTCGCGCAGGATGGAAAGCCGCGCCCGGCCGTTCTCGCTGAGCGGCCCCTTGTAGAGGAGGATGCAGCTCGACGCCTCCGCGCCGCGCCCGACGCGGCCGCGCAGCTGGTGGAGCTGGGCAAGCCCGAAGCGCTCGGCATGCTCGATCACCATGATCGAGGCATCCGGCACGTCGACGCCGACCTCTACCACCGTCGTCGCCACCAGAAGCCGAGTCTCTCCGGTCTTGAAGGCCTGCATGGCGGCGTCCTTCTCCGGCCCGCTCATCCGCCCGTGCACGAGACCGGCCGCATCGCCGAAGACGCTGGCGAGCGTTGCATGCCGTTCCTCGACGGACATCAGCTCGCTTTCCTCCGTCTCCTCGACCAGCGGGCAGATCCAGTAGGCCTTCTTGCCCTCGGCAAGCGCCGTGCGCAGCCGGTCGACGATGTCGCCGATGCGCTCCTGCGGCATGACGACCGTCTGGATCGGCTTGCGGCCGGCGGGCTTCTCCGTGAGCTTCGACACGTCCATGTCGCCGAAGGCGGCGAGCACCAGCGTGCGCGGGATGGGCGTCGCGGTCATGACGAGCATGTGGGGCGAGATGCCCTTGGCCGTCAGCCGCAGGCGCTGGTGGACGCCGAAACGGTGCTGCTCGTCCACCACGGCGAGCACGAGGTCCCTATAGGCGACATTGTCCTGGAAGAGCGCGTGGGTGCCGATGACGATCTGCGTCTCGCCGGAGGCGATGCGCTCGAGGATGGCATCGCGCTCGCGGCCCTTGGTGCGGCCGGTCAGGACATCGATGGTGACGCCGGCGGGGGCCGCCATGCGCGAGAGCGTCGTAAAATGCTGGCGCGCCAGGATTTCCGTCGGCGCCATCAGCACGGCCTGTCCGCCCGATTCGACCGCCGCCAGCATCGCCATCAGCGCCACCGCCGTCTTGCCCGCGCCGACATCGCCCTGCAAGAGCCGCAGCATGCGCTGCTCGCCCGCCATGTCCTTCAGCACTTCGGCGATCGCGACCTGCTGGCTGCCCGTCAGCGAGAAGGGCAGGGCATCGATCACCGGACCGCTCAGCGCGCCGGTCGCCACCACCGGCCGCCCGGCGACCTTGCGCAGGCGCTGGCGCACCAGGGCAAGCGAGATCTGGCCCGCCAGGAACTCGTCATAGGCGAGGCGGCGGCGGGCGGGGGCCTGCGGGTCGAGATCCGTTTCGTCGCGCGGATCGTGCAGGCGGTGGATGGCGTCGAAGGCGGAGGAAAAACCCTGCCGCTGCAGCAATGTCGGCTCGATCCATTCCGGCAGGTGCGGCACGCGCGCGACGGCCGCCTCCACCGACTTGCGCAGCACGCGCGCGGTGAGGCCGGCGGTAAGGCCGTGCACGGGCTCGACCAGCGGCACCGTGTCCGCCTCCCCGAGCCGGGCCATATAGTCCGGATGCACCATGGAGGGGCGGCCGTTGAACCAGTCGACCTTGCCGCTAACCACCACCGTCTCGTCGATCGGCAGGGCCTTTTCCAGCCAGTTGCCCTTGACGCGGAAGAAGGTGAGCGCCAGCTCCCCGGTCTCGTCGTGCAGGAAGACGCGGTAGGGCTGGCTCGATTTTCCGGGCGGCGGCGGCTGGTGGCGGTCGACACGGCCGGTGATGGTGACGATGACGCCCTGCGGCGCATGGGCGATGCCCGGCTGGTTGCGCCGGTCGACGATCGAGTGCGGGAAATGGAAGACGAGGTCGATGACCCGGCAGTCCTCGATGCTCTCCTGGCCGAGCAGGCGCGCAAAGAGATCGCCGAGCTTCGGGCCGATGCCGGGAAGCGAGGAGAGGGGAGCGAAGAGCGGATCGAGCAATGCGGGTCTCATGGCGGCCAAAATCGCCGGACCGGGACGCTTTGGCAAGGCTGACAAGCGGCTTTTGCCGGTCTATAGAAACGCGGAATTATACCTGAGTGAAAGAAAAGCGAGCACGATCATGACGGGCACGACACGCTCCAGCGCCGAGATCGACCCGCGCCGCAAGCGCATCCTCTTCCGTTGCTGGCATCGCGGCATCCGCGAGATGGACCTGGTGCTCGGCGCTTTCGCCGACGCGGAGATCGAGACGCTTTCCGAGATCGAGCTCGACGAGCTGGAGCGCATCATGGCCGAGGAGGACAACGACCTCATCAAGTGGGTGACGGGGGAAAAGCCGGTGCCGGACGCGTTCCGCGACGGCCTCTTTTCGCGCATCGCCGCCTACCGCCCCGATTTCTCGCCGCTCTTCAAAGACGACCGCGCATGATCCCCGGATTTTCCCCCGAACGCGTCGCGGCGGCCGGCCGGCCGATGACCATCGGCGCCGTGCCGTCCGGCGTCGAGCCGCTGATCCTCGCCGAGCTTGCCCGCACCGGCGGCCCGCTCGCCTATGTGCTGTCGGACGGCCAGCGCATCTCCGATCTCGAGCAGATGCTCGGCTTCGTTGCGCCGGACATTCCGGTGCTGACGCTGCCCGGCTGGGACTGTCTGCCCTATGACCGCGTCTCGCCGAGCGCCGAAGTCTCCGCACGGCGCCTGTCTGCGCTTTCCGCGCTGATCGCCCACCAGAAGAAGCCGCATGCGGCCATCGTGCTCGTCACCGTCAACGCCATGCTGCAGAAGACGGCGCCGCGCGCGATCATCGAGAGCCTTGCCTTTTCCGCCCGCCCCGGCAACCAGGTGCGCATGGACGACATCGCCGCCCGGCTGGAACGCAACGGCTTCGAGCGGGTCGCGACGGTGCGCGAGGTGGGCGAATATGCGGTGCGCGGCGGCATCCTCGACGTCTTCGTGCCCGGCAGCGGCGAGCCGGTGCGCCTCGATTTTTTCGGCGATACGCTGGAGAGCATCCGCTCCTTCGATCCCGCCAGCCAGCGCACGACCGGCCAGGCGCGCTCCCTCGACCTCAACCCGATGAGCGAGGTGACGCTGACGCCGGAGACGATCTCGCATTTCCGAAAACACTACCTCTCCTCCTTCGGCGCCGCGACGCGCGACGACGCGCTCTACCAGGCCGTTTCCGAGGGCCGGCGCTATGCGGGCATGGAGCACTGGCTGCCGCTGTTCTACGACGGCCTCGAAACCGCCTTCGACTATCTTGCCGGCTTCCGTATCGTCACGGACCATACGGTGCGTGAGGCGGCCGTAGAACGCTCCCGCCTCGTGCGCGACTACTACGAGGCGCGCGTGGCGTCCGCGACGCCCGGCAAGGGCCAGGTGGCGCAGGCGACGCCCTACAAGCCGGTGCCGCCGGGCCTCCTCTATCTCGACGCAGAACGCTTCGCCCGCGATCTCGACGAGCGCGACGCCATCCGCCTCTCGCCCTTCAACGAGCACGAGGGCGAGGCGCGGCATGTCGAAACCATTGCCGCGCGGCCCGGCATGCGCTGGGCGCGGCCGGCCGGCAGCGAGGATGCGGACAGCGCCCGGGTCAACGTCTTCGACCAGGCGGTGAAGCACATCGCCGACAAGCGGGCCTCCGGCGCGAAAGTGCTGGTGACGGGCTGGTCGGAAGGCTCGCTCGACCGCCTCTTGCAGGTGCTCGCCGAACATGGCCTCGGCAATGTCGTGCCGGTCGGGAAGTTCTCCGATCTCCGCAAGCTGAAGCCCGGCGAGGCGGGCTCTGCCGTGCTCAGCCTCGAAAGCGGCTTCGAGGCCGGCGATGTGGTCGTCATCGGCGAGCAGGATATTCTGGGCGACCGCATGGTGCGGCGCTCGAAACGCCGCAAGCGCGGGGCGGATTTCATCACCGAGGTCGCCGGGCTCGACGAGGGCTCGATCGTCGTGCATGCCGAGCACGGTATCGGCCGCTTCGTCGGCCTCAGAACCATCGAGGCCGCCGGCGCGCCGCATGCCTGCCTCGAACTCGTCTATGCGGACGAGGCCAAGCTCTTCCTGCCCGTCGAGAACATCGACCTCCTGTCGCGCTACGGCGGCGAGGGCACGGATGCGCTGCTCGACAAGCTCGGCGGCGTCGCCTGGCAGGCGCGCAAGGCCAAGCTGAAGAAACGCCTGCTCGACATGGCGAACGGCCTCATCCAGATCGCCGCCGCCCGCCTCGTGCGCCATGCGCCGGTGCTCGTCTCCACGGAGGGCGTCTACGACGAATTCGCCGCCCGCTTCCCCTATGACGAGACCGACGACCAGGCGAACGCCATCGACGCCGTGCGCGAGGATCTCGGGGCCGGCCGGCCGATGGACCGGCTCGTCTGCGGCGACGTCGGCTTCGGCAAGACGGAGGTGGCGCTGCGTGCCGCCTTCATCGCGGCCATGAACGGCGTGCAGGTCGCCGTCGTCGTGCCGACGACGCTGCTCGCCCGCCAGCATTTCAAGACTTTCTCCGACCGGTTCCGTGGGCTGCCGATCCGCGTGCAGCAGGCCTCCCGCCTTGTCGGCTCCAAGGAACTGGCGCTCACCAAGAAGGAACTCTCCGAGGGCAAGACGGATATCGTCGTCGGAACGCACGCGCTGCTCGGCTCGTCGATCAAGTTCGCCAATCTCGGCCTCCTGATCATCGACGAGGAGCAGCATTTCGGCGTCAAGCACAAGGAACGGCTGAAGGAGCTGAAGAGCGACGTGCATGTGCTCACGCTCTCGGCGACGCCGATCCCGCGCACCCTGCAGCTCGCCATGACGGGCGTGCGCGAGCTCTCGCTGATCACCACGCCGCCGGTCGACCGCATGGCGGTGCGCACCTTCATCTCGCCCTTCGACCCGCTCGTCATCCGCGAGACGCTGATGCGCGAGCACTATCGCGGCGGCCAGAGTTTTTACGTCTGCCCGCGCCTCAGCGACTTATCGGAAATCCACGATTTCCTGCGCCAGGACGTGCCGGAGCTGAAGGTCGCGGTCGCCCATGGCCAGATGCCGGCCACCGAACTCGAAGACATCATGAACGCCTTCTACGAGGGCCGCTACGACGTGCTGCTCTCGACGACCATCGTCGAATCGGGCCTCGACGTGCCGACGGCGAACACGATGATCATCCACCGCGCCGACATGTTCGGCCTCGCCCAGCTCTACCAGCTGCGCGGCCGCGTCGGCCGGTCGAAGGTGCGCGCCTTCGCGCTTCTCACACTCCCGGTCAACCGCACGCTGACGGGCACGGCCGAGCGCCGCCTGAAGGTGCTGCAATCGCTCGATACGCTCGGCGCGGGCTTCCAGCTCGCCAGCCACGACCTCGACATCCGCGGCGCCGGCAACCTGCTCGGCGAGGAGCAGTCCGGCCATATCAAGGAGGTCGGCTTCGAGCTTTACCAGCAGATGCTGGAAGAGGCCGTCGCGGAAATCAAGGGCGACGAGGAGGTCACGGACACCGGCTGGTCGCCGCAGATCTCCGTCGGCACGCCGGTGATGATCCCCGACGACTACGTGCCGGACCTGCACCTGCGCCTCGGCCTCTACCGCCGCCTCGGCGAGATCACCGAGCTCCGCGATATCGACGCCTTCGGCGCCGAGCTCATCGACCGCTTCGGGCCGCTGCCGGTCGAGGTGCAGCATCTCCTCAAGATCGTCTACATCAAGTCGCTCTGCCGCGTGGCCAATGTCGAGAAGCTGGATGCCGGCCCGAAGGGCGTCGTCGTGCAGTTCCGCCACAAGGAATTCCCGAACCCGGCTGCGCTGGTCGGCTATATCGCCAAGCAGGGCACGCTGGCCAAGATCCGGCCCGACCAGAGCCTGTTCCTCGCCCGCGACTACCCGACGCCGGAAAAGCGGCTGACCGGTGCGGCACAGGTGATGACGCAGCTTGCGGGGCTGGCGAAGCAATAGGGCGTTTTCGCGGTTCGGGGAAAAGCGCACATGCTCCGGTGCGTTGCGCCGGGATGGAGGATGAAGATGTCTGCCGCCGATGCATCCGTCACCGTCTACGGCGCCACCTACAGCGTCTATGTCCGCATCGTGCGGATCGCCCTCCACGAGAAGGGCGTGCCCTACGATCTCGTACCGATCGACGTGTTCGCCGAGGACGGATTGCCGGCGGACTACCGGGCGCGCCATCCGTTCGGCCGCATCCCCGCCTTCGAGCATGATGGATTCGGCCTCTACGAGACGAGCGCCATTACCCGCTATGTGGACGAGGCCTTCCCCGGCCCGCCGCTCCAGCCGCGCGGCCTTCGCGAGCGGGCACGGATGAACCAGATCATCGCCATGCTGGACAACTACGCCTATCGGCCGATGGTGTGGGACGTCTATGTCCAGCGCGTGGAAACGGCGCCTGCGGACGAGGCGCGCATTGCCGCCGGGCTGGAAAAGGCCCGCACCGTCCTTGCGGCGCTTTCCGGCCTCCCCGGCAGAGGGCAATGGCTGGCCGGACCGGAACCGTCGCTTGCCGATTTTCACGCCGCGCCGATATTCGCCCTGTTCGGGGAGGCGCCGGAAGGCGCTAGGCTGCTTGCGGATTTTCCGGAGATCCACGCCTGGTGGGAGCGGGTCAAGTCCCGCCCCTCCGTCACCGCCGCCGGGGCGTGAGGCCGGTCAGTTCTTCCCGATGCGCTCCTGCGCCTTCAGGGCCGCGATCTCGCGGAAGGCGTTGGTCAGCACGTCCACCGACTGCGCGCCCATCACGGCATATTTGTTGTCGATGATGAAGCAGGGCACGCCCGTCACGCCCATGTCGCGGGCCATGCCGATCTCTTCCTTGACCGAATCGACATCCGCGCCGGCCGAGAAGAGGGCGGTGACGACGGCCCGGTCCATGCCGCAGGCTTCGGCGATGTCGAGCAGGACGGTGCGGTCGCCGACATTGCGGCCTTCCTCGAAATAGGCCTTGAAGAGGGCGACCGCGACCCGGTTCTGAATCTCGGGGCCTTCGATCATCGCCCAGCGCAGCAGCCGGTGGGCGTCGAGCGTGTTCGGGCTGATCTTCACCGCGGGAAAGTCGAAAGCGATGCCGGCTTCCTGGCCGAGACCCGCCAGCATCTCGTGCGCGCGCGTCACGGCCTCGTCGCCGCCGAGCTTTTCGGCAAGGTGCTTCTTGTGGTCGATCCCTTCGGCCGGCATGTCGGGATTGAGCTGGTAGGGGCGGAACGTCACGGCGACGGCGAGATCGTCCCTGACGGCCTCGATCGCCTTGTCGAGCCGCTTCTTGCCGAGGTAGCACCAGGGGCAGACGACGTCGGAGACGACATCGATCGTAATGGCTTCCATCCGGGTTTCCTTTCAAGCGCCGGACAATCCCGGCCGCCGCGCAAGCCGCGTTTTGCGGGCCGCGCGGCGCAGTCAACTCTCTGCCGCGTCCGCGTGCGTTCCGAAGGGCGCGCGACGCTCTCACCGCCGAGATAGGCCGGCTTGCCGCGGCTTTCAACAGGTTACCTTGCGGTAACCCCAATTCTGGGGATATCCCCTTTATTGTACCCGCTTGTCCCACCATGCGGGGAGCTGGAAGCCCCAGAGCGGCGTCGCTTCCGGCCGGCCGATGTGCTTGTTGCGCGCGATCCATTGCTCGCCCAGGTGATAGAGCGGGACGATGTAGTTGCCGGACAGCAGCATCCTGTCCTGGAGGCGCACGGCGGAGCGGAAATCCTCTGCCGTGCGCGCGGAGAGAATGGCGGCCATGACGCGGTCGAGGTCGGGATCGGCGACGCCCGCGAAGCTCTCGCTGCCTTCGGTGTCGCGCGCCTGCGACCCCCAGCGCCGCACCTGTTCGAGACCCGGCGACAGGGAGGAAAGGAAGGCCTTCATGATGACGTCGTAGTCGAAGATCTGGCTGCGGCTCTGATACTGCGAATCATCGACGGTCCTGAGGCTGACTTGAACGCCGAGAGCGGAAAGGAAGCGCTGGTAGGCGAGGGCGAGCTTCTCCTGGTCGGCGTTCTGCGTCATGATTTCGAAGGCGAGCTGCTTGCCGGACGCGTCCACCATGCGGCCGTTCTTGATGGAATACCCCGCATTCCTGAAATGGTTCATCGCCTCGCGCAGCACCTTGCGGTCGCGGCCCGAGCCGTCGGTCACCGGCAGGCGATGGGTGCCCTCGAGGACGGCGGGGTCGATGCGGCTCACCGCGTCGCCCAGGATCTCGCGCTCACGCGCGTCGATCGGCGTGTTGAGCGATGACAGGTCGGTGTTCTGCCAGAAGCTTTCCGTGCGCGTATAGGCGTTTTCGAACAGGCTGCGGTTGACCCATTCGAAATCGAAGGCATAGAGCAGCGCCTTGCGCAGCTCCGCGTTCTGGAAGACCGGGCGGCGCGTGTTGAAGACGAAGCCGAACATGACCGGCGGCAGCTTCGACTTCACCGCATCCTTGATGACCGTGCCGGACTGGACCGCGGGAAAATCGTAGCCGCGCGCCCATTTCGTCGGATTGCCCTCCTGGTAGAGGTCGACGGCGCCCTTCTTGAAGGCCTCGAACAGCGAATTGTCCTGCAGGAAATATTCGACGGAGATCTCGTCGTAATTGTCGAAGCCGACCTTCGAGGGGATGTCCTTGCCCCAATAGTTCGGATCGCGCTCGTAGACGATGCGCTCGCCGGGCTTCACGGCCTTGACCTTGTAGGGTCCGGAGCCGAGCGGAAAGGCGAGCGACGACCGGTCGAAGGTCTCCACATCGGTGGCGTGTTTGGGCAGGATCGGCGAAAGCGCGATCAGGAGCGGCGCCTCGCGGTCGCCCTTCTCGTTGAAGGTGAAGCGGACGCTGTGCTCCCCGGTCTTTTCGAGCTTCTCCACGCCGTTCAGGCGGATGCTGAAGGGCGCACGGCCCTTGTCGCGCAGCAGCTCGAAGGTGAAGATGACGTCCTCGGGCGTCACCGGCTTGCCGTCGGCCCAGCGCGCCTTGGGGTTGAGGTGGAACTCGACGAAGCTGCGGTCGTCGTCCCATTCCACGCTTTCGGCGAGCAGGCCGTACATGGTGAAGGCCTCGTCGCGCGAGCGCACCATCAGCGATTCGTAGACGAGATTGCCGAATTCCGGGTCCCACATGCCGCGCGCCGTGGTGCGCATGCTCTTGAGGATGAAGGGGTTGAGGCTGTCGAAGGTGCCGACGACGCCGTAGGCAATGCGCCCGCCCTTCTTCACGTCGGGATTGACGTAGCTGAAATGCTTGTAGTCCGGCGGCAGGGCGGGGTCGCCGTGCATGGCGATGCCATGGAGCGGGGCGGCGTGGCCGAGGGCGGCGGGCAGGCCGAGCAGTGCGGCGGCACAGGCCATCAGGAAGGGGCGCAAGTGTGTCTCCTCATGGGGGTCCGGATGATTCTCGCCATTATACGCGCTCGAAACGAGACGGCAGCGTGGCAGGTGCGGAAATCCGATGCACGCGGGAATTTCATCAAGAAAGGCTGGATATCCGGCGCGGCCCATTGTAACAGGGTTCCCCGAAGCGGGTCATGCAATTGCCTCATTTCGCCGACAGGAGAGCGCACGGCTGACCAATCGCCCAAGTGGGACCCAGGAGGGGCGCTGTCGCTCCGGCACCGGATTTTCAGGAGACCGAACTCGTTATGATCTTCACATCGCACCTCATCAAGCGGACCGTGCTTTCCGCCTTCGCTGCTTCCGTTGCCCTGGCGGCTGCTCCGTCCGCTTCTCTGGCACAGCAGCAGGCTGCACCGCCGAAGGGCTGGTTCAAGGTCTGCACCAAGCAGGAGGACAACGATGTCTGCATCGTGCAGAACCTGCTGACGGCCAATAGCGGCCAGCTCATCACCGCGGTCGGCCTCATCACCGTCGCCGGCAAGACCAACCGCAAGATCATGCAGGTCTCCGTGCCGAGCGCCCGCCTGATCCCGCCGGGCGTCCAGATGCAGATCGACGGCGGCAAGGCGCAGAAGCTCGACTACGCCATCTGCATGCCCGACAAGTGCGTCGCCGAAGTGCCGCTGACGGACCAGATGATCTCCAGCCTCAAGAAGGGCGGCGAGCTCGTCCTGACCTCGGTCAACTTCCAGCGCGCGCCGAACCCGATCAAGATCTCGCTCGAAGGGTTCACCGGCGTGTTCGACGGCGAGCCGATCGAACAGTCGCAGCTCGAAGAGCGCCAGCGCCTGCTGCAGGAAGAAATGCAGAAGAAGGCGGAGGAAGCCCGCAAGAAGCTCGAAGAGGCCCAGAAGGCCGCCAAGAGCCAGTAAGCGGCCCGCTTCGCAGGAACATGAAAAACCCGGCCATCGGCCGGGTTTTTTGTTGGGGCAGCGGAAGGGGCCGTTCAGTGGAAGATACCGCTCTCTTCCTTCCAGCGGTAATGTCCCTTTTCCACGTCCATCAGGGCGCGGACCTGGGGGTGGCGGATCGGCTTGCCGCTTTCATCCGCCACGAGGTTCTGCTCCGAGACATAGGCGACGTATTCCGTGTCGTCGTTCTCCGCGAAGAGATGATAGAACGGTTGATCCTTCGATGGCCGGATTTCGGCGGGAATGGCGTTCCACCACTCCTCCGTGTTGGCGAATTCCGGATCGACGTCGAAGATCACGCCACGGAAGGGGAAAACCCGGTGGCGGACGACATCGCCAATGGCAAATTTTGCGTTACGCATCTTCATGGCGTACCTACCTTTCCACTTATATTTGGGTAAATACGCCGAAACATCAATAGTTCGCGCGTCTCGCACGTCTTTATCCAGGGGGTGGCGCGCTTGCGCCACGGGTGGTTTCGGCGTACCTCGAAAGGGACGTCTCAGGTGGGTCGGGTGGCATGAACAATCAGTGGGGCAGGAGCGGTAGCGGATCGGCGGCGGGCAGTGGCATCGGAGGCATCCTGTTCGCCTCCGTGGTGTGCCTGGCGCTCGGCGGTGCCGCGGGCTACGGCGCCTTCCGCATGATGGACGACACCATTCCCCAGGGCGAAGTCGAAGCGCGCGACAGGCGCATCGCCGAGCTTGCCCGCGAGCTGGACGCCCGCGCCGCGCAGGTGGAGGAAAGCACGCAGAAGGCGCAGGCGCTGACCGAGGAGAACGGCACGCTCCGGCGCCAGGTCGAGGCGCTGCGCAAGGATGCAAGCGCGTCGGATTCGGATGTGGCGGTGATTGCGGCCGAACGCACGAAACTCGCGCAGGAGGTCGTGCCGGCGCTCGAAAACAGGCTCCAGCTGCTCGGCCAGCGCGTCGCGGACGCCGAAGCGCTGAAGACGAAGGCCGAAGACACCGTCAAGGACCGGGAGCGGCGGCTGTCGCTCCAGAGCGACAGGATCGCCAGCCTCGAGAAGGCCTGCAGCCAGCAGGCCGCGACGCGCAGCGCCGAGGCCGATGACCTGAAGACCCAGACCGCGGCCCTGCGCGAGGAACTGGAAACGGTCCGCAAGGCGGAAGAGGCGCTGCGCACGAAGAACCTGCCGGCCCTCAAGGAGGAGATCACCCGCAAGGACAAGGAGATTGCCGCCCTCGGCGAGCGCACCAAGGCGTTGACGGGGCAGGTCGAGGCGCTCGAGGCGGCAAGCTGCATGGCGCTGCCCAGGCAGCCGAACGACAACAGCCGCAAGGCGGAGCCGGAGAAGGACGCGACCGGGGAGGCTGCCCGGGACACCTCCATCCAGGCGCTCAATCCGCGCGATGGAACGCTTGTGGCAGAGGCGATGCGGGAAACGCCCGGCCTCGATGCCCTCACCAGCGTGCAGCGCGAGCAGCTCGAACGCTCGCTGACGGCGGGTGAATGCGTGACGAGCGCGCTCGGCGGCGTCTTCCGGCGCATTCCGGTCCTCGCACTCAGAAATCTCATGCGCGACCTCGACAGCGACTGCTGAGCCGCGACGTTGAACGTGTCTGCAGGGCACCTATCGTGATTGAGTACAGACCCCAAGGGAGAGTGGGAATGAAGCGATCTGTTCTTTTGGCCGCGCTCGGGCTTGCGCTTTCCGCCGCAGGCGCTTCGGCTGCGGATTTCGAACGCAACATCATGACCGGCGAGCCGCAGGGCACCTATATCAAGATCGGCCGCGATATCGCAGCGCTCGGCGCCGAATGCGGCCAGACGCTCAATGTCCTTGAAAGCGCCGGATCGCTGGAGAACTTCGTCGGCGTGCGCAACCGCCGCAACACCCAGTTCGGCATCGTGCAGAGCGACGTGCTCGAATACCTGAAGACCTTCGAGAAGAACGATCCCGAGGTGCAGAAGGCGGTCAAGGGCGTGCGCATCATGTTCCCGCTCTACAACGAGGAGATCCACGTCCTCGCCCGCAACGACATTGCGGGCCTCAAGGACCTCGCGGGCAAGAAGGTCGCGGTCGGCAAGAAGGATTCGGGCACCTTCCTCACCGCAACGCTCATCATGGACATCCTGCAGGTCAAGGCCGGCGAGCGCATGGACATCAACCCGGACGAGGCGCTGCCGAAACTCCTCTCCGGCGAGATCGACGCCTTCTTCTACGTCGCCGGCGCGCCCGCCTCGCTCTTTACCGGCAACACCATCGACAAGGCGAAGTTCCACCTCGTGCCGATCACCGAGGCGCCGCTGCTCGCCACCTACACGCCCTCGCGCATCGAGGCCGGCACCTATTCCTTCCAGGACAAGCCGGTCGACCTCATCGCCGTCAAGGCCGTGATGATGACCTACGACTACGACACCAAGCGCAACGCCTATCACCGGGACAGCTGCAAGACCGTGGCGGACTTCTCCAACCTCATCGTCACCGGGCTCGACAAGCTGAAAACGACGGGCCATCCGAAATGGAAGACGGTGGACCTGACCGCGCTGCCGCCCGGCTGGCAGGTCGGCGTCTGCGTCAAGGCCGGCATGGCGCTCGACTACAAGCCCGCCTGCAAGCCAGCCGCCGCCGCCACGAGTGCCACCGACGACAGCAACGAGGAATATCTCAACCTGCTCAAGCAGCGGCTCCAGCCGTAGCGCGCGCTTTTCTCAAGACGGGCATCGCGCGCGATTGAATCCTCGGGTCGAGCCCGAGGATGGCGGCGGGAGGAGAGGCTGGCGGCCTATCGAACGGTGCGGCATGCGGTTCGCTTTGCCTGTTTTCGCCCGCCATCCTCGGGCTCGACCCGAGGATCCAAGCGCCACCCACAATACTCCCGACAAACAAAAAACCCGGCTAGAAGCCGGGTTCTTCGTTTGAAAACGCCGCTTATCAGGCGGAGTAGTACATGTCGAACTCGACCGGGTGCGGGGTCATTTCGTAGCGCATGACCTCCACCATCTTCAGCTCGATGTAGGAATCGATCTGGTCGTCGTCGAACACGCCGCCGGCCGTCAGGAACTTGCGGTCCTTGTCGAGGCTTTCCAGCGCTTCGCGCAGCGAGCCGCAGACAGTCGGGATCTTCTTCAGCTCCTTCGGCGGCAGGTCGTAGAGATCCTTGTCCATGGCCTTGCCGGGATGGATCTTGTTCTTGATGCCGTCGAGGCCGGCCATCAGCATGGCGGCGAAGCCGAGATAGGGGTTGCCGAGCGGGTCGGGGAAGCGGATCTCGACGCGCTTGGACTTCGGACCCGTGCCGAACGGAATGCGGCACGAGGCCGAGCGGTTGCGGGCCGAGTAGGCCAGCAGCACCGGCGCCTCGTAACCCGGGACGAGACGCTTGTAGGAGTTCGTCGTCGGGTTGGTGAAGGCGTTGATCGCCTTGGCGTGCTTGATGATGCCGCCGATGAAGTAGAGGCAGGTTTCCGAAAGGCCGGCATACTCGTCGCCGGCGAACTGCGGCTTGGAGTCCTTCCAGATCGACAGGTGCACGTGCATGCCAGAGCCGTTGTCGCCGAAGACCGGCTTCGGCATGAAGGTCGCCGTCTTGCCATAGGCATTGGCGACCTGGTGCACGACGTACTTGTAGATCTGCACCTTGTCGGCGCTGCGCACCAGCGTGTCGAACTTGACGCCGAGCTCGTGCTGGGCGGCCGCCACTTCATGGTGCTGCTTCTCGACGGTGACGCCCATCTCGGTGAGCACGGTCAGCATCTCCGAGCGCATGTCCTGGCAGCTGTCGACCGGAGGAACCGGGAAGTAGCCGCCCTTGACGCGCGGGCGATGGCCGAGGTTACCGGTCTCGTAGTCGGTGTCGTCGTTGGACGGCAGTTCCGAGCTGTCCAGCTTGAAGCCGGTATTGTACGGGTCGGCCTTGTACTTGACGTCGTCGAAGACGAAGAATTCCGGTTCCGGGCCGGCATAGATGGTGTCGCCGATGCCCGAGGCCTTCAGGTAGGCTTCGGCCTTCTTGGCCGTGCCGCGCGGGTCGCGGTTGTAGCTCTCGCCAGAGACCGGGTCGAGGATGTCGCACATGACGACCATGGTGGACTGCGCGAAGAACGGGTCCATGTGCACGGTCGCCGGATCGGGCATCAGCACCATGTCGGACTCGTTGATCGCCTTCCAGCCGCCGATCGAGGAGCCGTCGAACATGACGCCATCGGCGAACATGTCTTCGTCGACGACGCCGACGTCCATTGTCACATGGTGCATCTTGCCGCGCGGGTCGGTGAAGCGCAGGTCGACGAACTTGACGTCGTTTTCCTTGATTTGCTTGAGGATTTCATTGGCAGTCGTCATTTTATGGAGTCCCTGTGTGAGATGACGAGGTGGAAGCCTCGGCCGGACGGCCGGGCGGGATCAGATGGCGTCGACGCCGGTTTCGCCGGTGCGGATGCGGATGACTTCTTCGACGTTGGAGACAAAGATCTTGCCATCGCCGATGCGGCCGGTCTGGGCCGCGTTGCGGATGGCCTCGATGACGGCCTCCGCGTTTTCGTCCGCCAGGACGACCTCGACCTTCACCTTGGGCAGAAAGTCGACGACGTATTCGGCGCCACGGTAAAGCTCCGTGTGGCCCTTCTGGCGTCCAAAGCCCTTCGCCTCGGTGACGGTGATACCCTGCAGGCCAACTTCCTGAAGGGCTTCCTTCACCTCATCGAGCTTGAAGGGCTTGATGATCGCTTCGATCTTTTTCATGAGAAAATGTCTCTCCGCTTCTCCCGTTTGCGCGCGGTTTGCGCGCGCCGCACACTCAAATGCACGTATCATGCCAACTTGAAGCAGGATGCATGCCAGAGCGGATGAAATCCGTTTCCCTGCCGATCCTGCCCGTCCTCACGCGGTGGATGATGCGGCTTTCCAGCCAAAAGGGCCAGCGGAATTTGCCTAAAAAATGTCACTTTCCACGCCCGGCGGCGCCCGCGCACCGCAAGTCCGGCGCGCCTGCCGCATAAAGCTGCAAATTTGAGCATATCGAATATGCAGATGCACAAATAACGGGCTTGTCGACCGGATCGAATCCCGGACTTGTCTCCGTCATGGCTTTGCGCGCATGCTGTCTTCATGCACAAGGACATAGACACACTCATCGTCACGCCGGAGGATATGGGCCGCATCGACCGCGCCGCAGCCCTTGACCTTTCGAGCTACGGCCTGATGGAGCGGGCGGGGCAGGCGGTCGCCGCGGCGGCCCTGCGCCGCTTTCCCGGCGCCCTGCGCTTTGCCGTGCTTTGCGGTCCCGGCAACAATGGCGGCGACGGCTATGTCGCTGCCCGCGCCTTGCAGGAGGCGGGGGCCTCGGTCACCGTCCATGCCCTTGGCGCGACGGCGGCGCTGAAGGGCGACGCCGCGACCGCCTTCGCCCGTTTTCCCGGCGCCGTCGCGCCGCTTACGGCCTATGCGCCCCAAGCGGGCGACGTGGTCGTCGACGCGCTGTTCGGCGCAGGGCTGTCGCGCGACGTGCCGCAGGCGGTCGCTGAGATCATCGAGGCCGTGTGCCGCAAGGCGGTCCTGCCCGTGCTGGCGGTGGACCTGCCGTCCGGCGTCGACGGCCGGACCGGGCAGGTGCGCGGCGCCGCCTTCGAGGCCACCGCGACCGTCACCTTCATGTGCCGCAAGCCCGGCCACCTGCTGCTGCCCGGGCGTTCCCTGTCGGGCGACCTGGACGTCTTCGATATCGGCATCCCCGCCCGCCTGTTCGCCGGGCATGCGGACCATATGCGCGTGAACACGCCGGCGATCTGGCGCCTCGATCTGCCGGTGCAGGGCCGCGCGACCCATAAATACGGGCGCGGCCATCTTGCCGTCTTCTCCGGCCCGGCGGCGGCCACGGGCGCCGCGCGCCTCTCCGCCGAGGCGGGCCTTCGCGCCGGCGCCGGCCTCGTCACGCTGCTTTCGCCGCGGGAGGCGCTTTGCGTCAACGCCGCGCACCTGACCGCGGCGATGCTGAAGCCCGTCGACGGCGACGACGACCTTTCCGGCCTGCTCGGTGATGCGCGGCTGCAGGCCTTCGTGCTCGGCCCCGGCTTCGGCGACGGGGAGCGGGCGCGGGGCCATGTCCGCCTGCTTGCCGAAGGCGGCCGCCGCCTCGTGCTCGATGCAGACGGCATCAGCGCCTTCCGCGACGATCCGGCCGCACTCTTCTCGCTTTTTTCCGGCGGAAGCCCGCGGCTGGTGCTGACCCCGCATGACGGCGAGTTCGCCCGCCTCTTCCCCGATCTCGCAGGGGACGGAACCCTGTCGAAAATCGACCGCGCCCGCCAGGCGGCCGCGCGCAGCAACGCCATCCTGATCCTCAAGGGCGCCGACACCGTGATCGCCGCGCCGGACGGCCGGGTCCTCGTCAACGAGAACGCGCCGCCCTGGCTTGCCACCGCCGGTTCCGGCGACGTGCTCGCCGGCATCGTCGGCGCCCATCTCGCCCAGGGCATGCCCGCCTTCGAGGCTGCCGCCAGCGCCGTCTGGCGTCATGGCGAGGCGGGCCGCATCGCGGGCGAGGGGCTGACGGCGGAGGACCTGCCGGGCGCCATTCCGCCCTGGCCGGAATAGGGCAAGGCAGGCGCCGCGCAAACGCTTTTCCTGCCACGCCCTGCATCAAGCGAAACCGAACCCTGGAGGACTGGCATGATCGTTCAAGCCTGCATCAACGGCGCGCGCCCCGCCGGTTACCATCCGCGCCTGCCCCTGACGGCGGAGGCGATGGCGATCGACGCCGCGGCCTGCATTTCCGCCGGCGCGGCGGAGCTCCATATCCATCCGCGCGGGCCGGACGGGCGCGAGAGCCTCTCGGCCGTCGACGAGACGGTGCGCGCCGTACGTGAGGCATGCCCCGGCACGCTCATCGGCGTATCGACGGGCGCGTGGATCGAAGGCGACGCGGCAAGGACGCGCGACAGCATCGCGGCATGGCGGGAGCGGCCGGACTACGCCTCCGTCAACCTTTCCGAACCCGATGCGCCCGCCGTCATCGCGCTGCTGCACCACATGGGCATTGGGGTCGAGGCGGGTCTGGCCAGCGTGACGGACGCCGAACGGTTCGTCGCCCTGCTGCCGGATGGCCGGCGCGCGCTGCGCGTCCTCATCGAGATCGACGAGGAACAGGATTTCGGAAAGGCGGACGCCATCGTGGACGGGATCGCGCAGGTTCTCGCCCAGGCGAATGTCCGCCGGCCGATCCTCCTGCACGGCGCCGATGCGACCGTCTGGCACTTTGTCCGGCGTGCATACCGGCAGCGCTGGTCGACCCGTGTCGGGCTGGAGGACGGCTGCCTGCGTCTCGATGGCAGGAGAGCGGCCGGAAATGCCGAGATTGTCTCGGATGCCGTGCGGTTCTTCCGCTCCGCGGCTCCCGGCTGAGGCTCGATGCCGTGAAATTCGGCCGAAGGCTGCCGCGCGGCCGGGGGCGTCAGCTCGTGCGCCGCTGCAGCTCGCGCGCGCCGTTCGGCGCGTTCACCTTGCCGGAGGTGATGAAGAACGCGAAGACGTCGCGGGGCTTCTTCGCCGGCTGGGTCTTTGGATCGATCTTCGGCAAATCGGCAGGCTCGCCGCCGCCGGACCAGGCCTTGAGCCGCTCCGCCCACTCATCGAGCGCTTCCGGCGGATAGCAGGTCTTGATGTCGTCGGAGCCCTTCTGCAGGCGGGCATAGACGAAATCCGCCGTCACGTCGGCGATCTCGGGATAGTCGGCATGCTGGGCGTAGACGATCGCCGCCCTGTACTTGCGCGCGAGCGCCGCGAATTCCGGCACGAGGAACGTATCGTTGCGCACTTCCAGCGCATGTTTCAGCGCGAGGCCGTCGAGCTTTTCCGGCAGCAGTTTCAGGAAACCCTCGAAATCGTCCGGCTCGAACTTCTTCGTCGGCGGAAACTGCCAGAGGATCGGGCCGAGATGGTCGCCGAGCTCGGTCAGCCCCTGCGTCAGGAACTTTTGCACGGATTCGCCGCCATCGGCCAGGACCTTGCGGTTCGTGGTGAAGCGGCTCGCCTTCAGCGAGAAGATGAAGCCGTCCGGCACGTCGGAGGCCCACTTGGCGAAGGTTTCCGGCTTCTGCGAGCCGTAATAGGTGCCGTTGACCTCGATCGCCGTCAGTTCGCGGCTGGCGAATTCGAGCTGGCGCTTCTTCGCCAGCTTTTCCGGATAGAAGGTGCCTTCCCAGGGATCGAAGGTCCAGCCGCCGATGCCGGTTCTGATGGTGCCGGATGTGCTCATGTCAGTTCTCCTCGACAGACAGGTGGCGGCACGCCTCTCAGGCGGGCGCGATGAAGGGCTGGGAAATGTCCTGGAACACCGGCAGTGCCTCCATGCCGGCGCAATGGGCCGCAAGCGCGGGGTAGGCGGCAGGGTCGATGAGGCCGGGATGGGCCTCGCCGACATGCCGCCAGGCGCAGGCGACCGCGATATCCGCATGGGTAATGCGGCCAAACCAATATGGTCCGGGCCGCGCGGCCCGCTCCGCTTCCAGTGCGGCAAGGACGGTTGAAATCTGCAAGCGGCAGCGCTCGACGAAAAAGGCCGAAGGCGTCTCGTGCAGGTGCAGCTCGTAGAACAGGCTGACGCCCTTGTCCGCAAGGCCGGTCGCGAAGGCCATCACCTTCAGCGCCTGCCGCCGCGCGGGCTCTGCCTGTGGCAGGAGCCGCTGTTCCGGCGGCACGAGGCCGTCGAGATGATCGAGGATCGAAGAGCTGTCGGCCACGACGTCGCCATCGTCCAGCACCAGCGTCGGCACCCGCATCAGCGGGTTGACCGCCTGCACCTTGTCGCCTTCTGCGAACACCGACCAGGGGCGGTGCTCGAAGGGGAGGCCATAGAGCCGCAGCGCAATGCCCACGCGGCGCACAAAGGACGAATCGTACTGGCCGATCAGGATCATGGGGTTACTCCGCCGCGACCTTCTTCATCGGCCGGCGTTCCAGCAATTCCCGGAGGAAATGGCCGGTATAGGAGCGCTCCACCTTCACCACGTCCTCCGGCGTGCCCTCGGCGATCACCTCGCCGCCGCCATCGCCGCCTTCCGGGCCGAAGTCGATGATCCAGTCGGCGGTCTTGATGACCTCCAGATTGTGCTCGATGACGACGACCGAATTGCCCTGGTTGACCAGTTCGTGCAGCACTTCGAGCAGCTTCGCCACGTCGTGGAAGTGCAGGCCCGTCGTCGGCTCGTCGAGGATGTAGAGCGTGCGGCCGGTCGAGCGCTTCGACAGCTCCTTGGCGAGCTTGACGCGCTGCGCCTCGCCGCCCGACAGCGTGTTCGCCTGCTGGCCGACCTTGATATAGCCGAGGCCGACCTGGTTCAGCGTCGTCAGCTTGTCGCGCACCGCCGGCACGGCGGCGAAGAACTCGACGCCTTCCTCCACCGTCATGTCGAGCACGTCGGCGATCGACTTGCCCTTGAAGGTGACGTCGAGCGTCTCGCGGTTGTAGCGCTTGCCGTGGCAGACGTCGCAGGTGACGTAGACGTCGGGCAGGAAGTGCATCTCGATCTTGATGACGCCGTCGCCCTGGCAGGCCTCGCAGCGCCCGCCCTTGACGTTGAAGGAGAAGCGGCCGGGCTGGTAGCCGCGGGCCTTGGCCTCCGGCAGGCCGGCGAACCAGTCGCGGATGGGGGTGAAGGCGCCGGTATAGGTCGCCGGGTTGGAGCGCGGCGTGCGGCCGATCGGCGACTGGTCGATGTCGATGACCTTGTCGATATATTCGAAACCGTCGATGCGCTCGTGCTCGGCCGGGATTTCGCGCGCGCCCATGATGCGGCGGGCGGCCGACTTGTAGAGCGTCTCGATGAGGAAGGTCGACTTGCCGCCGCCGGAAACGCCGGTGACCGCCGTGAAGACGCCGAGCGGGATCGACGCCGTGACATTCTTCAGATTGTTCGCTTTCGCGCCGACGACCTTGATTTCCTTCTTTTTCTTCGGCTTGCGGCGTTCGCCGGGAATGGCCACTGAAAGCTCGCCGGAAAGATACTTGCCCGTCAGCGAGGCCGGATTGGCGATCACCTCGCCGGGCGTGCCCTGCGCGATCACCTCGCCGCCATGGATGCCGGCGGCGGGGCCGATATCGACCACGTAGTCCGCCGTCAGGATCGCGTCCTCGTCATGCTCGACGACGATGACGGTGTTGCCGATGTCGCGCAGGTGCCGGAGCGTGTCGAGCAGGCGCGCATTGTCGCGCTGGTGGAGACCGATGGAGGGCTCGTCCAGCACGTAGAGCACGCCGGTCAGGCCAGAGCCGATCTGCGAGGCGAGGCGGATGCGCTGGCTCTCGCCGCCCGACAGCGTGCCGGAATTGCGTGAGAGCGAAAGATATTCGAGGCCGACATCGTTGAGGAAGCGCAGGCGCTCGCGGATTTCCTTGAGGATGCGGACGGCGATCTCGTTCTGCTTGGCGTTGAGGCGCTCCGGCAGGGTCTCGAACCAGTCGCGCGCGACGCGGATCGACATGGCCGTCGCCTCGCCGATATGCAGCTTGTCGATCTTCACCGCCAGCGCCTCCGGCTTCAGGCGGAAGCCGTTGCAGGCCGGGCAGGGGGCGGCCGACATGTAGCGCTCGATCTCCTCGCGCGACCAGGCGGAATCGGTTTCCTTCCAGCGCCGTTCGAGGTTCGGCACGATGCCTTCGAAGGTCTTCACCGTCTTGTAGGAGCGCGCGCCGTCCTTGTAGTTGAACTCGATCTTCTCCTTGGTGCCGTGCAGGATGGCATTCTGCGCGTCCTCCGAAAGCTCCGACCAGCGGTTGGAGAGCTTGAAGCCATAGGCGGCACCGAGCGCTTCCAGCGTCTGGTTGTAATAGGGCGAGGAGGATTTGGCCCAGGGCGCGATGGCGCCGTCGCGCAGCGTGCGCTCCGCCTCGGGCACGATGAGGTCCGGGTCGATCTTCTGCTGGCTGCCGAGGCCGTCGCAGGTCGGGCAGGCGCCGAACGGGTTGTTGAACGAGAAGAGCCGCGGCTCGATTTCGGGGATGGTGAAGCCGGAAACCGGGCAGGCGAATTTTTCCGAGAACAGCACGCGTTCGTGCGTCTCGTTCAGCGACTTGTTGGCCGAGCCGCCGGCCGCCGTCTCCTCGACGGGCAGCGGCTTGTCGGCGAATTCGGCGATCGCCAGCCCGTCTGCGAGCTTCAGGCAGGTCTCGAGGCTGTCCGCCAGGCGCGAGGCGAGGTCCGGCCGCACGACGACGCGGTCGACCACCACATCGATGTCGTGCTTGTACTTCTTGTCGAGCGCCGGCACGTCGGCGATCTCGTAGAACTGACCGTCGACCTTGACGCGCTGGAACCCCTTCTTCATCAGCTCGGCGAGTTCCTTCTTGTACTCGCCCTTGCGGCCGCGCACGACGGGCGCGAGGATGTAGAGGCGCGTTCCCTCGCCGAAATCGATGACGCGGTCGACCATCTGGCTGACCGTCTGGCTCTCGATCGGCAGGCCCGTCGCCGGCGAATAGGGCACGCCGACGCGCGCGAAGAGCAGGCGCATGTAGTCGTAGATCTCGGTCACCGTGCCGACGGTCGAGCGCGGGTTCTTCGAGGTCGTCTTCTGTTCGATGGAGATGGCCGGCGACAGGCCGTCGATCTGGTCGACGTCCGGCTTCTGCATCATCTCCAGGAACTGGCGGGCATAGGCCGAAAGGCTCTCGACATAGCGCCGCTGGCCCTCGGCATAGATCGTGTCGAAGGCGAGCGACGACTTGCCGGAGCCCGAAAGCCCGGTCATGACGATCAGCTTGTTGCGGGGCAGGTCGAGGTCGATGCCCTTGAGATTGTGTTCGCGCGCGCCGCGGATGGAAATGGTCTTGAGTTCGCTCATGGTGTCCAGCGTCAGGAGTCGTTGCGCATCAGTTTCGGATCTGGCCCCTATGTAGGGATGAGACGGGGCGTGTCCATGCGCGGTCAGAGAATTCCGTGCCCGTTTCCGATTCGGTTGACAAGAGTGTAGGCATTTATTAGAACAAAAAAAGAACAAAAATCTGCAATTGATCTGTGGATTACCACTCTTGCGGGGCGGCGCCGGCGATCGCCAGCCGATAAGATGCCGCATTCGTGTAGTGAAAATGATGCCGGGCAGTCTTCGCCCGGCGCGACAACGGGAAGTACGGGTATGGCTGGAAGCGTCAACAAGGTGATCTTGATCGGCAATGTCGGGGCGGACCCGGAAATCCGGCGTACGCAGGACGGTCGGCCGATCGCCAACCTGCGCATCGCCACCTCCGAGACCTGGCGTGACCGCAACAGCGGCGAACGCCGCGAGAAGACCGAATGGCACAATGTCGTGGTCTTCAACGAAGGCCTGTGCAAGGTCGTCGAGCAATACGTCAAGAAAGGCGCGAAACTCTACATCGAGGGCGCGCTGCAAACCCGCAAGTGGCAGGACCAGACCGGCAACGACCGCTACACGACGGAAGTCGTGCTGCAGGGCTTCAACTCGACGCTGACCATGCTCGACGGCCGTGGCGAAGGTGGCGGCGAGCGCCGCGGCGGCGGCGATTTCGGCGCGGCGCCGAACTATGACGATTACGGCTCGCGGCCGGCTTCGGGCGGCGGCGGCAGCCGTTCGAGCGGCTCGCTCTCGCGCGACATGGACGACGACATCCCGTTCTGAGACGGCGGGACGAGGCCGGCCGCCGCGCCGGCCTTCGCCGGGCGCTTTCGACGGGCAGGCATGCTGGGAAGGGAAGCGTCATGGACTTTGAAAAGACGGCCGCAGACGTGTTGTTCCTGCGGCCGGGCGAGGGACGCAGCTATCCGCTCGGCCGCATGAGCGCGGTCTTCAAGGCGGACCATGGCGAGACCGGGAATGCCTACAGCGTCTCCGAATGGTGGCTGGAGCCCGGTGCGGCCGGGCCGGGCGCCCATTCCCACGCGGACAATGTCGAACTTTTTTACGTGATCGCCGGTGTCGCCAGCATCCTGGCCGGCGAGGACTGGCTGGAGGCGCCGGCCGGCAGTTTCGTGCGCATTCCGGCGACCGTGATGCATGACTTCGAGAACCGAACGGACGAGCGCGTCGGGCTGCTCAACGTGTTCCTTCCCGGCGGTTTCGAGGAGAACATGCCGGCGATCGCAAAATGGTTCGCAGAAAACCCCTGACCGTCGGAAACCCTGCGCGACGCCGGGCTGTGGTCTGTGAGGAAAGGCATTGTGCCTCCTCCTGCAAGAACCTCGCAGGCTTCTCTCGGGTGAGCCCAGGGCAATCGCCTTGGGAAGGAAACCGTCGCCCATCCCCTTCTTCCCCTCGGAGAGAAAAGGGAAGAGCGGTGACGTCGAGTTCCCTGTGCGATCGCCCGCGGGCGAGCACGGCACCCCTCAGCCGATGAACACCGATTTCACGCCGTCCACCACGAACTGCACCGCCAGCGCGGCGAGGATGACGCCCAGCAGGCGCGTGAGGATCGCGCGGCCGGTCTTGCCGAGGAAGCGGTCGATGCGCTCGGCGATGACCAGCGACAGGAACAGGATGGCGATGCAGAGCGCGATGACGCCGATGAGGGCGCCGCGCTCGAGCGCGGAGGGGAAGGATCCCGAGGTGAGGATCGTCGCGGAGATCGCGCCGGGGCCGGCGATCAGCGGCAGGGCGAGCGGGAAGACGGCGATGTTGTGGATGTGATCGCGGGTGATCGCCACCTCGCTGGTCTTCTCCTTCCGCTCGTTGCGGCGCTCGAAGATCATCTCGAAGGCGATCCAGAACAGGAGCAGGCCGCCGGCGATGCGGAAGGCGCCGATGGAGATGCCGAGCAGCGACAGCACGCCGGCGCCCGTCAGCGCGAAGACGGCGAGGATGCAGAAGGCGATGACGCAGCCGCGCAGCGCCACCTGCGTGCGCTGCGGGCGCGTCATGCCGACGGTGAGCCCCAGGAAGATCGGCGCAAGGCCCGGCGGATCGATGGTCACGAGCAGGGTCGTGATCGCATTGACCAGAAGATCGATGTTGAGCATGTCAGGCGTTCCCCTCGCCGTTGCGCGGCCGATTTTTCCCGGCCTTGTCCGGCTATTGTTAGGGGAGGGCGCCGCGCAAGGGAAGGGCGGCCGGACCATCGTGCCGCCACGGCCATGAAAATGCGCAAATTGGCGGATTTTACTTGGAAAAGCCTGTTCAAAACCCCTCGTGAAATTGGCGCTCCCAGCGCCGGTAGGCTATAAAATTCCCTTCTGATTCTGAACAACGATCGTGACCGAAATTGACAGAGCAATCGACACCCGGCGGCAAGAACCCTCCCGGCATTGAGCCTATTTCCATCATCGAGGAGATGCAGCGGTCCTATCTCGATTACGCCATGAGCGTGATCGTGTCCCGCGCATTGCCCGATGTGCGCGACGGCCTGAAGCCCGTTCACCGGCGCATCCTCTACTCGATGAGCGAGATGGGCGTCGACTGGAACAAGAAATACGTGAAGTCGGCGCGCGTCACCGGTGACGTGATGGGTAAATACCATCCGCATGGCGACGCGGCGATCTACGATGCCCTGGCGCGCATGGCGCAGGACTGGTCGCTCCGCCTGCCGCTGATCGACGGCCAGGGCAATTTCGGTTCCATCGACGGCGACCCGCCGGCCGCCCAGCGTTATACGGAATGCCGCCTGGAAAAGGCCGCCCATTCCCTGCTCGACGACCTCGACAAGGAAACGGTCAACTTCCGCGACAACTACGACGGCACGATGAGCGAGCCGGTCGTCGTGCCGGCAAAGTTCCCGAACCTGCTGGTCAACGGGGCAGGCGGCATCGCCGTCGGCATGGCGACGAACATTCCGCCGCACAACCTCTCCGAAGTCATCAACGGCTGTATCGCGCTCATCGACAATCCGGCGATCGAGCTGCTCGAGCTGATGCAGCACATTCCGGGGCCGGACTTCCCGACCGGCGCGCTGATCCTCGGTCGTGCCGGCATCCGCCAGGCCTACGAGACCGGCCGCGGCTCCGTCATCATGCGCGGCCGCGCCCACATCGAGCCGATGCGCGGCGACCGCGAGCAGATCATCGTCACGGAAGTTCCCTTCCAGGTGAACAAGGCGTCGATGATCGAGAAGATGGCCGAGCTGGTGCGCGAAAAGCGCATCGAGGGCATCTCGGACCTGCGCGACGAATCCGACCGACAGGGCTACCGCGTCGTCATCGAGCTGAAGCGCGACGCCAATGCCGACGTCATCCTCAACCAGCTCTACCGCTACACGCCGCTGCAGACCTCCTTCGGCTGCAACATGGTGGCGCTGAACGGCGGCAAGCCGGAGCAGATGACGTTGCTCGACATGCTGCGCGCCTTCGTCGCCTTCCGCGAGGAGGTCGTCAGCCGCCGCACGAAATACCTCCTGCGCAAGGCGCGCGACCGCGCCCATGTCCTGGTGGGTCTCGCCATCGCCGTCGCCAATATCGACGAGGTGATCAGCCTCATCCGCCGTGCGCCCGATCCGCAGACGGCGCGCGAGCAGCTGATGGAGCGCCGCTGGCCGGCCAAGGACGTCGATGCGCTGATCCGCCTCATCGACGACCCGCGCCACCGCATCAACGAGGACCTGACCTACAATCTCTCCGAAGAGCAGGCCCGCGCGATCCTCGAGCTGCGCCTCGCCCGCCTCACGGCCCTCGGCCGCGACGAGATCGACGAGGAACTCAACAAGATCGGCGAGGAGATCAAGGATTACCTCGACATCCTCTCCTCGCGCCTGCGCATGATGAACATCGTCAAGGAAGAGCTCATCGCCGTGCGCGAGGAGTTCGGCACGCCACGCCGCACCGAGATCGCCGAGGGCGGCCCGGACATGGACGACGAGGATCTCATCGCCCGCGAGGACATGGTCGTCACCGTGTCGCATGCCGGTTACGTCAAGCGCGTGCCGCTCGCCACCTACCGCGCGCAGCGCCGCGGCGGCAAGGGCCGCTCCGGCATGGCGATGAAGGACGAGGATTTCGCGACCCGCCTCTTCGTTGCCAACACGCACACGCCGGTCCTGTTCTTCTCCTCGCGCGGCATCGTCTACAAGGAGAAGGTCTGGCGCCTGCCGATCGGCACGCCGCAGTCCAAGGGCAAGGCGCTGATCAACATGCTGCCGCTCACCCCCGGCGAACGCATCACCACCATCATGCCGCTGCCCGAGGACGAGACGACGTGGGAAAACCTCGACGTCATGTTCTCGACGACCCGCGGCACGGTGCGCCGCAACAAGCTGTCCGACTTCGTCCAGGTCAACCGTAACGGCAAGATCGCGATGAAGCTGGAGGAAGAGGGCGACGAGATCCTCAATGTCGAGACCTGCACGGAGAACGACGACGTGCTGCTGACGACGGCGCTCGGCCAATGCATCCGCTTCCCGGTCGATGACGTGCGCGTCTTCGCCGGCCGCAACTCGGTCGGCGTGCGCGGCATCTCGCTGGGCAGCGGCGACCGCATCATCTCGATGACGATCGTCAGCCATGTCGATGCCGAGCCGTGGGAGCGCGCCGCCTACCTGAAGCGCTCCGCCGCGGAACGCCGCGCCAGCGGCGTCGACGAGGAGGACATCGCGCTGGTCGGCGAGGAGGTCGGCGAAGTCGGCGACCTGTCCGAAGAGCGCTACCAGGACTTAAGGTCTCGCGAGCAGTTCGTGCTGACGGTGTCGCAGAAGGGTTTCGGCAAGCGGTCGTCCTCCTACGACTTCCGCACCTCCGGCCGCGGCGGCAAGGGCATCCGCGCCACCGACACCTCGAAGACCAGCGAGATCGGCGAACTCGTCGCCGCCTTCCCGGTCGAGGACAAGGACCAGCTCATGCTCGTCTCCGACGGCGGCCAGCTGATCCGCGTGCCGGTCGACGGCATCCGCATCGCCAGCCGCGCAACGAAGGGCGTCACCATCTTCTCCACCGCCAAGGACGAGAAGGTCGTCTCGGTCGAGCGCATCAGCGAGCCGGAAGGCGAGGACGAAGCGGACGGCAACGGCATCGAAGGCGAGATCGACACGGGGGATGCAGCACCGCCGGCCGAGGAATAGGCCGGAAACGGTCCGGCCTTCGTAATCGAAACAAGAAGGGCCCTTTCCGGCAGTCACCGGAAAGGGCCCGTCTTCTTGAAACGGAAAAGCCGGACGGGCAGGGAACGACCGTCCGGCTTTTCAATTGTGCGGGCAGCCTGGAGGAAAGGCTACCCGCTCTGACGGCGGCATACGTGCTGCGGCATCCTGCGCCGGGGGCGCTGTGCCGCAGGGGGGCGTTCTCAGACGCCGAAGCCGCCTGCTTGGGTTTTCAGCTTGGCCGCCTTCAGGGCTGCGCGATCCCGTTTCAGTTCAAGGATCGTGCGCGCGAAGTCGAAGGTGAAGACGGTGCTGATGAAGATCGTGAAGAGGATGGTGAGCGCGGCCATGGTGCTATCCCGCTCAGCGCAGCCACTTGCCGCGGGCGGCGATTTTCGGCGTTGCCGGGCGATCCTCTTCCCGCAGCGCATGGATGGTCGCGGCGGTAAGGGCGATGAACATGGTCATGCAGAGTAGAGCGAGGGCCATTTTCGTGTTCCTTCAAGCCTAAGGAAACGCATTACTTGTTTCACTGTGTTGTGCCGGGAGAATGCGCGAGGGCGACCTTTGTTCCCGGCTCCGATGCTGCTATTTAGACATGGCCTGCCTGAAATGGTCTTGAACGGCCCGTTCATGCCGCGTTCATGTTCTTGGCAGGGGACAGCGCGGGCTGCGACAGGCCGCGCCCTTGCGGAAAGGGGCCGTCCGTGACAAAAGGCGGCAAACGGGACCCCGCCGATGACAGCTGCCTTCTACCCTGGCTCTTTCGATCCGATCACCAACGGCCATATCGACGTGCTCGTGCAGGCGCTGGACGTGGCGCCCAAGGTCATCGTCGCGATCGGCATCCATCCCGGCAAGACGCCGCTGTTCTCCTTTAAGGAGCGCGCGGACCTCATCCGCCAATCGATCGTCGAGGCGCTGCCGGCGCGGGCAGGGGATGTCAGCGTCGTTTCCTTTTCCAATCTCGTCGTCGATGCCGCGCGCGAGCACGGCGCGCGCCTCTTGATCCGGGGCCTGCGCGACGGCACGGATCTCGACTATGAAATGCAGATGGCCGGCATGAACCGCCAGATGGCGCCGGACGTGCAGACCGTCTTCCTGCCGGCGGGCGTCGCCTCGCGGCCCATTACCGCCACATTGGTCCGCCAGATCGCGGCCATGGGCGGCGATGTCAGTGCCTTCGTTCCGGCGCCCGTCTTCACGGCGCTGAAAGCCCGCAAGACGGGCTGAGCCCATCATCCTGAACCCCCTTAGGGAGCTATCATGAACATCCTCCGTTTCGCCTTTGCAGGAGCCCTGTTCCTTGCGACCACCACGAGCGCCGTCGTTGCCCAGGCGGCCGAGTTCATCACGATCCAGCTCAAGGACGGCCCGGTCGTCGTCGAGCTGAACGACAAGGTCGCGCCCAAGCATGTCGAGCGCATCAAGGCGCTCGCCGCGGCCGGCGAATACGACAATGTCGCCTTCCACCGCGTGATCGAGGGCTTCATGGCGCAGACCGGCGACGTGCAGTTCGGCGACATGGAAGACGGCTTCCAGCCGGGCGCGGCCGGCACGGGCGGCTCCAGCCAGCCGGACCTGCCGCAGGAATTCTCCGACGTGCCCTTCGAGCGCGGCACGGTCGGCATGGCCCGTTCGCAGGATCCGAACTCGGCCAACTCGCAGTTCTTCATCATGTTCGCCCCGGGCGACTTCCTGAACGGCCAGTACACGGTCGTCGGCAAGGTCGTTTCCGGCATGGAGAACGTCGACAAGATCAAGCGCGGCGACGAGGCCAGCAATGGCGCGGTCACCGATCCCGACCGGATGATCAAGGTCACCGTCGGCAAGTAATTCACTTTTCGGTGTGTCGCCCGTTGCAATTAAGGAACGGCGACACACCTTTTGCGCAACATGCCTTTGAAGGAGAAAGACCATGACCGAGATCAAGGATCCGGAAAACACCATCATCATGGAGACCACGAAGGGCAAGGTGGTCATCCAGCTGCTTCCGGATCTCGCGCCGGGCCACGTCGCGCGCATCAAGGAACTGACGCGCGAGGGCGCCTATGACGGCGTCGTCTTCCACCGCGTCATCGAGGACTTCATGGCCCAGACCGGCGACGTGCAGTACGGCAAGACCGGCGGCAAGGACTTCAACCCGGCCCGCGCCGGCATGGGCGGCTCGGAAAAGCCGGACCTCAAGGCCGAGTTCTCCAACATGAGCCATGTGCGCGGCACCTGCTCCATGGCCCGTAGCCAGATGCCGAACTCGGCCAACTCGCAGTTCTTCATCTGCTTTACCGACGCCCCCTGGCTCAACAAGCAGTATTCCGTCTGGGGCCAGGTCGTCGAAGGCATGGAAAACATCGACAAGATCAAGCGCGGCGAGCCGGTGCGCGATCCCGACACCATCCTCTCGATGAAGGTTGCCGCCGACGCGGCCGCCTGATAGAGAACCTTTCGTTTTCGACCGCGCTCGCCCCGGCGGGCGCGGTTTTTGTTTGTGCGCTTTTCAAGAGACAAGTCGATATGGCTGCTTTCCTCTGGGCGCTGCTCGGCATTGCGGCGGGCGCGTGCATCGCCATCCAGGCTCCCATCAATGCGTTGCTCGGCCGGGGGCTCGGCATGCCGGTCGCCGCCGCCTGCGTCTCGTTCTTCGCGGGCGCGCTCGTCCTCGCCCTCGTCGTTCTCGTCACCGCCGCCGTCGAGGGCCGGGCACCGGACTGGCGCGGCGCCGATGCCTGGCTCTATTTTGCCGGCGGCGCGCTCGGCACGGTCTATGTGACGACCGCCATCTTCCTGACGCCGCGCATCGGCGCCGCCGCCGTCATGGCCTTCGCCGTTTCCGGCCAGCTCATGGCCGGCATCCTGCTCGACCGCATCGGCTTTCTCGGCATGGCCATGCGCGAGATTTCCCTCGGCCGTATCGCGGGGGCCATGCTGCTCGTCGCCGGCGCGCTGCTGATCCGCTTGTACTGAGGCCCGGCATGCGCGTCGACCTCTTCGATTTCGATCTGCCGGAAGAAAACATCGCGCTGCGCCCGGTGAGCCCACGCGAGGCGGCAAGGCTGCTCATCGTGCGCCCGGGGCAGGAGACGCCCTACGCGGACCGCACCGTCGGCGACCTGCCGTCGCTGCTGCGCGCCGGCGATGCGCTGGTCTTCAACGACACGCGCGTCATCCCCGCCCAGCTCGAGGGCATCCGCCATCGCGAGGGCGCCGGCGGCCAGAAGGTGTCCGCGACGCTGCACATGCGCATCGCCGGCGACCGCTGGAAGGCCTTTGCCAGGCCCGGCAAGCGCATCAAGCTGGGCGACCGCATCACCTTCGGCGCGGCGGAGGCGCTTTCGGCGAGCGTCGAAGAGAAAGGCGAGGGCGGGGAGGTCACCCTGCATTTCGACGCCTCCGGTCCCGATCTCGACCGCGCCATCGCCGCCGTCGGCCATATCCCGCTGCCGCCCTACATCGCCTCCAAGCGCGAGGACGACGAGGCGGACCGCCGCGACTACCAGACGATCTACGCGCGCGAGGAGGGCGCCGTCGCGGCGCCGACGGCCGGCCTGCACTTCACCGACGCCCTCTTCGAAAAACTCGACGCGCTCGGCGTCGAACGGCATTTCGTGACGCTGCATGTCGGCGCCGGCACCTTCCTGCCCGTGAAGGCCGACGACACGACCGACCACGTCATGCACGAGGAGATCGGCCATGTGTCCGCGGAGACGGCCGCCGCGCTCAACGCCGTCAGGGCGAGGGGCGGGCGCATCGTCTCCGTCGGCACCACCTCGCTGCGCCTCCTCGAAAGCGCCGCGGACGAAGACGGCACGATCCGGCCCTGGTCCGGCGCGACGGGCATCTTCATCACGCCCGGCTATCGCTTCCGCACGGCCGACATGCTGATGACCAATTTCCACCTGCCGAAATCGACGCTCTTCATGCTGGTCTCCGCCTTTTCGGGCCTCGAGACGATGCGCGGCGCTTATGCCCATGCGATCGCCACCGGCTACCGCTTCTATTCCTACGGCGACTCCAGCCTGCTTTTCCGGAACGACCGATGACCGAAACCTTCCAGTTCAAACTGCTTGCGACCGACGGCAAGGCGCGCCGCGGCGAGGTCTCCATGCCGCGCGGCGTAATCCGCACGCCGGCCTTCATGCCGGTCGGCACGGTGGGCACCGTCAAGGCGATGTATCTCGATCAGGTGCGCGACCTCGGTGCGGACATCATCCTCGGCAACACCTATCACCTGATGCTGCGCCCCGGTCCGGAGCGCGTCGCCCGCCTCGGCGGCCTGCACGAGCTCATCCGCTGGCCGTATCCGATCCTCACCGATTCGGGCGGCTTCCAGGTCATGTCGCTGTCGGGCCTGCGCAAGCTCGACGAACAGGGCGTCACCTTCAAGAGCCATGTCGACGGCGCGCTGCACCACATGTCGCCGGAGCGCTCGATCGAGATCCAGGGCCTGCTCGACAGCGACATCCAGATGCAGCTCGACGAATGCGTGGCGCTGCCGGCCTCGCCGAAGGAAATCGAGCGCGCCATGGAGATGTCGCTGCGCTGGGCCGAGCGCTGCAAGACCGCCTTCGGCGACCAGCCGGGCAAGGCGATGTTCGGCATCGTGCAGGGCGGCGACATCCCGCACCTGCGCGTCCGCTCCGCGCAGGCGCTTGCCGATCTGAACCTCAAGGGCTACGCCATCGGCGGCCTTGCCGTCGGCGAGCCGCAGGAGGTCATGCTCGACATGATCGACACGACCGTGCCGCACATGCCGACCGAGAAGCCGCGCTACCTGATGGGTGTCGGCACGCCCGACGACATCCTGAAATCCGTCGCCCGCGGCATCGACATGTTCGACTGCGTGATGCCGACCCGCTCCGGCCGCCATGGCCTCGCCTTCACACGCCGCGGCCGCATCAACCTGCGCAATGCGCGCCACGCCGAGGACATGCGCCCGCTCGACGAGGAATCGACGTGCCCGGCGGCGCGCGACTATTCGCGCGCCTATCTGCACCACCTCATCCGCGCCAACGAATCGCTCGGCGGCATGCTTCTGACCTGGAACAACCTCTCCTACTACCAGGACCTGATGGCCGGCATCCGCAAGGCGATTGAGGAGGGGCGTTTTGCCGATTTCATGGCGGAGACGCAGGAGAACTGGGCGAGGGGCGATCTCGCCCCTCTCTGAGGGCGTGTTCCGCGCTTGGATTGCTCAGATCTGCGGCCCCGGCGCGGTGCGCACCATGTGCACGCCGTTGATCTTGTAGCTGCCGTCCGGCTGCTTCACGACCTGGTAGAGCGCCGTCCAGTCCTTGCCGTCCTGCCCTGAGATCAGCACCTCCTGCACCACCGTGTCATCCGCGACCTTGAAGCGGCCGAAGGCGAAATTGCCCGGGCGGTAGACCGGCGCGTAACCCTTCTTCACCATGTCGAAGAAGGCGTCCTCGGTTGGAAACTTCCCGCGGATGGTCGGCGAGGCGAAGGAATAAGCGGTCTTCGCGTCGTCGTTCAGGAAGGCGGTTATCTGGCCTTGGATGATACCCTGTACGGTATCGACGGGTTCTTCCGCCCGGGCATTTGAGAGCGGGGACAGCGAAACGCAAAGGAACACGGCGGCAAGCATTTTCATGGCGCACACTCCTTTTCGGACGAAGCTAGAATAGCATGGACGCCTGAAAAGAACCGCCATGCGGAAGGGCGCGCTGATTGCCGGGAAAGATATGCATGAATTTCGTTATAGAACAAAATGTTGCTGAATAAAGATAAAGTATGAATTTAATATCACTTGTTTGTGATATATCGGGGTGTTCCATGGCTGCGCGGCGGCTGGTGGCGCGAACGCCTATGCCTTCCGGAGGACGACGATGTCGCTTCCCTGATAGATCGAGCGGGCGAATTCGCGGAACCCGTGCCGCTCGGCAAGCCGGATGGAGGCCGTGTTTGCAGGGTCGATGATGCAGGTCACAGGCAGGCCGCCGTGGTTCGCCTCCGCCCAGGGCAGCATCGCATCCAGCGCCTCGCTGGCATAGCCGCGGCCATGGAAGCCCGGGAGCAGGCCCCAGCCGGCTTCCAGCGTGTCTTCGATGCTGGGCGTCATCTCGCGGCGCATCTCATGGAAGCCGGCTTCGCCGATGAGCTGCCCGGAAGCCTTGTCCGTGACCGCCCAGAAGCCGAAGTTCATGACGCTCCACATGCCGATATGGCGCAGCAGGCGGATCCAAGACTGTTCGCGAGACAGCGGCACGCCGCCGATGTAGCGCACGACTTCGGGCATCGTCCACATCGCGGTCATGGCATCGAGATCGTCCGGGCGAAAGCCGCGCAGGACGAGACGGTCGGTTTCAAGCACAGGGATGTCGGGCATCGGGATCGTGGCGGAGGCTGGAAGATGTGGCGATCTGGGGAATGGACGTCGGCTTCGATCGGGAAAGCCGCTGGCCGGGATTCGGGATATTCTACTACGAATTGTTCGGGACCGTCGATATCGCGTGAACGAAAGTGGCGGTGATCGGCGCGGGCGAGACGCGCCCGGCATCGCGGGACGACGTTTTAATGCGAAGGCATTGAATTCATGGGCGTGCCATAGCCGTAGGGGGCGTATCTTCCCATATCCATAAGTCACATAATATAGATTATGGAACCAATCATTGCCCGCAAAGCCCCAAACCCTCTGGAAATCCGGTTTCCGCCTTGACCCTTCACCACCCGTGGCCTTAAGCGAAACGGCAGACGAAACCAACAGCGAAAGCCCGCCACGATGAGCGATTTGCGCATTCTCTCCGACGCCCATATCCCGGAACTGCCGAACCGCTACAACGGCAAGGTCCGCGAGAACTACGACCTTGCGGACGGCAGCCGCGTCATCATCGCGACGGACCGTCTCAGCGCCTTCGACGTCATCCTCACCGCCATTCCCTTCAAGGGCCAGGTTCTCACCCAGACGGCGCGCTACTGGTTCGAGGAAACCGCCGACATCTGCCCGAACCACGTCATTTCCTATCCGGACCCGAACGTCGTCATCGGCACGCGGCTCGACATCCTGCCGGTCGAGATCGTCGTGCGCGGCTATCTCGCCGGCACGACCAGCACCTCGATCCTGACGAAATACCGCAAGGGCGAGCGCGAAATGTACGGCATCACGCTGCCGGATGGCCTGAAGGACAACGAGAAGCTGCCCGAGCCGATCATCACGCCGACCAGCAAGGCCTTCGACGGCGGTCACGACGAACCGCTCTCCGGCGCGGAAATCCTTGAGCAAGGCCTGCTGACGCCCGCGCAATGGGAAACGGTGTCGCGCTATGCGCTGGCGCTCTTTGCGCGCGGACAGGCCCGTGCGGCCGAACGCGGGCTGATCCTCGTCGATACCAAATACGAGTTCGGCACGGACAAGGACGGCCGCATCGTGCTGGCCGACGAGATCCACACGCCGGATTCGAGCCGCTACTGGATCGCCGACAGCTACGAGCAGAGTTTCGCCACGGGTGGCCGCCCGGCGAGCTTCGATAAGGATTTCGTGCGCGCCTGGGTCACCGAGCGCTGCGATCCCTACAAGGACCCGATCCCGGAAATCCCGCGCGCGCTCGTCGAGCAGACCTCGAAGGTCTATATCCAGGCCTACGAGCAGATCACCGGCAAGACCTTCGTGCCCGACCTTTCGGGCGCGACGGTGCTGGAGCGGATCCGTAACAACCTGAAACCCTATTTCGCCTGATCGTCCGGAAGTTCGATCTCGAAGCTGAGCCCGTCAAACGCCGGTTCCACATGGTCCGGCGTTTCCCCTTGCACCGTGTCGTAATCGAGCGGCACGTGCATATGGGTCAGGATGGCGCGTGCCGGTTTCAGCCGCTCGATCCATTCCAGCGCCTGGCTGAGCGACAGGTGGCTGGAATGGTAGCGGTATTGCAGGGCATCGACGATCAGCACGTCGAGACCCTCGAGCCGCGCGACCGTCTCGTCCGGGAAGTCGCTGATATCGCTGCAGTAAGCGACATTGCCGATGCGGAAGCCGAGCGAATGGATGGAGCCGTGCACCTGGAGGAGGGGCTGGAAGGTGATCGCGCCCCCTCGCCCGCCGATCGTCAACGGCGCATCCATCGGCTCGATCAGGTTTTCCGTCACGATGGGCGGATACATGCTGCCCGGCGGCGTCTTCAGGCAGTAGCCGAACCCCTCGCGGATGCGCTCCATCGTCACCGGATCGGCCCAGATCGGCACCTGCTTGTGGTTCTGCAGCACGAAGCCGCGGATATCGTCGATGCCGTGGATATGGTCGGCATGGGCGTGCGTGTAGAGCACCGCGTCGATGCCTTCCACGCCCGCGGCGATCATCTGCATGCGGAAGTCCGGCCCCGTATCGATGACGACGGTGGTCCTGCCTCCCGGGCCGACCTGCTCGACGAGGAAGGCGGCGCGGCTGCGGCGGTTCTTCGGATTGGAAGGATCGCAGGCGCCCCAGTCGCCGGTGATGCGCGGCACGCCGGGCGAGGAGCCGCAGCCGAGGATGGTGAAGCGCCGTGTCGTGGCCACGGTTACACCCGCGGCATCTTCGAGAAGATGCGGAAGGCGTTTTCGGTGGTGATGCGGGCGATCTCGTCCTCGCTGACGCCGACGGTCTCCGCCAGCACGGCGGCGGTGTGCGCCACATAGGCCGGCTCGTTGCGTTTTCCCCGATAGGGTTTCGGCGCAAGGTAGGGTGCGTCGGTCTCGACCAGCATGCGCTCCGGCGGCACGGTTTTCGCGATCTCGCGCAGCTCTTCCGATTTCGGGAAGGTCAGGATGCCGGAGAAGGAGACGTAGCCGCCGAGATCCACGCCGGTGCGGGCAAGCTCCGGCCCGGAGGAGAAGCAGTGCAGCAGGAAGGGAAAGGCCCCCTTCCCCGTTTCCTCGGTCAGGATCGCCGCCATGTCCTCGTCCGCCGAGCGGCTGTGGATGACCAGCGGCAGGCCGGTTTCCCGCGCCGCGGCGATGTGGTTGCGAAGGCCGATGGCCTGCGCCTCGCGCGGTGCGTTGTCGTAGAAATAGTCGAGCCCCGCCTCGCCGATCGCCACGACGCGCGGGTGCTTCGAGAGTTCGACCAGCTCCGAGACCGGAATGTCGAGCTCCTCGTCCGCATTGTGCGGATGGGTGCCGACCGAGCAGAAGACGGACGGGTATTTTTCCGCGATCGCCAGGATCGCGGGGAATTTCTTCACCCGCGTCGAGATGGTGATCATCTGCGTCACCCCGGCCGCGTGCGCCCGCGCGACGATAGCGTCGCGCTCCGCTTCGAAGTCGGGGAAATCCAGATGGCAATGGGTATCGATCAGCATTTACGCCTCGGGCGCGACGTAACGCGGGAAGACCGGGGTCGGCGCTTCCAGCGGCGTGCCGCTGACGAGGCGGCCGGCTTCGCCGAGCGCCGCGAAATCGCGCTTTTCGACGGGCGCGGCAACGAGATCGAGCAGCTTGCGGCCGGATTTCGGCATGAAGGGCTGGAGCAGGATTGCGATCTGCCGCACGACTTCCGCCGTCACGTAGAGCACGGTGCCCATGCGGACCGGGTCGGTCTTCTTCAGCGCCCAGGGCGCTTCGCTCGCGAAATAGCGGTCGGCCTCCGAGACGACGGCGATGATCGCCGCGAGCGCCTTGTGGATCTGCTGCCTGCCCATCTCCTCGCGGGTGATGGCGTGCAGCGCATCGACGGAGGCGAGCATGGCGCGGTCGGCGTCGGAAAGGTCGCCGCACTCCGGCACCTTGCCGTCGCAGTTCTTGACGATCATCGACAGCGAGCGGCTGGCGAGGTTGCCGATGCCGTTGGCGAGGTCCGAGTTGATGCGGGTCGCGATGCCCTCCTCGCTATAGCTGCCGTCCTGGCCGAAGGAGACCTCGCGCAGGAAGAAGTAGCGGATCGGGTCGAGGCCGAAATGGTTGACGAGGTTGACCGGATCGACCACGTTGCCGAGCGACTTCGACATCTTCTCGCCCTTGTTGAGCAGGAAGCCGTGGGCGAAGACGCGGCCCGGCAGCGGCAGGCCCGCCGACATCAGGAAGGCCGGCCAGTAGACGGCGTGGAAGCGGATGATATCCTTGCCGATGACATGGATGTTCGCCGGCCAGTATTTTGCACGCGGGCCATCCGGGTCGGTGAGGCAGCCGGTGGCGGTGACGTAGTTGGTAAGCGCGTCGACCCAGACATACATGACATGTGCCGGGTCGTCCGGCACCGGGATGCCCCAGTCGAAGGTGGTGCGCGAGACCGAGAGGTCCTTGAGGCCGGACTTGACGAAGGAGATCACCTCGTTGCGGCGCTCGGCCGGGCCGATGAAGTCCGGATTGTCCTCGTAATGCTTCAGCAGCCTGTCCTGGTAGGCGGAGAGGCGGAAGAAGTAGCTCTCCTCCTCCACCCATTCGACGGGCGTGCCCTGCGGGCCGTAGCGCACGCCGTCGTCGCGCGTCTCCGTCTCGTTTTCCTGGTAATAGGCCTCGTCGCGCACGGAATACCAGCCGGCATAACCGCCCTTGTAAATGTCGCCATTGGCGGCCATGCGGCGCCAGATCTCGGCGCAGGCCTCGTAGTGGCGCTCTTCCGTCGTGCGGATGAAATCATCGTTCGACGCATTAAGAAGAACAGCCATATCCTTGAATTCTTTCGAATTCCGATCGGCAAGCTCGCGCGGAGAAATGCCTTCCTTGCGCGCCGTCTGCTGCATCTTCTGGCCATGCTCGTCCGTGCCGGTCAGGAAGAACACGTCGCGCCCGTCCAGCCGCTGGTAGCGCGCCATGGCATCCGTCGCGATCAGCTCGTAGGCATGGCCGATATGCGGCTTGCCGTTCGGATAGGAAATGGCGGTCGTGATGTAGAAACGGGACGTATCGGTCATGGCAGCGTTCTGTCTTCGGTTGTGCAATGCCGCAAGGTATTAGACCATGCGGGCGGCAAGGGAAACAGCAAGTTCGCTTAAAGCGCGGCGCGGATGTCGTCGAGCACGGTGATGATCGTCTGCTTGCGATCGAGATTGTAGCCTTGCGCTATGGCGATGCGCTCGCCGAGCTGCGAGGAGAGGTGGGCGAGGCGGTCGGCGCGGGCGAGGTCACCGGAAAGGGCGGCGTTGCGGGCTGCATCCGTCACGAAATCGGTGGCATGCTGGCAGAAGAAGGAGAAGACCGTGTCGCTGTCCTTCGCCGAAAGCACGTCGGCGAGCTTGTGCACGTCGCGGCGCGGCGGCTCGGCCGGCGCCTCGACGATGGTGCGGAAGGCCTCCACGATGTCGAAGCCGCCGTAATTGGTAAGCTTCAGCGCTTCGGAGACGCTGCCATGGGCGGCGGCAAGCACCTCCCCTGCCCGCGGGCCGGCGGGCGATGCGCCGAGGCTGTCGAGGGCGGCGGCGAGATCGTCCTGCGACAGCGGCGACAGCGCCAGCGGCAGGCAGCGCGAGCGGATGGTCGGCAGGAGCTTACCGGGAGCGTGCGTGAGCACGAGGAAGAGCGAGCGCTTCGGCGGCTCTTCCAGGATCTTCAGGATGGCGTTGGCGGCGTTTCGGTTGAGGTCGTCGGCGGGGTCGATGATGACGATGCGCCAGTTGCCGGTGCCCGATGTCTGCGCCAGGAACTTTCCGGCCTTGCGCACCTCGTCGACCGTGATGAAGGCCTTCACCTTGCCGGTCTTCTCGTCCACCGGGCGGGTGAGATGCAGGAGATTGTGCGAGGCGCCGGCGGCAAGCTGCCGGGTGACCGGCGAGGCGGGCGACGGATCGGCGATCGTCTCCGGCGCCTCGGCGGGTTCGGGATGGTGGAGAACGTGGTTGGCGAAGCGGAAGGCGAGCGTCGCCTTGCCGATGCCGTTCGGCCCCTCGATCAGGATGGCGTGATGCCCCTTGCCGGAGCGGTAGGAGCGCGCGAGGAAAGCCTCCGCCTCGGCATGGCCGAAGAGTTTCGCCTGCTCGGCGGGATGCACCGCGCCGTCGAGAATGCCGGGCCGCTCCTCGCTCACGAGACGTGCTCCGGATCCAGCCGGCCGTGGGCGGTGATGGGCAGCAGCGGCTCGACGAGAGCGAGCACCTCGGCGGCGATGGCATCCTGGGCCTGTGTCGCATCCACCACGCGGCAGCGCAGCGGCTCGCGCTCGGCGATGTCGAGAAAGGCCTCGCGGCGCTTTTCGTGGGTCTCCAGCTCTTCCTTCTCGAAGCGGTCGGGCGCCTCGCTCTCGCCCGCGCCGCGCCTGCGGGCGCGCTCCAGGCCGATGGCGGCGGGCAGGTCAAAGATGATCGTGCAATCGGGCACGACGCCGTTGACGGCAACACGCTCCAGCGCCTCGAGGAAGGGCTGTTCGAGATTGCCGGTGATGCCCTGGTAGACGCGCGAGGAATCCATGAAGCGATCGCACAGCACGACCGTGCCGGCGGCCAGCGCCGGACGGATGACCTCCTCGACATGGTCGCTGCGCGCGGCGGCGAAGAGCATCGCCTCCATGCGGATGCCATAGGGTTCCGCGGCGCCCGAAAGGAGGACGTGGCGCACCGCCTCCGCGCCCTTGGAGCCGCCCGGCTCGCGCGTCATCAGCACGGTGAGGCCGCGCGCGCGCAACGCGTCGGCCAGAAGCCGGATCTGCGTCGACTTTCCGGCGCCCTCGCCGCCCTCGAACGTGACAAACAAACCCGGTGCGGCCGACAAATCCTGTTTCCGTTTTTACGCGCGATATCCGGCAGGGCCGGGATGACTCGGGACACTACTAACCCATGTTTCCGGCCGGCGAAACGCTTTTCGCCCTGCTCCACCCCGTCAGATCCAGAAGAAGAACAGTTCGATCAGCGCATCGAGCGCGCGGGCGCGCAACGTGCCGACGCCCACGCTTCCCGCCGTCTCCACCGGCACCTCGCGCAGGAGCTGCTTGTCGTTCCAGATCTTCAGCGTGCCGACCGCCTGCCCCGGCGTCACCGGCGCGCGCACCGGCCAGTTGTAGACGACGCGCGCGACGAGGCGCTGCGAATTGTCCTTCGGCAGGAAGACGTCGACCTGCTCGCCCGCGACCAGCGGCACCGTCGAGGCGTCGCCGCCATAGACGCTGGCATCGGCGATCGCTTCGCCCTCCTTGAACAGCGTGCGGCGTTCGAAGGAGGAGAGCGCCCATTCGATGATGCGGCGGGATTCGTCGATACGCGCCTTGTCGCTCTCCATGCCGCCCATGGCGAGCACGAGGTGCTTGCCGTCCCGGTTGACCGCCGCGACGATGGAGTAGCCGCCCTCCTCCGAAAACCCGGTGACGAAGCCGGTGACGCCGATATTGAGCGCCAAGAGCGGATTGCGGTTGCGCTGCTTGATCTTGTTCCACTCGAATTCCGGCTCGAGATAGTAGCGCATGTGCTGCGGATAGCGCGTCTGGAGGTGCCGGGCGAGCGCCACCATCTCGCGCATCGTCACCATGTTGCCGGGGTTCGGCAGGCCGGTTGCGTTGGCGAAGCTCGATTTCTCGAGTCCGAGCGCCCGCGCCTCCGCCGTCATCCGCTCGGCAAAGGCCGTCTCCGAGCCGGCAAGGCCTTCGGCGAGGACGATGCAGGCATCGTTGGCGAACTGCACCGTGACGCCGCGGATGAGGTCTTCCACGCGCGGCGTCGATTTCAGGGCGGCGAACATGGTGGAGGTGCGCGACGGCGCCCCGCCGGTGCGCCAGGCATATTCGGTGACGGGATAGGTCGTGTCGAGCGTCGTCTCGCCGCTTGCGAGCGCCTTGAAGACGCTCGCCATGGTCATCAGCTTGGCGAGCGAGGCGGCCGGCACCGCCTCGTCTTCAGCGCGTGCGAACAGCACCGTGCCGGTTTCCGCCTCGATGAGATAGACCTGCTTCGCCTTGACGTCGAAACCGGCCTGCGGCGCGGCCGACTGGGCGAACGCAAGGCTTGCGACGGACAGCAGGAGGATAAGGGCGGCGAAAAGGCGGCGATGCATGGCGACTCCGGATGTCGTCACACTCCCACAGCCGCCCGCATGGCGCAAATGGCTTCGGGAACGCGGGCGATCGGCGATCAGCCCGCGTTGCCGGCCAGCGCCGAGAGCGGCGTCAGCCTGCCGTCGATCGTCAGGATGGCATCGAAGGCGCCGGCGGCATCCCGCACGCGCTCGTCCGCATAGGCGGCGGCATAGCTCGGATCGGCGGAAAGCTGCGGCACGACGTTCGGCCGCTCGATCGGCAGCGGGCCGATCTCCGGCAGCATGACGAACTGTTCCATCGCCTGGAAGGCCTCGCTTGCCGGCGTGGTCTTGGCGAGCGCCGTCATCGTGCTCTCGGCCGGCACGGTCAGCACGCCCTCGCCCTGGCCGACGCCCGGCAGCGCGCTGTTGTCGGCCGAGGCCACCATGACGCCCGTGGCGATCTGCCCGCCCGGATCGACCGCCGGAACACGCGAGCCCTTGGTGACGTAGGAGGCCATGAGATAGGGCATGTCGTTGCCCTCGAGCGGCGCCTTGCCGACATATTGCACGCGCACCTTGGCCGTGCCGGTGCGCTTCATGTCGAGGAGGTCGGCGGTCTTGGAGGAAACGTCGATCACGCGGCCTTCGTGGAACGGGCCGCGGTCGTTGACGCGCACCACGACGGACGTGCCGTTCTCCATGTTGGTCACGCGCGCATAGCTCGGCAGCGGAAAGGTCGGATGCGCGGCGGAGAGATGGTACTTGTCGTAGACTTCGCCGTTCGCCGTCCTGCGGCCATGGAAGGCGGAACCATACCAGGAGGCAAGACCGGTCCTGTTGTAGCCCGGCTCCTCCTTCGGCTGATACCACTTGCCGCGAACCTGGTAGGCCTTGCCGACCTGGTAGCGGCCACCGCCCTTCGGCACGGCCTGCCCTTCCTCGACGACGCGCGGGCTCGCCTTCACGCCATATTCGGACTCGGCGAAGAATTCCTTGCTGCGCACCTTCTTCTTCGGCGCCGGCGTTGTCGTCGCACAGGCAGCAAGGCCCGCGCAGACCAGAGGAATAGTGAGCAACCTCAGGCCCTTGCCGAACCGGGTCGCGTTCTTCTCGAAGTTTTTATGTCCCACGCCGCTATTGTCCCCGACGGTGTGCCAGCCAACTGCCTTGCCCCTGCAAGCCGGCCGTCAATGCCACTCAGTAAATAACAGTCCGTTAATCATGCCAATAAGATGGCAAAATTGCGAACGGATGGAAGCCCCGTGGCGAGCTTCCATGATTCATGGTTTCCGGATGGTTAAGCGCAAGGCGCTTTCATCGCCGTCTTCAACGTCACGAGGCCGGAACCTGCAGCACATCGAAGAGTTGCTCCGGGTCGCGTACGCCGTGTCGATAGAGCGTGATGATCGACCGGGCGAGCGACCGCGCGCGGGCCTCGTCGAGGCCGGGAGTGTTTGTTGCCGCCAATCGGGTGAAGACACGCTGCAGGACGACGAGGTCCTGCGGCTCGAATATGCCGATATGCGCGGGGTCTCGAAGCACGTCCATGGCTGCCTCCCCTGTTCCGCATCCAGCCGGCATGATTGCTGTCGGGTGCAGGCGCGATTCTAGGAGCAGAATGCGTCAGCAACAAGTCGGGAAATCTTGCAGGACCGGCCCCGCGGCCCTCGCAGGGCATGAAGCACCGGCCCTTTCTCGACCGCTCGATCTCAACCAAAAATTAACCCTGTTCGCAGAGGCTCCGCACAGGGTCGAAGCACCGGGAAAGCCGAGTCCGACCGGGCCATCGAGGGTGGAAGAGATGACAGCGGCAGCGACCGGCAACGACGAACACGCCCCCCTTATCTCCCATCGCCTGCTGACGCGCCTGACGATCGGCGTCGCCGTGCTGGCGAGCCTGACGGTGGCGATCAGCGTCGCCGGCCGAATGCTCGGCGAACGCATCGCCCAGGCGGGGCATACGGAGAGCGCCGAGCTCGTCGACGTGGTCATCGGCCAGGACCAGATCCGGCTTCCCGCCAACACGATCCGCTTCGAGGAGCAGCGCCAGACCGGACGCACCGAACGGGTCGACCTTTACCTCACCTGGCCGGAAATGCAGGGCTATTCCAATGCGCAGCGCAGCCGGTTCAACGATGCCGGCCGGCCGGAAGGCCTGGTTTTCCTCAATCTTTCGCAGAGCACCATGTCGAAGGACATGTCCGGCCGGCTGGAGCCGATCTACAGCCACCTTTTCGGCGACGAGCCCGGGCCCGGCCCTGCCGGCCTCACCCTGCGGCGCCTGAAGGAGAACTCCGGTTACGGCGACGAAGTGTTCTTCACGGGCACCCTGCCGGACGGCACCGGCTATGCGGTGCGCTGCATGATTCCGGCCGACGAAACGCAATCGACCAGCGCCGATTGCCAGCGCGATATCCACATCGGCCGGGATCTTTCCGTGCTTTACCGTTTTTCGAGCAGACTTTTGCCGCAGTGGCAGGCCATGGAGGCGCGCATTCGCGACTATCTCGGCCGCTCGCTCATCCGCAACGGCCGCCCCTTGTCCACCGGCTTCGGCCGATAAAACACCGCCAACCTCAGAAACCAATGATTCATCATAAACCGATTGGTAACGCTATCCCGCTACTGTGCCGGAAATGGTCGATCCGGGCGGTCAGGTCCGGACAGCATGTGCAATCCGAGAATGAAGAGTAACGTAGTGTCCCGTTCCGTATTCCTCGATTTCCTCCCCCGCTCCTGCCAGGCATTTGCCACTGCGGCGAAAGGTCTGGTGATGATCGGAATGGTCGCCACCGTCGCGGTCGCCACCCCGGCCGAAGCCAATCCGAAATATTCCGGCATCGTCATCGACGCCAAGACGGGCAAGGTGCTCTACAGCGAGGATGCGGACGCGCTGCGCTATCCCGCCTCGCTCACCAAGATGATGACGCTCTACCTCACCTTCGAGGCGCTGGAGGCCGGGAAGATCCGCCTCAACACCCGCGTCCCCTTTTCCAAGAACGCCGCGAGCGAACCGCCGACGAAGCTCGGTGTCGGCGCCGGCAATTCGATCACCGTCGAACAGGCGATGCTCGGCCTCATCACCCGCTCGGCGAACGACGCCTCCACGGCGCTCGCCGAATTCCTCGGCGGCTCGGAAGAGCGCTTCGCCCGCATGATGACGCAGAAGGCGCGCGCGCTCGGCATGACGCGCACCGTCTATCGCAACGCCAACGGTCTTCCCAACACGGCACAGGTGACGACCGCCCGCGACCAGGCCCGCCTCGGCATCGCGCTGCGCCAGCACTTTCCGCAATATTACGATTATTTCTCCGTCCGCAGCTTCCGCTTCGGCAAGCAGACGATCAACGGCCACAACCGGCTGCTCGGCACCGTGCGCGGCGTCGACGGCATCAAGACCGGCTATACCCGCGCTTCCGGCTACAACCTCGTGACCTCGGCCGTGGCCGACGGGCGCAGCGTCGTCGGCGTCGTCATCGGCGGCCGCTCGGGCGCTGCCCGCGACCAGCAGATGCGCAAGCTCATCGCCACCTACATGCCGAAGGCCTCGCGCCGCGGCGGCGGCAACCTGATCGCCGAAACCAAGGATGCGCCGACGCTGACCGCCGAGGTCGCCGGCAAGGCGGTCACCGCATCGGTTTCCGGCAGCCTCGACCTGCCGGAGAACGGCCCGATTCCGACCTATCGCTACAATGAGGCCCGCATCGAGACGGCCTATGCCGCCACGTCGGACGCGGCTTCGGAAGTCGTCGGCAAGCGCGCCCTCGCCGCAACGCTGAAGATCCAGCGCGACGCGGCCGTGCCGCCGGCGGACCTGACCGAACAGGGGGATGCGGGCGGCGCCGTCGACGAGCTGACCACCTCCTCCACCGTTGCTTCGCTCGCCACGGATGCCGTGCCCTCGGGCTGGGTTATCCAGATCGGCGCGACGCCGGACAAGGGCCAGGCGCAGGACCTGCTTTCCAAGGCGAAGAACCAGGGCGGCAAGGCGCTTTCCAGCGCGCAGCCCTTCACGGTCGCCGTCAACAGCGGCAGCCAGCAGCTGTTCCGCGCCCGCTTCGGCGGCTTCGACAACCAGGACCGCGCGACGGCTGCCTGCAAGGCGCTGAAGCGCAAGGGTTTCGCCTGCTGGGCCAGCCAGCAGTAAGAACGACCGGACGCGCCGAACCACCGGCGCGCTCCCTCAAATCTCGCCTTGCGCCAGCACAGTCACCGGACAGGTAGTGCATCCCGGGACTGCGGAGCAAGGCAGGCGGAATGTCGCGAAAGCGGCTCTGCCATCCTCGATTGGGTAATGCGTACGAGGCAGATCATGGCGATGAACGAGAACCTGTTCGATGCTCCCCCCGCAGCCGGCGCGGAAAAGCGCAGGTCGCTGAAGGGCACGCTCCACCCGCTGCACGAGGCGGCGATGCGGATCGCGGATATCGGGCTCGGCCGTTCGCGCAACAGGACGAAGGATCTCGTCGGCATGCTGCTCGCCCATGGCGCCAGGGCCTGGCGCTCGGGCCAGCCGGCCGCCGGGATCCATCTCCATGTCGGCGTCAGCGAGCGCCGCCATCCGGTTCGCCTGCGCCTGCGCTGAGGGTCGCCTGAACCGGCGACGCGCCCCTTGCAAAGGGGCCTGACATCCGCTGTGCAGGACCATGCCGGCAATTCCGCTTCCCTTCATCATCGCGCTGCTGCTCGCCATCCTTCTCGTGAAGCTGGTGCTGTTGCGCGAAACCGCGCTGCGGCCTGCCATCGGCTTCGTCGCCGCCTGCATGGTCGTCGCGCTCGCGGTCGGCGCCCGTTGGTCGTTCGACGCGCCGTTCGTACGTTTTCTCCAGCCCGTCCTTGCCGCCGCGCTGCCGCCGATCGCCTGGCTCTGCTTCACAGCCGGGCACACAGAGCGCGGCAGGGCCCGCTGGCTGCACCTGCTGCCGGTCGCCCTTGCCCTCCTCTTGTCCGCCACCTGGCAGGTCTGGCGATCGCCGGTCGACCTACTGCTCGCGCTTCTCTATGTCGGCTACGGGCTCGCCCTGCTGCGCCTCGCCAGGGCCGGGCCGGACGGCTTTGCCGCAGCGCGGCTGAGCGATACGGCCCGGGCCGAGAATGCGGCGCGCATGGCGGGCGGCACGCTTATCGTGTCGGCGCTGGTCGATCTCCTCATCGCCGTCGATTTCGGCCTTTACAGCGGCGACCATGCCGCGCTGATCGTGGCCGCCGGCAACATTCTTCTCCTGCCCGTCCTCGCCTACGCCGTCGCCACCATCGGGCGCAGCCTGCCGGCGGACGCTGCCGGCGAGACGGCCCCTGCCGACCTGCCGCGCGCGCCGACGGAAGACGACAGCCGCATCGTGGAGGCGATCGACCGGCTGATGCGCGAAAAGGAGCTCTTCCGCGACCCCGACCTCACCCTGAACCGGATCGCGCGGCGCGCCGGCCTTCCTCCCCGCCAGATCTCGGGCGCCGTCAACCGCCGCGAGAACCGCAACGTCTCGCAACTGGTCAACGGCTACCGCATCGAGGCGGCGAAGCGCCTGCTGGCGGAGACGGACCTGCCGGTCACCGCCGTCATGTTCGAGGCCGGGTTCCAGACCAAGTCGAACTTCAACCGGGAATTCCTGAAGGCCACCGGCCGGAGCCCGAGCGACTATCGTCGCGCACCTACGGCAGGCTGACGGCCAGGAAGGCGAGGATGCGATCGGCGACCTCGCGGTGAATCGCCGCGCGGCCGCGGATGCCGCCATCCTTGCAGACGATGCCGTCGCCGGGCGTTTCCGCCTCGATCCTCTCCGCCGCGCCCGGCTTGCAGACCTGCAGGAAGCTGAAATGCATGGCGTCGGGGATGACGACATAGGTGCTGCTCGCCGCCGGAAGCGCCCTTGCGAGGTAGCCCGATTCCTGTTCGGCCGGCATGTCGCCGATATCGGTGCCCGCCGCGATCACCAGGGCCGGCACGCGAAGGGCCGCAAGGCTTTCCGGAGAAAAACCCCGCGCCAGGCCGAGATCGAGCGAAACGAAAGCGCCGATGCGCGGATCGCCGAGCTCGCCCTCGAGCTTCTGGCGGCCGTCACCGGTGCCGTCCAGTCCGAGTTCCGCCGTCAGGCTGCAGGCACGCGGGCTCGTGTTCATCGTGCAATCCGCCGTGAACCGCTCCGCATCGAACCGCGCGCCGGCAAGGGCCGCGGCCGTCCAGCCACCGAGCGAATGGCCGATGACGGCAATGCGGTCGGCCGCGATGCGATCGGCGATGTCCCCGTCTTCCAGCAGCGCGTCGATAAGCCGGCTGAGGTCGCGTGGCCGTTCCCAGGGTTTCGCCGCCTCGGCCGCGCTCCTGTCGAAGGTCGTGGTGCCGGAATGGTCCGGCGCGGCGACGATATAGCCGCGCGCGGCGAGTTCGCCGGCGAGCCAGCTCAGATTGCGCCAGCTTCCGCCATAACCGTGCGACAGCACGACGAGCGGGTGCGTGCCCGCGCCGATCCCGGCATCGCGGATCGCGGGAATGCCCAGAAAGGCGGGGTTCTCCGCGACGGGAGCCGCCTTTCCGGTATCGGATGTCGGATACCAGACGACCGCGAAGAGCGCGCGCCCCTCCGGTGACCCGGCGATCCTGATGTCGCGGACGCCGAGCGCGCCGGCATTGCAGGATGTCGCGGCGCCGGCGAGAAGCGTGGCGGCAAGGAAGAGTGTTTTCAGCATGGGAGCCTCGTTGGTTGAACGAGGCCGGGATGCGGCAAGACGTCGGGGAAAGAGACCTGAAACGCGATCGAGGACGTCGGATTTCAGAGAAGGCCGAGTTCGGCGAGTTCGCGCCGCAGTTCCAGCGGCAGGTCTGCCGTGCCGTCGCCCATGTTCATGAGGTCGCGCGGCGCGTCGTCTTCCGTCAGGTAGCGCCAGCCCTGGAAGGCGCGGCGCGGCTGCAGCTCGGTCTCGACGACCTCCGGCCCGAGCACCAGCTCGCAGCGGGAGATGCCGTCGGCATCCGTGAAGGTCTTGATGTCGAGGAGGCGCTGGCGCGCCTGCACCTGGCCCTTGATCACCCAGTAGAGCGAGCCGCCGTCGAGCAGGTCCTGGTCGCGCTTGGGCACCATGCGGGTGATGTGGCTCGAATGCGGTTCCATGCCCGCGGCGATCGCGATCAGCGAGCGTTCGGACACCCATTCGCGCAGGTCCTCGATCGAGTCCGCGCCGACACAGAGTTTGATGAGATGCAGGGCCATGCCCCTTTGAACGCTCTTGCGGCGGCCCGGTCAAGGGGCCGCCATGTCGCACTCCACAGCGTTCGCGGCGAAAGCCTCAGCACTCCACCACATTGACGGCAAGGCCGCCGGTGGAGGTTTCCTTGTATTTCTCGTTCATGTCGACGCCCGTCTGGCGCATCGTCTCGATGCAGGCGTCGAGCGGCACGAAATGCACGCCGTCGCCCTTGAGTGCGAGCGAGGCGGCGGTCACGGCCTTCACCGCCCCGAGCGCGTTGCGCTCGATGCAGGGCACCTGCACGAGGCCGGCAATGGGGTCGCAGGTCATGCCGAGATGGTGCTCCAGCGCGATTTCCGCGGCGTTCTCCACCTGCTCCGGCGTGCCGCCCATCACGGCGGCAAGCCCGGCGGCGGCCATGGCGGAGGCGGACCCCACCTCCCCCTGACAGCCGACTTCGGCGCCCGAGATCGAGGCATTGTGCTTGATGATGCCGCCGACGGCAGCCGCCGTCAGCAGGTAGTCGCGGATGCCGTCCTGGTCGGCATCCTCGTGGAAATGCAGGTAGTAGCGGATCGTCGCGGGCACGACGCCCGCCGCGCCGTTGGTCGGCGAGGTGACGACGCGCCCGCCCGCCGCATTCTCCTCGTTGACCGCCATGGCATAGACGGAGAGCCAGTCGTTGGCGAGCAGCGGGTTCGCCTTGTTGGAGCGCCACTCCTCCTGCAGCTTGTCATGGATCGAGCGGGCACGCCGGCGCACCTTCAGCCCGCCCGGCATGATGCCCTCGTTCTTGAGGCCGCGGTCGATGCAGCTCTTCATCGCGCCCCAGATGCGGTCGAGGCCGGCATCCAGTTCCTGGCGCGACATGGTGGCTTCCTCGTTGGCGCGCTTCATCTGGGCGATCGTCATGCCGGAGCGCTCCGCCATTTCCAGCATCTGCTTGGCCGAGGCGAAGGGGAACGGCACCTTCTTGTCGCCAGCCTTCGCCTTGCTGGCGCGCATCTGCTCCAGTTCGGTGTCCGTGACGACGAAGCCGCCGCCGACGGAATAGTAGATGCGCTTGAGGAGCAGCCGGTCGTCGCGGTCATAGGCCGAGAAGGTCATGCCGTTGGCATGGCCGGGCAGCGGGTTCTTCTTGTCGAAGATCAGGTCGTCCTTCGGCCGGAAGGCATAGCCGGGATGGCCGGGCGGCGTGATGCGGCCTGTGCGCTCCACCTCGGCGACGATGGCGTCCATGCGGTCCGGATCGACCGAATCGGGCCGCTCGCCCATCAGGCCGAGGATGACGGCGCGGTCGGAGCCGTGGCCGACGCCGGTATAGGCGAGCGAACCGTGCAGGCTCATGCGGATCGTCGCGACCTGCGCGCCCGACGGCCGCGGCCAGTCGGCGGAGAGGATGAGGTCGAGAAAGCGGTTCGCCGCCGACATCGGTCCCATCGTGTGGGAGCTCGACGGCCCGATCCCGATCTTGAAAACATCGAATACCGAAAGAAACATGGTCCGGACTTCTCCCTTGCCTCGGCAGGCGCTCTGATCCCTGAAGCTACGTCATCACGCGGCGCACGTAAGGCGATCTCCCGACATCGGGTTTTACCTGCGCGACATGTCGCTTCCAACAGCCCTCGAAACAAAAACAGCGCGCTTCGCGGGGAAGCACGCTGTTCATGTAAGGATGACGGGCGGGTGTTTTCAGATGCCGCCGAAAAGATAGGCGATGACCAGAACTGCGCCGAAACCGAGGACTGCGCGGGCGGTGACGCCCCAGCAGGATTTCTGAACGGTACTTTCCATGATTTCCCCGAATGGAAGATGTCGTTGCAACGGCCGCGGCGGCCCTGCATGGCGGTCTGTTTAATGAAGATTTCATGAAACCGCAATCGCCAAAAATGGCGAAACCAAGGCGTCCCGATCATAGGAGCCCCGCGCCAGGCGCATGACATGCCGCAAAATCAGACGGTTGGACGGCGCAGCCGCGGCAGCGGTCCGCCGCCTTTTCGCCCAAGGTCTGAACGGGCCCGGACCGCCGTCCCGGCGACGCTTGCAAAATGCCGAATCCGTGGCACAACGCTTGCCATGAGCACACCGGATTTCGTCGCCCTCGCCCTCTTCCTCCTGCTGTGGACGGGATATTCCTGGATCACGGAGCGGGCGAAGTTCTTCGACCGCGTCAGCCTCACGCGGGCGATGAGCTCGCAGCGCGCCGTCTGGATCCGCAACGCGATGCACCGCGACCTGCGCATGATCGACACGCAGATCATGGCCGGCCTGCAGAACGGCACGGCCTTCTTCGCCTCCACCTCGATCCTGGCGCTCGGCGGCTGTTTCGCGCTGCTCGGCGCAACGGAGCAGGTCTTCGCCATTTTCAGCGACCTGCCGCTGGTCTTCCAGGGCAGCCGCGCCGGCTTCGAGCTGAAGGTCGGCGGGCTCGCGGGCATCTTCGGCTATGCCTTCTTCAAGTTCGGCTGGTCCTACCGCCTCTTCAACTACTGCACGATCCTGCTCGGCGCGATCCCGATGAGCGGCGACATCCACAAGGACCCGGCCGGCGCCGACCTTGCCGCCGACAAGGTCATCCGCATGAACATCCTCGCGGCAAAACACTTCAACATGGGGCTGCGCGCCATCTTCCTGTCGATCGGCTATCTCGGCTGGTTCGTCAGCCCCTATCTCTTCATCGCGACGACGGTCAGCATCATCGTCGTGCTCGTGCGCCGGCAGTTCTATTCCGAAGCGCGCCTCGCCGTTCTCGAACGGCTCGACTGACATCCCCCGGCGGCCACCTTTCGGCCATCCGCCCGGCGCAAGCTTGGCGTGACATTCTCCCATGGACCAAAGCAATGCGGCGACCCCGACCCATGACGACGACGGTGATTGACGGCAATGTGGCAGGAGAAGGCGCGGTACCGCGCCGCCTTCCGCGCATCCCGCTGATCGACCAGCTCCGAGCCCTCGCGCTGACCGCCATGGCGGTCTACCATTTCACCTGGGACCTCGGCTTCTTCGGCTACATCGAGCCGGATACGGCGACTACCGGCGGCTGGAAGATCTTCGCGCGGTTGATCGCCGGCTCCTTCCTGTTCCTCGTCGGCTTCAGCCTGGTGCTCGGTCATGTCCAGGGTTTTCGCGCCAGGCCCTTCCTCATCCGGCTCGGCAAGATCGGGCTGGCGGCGGCGGCGATCACCTTGGCCACATGGTTCGCCTTCCCGGAGACCTTCATCTTCTTCGGCATCCTGCATGCCATTGCCGCGGCGAGCCTCGTCGGCCTCCTCTTCCTGCGCCTGCCGCTCGTCGTGACGCTGCTTGCCGCCGCCACCGCCGTCGCAGCGCCCTTCTATCTGCGCGCGCCGTTCTTCGATCATCCGGCGCTCTGGTGGGTCGGGCTTTCGGTCGATATCCCGCGCTCGAACGACTATGTGCCGCTGCTGCCCTGGATCGCCCCGGTGCTCATCGGCATCGTGCTCGGCAGGCTCTTCGTCGCAAGCCCGCTTCCTGAGCGGCTCGCCGGCTTCGGCGGTCAGACGAAAGTCTGGTGGAAAAGCCTTCTGGAGACGGCGGGTCGCCACAGTCTCGCCATCTACCTTATCCATCAGCCCGTGCTGATCGCACTGGTCTACGGTTTTTCCCTCGTGGTGCCCGCGCCTGCAGCCGATCCCGTCGTCGGCTATACGAAGAGCTGCATGCGCGCCTGCGAAAGCGAGCGCGGCGACGGGTTCTGCCGCAGTTTCTGCGGCTGCACGCTGGACCGGCTGACGGAAGAGAACCTGCTCACCGACCTTGCGCGCGGTGCGATCGACGTGACGAAGGACGAGCGCATCGCCGCGATCTCGTCGCAATGCACGATGGATGCGGAAACGAAGACCGACCTGAAGGAGTAGGATCATGAACGCCTATCGCATGAAGCCACTCGCCTTTCCCTGGCCCCCGCTGATCTACGGCGCGGCGCTCGCGGCGGCCTTCCTGCTCCAGGCGTATTTTCCGCTCGCGGCGGCCGAGACGAACATCTGGATCGCCCGCACGGCCGGCGGCATCCTGATCGTCATGGCCATCGTGCTGGATGTCTGGGCGATGCGCACGCTGCTCGACTGTCACACGACGATCCTGCCGAACCGCTGCTCGACCCATCTCGTGACGTCCGGCCCCTACCGCTTCACCCGCAACCCGATCTATCTCGGCTATACGCTGGCGACCGCCGGCATCGGCCTTGCGGTGCTCAATCCCTGGTGCATCGTGACCGCCATGGTCGCCGCCGTGCTGACGAGCATCGTCGCTATCAAGCGCGAGGAGCTGCACCTGCTCTCGCGCTTCGGCATCGATTTCGAGCGTTATTGCAACGGGACGACGCGCTGGATCTGACGAGGGATCAGGTGCCGACGCCGATTTCGGCGAGGCGCGTCAGGCAGGCCTCCTCGACATTGTCGAGTTCGGCCAGCGTTTCCTCGATGTCGCGCCGCTTCTGGCGCAGCTCGTCGCGCTTCTCGCTGACCTTCGCCATCAGCATCTCCAGCTGCCCGACCTCGCCCGGCGGGTCTTTGTAGACGCGGATGATGTCGCGGATCTCGGCGATGGTGAAGCCGATGCGCCGGCCACGCAGGATTTCCTGGATGAGGCGGCGGTCGGCCGGGCGGAAGAGACGCGTGCGGCCGCGGCGCTCGGGGTTGATCAGCCCCTCGTCCTCGTAGAAGCGCAGCGTGCGGGTGGAAACCCCGAATTCGCGCGTCAGCTCGGTTATGGTATAAAACTTGTCCACGCCTGCTCCGATCTCGTCTGGGCGGGCATTTTATTGACTTTTACGTATAAGTCAATTTTCGCTCTTTTCGACATCTATCCCAACGGAAGATCGCGCCATTCGTTCCCCGCAAAAGCCTCAGCGGATGGCGAACCACCAGGTCGCGATCCCGAGGAATGCGAAGAAGCCGACGATATCGGTGACGGCGGTCACGAAGACCGCGGAGGAGACGGCCGGGTCCGCCCCCGCCTTGTCGAGGAAGAGCGGGATGGCGATGCCGGCGAGCGCCGCCGCGCTCATGTTGATCAGCATGGCCGCCGCAATGACGCCGCCGATATTGGCATCATGGAACCAGATGCCGGCGACGAGGCCGATCATCAGGCCGAAGGCGAGGCCGTGCAGCAGGCCGACGCCCGCCTCGCGCCGCACGACGCGCCAGGCATTGTGGATGTCGAGGTTGCGCGTCGCCAGCGCCCGCACGGTGACGGTCATCGTCTGCGAGCCCGCATTGCCGCCCATGCCGGCGACGATCGGCATCAGCACGGCGAGCGCCACGATCTCCTCGATCGTCGCCTCGAAGAGCGAGATGACCGAGGCGGCGACGAAGGCCGTCAGGAGGTTGACGAGCAGCCAGGGCGCGCGCGAGCGCACGGTCTCGATGGTGGTGTCGGACAGTTCTTCGTCACCGACGCCGCCGAGGCGCATCAGGTCCTCCTCGGCCTCCTCCTGGATGACGTCGACCACGTCGTCGATGGTCAGGACGCCGACGAGGCGGCCGTTCTCGTCGACGACGGCGGCGGAGAGAAGGTCGTACTGCTCGAAGAGCTGGGCGGCCTCTTCCTGGTCCATCTCTGCCGGGATCGGATGGTTCGTCTCGCGCATGATCGCCTCGATCTTCGTGCCGCGCGTGGTGCGCAGCACGCGGTCGAGATCGATGGCGCCGAGCAGGCGGAAGGTCGGGTCGATGACGAAGATCTGCGAAAAGCTCTCCGGCAGGTCGGCGTCCTCGCGCAGGTAGTCGATCGTCTGGCCGACCGTCCAGAACGGCGGCACGGCGACGAATTCGGTCTGCATGCGGCGCCCGGCCGTGCTTTCGGGATAGTCCAGCGAGCGGCGCAGGCGGATCCGTTCGGTGAACGGCAATTTGGAGAGGATCTCCTCCTGGTCCTCCTGGTCGAGGTCTTCCAGGATGTAGACGGCATCGTCCGAATCCATCTCGCCGAGTGCGGCGGCGATCTGCTCGTTCGGCATGTGCTCGACGATGTCGAGGCGGATCGCCTCGTCGACCTCGGTCAGCGCCGCAAGATCGAAGTCGTCGCCGAGCAGGGAGACGAGCTGGCGGCGCTGCTCCGGCTGGATGGCCTCCAGCAGGTCGCCCATTTCCGATTCGTGCAGCCGCGCGACATGCCGGCGCAGGAACAGGAGGTCGCGGTCGGCGATCGCCGCGCCGACATGCATGAGGAAGTCCGAGCGGATCGAACCGTCCTCGGCATAGATGTCCTCGCCGTCGAAGGTACTGTGGTCTGCCTGTCCCTGACGGATACGGTCGTCGTCGCCGGTGTCGTCCATCGGGCCGCTCCTTGTATCGGGCTCGTCCCGCCCGGCATGTCGGCGGCGCTGGGACGACAGGGATTGCATAGAGGGTTGAGGCGCAGCGCGCCGCCGGGCGGATACGCTGCCTTCCCCCCCTGCTAAAGCAAAGCGCGCGGCCGGTCCATCTTCGAAAGCGGCAAAAGCCGGCTGGACGCAAAAATTTCGCAAGCTGTTGCAATTTCACGAAAATCACACGAATCGCGATGCCTTGCGCCGGCATGGCGTTTTCCCCCTGCCGCAAACAGGCTAGGAAGGGCGCACAACCGGCACCCCGGAGGCCCCATGGCGATCCTTCCCATCCTCAGCTACCCCGATCCGCGCCTGCGCCTGCCCTGCCGGGCGGTCGAGGACTTCGATGCGCGGCTGGCGACGCTCGCCGACGATCTCGCCGCCACGATGCGGGCCGCCCCCGGCATCGGCATCACCGCCGCCCATGTCGGCATCCTGGAGCGGCTGACCGTGATCGAACTCGACGGGCCGGGCTCGCTCAAGGCCTATGTGAACCCGCGCATCGAATGGTTCTCGCCGGAAAAGCAGCGCCACACGGAGGGCAGCGTCTCCATGCGCGGCGTGACCGACGAGCTGGAGCGCCCTGCCCGCATCCGCGTCGCCTACCAGGATCTTTCCGGCGCCGCGCGGACGGAGGAGGCCGACGGACTGCTCTCGGTCTGCCTGCAGCATGAGATCGACCAGCTCGACGGCATCTTCTGGATCGACCGCCTTTCGCGGCTGAAGCGCGAGCGCATCGTCAAGAAGTACGCCAAGGGCAAGGCCTGAACCGCGAAACCCCTTCTGCACGAAGCGGAATCGCCTCGCGATTTTTTTTTGGAACCATCGGTCCCGACCCGCATTCTCAAGCGCGAATGAAGGGACGAGACAAATGCCGATCACCCACTGGAACCGAAAACTGGGCATCCTGCTGCCGGGCGCCCTGCGCCCACGTTTCATCGAGGATATCCGCAATGCGATGTATGTCCTGGCCGAGCTCTGGCCGGTGACCTACGGCAAGGCCTACCAGCGGGCGCTTGCCTTCTGCGCCCGCGCGCTGGAGGGCCGCACCAGCGCCGCGCGTGCCCGCCTCGCCTTCATCGCGGCGGCGCGGGAAGCCCGCGTGGAAATCGTCGCCTGAGCGAGGGACGGCGCCGTTCAACACCGTTGGACAGCGTGCGGATCGAAACCGTGAGCAAAAACAAAAAACCCGGCTGAAAAGCCGGGTTTTTTGGTGCGGTCGAGAAGACTCGAACTTCCACGGGTTGCCCCACAGCGACCTCAACGCTGCGCGTCTACCAATTCCGCCACGACCGCATCGTGGTAGGTGTCGTCTTGCGGCGACGGGGGTGCATGTAGCAAAAGCATTTGGGGTGCACAAGGCCGTTGCGAAAGAAAAATGACGAAAAGCGAACAATTTCAACAGAGCCTGCGCAAGCCCCCTGAAACCCCTGAAATCCTTGCAGGATTGCGCCTATATCTGGCACAAAGGAACGAAAAGGACGGCCATCATGCAGCGTCAGGACATATCCGCTTCCCTTCTCGCCATTCCCGGCTCGCCGCCGGTGCGCTGGCGCGTCGCGCAGGGCCTCGTCGCCTATGACGAGGCGGTCGAAACGATGGAAAGGGAGGCGGCGGCGATCGCGAACGGCGAGGCCGACGAACTCGTCTGGCTCGTCGAACATCCCCCGCTCTATACGGCCGGCACCAGCGCGGATGCCGCCGACCTCGTGGCGCCCGATCGCTTCCCGGTGTTCTCCACGGGCCGCGGCGGCGAATACACCTATCACGGCCCCGGCCAGCGGGTCGTCTATGTCATGCTGGACCTCAAGCGGCGGCGGCAGGACGTGCGCGCCTTCGTGGCGGCGCTGGAGGAGGTCGTCATCGACGCATTGTCCTCGATGAACGTTCGCGGCGAGCGGCGCGAGGACCGGGTGGGCGTCTGGGTGCGCCGGCCGGAGCGTCCGCCCCTGCCGGACGGTTCGCCGACGGAGGACAAGATCGCGGCCATCGGCATCCGCCTGCGGCGCTGGGTGAGCTTTCACGGCTTCTCGCTCAATGTCGATCCGGATCTCGACCATTTCTCCGGCATCGTGCCCTGCGGCATCCGCGGCTACGGCGTGACGAGCCTCGTCGATCTCGGCCTGCCCGTCATGATGAGCGATGTGGATGTGCGCATCCGCGATTCGTTCGAGCATGTCTTCGGCTCCACCGTTTCGGAGGCGGACTGTCAGCCCGTCAGCCTGTCGCAGGCATAGATGATCGCATAGCCGTGCAGGACGATGGCAGCGTAGAGGCCGAAGCCGGCGAGCAGGCGCTGCGGCGCCGTCATCGGATCGAGCGCCGTGCGCGGCTTCACGCCGCCCCCGCCGATGAGGCTCAGCACGGTGAAGACCGCAAGGCCGGCGATCAGGAGGCCGACCGGCAGGCCGATCCGCCAGCCCACCCAGAGGATCGCCAGCGTCACCAGGAAACTCGCCGAAAGAAGGCCGACGCGGCTCGAAAACACCTGCCGCAGCACCTGCCCGCCGTCGAACCGGTGCATGGGCAGCAGGTTCAGAAGGTTGAAGGCGCCGAGAATCAGCAGGAAGACCAGCAGCACGGCGCCCGAGGAAGGGCCCGCCGCATCGTGCAGCGCGATGAGCGGCGGCACCAAAAAGGCCGGCATGCCGGCGCCCATCAGGGCACAGACCGCCACCTCGAACCGCGAATTGTACGGCCGCCCCCCGACGGCGATGCCGCCGAGCAGCGGCACGAAGATCATGCGCACCCGCTGGTGCCCGAAGGTGCGGTAGGCAGCCATGTGGCCGAGCTCGTGCAGGACGATCACCACCGTCAGCAAGGCGGACAGCAGGAGGCCATGCGCATTCAGCCCGAAGAACGGCCAGAGCAGCAGGGTGGAGAGCACCGCGAGGCCGGCCTGCGTCGCCGGGCGCTCCAGCACGCCACGCACCTCGCCGCTGCCGGTCTCCAGCCATTGCTCGAGCGCCGCCATCTCCCGGCGGAGCTGGATGTAGCGGAAGAGGAGGAAGGCGACGCCGCGATATCGGTCGGTCTGCTCGACGGTCAGGGCCGTCCCGCCCGGCACCGGGCGCAGCGTGCGCCGCTCCACATAATTGCGCCAGAAGGCGGCATCGAGCGCGCTGTCCTCGATCACCCGCGTTTCGCAGGCGATGTTTTCCGCATCCGCCGCCTCGTTCACCGCCAGCGTGCGGGTGATCGGGTTTCCCCGCCGGTCGGGATGGGAGAAGGTTTGCCGCACCCGGCCGGCTGACAGCCGCTCGCTGGAGACGACCGAAGGGTGCCAGTCCGCTTCGGCGCCGAGCGGGCTGACGAGCGCGGCGAGGCGCGGTGGCGGAGCCTTGAAGATGCGGGTGAGGTGCAGCGTGCGGCGGCCGACCGGCGCGGCGATCAGCAGCCAGATCAGGCCGAGATTGATCGCCAGAAGCAGGATCACCGAAACCGATGTCGACATGCCGTCCTCCCCGGCCGTCATGGCAGGTTGCATCGAGCCTAGCGGCAATCTCCTAACAAATGTTAAGATTCGGCCCTGCGCGAAAAATCCGTCAGTCGAAGGCGATGTCGGCCCGGAGCCTGCGGCTCCTGTGCTCGCGCCAGATGATGAAGAGGCCCGAGGCGACGATGATGGCGATGCCGAGCCATTTCGAGGGCGTCGGGAAGTCGCCGAAGATGGCATAGCCGAGCACGGTCGCCGAGATGATCTCGAAATACTGGAACGGGGCGAGCAGCGAGAGCGGCGCCATGCGGAACGCGCGCACGACCAGCATATGCGCATAACCGGAGAGCGCGCCGAGGATGACGAGCAGGACGAGGCCGAAGAGCGAGCCCGGCAGCGAGGGTTCGAAATCGGCGATGCTGGCCGAATTTCCGAGGAACAGCGCCGCGCCCATGAAGATCGTGCCGCCGAAGCCAGCGATGGTCTGCATGGTCAGCGGCGAATCGGCCTCGCCGATCGCGCGGTTCATGAAGAGATAGATGGAATAGAGGAAGGCGCAGGCGACCGGCAGCAGCGCCGTCCAGCCGAACAGCACGAAACTTGGCTGGATGACGATCAGCGCCCCGCCGAAGCCGACGACGATGGCGAGCCAGCGCCGCCAGCCGACCCTGTCGCCGAGGAAGGCCGCGGACATGGCGGTCAGGATGAAGGGTTCGACGAAATAGATCGCGAAGACGTCGGCGAGCGGCATGTATTTCACCGCCGCGAAGAAGAGAAGGCTCGCCGCCCCGTGGATCGCGCCGCGCAGCAGGTTGAGCCACGGCCGCTTCGGCCGCAGCATGGCGCTGCCGGCCGCAGTGAAGATCAGCGGGATCGTGCAGACCACCTGGAAGAAGAAGCGGTAGAACGTCACCTGGCCCGGCGACATGTCCGCGAAGGTCGCCATGTATTTGGCGATGGCGTCCATGCAGGGCAGGAGCAGCATGGCGATCGCCATCAGCGCCACGCCCTGCATCGTGCCGGCGCCCGACGGATCGGTGGTGCTGGCCGTGGTGTTCATGCTGCGACTCCTTCGTTCGCCTCTGCATAGTCCTTTTCCGCACGCTGGCAATGCCGGAAATCGCGTCATCGGGGCGGCGCATTTGAGGTAGCCCGGCCTCGCGCCTTGCCTGTAGACTTGCGGCAAGGACAATGGAGGCCGCGATGACCTTTCCCGGCGAGAGCAACACCATCCCCTTCCCTTCGGGCCGCGCCGACGGCGACACGCTCGGCGGGCGCATCTGGCGGGCGCGCGATGCGCTGGGGCTCGGCCTGGAAGACCTCGCCGCCCGCCTCGGCCTGCCGGAAGCCACGGTGAGCGGCTGGGAGCGCGACCATGCCGAGCCGGAGACGAAGGCGCTGTTCATGCTGGCCGGCGTTCTCTCGGTCTCCCCCTCCTGGCTGATCGCCGGCATCGGCGAGGCGCCGGCGGATCCCTCTGGCGAGGAGCACCTGCATCCGCTCCTGCGCCAGCTGCAGGAAATCCGCCAGTTGCACGACCAGACCGGCAAGGCGATCGCCGCGCTCGAAACCGAGGTCGCAAAATTGATCAAAAAAGATCAGGGCTGATTTTTTCCGGAAACCGCACTTGAGAGGCCGGACCTGCTCTGCAATGGTCGGCCCGACACAGAATCCGCATAGGGAGACGAAGATGGACGTACGCGCCGCCGTTGCCGTTCAGGCCGGAAAACCGCTGGAAATCATGACCGTGCAGCTCGAAGGCCCGCGGGCCGGCGAGGTGCTGGTCGAGGTGAAGGCGACCGGCATCTGCCACACCGACGACTTCACCCTGTCGGGCGCCGACCCGGAAGGCCTCTTCCCCGCCATCCTCGGCCATGAGGGCGCGGGCATCGTCGTCGATGTCGGGCCGGGCGTGACCTCGGTGAGGAAGGGCGACCACGTCATCCCGCTCTACACGCCCGAATGCCGCGAATGTTATTCGTGTCTGTCGCGCAAGACGAACCTCTGCACGGCCATCCGTTCGACGCAGGGCCAGGGCCTGATGCCCGACGGCACTTCCCGCTTCTCGATCGGCAAGGACAAGATCCACCACTATATGGGCTGCTCGACCTTCTCGAACTTCACGGTCCTGCCCGAGATCGCGCTCGCCAAGGTCAATCCGGACGCCCCCTTCGACAAGATCTGCTACATCGGCTGCGGCGTGACGACCGGCATCGGCGCGGTCATCAACACGGCGAAGGTCGAGATCGGCTCCACCGCCATCGTCTTCGGCCTCGGCGGCATCGGCCTCAACGTCCTGCAGGGCCTTCGCCTTGCCGGCGCGGACATGATCATCGGCGTCGACATCAACCCGGACCGCAAGGCATGGGGCGAGAAGTTCGGCATGACGCACTTCGTCAACCCGAAGGAGGTCGGCGACGACATCGTGCCCTACCTCGTCAACATGACGAAGCGAAACGGCGACCTGATCGGCGGCGCGGACTACACGTTCGACTGCACGGGCAATACCAAGGTGATGCGCCAGGCACTGGAATCGGCCCATCGCGGCTGGGGCAAGTCGGTCATCATCGGCGTTGCCGGCGCGGGCCAGGAAATCTCCACCCGCCCGTTCCAGCTCGTCACCGGCCGCCAGTGGATGGGCACGGCCTTCGGCGGGGCGCGCGGCCGTACCGACGTGCCGAAAATCGTCGACTGGTACATGGACGGCAAGATCCAGATCGACCCGATGATCACCCACACCATGCCCCTCGACGACATCAACGAGGGCTTCGAGCTCATGCATTCCGGCAAGTCCATCCGCGGTGTCGTGGTCTATTGACGGACACGGCCCCCTATACAATCGACGTGCGGAGGATGGCAGCATTCTCCGCCGTCGAGCTTTATGCTCTCTTGAGACTGCGCGTCGATGTCTTCGTCGTCGAGCAGGCCTGCGCCTATCCCGAACTCGACGGCAAGGATGAGGACGCGTTGCATCTGCGGCTGCTGATCGACGGCGAGACGGCCGCCTATGCGCGCCTGTGGCAACCGGAGAACAGGGCGCCGCGCATCGGCCGCGTCCTCGTTTCGCCCGGACACCGGGGCAAACGCCTCGGCGAGGCCCTGATGCACGAAGCGATATCGGCCTGCGAGGCGCATTTCCCGGGGCAACCGATCGCCCTTTCCGCGCAAGGCCATCTGGAGCGCTTCTACCGATCCTTGGGTTTCGCGCCGACATCGGGGGAATATGTCGAGGATGGTATTCCCCATATCGACATGCAGCGTCCTGCCGGCCATTCTTGAGACTGCGCGGAACCACGACATACAGGAAATTGCGGCGCCATGATCTACGTTGACGCGGATGCGTGCCCGGTAAAGCCCGAAATCCTCAAGGTGGCGGAACGCCATGGCATGGCGGTGACCTTCGTCGCCAATTCGGGCCTGCGCCCGTCGCGCGACCCGATGGTGCGCAATGTCATCGTCTCGGGCGCCTTCGACGCGGCGGACAACTGGATCGCCGACAATGTCGGCGCCGACGACATCGTCGTGACGGCCGACGTGCCGCTGGCGGTGCGCTGCGTCGAGAAGGGCGCGCATGTCACCGGCCCCACCGGCCGCCTTTTCGACAAGACCAATATCGGCATGGCGAGCGCCATGCGCGACCTCGGCGCGCATCTGCGCGAAACGGGCGAGAGCAAGGGCTACAATGCCGCCTTCTCGCCGCGCGACCGCTCCGCCTTCCTCGAAATGCTCGACCGCCTCTGCCGCCGGGCGAAGAACGCGCAGGCTGGCCCGTCCCCATGAAAAAGGCGCCGGGGCCGAGGATCTACGGCAGGCACCTGCCCTTCTATGTCGGCATCGGCGCGGCGGCCCTCGCGCTTTTCCTTGCGCTCTGGCTCAAGCCGGATTTCGCCATCGGCATCGCGGCCGTCGCCTTCTTCCTCTGCTATCTCCTCTTGACCGCCTGGCGCGTGCCGCGCCTGACCGCCGCCCATCTCGAACATTATGCGACGGACACGGACGAGCCGGTCACGGTCATCTTCGCCGTGACGTTCGCGGCCGTCGCCGTTTCCACGGGCTCGCTCTTCGTGGTGCTCAACCGGCCGGCCGCCTCCCTCGGCGAATTCGTGCTCGCCTTCGCCTCCGTCGCGCTCGGCTCGCTGACCATCCACACCATGGCGGCCATGCACTATGCCCATCTCTATTGGCGCCCCGGCAGCACGGAAACGAGCCTCGATGCCGGCCGAAGCCTCGATTTCCCCGGTAAGGCCGCGCCTGGCGCCTACGATTTCCTCTATTTCGCCTTCGTCATCGGCATGACCGCGCAGACCTCGGACATCGCCATCACCTCCACGGCGATGCGCAAGGTCAACCTGCTGCACGCGATCGTTTCCTTCTTCTTCAACACGGTGCTGGTTGCCGCCGCCGTCAATGCGGCAGTATCGCTCGCCACCTGAACCCTACGGAGTTCCCAGATGAAAGTGCTTTCCCAGAACACGGCCTTCGGCGGCATGCAGGGCGTGTTCGCCCATGATTCGGAAGCCTGCAAGTGCGAGATGACCTTCGCCGTCTTCGTGCCGCCGCAGGCGATCCACGAGCCGCGCCCCGTGCTGTGGTATCTGTCCGGCCTCACCTGCAGCCATGCCAATGTCATGGAGAAGGGCGAATACCGGCGCATGGCCGCCGAGCTCGGCCTCATCGTCGTCTGCCCGGACACCAGCCCGCGCGGCAACGACGTGCCGGACGAAATCACCAACTGGCAGATGGGCAAGGGCGCCGGCTTCTATCTCGACGCGACCGAGGCGCCCTGGGCGGAACACTACCAGATGTACAGCTACGTGACGGAGGAGCTGCCGAATTTCGTCAGCCAGCATTTCCGCATGGACATGGCGCGCCAGGGCATTTTCGGCCATTCGATGGGCGGCCACGGCGCCATGACGATCGCGCTCAGGAACCCGGAGCGCTTCAGGAGCTGCTCGGCATTCGCGCCGATCGTCGAGCCCTCCACCGCCGACTGGTCGGCCCCGGCCTTCGAAAAGTATCTCGGCGCCGACAGGGCGGCGTGGCGGCAATACGATGCCTGCGCGCTCGTCGCCGATGGCGCCCGGTTCCCGGAATTCCTCATCGACCAGGGCAAGGCGGACGGCTTCCTGGAAAACGGCCTGCGCCCCTGGCTCTTCGAGGCGGCGGTCAAGGATACGGACATCGCTTTGACGCTGCGCATGCACGAGCGCTACGACCACTCCTACTACTTCATCTCCACCTTCATGGACGATCACCTGAAGTGGCATGCCGAGCGTCTCGGCTGAGCCATTGCCATGGCGGGGGCGCATGGCTGGCATGCCGCCCCCGTCCTTGCCCTTCCCCGCCACCGGGGTATAGTGCACCCCGGTAGACGGCTACCGCCGGATGGCATCCGGTCACGACCGCGGGGACGGCCTCGCTCCTTTCTTATGGAGTGGGCAATGCCCTGGATTTATCTCACCCTCGCGGGCCTGTTCGAAATCGGCTGGGCGATCGGCCTCAAATATACCGACGGTTTCACCAGGCCTCTGCCGACGGTCCTCACCGCCGGCTCGATGGTCGTTTCCATCGTCCTGCTCGGCCTTGCCGTGAAGACGCTGCCGATCGGCACCGCCTATGCGATCTGGACCGGCATCGGCACGGTCGGCACCGTGATGCTCGGCGTCGTCCTCTTCGCCGAGCCGGTGACCGCCATGCGCATGGGCTGCATCGCGCTCATCGTCACCGGCATCCTCGGCCTGAAATTCGCGGCCTAGAGCGGACGGCTCTAACGGCGATTGTCGAGAGCGAAGGCGCCCGGCCCTGCGGCGGTCAGGTACAGGAAGACGAAGCAGAACAGGATCGCGGCGTCGCCGCGATTGTTGATCGGGAAAAAGCTCTGCGGCGCATGGGCCATGAAATAGGCGACCGCCATGAAGCCGCAGAGCACGAAGGCCGCCGGCCGCGTGAAGAGGCCGAGCAGGATCAAAAGGCCGCCGGCGATCTCCAGCGCGCCGGCCAGCCCTATCAGGTTCATCAGATCGCCGAAGGGCTGGTCCGAGGGCGGGAAATTGAAGAACTTTTGCGTGCCGTGCTCGATGAAGAGCAATGCCGTCATGATGCGCAGCGCCGCCAGCGCCTGCGGCCGATAGGCGGATAGACCGTCGAACATGCCTTCGTTCCCCTCCGTTTCAAGAAGAAGGGAACTCTATCACGCTTCCCGCACGGATTCGCCTGGTCCTTGCCGCGCCTCGCCGAGGCGCATTTCGCGCGATCAATCGCAGCTGATCGCCTGCGTGACGACGCAGGGCGCTACCTTCTTCCTGGAGCCTTCCGGCAGCGCGCGCGAGCGCACCGTCAGCGCCGCCTCGCTCGGAATGACCAGCGGGCGCTTCTCCCCGCCCGGATAGGCCTGTATGGAGGTCCTCGTCGGCGTGCGGCGCTTGCCGCCGGCCTCTTTGCGATCCTTGCCGGGACGCTTGCCATAGGTCGCCTTGCCGGTGGCGACCGGCGCCAGGTGATAGGCGAGCGCCACGCGCTTGGCGATGGCATCGCCGAGCGCTGCCTCGCGTCCCCTCTGCTCCGGCATGAAGCTGTTGACCGTCAGGGTCCGGCGCGACGGTTCGCCGGGACCGTCCAGCGTCACCGTCACGCGGGCCGTGCTCCGGCCGTCGCTGCCCTGCCTCACGCCGGAAACCCGCACATCCATTACCGCCCGGTCGATCGCGACGGCCCGGCGCGTCGCCTTGGCAGCCCGTTTCAGGTGCTCGCCGGCGCGCTTCAGCACCGTGGCGGACGCGCTGCCGTCGCCGCTGACGACGATCTTGCGGATGTCTCGGACCGGATAGGCCTCGTCGGCGCTGGCGGCGAAGGGAGTGGAGAAGAGAAGGCTGGCGGAAAGAAGGACGCGAATGAGGAACTGCATGAAGTCAAACCGGTATGCGATGTCGGATTTCGGTCGCGCGCCAAAATGGTGCGAACCTCTTAACAAAGTCTTTTCAGCGCGGAATTTCCGCAAGCACGGCGGCGGCGACGTCCATTTCCGCCCGGCGCAGCGCGCGGCGGTGGAAGGCCTCCTCGTCCGTGCCCCAATGCTCGATCTGCCAGTCCTCGTCGACATGGGCGAGCGTCCAGGCCCTGTCGGCGTCGACGACGCCCTCGGCGAGCACCAGCGCCAGCAGCGCCGAGCCGGTGAGCGTCGTCACCGTGTGCAGGCAGGCGAGCGCCAGCGGATCGCGGAACGCGGCAAGCGCCTTGGAAAAGGCCTCGATCGCCGGCGCCGGCTGTTCCTGATGCATCACGCCTTCGACGAGGATGAAGCGCGCGCCCCTTGCATCGGCCGCCCAGCGGATGACCGGGTCCCAGCCCTCGCGCTGCCGCTCGACGAGCCCGGCCGGCGAATCCGCGCGGTAGCAGAGCATGTCCGTGCCGGCAAAGCGCACGATCTCGTCGAAGACCGCGTCGAAATTCGCCGCGACGCCGTCGACGGCCGTATTGACGAGCCGCGTCACCGGCATCTTCGCCGGGTCGATCTCCTCGCCCTGCCCGTCCCATTCGGCCACGAGCCGGTCGGCAATCGGCCGGGCCGGCACGGCGAGCAGCTTCTTGCCGGGCGTGCGCACCGGGCGGCCGTCGAGCAGGATGCGGTGGCCCTCCTCCACCTCGTCCGTCGAAACCGCCTTGTAGAACCGCTTCGGCAACGGGCGCTTCATCTGGATCTGCGCGCGGCGCACCGGGTCGGGATCGCTCATCGCATAGGAAAGGTCGCTCAGGATATCACGCATCGGAAATCTCCAGCCATTCGAGAAGGTCGGCGGGCGTGCGCAGGATGTGGTCCGCGCCGGCCTCGACCAGTTCGGGCACGGTGGCATAGCCCCAGGAAACGCCGATCGCCTTCGCGCCCGCCGCCTTCGCCATCTGCATATCGTAGACCGCATCGCCGATGACAACCGTGCGCACCGCATCCACGCCCGCCTCGCTGCAGCATTCCGTCACCATGGCCGGATGCGGCTTGGAGGGGCAGTCGTCGGCCGTGCGCGAGACGAAGAACGTCCTGTCGAAGCCGTGCGCGGCGCGGATGAGATCGAGGCCGCGGCGGGACTTCCCCGTCACGGCGCCGAGGATCAGGTCGTCCTGCCGCTCGAGGCGCGCCATCATGGCGGCGATGCCCGGAAAGAGCGGCTCCTGGAAGCCGGGCTCGGCGCGCACGCCGGTATAGGCCGCCTTATAGTGCGCGGTCATCGCCAGCGCCTCGTCGTCGACATGCGGCTTGCCCTGCATGCGGGCGATCGCGATGTCGAGCGTCAGGCCGATGATCGCCTTGGTTTGCGCGATATCCGGCCGTGCGAAGCCGAAATCGACGAAAGTGCGCGCCATGACCTCATGGATCAGGTTGACGCTGTCGACCAGCGTGCCATCGCAATCGAAAAGGACGAGCCGCATCAGTCTTCCTCGTCCGCCGCGTTCTGGTCGAAGCCGAAGAGGTTCCAGGTCTGCACCATGTGCGGCGGCAGCGGCGCGGTGACGCGCAGGCGCCCGCCGGACGGGTGCGGGATGTCGATATGGCGGGCATGGAGATGCAGGCGGTTCTGCACGCCGCCCGGAAAGCTCCAGTTGACGTCCGCGTCGAAATATTTCGGGTCACCGAGGATCGGGTGGCCGATATGGGCGGCGTGGACGCGCAGCTGGTGCGTGCGGCCGGTATAGGGCTCCATCTCCAGCCAGGCGAAGTTCTGCCCCGCCTGCTCGACGATACGGTAGAAGGACACGGCGTGGTCCGCCCCGTCCTCGCCATGCTTGGCGATGCGCATGCGGTCGCCATCCGGCGTCTGCTCCTTGACGAGCCAGGTGGAGATCTTGTCCTCGCGCTTCTTCGGCACGCCCTTGACCAGCGACCAGTAGGTCTTCTTGGTGTCGCGCTCGCGGAAGGCGGCGGTCAGCTTCTGCGCCGCGCCCCGCGTGCGGGCGATGACGAGCACGCCCGACGTGTCGCGGTCGAGGCGGTGCACGAGCCGCGGCTTCTCGCCCTTCTGGCTCGTCCAGGCCTCCAGCATCTTGTCGATGTGCCGGGTGACGCCCGAACCGCCCTGCACGGCGATGCCGGCCGGCTTGTTGAGCACGAAGACCTTGTCGTCCTCATGCAAGAGCATGCGGGCGAGCAGTTCGCCATCGGGGGAATGTTTCAGGTCGCGGCCGGCGATGGGGCCGGCCTTCGGGCCCTTGGCATCCACGTCCATCGGCGGGATGCGGACCATCTGGCCGGGCTGCACGCGGGTGTCGCTCTTGGCGCGGCCGCCGTCGACGCGCACCTGGCCGGAGCGCAGCAGTTTCTGCAGCTGGCCGAAGCCGAGGCCCGGATAGTGGACCTTGAACCACCGGTCGAGCCGCATGCCCGCCTCGTCGTTCTCCACCTGCTTGTGTTCGATGCCTGCCATCTTCGCCTTCTTTCGTTGCGCCGTGCTTTAGCGCAAGAACGGGCGAAGGGGAATATTGGAAACGGCGCGCGTCAGAATGCGCGGAAGGTCAGCGTCGTCAGGGATCGCACGATGCCGGGAATCGAGGCGACGTGATCGTTGATGAACTTGCCGATATCCTCCTCGCTGTCGACATAGATCTTCAGGAGAAGGTCGTAGTCGCCGCTCGTCGAATAGAGCTCCGAAATGAGTTCCGTAGCGTAAAGCGCGTCGGCGACCTCGTAGGTCTTGCCCGGAGCGCATTGCAATTGCACGAAAATCGGCTTCATCGGTTCCTCCCGCGCCATCGGCGGCATGCGTGTTCCCGCCCGATTCCGGCGGCATTCCATATCTCTTATGGCGGAATTCCGCCGCCAAAGGCAAGGCCGGCCGATAATCGTACAGACCGTTAAAATTCGATGAAAATGCAACCGCAGCACTTTATGCCTCAGAAAGATGCAACTGATAAATTGCAACGATGCAAAACCAACTCCGTTGAATGCCATGACACAGATCGTGACAGTTTCGCCGGCAACGGCCGCCTACGCATCGCAGGGAATGCGGTCGCAGACGCGTGCGAACACCCTCTTCGAGGAGCGCATCCATGCCTGGAGCGAGGATGCGAAGGTCCGCGGCGATGCCCGCGCGATCGCCGCGCTCACCGTCATCCATCCGCCGGCCCTGGCCCTGGCGCTGATCACCGCCCCCGGAAGCGCGGTAACCGTTTCGCAGGCGCAGCGCCTCTATGTTGAGAACGACCTGCCCGCCGTGCCGGAACCCGCCTGATCCTCCTTCGGAAAACAGCCATCCTCCAACCTGCCGCCCCTTCGGGGGCTTTTCTTTGCGCGGTCCCTGCCCGGCCTTTCCCGCTACGACAAAAATTCGCTTGGGAGCGACGCAACGCTCTTGCCAAAGCGCGGGCAACGCCTTTATCTGGAGGCGACCTCGCTGGGAGAAGCTGGCCGCCCGACCAAGGGCATGGCCGGTGCCGAAGGAGCAACCGCCCCGGAAACTCTCAGGCAAAAGGACCAGCAAGGTGCCGTCGGAACTCTGGAGAGAAGCGTTTTTCGAGCGCTCGCCGAAGGGATAACAATCTCAGGCGAAGGGACAGAGGGGGCTCAGGAGAGCGGCGCGAAAGCGCCGGGATTGTGAGCCGGTGCCCGTTGGATAGGGGGCGCCACAGGACTGGAGGGCGCCTTTTGGACGGATCGTCTGAACTCAAGAAAACCCCGCTTCATGCGCTGAACCTTTCGCTCGGCGCCCGCATGGTGCCGTTCGCCGGCTACGAGATGCCGGTGCAATATGCCGCCGGCGTGATGAAGGAACATCTGCACACCCGCGCGAGCGCCGGCCTCTTCGACGTGTCCCACATGGGCCAGGTCACCGTGCGCGCCCGCTCCGGCGACAATGCGGACGCCGCCCGCGCGCTGGAGACGCTGGTGCCGGTCGATGTCCTCGGCCTCGGCGAGGGCCGCCAGCGCTACGCCCTCTTCACCAATGACGCGGGCGGCATCCTCGACGACCTGATGATCGCCAATCGCGGCGACCATTTCTACGTCGTCGTCAACGCCGCCTGCAAGGAGGCGGATTTTGCCCACATGCAGGCGAAGATCGGCGACACCTGCGAACTGACCCTGCACGACGACCGCGCCCTCATCGCGCTGCAGGGCCCGCATGCCGAGGCCGTGCTCGCCGAACTGTGGGCGGACGTCTCCTCCATGCGCTTCATGGACGTGCGCGCCTGCGACCTGCACGATGCCGACTGCATCGTCTCGCGTTCGGGCTATACGGGCGAGGACGGGTTCGAGATCTCCATTCCCGCCAGCCTTGCCGAAGCGGTCTGTCGCCGCCTGCTCGACCATCCGGACGTGCTGCCGATCGGCCTTGGCGCGCGCGATTCGCTGCGCCTCGAAGCCGGCCTCTGCCTCTACGGCAACGACATCGACACGACGACGACCCCGGTGGAAGCCGGTCTCGAATGGGCCATCCAGAAGGTGCGCCGCACGGGCGGCGAGCGCGCCGGCGGCTTTCCGGGCGCGGCCGTCATCCTCGGTGAGCTCGAAAACGGCGCATCCCGCCGCCGCGTCGGCCTGAAGGCGGAGGGCCGCGCGCCGGTGCGCGGCGGTGCGGTGCTCGCCACCGATGCCGAGGGCGAGGACGTCGTCGGCACCGTCACCTCCGGCGGCTTCGGCCCGAATGCCGACGGCCCCGTCGCCATGGGCTACGTCACCAAGGCGGCGACGGCGCCCGGCACCCAGCTCTATGCCGGCGTGCGCGGCAAATTCCTGCCCGTCACCGTCGCGGCCATGCCCTTCGTCAAGAACACCTTCAAGCGCTGACCATGACCCGCTCCGCCCGGCTATTGCCCCTCACCCCGCCCTCTCCCCGCAAGCGGGGCGAGGGAGACGCGACGGCGCGGCAGGCGGATGAGGGTCGAAAGAACGAACGAACCTTCCCATAGAGAGGAACGAACATGCTGAAATTCACCGAAGAACACGAGTGGCTGAAGATCGAAGGCGGCGTTGCGACCGTCGGCATCACGGTGCACGCGGCCGAACAGCTCGGCGATCTCGTCTTCGTGGAACTGCCCGAGGTCGGCGCGACCTTCGAGAAGGGCGGCGATGCGGCCACCGTCGAGAGCGTCAAGGCAGCCTCCGACGTCTATTGTCCGCTTGACGGCGAGATCGTCGAAATCAACGAGGCGATCACCGCCGATCCCTCCCTCGTCAACAGCGACCCGCAGGGCGCCGGCTGGTTCTTCAAGCTGAAGCTCGCCAACCCGTCCGATGCGGACAGCCTGCTGGACGAAGCCGCCTACAAGGAGCTTGTCGGCTGATGTCTCTTCCCAAGGATTTCGCCTTTACCGATTACCAGCCCTACGACTTCGCCAACCGTCGCCATATCGGCCCCTCGCCGAAGGAGATGGAGGCGATGCTGAAGGTGATCGGCTATGACAGCCTCGACGCGCTGATCGACGACACCGTGCCGCAGTCGATCCGCCAGGCAAAGCCGCTGGAATGGGGCGCGCCGATGACCGAGCGCGAGGCGCTCGACAAGCTGCGCGAGACCGCCAACCGCAACAGGAAACTCGTCTCGCTGATCGGCCAGGGCTATTACGGCACGATCACCCCGCCGGTCATCCAGCGCAACATCCTGGAAAACCCCGCCTGGTACACGGCCTATACGCCCTACCAGCCGGAGATCAGCCAGGGCCGCCTCGAAGCGTTGCTCAACTACCAGACCATGGTCTGCGACCTCACCGGCCTCGACGTCGCCAACGCCTCGCTGCTCGACGAGGCGACCGCTGCCGCCGAAGCCATGGCCATGGCCGAGCGCGTGGCGAAATCCAAGGCCAAGGCCTTCTTCGTCGACGAGAACTGCCACCCGCAGACCATCGCGCTCCTCAGGACCCGCTCCGAACCGCTCGGCTGGCAGATCATCGTCGGCGATCCCTTCACCGATCTCGACCCCGTCGACGTCTTCGGCGCGATCTTCCAGTATCCCGGCACCTACGGCCATGTGCGTGATTTCTCGGGCCTCATCGCTCGCCTGCACCAGACCGGCGCCATCGCCGTCATCGCGGCCGATCCGCTGGCCCTCGCGCTCCTGAAATCGCCCGGCGACATGGATGCGGATATCGCCATCGGCTCCACCCAGCGCTTCGGCGTGCCGGTCGGCTACGGCGGGCCGCACGCGGCCTACATGGCCGTCAAGGACGCCTACAAGCGCTCCATGCCCGGCCGCCTCGTCGGCGTGTCGATCGATGCGCGCGGCAACCGCGCCTATCGCCTGTCGCTCCAGACCCGCGAACAGCACATCCGCCGCGAAAAGGCGACGTCGAACATCTGCACCGCGCAGGTGCTGCTCGCCGTCATGGCCTCGATGTACGCCGTCTTCCACGGGCCGCAGGGCCTCAAGGCGATCGCCCAGAGCGTGCACCAGAAGACCGTGCGCCTCGCCAAGGGCCTCGAAAAGCTCGGCTACACGGTCGAGCCCGACGTCTTCTTCGACACGATCACCGTCCATGTCGGCAAGCTGCAGGGCATCATCCTGAAGACGGCCGTCGCGGAAGGCGTGAACCTGCGCAAGATCGGTGACGACCGCATCGGCATCAGCCTCGACGAGCGCTCGCGCCCCGTCACGCTGGAAGCCGTCTGGCGCGCCTTCGGCGGCAATTTCGAGGTGGCCGAATTCGAGCCGGACTACCGCCTGCCGGAAGACCTCTTGCGCACCAGCGAATACCTGACGCATCCGATCTTCCACATGAACCGCGCGGAAAGCGAGATGGTGCGCTATATCCGCCGCCTCTCCGACCGGGACCTGGCGCTCGACCGGGCGATGATCCCGCTCGGCTCGTGCACGATGAAGCTGAACGCCACGGCGGAAATGCTGCCGATCACCTGGCCGGAATTCGCGGAGATCCATCCCTTCGTGCCCGCCGACCAGGCGCAGGGCTATCGCCACCTCATCGAGGACCTGTCGCAGAAGCTCTGCGACATCACCGGCTACGACGCCGTCTCCATGCAGCCGAATTCCGGCGCGCAGGGCGAATATGCCGGCCTCCTGACGATCCGCGCCTATCACCTCGCCAATGGCGACACGCATCGCGACGTCTGCCTCATCCCGACCTCCGCGCACGGCACCAACCCGGCCTCAGCCCAGATGGCCGGCATGAAGGTCGTCGTCGTGAAAGTGTCGGAGAACGGCGATATCGACATGGAGGATTTCCGTGCAAAAGCAGAGCAGTATGCGGAAAACCTCTCCTGCTGCATGATCACCTATCCCTCCACGCACGGCGTCTTCGAGGAGAATGTGCGCGAGGTCTGCGAGATCGTGCACAGGTATGGCGGCCAGGTCTACATGGACGGCGCCAACATGAACGCCATGGTGGGCCTTGCCCGCCCGGGCGACATCGGCTCGGACGTCTCGCACCTGAACCTCCACAAGACCTTCTGCATTCCGCATGGCGGCGGCGGCCCCGGCATGGGGCCGATCGGCGTGAAGGCGCACCTTGCGCCCTTCCTGCCGAGCCATCCGGAAGTCGCGGGCCTTGGCAATACCGGCGCCGTCTCGGCGGCGCCCTTCGGCTCGGCCTCCATCCTGCCGATCTCCTGGAGCTACTGCCTGATGATGGGCGGCGAAGGCCTGACGCAGGCGACCAAGGTGGCGATCCTCAACGCCAACTATATCGCTGCCCGTCTGAAGGGCGCCTATGACGTGCTCTACGCCTCCGCCAAGGGTCGCGTGGCGCATGAATGCATCATCGACACGCGCCCGCTTGCGGCAAGCGCCGGCGTCACCGTCGACGACGTCGCCAAGCGGCTGATCGACTGCGGTTTCCACGCCCCCACCATGAGTTGGCCGGTTGCCGGCACGCTGATGATCGAGCCGACCGAATCGGAGACCAAGGCCGAGATCGACCGGTTCTGCGAGGCGATGCTGGCGATCCGCGAGGAGGCCCGCGCCATCGAGGACGGCACGATGGACAAGGACAACAACCCGCTGAAGAACGCCCCGCACACGGTGGAGGACCTCGTCGGCGAATGGGATCGCCCCTATTCGCGCGAGCAGGCCTGCTACCCGCCGGGCGCCTTCCGGGTGGACAAGTACTGGTCGCCGGTCAACCGTGTCGACAATGTCTACGGCGACCGCAACCTCGTCTGCTCCTGCCCGCCGCTGGAGGATTATGCGGAGGCTGCCGAGTAGGAGCTTTGTGTCCCGGCCGTTCCTGTCGGCCGGGTCCGGTTTCCAACGGCGTATCCCGCAACCTCTCCTCCGTCATCCTCGGGCTCGACCCGAGGATTCACGCCACAGACTGACGAACCCCGGCCGATCCATCGGCCGGGGTTTTTCATTGCGGGCAGGGAGAGGTCAGGGCGAGACGGCGACGTCCACCCAGAAGCGGGTAAAGCCTTCGGCGAAATCGCGATAGCCGCTCAGCGTCGAGGGTTTGACGGCATAGGCATTGGCACCGTTCTGATAGGCGCGGTTGACATCGGCGGTGCTGGAGGACGAGGACAGCATGATGACGGGCGTCACCGCCGTGCGGGCGCGTCCGCGCAGCCGCTTGAGCAGGTCCATGCCGCTGGTGCCGGGCATGTTGATGTCGAGCAGGATGTAGTCGAAGGCCTCGCGGTCGAGCCGGTCGCTCGCCAGTTCCGCGTCGGCGACATGGGTGATCTCGATCGTGCTGCCGGCATCGCTGAAGGCACGCATGACGAAGCGCACGTCCACAAGGTCGTCGTCCACGACGATCAGCTTTCTAGCCGAGCCTCCCACGATCGTTCCCCTTTGATTTTACGGGTTGCGGAAACGTCACGACGAAGCGTGCCCCCGGACCGTACTGCGTGTCAAGCGTTATCACCCCGTTGTGGCTCTCGACGATCCGGCGCGCCAGCGCGAGTCCGACGCCGGTGCCCTGGTACACCGCCTCGTCCCGGTGAAGGCGTTGAAACACCTCGAAAATCCGCCCTGCATGCTGCGGGTCGATGCCGATGCCGTCATCCTCGACGACGAAATCGATGCCGCCCGGGCGCTCGCGGCAGTAGACGCGCACGACCGGCGCGGCGCCGGGCCTGCGGTACTTCAGCGCATTGCCGATGAGGTTCTGCGCCAGCCGCTTCAGGAGTTCCGGATCGCCCATCACGTCCGGCATGGGCGCGGCCTCGACACGCCCGCCCGCCTCCTGCACATGGCTTTCCAGCAGCGCGAGCGCGTCGCGCACCACGTCGGAGAGCGAAACGGGCTTCGGCGCCGAGATCCGGTAGGCGATCTGCGAGAATTCCAGCAGGCTGTCGATGATCCGGCGCATGCGCGCGGCGCTCTTGCGCACATGGTCGGCATAGGTCGGCAGTTCGGCGATGTCGCCGCGGTGCAGGTCCTCCGAGATCATCTCGGCGAACATGGAAAGGTGGCGCAGCGGCGCCTTCAGGTCATGCGAGACCGTGGCGGTGAACTGGTCCAGCGCCTCGTTCTTGCGGCGCAGCTCCTTCGTCTGGGCTTCCACCTGCTGCTGCTGGCGCTTGGCCTCGGTGATGTCGCGCCCGACGCAGACGACCTCGCAGACACCCTCCTTGTCGAAGATCGCCACGGCGGTCCAGAGCATCCACATCATCTGGCCGTCATGCCCCTCGATGCAGATCTCCACGGTCTTGACGGGCGCGGCGCGGGTGTAGTTCTCGACGTCCATCAGCGCCGCGGTATGTTCCGGTGCGCAGGCGATATCCGGCAGGTAGCGGCCGATCAGCCCGTCCGTCGTCGAGCCGACGAAATGGGCGTATTTGTCATTGGCGAAGCGGATCGTCAGGTCGCGATCGAACCGCAGGATCATGTCGGGCAGGATCTGCAGCAGCGAGAGATATTCGCGGCGCTTCATCTCCAGCGCCGCTTCGGTGCGCTTCAGCTCCGTTACGTCGACGCGCAGCGCGACGATGTCGCCGGTCTCGGCCACATGGCTCTCGCCGCGGATCCACCGGTCCTTGCCGAACTCGAAGACGGTTCCGCCGCTGCCGGTGTTCCTGTGGCTTTCGAGGCGGGCGCGCACCATCGCCTCGGCCTCCGGCGTTCCCTCCCGGATGCCGGGAAACATGCCCGCGCGGATATTGGCGCGCGTAATGCTCTCCAGCGTCACGCCCACGCGCACGGCATCGCGGGCCGGTCCGCACCGCTCCTTGTAGGAGCGGTTGAACATGACGAGGTGCTCCGTCTCGTCGAAGATCGCAAACCCCTCGGGCATCGTGTCGAGCGCCGCCGCGATGCGCTGGCCCAGCAGGATCTGCTCGCCGTGGCTGCCCCCGCTCAGAAGGCTGCGCAGGAGGATCGCATAGGAGGGCCGTCCGCCCGCATCCGGCATGGCGATCACATGGGCCGTCGCATCGAAGGTGGCGCCGTTGTCGTGGCGGAAGCAGAGAGCATGGGTATTTTCGCGCCCGCCCGCGGCCTGACGGGCAAGGCGCGCCGCTGCCGCCTCGCCCGCGAGAACGGCTACGCCCGCCGCCGCCCCGTCGTCGCGGCTCCAGCCGAAGGTGCGGGCCGCCGCATCATTATGGGAAACGAGACGCCCCTGCGCGTCGACGATGACCACGGGAAAGGGCAGGTTCTGGTAAAGTGCCGCGGCAAAGTCGTCCATCGCTCGCGCCCCTCTCCCTGGCGATCACGCCGGCGCCGGATTCGCGCGCCGCGCGCGGGAGACTAAAGCAATTCCGGCAAAAGTGCGAAGCGGTTTTGCCGGAATTGCGCCGGGACGAAAGGCTGGAGCGATTTCGGAAAGGACGTGGAAACGCTCCCGGCAAGACCGCCGGAGAAGGAAAGCCGCAAGGATTGACGGGCTGCGCAATGCCCGACCGGCTCAGCCGGCGCGCACCGTCGGCTGGCCGGAGGCCGCGAGGGCCGCAAGATCGGCCGGCTTCAGCTCGACCGATTCGCCGCAGCCGCAGGCGGACGTCTGGTTCGGGTTGTGGAAGGTGAAGCCGGAGCGCAGCGTCGTCACCTCGAAATCCATCTGCGTGCCGAGAAGGTAGAGCACCGCCTCCGGCGCGACCCAGACGCTGGCGTCGTTGTGTTCGATCAGGTCGTCCTTGGCATTGGGCTCGGTGACGAGGTCGATGGCATATTCCATGCCGGCGCAACCGCCCTTCTTGATGCCGACGCGAATGCCCTTGGCATCGCCGCCGGCATTGTCGACGATCGCCTTGACCCGGTCTGCCGCCGCGTCGGTGAGTGTCATCACTGCAAAGGCCATGGGCCGCTTCTCCTTCGCCGGCCGGGTTCAAGGCCCGGCGGTCTGCGAATCCGAATCTAGTGTTGGCGGGTTAACGGATCAAGTCACAGCGCTGAGAGTTTGCCCCTCATCCGGCTACCGCCACCTTCTCCCCGCAAGCGGGGAGAAGGGATATGCCGCACGGTTTTCCCAGATCTCGGCATTGCATCGGGCACGTCCCCTCTCCCCGCTTGCGGGGAGAGGGCTAGGGTGAGGGGCAAGCCGCAGCAGCCGGCCTTGCCGTATCAATACCAGCCCACGGCGACCTGCGCCTCTTCCGACATGCGGTCCGGCGTCCACGGCGGATCGAAGGTCATCTTGACCTCGACGCCGGACACGCCCTCGACCGCGCCCACGGCGTTTTCCACCCAGCCCGGCATCTCGCCGGCCACGGGGCAACCGGGCGCCGTCAGCGTCATGTCGATCTTGACCATGCGGTCGTCTTCGATGTCGATCTTGTAGATCAGGCCGAGCTCGAAGATGTCGGCCGGGATTTCCGGGTCGTAGACCGTCTTCAGGGCGGAGATGATGTCGTCGGAAAGGCGCGCCAGTTCGTCGTCCGGGATCGCCGAATGCACGATGCCGTCGCGGACGTCGGTCTTGTCTTCCGTTGCGTCGAGGGACATGGGTCCACCTCCTCAGGCAAAGAATTTGCGGGCATGGTCGAGCGCGTCGGCCAGGGCATCGACTTCGGCGCGCGTGTTGTACAGGCCGAACGATGCCCGGCATGTGGAGGTGACGCCGAAGCGTTTCAAGAGCGGCTGGGCGCAATGGGTGCCGGCGCGCACCGCCACCCCTGCCCGGTCGATAACCATCGAGACGTCATGGGCATGGATGCCTTCCAGCTCGAAGGAGAAGATCGAGCCTTTGCCCGGCGCCGTGCCGAAGATCTTCAGCGAATTGATCGCCGAAAGCCGCTCATGGGCATAGTCGCGTAGGTCCGCCTCATGGGTGGCGATCGCCGCACGGCCGATCTTCTCCATGTAGTCGAGCGCATGGCCGAGCCCGATCGCCTGCACGATCGGCGGCGTGCCGGCCTCGAAGCGGTGCGGCGGGTCGTTGTAGGTGACGATGTCCTCGGTCACGTCGACGATCATCTCGCCGCCGCCCTGGAAGGGCCGCATCTCCTTCAGCCGGTCCATCTTGCCGTAGAGCACGCCGATGCCGGAGGGGCCGTAGAGCTTGTGGCCGGTCATCACGTACCAGTCGCAATCGATGTCGCGCACGTCCACCGGCATGTGCACGGCGCCCTGCGACCCGTCGACCAGCACCGGAATGCCGCGCTCGCGGGCGATGCGGCAGATCTCCTTGACCGGCACGATGGTGCCGAGCGCGTTCGACATATGCGTGATGGCGATGAGCCTGGTGCGCTCCGTCAGGCACTTTTCGAAGTCTTCGATGTGGAAGGCGCCCGTATCGTCCACCGGCGCCCAGACGAGCTTGGCGCCCTGCCGCTCGCGGATGAAGTGCCACGGCACGATGTTGGAATGGTGCTCCATGATCGACAGCACGATCTCGTCGCCCGCGCCGATCTTCGGCATGCCGTAGCCGTAGGCGACCGTGTTGATCGCCTCGGTCGAGGATTTCGTGAAGATGATCTCGTCGACCGAGGAGGCGTTGAGGAAACGGCGCACCTTCTCGCGCGCCGCCTCGTAGGCGTCCGTGGCGGCGTTCGACAGGAAGTGCAGGCCGCGATGCACATTGGCATATTCGCTGGAATAGGCGTGCGAAATCGCGTCGATCACCGCCTGCGGCTTCTGCGCCGAGGCGCCGTTGTCGAGATAGACCAGCGGCTTGCCGTAGACCGTTTTCGACAGGATCGGAAAATCCTTGCGGATCGCCTCGACGTCATAGGCCAGTGCGGGGGCGTGTTCCATCTCGACTTCCTTGTTTACGCAATCCGGACGCAAAACCGCTGTACACTTTTGCTGGGATTGCTCCTGTTAGGCGTGCTTGTCGAGCCAGTCGGCGATGACGCCTTCCAGCGCCTCGACCAGCGGCTCGTCTTCCAGCTCCTCGACGATCTCGGCGACGAAGGCGTTGACCAGCATGGCGCGCGCCTTGTTTTCCGGGATGCCGCGGGCCATCAGGTAGAAGAGCTGCGTGTGGTCGATGTCGATCACGGTCGCGCCGTGGCCGCACTGCACGTCGTCGGCGAAGATCTCCAGCTCCGGCTTGGCCGAGAAATCGGCTTCGTCGGAGAGCAGCAGCGTGTTGCACGACATCTTGGCGTCGGTCTTCTGGGCGTCCGGCGCAACGCGGATCTGCCCCTGGAAGACGCCGCGGGCGCGATCGAAGATCACGTTGCGGATCACCTCGGTAGAGGTCGTGTTCGGCACGTCGTGGCCGACCGTGAAGGTCACGTCGGTATGCGTCTCGCCGCCGAGCAGGTTGATGCCGCGCAGGATGAGGTCGGAGCCCTCGCCCGCCACCACGGCGTGGATTTCCTGCCGCACGAGCTTGCCGCCGGCATTGATCACGTAGAGGCGCAGCTTGGCGTCGGTGCCGAGCGTGATGCGGATCTGGCCGAGATGGGTATCGGCCGCCCCCTGGCCCTGGAAGATGACCCAGGTGACCTCCGCGCCGTCGGCAAGCGAGATGTCGCTGATCGTCGTGACGAAGGCGGCATTGTCGCCGGCCGCCACATGGCGCTCGATGACGGTCGCCTTGACGTTCGCGCCGAAGGTCGCCGGGAATCGCGTATGGACCTGGCCGGCATTCTGGATCGTCTGGATTTCGACCGGCGCTTCAAGTTCGGTGCCGGCGGGGAAATCCAGCACGAAACCGTCGCGAACGAAGGCGCCGTTGATGCGGCCGATCGTGTCGTCGCCGTCGCGGGCGACAAGGCCGTCCGCGGCCGTGCCGTCGGCCAGCGCATTGGCGAAGGTGCGCAGCGTCACGCCCTCGACCGCGCCCCGTGCATCCGCCACTCCGTTGACGACGGAAAGCACCGTGGAGCCCTCGACCAGCGGACCGATCCTGGCGGCGGAGGCCGCCGGATCAAAGGCCGGCACGGCGCGCAGCAGCGCCCTGAGGTCCGTATAGTGCCAGGCCTCGACGCGGCGCGTCGGAAGGCCGGCTTCCTTGAAGTCGCTGATGAGGACGTCGCGGGCGGCAAGCACCGCGCCGTCGCCCGGCAGTTCGCCGAGCGCATGGTCGTAGGCTTCGCAGAGCGCCGTCTCGGCGACGGAGAGCTTCATGCCTGTCTGCATGTTCATGAGATCACTCCTTCACGGGTGCCGTCAGGCCGCAGCACCGATGATGTCGGCGTAGCCGTTTGCTTCCAGTTCATGCGCCAGCGTCTTGTCGCCGGACTTGATGACCTGGCCCTTGTAGAGAACGTGCACCGTGTCCGGCACGATGTAGTCGAGCAGGCGCTGGTAGTGCGTGATGACGACGACGGCGCGGTCGGGCGAGCGCAGCGCGTTGACGCCGTCGGCGACGATCTTCAGCGCGTCGATGTCGAGGCCGGAATCGGTCTCGTCGAGGATGCACAGCTTCGGCTCCAGGAGGGACATCTGCAGGATTTCGGCGCGCTTCTTCTCGCCGCCGGAGAAGCCGACGTTCAGCGGACGGCGCAGCATTTCCGGCGCGATCTTCAGTTCGGCGGCGGCTTCCTTGACGCGGCGCATGAAGTCCGGCGTCGTCAGTTCCGCCTCGCCGCGCGCCTTGCGCTGTTCGTTCATCGCCACTTTCAGGAACTGCATGGTGGCGACGCCCGGGATCTCGACCGGATACTGGAAGGCGAGGAAGATGCCCTTGGCGGCGCGCTCGGCCGGGTCGAGCTCCAGGATGCTCTCGCCGTCGTAGAGGATGTCGCCTTCGGTGACTTCATAGTCCTCGCGGCCGGAGAGGATGTAGGAGAGCGTCGACTTCCCCGAGCCGTTCGGGCCCATGATGGCGGCGACTTCGCCGGCCTTCACGGAAAGGTTCAGGCCGCGGATGATCTCGGTGCCGTCTTCGGCGATGCGGGCGTGCAGATTCTTGATTTCAAGCATGGTTTTCGATCCTGGCTTCGGAGCGCGTCCCGCGCTCCCGTCTTCGTTTCAGAAGCCGAGGAAGAAGTGGACCACCGGAAGGAGCGTCGCCGAAAGGGCACCCACCCCGAACCCCATCGCCAATCGCACGATCCTGTTCGTAAGCGTCGGCGAATAGGCTGCAAGTCCACCGCAAACCACGGCGTAGTACGTCAGATTGACCGGATCCATGTCGTCGCCTCCAGATGAGAGCCGCATCCGCTATTATAACGGATCACGCGGGAACTTCATCGTGAGGCTTGTCCGGCCCCCCGGCGGAACCCGCCGGGACATTCCTTCACCCGATCAGCCGACCGAGCCTTCCAGCGAGATGCCGATCAGCTTCTGCGCCTCGACGGCGAATTCCATCGGCAGTTCCTGGATGACTTCCTTGACGAAGCCGTTGACGATCAGCGCGATCGCCGCTTCGGTCGGGATGCCGCGCTGCAGGCAGTAGAACAGCTGGTCCTCGGAGATCTTCGAGGTGGTCGCCTCGTGCTCGAAATGGGCGGTCGCGTTCTTCGCCTCGATATAGGGCACGGTATGCGCGCCGCACTTGTCGCCGATCAAAAGCGAGTCGCACTGGGTGAAGTTGCGCGCGTTCTCCGCCTTGCGGTGGGCCGAGACCTGGCCGCGATAGGTGTTGTTGGAGAAACCCGCGGAAATGCCCTTGGAGACGATGCGGCTCGACGTGTTCTTGCCGAGATGGATCATCTTCGTGCCGCTGTCGATCTGCTGGTGGCCGTTCGAGACGGCGATCGAGTAGAACTCGCCGCGCGAACCGTCGCCGCGCAGGATGCAGGACGGATATTTCCAGGTGATGGCGGAGCCGGTCTCGACCTGCGTCCACGAGATCTTGGAGTTCTTGCCCCGGCAATCGCCGCGCTTCGTCACGAAGTTGTAGATGCCGCCCTTGCCTTCCTTGTCGCCCGGATACCAGTTCTGGACGGTGGAATACTTGATCTCGGCATCATCGAGCGCGACCAGCTCGACGACGGCCGCATGGAGCTGGTTCTCGTCGCGCTGCGGCGCGGTGCAGCCCTCGAGGTAGGACACGTAGGCGCCCTCCTCCGCGATGATCAGCGTGCGCTCGAACTGGCCGGTGTTCTTCTCGTTGATGCGGAAGTAGGTGGACAGTTCCATCGGGCAGCGAACGCCCTTCGGCACGAAGACGAAGGAGCCGTCGGTGAAGACCGCGGAGTTCAGCGTCGCGTAGAAATTGTCGGTCGTCGGGACGACGGAGCCGAGATACTTCTTCACGAGATCGGGATGCTCGCGGATGGCTTCGGAGATCGACATGAAGATCACGCCGGCCTTTTTCAGCTCTTCCTTGAAGGTCGTGACGACCGAGACCGAATCGAACACGGCGTCGACGGCGATCTTCGAGGTCTGCACGCCGGCGAGGATCTCCTGCTCGCGCAGCGGAATGCCGAGCTTCTCGTACATCTTCAGAAGCTCGGGATCGACGTCGTCGATGGACTTCGGGCCGGTCTGGTTCTTCGGCGCGGCGTAGTAGTGAAGGTCGTTGAAGTCGATCTTCGGATAATCGACGCGCGCCCAGGTCGGCTCCTCGAGCGTCAGCCAGCGGCGATAGGCCTCCAGGCGCCATTCGAGCATCCAGTCGGGCTCGTTCTTCTTGGCCGAGATGAAGCGGATGATATCCTCGGACAGGCCCTTCGGCGCCTTGTCCATCTCGATCTTCGTCTCGAAGCCGTATTTGTACTGGTCGACGTCTATCTGACGGACCTGATCGATCGTTTCCTGCACCGCAGGCATGTCGTTCTCCAATCTTGCCGGATCCAAGGTCCGGCAGTTTGTCAACGTGTGGCGGGCCTCCCGCCGGTTATGTAAGCGCCAAAGGCGGTTTTTCCCACCCTTTGGCAAGCGAAAACTTGCGTTCCCGCAAGATTCACCTCACGCCGCGTTTCCCGTCATGCGCCGCCGCGAAACGACGCGCGAGAAGGCGGCGAGGAAGCGTTCCACATCCTCCGCCGTCGAGCCCGGCCCGAGCGAGACCCGCAGCCCGCCGAGCGCGGCATCGAAGCCCATGGCCGCCAGCACATGGCTCTGCCCGACCTTGCCGGAAGAGCAGGCTGACCCTGCCGAAAGCGCAATGCCCTCCAGGTCGAAGGCGATCTGCCCCGTCTCCGATTTCAGGCCCGGCAGGCTGAAGAACGAGGTGTTGGCGACACGCTCGACATCCGCGCCGTGGATGATGACGTCGTTGGTCACCGCCCGCATGCCGGCCTCCAGCGTGGCGCGCAGGGCGGCGATCCGTCCGTTGCGCTCCGCAAGGTCGGCGGCGGCAAACCGCGCGGCCGCGGCAAAGCCGGCAAGCGCCGCCGGGTTTTCCGTGCCGGAGCGATGCCCCTTCTCCTGCCCGCCGCCGCGGATCAGCGGCACGGGCATCAGCACCTCGCCGCGCGAGATCAGCGCGCCGGCGCCCTTCGGGCCGCCCAGCTTGTGCGAGGAGACGATCAGGAAATCGGCGTCGAGCGCCACAATATCGACCGGCACGCGGCCGACGGCCTGCACCGCATCGACGACAAGGAGGCCGCCATGGCGGCGCACGGTCTCCGCCGCCGCCTTCACCGGCTGCACGATGCCCGTCTCGTTGTTGGCGAGCATGACCGCCACCATCGGCAGGCCCTTCGCCTTGTCATGGCCCGCAAGAAGCGTTTCCAGCGCGTCGAGATCGACGAGGCCGGCGCGGGTGACGGGGATCGTCGTCACGGCCTCGCGCGCAAAACGCCCGCCCTCGCGCATCGCCGGATGCTCGATCTCGGACACATAGAGATGGCCGATGGCAAGCGGCGTGCGGCCCATGCGGTAGTCGGGCGTCAGGACGAGGTTCGCCGCCTCGGTGGCGCCGCCCGTGAAGATCACATGGGCCGGCGCGGCGCCGACCAGCGCGGCGACGTCACGGCGCGCGGCCTCCACCAGCATGCGCAGCGCCCGGCCCTCGCCGTGCACGGAAGACGGATTGCCGACGCTGTCGAGCGCGGCAAGAACGGCCTCGCGCGCCGCCGGCAGCAAGGGCGCCGTGGCGTTCCAGTCCAGATATGTGCGCTCCGTCTTCGTCATTCTTTACCCATGCCTGCCAGGCCAAGTTCACGGCGGCGTGCATTTTCCTTGAAATTTCCGTCTGGCTTGCCTTATGACACCAAACGCACGGCGTCCCATGGGCGCCTACACAGTTTCGAATGGTTCTAAACTAGGTTCTAGAAAAGCTGACTGGTTTCGTCAAGACTTCAGTTGACAAGAATCCGTTCCAGAACGCGAACTTGCCGGAGTAAGAATGCCCGAAATCATCTTCAACGGACCCGCCGGTCGCCTTGAAGGGCGCTACCAGCCGTCCAAGCAGAAGAACGCCCCGATCGCCATCGTGCTGCACCCGCACCCGCAGTTCGGCGGCACGATGAACAACCAGATCGTCTACCAGCTGTTCTACATGTTCCAGAAGCGCGGCTTCACGACGCTGCGCTTCAACTTCCGCGGCATCGGCCGCAGCCAGGGCGAATTCGACCATGGCGCGGGCGAACTGTCGGATGCGGCCTCCGCGCTCGACTGGGTGCAGAGCCTGCATCCCGATTCGAAGAGCTGCTGGGTTGCCGGCTATTCCTTCGGCGCCTGGATCGGCATGCAGCTCCTGATGCGCCGCCCGGAGATCGAAGGCTTCATGTCGATCGCCCCGCAGCCGAACATCTACGACTTCTCGTTCCTCGCGCCCTGCCCGTCGTCGGGCCTCATCATCAACGGCGATTCCGACAAGGTGGCGCCGGAGAAGGACGTCAACGGCCTCGTCGAGAAACTCAAGACGCAGAAGGGCATCCTGATCACCCATCGCACGGTGCCGGGCGCCAACCACTTCTTCAACGGCCAGACGGAAACCCTGATGGCGGAATGCGAGGACTACCTCGACCGCCGCCTCGCCGGCGAACTGACGCCGGAACCGGCCGCCAAGCGCATCCGCTGACCGGCCGAGAAGAAAACAAAAAAGAAGCCCGGTGACGTTCGCCGGGCTTTTTCTTTGCCTTCCGGTCACGCGCCTCAGTTCGCGCGCTTGACGACCTCCAGCACCACCGCGGGCGGCTCCGCCTCGCGCACGCAGTCGCGCCCGGCATTCTTGGCCGCATAGAGCGCATCGTCCGCCCGGCGCATGGCAAAGCGCAGCGGCTCGCCGCGCGTCACCTCGGCGACGCCGAAGCTGGCGGTGATGCGCACGGCCGGCGGCAGGCCGGGAATGGGCGCGACGGCACGGGTGGCGCGCAGGGTCTGGGCGAAGAGCAGCGTCGCCTCCCTGCCGGTGTTCGGCAGGAAGAGCGCGAACTCCTCGCCGCCGATGCGCGCGGCGAGCGCGCCTGGCGGCGCCGCGACACGCAGCGCCTCGCCGAAGGCGCGGATGGCGCTGTCGCCGCCCTGGTGGCCATGCGTGTCGTTGACCGACTTGAAATGATCGATGTCGCACAGGATGAGGCCATGCGGCCCGGCGCCCGCCAGCAGCGCGTCGATGCGGTTGTCGAAGCCGCGGCGGTTGAGGAGGCCGGACAGCGGATCGACCTCCGCATTGCCCTTCTCCTCCGCGACGATCTCCAGCACGAGCACGCAGAGCAGCATCAGGCCGACCGTGACGATCAGCACGGCGCCCATGCTCTGCGAGACGAGCGCGAACTGGCTGGCGAGATAGTCCTCCGCCGTGTTGCCCGCCCCGGCGAGCACGGCGGCGAAGGCCTTCACGATGAAATGCCCGCTGGTCAGCGCAAGGAGGACGATGAGCGCCCGGTCGACGAAACTGGCCGGACGCGCCCGCCAGACGGCGAAGGCGCTCATGCCGAGCGCCACCGCGAACGGCGTCTGGTAGGGCAGCGCATGGGCGAGCGTGCCGCGCGGCAGGTCGTAGATGACGTAGTCGAGCGCGACGAAGGCGACGAAGATACCCGCCAGGACCCACCGGTTGGTGCGAAGGCCGTAGAGATGGCCGACGCCGACGCGCAGCATCAGCATGCCGCCCAGCATGGCGGCGAAGGCGAGGATCGCCCAGAGCTTTGCCGGCGGCACATAGGCGACGAGGAATTCGAAGATGGTGGCGAGCGAGGCGACGGCATAGGTGCCGGCAAACCAGCGGGCGGCGACGCGGTTGCGGCTCCTGGCGGACACCGCCAGGAAAAACATGCAGAAACACTGCGCGATGAGAAAGTTCACCGCCAGCAGGAAGCCCGCGCCACTCATTGGCCACCTAACGCAAGACACAAAGCCGTTCCGTGCAGGGCGCCCCGGAACGATCTCACCGATTCCTAGACGGTGCCCGCGAAAAAACCGTTAATCGCGGGGGGCGTGTTTCTGCAGTAGGCCGCCGGTCACGGGCGCCGTCACGCCCGTCGTGCCCGGGAAGGTGAGCGGCAGGCCGCGGAGCGAGCGGACGGCGAGATAGGCCCAGGCCTCCGCCTCCATGCTGTCGCCGTCGAGGCCGACCGCCTCGGCCGTCACCACCTCCGCCCCCTCCGTTTCGGCAAGCGCCGCAAGGTCGCCCATGATCACCCGGTTGAGCCGGCCGCCGCCGCACACGACATAGAGTTTCGGCCGCTCCGGCAGGTGGCGGGCCGAGCGCAGGATGGCCGCCGCCGTGACATGGGCCAGCGTGCGCGCACCGTCCTCCAGGCTCGCGTCCGGCCCCTCCGGCGGGCGGAAATCGTTGCGGTCGAGCGAGCGGCGCACCGGATCGGTGAAGAAGGCATGGCCGAGATAGCGCTCCGCAAGGCCGGGATCGACGCGGCCCTCCGAGGCGATCATGCCGCCCTGGTCGTAGGGAATGCCGGCATGGGCCTCGACCCACTGGTCGATCAGCGTGTTGCCGGGGCCGCTGTCATAGGCGACGATCGCCCCGCCTGCGCCGATGAAGGTGATGTTGGAAATGCCGCCGATATTGACGAAGACGACCGCCTTGCCGGTGGCGCCGGAAAGGCCGGCGGCAAGCGCGGCGTGATAGGCGGGAATGAGCGGCGCGCCCTGCCCGCCATGCGCCATGTCGTTCGCCCGCATGTCGTAGACCACGTCGATGCCGGTCTCGCGGGCGAGCAGACCGCCGTCGCCGAGCTGCACCGTCAGACCGGCATCCGGCCGGTGCAGCACGGTCTGGCCATGGAAGCCGATGACGTCGATGTCGGATGCCGCAAGCCCGTTCTCCTCCAGGAAGGCGCGCACGGCCTCGCCGTGGCGCAGCGTCAGCGCGCGCTCGATCTTGGCAAGTTCGCCCGGCCGTTCGTCGCGCTTGCCGATCGTCTTGGCGGTCTCCAGCGCCCCTTGCAGGCGGCGGCGGAAGGTGGCGTCGTAGGGCCGCGCAAGAAAGGGGCCGCGCTCGACGACGGCCTCGCCATCCGTGCGCAACAGCGCGACGTCGATGCCGTCGAGGCTCGTGCCGCTCATCAGACCGATCGCCGTCCGCAGTCCCGTCATGCCATCCGCTCCAGAATCACTTTAGGAGTGATTATGCGGTGAAACAGTGCTAAACGCCCGGCGGTCCGCCGGAAAATTATCTCCGGCCGCCAACATCCCGCCCAGAGCATCCCGGCAAGAGAGACAGGCCATGTCCGAATTCAAATCCGATTTCCTCCGCACGCTGAAAGAGCGCGGCTTCATCCACCAGATCTCCGATGAAACCGGCCTCGACGACCTTCTCGCCAAGGAAACCGTGACGGCCTATATCGGCTTCGATCCGACCGCGCCGAGCCTGCATGCCGGCGGCCTCATCCAGATCATGATGCTGCACTGGTTCCAGAAGACCGGCCACCGCCCGGTCTCGCTGATGGGCGGCGGCACCGGCATGGTCGGCGACCCGTCCTTCAAGGACGAGGCGCGCCAGCTGATGACGCCGGAGACGATCGACAGCAACATCGCCAGCATCAAGAAGGTCTTCTCGAACTACCTCACCTATGGCGAGGGCCCGAAAGACGCGCTGATGATCAACAATGCCGACTGGCTGCTCGGCATCAACTACCTCGAATTCCTGCGGGATGTCGGCCGGCATTTCTCCGTCAACCGCATGCTTTCCTTCGACAGCGTGAAGCTGCGCCTCGACCGCGAGCACTCGCTGTCCTTCCTCGAATTCAACTACATGATCCTGCAGGCCTACGACTTCGTCGAATTGAGCAAGCGCTACGACGTGCGCCTGCAGATGGGCGGCTCGGACCAGTGGGGCAACATCATCAACGGCATCGACCTCGGCCACCGCATGGGCACGCCGCAGCTCTACGCGCTGACCTCGCCGCTCCTGACGACCGCCTCGGGCGCCAAGATGGGCAAGTCTCTCTCCGGCGCCGTCTGGCTCAACCCGGACATGCTGTCGGCCTATGACTTCTGGCAGTACTGGCGCAACACGGAGGACGCCGACGTCTCGCGCTTCCTGAAGCTCTACACGACGCTGCCGATGGACGAGATCGCCCGGCTCTCCGCGCTCGGCGGCGCCGAGATCAACGAGGTGAAGAAAATCCTCGCCACCGAGGTGACGGCAATGCTGCACGGCCGCGAGGCCGCCGAGCAGGCCGCCGAAACCGCGCGCAAGACCTTCGAGGAAGGCGCGATCGCCGAGAACCTGCCGTCGATCGAGGTGTCCGCCGGTGAGCTCGAAGCCGGCATCGGCCTCCTCACCCTCGTCGTCAAGGCCGGCCTTGCCGCCTCCAACGGCGAAGCCCGCCGCCATGTGCAGGGCGGCGCGGTGCGCATCAACGATGCCGCCGTTTCCGACGAACGCCGCGTCATCGGCACCGCCGACGTTTCGGGCGACGGCGTGATCAAGCTCTCGCTGGGCAAGAAGAAGCACATCCTGGTGCGCCCGGCCTGACCACCGCCTTCTCCGCCGTCATCCTCGGGCTTGAGCCGAGGATCCATTCTTTCAACGGCTTGTGGATGGTCGGGTCGAGCCCGACCATGACGGAGGAGAGGTCTGCGGACTTTGTCGACAGCCTGAAGGCCGCCTCCGGGCGGCCTTTTTCACTGGAACTCGAAGATGTTGCGGAAGACGCCGGGGGCGATGATCGACAGCGGGTTGATCGTCAGCTTCGGCTTGTCGAAGGGGCCGGAGAGCTTGAAGGTGATGCCGATCAGGCCGCGGTCGTTGCCGTTGCCGAGCAGGATGCCGATCAGCGGCAGCTCGGCGAACAGCCGGTTGAGGCCGTAGGCCGGCATGAAGGTGCCGGTCATGTCGGTCCGGCCACTGGCATCGCGCACCGTGCCCTGGAAGGTGGCGCCGACGGTTTCGCCGCGCACCACGCCGTTTTCGAGGCTCAGCGCGCCGCCGCCGGTGCGCACCTGGGCGAAGCCGCGGGAGAATTTCACCGCGCTCACGTCGATCTCGCGGCGCACCGCGTCGTTGAGGCTGCGCCCGCTTTCGCCCGCCGGCGTCGAGACCAGCGAGCGCAGCCGCTCTTCCCCGACGAGCGAGAAATTGCGGATGTCGACGGAACCGCGCCAGATGCTGCCCGCCGTCTCGCGCAGGCGGACATTCAGGAGGCCGCCGCGCATGTGGCTGTAGATATCGGCAAAGCGCGCCACAGCGCCGGCATCGCCGCTGGTGAGCTGGATGGCGTCCGTGCCGCCGTTGCTGGCAAGCTGCGCCACCACGGGCGCGCCGCTCTTCGTCACCGCCGAAAGGTCCATGCCGGAAATGCGGCTGCCCGCCGTGCTGTAGCGGAAGCTGACATTGGAGAGCGTTTCGCCATTGAAGCCGATGGCCCGCGCGAGGTCGGCCCGGATGTTGAGGCCCTGCTTTTCCCCGCCGCCACCGCCGCTCGCGGTCTTGAGGCGTGCCAGCACGGCGCGCACATCGGCCGCCTCGCCATCCGCCACGACCGTATAGCCGGATTTGCCCTGCTCCACCTTCAGCCGGAACCGGTCGTCGGCCGAGAGCCGGACGGTGGAAAAATTCGCCGCATCGAGCCGCGTGCCGCGGAAGCTGAGATTGCCCGCCACGGTGAACCCGTCACCGGCAAAGCGGAAATCGGAAATCCGGGTGACCCCCTCCTTCGTGTCCGCCGTCAGCGTCACCTTGCCGCCGATGCCCGCGCCCTTGGTCCAGCCGATCCAGGGTATGGAGACCGCGGCCGCCCCGACATCCGCCTCCACCGTGCGCGGCCCGTCGCCGTCCTGCTCCAGCCGCACCTCGACCGGGCCTTCCACCACATCCTCGAGGCCCGGCAGCAGCGTGCGGCGGTCCCTGTTGTCGAGCGTGCCGGACAGCACCGTCTTGCGCTTGAAACCGGCCGCCTTGCCGACGGGCTCGACGAGCTCCAGGTCGAGCGTCACGCCGTCGATATCGCCCCTGGCCTTGAGGTCGGCCTTCTGGGGGTCGATGGCAAGGAGGCCGCGCAGGCCCGTCACGGTGCGCCCGGCGATCGGCTTGCCGACGTCGACGGCGTCCAGCGAGAGGGCCGCCGTCCACTGCGGCGGCGGCGGGTTGTGGGCGGAGATGACGCCGAAATGCGCCTTGACCTTGGCCTTCACCTGGCCGCTGAAGTCGTCCGGCGCAAAACCGGTGGCCGGCAGGGCGCGGATCGGCCGGTAGGTCACCAGCTCCGCAATGGCGTCGGCATTGCCGGCGACGTCGATGTCCATGTCCGCCATCAGCGGCTTGGTATAGTTGTCCGGCAGCACGAAGGTGCCGCCGGTCAGCGCGACGGAGCGGCCGGATGGGAAATAGGCCGTGCCGCCGTTGATCGCGATCTCCGTGCGCGGCCCGCGCAGGCGGAACTTCCCGGACGTGTCGCGCAGCGGCGGGATCTCGCCGGCGACGTTCATGCGCGCGCCCTCGATGTCGAAGTCGATCTTCAACTCCTCCGGGCCGAGATGCATCGGCACGCCCGGCAGGCGTTCACGGCCTTCGGCGAGGTAGAATTCGATGCGGCCGTTGGTGACGGTGCCGCCGAAAATGTTCTTGATCACCCAGCTGCGCGCCGTCTTCGCCATCCAGAACGGCCAGAACTGCTTGACGGCGGCCGATTCCAGCTCGCTGGCGATCATCACGAAGCTGATTTCCGGGTCCCGGTCGCCGAAGCGCATGGCAAGGGAGCCGGCGACGTTGCCCTTCTCGCTGGACACCGCCATCTCCTCGAACAGCAGTTTCTTCGTCTCCGGGAGATAGTAGCCGTTGACCTTGGCATCGAAACGGATCGGCGCCTCGGTGGAATCGACGGGGCGGCTCACCGCGTTGCTGAAGACGAGATCGATGGCAAAGCCCTTGTCCGGCCGGTCGGAGATCCGGTCGAGGTCGATGAGGCCGCCGGTGAAGGGAAAATGCGACTGGCCGACGCCGGCATCCTGCGAGGCGAGCTCGATCGAGCCCTTGTCGAAGTTGTAGGCGACCTTGAGGGTGGACGGGCGCAGCGCGGCGGCAATGCCGTCGCCATAGACCGCGCCGGCGGCCATGGCGACGTTGAGGCCGAGCACCGGCCTCGTGCCGGCGGCCTCGCGCACGGCATTCACCGAAACGTCCGCCGTCGTGTCGATGCCGGCATGCACATTGCCGTTGACGTCGTTGCCGAGCAGGAACTTTCCGAGCGCCACATTGCGGATCGAGCCGTCCAGCGTGCGCACCGAACCCTCGGCGCCCGAGGCCGTCAGGTCGATCTCGCCCTCGGCGCCGTCCATCGAGAAATGCCCGTCGATCGACATGGTGCCGTCGCCGTCGCGGGTGAATTGCAGGCTGGCGATGGCCAGCGTCACCGCCTTGCCGTCCGGCCCCTGGAAGGTTGCGCCCAGATCGGCCACCTTGACGGTCTGCATCCCGTTGGCATCGATGAGGTGGCTGACCCCGTCGAGCCGCTCGAAGGTGGTTTCGAGATAGTCCGGCACGTCGGAAATGCGCAGCGCCGTCAGATCGAGGGGCTTGCTCTTGGGCAGCAGCGCCGCGTTGAACATCGCGCCGTCGACGTCGAGCCGCGAGACGGCAAGGCGGCCGGCGGCAAGCCCCAGCGGATCGAGCACGATGCCGATCGAATCGGTCGCCGCCAGCTCCTTGCCCGATTCGACCTCGACGATCCGGACGTTCTCCGCCTTCAGCGCGAAACCGTTGAAGCCGGCAAGCCGCAGCACGGTATGATCGACGGTGGCGCGGTAGCGCTCCCCGAGCGCCTGGTTGAGGGCGGCGACGGCGCGGGCGTTCAGCGCGCTGTCGAAAATGCCCGTTTCCACGAGGCCGACAAGCACGGCGCCGAGAAACAGCACGAGTGCGACGGTGGCGGCGACGATGCGGCAGGCAATGCCGGTGCGGCTCGCCTCGACCGCGTGCAGGACGATGGGCTCGTGCGCCTGCGCGGACGGCAATTCATGCAGCGGAACGATGTCCTTTCTGCGGAACACGACTTTCTCGCCGCGGATTTCTCCCATCGTGCGATTGTTTCCTTTGCCCCTTTGTGCAGCGTTGTCCGTGGAATCGCTGCCTGTCGTCCGCTCGCCGCTGGACGATTCTGTGTGCCACTATATATGCGGGAAGCCGGCTCCTTGACTCAAAAAGCCGGCCAAAGAAAGGAAATCCCATGGCAGAACTGGCCCCGGGCACCGATGCCCCGGACTTCACCCTTCCGCGCGATGGCGGCGGCACCATTTCGCTCTCCGCATTGCGCGGCCGGCCCGTCGTCCTCTTCTTCTATCCGAAGGATGACACGGAAGGCTGCACGACGGAAGCGAAGGATTTTACCGCCGCGAAAGCGGATTTCGAGGCGGCCGGCGTCGCCCTCCTCGGCCTTTCGCCCGATCCGGTGAAAAAGCACGACAAGTTCGTTGCAAAACACGCGCTCGGCATACCGCTCGCCTCGGACGAAAGCCTCCAGGCGCTGGAGGCGTACGGGGTCTGGAAGGAAAAGAGCATGTATGGCCGCACCTATATGGGCGTCGAGCGCACGACCGTGCTCGTTGACGCCAACGGCAAGATCGCCGAGATCTGGCCGAAGGTGAAGGTCAAGGGCCATGTCGAGGCCGTGCTGGAAGCCGCCAGAAAGCTTTAAATTCTAAAGGCAAATATTTGAAATGACGGAACTTCCACATATCGAAAGCCTCCGTGGCGGCACCACGGCGGCCATAGCGGCGGCCGATCTCGACCTGAAGACGGCGCTCGCGCAGGAGACGGCGCGCCGCTGGTTCGCCCGCACGCTTTCGATGCGCTCGCCCCGCGACCCGGCCCTGCCGGCGCGGCCCGGCCGGCCGGAAAGACCGGAGCTCATTCCGCCCAGGCACATGGAGAAGCGCTCGCTGCACACGCTGAAGGGCCGCATCGCGCTTCTCCATGCCCTGGCCCATATCGAGCTCAATGCCGTCGACCTCGCGCTTGACATCGTCGCGCGCTTCACGACGGAGCGCGTGCCGCATTCCTTCTTCGACGGCTGGATGCAGGTGGCCTTCGAGGAGGCCAAGCATTTCCGGCTGATCCGCGACCGCCTGCGCGAGCTCGGCGCGGATTACGGCGACCTGCCGGCCCATGACGGGCTCTGGCAGGCTGCGCACGACACGCGCAACGACCTGACCGCGCGCCTTGCCGTGGTGCCGCTCATCCTGGAGGCGCGCGGGCTCGACGTCACGCCGACGCTGCAGGCCAAGATGCGCGAGACCGGGGACGATGCCAGCGCCGACATCCTCGATGTCATCTACAACGACGAGAAGGGCCATGTGGCGGTGGGCGCGAAATGGTTCCGCTTCCTTTGCGCCCGCGAGAGGAAGGATCCGTCGGCCACCTTCAGGGAACTGGTGCGCGCGAATTTCCGCGGGCCGCTGAAACCGCCCTTCAACGACGTGGCGCGGGCGGAGGCCGGGCTGACGCCCTCCTTCTACCGTTCCCTCGTTTCCGTCAGCCAGAGCTGATATTCAACCCGCACAACCCTTCCGGGAAAGGCTTTGTTAACCCTAACAATGTGTAATTCCCCGCACGAGACCTTGAGAATCGGTCGGGGAGTAGATGGTGGCGGAGCGTCCTGAAAACCGCGTCTTCGGAAAGCGTGCGCAGCAGCATGTCGTGATCCTCGCGAGCGGCGACAAGATCCGCCACATGACCATCCGTCCCTGGATGGCCGCGGTCACCTTCTGCTTTGCCGGCATGTTCACCGTCGGCTATCTCGCCGCCACCTCCTATCTCGTGCTGCGCGACGACCTGATCGGCGCCACCATGGCGCGCCAGGCCCGCATGCAGCACGACTACGAGGACCGTATCTCCGCGCTGCGGGCGCAGGTCGACCGCGTCACCAGCCGCCAGCTGCTCGACCAGCAGGTCGTCGAGGAGAAGGTCGAGAAGCTGATGCAGCAGCAGCTCGCCCTCTCCGCCCGCCACGGCAAGCTCGACGCGCTGCTGAACCGCGCGGAAAATGCCGGTGCCGAGGCGACCGGCACCGCGCCCCTGACCGATGGCACGCCTGTCGTCGACGGGCGCCGGGCCGATGCGGTGGGTGCCATCAACGCCATCATGGGCGCGACCGGCGGCGCGCAGAAGAAGACGACGCAGCTTGCCTATGCCGCGACGAACGAATCGGTCGCCGATCGCGCCGACCGGCTCTTCTCCAAGGTCACGCTCTCGCTGAAGGACCTGGAACACGAGCAGATCGACCGCATCCAGACGCTGGCGGCCGGCGCCTCGGAGACCGCCGACGCGATCCAGACCATCCTGCGCCGCACCGGCTTCGATGTCACCGAAACGGCGGCGGGCGGCGATTCGGAAACGGCGATCGGCGGCCCGTTCGTCGAGCCGGTCGACGTCACCGATCCGTTCGAGGCCTCGATCAACGACCTCGACGTCGCATTGGACCGCCTCCACAATGCCCGCCGCACGGCGCGAAAGCTGCCCTTCGGCAACCCCGCGCCCGCCAGCAGCATCACGAGCCGTTTCGGCAACCGCACCGATCCGTTCCTCGGCCGTCTCGCGCTGCATGCCGGCATCGACTTTCGCGCCCGCACCGGCACGGAGATCGGCGCAACCGGCGCGGGCACGGTCGTCGTGGCCGGGCGCAACGGCGGATACGGCAACATGGTGGAAATCGACCACGGCAACGGCCTGACGACGCGCTATGCCCACCTTTCCCGCGTGCTCGTCAGGGTTGGCGACCATGTCGAAGCCTCCACCCCGATCGGGCTTTCCGGCACGACTGGCCGCTCCACGGGCCCGCATCTGCACTATGAAGTGCGCCGCGACGGCAAGGCGCTCGACCCCATGCGTTTCCTCACCGCCGGCATGAAGCTGACGACCTATATGGATTGACGTAAGGCAAGGCGATACGCCTTGGTATGACAAAAATATCCGCCATCGGCTTCAAATCTCTCGCGGATTTACCAAATTCGCTGATTTCCTTGACTTTCCGGCACTTTCGGCATATTTGCGCTGCATCCTTGCGGCGATAGGGCCGCTGAACCTCATTGCGTTCGTAAGAACCGGAACGGAAACTGTTTTCCCTTTGACCACTTTTGCTGATCTTGGCCTGAGCCCGAAAGTCCTGTCCGCCGTCACAGATGCCGGGTACACGATCCCGACCCCGATCCAGGCGGGCGCCATTCCGCCGGCCCTTGCACGGCGCGACATTCTCGGCATCGCCCAGACGGGCACCGGCAAGACCGCCTCCTTCGTTCTGCCAATGCTGACGCTGCTCGAAAAGGGCCGTGCCCGCGCCCGCATGCCGCGCACGCTCATCCTGGAGCCGACGCGCGAGCTTGCCGCCCAGGTTGCCGAGAACTTCGAGAAATACGGCAAGAACCACAAGCTGAACGTCGCCCTCCTCATCGGCGGCGTCTCCTTCGACGAGCAGGACCGCAAGCTGGAGCGCGGCGCGGACGTGCTGATCTGCACCCCCGGCCGCCTGCTCGACCATTGCGAGCGCGGCAAGCTCTTGATGACCGGCGTCGAGATCCTCGTCATCGACGAAGCCGACCGCATGCTCGACATGGGCTTCATCCCGGATATCGAGCGCATTGCCAAGCTCATTCCCTTCACGCGCCAGACGCTGTTCTTCTCGGCCACCATGCCGCCGGAGATCCAGAAGCTGGCCGACCGCTTCCTGCAGAACCCGGAGCGCGTCGAGGTGGCACCGCCCTCCTCCACGGCCAAGACCGTGACGCAGCGCCTCGTCGCCACCCACGGCAAGGACTACGAGAAGCGCGCCACGCTGCGCGATCTCATCCGCGCCCAGGAGGATCTCAAGAACGCGATCATCTTCTGCAACCGCAAGGTCGACGTGGCGGACCTCTTCCGCTCGCTCGATCGCCACGGCTTCTCCGTCGGCGCGCTGCACGGCGACATGGACCAGCGGGCCCGCACGACGATGCTGGCCAATTTCAAGGAAAACAAGCTCACGCTGCTCGTGGCGTCCGACGTCGCGGCCCGTGGCCTCGACATTCCGGATGTGAGCCACGTCTTCAACTTCGACGTCCCGATTCATGCCGAGGACTATGTCCACCGCATCGGCCGCACCGGCCGTGCCGGCCGCTCGGGCGCCGCCTTCACCCTGGTATCCAAGCGCGACGGGAAGTTCCTCGACGCCATCGAAAAGCTGATCGATCAGAAGATCGAATGGCTGAGCGGCGGCATCGAAGACCTGCCGCCGCAGGCCGAGAGCGAGGAGCGCGAGCGTCCCCGCGGCGGCCGCGATCGGGGCGGTCGTGACCGCGACCGCGATCGTTCCCGTGGCCGCAAGGGCGAACCCAGCGCGACCGAAACGCGCATCGAGACCAGCGAGAGTGAAGAGAAGGTGGAAGCCGTGAAAGCTGAACGCAAGGCGGAAGGGCGGCCGCAGAATCCCGCTCGCAATCCGCGTGCCGCAAACCATAGCGCGCCGCGTCCGGCCAATGACGACAGCCGCGATCGCCGCAGCCGTTACCGCCGCGACGAGGACGACGGCCCGACGCCGCTCGGTTTCGGCGACGAGGTTCCCGCCTTCATGCTGATCGCCGGCAAGGCCTGATCTCCCCGAATGTCCATTCCAGGCATCGATGTGCCAGGCCTCGGTTGCGGCCTGGCGATTTTGCGTGAGGGCAGGCTCCTGCTCTACCGGCGCCTGCGCGCGCCGGAAGCGGGCGCGTGGAACATCGTCGGGGGCAAGATCGACCACATGGAGCGCGCCGTGGATTCCGCCCGCCGGGAGGCGGAGGAGGAATCCGGGCTGACCATCGGCGCCGTCGATTTTCTCTGCGTTTCCGAACAGATCATCGCGGACGAACGCCAGCACTGGCTGTCGCTCATCTATGTGACGGAGGATTTCTCCGGCGAGCCGCGCGTCATGGAGCCGGAAAAGCTGCCGGAATTCGGCTGGTTCGCGCTCGATGCCCTGCCCGCGCCGCTCTCGCGCTTCGCCGCCGATGCGGTGAAGGCACTGCGGAAATGATCAGAACCGGGCCGTCGCGCCGATGATGAAGGTGCGGCCGCGGCCGTTCTTGACGCCGCCGTAATTGTCCATCAGGCCGGAATTCGCCTTCATGTAGGTCGTGTCGAAGACGTTCTCGACATTGAAGAAGATCTTGGCGTTCTCGTTGATCTGCCAGGAGGCGTGCGCGTCGAACAGCGTATAGGCGTCGACGTCGAAGGCCATGCTCTGGTTGATATAGGCCTGCTTGCTCTTGCCGACATAGCGCATCCGGCCGCCGACCGTGAGGGTTTCCTCCAGGAAGCGCATGCCGGCGTCGATCGTCAGGAAGTCGTCCGGCAGCCGCCCCGTGTCGCTGCCGACGCCGGCGGCGGCGCCCTCCGGCTGCTTGGTGTCGGCAAGCGTCAGCGAGAAGCCGGCATAGTAGCGGCCGGCATCGTAGCCGCCCTCCACTTCCAGCCCCTTCATCACCGTCGTGCCATCCACGTTGACCCAGCGCGCGGCACCGTCCGTGTCGATGTCGTAGGTGATGTAGTCGCGGATGCGGTTGTGGAAGTAGCCGACCTTCAGCCAGGCGGAATCGCCCGGCGTCAGGAGGTCGTCCGCCGTCATGTTGACGCCGAGTTCCCAGCCGCGGCTCTTTTCCGGCACGAGGTTGGGATTGTTGTTGATCGGGTCGGAGGAGCCGTCGAAGCTGTGGCCGCCGGGATAGAACATCTCGGCCGCCGTCGGCGGACGGGCGGTTTGGGCATAGGTCACATAGGGCTGCAGCCATTCGAGCGGGCGCGCCGAGAGGGTGACCTTCGGGTTGAGGTCGCCGCCGTCGCGCGACAGCGTCTCCATCGGGCACGGATCGCCGCCGGCGGCACAGCCGTTCGTGCCCGGCGCGTCGTAGCCGCTGATGCCTTCGAGCGACCAGTAGTCGTAGCGCAGGCCTCCGGTCAGGTCGAAGATTCCGTGCGAGATCGTCGCCTCGCTGAAGACGCCCGCCTTCACCAGCGTCCCGTCCGGATTGGCGCCGCGCTTGGCATTGCCCTCGTAGCGGTCGCGGCTGTAGGCGCCGCCATAGGTGAGCTTCAGCTCCGTTTCCTCGCCGAGATCGAAGCGCATGCGGTTGGAGATGTCGAAGCCGGTCGTCGTGTTGGTGCCCTTGCGGCCGTCGAACGTGCTGACATTGCCGTTGGTGCCGTCGAATTCGAGATCGGTGATGTTGAGATAGGCATTGATCGAGAGGTCGATCAGGTCGCTGCCGGGCTGGTAGCTGTATTTCGCCGTATAGGTCTGGTTCTCGACGATCCAGTTGTAGCCGGAGCTGCCCGGCAGGAACTCGTTGCCGTACCAGATGCCGCCAAGCGACAGCTTGTGATCGGAATTCGGCGCCAGGTTGACCTTGAAGAGGCCCGATTTCGGGTGCTGGTAGCCGGCATTCGGGTAGAGAATGCCCGAGCCGTTCTCGTAGGGGCTCTTCTTCGTGTCGCTGAGCGCGCCGACGATGCCGATCTCGCCCTCGCCCATCTCGGTGCGCACGGCGCCGCTGAGAAGGCGCGAATAGTCGAAGCCGTTGGTGCCGGCGCGCACCGAGGTCATCACGCCGTAGTCCCTTCCGGGCAGCAGCACGTCGTCGACGTCGAGCGTGCGGAAATTGGCCGCGCCTGCCAGCGTGCCCATGCCCTCGGCACCCGAGACCGCGCCGCGCGTCACGTCGACGCCGACCAGCATGTTCTGCTCGACATAGAGCAGGCTGTCGAAGGTGCCGCCATGGCCGGACAGGTTGCTGAAGGTCTGCGGCACGCCGTCGATCATGCTGTTGACGCGGCCCATGCCCTGCATGCCGCGGATATTGACGGTGATGCCCGGCTGGTCCGCCGGCTCGCGCGTGAAGGTGCCCGGCGCGGAGCGCAGGACCTGCATCACGTCGCCGGCATAGCGGTCCTGGATCTTCTCGCGGTCGGCGGTCGAGACGCCGGCCGGAACCTCGACGATGCCGTCGCCATTGCCGTCGCCTTCCACGTTGATCTGCTGGAGGTCGGTCGCCGTCACGTCCTGCGCGGCGGCAGGGCCGACGGCTGCCAGCAGCGCCAGAGCAATTCCGGCAAAAGTGTAAAGCGGTTTTGCGTCCGGGATCGCGGCGAAGCAGAAGTTTGGGGCGGTTTTGCGATTGGGAGAGAAGCGGAAACGCTCCAACGCCATGGCCGTGCCCGCAAGAAGCGTCGACGCGTGGAAACGAACCTTTTTCATGGAGACCTCACCGCACTCTGCCCGCGCAATTTTGACGCGCGGACCGTCCGGTAATGGACAACATGACAATATAAGTCAAGTTTGAATGCGGTGTTTTCCGGGCGCCGGTTATTTCACCCGCAGCGCCGCCTCGTAGGCCCGGCGCACCCAGAGCGCCATGAGGTCGGGATCGTCAAAGGCCTCGTCCGGAATGGACCAGTAGGGCATCTTCACCGGCTTGCCGCTCTTGCCGTCATAGAGCCATTGCCGGCAGCCGGCGGCCGCGAAATCCGGAGCGCTGACCGCGTCGGCCTTGAGCAGGATCTCGTCGTAGACTTCCAGCGCCAGGATGCGGCCCTGGTGGTAGATGCCCTTGCCGCCGAACATGCGCTTGATCGTCACCGGTCCCAGCGCCTGGAACATCTCCTCGATCGCGTCCCGATCCATGCCCTACCCTTTCAGAACCCCGCCCGCGGCCAGCACCGCCTCCGGCGTATCGACATCGACATGCGCCGCCGCGCCGATCTCCACGTCGATTATGTCGAGCCCGGCGCTCTCTACGATATGGCGCGCGCCGACATCGCCTTCAAGCTGCAGGATCGCGGCAAAGGTGGTGCGCGGCAGCACGACGGGATTGCCGCGCTTTCCGCCGGAGACGGCCCGCACGATGGCATGGCCGCCGGCCGCGGCAAAGGCGTCGAGCAGCCGGCGCACATCCTCGCCGGTGACATGCGGCATGTCGGCCAGCAGGACGACGACGCCGTCGCAGCCCGGACCGAGCGCGGCGACGCCCGCCCGCAGCGAGGTCGACATGCCCTGCGCGTGATCGGGATTGCGCACGAGATCAACCCTGAGACCGGAAAGCTCCGCCTCCACCTCCTCCGCCCGATGTCCCGTCACCACCAGCACGCGCGCCGGCCGTGCCGCAAGCGCGGCCTCCGTCGAACGGCGGACGAGCGCCTTGCCGTCGAAGGCGGCGAGCAGCTTGTGGCGGCCGTTCATGCGGCTGGCGCGGCCGGCGGCGAGCACCAGTGCCGCGACGGAGAGCGGCCGTTCCGCCGCGCGGGTATCGCGCGGCTGCGGCCGGCTCGGGATTTCGGCGAGAAGGCCGCCGACGCCCATGCCGGTGATCTCGGCGGGGCCTGGCGTTTCCCCGGCGAGGATGCGGGCGAGGATCCAATCGAAACCGTTTTCCTTCGGGCTGCGCGCGCAGCCGGGCGCGCCGATGACCGGCACCGCGCCCACGCGGCCGAGGACCAGCAGGTTGCCGGGATCGACCGGCATGCCGACATGCTCGACCACGCCGCCGGCGGCCCGGATGGCCGCGGGGATGACGTCGTTGCCGTCGGTGACGGCGGAGGCGCCGAAGACGAGCACGAGGTCGTTGTCGGCCGCAGCCATACGGATCGCCTCCGCGACGCCGGCCGTCTGGTGCGGCACCCGCACCTCGCCGGTCAGGCGGCTGCCGGAAGGATGCAGGCGCTGTTCGAGCAGCCGGCGCGTCTTGTCCATCACGGAGGGTTTCAGCGTCGGCAGTTCCGTCGCGACGAGCCCGACGCGGCGGGGCGCGAACGGCTTGACCTCCAGCGCCCGGCTGGAGGCCAGCACCGCCGCCGCCTTGCGCGCGAGGTCGCCGGCCACCGCCAGCGGAATGATCTTGATCGTCGCCACCATGTCGCCGGCCGTCACGCTGGCATGGTCCGGCAGGGTGGCGATGGTGATGGCCGGATCGACCCGGTTGAACCGGTCGATGGCCGCCCGGTCGGCAACGAAGAGCCCGTTGGCCGCGGCATGGAGATTGATGCGGCCGGTCGCGGGCGCGGTGAAGGTCAGGTGGTCCGGCGGGATCGCCCCGGCGATCAGCGCCGCCGCCGCGTCCTCGTCGAGATCGCCGGCTTCAAGGCGCACGGCGATGACGGTCGCGATGCCGGCGGCAAGCAGCCCGTCGCAGTCCGCCTGCGTCACCACATGCCCCTTGTGCAGCGACAGGCCCGCCACGCGCACGCCATGCGCCAGCCGCGCACCCAGCGCCCCGGACACCGGAACCTCCCCGAAGATCATGGTCCGGCCCCGAGGAGGGGGCGCCGGCGCAGATGCGCCACGATGTCGGCCAGGATGGCGACGGCGATCTCCGCCGGGCTCGCGGCGCCGATATCGAGGCCGATGGGCGCCGAGATGCGGGCGATCTCCGCCGCGCCGTGCCCCAGCGCCGTCAGGCGCTCGACGCGCTTGGCATGGGTCTTCCGGCTGCCGAGCGCGCCGACATAGAAACAGCCGGTGGTGAGCGCCTGCGACAGCGGAAAATCGTCGATCTTCGGATCGTGCGTGACGGCGACGAGGGCGGTATAGGCATCGAGCGGCCGCGCCTTCAGCACATCCTCCGGCCAGTCGGCGACAAGGTCGATACCGGCAAAGCGCTCTTCCGTGGCAAAGGCGGTGCGCGGGTCGATGATGGTGATGTCGAAGCCGGCGACGACCGCCATCCGCGCCAGCGCCTGGCTGATATGGACCGCGCCGATGGCGACGATGCGGGCGGGCGGCAGGTGGACATTGAGGAAGAATTTTCGATCCTCGACCTCCACAAGGCCGGACCGGCCGGAGCGGAAGGCGCGCGCGATTATCTCGCCGAGCGGGCCGGCGACCGGATCGCCCTCGCGGATCACCCGGTCGCGCCCGTCGCCGAGATCGGTCAGGTGGATGACGGCGCGGCGGGCGGCGCGCTCCGTGTTCAGCTTGCGCAGCAGATAGGGATCCATCAGCCGACGCGCTCCACATAGACCCGGATGCGCCCGCCGCAGGACAGGCCGACGCGCCAGGCGGTCTCGTCGGCGACGCCGAATTCCAGGAGCCGCGGCTCGCCGTCCGCAATCACCTCCATCGCCTCGCCGATGACGGCGCCCTCGACGCAGCCGCCGGAAACCGAGCCGTGGAAATTGCCCGCGCCGTCGATCACCAGATGGCTGCCGACCGGGCGCGGCGCCGAGCCCCAGGTCTCGATGACGGTGGCGAGCGCCACCATGCGCCCGTCGTCCATCCAGCGTTCCGCGATGGCCAGCGGATCGAACACGTCGTTGGTCTCCATTCTCCCCTCCTCACGCCGCCGGCAGGAAACGCCGCGGATCGCCGGTGCCGCGCGGCGCCGCGCCAGAAAGCGCCGCCACCAGGTCGGCCATGGCCTCCAGGTTGTGCACCGGCCGCAATTCGTCGACATGCGGCAGCATCGCCCGCACCCCGCGCGCCCGCGCCTCGAACCCTTCGAAACGCAGCAGCGGATTGAGCCAGACAAGACGCCGGCACGAGCGGTGCAGCCGGTCCATCTCCCTTTCCAGGAGGTCGATGCCCTCGCGCTCCAGCCCGTCGGTGATGAGCAGCACGACGGCGCCCTGCCCCAGCACGCGGCGCGACCAGAGCCGGTTGAATTCCTTCAGCGTCTCGCCGATGCGCGTGCCGCCTGACCAGTCGCTGACCGACTGGCTGCACGCCTCCACCGCGATATCGGGATCGCGGTGGCGCATCTGGCGCGTGACATTGCTGAGCCGCGTGCCGAACAGGAAGGCGTGCAGGCGGCGGCGATGCTCGCCGAGCGCATGCAGGAAATGCAGGAAGATGCGCGTGTACTGGCTCATCGAGCCGGAAATGTCGGCCAGCACCACGAGCGGCGGATGCACCGTCTTCGGCTCCCGGTGGCGCGGCAGGATCAGCGCGCCGCCGGTGCGCATGGCATGGCGCATCGTGGCGCGCGCGTCGATCGCCACCGGCCGGGTGGACCGGCGGAAGCGGCGCGTGCGCACCTCGTCGAGAGGCAGCACGAGACCGGCGATGGCGCGTTTGGCGGCGGCAAGCTCGGCCGCGGACATCTGCGCGAAATCGGTCTTGCGCAGCACCTCGCTGCCGGAGGCGGTGAACCGGGCATCGACCTCGATGTCGGGCTCGTCGCGCAGGCGCCGCTCGTCCTGCCGGCCGCCGAACAGTGCATCGGAGACGCGCGTCTCGCCCGCCTTGCGTTTTTCCCGCTCCGCCTCGCGCCGCACCACCGGCGACATCAGCGCGATCATCTTGCCGACGAGATCGCGCGAGCGCCAGAACAGCCGGAACGCCTCGTCGAAGACAGCGTCGTCCTCGTGCCGCTTGACCAGCGTCGCATGCAGCGCCGTATAGAATTCCTCGCGCTCGCCGATGCCGATCGCCCGCACCGCCTCGATGGCATCCGTCACCGCCGCCGGCCCGATGCGCAGGCCCGCCTTGCGCAGCACGCGGGCGAAGAACACGATATTGTCGGCAAGCCGCCCTTCGAGGGCCGCGCCCGGCATGCCATTGTCCGCCGCCGCCGTCATCGCTCAGCCCGCCGCCGCCAGGTCGGCCTTCACGCCATCCAGCAGCCTGCGCCCTTCCGCGCCCTCGATGCGGGCAATGTCGTCCTGGTACTTGAGCAGCGTTCCGAGCGTGCCGGACACGGTTTCCGGGTCGAGCGCGACGCGGTCGAGCTCGGTGAGCGCGCTCGCCCAGTCGATGGTTTCGGCGACGCCCGGATTCTTGAAGAGATCGAGCCCGCGCAGCTTCTGCACATAGGCGACGACCTCGCGCGAGAGCGCCGCGTTGCAGCCCGGCACCTTGCGGCGGATGATCTCCAGCTCCTGCGCGGCGGCGGGATAATCGACCCAGTGGTAGAGACAGCGGCGCTTCAGCGCGTCGTGCACCTCGCGGGTGCGGTTCGTCGTGATGATGACGATGGGCGGCTCTGCGGCGCGGATGGTGCCGAGCTCGGGCACCGTCACCTGGAAATCGGACAGCACTTCGAGGAGGAAGGCCTCGAAGGCTTCGTCGGTGCGGTCCAGTTCGTCGATCAGGAAGACCGGCGCCCGGCCGTCCGGCGAGGACAGCGCCTGCAGCACGGGGCGGCGGATGAGATAGCGCTCGGAGAAGATATCGGCCTCGATGCGGCCTCGATCCGTGGTCCCGGCGGCCTCGGCAAGACGGATCTCCAGCATCTGCGCCGGATAGTTCCACTCATAGACCGCCGAGGAGATGTCGAGGCCCTCGTAGCATTGCAGGCGGATCAGCGGGCGGTCGAGCGCGGCGGCGAGCACCTTGGCGATCTCCGTCTTGCCGACGCCGGCCTCGCCCTCCAGGAAGAGCGGCCGCTTCATGCGCAGCGCGAGGAACAGGACGGTCGCCAGCGACCTTCCGGCGAGATAGTTGCCCGCCGCCAGCATGTCCACGGTTTCGTCGATGGATTGCGGTCTGTTTCCGCGTTGATAGGCCACGCCATTCCTCCGTCTGGAAGAACGAACTTATAGCGTGCGATAGCCCCGGTCCATATAGAGAAGGGCCTCCCCGGGCTCGCCGAAGGAGACGCCCATCACCTCGCCGATCAGCACCATGTGCGTCGCCATGACCTTGAGCTCGACAAGCCGGCAATCGAAGGCGGCCAGCGCGTCCTTCAGCACGGGTGCGCCGGTCACCAGCTCCTGCCAGTTGCCCATGGCGAAGCGCTGCTCGGACGTCAGCGCCGGGTCGCGTCCGGAAAAGGCGTTGGCAAGCTCGATCTGGCTGCCCGAGAGCGTGTTGAGCGCGAAATTGCCGCTCCTGGAGAAGATCGCGTTCTTCGGGTTGGAGGCGTTGACGCAGGCGAGCACCATGGCCGGATTGTCCGACACCGAGCAGGCGGCGGTGATCGTCACGCCGCGCTTTTCGCCCGCATGCGCCGTCGTCACGATCTGCACATGGCCGGCATAGCGGCTCATCGCATCACGGTAGAGCGACGGGTCCAGCATCAATCTGTCCAACACGGCATTCTCCTTCACCACAGGTGATACATGGCGAAAGTGAAGAAAAATGTAACCCCCGTTCTCGAATTTTCCTGTCCCGTCAGAGACAAAGCCGGGCTTTGCGTGGATATTTCTCTTTGACGCTGCCGGCCCGATCCTTACAAAGAGCGTCATCGCGATCGATGGATTGAGAATGAGAACCGCCTTCCTTGCCAGCCTGCTCTGCGCCTCGGTGCTTGCCGCCTCTCCCGCGGCCGCGGCCGGCCTCACCTTCGCCGTGGTTGCGCCGGCGGAAGGGCCGCTCGCCATCCTCGGCCAGCAGGTGCGCGACGGTGCCCGCTTCGCCGCGCAGGCGAACGGCGACACGGTGGTGGAAATTCCCGAGGCCTGCGACGAGAGCGACGGCGCGGCGATCGGCAAGGCGATCCTGGCGGCGGACGCCGTTGCCGCGGTCGGCTTCCTCTGCACGGAGGGGCTTGCGGCCGCCCTGCCCGCCCTCGCCGAGGCGAAGGTCCCCGCGATCACGCTTTCCGTGCGCTCGGGCATCCTCATGGAGGACGCGCTGAAGAAGAATTGGCCGCTCTTCCGCCTCGCCCCCGGTCCGAAGGCGGAGGCCGACAAGGCGGTCGAGGTCATCGTCCGGGACTGGAAGGCCGAGCCCTTCGCGCTCATCGACGACGGCACGATCCACGCCCGCGAGCTGGTCGAGACGATCCGCCTGCGGCTGGAGGAGGTCGGCATGAAGGCCGCCTTCGTCGATACCTATCGCCCGGCGCAGGAGCAGCAGCTCACCCTCGTGCGCCGCCTCGCCCAGACGGGCGTCACGCGCGTCTTCGTCGGCGGCGACCGGACGGATATGGCCGTGATCGCGCGCGATGCCAGGGCGGAGAACGTCGCGCTGGCGCTCATCGGCGGCGAGGCCCTGATGGGCGCCGATCCGCTCGTGCCGATGACCGACGGCGTCGGGGCGATCGCGCTGCCGGACTACCAGGCCTTGCCGGAGGGCGAGGCCGTCGCGGCGGCGATGAAGGAAAAGGGCATCGTCGCGGAAGGCTATGTGCTGCCGGCCCATGCGGCCGTCACCGTCCTTGCGACGGCGGCAAGCCGCGGCGGCGATCTTGCGGCGGCGCTTTCCGGCACGCCCTTCGCAACGGCGATCGGCACCGTCGCCTTCGGGGCCGACCACGAACTTACCGAAAATCCCTACCGCCTGCTCGTCTGGCGCGCCGGCGCCTTCGTGCCGGCGGAGGGAGAATGATGCGGCCCGGCCCGAAGAACCGCCTGACGGATGTCGCCGGGCTCACGGTCGGCAACGCCACGGATCATCTGCTCCGCTCCGGCGTCACCGTCGTCCTCTGCGAGGAGCCGGCGACGGCTGCCGTGCAGGTGCTGGGCGGCGCGCCGGGCACGCGCGAGACCGATCTCCTTGAACCGCACAACACGGTCGAGGCCGTCGATGCGCTGGTGCTGTCCGGCGGCTCGGCCTTCGGGCTCGATGCGGCATCGGGGGTGCAGGCGGGCCTTCGCGAAAGGGGGCGCGGCTTTGCCGTCGGCCCGCACCGCGTGCCGATCGTGCCGGCCGCCATCCTCTTCGACCTGATGAACGGCGGTGCCAAGGACTGGGGCCGCTACCCGCCCTATCGCGAGCTCGGCCATGCGGCGCTTGCCGGGGCGGCGGCGGATTTTGCCACCGGCAGCGCCGGCGCCGGCACCGGCGCGCTGACGGCGACGTTCAAGGGCGGGCTTGGCACCGCCTCCAGCGTGGTCGAGGGCGGCTTCACGGTCGGCGCGCTGGCGGCCGTCAATGCGCTCGGCTCCGCCACCATCGGCGACACCCGGCATTTCTGGGCGGCGCCCTTCGAGGAGGCGGGCGAATTCGGCGGCCTCGGCCTGCCCTTCCCGTTCCCGCCCGAGGCCCGCACGCCGCGCACGAAACTGTCGCTCCGGCCGAGCGGCACGGAGAACACGACGATCGCCGTCATCGCCACCGACGCCGCCCTCACCAAGGCCGAGGCCAAACGGCTGGCGATCGCCGCCCATGACGGCTTCGCCCGCGCCCTCTGGCCGGCCCATACGCCGCTCGACGGCGACCTCGTCTTCGCGCTTTCGACCGGCGGGAGCGGCCGCCGGCCGGCGCCGGAGGACTTCATCACGCTCTGCGCCGCCGCCGCCGCCACCATGGCCCGCGCCATCGCCCGCGGCGTGCACGATGCGACGCCGATGCCCGGCGATGTCCTGCCGGCGTGGGCGCTGCGCTGATTCGGCCGTTGTCCGCCCCTGCGGGGAATGGTATGGCGACGCCAAATTCCTTCCTCACGGAGCCTGACATGACCCTTCCCATCCGGATCGCGCCCTCCATCCTCGCCGCCGACTATGCGAAACTCGGTCAGGAAGTGCGCGACGTCGTTTCGGCCGGGGCGGACTGGGTCCATCTCGACATCATGGACGGCCATTTCGTGCCGAACATCTCCTTCGGCCCCGATGTCATCAAGGCGCTGCGCCCGCACACCGACGCCTTCTTCGACTGCCACCTGATGATCGCGCCCGCCGATCCCTATCTCGAAGCCTTCGCGAAGGCCGGCTGCGACGGCATCACCGTGCATGCCGAGGCCGGCCCGCATCTCGATCGCTCCCTGCAGGCGATCCGCGCGCTCGGCAAGCGCGCCGGCGTGTCGATCAACCCCGCCACCCCGGAAAGCGTGCTGGACTACTTGCTCGACAAGATCGACCTCATCCTCGTCATGACGGTCAACCCCGGCTTCGGCGGCCAGAAGTTCATTCCCGCCATGCAGGAGAAGCTGCGCCGCGTGCGCAAGATGGTCGGCGACCGGCCGATCGACATTGAGGTCGACGGCGGCATCGCGGTCGATACGATCGCCCTGCCCGCCGCGGCCGGTGCCAATGTCTTCGTCGCGGGCTCGGCGATCTTCGGCGGCGGTCATGTTGACGCCTATCGCAAAACCATCGACACTCTGCGCAGCAATGCGGAGGGGGCGCGGGCGTGACGATGTTCCGGAAGGCGGCGAGCGCCCTTGCGGCATGCCTGCTGGCGGCGAGCGCGGCCACGGCCGGCGATTTCTCCACCTTCCAGTCGCTCGGCTTCTCGCCGGACGGCAAGGTCTACGCCTTCGAGGAATTCGGCGTCCAGGACGGCTCGGGCTTTCCCTATTCCAACGTCTATTTCATCGACACGGAAAAGGACGCCTATCTCCCGGGCACGCCGGTCCGCGTGCGCATCGACGACGAGGCGGCGGATATCGCGAAGGCGCGCGCGCAAAGCCGCGACAAGGCCGTGGCGCTGATCGAGACGCACAAGGTGCTCTCCCATCCCGGCGTGATGGCCGCGTTCAACCCGATGGGCGAGGTCGGCGCCGACAGGAGCCGCATCGAATATCTGCAACACGCCATCGAACCGACGCCGGGCGGCAGCTTCGCCCTCGCGCTCGAGGAAATCCCGCTCGCGCTCTCCGAGAAGTGCCGCGACATCACGCCGGAGGGCGGCAAGGGGTTCCGCCTGAAACTCGTCAGGCGCGACGGCGAAGCGGCCGACACGGTGGTGCACGAGGATGCGCGCGTGCCCGACAGCCGCGCCTGCCCGCTTTCCTACCAGGTTTCCGGCGCGCTCACCTTCAATCCGATCGACGGCGACCCGGTCCATGTCGCGCTCGTCCTGGTGCGCAGCTTCGGCTTCGAGGGCAGCGACGGCCGCTGGATCGCCGTGCCCTTCCGGCCCTGACCATGGAGCTGGCCGCGGCGGGACGGGACGGGCCCGATGCCGCAGGGCGGCAGCCGTCCGCGCCGATCTTCCCGTCGCTGCCGGTCTGTCTCGGCGGCGCCCTCGGCTGGGGCGCGCTGATGGCGGCCGGCGCCTTTCTGTCGCTGGCGCTGCAGGGACGCGCCGAAAACTTCCAGCTCGTGCGGATCCTCGCGATCTACTTTGCCGGCGGCCTTGCCGCCTGGCCCCTCGCCCTGCCGCTGGCCCGGCTCCTCACCCGCCACCGGCCGTTCGAAACCCGCTTTGCCGCCCATTTCGCGCTGCTCAGCCTCGGCACCATCGCCGTGACGGCCTTCTTCTTCGCCCTGGACTACCGGCTTTTCTACGCACAGTGGCACCATGCGCCCGGCACGCGCATCTGGATCTACCAGTTCGTCTTCACCATTGCCGGGGCCGTCTACCAGTTCCTCGTCATGGGCCTCAGCCTGTACCTGCCGGTCGGATTGCCCGTCGTTGCGGGCGCCAGCCTGTGGCTCTCCCGATCCATACGTTGAGCTTGCCGGCCATCTTTGCTAAAGCGGCGGCAATTCCCACACTGCCAAGGAAAGCCAAGAGCCGATGATCCCTCGCTATTCCCGACCGGACATGGTCGCCATCTGGTCGCCCGAAACGAAGTTCCGCATCTGGTTCGAAATCGAAGCCCATGCCTGCGATGCGCTCGCCGAGCTCGGCGTCATCCCGAAGTCGGCCGCCGAGACGATCTGGGAAAAGGGCGGAAAGGCCGAATTCGACGTCGCCCGCATCGACGAGATCGAGGCCGTCACCAAGCATGACGTCATCGCCTTCCTGACGCACCTTGCCGAATTCGTCGGCCCGGACAGCCGCTTCGTGCACCAGGGCATGACCTCCTCCGACGTACTCGACACGACCTTCAACATCCAGCTCGTGCGCGCCGCCGACATCCTGCTTGCCGGCATGGACCGCGTGCTCGCCGCGCTGAAGGCCCGCGCCTTCGAGCACAAGGACACGATCCGCATCGGCCGCAGCCACGGCATCCATGCCGAGCCGACGACGATGGGCCTGACGCTCGCCCGCTTCTACGCCGAAATGGACCGTGGCCGCGCCCGCCTCGTCGCCGCCCGTGCGGAAATCGCCACCGGTGCGATCTCCGGCGCCGTCGGCACCTTCGCCAATATCGACCCGCGCGTCGAGGAACATGTCTGCGCCAAGCTCGGCCTCGTGCCGGAACCGGTCTCCACGCAGGTCATCCCCCGCGACCGCCATGCCATGTTCTTCGCCACGCTCGGCGTCATCGCCTCGTCCATCGAGAACGTCGCGATCGAGATCCGCCACATGCAGCGCACGGAAGTGCTGGAGGCGGAGGAATTCTTCTCGCCCGGCCAGAAGGGCTCCTCCGCCATGCCGCACAAGCGCAACCCTGTGCTGACGGAAAACCTGACGGGCCTTGCCCGCCTCGTGCGCATGGCCGTCACACCCGCCATGGAGAACGTGGCGCTCTGGCACGAGCGCGACATCTCCCATTCCAGCGTCGAGCGCGGCATCGGCCCGGATACGACGATCACGCTCGACTTCGCGCTGAACCGGCTTGCCGGCGTCATCGAGAAGCTGGTGATCTATCCGGACAACATGATGAAGAATCTCAACAAGTTCCGCGGACTTGTTCACTCGCAGCGCGTCCTGCTTGCCCTAACGCAAGCCGGCGTTTCGCGCGAGGATTCCTACCGCCTCGTGCAGCGCAACGCCATGAAGGTCTGGGAGCAGGGCAAGGACTTCCTGGAGGAACTCCTGGCCGACGCCGAGGTGCGCGCCGCCCTCTCCGAGGAGCAGATCCGCGAAAAATTCGATCTCGGCTACCACACCAAGCACGTCGACACGATCTTCCGCCGCGTCTTCGGCACCGTGTAGCCCACGCTTTCGAGATCGGCCGGCGAAGCCTCTTCGCCGGCCGGCCCCTCTGTATTAGACTTCCCTTGCGTGCAATGGCGCACGTCTTCCCGGGGGCTGAACATGAGGTTTCCTGCTGCCGCGCTTCTCGCCGTGGCTTTCTTTGCCGGAACGGCACAGGCACAGACACCGCAATCCGTCGTCGAACTTCTGGCCGCCGGCTACGACATCATCAACGTGTCGCCGATCGCCGAAAGCTATGCGGTCTTCCTGGAGAAGGACGACACGGTCGTCATCTGCCAGGTCGGCTTCAAGGACGGCGCCTTTTCCACCGACAGGTGTTATCCGCTGAGTAAATGAGGGCCGGAAACGGCGATGGCGCCAATGGCGCCATCGCTCCCCTCTGACGGGCGGTCTTGCACTCTCCTCCTGGCGCGTGCCGCCCGCGAAACGGCGTCATCGCTGCTCGTCGACGACGATCTTGCGATAGAGATGCCAGGTGGCATGGCCGAGGATGGGCATGATCACGGCGAGCCCCACGAAGACCGGGATGGAGCCGACGACCAGCAGCGCGGCGACGATCAGCCCCCAGCAGGCGACCGGCACCGGGTTCACCAGCGTGGCGCGCAGCGAGGTCTCGATGGCCGCCACGGCGCCGACATCCCGGTCGAGCAACAGCGGAAACGCGATCACCGTCGTCGCCAGCACGACGAGCGCGAAGCAGAAGCCGATCGCATTGCCGGCCAGCATCAGGAGCAGCCCGTTCTCCGAGCCGAAGACGGAGGCGAGGAACAGGGCGAGCGACTGCGGCGGCTCCGGCCCGAACAGGCTGGTATAGAGCAGCTGCGCGAAGACCAGCCAGGCGATGAACAGCGCCATCAGCATGGCGCCGACGGCAAGGATGGATGGCAGGGCCGGCGAGTTGCGCACCTCCAGCGCATGGCGCCAGGAGGCATCCATGCCGCGCTCGCGCCGCCGGCTGATCTCGTAGAGGCCGATGGCGAAGAACGGTCCGAGCAGCGCAAAACCGGCCACCAGCGGAAAGATCAGCGGCAGCATGTTGGCGCCGGAGCTCCAGGTGACGAGCACCACGCCCGCGATCGGATAGATGAGGCTGAGGAAGACATAGTGGGACGGCTTGGCGCGGAAATCGTCGAAGCCGCGGCGAAGCGCATCCATCACGTCGGGAATGCCGATCCGCCGGATCGCCGGGCGCGCCACCATCTGGTCGTGGCCTGCCATCACATGAAATGTCGTCATGACAATTCCTCCTTGCCGGTTCGGGACCGTCTCGGCGCGCACGTGGAGGGCGATCGTCCGCCAGCACGGCGTGCCGTGATTGGCATTGAAGGGGACGAATCATACACCCGGGGGGATGATTTGTCCCTCCCCCTTGACTTCAGCACTTCGTGAACGCACATGCCGGCGCATGAAAACCTCAGAAGCAGAAATCCTCATCATCCCCGGATACACCAATTCCGGGCCCGAGCATTGGCAGAGCCGCTGGCAGTCCAAGCTCGGTTCGGCGCGGCGTGTCGAGCAGGCCGAATGGTCCAAGCCCGTGCGCGAGGACTGGGTGCAGCGCGTGATCGAGGAGGTCGCGGCCGCCAGCAAGCCCGTCGTGCTGGTCGCCCATTCGCTGGGCGTGGCGGCGGCGATCCACGCCGCCCCGCATCTCGGCAACAAGGTGGCCGGCGCCTTTCTCGTCGCGCCGCCCGATGTCGCCAACGAGGGCATCCGGCCGAAGCACCTGATGACCTTCGGCCCCTATCCGCGTGAGCCGCTCTCCTTCCCCTCGCTCGTCGTCGCGAGCCGCAACGATCCCTTCGGCACCTACGAGCATGCCGACGACATCGCCGCCGCCTGGGGCGCGCTGCTGCTCGATGCGGGAGAGGCCGGGCATATCAACACGGAGTCCGGCCATGGTCCCTGGCCGGAGGGCACGATGGTCTTCGCCCAGTTCCTGAGCCGGCTCAAGGCGCCCGAATGACGAGCGCCTCCCGGCCCTCATTAAGAGGAATTTCATAGAAATCCTGCACGCTGGCCCCGTTGAGTTCCAAGCAGGCGCCGCGTTTCATGGCCAAACCATCCGGTTCGACCTCCATTGCCGTGCATGAAACGGAGCGCGAGCCGTTTTATCGCCGGCTTTTCGCGCGGTCCGGATTCGGTTTCGCCGCACTCGATGCCGAGGGGCGCATCATCGAGGCGAACGGGACGTTCCTGCGGTCCTTCGGCGTCACCTGTCTTTCCGCCCTTCCGCCCTTTCCGGACTGCGTCTCGCCGAGGGACAGCGCCGTCCTTGCCTTTGCGATGCGCCCGAGCCTTGCCGAGCAGGCGCCGTGGGAGCTTCGCCTGCAGCGGCCGGACGGCGGGGAATTCTGGGTTCTGGCGTCCTTCGTCGAGCCCCCGGCCCTGCCCGGCGAAGCCGTCGCGCCCGCCCTTATCGTCCAGATCACGGATGTCGACGAGCGCAAGCGCAACGCGCTCGAGCTGGCGGAGCGGGAAAGCCGCTGGAACCATGCGCTCGAATCCGCCGGCCAGGGTGTCTGGGACCACGATTTCGCGCGCGGCGACCTTTTCTATTCCCGCCAGTGGCGGGCGATCCGCGGCCTGCGGCCGGACGAGCCGATCGATTCGTCCCTGGAGGGCTGGCTCCAGTCCGTGCATCCCGACGACCGGGCGCATGTCCTGGAGGAGATCCGCAAGCAGGAAACCGGCCAGACGCCGTTCAACGTCTTCTGCTATCGCGAGCGCCACAAGGACGGCCGCTGGGTCTGGATCGAGAGCCGCGGCGCCGTCGTCGATTACGGCCCGGACGGCAAGCCGAGCCGCATCGCCGGCACCGACACGGACATAACGGAGCGCAAGGAGGCGGAGGAGCGCCTCGCCCAGATGTCCCGCCGCCTGGAGCTGGCGCTCGACGTGTCGCGCATCGGCGTCTTCGAGGTCAATCTGAGAACCGGCGACGTGCGCTGGGACGACCGCATGATCGAAATGTACGGCCTGACCGAAGAGCCCGACGCAGGCACCTGGGAGCGGGCGCTCCATCCGCAGGATCGGCGCAAGGCGACGGCGCGGGTCAGCGACAGCCTCTTCCAGAGCCAGGATTTCGCCAACGAGTTCCGCATCATCCGCGGCGACGGGCAGATCCGCCACATCCGCGGCCGCGCCGCGCCCTATGTCGACATGACGGGCGTGCCGCACCTCATCGGCGCCAACTGGGACGTCACGGACGACATGCGCCTTCGCGAGGAGCTGCAGCACGCCAAGGACCTGGCGGAGGCGCGCAATGCGGAACTGGAGGCCGCCCGGGCGCGGATCGAATATACCGCCCTGCACGATCACCTGACCGGCCTGCCGAACCGCCGCTTCCTGGACGCCACCATCGAGGCGGCCGCGCAGGAGGCGCGACGAACCGGCAGCCGCCTTGCCGTGCTGCATATCGACCTCGACCGCTTCAAGGAGATCAACGACACGCTCGGGCACCTCGCCGGCGACCAGATGCTCGTCCACGCCGCCGGCGTGCTCAACGATCTGAAAGGCCCCGGTGATTTCGTCGCTCGCATCGGCGGCGACGAGTTCGTCTTCCTGTCGACCGGCTCTGCCGGGCGCAACCTCGCCATGCTCGCCGAGGCGATCGTGTCGGCGATGCGCAAGCCCGTCACCTTCAACGGCCATATCTGCCGCTTCGGCGCGAGCGTCGGCATCGCCAGCCAGTCGGGCGAGGCCATCGATGCCAAGCAGCTCCTCGTCAATGCCGATCTCGCGCTCTATCGCGCCAAGAACCGCGGGCGCAGCCGGCATGAATTCTTCACCAGCGATTTCCAGGCGCAGATCATCGTCAACAAGCAGACGGCCGACGAAATCCTCACCGGCATCGAGCAGCAGCGCTTCCTGCCCTATTACCAGCCGCAGTTCTGCGCCCGCACGCTCGACGTCGTCGGCGTCGAGACGCTGGCGCGCTGGGACCATCCGACCCGCGGCATCCTGGCACCGGACGCCTTCCTGAAGATCGCCGAGGATCTCGACTGCGTCGCGATGATCGACCGGATCGTGCTCGAGAAATCGCTCGCCGACTATGCCGGCTGGCGGGCGCTCGGCCTCGGCATCGAGAAGATCTCGGTCAACGTCTCCTCCAAGCGCCTGCACGACCCGGAGCTCGCGCGCTCGCTGCACACGCTGGCCATCCGCCCGAAATCCCTGTCCTTCGAGCTCCTGGAATCGATCTTCCTCGACGATTGCGACCGCATCGTACTGGAAAACCTGGCCGAGATCCGCAAGCTCGGCATCGATATCGAGATCGACGATTTCGGCACCGGGCATGCCTCGATCGTCAGCCTGATGAAGCTCTCGCCGCGCCGGCTGAAGATCGACCGGCAGCTCGTCAAGCCGGTCAGCCGCTCGCCCGGCCAGCGCAAGCTCGTCGGCACGATCGTCGAGATCGGCCGCTCGCTGAACATCGAGGTCGTCGCCGAAGGCGTCGAGACGCCGGCCCACGTCGCCATCATGCGCGATCTCGGCTGCGACATCCTGCAGGGCTATGCGCTCGCCCGGCCCATGCCGGCGGAGGCCATCGCGGATTTCGTGCGGCGCCAGGAATGGCGCCAGCCGGGCGGCGGCGCACGCGACCTCCAGAACGAGGTGCGCCGGGCCGCCGGCGGCTAGAACGAGAAAAGCCGCCCGGCAAGCCGGACGGCTTTCGATGGTACGGCCTGACGGCGAAAGGCCGCTCAGCCCACTTCGAGCTGCGCGATGGCGACGGCCAGGAGCTCGATCATCTGGACGCGGATTTCGTCCTCGCTGCGGGCGATGCCGGCGGCGTCGAAATCGGCCTTGATCTTTCGCACCACGTCCTCATGGCCGACTTCCTCGAAATCGGCGGCGACAACTTCCTTGGCATAGGCTTCCGCCTCGCCGTCCGTCTTGCCGAGCAGGCCGGCGGCCCACAGGCCGACCAGCTTGTTGCGGCGTGCTTCGGCCCTGAAGCGCAGCTCCTCGTCCAGCGCGAACTTGGCCTCGAAGGCCTTTTCCCGATCCTGCATGCTGGTCATCTATGGCTCCCGTAGATTCTCTGACCCGTTAGGCTTTCCGCCCATAAATCAAAACAACGGCAAAAGTGCAATGCGAACTTTCGTGAGGTCCGAACTTCCCGGAAAACGGGGGATCGGCCGTGACAGCGATTGTTAAACTGCGGCATTTCGTTTATGGGAGCGCAAACGAACGACACCTGCGCGACCCAAGCGCGCCAACAACAGAGACAAAATCCATGAACCGTCGCCGCCGTATCTACGAGGGCAAGGCCAAGATCCTGTACGAGGGCCCCGAGCCGGGCACGCTGATCCAGTTCTTCAAGGATGACGCGACCGCCTTCAACAAGAAGAAGCACGATGTCATCGACGGAAAGGGTGTGCTGAACAACCGGATCTCCGAGTACATCTTCACCCAGCTCAACAAGATGGGCATCCCGACCCACTTCATCCGCCGGCTCAACATGCGCGAGCAGCTGATCAAGGAAGTCGAGATCATCCCGCTGGAAGTGGTCGTGCGCAACGTCGCCGCCGGCTCGCTCTCCAAGCGCCTCGGCATCGAGGAAGGCACCGTGCTGCCGCGCTCGATCATCGAATTCTATTTCAAGGCCGATGCGCTGGAAGACCCCATGGTCTCCGAGGAGCACATCACCGCCTTCGGCTGGGCGAGCCCGCAGGAACTCGACGACATCATGGCGCTCGCCATCCGCGTCAACGACTTCCTCTCCGGCCTCTTCCTCGGCGTCGGCATCCAGCTCGTCGATTTCAAGATCGAGTGCGGCCGCCTCTACGAAGGCGACATGATGCGCATCATCATCGCCGACGAGATCTCGCCGGACAGCTGCCGCCTCTGGGACATCGCCACCCAGGAGAAGATGGACAAGGACCGCTTCCGCCGCGACATGGGGGGCCTCGTCGAAGCCTATCAGGAAGTGGCCCGCCGCCTCGGCATCATCAACGAGAACGAGCCCGTGCGCGGCACCGGCCCGGTTCTGGTGAAGTAACACGCCTTCCAAGGATGGACAGACAGACATGATCAAGGCACGCGTAACGGTTACGCTGAAAAACGGTGTTCTCGACCCGCAGGGCAAGGCGATCGAGGGCGCCCTCGGCAGCCTCGGCTTCGACGGCGTCGGCCAGGTCCGCCAGGGCAAGGTCTTCGATCTGGAGCTCGCGACCGCCGACCGCGCCAAGGCCGAGGCCGACCTCAAGGCCATGTGCGACAAGCTGCTGGCCAACACGGTAATCGAGAACTATACTATCGCCCTCGCCTGACGGTTGAAGGAGACGATCGTGACCGATATTTCTCAGGAACTGATGCTTGAGCTCATGAAGCGCATCCAGTCGGATCTCGCCACGCTCAAGGATGGCCAGAGAGATGTGCGGCAAGATATCGTAAGTCTGCGAAATCACATGCATGTCATGCAAGGAGACATCAACAACCTGCATGGCAGCATGGCGCAGGTATTGACACGCCTCGACCGTATCGAAAACCGCCTCGAACTGCGTGAACTCGCCGAGGCCCAGGCAAGGTTTGAACCCCACCCATGAAGTCCGCCGTCGTCCAACTTCCCGGCCTCAACCGTGACCGCGACATGATCGCGGCGCTGACCAAGATCTCCGGCCAGGCGCCGGTCACCGTCTGGCAGACGGAAACGGAGCTGCCGGATGTCGACCTGATCGTCATCCCGGGCGGTTTCTCCTACGGCGACTACCTGCGCTGCGGGGCGATTGCCGCCCGCATGCCCGTCATGCAGGCGATCAAGGCGAAGGCCGAGGCCGGCGTGAAGGTGCTGGGCGTATGCAACGGTTTCCAGATCCTGCTCGAATCCGGCCTCCTGCCCGGCGCGCTGATGCGCAACGCCTCGCTGAAATTCGTCTGCCGCGAGGTGAAGCTCGAAGTCGCCAATGCCGAGACCGACTTCACCCGCGCCTATGAGAAGGGCCAGGTCATCCGCTGCCCGGTCGCCCATCACGACGGCAACTATTTCGCCGACGCCGAGACGCTGGCCGCCATCGAGGGCAATGGCCAGGTCGTGTTCCGCTATGCGCAAGGCACCAACCCGAACGGCTCGATCAACGACATTGCCGGCGTGATGAACGCAAAGGGCAACGTGCTCGGCCTGATGCCGCACCCGGAAAACCTCATCGAGGCCGCCCATGGCGGTTCCGACGGCCGCGGCCTCTTCGCCTCGGTGCTCGACGTAATCGCCGCTTAACCGGTCGTTGTTATCAAGGGCGCATGTCCGTCCCCGAAAGGCTTTTCATGCGCCCGCTTCTTCCCGCCAAGCTCGTCCTGCCGCTTCTCGCCGCCGCGGCGCTTGCCGCGTGCCAGGCGAAAACCCCGGCGCCGCAGGTCCGTGGCGGCGCCCTGCCGACCATGGAGCGCGTCGCGCTCGCGGCGAACAGCTGCTGGTTCAAGTCGGGCGACCCGGCCTTCAAGGCCTATCGCCTCGCGCCGGAGCTGAACTCCTTCTCCGGCCGCCCGCGCATCCTCGTCGTCCACCGCAATTCGCCGGAATCGCGCCCGCTGCTCGTCGTGCAGGCGGAGGGCAACCCGGCCAGGCTCGATGCCTTCGGCCCGATGATGGGCGAGGCCGTCGGCCCGCGCATCGCGACCGACGTCAAGCGCTGGGCCGCCGGCGGCAAGGGCTGCTGACCCCCGGCCGTCAATCCCAATAGATCGACTTGCGGATTTCCCGCGTCGCCTCGGCACGGCTGACGCCGATGTCGCGGAGCTGTTCGTCCGTCATTTCCACCAGCGCGTGGCGCGTGCGCCGCGTGACGCTCCAGGCGCGGCCTGCGCGCCAGGCGCGATGCAGCATCGCGCGCAGGCCGCCAGGCCTGCCGGATTCTGCCGCGGTGAATATTGTATCGATTGCCATGGTCGTCTCTCCTGAAGCGTCACAAGGCTCTCGTGACAAACGGTGCATTCAGGAAATAATTGACTCTCATTGCGGTGCAATCTAAGAATTGGCACCATGACAAATTGGCTTCCCGATCTCCAGGCCTCCGACGGCCCGCTCTATGTGCGCATTGCCGACCAGATCGAGCAGGCGATCAGCACCGGCGCGCTCGCCTCCGGCAGCAAGCTGCCGCCCCAGCGCAACCTCGCCTACGATATCGGCGTGACCATCGGCACCGTCAGCCGCGCCTATACGATGGTGCGCGAGCGGGGCCTCGTCAGCGGCGAGGTCGGCCGCGGCACCTATGTGCTCGGCTCGAAAGAGGATGCCGATCCGGCGGCCATGGATCCGGTCAGCGCCCGGCTGGTCGGCACCCGCGCGGCGAATGCACCGCCCGGCAAATTGCGCTTCGACACGACGGCCGCCACCGATGTCGGCCAGTCGACCGCGATCACCGACATCCTCACGGACATCTGCCGGGAGCAGGCGAACGAGATCGCCAGCTATACCCGGAATTTCCCGCTGCAATGGCTGGAGGCCGGGCGGCGCTGGTTGAGGCGGGACGACTGGCAGCCGGCGATCGAGAGCATCGTGCCGACGCTCGGCGCCCATGCCGCCGTCATTGCCGCTGTCTCGGTCATCACCGCGCCCGGCGACCGCATCGTCTTCGAGCACGTCACCTATTCGCAGGTGAGCCGCGGCACCGCCCTCATCGGCCGCCAGACGGTGCTCGTCGAATCGGATGCCCACGGCGTGATCCCGGAGGATTTCGAGCGCGTCTGCGTGCAGCAGCATCCCAAGCTCGCCTTCCTGATGTCGTCGGGCCAGAACCCGACGCTCGCCATCATGCCGGAGGATCGCCGCCGCGCCATTGCCGCCATCGCCCGGCGGCACAATGTCTTCCTCATCGAGGACAATCTCTATGGCGGCACGATCGACGCCGGCATTCCGCTCCTCGCCGAAATCGCCCCCGACCGGACCTTCCTTGTCGGGGGCCTCTCGAAGAGCGTGGCGGCGGGCGTGCGCGGCGGCTGGATCGCCTGTCCGCCGCACCTTGCCCAGCGCGTGCGCATCGCCCACAAGATGGTGAGCGGCGGCCTGCCCTACCTGCTCGCCGAGCTCGGCGCCCGGCTGGTGCTGTCGGGCATGGCGGACGCCATCCGCGCGAAGGTCTCCGCGGAAGTCGAGGCACGCGAGGCGCATGCGCGGGAAATCCTCGCGGGGCTCGATTTCAATTCGCACCCCCGCGTGCCCTTCCTCTGGCTGAAGCTGCCGGATCCGTGGCTATCCGGCACGTTCCGCCAGGCGGCCTTCGCCGAGGATATCCTCATCGACGACGAGGACGAGTTCAAGGCCGGCCGGTCGGAGAAGACGTTCTACCGCGTGCGCATCGGCCTGTCCTCGCCGGAGAACCGCGCGGATGTCGCGGCCGGCCTCTTACGGCTGCGCAGCCTCATCGCCCACGGCCCGACGGGTTACGACAGCCCGGCCTGAACAGGCCGTTTCGCCTGTGATTGCGGTCATTTTCCTGTCGCGCTGCCGGGCGGCATAGGTTAAAGAGACCGCAATCCTGCCCTCCACGACAAGACGAGCGACGATGACCATTTCGAACACCCGCCCGATCACCCCGGAGCTGATTGCCGCCCACGGGCTGAAGCCGGATGAATACGACCGCATCCTCTCGCTGATCGGCCGCGAGCCGACCTTCACCGAACTCGGCATCTTCTCGGCCATGTGGAACGAGCACTGCTCGTACAAGTCCTCCAAGCGCTGGCTGCGCACGCTGCCGACCAAGGGACCGCGCGTCATCCAGGGCCCCGGGGAAAATGCCGGCGTGGTCGATATCGACGACGGCGACTGCGTCGTGTTCAAGATGGAGAGCCACAACCACCCGTCCTATATCGAGCCCTATCAGGGCGCGGCGACAGGCGTCGGCGGCATCCTGCGCGACGTCTTCACCATGGGCGCGCGCCCGGTCGCGGCGATGAACGCGCTGCGCTTCGGCGCGCCGGACCATCCGAAGACCCGCCACCTCGTTTCCGGCGTCGTCGCCGGCGTCGGCGGCTACGGCAATTCCTTCGGCGTGCCGACCGTCGGCGGCGAGGTCGAGTTCGACCCCCGCTACAACGGCAACATCCTCGTCAACGCCTTTGCCGCCGGCCTTGCCAAGTCCAACGCGATCTTCCTCTCGGAAGCCAAGGGCGTCGGCCTGCCCGTCGTCTATCTCGGTGCCAAGACCGGCCGCGACGGCGTCGGCGGCGCCACCATGGCCTCCGCGGAATTCGACGAAACGATCGAGGAGAAGCGCCCGACCGTGCAGGTCGGCGACCCCTTCACGGAAAAGTGCCTGCTGGAAGCCTGCCTCGAACTGATGCAGACCGGTGCCGTCATCGCGATCCAGGACATGGGCGCTGCCGGCCTCACTTGCTCGGCCGTCGAAATGGGCGCCAAGGGCGACCTCGGCATTGAACTGAACCTCGATCTCGTGCCGGTTCGCGAAGAACAGATGACGGCGTACGAGATGATGCTGTCGGAAAGCCAGGAGCGCATGCTCATGGTTCTCGAACCCGCCAAGGAAGAGGTCGCCAAGGCGATCTTCGTCAAGTGGGGTCTCGACTTCGCCATTGTCGGCTACACGACCGACGACCTGCGCTTCCGCATCCTGCACCAGGGCGAGGAAGTAGCGAACCTGCCGATCAAGGAATTGGGCGATCAGGCGCCGGAATACGACCGCCCCTGGCGCGAGCCGGGCAAGCCCGCGCCGCTGCCGGCCAACCTCGTCGCCGAACCCGCTGATTACGGCCAGGCCGTGCTGGCGCTGGTCGGCTCGCCGAACCAGTCGAGCCGCCGCTGGGTCTACGAGCAGTACGACACGCTGATCCAGGGCAATTCGCTGCAGATCCCGGGCGGCGATGCCGGCGTCGTGCGCGTCGAAGGCCATGCCACCAAGGCCCTCGCCTTCTCCTCCGACGTGACGCCGCGCTATGTCGAGGCCGATCCGTTCGAGGGCGGCAAGCAGGCCGTCGCCGAATGCTGGCGCAACATCACGGCGACCGGCGCCGAGCCGCTCGCCGCCACCGACAACCTCAACTTCGGCAACCCGGAAAAGCCGGAGATCATGGGCCAGTTCGTCAAGGCCATCCAGGGCATCGGCGAAGCCTGCCGGGCGCTCGATTTCCCGATCGTCTCGGGCAACGTCTCGCTCTACAACGAGACGAACGGCATCGCCATCCTGCCGACCCCGACCATCGCCGGCGTCGGCCTTCTGCCCGACTGGTCCGCCATGGCGAGGATCGGCGGCGCCAGGGACGGCGACCAGCTCGTGCTGATCGGCGTCGACGGCAGCCATCTCGGCCAGTCCGTATACCTGCGCGACGTGCTCGGCCTCGTCGACGGCCCGGCGCCGGAAGTGGACCTCCACGCCGAACGCCGCAACGGCGATTTCGTGCGCTCGGCCATCCGCAACGGCCAGGTCACCGCCTGCCACGACATCTCCTCCGGCGGCCTCGCCGTCGCGCTCGCCGAAATGGCGATGGCCTCCGGCAAGGGCATCAAGGCCAGCCTTTCGCAGGCCAACGGCCCGGCCCATGCGCTGCTCTTCGGTGAAGACCAGGCCCGTTATGTGCTGGCCGTCCCGGCCGATCTCGCCAACTTCCTGTGCGCCAATGCGGAGGGTGCAGGCGTGCCGTTCCGCCGCCTCGGCACCGTCGGCGGCGATGCGCTCGTGGTGGACGGCCTGCTGTCGCTGCCGATTGAACAATTGCGCGACACCCATGAATCGTGGTTCCCTGACTTCATGGACGGCAACGGCACCGCCGCTGCCGCCGCGGAATAAGATAAGGGAGCAGTTCACATGCCTATGTCACCCGGCGATATCGAAGACATGATCAAATCCGGCATTCCCGGAGCGAAGGTGGTCATCCGCGATCTTGCCGGCGACGGCGATCACTACGCCGCCGAAGTTGTCGCGGAAGCCTTCCGCGGCAAGACCCGCGTGCAGCAGCACCAGATGGTCTACGATGCGCTGAAGGGCAATATGGGCGGCATCCTGCACGCCCTCGCCCTGCAGACCTCGATCCCGGATTGACCGATCCATGGCCGATCTCATCAAGGAGCTCGTCAGCGGCGTGGTCGATGCAGCCCTCAAGGAGGTGCTGAAGAAGACCGGCGTGCGCAAGGCCTCGACGAAGCGCACGCGCCGCAAGACGACGACGCGCAGGAAGGCGTCCGGCGGGCTCCTCGGTGACATCCTCGAGGCCGTGCTGAAGCCGGAAAAGAAACCGGCGAAGCGCCCGCGCAAACAGGTGAGCCGCCGTCGCACGGCGGCAAGCCGCAGCCGCCAGCGCAGCCGCTGATCGGAAAAATTCAACCAAGTCAAGAATAGGGCGGATTGCAGAGTGCCTCCAGTCACCGCTTCCGCATCCGGCGGTCAGCCGGATTTCCTCCTTGTTGTCGGTGGGTATATCGTCGCTGTCACAGTCGCCTCCGCGGTCGTGGTTGCAGCGCTTGACATGGTGGCTGGAGGCGTCAATTCAACATTTTTCTCAGCTTTCTTTATGGGCTGCGCATATACGTTTGCCTATGCACTTCCCGGATTCATCGCTACTGTCATGATCGCCCGCTATTTCCGTTTGCGGGCATGGCTCTTCTTCACCGTCGCTGGCGGCCTTGACGGTATTGTGGCTTTGTGGATTTTGGACCGCCCGGGGGCGGGACCGAGTGATGACTTTATTCTCATGGTTATCGCTGGCGGTTTGGCTGGTGGCCTGGCCTACAGACTAATTGCATATCGACGGGGTGGCGCTGCCGGCTGAAGCGCAGCTGCGCATTTTTTCTAATGGGCTTCTGGCAATTGTCACCCGAGGTTGTTATCTAGGGCAAACGGATCATCGCATCGGCCCTTGAAGCCGATTTGCCAAGGAAGACTGCTATGAGTGGCATCCACGATTTCATCGACAACGAAGTGAAGACCAACGACGTTGTCCTCTTCATGAAGGGCACGCCCGAATTCCCGCAGTGTGGGTTCTCCGGCCAGGTCGTGCAGATCCTCGACTACGTGGGCGTGGGCTACAAGGGCATCAACGTGCTCGCCGACGCCGACATCCGTCAGGGCATCAAGGACTATTCCAACTGGCCGACCATCCCGCAGCTTTACGTGAAGGGCGAGTTCGTCGGCGGTTGCGACATCGTGCGCGAGATGTTCCAGTCGGGCGAATTGCAGTCGCATCTTCAGGAACAGGGTATTTCGATCAAGGGCGCTGCCTGACGCTTAACGGTCTTCCCAAGGCCCCAAAGCTTTTCAAAGGCGCCGCATCCCAGCGGCGCCTTCTCTCTTTTTCATGGAATATATAGATTATGTCTGGACTTTCCCCTGAATCGGCCCAGCGCCTCAAAGGCATGGGCAAGATGGAATTCATTGCGCTCATGGCGCTGCTGATGGCGCTCAATGCGCTCGCCATCGACATCATGCTGCCCGGCCTGCAGGAAATCGGCGCCAGCCTCGGCGTCGAGAACGAGAACCACCGGCAATATGTCATTTCCGCCTACCTGATCGGCTTTGCGCTCGCGCAGCTCATCTACGGTCCGGTGTCCGACCGCTTCGGCCGCCGTGCGCCCATGTTCGTCGGCCTTGCCATCTATGTCGTGTCGTCGCTCGCCGCGATCCTCGTGCCGAGCTTCGCCGCGCTTCTGGCGCTGCGCTTCATCCAGGGCATCGGCTCGGCCGCCATGCGCGTCATCACCGTCTCGATCGTCCGCGACATTTTCGGCGGCCGCGCGATGGCGGAAGCGATGTCGCTCATCATGATGGTGTTCATGGTCGTTCCGGTGCTGGCGCCGGGCACAGGCCAGATCGTCATGCTGTTCGGCGACTGGCATCTCATCTTCGTCTTCATGGCGGTGATGGCCGCCGTGATCTGGGCCTGGATGTATTTCCGCCTGCCGGAAACTCTGCATCCCGAAGACGTGCGGCCCTTCACGGTGCGCTCGGTCCTCGGCGGCTTCCGCATCGTCCTGACGGACCGCGTGGCGCTCTGCTACACGCTCGCCAGCACCTTCATCTTCGGCGCGTTGTTCGGCTTCATCAACTCGGCGCAGCAGATCTATGTCGGCATCTACGGGCTCGGCGTCTGGTTCCCGGTCGCCTTTGCCGGCGTTGCCGCCTTCATGGCCCTGTCGTCCTTCGTCAATGCCCGGCTGGTCGGCCGGTTCGGCATGCGGCGGCTGTCGCATGGCGCGCTCCTCGGCTTCCTCGGCGTCAATGCGTTCTGGCTGCTGCTGACGCTGGTCTGGGCACCGCACCTGCCGTTCGCGATCTTCATCGTGCTCTTCGCGCTGTCGATGTTCCAGTTCGGCTGGATCGGCTCGAACTTCAACTCGCTCGCCATGGAGCCGCTCGGCCACGTCGCCGGCACGGCCTCCTCGGTGCTCGGCTTCATGGGCACGGCCGGCGGCACGGTCCTCGGCGCCATCATCGGCCAGGCCTTCAACGGCACGGCGCTGCCGCTCGTCATGGGCTTCTTCGTGCTCTCGGTCATCGGCCTCGTCTTCGTGTTGATCGCCGAGCGCGGCAAGCTGTTCCAGCCGCATAACAAGCCGGTTTGAGGGAAAGCGTCGTCGCTCTCCTCCAGCCGCCCAGCGTGAGAAAGGCACTTGCCCTCACCTCCAGCCGAACCGCTCGCGAGGAAGGCGCCTTACCTCCCCTCCGTCATGGTCGGGCTTGACCCGACCATCCAGGCCCAGGGGGCCGCGTGGATCCTCGGGTCGAGCCCGAGGATGACGAAAGCAGAAGGTTGCGGACAAACAAAAGGCCCGGCTGCGGATGCAGCCGGGCCTTTTTCATCGATGATCAAGCCGCCTCAATCAACAAAGACTTCGCGGCGCAGCATCTCCCAGCTGTCCTTGTCCGGCGCGACCAGGAGGCCGCCCTCGACATGGTGCGGCTTGTAGGCCGAGCCGTCGAAGCGCGCGGCATAGGCGCCGGCCTCCTCGGCGATCAGCGTGCCGGCGAGGTGGTCCCAGGGCATCAGCTTGTTGTACATCAGGTAATGCAGGTGGCCGCCGGCAAGGGTGCGGTATTCGTGCGCCGCGCAGCGATAGTTGGAGACGAAGGCCACCTTGGCGAGGTTCGACAGGATGCGCGCCCGGCGCGCCCGGTCGAGGAAGCTGGTCGAGGCCATGCCGGTCATCGCTTCGAGCGGCGCGCCGCCCCGCGTCTTCAGCCGCACGGCCGGGCGGTGATCGCCGGTCTGCCACGCGCCGCCGCCCTTTTCCGCCATGACGAAGTCGTCGCCCATCGGGTCGTAGATGATGCCGCCGACCGTCTCGCCGCCGGAGACGATCGCCGCCATGACACCGAAGAGCGGCACGCCGGCGGCGAAGTTGAAGGTGCCGTCGATCGGGTCGACGACGATCGCGACGTCCGCATCCTTGAGCTTCGGCAGCAGCGCCGGATCGGCCGCGACCGATTCCTCGCCGACGAACAGAACACCCGGAAACTGCGCCGCGACTTCCCGGCTGATGAAGCGCTCGGCCGCCTCGTCGGCTTCCGTCACCAGGTCGTTGGCATCCGCCTTGGTGCGGATGTCGCCCTTGGCGAGCGCGCGGAAGCGCGGGCGGATTTCCGCCTCGGCCGCCTGTGCAAGCACGAGGGCGAGGGCATTGATGTCAATCGTCGTCATGGGGCCTTACCGTTTCGAGGGAGGAGAAATCGAAAAGCTTCGGGTCGAGAAGATGGGACGGGTTGGTATGGCCGAGCGCGCGCAGCATGGCGTCCTTGCGGCCCGGCATGCGCGTCTCGATCTCCGCCAGCATCGCCTTCATCGCATTGCGCTGCAGGCCGTCCTGCGAGCCGCAGAGGTCGCAGGGGATGATCGGGAACCGCATGGCGGCGGCGAATTTGGCAAGATCGTCCTCCGCCGCATAGGCGAGCGGACGCAGCAGCATGACGTCGCCCTCGTCGTTCAGGAGTTTTGGCGGCATGGCGGCGAGCCGCCCGCCGTGGAAGAAGTTCATGAAGAAGGTTTCAAGGATATCCTCGCGGTGGTGGCCGAGCACCAGCGCATCGCAGCCCTCTTCCCGGGCGATGCGATAGAGATTGCCGCGCCTCAGCCGCGAGCAGAGCGAACAATAGGTCGCCCCCGACGGCACCTTCTCCTTCACGATCGAATAGGTGTCGCGATATTCGATCCGGTGCCTGACGCCGATGGATTTCAGGTAATCCGGCAGGATGTGCTTCGGAAAATTCGGCTGACCCTGGTCGAGATTGCAGGCGACGAGCTCCACCGGCAAAAGGCCGCGCCATTGCAGGTCCATCAGCAGGGCGAGCAGGCCGTAGCTGTCCTTGCCGCCGGAAAGGCCGACGAGCCAGCGCTTCTGGCCCTTCAGCATGGCGAAATCGTCCATCGCCTGCCGGACCTGCCGCAGCAGGCGCTTGCGCAGCTTGTTGAAGGAGACGCTTGAGGGCGCGTCCGCAAAGAGCGGATGGCGGCCGGTATCCGGTGCGTCGTCGTCGGTATCAGCAAAGGCCAGGGTCGTAGATGCCGTCATGGGCCTGCAATGCCCCGAACCGGCCGCACAATCAAGCCCCGAAGACAGACCAGCCGGTGCGCGCCGCCAGCATTTCCAGCGCCAGCGAGCCGATGAGCGAATTGCCGTTCTCGTTCAGCCCCGGCGACCAGACGGCGACCGAGGCCTTTCCCGGCGCGACGGCCAGGATCCCGCCGCCGACGCCGCTCTTGCCCGGCAGGCCGACGCGGTAGGCGAAGTCGCCCGAGCCGTCATAGTGGCCGCAGGTCAGCATGAGTGCGTTGATACGCCGCGCCCGAAGATGCGAGACGACGCGGTGGCCGGTCAAAGGGTTGGTGCCGCTGTTGGCGAGGAACAGCCCCGCCTTGGCGAGCTGCCGGCAGCTCATCGCCAGCGCGCATTGATGGAAATAGACGCCGAGCACCAGTTCCGCCGCATGGTCGAGCTTGCCGAAGGAGCGCATGAAATTGGCGAGCGCAAAGTTGCGGAAGCCCGTCGCCTGCTCCGAGCGTGCCACGGCCTGGTCGATGATGATGTCGTCCTCGTCCGCGAGATAGCGCAGGAACCGCACGATCTCGCCGATCGCCTCCTTCGGCGTATGGCCGGCGAGCACGAGGTCGGTGATGGCGATCGCCCCGGCATTGATGAAGGGATTGCGCGGGATGCCGCCCTCGTGCTCGAGCTGGACGATGGAGTTGAAGGCCGAGCCAGACGGTTCGCGGCCGACCCGCTTCCAGATCGCCTCGCCATGCTTGCCGAGGGCGAGCGTGAGGGTGAAGACCTTGGAAATGCTCTGGATGGAAAAGGCCTCGTCCGCGTCGCCGGCAAGGTGCACCGCGCCGTCGACCGTCACCACGGCGATGCCGAACTTCTTCGGATCCACATGGGCAAGCTGCGGAATATAGTCCGCCACCCTGCCCTCGCCGCACCGTGGCGACAGGCGCGCGTGGATCTCCTCGACAATGCCCTGCAAGTCCGTCATCCCGTTCCCCCGAAACGAAAAAGCCGCCAATCTCTTGGCGACTCAGACTGGCTGGCAAAGTCCCGAACCCCTCTCCTCCGTCATGCTCGGGCTTGACCCGAGCATCCATAAACCGTTGAGAAGGTTGGATCCTCGGCTCAAGGCCGAGGATAACGGCGGTGGGTGGCAAGGCTTGCCGGCAACCTGAGCCGCCAATCTCTTGGCGGCTTTTCCCGATTGCGCAAGGTGTCGCCCGCGAATTAACGCGAGTAGAATTCGACGACCAGGTGCGGTTCCATGATGACGGCATAGGGCACGTCGGAGAGAACCGGAACGCGAACGAAGGTCGCGGTCATCTTGTTGTGGTCGGCTTCGATATAGTCCGGAACGTCGCGTTCAGCCAGACCGACGGATTCGAGAACCGTGACGAGCTGCTTGGACTTTTCCTTGACTTCGATGACGTCGCCCGGCTTGCAGCGGTAGGAACCGATGTTGACGCGCACGCCGTTGACCTTGACGTGGCCATGGTTGACGAACTGACGGGCAGCGAAGACCGTCGGAACGAACTTGGCGCGGTAGACGATCGCGTCGAGGCGCGATTCGAGCAGGCCGATCAGGTTCTCCGGGGTGTCGCCCTTGCGGCGCTCGGCTTCGGCGAAGATCGCGCGGAACTGCTTCTCGCGGATATCGCCGTAGTAACCCTTCAGCTTCTGCTTGGCGCGGAGCTGGACACCGAAGTCCGAAAGCTTGGACTTGCGGCGCTGGCCGTGCTGGCCCGGGCCGTATTCGCGGCGGTTGACCGGGGACTTCGGGCGGCCCCAGATGTTCTCGCCCATGCGGCGGTCGATTTTGTACTTGGATGCAGCGCGCTTGCTCATCGCATTTCCTCTTGGTCTTGTTATGCCGGGCCAATGACGGACCGGCTGAAGGAAACACGCCCTCCTCTGAACCTTTCGGGTTCCGACAGGCTTCTCACGATCGCGACCGGAGAATCCACGGGACATGTCAAATGAAACACCGGACATTTCTGCCCGGCGCTGGCGGGGTCATTAGGGGAATTTTACAGGACTGTCAACGAGCAAGGCCCGGAAAATCCGCCTATTCCGCCGCATCGCGGTGGGAATCGGCAAGGTCCGGCCCGTTGGCGTCGCCCGGCAGCGTCTCGCAGCCGAGGTCCGGGAAGGCGACGATGCGGTGGCCGGCAAGATCGCTGTGCACGACCACCAGCCCCTGCTCCTCGAAATAGCCGAGCAGCCGGCGCGCCCGACGGGCCGAATGCGTGCCGTAGGCCCGCGCGATCCGGGCATCCGAGGGGCAGGATAGCCCGCGCACCGCGGCCTGCGCGACGAGCAGGAACACGCCCTGCAGGTCCTCGGTGACACTGCGGGAAAGGTCGAGCGCCCTGCCCCAGATTTCCGTCGCCGCTGTCTCGGCATCGACGCCGGAGCGCGCGACCGCCATCTTGCGGCGGAAGGCGGGAAGCGACAGCGGCGCGCCCGGCACGCGGCGGATGCGGCAGCGCACCAGGAAATCCTGGAACAGTTCCGCATCGGCCCGAAAGGCCGCATCGGGATTGCCGAGGATTTCGGCGAGCGCCTGGTCGAGCAGGCCTTCCCGCTCCTCGGGGGAGATTTCCGGCACCGGGGCCTTCGCCTCCGCCTGTACCGGCTCCGGCCGCGCGCGGGACAGTTCGGCGAGGATGTCCGTCGTCGGGCGCGGCGCCGGCGGCGCGCGGCGAACGAGCGGGCGGGAAAACTCGTCCGGATCGGGCGTGAAGATCAGGTCTTCCACGTCCGGCAGTGCATCCGGCAGCGGCATCAGCTTGGGGCTGGTCGAGCGCGCGGAGGTCTCGACCGCGCCGATCGTCACCGGCAGGGGGCGGCGCGACAGCGCCGGGCCGAGCGCGACGAAGGAACCGCGCGGCAGGTCGCGGAACATCTCCGCCTGCCGGCGGTCAAGCCCGAGCAGGTCGGCAGCACGCGCCATGTCGATGTCGAGGAAGGTGCGGCCCATCAGGAAGTTGGAGGCCTCGGCCGCGACGTTCTTGGCAAGCTTGGCGAGGCGCTGCGTGGCGATGACGCCGGCAAGGCCGCGCTTGCGGCCGCGGCACATCAGGTTGGTCATCGCGCCGAGCGACAGTTTTCGCGCCTCTTCGGAGACCTCGCCGCTGACGGCGGGCGCGAAAAGCTGCGCCTCGTCGACGACGACGAGCACCGGATACCAGAAGTCCCGGTCCGCATCGAACAGCGCGTTCAAGAAGATGCCGGCCGCCCGCATCTGCTCGTCGGCCTCAAGGCCCTCCAGCGAGAGCACGCAGGAGACGCGGTGCTGGCGGATGCGGTTGGCGATGCCGACGAGTTCGGCTTCCGTGCGCTCGCCATCGACCACGACATGGCCGAAGCGGTCGGAAAGCGTGACGAAATCCCCTTCGGGATCGATGATGACCTGCTGGACCCATTGCGCGGACTGTTCGAGCAGGCGCCGCAGGAGATGCGACTTCCCCGAGCCCGAATTGCCCTGCACGAGCAGGCGCGTCGCCAGCAGTTCCTCGATATCGAGCCTGGCCGGTGCGCCGCCCTGCACCGTTCCCATGTCGATGCCGACCTTCATCCCGTTCCTCGTTCCAAAATTCCTGATTCGCCGGCCGCCACCGGATATCCGGCAAGCCCTAACACGAAACAAGCGCCCGTCACGCCCGGCTTCTTGAAAAAATCCACAGGGAAAGCCGCATCAGACCACCCGAAGCCCGAAACCCTGCATCAGGCGGCACGTCGAGAAGTCTGGCTTGCCGGAGGTGAACACGGCGATGTCCTCGCCCGGGGCGAGGGTTTCCAGCGGGGGCACGAGGCGGCAGGCTTGACGGGCGATGGCTTCGGCGGGGTCGAGCCAGTCGACCGGCCAGGGGGCGAGCTTGCGGAAAAGGTTGGCCATGAAGGGATAATGCGTGCAGGCGAGCACGACGATATCCGTCTTGCGGCCGTCCTCGTCGACGAAGCAGGGCACGATCTCGGCGCGCACGGCCGCGTCGGAGAAAGTCTCGCCGCGGATATAGGCCTCGGCCATGCGGGCGAGGTTCTCCGAGCCGACGAGGCGCACGTCGCACTGGCTGGCGAAGGACTGGATGAGATCGCGCGTATAGGCGCGCTTCACCGTGCCGGGCGTGGCCAGCACCGAGACGAGGCCGGAACGCGTGCGCTCGGCGGCGGGCTTTATCGCGGGCACGGTGCCGACGAAGGGCATGTGGGGGAATGCGGCACGCAGGTCCGCGCCCACCAGCGTGAAGGCCGTGTTGCAGGCGATGACGCAGACTTCCGGGTCGTGCTCGGCGAGCAGTTTCCCGAAGAGATCGATGATATGCGCCTTCAGCGCCGGCTCTTCCCAGCCGCCATAGGGAAAGCCGGCATCGTCGGCCACATAGGTGAAGTGCCGCTCGGGCATCAGCACGCGCGCCTCGCGCAGGACGGTCAGGCCGCCGATACCGCTGTCGAACATCAGGATGGGTCTGGCCGACGCCTGTTCCGGAAAGGGCCTATGCGTCGTCACGGGGCACCTTGGGCCGGCGGTTGCGGGTGCGGTTCGGGTTGGTCGCGCCGCGCGGCGATTCGCGGGTGAAGCGATCGAGGCAGGAGATGATGCCGCGCATGACCTGGATCTCCGTGCCGGTGAAGGAAGGACGCGTCAGGATGGCGCGCAGGTTCTCAACCAGCTTGGGCTTTTTTTCGGCGGGCCGGAAATAGCCGCGCGCCTCCAGCGTTTCCTCCACATGGTCGAAGAGGCCCTGCAGCTCCTCCTTCTTCGCCGGGCGCTGCGGCAGCGCGTCGAAGGGCGTGTCCTTGACGGAGGCAAGGCCGCTCTTCATCCACTCGTAGCTCATGAGGAGCACGGCCTGGGCGAGGTTGAGCGAGGCGAAGGCGGGGTTGACCGGGAAGGTCACCAGTTCGTCGGCGAGCGCGATTTCCTCGTTGGTGAGGCCCGTGCGTTCGCGGCCGAAGAGGATGCCGGTCTTCTGTCCGGCGCGGAAGCGCACGCGCAGGTCGTCGGCGGCGACGACCGGCGAGCGGACCTCCTTGTAGCCGTAGCGGTCGCGCGCGGTCGTCGCATAGACGAATTCGAGATCGGCGACGGCCGCTTCCAGCGACGGATAGACCTTCGCCGCCTCGATGACATGGTCGGCCTTGCTGGCGGCGGAGATCGCCTTCTCGCTCGGCCAGCCGTCGCGCGGATTGACGAGGCGCAGTTCGGCCAGGCCGAAATTCGCCATGGCGCGCGCCACCATGCCGATATTCTCGCCGAGTTGCGGATGAACGAGGATGATCGCCGGTCCCTCGGCGATCAGCGTGCGTTCGCTGTTCGTGCCTGCCATGCCCAAATATCCCTGGAAAGTTCGGGCTTCACTGGCACAATAAGCGGCAAATGAAAAGCATGAAGCCGCTCATTCGGGGGATTCGGCGGCGCTGCCGTTGCCGCCATTGGCGCCGGCCTCGGCGATCTCCACCATTTCCTTCTTCAGGGAGGCGCCCTCCTCGAAGCTCGGGCGCTCGATGTCGTCGATGACCGCCCGGCCGTCCTCCTCGATCATCTTGAAGACCAGCGTTTCCGGCTGCCAGCCGGCAGGCCGCTCGCCGAAGCAATGGCTGTTGTCGAAGGTCACGGTCACGTCTTCCGCGCCGTTCGCCAGTTGCCCCTCGGTGGTCGTCACGTCCTTCAGCGCGCAGCTGTCCTGGCCGCCGATCACCGGATCGTAGTCGAAGGGCGAATCGCCGTCGTCATAGGCCGGGAACTTCGCCGCCGCCTTGTATTTCGCAACGAAATCCTTGCTGTAGAGGCGCTTCAGGAAATCCTCGGAGAAGTAGTCCGTATAGGGCGGCGGCGTGTCGGTGTCGGTGTCCTCGCCCAGGTCCTGCCAGTTGACCGTCGCGGCCGCCATGACCTCCGAAACGGGCGCCTTGAAATCGGCGGCTGCAACGGAAACGGGAAGCAAAAGGGCGAGCGCCACGAGGCCGAAACGCGACATCATATTCTCCACTGGATGACGGCGGGCCGGAACGGGCCGCCAAAGAGCCTTCCTGAAACGGAATTTTGGCGAAACTTATTCTCAACGCCGGCGAAAATAAACCGTCTCGGCGATTGGTCGGCTTTGCCTTCCCGGCCACGAATGCTATAGGGCCAAACGTTCCTTTCAAGTCCACGATCCGGGGCGCAAGGCCCCGACAAAACACGAGGCTCTCCATGGCAAAGATCAAGGTCGCCAACCCCGTCGTCGAACTCGACGGCGACGAGATGACGCGCATCATCTGGCAGTTCATCAAGGACAAGCTGATCCATCCTTACCTGGATATCGACCTCGAATATTACGACCTCGGCATGGAGAACCGCGACGCCACCGACGATCAGGTGACGATCGACGCGGCCAACGCCATCAAGAAGCACGGCGTCGGCGTCAAGTGCGCCACCATCACGCCGGACGAGGCCCGCGTCGAGGAATTCAAGCTGAAGAAGATGTGGAAGTCGCCGAACGGCACGATCCGCAACATCCTCGGCGGCGTCATCTTCCGCGAGCCGATCATCTGCAAGAACGTGCCGCGCCTCGTTCCGGGCTGGACCAAGCCGATCATCGTCGGCCGCCACGCCTTCGGCGACCAGTACCGCGCCACCGACTTCAAGTTCCCCGGCAAGGGCAAGCTGACGATGAAGTTCGTCGGCGAGGACGGCAAGGAGATCGAATACGACGTGTTCGACGCCCCCTCCGCCGGTGTCGCCATGGGCATGTACAACCTCGACGATTCGATCACCGAATTCGCCCGCGCGTCGTTCAACTACGGCCTGCAGCGCAAGGTGCCGGTGTATCTCTCGACCAAGAACACCATCCTCAAGGTCTATGACGGCCGCTTCAAGGACATCTTCCAGCAGGTCTTCGACGCCGAGTTCGCTGAAAAGTTCAAGGAAGCCAAGATCTGGTACGAACACCGCCTGATCGACGACATGGTCGCCTCGGCGCTGAAATGGTCCGGCGGCTATGTCTGGGCGTGCAAGAACTACGACGGCGACGTTCAGTCCGACATCGTGGCCCAGGGCTTCGGCTCGCTCGGCCTGATGACCTCGGTCCTCATGACGCCGGACGGCAAGACCGTCGAAGCCGAAGCCGCGCACGGCACGGTGACGCGCCACTACCGCCAGCACCAGAAGGGCGAGGAAACCTCGACCAACTCGATCGCCTCGATCTTCGCCTGGACGCGCGGCCTTGCCCATCGCGCCAAGCTGGATGGCAATGCGGAGCTGGCGAAGTTCTCCGAGACGCTGGAACGCGTCTGCGTCGAGACTGTCGAATCGGGCTTCATGACCAAGGACCTCGCGCTCCTCATCGGCCCCGACCAGCCGTGGCTCTCCACCACCGGCTTCCTCGACAAGATCGACGAGAACCTCCAGAAGGCCATGGCGGCCTGATCCAGCAAGACCACGGAAAGCCCGGCCAAGCGCCGGGCTTTTTCGTTGCGGCCTCTTGCGGCAGGGCCCGTGTGCCCTATCCTCCCGGCCGGTTTGCAAGAGGAGGACGGCATGGCCGAGGAACTGGTTTTCTATAGCAACCCGATGTCGCGCGGGCGCATCGCCCGCTGGATGCTGGAGGAGGTCGGCGCGCCCTATCGCACCGAATGGCTGACCTTCGACGGCTCGATGAAATCGCCGGAATTCCTGGCGATCAACCCGATGGGCAAGGTGCCGACCATCCGCCACGGCCGGACCGTGGTGACGGAGGCGGCGGCGATCTGCGCCTATCTCGCCGATGCCTTCCCCGAAGCCGGCCTCGCCCCGCCGCCTGAAAAGCGCGGCGATTACTACCGCTGGCTCTTCTTCGCCGCCGGTCCGCTGGAAATGGCGGTCTCGCTGAAGGCCTTCGGCATCGAGGTTCCCAGGGAGCGCGAGCGCAGCATCGGCTGCGGCAGCTATGACGCGGTCATGGGCGCCCTGTCGCTGGCCGTCACGCGCTGTCCCTACATCGCCGGCGACAATTTCACCGCCGCCGATGTCTATGTCGGCGCCCATATCAGCTGGGGCCTGCAATTCGGCTCGCTGGAGCCCCGGCCGGAATTCAAGGCCTATTGGGATCGCCTGAAGGAGCGGCCGGCCAGCAAGCGCGCGACCGCGATCGACGACGAGGAGATGCACCGCCAGCTTCAGGCGGCGAAGGGTTAGGGCGGGCTTACCGCCCGCCCCTGCCGTTCAGGCCGCGGCTTCGGCCGCCGGCTGGAGCGGCAGGCAGATTTCCGTCAGAAGCGCGTTCGGCGCAACCTCGCGCGGATTGTTGAGATAGGCCTCGAACATCACCTCGTCGCGAATCGAGCGTCCCGAGGCCGGCAGCCATGTGCCGTAGAGCCAGCGATAGGCCGCGCCCATATCGGCATAGGGGCCCTGGTGGCGCAGCACCGCATAGTCGCCGCCCGCCAGCGTGCGGCGCTCGAGCGGCGCCTCGGCGGGAATGTTCGCATCCGCCGTCACGCAGGCGAAGGAGCGAAGCTCCTCCTCCGCCACGAGATCGGGATCGTCGAGGAAGACGCCGATCATGCGCATGTCCGGCCGGAAGAGGTTGCGGGAGAAGAGCGCGCCATGCAGCGCCTCGAAGGCCTTGCCGATGCCCATGTAGGAACCGGAATGGGCAACGGCGATCAGCGTCTGCTCGGGAATGGTGCGGATGGTCACGTCGAACATGCGGGAGCACTCCTTGTCGTTCTCGGGTTCGTAGGCGCGATGGGAGCCTTCCTTGCGGTAGCGTGCCGGCGGCATGCCATAGGCAGCCGCGAAGGTACGCGTGAAGGACTGGAGGTTGGCGTACCCCCATCGCGCGGCAATGTCCCGGACGGAGCGGTCGCTGCGCACCAGATCGCCCGCCGCACGGTGCAGACGCAGCCGGCGGACGGTTGCCGCCAGCGTCTCGTTGTGCACGGCGCGGTAGACGCGGTGCCAGTGATGGGCGGAAAGGCAGGCGATCTCCGACAGCCGGTCGAGGTCGAGATCCTCTTCCAGGTGCTCGTGAATATAGGCGGAAACCCGCAGCAGGCGTTTCTCATAGGCCGCCCAGATCCCGCTCTCGCTCATGCCGCTTCCCTCTCGCCGGAACGCATTCAACCAAGCACGGAGCGATTTCACAAATCCTGCGCTTCTGTCATGCCCTGCAATTTCTGCATAGCCTTGCCTTGTGCCATTGCAAAAACGGGCGACTCGGCGTGAGATGCCCCCGCCGGCCCTCCCTTACTCCATCCTCCGGCCTTCCGAGGCACCCATGACCGATACCTTGACGCCGAAGCTCGCCAGCGTTTTCGCGGAGGGCTATGGCCCCGCGCGGTTCAAGGCCGATGCGCTGGCCGGCCTCACGGTGGCGATCGTCGCGCTGCCGCTGTCCATGGCGATCGCCATCGCCTCCGGCGTCACGCCGGATCGCGGCCTCTACACCGCCATCATCGGCGGGTTCCTCGTTTCCGCGCTCGGCGGCAGCCGCTTCCAGGTCGGCGGGCCGGCCGGCGCCTTCATCGTGCTCGTCTCGGCCACGGTCGCCCGCCACGGCGTCGAGGGCCTGCTGGTCGCCACGCTGCTCTCCGGCCTCATGCTCGCGCTGGCCGGCTATCTCAGGCTCGGCAAGTACATCAAGTTCATCCCCTATCCCGTGACGGTCGGCTTCACGGCCGGCATCGCCGTCATCATCTTCGCCAGCCAGATCGGCGAACTGTTCGGCCTGAAGCTGGACGGGCGCGAGCCGGGGCCGATCGTCGAGAAGCTCGAGGCGCTCTGGGCCGCCCGGCCCAGCTTCAATCCGGCCGCCTTCGGCGTCGCCGGGCTCACCATCGCCGTCATCCTGCTGTTGCGCCGCTTCCGCCCGAGCTGGCCGAACCTGCTCATCGCCGTCACCGTCGCCTCGTTCGCCACCGCGCTTCTCGCCCTGCCGGCGGACACGATCGGCACCCGCTTCAACGGCATCCCCCGTGGCCTGCCCCTGCCGGCGCTGCCGTCCTTCTCCCCCGAGCTCGTGCTCGCCGTCCTGCCGGACGCCGTCGCCTTCACGCTGCTCGGCGCCATCGAATCGCTGCTCTCGGCCGTCGTCGCCGACGGCATGACGGGGCGCAGGCACCGCTCCAGCATGGAGCTTGTCGCCCAGGGGGTCGCCAATGTCGGCTCGGCGCTCTTCGGCGGCATCTGCGTGACGGGCACCATCGCCCGCACCGCCACGAACGTGCGCTCCGGCGCCACCAGCCCGGTCTCCGGCATGCTGCACGCGGTCTTCCTGCTGCTCTTCATGCTCGTCGCTGCGCCGCTCGCCAGCTATATCCCACTCGCCGCGCTCGCCGGCGTGCTGGCGGTCGTCGCGTTCAACATGGTGGAGCGTCCGGCCATCGCCGCCCTCTTCCGCTCCTCGCGCGGCGATGCGGCGGTACTCGTCGTCACCTTCTTGCTGGTCGTCTTCCGCGACCTGACGGAGGGCATCGTCGTCGGCTTCCTGCTCGGCGCGGTGCTGTTCATCGACCGCATGGGCAAGTCCGTCGACATCCGCGAGGAGACGGTGCCGCGCGTCGTACGGGCGATCGAGAATGCCGGCGAGGACAGCGGCCTGCCCGAGCGGCCGGTCGCCGGCGACGATCCGGATACGGTGATCTACCGCATCAGCGGCGTCTTCTTCTTCGGCGCGGCGGCCAGCGTCGGCTCCGTGCTCGACCGCATCGCCGACCAGCGGCGCAACTTCGTGCTCGACTGCGCCGACGTGCCCCTGCTCGATTCCACCGCCGCCAGCGTCATCGAGGGCCTGGTGCGCAAGGCCGAGCGGGCCGGCGTGCGCGTCTTCATCACGGGCCTGAAGCCTGACATGCGCCGCATGCTGGAAGCCCACGAGCTGCACGCCCCGCGCGTCACCTTCACGGCCACCGTGGACGCCGCCATGGGCGAGATCGCGGCGGCCACGCGCTGAAACCGCGCCGGAGGGGCGCGAACGGCTCTCCGTCCGGTGCTTGTCATGCAAAGGAAAGCGCAGACGCCTCAGCCGGCGCGGGCGACATCCGAAGCGGCCGGGTTCCTCATGCGCTCGGCGACACCCGGAAGCCCCAGCGAGGGCGCTGCGCGCTTCACCTGGTTGCGGCCGGCCTCCTTGGCCGCATAGAGCGCGCCGTCGGCTGCCGAATGCAGGCGGTCGAAATCCGCGCCGAAGGTCGCGACATCCGCAAGGCCGATGCTGACCGAGACCGCGATCTCGTGATCCCCGGCGCGGACCGGCAGGGCGGCGACCTCCAGCCGCAGCGCCTCGGCGAACTGTTCGGCGGGCGCCATGTCGCGCCCCGGCGCAAAGAGCGCGAATTCCTCGCCGCCGAAGCGGCAGAACAGCATGTTCGCCTCCAGGCGGGCGGCGACCTGCGCGGAAAACCGCTTCAGCACGAGATCGCCGGCGACATGGCCGTAGGTGTCGTTGATCGCCTTGAACCGGTCGAGATCGAAGATCATCAGCGTGCCCTGCCGCCGGTCGCCCAGCAGTTTCTGCATGTCGTCCAGGAAAGAGCCGCGGTTGGCGATGCCGGTCAGCGCGTCGGTGCGCGAGGCCTGGCGGTAGAGCGCCTCGCCCCGCTCCTTGATCAGCACCAGCATGGCGACGGCGGCAAGGATCGTATGGGCGAACAGTTCCAGGGAGAAGACCGCGAACCAGGCGGAATAGGCCGTGCCATGGCCGAAGGCCGCAGGCAGGATGATCGCCATGGGAATGCGCAGGCCATAGATGATGCCGTGGCTGACGAAGAAGGCCGCCGCGAGCATGCGGGTCGGCAGCGGCTCGGTGCGGTGCCCGCGCCAGATGTCGATGCCGATCCACAGGCAATAGGCGGTGATGATGGTCGAGCTGACGATGATGCGGTTGTTCACATCCTCCGACACCTGCGGGACAAGAAGATAGACGAGGCCCCAGAGGACGGGGCCGGCCAGAACGACGGAACGATAAACGCGGCGGCGATCGAAGACGCGGAAGCCGGCCCACATGAACGCATAGCCGCAGGCGGCGAGCGCATTGCCGAGGCCGACGGTCAGGAGCGGCGGGCCGACGGAGCGCAGCGCGAACAGCAGCGTGCAGAGCGAGCCGACCCACATGGACAGGCACCAGTAGCCGGCCGCCCTGTGCCGCCGGTCGGTCAGCCACACCTGCAGCATGAAAATCCCGACGGCGGTCGTCGCCAGGAACGTACAGATCATCAAGGTTGAGATGCTGATGATGTCTTCAATCAAAATACGCACTCCGCACGCGCAGGATGCTAGGGGCAAACCTTGAAGACTTCGCAAACAAAAGCGGCGGGCCGAAGCCCGCCGCCGTGATCCGTTCCTTGCGTGCAGGGTCGTCGCATGGGGAATGAAACGCCACCCCATCCCCTTCTCCCCCGCGGGGAGGAAGGTGCCGGCAGGCGGATGAGGGGGATGCCCAAGGCGCGAAGGCTCTGTCAGAGCCCCCCTCATCCGACCCCTCGGGCCACCTTCCTCCCCGCGGGGGAGAAGGGGATGGGGCAGTGTCGAACTCGATATATGATCGCCTACCCTTGTGGAGGCACAGGCGATCGCGCGGCTGCGGGAAGGTTCAGCCGGCGATGACGGCGGCAACCGCCTCGATCGCATCGCCCGCCCTGGCGCCGTCCGGGCCGCCGGCCTGCGCCATATCGGGACGCCCGCCGCCGCCCTTGCCGCCGAGCGCTTCGGAGGCGCGGCGCACGAGATCGACCGCGCTGTAGCGGCCGGTGAGGTCGTCGGTGACGGCGACCACGGCGCTCGCCTTGCCGTCCGCCGAGACGCCGACGAAGGTGACGATGCCGGAGCCGAGGCTCTTCTTGCCGTCGTCGGCAAGGCTCTTCAGGTCCTTCGGCTCGACGCCGGTGACGACCTTGCCGAGATATTTCACGCCCGCGACCTCGCGCACGCCCTCGTCGCCGCCGGCGGTGCCGCCCGACAGCGCCAGCTTCTTCTTCGCCTCGGTCAGTTCGCGCTCCAGCTTGCGGCGCTCCTCGACCAGCGCCTCGACGCGGGCGAGCACGTCGCCCGGCTGCGCCTTCAGTGTCGTGGCGAGCGCCTTCACGCGCTCGTCCTGCTCGGCAAGGTAGGCGCGGGCCGCCTCGCCCGTCAGCGCTTCCAGACGGCGCACGCCGGAGCCGACGGCGCTCTCCGAAAGGATGCGCACGAGGCCGATCTCGCCGGTCGCCGACACATGCGTGCCGCCGCAGAGCTCGACCGAATAGGGCCGGTTCGCCCTGGCGCCGTGCAGGCCGGTGCCCATGGAGACCACGCGCACCTCGTCGCCGTATTTCTCGCCGAAGAGCGCCATGGCGCCTTCCGCGATCGCATCGTCCACCGTCATCAGGCGAGTGGTGACCGGGGCGTTCTGCACGATGATCTCGTTCGCCATGTCCTCGATGACGCGCAGCTCCTCCGCCGACATGGGCTTGGGATGCGAGACGTCGAAGCGCAGGCGCTCCGGCGCGACCAGCGAGCCCTTCTGGGCGACATGGGTGCCGAGCACCTCGCGCAGCGCCTCGTGCAGCAGGTGGGTGGCGGAGTGGTTGGCGCGAAGGCGCGCGCGGCGGGCATGGTCCACCGTCAGCGCCACGGCATCGCCGACGGCAAGCTTGCCGCTCTCGACGACGGCGCTATGGACGAAGACGCCCTCGCCCTTCTTCTGCGTGTCGGTCACCAAAAGGCGCGCATGGTCGCTGGCGATCACGCCCGTATCGCCCATCTGGCCGCCCGATTCGCCGTAGAACGGCGTCTGGTTGACGACGATCTGCACAGTGTCGCCGGCACTGGCGCCGTCGATCGTCCTGCCGTCCCTGACGATCGCCTGCACCACGCCCTCAGCCGCCTCGGTGTCGTATCCGAGGAACTCGGTCGCGCCGTGTTTTTCCTTCAGCTCGAACCAGACCGCTTCCGTCGCCTTGTCGCCGGAGCCGGACCAGTTCGCCCGCGCTTCCGCCTTCTGGCGCTGCATCGCATCGTTGAAACCGGAAAGGTCGACATTGATGTCGCGGGCGCGCAGCGCGTCCTGGGTGAGGTCGAGCGGGAAGCCGTAGGTGTCGTAGAGCTTGAATGCGGTCTCGCCGTCCAGCATGTCGCCCTTCTTGAGCGTCACGGTGGCATCCGAAAGCAGCGACAAGCCGCGCTCCAGCGTCTTGCGGAACCGGGTTTCCTCCAGCTTCAGCGTCTCGGAGATCAGGGCCTCCGCCCGCACGAGCTCGGGATAGGCCCGGCCCATCTCGCCGACCAGCGCCGGCAGCAGCGACCACATCAGCGGCTCGCGGGCGCCGAGCAGCTGCATGTGGCGCATGGCGCGGCGCATGATGCGGCGCAGCACGTAGCCGCGGCCTTCATTCGACGGCAACACGCCGTCGGCGATCAGGAAGGCGGAGGAGCGGAGGTGATCGGCGATGACCCGGCAGCTTGCGGCCGCCTCGCCTTCCGCCTTGATGCCGACGGTCTCCTCGACGGCCGAGATCAGCGTGCGGAAAAGGTCGGTCTCGAAGACGCTCTGCACGCCCTGCAGGATGCAGGCCATGCGCTCGAGGCCCATGCCGGTGTCGATCGACGGGCGCGGCAAAAGACTGCGCTCGCCGGGCGCCGTCTGGTCGAACTGCATGAAGACGAGGTTCCAGAATTCGAGGAACCGGTCGCCGTCCTCCTCGGGCGAGCCGGGCGGGCCGCCCCAGACATGCTCGCCCTGGTCGATGAAGATTTCCGAACAGGGGCCGCAGGGGCCGGTGTCCCCCATCTGCCAGAAATTGTCGGAGGTCGGGATGCGGATGATCCGGTCGTCGGACAGGCCGGCGATCTTCCTCCAGAGGACCGCCGCCTCCTCGTCCTCGGAATAGACGGTGACGAGCAGCCGGTCCTTCGGCAGGTCGAAGCCCTTGGTCACCAGCGTCCAGGCAAGCTCGATGGCGCGCTCCTTGAAGTAGTCGCCGAACGAGAAGTTGCCGAGCATCTCGAAGAAGGTCAGGTGCCGCGCGGTATAGCCGACATTGTCGAGGTCGTTGTGCTTGCCGCCGGCGCGCACGACCTTCTGGGCGGTCGTCGCGGTGGAATAGGGGCGCGATTCAAGGCCCGTGAAGACGTTCTTGAACTGCACCATGCCGGCATTGGTGAACATCAGCGTCGGGTCGTTGCGCGGCACGAGCGGGCTGGACGGCACGATCTCGTGGCCGTTCTTTCGGAAATAGTCGAGGAAAGTCGACCGGATCTCATTCACGCCGCTCATATCGCGTCCTTCATCTCTGCCCATTCACGCCGGAAGACCGGCGCATCACCCACCCAATGTCACTGCAACGACGGTAAAACCGCCTCGCCGGCCGGAGCGCCCGCCCGGAAGACCCCACAAGGCCGCCCTTTCGCGAATTCCGTCGAAACCGCCCGCGCCTGCCGCTTGGATGCGGAAAGGCCGAAAACCTTGGCGCGCGCGAGAACTGAAGGCTTTTATCGCCCGCCTCGGCCCCTGTCCAGACACCAAAAAACCGGCCTTTCGCGAAGAAGAGGCCGGTCTTTCCCATTTTTGCGGAACCGTTGCGCGGCGATTACATGCCGGCCGCGTCGTCGGCGTCGTTCGGATCCGGCCCGCCGTTCTCCAGGAAGCGGTCGGCGATCAGGCCGGCATTCTGGCGCAGCGCCATTTCGATCTCGCGGGCGAGGTCCGGATTGTCGCGCAGGAACGTCTTGGCGTTCTCGCGGCCCTGGCCGAGGCGCTGGCTGTTGTAGGAGAACCAGGCGCCGGACTTCTCCACGATGCCGGCCTTGACGCCGAGGTCGATGAGCTCGCCGGTCTTGGAGACGCCCTCGCCGTACATGATGTCGAACTCGACCTGCTTGAAGGGCGGTGCCATCTTGTTCTTGACGACCTTGACGCGCGTCTGGTTGCCGATCACCTCGTCGCGCTCCTTGACGGCGCCGATGCGGCGGATGTCGAGGCGGACGGAGGCGTAGAACTTCAGCGCGTTACCGCCCGTCGTCACTTCCGGCGAACCGTAGACGACGCCGATCTTCATGCGGATCTGGTTGATGAAGATCACCATCGTGTTCGACTTGGAGATCGAGGCGGTGAGCTTGCGCAGCGCCTGGCTCATCAGGCGCGCCTGGAGGCCCGGCAGGCTCTCGCCCATCTCGCCCTCGATTTCGGCGCGCGGCGTGAGCGCGGCGACCGAATCGACCACCAGCACGTCGATCGCGCCGGAGCGCACCAGCGTGTCGGTGATTTCGAGCGCCTGCTCGCCGGTGTCGGGCTGCGAGATCAGCAGGTTCTGGAGATCGACGCCGAGCTTGCGGGCATAGACCGGGTCGAGCGCATGCTCGGCGTCGACGAAGGCGCAGATGCCGCCCGACTTCTGGGCCTCGGCGATGGTCTGCAGCGCCAGCGTCGTCTTGCCCGAGCTTTCCGGGCCGTAGATCTCGATGATGCGGCCCTTGGGCAGGCCGCCGATGCCGAGCGCGACGTCGAGGCTGAGCGAGCCCGTCGACACCGTCTCGATCTCGACGACGCTGTCCTTCGAGCCGAGCTTCATGATGGAGCCCTTGCCGAAGGAGCGCTCGATCTGGGAGAGTGCCGCTTCGAGTGCCTTGCTTTTATCCACTGCTTTATCCTCTACGAGCCGCAAAGTGTTCTGTGCCATTTGGTCCACCTTTAGGTTATTGAAGCAAGACAGGCAACGAAGCCGTCGATGAAAGCTATGTACACATTTTGTTCTCTTTTTGCAAGGTCCGTTCATCCATTTGAATGATTTCGTGAATCGAGCGTGTGTTCTCTTTTCGTTTACGGCTGTTGAAAGCCGTGGCGGAACAAGGATGTATCCGCGCGGGCGCCTCGCTTTTGCCGGCGAATCGCGCCCCCCGCGGGAATGAAGGAAGACGATGACGGGAAAGACGATACTGGTGATGGGCGGCGCCCATGTGGACAGGCGCGGACGCATTGCCGGCGAGACGGCGCCGGGGGCGAGCAATCCCGGCGCCTGGTTCGTGGAAGCGGGCGGCGGCGCCTTCAATGCGGCGCGCAACCTTGCCCGGCTCGGCCGCACGGTGCGGCTCGTCTCGCCGCGCGGGGGCGATGCGGACGGCGCCATCGTCGCGGCGGCGGCGGAGGCGGCGGGCGTCGAGGATACGCCCTTCACCTTCCTCGACCGGGCGACGCCGAGCTACACGGCGATCATCGAGCGCGACGGCAACCTCGTCGTCGCGCTGGCGGACATGGAGCTCTACCGACTGTTCTCGCCGCGCCGCCTGCAGCAGCGGGCGATGCGCGAGGCGGTCGCGGCGGCGGGGCTGATCCTCACCGATGCCAACCTGCCGGCCGAGACGCTGGCGGCGATGACGGCGGCAGCGGGTGCCGCGGGCGTGCCGATCGCCGGCATCGCCATCTCGCCGGCCAAGGTGCCGCGCTTTGCGGCGAGCCTTCCCGCCCTCGCCTTCCTGTTCATGAACGAGGCGGAGGCACGCACGCTGGCGGGCGTCGCGCCTGAGGACCCGGCCGACTGGCCGAAGGCGCTGCGCGCGGCCGGCCTTTGCGCCGGCGTCGTGACGCGCGGCGGCCGGGGCGTCGTCGCCTTCGATGCGGAAAAGGCGGTTCTCGTCACGCCGCCGGAGGCGCCCGCGCTCGGCGACGTCACCGGGGCGGGCGATTCGCTCGCCGCCGGCTTCCTCGATGCCTGGATGGCCGGCCACGACATCGGCGAGGCGCTGCGCCACGGGGTCGCCGCCGCGGCGATCACCGTGCGTTCGCCGCTTGCCGTCGCCGAAGAAATGTCGCAGGCGGCGCTTCAGGCCGCACTTTCCCTTGTGCCGGAGGCCGAAGGGATGGCATGAGACTTTTTTGCCGAAATTCCTGCAAGGACACCGCATGACCAGACCCGTTTCCGCCCTCCTGCCGATGCAGTATTCGGACGAAGTCGCCGCCGCCAAGGCGCGCGGCGCGCCGATCGTCGCGCTCGAATCGACGATCATCACCCACGGCATGCCCTATCCGGGCAACCTGAACATGGCCCGCAGCGTCGAGCGCATCATCCGCGAGGAAGGCGCCGTGCCGGCGACCATCGCCGTCATCGACGGCGTGCTGCATATCGGCCTCGACGACGCGCGGCTGGAAGCGCTGGCGCAGACCGAGGGCGCGATGAAGCTGTCGCGCGCCGACCTCGCCTTCGCGATCGCCGAGCGCCGCACCGGCGCGACGACCGTGGCGGCGACGATGATCGGCGCGGCGCGCGCCGGCATCAGGGTCTTCGCGACCGGCGGCATCGGCGGCGTGCACCGCAAGGCGGAGGAGACCTTCGACATCTCCGCCGACCTCGACGAACTGTCGCGCACTGGCGTCATCGTCGTCTGCGCGGGGGCCAAGGCGATCCTCGACATCCCGAAGACGCTGGAGGTGCTGGAGACGCGCGGCGTGCCCGTCGTCACCTATGACAGCCCGGTCTTCCCGGCCTTCTGGTCGCGCGATTCGGGCCTGAAGAGCCCGCTGACGCTGAACAGCCCGGCGGCCATCGCCAATTTCCAGAAGGTGCGCGACCAGCTCGGCGTCGACGGCGGCATGCTGATCGCCAATCCGGTGCCGGAGGCCGACGAGATCGAACGCGAGGAGATGGAGATCTACATCGCCCGTGCGCTCGACAATGCCGAACGCGACGAGATCGCCGGCAAGGCCGTGACGCCCTACCTGCTCGACAGCCTGTTCCGCCTGACGGACGGGAGGAGCCTCAAGACGAACATCGCGCTCGTCGAGAACAATGCGCGGCTGGCGGCGGAAATCGCCGTGGCGCTGGCGGACTGAGCCGCCGGTCGGGGGTGCCATGCCCTTGTGTGAGGCGATTGTACAAGGATAGGCAGTCTGCGCTTTGCGTTACCCCCCTCTGGCCTGCCGGCCATCTCCCCCTCAAGGGGGGAGATTGGCAAGACGTGCAAACCTGGCTTGATCAGCACCGTTGAAGAGAGGCGAGGCGCTGCTCCATCCGATCTCCCCCCTTGAGGGGGAGATGGCCGGCAGGCCAGAGGGGGGTGCTTTGCCACAGCCCAGCCCCTCATAAAACAAAAACGGCGGCAGTGCGTCTTGTCGCACTGCCGCCGGAAGATGCCGTGCAGCCGATCAGCCGCGCAGGATGCCGCGGCCGGCGTATTTCGCCTGGGCGCCGAGCTGCTCCTCGATGCGGATCAGCTGGTTGTACTTGGCGGTGCGGTCGGAGCGGGCGAGCGAGCCGGTCTTGATCTGGCCGCAGTTGGTGGCGACGGCGAGATCGGCGATCGTCGAATCCTCGGTCTCGCCCGAGCGGTGCGACATGACGGCGGTGTAGCTCGCCTTGTGCGCGGTCTCGACGGCGTCGAGCGTCTCGGAGAGCGAGCCGATCTGGTTGACCTTGACGAGGATCGAATTGCCGACGCCCATCTTGATGCCGTCGCGAAGGCGCGCGGAGTTCGTCACGAACAGGTCGTCGCCGACGAGCTGGACCTTTTTGCCGATCTTGTCGGTCAGCGCCTTCCAGCCGTCCCAGTCGTCTTCCGCCATGCCGTCCTCGATCGAGAAGATCGGGTATTTGCCGGCGAGCTCGGCAAGGTAATCGGCCATGGCGCCCGGCTCCAGCGTGCGGCCTTCGCCTTCGAGCACGTACTTGCCGTCCTTGAAGAATTCGGTCGAGGCGCAGTCGAGCGCGATGAACATGTCCTCGCCCGGGCGGTAGCCGGCCTTCTCGATCGACTTCATGATGAAGTCGAGGGCGGCGGGGGCGGAGGCGAGGCCCGGCGCGAAGCCGCCTTCGTCGCCGACATTGGTGTTGTGGCCGTCGGCCGCAAGCTGCTTCTTCAGCGTGTGGAACACTTCCGAGCCCATGCGCACGGCGTCGCGGACGGTGTCGGCGCCGACCGGGACGATCATGAACTCCTGGAAGTCGATCGGGTTGTCGGCATGCGCGCCGCCATTGATGATGTTCATCATCGGCACCGGCAGGACACGGGCGTTCGGGCCGCCGACATAGCGGTAGAGCGGCAGGTTGGCGGCTTCCGCGGCGGCCTTGGCGACGGCGAGCGAGACGCCGAGGATGGCGTTGGCGCCGAGGCGCGCCTTGTTCGGCGTGCCGTCGAGCTCGATCATCGTCTGGTCGACGGCGATCTGGTCCTCGGCGTCGAGCCCGCCGATCGCCTCGAAGATCTCGCCGTTGACGGCGGCGACGGCGTTTTCGACGCCCTTGCCGAGATAGCGCTGGCCGCCGTCGCGCAGTTCGACGGCTTCATGCGCACCCGTGGAGGCGCCCGACGGAACGGCCGCCCGGCCGAAGCTGCCATCTTCGAGATGCACGTCCACTTCGACGGTGGGGTTGCCGCGGCTGTCGAGAATCTCGCGGCCGATGATGTCGATGATTGCAGTCATGGAGATCGTCCTGTTCCGGGGTTTATAAATCGATTAAAATCCACTTTTAATCGAGGATGCAGAAATTACAATGGCGTGCGTCGCCCTGGGAAAAACGGATGGCATGTCTCCATGTCATCCGTTTGAAATGTCAGGCCTTGGCGATGTCGTCGAAGGCGACGAGCTTTTCCAGCAGCCGCGGCATGTCCTTCAGGTGCACCATGTTCGGGCCGTCGGAGGGCGCGTTGTCCGGGTCCTCGTGGGTCTCCACAAAGAGGCCGGCAATGCCGACGGCGATGGCCGCGCGTGCCAGGGTCTCTACGAACCGGCGGTCGCCGCCGGTCGAGCCGCCCTGCCCGCCCGGCTGCTGCACCGAATGGGTGGCGTCGAAGACGACGGGCGCGCCGAGCGAGGCCATGATCGGCAGCGAGCGCATGTCGGAGACGAGCGTGTTGTAGCCGAAGGAGGCGCCGCGCTCGCACAGCATGACGTTGGGGTTACCACTCTCGGTGAACTTCGCCAGCACGTTCTTCATGTCCCACGGCGCCAGGAACTGGCCCTTCTTGACGTTGATCGCGCGGCCGGTCCTGGCGGCGGCGACGAGCAGGTCCGTCTGGCGCGACAGGAAGGCCGGGATCTGCAGGATGTCGACCGTCCCGGCGACGACGGCGCACTGCTCTTCCGTGTGGATGTCGGTGAGGACCGGGAAGCCGAAGTCCTTCTTGAGGTCGGCGAAGACCTCGAGCGCCTTTTCAAGGCCGATGCCGCGCTTGCCGGAAAGCGAGGTGCGGTTCGCCTTGTCGAAGGAGGATTTGTAGACGAGGCCGATGCCGAGCTTGTCGGTCATCTCGACCAGCGCCCCGGCCATCATGTAGGCATGGTCGCGGCTCTCCATCTGGCAGGGGCCGGCGATCAGCGAGAAGCGCTTGTCCTGGGCGAAGGTGACCTTCTTGGCGCCTTCGCCGACGACGACGGTGGAATTGGTGTTCATCTCATTCTCCGAAGACAAGGAGGACGCCCTGCCCGGGTGCCGGCGGCACGAGGAGGCGGTTGTCCCGTTTATGGAAGGCGACGCCGCGTTCCGTCAGGAGGCGCTCGCATTCCGCTGTATTTTCAACCTTGAAGACGACCGCGCGCCCTTTCAGGCCGCGATCCGTGCCGGCGACCGGCGCGATCCCGTAAAACCCCTCCAGGCCCGCATCGTTGAGCACGGTGATGCGCCCGCGCGGCGTATCGACGGACATGCCGAAGGACAGGGCCTCGACCGCGCGCTCGTCGGCCGCCTCCTGCACGAGGTACTGGAAATCCGTCGGGTTCTGTTCCGACAGGACGACCTCCGACAGGGCGGTGACGCCGTTCGCGTGCGTTTCCAGCGACGCGCGGTCGGCCGGCAGCGGCAGGATGCGCTGCGAGGCGAAGAAGAAGAAATCGGGGCTGCGCAGGTCGGCGGCGAAGGCAAGGCGGAAGCTGCCGGTCGCGCTTGTCCCGTCGGGCAGCAGCATGTCGCGGGAAAATTCCAGCACCTCGCCGCCGGAAAGGCCGGCATTGGTATAGCGCTGGTCGTCCTCCCAGGCATCGCCGCTCGCCATGGCGATGGCGGAAAAACCCTCGAGGCCGCGGCGGAAGCGGAAGGCCTGGTCGCGCGCCACGAAAACATTGCCGCCGCGCGCCGCTTCCTCGCATTCCTCGCGATTGGCGATGCCGAGCGGTTCGAGATAGGAACCGTCGGCGAGGAAGACGCAACAGTTCTCCGTGCCGAACGGGTGGCGGGCGTCGCTGGCAACGGTGAAGCCGAGCGCGGTCAGGCGCGCGCGGGCCACCCCGAGGTCGGACACCGGCAGCACCAGATGGTCGATCGGGCGGGGCGTTCTCGAACTCACGGTCATGGCGAAAAATCCGGCGTGTTTCAGGCGCCCCGTGCTTTGCCCGCTTTCGGCGCGCAATGCAAGCGCCAGCACGGCCCGCCACGCCCTGCGGGAACTTTTCCGCCACCCGATCATTTCCCGCAGCGTCCCCGCACCGGAGCCCGCCCATTCCCAGATCCCGCGACATCACCCGCCAGCGCGACCTCCACGAATCCCGCCCCCTCTGGGCTGGCTCGCCGCGCCTTTCGCTTCGCGCGCGGCCAGGGCCGTCGCGTACCGACTATGACGTCATCATCGTCGGCGCCGGCATTTCCGGGGCGCTGATGGCCCATGCGCTGGCGGACGGCACGCGCTCGGTGCTCGTCGTCGACCGGCGCCTGCCCGCGCATGGCAGCACGCTTGCCAGCACCGCGATGATCCAGCACGAGATCGACATCCCCCTCTCGAGGCTCTCGGACATGATCGGCGCGCCGAAGGCCCGCCGCGCCTGGCAGCGCTCCGCCCGCGCCGTCGAGCGCCTGTCGGGCATCGTCGCCGATCTCGGCCTCACCTGCGGCTTCGAGCGCAAGCAGACCCTGTTCCTCGCCGGCGAGGCCTATGGCCGCCGGGCCCTGCAGGAGGAGGCCGAGGCGCGCCGCGCCGCCGGCATCGCGGCCGAATATCTTGACGCCGCCACCCTTGCCGAGCGCTTTTCGATCACGCGCACCGGCGCCATCCTCAGCGACATCTCCGCCGCGGCGAATCCGGCGCAGATGGCCGCCGGCATCCTGCGCGCGGCGATGGCGCGCGGCGTGGAGCTCGTCAGCCCGCTGGAGATCACCGACCTGCGCAGCGCCGCGGGCCGGGTGTTCCTGGCGACGGCGGAAGGACGGATCCTGTCGGCCGGCCACGCCGCCTTCTGCTCCGGCTACGAGTTCCTGGAGGCCGTCGCCGACAAGGAGCATGCCATCGTCTCCACCTGGGCCCTCGCCACCCCGCCCGGCACCACGCTGCCGGACTGGCTGAAGACGTGCATCGTCTGGGAGGGCGCCGACCCCTATCTCTATCTCCGCCGCACGCGCGACGGACGGCTGATCGTCGGCGGCGAGGACGAGGACAGCGCCGAGGCCTATGCGTCCGCAAGGAAGCTGCGGCAGAAGGCGGCGACCATCCGCCGCAAGGCCGAAACCCTGCTCGGCCTTGCCCTGCCGGAGCCCGACCACGTCTGGGCGGCCCCCTTCGGCATCACCCGCACCGGCCTGCCGCTGATCGGCCGCGTGCCAGGCCTCGAGAATGTCTTCGCCGTCATGGGCTTCGGCGGCAACGGCATCACCTTCAGCCAGATCGCCGCCGAGATCGTCGCGGCCGGGATCGCCGGCCATGCCGATGCGGATGCCGACCTCTTCGCCTTCCCCAGCCGCCAGACTTGACGAAGCGAAGGCCCGGCCGGCCGATATTCCCCTTCCGTTGAATGGCTGCAGGCGCAAAGCCGGGTTATGCTCGCCCGACGTCGACGAAGCCGGACTGCCATGCTGCTTGCCATTCTCTCCGATATCCACGCCAACCGCGAAGCCTTCGAGGCCGTGCTCGCCGCCGTCGAAGGCGCCGGGGCCGACCGCCTCGTGCTGCTCGGCGACATCGTCGGCTACGGGGCGGATCCGGAATGGTGCGCGGAACGGGCGATGGCGCTTGCCGCAGGCGGCGCCGTCGTGCTGCGCGGCAACCATGACGAGGCGGTCGGCAATCCCGCCGTCTCGATGAACCCGACCGCGACCTTCGCCCTCGAATGGACGCGCCGCCAGCTCGGCGGCGAAAGCCGCGCCTTCCTCGCCGCCCTGCCCTTCGAGGCGCGCGAGGGCGACTGCCTCTTCGTGCATGCCGATGCCAGCGCGCCGCCTGCCTGGAACTATGTGCTCGACGCCAGCGATGCCGGCCGGCACCTAGCGGCCTGCGCGGCGCGCGTCAGCTTCTGCGGCCATGTGCACAAGCCGGCGCTCTATTCGACGGCGCCGGGCGGCAGGGTCACGCATTTCCGCCCCGTCGCCGCCACCCCCGTGCCGCTCCTGCCGCAGCGCCGCTGGCTCGCCGTCATGGGCTCCGTCGGCCAGCCGCGCGACGGCGATCCCGCGGCCGCCTACGCGCTCTACGACACGCAGAGCGCCGAGCTCCGCTTCCAGCGCGCCGCCTATGACGTGGAGCGCGCGGCCGGGAAGATCCGCGCGGCCGGGCTGCCGGCCTCGCTCGCCGACCGGCTCTTGCGGGGGCGCTGATGGTCAAGGCTCGGCTGAAACCCGGCGATGTCGTCGACGGCTTCCTCATCGAGGCCATCGCGCACAATGGCGGCATGGCGCGCATCTGGGCCGTGTCGCGGCCCGACATCGATTTCCCGATCCTGATGAAGGTGCCGGTCATCGGCGAGGGCGACGATCCGGCCGCCATCGTCGGCTTCGAGATGGAGCAGATGATCCTGCCGCGCCTGTCCGGCCCGCATGTGCCGCGCTTCGTCGCCAACGGCGATTTCGCGACGCTGCCCTATATCGTCATGGAGCGCCTGCCCGGCACCTCGCTCTATCCGCTGCTGGAGCGCCTTCCGCTGCCGCCGGAGGAGGTCGCCGCGCTCGGCGCGAAGATCGCCGTCGCGCTCGATTCGCTGCACCGCCAGCATGTCGTGCATCTCGACCTGAAGCCCTCCAACGTCATGTTCCGCGAAAGCGGCGAGGCCGTGCTGATCGACTACGGCCTTGCCCGCCACATCCACCTGCCCGACCTGATGGACGAGCAGTTCCGCCTGCCCTACGGCACCGCGCCCTACATGGCGCCGGAACAGGTTCTCGGCACGCGCAGCGATTTCCGCAGCGATCTCTTCGCCCTCGGCGTCCTCCTGTACTTCTTCGCGACCGGCGAGCGTCCTTTCGGCGATCCGCAGCGCCTGAAGGGCCTGAAGCGGCGCCTGTGGCGCGATCCGCTGCCGCCGCGCACCCGCAACGCCGCCATTCCGCCCGCCCTGCAGGAGGTCATCCTGCGCTGCCTGGAGGTCAACCCCGCCTGGCGCTATCCGAGCGCCGCCCAGCTCGCGCTCGACCTGCAGGACCTTTCCGCCGTCAAGCTGACGGCACGGGCGGAGAAGATGAAGCGGGACCCGCTCGGCATGGTGCTGCGCCGCCGCTTCAACCCGGTGCCTATCGAGACCGTCAAGCCGCAGACCGCCGAGGCCCAGCTCGCCAATGCGCCGATCGTCGCCGTGGCGATCGACCTTGCCGCCAGCACGCCGGACCTTGCCGACGCCATGCACAGGACCGTCGCCCGCATCATCGAGAACACGCCGGACGCCCGCATCGCCTGCATCAACGTCTTGAAGATCAACCGCATCGCCATCGACACCTCGCTGGACGAGGAAGGCCGCAACAAGCATGTGCTGCGCCTGGTCGAGTTGCGCACCTGGTCGACGGGCCTTGCCGTCCCCGGCGGCGGCATCACCTTCCATGTGCTGGAGGCCGTCTCGCCGGCCGACGCCATCCTCGATTATGCGCGGGAAAACTATGTAGACCACATCGTGATGGGCGCGCGCGCCGAATCGGCGATGCGCTCCATGCTCGGCAGCGTCTCCGGCGAGGTCGCCGCCCATGCCCCCTGCACCGTCACCGTGGTGCGCAACCGCCCGCGGCCGGGAGGGGCGCCGGATACGGGGTGAGCCCCTAAGGAGCGGCAGTCGCGAGTGTGGGGTGGAGCGTGCCGCAATCCCCCCTCTGGCCTGCCGGCCATCTCCCCCTCAAGGGGGGGAGATCGGATGGAGCAGCGTTTCGCCTCTCTTCAACGGTGCTGGTCAAACTAGGTTTGCACGTCTTGCCAATCTCCCCCCCCTTGAGGGGGAGATGGCCGGCTGGCCAGAGGGGGGCACCTCGTCAGCCGCGCGCGCTCACGAACGGAACCGCTTGCGATACTCGCCCGGCGTCAGCCCGACGATGCGGGCGAAGACTTTCCGGAAGGCGCCGGGATCGTTGTAGCCGACATCGAGCGCCACGCGGTCGACGGAGCGCGTGGTGAACTGCAGGTGCTCCTGGGCCTTGGCCACCCTCAGGCGCTGGCAATAGTCGGTCGTCGTCAGCCCCGTCGCCTTGCGGAAGCGTCTGAGGAAGGTGCGTTCCTCCAGCCCGGCCTGCGCGGCGAGCAGGTCGAGGCCGATCTCGCGCGCCTCGCTCGCCTGCAGGAAATGCTGCACCTTCAGGATCGCCGCATCGCCATGCAGGAGGCGCGGCGAGAAGGTGCTGTAATAGCGCTGCTCGCGGCCCGGCGGATCGATGACGAACTGCCGGGCGATCTCCAGCATGATCGTCGGCCCGAGGAAGCGGTCGATGAGCTTCAGCCCGAGATCGACCCAGGCCATCACGCCGCCGGCCGTCACGATGTCGCCGTCGTCGGCGAGCAGCCGGTCGGTATCGACGGTGACGTCGGGAAACCGCCGCTCGAACGTCTCGGCGATCACCCAGTTGGTGGTGATGGTGCGGCCGGCGAGAAGCCCCGTCTCGCCCAGGAGGAAGGCGCCGGCGCAGATCGAGGCGAGCTGGATGCCGCCCGCATGGCATTCGCGCAGCCAGGCGGCAAAGGGCGCCGCCTCCTCGCGCCGGATCGGATCGCCGAGCGCCGGCGGCAGGACGAGCACGCAGGGACGCGACGCCGCGTCGCTCTCCGCGTCCACCCGCACCGGCACGCCGTCCTCCAGCCGCCAGTGGCTGACGGTGAGGAGAGGCCCTGCCCGCCCCTTCTTCCGGCCGAGTTCCATCGCCGACCGGAAGAGATCGGTCATGCCGAGCACGGCGGCCATCTGCACGCCGGGATAGAGAACCAGTCCGATCTCGGCTGCACGCGCCATGTCACTTTCACCCCGGATTATGTCGGTCCCGCCAATGGCGAGGGATGGCAGGCCGGGGGCAGAATGTCCACATCGTCCATCGCCTGCAAGAAGGAACCGCCATGAGCAAGCGCGCCATCATCATCGTCGACCTCCAGAAGGACTATCTTTCCTCCGGCAGCTTCGCGCTGGCGGGCATCGATGCCGCCGCCGCCAATGCCGCGCGTATCGTCGAGGCCGGGCGCGGCAGGGGCGACCGGATCATCCATGTCCACCACGTCGCGAAGGAAGCCGCCTCGCCGCTCTTCGCCCCGGGCACGGAGGGCATCGAGCCGATCCCGGCCGTCACGCCGCGCGAAGACGACACGGTCATCGTCAAGAACCATCCGAACTCCTTCCGCGGGACGGCGCTCGACGAGACGCTGCGGGACGGCGGCATCGAGGATGTGGTGGTCGTCGGCGCGATGAGCGACGTCTGCATCGACGCGACGGCGCGCGCCGCCGCCGACCTCGGCTACAACCTCACCGTCGTGCACGACGCCTGCGCCACGCGCGACAAGGCCTTCGGTGATTCGCTCGTCCCGGCCGCCCAAGTCCACGCCACCATCATGTCGGCGCTGGAATTCGGCTACGGCAAGGTCACCACGACCGCCGATTTCCTGTCGTAGTCCCCGCAACCGCCGTCCCTGCCCCGGGCGCAAGGGCTATCGCACAGGCAAGGAAACCGTCGCCACATCCCCTTCTCCCCCGCGGGGAGAAGGTGCCGGCAGGCGGATGAGGGGGATGGCGAAGGCAAGAAAAGCAAAGGATTCGTCCGTATCGCCCCCTCATCCGACCCTTCGGGCCACCTTCTCCCCAGGGGGAGAAGGGAAGAAGACGATGCCGCATATGGCCCGGCCCTGGCAGGCGCGGTCTGTGGAGGCGCGGACAGCCCCCACCAAAGACTGTCGCGCCGCCCGTCATTCCCCTGTCATGGGACGATGGTGTCTCTTCGCGCGTGAATGCACCCCGGCGGCCGCATCGTGATCCGGCGCCCAGCGGAGTACGCGTGAATGGATACGGCTCAGGCCCTGGCCCTTGCCTCGGGCGCCCTCGTCGCCACCAACCTCCTCAGCATCCTTGTCGCCGGTAAACGGCTGAAGCCGACGGGCGCGGCGCCGCCCGAGATCGAGGAAAGACCGCCCGTCTCCATCGTCATTCCCGTGCGCGGCATCGAGAATTTCTCCACGGAGACGCTGGAGCGCGCCTTCCGCCTCACCTGGCCGGACTACGAGCTGCTCTTCTGCGTCGCCCATGCGGGCGATCCCATCGTGCCGCTGATCGAGGCGGCGGCCGCCGCCCATCCGCATGTCGCCGCGCGCATCCTTGTCGGCGATGATCGCATCAGCGCCAATCCGAAGCTCAACAATTGCGTCAAGGGCTGGCAGGCGGCGCGGCACGACTGGGTGATCCTTGCCGATTCGAACGTCCTGATGCCGCCCGACTACATCCGGCACCTGATGGGCGGCTGGCGCAGCGATTCGGGCCTCGTCTGCTCGACGCCGCTCGGCTCGCGGCCGGACGGCTTCTGGGCGGAGGTGGAATGCATGTTCCTCAACACCCAGCAGGCCCGCTGGCAATATGCCGGCGAGGCGCTCGGCCTCGGTTTCGCGCAGGGCAAGAGCATGCTCTGGTACAAGCCGATGCTCGATGCCAATGGCGGCATCCAGGCGCTGAACGCCGAGATCGCCGAGGACGCCGCCTCCACCAAGCTCGTCAGCCGGCTCGGCCTCAAGGTGCACCTCGTCTCCTCGCCCTTCGAGCAGCCGCTGGGGCGGCGCACCGGGCAGGAGGTCTGGTCGCGCCAGTGCCGCTGGTCGCGCCTGCGCCGCGTCACCTTCCCCGCCTTCTTCAGCCCGGAAATCCTGCTCGGCGCCGTCCCGCCGCTGCTTCTCGCGCTCGCCGCGGTGCTCCTCGGCGATGCGCCGGTCCTGCCCGCCGTGCTGCTCGTGCTCGCCGGCCTCTACCTGCCGGAAGCCGCCCTTGCGCTTGCGAAGGGCTGGCGGCTTTCCCTGTGGTCCGTGCCGGCGATGATGGTGCGGGACGCGATGATGCCGGCCATCTGGCTGCGGGCCTGGATCGGCGGCGCCATCGACTGGCGCGGCAACACGATGACGATAGGCACGAATGCCTGCGAATTGAAGGAAGCGCCGGCGGGGCCGTAGGCGGCCCTCAGCCCTTGACGCGCAGCCCCTCCAGCAGTGTCCGGAACCCCTTGACCGCACGCCTGGAGGTTTCCTCCGGATCGTCCGACTTGGCGATCCACAGCGCCGCATGGCTGCTCGCCCCGTTGATCAGCCGGGCGGCTGCCTCCGTGTCGATGTCCCCCATCACGCCATCGGCCTTCAGCTGCTCGATGCTGCGGCTGAGGGCGGCGATGCAGCCATTGTTGGTCGGCCATTGCGAGACGTCGCCGAGCACGGCCGGCCCGTCGCGGAACATGATGCGCTGGATCTCCGGCTCCAGCGCCATCTCGATATAGGCGACGCATTCCGCGACAAAACCCTGCCAGCGGTCGGGCGCCGCGGCCGAGATCCGGTTGAGCCGCAGGGTCATTTCCGCGTCAATCTGCTGGATCACCGCCTGGAGCAGCCCCTTCTTGTCGCCGAAATGGTGGTAGAGCGCGCCGCGCGTCAGCCCGGCCCCGGCGGTGAAATCGTCCATCGAGGCGGCGGCATAGCCCACCGTGCCGAAGGCCTGCCGTCCGGCGGCGATCAGCTTGGCCCGTGTTTCGGCGATCATCTCCTCACGCGGCTTGCGCATGGCGTCTCCTTATTCACATACGCCGCGTATTTTATTTGACATACGCCACGTATGCAACTATCTCTTCAACATACGCCGCGTATGTAATTATCGAACCCGTCCCTTTCCAGGAGCAGGCCATGTCCAACCCCTACAAGGAAATTTTCAGCGTGCCGGGAACGAAGTCGTTCTCCGCCGCCGGCTTCCTCGCCCGCCTTCCCATCGCCATGGCGCCGATCGGCATCGTCGCCATGCTCTCGCAGACGCACGGCGAATACTGGCTCGCCGGCGCGGTCTCCGCCACCTTCGCGCTCACCAATGCGCTCATCGCCCCGCAGGTCTCCCGCCTCGTCGACCGCTTCGGCCAGGCCGCGGTGCTGACGCCCGCCACGATCGTCTCCGTCCTCGCCTTCCTGGCGCTGATAACCGCCACCCACCAGGGCTGGCCGGCCTGGACGCTCTTCGCCGCCGCCTTCCTCGCTGCCGCCATGCCCTCGATGCCCGCCATGCTGCGCGCCCGCTGGACGGAGATTTTTCGCGACAGGCCCGAGCTCAACACGGCCTTCGCCTTCGAATCGGCCGCCGACGAGCTGGTCTACATCGCCGGCGCCTCGCTCTCGGTCGGCCTTGCCGTCGCGCTCTTCCCGGAGGCCGGCATGCTGGTCAGCACCGCCTTCCTCGCCGTCGGCACGCTCGCCTTCGTGCTGCAGCGCGCGACGGAGCCGGCCGTGCAGCATGTCGCCGGCAGCGCGCCGCAGAAATCGGCGATCCGCCTGCGCCCCGTCCAGATCATCACGCTCGCCCTCGTCTTCGTCGGCGCCACCTTCGCGACCGCCGAGGTCTCGGCCGTGGCGATCACCAAGGACCTCGGCCAGCCGAACGCCGCCAGCCTCGTCATCGGCGTCTATGCCATCGGCTCCTTCGTCGTCGGCCTCGTCCTCGGCGCGCTGAACCCGAGGATGGCGCTGCAGAAGCAGCTGATGATCGCCGTCGCCGTGCTGGCGCTCACCGCCCTGCCGCTGCCCTTCGCCGGCACGGTGCCGCTGCTGGCCTTCGCCGTCTTCGTCAGCGGCATCGCCATCTCGCCCACCTTCATCACCGCCTTCGGCCTCGTCGAACGCCGCGTGCCGTCCGCCATGCTGACGGAAGGCGTCACCTGGGTGACGACCGGCATCGGCATCGGCATGGCGCTGGGCGCCTTCGTCGCCGGCTGGGCGGTGGACAATTTCGGCGCCCAGAACGGCTTCTGGGTCTCCGTCGCCGCCGGCCTCGGCGCGGCGCTCACCATCGGCATCGGCCAGCGGGTCCTTGCCGGCCAGGATCCCGACGAGGGGATCGGCGCCCTCGCCCAGGCGGCCGAATGACGAAAGCAGGAAGCCCGGCAGAAATGCCGGCCTCCTTCCATCGCCAAGGCAATCAACCTCTCCGAACCACGGGTGCGTGTGGATCCTCGGGTCGAGCCCGAGGATGGCGGAAAGGTGGTCCTTCCAAAAGCAAGAGCCCGGTGTCGCCACCGGGCTCGATTCTTTGACAAGCCTCTCCCAGCCCTCTGCCGTCATCCTCGGGCTTGACCCGAGGATCCACCGCCGCACCCGCGGCGAGGCCGGTCGGGTCTGGCCCGACAGACGCGAAGGAGGCTTTCCTCAGACGAGGCGGCTCTGTTCCAGCGCCGCTTCCACGAAGCTCGCGAAGAGCGGGTGCGGATCGAGCGGGCGGCTCTTCAGCTCCGGGTGGTACTGCACGCCGATGAACCACGGATGGTCGGGATATTCCACCGTCTCCGGCAGGATGCCATCCGGCGACATGCCGGAGAAGACGAGGCCGCAGCTTTCGAGCCGGTCCTTGTAGTCGACATTCACCTCGTAGCGGTGGCGGTGGCGTTCGGAAATATCCGTCGAGCCGTAGATGTCGGCGATCTTCGTGCCGCCCTTCAGCGCCGCGCGATAGGCGCCGAGGCGCATCGTGCCGCCGAGGTCGCCGGACGCCGAGCGCTTCTCCAGCTCGTTGCCCTTCACCCATTCCGTCATCAGGCCGACGACGGGTTCCGCCGTCTTGCCGAATTCGGTCGAGGAGGCCTTCTCGATGCCGGCGAGGTTGCGCGCCGCTTCCACCACCGCCATCTGCATGCCGAAGCAGATGCCGAAATAGGGCACCTTGCGCTCGCGGGCAAAACGCGCCGCGTTGATCTTGCCCTCCGACCCGCGCTCGCCAAAACCGCCGGGAACGAGGATGCCGTGCACCTTTTCGAGGTACGGCGCCGGATCCTCCTTCTCGAAGACCTCCGACTCGATCCATTCGAGCTTGACCTTGACGTGGTTGGCGATGCCGCCGTGGTAGAGCGCCTCGATCAGCGACTTGTAGGCGTCCTTGAGGCCGGTATACTTGCCGACGATGGCGATCGTCACCTCGCCCTCGGGCGTCTTGATGCGGTCGGAAACGGTCTGCCAGGCTTCGAGGCGCGGCTTGGGCGCCGGCTCGATGCCGAAGGCGGCCAGCACCTCGTCGTCGAGGCCTTCCTTGTGATAGGCGAGCGGCACGTCGTAGATCGACGCGACATCGAGCGCCTGGATGACCGCCGTCGGGCGCACGTTGCAGAACAAGGAGAGCTTCCTGCGCTCGGCTTCCGGGATTTCCCGGTCGGCACGCACGAGCAGGATGTCGGGATGGATACCCATCGCCTGCAGCTCCTTGACGGAGTGCTGCGTCGGCTTGGTCTTCAGTTCGCCCGCCGCCGGAATATAGGGCATCAGCGTCAGGTGCACATAAACCGCGGTGCCGCGCGGCAGGTCGTTGCCGAGCTGGCGGATCGCCTCCATGAAGGGCATGGCCTCGATGTCGCCCACCGTGCCGCCGATCTCGCAGATGACGAAATCGTAGTCCTCGTTGCCTTCGATGACGAAGTTCTTGATCTCGTTGGTGACGTGCGGAATGACCTGCACGGTCGCGCCGAGATAGTCGCCGCGGCGTTCCTTGTCGATGATGTTCTTGTAGATGCGACCGGTGGTGATGTTGTCGGTCTTGGTGGCCGAGCGGCCGGTGAAGCGCTCGTAGTGGCCGAGGTCGAGGTCGGTTTCCGCACCGTCGTCGGTAACGAACACCTCGCCGTGCTGGGTCGGGCTCATCGTGCCCGGGTCGACATTGAGATAGGGGTCCAGCTTCCTGAGGCGGACGCGGTAGCCGCGGGCCTGAAGGAGAGCTCCGAGTGCAGCGGCGGCAATGCCTTTTCCGAGGGAGGAGACCACGCCGCCTGTGATGAATACATATCGCGCCATGGGAGTCACCGGATACCTTTTCAAAATCGATTCCGCCACCGAAAAATCACCTTGGGCGTGATTTCGGAAGTCGCAATCGGCGTTTTACACAAGAAGAAGGCCGGTTGGATTTCGCCAACCGGCCGGTTCGTTTTCGGTCCTTGCGGCTTACTGGCCGCTCGGGACGCCGGAGTTCTGCTCCGTGCCCGTTGCAGCGCCCGTGCCGGTGCCCGTCGCGGGCGTGTCGCCGGTGCCGGTCGCCGTGCCGCCATCGGTCGGAACGGCGTCGGTGCCGGTCGTCGCGGGCGTCTGGTTGGTCGTGTTGTTGTTGTTCTGGGTGCCTTCGCCCTGCGATGCGCCGCCGAGCGCGTCGAGCACGCCGCCGGTGCCGGTCGTGCCGGGGATACGGTCGAGGATGTCGGTTGGCTGCGTCTCGTAGCGGGCGAGGATGCCCATGCCGAGCGCCAGCACGAAGAACAGCGTGGCGAGAATCGCCGTGGTGCGCGTCAGGGCATTGGCCGTGCCGCGCGCCGACATGAAGCCGGAGCCGCCACCGATGCCGAGGCCGCCGCCTTCAGACCGCTGGATCAGCACGACGCCGATCAGCGCGACGACGACCATGAGATAGATGACGAGCAAGATGGTCTGCATGTTTTCGGTATCCCGGCCAGATGGCCCAAATGTCAGGTTTGCGGCTCAATATACCAAGCCGCGCACCATTCCAAGCCCTAGCTGTCGATCCGCCCGCCCTTTTGGCCGAAGCGGGTCAGGGTCCCCCCCTCATCCGGCCCTTCGGGCCACCTTCTCCCCGCGGGGGAGAAGGAAACGGGGCGCTTGCGGCTCTCCCCTTCTCCCCCGCGGGGAGAAGGTGCCGGCAGGCGGATGAGGGGGCGACCCGAAACGGGCATTATGGAAGTCAGGCGGTCAGCGCTTCGTATGCGCGGTAGATGGCAAGGAAGTCGTCGGATTTCAAGCTCGCCCCGCCGATCAGCGCGCCGTCGACATTGGCGACGCCCATCAGCTCCTGCGCATTGCCCGGCTTCACCGAGCCGCCGTAGAGGATGCGCATCTTCGCGCCCTCGCCGGCAAAGCGGCCGGTCAGCTCCGCGCGCATGAAGGCGTGCGCCTCCGCGACGTCGGAAGCCGTCGGCGTCAGGCCGGTGCCGATCGCCCAGACGGGCTCGTAGGCGATGACGGTGTTTTCCGCCGTCGCGCCGTCCGGCACGGAGGCCGCGAGCTGCGCCTTCAGCACGTCGAGCGTCTTGCCCGCCTTGCGCTCGTCGCCGGTCTCACCGATGCAGATGATCGCGACGAGGTCGTTCGCATGGGCGATCTCCGCCTTGGCGCGCACCAGCGCGTCGCTTTCCTTGTGGTCCGTGCGGCGCTCGGAATGGCCGACGATGACATGGGTGCCGAAGCAGTCGGCGATCATCTCGGCCGAGACGTCGCCGGTATGGGCGCCGGAGGCCTTTTCGTGGCAGTCCTGCGCGCCGATCATCAGCGGGCTGTCGTCGCAGAGCGCGGTGGCGACATAGAGCAGCGTCGCCGGCGGGCAGATCAGCGTCTCGACCTTGTCGGAAAGCGGCCCCTTCACGCCTTCGGCCATCGCCTTGATCTGGTCGAGCGATGCGCGCGTGCCGTTCATCTTCCAGTTCCCGGCAACGAGCGGGGTTACATCCGGTGTCATGGGGCCTCCCTGTCCTTGAAATTCGCGTGGCTTGCGGCGTAGCAAATCGAAGGCCGCAAGGAAAGCCGGATAGTTCCGGGTGAAGGCGAATAGGCCGCCCCCGTCGGACGTAACATCCAAGGCGCAGCGGGCGCCGAGGGGAAGGCGAAGATGCGGCGCACAGGTTCCTCGACAGGCTTTTTCCTCGTGCTGCTGGCGGGGCTTTTCCTTGCCGGCGGCGCGGTCGCGCAGGCTCCGACCGCCGAGGAGAAGACGCGCGGCCTGATGGGCATCAAGACGAGGGTCGAGGCCGGCACGACCGCCGAGGCGGCGCAGGCCATCCCCGCCGCCGCGGCAAGACGCGTCGCGCTGGTCATCGGCATGTCGGCCTATACGGCCATATCGCCGCTGCGCAACACGGGGGCCGACGCGCAGGCCATTGCCGACATGCTGCAACGGCTCGATTTCTCCGTCGATCTCGTGGTCGATGCCCCCCTCGCCCGCATGCAGGACACCATTGTCGCCTTCGCGCGCAAGACCGAGACCGCGGAAGTCGCCCTCGTCTATTATGCCGGCCACGGCGTCGAGGCGGCGGGGGAGAACTATCTCGTGCCCGTCGACGTCAAGATCGACGACCCGGCGACGATCCCGCAGCAGGCCGTCAGCCTCGCCTCCGTCCTCGCCAGCGTGGAAAGCGCGCGCAAACTGCGCATCGTCATCCTCGATTCGTGCCGCAACAACCCGTTCCCGACGCTTGTCGGCGCGGCGGCGGCAAGCGGGGTGACGCTCGGCGGCGCCGGCCTATCGGCGCCCGATCCCGCCCAGGGCATGATGGTCGTCTACGCCGCGGAGGGCGGCAAGGTGGCGCTCGACGGCGACGGCGCGCACAGCCCCTTCGCCACCGCCATCCTCGAAAGCCTGCCGCGGCAGAATGTCGAGATCGGCCTCGTCTTCCGCCAGGTCCGCGACCGGGTGATGGCGCTCACCGCCAACCGCCAGCAGCCGCATTTCTACGGCTCGCTCTCGGGCGCGCCCTATTTCCTCGCCGGCGAGGACGCCGCCGTCGCCGGCCTTGCCGACAAGGCCGCGCAGTGGCAGGCGCTCAAGCCGGACCAGGAGGAGCAGCTCGCAGCGCTCGCCGGCGAAGGCGACACCCGCGCCATGATCGGCCTCGGCTACATGGCGCTGACGCCGGACACGCAGAAGTTCCAGCCGGAAAAGGCGTTCGGCTTCTTCAGCAGGGCGGCCGAGGCGGGCGATGCCGAGGCGATGTTCGAGCTGGCGAAACTCCACGAGAAGGGCATCGGCACCGCGCAGAACGTGCCCGAGGCGATCATGCTCTACCGGCGCGCCGCCGATCTCGGCTTCGCCGATGCCATCAACGATCTCGGCTTCCTCTACTATCAGGGCGCGGACGGGCTGGCGCGCGATCCGAAGAAGGCGGTGGAGCTCTTCATCCGCGCGGCGGACCTGCGCCACCCGCAGGCCATGTTCAACGTCGCGGCGCTGATCGACGACGGGCTGGTGCCGGGCAGGACGCCGGAGGATGCCGCCGCCTATCTCTACAGCGCGCTGCGCTCCGGCGTGAACGACGTGCTGGAGCAGCTCACCACCCGCCCGACCATGTTCAAGCCGGCGACGCGGCGCGCGCTCCAGGCGGAGCTGCAGCGCAACCGGTTCTATGCCGGCGCCATCGACGGGGCCATCGGCGCGGGCACGCAGCGCAGCATGCGCATCGCCTTCGGCCAGACGGAATAGCCGGACGAAACAGGAGGAGGGTTTCATGGTTTCGAGCGGACGACTGCATCCCCTTTACACCGCGGTGCTCACCGCCGCGCTCGCCGTGACCGGCGTTTCCGACGGCTATGGCCAGTCCACCGACCCTTCGCCCCGGGGGTCGAGCAATTCGCAGGCCGAGGGGGCGGCAACGCCCAGCGATTTCATCACCAACGCCATTCTCGCCAATCTCGCTGCCGCGCGGTCCGAATGCGGCAGCTACGACCGGATCTACCGCGTCGACTGTCTGCGCCATCGGCTGCTCGACATCTCCCGCCGCATTCCCGAAGGCCCGGCCTATGGGCAGGCGCGGCAGATCGTCGGCCGCGCGGCGAGCCGGCTGGGCAGCATCCAGTCCGCCAATGCCGACACCCGCGTGCCGAAGCAGCGTTCGCGGCGCAATCCGCGGCTGCGCGAGGCCAAGGTCTATACCGCCATCAAGCGGGAGAAGCTGAACCAGGCGATGCAGCAGGCGAGCCGCGTCATCGAGGAAGCCGCGACGCAACTGCTGCGCGCCGGCGAGAATTCGGAAAAGCGCTCCGCCCACTACCAGAAGATCGCCGCCGCCGTCGGCTCGACCAAGGTCCTGCTGCGCTCGGCCTGAATTTCCAGAGAAATTCCAGCAAAAGTGCACAGCGGTTTTGCGGCTCGGCAAGAGGATCGGGCATCTCGCGGTTCGGCGAAAGGCGGAAATGCCCTATTGCGCAAACAGCCAGTTGAGCGTCTCGCGCCAGTCGGTCATGCGCACGGGCGTGCCGTGGCCGCCGGTCTGGAACAGCACGAAGCGCGCCGGCACGCCGGCCTTGCGCAGGCGCCGGAAAACCGCGATCTGGTCGTTCGCGGCATAGACGCTGTCGCTGTCGCCATGGGTGAAGAAGACCGGCAGCTTCGCCTTGAAGGCCGGCGTCCTGCCGTAGTCGCCATCGGCCGCCCCGCCCATCAGCACCATGCCGGCAAGGCTCTTCACCGCCGCCGGATCGCGCGCCACGCGGGCGCAGATGAAGCTGCCCATCGAGGCGCAGGCGAGGATGACCGACGCCTCCGGCGACAGCGCCTTGGCCGTCAGGATGAGGCCGGAGACCCGCGCCGCGCCCTTGTCGTCGAAGGAGGGCACGCTCGGTGCGTAGTAGACCCCGCCGTTCTGCGCGGCGAGGTTCTTCAGCCGGTTGAAGTTGCCGCCGAAATTCCAGTCGTTGTTGCCGAGCCGCCGGTCGCCGCCGCGGCCGTGGATGAAGATGACGGTGAAGGCCGCGCCCTCCGCCTTGCCGGTCATCGCGACATCGATCGGCCCGGCGGGCGTGGCGATCGTCGCGTTCTTCTGCGCCTTCTTCACCGCCGTCGAGACATAGGCCGCCTTCACCCGGCGCTCCGGCACCTGGTCGCGGCCGTTGATGTCGCGCAGTTCCTGGTAGTCGACGACCCTCAGCGCGCCGTCGTCGCCCGTCTCCACCACCGTGCCGTAGCCGAACAGGTCGTCCTTCCAGGGTTTCAGGCTCAGCGCCGCCGCCTCGCCGGTAAGGGAACCGGCGAACAAGGCGGCCAAAACCAGCCGGGAAAGGCAATGAACTGTGGACTGACGCATGAACTGTGGCTCCCTGGAGGCAGCGATACTTGCCATCCGCCCGCCCGCAACGCAATCCTCCGCCGGCGGTTGGCGCGGCTTGGCGCATCCTGCAGGCCGGGTGACAGCACCCCGCGGCGCACGCGACGGACGGACGGCACGCCGCCCCGGCATCGCGAAAGCCCGCGGAATCTGGCAGAGTCGCAGGTGATTCGCGCAATGACCTCTTTTGCGCCAGACCCCGGTCCGCCATGGACCGGCGGGAAAGCTGGCAAACGGAACAAAATCTGAACGGCCCATGCAAGACGACAGCAACGACCTCTTCGCCAACATGCCCTCCCAGCCCGCAGCGCCGCCGGTCGAAAAGCCGGTCGCGGCGGCCGCCCCTGCCCGCGAGGCACGCCCCGCCCCGCCGAGCGAAGGCACCGGCGGCTATGACGCCTCGGCGATCCGCGTGCTGGAAGGCCTCGAACCGGTCCGCATGCGCCCCGGCATGTATATCGGCGGCACGGACGAGAAGGCGCTGCACCACCTCTTCGCCGAAGTCATCGACAACTCGATGGACGAGGCCGTCGCCGGCCACGCCAATTTCATCGAGGTCAATCTCGATGCCGAGGGCTTTCTGACCGTCACCGACAACGGCCGCGGCATTCCGGTGGAAAACCATCCGCAGATGCCGGGAAAATCCACGCTGGAGGTCATCCTCACCGTGCTGCACGCCGGCGGCAAGTTCGACGGCAAGGCCTACGAGACCTCGGGCGGCCTGCACGGCGTCGGCGTCTCCGTCGTCAACGCCCTCTCCGACCTTCTCGAAGTGGAGGTGGCGCGCAACAAGAAGCTCTACCGCCAGCGCTTTTCCCGCGGCAAGCCGCTCGGCCCGCTCGAAGAGCTCGGCGACGTGCACAACCGCCGCGGCACGAAGGTGCGCTTCCACCCGGACCCGGAGATTTTCGGCGCGCACGCGCATTTCGATCCGGGACGCGTCTTCCGCATGGCCCGCTCGAAGGCCTATCTCTTCGGCGGCGTCGAGATTCGCTGGAGCTGCGACCCCGCGCTGCTGCCGGAAGGCTCCGAAACGCCGGAAAAGGCCGTCTTCCACTTCCCCGGCGGCCTCAAGGACTACCTCCAGGCGACGCTCGGCAAGGAGCACACCGTCACCCGCGAGATCTTCGCCGGCAAGAGCGAGAAATCCGGCGGCCACGGCTCGCTGGAATGGGCCGTCACCTGGTACGGCGGCGATTCGCTGATCCACTCCTACTGCAACACCATCCCGACGGCCGACGGCGGCACGCACGAGGCTGGCCTGCGCATCGCGCTGACCAAGGGCCTGAAGAACTATGCCGAGCTGACGCAGAACAAGCGCGCCGCCGCCATCACCACCGACGACGTGATGATCTCGGCCGTCGGCATGCTCTCCGTCTTCATCCGCGAGCCGGAATTCGTCGGCCAGACGAAGGACAAGCTCGCCACCGTCGAGGCCCAGCGCATCGTCGAGAACGCGCTGCGCGACCCGTTCGACCATTATCTCGCCGACAATCCGGGGGAAGCCGCCAAGCTGCTCGACTGGGTGATCGAGCGCGCCGAGGAGCGCCTGCGCCGCCGCAAGGAAAAGGAAGTCAGCCGCAAGACCGCCGTGCGCAAGCTGCGCCTGCCCGGCAAGCTGGCCGACTGCGCGCAGAATTCCGCCGAGGGCGCCGAGCTCTTCATCGTCGAGGGCGATTCGGCCGGCGGCTCGGCCAAGCAGGCGCGCAACCGCGCCAACCAGGCCATCCTCCCCTTGCGCGGAAAGATCCTCAACGTCGCCAGCGCCGGCCGCGAAAAGCTCGGCGCCAACCAGCAGATCTCCGATCTCGTGCAGGCGCTCGGCTGCGGCACGCGCTCGAAATACCGCGAGGACGACCTGCGCTACGAGCGCGTCATCGTCATGACCGACGCCGATGTCGACGGTGCCCACATCGCCTCGCTCCTCATCACCTTCTTCTACCAGGAAATGCCCGACCTCATCCGCGGCGGCCACCTCTATCTCGCCGTGCCGCCGCTCTACCGCATCAGCCAGGGCGGCAAGACGCTCTACGCCCGCGACGACCCGCACCGCGAGGAGCTGATGCGCACCGAGTTCAACGGCCGCGGCAAGGTGGAGATCGGCCGCTTCAAGGGCCTCGGCGAGATGCTGCCGGCGCAGCTCAAGGAAACGACGATGGATCCGAAGAAGCGCACGCTCCTCAAGGTGGCGATCGACGACGTCGACTTCGAGGGCACGCGCACCGCCGTGGACGACCTGATGGGCACCAAGCCGGAAGCCCGCTTCCGCTTCATCCAGGAGCGCGCCGTCTTCGCCGACAACCTTGATATCTGAGGTCTTCCCGCCTTATTTTCGTGGCAATCCCGGCCTCTAACCGGCGCAAGGTATTCCCCCGTCATGCCGCCCTTCGGGTCCCCTTCTCCCCGGTGGGGAGAAGATGGCGGCAGGCGGATGAGGGGCATTTTCCAAACGGCGGAAAGGACGGCCATGAAAGCTGCGCTCATCGTCATGACGATCATGGGCTGCGACGACAGCGCAACCCAGTGCCACTATATCGATACGGTCGGCAGGAGCTGGCAGACCGTCGCGCTGTGCGATGCACAGGCCGAGACCTACATCAACCGCCACCAGGACAAGAACTACCCGGTCATCGTGGCGGTCTGCGAGAGCGCCGGCGACCGCATCACCGCCGACATCGCCAAGCCGACCCCCGAGGAGATGCCGGCCGGGACCAAGGCCGAAGTCCCGGTGCCGGCCGAGACCGCCGAGGCCCGGCAGGGCCTTGCGACCCGTGCGCTGAATTTCGTGAAGAAGGCCATCCCCGACAAGGACGCCCTGAAGGCCGCCGTCACCACGCCGGTGCGCTATGCCGAGGACGGTTATTCCTGGGTGGTCAAGCGCTTCGCCGATTAGAGCATTTCCAGCAAAAGTGCGAAGCGGTTTTACGTCCGGAAATGCGGGAAAAACAAAGGGTTAGAGCGTTTTCGCGGTTCGGAGAAAAGCGGAACTGCGCTAAGAGCGCCCGAAAAACCTTACGGGATCGATACGCCCGGGCTCACGCCGCATCGCGCGCGGCGATGAGGGCGTAGCTGCGCGCGGTCTGGCGCTGTTCGGCGATGGCCAGCCGCTCGACGAGTTCCAGCATGGACTGGCAGGAGGCATCGCCGGCCGCGCGGGCCCGGGAAAGCAGGCGCTCGGAGACCGAGAACCCGTCGTCCCCGGCCTTCGCCTCCTGCCGCCAGAGCATCGTCGCCTCGGCAAAGAGCGCGCTGATGTCCCGGCCGAGGCCGGCGGCCTCGTAGAGCGCGCGCACCGCCGCCTCGCGCCCGTCGGAAAGGATGGAGCGGACACGCCGCTCCGCCTGGCCGGAGAGATCGGTGATGGCGGCCGCAAAGAACTCGACCCGGCCGGTGCACAGCGCATGCATGAGGAAGACCGGCGTCAGCCGGCCGGTCAGCCGCAGGTGCTCGACGAGCGCGGGCATTTCGGCGGCGCAAACCTCCCCCACCATGCCGATCGTCGCGACATCGCAGGCTTCGCGCGTGATGCGTTCGACGCGGTTCGCGCCCACCGCCGCCTGGATCAGCCCGTAGCCGGCCAGCGCCGTGCCGACCTTCTCCACCAGCGCATGGCGCGCATCGCTCGGCAGGTCGTCGCGGTCGAGCAGCAATGCGCGGATTTCCGCATCGTCGCCGAGCCGGTCGGCAATGCGCGACAGGCTGCGCCGGGAAAGGACGGCGCCCTCGTTCCCCAGCAATGCCGACACGTCCGCCACGTCGCCGATCTCCGCCAGCGCCGCCGAAACCGGGCGCGAGACGAAGGCGCGATGGGCGATCAGCATGCGCGTCGTCGCGCTGCCTTTGGCGGCGAGATCGACGAGGTCGCCATCCGTCAGCAGCGACGAACGCAGGATGATGTGGGCGGCGATTTCCGGCTGGTCTTCCGCCAGCGGCAGGATGACGGCGCGCGGCGCGTCCTCGCAATCGGCGAGCGCTTCGGCGAGCGCCAGCCGCACCTTCGGCGCCGGATCGTCGAGCAGGAAGATCATCGCCATTTCCGCGGCGCGGCGGTCGACGGCCGAAATGCGCGCCCGTGCGTAAGCCCGCGCCAACACACTGGCCGCCTTCGCCCGGTCCGCTGCCCGCGCGGTCTCGACCCAACGAAGAAAAGCATGAACGATCAATGGACGCCCCAAACGCCTGCAAAACGCTACTGGAAACACGTTAGCGCCAAAGTGTTTAAGATTGGTTCACCATATCCGTTAACCGGATCGTCATTGCCATTCCCGCGGGCCTGCGCCTATGAAGGGGCCATGAGACCGCTACCCCGCGCCCTTTTCGAAGCGACCGACATCGCCCCCGCCCTTCCCCAGGGTTGCGGCGTGCTGGTACGCGCCGGCACCGCCGGCGACGCACAGGTGAAAGGCAGCTTCGTCATCGTCGACGGGGCGGTCGAGGCCGAAACCCTCCGCCGCGCCATCGGCGGCGGCGCCGCGGGAATTGCCCTGTCCGGCTGGCGCACCGGCGCGGACCTCCAGCGCCTCGCCACCCTCCTGTCCGTCGCCGAGGCCGAGGAAGGCCGGGAAGACGGCGGCACGGGGATCCTCGCGATCACGGACGGCATCCTGCCCGCCCCCCTCTCGCCGCAGGGCCTTGCCGGCAAGTCCGGACGACTTGCCGCCCTCATCTGGGATCAGGGGCTCTTGAAGCAGACCCTCGGCGCAAGCCGCACGCTCACGCAAACCGGCGAATGGACCGCCGCCTTCGCCGCAGCCCGCAGCGCGGCCCTCCTTGCCGCCGCAGCAGCCGGCATACCGGCCTATGATTCGTTGCCGGACGTGACGGGAGCGGCCTTGGTAACGGCGTGCGAACGCTCGCGGGATGACGGCTTCTTCGGCGGCCTTGCCGCGCATGCGGCGCAGATAAAGCCGATCCGAACCGCCTGGGAGGGCGATTGACCGGAAAGGATCGGTCCGGGCGATGACCGCCCGCGCCCTCACCCCGCCTTCGGCCGCATCATGGCGAAAACCTCCGCCCCGCCGTCGCAGTAGTCCATGTAGCCCATGCGCCCCAGCGGGCGTGCGACGCCCATGTCGATCATGCCGTCGCGCAGGATCTCCGGGCTGATATGGATGCCGACCACCTGGCCGAAGACCACCCAGTTGTCCGATTCCCGCCCGTTGATGTCGACCGGGCGGAAGGCCTGCGTCATCCGGCATTCCAGCACCGCATGGGCCTCGCCCACATAGGGCGCATCGACGAGACGGCCGGCGACCGGCGTGAGGCCGGCGAGCGCGAACTCGTCGACGCCGCGCGGCACGGCGGCGGAGCTGGCATTCATCGCCTCGGCGAGATGCCGGCCGGCCAGCGAGCAGGTGAAGACGCCGGTTTCCTCGATATTGGTCACGCTGTCCTTGTGGCCGCTCGAGGAGAACATCACCAGCTTCGGCCTGTCGCTCACCGCGTTGAAGAACGAATAGGGCGCAAGGTTGCGCCGCCCGTCCGCCGCCTTCGTGCCGATCCAGCCGATCGGCCGCGGCGCGACGATCGCCTTGAACGGGTCGTGCCTCAGGCCGTGGGCGTTCTCCGCCGTCTCGTAGAACAGCGCGTCAGGCCTCATCGCCGACCCATGTGACGATCTCGGCGAGCTCCGGCCGCGGCCGCTCGGTCGGCGGCACGGTGGGCGTGCCGATATGGATGAAGCCGGCGATCCGCTCGCCCGGCTTCACGCCGAGGATCGGATAGGCGCGTTCGTCGAAGGCGTACCATTCGGTCAGCCAGTTCGAGGCAAAACCGTGCGCATTGGCGGCCATCGCCAGGTTGAGGCACACGGCGCCCGCCGACATCACCTGCTCCCATTCCGGGATCTTGAAATGCGGCGCAGCGCGGCTGACGACGGCGATCACCACGGGCGCGCGGGTGAGCCGGGTGTTCTCCACCTTGACCATCTCGTCCGAAAGGTCCGGCTTGTCGCCCATGGCGATGGCGGCCAGCGCCTCGCTGATCCGCCGGCGCTCCTCGCCGCGATAGACGATGAAGCGCCAAGGCGCGAGCTTGCCGTGGTCGGGCACGCGCGAGGCGAGCGTCAGCATCTCCTCCACCTCGCTCTTCGAGGGGCCGGGTTCGCTCATCTGGAAGGCGGGGATCGACCGGCGGGTCGAAAGATAGTCGATCAGCTTGATTTCGGTTTTCATCGGGCGGGAGTTCCAATACCTTGGCGCGCGGACGCGGCCTTGAAAATGCCATTAGCCGGGTCTTCAAGTGGAGCCTTACAGTCAGGAAGTCAACCGCCCCCATGCGCATGCCCATCCCTCCCGCCGTTGCCATGGGCCTTGCCGTGGCGAGCCTCGTCGCGTCGCCCGTCCCGGCCCGCGCGCAGGAGGCGCTGGACAGTTTCTCCCAGATCACCACGCCGCTGAAGGGCAGCAAGCTCACCTCGTTCAACCCGGTCGTGACGGGCGAGGCAACGCCGGCGAACCTCAGGGACGTGACCTGCGAGGCGCTCCTGACGAAGGACGGCAGCCCCATGCAGCACGGGCTGACCTGGCGCGTCTTCTCGCCCATTCCGGGCGCCGACGGCAAGCTGCCGCTGCTGGCCTCCTCCGAGGGCGGCTCCGCCGCCTTCCAGCTTGTGCCCGGCGAATATTTCGTCAACGTCGCCTTCGGCCGCGCGGGCGCCACCAAGAAGCTGGTCGTTCCCGATACCGGCGATGTCGACAAGCAGGTCATGGTGCTCGATGCCGGCGGCATCATGCTGAACGCCGTCTCCGGCTCGGACGTGCGCATCCCCCCGAAGGAGCTCTCCTTCTCGATCTTCGCCGCCGACGTGCGCGAGGACGGCGAGCGCAACCTCGTCGTCGACGACGTCAAGCCGAACTCCGTCGTGCGCCTCAATGCCGGCACCTACCACGTCGTCTCCGACTACGGCACGGTCAACGCCGTCATCCGCGCCGACATCCAGGTCGAGGCCGGCAAGCTGACGCGCGCGACGATCCAGCACCGTGCCGCAAAGCTCACGCTGAAGCTCGTCTCCGAGCCCGGCGGCGAGGCGATCGCCGATACGGCCTGGTCGATCCTCACCTCCTCGGGCGACACGGTCAGCGAAAGCGTCGGCGCCTTCCCGACGCTGGTGCTGGCCGAGGGCAGCTACATCGCCGTCGCCCGCAACAAGAACAAGATCTACCAGCGCGACTTCACCGTGAAGGCCGGCGTCAACACCGATGTCGAGGTGCTGCTCGACGAGAACGCCAACGGAGAGAAGGCCGGCGCCGAGGACGTGGTGGACTGAAAGCCGCATCCAGGCGCGATCGCCTGAAGGCGGGAAAAAGCTCCGGATTCAAACAGATAGAGCATCCGTACCGCCCGGTCCTCAGCCGGCGCGCCGCAGGAACGGCCGCGGCCGGGGCGCCATCGCGAAGACGGCCTCGTGGAGCCGCGCCGTGATGTTCCGGCGGTCGCCCGCATCCAGCTCCGCCCAGGCAATGACGCCGCCGATGCGCGCGGCGATCGTCGCGCCCGAGAGCTTGCGGAACTCGCGGATCAGCAGCGACAGGCGCAGCGTCAGCGAGACCTTGCTGGCGAGATGGAAGAGCCGGCCGTTCTGCCCCTCGAAATAGACGGGGATGACATTCGCCTTGGCCGACTGGATGAGCTTTGCCGGGAACATCTTCCACGGCAGGTCCTCCGCCCGCCCGAACACCTTCCTCGCCGTCGCGACGCCCCCCGCCGGAAACACGATCACCGTCGTGCCCTCTTTCAGAAGCCGCACCGCCTCCGCCCGCGTCTTCATGTTGAGCGCCAGCGCCTCCTTCGTCTCCTCGAAGGAGACCGGCAGCGCATAGGGCTGCATTTCCGGCACTTTCAGCAGGTCGTTGTGGATCATCACCCTGAACGGCCGGCCGAGCTGCTCGGCGAGCGCCAGCACCGCGATGCCGTCGCCGATGCCGAAGGGATGGTTGGCGACGATGACGACCGGCCCCTCGGGCAGGTCCGGCGGCGGCCAGGCGCCCTCGACGCGCAGCCCGACATCGATGAGGTCGAGCATGTCGCCGAAGACCCGCGCGCTCCGCCCGACGACGGAGCTGCGCCAGACATGGTAGAGCCGGGCGTAGCGGTTACGGCCGGCAAGGCCTTCCATGGAGCGGATGAACCATCGTTTGAGGCGCGGATCGTTCTCGTTGGCGTAGGACAGTTCCTTGAACCGCACGGTGTTCCCCAAAAACCCCGCCCCCTCCTCCGTCATCCTCGGGCTTGACCCGAGGATCCATGCCTCTCGGCCGCGTATGGATCCTCGGGTCAAGCCCGAGGATGACGGAGGAGGGTGGGCAAAAAGATAATCCCGCACTGGCTAGCACGGGATTATTGCAGTTTTCCGACAGTTGCGGCGAAGGCTCACGCCTTGCCGAGCTTGCGCTTCAGGTCCGGCGGCATCGCCTCCAGCGACAGCGTCTCGATCGCCTCGTCAAGCGACATCGCCGTCTGGTTCTGCGAACCCAGCCGGCGGATGTTGACGGAGCGTTCCTCCGCCTCGCGCCGGCCGCAGACGATGATGACCGGCACCTTGGTCACCGAATGCTCGCGGACCTTGTAGTTGATCTTCTCGTTGCGAAGATCGGTCTCGACGGTCAGGCCGGCATCGCGCAGCTTCTCCGCCACCTCGCGGGCATAGTCGTCCGCCTCGGAGGTGATGGTCGCGACCACCACCTGCTGTGGTGCGATCCACAGCGGCATGTGCCCGGCGAAGTTCTCGATGAGGATGCCGAGGAAGCGCTCCATCGAGCCGCAGATGGCGCGGTGGATCATCACCGGCTGGCGCTTTTCCGACGCCTGGTCGATATAGAACGCGCCGAACCGTTCCGGCAGGTTGAAGTCGACCTGCGTGGTGCCGCACTGCCATTCGCGGCCGATGGCGTCCTTCAGCGTATATTCGAACTTCGGCCCGTAGAACGCGCCCTCGCCCGGCAGGATGCCGGTCTTGATGCGCCCGCCGGACTGCGCCTCGATCTGCTTGAGAACGTCCATCATGACGCTCTCCGCCCGGTCCCACAGCGCATCGGAGCCGACGCGCTTTTCCGGCCGGGTCGAAAGCTTCACGACGACCTCGTCGAAGCCGAAATCCTTGTAGACCGAGAGGATGAGGTCGTTGATGCGCAGGCATTCGGCCGCCATCTGCTCGTCGGTGCAGAAGACATGCGCATCGTCCTGCGTGAAGCCGCGCACGCGCATCAAGCCGTGCAGCGCGCCGGAAGGCTCGTAGCGATGCACATTGCCGAATTCCGCAAGCCGCACAGGCAGTTCGCGGTAGGACTTCAGGCCGTGCTTGAAGATCTGCACATGCCCCGGGCAGTTCATCGGCTTCAGCGCGAAGACGCGCTCGTCGTCGGTCTCGTCGCCGGCGACGGTCACCTTGAACATGTTGTCGCGATACCAGCCCCAGTGGCCGGAGGTTTCCCAGAGCGACTTGTCGAGCACCTGCGGCGCGTTCACCTCCTCATAGGTGCCCGCGAGGCGACGGCGCATATAGGCGACGAGCGTCTGGAACATGCGCCAGCCCTTGCCGTGCCAGAAGACGACGCCCGGCCCTTCCTCCTGGAAATGGAACAGGTCCATTTCGCGCCCGAGCCGGCGATGGTCGCGCTTTTCCGCTTCGGCGAGGATGTTGAGATAGGTGTCGAGCTCCTCCTGCGTGCGCCAGGCGGTGCCGTAGATGCGCGTCAGCATCGGATTGTTCGAATCGCCGCGCCAATAGGCGCCCGCGACCTTCATCAGCTTGAAGGCCGTGCCGATCTGCCCCGTCGCGGCCATGTGCGGCCCGCGACACAGGTCGAACCAGTCGCCCTGGTAATAGATCTTGAGGTCCTGCCCCTCGGGGATCGCGTCGACCAGCTCGACCTTGTACTTCTCGCCCTTGGACGCAAAGACCTCCTTCGCCTTGTCGCGCGACCACACCTCCCTGGTGAAAGGCTTGTTGCGCTGGATGATCTCCTTCATGCGCTTTTCGATCTTCGGCAGATCGTCCGGCGTGAAGGGCTCGTCCTTGGCGAAATCGTAATAGAAGCCGTTGTCGATGACCGGCCCGATGGTCACCTGCGTTCCCGGCCAGAGCTCCTGCACGGCCTCGGCCATCACATGGGCGGCATCGTGCCGGATCAGCTCCAGCGCCCGGTCGTCGTCGCGCGTGACGATCTCGATCCGCCCGTTCGAAACGGTATCGGAGAGATCGCGCAGCTCGCCATCGAGCGCAATCGCGACCGCCTTCTTGGCCAGCGACTTGGAAATCGCCTCGGCCACGTCACGCCCCGTCGAGCCCGCGGGATAATCGCGGACGGAGCCATCGGGAAAAGTCAGGGAAACAGGTGCAGACATCGAAAATCTCCTATCCAGTCCCGCCAACGAATGCGGGTGGTATGCGGGGAATGCGCCGGATGCGCCGGCGCGTTGCGGAGGGCGGTATAAGGGGAAAATCGAGGGATTGGAAGGGGTGGCAAGACAACAGCGGTTTTCGCTTTGCTCCGCTGGACATATCCCTCGTAAACCATCAGCTCCGCAAGCGAGTCTTGTGGCAAACCTTAGAGTTTTTGGAATGTCAAATCTGCCGCGGAAATTGGGAGGCACGAGTTTTAGCAGTGGCCTCCGCCACCTGTGTGGCTTGATGTCGACCGATCTGCAACATTGCGATACTGGCTAGAACAAGGATGATCGCAGCGATTTCCAGCACGCCGACTTTCTCGCCAGCAGCCCAACCGATCAACAGCGCAACATTAGGCGTGATGTAGGTCGCGCCCGATGCCGCGACTGCGCCGAGTTGTTGCAGGAGATAATAGTAGATCAGGAAGGCCATCCCGGTTCCGAGAACACCGAGGCCGATAACAACACCAGTGGCGGCATGCCAGTTTTGCAGAATGTCGCTCATTCCCGTTCGATCGGTGACAGCCAGCAGTACCAGTAGGGCTAGGCCCGTTTGCCATGTCGCGAGCGCGAGGGGTGGCAGATTATGGGGTGACAGGAAGCGACGGACATAAACGTACGACACCCCAAGGATGGTGGTCGCGGCCAGCATCCAGGCGACTCCGATCATGTCGATGGTCCTATCCGTGCTCTCCCAAGGCCGGGCAATCAGGACGATGCCAGCAAATCCGACCAGGACGCCGGCCAGCATCAAGGCGTTGGGCTTCTCCGTGCGCAGGAATAGAAGAGTGGCGATCGTCGTGAACAGCGAGATCGAGCCACCGAGTACGCCGGCGATGCCGGAAGGAAGCCGCGCCGTGCCTTCCGCGATCGCGAAGTAATAGAAGGCCGTCGCCAGCACCGCCATGACAAGAAAATGCGGAAGATGCCGCACTTGCTCCCGCTGGATCACGCCCTTTCGCCAAGCCACGAAAGCGAGCGGCAAGAAGCCGAAGAACACACGCAGGAGGGTGATTTGCGCAGGTGTGATCAGTTCGGCCGCCCATTTCATATAAATGAAGTTCGATCCCCAGAAGAGACCAAGGAAAGCAAACACCAGATAGGTCAACCGCATGATTGTTCCCCGTTTGCAGGAAGCTCACCATAGGCGAAAGCCCTGCGTCCCGATGCAGAGCTGGCCGGATTGCGGGCACACCTTACGCCGGCGATATGCTTTCGTTCTCGCTGGACGGCGACTTGATGACCGCAAGCATGATGTCGCCGGCGGTAATAATTACTAACCCTATTACGACACCCAATGTCGGCTGTTCGCCAAAGAATAGAAAACTGATCAGACCTGAGAAGATCAGCACCGTATGAGTGTCGTCGCCGAAATCCTGATGAAAATACGCACTTATTTCCTGATTTTTGAAACACCGCGGAAGATTTGAAGTAGCTGCAATGATCGGCGCAGCAAAGATTTCACCTAGAAAATTTGCTGGCATTTTCCCCACCCCCAAAACCCGCGCTATCCTGAACCTCCTTCCGCCGCCGGACGGATCGCGTAACGTGTCGATGCGGGCGGGAGGAGGCGCTTTCGTTTTCTGCCGCAACGTACGGCAGGGGCGGAAGAGGCGTAAAACGCTGCGGGAATGCGAATTTCCGTTGTGACAGGCTTCCCCCTTCCCCGGGTCTTGCGGGGTCGGTTTGGGTCCGCCATGCAAGCAGGATGGCGGCGCATGTCCCCGAAAAGCGCGGAGCGCGGTTTTCGGAAAAGGTATATGCGCCGACAGACTGCGCAGCGAAGCAGTTTTGCGCCTGAAGGAGACCGGACCGTCTCCGAAGAACGCCTTGGGCCGCGCGAAAGCGATGCCACCCATCCCATAATCCCAGAGGCAACGCTTTCGCGCGGTTCTCCGGACATGAGCAAACCCGATGGAGCGCCTGCGGGGCGTTTTCGCACGCCCGCAGGCAAGGCAGCAATGGCCGCGACATGGAAGGCAGGAACGATGGACGAGGTGAAGGACGCAGCGACCACGATGAGCGCGCTGGAGCGCCGCCACATCCGGCGCATGCAGCCGGAGCTTCGCAAGGCGGCGACGGAAGCCGGCCACCACCGGACGTGCCGCCTGCCGCAATGCCGCCGCGCGAAGCGCTGCAGCGGCTGCCATCCCGCCGACGAGATCGCCACGACGCACTTCAAGACCTTCCCGCCCTGCGTGCACGACGACGCCACGCAGGCGAGCCTGCTTGCCGGCTGGAAGGCGCTCTGCGACCGCGACGAACAGGCATGGCTTGCCGCCGGCTATACGCCGGAAACGCTGGACCGGCTGGACGAAGAGTGGTGCCGCGCGATGGAGGAGGACGACGACTGGCCGGAGGATCCCCTCTGTCCGCCGCCCCGCAATCCCGTCGCGTGAGGCCGGGTCAGGAAACGCCCAGCGCCTCCGCCGAGATGAAGAACACGGCGTCCTGCGACTGCTCCGTCTCCAGCCAGACGAAGTCCAGATGCGGGAATTCCTCCTCCAGGATCTCGCGGCCCGAGCCGATCTCGCAGATCATGCCGCCGCCCGGATTGAGGTGATCGGCCGCCTCTGCGAGGATTTTTCGAACGAGGTCGAGCCCGTCTTCCCCGCCGTCATGCGCCATTTCCGGCTCGGCGCGGAATTCCGGCGGGTAGCCGGCGAGCGCCGCATGGTCGACATAGGGCGGGTTGGTGATGATGAGGTCGTAGGTGCGGCCGGCAAGCGGGGCGAAGAGGTCGCCCTGAAGGAGCGTCACCTGGTCCTCCACGTCGTGTTCGGCAAGGTTGAGCCTGGCGACCTCCAGCGCATCGGCCGACAGGTCCACCGCGTCCACGCTCGCCTGCGGGAAGAACTTTGCCGCCAGCACCGCAAGGCAGCCCGAGCCCGTGCAGATGTCGACGGCGCTTTCCACCAGCATCGGATCGGGCAGGAAGGACGAGCCGTGCCCGCCGAGATATTCGGAGAACAGGATCTCGCCGATATGCGAGCGCGGCACGATCACCCGCTCGTCGACAAAAAAGCGCACGCCCTGGATATAGGACCGGCCGGTGAGGTAAGCCGAGGGTTTTCGCGTCGTGACGCGCGCCTCGATGCGTGCCGCAAGCAGCTGCCGCTCGGCCGGCAGCAGGCGGGCGTCGAGGAAGGGATCGAGCGTGTCGATCGGCAGGTCGAGCGTGTCGAGCAGGAGGAAGGCCGCGTCGTCGCCGGCCGTCGTCGTGCCGTGGCCGTAGCTGAGGTCGGCCGCGTTGAAGCGGGAGATCGCATAGCGCCAGTAGTCGCGCAGCGTGACGAGTTCGGTTGTGATGTCGTCCTGGGTCAACGGCGGCCTCGCTTCGGCTATAGTGGACGGGCGCAATTCCGGCAGAACTGTGCAGCGGTCTTGCGTCGGGAATTGCGCAAAAGACAAACAGGGCCTTTCCACCAGCCGCAGGCGAGCGGAAAGGCTCTGGACGGACCCGGCTTTAGAATGGCATGGGCTGGCCGGTCAACCGCGGCGATCAGGGGTTTTACGGGCAGCATGGCGAAAGACAGAGGCAAACGGCAAAAACCGGCGCCTGCCGGCAGGGCAGCGGCCGCCCCGAAGGCCCGCGCCGCCGCGCGGCCCGAAGCCGCCCCCGCCGGCAAGCGCGCCACCCTGCCCCGCGCCCTCTCCAAGCTCGGCTTCTGCTCCCGCACGGAGGCGGAAGCGCTGATTTCGGCCGGCCGCGTCGCCGTCGCCGGCCGTATCGTCACCGATCCCGAGACCTGGATCGACCTTGCCGACGCGCGCATCACGGTGGACGGCGCGGCGGTCGTCGCGGAAAAACCCGTCTACCTCATGCTCAACAAGCCCCGCGGCCTCGTCACCACCCGGCACGATCCGGAGGGCCGGCCGACGGTGTTCGAATGCCTGAAGCATCTCGATCCCGCGCATCTCTCCCCCGTCGGCCGGCTCGACAAGGCGAGCGAGGGCCTGCTCCTCTTCTCCAACGACACGGAATTCGCCAACGCCCTGCTCGATCCGAAGACCCATGTCGCCAAGACCTACCATGTCCAGATCGACCGCATCGCCGACCGGCCGGTGCTCGACGCGCTCGTGAACGGCGTCCACCACGACGGCGAGTTCCTGCGCGCAAGGTTCGCGCGCAGGCTGCGCGACGGCGAACGGAATTCCTGGCTCGAGATCGTGCTCGACGAAGGCCGCAACCGCCAGATCCGCCGCATGCTGGAAGCGCTCGATATCGCGTGCCTTCGCCTCGTGCGCGTCGCCATCGGCGGTCTCGTGCTTGGGGATCTCGAAAAGGGCGCCGTCCGCCCGCTGACGGAGGCGGAAGTCAAGAGGCTTCGCCGGCTCGTCCGCCGCTGAGCACCGCGACAGCATTTTCCCCGCGCCGCCGGCCGGCCGCATACTGGGTCGCACGGCGCGGGCCTTGACCCTCCAGTCACTGGAGGTTGCAGACTGGCCGCGACCCAGACCGGAGACCCGATGATGCCGTCCCTGTCCGTTCTTTCCGCGGCCCTCATGGGCGCCTATCTCGCCGCCTTCCTCACCCTGACGGCGCTTTCGGCGCGGGCGGCGGGACGGCCGGCCTGGCTGTTCGGCCTCGGCGGCCGGCAGGGCCCGCCCGCCCTGCTCTTCCGCCTGAGCTTTGCCGGCGGCCTGCTCTATCCCGTGCTTCTCGCCACCGGCGTCGAGCCGGCGCCGGCGTTTCTCGATCCGCCCCCGCCGGTCCGTATCGCCGGCCTGCTGCTGGCGCTTTCCGGCGGCCTCTTCGCCATCCATGCCCAGCGCTGCATGGGCCCGTCCTGGCGCATCGGCTCGGCGGCGGGACATTCCGGCGCCATCGTCGAAACGGGACCGTTTCGCCTGTCGCGTAATCCGGTCTTCGTCGGGCAGGTCGCGCTCTTCGCCGGCCTTCTCGTCGCGCGGCCGGATGCGGTCCAGCTCGCGCTCACGGCCGCGCTGGTGCTCGCCGTCCGGCTGCAGGTTCGGGTGGAGGAGGCGGTGCTGGTCCAGGATCTCGGCGCGGCCTATCGCGCCTACCGGCAGCGGGTGCCCCGGTGGCTGTAAGCTCAGCCGAGCATGGTCGCAAGGCCGTTGACGGTGTTGGCATTGCGCAGGGTGCCGATGCCGAGCTTCTTCGTCGTCAGGTGCGACAGGAGCTTCGTCTCGCTCGGCTTCCGCGAGAAATCCACCCAGAGATCGCCGTCGACGACGGCGAGGCGGATGCCGGACGTGGCGATCCTTTCGAGCCTCGGCAGAACCTCCGGCCCCAGCGGTGTCCGCATGACGCGGATGCCCACATCCGCGCCGTTGCCACCCGGAAAAGGATTGCCGGCCGCAAGCCGCCGCCAGGCCTCCGCCGTGCGCAGGATGATGTCGACATGCTTTTCGAAGCGCGCGCGAAACGCCGCTTCCAGCCGGTCCTCGATGGTGCAAAGCGGTTCGTCCTCTCCCTCGAAGATCAGGTTGCCGGTGGCGACCAGGGTCCGCGTGCCGCGAAAGCCGAGGCCTTCGGCCATGGCCCTGAGGTCGGCCATCACGAGCCGCCGTCCGGGGCCGAGCACGATGGAATGCAGAAGAGCGACATAGACCGTCATGGGCGCCAGAACGCCCGTGCGGCGGGCGGCAGCCGGTCGAGGACGCGCGCGAAGGCCGCCGGATCGACATGCCGGCCGAGGGCGGCGGCAACATCGGCGATGGCCGTCTGCGGCGAGACATTGTGGTCGCCGCGAAACGCCTGCACCTCGCGGGTCAGCACGTCCCGTTCCGCAAAGGGCCGGACCGGTTCGGCGATATCCCAGCCCGACACGAAGAGCGCGCGCAATACCGGCGGCAGGACCGCGGCGAAGGCAAGCGCGTCCGCCACAGAAAGCCGGCGGCGGAACACCGTCAGCACGGCCTCCGCCATGGTGAAGGCCTGGTTGGTGGTCTGCAGCATGGCCGTGTCGCGGGCATCGATGAGGAAGGCGTCGAAATCACGCGAGGCCTGGCGGTATTCCATCGGCACGGTCATGGCGTCACCGCCTCTTTTCCGCAACGCGCCACAGCCGCCAGGGCGCCCACCAGTGAAAGCGCGGCGCCAGCGCCTCCGGCACGGGATCGAAGCCATGGGTACCGCCGGGGCCGCAGCGGGCGACACGGAACAGCGCCAGGAAGCCGCCCCGCCACAGGCCGTGGCGGGCGACGGCCTCGTAGCCATATTCCGAGCAGGTCGGCAGGTGGCGGCAACCGTTGCCGACGAAGCCGGAAAGCGTCAGCTGGTAGAGCCGGATGAACCCCATGCCGAGGAGGCGGCCCGGCGTCCGGCGGAACGGCCCCTGCCAGTTGCGCCCCCTATGGACAGGCCGCGCGCCGGCATGCCGGCAGTCGGGCGCATCGCACATCGCCCCTCACCCGGCCTTTTCCAGCCGCTTCGCCTCGATCTGGCCGATGGCGTCCACCACGGCGTCGAAGGTCAGCATGGTGGAGGCGTGGCGGGCCTTGTAGTCCTTGACCGGCCGCAGGAACCGCATGTCCTCGAAACGGCCGTCCGGCCCCTCGCCGTCGGCCTTGAGCATGGCCAGCATCTTGTCGCGCGCGTCGCGGATTTCCGCCGTCGTCGCGCCGATGACGTGGCGCGCCATGATCGAGGACGAGGCCTGGCCGAGCGCGCAGGCCTTCACCTCATGGGCGAAATCCGTGACCCGGTCGCCGTCGAGCTTTAGGTAGACCTTGACGCGCGAGCCGCACAGCTTGGAATGGGCGCCGGCCTCGCCGTCCGCATCGGCAAGCGTGCCGATGCGCGGGATGTTGCCGGCAAATTCGAGGATACGGCTGTTGTAGATATCGTCCATCATGGTCCCGTTTTCCGCATTTTTTGCGGAATCTTCAATGATCCGAGGAGATTATTCCGGCCTCGTCGGTAAAAAAGCACGGCGTGTCGTCTCAAGCCTCTTTCGCAGGCCTCGCCCGATACTATATGATAACTCGTATTGGGGTGAGCGTTTTGCAAGACGCTGGAGCAATTCCCGGAAACGTGCGAAACGGTTTTCCGTCCGGAACTGCGAAGGCAAGGGGCAAGTCGGTCACCTGTTGTTTGGGAAACCGTGCCGGACGGTCATGCGCACTGAGAAGCGAAGACCCGAAAGCCCCGGAGCCCGCCAACGGAACCCAAGCCTGCAGGGTTAGGCGAATGGCCAGTGGCGAGTCCGATAAACACGTCAGGTAACCTGCAGAAAGGTCAATGGGTCCATGGACGCCATAGTCACCAATTTCCCGCGTGTCGACGATCCGTCCGGCCGTCCTTCGCAAAAAGAGGCGGAGGATGCCGTTCGCGTCCTGCTCCGCTGGGCGGGCGACGATCCGGAGCGCGAGGGGCTGCTCGACACCCCGGCGCGCGTTGCGAAAGCCTATCGCGAGCTCTTCTCGGGTTATGATCTCGCCGCCGAGGACGTGCTCGGCCGCACCTTCGAGGAAGTGGCCGGCTACGACGACATGGTGCTGGTGAAGGACATCCCGTTCTTCTCGCATTGCGAGCATCACATGGTGCCGATCATCGGCAAGGCGCATGTCGCCTATCTGCCGAACGGCCGCGTGCTGGGCCTCTCCAAGATCGCCCGCGTGGTGGAGATCTACGGCCGCCGCCTGCAGACGCAGGAAACGATGACGGCGCAGATCGCCAGATCGATCGACGAGACGCTGAACCCGCGCGGCGTCGCCGTGATGATCGAGGCCGAGCATATGTGCATGGCGATGCGCGGCATCCAGAAGCAGGGCTCGACGACGCTCACCACCACCTTTACCGGTGCCTTCAAGACCGAACCGGCCGAGCAGGTCCGGTTCATGACAATGATCCGGAGCTAGAGCATTTCCAGCCGAAGCGATCTCGCTTCGGCGTCGGATAATGCGGCAAAAGCAAGAGTCTGGAGCATTTCCAGCAAAAGTGCGCAGCGGTTTTGCGTCCGGGATTGCGTCAAACAGAAAGATGGAGCAATCGACCGCGATGCCGATCACCTTCAAGATCCCGCCCAAGGACAAGGCCGAGCTCGAAACGGGCCCGGCCTTCACGCCGCGCTTCGACGAGCACGGCCTGGTGACGGCCGTGGTGACGGATGCGAAGGACGGCGAGTTGCTGATGGTCGCCCACATGAACGCCGAGTCGCTGGCGCTGACCATCGAGACCGGCATCGCGCATTACTGGAGCCGCTCGCGCAAGGCGCTGTGGAAGAAGGGCGAGACCTCCGGCAACCTGCAGACCGTCGTGGAATTGCGGACGGATTGTGACCAGGACGCCGTGTGGCTGAAGGTCGCGGTCGCCGGCCATGACGCGACCTGCCACACCGGCCGCAGATCCTGCTTCTACCGCACGGTCTCGAACGGTCCCGATGGCGCCGTGCTGACCATCACGGGCGGCGCGCCGCAGTTCGACCCGGCGGCGATCTACGGCAAAAATTAAGCATCCCGGCGAATTCCGTCCGGTTTCGGCACGGATTCACCAATTGGCAACCGATCCCGACGCTTAATATCCTGCATGGCGGCTTCTATCCCCGTCATGCGGATCAGGACATGGAACCCCATCGCTCTCGTGCGTCACTACAGGTTTCCAAGGCCACCCCCACCGGGGCGACGATCCTGCGGGCACGCGCCCTCCTCCAGCCGAAACAGGACGCACACGGGACAGCCCGGCAGGTTTTCGTCCGCAAAGTTCCCCGCGTCACAGAATGCATCTATCCTGTCATCTATTGTGTTGCCGAGGATGCCGCGATGCCGGAACCGATTGCTTCGCTGCGAATTCCTCTTGGTAACGGAGGTCGGGAATGTTGAACTGGAGTTTCAATCGTAGTCTTGTAACAGCCGATGCATCCGACCCCGGCGGTCCTTCCATGAACGACATGTCCCATATTCCCGCGCCGGCCCCGCCGCGCAAATCGAAGATCGCTCTGGCGCTCGGCGGCGGTGCCGCCCGTGGCTGGGCCCATATCGGCGTGCTGAGGGCGCTGGACGAGGAGGGTATAGAGGTCTCGATGATCGCCGGCACCTCCATCGGCGCCCTGGTCGGCGGCTGTTACCTCGCCGGCAAGCTGGACGAGCTGGAAGCCTTCGCCCGCTCGCTCACCATGCGGCGCATCGCGAGCCTGCTCGACTTCACCATTCGCGGTTCCGGCCTTTTCGGCGGCATGCGGCTGACCAAGCGCATGCAGGAGCATCTGGAAAACCTCTCGATAGAGAGCCTCGACCGTCCCTTCGTCGCCGTCGCCACGGAGGTCAACAGCGGCCACGAGGTCTGGATCAACAGCGGCGCGCTGATCACCGCCATCCGCGCCTCCTACGCGCTGCCCGGCATCTTCGAGCCGATCAAGTGCAACAATCGCACGCTGGTCGACGGGGCGCTGGTCAATCCGGTGCCGGTCTCGGTCTGCCGCGCCCATGAGGAGCCGCTGGTCGTCGCCGTCAACCTCAACTACGACCTCTATGGCCGCTCGGCGGTGATCAAGCACAGCGCCAGCGAACAGAAGATCGACGAGCCGAGGCAGGAGGACAGCGCCGCGCGGCTCGGCCTGACGAGCGTGATGGTGCAATCCTTCAACATCATCCAGGACCGCATTTCCCGCGCACGCCTTGCCGGCGACCCGCCGGATCTCGCGCTGCATCCCAAGCTTTCGGATATCGGCCTGTCGGAGTTCCACCGCGCCGGCGAAGCGATCGATCGCGGTTATCTCGAAGCCAAGACCCGCATCACCGAGATCAAGCGCATGCAGGAAGTCGTGCTGATGCGCTGATGAAGAGACTGCATGCAGATGCCGGAGCGGGCGGAGCGAGGATTGTCGCTCCGCCCGAAACCGTTCGGGGGACCGGAGGTCAGCTGGCGATATAGGCCTTGATGGCATCCGCCTCGTGCTGGATCGCCCGGATATGGGATTTCACCACGTCGCCGATCGAGATGATGCCGACGAGCCGGCCGTCCTTCTCCACAGGGATATGGCGGGCGCGCAGCGTGCTCATCATTTCCATGAGCTCGTCGACGGTCTGGTTCTCGCCGCAACGATGGACATTGCCCCACATGATGGAGGAAATGGGCTTGTCCAGGCATTCGGCCCCGTTGCGGGCGACGGCGGCAACGATGTCGCGCTCGGTCGCAATGCCGGCGATGCGGTCGTTGCGGTCGAGGATGACGATGGCGCCGATGTGGTTTTCATGCAGATAGACGGCAGCCTGCCTGACGGTGAGCTGCGGGCCGCCGGTAACGACGTTGCGGCCCTTCTCGTCCAGTATCGACTTCACATACATGCGTACCTCCCGTGTGCATCATGACGCAGAGAGGCGGGACACCCGATTGGGATTGCCCTGCCAGTACCGGCGGCATCCGCTTCCTCCCGCGACATGCCGCTCCCGTTCCGGTGTGCATGTGCGAACCGGAACACATCCATGGTGCGCCACGAAAGAGGCGATTGCAAGACCGCTAATGGACTATCGTTAATCCCGGCGGCTTTCCGGCGACCCGACGTCGAAGAGCGGGAAGAAGAGGAAGCCGAACAGGAAGCCGCCGATATGGGCCTCCCAGGCGATCACCCCGCCGGCATCCGAGCCGAAGATCTGGCCGAAGCCGATCAGGAAGTTCGTCAGGAACCAGATGCCGGAAAAGACCAGCACGGAGCGGTTGGACAGCGCTTCCGGTATCGTCAGGCGGCGATTGAGATGGGCGAACTGCCGGCTGATGCGCCCGCTCGGCGAGAAGACGAAGCGGGCCGCGGCCCCCATCAGGCCCGAGACGACGCCGGAGGCGCCGACGACGAGGATCATCGCCCCCCAGTGCAGCGCGGTGTGAAAGGCGACCGCGGCAACGGCCGAAAGGCACCAGAACAGGAAGAAGCGCGCAAGGCCGATGCGGCGCACCACCGGCGCTCCGAAGGCGACCATCCAGAAGGCATTGAAGATCAGGTGCTCCCAGCTGCCGTGCAGCAGCGAATAGGTGACCGGCCCCCAGAGCCAGCCAAGATCCTGCTCGGCGAAGGGAATGGCATAGCGGCCGGGAATGAAGGCGAAATGCAGGAGCACGAACTCGTCCGCCGAAGCCGAGAGAAGATAGGTGCGGATCACGTGGATGGCGGTCAGGAGCGCCAGGACCGCGACGAGGCTGCCCGGCAGGTTGAAGGCCGGCTCCCGCTTGCGGATATCCGCACTGCCACCCTGCACGTCAACGCCGTCGTTACTCATGACCGATCCACCAAACTCATAAAATACGAATCGCGCTTATACAGAGAAAAGAAAGGCCGTGCAGCTTTCGCTGACGGCCGGCGCCCCCAATCCCCGGGGCTGAAATCGTTGTGCAGTAAACCAGTCCCTCATGGAGGGATGCCCGGATGTTCCCCCAAGCCGGCCGGCAGCGCAATCGAAACCAAATATTAACCTTAACGCCGCGCTGGCACGAAACTCGCTCCTTCCCCGGCAAGACCACCGGATGCCCGGCCTTTCGTGCCGAAACGGAACAGAATCGATTGGAATGAGCATGCAGACGAAGGCCATCACGGCCCTTTACGACTACTGGACGCGCCAGCGCGGCGAGCGCCGTGTTCCGTTGCGGAGCGCCATCGAGCCCGCCGACATCGCGCCGATCCTGCCCGACGTCTTCATCCTGGAGCACGGCCGGCTGCACGATCCGCGCTTCCGCCTGGCGGGCACGCGCCTCTGCGCGCAGTTCGGCCGGGAATTGAAGGGAACGGCATTCGACGCGCTCTTTGCCCCCGACCAGCGCACCCGCATCGCGCGGATCACGGAGAATGTGATGGCCCATGCGGCGCCCGCCATCCTGCAGGTCGCGCTCGTCGACGGCAGGCTGGAGACCACGGAGGCCGAGATCGTGCTGCTGCCGCTTGCCAGCAAGGGCAAGGCGGCGGATCGCATCATCGGCGCCTTCGCCCCCCTGCCCGGCCAGCAGCCGCCGCTGTGCGCCTTTCGCTATGCGACGCTCGGCGCGCTCTCGGTCATCGATCCGAGCCGCGCGCGCAGCCTCGAGGGCAACCGGCCGGCCATCCCCATGCCCACCTCCGTCATGGCCATGCGGCCGGCCGGCCTCGGCCAGACGGTGAGCCGCGTGCTGCACCTTCGCATCTTCGAAGGCGGCCGTCCGGCTGACGATGCGTGAGGTCGAAGGCGCAGCCGCAACCGAAAACGCCCCTGAGTTGTCAAAACACGCGACCGTGATCGCTTTTCAACGGGTTGGCAAACCTTCTGTTAACCTCGAAAGATTAAGAGTTGGAAAGAGATAGGATCATCAGGCCCGCGCGCACATGTACTCATTCCAGCAAGCATCGCCCGCCGCCCGCAAGCCGCAGCCCGAGCAGCGCAGCTTCCAGCGCGTCTCGGTGAACCTGCCGGGCCGGCTGATGCTGCCCAACCACGACGAATACGAGTGCACCGTGCTCGACATGTCGCCCGGCGACGCCAGCTTCGTCTGCGCCGCCCGCCCGCGCATGGGCGAGCGCATCATCGCCTATGTGGACCATCTCGGCCGCATCGAAGGCAGCGTCGCCGTCCTCAACGACAACGGCTTCGCCATCCTCCTGACCGCCACGGACCGCAAGCGCGAGAAGCTCGCCGCGCAGCTGACCTGGATCGCCAACAAGCATGAACTCGGCCTGCCGGAAGACCGCCGCCACAACCGCCTGGCGCCGCGCAACACCCGCACCGAGCTGACGCTCGACGACGGACGGCGCTATCCCTGCCGCATCATCGACCTGTCGCTCTCCGGCGCGGCCGTGGATATCGAGGTGCGGCCGGCCCTCGGCACGCCCATACAGCTCGGCAACATGAAGGGCCGCGTCGTGCGCCATTTCCAGGAGGGCGTCGCCATCGAGTTCTCCTCCGTGCAGTCGAAGGAAGCCCTGACCGCTTTCCTGTAACATTCCGGGACGGCAAGGCGCCGACCTGTTCTAAGAGGGCCCTGCGGGGCCCTTTGCTGTTTCAGGACGGCACAGGCTGCTCCTCGCAAAAATAAACGCAAAAAAATTTTCGGCCCGCCAAGGCGTTTTTCTGTCCCTTCTGGCGATTTCCTCGGCATTCCGGCCGCCCGTCCGGTGCTGCGGCTCGCGGCTTGCGTTCCCCGCCGGCGCGCCCAGCCCGCCAGCCGCCTCCCGAAGAGCGCGGCGCACAACGAAATATCCCTTTTATAATCAGCAAATTACGCCATCTGCGGCGGGCTTGGCGCAGGCAGGATTTCGTTCAAATTTTAATCAAATACGCTTCAAATACAGATCAAAACAACGTCAAATTCTATTCTTATTTTATTCTTATGCTGTCTTGATTTGAACTAAGTTATACTTCCGTTTTTCGCGCAAGATCAAAACATAGCTGCCATTGTGACCCCATCAAACGGGGACAGACACAATGACAAAAACGATCAAGACAGGGACGTTCACATTCCTCTTCTCTCTCGCCGCCGCAGGCGCCGCGATGGCCCTGCCCGCCAACATTCCGCTGGCCGGCGCGACAAACCAGCCCATCGGGCACTATGAATTCTGCAAGCAGTACAGCGACGAGTGCGGTCCGACCGGCAAGGACACCGGCCCGCTCAAGCTGACGCAGGAAAACTGGAAGACGATCCTCAAGGTCAACTACACCGCCAACACCGAGTTCATGCCGCTGACGGACATGGAGATCTACGGCGTCGAGGAACAGTGGACCTATCCCGACACCGCTGCGGACTGCGAGGACTACGTGCTCATCAAGCGCAAGCGCCTGATGGAGGCCGGCATCTCGCCCTCCAACCTGCTGATCACCGTCGTGCTGCAGCCGAACGGCGAAGGCCATGCCGTGCTGACCGTGCGCACCGACCGCGGCGACTTCGTGCTCGACAACATGCGCAACAAGGTCCTGCTCTGGTCGCAGACCGAATACCGCTACCTGAAGCGCCAATCCTCGGTGAATGCCGGCAAGTGGGTGAAGCTTCAGGACGGTCGTGCCGACGCCGTCGGTAGCGTCAAGTAACATCCGGCCGCCGCAAGGCGCCGCATGACGAGACTGCCCGGCGAAACCGCCGGGCGCGAGAAAGGGCCCGGTCAGTCCCCCAATCCCCGTCCCCGACCATGGCCCTGCGGCCGGTTCTGCTGTCCCGGAACCGGCCGCACTCTATTTGGCCCGCTGCTCGGCCCGAAGTTTGAGCGGGCTTGCGCCGAAGTGATTGCGAAAGGCGCGTGAAAAGGCGGAAAGGCTGTCGAAGCCGCTGCGCAACGCCACGTCCTGGATCGAAAGCGACGTATCGCGCACCAGCCGCTGGGCGGCCGTCAGCCGCAGGCGCAGGTAATATTTTCCCGGCCCGATGCCGAGGCCGGCGGCAAACAGCGTCTCCAGCTTGCGCGTGGAAAAGCCGAGCCGCCGGGCGAGCGCGGCAATGGTCAGCGGCCTGTCGATGGTGCGCTCCATGAGGCGGATCGCCGCGGCCAGGTCCGGCTGATGCTCACCCAGCCGGCCGAGCGAGACGAGCGGCTGCGCATCCGTCGCGGCATGGGTCTCGTCATAGACGAAGACGCTCGCCACATCGAGCGCCACCGCCGAGCCGAACCGCGCGCGCACCAGATGCAGCATCATGTCGAAGGTCGGCGAGGCACCGCCCGAGGTCCAGAGCGGCCCATCGGTGACGAAGCGGTCGGCCCGCACGTTCAGCGCCGGAAAGGCGGCCGCGAAATCCTCGAGCTCCTCCCAATGCGCCGTCGCATCGCGCCCATCGAGCAGGCCGGAGCGCGCCAACAGCCAGCAGCCCGATTCGATGCCGGCCACCACGTCGAACCGACGCGCCACCTTCTTCAGCCGCGACACGAAGGACCGATCGGCGTGGCGCTCCTGGTTGAAACCGGCGATGACGAGCAGCGCGTCGCCGCTCGTCACGTCGGCAAAGGCGCCGTCCACGCGGATCTCCACGCCGCAGGTCAGGAGCACCGGCTTGCCGAGCGGCGACAGGATCGTCCAGCGGAACACCGGCTCCGGCACGACGCGGTTTGCCGCGCGCATCGGGTCGAGTGCCGAGGCGAGCGACATGATCGACGACTCGGGCAGAAGGACGATCGTGATGTCGAGCGGCCCCTGCCGCGGCGCTTTTTTGCTCATGTGGAAATCGTCAAAAAATATGCGCATTATGTCAATCGAGAAAATCGCGTTCGGGCATGATCGGCCGCACAGGAGATCTGGAGATGCAGCCGGATTGTGGTGAGAGCCCCTGTACCCCGAACACCCTGATCCGCATTTTACCGGAACGGGTTGGCGAGCCGACAAGGCGGACCAACCCGTTTTTTTTTGACCTTTTCCCGCGGGATTGCGGCCGTCATCGAAGACAACGGGAACCACCCGGGGCCGTCCCGCGTTTCATTCTCGAAAAAAGCAGGAAAGGTTTTTGCCATGTTGAATCTCAAGACTGGTCTTGCCGCGGGCGCGCTCTCCCTTGCCCTGGCTCTGACCTCCGTCATCCCGGCCCAGGCCGTGACCTTTGCAAGGGTGCCCGTGCCGGAAGCCTCCGCCGTCGAGAAGGTGCAGTATCGCTACGATCGCCGCGACCGTCGCGATCGCTACGACCGGCGCGCCGAGCGCCGCTGGCACGGCCATCGCGGCTACCGCGACTATCGCCCGGGTTATCGCCGCCATTCGGATGGCTGGTGGTATCCGCTTGCCGCCTTCGGCCTCGGTGCCGCAATCGGCGGCGCTATCGCCAACCAGCCGCAGGCCGGCAGCGGATCGCACCAGAGCTGGTGTGCCAACCGTTATCGCTCGTACCGGGCGTATGACAACACGTTCCAGCCCTATAACGGCCCGCGCCAGCAGTGCGTATCGCCCTATTCGTGATGCGTATGGCGTAGAAGCAAGGAAGGGCAGCCATTCGGCTGCCCTTTTCGCTGCAGTAGACTAGCAAAAATCTTCGGTTTGAATGCGCTTGAAGGCTGCGCCACAGGCCGAAAACCCCTTCAAAACGATCCTTGAAACCGGCTGCCAAGCCGCGGCATCTCATCGTGATTTGATAAAGACTTCCAGCTTGCCCAGCGTCTGCAGGCCCAGTTCGACTGCGCCGAAACCCTTCGCCGCCTGGAACTCGGCTTCCGTGCTGAACACCATGCCCAGCGTTACCCTTGTTCCCTCGCCCTGATCCTCGAACGATGCCCAGGCGTCGGCATGCTTCGGGCCGTTCTCGCCCCATAGCAGCGTATAGTCGATCCTCTCCTCGGGTTGAACCGTGGTATAGAGGTGGTGGTTCGGGAAGATCTTGCCATCCGGCGCGATCATGTCGAAGACCCATTCTCCGCCCGCTCTGAGATCAATCCGCTTCGTGCGGCAGGAAAACCCGTCGGGCCCCCACCATTGCGGCAGCGTCTCGGCATTCATCCAGTTGTCCCAGACGATGCTTCGCGGCGCCTGGATCACCCGGTGCAGGACCATGGTTCGCCTGGCCGTCGCGGAGAGATTGTCCAGCCCGGCATTGAAGCCCTGCCGATAGCCGGCCTCCATGTTTTCGGCAAGCGAGGAAAGCTGCACCGTCACGATCACTCGGCTGCCTTCGTCCGTGCCGGAGAAATCCGCCGTCACCAGAGCCGCCGACTGCGTCACGCCCCCGCAGGAGACCGTCTCGTAGTTCACGCTGCGCAGCCCCGGCTGCAATTCGAGCCAACCACACTCGCAACGAATGTCCGGCTGGCCCTCGACCTTGCAAAGCGAGATTTCGCGCCCGCCCACCCGGGTGTCGGCCTCCAGGAACTCCACGGTGACGGAGGGCGTCGGGGCAGACCAGACCGCCCGCGCGGCCGGAGCCGTCCATGCCTGCCACAGCACCGGTAAGGGCACGGCCACGGTCCGCTCGAAGGTCAGCGTCGCAAAGCGGTCGTCCGCAGGATCGGGTGCCGCAGACAGGCGCTCGGGGTTGCGTTTCGATATCATTGCTTGCGCTCCTTGATCGCCCTCGTCGCGAAGGCTTCCAGCCTATCCAGCCGGGCTTCCCATATGGCCCGCTGTTCATCGAGCCATGTGCGAACCGGCTCCAGTGCCGCCGGCACGATGGCGCAGGTGCGTATCCGCCCGTCCTTGGACGTGACGATCAGCCCTGCCTCCTCCAGCACGGAAAGGTGCCGCATCACCGTGGGCAGACGCAGTCCCGTGGGTTCGGACAAATCCGTAACCCCCGCCGGCCCCTCCGCCAGACGTGTCAGGATCGATCGACGGGTCGGATCGGCCAGAGCGTGGAAAAGCAGCGAGAGGTCGGGATCATGCTTAGTCATAATGCTAACTATCATGCGATGCGCCCGGCACGCAAGAGAAACTTCGCCAACTTGCTAAGTATTATCGAGGCGCCAAAGCAGCCGGCACCTTCCCCGGCGAGCGGAAACGGTCTGTGGCGCTGGTCTGGCGCGGGGTTTCAAAAAAGGTTGAGCTGTTGTGACTGCCTGCTTTTTCGTCCGCTGGCACTCTCGCTGACGATCAGGTCCGCGGCGATCTGTCCGAGGAAAGGCGAAGCCGGTAGCGCGCGCACTGCACCGCGCCAGAACCGCTCCTTGGCGCGGATCAGGAACAGCCTATCCTTGGCGCGGGTCATGGAGACATAGAACAGCCGCCGCTCCTCGTCCTGCGTCGCCTCCTCATCCGGCGTCGCCGTCCCCCATGAAAACGGCACCAGTCCGGCTTCCATACCCACCACGAACACGACTGGAAATTCCAGACCCTTGGCCGCGTGCATGGTCATGAGCGTGACGCGCGCGGCACGCTCATCGCGGAAATCGGCCTCTGAGGAAAGCGCCACCGCTTCGCCAAGCAGGACGGGATCGCCGGCCACCTGAACCGAGCCGGAGAGCGCGGTGAGCCAGCCTCTCGCCTCCGCGAGCGCGGCGGCGTCGGCCCTCCGCGCCCTGCGGGCGTCTTCCGCCGCCTGCCCGATGCGCGCAGCAAGGTCCTGCCCCTCCACCCCGTCCAGCCCGTCGAGGATCGCGGCCACGCCGGGATGGCCGGCGATGGGAGCAGGCGAGCTTTTCATGAACGGAATGCCGGCGCGGTCGAAGGCGGTCCGCAGCGCCGCTGCCTGCGCATCGGTGCGGTAGAGCACGGCGCAATCGGCAAAGCCGAGCGGCCGGCCGGATGACGTCACGCCACCCGCGCGATTGGCCGCGAGCAGGTCATGGCCGCCCAGCAGGCTTTCGATGGTCGCCGCGACGAACTCCGCTTCCGCTGCCTCGTTCGCTGCCGCATGCGCAATGATCGGCTCGCCCATCGGGCGTGTCAGGCCTGACGAAGGCGCACCGATGAAGCCAGACGCCGCTTTCACGATGGTGCCGGTCGAGCGATAGTTGCGTTGAAGCCGAAGGGTCCTGGCTGCGGGAAAGTCCCGGCCGAAACGCGCGAAGCAGGCGGCGTCCGCCCCGCGAAAGCCGTAGATTGCCTGATCGGGATCGCCGATGACGCAGAGGTTGCCGTTGTCCCCGGTCAACAGCCGCAGCAGGCGATATTGCTGCTCGTCCACGTCCTGAAACTCGTCGGCGACGATGTGCGGGAAGCGCGTGCGCCACGCGGCGGCGATCTCCGCGTCCTTTTCGAGAAGATCGGCCGACAGGAGAACCAGATCGTCGAAATCGACCCAGCCCTGCGCGCGTCCGATCCGGTCGAGGACGACGCGGGCCTCCGCTTCCTCATCCGCACCCTTCCCGCCGCTGCGCTTGAGCACCGAGACCGCCTTGATAAGGCTGGCGGCGCGCGTATCGCTGACGCCGAGCGCTTCGGCCAGCGCCGCCTTGCGCTCCGCCTCGCGGGCGATGCGGAAGTCCGCCCCGAGACCGGCGCGGCCGGCATGCGCGTGCAGGATCGCCAGGCCCAGCGAATGGAAGCTGTGCACCGCCACGGCATCCGCCTTCCTGCCGAGAAGCCCCGTGAGGCGGGTGCGCAGCTCCTCCGTCGCCTTGCGCGTGAAGGTGACGGCGAGGCACGAGCCGGCCGGCACGCCGCATTCCAGCACCAGATGGGCGATGCGGTGGGTGAGCATGCGCGTCTTGCCGGAGCCGGGCCCGGCGATCACCATCAGCGGCCCGTCGATAACCTCGGCAGCGCGCGCCTGAGCGGGGTCGAGCCCGGCCAGGACGCCGCTGCGGCCCGACGGCTGCATCGCCGGCGCGGCCTCAGGAGATGCCGGGGCATCGCCCGATGCCTTGTCTTTCGCTGCCGGTTTTGCCCGGCGCGCGCGGCTGGACAACGGCGCGTCGAACAGCAGCTGGTTTCCGGCAAGACGGTCCAGTTCTCCGTCCTGAAACAGCCGGATGACGCCGTATTCCCCGTCATAGCCCGCCTGCCGGATGACCTCTCCGGAGCGCAGGCGCGTCACGGCCTCGCCGAGCAGCGGGTCGACCCTGGCGATATCCTCGGCCGGCATTTCCTCCAGCACGGCAAGCTCCGGCCCGAGCGCGGCAATGGCGCGGTCATAGGTGTGGGTCACGGCTTTCGAGGCAACGCCGCTGCCGACGATCTCCGAGAGGATTTCCGGCAGGGGCACGAGGCTTGTGACCTTTCCCGCCGTCGCAGGAACCGCCGCGCCCTCCTTGCGGTCGGCGAGCGCCTCGACGCGATGCGCCACACCGACGGTGACGGGCCGTCCGCAGACCGGGCATCGGCCGCCGAGCTCGATCGTCTCTCTCGGGTCGAGCCGCACGCCGCAGGCGCGGTGCCCGTCCATGTGATATTTGCCTTCCTCCGGGAAGAACTCGACCGTGCCGACATAGCCGTCGCCGGTTTCGAGCGCGCGACGGATGGCGAAATAGTCCGGCTCGCAGGAAAAGCGCGTCGCCTCGCGGCCGAGCTTGCCGGGCGAATGGGCGTCGGAATTGGAGGTGAGGCGGAAGCGGTCGAGTGAGGAGATGCGCCAGTTCATGGCCGGGTCGGACGATAGGCCCGTCTCCACCGCGAAGATATGCCCGGCAAGGTCGCCATAACATTCCTCGATGGAATCGAAGCCCGATTGCGAGCCGAGCGCGGCGAACCATGGCGTCCAGATATGGGCGGGAACGAGATAGGAATCCGGTCCGGACTCCAGCGCGATCTCCAGCAGATCGCGCGAATCGAGGCCGAGGATCGGGCGGCCGTCCGAAGCGATGTTGCCGATGCGCGCAAGGCTCGCCGCCAGCCGGTCGGTGGCGTCGAGATCGGCCGCATAGATCAGGTGGTGGATCTTCCGGGTCTTGTCGCCCTTCTTGTAGATGGTCGAAATCTCGGTGCAGATCATGAAGGAGACCGGCCGCCGGCAGGCCGGCGGAAGCGTCTCCCACAGCGCCGCCTCGATTTCGGGCTGCAGGCGAAAGAGCCCGTTGCCCTCGGGCACCAGCTTGTCCTTGATCTCGGCGAGCCACACCGGATGCACGCAGTCGCCGGTGCCGACCACCCGCACCCCCTTGCGCGCCGCCCACCAGAACAGGCGCTCAAGATCGAGATCCCGGCTCGTGGCCCGGGAATATTTCGAGTGGATGTGCAGATCGGCAAGGAACGTCATGACAGGCGCACTCATCTTGTGGGGCATACGTCCGGCACTGCTTGATAGCACGCGCAGACAAGGCGGATCACGGATAAACGGTACAAATCACAGCATTCGAGCCGATATGTTGTGTGATGCAGCCGACGCGGAAGAAAGTCGCCGATGGGCGCACCCGTATCCTTCGGTTTCCAGGTCCGGATCGTACCGATTCAATCCTTCCAGCCGCCACGCTGTTCCCGCGCAGGTCCTCGCCGATGATCCATATTACGCCCTCTCAAGCCCACCGGCTTTCGGTCAGAGGTTGCGGCCGCCTTGCAGCGCCGGCGGATCGGACAATCGGGGCAGCGGGCACGGCCGTGCCGGCAGATGGTCTGACCAAGACGTTTCATCAGAATGTGAAGCTCGGCCAGTTCGGCCGCGCTCCATCGAGGCGCCGCCGCCATCACCGCGTCATAAGCGGTCAGCGTGTCGGCCGTGTTCCGGACGAAGCCGTATCGGCCCAACACGCGCAGGACGTGCGTGTCCACGACGAATGCCGGCATGTCCAACGTGCTGAAGTTGAGCGTGGAGGCCGAGACCTTGCGGCCGACGCCGGGCAGGCGCTCCAGCCACGCAAGCGCCTCGACAACACTCAGGCGGCCGAGGAAGTCCAGGTCGAAATCCGGATGACAGGCTCCTATGACGCGAAGCGCATCGCCGAGATGCCGCGCCTTGACATCGGGAAAGGCGACGTCGCCGATCAGGGCTTCGACATCGCCGGTCGACGCCGCTGCGAGAGCGGGCCATTCCGGATAGGCCTCCACGAGCCGCTGATAGGCGGCCAGGGAGACTTCGTCCAGCGTGCGGTTGCTGATCGACGACTTCACAAGCTGGCCGATCGGCGTTCGCGCGCAGATCCGGTCGGGGCGACCGAAAAAGAACCTCAGCTGTTTCCGCACCCACGCCATGTCCGCGACGGCGCCAAAATCGAATATCATCTGCATTTCGTTATTATAGGAACAAAAAGGGAACAATACAAGGCTGGACGACCAGTCGAAGAAGATGCGCCCTCCCCTCAGGCTCGTGGTCATCTTGATCGGGTAGAGGCCAGACAGGTACCGTGCAATCAATCGTAGCCGCACTCGCTGAAGAACAAGATCCAGTTTTCCCAAGCTCTTCGGGTTCTGCCAGCACGAAAACGGTCGTCTTCATCGTGAAATCCCTTGCTGCAGTCGGGATGAAGAACCCGTGTGCACAACGTTTGTTGCCCTGGAGCCGCGCCGGCGCGGACGAATGGTTGCGGGAACCGCCGACAATCAATAAGGTCTGCCGGCGGCGCCTATGCCGCCCAGTAGTTCACGAGGTCGACATGGCAACCGGTACGGTCAAGTTTTTCAATCAGGACAAGGGCTTTGGTTTCATCACGCCCGACAATGGCGGGCAGGATGTGTTTGTCCATGTCTCCGCCGTGCTGTCGGGTGGACCTTTGAAGGACGGCACGAAGGTCAGTTACGAGATCGGCCAGGACCGCAAGACCGGAAAGTCGAAAGCGGAAGACGTTCGCGCCATCTGATAGGGCAGCGTCTAGAGCAAGCGGCGGATCTCTCCAATCATCCGGCACATGTCGGTCGGCTTGCCGAGATTGGTAACGCCCTGGAAAAAACCGGATTCCGTGAGCTGGCGTCCTTCGGCGGACGCCAGGAGGAAGGGTACGCCTCGCGATCTGAGCAGCGCAGCCACGGCAGTCACCCTGCCGTCCCTCAGGGTAACGTCGAGGACCGCGGCGTCCGGCTTCTCGCGATGGAGGAGCTGCAAGGCATCCTCGATGCTTCCGACCGGGCCCAGAACCTCGAAACCGCCGCTCGTCAGTGCTCGCTCGATCTCCATGGCGATGAAGATTTCATCCTCGACGACCAGGATGCGCGCTGCGGTCTGATTATGTCCGTCATCGGAAGACATGCGCATCCCTATATCGGCAGTTTGATGTTGGCGATCAAACCGCGGGCATCGAACCTTTGTTCCGCCGATCCCCCGAGATGTTTCGCGGTCGCGGTGATCAACTCCGTGCCGTATCCGCGATGGACAGGCGGTCGAACCGTCGGCCCATGCTCCTCCCGCCACTCGCAGACCAGCATGGTCAGGCCATCGCTCTCTTCGATCCGCCACGACAGCCGGACCCGCCCCTCCGGAACCGAGAGCGCGCCGTATTTCAGCGCGTTCGTCGTCAGCTCGTGGAACATCATGCTGACTGGCAGGACCTTCGACGATGGAAGGGTGGTGGAGGGTCCCGCTTCGATGTGGATACGGTTACCGCCCGTGGCGGTGACCGCAGCGTCGAGAAGCGCGGAAAGATCCGCACTCGTTTCTCCCGGCGCGATCTCCTGCGCGCGCAAGGCAAGGTCGATACGCCCCAGAAAGGCGTCGCGATACTCCTTCGCGGTGTAGCCCTCTGTCTGCGTCTGCATGGCGAGTGCCCGGATCACCGAAAACAGGTTCTTCATGCGATGGCGGGTTTCGGCAAGAATGATATCGCTCTCCGCCCGCTCCCGATTGCTCTCGGTGACGTCCTCGAAGACGACGAGAATGCTGGTGCTGTTGTTGTCGGGATGGACAAGACGCCGGGCATCGACAAGGAATGTGCGCTTTCCGATGGTTTGAAAATTGTGTGTGACCTCATAGCCGACGACCGCTGCTGTCTTCGGAATGATCTCCGCCATCAACGTTCGCAGATCCGCGATATCCCACTCGCCGTTGCCGAGCGAAAACAGGCTGCGACCGAGAATATCGTCCCGGTCCACCTTGAACGCGTCGATGAAGGCGTTGTTGGCGTTAGTGACACAAAAGACCTGGTCGAGCACGACGAGGGGCTGTGTCAGCGTATCGACGATCCCTTGCGCCTGAACGTGACCGGCGCGGAGCAGGCGGTATAAATCTTCAAGGATCATCGTTCGCCTTCCTGCGACCGTTTGAGGGGAACACCGCCGAACGGACGAACGGCCGGACGGAGATATCGACTGCTACACTTCCATATTCTCCCAGCCGAGCGCGGTCGCGAGGTAGCCGAAGGCAAAGGCAGAACCGATGCCATAGATCACGAGCAAAGCTTCCAGGGGACCGGGCGACGCACCGAATGCGGGCGGTTCGAGTTGCAGAACCGCCACGGCGCTTAGGGCACCGAGTGCAAAGCCGATGCAAAGGCGGCTCAGAATGTAGTGTACGAGCGCTGGCATTGGACGATCTCACGGTTCAAAATAATCAACGACCCCGACCCGGCAATGTTCCGTTCCGTTATGAGCGGTACGCGCTTACATGGAAGGCAGGATGGCTGCGCCAACGGCGTGGACGCTCAGCAGGCGCTGGTGAACCACCGTCGCGCTGAAAGGCTTCCGGACGAATACCGCGCCCTCTGGCAGCTGTGCTGGCTGCGGGTGCGGCCGGCCGGATGCGGCAAGTATCCTGACGGACGGCCGGCGCTCGGCGACCTCGTCGCCTCCAGACAAAACCTTTCCTTCTCGCATCCGCGCCAGTGGCAGCACAACCGATCGCGCATGCGCGGGTGCGGACGTCACGCGTCCGCACCGATCGTGTCGGCCATGTACGCTCCCCTGCGGCCCATCTCTTCCGGTGGTCCCGTCGTGCTGTCGCGCGCCGTCTGATGTTCGAGCTCGGCGTTCAGTTCCGCGCCGAGGATGACGATGATGACGGAGACCCAGACCCACACCATGAAGCCGATCGACGCGCCGAGCGCGCCGTAGGTCGCGTTGTAGTCCGCGATGTGACCGAGATAGAAGGTGATCGCCAGCGCCGCCGCAAGCCATGCACCGGTGGAGAAGACCGCGCCCCAACTGAGCCAGCGCAGCTTCGCCAGCTCCCGGCTTGGTCCGAGCCGGTAGAGCGACATGATCGCCACGGCGATCAGCGCCAGCAGCAGCGGCCAACGCGCCAGGCGGATGATCAGCTCCGTCCAGCGGCCGAGCCAGAGATAATCCAACATTGCCGGAACGATCCCCGCCAGGGTGATGATCAGCACGACCAGCGCCAGACTGGCGAAGGTGAACGAAAGAGAGGTCAGATTCAGCCGGATGAAACCGCGCTTTTCGGTCTCGCCATAGGCGACGTTCATCGCCTCGAACAGCGCCTTCATGCCGGCATTGGCCGACCAGAGCGCAATAGCCAGGCTGCCGAGCAGTGTGGCGGAAAGGCTCGCTTGCGGCGCGGATGTGAGGCTGCGTAGCTGGCCGAGGATCAGCTCGAATGCCTGTTCCGGCATCGCCGAACCGAAGAAGGCGAGACGGTCGACGACCGAGGATGGATCGGCGACGAGCCCGTAGAGCGACACGAACACGCTGATGGCGGGAAAGATCGACAGGAGAAGATAGAAGGTGACGCCCGCCGCGATGAGCAGGATGCGATCGGTGGTCAGGCTGTCATAGAGGCGCCACGCCACATCCCGCAGGCCGAGCGCCGGAATCTCGCCCGGCGAGTCCGCGCGCCGGCCCTTCGGATCCGAAGTCGCAGAAAATCCCTCCATGCCTCTCCCTCTTCTTGTCGCCACGCAGCAACAATGCATGGAAGCGAAAGGAGTTCAGCCGGTTTTGCGAAAGACGCCGCGCCAGCCGGTTCGCAACCGGCTGACCACTTGCGTGTTCATTGCAATTGGAGGATCACAGTTGCAAAGGCCTTGGGAAACACCATGTTATCGAATGTTCGTTACCATCGGAAACAAGGGCTGGAGCACGGATTGGCATCGATCTCCGTGAAAACCGCAAAGGGGTGTCAAATTGCGTGAGTCCGCGCATTTCCTCGATGGCGGGGGAAGGATGGCCGACGCCATCCGGGCATACGACTGGTCTTCCACCGTCCTTGGCGCCCTCGAACGCTGGCCTTCCTCTCTCAAGATCGCCGTCGGCATGATGGTGAATTCGAAGTTTCCCAAATGCATCGTCTGGGGGCCGGACCTCATCACCATCCATAACGACGCGTTCCTTCCCATCCTTGGCGAGAAACCGCCCGCGCTCGGCAGGCCGTTCAGCGAGGTGTGGCATGAGGCTTGGGACGAAATCGGACCGGTCGCGGAGCGGGCGTTCGCTGGCGAGGCGACGTTCATCGAGGATTTCCCGCTCGTGATCAACCGGCATGGCTATCCCGAGAAGACCCATTTTACCTTTTGCTACAGCCCGATCCGCGACGAGACCGGCGTGGTCCGGGGGATGATCGACACGGTGATCGAGACAACGGCCACGGTCGACGCCCGACGACAGGCGAACCTGCTCAACGCAGAACTCGAACACCGCATAAAAAACACGCTTGCTGTGGTCGCGGCGATCGTCAGCCAGACATTGCGAGGCGACGATAACGATGCGGAGGCGCGATCGAGCCTGCTGGAGCGCATTCAGGCGATGGCACAGGCACAGTCGCTGCTGACGCGCAACGGCGCCACGGAGGCCAGTGTGGTCGATGTCGTCTTTCAGGCGATGGCGCCATTCGAGATCACCAACGAACGATTTCACATCGGCGGTCCGCCGATCATGCTGTCGTCCAGGCAGGCGCTGAGCCTCAGCCTGGCACTGCACGAACTGGCGACGAATGCCGTGAAGTATGGCGCCCTTTCAAACGAAGCGGGAAAGGTTCGCGTCGAATGGACCGGCGGCCGGCCCGAGACTGATGAGATGTTTGTGTTCCGCTGGGTTGAAGAAGGTGGTCCGGCGGTGCGCTCGCCATCCCGCAGGGGGTTCGGCTCAAGGATTATCCAAATGGTATTGCCGCACGATTTCGGCGGCGAGGCAGTGCTTTCGCACGATCCCCTCGGCATTCGGTTCGAGTTGCAAACCGAGATGCGGCATATCGGCGGCGCCCCGTCCCAGAGCGATCCGTCGGTCGCAACCGGCGGCGCTGGAGACCGCTGACGACGTTCCTTCAAGAACGATGCCCCATTGGGAACCGAGACATGCCCGCGGGCAAGCCGGACGCCAGAACAACAGGCGCCATGCAGCGCCTGTTGCTCCTTGAGAAAGGTTGCAGAACCCCTTGGTTACCGGCCGGGCCTAAGCCCGCACGATCAGAGCCGCCTCTTCGTCGTCGCGTTGCCGTCCGCCAAGGGCGGCGGCAGCGGAAGCGACGAAGGCGCCGACCAGCAAGGACAGGGCACCGAGCAACGCCACCGTGGCGGCTGACTTTCGTGCCTCATCAGCGGCCTGAAGGGCTGCGTTCTTCGCGTCCTCAACCTGCTGCAGCACCTGGTCGACACGCACACGGGCCTCTTCCTGGGGAATCCCGGCGCGGGCAGCGACGATGGTCGCGACATAGGCGCGATCAGCTTCCGGAATCTCACCGTTTGCCGCACCCTGCATCAGGATGCGCGACACCTCGGCGGTTGCCGCCGCATCGTCCGACTGCGCTCTGGCCGCCGCATCCTGGGGACGAAGAAGCAGGTCCGTGAAATACCCTGTCGCAAGATCGGGCGCATCGTTGCTTCCAGCTGCCGTCGCCGTGGCGCCGACGGCCGCGGTCGTTGCAACCGACGATGCCGCCTGCACACCGCTTCCGACCAGCGAGGTGAAGGCCGACCCGGCAAGCCCGGCGACGACGACGGTCGCCAGCGCCCAACTCAGCAAACCATGCGCGGTATCCCGGAAGAACACTTCGTCGGTATGGATGCCCGCCCATTTCGTGCGAAGCCGTCCGGTGAGATAGCCGCCCAGCGCCGAGGACAGCCACTGTACGACGACGAACCAGATGGCGGCCGTCACGCTGACCGTCGTGAACGAGGCGCTCTCTCCCGACCAGGGCGAAACCATGGTGAGTCCGACGCCGGAACCGAGAAGAAGGAGAATGAGGCTCATCGCGCATGCCGCTGTCGCGCCGCCGATGACCGGGCCCCATGCCAAGGCGGGAACATTGGATTCGATGCCGATGTCCGAAACGCCCGTCGTGTAATTGGCCATCGCCGCCCCCTATCGCATGAACAGGACGAGCAGGATGACGATCGGCAAGGGAATGCCCAGGAGCCAGAGAAGAATACCGCGACCCATTTGAAATCTCCTTCATGTCGTGAACGCGTCGAGCGCGTGGAAACAACAACTTCCGCTACGATCGGATGTTCCATGCCGCTGCCCCGGAACAAGGCGGGATATTTCAGGTTAGGGGACTGCAACACTTCCCAGGAGATTTCCATGGCCAAGAAAGCGAGCCCCATCACGAAGATGGAAGAGGCTTCCGTGCATGATCAAAAGCTCCGGCGCGGCAACGGTGGCGAACTGCATCAGATTGCCGAAGACGGTCATCCCGTCCTGACGACGGCGCAGGGCGCGCCCGTCGCGGACGACCAGAACACGCTTCGGGTCGGCGCACGCGGGCCGGCCCTCATCGAAGACTTCCACTTTCGCGAAAAGATCTTCCATTTCGACCACGAGCGCATTCCCGAGCGGGTCGTGCATGCCCGCGGCTACGGCGCCCATGGCTATTTCGAGACCTATGAGTCCCTCGCGGCCTATACACGTGCCGACCTCTTCCAGCGCGCCGGCGAGAAGACGCCCGCCTTCGTGCGCTTCTCCACCGTCGCCGGCAGCAAGGGATCATTCGACCTTGCCCGTGACGTGCGCGGTTTTGCCGTGAAGATCTATACGAACGAAGGTAACTGGGACCTCGTCGGCAACAACATCCCGGTTTTCTTCATCCAGGATGCGATCAAGTTCCCCGATATCATCCATGCCGTGAAACCCGAGCCCGACCGCGGCTTTCCGCAGGCCCAGTCCGCCCATGACAATTTCTGGGACTTCATCAGCCTGACGCCCGAAAGCATGCACATGATCATGTGGGTCATGTCGGACCGGGCCATTCCCCGCTCCTTCCGTTTCATGGAAGGGTTCGGCGTGCACACGTTCCGCTTCGTCAACGCCAAGGACGAGTCGACCTTCGTGAAGTTCCACTGGAAGCCGAAGCTCGGCCTCCAGTCCGTCGCCTGGAACGAGGCGGTGAAGATCAACGGCGCTGACCCCGACTTCCATCGGCGCGATCTCTGGCAGGCCATCCAGTCCGGCAACTTCCCGGAATGGGAATTGCAGGTTCAGCTTTTCGATCAGGATTTCGCCGACAGCTTCGATTTCGACGTGCTCGACCCGACCAAGCTCATTCCGGAAGAGGTCCTTCCGCCGAAACCCGTCGGCCGTCTCGTTCTCGACCGCATGCCCGACAACTTCTTCGCCGAAACCGAGCAGGTCGCCTTCATGACGCAGAACGTGCCGCCCGGCATCGACTTCAGCAACGATCCGCTGCTCCAGGGCCGCAACTTCTCCTATCTCGACACGCAGCTGAAGCGGCTCGGCAGCACGAATTTCACCCATCTGCCGATCAATGCGCCGAAGTGTCCCTTCGCGCATTTCCAGCAGGACGGGCACATGGCGATGCGCAATCCCGTCGGCCGGGTGAATTATCAGCCGAACTCCTTTGGCGAAGGGCCGCGCGAATCTCCCCGCGCCGGATACCGGCATTTCAACGCGCAGGAGAGCGGTGAGAAAGTGCGCCTGCGGCCGGAGAGCTTTGCCGATCACTACAGTCAGGCGCGCCAGTTCTATATCAGCCAGACGCCGCCCGAACAGCGGCACATCGCCATGGCGCTGACCTTCGAGCTGAGCAAGGTCGAAACGCCTGTTATCCGCGAGCGCGTGGTCTCCCATCTCCTGAACATCGACGAGACGCTGGCGAACAAAGTCGCGATCGCCCTCGGCATCGACGCCCTGCCGAAGCCGGCCGCGGCGGCGGTCGAGACGCGCCAGGACCTGGAGCCCTCTCCCGCCCTCAGCATCATCCAGCGCGGACCTCAGCGCTTCGAGGGTCGCAAGCTCGGCGTGCTTGTCACCGATGGCGCGGACAGCACGCTTTTCAAGGCTCTCAAGGCGGGCATCGAGAAAGAGAAGGCGGTGATCGAAGTGATCGCCCCGAAGGTCGGCGGCGTTACTTTGTCCGATGGCAAGCCGCTAGCCGCTCAGCAAATGATCGATGGCGGTCCTTCCGTGCTCTACGACGCGGTGGTCGTGCTGGCATCGGAGGAAGGCGCAGGCGATCTCCTCAAGGAGGCGGCAGCACGCGATTTCGTTGCGGACGCCTTCGCCCATTGCAAGTTCATCGGCTACACCAAGCCCGCCTTTCCGCTCCTGGAAATGGCCGGCGCTGCCGACTTGCTGGATGAAGGAACTGTCGAGATCGACGGCACCGATGCCGTCGCCGGCTTCCTGAAAGGTCTCGGCGCTCTGCGCGTCTGGGCAAGAGAGCCTTCGGTCAAGCTTCCCTGAAAGCGAAGGAAGCCCCGGTTTTGCCGGGGCTTCTCTCATCTGCTGGCAGCGGCGACAAGCAAAAGAAGGCCGCTGCCGTAGCCGCGCGATCATCTGTCCTATGCCTTTGCGCTGGTGTCCATGGCCGCTGCGATGGAAATAACCGACGGTCGCATGAGAAGGGCAGCATAGAAAATCAAAAAATTCTCAATGAAAACAAAGCGCATTGGCGGAAGAGGTGTCTGTCACACCAATACACCTAACCATTGATATATCCTAGCTATTTATTCTCCGATTTATTGAAATACCCCAAAAAATACTCCTAGAAACAAATCTTAGGATATGGAAAAGCACGGTAATTTTCGGAGGGGATTGACAAAAATGTCAAATAGACATATAGTCCGACTCCATTTCAAATAAGAAATGGGTACGCATACAAATCTACGGCTTTCCGTGAACCCTGTCAACCCCCTCGGAGGAAAAATATGGAAGCAGCTAACGACAACCAGCCGGGAGAACTTCTCATGGGCGCCGGCGCACGCCAGACACCTCGGCTTGAGCGCCAGGCAAATCTATCGCCTCGTCTATAACGACGATATCCCGACGTTCAAATTGGGCGGAGCGGTCGCAGCTCGTCGAAGCACTCTCGCCCGCTGGCTCACCGAGAAAGAGTCCGCCGCAAGGGCTGCAGCATGAGTTCCGTCGAGATCACGAACTTCCGCCCAACCGCCGAAGTCAACCTTATCGATCTGAACGCCCTCTTCGACCTGAGGCTCCCAAACGGCACGTTCCTTCGCAATGTCGGAATCGCGGATGACGGCACTTGGATCCGCTTCTCCGGCATCCCCGACGATACCCCCTGGCGAGAAGAAATCATCAGCGCGGCTGGTTATTGGATGCGGCGTCATCGGCGAGACCACGAGAACGCCGAAGCAGCCGCCCGCCTAGTCGCCCCTCAGCCCACGCGGCTCCTGACCGTCAGAGGCTAGCACTCGAACATCCCCAACATCATTTAGACCGCCTCACCGGCGGCATGGAGGAATTATGCTCAAAGAAGATCAGCACGACATGACCATCACCGAGATCATTGAATTCGGGAAAACCGAGCTTTGCGACCTCTATCGGGGGGCGGTAGTCCTCGGCGGCAATGACGGATGCCCCTACGAGGTCTAGCATGATTATGGCAACGCCAACGTCAGCTACTGGGAAACTCACGAGGAAGCGAGAGCCGAGGCGGCCCGGTTGTGGCTGGCGGGAGAAGCCTCTCACATCAACGACTTTATCGTGAAGCGTGCCGGGGGGCTTATTGCCGAGTACGCGCAGGAACTCGAAGAGCGAATTTCCGCTGTGGAATAAGAACTGCGGGAAAAGCGCGCCGCCTAACCCCACAACCCGCATCACCATCACCCCGCCGGCGCTTGTCGGCGGGGTAAATCCTATGGGAGACAAATGCAGATCCTTGATTTCCAACTCATCGACGAGCCTTCCGGCAGGCATCGCGCCGCCGCGGTGTTCGACCTCCAGTTAACCCCAGAATGCAGGTTGTACGGCCTGAGGCTGCTACGCATGGCGGACGGCCGTCTGCTGACGTTCGCGCCGCAATCGGGATACCGGCGCGTCGCCACCTTCGCGGCCCCGCTGGCGTCCGAGATCACGATACTCGCAACCGACAAACTGAGGGCGATGACGGCCAATGGCACCAATTACCAAGCAGCTTGATACCAACATCGAAGAACTGCGGGGAATGCCTCCCCCGCTTAGTAACCCGGCCCCAGACAGCCATGAGAAGATTGTTTTCGGCGTTTATGACCGTCTGCTCGACCACGGCCATGCTACGGTGAACGTCGTTCTGGCGCCGGCGCTGCCGGACGGATCACCGGACTTTGGACACGCCGACCCCACCAATCTGGAGATGCTGCCGGGCGACATCTGGCCAGACAATCCGCAGGACGCGAAGCGCGTCAGTATCGTAGTTGACGAAATCGACGGCTGCGATCCAGCAACGTCCATGCTGGTATTCTTCAGCGACTTCGGGGATCCCTTCATGGAGCAGATCGCAGGCCCAGAGGTCGACGGTGACATCGCCATGCGCATCATCGGCCGCGATATCGGCGCCGCGCCCGCAATCGCAAGCGCACCCACGCCGTTGTCGGAATCGATGGCTAAGCTGCGGGAAGAACTATTCCCGCCCGTCGCGGCGAATGACAACGTGCCGGGCGCGCTCCGTCTGGTCAACCCCGCCGACTGGTTCGGCCGCCCCGTTCCGACACGGGAATGGTACGCTGAGGACCTCATCCCGAGCCGCCAAGTCACGATTGTCAATGGGGACGGCGGCGTCGGGAAATCGCTTTTGTCGCTCCAGATTGCCGCGGCTGGCGCAATGCGTGTCGACACGCTGGAGATAGGTCCGGCAGCCGGCCGCGTGCTCTACGTTGGCGCGGAAGACGAAGAGGAGGAATTCTGGCGTCGGCTCGAGGACATCACCGTGGCCCACGGCCGAAGCCTTCGGGACCTGTCCGACTTTCGGTTAGTTCCGCTCGCTGATCGGGATGCGCTTCTTCTCGTTCCAGACCGCGCAGGCAATATGAGGCCGACGCCGTTGATGGAAAAGGTGATTGAGGCCGCCGCCGAATTCCACCCACGGCTCATCATGCTCGACACGGCGGCCGACCTTTACGGCGGCGACGAAATCAAGCGCGGCCAGGTCCGGCAATTCATCAGCGCCCTTCGGCAGATCGCAATCGGGTTTGATTGCGCCGTGGTGCTTCTGGCTCACCCGTCGCTTCAGGGCATGCAATCCGGCACGGGGTCATCGGGATCGACGGCGTGGAACAACAGTGTCCGCAGCCGCCTCTACCTCACGGCCGACAAGGATGACCCGGACCTCCGCATCCTGTCCACGGTGAAGGCAAACTATGGCCGGAAGGGCGGCGAGATCAAGCTGCGCTGGAAGGATGGGGCATTTGTGTTGGATGACGGGAAACCAACGGCGGCATCGGTGATGGTTCAAACACAAGCCGAACGCGTGTTCCGCGATGCTCTATCCGCTATCAATCGGACTGGCGACCGCGTCGCTCGAACCAAGGGAGTGAACTATGCACCGAAGATTATCGCAGCGCGGCCAGAAGGCGCCGGCGTCACTGTGAAAGCGCTCGAGGTCGCCATGCATGCGATGCTTTCATCCGGTGAGGTAAAGGTCGTGATGGAAGGTCCGCCGTCAAAGTCACGTCAGCGGCTCGTGCTGGCTTCGGAAGATTTCGGTTCCGACAGGCACGCCGCGTAGGCTACCACCCCCGTTCCACCCTACTACCACCCCTATACCACCCCCCTTGTTCCTTCCACCCCCTATAACCCCCTGGGGGGTGGAACACCCACCCCAGGCTGGAACCGGGGTGGAATTCCACTCCCTATTGGGAACTCATTGTTCGTCGACTTCGGGTTCTTTAGGTTTCTTGGCGGACTTACTGGACGCAGCCGCGGACCCAATTGCAGCCGCGGCTACTACCGGGGCGGCGACCGCTGTGACGTCCTTCGTCGGTATAAGCGCGAAGATCTTATCTGTTATGCCAGGTATTCCCTCAAGGCTCTTCCGGATCGATGGATTGCTTAGGAGTTCCTGGAGCGGGGAGCTGTGGGTCTCCTTGTCCATCAGACGGATAGGCGCTTCCTCGAGGCGATCTAGCGCGGATGAGAACAGGCGTGCCTGAAGCGATGGGTCGATCTCAACAGCTTCCTTGCGATAGCCCTCATAGGCCTTCGACACCGCGGCTTTAAAAGCGTAGTCTTCTGCTAGTCTGAGCGTCACCGCACTTTGTTTCGTAGACAGCCATGCGAACCAGATCGGCCCACCTACGCCAAAGATGGTTAGAACGACATTCATCCACACTAAATGGGCTGGGCTATCGTTCTTTAATTGTGTCTGAAGGGCGGCAACGCGATCTGCTCCGATTACGAAAGCCGCCACTAGGGCGCCAATTAGTCCGATAACCCACGCCAAACCAATCCAAGACAGATCCGTTTTTCTTTTTTCGAAGGCATTCGCTAAGCCAACGCCAGTTGACCCTCTTAGTGCCTGCTCACTTCTGGAAATCAGCCGATCGGCCTTGATTTCAGCATCTGAAATCCGGTCCATCGCATGCACCGCATCGTCCTTGGAATTATTGATGCTCGCTACCAGTTTTTGCGCCTGCTCAAGAAGTTTGGCTGCCTGCTCACCGATCTCCTTAACTTCATCGCGTTTTGCGGCGAGTTCCTCAAGGTCTTCTGGAAGTTGCTCAGCCGCAGCATGTGCGGCTTCAATATCTGCAATTTTACGATCTACGTCTATCGATCTTGGCTCTAGCCTAGCCAGTGTTGCCTCTAGCGCGCGAAGCCTTCTTGCGAGATCTCTGGGAATTAGGCTTTTATCTTCGACGTCCTCCCAATCAAGCGGCACTGGCGCTTTCGCTTCGCTTGGGAGCCGCTCGTTGACCATTTGCAAGAGGTTCATCAACCCACCAATGACGATGTCGGCATCATTAGCGAGGTGATTGAACTGTAGAGTGGAAACTGCAGGGACGAGAGCGCTTAGGAACTGTTCAAGGTTGTTCTTTTTGACATCATGGTCGCTAAGCGCTCGAACACGGTTAGCTGTGTAATTAATGTAGTCGTACACAAACAAAATCGAATACGATGGTAAGTAGCCCTGAATTTGATTTAATGGGCCTTCTTCCGTCCACCCTTGGCTATTGAACTGCGTGCTAATCCTCTCACGCAAGCCAATGATGTGATCTGCGATTTCCCCGACAGCCGGCATAAGCCCCTCCACATGCTAGAGGGTAACAATATGTCGCCGAGTTGTGGGAGCACAACTAAAGTTTGCAGAGGTTGGCAGCGGATCCGTAAATTTCGCCCTAAACTCGCTTCCCTCCGCCAACCTTCATCACCGACTCCGGCTTCTCCCGCTCGACCTCGCGACGCGCAGCGGCGTCCGGGGTGTCCTCTTCAAGAACTGGATCGGTCTGGGCTATCTCAGCTTCAGCTTGAAGCCAGAATTCAGCGCCATCTCCGCCGGGAGAACCTGCCGCTTCCCACAATTCGAAGGCTCGGCGTCTAATTCGGTCTTCACGATTGTCCATGGGGCACCTCCGGCGCTCATAACGTGGTGGTGTGATTTTGGTTCCGCGCATCCGTTTTTGATCGCGATCATACTTTTTCTATTTTGTCAATAGAAAAAGTATGACAAATTTGTAAAAAGCATCTATATTTAGAATCAAGCTCGCCGCACGACGGCACATGCGCAAGACCCGGAACGGGCGGCGCCTCTATCCTTGGGAACTCCTGTCTATGACTAATCAGATGGCGTTCGCTCGAACGAGCGTTCCTACTACACTCCGCACCGCATCCGCCCGGAACGCCGCGGAACGCTACGCCACGGAGCTCATAGCCGCCAACGACAACGCGCCGCCGAAAGGCCGCGAACCCGTCTACCGCGGCGGTCGTCCAGCATTCAACTGGGCTGCCAAGCAGGATGAGTATGGGGCGGCCTGCCTATGGATGATCGCCCGCCAGCGGCTCCCAGTATCCTTGGTCGCGGCCAACGACAACGAACCGATGCGGGGCGGCCTCGATGTCAGGCGCAACGGCACGGCCCGCGGCAAGTCAAAGGTGAAGACGAACTTGGGCAAGCACCTTGATCTTCCCGCCGTGATCCCACGCCTTGGCGACGCCGAGCCAGTGCCTGCGGAGCCGTGCGGCTACACTCGCGTTGACATGCGACCGCAGAACGATGTGCGCAAGCTTTCCGACCGCTTCCAGTCTTTCGGTGCCTGCGCAGATGCCGTCGGCGAAGGCGCCATCTTTCTGGGCGCGGAGAGTGGGCTAGGCACACCGCGACCAGGGAAGTCGAAGGGTTCGCCGCTGAAGGCGGAGGAGGCGGACTTTGGGGCTCCTCCGGCAGATGTCGACTACGTGCTCGAACTGCTGCTCGCCGGCGAGAACGTGGCCGGGATCGGCAAGGCCTTCGGTGCGCAAGGCCGGTATCAAGACAAGAAGGGCGCGAAGCTTATGAAGACAGCTATGGCTTGGGCCAAGGCGCAAGTCGGCGAAAGCAATTTCCGCGCTGATGTTACAAATCGCGTAGCTTAGCGAAGCTACGAAGTAGAAGTAGCAAGTGCAGCCCGGCCCCAGCGCCGGGCTTTTCATTTCCACATCGCCGCGTGTCCTTCCTTCCGGCGCGATCTCCCCGTGTGCGCGCCATCGCGCACCGGGCCAGCTTCCCCAATTCGCGGTTCTGGACGTCCCGCGGATTCTGACCGTCCGCCTTCACTTGGCCGCAGGCGGACGGTCATTTTTTAAAGCTTTCATTCCCCAACATCCAAAAATTCAGGATCGCCCATGCGCCTCCATGAAGTCGCGCAACTCATTGCGCACCACCTCCGCCGCGGCCCCGGCCGCATCCAGACCGTAGCCGCCCGCCTGCAGGATGCCGGGCTTCTTTCGAAAACCGAGGGCAGCCGTCGCTACCCTGAAAGCGCTACCCGCGACGAGATCGTCAATTTGTTTGTCGCGGCCATCACCGAAACCAGCCTCGGCGGCGCCGCGGCAACCACGTCAACGTTTGCGGCCCTGACCGACCCCGAAGGCACCCGGTTCGACCACGCGGTGGCCGACCTCCTGTTCCGTGACGATGTTCCCGCCTCCGACGTCGCGGCTCACATCGATCCGCCGGCCGCCACCATCGCAATCGCCGGCCAGGTCGTCGTGTTCGGCGCAGACGAGCCCGCCAGCGGGGCAATCTCGGCCAGATTCGTCGACGCCCACACCATCGCAGCACTGCGTGCTGATCTGAAAAAGGAATCCTAAATGTCGAAACTAGCCAAGCTGTTCGGTGGCCGCCAGTCCTCCACCGACATTGCCAGCGCAATCACCCGCGCCCACGCCGAACTCGAGGCTGCGGAAGCCGCTGTAGTGGCGGCAGAAACAGCATATGACGATGGTCTGCTCACGCTTGATAAGGCTGCACTCCGCAAGCTGCTGGATACCAAGGTCGAGGCTGGGATAGAAATCGATCAGATCCGTGCGAGGCTGGCTAAGCTGGAACGGGAGCACGAAAAGGCCCTCGAAGCCGAAGCCGAGTCCGAGCGCCAGGCGGCCTATGATCGCGCCAAGGAACTGGTGGAAGCGGCCCGCAAGAAACTGCCCTCGTACGAAAAGTCAGCCCTGCAAATCCGCGACGTGCTCCGCTCGATCGCCGAGGCAGACATGGCTGTCGAATTGGCTAACGAGAGCCTGCCGGCCGGTGCCGCTCGTCTTGAGAAGGCTGAGGACATCCGCAGCACCCGACAGCTATATCGCGAAGACCTGAAGCACGAGACTGTCGAACTCTGGGCAGGCATCGGCGACCAGCGCACGCCGATTCCGGATCACATGCAGCGTCAGGTTAACCCGGACGCAAGGCCACGCGCCGGCGTTGCCTCGAATGGGGAAGTTGCCTTCACCGGCCGGGTGCGCACTGATGGCGGTGGCGTGCTGGAGGTCGTCAAGCGGCGGTTCATTCGAACCAAATACCTGCCCGACCGTAGCGGCTGGCATGCGCCAAGTCTCGCTGCTTCCGTTGAACTCCCCCCGTTGGACGCCGGGTCGTCGCCGTTCTGGTCGGCAGTTTCGTATCCTCCGAACTCCATCCTGGCGGCTCTCGACAAGCCATTGCTGCGACGGCCGGATGAGGGTGAACGCACCCCGGAATACTTATACTCGCTCGCCCCGAAGGAGACATTGAATGTCTGATGATGACCGTCGGAAGCAGATGGTCGCGGCTGCTGCCGTGGCTATGGCACGCCGGAATGTCGCCAAGGCCGCGTTGTTGTTCGGGGAGCGGCAAGTTGCCGCTCCTGCGCCTGCTGCCACCGTACCAACGCCTGCGCCAGTCACGGCGCGGAATGACGTCCTCGTGAAAGAAGCGGCACGCCGTCGTGCCGAGCGGGAGGCGGCCGAAGCGGCTGAAACCAAGGCGACCATGGCGCGTGTGGTCGCCCGCATGAACGGGACGGAGACGAAAGACCCCAGCCGCTTGTCCCATGGTTGGTCGAAGGTCGTCGCCGACTTCAACAAGCGGAACGGCTCCGCAGCCGCGGAAGACAAACCGGCGGAGCTCACGGGCTGGGCGAAGGTCATCGCCAAAATGAACGCCCGCGGCGGCCGGTAGCCCCCCCAAGGACAGGGACCGTGCCCCTTCCTGACCGCCAAGCGGTCACGCAGGCCTCGGCCCTGAGCGATTGCACCCTCAAAAAAGGGGGTAACACTGCGGGCAGGTAACAGAACGGAGCGGATTGTGACCGTTACCTACATGAATCAAAGCGAATACGCGGAATACCAGCACGTTAGCCGCAAGACAGTAACTATCTGGAAACAAAAGGGGTTGCTGATTGCAGATGCCTCTGGCCGCGTGAACGTTGCCGCGACCGACGCTCGTCTGCGCGGTCATTTCGGGCTGTTACCCCGTAACAGAAAACCCTGATCCAGGTGCCCGCAACGCGGACACTGCGGACACCTGCACCCACAAACATCATCCCATCATCGCCCGGCCCCTGCGCTGGGCTTTTCATCGGAGACCGTTTTGACCAACGAACCAAGCTGGCAGCTCACCGCTGGCCAAGATGATGACGGCGACGCCTTCGTGGAGGCGCTGATCAAATTCGACGACTCCAGTGTCGTCATCACGGTAGTCGCGCCCAACATGCCAACGGCCGCCTCGCGGCTGTTATCGATCATCGGTGGCATCTCTCAAGACGGCTGCTGATTCAGCGATCCCGGTACTATCGCGTCAATAGAAGAAAGCTTTCCTCGCCAAAGGGTTCCAGTGTCCGGCACGCCGTCGTGCCGAGCGAGTGGACCACGAGCCGCCGCTATGGGCGGAAGGATGAGAATTAGGAACACAACATGTTAAAATTCGAAATCCACGGCGACGGCCTTCGCCTCTTCACCAAGGCAACGGCGGCCCTTAAATCTCCACGCAAAGCCGGGCAAGTCTTCAGCCGAGCGATCAACGAAACCGGACGCATAGGGGGCACGGCCGCTGGCCGTGCCCTTGCCGTTCAGACCGGTCTTCGGAAGCAAACCACTTTGAAGGCCGTGCGCCGGAACGTCACGAAATCCACGCCTTCGACTCTGACTTATGTCATCCACGGTCAGGGTGGGGACATCAGCCTGAAGCACTTCAAACCGCGTGAGACCCAACGCGGCGTGAGTGCCGCTCCTCGCGGCGTTCGGCAGGTCTTCCCGTCCAGCTTTATGAAAGCCGGGTGGTGGCCGAAGCGCGTCGCCAAGCCGAACTGGAACGGCCAGGTCTTCGTGCGAGCTAACACCGACGGCTATTCCGTAAGCGTGTAGGCGATCCCACGTAGCGCGTTTGTTCGCGGAAGCTCATTTTCTGCATGAATCATGCGGAGAGTCATATGAGCGACAAGGTGAATCAGGTCCGGACATTCGAAGTTTTGACGGCAACGCCGTCGCGACGTTCGCCGCGGCATTGGTCTGATGACGAGAAAGCGCGGCTTGTGGCGGAAGCTTTTTCGCCCGGAGGGACGGTTGCGGAGGTTGCGCGCGCCTATGAACTGGACGTGTCGCAACTTTATGCGTGGCGCAGGAAGGCGCTTTCCATGGGGACGATGGCGCCATTGACGGTGCCATTGGGCGGTCGAACCATGATGGAAAGCGAGCCGGCGAAGTTCACGCGCTTTGAGGTGAGCGGCGGCGCGACGGTGGAGATTGTGGTTGGCGATATCGTCATCCGGGTACGCGGCGATATCGATCCGGATCAGTTGGCGGGCATTATCGGCGCGGTGCGCAAGGCATGATCGCTTCCGGCGTTGTGGTTTACGTGTCTTGCCAACCGGTCGACTTCCGCAAGGGAGCCGCATCGTTGATGGCGTTGGTGCGGGATGGCGGCCTCGACCCGTTCAATGGCGCGCTTTACGTCTTCCGGTCGAAACGGGCGGACCGTGTCCGCATTGTCTGGTGGGACGGCAGCGGGGTCTGCCTCTATTCAAAAACCCTGGAAGAGAGCAGCTTCTGCTGGCCGGGCATATCGGCGGCGCGGGTGCGTCTCGACCATTCGCAACTGATGGCGCTTCTGGCCGGAATGGATTGGAAAAAGATCCGTCCAGCCAAGGTCCGGCGACCGCTGCTGACGGGCTGATACCGGCCTGCGGCAAGATGAATCATGTCGCGGGAACGCTTGGGAAAACGGCCGCTTTTGTGCTCTATTCCTCCCATGGTTTTGCCTGTTTCCGAATTGCCAGATGACGTCGATGCGCTGAAGGCGATGGTCCTGGCGATGGCGCGCGAGCAGGCGGCAAACGAGGCGCGGATAGCGGTTACAGAAGCTCGGCTCGTCACCTCCGAGGCAGAGGTTATCCGGTTGCAGGCGGTCGAGGCGGCGGCCAACGAGCGGATCGCCAACCTCACGACGATCATGAAGGTCCTGCAGCGCACGCAGAATGGCACGCGGTCCGAGCGATTGCACCTGGCCGTCAATGACGAGCAGGTGTCCTTTGCCTTCGAGGAGGTCGAGACGGGTCTTTCGGCGATCCAGTGCGAGCTTGATCGCGCTGCCGGGGACAAGCCGAAGCGTGCGCCGCGTCCGCGCAAGGGCTTTGCCGCTCACCTCGAACGCATTGAGGAGATCATCGAACCGGAAATCCCTGCTGAATGCGAGGGTCTGGAAAAGGTGCTGATCGGCGAGGACCGCTCCGAACGGCTGGATGTCGTGCCGCCGAAGTTCCGGGTCATCGTGACGCGCCGCCCCAAATACGCTTTCCGGGGGCGTGACGGCGTGATCCAGGCTCTGGCACCGGCGCGCATCATCGAAGGCGGCCTGCCGACGGAGCGGCTGCTGGCCTATATCGCGGTCTCCAAATACGGCGACGGCCTTCCGCTTTACCGGCAGGAAGCGATCTATCTGCGCGATGGCGTCGAGATTAGCCGGAACTTGATGGCGCAATGGATGGGGAATCTGGGCTTCGAGCTTCAGATATGCGCCGACTACATCCTGGAGCGCGTCAAGGAAGGCGAGAGGGTCTTTGCCGACGAAACGACGTTACCCACCCTTGCGCCCGGTTCGGGCAAGACCATGAAAGCCTGGCTTTGGGCTTACGCACGCGATGATCGGCCCTATGGCGGAACCAGCCCGCCGATGGTCGCCTATCGCTTCGAAGACAGCCGAGGTGCGCAGTGCGTGGCGCGGCATCTCGTTGGCTTCAATGGTATCCTGCAAGTCGATGGATACACGGCCTACACCAGCCTGGCCAAGACGCGGGCCAAAGGCGGCAACAACGAGACGATCCAACTCGCAGGCTGCTGGGCGCATCTGAGGCGCAAGTTTTACGACCTGCACATCACCGGGGTCTCGCAGGCCGCGACGGATACGGTCGTCGCCATGAGCGCGCTATGGAAGGTCGAGGATGAGGTTCGCGGCAGGGACGCCGATACCAGAGCGACGCTGCGACAGCAAAAGTCCGCAGTCATTGTCACCGGCCTCTTCGATCTGTGGGAGAGAGAGCTGCGCAAAATCTCCGGGAAATCCAAGACCGCCGATGCGATCCGCTATGCGCTCTCCCGGCGGGACGCGCTGGAGCAGTTCCTGGCGGACGGCCGTGTCGAAATCGACTCCAATATCGTCGAACGCGCGATCAGGCCTCAAACAATCACGAGAAAAAATAGTCTATTCGCCGGCAGCGAAGGTGGTGGACGCACCTGGGCGACATTGGCCACTCTCCTTCAGACGGCCTTATGCCGCGCGCGGCATAAGCAGGTTTATGCCGACCGGCGAACTATGCCGAATGCCTCTTCTGATAGGAACGGTCCATGGCGCGTTCCCGGCAGGTTCGGCCGGATGCCGGTGGTTGACACTCGGCATAGTTCTCATGCTCAGAGGGCGTTCAGGAATTCCAGAAGCCGGTCGTTTGGTCGAAATCGCTCGGCCTTAGCGCGTTCGTACGGCTTCAGCTTTGCGAGTGCAGATTCCTTCAGTTCAAGATGTGCATGAAGATAGGTCAGGGTTGTTTCCATCGCTTCATGGCCCAGCCACAGGGCAATAACCGAGCAGTCGACGCCAGCCTGTAGCAACTCCATGGCGGCGGAGTGCCGCAAGACATGGGGCGAGACCCGCTTTGAGCGAAGGGAGATGCAGTGCTCACGTGCTTTGGCGACATATTTGTTCAGCAGTGCCTGCACGCCGTCAGCGCTGAGCTTGCCACCGTGCATGTTCGGAAAGAGCGCCGTTGCGCTTCGCTTTCTGGGCTCGTTGAGCCAGTGACGAAGGGCTTGCCGTGCAACCTTTGTGAGCGGCGTACATCGCTCTTTGCGGCCCTTGCCAACGCATCGCACATGCGCGCCCTGGCCGAGCATTACGGAGTCTCGGTCCAGGTCGACAATCTCCGAGACCCGCAATCCGGTTTGCGCGGCCAACAATAGCAGAGTGTAATCGCGGCGTCCCAGCCACGTGCTTCGATCCGTGCAGTCCAGGATCGCTTCAATCTCGGGCCTGGTTAGAAACTGAAGCTGCCGCTTGTCACATCGCTTGCTGGGGATCGCGAGCACACGCTGAATATGGGCGCTATGTGTGGGCTCCTCGAACGCTGCATACCGGAAGAAGGATCGGATGGCTGTGAGGCGGAGATTCCGGGTCCTCACTGAGGCGGATCTCTTCGTCTCAAGGTCCTCCAGGAATGCGCCGATGAAGGGAGCGTCCAAATCCCGCAGCGTCAACTGGGATGGGGATCTCCCAAGGCGCGTCTGTGCGAACGCAAACAGGAGCCTGAAGGTGTCGCGATAGGAGGCGATGGTGTTAGAACTTACACCTCGATGCTTCATAAGCCGATCTGTGAACCACCGCTCGATCAGCACGGCCAAGTCGTTCGTGCGTCTCATGACCGAGCCTCCCAACGCTTATCCAATCGCCGGACCGCATGGTTCATCAGTTCCGGCGCGGCGGACAGGTACCAGTAGGTGTCGCGAACATTGGTATGGCCGAGAAAGGTCGAGAGAACCGGCAGTTCGCGTTCCACATCTTCGCCAGCCCGATGCCAGTTGATCAGGGTCTGGACGGCGAAACGGTGACGAAGATCATGAATCCGTGGGCCATTGCGATTCCCCTCCTGCCGTAATCCGATTTGCCGGGATAATCGCCAGAACACGCGGTGCACGTATTGATGCAGCAATCTGCCGCCCTGTTCGGCGACGAAGAAATAGGGACTGCGCGGCGTACCAAGGTGTGCATCGCGTCGGGCGGCATAGTCTGAAAGGATGGCGATTGTCGTGGCATGTAGCGGCACTAGCCGTGACTTACCAAACTTAGTCTCTCGAATGGTGAGGATGCCCTGGTCGAGATCAACGTCGGTCCGGAGCAGGCCGAGCGCTTCGGAATGGCGCAGCCCGGTCACCGCTATCAATCCGAACAGGCAGTTATATGTCCATCGCCGAAGGGCGCCGGCCGGCGGCAGCGACAGTGCTGCTGCCAGAAGCGCCTGAATCTCGACTTCACTATAGATGTAGGGCTTTGTGCGCCGTGCCGGCGGTACAGCGTCGCTTGGTAGTACTTCCGTCAGAGGATCGAAATGAGCCAGGTGCTGGGCAAAGCAGCGCACGTCAACCAGGCGGACGGACCAACTCGGCTGCCGGCCCATTGAGGTGACCCACTCCATTGCAAGGTCTGTCGTGATGGTCTCGGCGCCGCGGGCTTCCATGAAAGCGACGAACTCCGACAATCGTTTTGCCGGACCGTCATATTTGTATCCCAGCCCTTGGCGCATGCCGACGTAGCGCTCAAGCGCGGTGCGAAGCCGGCTCATTGGGCACCTCCCGGCCAGGGCAGGCTCAGTTCACGCAGCTTCTCGATATCGAGCTTGGCATAGATCCTTGTACTGTCGATGCTTCGATGGCGGAGCAGTTGGCCGATCTCGGCAAAGCTGGCGCCTGACCGCAAAAGGTCGGTCGCGAGGCTGTGGCGGAAAAGATGGGCACCGTGATGCGCATAGCCGTCAATGCCTGCCCGTTCGAGTGCCTGCTTCGCGATCATCGTGATGGCGCAGCCGGACGCAAAACCCACGTGCGGCGCAAGAGTTCGCAAGAAAACTCGCCGACATGCCGAAGCGGGCCGCCCATGCCGGATATAAGCGACGATAGCTGTTCCGACGTCATGACGTAGCGGCATAGTCGCTTGCCGTCGCCCCTTTCCATGTACGAGGATCGTGCCGCACTGCCAGTCGATATCATCGAGATTGAGGGTGGCAACTTCGCTGGCGCGCAAACCGAGCTTGGCAAGGATCATCAGAACCGCATAGTCCCGATGACCCATTGCCGTCGTCCGATCACAGGCATCAAGAACCTTCTGGACCTTCTCTGGCGGTAGGAATGTTGGAAGGCCGGCAAGTCGCCAGCGGCGGATGGACGGCACGCAATCGGCCAACGCCGTCGAAATGAAGCCCTTCAGATGCAAGTAACGCAGAAAGGCACGCACGACTCCGCACATTGCCTTGCCGCTGTCGGCGGAGCCATCGAGCGCATGTCGTTCGACATACCCGATGACAATCTCCGGGGTGAGCGCTTCAAACCCGTCTGCGCCGGCAGGACAGACCTCCCGCAGAAATCGATATGACAGCAGCTTGTGGCTTTCCACCGTCGAGGCAGCGAGTCCTCTCTCATTCGACAAATATACCGCGAATACATCGATAATCTGCTCGTGCTCTGTACGCTCAACCGGGAGGGCAGTTGGTATTAAGCGCTCTTCCCGTAGCGCGGAGAGTAAGCGTCGGAGCGCTGATCGGTCGCCCGTGTCAGGGCTCCAGTGTTCGAAACGATGCTCAAGAAAACGATCGACATGAGCTTCGCTTAAATCCTGCGGATGATGTCCATTGCCAACATACCAGTCCATCAGGTCTCGAAACAGGCTCAGCGAGCGCCGCGTGCAGTGCCGACCCAAACCTTCGTTTGACATCTTGGTGGCGTAAACGCGCGCAAACTCCCGATATGGACCGTGGACCAGCTTCCGATACAGTGCGCTGCGCTTCAAATAGTCACTTGCGATCATATGTCCTCTCCTTCGCGTCAATTACGACGGAGAGACCCTAAGCTATGCCGCTGGGGTTACCGCTATGTTACAGAAAACGTTGGCAAAAGTTTGCTTAATCGGCATAGTTCGCCGGTCGGCATAAACCTGCAAAATGAACAGCGTTGATCCGCTCGCCTGGCTCTGCCAAACCTTGACCCGCATCGCTCAAGGCTGGCCCGCGTCTGACATCGAAGCCCTCATGCCCTGGAACTTCAGGTCCGACGCCATCGGCTGACCGCTTACGCTATTCCTACAACTACACGAAGAACAATCCGTTCGTGTTGTCCGGACAGCAGAAGCGTGAACGCATGGGAACGAAGTTCGAGAAACAGAAATCCGGCGTGTTCATCCCGGTGGAAATGCTGCGTGGTGAGGTGGCCAAGGTCTGGGACCAAACAGCGGAGCGGCTCGAGCCGCGGGTGATCCACCACATCAATCGGATGACGGGCGGGTTGTTCACCTGAGCGGGGCGCGTTCGGGCGCTGCCTGTGGGTTGCCGTCGACGGACTAGGTGCACGCGCCTAGCCTAGAAATTGAATGAGAGCTGATCCGGGTGAGACCGCCAGTGAGCACGCACATGCTCAAGGCGATTAAACCGTCGACGGACATACGCCCGCACTCTCACGAACTTCGACTTCAACATGCGGTTCATGTCGTCGTCCCCTTCCGCTTCTTAGTGGGTGAGAGCCCACCACTCCAGGCCACGATATCGTGGCACCGTGCCCGTGCCGAGTAAGATGCAAGGATCCCAGAAACGAAAGTAGCCGACGGCAACCCGCTGCAACGGTTGCCGATTCGCGCCCTGATTGTCTAGAGCGTGAGCACAATCCACAGCAATCCACAAGGCGAGCCCAGGTACAACTGGCTCCTCGGCCATCTCGGCCCGCTTCCGGCGAGCTTTTTCTTTTCGGAGATTCCATGAATCAGCACCTTCCAACCCGCGTAACTCAACTCCCGATTGCCGACAGTGTCGAAAACCTCGAGGTCTTCGGCCTCAAGGAGGGCCGCACCCACCGTCTCCGCAAGGGCGGCTTTCAGGCTTACGTCAACGACGAGACTGCCCGCCGTGTTGAGGCTGGCGTTGCGCCGTTCCTGGATCTTCTGGCGCAGAAACCGAATGCCGATGCGCTGGCAGACGTAGCGACGTCCGGCAGCTATGTCGATCTGACGAACAGACCAGCACTCGGCACGGCGGCTTCGCAAAATGTCGAAGACTTCCCCAGCCACTCGGACCTGGGTTCGCTTGCTGCGGCAGTGTCCATCGGCACAAAGAACTTCGACACGCTGGCGCTCGCCAATGCCGCCATCGGGGATATTGCCGAAGGCGGCGGCGTGAACATTCTGGCCGACGGCTCCAACAACGGGTTTTACGTCAAGGAGTCTGGCGCGCTCGTTAAGAAGAGCAATGCCAGCTTGACCGGCATGGCGTCTGATATCTCGACTCATACGGCGTCCATCGCTCGGCTTGATCTCGCCGTGCAGGGCGCAGCGCCGAACGTCTTTGCGAACGGCAATCTTGCGGCAGATGGCGCACCGCCGGTCTGGTTTGACAGCCTGCTCAGCACCAATCAGACGTTCGCGTCCACGATTGTGACGACGACGAACCCGGTCTTGGCGGCTCTCGGCATCACGCGAGCGCTCGACGTATCGGCCAACGCGGAAACCGTCGGCCTTACTGGTAATCAGCTGTGCGCCGACGTGCGTCTCCGCGGCGGGCGCATCTACGCGTCAGTGCTCTTGGAATCAGTCACAGGGGGATGGGACCTCGGCTCCAACGGCGAACCGCGCGTCACGTTGCGCTATAGCGACGGCACCCTCGGTAATGTAGTCCTGTCCGCTTATGATAGTCTCGGCAGCAATGTCCGTCGCTACTATGGCACGCTTGCGATCAGTTCCGGCAAAACGGCATATCGCGTGGAAGTAGGCGCCGTTTTTGGTCGACCGCGGGCGGACGCTTTTCGGGCAACCGGTTTCTGGGCCTCGCATTTTTTCACGACCGCGCCGACGATCACAGACACAGCCTATCCCAACTGGTCGCAGGCAGCATATCGCTACCCGTCGGCTCTTGATGCGCGCGTCTCGGTTCTGGAGCGCCCAACCACCTTGGCGCGGCTGCGGTACGCTCTCTATGATGACTTCCGCTCGGTCAATATCTGCCTCTTTGGTGATTCCAAGGTTTGGGGATTGGGCGCTTCCGGCCTATCTCCGTCATCACCGCGCACCGCGCATCTCGACGACCCCCGCAACACCATCGACGCGGCGGTCTCGCCCACATGGGCCAATCTCTTCCTCCGCTACCTCGCGCTGACCTATTGCAGTGGCGCGGTCACAGCTGGAGATCCGGGGGTTGGGTTTGCGCGCAAATGGGCCATCGGCGACGTCTGCTATGACAATGAGCGCTTCAAGGTCCGCGACCGCCGCACCGGCAGCCCCAGACCAAAGAATGTTTTTGCGTTTGCGGCCGGGCCGCTCCTGCTGCGGGTGCTCGATCTTCCGCCAGTCTCTGGAGCGACGGATGATGCGCTGTACTTCGAGTTCACGGGAGACGCATTCAAGATTCGGTTGGCGACCATTTCCACCGACCCGGCGGCCACATATACCGTCGAGATCGATGGCACTGTCGTAGGGGTCTACAACGCTTATTCGTCCCCCTCCGCATGGGGGGCGGAACAGATGATCTCAACAGCCTTCGGGCGACACAAGGTGCGGCTCTGGAACAACGCGACAATCCAAGGCCTGCGGCTGGAGGCGATCCTCCATCATCGCCGTATCCAGGTGCGCAACCAGGGGATCATCGGCACGCAGTCGCAACAGTGGCTGCCAACTGACACGACCTACAATCTCTATCCCGGAATCCTGGACGAAGATGAGTTTGTCATCGGTCAGATCGGCACGAATGACCGCGCAACCACGACCTCTCCCTTGCGCATCAACGCGGGGCAGCGGACCCGCGATAGCCTCAAAACTATCGGCTCGCATCTTGCCGGGCGAGGGAAGCACCTCATCCTGATGACACCGACGCGCGCGACCACCGATTGGCCGGATGCACCCAACATGTCCTTTGACACGCAGGAATTGGCGATGGCCATCAGACAGGCGGCCGGCGACCTCGGCGTGTCCTGCATCGACAATTACGCGATGAGTACGTTCGATCCGGCAGGCGGCTATCTCTCCGATGGGCTGCACGACAACGATAACGGCCATCGCGGGACCTTCCGCAACATCATCACTAGCTTGGGGCTGGTTGGGTTACCGGTACTATCTTAGTCGACCGTAACGGGTTTACTCGCGCGATGATTGGGAGGCGACCATGGTCGCCTCCTGTTCGGCTTCATTTGAGAAGTATCCGAACGTTTCAATAATCTTTCCCTTGAAGAGCAGGGCGGCGCTGCATGCCGCTTCGCCACCAGGGAGTGTGAATTCTCCGGCTGCAAGCTTCGCCTCGATATCGATAATCCCCTTCAACGGCAAGTCTGCGGTTTGACGTGTCTCTTGGCTGCCTACGCGTAGCACTAGCACGACCTCATCCTCCTTCTCATTGAGTGAGGCCAGAATGGCAGCGGTGTCGGCAGAGTCAAATTCAATCGCACCTACGCGAGCGCACTGAGACTTGTTGCCGCAAAAAGCCTCGGCGAGCGCCCTATCGCTCAACCGGGTCTCTCGGCGCGCAGGCATCTAGCCGTCCGCTTTTAACCCCTCACACACACATCAAGGACATCATCATGCTACAGAACCTCGTCTGGATTCTCGACATAGACGGCACGCCGATCGACTTCGGGCCGCCCTACGCGCAGGACGACGTCGGCGACGACAACGCGTCCGACGAGCAAGAGCCCGCCCGCCCTACGGCTGCCGCCGGCAACATCACGGCAACCCCGCAAACACCCTGAAACGCAGGCTTTTGCAGGGCAACGTTGCCGAGCTTTTTGAGCCTGTGGGTGGCCGCCCGCCGGGAGTTTCGACCCGCATCGGCTGTTTTTTGGCTGGAAAGGGACCCGACCCGGAGGGGGGCGCCGGATCGGCGAGCGCTAGCGGTCAGTGCTGGCCGGCCGTGCCTGCGCTCTGATCTCCTCCGCCAGATGGCGAAGGCCGGCGATGATGTCGTCTAGGGTCAGCGGATCGGTGCGCCTGGGGAGACCAGAGCGGCGCCGTTGTCTGCGCTCATGGAAGCCGAACTGCTGAGGGTGGCGGTGGCCATGAATCAAACCGGAAGCATTGCCCTTGATTGTTAGAATGAGTTCAATGACGCCATTGCGATCAACTCTAAATGGTAGTATCACGGCGGCATACTTACTATCGCACTTAGGGACGGCAATGGCAGATATTTCCCACCGACTGAAGATTAAGTATGGTCTCGGATCTGATCCGGGTCCTCGTCTTGTGCAGCAGTGGCACGAGCTAACGTTGTCGTATCTTCGCGAGGGCCGTGATAGCGAAGTGGCGGGCGACCTGGCTGCGAGACGTTTGTTCGTGGATTACAGAACAAGGGCTTTTGCATCCGAGGCAGATACAATCGAAACGCTGTTGCAGCAGGCTGGCAAGAAGTAGAAATGATCTCGGGAGATCTCGCTGATTTTCTCAACTACATCGGCACCGACGGACCAAAATTCCTTGTCGGAGGCATCTTCGGATTCATTGTATCGAGGTTCACCCTCTCCAAAGCCGAAAAGATTGCCTCGGATCAAAAGAAATATGAGAATGCCGACAAGCATGCGGCGAGGCGAATTGAAAAATATAACGAATTTCATCATGCTCTTCAAGCATATTGTGAAAAATCGGATGGGTTTAACCTGGACGATTTCTTTTCTATCTCAAAAGCGGGAGACAATTATTTCAACGAACTTCGACTTATAGCCGACGCTATAATGCAGGACAGAATTCCCGCAAATATGCGCGACAATACATTTGTACCAGATATCATGAGTGCGCTATCAAAAAATATTCCACTATACTATGACACACTTCACAAAATCGCGAAAAAGGTCAAGGCGCCGTATACTGGAAAGTTTGAGGCAAAAAACTACGCGAGCATGATTCACGTCATCGAAAAATACGGGAAAAGTCAGGAACTTGCTCCGATTGGATCATAAGTGAAAGACGTTGATGGGCTTGCCACATATCAATTCGGAAAATTAACGATGCCTTCTTCCTGATGTAAGCTTTAGCGATTTCGACAAGTATAGCGACGCTGAAGCCGCCTACCTTTGCCGCTGCGGCTTTATACGCCGCCTTGCTGACCTCGACTCTTTGGCCTTCCCAAAACGCGGTGAATCTGAATCTCTGGTGCAAACCGGAGGTCTGCGATGCGATCAGGGATTTCATTACGGGTGGATTTTGATGGAGACGGTCTGCGGCGGCTGGCGCGGCAGACGAAGGATGCCGCTCAGGCGCGCCGTCTGTTGGCACTCGCCTCGATCTACGATGGAGGCTCGCGTTCCGATGCCGCGCGCCTCGGCAGCGTCACGCTCCAAATCGTCCGGGACTGGGTCATGCGGTTCAACGAACATGGTCCCCAAGGCCTGATCAATGGCAAGGCTCCGGGTCCGCAATCGCGGTTGAACCATCAGCAGCGTGCGGCCTTGGCGCAAGCAATCGAGCGTGGGCCGACACCCTATCTCGACGGCGTTGTTCGTTGGCGTCTGTGCGATCTGGCGCAATGGCTTTGGGAAGAATTTCGCGTTTCGGTGAGCGAGCAAACGCTGAGCCGTGAAGTACGGGCCATGGGCTATCGCAAGCTGGCTGTCCGACCCAAACATCACGCGCAAGACCCTCAAGCCATTGAGGATTTTAAAAAAGCTTCCCGGCCGCAGTGGCAGAGATTGCTGCCGGAGCGGCCCGAGGAAAACGCATAGAGATTTGGTTTCAGGATGAGGCCCGTATCGGGCAAAAGAACAAGATCACCCGCCGATGGGCCAGGCGTGGAACACGGCCTTCAGCACCGCACGATCAGCGCACAAGATCGGCCTACATCTTCGGCGCAATCTGCCCGAAGCGCGGCAAGGCGGCGGCGCTAGTCATGCCATGGTGCGACACCTACGCAATGACCCAGCATCTGGCCGAAATCGCCCGTCACGTCGATGCCGACGCGCACGCTATCCTCATTATGGATCAGGCAGGCTGGCACATGTCCAACAATCTCGTCGTGCCCGAAAACATCACCATTCTGCCACTCCCGCCGAAATCGCCGGAACTGAACCCGGTCGAAAACCTCTGGCATTTCATGCGCGACAACTGGCTATCAAACCGCGTGTTCAAATCATACGACGACATCGTCGATCATTGCTGCGATGCTTGGCGGAAGCTCGAAAGCCAGCCATGGCGCATCATGTCGATCGGGCGCAGAGAATGGGCGAATGGGTTCTAATCAGTGAGGGGCCGTATTAGTCTGGTCCCGCGCGCCTGGATCTCGGACTGAATTGAGAAAGTCGTGACCCGCAGGATCGCATCAATGAATGGTTTTGTTATAGCCAAAAAAACTACTTGCAATTGAGCGGTTCTTAATATTGAATAAAGCTCCCAAGCTTAGGGAGGACGAGATGCAGTTAATCGTTCGTGAGGCTGACGCTTCTGACTTAGAATACGCCTGGAGTTTGTATCAGCCGTTTATCGTTCAACACATATTTCCGCGCCGCTCCCAATTTCAGGTATCGACTGCCGATGAATGGTCGGCAGCAGAAGGAATTAAGTTTCCGGAGTCGATAAAGAGCACAGAAGTTTACATTATACTTGTGGACGACGCCCGAGTGGGTTGGTGCAATATCGTTAAAATCAACAACAGAATAGTAATACAGAATATTTTTATTGACGAAGAGTGGAAGAGCAAAGGAATTGCTCAGCGCCTCTTCGATGAAATGATTCCTCAATGGAAGTCGGAAAAACGAGTTGTCGAAGTACCGGTGCTGCTGGGTACTCCATACAGCGATCTGATCGCCGGGGCGTTAGAGGCCATTGGCTTCACTGCCGCGGAAGAGGATGGTCTGGTGCGAAGCATGATTGCAAATTGGTCAAAGTAGAGGAGAGACCTACATGCAGATCGATGATCCAACTTATGTTTTTCGTCTTGAAGACGTTGAAGTGGAAACGCTGAGGCGAGCAGCAGAAGATAGAGGACTTCCATTCGATGCTTCCAGACGTGACTACACGACGAGCGAACTTTCCAAGTACGGTATGGTTCGTGAGTCTTACAACTCTCCAGAATTGCGAAAATTCGGTGTCGAACCGAATAAAGTAGTTACATGCTTCGACGAGTGCTCGGATCTCGCCAGGGATCACCTCTTAGTCGACGCGCCTTTTGCGACTGGCATAAGAAAATGGCAGCTTCCCATCGACATTGTTGAATGGCGAGCGTTCATGACGGAGTTCCCCCCGAACTCCTTCGTTTCGCCGCACGTTCATCCCGAAAACACAGTGGACGAGCCTGGCGGTAGCCTTCGAACAGTTTTGAAGGGGGCGATTGAGTATGCTGGCCGAACTTTCGGACCGGGCGACTGGTTCTTTATTCCAAACGGGATCCCGTATTCCTTCAAAACTGATGCGAAGCGAGACACAGTTGTGATGTACAGTTACGCTTTCTTCGCGGCGGGAAAAGGTAATCGCTTCTCGCATCCTATCGATATCGCTCATCACCACAAGCGCGCAGAGGAAAACCTTGAAGTCGCGTAAGCAATTCGGGCATTGGCGACGCCCTATAACAGAGTCGTGATACTCGCGGCTCTGTTACAAACATTAGACCTCATCTTCAGGAGGCCTCTCGTTCAGCTCGATTTGAACAAGGTCGTCGCCTCGGGATTTCACTCGATAGAATTCGAGAGGCGTGCCATTGAGCGTGGCGCCAAAGGTGATTTCCACGTGGTCGCGGTATTCCCGCAACATTGCTCTGAGTTCCCCCACCGTAATGGTCGACACGATCATCTCTCCCTCTAAGTCGCACCACCATCGCACCACGCCGCAGGGTTGTCGAGGTGGGTAAGGCCTATTTCGGGCATACCCCGTGACGCTATTTTGCGTGACGTGCTCCCCTGGAATGTCCTCGGTTTGAGGTTATACGCCGCCTTGCTGACCTCGACTCTTTGGCCTTCCCAAAACGCGGTGAATCTGAATCTCTGGTGCAAACCGGAGGTCTGCGATGCGATCAGGGATTTCATTACGGGTGGATTTTGATGGAGACGGTCTGCGGCGGCTGGCGCGGCAGACGAAGGATGCCGCTCAGGCGCGCCGTCTGTTGGCACTCGCCTCGATCTACGATGGAGGCTCGCGTTCCGATGCCGCGCGCCTCGGCAGCGTCACGCTCCAAATCGTCCGGGACTGGGTCATGCGGTTCAACGAACATGGTCCCCAAGGCCTGATCAATGGCAAGGCTCCGGGTCCGCAATCGCGGTTGAACCATCAGCAGCGTGCGGCCTTGGCGCAAGCAATCGAGCGTGGGCCGACACCCTATCTCGACGGCGTTGTTCGTTGGCGTCTGTGCGATCTGGCGCAATGGCTTTGGGAAGAATTTCGCGTTTCGGTGAGCGAGCAAACGCTGAGCCGTGAAGTACGGGCCATGGGCTATCGCAAGCTGGCTGTCCGACCCAAACATCACGCGCAAGACCCTCAAGCCATTGAGGATTTTAAAAAAGCTTCCCGGCCGCAGTGGCAGAGATTGCTGCCGGAGCGGCCCGAGGAAAACGCATAGAGATTTGGTTTCAGGATGAGGCCCGTATCGGGCAAAAGAACAAGATCACCCGCCGATGGGCCAGGCGTGGAACACGGCCTTCAGCACCGCACGATCAGCGCACAAGATCGGCCTACATCTTCGGCGCAATCTGCCCGAAGCGCGGCAAGGCGGCGGCGCTAGTCATGCCATGGTGCGACACCTACGCAATGACCCAGCATCTGGCCGAAATCGCCCGTCACGTCGATGCCGACGCGCACGCTATCCTCATTATGGATCAGGCAGGCTGGCACATGTCCAACAATCTCGTCGTGCCCGAAAACATCACCATTCTGCCACTCCCGCCGAAATCGCCGGAACTGAACCCGGTCGAAAACCTCTGGCATTTCATGCGCGACAACTGGCTATCAAACCGCGTGTTCAAATCATACGACGACATCGTCGATCATTGCTGCGATGCTTGGCGGAAGCTCGAAAGCCAGCCATGGCGCATCATGTCGATCGGGCGCAGAGAATGGGCGAATGGGTTCTAATCAGTGAGGGGCCGTATTAGTCTGTTCTCCGGAGATGGAGACAGAGAATGAAGCGATCCCGTTTCAGCGACGAGCAGATCATTGGCATTTTGAAGGAGCACCAGGCCGGTTTGTCGGTCGTTGAGCTGTGCCGCAAATACGGGGTCAGCGATGCGACCTTCTACAAGTGGCGCTCGAAGTATGGCGGCATGGACGTGCCGGAGGCCAAACGCCTGAAGGCTCTTGAAGATGAGAATGCCAAGCTGAAGCGCCTCCTGGCCGAAGCGATGCTCGATGTATCGACGCTGAAGGAAATGCTCGGAAAAAACTTCTGAAGCCCGGCTCAAGGAGAAACGCCGTGAACTGGGCTATGAGGGAGAAAGGTTATTCACAGCGCCGTGCTTGCGGTCTTGTTGACATCGCTCCGCGCGTCTTTCGCTATCGATCGACGCGGGGCGATGATGTCGCGATCCGCACGAGGCTAAAAGAACGGGCCAGCCAAAGGCGTCGCTTCGGCTATCGTCGCCTGCATATCCTGCTCAGGCGGGAAGGCGTCGAGATCGACTGGAAGAAGCTGTATAGGCTTTACAAGGAGGAGCGGCTGACCGTGCGCAAGCGCGGCGGTCGCAAAAGAGCGCTGGGAACGCGAGCGCCGATGGCAATCCCACAGGGACCGAACCAGCGCTGGAGCCTGGACTTCGTCTCGGATGCGCTGGTCGATGGCAGGCGCTTTCGTGTCCTTTGTGTCCTCGATGACTTCAGTCGCGAGTGCCTTGCCACCGTGGTCGACAACTCGCTGTCCGGCGAGCGTGTCGGTCGCGAGTTGGACGGGATCGCCCTCAGGACCGGCTATCCCTGCATGATCGTCTCGGATAACGGAGCTAACCTCGAACGCCATCCTCAAATGGCAGCAGGACCATGCTGTAGAGTGGCATTACATCGCGCCGGGTAAGCCAATGCAAAACGGCTTCGTGGAGAGCTTCAACGGGCGAATGCGCGATGAATGCCTCAACGAGCACCTGTTCACCAGCTACCGCCATGCGAGGGAGATTATCGAAGATTGGAGAACCGACTATAACCTGAACCGCCCGCATACCAGCCTCGACGGTCTGACCCCTTATGAGTTTGCAACCCGGTCCAAACAGGACCAAAACCTGAACAGAGCTAACTTATAAACGCGGACATTCAGGGGAGCACGTCACGCGTTATGGTTTGAAATCAAAGGGATGGCGCTTGCTGCTACAAGATAAGCAGCAAGCCTTTGAAAACAGTCGGTCGATTTTTCGGCGGTCCGCGCAGACGCCGCCAAGAGAAAGACTGCCCGCCAGTGATGGCGAGCGGCTTGGCCGGCTGGTGTTCCAGGGTTTACGCATGGCGATCGGCCGGCTGAAGACCGGATGGGAGCGCCCCGTCTTGTGCGGGCGACGGTGGTGATGGGCGCTCCCCGGTGTGCGAAACAGTGGGTGCCGCCGGCGACGTGTTCAAGCGCCGCGGCGACGCCCGACGCCCCGTGTTCACGCGAGGCGCCACCTCCTCTCGGAGGATAAAGACCCCGCGCAGCCTATGGGCGCGCTGGGGCAAAGGCCAGCAGCAACATGCGGCGGAACGGCTGGCGGAAAGATCACGGATACTTAACACCGCTCGCAATCATCGGCACATATTCCGGCGCGATCGTCATGACCCGCAGGTCGTCCTTGTAGAGATCGACGCCGAGCCCGTGCTCGTTGTGCTTGGCGGTGTAGCTGTCGCGGCCGATGAAGACTGTGGAGCCTTCTGGATACCAATCGCGCCAGCTCATGCCGTCACCCCCACGGCCGCCAGAACCTTCGCCGCGCGCGTCGACGGCTTCGGAACCTTGCGCCAGTCTACGCCCGTCGGGAAATGGAAGCTCTTCGCGAAGGTGTTGCAGGGGGTGAAATCGCGGGTGGGATCGAGGTCCGGAAACAGTTCAAGCTGGAGGATGCGCGCTTCCATCCGCAGCCATTCGAGGTAGGCATATCGTGGGTCGTCGCGCATGAGGTCGTGTGCGTCGGCAATGGGTCTTCTCGGCAGAAGCCGGCGGGGTTCGAGCCTTCTGTCTGTGATGGAGTCGTGCGTCGTAGTCGCCATTGCTGGTGGTCTCCTGTTGCCTTGGAATTGATTACACTTTATGGGTAATCGAATACACGGGAGGAGTCAACACCTCTGGCGTATAAATTTGCACTTTAGGGGTATTTTTAGTGATAACGGGCGCGCAGGTGCGAGGGGCACGCGGAATTCTCAAGCTTGATCAGCGGGCGCTGGCCGAAAAAGCGAGCGTCTCCGTTGAGACGATCAAGCGGTTAGAAAAAATTGATGGGCCGCTGCTGACCGCCACGGGTACGACTCTCCACGCGATCCAGACAGCCCTCGAGTCAGTCGGCATTGAATTTATCGAAGGCGGCGTCAGGAAGAGGAATGTAGAATGACCGAACCGCCTCGCCTGATCGGCCGCGCTGAGGCCGCCGCCTACTGCGGAATTACACCCACATGCTTTTCAATGTGGGTGTCGTCACACAAAATGCCGCCAGCAATACCCGGCACACGAAAATGGGACAAACGCGCGATCGACGCAAAGCTTGACGAGATCAGTGGGCTATCCACAAAGACAGTGAGCGGCGAAACGGATCTGCAGAAATGGCGGAGGAAGCGCGACGAACGCAACGAAGACCCTGATCGCCCAAAGCACGGTTTGGACAAGCGCGCCGCTGAGACGCTCGTTGCCATGTCATACAACACCGAGCTGAAAACGCTCGACGTACTACCCGGTGTGGGACCAGCCACTATGAGGGTGCTCGTAAGCAAAGGCTTAGTGAATGAGGAGCCGGATGGGCAGTTTCTGATCACAGAAGCCGGCCACGCGGAGGCGGTCCGAATACTGGCTAAAATGATGCATCGGTAAGGCAGGCAGGACCCATCGACATTATCCCGCGCTCGCCCAGCAACGGGGCGGTGGCTTTTTTATGCCCTGTTGGCGTGCCTAAAGGCCGGGATGCCCGTAGAGCCGCTACCGCCGGTTTGGTATCCGCCATGCGACGGATCAATTCCTCCATTCGCGCATTTCATATCCATCAACATCCTAAAAAGGAGAAGAACATGGACTGGAACCGCGTCGAAGGAAACTGGAAGCAGATCAAGGGCAAGATCAAGGAGCAATGGGGCAAGCTTACCGACGACGATCTGGACGTCATCGACGGCAAACGCGACCAACTCGAAGGCAAGATCCAGGAGCGGTACGGCTATGAAAAGGATCGTGCGACGCAGGACGTTGACGACTGGTATAAGCGCCAGACCTGGTAAGTCGCATTGAGAGGGCCGCCAGATAGTCGCTGTCTGGCGGCCCTCTTATTTAGCGCTGCTTTTCGCCGGCACTCTTGCCGTCAGAGCTTTTTGAGCGCTCCTCGAAGCGCTCCGCGCCCTTGGCGAGATCAGAACCCTTCTCGGCCTCAATTGCGCGCTCTTCGGCCCGTGCGGCCTTGTGGAGGCCTCGGGCGCCTTCTTTGCCCTTCTCGGTGGGTGCATTCTCAATTGCCATTTGACGTCCTCCTGTGGGGCAGAGGGAACGGGCTGCGGCCCGGTGATGTTCCGGCCGACAGGAACAAGATTGAAGGCGAAACGTTTCGCCTCGAACACAAACGGAGAGCCATCGTGAACAACATAATTTATCTCGTCGGCCTGGTCGTGGTCGTTATCGCTGTCCTGTCGTTCTTTGGGCTGGGCTGACAATGCAGGACGAACGCGAAAGACGGATCAAGGCGAGGGCCTTTGAGCTATGGCAGCGTGAAGGCTCGCTGGACGGCAGATCGCTAGGCCATTGGCTTCAGGCGGAGCGTGAGATCCAGGAGGAGGAAGAAGCCGAAGCGGCGAGTCGGGATGTGGTTAGCTTGGCCGCCTCGGTTAATCCGAGGCATTGAAGGCGAAGTGCCCTGCTCCGCGTAAGCAGGTCGATCATATTCGGGGAAAGCTGCTGCGGAGAAGGGCGAGACGGCACCCCAGGCGTGCCTCGCCTACCGCCTCTTCCCAAGAAGCAAATCCGCCGCCGGCACCAGATCAGCACCGATCAAGTCCGCCCATTCCTGCGCGAGCTCCTTGCGGCGCTCGAGATGCAGCGCGCGGTTATAGGCTCCCTCGACCTTCTCCTTCGGGACGTGCGCCAGCATAAGGTCAATCACGGCCCGGTCGGATGGGAAGCGCTCGTTCATGACGGACGAGAACGTCGATCGGAATCCGTGCGGAACGTGATGTCCATGATACCCCGCCCGTTTGAGCAAATACCCCATGGCGTTCTCAGACATTGGCTTATGCGAGTGTCGAGCGTTCGGGAAGGCAAACACGCCACGGCCGGATAACTGCCGCAGGGCGGCGATCGCGTCGATGGCCTGCCGGGATAGCGGGACGATATGGTCCCTCGCCTCATCGTCCTTGTGGTGAAGGCGGAGCTTCATTCTTTCGGCCGGAATCTGCCAAAGCGGGTTGGTCTCCACATCTGCCCACTCCATCCAGGGTGTGGTCGCAAGCGTGCCGGGACGCACAGCCGTGAGGGCGAGAATCCGCAGCGCTAGTTTGGTGACGGGGTGCGCTGTCTCCGCGTCGACCTTTGCCAGCATGTCTTTTGCCTCGCTCAGGTCCGTAATGGCGGGCTGACGTCCTCGCTTTATTGGAGCCATCGCCTTTTGGACTGTTGCGGCAGGATCGCCGTCCGCCCTCCCCGTGGCAATGGCGTACACGAACACGGCGCTCAACCTTTGTCTGATGCGCCGTGCGGTGTCCTTGGCGCCCCTACCCTCAATCGGTCGCAAAGACGCTATGACGTCGGCGGCGGTGACGTCACGAATTTGAACCTCGCCGAGGACTGGGAAGATCTCCTTTTCCAAACTGGTTATGACGTCGTCGGCGTGCCGCGCAACCCACTGCGGCTTGTTGAGATCAAACCATTCGCGCGTGATCGCCTCGAGCGTGGTGGCCGTGTCGGTGGCGACTTGCTTTCGCAGTTTCTTCGTGAGGCTCGGATCCTTGTGCTGCCGAAGCATTTCCTTCGCTTCGTCGCGAGCCTTCCGGGCATTGAGCAGCGAAACTGTGGGATAAGGTCCAATAGACAGCAGCTTCTCCTTGCCGCCGAAGGAATATTTGAAGCGCCAGAGCTTGCCGCCAGATGGAGAGACGAAGAGATGCAGCCCGCCGCCGTCGGCGATCTTGAATGGCTTTTCCCTGGGCTTCTCATTTCGCACCTTCAGGTCGGTCAGCATGGCGATACCCTAAATACCCCGTTTCCTGAAAAGGATACCCCGGATCATACCCCGTTTCCAGCGGGGTATAGCGTGACAACCGGCGGCAAAGGACGGCAAAGCCAGCCAACGACAGAAAGGTTTTATCCAATCATCTCAATATATTACGGTAGTTTTCGGTAAAGCGAGGTAAGGAAATTGGCGGAAGAGGTGGGATTCGAACCCACGGTAGACTCTCGCCTACGCCGGTTTTCAAGACCGGTTCCTTAAACCACTCGGACACTCTTCCATCTGAAACGGCGATGCCCCTCCGGTGTCGGAAAAGCTGCGAAAGCCGGTTTTCGGCCGGTTCGCCACCCCTGCAGGCGATGCCGGCTTTTTAGCAGCTTTGGACGCATCGTCAACGTGCGAGCATGCGGTCGGAAAAAGACTTCGTCACGGCACCTTGTTTTGAACACAATGCCTGCCTATATACCCCTCATCGGCATTGCTGATGAGCGCTGGAAAGCTTCTGCCGCTCGCAATTGCCGCCATCACCTGATGCCTTTGACCACGGATGTACTGGCACTGGTGAAAAGGGTGATGATGAGGAAGGTCGGTGCGTTTTCGCCCCGGCCTTTTTTGTTGCCGGAACAATACCCGGCGGGAGAGGTTTCGTTCCGACACCAGAGGAGACTGGCCATGGAACAGACACCCACCGCAAGGCTGGCAGCCGAATATATGCGCCTCGGCGGCGGCCGGCGCGCGAAGATCGACGACAACCTCGTCGGCACGCGTCAGTGGACACACGATACGCCGGCAGCCGAAGCGTTCTGGAACGAACATATCGCCCCGCTGGACGAAAGGCGCCGCGACGAGGTGATCACCCACCTGCCGACGATCAATCGCGTATAGGGCGCCTGCATGCCTCCTGCTGTGATCGAAAAGCCGCGCCCGGCACACACCGTGCGGGCCGGCCGGCGCAATGTGTTATCAAACCGTTACCTGCCCACACTCCGCCACGATCTTCTCCATGAGATGGCCTGCGGCCGGGAACCAATGCACCGGATTCGCCATTATCGTGCCAGTTAGAAGGAGTGCACAGATGAACAAGAAGCTTGGAACTGTCCTTGCGCTGGGCCTTGCGCAGGCTTTTGCAACAACCGCTGGCGCGGCAGACATGGTTATCCGCGAGGAGGCGCCGGCCTATGTCGAGCGCGGCGATCGCGATGGCGTGAAGATCGGCATGCTGACCTGCGATGTCGGCGGCGGCGTCGGCTATGTGCTCGGCTCGGCCAAGAGCGTCGATTGCGTCTTCTCCTCCACGCGCGGCGAGCAGGATGCCTATAGCGGCGTCATCCGCAAGATGGGCGTCGATGTCGGCTTCACCACGCAGGGCCGCATCGTCTGGGCGGTCTTCGCACCGACGGCCGGCTACCATCAGGGCTCGCTCGGCGGCCTCTACCAGGGCGCGACGGCGGAGGCGACGCTCGGCTTCGGCGTCGGCACCAATGTGCTCGTCGGCGGCACCTCCGGCTCGATCCACCTGCAGACGGTCAGCGTTAGCGGCCAGATCGGCCTGAACCTTGCAGCCACCGGCACGTCAGTGACCCTCACGCCGCAAGGCTGATCCAGGAAACGGGCGGCTTCGGCCGCCCTTTTCTTTTGCCCCGTTCCGGCCTTCTGCTAGAATTGCACGGGAGGAGTCTTTCATGATCCGCATTGCCCTCGCCTCTTTCGCCGCGCTCTTCCTTGCCGCCTGCACGACCGGCACGCCGCGGGCCGTCGAACCCATTCCCGGCAGCATCACCTATGGCGGCCAGCCGCGCACGAAACTCACCAAGGCGCCGATCGGCAGCACGTTCGAACACACGTTCATCGACCGGTATGGCCGCCCCGTGGTGGAGACCTACCGCATCCAGCCGGATCGCTCGCTCCTCCTCATCCACCGCTACACGCGAATCGAGTATTTCTGAGGTGACGCAGGCCATGGAGACGACAATGCTGGAAAGCACCGATATCGAACTGGAAGACGAACGGCTGAGGCAGCTCGACATCCTGGCGCAGGAGCGCGCCATGACGCCGGCAGAACTGCTGTCGCATTATTCGTCCGGCTCCTTCGGCTTCCATGAGGCGGTGCATACCGCATCCATCGTGCTCGACCTCGTCGACGACCAGCTTCTCCATCACCCCGCCATCGCCGGCAATGACGAATGGTTCCGCCTCGCCGCCCGCGCGAGCGAGGCCCTGTTCAACCTCTACCAGTCGATGGGGGCGGCCCAGCTTGCCACCCGCGCGGCGGACGAGGGCAAGCGGCCGGAAGAACTGAACGCCAGCAACGACGATTGACGGTTTTCCCGCCTTGCGCGACGGGGCCGGCGGCCCTACCCTATCCTCTTGAATTCCCATGGATTAAGGATGGACGCGCTTGCCCCATGCGACGCCGCTGATCGCAACCCTCGTTGCCGGTATCTCCCTCGCCTTCCTGGCGGGCCTGGTCGCACATCGTTTCCGTCTGCCGCCGATCGCCGGTTATCTCCTCGCCGGCGTGTTCATCGGCCCCTTCACCCCGGGATTCGTCGCCGACCAGAAGCTGGCGAACGAACTGGCGGAAATCGGCGTCATCCTGCTGATGTTCGGCGTAGGCCTGCATTTCTCGCTGAAGGACCTCCTGTCGGTGCGGGCGATCGCCATACCGGGCGCCATCGGCCAGATCGCCGTTGCGACCGTGTTCGGCCTGCTGGTCGCGCTGGCCATGGGGTGGTCTGCCGGCAGCGGCTTCGTCTTTGGCCTGTCGCTCTCCGTCGCCAGCACCGTGGTGCTGCTGCGCGCCCTGCAGGAGCGCCGCATGGTGGAGACGGAAAGGGGCCGGATCGCGGTCGGCTGGCTGATCGTCGAGGACCTCGTGATGGTGCTCACCCTCGTGCTGCTGCCGCCGCTCGCCGGCGTGCTGGGCGGCACGGCGCAGACCGCCGATGTCGACCCGGACCTGACGCGGGCGCTCGGCATCGGCGCGGTCTGGACCGCGGTGGGCATGACGGCGCTCAAGGTCTCGGCCTTCATCGCGCTGATGCTCGTCGTCGGCCGCAAGGTCATTCCGATGATCCTGCACTACGTGGCGCATACGGGCTCGCGCGAGCTGTTCCGCCTGTCCGTGCTCGCCATCGCGCTCGGCGTCGCCTACGGCTCGGCCAAGCTGTTCGGCGTCTCCTTCGCGCTCGGCGCCTTCTTTGCCGGCATGGTGCTGGCCGAATCGCAGCTCAGCCAGCAGGCGGCGCGCGAGACGCTGCCGCTGCGCGATGCCTTCGCGGTGCTCTTCTTCGTCTCCGTCGGCATGCTGTTCAACCCGGTCAACCTGATCGAGCGGCCGCTGGCGATCCTCGCGACCTTCGTCACCATCGTCTTCATCAAGTCGGCCGCCGCCTATCTCATCGTCAAGGCCTTCGGCTATCCGCGCACCATCGCGCTGGCCATTGCCGCAAGCCTCGCGCAGATCGGCGAATTCTCCTTCATCCTCGTCGTGCTCGGGGTCGGCCTCGATCTCCTGCCGGCGGTGGCGCAGGATCTCGTCGTGGCGGGCGCGCTGTTCTCGATCCTGGTCAATCCGCTGCTCTTCATGGCGGTCGATCATTACGGCGCCAAGCTCGATGCCGCAGAAACACAGGAACCGGAGGGCAGCCCCGATGCGGCGCCCCAACCGGAGGACCCCGCCGAGGACGGGCCGGAGCCGACGACACTCAACGACCATGCGATCGTCGTCGGCTACGGCCGGGTCGGCAGACGCATCGTCGAGCGGCTGCGCGCCGCCGGCATGCCGGTGCTGGTCATCGAGGAGCGGGCCGGGGTGGCCGCCGCCCTGCGGGAAAGCGGCGCCGAGGCGATCGGCGAACCGGCGGGCGGGCGCGGCGTGCTGGCGCAGGCCAACATCACCGGCGCGCGCTGGTTCGTGACGGCCATACCGGATGCCTTTGCGGCCGGCACGCTGATCGAGCAGGCGCGCTCGGCCAATGGCGCGATCCGCATCGTGGCGCGCGCGACGTCCGAGGCCGAGGCCGAGCACCTTCGCCAGTTCGGCGCCAACCACATCGTCATCGCCAAGGAGGAGGTCGCCGCGGCCATGGCCGACCGGCTGCTCGCCGGGGAGGCGCGCAAGGCGCCGGACGAGGACGGCGCGCAAGGCGAGCTCAACCTCGCCGCGCCATCGCCGATCTGACGGGCGCACGCCTTCACGAAGCAACCCGCTGGAACGGCGCTATTTCCCCTCGCGCAGCGCCTGCACGACGCGCTCGCGCCCGACCTTGATGACGTTCTCCATCGCCCGGCGCGCGCCGTCCTCGTCCCGCTTGTCGATCTCCTCGACGATGCGGATGTGGCTCGTCGAGACATCGCCGATCTTGCCGCGGTCGGCGGCCGGGGACGAGAGCTTGAAGGCGCCCACGAGGCCCGCCTCGATGAGGCTGCCCAGCGTGCGCAGGAAAGGATTGCGCGAGGCCTCGAGCACGGAGAGATGGAACTTCAGGTCGGCCATGGCCAGCGTCTCCGCCGTGTGCTCCGGATCGCCCATGGCGACGGCAAGGCGCATCATCTGGCTGATATCGGCCTCCGTCGCATGGCGCGCCGCCAGCGCCGCCGCCTGCGGCTCGAAGGCAAGGCGCACTTCGGACAGGTGCAGCAGGAAATCCTCGTTGACGCCGACGGCGAAGTACCAGGTGAGGATATCGCTGTCGAAGAGGTTCCACTGGATGTTCGGCGTCACGCGCGTGCCGATGCGCGCGCGCGGCACGACGAGGCCCTTGGCGGCGAGCGTCTTCATCGCCTCGCGCAGCACCGTGCGGGAGACCTTGAAGCGGGCGGCAAGCTCGGCATCGCCCGGCAAGGTGGCGCCGACGGGATACTCGCCCGCGATGATCGCCCTTCCCAACTCGTTGACGACCTGCGCGTGGCTGGTACGCGTGTTCATCCCGCTGATGACGGTTTCAAGCAAACCCCTGCGCAACGACGTCCCCTCCTCCGCCAAGGACCACCCATTCTGGTCCAAAGCCATCCGGCAGGTATAGAGCGCGCCGCCGATTCCGCAAAGGCCGATCGTGTCATCACGCCTTCACAAACGAAAAGGCGCCCCTTGCGGGGGCGCCTTTCGTGCCGTCATGGGCCGGAGCGTCTCCGCTTTTCTCCGAATAGCGAAAACGCTCCCACCTTTCGTCTTGCCGCAATTGCGAACGCAAACCGCTTCGCGCTTTTGCCGGAATTGCTCTTGCCGGGCTTACTTCGGCAGCTGGTCGTCGACGCCGGCGATGTAGAAGTTCATGCCGAGCAGCGTGCCGTCGTCGGAAACTGCGCCGTCCGCCAGCCAGTCCGAACCGTCCTGCTTCTTGATCGGGCCGGTGAAGGGGTGCAGCTCGCCGGAGCGGATCTTGGCTTCCGCCTCTTCCGCCAGCTTCTTCACGTCGTCGGGCATGTTGGTGTAGGGCGCCATGGTGAGGATACCGTCCTTGAGGCCGTCCCAGACCTGCTCCGACTTCCAGGTGCCGTCGAGAACCGCCTGGGTGCGCTTGATGTAGTAGGCGCCCCAGGTGTCGACGATGGCGGTGAGCTGGGTGTTCGGGCCGGCGGCGATCATGTCGGAGGCCTGGCCGAAGGCCTTGATGCCGCGCTCGGAGGCGACCTGCATCGGCGCGGTCGTGTCCGTGTGCTGGGTCAGGATATCCACGCCCTGGTCGATCAGCGCCTTGGCGGCGTCGGCTTCCTTGCCCGGGTCGAACCAGGTGTTGGCCCAGATGACCTTGACCTTGAAGTCCGGGTTGATCGACTGCGCGCCGTGCACGAAGGAATTGATGCCCATCACAACTTCCGGGATCGGGAAGGAGGCGATGTAGCCGGCGACGCCCTTTTCCGAGATCTTCGCGGCGATCAGGCCCTGGATGTAGCGGCCTTCATAGAAGCGCGCATTGTAGGTGGCGACGTTTTCGGCCGACTTGAAGCCGGTCGCATGCTCGAACTTCACGTCCGGGAACTTTGCGGCGACCTTGACCGTGGCGTCCATGAAGCCGAAGGAGGTGGTGAAGACCAGCGCGCAGCCGGAACGGGCCATGCGCTCGATCGCACGCTCGGCGTCCGGGCCTTCCGGCACGTTTTCGAGGAAGGGCGTTTCGATCTTGTCGCCGAAATGGTCCTGGAGCGCCTGGCGGCCGATATCGTGCGCCTGGGTCCAGCCGCCGTCGGTCTTGGAGCCGACATAGATGAAGCAGATCTTCGTCTTGTCCTGGGCGCTGGCGGCAGCGGCAAAGCCGAGGACGGCTGCCGAGGTTGCGAGAGCGAGAATGATTTTCTTCATTTTATCCTCTGTAGGTTATCAGGAGTGGTTTTCCCGTCTTCTTGTTCTTGGTCACCGGTCGGGCACGAACGGTTTTCCGAGCGAGGCAGGCGTATTGATCAGCGTCATCCGCCGATTGTGCGATATCAGGATGAGGACGACAACCGTGGCGATGTAGGGAAGCGCCGACAGGAACTGCGAGGGGATGCCGATGCCGAGCGCCTGGGCGTGCAGCTGGCTGATCGAGACCGCGCCGAAGAGATAGCCGCCCGCCAGCAGCCGCCAGGGCCGCCAGGAGGCGAAGACGACGAGCGCGAGCGCAATCCAGCCGCGCCCGGCGGACATGTTCTCCACCCATTGCGGCGTATAGACCAGCGAGAGCTGCGCGCCGGCAAGGCCCGCGCAGGCGCCGCCGAACATGACGGCGAGGTAGCGCGTGCGGATGACATGGATGCCGAGCGCATGGGCGGAGGCGTGGCTGTCGCCGATCGCCCGCACCTTCAGGCCCGCGCGGCTGCGGAACAGGAACCAGTTGACGCCGAAGACGAGCGCGATCGACAGGTAGAAGATGATGTCCTGCTTGAAGAGCAGCGGACCGAAAAAGGGAATGTCCGACAGCAGTGGGATCGCGATCGGCTGGAGCTTGATGCCCGACATGCCGACATAGGGCTCGCCGATCTGGCCGGAAATGCCGAGGCCGAGAATGGTGAGCGCAAGGCCGGTCGCCACCTGGTTGGCGACGAGCGTCAAAGTCAGGAAGCCGAAGAGCAGCGAGAACAGCGCGCCGCAGGCAATGCCGGCGAGGACGCCGATATAGGGCGAGCCGGTCGCCTGCGTCACCGCGAAGGCGAGCACTGCCCCCATGACCATCATGCCCTCGACGCCGAGATTGAGCACGCCCGCCCGCTCGCTGACGAGCTCGCCGAGGGAGGCCAGCACTAGCGGCGTTGCCGCGGTGATGACGGTGAGAAGGATCGCTTCGATGATACCCATCAGTGCGCTCCCCCTTCGCTGGACTGCCCAAGCCGGGAGAAGACCAGCCGGATCTTGTACTGGATGAGCGTGTCGCAGGAGAGCACGAAGAACAGGAGCAGCCCCTGGAAGACGCGCGTCACCTTGTCGGAGACGCTGAGCGTGAGCTGCACCGCCTCGCCGCCCACATAGGTCAGCGCCAGGAAGAGGCCGGCGGCGATGATGCCGAGCGGATTGAGGCGGCCGAGGAAGGCGACGATGATCGCGGTGAAGCCGTAGCCGGGCGAGATGATCGGCTGCAGCTTGCCGATCGTGCCGCTGACCTCGGAAATGCCGGCAAGGCCGGCGAGCGCGCCGGACAGCAGCATCGAGAACCAGATCATGCGCTTCGACGAGAAGCCGGCGAAGCGCCCTGCCCGCTCCGACTGGCCGAGCACGGTGATCTCGAACCCCTTCAGCGTGTAGCGCATCATGAGCCAGAGGCCGACGGCCGCAATGATGGCGAAGGCAAAGCCGAGATTGGCCCTTCCCGAGGCGATGAGCTCGGGAAGGATCGCTTCCGGCGCGAAATCGCGCGTCACCGGGAAATTGTAGGCGTCCGGGCTGCGCCAGGGGCCGCGCACCAGCCAGTCGAGGAAGAGCTGGGCGATATAGACCAGCATCAGGCTCGTCAGGATCTCGTTGGTGTTCATGTGCGCCTTGAGGAAGGCGGGAATGGCGGCATAGAGCGCACCGCCGATCATGCCGAAGACCAGCATCAGCGGCAGGACGAGCGGCGAATGCCAGTCATGGAAGACGACGGGCACGATGGCGCCGGCAATGGCGCCCATGATGAACTGGCCCTCGGCGCCGATGTTCCAGTTGTTCGAGCGGTAGCAGATCGAAAGGCCGGCGCCGATGAGGATCAGCGGCGCGGCCTTGATGGCGATCTCGTGCAGCGACCAGATGTCGAGCAGCGGCTCGATGAAGAAGGAGTAGAGCGCGGAGACCGGGTCCTTGCCGATCAGCGCGAACATGATGCCGCCGGCGATCACCGTCAGACCGAGCGCGAGGAAGGGCGAGAGGATGGAGTAGAGCGTCGAGGGATTGGCGCGCTTTTCCAGTTCAATGCGCATGGGCCACCTCGCCGTCCGTCTTGCCGTACATGCCGCCCATCAGGAGGCCGATCTTCTCGCGGGTCAGCGCGTGCGCCGGATAGGCGTCGGACAGCCGCCCCTCGCTGATGACGGCGATCTCGGTCGCGACCTCGAAGATCTCGTCGAGGTCCTGGCTGATGACCAGCACGGCCGAGCCCGCCTTCGCGAGATCGACGAGCGCCTGGCGGATGCGGCTTGCCGCGCCCGCATCGACGCCCCAGGTCGGCTGGTTGACGATCAGCACGGCCGGCTGGCGGTCGAGTTCGCGCCCGACGATGTATTTCTGCAGGTTGCCGCCGGAGAGCGAGCCGGCCGCCGGGTTCTCGCCGCTCTTGCGCACGTCCATCGTCTCGGAAATGCGCTTCGAGGCGATGCGCACGACCGCATGGCGGATGACGCCGAGCACGCCGCCGGCAAGGAACGTCTTGCGGTCCGACTGGTTGCGCGCCAGGACGAGATTGTCGGAGAGCGGCAGCGCCGGCACGGCGGCATGGCCGTGGCGCTCCTCCGGCACGAAACCGGCGCCCATCAGGCGGCGCGCCGTGATGCCGAGATTGCCGGCCGCCTTGCCGCGGATGGAGACGGCGGCGGCTTCCGGCACCGGATATTCGCCCGAGAGCGCGTCGAACAGCTCGCCCTGGCCGTTGCCGGCAACGCCGGCGATCGCCAGAACCTCGCCGCCGCGCACCTTCAGACAGACATTCTTCAGCGCGACGGCGAAGGGGGTGCGCGCGGGAACGCTTAGGTGCCGGGCTTCGAGCAGCACGTCGCCCTTCGTGTTGGTGCCGGCCGCCGTCACCGAGGCGACGTCGCTGCCGACCATCATGCGCGCCAGCGAGGCCGGCGTTTCCTGGCGCGGATCGCAGGCGCCGGTCACCTTGCCGTGGCGCAGCACCGTGGCGCGGTCGCAGATGCGCTGCACCTCTTCGAGGCGGTGGCTGATATAGAGCACCGAGCGCCCCTCGGCCTTCAGCTTGGCCAGCGTCTCGAACAGCCGGTCGGCCTCCTGCGGCGTCAGCACGGAGGTCGGCTCGTCGAGGATGATCAGCTCCGGGTTCTGCAGCAGCGCGCGCACGATCTCGATGCGCTGGCGCTCGCCGACCGAAAGGTCCGCGACATGCGCCTTCGGATCGAGCGGCAGGCCGTAGAGATGGGACAGGCGCGAGGCCTCCTCCGCCACCTTGGAGAGCGAGATGCCGGGGCTCAGCGACAGGGCGATGTTCTCGGCGACCGTCAGCGCCTCGAACAGCGAAAAGTGTTGGAAAACCATGCCGATGCCAAGGCGGCGGGCAGCGCCCGGGCTCGGGATGCGCACGGGCTCGCCCTTCCACAGGATCTGTCCGCTGGTCGGCGCCAGAACGCCGAAGAGCATCTTGACGAGGGTGGATTTACCGGCGCCGTTCTCGCCCAGCAGCGCGTGGATTTCGCCCGGCTGGATATCGAGATCGATGGCGTTACACGCGGCAAACGAACCAAATAGCTTTGTCAGGCTGCGGACAGCCAGCAACGGACTGCCCCCGGACGCTCCAACGGCTGACACTCTTCCCCTCTTTCCTGCAAACCCATCCTGCCGCCCGTTCGGGTCGTGTCAGGGAATGAGCAGCGTCGTTCCACTCGTTTTTCTTGCTTCCAGATCCGTGTGCGCGCGTCCCGCCTCGGCCAACGGATAAGTCTGATGAATATTGATACGCACTTTGTTGCTTTGCACAACATCAAAGAGCGAGTTTGCACATGCATCCAGCGCCTCGCGCGTGGCGATATAGGCAAAGAGCGTCGGGCGCGTGGCGTAGAGCGAGCCCTTCTGCGAGAGCAGGCCCATGTTGAAGGCCTCGACCGGGCCGGAGGAATTGCCGAAGCTGACGAAGAGGCCGCGCGGCTTCAGGCAGTCCAGCGATTGCGGGAACGTGTCCTTGCCGACGGAATCGTAGACGACGTCGACGCCCGCCCCGCCCGTCAGCTCGCGAACGCGCGCGACGAAGTCTTCCTTCGTGTAGTCGATGACATGGTCGTAGCCATTCGCCAGCGCAAGCGCGACCTTCGCCTGCGACCCCGCCGTGCCGATGACCGTCGCGCCGAGCGCCTTCGCCCATTGCCCGGCAATCAGCCCGACGCCGCCGGCCGCCGCGTGGAACAGCAGCACCGTGCCCGGCTTCACCTGATAGGTCTGGAGCAGAAGGTATTGCGCCGTCATGCCCTTCAGCATCATCGCCGCCGCCGTTTCGAGCGATATGCCGTCAGGCACCTTCACCAGATGTTTCGTGGCGACGTTGCGCTCGGCGGCATAGGCGCCGTCCGCGGAGGCATAGGCGACGCGGTCGCCGACGGCGAAATCCGTCACGCCCTCACCGAGCGCGGTGACCGTGCCAGCCCCCTCCTTGCCGGGAATGAACGGCGGGTCGGCCTTGTAGAGCCCCGTGCGGAAATAGACGTCGATGAAATTGAGCCCGACGGCCGCCTGCCTGATCTGCACCTCGCCCGGGCCCGGCGCATCCAGCGGCACGTCCTCGAGCTTCAAAACCTCCGGTCCGCCGAGACTGCGGACGACGATCGCCTTGGTCATCGAAAATCCTCCAGATTGTTGTTTCTACCGGCCGAGATTGGGAAACACCTGCAGCACGGCCCCGACGACATAGAGATAGATCCCCGTCGCCACCACGCCCCAGACCACCCAGGCCGGCGTATCGAAATGCAGGAGCAGCGCATAGCCGCCGAGCAGCGCCCAGAGGAAGAAGACGGCAAGGTTCAGCGCCCGCAGCCGCTGGACGCGCACCGGATGCAGGAAGTTGATCGGCATGAAGGTGAGGAAGACGGAGACGAAGACGATGATCGACGCCGTCAGCTCGCTCGCCTGGATGACGAACAGCGTGAACACCACCATGTTCCAGACGACCGGGAAACCGGAGAAGAAATATTCGTCCGTCTTCATGCCCATGTCGGCATAATAGATGGCGCTCGACACGACGATGGCGCCCGCGGCCACGAAGGACCAGGGCTCGCCGATCATGCCGCTCTGGTAGAGCGCAAAGGCGGGCAAAAGCACGTAGGTCACATAGTCGATGACATTGTCCAGCGTATCGCCGGACCAGTTCGGCAGCACTTCCTTGACCCGCACCTTGCGGGCGATCGGCCCGTCGATGCCGTCGACGAGCAGTGCCAGGCCAAGCCACCAGAACATGTCGACGAAACGGTGCTCGCCCGCGGCCACCACGCCGAGAAAGGCGAGGAAGGAGCCGGACGCCGTCAGGATATGGACGGAAAAGGCACGGATCTCCGCGTAGGGTACGCGTTTGTAGTTGAAAAACTTCATGGCCCTTCGCAGTCCATCCCTGGGGTTTTCATCGGCGGCGCGCCGACATGCCCTCTTACGCGGTCACTGCCCGTAATATGCATTGATTGCCCGGCATCGCCAGTGCAAATCGGCCACCCGTCCGGCGACTTGGCGCCCTGCGCCGATTCATCCCATGGAAATTGCCTCTTTGCCGGCCTAGATTCTGCCGGTAGAAGCGACCCCGATCCTGTGGGTAACGCTTGCCGCTTCGGAGGTCGGTCATGAGGCAATTCGATATCGCGGTCGTCGGCGCCGGCCTTGCCGGCAGCCTCGCGGCGCTGGCGCTCGCCGATTCGGGCGCAAGCGTCGCGCTGATCGCCCCGCCCGCCCGCGCAAATGACGGCCGCACCACGGCGCTGATGGACCAGTCCATCGCCTTCCTCAAGACGCTCGGCCTGTGGGAGGAGATCGCCCGCCATGCGGCCGCGCTCGAAACCATGCAGATCCTCGACGGCACGGCGCGCCTGCTGCGCGCCCCGCCCGTCGCCTTCCGCTCCAGCGAGGTCGGGCTGGAGGCCTTTGGCTATAATATCCCGAACGCGCCCTTCCTTGCGGTGCTGGACGCCCGCATCGCGGCGACCGGCAATATCGTGCGGATCGAGAGCGGCGTGACGGCCTCCAATGCCTTCGAGGAAGGCGTCGAGCTGACGCTCGAGGATGGCGGACGCGTCCTAGCCGGCCTCGTCGCCGGTGCCGACGGCCGGAAATCGAAGATCCGCGAGAGCGCCGGCATCGGCGTCAAGGCCTGGTCCTATCCGCAGGCCGCCCTCGTGCTCAATTTCTCGCACGAACGGCCGCACGGCAATGTCTCGACGGAGTTCCACACCGAGAGCGGCCCCTTCACGCAGGTTCCCCTGCCCGGCCGGCGCTCCAGCCTCGTCTGGGTGCTGCCGCCGAAGGAGGCGGCGCGCCTCGGCGACCTGTCCGCCGCCGATCTTGGCCACGCGGTCGAGGCACGCATGCAATCCATGCTCGGCAAGGTCACCGTCGAGGGCGCGGCGCAGCGTTTCCCGCTCTCCGGCATGACGGCCGAGCGGTTCGGCAAGGGCCGCATCGTGCTCCTCGGCGAAGCCGCCCATGCCTTCCCGCCGATCGGCGCGCAGGGCCTCAATCTCAGCCTGCGCGACATCATGGCCTTGAAGGAACTCGTCCAGGGGGCGGCACCGGCGAACGACGCGGGGATCGGCGAGCGCTTCGACCGCAGGCGGCAGGCGGACATCCGCTCGCGCACGCTCAGCGTCGACCTGCTCAACCGCTCGCTCCTCTCCGATTTCCTGCCCGTGCAGTTCCTGCGCTCGGCCGGCCTGCACCTGCTCTCCGCCCTCGGCCCCTTGCGCAGCATCGTCATGCGCGAAGGCATCGAGCCGCTCGGCTCGCTGAAGGCCTTTCGCGACGGCCTACGGGAACGGGTCGCCCGGAAGCAGGCCTGACTTGATGAGATAGAGCAGGATCGTCACCGTCGCGACGGACAGCACCGTCGTGATGAGGATGGTCGCCGACGCCCGCTCCTGCCACACGCCGTATTGCTGGCCGATGACGAAGACGTTGGTCGCCGTCGGCAGGGCGGCAAGCAGCACCGCGGTGAAGACCCAGACCGGATCGAAGTTGCCCGCAAGTCCGAGCACCAGATACATGGCGACCGGCAGCAGCAGGAGTTTTGCCGGCACGATGTAGCCGATCTCCACCGGTACCCGCTTTAAGGGCCGGAGCGCCAGCGTGACGCCCATGGCAAAGAGCGCGCAGGGCGCCGCCGCCTGCGCCAGGTAGTCGATCAGCCGCTGCAGCGGCGCCGGCGGCTCGAAGCCGGCAAAGGCCGCGCCGAAGCCGGCCGCCGTCGCGATGATGAAGGGATGGGTGACGATCTTGCGCAGCACCCCGGCGGCAATCTTGAGCGCCGGCTGCTTCTCCCCGCCGGCAAGCGCCATCAGCGCCGGCGCGACCATGAAATGCAGCATGTTCTCGAAGCAGAAGACCAGCGCCACCGGTACCGCCGCCGGCTCGCCGAAGGCGAGCAGCGCCAGGCCCGGCCCCATATAGCCGATATTGCCGTAGGCCGCCGCCAGCCCCTGGATCGTCGCCTCGCCTATCGACGCCCGCCGCAGCCAGAGCCCGATCGCGAAGATCAGGCCGAAGACCAGGTAGGTCGCGCTGATATTGGCGAGGATGAAGTCGATGCGCGTCAATTGCTCGATCGGCGTCTTGGCCACCAGCTTGAAGAACAGCGCGGGCAGCGCGATGTAGATGATGAAGGTGTTGAGCCAGCCGAGCGCCTCGACCGGCTGGCGCGTGATGCGGGCAACCACGTAGCCGAGGAAAATCATGCCGAAGAACGGCAGCACCAGTCCGATGATGTCAGCCATGGGCCGAAGCCTGCTCCCGCTTGCCTGGGGCATGTCGCGCAAGAGCGTGCGGCTGCTCTCTGCGACATGCGAAAAATCGAGGGGCCTGACGCGTGACGGCGCGAATCCAGTGGGATCGCGGTGCCTCAGGCCTCGTCCCGACTAGCCGATTTGCGAGAGAATGGGAAACGTTTGCTGGAACCAGATGGCGACGGTGCTGATATAGCCGAAGATGAAGGCAAGGCCGGTGAGGACGAGCAGAACGCCCATCACCTTCTCCACCGTGCCGAGGTGGCGGCGGAAACGCATGAGGAAGCGCATGAAGGCGCCGGAAAAGCCGGCCGCGATCCAGAACGGCACCGCAAGTCCCAGAGAGTAGATCGCAAGCAGGACGGCCCCGTCGCCCACCGTCTCGCGCGCCGCGGCGACGCCGAGGATCGCCCCCAGCACCGGCCCGATGCAGGGCGTCCAGCCGAAGGCGAAGGCAAGGCCCATGATGTAGGCGCCGGACGCCGTCGCCGGCTTGCCGCCGCCCTGGAAGCGCGCCTCGCGGGCAAAAAGCCCGATCCGCAGCACGCCGAGGAAATGCAGGCCCATCAGGATGATGATGACGCCGCCGACCTGCGCGAGAATGTCGAGATGCCGGCGCAGCACCATGCCGATCGTCGAGGCCCCGGCCCCGAGCGCCACGAAGACCGTGGCGAAACCGAGCGTGAAGCAGAAGGCCGCCAGGAGAACGGCCCCGCGCGTCTCGCGCCGCACCGCCACCGCATCCCCGCCCTTGAACTGCTCGACGGAAATGCCGGCCATGTAACAGAGATAGGGCGGAACGAGCGGCAAGACGCAGGGCGACAGGAACGAGAGGGCCCCGGCAAGAAGCGCGCTCAACAGGGAAATATCGGCGATCGACAAAGAACTACTCCGCAGCGGCGGTGAAAGGCGGCCAGGCCCGAAACCGGCCATGCCCGCCCCTCCAATGGCGCTTCCTAGTATCCGCCGAAACCCTCTCCTGCCAATCACCTTTTGGAGAACGCGGCGAAATGCAGCAAAAGCTGTTTTTCGCCGCATTTTCCGGGTTGACCCGGCAAATCCTCCTGCCTATGTTCCGCGCACTTCCGCGGGGCGCCTTCGCACCGCCAGGGAGCGCGTAGCTCAGCCGGTAGAGCAACTGACTTTTAATCAGTAGGTCCAGGGTTCGAATCCCTGCGCGCTCACCAAAAAATCAAAGGCTTAGCCTTTGAAATCAGCCTAAACGGGCTAAAATGACCCTCACACATGCCGCGTACAGTCTCGCAGCGCCACGAATACGCGTTGCTGCGGATTGCATCGACCATGGTCGAAGAGCGCAGGGAGGCCGTCATGGACATGGAGCTGTTCATTTTTCTGGTTCTGGTTGTCGTTTTCGCAGGCGGCGCAGGCCTCGTGATCGGCGGCGCACGATGGATCGTTTCGCACCTGGTCGGATTCGCCGACGAAGGACATGCCCACAGGCTGGCCCGCGCCCTTGGCAAACCCGCAAGCAAAGAAACGCAGATGCAGGGGTTGAGGAAGGGATTGATTTTGACGTCGGCCGGAGCCGCCCTCATGCTGGCTGGCTACTACGGTCTGAATGCCTTCACCGCATCCGAAAAAGAGGCGCGGCAACCAAGCGCAAAGCTACCCGACTCGTTTTGAAGCCAGCCATGCCGACACGAATGCGTCGATCTGGACGCTTCGATCTGCAAAAGCCTCGACGCGGATGCTTTCCCCCTTAATCGACCCGGGCCCTGTCGGGCAGGCCACTGGGCGCGACCTCCCCAAGTCGCGCAAAGCATGAGGTGACCGGCCGCAACTCCCGCTCTTCCGATCGCGCATATTATGAGCGGCTGGCAGGCCGCCGTCGGAGGTGCTGTCAGTAAACCGCGTATTTCAGAAGCCCGAGCGACCAGTTGACGCTTCGGTTTTCCGTGTCGCGGGTCCAGGTCTGCTGCAGCGTGCCGGCAATGTCGGCGATAGTGGTGCGGGCGTCGAGTTCCTTGGTCAGGCCGTAGTCGTTGGGGGCGACCTTGGTGAGGTCGACGTCGTCGGCGATGACGATGGCGACCAGCACGTTTTCGCTCGGGCCTTCCGCTTCGAAATCGAAGCCGTAATAATCGTCCGGAATGGTGAGCGGGGTGTTGGCGGAGAGCGGCGTGATCTTCTGGGCCGCCTCGTTCGGGAAGATCTGGGTCGCCTTGCCCTCCCTGTCGACGTCGTAGAGGATGAGGTGCCCGCCCGTGCTGCTGGTCACGGTGATGCGGAAGACGTCGCCGTTCTTCAGGCTGTCGGAGGAGAGCGCCACCTTGACGTCGCCGGTCTCGGCCTTGCCGAGGATATCGCCGACGGCATCCACCGGGTCGGCGGCGACATAGGCGGTCTGCTGGGTGTTCTCGACCTTCACCTCCTCGACCTTGCCGTAGTCGGGCGTCTGCTGCTGGGTGTCGCCGCCCGTCTGCGGCTGCTGGTATTGCTGGGCGGTGGCGTCGGCGGTCGGCGTTACGGCGCTGGCGCCGAGCAGGGCGTAGTTGACCTCCAGCTGCGGGTCGAGGCTCTGGCACTGGGTCTGCGCGGCGCAATAGGTCTGCGATTGCTTCTTCACATATTCGAGCAGTTCGGCATTGGAGACGATGCCGTTGCCGTTGCTGTCGCCCGCGGCGATCTCGTGGCCGTTCACATAGGAAAGCGTGAAGACGCCGTGGCGCTCGTCCGGCGGCAGGCGCGTGTCGTCCCAGGCGACCTGATAGGAGGAGGCGGCGCTCCAGGCCTCCACGCCGTTCTGCTTGGCGATTTCGGGCTTGTCGACCACCGCGACGTCGATGCGCAGGCCGCGCGTCTTGACCGCCTCCACCGGCTTGGCGAAGGGGCGCGGCAGGAAGCGCGCGCTTTCCAGCACCTCGCCGACCTTGGGCGAGAGCGAGCGCGAGATCGTGCCCGAATGGCAGGCGTCGATGACGATGGAGACGGCGCGGTCCTTGAGCTTGGCGAGCATCGCGTCGATCTCGTCGTCGAGAATGACATTGGTCCAGTCGCCGTCGCCGGCGGCGATGTCGAAGGTGGACAGCGCCTCGTCCAGCCCGTCCTCCTCGTCGCCGTTCTGGTCCTTCACCTGAAGGCCGTGGCCGGAGAAGTAGAAATAGACGCGGTCGCCGGGCTGGGTCCCGGCGATGAGCCATTCGTCGATGCTGGCGAGAATGGCGGCCCGGGTCGCATCCTTGTCGCGCAGGACGCGGATCGATTCGGGGGCGAACCCCTGCTTCTCCTTGAGCAGCTTCTCGATCAGCGGCACGTCGTTCTTCGGGCCTTCGAGGAACATCTTCTCGGGCAGCGTGGCATAGGTGCCGATGCCGATCAGAAGCGCCCGGTCGGCCGCCTTGGCGCCGGAAACGAGGCAGAGCGAGAGGAGAAGAGCGGCGGCGTAACGGATCATCAGAGCGTTTCCCGCGTGTAGAGGGGTTGGATGGCGACGCTCGCCTCCTTGCCGTCGAGCCGGGTCAGCAGCGCCTTCAGCAGGGTTTCGGACGTCACGGCCTTGTCGGCGAGCACCGCGCCGATCGCGTCGACCGGTTCCGCGGTCCAGATCGTGATCAGGTGATCGGCGCCGAAGGGCTTGACCACCTCGACATCCGTCAGCTTGAACTGCGAGCTGGCCGTGCCGGCCACCTGCATGTCGAGGAACTGCACCTCACCCGTATTGGCGAGGTTGAAGACCAGCATGTTCGGATAGCGGCCGGGCGGGGCGTCGAAGCGCAGGCGGTTTCCGGCGGCGTAGATGTCCTTCGCCGGCGTGAGCGAGACGGAACCGGGGTTCTGGCTTGCGAGCGCCTTCAGGAAGTCGAGCAGCACATATTTGTCGACCACAGCCTGGATGCGGTCCGCCCCGACATTCTCCGCCGCCACGTCGCCGTTCGGGGTGTAGAAGACGCCGCCCGCCACATCCCAGCGATAGGGCGTGCCGGAGCCGTCGGCGTTCTTCGGCCTGTCGGCGGTGCCGTCGATCTGGAGCGCGATGCTGCCCGTCCAGCCGAGCTCCCTGGCCGGCTTGATGGCCTTCGGCGTGGTCGCGGCGCCGCCGGTATCGGAGGTGTCCGTCGCCGCCACCGTGGCGGTCTCGACCGGAATGCCGCGCGTCAGCCGCACGACGACCTCGCCCTCCGAGCGCGCCACCTGCGGCATGAAGTTCGGCACCTGCAAGGCTTCCGAGCGGTTCTTCACGTTGGAGAAGATATAGTCTTCCAGCTCGATGCGGGTGATGACGCCGTCGCCGTCGCGGTCGGCGCTGCCTTCCACGGCGCGGGCGAAACTCCAGCTGAGCGCGCCGCGCGGCTCGCCGTCGATGATGACCTCCGGCGTCGGCTGGCTTTCGAGCGAGGCGGCGAGCACCGTGACCTGCTTGAAATCGATCTCCTTGAGGTTGGCGCCGGCCAGCGCCTCCTGCGAGGGCGGCGCGAGCTTGACCGTGACGGCCGGCGCCAGCCGGCTCTTGCCGGTGACGGAACGGCTCATGCCGCCGGAAAAGCAGCTGTCGGACACGAAGAGCACATGCACGCCCTTGCTTTCCGCCTCGCCGAACCAGGCGTTCATCTCGTTGTCCACGATGATCTCGTTCGAGGTTTCCGCATAGCGGTTGCGATCGAAGCCCGGCAACTGGAGGAATTCGTCGAGCCCGTCGGCCTCGTCGCCGGCGACCAGTTCGGGCATCTGCGCGCCGTGGCCGGCATAGGTGAAGATGATCGTATCGCCCGCCACCGCCTCAGCGACCATGTCGGTCCAGGCCTTGCGGATATCGTCCTTGCGCGCCTCGGCATTGGTGAATTTCCGCACCGTGAAGCCCGCCGCGCTCATCGCGCGATAGACGTCCTCCGCATCGCGCACCGCGCCGTCGAGGCTGACATCGTTGGGATACTGGTCGATCCCGACGACGAGCGCATGGGTCTGCGCGGCCCGGGCCGGAAGCGGCATTGCGGCGGCAAGGCAGAGCGCAAGAGCGGTTCCGGCAAAAGCGCGAAGCAGCCTTGCGCCGGCAGGTGCGCCAACACAAGATGGCAGGGCGCTCTCGCCTTTCGGGGAAAAGCGGAAAGGCTCCAGCAGGCGGGGCAGCATCCTGGTCATTCCACGTCCACTTCCACCCGGCGGTGCAGCTGGTTCAGCGTCTCCGTGTCATAGGCGCTGGCGTCGTCCGGCTTGAAGGGCTGGTCCTCGCCCTTACCTACCACGGTGATCGTGCCGGCATAACCGTTGCTGGAGAGATAGCTCTTCAGCGTCTCGGCACGCGCGACGGACAGCTTGTAGTTGGCGTCCGCCGAGCCGACGGGATCGGTATGGCCGATCAGCGTGATCGATGTGGGCTTGACCGCCTTCAGGCATTCGGCGAGGTCCTTCGCCGCCTCGATGCCCTCCGGCGTGAAGTCCGCCGTGCCGAAGACGTAGCGCACGGGCGTCGACTTCTTCTTGATCTTCACGCCGCGGAAGGAGACCTTGCAGCCGCCGCGCATGGCGAGCTGCACCGGCCGCGGCGCCGCAAGGCGCATTTCGCTGGCGAGCTTGTCGAGGCGCAGGATGTATTGCTCGTCCGGCGCCATCCAGTCCGGCGTCAGCGTCTCGTTCGAGCCGTCCTCCAGGGCGAGCTGGTAGAAGCGGGCCGCCTGTTCGTAATCCTTGCGCTCGCGCGCGAGGTCGCCCAGCGCATCCAGCACCTGCCAGGGGCCGCCATACTGGCGCTGCAGGTCTTCCAGCGCCTGCCGGTGGTCGGAAAGCTTTCCGCCGGCGCCGACAGCGGCGACGATGCGGTTGAAGGTGACGAGCGATGCGACGCGGCCGGTGAGCGCGCGCTCGTTGGCGCTGCAATTGGCCGTGCCGGCCGTTTCGGCGAGCGCGTGCGCCTTCTGTTCGTCCCCTGCGTTGAGCGCCTCGACAACGCCGGTAAAGGCGTCGCAGGCCGCGGCAGCCGGAGCCGCTCCGGCCAGTACGAAAAGTGTCGCTGCAAGGGATCGCTTCAGCATTGTCGGTCCAGCCCTCATATCCTCATGGAAGAAACGGACAGGGGCCCGAAGGCCCCTGCCCCATGCATCATTTGATCTCGAACGTCACCATCTGGACGCCGCTTGCCCCGTTGTCCTTCTCGGCCTGCTTGGCGAGATTGATGGCAAGGCCCCGCGTTACCGGCTGTTTCGTGCTTGCGGCCAGTTCCTTGGCTTTTTCGGCCGTCAGCTTCTGGTCGCCAAGGCCGCCGATGCGGCAATAGGCGATCATCGTTTCGCCGGGCGACGGCGAATCGAAGGTGAGGTTGCCCGTGCCCGGCTGCGGGATCAGGCGGCGTTCCCCGGCATTCAGCGTCGTATTGCCGATCATCACGTCCGGAATGATCTCCACGTTGCCGGTATCCTCCACATACATCACCTGCAGCTCGCAGGCATGGTTGGTGCTCAGTTCAAAGGCAAGGTAGTCCCCCACCTTCGCACTTGTCGATGCCACATGGACGGCAAGTTTCACCTTGCTCTCCTTGGCCTTGTCGTCCTGCTTGTACGCCGGCACGACATAGCTCGCGCTCGCGGACTGGTCGCCGCCGGTCGCCTGGCCCTGCGTGCCCGCCTGCTGGTAGGCGTCGTTGCTGGCGGCGGCCTGCTCCTGCTCGGGCTGCTGCTGGTAGGCGTCGTTGTTTGCGACCGCCTGCTCCTGCTTCTGTTCCGGCTGCTGGTAGCCGGTATTGCCTGCCGTGTTCACCGCCCCGTCCGGGTTGACGCCGCGCTTCAGCGGCTCGAGCTGGAGCAGCGGCTGCAGCATGAAGGCATATTGCTCCTCGACCTCGACGCGCGGGATCGTGGCCCCCGCCTCGAGCGTGGCGACCCAGTCGAGGCCGATGCGCAGCGCATTGACGTCGGTGAGGCGGCGGATGTCGGACGAGAACTCCTCCGGCGTCATGTCGAACTCGGCCGCAAGCTGCTCGAAGTTCAGCTCGTCCTCGTACTTGTCGGCGAAGTAGGTGAAGATCTCCGCGCCGCCGGGCGCCTTCAGGCTGGTCTTGCCGCCGCCGGCCGTCGGCTCCGTGATGCCGAGGCGGTCGAGCGCGGCGACGAAGCGATCCGTGTCACGCTTGTAGACCTCGTTCAGCTCCTCCTGCGGCACGTAGATGGCGAGCAGCTCGTCCTGCTGGTCCTTGGAGAACAGCGTCGATGTCTCGATATGCTCGCGGAGCTGGTCGCGCTTCGACAGGATGCCGTCGAAATGGCAGTCGAAGCACGAGCGCGCATTGATGATCTCGACGCCCTTGCCGATCGGCCGCTTGCGGAAGGAGACGATCGCCGTCGGGCCGATGTCGAGCTGGTCGCCCTTGTTGGTCGACAGGTAGTAGCCCTGCATGCCGTTCGGGAGCGAGAAGATCATTTCGCCGCCGTCATGCTCGAAGGGCTGGAGGCCGGCCTTCAGGCGAATGCCCTCCGGACCTGCCGGGAAGCGCTTCAGCACCTGCCGGCCGACGTCGCCGGCGAAGTCGTAGGATTTCCAGTAGTAGCCGCCGAAGGGCATGTCGTGCCGTTCCAGCATGCGGTTGTGGTCGGAAACACCGGACGAACCGTCGGCAAAGCCGGCGCGGACGATGCGGCGGCGCTCGATGTTCTGCTCGACGGGCACGCCGAAACGCTTTTCCAGCTCGGCGATGTTCGTCGGCAGTTTCATGAGGCGGTTATAGACCTTCGGCCGGGCGCCGTTGCTCATGAACCAGTCGACGCGCATGATCGGCAGCTGCGTCTGCGTCGCCTTGGCAAGCGAGTGCAGCTGGGCGTCGCTGACGGGGTCTACGCCGTAGAAATATTCGTTGATCAGGAAGTCGTAGTCCTCCTGGCTCCATTCGAGATCGCGCAGGTCGACGCGCACGAGCAGGCCGTCGGAGCCCTCCACCTCTTCCGGCAGCACCAGCTCCGGCCCGTAGGAGAGCGAGTTGAGCAGCTTCTTGAAGCCGCCGGCCAGCACCCTCATGCGCTTCAGGAAGGTCTCGTGCGATTCGCAGCTCATCATGCCGTTGTACTGGTCGCGATAGCTGAAGTAGCGCATGAACGGCTGGTCGTGCTCGTCGACCCTGGAGATGTCGCGCAGCGCCAGCTCGACGAAGTCGAGATATTTCAGCATCGGCCGCGAGCGCTCGGTCTTCGTGGCGGAGACGGCGGTCGGGATGGCGTCCTTGTTCAGCGAGTTGATCCAGTTGGCAAGGCTCTGCACCTCCGCATCGTCCGGGCGCTTTCCGAGCGGCATGCGCCCGCTCGTGACGCTGGTGTAGAGCAGCGACTTGGCGGCATCGCCGGGAGTCACGAAGGCCGGATTGGCGGCGATCGAGGCAAGGTCGCCCGCCGGGAACGAACCTTGCGAGCTTTCGCCCGGGCCATGGCAGTTGCGGCAATATTTGCCGATGAAGGCATCGGCCGCCGAGGCGAACTCGGCGCTGCCGCCGCCGGCGGTCAGGGCGCTTTCGGCGGTCGCTTCGCTGCAGACCGGCGCGGTGCTGGTCTCGACCGGCGTCACCTTCACCTCGCGGTCGGCGAGGAAGGCGTACATCGCCTGCTTGTCCTCGTCGGAGAGCGTCGAGAGGCCCTGCGCGATGCGGCGCATGACCGGGTCGGACAGCGGCGAACCGGAGAGTTTCTTGCCCTCGTCGATCAGGCCCCTGGTGAAGACCTCGTGCGAGGCAAGGCCGCTCATGCGCGCCTTGGTGATATCGGGCGCGACCGCGCCGGTCAGGCCCTTCTCCCCCTCATAGGCGCGGGCGAGATCGAGGCCATAGGTCGTGGTGCGCGGCGTGTGGCAATCGCCGCAGCCGCCGACATTCTCGACCAGGTAGCGGCCGCGCTCCATCTGCGTCTCCTCGCGCGGCTGGTAGGCCTGCACGGTGAAATGGCTGCGCTTCCAGAGCGTGATCGTCGTCTGGCGGCTGAACGGGAAGGCGATCTCGTGTTCCTTCGAGGCGGCATCGGATTGCGGCAGCGTCTCGATATAGGCCTTGATGTCCAGCACGTCCTCCGGCTTCATGCCGCCATAGGACGTGTACGGCATCACCGGGTAGAGATTGTCGCCGTCCTTCTTGAGCCCGACCATCACGGCGTTCAGGAAGTCCGCATTGGACCAGCCGCCGATGCCGTTGGGATGGGCGGAAATGTTCGGCGCGAAGAACTTGCCGATCGCCGTCTGCATCTCCATGCCGCCGGACAGAAGCTCGGTATTGTCGCCGGAGCCGTGGCAGGCGCCGCAGCCGGCGGCGTTGAACAGGAGCTTGCCGTTTTCCGCATCCGCCTTGTAGGTGCCGAAGGCATCCGGCGCGAACTGGTCGACGGCGAGCGCCCCGGTCGGACAGAATGCCGCCACGGCGAGGCCGAAGGCAGCGGCAAGCCGGGCGCCGGGGCTGAAGAATGATGTCCTGAACATGCGCATGGCTTGTTCCTTTCGCTCCATGGAGCCGGCGCACCGGCTGGAAATGCAATCCTTGAGACACAATTCCGGATGAGAAACCGCCTTGCAGTTTCCCCGGAAACTGTCCTACCGAAACTCGAAACGCTCGAACTCGACGCGGCGCGGCGCCTTGCCGAGTTCTCTCAATCCTTTTTCGATCGCCAGCCTGAGCGGCGGCGGACCGCAGAACCACAGGTCGGCCTCGGCCGGGTTCATGCTGGTGCCGGAGACGAGCTTGGTCGCGTCGAAACGCCCGTCCGTCGCCGAATTGTGCAGCACGAAGTTGAAGTTCTCGAGCTTTTCCGCCTGCGCCCGGAACGTGTCGAGGCCGATCGCCTCGGCCCCGTCGCGCACGCAGTAGACCATGTGGATGTCCTGCCCCTCGTCGCCCTTCAGCCGGCTCGCCATGGCGAGGAACGGCGTGACGCCGATGCCGCCGGCAAGCCAGATCTGCTTCTTGCCGCCGCGCCTGTGGTTGAAATGCCCGTAGCCGCCCTCCAGCGTCAGCGCATCGCCGACCGCCACCGCCTCGCGCAGCGCCTTGGTGTAGTCGCCGAGCGGCTTGATGGCGAAGCGCACCGAGCCGTCGTCCTCGATGCCGGCGATGGTGAAGGGATGCGGCTCGCGCAGGCCCGGCTTGTTGACGCGGAAGAAACCGAACTGGCCGGGCATGGCCCTGAGCTTGCGGCCCGTCGGTTTCGCCGAGATGATCGTCGCCCCGTCATGACGCTCGACATTCACCACCTCGTATCTTCGCGTGCGCAGCCATGGCAGGAGCTGGGTATAGGCGTAGCTGAGGATCCCGAGCGCGGCGAAGAGGTTGAGATAGACCGCCAGCAGCACCGTGCCGTCATAGGGACGCTTGATGAACATCTGGTGGAAGGCGACGAGCACGAAGAGCAGGCCGATGAAGCGGTGCGTGATGCGCCAGTACTGGTAGGGAATCTGGAAGCGCGTCTTCGGGATCACCTTCACCAGGCTGAGGACGAGCAGGAAGACGAAGCCGTAGAAGGCCCATTCGCCCGCCGTCCTGGCGAGCACGTTGAGGCCGCTCGTCACCGACAGGCCCTGGAAATCCGGCGCCACGAAATAGTGCACGAGGATAAGACAGAGCACCGCGATGCCGATCTTGCGGTGGAACTGGTAGATGCGGTCGAGCCCGCCGAACAGCTTCTCGATGAAGGGCGGACGCGTCGCCATGAACTGCGCAATGCCCATGGCAACGAAGGCCATGGAGGAGGCCATCAGGGAGAATGTGGTTCCGGCATTGGTATGGCTGACGGCCGGCACGGCCAGCAAGCCGGCAAAAATGATCAAAAGTGTTGCGACGATGGAACCCGCAGTCAACGTATGCCCCCACAAATTCAACTGGTCCGGTCCGAAATCCAAGGCATGCTGGCAAGGCCCATGACGTTCGTCAACCGCATTCCTCCTATCGACGGGCGGGCACACGGCTTTATTCGGGATGGTTTTTTAGGAACGGGAAATGTCTCGGGACGGCGGGGAGCGCGGCGCCGCGGGCCGGGCACGGATACGAAAAGGGCGCCGTCCGGCGCCCTGCAATGCGTTCCCTATCGCCGGCCCGGCTACCTGGCGAACCGCTTGAGCTCGTCACGCGCCCGGTCGGCGAGCGGGTGGTCCGGATGGCGCGCGATGAACAGTTCCAGCGCCTCGCGCGTGCCCTTCGACTTCAGATTTTCATATTCCGCCTGTACGGCCTTTTCCGGATCGGAGGGTTTCGCCATGATGCCGCCCGTGCCTGCGGGCGCTTCGCCAGCCGCCGCCAGGACAAGACAGGTGCTCGCCACAATAGATATCTTCGATAGCAATTTTAACCTCCGGTCGAATACCATTCGGTAATTATCCGTCCTGTGCTACGGGGCTTCCATCTCACCACGGGAAGCGTGCATGTTTCAAGGGTTCACAGAATCGACCCGAATTGCGGTCTATCCAAGGCACGCCCCACGACATCCAGCATAGCAGGAGAATGCGACATGACAGGTATCGGCAAGACCACCAAGACGATCGGCAAGACCGGCATAACGATGATTGACGGCGTTCTGTCGGGAAATGCCTGGTCGGGCTCGGTGACCTATGCGTTTCCGACCTCTTCCTCCGCCTACACCTATGCAGGCGAACGTGACAACGGCTTCGGCACGATATCCTCGATGCAACAATCGGCTGCCCGCTTCGCACTGGATGCGAGCTTCGGCAACGCGGCGAACAACGGCTTTTCGGTCGAAGGGTTCACCCGCCTCTCCGTTTCGCAGGGAAGCGCGACGAGCTCCAACCTGCGCTTTGCCGAATCGAACGACCCGAGCACGGCCTGGGCCTACTATCCCGGCACGACCGACGGCGACGGCGACCTCTGGTTCGGCCGCTCGTTCGACTACCGCTCGCCCGTCGCCGGCAACTATTCCTGGGCGACCATGCTGCACGAGATCGGCCATGCGCTCGGCCTCAAGCACGGCCATGAGGCGGACGACGGTTTCCCCGCCCTGCCCGCCAGCAAGGATTCGATGGAATATTCCATCATGACCTACCGTTCCAACGTCGGCGGCCCTGCCGACGGCTACAGGAACGGCGAGTTCGACTATGCCCAGACCTACATGATGGCCGACATCGCCGCCCTGCAACGCATGTACGGCGCCGACTTCTCGACCAATTCCGGCAACACGGTCTACAAGTGGAAGCCCGGCAGCGGCGACACGCTCGTCAATGGCAAGGTCGCCATCGATGCCGGCGGCAACCGCATCTTCGCCACCATCTGGGACGGCGGCGGCAAGGACACCTACGACCTCTCCGCCTACAAGACCGGCGTCAGCGTCGACCTTCGCCCCGGCCAGCATTCGAAATTCAGCGATACCCAGCTCGCCCTGCTGAATTTCGAAAGCGATGCCTATGCCCGCGGCAACATCTTCAACGCCCTCCTGTTCAAGGGGGACCAGCGCTCGCTGATCGAGAACGCCAAGGGCGGCAGCGGCAATGACGTGCTGCGCGGCAACCAGGCGAACAACACGCTGCAGGGCAATGCCGGCAACGACAAGCTCTACGGCATGCTCGGCAACGACAAGCTCGACGGCGGCAAGGGCAACGACGTGCTTACCGGCGGCGCGGGCCAGGACGACTTCGTCTTCAAGAAGGGCTACGGCCGCGACACGATCACCGACTTCAAGGACAATGTCGACGATATCGACCTGCGCTCCTACAACTTCTCCAAGGTCGACACCGTGCTCGGCAAGGCTTCGCAGGTCGGCGACGACGTGCATATCAAGCTCTCCGCCACCGACATCCTGATCCTCGACGACTTCAAGCTGAAGGATCTCGACGCGCGCGATTTCCTGCTCTGATTTCCAGCAAGAATCCGAGCGCAGCACAGGCCGGAACCCGGGTTCCGGCCTTTTTTCGTGCCACGTCGTAAGGCTGCTCCTGATATATCAGAACAATGGACATCTGTTTGGGCGCATGCCACGATGTGATATATCAACAGGGAACCCGACATGACGGAAAGCGCGGCCTCGCAAGCCCACCTCGCCTATCTCGCCCTCGAAGGGCTGATCGTCACGCTCAAGCTGAAGCCCGGTTCGCTCGTCACGGAACGCCAGCTCATCGCGCTTGCCGGCCACGGCCGCACGCCGGTGCGCGAGGCGATCCAGAAGCTGGAATGGCAGGGCCTGATCGCCGTGCGCCCGCGGGCCGGCCTGCAGATCACCGCGATCAGGCCCGAGGACCATGCCGAGGTGATGGCGACGCGACGTCAGCTCGAACCGCTTGCCGCCGATCTCGTCGCCCGCCATGCCGGCGAGGCGCATCGCGGCGAGCTCGTCGCCTGCGCGCAGGCGATGACCGCCTGCTCGATCCATTCCGACATGGAAGGCTTCCTTGCTGCCGACAAGGCGTTCGACGAGATCATGGAGGCGGCCTGCCCCAACCGCTTCCTGACGGCCGCCCTCGCCCCGCTGCAGACCCATGCCCGCCGCCTCTGGTTCGCGCGCGCCGACAACCGGCAGATGGACCGCTCGGTGGACCTGCATGTGAAGGTGATCCGCGCCATCCGCAACGCCGACGGCCCGGCCGCCGCCACGGCCATGGCGACCCTCATCGACGATCTCACCGGCTGAAACGAAAAGGGCGGCCCGAAAGCCGCCCCGTCAATCCTCAAGGAACCGTTCGCTCAGTCGACGAAGGCGCGCTCGATGACGAATTCGCCGGGCTTGTTGTTGGCGCCCTCGATGAGGCCCGCCTCTTCCAAAAGCGCCTTGGTTTCCTTCAGCATCGCCGACGAGCCGCAGATCATACCGCGGTCGACCGCCGGGTCGAAATGCGGCACGCCGAGATCGGAGAACATCTTGCCGTTGCGGATGAGGTCGGTGATGCGGCCCTGGAACGGGTAGTCCTCGCGCGTCACGGTCGCATAGTGGCGCAGCTTGTTGCCGACGACTTCCGAAAGGAACTCGTGGTTGCGGATCTCCTCGACGAGGTCGAAGCCGTATTTCAGCTCGGCGACCTCGCGGCAGGTATGCGTCAGGATAACCTCGTCGAACTTCTCGTAGGTTTCCGGATCGCGCATCAGGCTGGCGAAGGGCGCGATGCCCGTGCCGGTCGAGAACATGTAGAGCCGCTTGCCCGGCGTCAGCGCGTCGAGCACCAGCGTGCCGGTCGGCTTCTTGCGCATCAGCACCGTGTCGCCCGGCTTGATCTGCTGGAGATGGGAGGTCAACGGGCCGTCCGGCACCTTGATCGAGAAGAACTCCAGTTCCTCGTCCCAGGAGGGGCTGGCGATCGAATAGGCGCGATAGACGGGCTTGTCGCCGACCATCAGGCCGATCATCGCGAACTCGCCCGAGCGGAAGCGGAAGCTTTCCGGACGCGTCATGCGGAAGCGGAACAGGCGATCCGTATAGTGCTGCACGCTCGTCACCGTCTCGGCGAAAACGCCGGCGGGGATTGCGGAAGCGACAAAATCTTCGGTCTTGGCAGGTGCGTTCATTTCGGGATCGGTCCTGGCTTCGCGTCGAGAAAATTTGACGATAGGCAGATATTACATGTTGAGCGGCAAAGGAAGGTATTCCGTTCCAATGCGCTGATTGGCCGCGCAATAGTTTGCCGTTCGCGCCGATTTTGCGCAAGGCCGGCCGCCCGGCGTTGATCTTGCGCAAACCTGCCATGAAATTGCGGCTATTCGCCGGCCGGCTCCCGCCCTCAGGCCCGCCGGCGCCAGCTGTAGGAACCGACATCCTCGGAGGGACGGGCGGTCGGCTGGTAGTGGTTGTCGATGCCCGGCAGGCGGTTTTCCGCAAGCCGCTTCAGCGCCGTCGCATTGGTGACGGCGAAGCTGTCGATGCCACAGCGCAGCATCAGCGGGATCTGGTCGATCAGCACGTCGCCGACCGCCCTCACCTCGCCCTTGAAGCCGAGGCGCGCGCGCAGCAGCGAGGCATGGCTGAAGGCCCGCCCGTCGCTGAAGGCCGGGAAGGCGACCGCGACCAGCGCGATGCGGTCGAGATGGCCTTCGAGCCTGCGCACGTCGTCCGCCGGGTTGATCAGCACGCCGAGGCCGGTCTCGTCGGTCTCGGAGACCTTTGCAAGGAAATCGCCGAGGCCGAGGATCGCCTTCTCGTTCGAGCCCGCCTTGGTCTCCTCGCTTTCGATCACCCAGGGATCGTCGGTCACGAAACCGGTTTCGTTCCAGATTTTCGTCATCACCGCTCTCCTCAGGCTGCCGCAGCGGTCTTGTCGCCGTAGAGCGCATCCTTGAACGGCTGCGGCCCGACGCGGCGATAGGCCGTCAGGAAGGTCTCGGAGGGATCGAGGCGGAGGCCGAGATAGGTATCGACGATCACCTCGATCGCGTCCGTCACCTTCTCCGGCTCGAAGCCGCGGCCGATGATCTCGCCGATCGACGTGTTCTCGTCGCCGGAGCCGCCGAGCGTGATCTGGTAAAGCTCCTCGCCCTTCTTCTCCACGCCGAGCAGGCCGATATGGCCGACATGGTGGTGGCCGCAGGCATTGATGCAGCCGGAGATCTTGATCTTCAGCTCACCGATCTCGGCCTGGCGCTCGGCCGAGCCGAAGCGGGCGGAGATCTCCTGCGCGACCGGGATCGAGCGGGCATTGGCCAGCGCGCAATAGTCCAGCCCCGGACAGGCGATGATATCCGTGATGAGGCCGGCATTGGCGGTTTCGAGCCCGGCGGCGACGAGGCCGCGATAGATCGGCTCCAGATCGGCCAGCGCCACATGCGGCAGGATGAGGTTCTGCTCGTGGCTGACGCGGATCTCGTCGAAGGCGTATTCCTCCGCGATATCGGCGACCGCCTCCATCTGCGCGTCCGTCGCATCGCCCGGAATGCCGCCGATCGGCTTCAGCGAGATCGTCACGCTGGCATAGTCGGGATGCTTGTGCGGATGCACATTGTGCTGCACCCAGCGGGCAAAGTCGGCATCGGCCTTCTTCCACTGCGCAAGGCTCGCCCAGCCCTCGGCGCGGGAGGCAAGCGCGGGCGGCGCGAAATAGGCGGTGATGGCGGCGATATCCTTCTCCGGCAGCTTCAGCTCGGTGTTCTTCAGTTCGGCGAACTCCACTTCCACCTGCCGCGCCAGTTCCTCCGCACCCGTCTCGTGCACGAGGATCTTGATGCGCGCCTTGTACTTGTTGTCGCGCCGGCCGTGCAGGTTGTACACGCGCATGATCGCGGTCGTATAGGAGAGCAGATCCTCTTCCGGCAGGAAGTCGCGGATCTTCTTGGCGACCATCGGCGTACGGCCCTGCCCGCCGCCGACATAGACGGCAAAGCCGATCTCGCCCGTCTCATTCTTCTTCAGGTGCAGGCCGATGTCGTGCACCTGGATCGCCGCGCGGTCGCGCTCGGCACCGGTAACGGCGATCTTGAACTTGCGCGGCAGGAAGGAGAACTCCGGATGCACGGAGGACCACTGGCGCAGGATTTCCGCATAGGGACGCGGATCGGCGACCTCGTCGGCCGCAGCGCCGGCGAAGTGGTCGGCCGTGACGTTGCGAATGCAGTTGCCCGAGGTCTGCAGCGCATGCATCTCGACCGTCGCGAGATCGGCGAGCGCATCCGGCAGTTCCGACAGCTTCGGCCAGTTGTACTGGATGTTCTGGCGCGTGGTGAAATGGCCGTAGCCGCGGTCGTACTTGCGGGCGATAAAGGCGAGCATGCGCATCTGGCGCGCATTCAGCGTGCCGTAGGGGATCGCAACGCGCAGCATGTAGGCGTGAAGCTGCAGATAGACGCCGTTCATCAGGCGCAACGGCTTGAAGGCATCCTCGGCCAGCTCGCCGGAGAGGCGGCGGCCGACCTGATCGCGGAACTGCTCCACCCGGCTGGAGACAAAGGCGTGATCGAATTCGTCGTAGCGATACATAAACGTTCCTCAGGCGGCCGGTGCGGCCGTCGCAGTCAGGCCGGCATAACCGGCGGCATAGGCAATGGTCGGGCCGGCGGCGCGGATGCGCTCGCGCATGCGCAGCGGCCGCAGCACGCCATCCACCTCTTCGACGTCGACGACGTTCACGTCAACCACCTTGTTGTCGGCGAAAGCCTGCTTGCCGGTCGCCTCCAGCGCATCGACGGCCTCCTTGTGGCGCGCGACGAAGGCGGCCTGGAGCTGTTCGTTCCAGTTGCCGCTCGCATCCAGCCAGACGGAAATGCCGTCGGAAAGGCGGTTGGCTGTCAGAACCTTGTCGGCCATGTCATGCTCCCAATGCTGCTGTGGTTCGGACCGGCTCGCGGACGGCGAGCGGTTCGGAATGTTCGAAATTGGCGCCCGCGACGGCATCGCCGATGATCACCATGACGGGGCCGGTCAGTTCGTCGCGATGCTCGAGGCCTGGCAGGTCCTTCAGCGTGCCGTGCAGCAGCCGCTTTTCCCGCCGGCTGGCATTCTCCACGACGGCGACGGTCGTCTCGGCCGGCAGGCCCGCCTCCATCAGCCGGGCGGCGACGGAAGCCGCAACTGTGCGGCCCATATAGACGGCGACGGTGGCGCCGGAGATCGCAAGCCGCGCCCAATCCGGCAGGACCGAGCCCGTCAGGTCGTGCCCCGTCGTGAAGACGAGCGAGGAGGCGACGCCGCGCAGCGTCAGCGGCAGTTCGAAATCGGCGGCCGCGGCAAAGGCGGAGGTGATGCCGGGCACGACCTCGTAGGTGACGCCGGCCTGGCGGAGCGCCGCCATTTCCTCGCCGGCGCGACCGTAGACCAGCGGATCGCCGGATTTCAGGCGCACGACGCGCTTTCCCGCCTTGCCGAGTTCGACGATGAGGTCGTTGATCTCGTCCTGCGACTTGGAGTGACAGCCCTTGCGCTTGCCGACGGAAAGGCGCTCGGCATCGCGGCGCCCCATGTCGACGATGGCCTGCGGCACGAGCGCATCGAAGACGATGACATCGGCTTCCATCATCACGCGCTGGGCGCGCAGCGTCAGGAGATCTTCCGCGCCCGGGCCGGCGCCGACCAGCCAGACATGGCCGGCGGCGCGGCCCTGCGAGGTCAGGAGCGAATCGGCGGTGCGGTGCGCGAGATCGATATCGCCATTGTTGACGGCGTCGGCCACAGCGCCCTGAAAGAAGCGGCGCCAGAAGACGCGGCGCGTCACGCCGCGCGGCAGGAGGCGGTCGACGGCCTCGCGGTAGCCGTTGGCAAGGCTGGCGAGCCGGCCGAGCGAGGGCGAAAGGATCTGGTCGACCTGCGCGCGAATCATCTGCGCCAGGACGGGGCCTGCGCCCTCCGTGCCGATGGCGACGGCGACGGGCGCGCGGTTGACGAGCGCCGGCGTGAAGAAATCGCAATGGTCCGGCTGGTCGACGGCATTGACCGGAATGCGCAGCGCCCGGGCCGCGGCGGAGATCGCACGGTCGGCGACGGCATCCCCCGTCGCGGCGAAGACGAGCGCCGCATCGGCGATGGCATCGCTGGAGAAGGGCGCGCGCACCAGCTCCAGCCCCTTGTCCGCGATGAAGCGGGCGAAATCGGCCTCCGGCGCCTCGGCGAGCACGACGATCCGGGCATCCGTGTTGAACAGCAGCCGGGCCTTGGCGAAAGCCTCGTCGCCCTCGCCCACGACAACGACCGTCCGGCCGCTGACGCGGAAGAACGCCGGGAATGTCGAAAGCTTCTGATTTGCTGCGGTCATGGTGTGGTCCGGTTGAAGTGTGCGCACTATCGCGAATAATAGCCAGGAACAAAAGAAACAGAAATTCCAATGGCTCCGGGGGCGCGTATTGTTTTGCTCGCACCTCCCGCATTTTGAGCATAAGTCACCGGCCGCCCTTGCCTGTCCACCGCGGCGACCGCTAAGGAGGCATCATCACGCCAACGGGGATTCCCATCATGGACCAGTCCGCCCTCGCAAAGCGCCTCCTCGACGTCATCGAAGCCGATATCCTGCCGCTGACCGCTGAAGGCGTTGCCACTGGCAACAAGGTTTTCGGCGCCGCGATCCTGCAAAAATCCGATCTGTCGCTGGTCATCGCCGAAACGAACAACGAGACGGAAAACCCGCTCTGGCATGGCGAGGTGCACACGCTGAAACGCCTCTACGAGCGCATCGAGAAGCCGGATACCAGGGACTACGTCTTCCTCTCCACGCACGAGCCCTGCTCCATGTGCCTTTCGGCCATCACCTGGGCCGGCTTCGACAATTTCTATTATTTGTTCAGCCACGAGGATTCGCGCGACAGTTTTGCGATCCCGCACGATCTGCGCATCCTCAAGGAGGTCTTCCGGCTCGATCCCGGCGGCTATGCCAGGACGAACGCCTTCTGGCACTCCGCCGCCATCGCCGATCTGATCGCCACGTCCGACGAGCCCGCGAAGGCGGCATTGAAGGCGCAGGACGCAAGGATCCGCGCCGCCTATGACGACCTGTCGGACGCCTACCAGTCCGGCAAGACCGGCAACAACATCCCGCTCAACTGAGAACCGCGATGGAACCGAGCCGCGACATCGAACGCCTGATCGAGATCATGGCCGCCCTGCGCCAGCCCGAGACCGGCTGCCCCTGGGACGTCGTCCAGACCTTCGAGACGATCAAGCCCTACACGATCGAGGAGGCTTACGAGGTCGCCGACGCCATCGAGCGCAACGACATGGACGACCTGTGCGAGGAGCTGGGCGACCTCCTCCTCCAGGTGGTCTTCCATGCCCGCATGGCGCAGGAGCGCGGCGAATTCGACTTCGGCAACGTGGTCGAAGCCGTCACGCGCAAGATGATCCGCCGCCATCCGCACGTCTTCGCCCGCTCGGATGCGGAAACGCCCGAGGCGGTGAAGCTGCAATGGGATGCGATCAAGCAGGCGGAAAAGCGCGAGCGCAAGGAGCGCCGCGCCCGGCGCGGCCTGCCGGAGGATCCGCTCCGCGGCCATCTCGGCTCCGTGCAGCGCTCCTTCCCGGCCCTCGTCGAGGCGCTGAAGCTCCAGGAACGCGCCGCCAAGGTGGGCTTCGACTGGTCCGAGCCGGCGCCGATCCTCGACAAGATCGAGGAGGAGGTCGGCGAGCTGCGCGAGGCGCTGCGCAACGACGACCAGAAGGCCGTCGCCGACGAACTCGGCGACCTCATCTTCGCGCTGGTCAATATCGGCCGCCATGTCGGCGCCGATCCGGAAATGGCCCTGCGCGGCACGAACACGAAGTTCCGCAACCGATTCTCGCATATCGAGGACAGCCTTGCAGCGAATGGCGAAAGCCTCGAAGCAGCGACGCTGGAGCGGATGGAAGCGCTTTGGCAGGCGGCGAAGCGGATCGAGCGGCAGTTGGAGAAATAAAGGGTTCCAAAGCCCCTCATCCCGCTGCCGCGACCTTCTCCCCGCAAGCAGGGAGAAGGGGCAAGACGAAAGGCCTTCCCTTCATCCGAGACGCTTCAGTTTTCGGGAAACCGGTATGGCACCCCCTTTGCCCCGCCTGCGGGGAGAAGGTGCCGGCAGGCGGACGAGGGGCGAGACTCCCGGCGCCTTCAGCGCTCCCAGTCCTCGACCACTCTCTTGCCGCCGACGCCGAGCCGGCGGTCGAGTTCGGCGGCTTCCGTTTCGGTCAGCCGCAGGTCCAGCCGCACAGTGCCGTCTTCCAGATCCTCGCGTCCGTCGACGATCGAATGGTCGTAGACCCAGGGCAGAAGCTGCAGCTGCGTGACCGGTAGAATGACGTCGCGGTCGACCAGCACGCCGGAAAGCCGCTGGTTGATCTCGGAAAGCAGCCTGTCGACGCCCTCGCCGGAAATGGCGGAGACGGCGATGACGTTCGGCTGGCCCTCGGCCTTCTGCACCAGCGCCGCGCGCGCTTCGGGCTCCAGCCGGTCGATCTTGTTCCAGACCTCGAGGATGCGCTCGGCGCCGTCCTTCTCGTCGATGCCGAGATCGGCGAGGATGCGCAGGACGTCCGAGGACTGCGCGCCGTTGTCAGGGTCCGACATGTCGCGCACATGGAGGATCAGGTCCGCCTCCAGCACCTCTTCCAGCGTCGCGCGGAAGGCGGCGACGAGGTGGGTCGGCAGGTCCGAGATGAAGCCCACGGTGTCGGACAGGATGACCGTGCGGCCCTGCGGCAGCTTCATGCGGCGCAGCGTCGGGTCGAGCGTGGCGAAGAGCATGTCCTCGGCCAGAACCCCTGCCCCGGTGATGCGGTTGAACAGCGTCGACTTGCCGGCATTCGTATAGCCGACGAGCGCGACGATCGGATGCGGCACCTTCTTGCGCTTGGAGCGGTGCAGCTGGCGGGTGCGGCGCACCTGCTCCAGCTCGCGCTCCAGCTTGACGATCTTGTCCTGCAGGAGCCGGCGGTCGGCTTCGATCTGCGTTTCGCCCGGGCCGCCCATGAAGCCGGCGCCGCCGCGCTGGCGCTCGAGGTGGGTCCAGCTGCGGACCAGCCGGCCCTTCTGGTAGTTGAGATGGGCGAGCTCGACCTGCAGCGTGCCTTCCTTGGTGGAGGCGCGCCGGCCGAAGATTTCGAGGATGAGGCCCGTGCGGTCGATGACCTTGGCGCCCCACTCCTTTTCGAGGTTGCGCTGCTGCACCGGCGTCAGCGGATGATCGACGATGACGAGGCCGGCATCGTGTTCGTCGAGCGCCGCCTTGATCTCCCCGATCTTGCCGGTGCCGAGCAGCGTGCCGGGCTTCGGCTGGCTGACGGGCACGATGGCCGAATGGGCGACGGTGAGGTCGATGGCGCGCGCAAGGCCCACGGCCTCTTCCAGCCGCGCCTCGTCGGACCGCGTGGTCACCGTGGGATCGGGTTTTCCGCGCGCGGCCTTCAACACCGGCACGATGACGACGGCGCGCATATCGTCCCGGTGCTTTTCAGCCTCCGGAACGATGGAATCCTTGCTTGTATCGGATTTCTTAATGATCTTGGGTCCTGTCAGGAGCCGCTTTCCTCGGTCTCGAACATCTGCAGCGGCTGGCCGGGCATGATGGTCGAGATCGCATGCTTGTACACGAGCTGCGAGTGACCGTCGCGGCGGAGCAGCACACAGAAGTTGTCGAAAGAAGTGACAACCCCGGTCAGCTTGACCCCGTTGATGAGAAAGATCGTCAGGGAAATCTTTTGCTTGCGAACGGTATTAAGAAAAAGATCCTGCAGGTTCTGAGAACGTTCCGCCATCGCGCCGCTTCTTTCTGATTGCCGGCCCTTGAGACCGGTTGACTAAAATAAAATGTCCCCACGCCCGACACGACGTGGCGGACCGTCAATTTTGGTATCAAATCGCGGTCTTCTCCGCAACGGCGAAAAAGGCCTCGCGGATTTTCTGTGCCGTCATGCCGGGATGCCCGTTGGCGATCGTGTGTCCGTCGATCGAAACGACCGGCAGGCAGATCGTCGTCGCCCCGGTCACGAACACTTCCCGCGCCTCCAGCATCTCCGCCACGGAAAACCGGCGTTCCTCGACCGCAAGCCCGAGCGCTGCGGCGACATCCATCAGCGTCGTGCGGGTAATGCCGTTGAGGATGCCATGATCGGCCGGCCGCGTGACGAGCGTTCCCGCCCGGTCGACGATCCAGAGATTCGTCGCGCCGCCCTCCGTGACATTGCCTTCCGCATCCACAAAAATCGCCTCCTGCGCGCCGGCCTCCTTCGCCTGCTGGCGGGCCAGCACGTTCGGCAGCAGGCCGACGGTCTTGATGTCCACCCGCCCCCAGCGGTTGTCGGCGACCGTGGCCGCCCGGACGCCCGAGGCATATCGGGCGGCGTTCACCACCGGGGCAAGGCTTTTCGCCGTGACGACCAGCGTCGGGCGCACTTCCGGCGAGGGAAAGACATGGTCCCGCTTCGCAACGCCGCGCGTCACCTGAAGATAGACCAGGCCATTGGTCACGAGGTTGCGCCGCAGCACCTGCCGCAGGATGCCGATCAGCGCCGCGCGCGGCATCGGCGGGCGGATGCGGATTTCCGCAAGCGACCGGTCGAGCCGGTCGAGATGACGCGACAGATCGACGATATAGCCCTGCTGGACCTGGCAGACCTCATAGACCGCATCGGCAAAGACGAAACCGCGATCCAGGATATGCACCGCCGCGTCGGCATGGCGGACATAACGGCCATTGACATAGGCGATGCGCGGCATGGGGGTTCCTATTTTCAGGTTTGCGGATGCAGACCCGCTCAGAAATACTGGATGCTGACGCGGAAGAGCTGTTCGACATGGCGGACGGCCACCGCGGCAGCGAACAGCACGACGCGGTCCCTCGCCTTGATCTTCGTGCTGCCGTCCGGCCGGATCACCGCATTGTCGCGATAGATCGCGCCGATGCGGATGCCGGGCGGCAACTCGATCTCGCGCAGCGGCCTGCCGACGAGCGGCGAGGTCTCCAGCGCTTCGGCCTCGATCACCTCGGCAGATCCTTTCTGCACCGCATAGACCGAGCGGATGCGCCCCTTGCGGACATGCTGCAGGATGCCGGAGATCGTCACCGCACGCGGATTGATATGCGCGTCGATGCCGAGCGTCTTGGTGAAATCCTGGTACATCGGATCGTTGATCAGCACGAGGTTCTGCTTGCAGCCGAGGCGCTTGGCCATCACGCTGCCGAGAATGTTGATCTGGTCATTGTTGGTCAGCGCGACGATCAGGTCCGCATCCTGGATATCCGCCTGGAGCAGCATCTTCTGGTCGAGCGCCGAACCGTGCAGCACGACCGCATTGCGCAGCTTGTCGGCGATCGCGACGGCCCGCTCGCGATCGCTCTCGATGATCTTCAGCCGCGTCTTCGCCTGGTAGTCCTCGATCGCCCTGGCGACGAAATAGCCGATATTGCCGCCGCCGGCGATGACGATGCGCGCCGCCTCCTGCTCCTCGTGGCCGAACAGCGCCAGCGTGCGCCGGACGTGCCCCTTGTCGCAGACCACATAGGCAAGGTCGCCGGAATGCAGCTGGTCGGTGGAATTCGGCACGAAGAGCTTGCCGTTGGAGAAGATGCCGGTGACGGTGGCGTTGAGGTCGGGGAAGAGTTCGCTGAGCTGCTTCAGCGGCGTCTCGACGACCGGGCAGTCCTCCATGCATTCGATCGCCACCATGACGATGCGGTCGTCGGCAAAGCGCACGACGTCCGTCGCGCCCGGGAAGGAGATGCGCCTCAGCACCATCTTGCCCACCTCCACCTCCGGCGAGATGGTGACGTCGATCGGCATGTTCTCGCGGGAGAAGAGGTCGGAATATTCCGGCGCGAGATAGTTCTGCGAGCGGATGCGGGCGATCTTGGTCGGCACGTTGAACAGCGAGTGGGCCACCTGGCAGGCGACCATGTTGACCTCGTCGAACAGCGTGACGGCGATCAGCATGTCCGCCTGGTCCGCGCCGGCCTTGGCCAGCACCTCCGGATGCGCGCCGTGGCCGACGATGCCGCTGACATCGAGCGTGTCGGTTATGGCGGCGATCAGCGAGGGCTGCGTGTCGATCACCGAAACGTCGTTGCCCTCCTGCGAGAGCCGCTCCGCGATACCGTAGCCGACGCGTCCGGCGCCGCAGATAATGACCTTCATGCCCAAGAATCCCTCAAGTTTCCGAGGGCCTTATACGCCAAGCGACTTCAGTTTGCGATGGAGCGCCGAGCGCTCCATGCCGACGAATTCGGCCGTGCGGGAAATGTTGCCGCCGAAGCGGTTGATCTGGGCGATGAGATAGTCCCGCTCGAACATTTCGCGCGCCTCGCGCAGCGGCAGCGTCATGATGTGCTGGTCGCCCTGCGTGGAGATCTTCGGCAGCATGTCGCCCACTTCCGTCGGCAGCATGTCGGCGGTGATCGGCGTGTCCGGGCCGTCGCTGCGGGCGAGAATCATCAGCCGCTCGATATTGTTCCGCAGCTGCCGGATATTGCCCGGCCAGTCATGCGCCTGCAGCACCGCGAGCGCGTCATCGCCGATCTTGCGCGAGCGGATGCCCGCCTGCTCGCTGATCTGGCGCATGAACATGTCGACGAGGAAGGGGATGTCCTCGCGCCGCTCGGCGAGCGGCGGCACGCGCACGGGCACGACGGCGAGGCGGTGATAGAGGTCCTCGCGAAAACCGCCCTCGGCGATCAGGCTCTCGAGATTGTAGGCGGTGGAGGAGATGATGCGCACGTCCACCTTCACCCGCTTGGAGCCGCCGACGCGCTCGAACTGCTGGTCGACCAGCACGCGCAGGATCTTGTTCTGCGTCTCGCGCGGCATCTCGCCGATCTCGTCGAGATAGAGGATGCCGCCATGCGCCTCTTCGAGCGCCCCGGTCTTGCGCGGCTGGCCGGGCGTTCCTTCCGTGCCGAACAGCGCGACCTCCATGCGCTCCGGCGTGATCGCCGCCGCGTTCAAGACGACGAACGGCCCGTTGGCGCGGCTCGACTTGCGGTGGATCATGCGCGCGACCAGCTCCTTGCCGGAGCCGGAGGGGCCGAGGATCATGATGCGGCTGTTGGTCGGCGAGACCTTCTCGATGTTCTGGCGCAGCTGCGAGACGGCAACCGAGGTGCCGATCAGCTCCACCGGATCGCCAGAACGCTTTTTCAGTTCCGTCACCTCGCGGCGCAGCTTGGAATTCTCCAGCGCCCGCTCGGCGATGAGGATCAGCCGATCCGCCTTGAACGGCTTCTCGATGAAGTCATAGGCGCCGCGGCGGATGGCCGAGACGGCCGTCTCGATATTGCCGTGGCCGGAGATCATCACGACCGGCAGGTCCGGATGGCGGCTCTTGATCTCGTCGAGCAGCGCCAGCCCGTCGAGCTTGCTGCCCTGCATCCAGATGTCGAGGAAGACGAGGCGCGGCATGCGATCGTTGATCGCGGCGAGCGCGCTGTCGCTGTCATAGGCGGTGCGCGTCTCGTGCCCCTCGTCCGAGAGGATGCCGGAGACGATCTCGCGGATGTCCTCCTCGTCGTCCACCACAAGAATATCAGACGCCATGGCTCACTTCCCTGTTCTTCTTGTCCGCATCGACGGCCACCACCGTTTCCTCGTAGGGCAGGATCACCCGGATCATCGCCCCGTGGCCGTTGTCGAAATCCGCGGGGGCATCATGCAGTTCCAGCTGTCCGCCGTGGTCTTCGATGATCTTCTTCACGATGGCGAGGCCGAGCCCCGTGCCCTTCTCGCGCATCGTCATGTAGGGTTCGAGGATCCGGTGCCGGTTCTCCGTCGGCAAACCCTTGCCGTTGTCAATGACATCAACGACGAACCGCCGTCCTGCGTCGTCGGGTGTCGCCCGGACGAGGATCCTGCGCTCCTCGCGCGTCACCTCCGGCGGCAGCGCCTCGATGGCCTCCACCGCATTCTTGATGATGTTGCCGAAGGCCTGGCCGAGCATGCGTGCGTCGAACAGCCCTTCGAGCGGCACTTCGCCGAGATCCTTGCGGAAGACGACATGGGTATTGCCCATCTCTCGCAGGAAGACCGCGTCCTTCAGGATGCTGCGCAGGTCCGAGCGCTCCTTCGTCGGCTTCGGCATGCGCGCGAAGGCGGAGAACTCGTCGACCATGCGGCCGATATCCTCGACCTGGCGCACGATCGTGTCCGTACACTGGTCGAAGACGGCACGGTCCTCCGGGTCGATCTGCTTGCCGTAGCGGCGCCGGATGCGCTCCGCGGAAAGCTGGATCGGCGTCAGCGGGTTCTTGATCTCGTGCGCGATGCGCCGCGCCACGTCCGCCCAGGCGGTGGAGCGCTGGGCGATGACGAGGTCGGTGATATCGTCGATGGTGACGACATAGGATTCCTTGGCATCCTTCGCCTCCTCGCGCGTCACCTGCACGTTCAGCGTCCGCTCCTTGCCGCCGTGCATGATGTTGACCTGCTTGCGGTAATTGTTGCGGTGGCGGGTGGAGCCCTCGGCCAGCACCGCCGCGATCTCCGGCGCCACTTCGGTCAGCGGCTTGCCGATCAGCTCACTGGCGTTGCGCCCGAGCAGGATCTCGGCCGAAAGATTGGCGATGGTCACGCGGCCGTCCTCCTCGACGCCGATGACGGCGGCCGTGACGCCCGAGAGCACCGCCTCGATGAAACGACGGCGATGGTCGACCTCGTCCTTCGCGTCGAGGATCTGCTCCTGCTGCGCGCGAATTTCCGCGATCATCTTGTTGAAGGTGCGCGACAGGTTGCCGACGTCTCCATCGACCGTGCGCACCGGCACGCTGACGTCGAGATTGCCCGAGGCGACGCTGTCGGCGGCGCCGATCAGCTGGCGGATCGGCCGCACGATACGGTCGGCGACGGCAATCGCCGTCCAGATCGCCGCGAGCAGCACGATGAGGGCAAAGCCGAGATAGAGCACGCCGAAGGCGATCTGCAGGGTCGTGCGCCCGGCCTCCAGCGCGCGGTATTCCGCCGTGTTCTCCTCCATCAGCCGCATGGAGCGCATGACCTCGGGATCGACGGTGCGGATCGTGTAGAGGAATGCCTCCGGGATGTTGTCGAGCTTGATGATGGCGCCGACGAGATTGGTGCCGCCCGGCGGGATCAGCGTCGGCTGGCCGGCGGCGGAGGCCTTCAGGGCATCCTCCGGCACGGCCGGCAGCTCGTTTTCGATCTGGATGTTCGCCTGCAGGATCGTCGAACCGTCGGCGCGCAGCAGGAAGGCGCCGAGCATGCCGCGGCCGCGCGCCTGGCGCGTCATCAGATCGATGAAACCGGTGCGGTCGAGGCTGTAGAGCTGGCGGTTGCGGTCGAGGTCGTTCGCCATCGAGGCCGTCTGGCCCTGCAGGTAGCTCGCATTCTCCAGCACATAGGCCTGCGCCACGTTGAGCGAGGAACTGACGATCGACTGTGTGCGGATGGAGAACCAGCGGTCAAGGCCGACGTCGAGCGTGATGGAGGCGAAGATGGCGACGAGCACCGCGGGCGTGATCGCGACGATGGAGAACAGCGCGACAATGCGCACATGCAGGCGCGCGGCGGCGCGGCCGCGGCTGCGCGCGCGCAGGAGCCGCAGGATCTCGCGGCCGATCAGGAACACCAGGCCGACGATGAAGACCGCGTTGATCGCCGCCGAGGCGATGACGACATTGGCTTCCGGCTTGATCGGCGTCAGCCCGAGCAGGATGAACAGCGAGATCGTCGCGGCGACGAGCGCGCCCCCGGCCAGCACAAGGCCCGGCAAAGCGAAGGAGGCACGCCGGTCGCTGCCCGCCGCCTTACCGTTTTCGCCTGAGAGCAGGCTCACGCCTTCCGTCATCTGCCGCATCGCTTCCCCGGCCGGACACCCCGAAGGGAACCGGCGTTCTTCTCGTGTTTTCCGGAGCAGCGCCGATCGCGCGAGGGACCGGCCGCGTCCGCGCCCGTATCCATGACGATCAGGCACGCGCGCCTATTCGGCCGCAAACCCCTCTGTTACCCTCAAGCAACAGATTGTGGCCAAAATGCAACGCCTGCGGCCATCAAGTCAAGCAGAGCGCGAACTTCTGTACACAGATACACCCAGTTCGCGAATTTTCTTGCGCAGCGTGTTGCGGTTGAGGCCGAGCAGGTCGGCCGCCTTGATCTGGTTGCCGCGGGTGGCTGTGAGCGCGGCGAGAATCAGCGGGTACTCCACCTCGGCGAGCACGCGGTCGTAGAGCCCGGTCGGCGGCAGGCCATCGCCGAAGCTGGCGAAATACTGCCGCATATTCTCCTCCACCGCCTGAGAGATGGAGAGCGAGCCGCTGCGCACCGCGGTCTTTTCGATCGGACTGTCCGGGATATCGGCGCGCAGCTCCGTCTCGATGATCTCGCGGGTGATGACGTCCTGCGGATAGAGCGCGGTGAGCCGGCGCACGACGTTTTCCAGCTCGCGCACATTGCCCGGCCAGGGATGCGCCTTCATCAGCTCCAGCGCCTCCTGGTCGAAGCGCTTGGCGTCGAGCCCTTCCTTTTCCGCCTGCTGCACGAAATGGCGCACGAGGTCCGGAATGTCCTCCGCCCGGTCGCGCAGCGGCGGCAGGCGCAGCGGCACGACGTTAAGGCGATAGTAGAGGTCTTCCCGGAAAAGCCCTTGATTTATCGACTGTTTCAGATCCTTGTTGGTCGCCGCGACGATGCGTACGTCGGTGCGGATCGGCGTGCGGCCGCCGACGGTGGTGTATTCGCCCTGCTGGAGCACGCGCAGGAGACGGGTCTGGGCGTCCATCGGCATGTCGCCGATCTCGTCGAGGAACAGCGTGCCGCCCTCCGCCTGTTCGAAACGGCCGGTGGAGCGGTTCTGCGCCCCGGTGAAGGCACCCTTCTCATGGCCGAAGAGCTCCGATTCGATGAGGTCGCGCGGGATCGCCGCCATGTTGATGGCGACGAAGGGGCCGTTGCGGCGCTTGCCGTAGTCGTGCAGCGCGCGGGCGACAAGCTCCTTGCCGGTGCCCGATTCGCCGGTGATCATCAGCGTCAGGTCCGTCTGCATCAGCCGGGCGAGCACGCGGTAGATCTCCTGCATCGCCGCCGAGCGGCCGACGAGCGGCATGCCGTCCTGCGTGTCGTCGTCGAGCCGGGCCGGCTTGCGCTTCGGCTCGGACAGCGCGCGGCCGATGATCGCGATCAGCTCGGTGAGGTCGAAGGGTTTCGGCAGGTAGTCGTAGGCGCCCTTTTCCGAGGCCTTGATCGCCGTCATGAAGGTGTTCTGCGCGCTCATCACGAGCACCGGCAGGTCCGGCCGCGCCTTCTTGATGCGCGGCAGGAGGTCGAAGGCGTTCTCGTCCGGCATCACCACGTCGGTGACGACGATGTCGCCCTCGCCGGCGGCGATCCAGCGCCACAGCGTCGCCGCATTGGAGGTGATGCGCACGTCATAGCCCGCGCGGCTGAGAGCCTGGTTGAGAACCGTGCGGATCGCGGCATCGTCATCGGCAACGAGGACTGTGGCGCCTGTCATCAATCATGTCCTTTGGTCTTGGGAAAGTCGTCGTCTTCGCTGACGCCGCGGGAGGCCGGCATCAGCACGCGGAAGGTGGTCCGGGAGCCCTGGCTGTCGCATTCGACGATGCCGCCATGCCCGCCGATGATCTTCGCCACCAGCGCAAGGCCGAGGCCCGACCCGTTGGTCTTGGTGGTGATGAAGGGATCGAACAGGTGCGGCAGGAGATCCGCCGGCACGCCCGGCCCGTTGTCGTGCACGCAGAATTCCAGCGGCAGCGAAATCTTCTCCCGCGTGCCGGCGACGGAGAGGCGGATGCCCGGGCGGTAGGCGGTCGTCAGCTGGATTTCGCCGTCCGGCCGGTCGCCGATCGCCTCGGAGGCGTTCTTGATGAGGTTGAGGAACACCTGCACCAGCTGGTCGCGATTGGCGAAGACCGGCGGCAGCGACGGGTCGTAGAGCTCGGTGATCTTGATGTTGCGCGCAAAACCCGCCTTGGCGACGATCTTTACATGGTCGAGCACGGAGTGGATGTTGAGCGGCACGCGGTCGACCGGCCGCTCGTCGGAAAACACCTCCATGCGATCGACCAGCGAGACGATTCGGTCCGTCTCGTCGCAGATGAGCCGCGTCAGTGCCCGGTCCTCGTCGCCCACGGACGTTTCGAGAAGCTGCGCGGCGCCGCGGATGCCGGAAAGCGGGTTCTTGATCTCGTGCGCCAGCATGGAGGCGAGCCCCGTCACCGAGCGGGCCGCACCGCGATGGGTAAGCTGTCGGTCGATCTTGTCCGCCATCGAGCGTTCCTGGATGACGACCACCACCGAACCCGGCTCGGTCGTCACGGGCGCAACGTAGATATCGACGAGCTTTTCCGCGCCGAGCCGCGGCGAGCTGAGGTCGACGCGGTATTCGCTGACCGGCGCCTTGCGCTCGCGCACCTGGTCGATCAGCGTCAGGAGCGGGCTGCCGAAGGGAATGAAGGTGGAAATGTCGTGCCGCGCGAGATAGCCGGCGCTCGCCCCGAAGAAGGATTCCGCCTCCCAGTTGGCAAAGGCGATCAGCCCGCCCGCATCGACGAGGATGACCGGGTTCTGGATGGCGTTGAGCACGGCGAGCGCCAGGTCCGGCGCCTTCGCGGCATTGGGGTCCTGGGGCTTGCCCGTCATGCGGCCTCTCCAAGCGTCGGCACCGCGCCGGCGAGCAGCGCCTCGGCCAGTCTGTCGGCAACGAAATCGCTGTCGCGCGCCGTCATGAGCTCGGCCTTGGCCGGGCCGGTGAAGCCGGGAGCGAAACGCTCCAGATACCAGCCGAGATGTTTTCGCGCATGGCGCAGCCCCGCCTCGGCACCGTAGAAATCGAGCATCATGCGATAGTGCTCCACCGCGAGGACGGCGATCTCCGCCGTCGAGGGATGCACGCAGGCGCCGGCCAGCACCGCCGGATGCCACGGCCGGCCCTGCGCCGAGCGCCCAACCATCACCGCATCGGCGCCGGAACGCCGCAGGATGTCTTCGGCATCCTGCGCGGTATCGACATCGCCGTTGGCCACCAGCGGAATGGAGAGCACGTCGCGCACCGCGCGGATCGCGTCCCAATCGGCCCTGCCCTCGTAGAACTGCATGCGCGTGCGCCCGTGCACGGTGATCATCGCCGCTCCCGCCGCCTCGGCGCGGGCCGCGATATGCGGCGCATTGATCGAGCCATGATCCCAGCCGAGCCGCATCTTCACCGTCACCGGCACCTTCACCGTCTTGACGGTCGCCTCGATCAGGCCGAGCGCATGGTCGGGATCGCGCATCAGCGCCGAGCCGGAATAGCCGCCGATCACCTTCTTGGCGGGGCAGCCCATGTTGATGTCGATGATGTCGGCGCCCTCGCCTTCGGCGATCCTCGCCGCCTCGGCCATCCAGTGCGCCTCGCGGCCGGCAAGCTGCACCATGTGGGGCCGGATGCCGCAATTGCGGATGCGCGACCAGCTTTCCCGCGCGTTCAGCGCCAGCTCGCGGCTCGCCACCATCTCCGTCACCACCAGCCCCGCGCCGAAACGCCAGGCGAGATCGCGGAACGGCAGGTCCGTGACGCCGGACATCGGCGCCAGAACCACCCGGTTGCGAAGGCTCCGGCCGCCGACATCGAGCGGCGCTGACAGGGAGGGGATCGTCAAATGCTCATCTTTCAAGCAAGTCATGTCTGTGCACTATTTTTAGCCATTCTTGTCGTTCTTGCCAAGCCGCAATCACATGCCGCCGCAATTTTCCAAAGGACGCTGGAATTGCGCCATCCTTCCGGCTAAACCACCTCAAAACGCTTTGAACCGGGAGGTGCGAGACCGAAATGCTGGCGGAAAATGCGCTATCCTGCGGTGTGGTGATCGTCGCCGCCGGGCGAGGCGAACGGGCCGGCAGCCATGCCGAAGGCCCCAAGCAGTATCGGCGCATCGGCGGAAGGCCGGTCATCTCCCATACGCTCGATCTCTTTGTCAATTGGCCGCACGCCCGGCATATCGTGATCGTGATACACCCCGATGACGCGGCCCTGTTCGAAACGGCCCGCGCCGCCGCCCTTCCCGCCGGGGAGCGCCTCACCGTCGTCCATGGCGGCCCGACGCGCCAGCAGTCCGTGCTGGCCGGCCTGGAAGCCCTTCCGGCCGACGCGGTCAGCCACGTCCTCATCCAGGATGCGGTGCGCCCCTTCGTCGAGCTCGCCATCCTGGAGCGCACCCTCGCCGCCTTCCAGCACGGCGCCCGTGCCGTTCTGCCGGCCGTCGCGGTGGCCGACACGCTGAAGCGGGCGGACGCCAACGGCAATGTCGCCGAGACCGTCTCGCGTTCCGGCCTCTTCGCCGCCCAGACGCCGCAATCCTTCCACCTCGCCACCATCCTGGAGGCCCACCGCCGCGCCAGCGCCTCCGGCCGCACGGATTTCACCGACGACGCCTCGATCGCCGAATGGGCGGGCGTTCGCGTGCATCTCGTCGAAGGCAGCGCCGGCAACGTCAAGCTCACCCTGCAGAAGGATATCGCCATGGCCGACCAGCGCCTTTCCCACGGCCTGCCGGACGTTCGCACCGGCAACGGCTATGACGTGCACCAGCTCGTCGAAGGCGACGGCGTCACGCTCTGCGGCCTCTTCATCGCGCACGACCAGGCGCTCTCCGGCCATTCCGACGCCGACGTCGCGCTGCATGCGCTGACGGACGCGCTGCTCGCCACCTGCGGGGCCGGTGATATCGGTGATCATTTCCCGCCCTCCGATCCGCAATGGAAAGGCGCGGCCTCGCGCATCTTCCTCGAACATGCCGCCGGCATCGTGCGCGCAAAGGGCGGCACGATCATGAACGCCGACGTCTCGCTGATCGCCGAGGCGCCCAAGGTCGGCCCGCACCGCGAGGCGATGCGCCGCAACCTTGCCGATTTCCTCGGCATCTCCATCGACCGCTGCTCGGTCAAGGCGACGACCAACGAGAAGATCGGCTTCATCGGCCGCCGCGAGGGCATCGCCGCCATCGCCACCGCCACCGTCGTCTACGGGGGAACCGACGCATGAGCCTCTGGCCAAAGGACATCGAAGACACTGCACGAAAAATCGTCGCCGATTTCACGGAGCGCGGCCTGTTGATCGCCACCGCCGAATCCTGCACAGCCGGCCTCATCGCCGGCGCGATCACCGAGATATCGGGCTCGTCGAGCGTCTTCGACCGGGGCTTCGTCACCTATTCCAACGAAGCGAAGCGGGAGATGATCGGCGTCGCCAATGCGACGCTGAAGGCGCACGGCGCCGTCTCCCGCCCGACCGCCATCGAGATGGCCGAAGGCGCCATCGGCAATTCCGCCGCGAACATCTCGGTTGCCGTGACGGGCATCGCCGGGCCCGGCGGCGGTTCGGAGGAAAAGCCGGTCGGCCTCGTCCACCTCGCCGCGGCCCGCAGGGGGCATGAAACGCTGCACCGGGAAATGCGCTACGGCGATATCGGCCGCAGCGCCGTGCGCCTTGCGACGGTGCGCACGGCGCTCGAAATGCTGATCGAACTGTCGGAAGCGGACTGAGCTATTTCGCCGCTCCGGGCAGACAGAGCCCGGTGACGTCGAGCAAGGCCTCCATGCGGACCGCCGCGTCGTCCTGCTCCCACCAGGGAACGCCCGTCGCCAGGTATTCCTTGGCCATCCAGGCATCGTTCGTCTCGTGCTCGCGGCGAACGGCGTCCTGATATTCCTTGCCGGCGCGCTTCTCCGCCATGCATGCGGCATAGTCGTCGCCCGCAAGCACGCGGCTGGCATAGATGCCCTCGAAATCCCCCGTGCTGCCGGCCTTGCCGGTCTCGATGTCGGCGACGCGCGCCGCCTGCTCGCGGGAAATGTCGAGGTCGAGGGTCTCGATATAGACCCGTCGTCCCCAGTCCATCTCCTTGTTCGCCGGATCCACCGGCGCGATCTCGTAGATCCGGCTGAGGAGTTTTGCGCCCGCCATCGCCTCGGAGATGACCGCGACGGTGGTGAGCGTGTAGGTGAGGCTTCGCGCCTCGACCTTGCCCGCCAGTTGCCCCAGCGGCTCGAACCTGCGCGTCACCGTCGCCGTCTCGCCGACGGGCACCGCCCTGATGTCCGGCGTCACCGTCTCCTTCCCGTTGAGGAACAGATACATGTTGGCGACGCGGCCGGGCGGAAAATCCTGGTCGCTGTAACGAAGCGGCTCGGGATAGGCGCCGGGACTGCGCGAACGCATGCTCACCTTCAGCCCTTCGGAGAGCCAGTAGTTGCCGGCGATCGGGCGTTTGTCGGCATCGAGCAGCAGCACATAGCTTCCGGGCTTGCGTAACAGCGTCAGGTCGGGCTCCGCGGATGCGCCATCGGCCGCGAATATCGAAGAAGCCAGCACAAGAATGCGCAAGCGCCCTATCGTCACAGCACCCATCGTCCGCCTCCCGGCCGTTGATCCTCGGGTGAATGACGGATGGTCACGCCGTTTTGTTCAGCTGCCGTAGATCGTCGCGGCGCGTTTCTCGAAGGCGTCGGTGAACATGCGGAAGGCGCGATCGAACATCGAGCCCATCAGCGCGCCGAGAATGCGGCTCTTGAATTCGTAGTCGATGAAGAAATGTACGGAGCAACCGCCGCCCGGCGCCGCCTCGAAGCGCCAGCGGTTGTCGAGATAGCGGAACGGCCCGTCGATATATTTGACGTCGATCGCCCGCTCGGCGCGGTTGAGGAGGACCTGGGTGGTGAAGGTCTCGCGGATCGCCTTGTAGCCGACGGTCATGTCGGCGACCAGGAGCTCCTTGCCGTCGCGCTCCTTGCGCGAACGCACGGTCAGCGCCTCGCAGAGCGGCAGGAACTCCGGGTAGCGCTCGACATCGGCGACGAGGTCGTACATCTGTTCTGGTGTGTGGGGAACCGGACGGCGGGTTTCGAACTGGGGCATGGCCGAGAGCTAATATTGCCGCGCGAGGATGGCAAGTAGCCGGCGGTTCTCCGCCTTGGATTTCAACACGCAAACCGGCACATCAGGGCCATATGCCGCAAGCTTCTCATCGATTTCCGGGCTCTCCGTCTTCTCGAAGTTCCAGATATAGGTCAGGAATTCGCGCGTCATCCGCTCCGGGCAACCATCGGCCATCTCCGGCCGCGACCGGCCGCGGAATTTCAGCCAGCGCGAGAGCACGCCGTAAAGCGACGTCCAGCGCGGCGGGCGAAGCCAGAGGACGAGATGCGTGCGCGGCAGGCGCACCGGCAAGGTGCCCGGGCTGGTGCCGTCGATGATCCAGCGCTCCTGCGCCACAATCGCTTGCAGGCGCGCCAGGGCCTCCGCGCGGGGCCGCACCGTCCAGCCCGGCAGCCAGAAGATCTCGCGGTCCATCGAGACATAGGGCAAACCCAGCCGCTCGCCGAGTTTTCGCGCCAGCGTGCTCTTCCCGCTGCCCGAGCAACCGATCACCAGCACGCGGTTCGCCGTCGTCAGCCGTTCGGTGGCCTCCCCGATCGTGATCGAAACAGTCATGGGTTTTCTCATGGACATCCGGCCGTCGGCGGGTTGGCAATCCGTGCCGCACGGCGTTAGAGCATTTCCAGGAAAAGTGCGAAGCGGTTTTCCGTCCGGAAATGCGTTGAAACAAACAGATAGAGCGTTTTCGCGATTCGAAGAAAAGCGGAAACGCTCTAGACGCAGCGAGCGGCAAGATCAAGACGGCGTGTGGTTCGAAGGAATGTCAGGCCGCGGACGGGCCTGGCCGATCGGTCGCCATATCTCACGCTGCAAACCGAGGCGCACAAGCCAATCCTCCAGATACCACCCGATCACCTCCTTGCGTCCGCGTACGAAGGGAATGTGGGCGACATCGAGATTGACGAAGGGCAGGAACGGATTCGGCCTTTGCGATGCGTAGAATTCCACCCGAACGGAACTGCGCGCGGAATAGCCCCGGGCATGGAACCCGAATGTATCGCCGACGACGAGCGTATTGGCCGGCACCGCGAATTTCGTCGGCATGGGCAGATGGAGGCGCTTCACCGCTGACAGCGGGATACGGAAGGAACCGCCGGTCCATCCGCGCGACCCCAGAATGCTCATCCGCTTCTGCCACGCAAGCCGGCGCCGCGTCAGCTTGTGCGAGCCCGCGACATAGGTGAAAGGCCCCTCGTCTGCCGGCACATCGTAGAGGAAATACCAGGCCTTTGCGGTGGAATGGAACGTGTCGGTATGCAGGTCGGTCTGGGGATCCATCTCGCCGGCGCCCTGCGAAGGCGTGCCGAAAATAGTCTGGATGCTCAGCACCGGTTCGACATTAAACCCGCCGACATAACGGATCGGGCCGGTCCATCGTTCACTGTTTAGGAATGCCTTTATCGCGGGGTTTTTCGCCAGGACATCCGGGGTCAGGGGGATACGGCGGGTGACGGCGCGGCCCTCGCGCATTTCGCGTGCAGGTGCCTCCAGCAACTCGACCTCACGGACCAGCGCCCTGAAGTCCTCGTTCGACAAGAGGTTACGGCGCTCAATGAAGCCATTGGCCGCGAAGAAGGATCGTTCGTCCTTCGTGACGAGATGGCGAAGCCGCTTTCGGCGCCAGCCCGCAATTCTGGCGGCGGTTTTCACCCGCCAGACGTGAAGGCCCTTGCGGTTCAGTCGCTCGCTTCCGAGGATCGGGTTGCGGAACTCCTTGTTTCCCGAAAGGATCTGCAAAGCGTGAATGGGCGCCAGGAGGATATTCCTGATCCTGGCGAGAACGCTGCCTTTGCTCATCCGGTCCTCCACGGTCAAAGCGGCAATGTAGCAGCCGGATCGTGCTGGCCAAGGACTTTTACTCGGCGGCGATGGAGAGCTTTCTTTCTCGCGCAGCCCTCAGCCGGGCGAAGTCGTCGCCGGCATGGTGCGAGGAGCGGGTCAGCGGGCTGGAGGAGACCATCAGGAAGCCCTTGGTATAGGCGACCGTCTCATAGGACTTGAACTCCTCCGGCGTCACGAAGCGGTCGACCTTGTGGTGCTTGCGGGTCGGCTGCAGGTACTGGCCGATGGTCAGGAAGTCCACATCGGCGGTCCTGAGGTCGTCCATCAGCTGGAGCACTTCGTTGCGCTCCTCGCCGAGGCCCACCATGATGCCCGACTTGGTGAACATGGTCGGGTCCAGCTCCTTCACGCGCTGCAACAGGCGCACGGAGTGGAAGTAGCGCGCGCCGGGGCGCACCGTGAGATAGTTGCCCGGCACGGTCTCCATGTTGTGGTTGAAGACGTCCGGCTTGGCCGCGACGACGCGCTCCAGCGCGCCCGGCTTCTTGAGGAAGTCCGGCGTCAGGATCTCGATCGTCGTCGCGGGGGAAGCCGCGCGGATCGCCCAGATCACCTTCTCGAAGTGCTCCGCGCCGCCATCGGCAAGGTCGTCGCGGTCGACGGATGTGATGACGACATGCGACAGGCCCATCTGCCGGACGGCCTTGGCGACGTTTTCCGGCTCTTCCATGTCGAGTGCATTCGGCTTGCCCGTCGCCACGTTGCAGAAGGCGCAGGCGCGGGTACAGATCTCGCCCATGATCATGAAGGTGGCGTGCTTCTTGTCCCAGCACTCGCCGATATTCGGGCAGCCCGCCTCCTCGCACACCGTCACCAGCTTGTGCGAGCGCACGAGGTCGCGCGTTTCCTGGTAGCCCTTGGAAACCGGCGCCTTGACGCGGATCCATTCCGGCTTGCGCAGCACTTCCGTATCCGGCCGATGGGCCTTTTCCGGATGGCGCACCCGCGGAGCGTTGGGATCAAGATTGGTGCGGTCGAGAATGGTGACCATGTCGATTCCACTTTCTAGCAGGCTTCTGCGCCTGTCTTGCGGACCCGAAATTTCGAGCCAGCCTTATCTGCGGCAGGCTCGGGCTGCTGTCAAACCTCGCCCCACCCCCTCCGACGCTTATGGATGGCCGGGTCAAGCCCGACCATGACGAAAGAGAGGTTCGCGGCATTTTTCCGAGAGTCTGAGCCCGCCTCATGTGGAGGCGGGCCTTAGCACGTTCAAGCGTTCAGTGCACGCCCATAGGCATCGAGCACGCTTTCCTTCAGCGTTTCCGAAATGGTCGGGTGCGGGAAGATCGTGTGCATCAGCTCCTCCTCGGTCGTCTCGAGGTTCATGGCGATAACGAAGCCCTGGATGAGCTCGGTCACTTCCGCCCCGACGAGGTGGGCGCCCAGAAGTTCGCCCGTCTTCTTGTCGAAGATCGTCTTGACGAGGCCCTGGTCCTCGCCGAGCGCGATGGCCTTGCCGTTGGCGACGAAGGGGAAGCGGCCGACGCGGATGTCGCGGCCCTGCTCCTTGGCCTTCGCTTCCGTCAGGCCCACGGAGGCGACCTGCGGATGGCAATAGGTGCAGCCCGGGATCTTCGCCTTGTCCATCGGATGCACGTTCGGCAGGCCGGCGATCTTCTCGATGCAGATGACGGCCTCGTGCTCGGCCTTGTGGGCGAGCATGGGGGGACCTGCGACGTCGCCGATCGCATAGATGCCCGGCACGTTCGTCTTGCCGTAGCCGTCGATGGCGATGAAGCCGCGGTCGGTCTTCACGCCGAGCGCCTCGAGGCCGATATTCTCGATGTTCGCCTGCACGCCGACAGCCGAGATCATGCGGTCGGCGGTGATCTTCTCGACCTTGCCGTCCTTCATCTCGACATGGGCGGTGACAGAGTTGGCGCCCTTCTCCACCTTCACGACCTTGGCCTCCAGATGGATCTTCATGCCCTGCTTCTCGAACTGCTTCTTGGCGAGCGCCGAGATTTCCGCATCCTCGACCGGCATCACCGTCTTCATCACCTCGACGACCGTCACATCGACGCCGAGCGTGCGATAGAAGGAGGCGAACTCGATGCCGATGGCGCCCGAGCCCATGACGAGCAGCGACTTCGGCATTTCCTCCGGCTTCATCGCTTCAAAGTAGGTCCAGATCAGCTTGCCGTCCGGCTCGATGCCCGGCAGCGCGCGCGGACGGGCGCCGGTGGCGATCACGATATGCTTGGCCTTGTAGGTGCCCTCGGGCAGGACGTTCTTCGGCAGCGGCGCCTGCGGCTGCTGGATCGCCTTGCTCGTCTTGGAGACGACGATCTCGCCGGGCTTGGTGATCTTGGCCTCGCCCCAGATGATGTCGACCTTGTTCTTCTTCATCAGGAAGCCGACGCCGCCGTTCATGCGGCTTGCGATGCCGCGCGAGCGGGCGACGATCGCCTTCAGGTCCGGCGTCACCGTGCCCTCGATCTTCACGCCGTAATCGCCCGGATGCTGGGCATAGTGGAAGATCTCGGCCGAGCGCAGCAGCGCCTTGGTCGGGATGCAGCCCCAGTTGGAGCAGATGCCGGCGAGATGCTCGCGCTCGACGATGGCCGTCTTCAGGCCCAATTGCGCCGCGCGGATCGCGGCGATGTACCCGCCCGGTCCCGAACCGATAACGATGACGTCGTAGGCATTCGACATGAGCGCTTCCACTCCTCTGTTGTTCTTCTGCGCCCGCGGTCGGCTGACGCCGCCGCGGCCTTGACGAGGAGCGGAAGCACTCCGCCCCTCAGGGAAGCTCTTCGACCTTTTCCGGCCGCGTCAGCATCCCGTAGATTTCATCCTTGAGCCGCATCCGCGCCTTCCGCATGTCGGCCATGTGGACGTCGGCGACGGGCTCGATATCCGTCTCGGCGCGGTGGATCGCGAGATTCACCGCCTGGTATTCCTCGGAAATCCGGTGGAAGTGGCCATCGACCTCGCGCAGGTGGCGGATCTTGGCCAGATGCTCCGGAAATTCCTCTGCCAGTTGGTGCGGGGTGTTCGGCATGTCCATCTCCTTCTTCTGATGATGGTGACAGCCTAGCGCGCCCGCGCCTTCCCTCCTTGATCCCGGTCAAAGCCCGAGCATCATGCGCGCGACCGGTTCCAGCCCCTTGCCGATCGCCCGCGTGTTCCGCGCGTCGAGATGCACGCCGTCGAGCGGCGTCGTCTCGGCCACCGAGCCCGCATCGAAAAAGCCGCAGCCGCGCTCGTCCGCCAGGTCCGCATAGAGCGTCGCCAGCATCGCCGATTGCTCCACGCCGCCGGCGAACATGGCCGCGAAGGCGGTGTTCGCCGTTTCGCAGAGCGGCGGCGGCGAGACGATCAGTACCTCCGGCCCCTCCGCCGCGTCGAACGACCAGGCGTGGTGGCGCACCAGCTCCACCAGCCGCTCCATGCCCTGCACCGCACCGAAGGCCGTGCCGCAGATGGCGGGCTTCATGTCGTTGGCGCCGAGGAACAAGATCACGAGGTCGATCGGGTCGTGGCTGTGCAGGATCGTCGGCAGGATGCGCGCACCGTTGCGGTCGCAATCGGCCAGATGGTCGTCATAGGCGGTGGTGCGGCCGTTGAGGCCCTCCGCGATCACGGCGACACCGGGCCCGAGGGCCTTGGCGAGCACGCTCGGCCAGCGATCCTCGAAGGCGTGCCGGTCGAGCGTTTCCGCATTGTAGCCCCAGGTCAGGCTGTCGCCGTAGCAGAGAATGGTTTTCACAGCATCCCCCCGGAATATTCCACTCCCCCTTGCGGGGAGGGGTCAGGGGTGGGGGTGGTTCCGCGGAGTTCCATGGCGATCCTTCCAAGGACAGACATCATATCCAGCATCACTTCGCGGTTCTGGAAACGAATGACGCGAAAATTCTGTTCACGAAAATAAGCCTCCCGTTCGAGATCCCGTCTTTTCCGTCCCGCATCGGCATGGATTTCACCGTCGACCTCGATAACGAGCCTCCTGCCCAGACATACGAAATCCGCGACGTAACGACCGATTGGCACTTGTCGACGGAAATGAGTTCCCGGAATGCCCGGCAATTCCTTGCGAAGCGCGGCCCAAAGGCGGCGTTCCGCATCCGTCATCGAGCGGCGAAGGCGCGGCGCGTTCATCGCCGCTTCACGACTGGGCGGATTCGATTTTTCGCGATTCCAGACCATGTTCACCGTTCCTGCCCCAATCGGCACCCCCACCCGTCCGCTACGCGGACACCCTCCCCGCAAGGGGGAGGGAAAGCGTCTCAGACCAGCATCCCCATCGGGTTCTCGATATAGCGCTTGAAGGCCCCGAGCAGCTCGGCGCCGAGCGCGCCGTCGACGCAGCGGTGGTCGGTGGAGAGGGTGACCGTCATCGCGTTGACGATGACCATCTCCCCCTTCTTGACCACGACCCGCTCCGTGCCCGCGCCGACTGCCAGGATCGTCGCATGCGGCGGGTTGACGACGGCGGCGAAGTTCGAGACGCCCATCATGCCCATGTTGGAGACCGCGGTCGTGCCGCCCTGGTACTCCTCGGGCTTCAGCTTGCGTTCCTTGGCGCGCTTGCCGAGGTCCTTCATCTCGTTGGAGATGGCCGACAGGGTCTTCAGTTCCGCCTTGCGGATGATCGGCGTGATCAGGCCGCCCGGAATGGAGACGGCGACGCCGACATCCGCATGCTTGTGCTTGACCATGTTCGTATCGGTCCACGAGACGTTGGCGTCCGGCACGTCGCGCAGCGCGAGCGCCATGGCCTTGATCACCATGTCGTTGACCGACAGCTTGTAGGCCGGCTTGTCTTCCCTGCGCGGCGCCGAATCGTTGAGCTGGGCGCGCAGCGCCAGCAGCGCGTCGAGCTCCACGTCGACCGACACGTAGAAGTGCGGGATCGTCTGCTTGGATTCCTGCAGGCGCTTGGCGATGGTCTTGCGCATGCCGTCATGCGGCACGAGTTCGTAGGAGCCCTCGTCGAAGAGCTTCAGCACGGCATCGTCCGACATGCCCTTCGGCGCGGCGGCCGGGGCGGCGGATGCGGCAGCAGCCGGCGCTGCGGCGGCAGCGGGCTTGGCACCGCCGGAGGCCGCAGCCTTCTCGACGTCGCTCTTGACCACGCGGCCGTGCGGGCCGGATCCGGAAACCGCCGAAATGTCGATGCCGGCCTCCTTGGCGAGACGGCGGGCAAGCGGCGAGGAGAACACGCGGTTGCCGTCCTTGGCCGGAGCCGGGCCTGCGGATGCGGTGGCAGCCGGGGCCGCAGCAGCCGGCTTTTCCGCGTCCTTCGGCGCCTCGGCCTTGGTTTCGGCCGGCTTGGCTTCGGCGGGCTTGGCGTCCGCCTTGGGCGCCGAACCGCCGCCGGCAGCGGCGGCGCTCACATCCTCGCCATCGGCGGCGAGGATGGCGATCAGGCTGTTGACCTTCACGCCTTCCGTGCCGGCGGGAACGACGATCTTGGCGACCGTGCCCTCGTCGACGGCCTCGACCTCCATCGTCGCCTTGTCGGTCTCGATCTCGGCGATGACGTCACCGGATTTCACGGTGTCGCCTTCCTTGACCAGCCACTTGGCGAGGTTGCCCTCCTCCATGGTGGGCGAGAGGGCGGGCATCGTAATGTTGATCGGCATTTCGGCGCCCTCCCCTTATTTGTAGCAGACGGTTTTGACCGCCTGGACGACTTCGCCGACATTCGGCAGCGCCAGCTTTTCGAGATTGGCGGCATAGGGCATCGGAACGTCCTTGCCGGCGATCGTCAGGATCGGCGCATCGAGATAGTCGAAGGCCTGCTGCATGACGCGGGTCGCGATCTCGGTGCCGACGGAGGACTGCGGATAGCCCTCCTCGACGACGACGAGGCGGCCGGTCTTCTTGACGGATTCGATGATCGTCGGCAGGTCCATCGGGCGGATGGTGCGAAGGTCGATCAATTCGACGTCGATGCCGTCCTTCTCCAGTTCCGCGATCGCCTTGATGGCATAGGTCATGCCGATGCCGAAGGAGACGACGGTGGCGTCGTTGCCCTTCTTGTGCACGCGCGCCTTGCCGATCGGCAGCACGAAATCGTCCATCTTCGGCACGTCGAAGCTCTGGCCGTAGAGGATTTCGTTTTCGAGGAAGATGACCGGGTTCGGATCGCGGATGGCCGCCTTCAGGAGCCCCTTCGCATCGGCCGCCGTGTAGGGCATGACCACCTTGAGGCCCGGAATATGGCTGTACCAGGCGGCATAGCACTGCGAGTGCTGCGCGGCGACGCGCGCCGCCGCGCCGTTCGGGCCGCGGAAGACGATCGGCGCGCCCATCTGGCCGCCGGACATGTAGAGCGTCTTGGCGGCGGAGTTGATGATCTGGTCGATCGCCTGCATGGCGAAGTTGAAGGTCATGAACTCGACGATCGGCTTGAGGCCCGTCATCGCCGCGCCGACGCCGACGCCGGCAAAGCCGTGCTCGGTGATCGGGGTGTCGATGACGCGGCGGGCGCCGAATTCCTGCAAGAGGCCCTGCGTGACCTTGTAGGCGCCCTGGTATTCGGCGACTTCCTCGCCCATGACGAAGACGTCCTCGTCGCGGCGCATCTCTTCCGCCATGGCGTCGCGCAGCGCCTCGCGCACGGTGGTCGATACCATTTCGGTGCCGGCCGGGATATCCGGATCGGGGGCGACTTCGCCCTTCGGCTGCGCCGGAACCGGTGCGGCGGCGGAGCCCTGCTGGGTCGGCTTTTCCGCCTCTTCCACCTTCGGGCCGGCGGCCTCGGCCTGCTTTTCGGCAGCCTTCGGCACAGCCATGGCATCGGCGCTCTCGCCGTCCTGCAGGAGCACGGCGATCGCCGTGTTCACCTTGACGCCCTCGGTGCCGGCGGCGATCAGGATCTTGCCGATCACGCCTTCGTCGACGGCCTCGACTTCCATCGTCGCCTTGTCGGTTTCGATTTCGGCGATCACGTCGCCGGACTTGACGGCGTCACCCTCGTTCTTGACCCACTTGGAGAGCGTGCCCTCCTCCATGGTCGGAGACAGGGCGGGCATGAGAATCTCGATTGGCATTGGTGTCCCTCCCCGGATTACAGCAGGATGTCGGTGTAGAGTTCGGATGCATCCGGCTCCGGATCGGCCTGCGCGAAATCGGCGCTGTCGGCGACGATGTCACGGACGTCCTTGTCGATCTGCTTGAGGTCGTCCTCGCTTGCCCATTTGTTTTCCAGAAGGCGGGCGCGCACCTGCTCGATCGGGTCGTGCTCGGACCGCATCTTCTGCACCTCGTCCTTCGAGCGGTACTTCGCCGGGTCGGACATGGAGTGGCCGCGGTAGCGGTAGGTCTGCATTTCGAGGATGATCGGGCCCTTGCCGGAGCGGCAGTGCTCGACGGCCTCGTCGGCAGCGGCCTTGACCGCGCGCACATCCATGCCGTCGACCTGGAAGCCCGGAATGTTGAAGGACGCGCCGCGCTGCGAGAAGTCCGTCTGGGCCGAGGCGCGCGAGACGGCGGTGCCCATGGCGTAGCGGTTGTTCTCGATGATGTAGATGACCGGCAGCTTCCAGAGGGAAGCCATGTTGAAGCTTTCGTAGACCTGGCCCTGGTTCGCCGCGCCGTCGCCGAAATAGGCGAGCGAGACATTGTCGTTGCCGCGGTACTTGTTGGCGAAGGCGAGGCCCGTGCCGAGCGAGACCTGCGCACCGACGATGCCGTGGCCGCCGTAGAAATGCTTCTCCTTGGAGAACATGTGCATGGAGCCGCCCTTGCCCTTGGAAAGGCCGCCGCGGCGTCCGGTCAGCTCCGCCATCACGCCGCGCGCGCTCATGCCGCAGGCGAGCATGTGGCCATGGTCGCGATAGCCGGTGATGACCTGGTCACCCTCCTTCAGCGCCAGTTGCATGCCGACGACGACCGCTTCCTGGCCGATGTAAAGGTGACAGAAGCCGCCGATGAAGCCCATGCCATAGAGCTGGCCGGCCTTTTCCTCGAAACGCCGGATCAGCAGCATCTCGCGGTAGGCATGAAGATCGTCTTCCTTGGAGAATTCGGCAATCGTGCCGCCGGTGAAGTCTTTCTTTGCAGGCTTTGCCGCGGTTTTGCGGCTGGACGTGGACGCGGTTTTACGCGGAGCCATTCGTTCCTCCCTATGTTTGCCTCTTGAAGGAAACCATAGGGGAGAAAGCCCGCCTCAGCAATGCCATAAATGCATGGCTTATATTCTTTCCAAACCACTGATTAGTAAGGCAGATTTACGATTAACCAGATTTCGGTTAATCGACTTTCTCAGTGGAAAATCACGATTTCGTCGGCTCTGGACATGTTGAGATAGGAGCGTGCCTTTTCGTCGAGCATGTCGCGCTCGAGCGAGCCGTCGCTCATCAGGGCCACCTCTTTTTCCAGGGTCTGGCGCTGCCGCACGAGGACGTCCAGACGCGCCTGGCGCGTCACTCTCTGCCGTTCGAACTCCTCCATCCCCCTGAGACCGAAGTCGCCATGGACGGAATGATAGCCGAAGTAGGAAAGGAATGCGACTGTAATTACCGGCAGAGCCAGCCGGCCGAATTTCCGCTTCTTATGGTGTTTGGTCCACATGCAAGGCAGCCCCGATACGCAATACGGGTTCGACACTAGCGGCAAGCGGTTAACCGACCATTGACCATGATCGACGGGCAAGGAAAAAACCGCATCTGCCGATGCGTTCAGCTTGATGACAAACTCGCTCCCAATACTCCGTCATCCTCGGGCTTGACCCGAGGATCCATTCTTTTCAACGGTTTGTGGATGGTCGGGTCAAGCCCGACCATGACGAAGGAAAGGTTTGCGGACGTTGTCAGCGGCTTGGCCGCATCCGCCGACGCGGTCTTCATTTTTCTTGCGTGGCTCTGCCCCGAGGGCGTACGGCGAGCGGGAAGGCGCTCAGGCGTCGAGCATTTCCCGCACGGCCTCGGCGAGCTGCTTCAGCGAGAAGGGCTTCGGCAGAAAGCCGAACTTGGCGTCCGCCGGCAGGTTGCGGGCGAAGGCGTCCTCCGCATAGCCGGAGACGAAGATGAACTTGAGGTCCGGATAGGACTTGCGCAGCTCGCGCAGCAGCGACGGGCCGTCCATCTCGGGCATGACCACGTCGGAGACGACGATGTCGACGGCGCCGTTCAGCTCCTCCATGATGTCGAGCGCTTCCACGCCGGAACCGGCCTCGTGCACGGTATAGCCGCGCGTCTCCAGCATGCGCTTGCCGCCGCGGCGCACGGCTTCCTCGTCCTCGACGAGCAGCACCACGGCCGAACCGCCGGTAAGGTCGCGCGGCTCCTTGTCCGCCGCCTGCGTGGCCACGGCCGCCGGCTGGCCGTCCGTCTGCGGCAGCGCGCGCGGATCGCCGGTCGCCTCCGCCGGCACCGCCTCTTCGGTGTGGCGCGGCATGAGGATGCGGAAGGTCGTGCCCCGGCCGACCTCGGAATCGAGATAGATGTAGCCGCCGGACTGCTTGACGATGCCGTAGACCATGGAGAGGCCGAGCCCGGTGCCCTTGCCGACCTCCTTCGTCGTGAAGAAGGGCTCGAAGATCTTGTCGATGATCTCGGGCGGAATGCCGGTGCCCTGGTCGGCCACTTCCACTTCCACATAGTCGCCCGGCGGCAGGTCGCGCAGGTTCCGCGCCGCCGCCTCCTCGGCCTCCACATTGCGGGTGCGGAAGATGATCGTGCCGCCCTCCGGCATGGCGTCGCGGGCATTTACCGCAAGGTTGATCAGCACCTGCTCGAACTGGCCGAGGTCGGTCTTCACCGGCCAGAGGTCGCGGCCGTATTCGACGTCGATCTTGACGTTGGTTCCGGTCATGCGGTCGACGAGCATGCGCAGGTCGCCGATGACGTCGGTGAGGTTCAGCACCGTCGGGCGCATCGTCTGCTTGCGCGAGAAGGCGAGCAGCTGGCGCACCAGCACGGCCGCCCGGTTGGCATTGCGCTTGATCTCCATGAGATCGGCAAAGCTCGCATCGGACGGGCGGGCGGACAGGAGCAGGTGGTCGGAGGAAAGCAGGATCGCCGTCAGCACGTTGTTGAAGTCGTGCGCGATGCCGCCGGCGAGCGTGCCGACCGCGTTCATCTTCTGCGTCTGCGCCATCTGCGTCTCGAGCGCCTTCTGCTCGGTGATCTCGACGGCATAGACGATGGCCGCCTCCTCCGGCGCCTCGTCGCTCTGGTCGATGACGGCGTTCACATAGAAGCGGAAATGCCGGCCGTCATCGGCCGGGTGCAGCGAATCGAGCGGCGCGATGTCGCCCTGCCGGTCCTTCGCCGCGTCGAGCGCCGATTGCAGGCGCAGGCGGTCCGTCTCGTGCACGATGGTCTCGAGCTTGGCGCCGCGGTCGATGTCGTCGCGCGAGACGACGCCCGAGAAGAGTTTCAGGAACGGCGCATTGGTGCGCAGGATCCGGCCGTCGCCGTCGACCGAGGCGATCGCCATCGGCGTGTTGTTGAAGAAGCGCGTGAAACGCATGGAGGCGATCGAGGCGGACTGGTCGTTCGCGCTGCCTTCCTCGCGCGCGAGAACGATGGTGCGGCTTTCGCCCGGCGCCCCGTCGCGCGTCGTGGAAACGCGGTGCACGATGCGCACCGGCAGGCTCTGGCCGTTGGTCTTGCGCAGGTCGAGGTCGAGCATTTCCGTGCGCTTCAGGCCGGGCTCGGCCTGCACGGACTGGATGAGCGCCAGCCCCTCGCCCGCCACCACCTCGGCGATCGACAGCGAGCCGGGGTGGAACTTGGCCAGGTCGATGCCGAGCCATTCGGCAAGCGTCGCGTTCAGGTAGACGATCTCGCCCTTGCGGCCGGCGGAGAAGAAGCCGGCCGGCGCGTGGTCGAGATAGTCGATGGCGTTCTGCAACTCCTTGAAGAAGCGCTCCTGGTCGTCCCGCTCGGAGGTGATGTTGGAAATCTGCCAGATGTAGAGCGGCTGTTTCGGCTTGTCGCGGTTCGGCAGGATGCGCGCCTTGAGGCGGTACCACTGCGCGCCGGAACCGCCCGAGGCGGCCGGGTTGAGCGACTTGGGGACGCGGAACTCCTCCGCCCCCTCCTTGCCCTCGTGCAGGCCGTTCGTCAGGCGGTAGACGGCCTCGGTCGCGTCGCGATTGCGTGACAGGAGGGTTTCGAGCGTCAGCACCTCGGCCGCGCCATTCGCACCCGTCAGTGCGCCATAGGCGGCATTGGCGTAGACGACGCGGCCCTTGCGGTCGGTGACGACCGTGCCGTCGGGATGGGAATCGAGGAAGGCGCGCGCCAGCTCGTCCGAGCGCGCCGCCTGCGGCATGACCTCGATGAAGCCGATCAGCGCGGAAACGACGAAGAAGATGCCGGCCATGGCGAGGACGCCGAGAACCCCGAGCACGAGCTCGTTGTCGAGCTGGTTCTTGAAGACGATGAACGCCCCGGCCGACGCCGCCAGCACGATCGCGAGCAGCACCACACGCAGCGCCACCGCCGGCCGCACGCCGCGGTCCACGATCGGCACATCATCCCCGTCCGGCCGCTTCATCGTCGTCATCAATCCCTCGTCTGCAACAGTACGGGCCTTGCGCTTGACCCGAACCCGATGCCAGAATCATGTTTATCCGCACGAGGGAAGCGCAAAAAGCCGTCGAGGGAAAGCAAGGCCGCGAATTCACAGGGAATATTCCGGGCCAGGGCATGGCAATTCTCCTAGCCTGCCATACTTGCGCGACGATGACGACGGCAATACGCGCTGGACAACCGGTGCGCCGCGCTTGTAGGAGCCCGGGAAAAGCCGTCAAATGCAGCCCGTCGGCCAACAGGCCAAAGTGCCGAGAAGGAGTGACCGCGCCATGTTCCAGGAGATTCTCGCAGAGAACGGCACGAAGTTCGTCATCGCCGCGGTGGTGGTGCTGCTCGGCCTGCTCTGCCTCGCGCTGGTGCTCTGGATCATCCGGGGCCGCCCCTCCTCGCCTTTCATCCGCGGCGGACGCAATCGCGCGCCGCGCCTTGCCGTGCTCGATGCCGCGGCGATCGACACGCGCCGCCGCCTCGTGCTGGTGCGCCGGGACGACGTGGAACACCTCCTGATGATCGGCGGCCCGACCGACATCGTCATCGAGACGCGCATCGCCCTCGCATCGGCCGAAAGTACCCAGCCCGCCGCCGAAAGGGCCGGGCAGAAGACCGAGCGCGCCGAATCCGCGCCGGTGCGGCACGAAACGCCGGTGAAGACGGCCGAGACCGTAGACGCGGCCCGCACGGCCGCTTCGGCCGGCGCGGTCGCGGCGACCACCGGCACCGTGGAGCGCCGCCCCGCGGCAACCCCGGAGGGCGTCTCGTCCATGGCCAAGGTGCTCTATGCCGGCGACGAAGACGTCGCCCCCCGCACCACCCCGGCGCAGACCGTCGCCCAGCCGGTCCAGACGGCCCAGCAGGCGCAGACGGGCCTCCAGCAGCGCACGCCGGAACGCCGCATCGAGGACGTGCTCGAACAGAACCGCCAGCGTGTCCTGCCGCAATCCATGGCGACGGCGACGGCAACGACCACCGCGCAGGCGACCGCCGGCCAGGCGGTGCAGCGCCCCATCGCCAACCCGACGCTCGCCAAGCCGACATCCCAGCTTGCCGACAATCCGGCCCTCGTCAGCGAATTCGAGAAGATCCTCGAAGCCGAGATGGCCAGCACGGCCGCATCGAGCACCACAGCCCGCACGGCCGCCCAGCCGACGCTCAACCCGACGCAGACCGCCGCAACGATCGGCCACGGGCAAACTCCCGCGAAGAGCCGCGAGGAAACGGAAGCGGAAATGGCGCGCCTGCTCGGCGAAATCGCCGCCAATCGCAAGGCGTAAGGCGGCTCCTTCCCGCTTGTCGCAAGAAAAAAGCCGCTGGAGACACGACGGTTCCAGCGGCTTTGATTTTCGTTTTTCCGGCACCGGGCAGCACGAAGCCTGCCAGCACCGGAAACATCCGGTGTTCGATCACCGCGAACCCTGCCCTCGGACCTCCTCGGATCCGCGGGAAAGGCTTACTCGTCGCGATACACCTTCTCCCGACGCTCGTGGCGCTCCTGCGCCTCGATCGAAAGCGTGGCGATCGGCCGGGCGTCGAGACGCTTGAGGCCAATCGGTTCGCCCGTTTCCTCGCAGTAGCCGTAGGTGCCTTCGTCGAGACGCTGCAGCGCCGCATCGATCTTGGAGATCAGCTTGCGCTGGCGGTCGCGTGCCCGAAGTTCGATGGCACGGTCGGTTTCCGAAGACGCCCGGTCCGCAAGATCCGGATGGTTGGCGCTTTCTTCTGCCAGATGGTCGAGGGTTTCGCGCGCTTCGCGCAGGATATCGTTTTTCCAGGCGTTCAGCTTCGCTCGAAAGTAAGCCCGCTGGTTTGCGTTCATGAATTCATCGTCCTCGTCGAGGACGAAATTGCTAAGATCGATCTTCTCACTCAACGCGATTCTCCTGAAGAACATCTCAAGGCGCGCTGTATATCCCCACGGGTAGCGTGTTTCAAGTGTGCAGGAACTTACCCACGGTTTTTCGCGCATGCCTCTTTTTTGAACCTTGCCAGACGAATATTTCATCAAGATTACAACGGGATGGCGAAACCGGCCACCAACATCCCCGCACTATCGTCGAAAGGGCGCCGGATCGCCTGCCTCTCGTGTCGTCCTGCCGCAAATATAGGCATGGACTCGCGATCAGCTATGGAGGATAGGACGATTTTCTTTCGCGAGCCTGTTCGCCCGCGGATTCAGACTTATTTTAGCAACTCGTGCTTCTCTCTAACCGCAAGGGCAGGAGCACGCATCGATGTTCAGCAGGACGAAGGCCATTCTTTCGATCGAATCCGGCAATCCGGAGCTCGTCCAGGCGCAGCTTGCCGCTTTTACCAAGCAGGTGCCGCTGCTCTACTTCATGCTCGTGACGAATACTGTCGCCCTCACCATCACCCATTTCGGCGCGGCCCCCGCCTATCTCACCCTTTACATTCCCGGCGCACTCTATGCCGTCAGCCTGTTTCGCCTCGTGCACTGGTGGTTCAGCCGAAACCGGCGCTACACCCATGAGGAGGCGGTCGGCCGGCTGCGTTCGACCTATCGCCTGACCGCGCTGCTCGGCGCCGGCTTCTGCGCCTGGTCGCTCAGCCTCTATCCCTATGGCGACGCCTACCAGCAGTCCCATGTCGCCTTCTACATCGCCAACACCGTCGTCGGCTGCATCTTCTGCCTGATGCACCTGCGCGCCGCCGCGCTGGCGCTGACGGCCATCGTGCTCGGGCCGTTCACGGTCTTCTTCGGCACCTCCGGCAATCCGGTCTTCACCGCGCTCGCGCTCAACGTCGCGCTCGTCACCGTCGCCATGGTGTTCATCCTCTTCACCTATTACCGGGATTTCGGCGCCCTCATCCGGTCGCAGAAGGAGCTGACAGCGCGCCAGGCGGAAACCCAGCGCCTCAGCGACGAGAACCATCGCCTCGCCAATCTCGACAGCCTGACCAACCTGCCCAACCGCCGTCAGTTCCGCGCCGAGCTCGAAACGCGGATCGCGCGGGCGGAGAAGAACCGCACGGGCCTTGCCCTCGGCCTGATCGACCTCGACGGTTTCAAGCCGGTCAACGACACGTTCGGCCACGGCATCGGCGACAAGCTGCTCGTCGAGGTCGGCGAGCGGCTCACGGCCTTCGCCGGCCGGGGTCTTTTCCCGGCCCGCCTCGGCGGCGACGAGTTCGGCATCGTCTTCGAGGGCCCGGCCAGCGCGGAGCGGCTCCATGCGCTCGGCGACGAGATCTGCGCCGCGCTTCAGGAACCCTATGTCTTCAACGGCCAGGCGGCGCGGGTTTCCGGTTCGCTCGGCATCTCGATCCTCGGCGAGGCCGGCACCACGGCCGACCGGCTCTTCGACCGCGCCGATTTCGCCCTCTACCTCGCCAAGCAGAATTTTCGCGGCACGACGGTCGTCTTCTCCGCCGAGCACGAGGCCGAGATCAACGAGCAGGGCCGCATCCAGCAGGCGCTGCGCGCCGCCGACTTCGAGAAGGAGATGTACCTCGTCTTCCAGCCGATGGTCGACGCGGACACGAACGGCATTTCCGCCTATGAGGCGCTGGCCCGCTGGGAAAGCCCGGTCCTCGGCACCGTGCCGCCCGGTATCTTCATCCGCGCCGCCGAACGGGCCGGCATCATCGGCCGGCTGACCGAGTTCGTGATGGAGAAGGCGCTGGCGGCGGCGCGGAGCTGGCCGGACCACATCCGCCTTTCCGTCAACCTGTCGACCCGCGACGTCGTCTCCAACAGGACCGTCGATGCGCTTCTCGAGATCATCGCGCAAAGCGGCGTCGATCCCGCCCGCCTCGATATCGAGGTGACGGAGACGGCCGTCATGCGCAACTTCACGCTCGCCGCCGACAATATCCGCCGTTTCGCCGAGCGCGGCATCGGCATTGCGCTCGACGATTTCGGCACCGGCCATTCCAGCCTCAGCTATGTGCACAAGCTGCCGCTCACCAAGATCAAGATCGACCGCGGCTTCATCGTCGACATCGCCACGAACGAACTCAGCCGCAGCATCGTCAAGACGATCGTCGACCTTTCCCGCAACATCGGCTGCGTCTGCGTGGTCGAGGGCATGGAGACCCACGAGCAGGTCGCGGCGCTGCGCGGCCTCGGCTGCCGCATGATGCAGGGCTACTATTTCGCAAGGCCCGAGCGGCTGGAGGACACGCTGGCCTACCGGGCGGCATCCGACACGATCGTGAACACGCCCGCGCGCAAAACCGGTTGATCTTTCCGGCAAGGACGGACATGAAGTCGGAGCGCGGCATGGATCATCTGCCGCAGGCGGATGGAGGACACACTTGGCATCTCTCGGCACGCCGGCCTTCCGGCTCTACATCCTTCGTCACGCCCGCGCCGCCTGGGCCGGGCCCGGCCAGTCGGATTTCGACCGCGCCCTTGACGACGACGGCTTTGCCGAAGCCGAGGTGATCGCCGAGGAGGCGGCCGACCAGGGCTACCGGCCGGACCTCATCATCTCCTCCACCGCCACGCGCTGCCGCCAGACCGCCGAACCCTTCCACCGCTCGGTCAGCGAGGAACTGACGATCGACTATGTCGATTCCCTCTATTCAGGCTCGGTCGATACCTATGCCGAACTCGCCTTCGCGGAGCGGCAGGAGAGCGCCGTGATGATCGTCGGCCACAATCCGATGATCGAGGAATTCTTCCACCGCCTCGTCGGCAAGGAGATCGCCGAGACCGCCGCGCCCTTCGGCTATCCGACGGCAGGCCTCGCCATCCTCGATTTCGACGAGCGCCCGACCGAGGACGATTATCGCGGCGCCTGCCTTGCCGGCTTCATGACGCCGCGCCCGGCGCACTGACGCGCATCGCGATCTTCCCGGCGCACACCTTGATTTTCCGCATCGCATTGGCGCAAAACCGCTACGGACGTGTGCGCGACATGGTTTGAGCGAAAGGGCCGGCCTCTTTTTCCGCCGGATTTCGTTTCCTATATCGCCTTCGATGCTGGAAAGAGACCTTGCCCCCTAGCCTGACCACCCTGACCGACGAAGCCCTGCTCGCGCTCGACGCGCTGACCGGCCGCGCCACCAATCTCGTCAGCCCGTCGATCCGCCTCGGCGTGACGGGCCTGTCGCGCGCCGGCAAGACCGTGTTCATCTCCTCGCTCGTGCACAATCTCCTGAACGGCGGCCGCCTGCCGCTGTTCGAGGCGGGGCGCTCGGGGCGCGTGTCAAAAATCCGGCTGGAGCCGCAGCCGGACGACGCCGTGCCGCGCTTCCAGTACGAGGACCATATCCGCGCGCTGGTCGCCGACCGCCTCTGGCCGGATTCGACGCGCGCCATCTCGCAATTGCGCCTGACGCTCGACTATGAGAGCGCCTCCGGCTGGGGCCGCCTGTTCTCGCCCGGACGGCTGTCGATCGACATCGTCGACTATCCCGGCGAGTGGCTGCTCGACCTGCCGCTGCTCGCCCAGGATTTCCGCGCCTTCAGCGCGAACACCGTGGCGCTGGCGCAGTCCGGCATCCGCGCGGAGCTGGCGCGCGACTGGCTGGCGCTGTCGGCCACCATGGATCCTGCCGCCGAAGCCGAGGAAGCGACGGCGCGCACGCTGGCGGAAGCGTTCACCGCCTACCTGAAGGCCTGCAAATCCGACGAGCGCTCGCTCTCCACCCTGCCGCCCGGCCGTTTCCTGATGCCCGGCGACCTCGAAGGCTCGCCCGCCCTCACCTTCGCGCCGCTGCCGAACCTTCAGGAAGGCCGCCCCGCCAGGGGATCGCTGCATGCCATGATGGAGCGCCGCTACGAGGCCTACAAGACGCATGTGGTGCGCCCGTTCTTCCGCGAGCACTTCGCCCGGCTCGACCGGCAGATCGTGCTGATCGACGCCCTGCAGGCGATCAACCGCGGCGCCGAGGCCGTGCACGACCTGGAACGCGCGCTCGGCGACGTGCTCGATTGTTTCCGCGCCGGCACGAACAGCTTCCTCTCCTCCTTCGTGACACGCCGCATCGACCGCATCGTGATTGCCGCCACCAAGGCCGACCACCTGCACCACGAGAGCCATGCGCGGCTGGAGGCCGTCACCCGCCGCCTCGTCGAGCGCGCCATCGAGCGCATCGGCATGAGCGGCGCCGGCATCGAGGTGATGGCGCTCGCCTCCGTGCGCGCCACCCGCGAGGCGACCGTCAAGCACGACGGCGAGGACCTGCCGGTCATCGTCGGCGTGCCCATGGCCGGCGAGCGGATCAATGGCGAGATTTTTGACGGCGAACGGAAAACAGCCATATTTCCCGGGGACTTGCCGAAGGATCCGGATTCGCTTTTCAAGGAACTTGAATCCCTGCCTGAAGGCGAGGCGCCGCATCTCTTGAACTTCGTGCGCTTCCGCCCGCCGCATATCGAGGAGACGGGCGGCGGCCTGAAGCTCTCCGTGCCGCACATCCGCCTCGACCGCGCGCTGCAATACCTGATCGGAGACCGGCTCGCATGAACGACCGCCCGCGCAAGCCCGCCGCCTTCTCGCTGCCCGCCGGCTCCCCGCAGCCGCCCGAGCGCACGAGGCCCCGTGCTCCCGCCGCCTTCGACGACGCCGTCACGCTGACGCCGGATGCCGAGGATCCCTTCATCGCCACCACCGCCGACCTGCCGGACCTGACGCCGCCGGTCGCAACCCCGCGCAAGCGCCGCCTGACGCTCGGCCGTATCGCCCTCGGCGCGCTCGGGCTCCTCGTCTCGCTCGCCATCGGCCTCTGGGTCGATGCGCTGATCCGCGATCTCTTCAGCCGCAACGACTGGCTCGGCTATCTTGCGGTCGCCGCCGCCGCCATCGCCGTCCTCGCCGTCTTCGGCCTCGTCGCGCGCGAGCTGATCGGCCTTCGCCGCCTCGCCGCCGTGCAGGACCTCAAGCGCGACGTCGCCGAGGCCGCCCTCTCGCCGAGCCCGTCGGTCGGCCGCGCCATCCTCGCCCGCCTCGTGCATCTCGTCGCCGCCCGGCCGCAGACGGCGCGCGGGCGCGCGCGCCTTGCCGAGACCGAAGGCGAGATCATCGACGCGGCCCACCTCGTCGACCTTGCCGAGCGCGAGCTGATGGCGCCGCTCGACCGCGAGGCGCGCGCGCTGATCCTCGGCGCCGCCAAGCGGGTCTCCATCGTCACCGCCGTCAGCCCGCGGGCGCTGGTCGATCTCGGCTATGTCATCTACGAGAGCAGCCGGCTGGTGCGCGGCATGGCGGAGCTCTACGGCGGGCGCCCCGGCAAGATCGGCATGCTGCGGCTGATGCGCGACGTCGTCGCCCATCTCGCCGTCACCGGCTCCATCGCCATGGGCGACAGCCTGGTGCAGCAGGTGCTGGGCCACGGGCTCGCCTCGAAACTCTCCGCCCGGCTCGGCGAAGGCGTCATCAACGGCCTGATGACGGCGCGAATCGGCATCGCCGCCATGGACCTCTGCCGGCCCATGCCCTTCCGCGCGCTGAAACGGCCCGGCATCGGCGATTTCATCGGCGACCTGACGCCGAACATGGCGGGCGGCCGACGCGACGAGGCGTGACCTGCGGCGCCGCGCGTCAATCACGGCGCGCAAAGGACGCTGCAGAACTGTGGGATCGTTGCAACACCCCGGTTTTGCGGGCCTGCACCGCGGGTAAATGACGAAGGGCAAGACGGGCGGAAACCGTCCATTAACCATTTTCGCGCAAATCTCGTCGCACACAAGCAGGCCGGATGGCCGTCGCCCATCAAGGATCGTTCATGTACTCGCGCACTTCTTTGATCGCCCGCGTCTCCGTAGCGGCCTTTCTCGCAGCCGCCGCCGTCGCGCTTCCCGCCTCCGCCGGCCCGCGCGACAAGGCCTTCTTCGAGCAGGTCACCGGCAGCTGGCAGGGCAAGGGCGAGATCGTCGCGGGCAAGTACAAGGGCACCAAGTTCGCCTGCGACCTGACGGGCGACACCACGCCGGCCAAGGGCGCCGGCATCCAGCTTGACGGCTTCTGCCGCGTCGGCGTCTTCAAGCAGCCGATGTCCGCCCTCATCACCCGGTCGGGCGGCACCTACAAGGGCAAGTTCCTCGACGGCGCCGCCGGCAAGGGCCTCGACATCACCTCCGGCCAGGTCAACGGCAACAAGGTGGTCGTCGGCATCAACCGGCAGAAGCTGAACGGGGCGATGATCGCGCGCCTGGAAGGCGACAACAAGATGAACATCACCATCTCGGTGAAGGTCGAGGACAAGATGGTGCCGGTCATCGGCGTCTCGTTCGACCGCAATCTCGACGACATCGCCGTCGGCTCGATCAAGTAGTCTTCCACCATTCCGGTCCGGCGCTCGCCGGCTCGATGCCCGCGACATCCGCATCCGCCAGCCAGGAGGCCACCGTGCGTCCCTCGACCGCGAGGTCGGGCGCCACGTCCGCAAGCGGCATCAGCACGAAGCCGCGCCCCGTCATGCGCGGATGCGGCAGCTCCAGTCGCCCGCCGGATTGCGCCACGCCCTCATAGGTCAGGACATCGATGTCGATGGTGCGTGGACCCCAGCGCTCCTTGCGCTCGCGCTTCATGTCGCGCTCGATGGCAAGGCAGGTGTCGAGCAGCGGCTCGGGCGCGAGCGTCGTCTCGACCAGCGCACAGGCGTTGAAGAACCAGTCCTGGTCGGTCTTTCCCCAGGGCGGCGTGCGGTAGAGCCGCGAGACGGCCGTGACGCGGCAATCGTTCCGCGCGTCCAGCGCCCGCAGCGCCTCGGCCATGGCGCGCACGGGATCGCCGATATTGCCGCCGAGGCCGAGCGCGGCCCGGCGGAAGGGCTCAAACGGCATGATCGACCGTCACCTGCACATGGTCCAGCACGCCGGGCACCGGCGCGTTCGGCTTGCGCACCGTGATGCGCGCACGCGAAATCTGCGGGAAGCGGGCACAGAGCACGGTGGCGATCTCCTGCGCCAGCGCCTCGATGAGATAGCGGCGCTGGCCGGTGACGATCTTCTCGATCTCCTGGAAGGCGACGCCGTAGTCGACGGTCGATTCGATCGCATCGTCGGAGAGCGGGCGCAGCGGCTTGACCTCCAGCTCCGCGTCGACGAAGAACCGCTGGCCGAGGAATTCCTCGGCATCGTGCAGGCCGTGGCGGGCGAAGAAGGCGCAGTTCTTGAGCGTGATCGTGTAGGTGGTGGTCATGGTCTTTCCTGTCTGGCTGCCTGTCAGGCGCGCGCCTCGCGTGCCGTCACCTTGCGCCCCGCGGCAAGCATAGCATCCGCCATCGCCAGCGCATCCCTGTTGATTGCGACATCGTGCACCCTGAAGACCGCCGCGCCGGCGGCCCGCAGCAGCGCGGTGGTGGCGGCCGTGCCGGCATCCCGGCCTTCCGCCTCGCGCCCCGTGACGGCGCCGACGAAGCGCTTGCGCGACGTGCCGGCCAGGATGGGCAGTTCGAAGCCGTAAAGCTCGCCGAAACGCGCCATCAGTTCGAGGTTTTCCTCCGTATCCTTGGCAAAGCCGAAGCCCGGATCGAGCACCATGGCCTCGCGCGCGATGCCCGCGGCCCGGGCGATCTCCAGCGAGCGGCCGAGGAAGAGATACTGGTCCTCCACCACATCCGGCCGCTTCTCGCGGTCACGGCCGGTATGCATGATGCAGAGCCCCGCCCCGGTTTCGGCGGCAACGCCGGCAATGTCGGGTTCGCGCTGCAGGCCGTGCACGTCGTTGACGATATGGGCGCCGGCCGCAACGGCAAGCCGCGCCGTCTCGGCCCGGTAGGTATCGACCGAGATGAGCGCGTCCGTCGTGCCGGCAAGCGCCTCGATGACGGGCAGGATGCGGTCCTGCTCCTCCGCCGCCGACACGGCAACCGCGCCGGGGCGCGTCGATTCCCCGCCGATATCGACGATCTCCGCCCCCTCTTCGAGACAGAGGATGGCCTGCGCCACGGCCTTGTCGGCGCTGTCGAACCGGCCGCCGTCGGAAAAGGAATCCGGCGTCACGTTGACGATCGCCATCAGAATGCCGCGCGGGCCCAGCTCCAGGGACCGGCCATGGGCGAGCGCCCAGCGAAAGGGTTCGAATGGCGAGAACATGGCGGTTTCCTCCCGCAGTCAACGATGGCGCCGCGCGCCGGGGACGCTACGATACGTTAGAATCTCCCCGACACCCTTAGCTTTAAATCAACGGGTTTGAAGTTAAGGGTATCGGGCGGCATCCCGGAAAGGGTGTTGCGCTCGCCGTGCCTATGCCCCAAGCTTGGGGGAAGTTCAACCGGCCCCTTCAGCCGGCCTGTGCATCGGACGATCCGGTGGCGAAAGGAATGCTGACTGAATGACGACCATCGCCCGCCTGATGGCCTTTGCCGCCCTCGCCTGCCTTGCCGTCCCGCCGGCCCGCGCCGAGACCATCACCTCGAAATCCTTCGCCTATTTTTCCGTCGGCGGGCGCACGGCGGCCGAGCTCGACGAGGAGCTGTCGAAACGCGGACCGGTGATGAAGCGCAGCGGCTCGCGCCACCCCGGCGCCACCCGGATCAAATGGGGCGGCTCGGTGACCTATGTGCGCCGCGGCAGCCGCTGCGCCGTCGGCGAGGCGCGGGTGACCCTCTCCACCGAGATCATCCTGCCGCGCTGGAAGAACCGCAAGCGCGCCACCCCGTCGCTCGCGCTCATCTGGGATACGCTTTCGAGCGACATCAAGCGCCATGAGGAGCGCCACGCCGAAATCGCCCGCACCCACGCCCGCAACCTGGAACGCACGCTGAAGACCCTGCGGCCCGAAGCCGATTGCGAGCGCATGCAGGCCCGCGTCGACCGGGCGACGGCCGATGCCGTCTCCAAGCACGATGCCGACCAGGCGCGCTTCGACCGCATCGAATCGAAGAACTTCAACGACCGGATGATGCGCCTCCTGGTGCACCGGCTGAAGAACCGCGCCGAGTAAAGGCGCGCGCTGCAGGCAGGTATTTCCTGGAAGAGCTTCAGTGGAACGGGACCGGGCCAAGGCCCGGGCGCTTTTCCATGCATGAAATGACTGGTTAGTTTTAGCGATAGCGCAATTCCGCAAATCGCCGTATTTTTATACCAACAGTGAACGGGAAGACGATTTTCCTTCCCGAAGTTGCATGAAGCGGTTTGTAACAGGTTCTCCTGGCGCGTCCTTACCAAAGCAGCAGGTGTCTCCTCCCTCTCCTGCCTGCGATGCGCCCTCCTGGCCTCGCTCGTCCTGACCGACCGGCGAGGCTCTTTTTTTGCCCTTCTATTCTTGCGAGCCCCCAGAAACCCGCGATCTTTTCTTCATGCGCGAAGAAGAGACACAAAATGCCGGCCGAACCCGGGTCGGATTCGGCCGCTGCCTCAATCAGTCTGAAGGAAGAGGTGTCAGGCCTGGCGTTCGGGAACGTGGACCACGAGCCCGTCGAGCGCATCCGACATCTTGATCTGACAGGAGAGCCGCGAGGTCGGGCGCACCTCGTAGGCGAAGTCCAGCATGTCCTCTTCCATCGCTTCCGGCGGGCCGACGGTCGCGCTCCAGGCGTCGTCGACATAGACATGACAGGTCGCACAGGCACAGGCGCCGCCGCACTCGGCCTCGATGCCGGGCACGGAGTTGCGCACGGCATTTTCCATGACCGTGGAGCCGTTGGCGACATCCAGTTCGTGGCGCGTGCCGTCGAAGGCGACGATGGTGAGTTTGCTCATGATGGCTTCCGGATCCTCAAGACTGCCCGGGGCGGGCGATGGCGCTGCCCGGGCGGACGAATGAACGGCCGGCGGAAAGGTGGTCGGCCCGCCGGTTTTCCGCGGACGTTTCCAACAAAACCCCTCCCCAGTCAACATCGCGCGCCCGGCAGGTTCCGGATGGTCCGGGTGCGACGCCGGCTTTTCCCGCAGCGCTAAAGCCCGTCGCGCAACGGGCGCGGTGGTTTTGCGGCAGCGACGGGCGGTGAAGCAAGGGCCTGAAGCGCAGGGAGCGGATCTGTCGGATCGCGATGCGCTTCAGGCAGGCGGCAGGACCTGCGGCGATCAGCGGCAGAGTTTCAGGATGAAGTTTTCCGCCTCGACCACGGCGGCGGCGACGCCAGCCAGCGCGATGGCATCGGCCGGATTGTCCTCGAGCGCCGCGGCCGTCTTGCTGACGGCGGTGGCGCCGACGGACTGGGCGGAGCCCTTGAGACGGTGGGCGACCGCGCTCCGCGCCGCGCCTTCCGAGGCCGCCAGTTCCTTCATGCTCGCGCGGGCCTGCCGTGCGAACATCTGCAGCACTTCCAGCTCCAGCCCCTTGTCGCCCATGGTCTGGCGGGCCAGATGTACCAGATCGATCGGCTTTTCCCCGGAATGGGACATGCCGCCTGCATTGTCGGGCGCCTCGAATGCGATGTTGAGCGCTGCCATTTGCCAATATCCTTATAGACGCGGTTTACGCTTGTTTCCTTGTGGTGCACGCAGATGTCGATGCGGGACGGGTGTATTCGCCGCTCCATACAGGGACATGGGACAGCCATTCTGCGCGGCCGGCGCGGCTATCCGATTAAAAGACGGCGCAAAATGGGCATGAATCGCAAACTATGGTTAACGGCTGAAAAATTGCCTTTTTCGCAAGGTTTCCATCGCGATACAGAATCGCCCGATATTAACTTCCTGTTAAGTTTCGGGCGAAGGGAGATGGCAATGAATTGTGTGATACAGGCTAATGTGTCACTACGATACGACCGGATAGTCCCGGTGGATAAGCCGTGGGCGGAGATACACCGCTTCGCCTTTTCGGTCTATCGAGCGAATTTGGAATGAACGGCGGTCCGGACGCTGCTTGCCATGAGGGTATGCAGCAAGACCGGCCACCAACCGGACCGGTTCGAATGCGCCTGAGCAGCGGCAGCGCGCATGAAGCCCGATCCCGGATATGGTAACGAGGCGTAACCGCATGGCGACGAACAAGTCCACCGAGTCGATCGACGACAAGGCCTTCCAGGCCCTTGAAGAAGCATTGAAAATCGACTTTGACGATCTAGCGCCGGAGACGCCCTCGAAGAAGGACGCTTCGGAAGCCCATGTGCCCGAACCAGCTAACAGCGTTCCCAACAAGACGCAGGAAAAACCTGCCAATCGCCCTGCTTCCGGCGAGACCGCACGGGGCCACGGTCCCGAGCAGGCGCCGAAGACGCCTGCCTTCACGCCCGCCAACGACGGCTCCCGCAAGACGCCGGCCGCGATCCTGAAATCGCTGGACGTGCGCTCGGGCCGCGCCTCGATCCGCATGGCCATCCTGATGTCCGTGCTCTGGGTCATCGGCGGTCTCGGCGTCGCCAACCTTCTCTATGCGCCCGAGATCTGGCAGATCCGCTCGGTCGCCGACCTCGTGGCGCTGCCCGGCGCCATCGGCATGGTCGTCGCCATCGTCATGCCGATCATGCTGTTCTTCGCCTTCGCGATCATGATTTCCCGCGCCCAGGAACTGCGCAGCGCCGCCCGTTCCATGGCGGAGGTCGCGCTCCGCCTCTCCGAGCCGGAAACCGTCGCCAGCGACCGCATCATGGCCGTCGGCCAGGCGGTGCGCCGCGAAGTCTCCGCGATGAACGAAGGCATCGAGCGCACCATCGCCCGCGCCACCGAGCTCGAAACCCTCGTGCATTCGGAAGTCAACGCGCTAGAGCGCAGCTATTCCGACAACGAAATGCGCGTGCGCACCCTCGTCCAGGAACTCGGCGCCGAACGCGAGGCCATCGTCAGCCACGCCGAGCGCATCCGCTCTTCCATCTCCGGCGCGCACGAGCAGCTGAAGGACGAGCTGGCAAGCGCCGGCGACAACCTCACCCAGCGCCTCGCCACCTCGGGCGAAGCCTTCGCCTCGATGCTCGACACCCGCGCCGCCATGCTGATGGAAAAATCCGACAGCGCGACGCAGACGATCGGCGCCATGCTGTCGGCGCGTACCGACAGCCTGCTGTCGACGCTCAGCTCGTCCGGCCTCGCGCTCGCCAACGAGTTCGACAGCCGCCTCGACCAGCTCACCAAGACCCTCGATTCCCGCGGTCGCGACCTCCTGCAGCAGTTCGAGACCCGCGCCACCTCGCTCGACACGAACACCGAGAAGCTGAACGCCGCGCTGAACGAGCGCGCCAAGCAGCTCAACGAGACGCTGATCGCCCGCACCCGCGAGATCAGCGAAAGCCTGTCGATCGGCCAGCAGGCCGTCACCGGCGGCCTCGACGACGTTCTCCAGGCGATGAACGCCGCGCTCGACGAGAAGGGCGCGCAGTTCCGCCAGAGCCTCAAGAACGCCGCCGACGACACGGTCATGGACCTCGACCTGCGCACCGGCTTCTTCGACGAGCGCATGCAGGCGACCGTCGGCCGGGTCTCCGGCGCCTTCGACCAGCGCGTGGAAGAGTTCGCCCAGGCCTTCGACCAGCGCGCCGGCTCGCTCGACAGCAAGCTGATGGAAAGCCTCGCGCGCATCAACGAGACGGTCGCCAGCGGCCGCGAGGCGATGGACGGCATCCTCACCTCCAGCATCGAGCGCCTCGGCAGCACGCTCACCGACCAGTCCTTCGCGCTCGCGACCACGCTCGCCACCAGCCAGGAAGTCATCGAAAACGCCGTTTCCGGCCATGCCGACGCCATCTCCAGCGCCGTCAGCGGTGCGCATGAGCGCATGGGCGCGGTCCTGTCGGAAAAGTCCGCGGCCCTGCTCGGCGGTCTCGCCGAGGTGCAGAACCGCATCGAGAGCGGCTTCGGCAGCCGCGCGGATGCGCTGGCGGAAAGCATTTCGGGCAGCGAACGCCGCCTGACGGAGGCGCTGGATTCCCGCGGCTCGGCGATCGCCACCGACATCGAGGCCGCCCAGGCCCGCATGGAAGAGGCGCTCGGCGCCCGCGCCAGCGCGCTGGTGGAGAGCATTTCGGGCAGCGAGCGCCGCCTGACGGAGGCGCTGGATTCCCGCAGCACCGCGATTGCCAGCGGCATCGAGGCCGCCCAGGCCCGCATGGAAGACGCGCTCGGTGCCCGCGCCGACGAGATCTCCTCGACGATCGCCGCCAGCCACAACCGCATCGACGGCGCGCTTTCCGAGCGCACCGCCGCCCTCTCCTCCATGCTGAACGAGACCGGCAGCCAGCTCGAACAGTCCGTCGGCGCGGCCGCCAGCCGGGTCGAAAACGCCCTGACGGGCGCCGCCCGCCAGATCGACGACGCCATCACCGGCCGTACGGCCAATCTCGCATCGGTTCTGTCCAACAGCGCCGGCGCCATGCAGTCCGCGATCGATGCGGCGGCAGACCGCGTCGAGACGGTCCTGTCCGAGGGCAACCAGCAGCTCACGGGCGTCCTGCACGGCCAGGCGGCCGAGTTCGCCGAGGCCTTCTCCGGCCGCGCCGCCAACATCGCCGAACAGCTCTCCGGCCGCGCGTCGGAACTGGCCGGCTCCCTCGTCTCCACCCATGAGCAGATCCGCGCGACGCTCGACGACCGCATCGACGCGATCAACCTCGCCATCAGCGAGGGCCGCAGCCAGCTCGCCGAAACGCTGAACGACCAGGTCGCCACCATCGGCACCTCGATCGCCACCAGCGCCGGCATGCTGGAACTGTCGATGGAGCAGCTCTCGGACCGCGCCTCGACGCTCGCCGGTTCGCTCGTCTCCACCCACGACGAGATCCGCGCGACGCTCGACGACCGCATCGGCGCGATCAACCTCGCCTTCAGCGAGGGGCGCAACCAGCTCGCCGAGACGCTGAACGACCAGGTCGCCTCCGTCGGCACCTCGATCGCCACGAGTGCCGGCATGCTGGAACTGTCGATGGAACAGCTCTCGGGCCGCGCCTCGACGCTCGCCGGTTCGCTCGCCTCCACCCATGACGAGATCCGCGCGACGCTCGACGACCGCATCGACGCGATCAACCTTGCCATCAGCGAGGGCCGCAACCAGCTCGCCGAGACGCTGAACGACCAGGTGACCACGATCGGCACCTCGATCGCCACCAGCGCCGGCATGCTGGAACTGTCGATGGAACAGCACGAGGAGGCCCTGCGCCGCACCATCGACGGCAGCGGCGCCCTGCTCGACCAGCGCGTGCGTGAAAGCGTCGGCGCCGTTGCCGAACGCCTTGTCGAAACCTCCGCGAAGATCGTTCACGCGGCCGACACCTTCGGCAACCGCATGGAACAGACGGTCGACAACGTCGCCAACCGGTTCGACACGACAGGCAGCCGCCTCGAGGAGAATCTCGGCAAGCTGGAAGCCCGCATCGAGCACAGCGTCGATCACGTCTCCGGCCTCGTCGACACCGCCGCCTCGCGTATTTCCGACACGCTGTCGGAACGCCTCACCGACCTCGACCGCATCGGCGGCGACGTCTCGCTGCGCGTCTCCGACGCCCTCTCCCGGCCGATGGCAGAGGTCGAGCGCATCGGCGACGAGACGACGGCGCGCATCGCCGCCGCACTTTCCGGCCGCGTCGGCGACATCGAGCGCCTCAGCGCCAGCGCTGCCGAGCGCATCGACGGCGCCCTCTCCGGCCGCATCGGCGATATCGAGCGCGTCACCGGCGAAGCCGCCGAGCGCATCGACGGCGCGCTGGCAAGCCGCGCCGACCAGATCGCCCGCGTTGCCGGGGAAGCGGCGGACCGCATCGACGACACGCTGATCGCCCGCGCCACCCAGATCGAGATGACGGTCGGCAATGCCGCCGAACGCATCGATGGTGTCCTCGTGGGCCGCGTCGACGAGATCAACCGCGTCGTGGGCCAGGTCGCCGATCGCATCGACGACACGCTGCTGGCCCGCGCGACGCAGATCGAGCTGACGGTCGGCAACGCCGCCGAACGCATCGACGGCGCCCTCGTCGGCCGGGTCGACGAAATCAGCCGCACCGTCGGCGAAGCCGCCGAACGCCTCGAAGGCACGCTCCTCAACCGGGCAAGCCAGATCGAGACGACCGTCAGCAACGCCGCCGAACGCATCGACGGCGCCCTCGTCAACCGCGCCGACGAGATCAGCCGCGCCGTCGGCGAGGCGGCCGAGCGCATCGACGGCACACTGGCGAACCGCGCCGGCGAGATCGCCCGCATCGCCGGGGAAGCGGCCGAACGCATCGACAGCACGCTCACGGCCCGCACCGGCGACATCGAACGCGTCACCGGCGAGGCCGCCGAGCGCATTGCCGGCACGATCGACGAGAAGACCGGCCGCATCGAGGAACGTCTCGGCACGATGGACCGGGCGCTGACCATCGGTCTCGACAACGTCAACCGCACGATCGACGGCAAGGCCGCCGGCCTTGCCGCGACGCTGCGCGATGCCGTTTCGCAAGCCGCCCAGGACATGGATGCCGAAGCGATCCGCTCGGCCCAGTCGCTCGCCAAGACCGGCGAGGAATTCGCCAGCCTCAGCTCCTCGCTGCGCGGCGCGGTTTCCCGCGCGGCCCAGGAAATGGGCGCGGAAGCCCAGCGCGCCGCCGAAAACATCGCCCGTACGGGCGAGGAGTTCGCCGGCAACCTGTCGGCCCGCAACGAAGCCTTCGCCCGCGCCGTCGAGGAAACCACCTCGACCGCCGTCGCCCGCTTCGCCGAGACGGAAAGCCGCCTCGCCGACCAGGCCCAGTCGCTGCGCGCCGGCCTCGGCGACGTCGAGAAGGCGCTGGAAGCGCGCGGCGCCTCCATCCGCTCGACGCTCGACGAGCGCACCCGCGAGCTCAACTCCATGCTGGCAAGCCGCACCGAGGAGCTCGCCCGCCTGATCGACGAGGAGGCCCGCCCCGTCATCGACAGCTATGCCGCCGTCGGCCGGGAGGCTGCCGAGGGCATCGGCGGGGTCGCCCGCGACGCGGCCGAGCGCATCAGCGGCGTTGCCCGCGAAAGCGCCGAACGCCTGCGCAACGAGAACGCCGCGCTCATCAACGCGATCTCCGCCCGCACGGCCGACACGCTCGCCGCCATCACCAGCCGCACGGAAGAAGCCGCCGGCACGATGCGCGAGATCGAAAGCGGCCTTGCGGCCAATGTCGAAAGCCTGATCGCCCGCCTTTCGGAAAGCAACGGCGCGATCGCCGGCATCGTCGACGCGGCGAGCCAGACGCTCGGCGCCATCGACGGCCGCCTGACGAGCACGGCCGAGCGCTTCTCCACCTCCGCCGAGCGCGCGTCCGACATGGTGTCCACCACGTCGCGCCTGCTCGAGGGCAAGGTTGATCGCCTGTCCGACATCTCCGCCGGCACGCTGTCGCAGATCGGCAGCATCGTCGGGCGCTTCGAGGATCATTCGAAGATCCTGTCGCAGGCCTCCGACCTGCTCGCCGCCGCCCAGTCCAACCTCGTCTCGACGCTGGAAGAACGCCAGGATGCGTTGCGTTCGCTCTCTGTCGGCCTCGTGCAGCGCTCGGAAGAGATCGAGAAGACCATGCAGTCGCTCGAAGGCATGGTCGAGGGCGCCTTCAGCCGCGCCGAGGAACGTTCCAACCTCATCGCCGGCAACCTGCGCGGCGGCATCCAGAGCTCGTTCGCCGAAGTCGGCCGCATCCTGAGCGATACCGAGAAGCGCGCCGAGGCCGCCGCCAATTCGCTGCGCGAGCAGCTGATGAAGGCCGGCGAGGAAGCGGGCCAGTCGGTCGAGGGCTCCTTCGCCCGCGCCGAGGAGCGGACCAAGGAAGTGGCGAACCGCCTGCGCGGCAGCGTCGGCGCCTCGCTCTCCGATGTCGATCGCCTGCTCGCCGAGAGCGGCAAGAAGTCCGAAGCCGCCACGACCGTCATGCGCGAGACGCTGCGCGAGGCCGTCGAGGAGGCCGTCGGCAAGTTCTCCGGCGCGACCGAGGAAATCCGCCGCGCCGCCGCCGATATCCGCAAGGAGCTCGACCAGACCCGCGGCGAGCTGAAGCGCGGCGCCTTCGACCTTCCGGAAGAAGCCAAGGAAAACGCCGCCCAGATGCGCCGCGCCGTCAGCGAGCAGATCAAGGCCCTGCAGGACCTGTCCGACATCATCGGCAAGTCCTCCTCCGCGCTGGAAGTCTCCCGCCCGGCGGTGGTCCAGGCCAAGGTCGTCCAGCAGCAGCAGCCGGTGCAGGAAACCCGCGTCGAGCCCCGCCGCGAGGAGCCGGTCCAGCTGCGCGGCAGCCTCGGCCTCGAGCGTGCCGCCGCGGCCACCGTGCCGCAGCCCCTGCCCGCGGAGACCGAGGCCAAGACCGCCGGCGAAGGCGGCTGGATGCGCGACCTCCTGCGCGGCGCCGTCTCGCGCGAGGAAGCCCAGTTCGGCCAGCCGCGCACCGATGGCCAGGCCGCCCGCCCGGACAACCGCAACCCGCGCCATGTCGTCGAATCGCTGAACTCGCTTTCGGTCGATATCGCCCGCGCCATCGATCACGACGCCTCGGTCGACCTGTGGCGCCGCTACCAGCGCGGCGAGCGCGACGTCTTCACGCGCCGCCTCTACACGCTGAAGGGCCAGCAGACCTTCGACGAGATCAAGCGCAAGTACGAGCGCGAGCCGGAATTCCGCACCGCGGTCGACCGCTACATCTCGGACTTCGAGAAGCTGCTCGCCGATGTGGCCCGCAACGACCGCGACAAGGTGATGACGCAGACCTACCTCACCTCGGACACCGGCAAGGTCTACACCATGCTGGCCCATGCGGCAGGCCGCTTCAGCTGAGCGGACCCGACAGCACGGACAAACGGCCGCCCGCAAGGCGGCCGTTTCGCGTTGGGGGCTATGCCCGGCCGCGCCGATAACGCACCTTTGATGGCGCAAACCGTCCCAGGCTGCCGATTTCCGGCCGCCGAACCTTAAAATCCGGGCCTCCAGCCGCTATATCCGGTCCGACGCGCCACAAGGCGCATGGGAAGAGAGACGGAAATGATCTTTATACAAGGCTTTGGACGCATCCTGGCGACGCTTGCGGTCGCGGTGATGGTAATGATGACGGTGGTGGACGTGGCCGAGGCGCGCCGCGCCGGCGGTGGGTTCGGCAGCCGCGGCAGCCGCACCTTCTCGACGCCCTCGACGACGCGCACCGCACCGACGGATGCCCAGCCGATCGACCGCACCATGACGCGCCAGCAGTCGGCCCAGCCCTCCGCCGGCCGCAACGCCACGGCCACCAATCCGCGCCCCGGCCTCTTCGGCGGCTTCGGCGGCACGCTGCTCGGCGGGCTGATGCTCGGCGGCCTCGTCGGCATGCTGCTCGGCCAAGGCCTCGGCGGCGGCATCGGCTTCCTCGGCCTGATCCTGCAGGTGCTGCTGATCGCCGGCGTCTTCCTGTTCCTGCGCCGCATGTTCGCGCAGAAGAACGCGCCCGCCTATGCCGGCGCCGCCCATGCCCGTAACGCCGCGCCGAGCGGCGGCCCGGACTTCAAGATTCCAAGCATCGGCGGCGGCAGCCGCCAGACCGCGCCGCAGCCGAAGGGCAGCGACGAGATCGGCATCAAGCAGGCCGACCTCGAGCAGTTCGAAAGCATGCTGAAGGAGCTGCAGGCGGCCTACGCGGCGGAGGATTTCCGCACGCTGCGCCAGATCACCACGCCGGAGGCGATGTCCTACCTCGCCGAGGAACTCGGCGACAACGCCACCCAGGGCCTGAAGAACGAGGTGCGCGACATCCACCTCGTGCAGGGCGACATTGCCGAGGCCTGGCGCGAAGGCGCCGAGGAATACGCCACCGTCGCCATGCGCTACGAGAGCATCGACGTGATGCGCGACCGCGCGACCGGCGCGCTCGTTTCCGGCGATCCGGACAACCTGACGGAAGCCGTCGAGATCTGGACCTTCGTGCGCCGCAACGGCGGCGACTGGAAGGTCTCGGCCATCCAGGGCGTTCACGACGCTTGATCGACTGAGGGGTTTTGCATTGTAAAGCCCCTCATCCGCCTGCCGGCACCTTCTCCCCGCAAGCGGGGCGAAGGGGGTGTGGCACCGACTTCCGCGAGCAAGAAACGACATTCCTTCGTGGCGAAGGTCGACCGTCTTGCTCCTTCTCCCCGCTTGCGGGGAGAAGGTCGCGGCAGCGGGATGAGGGCTTTCGCACCCCCGCATCACCGACAGAAATGCATCAAGAAAATCAGATCGACGCCAGCGTCCAGCCGACGATATCGGCCGTGACCGCGGCAAAGGCCGCGTCGAGCGCCTTCACGAAGGCCGGGTTGCCGGTTCCGCCGACCGGAACCGTCGCGCGAAACACCTTCTGCGCCCGCACCGTGCCGTTGCGGTCATTGAGCAGCTTTGCCGAAATCTCCACCACCGCCGCATCGGCGCCCGCCGTCTGCACCTCGAAGGCGCGGATGTCGGTGACGATCTGGTAGTCGATCGCAAGGCCCTGCCCCGGCATGCCGACGCCGCCGAGGCGGCCGGTGTTCTCGAAGGCCTGCACGAGCTTGGCCTGCACCATCTTGCTCAGGCTGTCGCTCCACTGCGCGCCGGCAAGATACTGGATTTCCGAGGCGGACGGGCGGATGACGATCTGCTCGCCGTCGAGCGCCTTCAGCGCCGAGGGTGGTGGCACGAGGATCTGCCGGCTCCTGGCCGAAGGGCCGTCGGCGGTGGCGACGGAGGTGAGCGCGAACGTATCGTTCTTGGCCTGCGTGCTGCCACAGGCGGCGAGCATTGCCGCCAGAACGGCGACGAGCGCGGCGCGCGCCGCAGTCCCGTTCCGCAACAAACCCTTACCCGAACCCGTCATGTCGTCCTCAAACCCTTGTAACTGCCTGTGTAGCAGCGGCACGACAGGCTGTCACGGCTGCGCGGACGGACAAATTTGCCTTGGACCGCCAGCGGTTGGCAGTTGTGGGGATAGGGCCACACTTTCCGGCCGGTTCAGCGCCGGTTGCGGCCGTCATACTGCTTGACCGTCTCGCCGCCGAAGAGGAGGCGCTGCGGATTGCGCTCGAAACCGGAGATCGCGCTGTCGAGATTCTGGATCGTGCGGCGCGTGTCGAGCACCAGCGCCTCGACGTCACGCAGGCCCGAGCCGGAGAATCGCTGCAGCCCGTCGGCAATCGGGCCGATCCGGCCGTTCAGCGTATCGGCGGCCTGCTTGATCGACTGCAGCGTCGCCTTGGCCTCGGCGAAGAGCGATTCGGAATCCCCCTCGCCCAGGAAACCGTCGAGCTTGGCGAGCACGCCGTCGACGCGCGTGGCGGCCGCGTTCAGCTTGTTGCTCATCTGCTGCACGTCGGTGATGATCTGGTCGATGTCCTCCTCGCGCGCGCCGATGCGGTCGGCAACGCCGGTGACGGAGGCGATGGCCTTGCGGGCATCGGCGGTCGCGACCGAAATGTTGTCGATCGCGCCGCCGACCTTCTGCGTATCGACCGCGGCGATGAGGCTGTCGACCTTGTCGAGCGTCACCGTCGCCTGCCTGCCGAAGGCATCGAAGGTTTCGGCCGTCTTGCGGAAGCCGTCGACGGTGGCCTTGATGTCGCCGGACGCATCCGCGATGTCCTTGCTGATCTTGTCGACATTGCCGACGAAATCCTCGACCTTCTTCGGGTCGACCGCCTTGATCAGCTCGTCGACCGAGGCGAGCGTCGAATCGAGCCGGCCGGAAAGGTTGCGGAAGGTCTCCGAAAGGCCACCGACGCTTTGCAGGAACTCGTCCACCTTCTCGCCGTTGCGGGCGAGCGCGCCGGAGAACTGCTCGGCGTTCTGGATCGTCGTCGTCAGCGGCCCGCGCGCATCGGCGACGAAGCCCTGGATGTCGGTGATCGCCGCGTCGGCCCGCTTCAGGATCTTGTCGGCGGTGGACAGGATGTTCGTCACGCTCGACTGCTCCGCCTGCAGCACGGCCGGAACCTCGCTGTCGACGGCCTGGCGCAGGATGTTCGGATCGCCCGCGCTGCCGCCGGAAAGCTCGATATAGGCCGCGCCCGTCAGGCCCTGGACCTCCAGGACCGCGGTCGTCGACTGCTTGACCGGCGCGCTGGTCGAGACCTCCGTCATGGCGACGGAGAAGCGCGGGTCGTCGGCATCGATGGCAAGGCTGCGCACGGAGCCGACCGGAATGCCGTTGAAGCGCACGGGCGAACCGATGCTGAGGCCGTTCGCCGAGCCCGGGATGCGGATGGCCAGCTGCGCCATCTCGCCGCCGCGGCCATACTGCGACATCCAGTAGACAAAGGCGAAGGCGGCGGCCATGACGAGGACGGTGAAGAAACCGACGAGGGCGTAGTTGGCTTTGGTTTCCATGCTTCGGGCTATCCTGCTCGCAGTTCCATCCGCCGGAGCCTGCCGGCCCCGGACACGTCCTTACGTTTTCCGCACGATCGCTCGCGCGCGCTTGCCCCGGAAATAGGACTGCACCCAGGGATCGTCAAAGGCCAGCATGTCCTCGATCGTGCCTTCGACCATGACCTTCTTCTGCCCGAGGACGGCGATGCGATCGCAAACCGAAAACAGGCTGTCGAGGTCGTGAGTCACCATATACACGGTCAATCCGAGGGTGTCGCGCAGTTTGGCGATCAGCTCGTCGAATTCCGCCGCGCCGATCGGGTCGAGGCCCGAGGTCGGCTCGTCGAGGAAGACGAGGGCCGGATCGAGCGCCAGCGCGCGGGCCAGCGCCGCGCGCTTGATCATGCCGCCCGAAAGCTCGGAGGGATATTTGTTCGCCGCCTCCGGGGCAAGGCCCACCAGCTCGATCTTCAGCCGCGCCAGCTCGTCCATCATCGCCTGCGGCAGGTCGAGATATTCGCGCATCGGCACCTGGATGTTCTCCTTGACCGTCAGCGAGGAAAAGAGCGCGCCATGCTGGAAGAGCACGCCGAGCTTCATGTCGAGCGCCAGGCGCTCTTCCTCGCTCGCCTTGTCGAAATCCAGGCCGAAGATGCGGATCGTACCGGAGCGGCGGCGCAGCAGGCGCAGCACCGTGCGCATCAGCACCGACTTGCCGGTGCCGGAGGCGCCGACGAAGCCGAGGATCTCGCCGCGGTAGATGTCGAGATTGAGCTTGTCGAGCACGATGTTGCTGCCGAAGCCGACGGTCAGGTCCTTGACCGAGAGCATCACATCGTCCGTCTTTGCCGAAACCTGCTCCATGGATGTCCTCAGAAATCGATCGCGGCGTAGAACATGGCGAAGAGGCCGTCGACGAGGATGACGACGAAGATGGACTTCACCACGGCGGCGGTGACGTGGCGGCCGAGCGATTCGGCGCTGCCGCCCACCTTCAGCCCCTCGACCGAGGCGACGATGCCGATGATCAGCGCCATGAACGGCGCCTTGATCATGCCGGACACCACGGTCGACAGGTCGATCGCCTCGCGAAGGCGCGACAGGAACGTGTCGAAGGTGATGCCGGAATAGGACCAGGCGACGAAGGCCGCGCCGCCGAGGGCCGCGAAGTTGGCGATGATGGTCAGGAGCGGCAGCGCGACGGTCAGCGCCACGAGCCGCGGGAAGACGAGGACGCCGACCGGGCTGAGGCCCATGACCTTCAGCGCGTCGATCTCCTCGCGCATCTTCATCGAGCCGATCTCGGCCGTGATCGCGCTGCCCGAGCGGCCGGCGATCATGATGGCGGTGAGCAGCACGCCGACCTCGCGCAGCTGGAGAATGCCGACGAGATCGACGACGAAGACTTCCGCGCCGAAATAGCGCAGCTGGAAGGCGCCCTGCTGGGCGATGATCGCGCCGATGAGGAAGGACATCAGGAGGATGATCGGCACGGCGCGCACGCCCATATGGTCGATATGGTGCACGATCGCCGAGGGCGACACGCCGCTGCGCCGTCCGAGCTTCAGCTGGGCGCCGCGCACCGCCGAGCCGAGGATGAACATGGCGGCGACCGCATCGTCCCAGATCTCCATCACGTTGCGGCCGATCGGCTCGAAGACGCGCTCGAACAGCGTGCCTTTCCCGCCGCTCTCGTCGCGCGGCTCGGCAAGCTTTTCCGGCAATGCCGAAATCAGGTCGGCATAGTGCGTCCCCTCGCGGTCGGTGAAACTCACCGCGCCGCCCTCGCCCTGCCGCTCGGTGATGGCCCGGCGCAGCAGCCAGGCGCCGGCCGTATCCATGGCCGTGACGCCGCCGAGGTCGATTTCCAGCGCGCCGCCCTGCCCGCGGCCGATATCCGCAAGCCGCTTGCTCGCGGCAACCGCGGTCGTGTTCACCCATTCGCCGGAAAGGCGCCAGACCTCCCCGTCCTTGCCGGGCAGCGTTTCGATCGCGATGTCGAGGGGGGAACGGGCGCCGGTCAAGTCTCTTGCATCTTCCCGTGCTTGGGCCAACATGCGCCTGTCTTACCGGCTCGCCGCCCGTCTGTCACCGAACGAACCCGCAAAAGCGGCCTTCCCGCCTCGATTTTTTCAAGCCTGCCAGGATCACTCCCATGCGCCGCACATTGCTCGCCACCACCGAAAGCTTCCCGATTGCCGGCACTTTCACCATTTCCCGCGGCGCCAAGACGACGGCGGAGGTGGTGACCTGCACGATCGGCGGTTCCGGCCTTTCCGGGCGCGGCGAGTGCGTTCCCTATGCGCGCTACGGCGAATCGGTCGCCGGCGTGCTTGCCGCCATCGAGGACATGCGCGGCGCGGTGGAGGACGGCATGGGCCGCGAGGAACTGGCGCGGATCATGCCCGCGGGCGCGGCGCGCAACGCCATCGACTGCGCGCTGTGGGATCTCGAAGCGAAGCTTTCCGGCGTGCCGACCTCACAGGTGATCAACGCCGCGCCGCCGCGGGAGCTCGTCACCGCCTACACGCTCTCCCTCGGCGAGCCCGAGGCGATGCAGCGGCAGGCGGCGCAGGAGGCCGGCCGCCCGCTGCTCAAGGTCAAGGTCGGCACGGCAGACGACGCCGCCCGCATCCGCGCGGTGCGCGCCGGCGCGCCGGAAAGCGCCATCATCCTCGATGCCAACGAGGGCTGGATCCCGGAAAACCTCGCCCGTCACTTCGCCATCTGCGCCGAGGCGCGCATCGCCCTCGTCGAGCAGCCGCTTCCGGCGGGCAACGATTCGGCGCTGCGGGGCGCGGCCCGCCCCGTCCCGGTCTGTGCCGACGAGAGCGTGCACCAGGCGCAGGACGTCCGGGCGCTAGCCGACCGCTACGACGCCATCAACATCAAGCTCGACAAGGCCGGCGGACTGACGGAGGCGCTGGCGCTGCGCGAGGCGGCGAAGGAGAACGGGCTGAAGATCATGGTGGGCTGCATGGTCGGCACGTCGCTCGGCATGGCACCGGCCGTTCTGCTGGCGCAGGGCGCCGATTTCGTCGATCTCGACGGCCCGCTGCTGCTCGCCCGCGACCGGGAGCCGGGTCTCACCTACGAGGGCTCGACCGTCTATCCGCCGGATGCCGCGCTCTGGGGCTGAGCGCGCGGCGCGACGATGCGGCCGGCGACCACCGAGACGAGGCCGGCCGCGGCGACGAACGACATCAGGTAGAAGCCGTGAACGCCGTACCAGCTGAAGGCATAGCCCGAAACGAAGGTGGCGAGCGCCGTGAAGACGCCGGTATAGAAGAAATAGAGCCCCTGCGCCGCCGCTTCCTGCTCCTCCGCCACGCGCTCCACGAGCCGGCTCTGCGCGCTCATGTGGATGAGCGCATAGGTGAAGGCGTGCAGACATTGCAGCGCGAAATAGCCGGAAAAGGACATTTCCATCGGGAAGAGGATCCAGCGGCCGACCGCCACGGCACAGCCGACCGTCATCATGGACCAGAGATTGAAGCGCCGCCGCAACTGGACGGCGAAGAGGAAGAAGACCACCTCGGCAAGCACGCCGGCGCTCCACAGGATGCCGACGTCCACGCCGCTGAACCCCATCTTCTGCCAGTAGATCGCCGAGAAGGCGAACAGCATGGCGTGGCTCGCATTGACGAGCGAGACGCCGATCAGCATGAGCTGCACATCCGCCTGCCGCAGCGTGCTCTTCGTCGGCATGGTGGCGATCGCGGCGATCGGCGACGGGCGGCGCGGCTTGCCGATCCTGGGGGCGATCACCGCGCCGAGCACCGTCAGCACGAAGGCCACCGCCATCGCCGGCAGCACCATGGCACCCCCGTAGAGCCCGGCAAGCCAGCCGCCGATCATCGTCGCGACGATGAAGGCGAGCGAGCCCCACAGGCGCATCTTGCCGTAATCGAAATTCCAGCGCCGTACGCCCGAGAGCATGATCGCCTCGGTGATAGGCACATAGGGCGAATAGACCGCGCCCTGCAGCGTGTAGAGCAGCAGCACCGGCCAGAAGGACCCGGTCGCAAAGAGCGCGAGCGCCGTCGAAAGCGACAGCAGCGCCGACCAGAGCAGCACGATCGAACGCTCGCCGATCCGGTCCGCGATGATGCCGGCCACCGGCGCGGTGAAGACGCGCACGAACATCGGCACGGCAAGGACGATGCCGATCTGGAAATCGCTCATCGACAGCGTTTCCAGCCAGACCGGGAAGAACGGCAGCGCAATGCCGTTGACCATCATCGGCGCGCAGAAGACGAGAGCGATGCGCGCGGCGAAGAACGGCGGCGCGCCGGCGGTCACGGTAAACCCGGAAGGGGCATTCATTGGCGGGGAACCTGCGTTGGAACGCCCCGGCTCTAGCATGCCGACGTACGTACGCCAATGCGCTATTTCTACCCGCGGGCCGGAAGGCCGAACAGGTGAAAGCCGGCTTACGCCGCCTCCGGCTCCCGGGCTTCGATCGCCAGCATCCGGCGTGAGACCGGAACCACCTCGGCAGGGCTCGATGCGAGCATCTGCCAGGTGATCAGCTCCATCTCGCCGTCGTGATGCTCGGCGATCGCCGTGCAGCTCTCCACCCAGTCGCCGCTGTTGATGTAGCGGATGCCGTCGATCTCGGTGATGACGGCGTGGTGGATGTGGCCGCAGATCACGCCGTCGGCATCGTGGCGCCGCGCCTCCTCGACCACCACCTTCTGGAACTCGCCGATGAAGTTCACCGCCGTCTTCACCTGCTGCTTGGCCCAGGAGGAGAAGGACCAGTACGGCAGGCCGAGGCGGCGGCGGATGGCGGCGAAGACGACGTTGATGGCGATTGCCGCGTCATAGGCCCAGTCGCCGAGATAGGCGACCACGCGGGCGTGGCGCACGACGACGTCGAACTCGTCGCCATGCAGCACGAGGTAGCGCTTGCCGTCGGCAGCCTCGTGGATGATGCGGTCAGCCACTTCCACGCCGCCGAAATGGGTGCCCGGGAAATCGCGCAGGAACTCGTCGTGGTTGCCGGGAATGTAGATGATGCGCGTGCCCTTGCGCGCCTTGCGCAGGAGCTTCTGCGTGACGTCGTTGAAGGCCTGCGGCCAGTACCAGTTGCGCTTCAGGCGCCAGCCGTCGACGATGTCGCCGACGAGCACGATCGTCTCGGCTTCGTGATGCCGCAGGAAGTCGATCAGGAAGTCCGCCTTGGCCGCCTTCGATCCCAGATGCACGTCCGAGATGAACAGCGTGCGGAAATGGCGGACATTCGGGTCGGCGAGGGTCGCGGTCATGCGTCTGTCTCCGGGTGGCCGGCCGCCGCGGTGGTCGTCGTAAGGGGCGGCTTTCACCCCGTTGAAAACCAGACTCCTGTTTCAGATTGATGACACACCTATGCCTTTTTCGATGGCAAATAGGCATTGCACAGGCCGCTGATTGCGGCTTTATGGAAGACTCGGAAAACCTCACGTCGCGGCGGTTTCGTGCAAAGAAGGGCCGCAACGAAAACAGCATATGGCAAGGAGCATCATGAGCACGGGTGACAAATCGCGGACGCAGGACGGTCCGGCAAGCGGCGACATCGACCAGCAGGCCCTCTTCTTCCACCGTCACCCCCGCCCCGGCAAGCTCGAGATCAACCCGACCAAGCCGCTCGGCAACCAGCGCGACCTGGCGCTCGCCTATTCGCCCGGCGTCGCCGCGCCCTGCCTCGCCATCCGCGACGACGCCAACACGGCCGCCGACTACACGGCGCGCGCCAACCTCGTCGCCGTCGTCTCCAACGGCACGGCCGTGCTCGGCCTCGGCAATATCGGCCCGCTCGCCTCCAAGCCCGTGATGGAGGGCAAGGCGGTGCTCTTCAAGAAGTTCGCCGGCATCGACGTCTTCGACATCGAGATCGACGCCCCGACAGTCGACGAGATGGTCAACGTCGTCTCCGCGCTGGAGCCGACCTTCGGCGGCATCAACCTGGAAGACATCAAGGCGCCGGAATGTTTCGAGGTGGAGCGCCAGCTGCGCGAGAAGATGGACATCCCCGTCTTCCACGACGACCAGCACGGCACGGCGATCATCGTCGCCGCCGCGGTCCTCAACGGCCTGGAGCTCGCCGGCAAGGCGCTTTCCGACGCCAAGATCGTCGCCTCGGGCGCGGGCGCGGCCGCGCTTGCCTGTCTCAACCAGCTCGTCTCGCTCGGCGCGAAGGTCGAGAAAATCTGGGTGCACGACATCGAGGGCCTCGTCTACAAGGGCCGCGAGGCCCTGATGGACCAGTGGAAGAGCGTCTATGCGCAGGAGACCGACAAGCGCCAGCTCTCCGAGACCATCGACGGTGCGGACGTCTTCCTCGGCCTGTCGGCCGCCGGCGTTTTGAAGCCGGAGCTGCTCGCCCGCATGGCGGAGAAGCCGCTGATCATGGCGCTCGCCAACCCGACGCCGGAGATCATGCCCGAGGAGGCGCGCGCCGCTCGCCCGGACGCGATGATCTGCACCGGCCGCTCGGACTTCCCCAACCAGGTCAACAACGTCCTCTGCTTCCCCTACATCTTCCGCGGCGCGCTCGATTGCGGCGCGCGCACGATCAACGAGGAGATGAAGATGGCCGCCGTGCGCGCCATCGCCTCCCTCGCCCGCGAGGAAGTGTCCGACGTCGCCGCCCGCGCCTATTCCGGCGATACGCCGAGCTTCGGCCCGAACTACCTCATCCCCTCGCCCTTCGACCAGCGCCTCATCCTGCGCATCGCGCCGGCCGTCGCGCGCGCGGCGGCCGAAACCGGCGTGGCGATGCGCCCGATCACCGATTTCGACGCCTATCTCGACCAGCTCAACCGCTTCGTCTGGCGTTCGGGCTTCATCATGAAGCCGATCTTCGCCGCCGCGAAGAACGCTGCCCGCAAGCGCGTGATCTTCGCCGAAGGCGAGGACGAGCGCGTGCTGCGTGCCGCCCAGGTACTGCTGGAGGAGGACATCGCCAAGCCGATCCTCATCGGCCGCCCGCAGATCATCGAGACGCGTCTCAAGCGCTACGGCCTGCGCATCCGCCCGCAGACCGACTTCGAGGTCGTGAACCCCGAGGACGATCCGCGCTACCGCGACTATGTCGACGACTATTTCCGCATCGTCGGCCGCCGCGGCGTCATCCCGGAAGCCGCGCGCACCATCGTGCGCACCAACCAGACGGTCATCGGCGCGCTGGCACTCAAGCGTGGCGAGGCCGATGCGCTGATCTGCGGCGTCGAGGGGCGTTATGCCAAGCACCTGCGCGACGTCAGCCAGATCATCGGCAAGAAGGAGGGCGTGCTCGACTTCTCCGGGCTCAGTCTGCTGATCTCGCAGCGCGGCGCCACCTTCTTCACCGACACCTATGTCACCTTCGACCCGACGGCCGAGGAAGTGGCGCAGATGACGGTGATGGCCGCGCAGGAGATCCGCCGCTTCGGCATCACGCCGCGCGCCGCCCTCGTCTCCCATTCGAACTTCGGCTCGCGCGATTCCGACAGCGCCTTCAAGATGCGCCGCGCCATGGAGATGGTGCACGAGATGGACCCGACGCTCGAGGCGGACGGCGAAATGCACGGAGACGCCGCGATCTCCGAGGCCCTGCGCCAGCGCGTCATGCCGAATTCGACGCTGTCCGGCGAAGCCAACCTCCTGGTCTTCCCCAATCTCGACGCCGCCAACATCACGCTCGGCGTGGTCAAGACCATGACGGACAGCCTGCATGTCGGCCCGATCCTGCTCGGCGCCGCCATGCCCGCCCATATCCTCTCGCCGTCGGTCACCTCGCGCGGCGTGGTGAACATGGCCGCGCTTGCCGTGGTGGAAGCCTCCAACCCGGCCTGACCGATCTAGAGCAATTCCAGCAGAAGTGCGTAGCGGTTTTGCGTCCGGAATTGCGTAAAAACAAACAGATAGAGCGTTTTCGCGATTCGAAGAGAAGCGGAAATGCTCCAGCCTTACGAAACGGTCGCCGCCTCGGCGGCCGTCTTCATTTGCGGCGCCGGGCGCCCGGCATCCCGCGCCTCCCACCAGTCGCCGAGCGCGTCGACCAGCGGCAGCAGCGTCAGGCCGGATGGCGTGAGGTCGTATTCGACCCGCAGCGGATAGCCGTCGAACACCGTCCGCCGCACGATCCCGGCCTTTTCCAGCTTGCGCAGTTCGAGCGTCAGGATGCGGTGCGAGACGGTCGGGTTGTCGCGCCTGAGGTCGCTGAAGCGCTTCGTGCCGTCCTTCAGGTAGTAGATCAGCAGGGTCGGCCAGCGGCCGCTCAAGACCTGCATGACCTCCTCGATCGGGCAGCGGGAAACGAGATCCTTCATGGCGGGCTCCGGCATGGTGACAAAAATGTGCGTAATTTACATGGGGGCAGGCAAGGCTTAGGTCCAGTGTCGCTGCGCAGCGTGGTCAACAGAAATCACGGAGAAGAACATTGGAACCGATCCTCGTCTACGGCTTCCCCGCCGGAAGCTCCATGGGCCTCGTCGCCGCGCTGGAATGGCTGGGAAAGCCCTACCGCCTCTGCCGCGTCGACATGCTGGGCGAAATGCGCGACCCCGCCTATGCCCGTCTCAACGCCCGGCACGAAACGCCCGCCCTCGTCACCGATGACGGCCGGGTGATCACCGAGACCATGGCCATCGCCCACTGGATCGCCGCGCGCGACACCGAACGGCGCGTCAGCTTCGATCCCGCAACGCCGGAGGCCGACCGCATGGTCCAGCTGATGGCCTATCTCAACACCGGCTTCACCGGTGCCTTCAGCCCGCTCTGGGCGGCGCTCGAACTGGAGACGCCGGACCCGGTGCTGGAGGAGTCGCTCCGCCGCTGGGGCCGCGAGGGCGTCATCGAGCGGCACGACAAGCTGGAGGCGATGCTCGGCCACACGCCCTACCTTGCCGGCGACCGCCCGACGCTTGCGGACGGCGTGCTCATCGGCGTCGCCCGCTGGCTCGATTACCACGCGGTCGCCCCGGCAAGCCGCTGGCCCCGCATCGCGGCCATCCGCGGCCGGCTGGAGGCCGACCCCGCCGTCGCGTTCGCCACCGCGGTGGAAAGCGGCGAGACACCGGCCGGCTCGGGCGCCTTCAAGGGCCATGTGTCGCTTGCCGATGTCATCGCGCGTTTCGGCCGGAGCTAGGCGGAACGCGACATCAAGACCGGGTTGAGGACTGCAAGGCCTTCCCCCCGCACGCCTTCGTCATCCTCGGGCTTGCCCCGAGGGTCCACGCTCCGGGCGCGGCGTGGATGGCCGGGTGAGAACCGACCTGACGGAGGAATGGGTGGCGGCCCGGCATCATCTCATATCGCCGAAAGCGCCAGCCGGCGCGTCATGCCGATCGCCGCAAGAAACGCCTCGTCGTGGCTGACGACGAGGAGCGCGCCGTCATAGGCCCGCAGCCCCGCCTCCACCGCCTCGATCGAATCGATGTCCAGATGGTTCGTCGGCTCGTCGAGGATCAGCAGCGCCGGCGGCGTGTCTCCGCCGAGCACGCAGGCAAGGCCGGCGCGCAAGAGCTGCCCGCCCGAAAGGCTGCCGGTGACCTGCAGGGCGGCATCCGCGCGAAACATGAAGCGCGCCAGCGCCGCCCGGCAGGCATTCTCGCCGGCCTCGGGATTGATCCGGCGAAAATTGTCGCGGATCGACAGGGCCGGATCGAGCAGGCTCACCTTCTGGTCGAGCATGGCGGCGTCCGCAAGGAGGCGCACGCTGCCCCGCCAGGGGGCGAGCGCGCCGGTGACGAGCGCCAGAAAGGTCGTCTTGCCCGAACCGTTCGGCCCCGTCACAGCCACCCGCTCCGGCCCGGTCATGGTGAAGGACAGGTCGCGGATGACCGGGTGATCCGCCCGGTAGCCGGCGGTGACGCCGTCCATCCGGAGCACCGTCCTGCCGGCGGAAAGATGTGTCGGCGGCACGGCGACGGTCAGCGGCTGGAGGATCTCGATGCGCTCGCGCGCCGCCGCCACCGCCTCGCCCGCCTGCGCCTGCCGGTCCTCGGCAAGCCGCGCATTCGCGCCGCCCGTCAACTCGCTGCGCTCCTTCATGGCGCCCAGCATGATGCGTGGAATGTCGCCGCGCGCCCTCTTGCGGCGGCCGGCGCTGTCCTTGCGCGCCTTGCGCTCGGCGACGACCTGCATGGTGCGCGCCACCTCGGCGGCGTGCTTTTCCGCATCCGCAAGGTCGCGATGGGCGGCGGCGAGCTCCAGCGCCTTGCGTTCGCGATAGGCGCTCCAGTTGCCGCCATAGCGGGTCGCGCCGAGCGTCGTCAGCTCGACGATGGCATCCATGGTCTCCAGCAGCGCGCGGTCGTGGCTGACGACGATCGCCCCCGCCCGCCAGCCGGCAAGGAGATCGATGACCGCCTGCCGCCCGTCGCGGTCGAGATTGTTCGTCGGCTCGTCGAGCAGCAGGAAGTCGGGCTCGCGGAAGATGAGGGCGGCGAGCGCCGCGCGGGTGCGCTGCCCGCCGGAAAGGGCGGCAAGCGGCGTCCGCGGCTCCGCCTCCAGCCCGACGCGGGCAAGCGCGGCGGCAAGCCGCGCCTCCAGCGTCCAGTCCGCATCGGCAAGGGCGTCGGCGTCCGCCTCCCCGCGCGCGGCGCGGGAAAGCAGGTCGAGCGCCCCGGCGATGCCGAACAGGCTGGCGACGGTTTCCTGCGGGCTGACCTGCACGCTCTGGCGCAGGAGCCCGAGCGTGCCGTTCACGGTGACGCTGCCGGCCTGCGGCACCAGCGCGCCGGCCACGAGCTTCAGCAGCGTCGTCTTGCCGACGCCGTTGCGGCCGATGAGGCCGGCGCGCTCGGCGCCGAAGGTCAGGTCGAGATCGGAAAGGAGGGGGTGGCCGTCAGGCGTGGACCACCGGATTTTCGAGAGGGTGATGGAATGCGGCATGGATACGGATTTCCCCGAGGACAAAACGAAGTCGGTTTGCGGTCGGGTTGAAATCCATGGTGCACCATCCGGTCGGCATTGCGTTGCCGGAAATCTAGGGACGAACCGGCCGCGTTGCAAGGGCGGCAGCCGGGTCGTCCGGTCTTAAGGCTCAGGCCGAGGGCTGCTTCAGCCGCTTCGACCACTCATCGGCCTTGCCCTGGCCGGCATCCTTCCAGGGCGAGCCCTTGAGGCCGAGCTTTGCGCGAAAACCCATGGCGGAGATGATCAGCCGGTTCATGCCGGAGGCGATGAAGGGCAGCGAGGCGATGTGCAGGCCGGTGAATGGCAGGAAGGGGTTGCGGCGCAGCGAGCCGTAGATCTCGATGCGTGTCGTCGTCTTGTAGCTCGGGCTGCGGGCATGGAAGCCGTGGGTGTCGGCGACGACCAGGGTGTTCGCCTTCACCGTCATCTTGACCGGCTGGCCATAGCCCAGCGCCGTCAGCTCGTCCGGCATGATGCGCAGCGAGCCGCGCGCAGAATACTTGTTCTCGATCGCATCGGCATTCTCGCTGATGCGGCGCTCCCAGGCAAGGCGCTGCGGCGTCATCTCGTGCGAGCCCGGCACATAGGCGAACGGACCGTCCTCCTCGCCGACATCGCGCAGGAAGAGCCATGCCTTGGCCGTCGGCTGGAACGTGTCGCTGTGCAGCGCGGTCTGCGGATCGGTCGAGCCCTGCGTGACGACGGACGGCAGCGCCATCACCACCTGCACGACGAGCAGCGGCTGGCCGGCATGGGACGAGACGTAGCGCAGGAGGTTGGTGATGCGCGGGTCGTTGCGCGCCGCCTTGAAGCCCGGCAGGCTTTCGAGGTCGCGGTCGTCGATGATCGCGCGGCGCGTGACGGTATCGCCCTGCAGCATGTCGTAGCGCTCGAAATCCCGCTCGGCGATCTCGCGGGTGACCGCCTCGAAGACCTCCGGCGACAGGAAGTTCTCGATCTTCACGAACCCGTTCTCGGCATATTGCCGGCGGTATTCCGGGGCGACGAGGTTCTCCAGCTTCCTGCGGCGCCAGGCGGCCATGCGCATGGCGAGCGAGACGCGCTTTTCGTGCAGGCCCTTCCGGTTCAGCCATTTGCTGCCGATGATGGGATTGTCCGCGAAGGATTTTGCGCCGGACGCGAGCTGGAGCGCGTACCAGGGGCTGAGCAAGATGGACGAAATGCGCATGATGACCTGCCTGCAAGGGCCGGTTTCCGCCAGGGGCGGTTGCGCGGCAAGGGCGCAGACCGGCTGTTGAGTTTGACGAGAGTGCTACACCAAGGCCCAGGGGAGATCAATTGCGGGGCACGGCCAAAAAGATGAATACGCAACTCATATTTTATGACCGGCGTTAATCACAAATCCGGGAGCGCGTTGCGCTTCCCCCGCCACGGCCTATGATAGGGCCGTACGTGCGGCCGATCGCGGCCCATCCACATTCACGGGATCGATGATTTGAAAGGGTCTGTCCGCCTCCTCCTTGCCATTGCGACCGGGCTGACGCTCGCCTTTTCGGGCGGCCCGGCGGCGGCGGGCGTGTGCGAGCGGCTTCAGGCGGAGCTTGCCAACCTGCCCAAGGTGGTGGTCGACACTGCAAGCGCCCGCAAATATGCCGGCGCCATCGCCCGCCAGAACATCCAGCTGCGCAAGGCCAGGAGCGACCAGCGCCGTCTCGGCTGCTCGAGCGGCAGCATCATCGTCATCGGCGGCGCGAATGCCGAGGCCTGCGGCACGCTCGCGACGGTCATCGGCAAGATGGTGCGCAACCTCGAAATCCTCGACAAGAAGCGCCGCGAATTTGCCGGCGGCACGTCCTCGCAGAGCAAGCGCAACCGCCTCACCGCCCTCCTGGAAAGCAATGGCTGCGGCGACGAGGCAAGGGTCATGCCGGTCGCGGCGACGGAAACGCTGCGCACGCTCGACGACAGGCGCACCCTGCCGCTCGGCACCGCCCCGGAAGGCAGCGAGCGCCTGCAGCTGCGCACGCAAGGCGGCAGCAACGGCCATGGCAACCTGCGCACCGTCTGCGTGCGCACCTGCGACGGCGGTTTCTTCCCGATCTCCTCCGGCGCGACGCCGCTCGACTTCCGGCGTGACCAGAAGGTCTGCGCGATGATGTGTCCGCAGACCGAGACGGAGTTGTTCTACCAGTCGATGACCAGCGGCCAGGAAACCGAGCAGATGACCTCCACCGTCACCGGCCGGCCCTATTACGAGATGCCGAACGCCTTCTCCTACCGCACGCGCGACCTCTCCAAGCCCGGCACCTGCGGCTGCAATCTTTCTGCCTATTACCAGGAGATGATCAAGCGCGAGAAAGCGCTGAAGGGCGAGGGCGAGACGGCCCGCGCCGGCGCGGGAGACGAGGCGGAGACCGGCTCGATCACCACCATCCGCACCCTGCCCAAGAAGGTGGAAACCCCGGTCAAGGTGCCGGCGAAGGTCGAGGAACGCGACTACGACCCGGCGAACAGCAAGGTGCGCACGGTCGGCCCGGTCTTCCTGCCGGCCAACGAATCCGCCATCGACCTCGGCCGCCCGGTGGATGCCGGCGTCAACTGACGCCCTCCCCCGGCCAGCGCTCCTCGAACACCAGCTCTTCCAGCGGCAGGCGCTGCCGCCATCCCTTCACCGCCAGTTCCGGCTCGCCATAGAGCCGGTCGACGAAGCCGACGCAGAGCCAGGCAACGATCTCCACATGCTCGGGGATGCCGAGGATCGAACGGATGTCGCTGTCGTGGAAGATGCTGACCCAGCCGACGCCCACGCCTTCCGCCCGCGCCGCCAGCCAAAGGTTCTGCACGGCGCAGACCGTGGAATAGACGTCCATGCGCGGATTGTGCGTGCGCCCGAGCACCACCGCGCCGCCGCGGGTCGGATCGCAGGTGACGCAGATCGACAGCGGCGCCTTCAGGATGCCCTCGAGCTTCAGCGCGCGATACTGCGCCTGCCGCTCCCCTTCGAACATCGCCGCCGCCTCGCCATTGGCCTTCAGGAAGGCCGCATGCACCGCCCGCCGTGTCTCAGCGCCGCGCACCAAAAGGAAGTTCCACGGCTGCATGAAGCCGACGGACGGGGCATTGTGGGCGGCCTGCAGCAGGCGGCCGACGAGATCGTCCGGCAGCGGATCGGGCAGGAACTGGTCGCGCACGTCGCGGCGCGTTTCGATGGCACGGTAGACGGCCTGCCTTTCCTCGCGGGAAAAGGCGCCCGCCCGGACCAGAGGGCCCAAGGGTTCGCTTCGCATCGTCATCTCCCCAACAATGCGTCACGACCTGCCGCCGTCCGCGCGGTTCGGTCTATCGTGCCAGGCCGGTCTTCTGACTTCGGGTCACGCGGCCGACGCCTGCCTTCCCGGTTGAACAACCAGTGGCAAAAGCCTGAATCGATTCAGGCTTTCATGGCGCAGACCATCCCCGTCACAGCGTTGGGCACGTTCCGGACCTGGGCTTTCCGCCCGCACCGGATTCCCGATTCTCCCGCCGGAGCGGGCACCTGACGCGGAGGATATGCGCACGACGCGCGGGCGCGATCAAGCCCGTCCGCGCCACACGTCGCCGCGTCTGCGCCTCAGAGCGGCGCCTCCGGATGGGGCGAGCCGTCATAGGCGCCCCAGACCGACTGGTCGAAGCAGATCACCGAGCCGGTCATCAGGCCGGATTCCGGCGAGGAGAGATAGGCGCTGGCCCGCGCCACCTCGGCCGGATCGACGAGCCGCCCGAAGGGCTGGCTTGCCGCGGCCTTGGCCAGCCAGTCGTCGGCCGCGCCGTGGAATTCGCGCTGGATGCGGTCCTCGCCCTCCGAGGCCATCCAGCCGATATTGAGGCCGTTGACACGGATGCGGTTGCGCAGCACGGCATAGGCCGTGTTCTTGGTCAGCGTCTCCAGCGCGCCCTTGGAGGCGCAATAGGCGGAAATGAAGGGCTGGCCGGCCTTGGCCGACATCGAGCCGATATTGACGATGGTGCCCTCGGTCTTCTCGCGCCGCATCACCTTGATCGCCTCCTGCATCAGGAAGAACGGCGCACGCACATTGACCGCGAACATGCGGTCGAAGAGCTCGGGGCTCGTATCGAGGATCGTGCCGCGGTCGGTGATGGCCGCGGCATTGACCAGCGCATCCACACGGCCGAAGGCCTCGTCGCAGGCGGCAATGACCGCGCGCGCATCCTCGACCGCGCCGAGATCGGCCTTCACATAGAGCGTCGCCACGCCCGTCGCGCCGGAGATCTCCCTCGCCTTCGCCTCGCCCTTGGCGGCATTGCGCCCGCAGATGACGAGGCCCGCCGCGCCCCGCTCGGCAAAGAGCCGGGCGATCGTCGCGCCCAGTCCCTGCGTCCCTCCCGTGACGACGGCGATCTTGCCGTCCAGCCGCGCACCCTCGCTCATGCCATGCCTCCCTCGCAAACCGGCCGGCGCTTCCCGGCGAACCGCAAGAAGCCGACCGGCACCTGACTCACTTCAGCAAGCAAAGCCTCTATCCAACTGTTTCTCAACTCATTTCTGGAGGCCGAAGCGAGCTGGCCCGATTGCCTTTGCCGAAGGTCAGCCGCGATGTGAGAGACCCCTGACCAGAAAACCTGTGGAAACAAGGCGCTAGGGAGCTTCAGCACAAGCGGCCTCAAGCCGCGCGCGCCGTGCCGGCCTCGGCAACCGCATCGCGGCCCATATCGCCCGCATGGACGGCGCGGTTGCGCCCGCCATTCTTGGCCGCATAGAGCGCGGCATCCGCCATCACCATCACGTCATGCAGGCCGCTGCCGTGGTCGGGGAACTGGGCGATGCCCGCGCTGCCGCCGATCGCCAGAAGCTGCCCGTCATGCGCGATCGGCGTCTGCGCATCCCGCACGAGGCTTTCGGCGAGATCGAGGAGCGCCTCCCGGCTGAAGTCGCCGGTGAGCAGCACGGAAAACTCGTCGCCGCCGAGGCGCGCCACCGAGCCGAGCGTGCCGATGCGCTCGGAAAAGCGCCGGGCGACGGTCTGCAGCACCGCATCGCCCGCCGCATGGCCGTACCGGTCGTTGACGGCCTTGAACCGGTCGAGGTCGAGCGCGAGGATCGAGAAGGGCCTAGCCTCGCCCTTGCGGATCGCGCGGCGCACCTCCTCGTCGAAGCCGCTGCGGTTCTTCAGTCCCGTCAGCGGATCGTGCCGCGCGAGGAAGGCGTTCTGCGCCTCGCTGCGCTGCAGCGCCTTGACGAGCGCGGAAAAGCGCAGCGTGACGAAGAGCATGACGCCGGCAAAGACCAGCACGAACATCGCGATCTGCGGCAGCGCCGATTTCCACACGAAGGTGCCGGGCATGTTCGGCCGCCAGGAGGCGACCATCGGATTGTAGGTGTCGGCGCCGACCGGCGTCATCACCAGCCCCGGCTCCTGCGTCACGATGGGCGTGAAGCCGAGATCGTGCACGCCGAGCCGCCGCTCGGTGTTCAGAAGCATCTTCTGCGAGACGGGCTTGACCGTGATCAGCAACGTCGGCTGCATCCGGCTTGCGGGAATGTAGAGCGACTTCGGAATGACCGCCTGCACGACGACGATGCTCATGACCCGGTCGATGAGGCGCATGCCGGAGACGTGGATTTGCGGCAGCGCCGGCGTCAGGAGGTCGGGATCCTCCCTGGCACCCTCGACCTGCCAGCCGCCGCGGTCGGGCGACAGCGCCTCCCGGTAGGCCCGCTCCGCCTTCAGCGTGAGGTCGCTCACCCAGTGCAGCTTCTCGCGTGCCTTGCGTTCGGAGACCTTGTCGCCGCGATGGACGCCGAGCACCTTCTCGCCGCCCGGCGTGGTGAAGATCATCCAGGAGAACCCGAAGTCGGCCCACATCCAGTCGCGGATCTGGTCACGCACGAAGGCATCGCCCGGCATGCCGTCCTTCAGTTCGTCGAAGGTCTTGTCCCAGAAGGAAATCTGGCTCTGGTACTGCACCACCTGGTCGATCTGGTGGCTGAACTCGTTGCGTACCAGCGTGCGCTCCGTCTCGGCGACGAAGCTGTCGGCCCGCTCGATCGCATAGTCGAGCACGAGATAATTGGCGGCCCCGAAGAGCAGGACGATCATCACCGCCGCCGTGCGGATCGCCAAACCAACCCCGCGTCGCCGCGTCGCGCGGCCCCCTTGCGCCTTGCCCGTCATTGTTTCCCTGCCTGTCCCCCGCCGGTTTGCCCGGCTTTGTTGAACGAAGGCTAGCTGACAGACGGCAAAATTCGCTTAAGCGGGCTGGTGAGCGAAAACTTAACTCCGGCTGGCCGGATCTGGGAAGCCCGCCGGCTCCCTCTCCTCGCCCGCCGAGAGTTTCCGGCAGATCGACTGCATCAGGACGAGGTTGCGCTGGTCGCGCCAGGTGGTGACGAAACCCCAGGCGAGGAGAAGCAGGATGGAGAGGAAGGCGACGCCGAGGACGACGAGGCCGCCGGTCGCAAGGCCGTAGAGGCCGAAAACCGCCGGCGTCGCGAAATAGGCGATCTGCGCCGAAAGCTGCCGTCCGGCCGAAAGGTCGCTCAGCGACCACAGCCGGATCAGCCGGATTTCCTCCTCGGTGAAGGCCGGGCGAGCGGCCGGCGCGTCGGCAGGCCCGTCCACGCCCTACCCCCGGTCGCGATAGCGGTTGGTGATCGGGTAGCGCCGGTCGCGACCGAAATTCTTCTTGGTGATCTTCACGCCCGGGGCGGACTGGCGGCGCTTGTATTCGGCGATGTAGAGCAGGTGCTCGATCCGGTGCACGGTCGCCGCGTCATGCCCGCGGGCGACGATCTCCTCGGTGCTCATCTCCAGCTCCACCAGGCATTCGAGGATGTCGTCGAGCACCGGATAGGGCGGCAGCGAATCCTGGTCGGTCTGGTTGGGGCGCAGCTCCGCGGACGGTGCCTTGTCGATGATGTTCTTCGGGATCACCTCTCCCGTCGGCCCGAGCGCGCCCGGCGGCACATGTGCGTTGCGCCAGCGCGAAATGGCGTAGACCTGCATCTTGTAAAGGTCCTTGATCGGGTTGAAGCCGCCGTTCATGTCGCCGTAGAGCGTCGCATAGCCGACCGACATCTCCGACTTGTTGCCGGTCGTGACGACCATCGAGCCGAACTTGTTGGAGACCGCCATGAGGATGGTTCCGCGCGCGCGGCTCTGGAGGTTCTCCTCTGTAATGCCTTCCTCGGTGCCCTCGAAGAGCTCCGAAAGCGAGGAGAGGAAGCCGGTCACCGGCGCCTCGATCGGCACGATGTCGTAGCGGCAGCCGAGCAGCCGGGCGCAATCGGCCGCGTCCTTCAGCGAATCCTTCGACGTATAGCGATAGGGCATCATGATGCAGCGCACCCGCTCCTCGCCGAGCGCGTCGACGGCGATCGCCGCGCAGATCGCCGAATCGATGCCGCCGGACAGGCCGAGCACGACGTTCTTGAAGCCGTTCTTGTTGACGTAGTCGCGAAAGCCGAGCAGGCACGCACGGTAGTCCGCTTCCTCCTTCTCGGGAATGCGCGACGTCGGCCCGCCGTCGCAGACCCAGCCGTCCGCACGCTTCTTCCAGGTGGTCAGCGCGATCGTCTCCTCGAACTGGCTCATCTGGAAGGCGAGCGACTTGTCGGCGTTGAAGGCGAAGCTGGCGCCGTCGAAGACCAGCTCGTCCTGGCCGCCGAGCTGGTTGGCGTAGATGAGCGGCAGGCCGGTCTCGATGACCTGCTTCAGGGCGACCTGGTGGCGGATGTCGACCTTGCCGCGATAGTAGGGCGAGCCGTTCGGCGACAGCAGGATTTCCGCGCCGCTCTCGGCCAGCGTCTCGCAGACGCCGAGATCGCCCCAGATGTCCTCGCAGATCGGGATGCCGAGGCGCACGCCGCGGAAATTGACAGGACCCGGCATCGCGCCCTGGTCGAAGACGCGCTTTTCGTCGAATTCGCCGTAGTTCGGCAGGTCCACCTTGTCGCGCACCGCGATCACCTTGCCGCCGTCGATGACGGCGACCGCGTTGTAGCGCCCCGTCTCGTCCTGCCTTGGAAAGCCGATGATGACGCCGGGGCCGCCCCTGGCGGTATCGGCAGCGAGATCGTCGACGGCGCGCCGGCAGGCCTTCAGGAAGGCGGGCTTCAGCACGAGGTCTTCCGGCGGATAGCCGGAGATGAAGAGTTCGGTCAGGAGCAGCAGGTCGGCGCCCTGCCGGGCGGCGTCCTCGCGGGCGGCGCGCGCCTTGGCGAGGTTTCCGGCGACGTCGCCGACGGTCGGGTTCAATTGCGCAACCGCGATGCGCAGCGTCGCCCTGCCCTGATCTGAGGTCATGTCTTGATCGGAAGTCATGTCTGCGGACCCATCTCCTGCTGGTGCCCGAGCCTGCGGCCGCGCGTCGCTGTCGCACTCTCGAACGGTCGACAAGCTCTTTAGAGCATGACGGGCGTTTTGGGAATGAAGGGCGGAACCTTTGCCGGCGCTTTCGGCGGAAATGTCCGGTTTTCAAGGGGTTCGGCGCGCCACCGCAGCCCTGCGACGCAGGAACCAAAACAGGGGAAGAACGTTGCAGAAAACGTTCATCTCCTGTTCAAGATGACAACCGTATGACAGATACACGAAACTTTCATGAAATCTGGAGACGGCCTTGGCCCTGCTCACCTCCGCCACCGTGGCGATCAATGCAAACGAAGAGATCGCCGCCGAGGCAGGCTTCTTCGCGCGTCACGCCAAGGCGCTCGCCGTCCTGCGTTCGCTTGCCGTTTCCGGGCTTCTCGCGCTCCTCACCGTCGTCGTCGTCGAATTCGTCACGCGCGGCTCGCTCGACCAGACATGGAGTTATTTCACCAATCCCGGACAGCCGGCCTGGACGACGACCGGCGTCTTCTTCCTGCTCTACCTCGCCATCGACGCACTGATCGGCCGCCAGCACAAGGCCGTCCTGCTCGTCTCGCCGCTCGTCGTGCTGATGGGCGTGATCTCCCAGCAGAAGCAGGTCTTCCTCACCGATCCGCTCTATCCGACGGACCTGCTCTTCGGCCGCCAGATCCTGGAGCTGATGCCGGTGCTGGTGCAGGACCGGCCGTGGACGGCCGCCCTTCTCGCGCTCGCCGTCCTCGCCTCGGTCGTCGGCCTCGTCAGCCTCTGGGTCTTCGCCTGGCGCCGTTTCCGGCCGCTGACGAAGAAGGAGCGCCTGACGCGGCTTGCCGTCGCGCTGCCGCTTCTGGCCGGCTTCGTCTCCGTCATGGACTACAACGAGTTCTCCTGGGTCCGCGACCGGCTGAAGGTCTTCCCGATCATGTGGGACCAGGCGGAGAACTATCGCCACAACGGCTTCGTCATGGCGTTCGCCATCAACCTGCCGATGGCCAACGTGCAGACTCCTGCCGGCTACATGACCGAGGCGATCGACAAGATCCCGTCAAAGCCCATGCCGGTCGGCACGAGCCACCGCGGCAAGCCTGACGTCATCGTCGTCATGAGCGAATCGCTGTGGGACCCGACACGCCTTGAAAGCGTGAAGCTCTCGGCCGACCCGATGCCGGTGATCCGCGAGAACCAGGGCGGCGGCGTCTTCTCCCCGGAATTCGGCGGGCTGACCGCCAATGTCGAGTTCGAGGCGCTGACGGGCTTTTCCAACGCCTTCCTGCCGATGGGCTCGATCCCCTACCAGCAATATGTGCGCAAGCCGATCCCTTCGCTCGCCACCTTCTTCCGGGCGGAAGGCTATACCGCGCGCGCCATCCACCCGTTCTCCGGCTGGTTCTGGAACCGCACGAGCGTCTACAAGGCCTTCGGCTTCGAGACCTTCAAGGACGTCGAGAAGATGCCTCCGCTGGAAAAGCGCGGCAACTTCACCTCCGACGAGGCGCTGACGAAGGAGCTCATCCGCCAGGCGGACATGCAGGATGACCCGTTCTTCTTCTTCACCGTCACCCTGCAGGGCCACGGCCCCTATGACGACGGCCGCTACGCGAAGACCGACATCAAGGTCGACGGCAGGCTCGACGCCCGCGACAACCGCATGCTGGCAAGCTACGCCCAGGGCGTCAAGGAAGCCGACAGCAGCCTGAAGATGCTGATGGACTGGGCGAAGGAACGCGACCGCGAGACGATCATCGTCGTCTTCGGCGACCATCTTCCGCCGCTCAACACGGTCTACAGGAATTCCGGCTACATGAAGGGCATCACCGCCTCGCGCAAGGGGTCTCCCGAGCAGATGAAGAAGGAGCACGAGACCCCGCTCGTCATCTGGTCGAACAAATCCGGCGCGCAAAAGGAGATCGGCACGATCAGCCCGGCCTTCCTGTCCTACTACATCCTCAAGGAAGCCGGCTTCGAGCATCCCTACTACACCGGCTTCCTCGGCGCGGTGCACGACAAGCTGCGCGTCATCGACCGCTACATGCTGATCGACGCCAAGGGCAACGGCACGGCCGGCTGGGCGCGCAAGAAGACGATCGACCCGCTGGTGCGCGACTTCCGCTTCCTGCAGCACGACATCATGTTCGGCAAGCAGTACGGTCTCGAGCGCTTCTTCAATTCCCATGCGGAGCTGATGGCGGCAGGCTCCTGATTTCCCGGCCAATCGGCTTTCAGGACGATCGCTGAACGAAAGAGGCGCCCGAAGAGGGCGCCTCGCATTCCATTCCCGGGAAGGATCCGCTGAGTTGAAGCGGAGGGCTCGGTCAGCCCTCCGCCTGCCGCGCCTTCTGCGTGGCGGCAAAGGCCTTGCGCATGTAGCTGTCGCGGTCATAAACGTCGTCGAAATACTCGACCACGCCGTCCTTGTTCGGCCAGGCGGTGAAATAGGCGATGTAGATCGGGATATCCGCCTTGACGTTCAGCGCCTTGTTGCGGCCGGCAGCGATTTCCTTGCCGACCTCCGCCTCGCTGATGCCCAGCACGGCGGCCGCCATCTTGCGGGGCTCGGCAAGGCGCACGCAGCCATGGCTCAACGCCCGCATGTCCCTCTTGAAGAAGCTCTTCGACGGCGTGTCGTGCATGTAGATGGCATGGCTGTTCGGGAACAGGATCTTCAGTTCCCCCAGCGCATTGTCGCCGCTCGGCGGCTGGCGAACGGAAACGCCGGCGGTCGATCCGTACCAGTTGACCGAGGACGAGGCCACCGCGCGGCCGCCGACGGCAACCTCGTAGCCCATGCGGTCGAGATAGGACGGATCGTTCCGGAGCTTCGGCAGCATCTCGTTGATGATGATCGACTGCGGCACGCCCCAATAGGGGTTCACCTCGACGGTCTGCACCTTGTCCTCGAAGAAATAGGTCTGGTTCGATTTCGAGCCGACCACCGTGCGCATCGAGAACTTCTCCGCGCCGTCCTCATGGTAATAGACCTGGAAGGCCGGCTGGTTGATGAAGACGTGGCGGACGCCGAGATCGACCGGCAGCCAGCGCGCCTGTTCCAGCGCCACTTCCAGCTTGGCGATCTTGTCGGCGACCGAATCGCCGCCCGTGAGCTTGCGGATCGATGCCTTGCCGACGACGCCGTCCGGCTTCAGCCCGTTCTCCTTCTGGAAGGCCTCGACGAGCGCGACCAACTCGGGCGTGTATTCCGGCGTGTCCTTGTAGGTGGCGATGGCAAGCGAATGATCGGTCTTCAGCGCATCCGAGCCGTGCTTGACGATGCCCTTGACGACATTGGCAAGCTCCGGGTTGCTCTGGCCCGGCTTCAGCAGCGTGTCCTCGGCGATGACGACGCGGTCCTCGCCCGACGTCTCGGCCCTCAGCTTGGCGAGCTCCGCCTTCAGCGCCCGGAAATCGCCGCTCGCCGGCGAGCGGCTTTCGAGATAGCCCCTGACATTGCTGCTCATCGCCACGTTCTTCAGCGCCGCGACGAGGTTGACCTCCTTGCGCTTGAAGTCGTGGTAGCCGGAAATCCGGTTCGGATCGATGCGGCCGCGCACGGCGTCCTGCACATAGGTGGCGACGGCGGCGGAAAGGCCGACCTCGAAGGCGGCGAGCTCGCTGTAGCGCGCATTCATGGCGGCGCCGTCGAAGCTTTCCGCCGGAATCTTGACCGCATAGTCCCAGGGGTCGAGGCCCACGGACGCCGCATCGGCCAGCACCGCGATGGCGGTCTTCGCCTTGTCGTTGATGCCGGTGCCGTCGATCCAGACGAATTTCCTCTGCGTGCCGTAGAAGGTCTCGACCGCCTTGGCGGCATCCGGCGTCGCACGCACGTCGACGGTGGAGAAGGCGGCGCGCACGCCCGCATCGCCGGCCGGCGCGACATCGGCCGAAATGGAGCTGGTGACGACCGGGTCGGCGAGCGTATCGACGGCGACGCGCTTCAGGGCGTCCGCCTTGTAGGTGTAGTAGCGCGGGCCGGTGACGCGCGGCAGCGGCTTTGCCGCCTGCTTCGTCTCGGCGCCGGGCAGCGCCACGCCGGTCGTGACGCCGGGGAGCGGCTCGGCCTTCTGCTTCTTCTTGCCGTTCAGCCATTCCATGACGGTAAGGGCGTTGGCGGGTGTCGCATGGAGCGAAATGGTGGCGCAGGAGAGAGCCAGCGTGGCGGCCAGCATGGCAGTCTTGGTAAGCTTCATCTGTATTCCATTCCCCGAATGAACCGTACGTCACGGTCTCTGGCGGCGCCCGAACCAGCAGGCCGGTAAGTTATAGGAAAGGATGGTTGATGAAAAGGAAACGCCCCTTCCCGCCCTCTCCGCAAAACCTCACGAATCCGTGACGCCTGACCTGGCAAGCCAGACGGATGAGGCCCCGTAAAAATTTGAATTGCCGGCGATTTTTTCCGCGGGAAGCGCAAATCCCCGAGGACGCGCCCGGAGCGCGAAAAAAACGAGCGGACGATTGTGATGGAAAAGGCACAGCGCCGGAAGCCCCGGCCGGGCCTGCCGGCGACCGCGCGCCGGCCTAATCGATTTTAACCGAAAGTCTCGTCCCGCACGGTCATTCCGCCCCTTGCAACCCCGTCGCAGATGGGCCAGAGATTTGCGCGATTTTTTCGCGCCAGCGCGGGGCCTTGGGGGCACGCGCGTGCCCGGCCTGCCGCCTCCCATGCGGCGGCATCGCCGGCGGCTCACCGAAGCGCATGGGTATTTAGCGGGAAGCACAATGACATCGACGCGCACGGAAACGGATACATTCGGCCCCATCGAAGTGGAGAACAGCCGCTATTGGGGCGCGCAGGCCCAGCGCTCGCTCGGCAACTTCAAGATCGGCTGGGAAAAGCAGCCGCTGTCGGTCGTGCGTGCGCTCGGCATCGTCAAGCAGGCCGCCGCCCGCGCCAACATGGAGCTGAACCGCCTCGACCCCGCCATCGGCAAGGCGATCACGGAAGCGGCCCAGGAAGTCATCGACGGCAAGCTGAACGATCATTTCCCGCTCGTCGTCTGGCAGACGGGCTCGGGCACCCAGTCGAACATGAACGCCAACGAGGTGATCTCCAACCGGGCGATCGAAATGCTCGGCGGCGTCATGGGCTCGAAGAAGCCGGTCCATCCGAACGACCACGTCAACATGAGCCAGTCGTCGAACGACACCTACCCGACGGCCATGCACATCGCCTGCGCCGAGCGCATCGTCCATGACCTGCTGCCGGCGCTGAAGCACCTGCATGCGGCCCTCGAAGCCAAGGTGAAGGCCTTCGACCATATCATCAAGATCGGCCGCACGCACACGCAGGACGCCACCCCGCTGACGCTCGGCCAGGAATTCTCCGGCTACGCCGCGCAGGTCGCCTCCTCCATCAAGCGCATCGAGATGACGCTGCCGGGCCTGTGCGAGCTCGCCCAGGGCGGCACGGCCGTCGGCACCGGCCTCAACGCCCCGGTCGGCTTCGCCGAAAAGGTCGCCGCGCACATCACCGCGATCACCGGCATCGACTTCAAGACCGCGCCGAACAAGTTCGAGGCGCTGGCCGCCCACGATTCCATGGTGTTCTCGCACGGCGCGATCAATGCGGCCGCCGCCGCGCTGTTCAAGATCGCCAACGACATCCGCTTCCTCGGCTCCGGCCCGCGCTCTGGCCTCGGCGAGCTGGCGCTGCCGGAAAACGAACCCGGCTCATCCATCATGCCCGGCAAGGTCAACCCGACCCAGTGCGAGGCCCTCACCCAGGTCTGCGCCCAGGTCTTCGGCAATCACGCCTCCCTCACCTTCGCCGGCAGCCAGGGCCATTTCGAGCTGAACGTCTTCAACCCGCTGATGGCCTATAACTTCCTGCAGTCCGTCCAGCTCCTCTCCGACGCCGCGATCTCCTTCACGGACAATTGCGTCGTGGGCATCGAGGCCCGCGAGGACAACATCAAGGCCGCGCTCGACCGTTCGCTGATGCTCGTCACCGCGCTCGCCCCGAAGATCGGCTACGACAACGCCGCCAAGATCGCCAAGACCGCGCACAAGAACGGCACCACGCTGCGCGAGGAAGCCGTGGGCGGCGGCTATGTCACGAACGAGGAATTCGACGCGGTTGTACGCCCGGAAAAAATGATTATGCCGGGTTGAGGCAGAATTTTCGAAAATTCTTCTACAAGGGCCGCAAATCATTGAATCTGCGGCCTTTTTTGATGTCCGCCTGCCGTTGCGGCACCTGCAACCGTTAATCATTCCCAAAGCATTTATGTCTAATTTTGCGGGTCGGGAGCCAACGAAGGAAATCAGGAGCAGCCGACATGAACACGGCCGTTGCGCAAAAGGTCCAGGTGCCGGATATCGCCGCGCAAGTGACCTATGCGATGCGCATAATGGGGGTCTCTCCCATCCCGCGGAACTACGAGCTGTTCTATGAGGCCTATATCGGTTCCAACCCCAAGCTGACGCGGGAGCTCGCCGCGCTCGGCAGCAAGGCCTCGCAGGAGGAGCTGGACGAGATCGGCGCCCAGTATTTCGGCCATCACCACGGCGCCACCGCCATCGACGGCGTGCACACGCGGATCGCCGGCGAGCTCGAGGGCCTGCTGCGCCTCCTCAAGCAGGAGCAGACCTCGCTCGAAAGCTACAACAAGCTGCTCGACGAGACCTTCGTGCGCATCAGCGGCAAGAGCGCCACCAGCGTCGACATCATCAAGAGCGTCATCGGCGTGCTGACGGAGGCGACCGGCGACACCATCAGCCAGGGCAAGGAGATGGTGCAGAACGTCGCGCAGAAGTCGATCGAGATGGACATCGTGCGCAAGGAACTCGACGAGTACAAGCGCATCGCCAACACGGATTCCCTGACGCAGCTTTCCAACCGCCGCGCCTTCGACGACAAGCTCTCCGCCATCTACAATTCGACCTTGTCGCGCAACGTCACCGCGCTGATCCTCGCCGATATCGACCATTTCAAGAAGATCAACGACACCTATGGCCATCCCGTCGGCGACAAGATCCTCGCCTCCGTCGGCAGCCTGATCCGCGCGAACGTGCGCAAGGACATCCTCGTCGCCCGCACCGGCGGGGAGGAATTCGCGATGATCGTCGAGGGCAATACCGAGGAAGAGGCGATGGCGATCGCCGAGCGCATCCGCATCGCGCTGGAGCACACGCCCTTCAAGAACTCCAAAACCGGCGTCAACTACGGCCCGATCACCATATCGCTCGGCTTCTGCATGGCCTCCTGGGCGGAGGGCCCGGGCGAGCTCTACTCCAAGGCCGACATCGCCCTCTATTGCGCCAAGAACGGCGGGCGCAACCGCACCATGCCCTTCGAGGACGGCATGAAGAAGGATTTCACCAAGAGCTGGCTGATCTACCGCAAGTAGGCGGCCCGCACCTCCCGAAAACGGCGCCTGCGGGCGCCGTTCCGCATTCTGGCCTCCCGGTTGGAACCGCCGCGCCCGCCACGCGTTCCAGGCGCGGGAGGAACACGCCATGCAGACCGGATTTTTCGAACTGACGATGCTGACCGTCCTGATGCTGAGCAGCCTCATCTGGATCCAGCCCTTCTGACAGGGCGAGAGGCCTGTTCCCGCCGGAACATCGCGGCCGGCACCGCTGTCCTACAACGTCCCCATCAGAACAAGGCGCCGGGCATGAAGCCGCCGGCCGGAAACAGGGACCAGGACAATGAAAACGCTCGCCATCGCACTCTTCGCAGGCCTCCTTTCCACCGCAGGCGCTGCCGTCGCCGCCGACAGGGCGGTTGATCCGGTCGAGGTCGCCTCGCTCTCCTCCTCCACCCAGAAGACGGGCTGGCTCCAAGTCCTTTCGGGCGGCAAGCCGGTGAAGTCGGAGAAGAAGATCGCCGCCGTCTCCCGCGCGCCGATCGCCCGCGAGCTCGTCGCCTTCGGCGAGAAGGTCGCGCCGGGCACGATCATCATCGACAATTCGGAGCGCCGCCTCTACCACGTGCTCGGTTCCGGCCTCGCCATGAAATATGCCGTCAGCGTCGGCCGCGAAGGCTTCCTGTGGACCGGCTCGGAAAAGGTGACGCGCAAGGCCGAATGGCCGACCTGGACGCCGCCGGAGGACATGCGCGCCCGCGAGGCGAAGAAGGGCAAGATCCTGCCGGTCTCGATGAAGGGCGGCCTTGAAAACCCGCTCGGCTCGCGCGCCATCTATCTCGGCTCGACCATCTACCGCATCCACGGCACCAACCAGCCCTCCTCGCTCGGCAAGGCGCAGTCGTCCGGCTGCATCCGCATGGCGAACGAGGATGTCGAGCACCTCTATGCCCAGGTCACGACGGGCACGACGGTCATCGTCCGCGATTGATGTCCCGGAAGAGGTGGGCGCCCCCCACGCCCCCCCTCAGCGGCAGGCGGAAGCGCTTGCCGCTTTCGCGATGGCGATGAGGTCCGGGCGATATTCGAAGTGCATCGTATCGTAGTGATACCAGCGCCCGCCCCAGACGAAGCCGTGCCGCTCGAAGATCTCGACGATCTCGAGCGGATATTTGTTGGCGTATCCCGGCACCTTGCCGGGCTTGCCGCCCGACCAGACCCAGTAGTCCGCGAATTTCGTGTTGAGATCGAGCGCCGCGCCGAAACTGTGCACGGACATGTTCTTCGCGCCGGAGACCTTGCGCCAGTTGAAGACGCCCGCCGAGGGCGAGAGATAGCGCTTCAGCTCCGGCCTTGCGGCAAGCGCGTCGCGCACCTTTTCCAGCGCCGCCGCAGCCCCCTGGCGCTTCGTCACGCGCAGCGTCTCGCCGAACCATTCCACCGGCACGAGATCGGCCGAGACCGCCTTCGCCGAGGCCCCGTAGAGCCGCATCATCAGCGCATCGCTGCGGATGCGGCCGGGGTCGAAATCGACCTCCGGCGTCCTCTCGCAGGCGCCGAGCGGGTAGATCTGCCGAAGGCTGTCCTCGACGTCGCCGGTGGCCAGCGCCGTCTGGTGGTCCTTCGTCCTGCCGTCGTCGATCTGAAGCGGCGGGCCGCCGTCCTTGAAGAGGAGCGTGTTTCCCTCGACCCCGGCAAGGCTTTCCGGATAGGCGGCCACCAGCAGCTCCAGGCGGGCCGCAAGATCGGGCTCCGCCGCACCGGCCGGCGACGCGGCCAGCAGAAGCATGGCCGCAGCGAGGCGGCGGCTGGAGCATTTCCAGCAAAAGTGCGAAGCGGTTTTGCGTCCGGAAATGCGGAAAAACAAAGGGTTAGAGCGTTTTCGCGATTCGGAGAAAAGCGGAAATGCTCTAGTTGACCGAGATGTTGATATAGTCGCCTCCCGCGCCGCGCCAGATTTCGACATGGATCTGCACATCGCCATCGAGCAGCCGGCGGGCGGCGCTGCGCTCGATGCGACCGGCGCGGATCATGCGCTCGGCAAGCTCGCGGTTGCGCGGGGACGCGAAGAAGCTGTCGAGGTCGTCACCCGGCTGGCGCACGCCGAAGCGGTGCACGTTGGCGCGGTCCTGGCGGATGACCTGCCAGGGCTGCGTCAGCCGCTCGTTGCTGGAATTGTAGAGATCGTCCTGGCCGATATAGGCACCGTAGCTCTCGATCAGCTCATCCGCCCTGGCCGCGCCGGCCGAAACCGCAAGCACAGCGGCAAAAGCCGCCGCAAAAAGTCCTTTTCGCATTCCCTGCTCCACTTTCCGGCCGAGGCCGATCATTGTCGAAGACAAGACGGGCGACGATGGCTGGATATTCGCCGGCGTTCACCACATGGACTTGGCGGCGCGGCCCGGCCATTCCCGGTCATAGGCAGCGCCGTCAAAACCCTTCTTGGCCGACGCGAGCATCTGCCCGACCGTCGGCAGGCACGCCGTATCGCGGAACTTTTCCGGATTCCAGAGGTCGGCGCGCAGCACGGCGCGGGCGCATTGCGAATAGACCTCCTCGATGGTGATGACGACGACGGAGCGCGGATGTTTCCCGTCCATCACGAAGCGCCCGGTGATCTCCGCATCGATACGCACCACGGCGCGGCCGTTGAGGCGCATGGTCGTGTTGGAGCCGGGAATGAGGAACATCAGCGCGACGCGCGGATCGCGCACGATGTTGGAGAGCGAATCGATCCGGTTGTTGCCGCGCCAGTCGGGCAGCATCAGCGTGCGCTCGTCCTCGATATGGATGACGGCGCCGGCATCGCCGCGCGGCGAGCAATCGAGCCCTTCCGGTCCGACGGTGGCGAGCGCCATGAAGGGTGAAGCCTCGATCATCGCGCGGTATTCCGGCAGCAGGTAGTCCGTCACCTTGACGAGCGAGGCCTCGCCCGGCGCGCCGTAGAGCGCGTTCAGTTCCTCGACCGAAGTGACGATGCTCATGCCTGTCTCCCGTGCTGTGCGCTCGCTGCGGCGCTTCGCACCCTTGCATGACAGGCGCGTGACGGAAAGCCCGTCAGGCGGCGATGCGCGCCGCATCCTCGGCAAGGAATTGCACGATGCGGTCGATCACCGGCTCGGCGGAGACGATGCGGCGATGGCCGAAACCGTTCGCCCATTCGAGCGTGACATTCGGGCCGGAGGCGGCGTAGCGCCGGGCGTGCAGCGCCGGCACCTCCTTGTCGTCCTCCGCATGGAGGACCAGCATGGGGGATTTCAGCCGCCCTGCCCCGCTGGCCGCGTCGAAGGCCGAAAGCGGCGCGCCGGCGATGCGCTCCACATGGTTTTCCAGCGCGACCTGCGCCTTCGGCCCGAGCTTCAGGAAACGGCCGAGGTCCTTGAACAGCCAGGTCATCTCGCTCGGCGAGCCGATCGTCACCAGCCGGCGCGGCCGGTGCGCCGGCACCGACGGCACGAGGCCGCTCGCCGCACAGGCGAGCGAGGCCCCGCCGAAGGAATGGCCGCAGAAATAGTCGAAGCCGCCGAACCGTTGCCAGGCCGCGTCGATCGCCCGGACGGCCATCGGCAGCGTCAGCGTGCGCCCGCGCGCGGCACCGTGCCCCGGCAGGTCGAGCGCCACGACCTCGTGGCCGGCGGCCACGAGCGCTTCCGTCAGCGCCGAAAGATAGGCCGCGCGCGAGCCCCAGCCGTGCACCACGAGCACCCGGCCGGAAAAGCTCTGGCACGGGCGCGCGGCGAAGCGGTGCGCAATCGCCCTGCCGCCGGCAAAGGCGAGCGGCACGCGCTCCGCCTGCCGCATCCACCCCTCGGAACGCGCGAAAAGCTCCTTCTCCTTCGCCGTGCGCGGCCGGCGGCCGGGCGTCGTCGCAAAGAGGCGGAAAGCGACGCGGCCGGCCGCATCCGGGGAAAACCGGGCGACGCCGGACAGCGCCAGGCGGATGACCTTCAATCCAAAGGATGCCATAGTGGGAATCCATAAAAATGTTCAATACTGAACAATAAAGTACAATGATGAACAAAAATCAAGCCTTCCCCTGGGATCATCCGCGCTTTCGCAGCTGGATCGGCGTGGCGCGCGCCTGCCAGCTCATGCAGCAGGCGATGAGCCGGGCGATCGCCGGTCTCGGCATCAAGCCGCCGCATCTCGACATCCTGGTCAACCTCTACCGCTTCGACGGCATTTCCCAGCAGGAATTGGCGCGAAAGCTGCTCGTCGGCCGCTCCAACATGAGCATGCTGCTGCCGCATCTCGAAAAGCGCGGCCTGATCGAGCGCAGGGCCGATGCGAAGGACAAGCGCGTGCTGCGCCTGTCGCTGACAGAGGCCGGCCGCAGCCTCACCGAGGAGGCGATGACCATCCAGACCGGGCTGATCGAACGTGCCCTCTCCCCGACCCCGGCGGAGCGCTGCCTGCAGGTGGCCGAAGCGATGGAAGACCTCATCCACATCCTCCAGACGATGGATGCGGAGGACGAGCCGGACGATGCCTAGAGCAATTCCAGCCGAAGCGAAGTCGCTGGATAATGCGGTAAAAACAAAAATCTAGAACATTTCCGGTGAACCGGCGTTCACCGGAAATGCTAGACCGTCGCGACGTCGTCCGCAGGCGTCGATTTCAGCGACAGGAACTCCCAGAGCGCGACGCCGAGCAACACCGCGGCAGCGGCCATGAAGAGCTGGTAGGGCTCGACGAAGGGCACGATCGCCGAGAGCGCGAGCAGCACGCCGATGCCGGCGAGATGCGACAGCGGCCAGCGGCCGCGGATCGCCGCCTTGAACCAGATGTTGCCCGAAAGGAAGACGACCGGCCCGCCGATGATGGCGCTCGCCGTCTTGGCGTCGGTGGCGCCGTGCGGATGGGCGAGCGCGAACTCCTCGGCCACCGCCGACAGGATGATGCCGGCGACGATGGGGATGTGGGCATAGGTGAAGGCCATGCGCGCGATGCGGCCCGGCGTTGCCGAATGCTCGATGAGATGTGCCGCCTCGCCATGGCCGAAGCGGAAATAGATCCACCACATGGTGGCGGTCGAAAGGAAGGCCGTGGCGAGCAGGATGATGGTGAAGCCGTCGAGCAGCTCCATCCCCGCGACCGTGCGGCCGGTGACGAGGATCGTCTCGCCAAGGCAGATGATGACGAAGAGCGCGCAGCGCTCCGCCATGTGCTCCCCGGAGACCTGCCAGTCGCCGAAGGCCGAGCGCCCGAGGCCCGGAACGACGAAGCCGAGTGCCGGCGAGACATATTCGATGCCGAGCGCGATCAGCCAGAGGACGAGCCGCACCTCCTGCCCGGCAAGGCCGCCCGCCAGCCAGAACACGGCGGAAAGCGCCGTCCAGACGGTGATCCGCGTGAAGTTGAGGCTGTTTTCCGGCCAGTCGCGCCGCATCGCAAAAGCCGTGAAGGCCGAGCGGCCGACCTGCATGGCGACATAGGTGAGCGCGAAGAGCAGGCCGCCGGCGTCGAAGGCGGTGGGGATGGCGATGGACAGCATCAGGCCGAGGAACATCAGGGCGAAGAGCAGGAGGCGTACCGGCGCCTTGTCCGGGTCCAGCCAGTTCGTCGCCCAGGTCGTGTAGATCCATACCCACCAGACCGCCAGCGTCAGCATCGCCGCCTCGGCAAGGCCCAGCAGCGAATAGTGCGCCGCCAGCGAATGGGAGAGCTGGATGATCGTCAGCACGAAGACGAGGTCGAAGAAGAGCTCGGCGAAAGCCACCTTTCCTTCCTGCGCGGTGCCGCGCGCCCGCAGGAAGGCGGAATGGGCGAAACGGTCGTCGGTCGTCGCCGTCATGGCGGCGGTTCCTTTCGCTCGAGGCGTGAAGACAAAGAACTAGAGCGTTTTCGCGATTCGCGGAAAAGCAAAAACGCTGCCGGCAGACGTCACCCGTAAAGACCGGAATGCCCTGCCTCCACGCAGCGCCGCCATCCACGTCATGGCCCCGCGGCAGGCATCGGCAAGCCGAACCGGCAGCCTCTCAGCCGGCCTCTTCCTGCTCGTGGCGATGCCGCTCTTCTTCCGCCGCTGCGCGCTCGCGCGCGGTGCGCGCGGCGACGATGTCGGCCGGCTGGGCGTTGCCGCGGATGAGTTGGCGGCCGGCATAGATGCCGCCGACCATTTCCAGCTCCAGCCGCTCGCGGTCGACGTCGCGGAATTCCTCCACCACCTCGGCGGCAATATCCTCGTCCTCGCCCAGCGCCTTCAGCGTCTCGCGGCTGAACACCAGCGCCGATTCGAAGGTCTCGCGGATCTGGAAGTCGACGCCGGCATGGACGAGGTCGACGGCATGGCCGCGGTCGTAGGCGCGCGCCAGGATCGGCACGAGTGGGAACTCCTCGCGCACCACCTCGGCGATCTTCACCGCCGCCTCCTTGTCGTCGAGGCAGATGAGGATCGCCTTGGCGGTCGAGGCGCCGGCGGCATGCAGGATGTCGATGCGCGCGCCGTCGCCGTAATAGACCTTGAAGCCGAAATCGGCGGCGTCGCGCACGAACTCGGCATCCTTGTCGATCAGCGAGAGCGTGTAGCCGCGGGCGAGCAGCGGCTGGCTGACGATCTGGCCGAAACGCCCGAAGCCGATCATCAGCACCGTGCCCTCGACATTCTCCGGCAGGGTAAGCCCCTCGGTGGACGGCTGCTGCTTCGGCACGATGCGGTCGTGCAGGATGACCATCAGCGGCGTCAGGATCATCGAGATGATGATCGTCGCCGTCAGGATGGCGTTCTCCTCGCCGTTGAGGATGCCGGCGGAAACGGCCGCGGCATAGAGCACGAAGGCGAACTCGCCGCCCTGCGCCATCAGCACGGCGCGCTCCAGGCTTTCGGCATGGCAGGTGCCGAGAAGGCGCGCGACCACATAGATCAGGAGGAGCTTCGCGATCATGTAGCCGACGACGCTCGCCACCACGAGCTGCCAGTTGGCGGCGATCACCCCAAGGTCGATCGCCATGCCAACACCGAGGAAGAAGAGGCCGAGCAGGATGCCGCGGAACGGCTCGATATCGGCCTCCAGCTGGTGGCGGAAGCTCGATTCGGAGAGCAGCACCCCGGCAAGGAACGCGCCCATGGCCATGGACAGGCCGGAGACCTGCATGGCGAGCGCCGAGCCGAGCACCACGAGCAGCGCCGCCGCCGTCATCACCTCGCGCGCGCGGGAGGCCGCCAGCACCCGGAAGAGCGGGTTGAGCAGGTAGCGCCCCGCCAGCACCAGCGCCACGATGGCGCCGATGGCGATGGCGATGGAAAGCCAGCGGTCGGAGGCATCCGTCGCCGCCGCCCCCGTGCCGAGCAAGGTGACGATCGCCAGCAGCGGCACGATGGCGAGGTCCTCGAAGAGCAGGATCGCGATGATGCGCTGGCCCTTCAGCGTCGACATCGTGCCGCGCTCCTGCAGCATCTGCATGACGATGGCGGTGGAGGTGAGGACGAAGCCGGTGCCGGCGACGAAGGAGGGAACGAGCGGAAAGCCCATCGACACGCCGATGCCCGTCAGCGCCGCCATGGCGCCCATGACCTGGATCGCGCCGAGCCCGAATATGTCCTTGCGCATGCCCCAGAGCCGGGAGGGCTGCATTTCAAGCCCGATGATGAAGAGGAACATCACCACGCCGAGTTCGGCGACATGGATGATCGCCTGCGGATCGGCGAAGAAGCCGAGCCCGAAGGGGCCGATCACCAGCCCGGCGGCCAGATAGCCGAGCACCGAGCCGAGGCCGATCTTCTTGAAGACCGGCACGGCCGCCACGCCTGCGGCCAGGAGCACGACGACCTGGGTGAGATCATTTGCATTCGCTTCGCCTGCCAAGGGGCATCTCCCGTTCGTTTGGGGGTGGACGCTACCTTCGCCAGGCAGTCCGACATGTTACCGCGGTTTCTCCGAAATATCGCGGCTCATGCCTTTCTCCGCAAGCTCGCGCTCATAGGCGGCGAACAGTTCCGCGCCTTTTTCCCCGAGTTCCCGGAGATAGGACCACGTATAGATGCCGGTATCGTGAAGGTCGTCGAAGCCGATGCGCACGGCATAGTTGCCGGTCGGCGTCATCGAGATGATCGCGACATTGCGCTTTCCCGGCACCGTCACTTTCTGGCCCGGCCCGTGGCCCTGCACTTCCGCCGAGGGCGAGAGCACGCGCAGGAGCTCGGCGGAAAGATCGAAGCTCAAGCCGTCGTTGAAGGTCACGACGAGGCGCTGGCGGTCCTTCGAAACGCGCAGCTCGGTCGGCCACAGATCGCTCATCCCGTTTCCTTTCCATCTGTTTTCGCGAAGGACTATGCGCCATATCAAGGATGCGCAAGGCGCAAAATGCTGTCATAATCGCCGCACCGGCTTGACGCCGCGCCCCCGGCGCACGACATGTCGGCAATGGAGGACGTGTTTTGAATTCGTATGCAGGCCCGCTGGGTGGCGCGAACCTGATCGCGCAGTCCGACGCACCGATGATCGACCCCTTCGGGCGCGCCATCACCTATCTGCGCGTATCGGTGACCGACCGCTGCGATTTCCGCTGCACCTATTGCATGGCGGAGAACATGACCTTCCTGCCGAAGAAGGACCTGCTGACGCTGGAAGAACTGAACCGGCTCTGTTCCACCTTCATCGCCAAGGGCGTGAGAAAACTCCGGCTGACCGGCGGCGAGCCGCTGGTGCGCAAGAACATCATGCATCTCGTGCGCGAACTCGGCCGCCAGGTGCATGACGGGCGCCTCGACGAACTGACGCTGACGACCAACGGCTCGCAGCTCGCCCGGCACGCGGCCGAGCTTGCCGATTGCGGCGTGCGCCGCATCAACGTCTCCCTCGACACGCTCGACGCGCAGAAGTTCCGGACCATCACCCGCTGGGGCGACCTCTCCAAGGTTCTGGAAGGCATCGACGCCGCGCAGGCCGCCGGCCTCCACATCAAGATCAACGCCGTGGCGCTGAAGGATTTCAACGACCGCGAGATCCCCGATCTGATGCGCTGGGCGCATGGCCGCGGCATGGACCTCACCCTCATCGAGACCATGCCGATGGGCGAGATCGAGGAAGACCGCACCGACCGCTACATGCCACTGTCGGAGATGCGCGCCCGCCTCGAAGACGGCTTCACCCTGACGGAGAACGCCTACCGCACCGGCGGCCCGGCGCGCTACGTCACGGTCGCCGAGACAGGCGGCCGCCTCGGCTTCATCACGCCGATGACGCACAATTTCTGCGAAAGCTGCAACCGCGTGCGCCTCACCTGCACCGGCACGCTCTACATGTGCCTCGGCCAGAACGATGCGGCGGACCTGCGCCTGCCGCTGCGCGCTTCCGACGACGACGCCCTGCTCTCGCAAGCGATCGACGAGGCGATCACCCGCAAGCCGAAGGGCCACGATTTCGTCATCGACCGCCGCAACCGCCCGGCCGTCGCCCGCCACATGAGCGTCACCGGCGGCTGACCCCGCCAAAAGCGAGGTTTTGGTGAACGTCCTTCCGGCCCTCCTCCCCGCCCTCCTCCTTGTCGCCGCCCTACCCTCTCTCGCCCTTGCCGCCGAGCGGCCGGAGGGCATCGCCGCCGCCGAGGCGATCGCCAGGGCCGCCCTCGGCGCGGACTGCGACATGAACGGCATGGAGGACGTGCCGATGGCCGGGCCGGAGGCGGAAGGGTTCGGCCACGCCCTCTACCGCTTCGCCTACAAGCCCGGCTACGACCCGAACGGACCCGACATCGAGGCCGAGCTCTACCAGCTGTTCTGCGGCTCGGGCGCCTACAACATCCGCAACGCCTTCGTCCTGAAGACCGGCGACAGCGACACACCGAAACTCATCGCCTTCGCCACGCCGGACCTTGCCTATGCCTATGCGAACGAGGAGAACAGCCGGCTGGCCGCCGACCCCAGGATCGACGGCTTCCGCGCCACCGCCCTGCTGGTCAATGCCAGCTTCGACGAGAAGACCCGGACCATCACCAGCCACACCGCCTGGCGCGGCATCGGCGACGCCTGGGACAGCGGCGAGTGGGTCTTCCGCAACGGCGATTTCAGGCTGACCCGCTTCGAGTTCGACCCGACCTACGGCGACCCGGACCCGACGGTGCCGGAAAGCTACGTGGTCTACGAGGCCGGCAAGTAAGGGAATGGCGCAAACGAAAACGGCCGGGCCCCACCGGCCCGTGAGACTGCCGAGAAAGTCCCGCAAACCTCTCCTCCGTAAGGCTAGGGCCTGACCCGGTTGCGGCTGAGGATCCTCGGCTCAAGGCCGAGGATGACGTCGGTGGGTGGGAAAAGGTTTGCCGACCCGTTGAAAGAGCCGAACGACCCTCTTTGCTCACCGGCAGGACCACCGCCCTCTCCCCGTCATGGTCGGGCTTGACCCGACCATCCACGCTCCGGGTGCGGCGACGGATCCTCGGCTTACGGCCGAGGCGACGGAGGGCGTTTGTCGTCAAACGGAAAGCGTGCCCGTCACGCCGCGTCGTGCTGTCCGTAATAGCCGCCCTCGCGCGTATCGAGGTCCCGCGTCTTGAAGTGGTCGATCTTCTGGTTGAGGACTTCGACGCGGTGGCGCAGGCCGTGGATCTCGGCCGTGTTCTCCTCCACCATCGCCGCGTTCTGCTGCGTGATGAGCTCGACCTGGTGCACCGCCTGGTTCACCTCGTTGATGCCGTCATACTGGGCGGCGGCGGCCGCCTCGATCTGGCCGACCAGCGCATGGATCGAGGAGATGTGCTCGTTGATGACGGTCAGCGCCTCGCCGGTCTCGGTGACGAGCGCGACGCCGTTCCGGACCTGCGCCGAACTGTCGGAGATCAGGCCCTTGATCTCGCGGGCGGCGCCGGCGCAACGCTGGGCAAGCTCGCGAACCTCCTGCGCGACGACGGCAAAGCCGCGGCCCGCCTCGCCGGCCCGCGCCGCCTCGACGCCGGCATTGAGCGCAAGCAGGTTGGTCTGGAAGGCGATCTCGTCGATGACGCCGATGATCGTGCTGATCTTCTCCGACGACCGGTTGATCTCGCCCATGGCGTCCACCGCCTTGGCCACGACCTCGCCGGAGCGTTTCGCATAGCTGTGCGTCTCGTCGACGGACACCGCCGTCTTCTGGGCGCTTTCGGCCGTCGAGCGCACGATGTCGGTGAGCTGGCGCAGCGCGCGCGAGCTCTCCTCCAGCGCCGCCGCCTGCTGTTCGGTGCGGCGGGCGAGATCGTCGGCGGAGGTGGCGAGGTTGCCCGTGCCGCCGTTGATCTCCATCGTCGTCGCGCGCACGTCCGACAGGGTGACGCGCAGGGCCTCGACCGCATTGTTGTAGGTGCGCGCCATCGCGACATATTCGGCGGCAAGCGCCTCCGTCATGCTTTCCTCCAGGTTGCCGGCGGCAAGCTGGCCGAGCACGTCCGACAGGGCCGTGAGCGCCTCGGTCTGCTCCGCCTCGATGCGGGCCTGCTCGCTGGCGCGGCGCGCCTGCTCCTCGGCCGTCATCTGGCGCTGGGCCTCGGCCTCCTGCTCCAGCCGGATGTTTTCCCGCGCCGCATCGCGGAAGACGGCAACCGAGCGCACCATGTCGCCGATCTCGTCGCCGCGGTTGCGGCCGTCGATGCTGATGTCGAGGTCGCCGCTCGCCAGCCGCGACATGGCTTCGGTCACCCGCTTCAGCGGGCCGCGCAGGGTTTCGACGAGCATCAGGCCGCCGATGATGGCGAGCAGCGTGCCGGCGACCATGGCGATGATCGAGACGTTGGCGGAGCGCTGGCTGTCCTTCTTGCCCGCCTCCTGGGCGCTGGAAACGAACTGCTCCAGCGTCTGGCTGGCATCGGCGACGGAGGCATAGGCGGCGACGCGCGCGGCCTGCCACTTCTCGCCGACGGAGATGAGGTCCTGGGTGCCCTGCTCGATCCTTGCGAGCGACGGCGCGAGCTTCTGCGAGAGGTCGCGCAGGGCGGCGTTCTTCGTGCCGAGCTTGGCAAGCTCGGCGGCGCTGCCGGCAACGGCCTTCACGTCCGCCAGCACGGCGTCGCGGCTCGGCTGGTCGAGCTTGCGGTGCAGCTCGCTGATGTGCAGGCGCGTCTCGTCGATGCCCTTGAACGTGTCGCCCATCAACGTGATCAGCGTCTTCAGGAGCGCGATCTCCGCATCCATGCCGACGAAGCGCTTCGCCGCCGTGTCGGAATTCTTGCCCGCCTCCTTGAGGAAGTCGGCGTCGAACTTGGCGAGCTTGCCGAGCACCGGCACGAACTTCGCCTTCTTGGCGTCCGCGTCGTCGCTGCCGGCAAGGATGTCCTTGATCGCGGCCACCTCCGCCTCGAAGGGCTTGATCTGCTCCAGCGCCTTCGGCGAGGCGATCGCCTTGGATTCGTCGAGCTGCTTGAGGAGCTGCGGCAGGTAGGTCGTCGCCGCCTTGACCTTGTCCTCCGCCTTCATCGCCAGCGCGACGGGCTTGCGGAACTTGCCGATGCGCTCGGCAAGGCCCTGGTAGGCGGCGGCGTCGAACAGCAGCGCCTTGGCGAAGGCTTCCTTCTCGCCCGATTCGTTGCGGATGACGCCGATCTGCTTTTCGGCGAAGGCCCCGTCCCTGGCCATCGTCGCCAGCGCCTCCTCCAGCCCTGCCGTCACGGCGTTGCGCTCCTGGTCGATCGACCAGAGCGTTTCGCTCTGCCCGCGCATGGTCCCGGCCAGCGCCACGACGGACGCGATCTTCGCCTTCTCGGCCGCATCGGGCAGAAGAGCGTCAAGATCGTTGATGCCGGCCTCCTGCTCGTCGATCCGCGCCCCGAGCGCCGCCCGCGTCTCCTCGCCCGGCTTGTCGACGAAGTCCTGCAAGCCGGTTCGGAGGTTCTGGAAATGCGACAGGCTGTTGATCGTCTCGCGCGTCACCGTCATGTGGCCGTTCAGCGTGCTCGCGGTGAAGTAACCGACGAGGCCGATGCCCGCGATCAGCGCGACGAGAGGGATGACGAACAGCAGCACCTTGGTGACGATGCGGCGCTGCTGGAGCAGGCGGTCGATGAAGGACATGGGTTCCCCGACGTTTTATGACGACCAAGATCCCGTCGGGTGTTCCTCAAAGCCGAAGCGGCCGCTCGGGCTCGCAGCGCGAGCGCGGCCGGCATCCGATACCGGGGCTTTGGCCGATCTTGCATCAGGCGGCCCGCCCCCCACCCGTCGCATCATGCGATCGCTCATTGGGATGACGCAACGATAGGTGGGGAAGCTTAATGAATTCCTTCGGCAAAGCGGCAGAAATTCAAGCTGTTGCGCCGGAATCATCATACTTTCTGCCCAATTTTCATCCAGTCGCCGCTTCGTGCGGCAATCACCCCGTTTGTTCCACCCTCCATGGTGGTGGAATGCGGCGGACAATCCGCCTAAGAAGAACGAAGACACGCCTGGAATCACCTGCATGACCCCCACCGCCAACGCCAAGGGCGCCCTGTTCATGGCCATCGCCATGGCCGGCTTCACCTGCAACGACGCGCTCGTCAAGTCCGTCACCGGCGCCATGAACACCGGCCAGATCCTGTTCGTGCGCGGCCTGATGACGACGGTGCTCGTCGTCGCCATCGCGCGCTGGATGGGGGCGCTCGGTTCCTGGCGGGTCGTGCTGCAGCCGGCCGTCGCCCTGCGCATGACCGCCGAGATCATCGCCTCGCTCGCCTATGTCTCGGCGCTCGGCGCCATGCCGCTCGCCAACACGGCCTCGATCCTCCAGGCCCTGCCGCTCGCCGTCACGCTCGGCGCGGCGCTCTTTCTCAACGAGAAGGTCGGCTGGCGGCGGTGGCTTGCCATCATCGCCGGCTTTGCCGGCGTGCTCATCGTCATCCGCCCCGGCCCGGAGGGCTTTTCGCTCGCGGCGGTCTACGTCATCGCCTCGGTCGTCGGCGCTGCCGCGCGGGACCTCTGTACCCGCCGGATCGACCGCGCCGTGCCCTCGCTGTTCATCAGCGTCATCACGGCGGTGTCGATCACCGTCACCGGCGCCGTGATGATCGTGCCCATGGGGGGCTGGCAGCCGGTCTCCGGCGAGGCCTTCGTCCGCCTTGCCGCCGCCAGCGTGCTGCTGCTCGTCGGCTACCAGACCATCGTCATCGCCATGCGCACCGGCGAGATCTCCTTCATCGCGCCCTTCCGCTATACGAGCCTCATCTGGGCGATCGCCATCGGTTTCCTGTTCTTCGGCGAAGTGCCGGACTTCTGGATGACGATCGGCGTCATGATCATCGTCGCCTCCGGCCTCTACACCTTCTCGCGCGAGAACCGCCGCCAGGTGGCGGAGGCCGTGGCGCAGGAGTCCAAGCCCGAATCCCCCTGACAGGGTTGCGGCCCGCAGCCGCACCGACTAGACCGGAAAGGCGAAACGGACGGCGGGAGCGAGATGACAGCGGCGCATGCGATAGTGGGCGTGATCCTTGCCGGCGGCCTGTCTTCCCGCATGGGACAGGACAAGGCGCGCATCCGCCTCGGCGGCGCCGCCCTCATCGACCGCGCGGCCCGGCGCCTCAAGCCGCAGGTCTCGGCCATCGCCGTCAATGCCAACGGCCCGGTGCTCTTCGAGCGCGGCGAGGAGCTGCCGGTCTTCGCCGATCTCGATGCCGCCCGCGCCGGCCCGCTCGGCGGCGTGCTCGCCGCCCTCGACTATGCCAGGCGCCACCACCCCGAGGCGAGCCACGTCGCCACCGTGCCGACGGACAGCCCCTTCTTCCCGACCGATCTCGTCGCCCGCCTGTCGCGCGTCGTCGACACGCCGGAGCGCATGGCGGTCGCGCGCTCGGTCAGCGGCCTTCACCCGGTCTTCGCCCTTTGGCCCGTCACGCTCGCCGCAGACCTTGCCGAATGGCTGGCCGGCGGCGGGGCACTGCGCGTGCGCAGCTATCTCGAGCGCCACCAGGCCCGCGAAATCACCTTCCCGCTGATCGAGACCCCGCGCGGCGAGTTCGACCCCTTCTTCAACATCAACACGCCGGACGATCTCGACGAGGCGGAAAACTGGCTCTGGGTGCTGGAACGATGACGCGACCGAAGATCTTCGGCATTGCCGGATGGAAGAATTCCGGCAAGACGGGCCTTGCCGTGCGCCTGGTGAGCGAGCTCGTCTCGCGCGGCTACCGCGTCTCCACCATCAAGCACGCCCATCACGACTTCGACATCGACAAGGTCGGCGCCGACAGCTACCGCCACCGCCAGGCCGGCGCGCACGAGGTCACCATCGTCTCCGGCACGCGCTACGCCATCATGCACGAGCTGCGCGGCGCCCCGGAGCCGAGCTTCGAGGAAATCCTCGCGCGCCTCGCGTCCTGCGACCTCGTGCTCATCGAAGGCTACAAGCGCGAGCCGATCCCCAAGATCGAGGCCCGGCGGCTGGAGGCCGCCAACCGCACGCCGCTCGCCCCCGGAGATCCCCACATCGCCGCCATCGCCGCCGACCACCCCGTCCCGGACACGACCCTGCCCGTCTTCGACCTCGACGACACGGTGACGATCGCCGACTTCGTCGTCGCGGTGACGGGGTTGAAGAAACCGGAAAACTGAGCCGCAACGAAAAAGGCCGCGGGCAAACCCGCGGCCTTGCGTTCGTCAGGGCCGGCCGATCACTCGGCCATCGCCACCGGCTTCACCAGCGGGGTGACGCGGCGGATGGTGACGCGGCGGTTGAGCTGTTCGGCGGCGTCCGTGTCGATCTTCAGGAAGCGCTCGCCGTACCCCTGCGTGGCGAGGTTCTCCGGCGGAATCTCGTAGACGTCGGTCAGGACGTTGGCGACGGCCTCGGCGCGCTCGTCGGAGAGCACGAGGTTCGATTCGTCCGAGCCGACCGCATCCGTATGGCCCTCGATCAGGAAGGTCTCGCCGGGATCCTTGTCCAGGATCTCGTTCATCGCCTCGGCCACCCTGCGCAGCGTCGAGGCCTGGTTCATCGAGATCTCCGCCGAGCCCGTGGCGAAGGTGATCGTGTCGAGGTCGATACGGCGCACCTTGTCGCGGATACGGGCCGAATACTTCACCTCGTCGAGCGAATAGACACGCTCGACCGGCTCGACCGGGGGCCGTCCCAGGAAGTCGCGATAGTCGATGCTGTCTTCCGCGGACGTGTCGACGATATATTCATCGACCGGGATGGTCAGGCGCATCGGCGGCAGCCGCTCGCCGGGATCGACGAAGGTCGGCCGGCTGTCGCGGTCGATTTCCGGCGCATAGAACATCACATATTCCCGGCCCCGGCGGTCGATGCGCGAGCGCTGGATGATTTCGCCGTAGCGGTTGCGGATGGTGACGACGCGGTCACCGTTCGGCCGCTCGATGACCTCGCGCACGCGGCCGTTCGGCAGATCCTCGTAATAGGTCTCCGTGGCGCGGCGCGACAGGCGGCGGCCGTCGTCGGAACGCACGATGATGCGGTCGCCGAAATTGATCACGAAGCGGTCGTCGACCTCGCGCTGGACGCGCCAGCCGTCGCGGTCCTCGTAGCGCGGCCGGCGGTCGCGGCGCTCGCCCCGCTCCCGGTCGCCCGGCTCGTAGCGGACGCGGTCACGCCCTTCCCAGCCGACCTGCGCATCGCGGTCGGATTCGGGAACGCGCACGCGCACGTCGCGGCGCTTCTCCTCGCGTTCGCGGCGCAGTTCCTCGCGCGAGCGGTCGCGGCGGTTGTCCCAGTCCTTGTCGCTGTCGAGAACCGCGGCGCCGTCGATGAACGGCAGCTCGATCGTCCCGGTCGTGCGCGACGGGTCGCGGGCGATGCGCTCGCGCTCCTTGTCGCGCTCGCGGCGGGGACGCCCCGCCGTCTCGTCCGGGCGCTTGCGCTCCCGTTCGGCCTCGCGCTGGCGCTCCTCGCGGTTGCGCTGCCGCTCCTCGCCCTGGCGCTGCTCGTCGCGTTCGGCATCACGCTGGCGCTGGCGGCGTTCCTCGCGCGCCTTCTGCTGGTCGTCCTGCCGGCGCTGTTCCTCCCGCTCGGCGTCGCGCTGCTGCTTGCGGCGTTCCTCACGGGCGCGCTGCTGGTTCTCTTCCTGGCGCTGCTGGTCGCGCTCCGCATCGCGCTGGCGCTGGCGGCGCTCCTCGCGCGTCTTCTGCTGGTCGTCCTGCCGGCGCTGTTCCTCCCGCTCGGCGTCACGCTGTTTCTTGCGGCGTTCCTCGCGGTTGCGCTGCTGGTTCTCCTCCTGGCGCTGCTGGTCGCGCTCGGCGTCACGCTGGCGCTGGCGACGTTCCTCGCGCGCCTTCTGCTGGTCGTCCTGCTGGCGCTGTTCATCGCGCTTGCGCTCGCGGCGCTCCTGGCGGGCACGGTCGAGCTGTTCCTTGGCTTCGCGGTTGTTCTTGCCGCCACCGTCATCCTCGCGGTTGCGCTTGCGCTCCTGCCGGCCCTCGTTGCCGTTGCCCTGGTCCTCGCGGTTGCGGCGCTTGGGAATGAGCAGGTCGTCGCCGAACTGCCCTTCCTCGGCCTGCACCGGAACGACACGCGCCGGACCGGCCAGCGGCAGCACGGGCATCATGGCGGCCTCGACCGGCTGCCAGATAAACGACAGCGAAGCGATGGGCAGGGCCACCGTTGCCAGAAGTCTTGTTCTCTTAAGCATTGGCGTTTCCTCGTTTGCCAGCGTTCGACGCTATTGCATCAGGGTTTGGGGCGAATTTGTGTTTCCGCGCAAGCCGCCCGCCTTCGTTATCAGACGCTAATTCATGTGAGATGAATCTGCGCTGAATGCGTGAGGGCCGCCGGCGGCTGCCGGCGGCCCTCACCTAAACGCATGAAGATGCGATCAGTTCGCCCGCGCCATGGGGCGCACCAGCGTCGTGACGCGGCGGATGGTGACGCGGCGGTTCTGCTGCTCGGCAATCTGCGTCTTCACCTTCAGGAAGCGCTCGCCATAACCCTGCGTCTGCAGGTTTTCCGGCGGAATGCCGTAGACGTCCGTCAGGAGGCTCGCGACCGATTCGGCCCGCTCGTCGGAGAGGACCAGGTTGGACTTGTCGGACCCCACGGCATCCGTATGGCCCTCGATCAGGAAGGTCTCGCCCGGATCCTTGTCCAGCACCTTCTGCATGGCCTCGGCGACGGAGCGCAGCGTGCGGGCCTGCGACATCGGCACGTCGGCGCTGCCGGTGGCGAAGGTGATCGTGTCGAGGTCGATGCGGCGCACCTTGTCGCGCAGGCGCGCGGAATGCTTCACCTCGTCGATCGTGTAGACCCGCTCGACGCGCTCGACGGGCGGCTCCGCGAGGAAGTCGTAATAATCCCGGTCCGGATTGCTCGACGTGTCGATGATGTAGTCGCTGACGGGAATGCGCAGGCGCATCGGCGGCAGCTCGTAGCCGACGTCGATGAGGCCCGGACGCGGGGCGTCGCCCTCCAGCTCCGGCGCATAGACGAGGATGTATTCCCGTCCGTCACGGCCGACGCGCGAGCGCTGGATGATGTCGCCGTAGCGGTTGTAGATCGTCACGATCTGGACGCCGCCGGGACGCACGATCGTCTCGCGCACGCGCCCGCGGGCGAGGTTGTCGTAATAGACCTCTTCCGAATCACGGCGCAGGCGCGGGCGGTCGTCGCCGCGCACGATCAGCCGGTCTCCGGCCTCCAGCACCGTGCGGTTCTCGAAGCGCTCGACGACATTCACCTCGGTGACGCTGTTGTCGATCGTCGTGTTGTTGACGGTGTTGTTGTTGATGACCGTGTTGTTGATCACGGTGGTGTTGATGATGTTGGTCGTCTCCGGCACCGCGAAGTCGGGCGCCTCCTTCACGCGCTTGCCCTCTTCCTTGATCGCGGCCTCGATCCTGCCGGGCACGGCCTCGCGCACCTCCTCGGAAATCGTCGCCTGGGCGGCATCGTCGGTGTCGGGAACCGGCACGTCCTCCTCCTGCGCGCGCAATTCCTCGCGCTTCTTGCGGCGCTCCTCGCGGCTGGCCTGGCCGCCGGCATTGTCGGCGTCCTTGTCGCTGTCGAGCACGGCGGCGCCGTTCTCCACCGGCAGCACCACCGTCTCGTCGGTCGTGGCCGGATCCTCGGCGATTTCCTGCTTCTCCTCCTCGGTCATCGTCTCGACGACCTCCGGCACCGGCTCGACCGCGGGCGTCTCGCCGGTCTCGGCCGTGGCGGGCTGGTCCGTGCCGGTTTCGGCCGGGCTTTGCTCGCCGGCGACCGCCGGCTGTTCCCCCTCGCCCGTCATCGGCTGGTCGCTTTCCCCGGTCGTCGCCTGATCGCTTTCATCGGTCGCCGGCTGGCCGCTTTCTCCGGTCATCGGCTGGTCGCCGGCCGTCGTTTCGGAGGTGCCGCCGTCCTGCTGCGCGGGCTGTTCGGCCTGCTCCTCCCCGGCCGGCTTCTGCTCGTCCTGCGCCTTCTGCTCTTCGGCGGCCTTGCCGTCGTCGGCCTGCCGCTGCTGTTCTTCCTCGGCGGTGCGCCGGGCCTCGTCCTCGGCAGCCTTCTCTTCGGCCGCTGCCTTCTCCGCCTCTTCGGCCGCCTTCTGCCCTTCGGCCTGGCGCTGCCCTTCTTCCGCGGCCGCGCGTTGGGCTTCCTCTTCGGCCGCCTTCTCTTCGGCTGCAGCCTTCTCGGCGTCTTCAGCCGCCTTCTGCTCCTCCGCCCGGCGCTGCTCCTCGTCCGCCGCCGCGCGCTGGGCGTCCTCGTCCGCTGCCTTCTGTTCGGCGGCGGCGCGTTCCGCCTCTTCGGCGGCCTTCTGTTCCTCGGCCTGGCGCTGCTGCTCTTCCTCGGCGGCGCGCTGCGCCTCGTCCTGCTGCTGCTGCTGTTGCTGCTGCTGGAGCAGCAGCTCCTCTTCGCTCGGCTGGCCTTCGCCGGTGCTTTCCTGGGCAACCTCGAACGGCTTCATCAGGGCATCGGCCAGTGCCGGCGTCGCGATCAGCGCGGTCGACAGGACCGGCAGCGCCACGGTTGCGAAAAGTCTGGAGCGGAAAGTCATCGTTTTGTCCTCACGGTGTCCCGTCTTGTTCTCTGGAGAGGGCCGCCCGGCGCTTCCGGCCGTTTACGTGCCCGTCACAGTCTTCAAAGGCCTAGCCATCGCCGCCTTAACCCCGCCTGAACGACGCGCGGTGAGACGCGAGATAGGCCGCGCCCGCCGTCCGGCCAGAGGGGGCTTGCGAAATTGTCGGGGAAACCGGGCGGAAAGACGGCGCGAATCCAGTTGATTTTTGGGCGAAAACCGGTCGATTATCGGCGCCAAGCGGGCAACCCTTGCCCGCTTCACTTCAAGGCCCGGACAACAAGAAAAACCCGAGCGCCTTCAACAGAGAGGATCAACATGCGTATTTCCAAACGTTTCACGCTCGCAGCCTCGGCTGCGGTCATCGCCCTCTTCGCGTCCTCCGCGATGGCTGAAGGCGAGAAGATCGTGATCGGCACGGAAGGCGCCTACCCGCCCTTCAACAATCTCGAATCCGACGGCACGCTGACCGGCTTCGACATCGACATCGCCAAGGCGCTGTGCGAGGAGATGAAGGCCGAGTGCACCTTCGTCACGCAGGACTGGGACGGCATCATTCCGGCGCTCATCGCCAAGAAGTTCGACGCGATCATCGCCTCCATGTCGATCACCGCCGAGCGCAAGGAGAAGGTCGACTTCTCCAAGAAGTACTACAACACGCCGCCGGCCATCGTCGTGCCGAAGGATAGCGAGATCACGGAAGCCACCCCGGAAGCCCTTGCCGGCAAGACGCTCGGCGCGCAGGGCTCGACGACCCACTCCAACTATGCCGAAGCGCATATGAAGGATGCCGAGGTCAAGCTGTATCCGACGGCCGACGAGTACAAGCTCGACATCGCCAACGGCCGCATCGACGCCGTCATCGACGACGTGGTGGTGCTCTCCGAATGGCTGAAGACCGACGACGGCGCCTGCTGCAAGCTGCTCGGCACGCTGCCGGTCGACCCGGTCATCAACGGCGAAGGCGCCGGCATCGCGGTGCGCAAGGGCGAAACGGCGCTGGCCGACAAGTTCACCGCGGCGATCGCGGCGATCCGCGCCAGCGGCAAGTACCAGGAAATCAACGCCAAGTACTTCCCGTTCGACGTCTACGGCGACTGATCCGCGGCGCATCCCTGTCATGCGGGTTTTTTCTGAACCCATCACCAGAATGCACGGGCGGGAGGGCTTGCTCTCCCGCTCCTTTTGTTTGAGAACGTGCAGATAAGAAAAGACGGATGCATCAGGCAGCCGGACAACAAGCGCAAGGCGCATCGGGGGTTCTTCTGGCATGAGCGGGTTCTTCGCCGCCATCGTCGAGGCGGTATCCGCATTTCTCGGGATCATCGATCCCCTCTGCGGACCGGTCGGCATCTTCAACCTTTTTGCGGGCGACACGCTGCTCGCCTGCGGCAATGCCGGATGGGGCGACGAGATCGCCTTCGGCTTCCTGGTGACGGCGAGCCTTGCCATCGCCACCCTGCCCGTCGGCCTCGTCATCGGCTTCTTCATCGCGCTGGCCAAGCAGTCGGAGGAAAAGTCGCTGCGGCTGTCGGCCAACATCTACACGACGCTGTTCCGCGGCCTGCCGGAGCTCCTGACGCTCTTCATCGTCTATTACGGCCTGCAGATCCTCGTGCAGAACCTGGCGGCCGCGCTCGGCTATGGCGGCGCGGTCGAGATCAACGCCTTCTTCGCCGGCATGATCGCGCTCGGCGTCGTCTTCTCCGCCTATTGCTCGGAAGTGCTGCTGTCGGCCTTCAAGGCCATTCCGCGCGGCCAGTACGAGGCGGGCTATGCGCTCGGCCTGCACCATGGCCGCACCATGCGCCTCATCGTGCTGCCGCAGCTCATCCGCGTCGCCCTGCCCGGCCTCGGCAATCTCTGGATGGCGCTCCTGAAGGACACCGCGCTCGTCTCGGTCATCGGCCTGCCGGATATCCTGCGCCAGACCGGCGTCGCCGCGCGCGTCACGAAGGAAGCCTTCCAGTTCTACGCCATCGCCTGCCTGCTCTTCCTCGTCCTCGCCTTCCTCTCCTCGCTGGTCTTCTCGGCGATCGAAGGCTGGGCAAAACGTTCGGAGGTCGCCCGATGAGCGTCGTCACCACCCTCATCCCGCCGCAGGCCCCGCCGGAAGCCCCGCCAAAGCCCTTCACCGCCGGCCGCTTCTTCGGCAACATCTTCATGGGCGTCTGGCTGGCGCTCACCGTCGGCGTATTCCTGATGATCGTCGGCGGCTGGGATCCGGAAAAGTTCACCCGTTACGGGCCGAGCTACCTCTCCGGCCTCGGCGTGACGCTGCTGCTCGTCGGCCTCTCCGTCGTGCTCGGCGGCCTCATCTCGCTGCCGCTCGCCTTCGCGCGCATGTCGAAGAACCCGGTCTTCTCCTGGCTCGCCTACGGCTATGTCTACTTCTTCCGCGGCACCCCGCTGCTGACGCAGCTCTTCCTCGTCTATTACGGCCTCGGCAGCTTCTCCGCCGAATTGAAGGCCTGGGGCCTGTGGTGGTTCTTCCGCGACGCCTGGAACTGCGCGCTCCTGACCTTCACGCTCAACACCGCCGCCTACCAGGCCGAAATCCTGCGCGGCGCCATCGAGAGCGTGCCGCGCGGCCAGCACGAGGGCGCCGACGCGCTCGGCCTGCCCAAGAAGGTCGCCTTCTTCAAGGTCATCCTGCCGCAGGCGCTCATCGTCGCGCTGCGCCCCTATGGCAACGAGATCATCCTGATGATCAAGGGCTCGGCCATCGTCGCCATCGTCACGGTCTTCGACCTGATGGGCGAGACCCGCCGCGCCTTCTCGCGCACCTTCGACTACCAGGCCTATCTCTGGGCCGCGCTGCTCTATCTCCTCATGGTGGAGCTGCTGCGCAACCTCTGGGCCTGGCTGGAACTGCGCCTGACGCGCCACCTGAAGCGCTGAAACACCTGGCAGCACTCGCGCAAGAGTGCTGCCAACACGCTGATTTCAAAGAAATATTCCCACCTTTGGCCAAATTTAAACCTTTCATTAACCCTGCAGGCGCTCAATCATAGGGACCATCATTCATCACGCGATGAGGTCGCTATGACGAACGACATGGCAATGCAGCTCAAGGGCTACGGCATGACCACGGCCCAGATCCTCTACCGCATGCCGGATCATCCGCAGCTCCTGCAGACCTATATCTGGCAGCACTACGATCTCGCCCCGGAGTTCCCGGAGATGAAGAGCTTCCTGAAATTCTGGCAGGAGAAGCTGGACGGGCCGTTGCACTCGGTGCGTTACGTCCACCGCCGGCTGATCTCGGCGACGGAATGGCGTGCGCTGAAGGGCGAGTTCATCCTCAACTGAGGCGCAGCCATGATCAGACGTGCACGGACCCGTGCGCCAGCTCGCTGTCGGACATGTCCACCTTGAGCGAGAAATAGAGGATCGCGACATAGAACAGCAGCACGAGGGCGATCACCACGCCGCCGGGCACCGGCCCGAGCGCCGCATTGGCGACCACGTGCTCGAAGGCGAGCGTCATGTCCTTGCCCGCCGTCGCCGGCCGCTGCATCATCGAGGAGGAGATCTTCAGCGCCCAGGCGAGCAGCAGGATGAGGTAGAGCCAACAGTAGTTGCGCCGCAGCCGCCGGCAGGCCGCATCGCGGTAGCTGATCAGGAATTCCGGCTTGCGCAGGCTCTTGGCGATCGGCGCGGCCCAGTCGAGGTCCAGCGCGGCGCGCGGATTGAGGATCTCGGCGAAATAGAAGCGCTCGAGCTGGCGCACCCGCGCCCGGTAGACGTCGAAGAACCGGTAGCGCCGCGCCTCGATCATCAGGAGCAGCGAGACCAGCAGCATCGCGAAGAGCAGCACGCCATGGTGGGAGGTCGGCGTTGAGAGCGAGACCGACAACAGCGCCGCCACCACCGTGATCGCCCAGTTCGAGGTGCGGTCGATGCGGTCGCGCCAGCCGGCCATGCGCCCGAGCTCGCCGCGATAGTAGTGCACCATCGTGTTGATCGTCTCCATCGGCGTTGCGGGCAGCGCCGGACTGCCGGTCCGTTTCGTTTCGGTGGAGAGCGGGAAAGGGGGCGTATCGGCGGGCATGTCATTCCTCCCAATGGTCTTTTTGGTTTTGGGAAGAAGATCATGCGCCTCTTTCGGCAATTGATAAATGCCTATTTGCGCCCGAAAGGCGCCATTGCCAAAGCCCTGCCCGGGCCGTAAGAGACGCCTCCATGAAGAAGATCGACGAAGACGCGCTCGCGGAAGCCTACAACCGCGCCCTTTCGCTGGAAAAATCCGGCGATTTCGATGCCGCCGCCAAGGCCTATGCCGAGGTTCTGGCGCTCGATCCGGAAGACCATGGCGGCGCCGCCGTGCGCCTTGCCGCGATGGGCCGCGGCGACACGCCGGAAAAGGCGCCCGACGCCTATGTCACCACGCTCTTCGACCAGCATGCCGAGGTCTTCGACAACGTGCTCGTCGACCAGCTCGGCTATTGCGTGCCGCTCACCGTGCGCCAGCGCTTCCAGGCGCTGGGGATGGGTCCGTTCAAGCGCGTGCTCGACCTCGGTTGCGGCACGGGGCTGACCGGCGGCGCGCTGCGCGACATGGCGGAGGACATCACCGGCATCGACCTCTCGGAGAATATGGTCGAGATCGCGCACGACAAGGATCTCTACGAGACGCTCTATGTCGCCGAGGCCGTCGATTTCCTCGACGACAACGACGACGAGCCCTTCGACCTCATCACCGCGACGGACGTGCTGCCCTATCTCGGCGCGCTCGAACCGCTGTTCTTCGGCGCGGCCGAAAACCTCGTGCCCGGCGGCCATTTCATCTTCTCCTCCGAGACCCTGCCCGACGAGACCTTCGCCGGCCGCCCCTTCATGGTCGGCCCGCACCAGCGCTTCGCCCATGCCGCCGCCTATGTCCGCCAGCGCTTAGAGGAGACCGGCTTCGACATCGTCGAGATCACCGACATCACGGTGCGCCTGGAAGAAGGCGAGCCCATCCCCGGCCATCTCGTGCTGGCGAAATACCGCGGCTGACGCGGCCGTTTGCGGATGACGACCGATCCTCGGGTCGAGCCCGAGCAGCATCACCCTCCCTCCGTCATCCTCGGGCTCGACCCGAAGGATCCACCGCCGCACCCACCGCATCCGACGAGAAGCACTTTCCCAAAAACCGTTGATCCGCTACACCTCCTGCCAAGGATTGCAGGAGGTTACAGCATGGCGAAGGTTGCATTCATCGGTCTCGGCGTCATGGGCTATCCCATGGCGGGGCACCTCAAGGTCAAGGGCGGCCAGGAGGTCGCGGTCTACAACCGCACCTTCGCCAAGGCGGAGAAATGGGCCGCCGAATTCGGCGGCAAGGCCTTCCGTACCCCGGCGGAAGCCGCCGAGGGTGCCGATTTCGTCTTCACCTGCGTCGGCAATGACGACGACCTGCGCTCCGTCACCGTCGCCGAGGGCGGCGTCTTCGACGGCATGAAGCCCGGCGCCATCCTCATCGACAACACCACCGCCTCCGCCGAAGTCGCGCGCGAGCTCGACGCCGCGGCCCGCGAAAAGGGCTTCGCCTTCGTCGACGCGCCCGTCTCCGGCGGCCAGGCCGGCGCGGAAAACGGCGTCCTGACGGTCATGTGCGGCGGCGAGAAGGACACGTTCGACAAGGCGCGGCCGATCATCGACGCCTATGCCCGCATGGTCGGCCTGATGGGTCCGGCGGGGGCCGGCCAGCTTGCCAAGATGGTCAACCAGATCTGCGTCGCCGGCGTCGTGCAGGGGCTTGCCGAGGGCATCCATTTCGGCATGAAGGCCGGGCTCGACATGGAGGCGGTCATCGAGGTCATCTCCAAGGGCGCGGCCGGCTCCTGGCAGATGGACAACCGCCACAAGACGATGATCGCCGGCAAGTACGACTTCGGCTTCGCCATCGACTGGATGCGCAAGGACCTCGGCATCGTGCTTTCGGAAGCCCGCCTCAACGGCGCGAAGCTGCCCGTCACCGCGCTGATCGACCAGTTCTACGGCGACGTGCAGGACATGGGCGGCAACCGCTGGGACACGTCCTCACTGCTCGCGCGCCTTCAGGAGAAATGACGTGGCGCTCCGCCGCGCCCTCCTCGCCCTGACCGCCGGGGCCGCGCTTGCCGCCCCGGCGCTGGCGGACGACGCGGGCCGGCAGGCGCTCGCCGCCGCCCTGCACGGCAAGATCGCCGCGTGCTGGCTGCGGCCCGCGGACCTGCCGGACCATGTGCAGGCGGTCCGGGTGAAATTCTCGCTGACGGAGGCGGGCGAACTCGACGGCTCGCCGGCAATCGACGGCCCGGTCGGCGGCGATGCCGCGACAAAAACCTTCGTCGCCAGCGCGGTGCGCGCGGTCGTGCGCTGCGCGCCCTTTGCCGGGCTGGCGAAGCTTGCGCCCTATGACGCCTGGAAGACCGTGGTCGTGACCTTCAAGCGGCCGGATTCCTGAAAGCCCGGCCGCAGCGGCGCAAAGCGCCTATTCCTCGCCGCTCTTCTGGTTGTCCACGACCATGTAATCGAGCGGCAACTCGGTCGTGTACTTGATCTGCTCCATCGCGAAGGCCGAGGAGACGTCGCGGATCTCGATGCGGGCGATCATGCGCTTGTAGAAGGCGTCGTAGGCGGCGATATCGGGCACGACGACGCGCAGCAGGTAATCCACCTCGCCGCTCATGCGGTAGAATTCCACCACTTCGGGGAATTCGACGATCACCTCGGAAAAGCGCTTCAGCCATTCCGTGGAATGGGCGTTGGTGCGGATCGACACGAAGACCGTGACCTTGGTGTTGATCTTGACCGGATCGAGCAGCGCGACGCGCTTGCGGATCACGCCGTCCTCTTCCATCTTCTGGATGCGCCGCCAGCAGGGCGTGGTCGAGAGCCCCACCTTCTTGGCGAGATCGGCCACGGCGAGCGTGGAATCTTCCTGCAAGAGGCGCAGGATTTTGCGGTCCAGACGGTCCATTGACTTCCCCTACGAAATTTAATTCCCTCATATACCGCGATTGCAGCAAATTGAAAGAATTGCATTTCATTCCGTAAGGGTTTTCACCCGCTTTCGCAACTCGGGCAGAACCTCCGCCTCGAACCACGGATTGCGCTTCAGCCAGCCGGTGTTGCGCCAGCTCGGATGCGGCAGCGGCAGCACGGCAGGCCCCGCATTGCGGTGGAGGTGCCGGCGCCAGTCGCGCACCGTCTCCGTCATGCTGGCGGCCTTCGCCGTCCCCAGATGCCAGGCCTGGGCATATTGGCCGATCGCCAGCACCAGGTCGATCTGCGGCATGGCGGCGATCGCCCGGGCGCGCCAGAGCGGCGCGCATTCGCGCCGCGGCGGCAGGTCGCCGCCATGGGCGTCGTAGCCCGGGAAACAGAGGCCCATCGGCACGATGGCGAATTTCCGCGGGTCGTAGAATTCTTCGCGCGTCACGCCGAGCCAGTCGCGCAGCCGGTCACCGGACGCGTCGTTGAACGGCAGGCCGCTTTCATGCACCCGCAGCCCCGGGGCCTGGCCGGCGATCAGGATGCGCGCGGCATCGGAGAGGACGGCGACGGGCCGCGGCTCGTGCGGCAGCCGGTCCCGGGGCCCCTTCGCCGGCGCGTCGCGACAGAGCCGACAGGCCGTAATCGCCGCGCCAAGGGCGGCAATCGCGCCGTCAGGTTCCGCATCGTCCATCATGCGGTCCGTTCTAGAACAATTCCGGCAAAGGTGCGAAGCGGTTTAAAGCCCGAACACGCGCAGAATCCCGTCGAGGATGCCCGGCTCCGCATCGTGCACATCTTCCTGCGGCCGGCCGTTCGTCCTGCGCCATTGTTGCGGCATGTCGAATTCCGCCCCCCACAGGCCCTTGCGCTCCGCCCGCGCGAACTGCTCCTCGTCCTCATAGCCGCCATAGGCGACCGCGAGCCCCTCGCGCACCATGCGCGCGCCGAGATCGCCCGCCGTGTTCTCGCAGCGCGCCAGCCAGCGGTCGTATTTGTCCGTGCCCTGCGTCCGGCAGGTGATCGGTCCTTCGCGCAGCAGCTCGGCAAGCCGCGAGCGCGCGGCGGCGCCGCAGCGCCAGTCCGCGCCGTCGCGCCGGCAGGTCTGCGTCAGCTCGGGCGAGTCCATGCCGACGAGCCGGATGCGGTGGCCGTCGAGCGTCAGCGTGTCGCCGTCCGCCGCCCGCGCCGCACCGGTGAAGGTCTCGCCGCCACCACCGCCGACGCGCACCACGATCAGCGCCGTCAGCGCCAGGATCGCCATCGCCACGCCGACATCGCGCGCCCGCCTGGTAAGCCCCATGGAATTCCGTTCCTCGCGAAGGGCGGTTCCGGCAAAGGCGCGCGCGGGCAGCCAGCCTCCGGAACCGCGTAAAATGAAAGAGATAGGGTGTTTTCGCGATTCGGAGAAAGGCGCAAATACCCCGGCGTCATGCCGTTACGTCACGATGGTGGCGCGCTGCCGGCGGGCTGTTCCGGAAAATGCCGGAATGGTTCGCAAATGGTTTATGCGCGGCAGCATCTTCTTAAGGATTCCCCCCTAGAATTCAACGCCGTCCGCAACAGTTGCAATCGTGATGAGTACCGGCGTCAGTACATCGACCGACAAGATCATCGTCGACAAGTCGCGCAGCCATAGAAACAAGGCTGTTTCGCGCACCGTCCGCGCGACCCGGGAACGCCTGCAGACCGCCACGGGCATCGCGCCCGGCTTCGAGCGCGAGATGCTGCAGCTGCACGTCGCCTCTGCTGCCCAGAGCGCGCTCGCCATTCCCGTCGTGGTCATGCTGATCGCCGCCGTCGGTGTCTACCTCACGCAGGAAGTCGGCCTCGTCGCCTGGGGGATCCTGGCCCTCAGCGTGCATGCGCTCGGCATGATCGTCGCCCGCCGGGCGCGCGCGCAGGAGATCACCGCCGACAACACCCGCCGCTGGCAGCGCGTCTTCCTCGCCGCCCAGGTCGCCATGGGCCTCACCTGGGCCGCCTTCTCCCTGCAGACCTGCGGCCCGTGCGGCGAGGTCACCTTCGATTTCTACAAGGGCTCGGCCCTGCTCGTGGCGCTGGCCGTCACCGCCATCAGCACCTTGATGCTGCGCCATGCGGTGCTCTATGCCTTCCTGCCGACGGTCGTCGCGCTCTCCGTCTCGGCCCTGCTGCGCCCCGACCCCGCGACCTTCGGCATGGCGGCGATCATCTCCGCCGCGCTGATCTTCCTCATCTTCATGACGAACCGCCTGCGCCACACCAGCGCGCAGCTGCTTTCCTCGCAATCGGAGAAGGACGACCTGATCGCCGAGCTGGAAGTGGCCAAGTCCATGTCGGACGAGGCGCGCCGGCGCGCCGAAGAGGCGAACCTTGCCAAATCCCGCTTCCTCGCCTCCATGTCGCATGAGCTGCGCACGCCGCTGAACGCCATCCTCGGCTTCTCCGAGGTCATGTCGACCGAGGTGCTCGGGCCGCTCAGCAATCCGGTCTACAAGGAATACACCTCCGACATCCACCGCTCCGGCCAGCACCTGCTCAACCTCATCAACGAGATCCTCGACCTCTCGCGCATCGAGGCCGGCAAATACGACCTGTCGGAGGACAGCGTGCATCTCGTCGATATCGCCGAGGACTGCATCGGCATGGTGCAGCTGCGCGCCCGGGCGAAGAACATCACCATTTCCGAGCAGGTCGAAGGCGACATGCCGGCCGTCTGGGCGGACGAGAAGGCCCTGCGCCAGGTCATCCTGAACCTCTTATCGAATGCCGTGAAATTCACGCCCCAGGGCGGCGAGATCCTCGTCAAGGCGGGCTGGACCGCCGGCGGCGGCCAGTACATCTCCATCAAGGACAACGGCCCCGGCATCCCGGAGGAGGAGATCCCCGTCGTGCTCTCCGCCTTCGGCCAGGGCTCCATCGCCATCAAGAGCGCCGAACAGGGCACCGGCCTCGGCCTGCCGATCGTCCAGGCGATCCTCGCCAAGCACAATGGCGAGTTCATTCTGAAATCCAGGCTGCGCGAGGGCACCGAGGCCATCGCCATCCTGCCGGCCAAGCGCGTGCTGCAGAGCCTGCCCGCCGTCACCGAGACCCAGGCCGTCGCCCCGCGCAAGAAGAGTTTTGCCTGAGGTCAGCGGTGCGTCCGGATTGTGGATCCTCGGGTCAAGCCCGAGGATGACGGAGAGGAGGAGAGGCCGCGCGGCCTTGAAACCGATCAGCATGTGGAAGCGTTGCGACGGACGGCCTCCCCTCGCTTCTTTCGTCATCCTCGGGCTCGACCGGGGGAGCCATGAGCCTGCCCGAAACCGCTCAGATGAACTGCGACACCACCACATAGCCGGCATAGACGGCATTGGCGGTGATCAGGCAGAAGACGGCGAAGGAGCCGAGGTCCTTCGAGTGCTTGCCCATCTCCGAGATTTCCGGCGAGACGCGGTCGACGATCTCCTCGATCGCCGTGTTGAGCGCCTCGAAGGCGATCATCAGGAGGAACAGGATCGCCATGGCGACATACTGGAAGAACGAGGCGCCGACCACGGTGAACAGCACCATGGCGACGCCGAAGGCGATCAGCTCGTGGCGGAAGGCGGATTCGCCGAGCAGCCGCCGCGCGCCGGCCGCCGAATAGGTCGCGGCCGCGAACAGGTGGCTGATGCCCGTCTTTTTCTCGATTGGTGCCTGACCCATTCCCGCAATCCCGTTGTCGCCGCTCTCATGAAACACGCCCGTGTGACGGGCGTGCCTCGAGGTCTCAATCCTGCCATTGAGGCTTTTTGCCGGCCGCCCGTTACGTCCGGTTGCTGACGCCCGCCTGAACGAAGGTCGCCATGCCCGAATGGCAGGCGGCCGCCGCCTTGACGATGCCGGCGGCAAGCGCCGCGCCGGTGCCCTCGCCGAGCCGCATGCCGAGCGCCAGCAGCGGCGTCTTGCCGAGCTTCTCGATCGACTTCAGGTGCCCCGGCTCGGCCGAGACATGGCCGATCAGGCAATGGTCGAGCGCCGCCGGATTGGCCGCGCGCAGGATCGCGCCGGCCGCCGTCGCCACATAGCCGTCGAGGATGACGGGGATCTTCTGCATGCGCGCGGCGAGGATCGCGCCGGCCATGGCGGCGATCTCGCGGCCGCCGAGGCGGCGCAGCACTTCGAGCGGGTCGGAAAGATGCGCGCGGTGCAAGTCGACGGCCTTCTTCACCGCCGCCACCTTGCGCTCCAGCACCGCGCCTTCCGAGCCGGTGCCGGGCCCGACCCATTCCTCCGCCGTGCCGCCATAGAGCGCCAGGTTGATCGCCGCGGCGATCGTCGTGTTGCCGATGCCCATCTCGCCGATGCACAGGAGGTCCGTGCCGCCGGCGACGGCCTCCATGCCGAAGGCCATGGTGGCGGCGCAGTCGCGCTCGGAGAGCGCCGCCTCCTCCGTGATGTCGGCGGTCGGATAGTCGAGCGCGAGGTCGAAGACCTTGAGACCGAGATCGTGCGTCACGCAGATCTGGTTGATCGCCGCGCCGCCGGCGGCGAAGTTCTCCACCATCTGCGCGGTGACGGAGGACGGATAGGGCGTGATGCCCTGCTGGGTGACGCCGTGATTGCCGGCGAAGATGGCGACCAGCGGGCGCGTCACGGCCGGCGGACGGCCGGTCCAGGCGGCGAGCCAGAAGGCGATCTCCTCCAGCCGGCCGAGCGCGCCCGGCGGCTTGGTGAGCTGCCTGTCGCGTTCGCGCGCCGCCACCAGCGCGGCCGAATCGGGACCGGGCAGGTTGCGCAGCAATTCACGAAAATCATCGAACGGCAGGCCGCTGGCACTCATCTTGGGGAATTCCTTAAGTTTCGGCTTTCAAAGGCGGGTGTTTGGTGTCTCCTAATAGAGGCAGGGCGCGAATCCGACAACCGCATTTGCGGCGGCTTCCGTCGCCCTTTCGTCACAGGGCAATCGAATGCGAAGGCGGAACTGGCCAAGCCCCTCACCTGCCTGCCGGCATCCTCTCCCCGTAAACGGGGAGAGGAGCGATGGGCTCGCCGTTTTCCCCTTCTCCCCGCCTGCGGGGAGAAGGTCCCGGCAGGGGGATGAGGGGCGCCTCACCAGCCGCGCCGCCTTCGGAAAGGACTCACTTGGCCATTCAGGACTACATCGACGACACCGCCCGCTCGGTCGCCTTCCTCTCGCGCGTGCCGGTGCCGCAGCGCCACTTCATCGGCCATGACGGGCGGCTGTCGCGCGCCGTGCGCGCCTTCCCGCTGGCCGGTATCCTGATCGTGCTGCCTGCCGCCGCCCTTGCCGCCCTCCTCTCGGCCCTCCATGCCCCGCCGCTGCTCATCGCCTTCGCCACGCTTGCCGCCCAGGTCCTCGTCACGGGCGCGCTGCACGAGGACGGGCTTTCCGACAGCGCCGACGGCATCGGCGGCGGGCGGGACCGCGAGAGCGCGCTCGCCATCATGAAGGACAGCCGCATCGGCTCCTATGGCGCCGTCGCGCTGATCCTCTCCTTTGGGCTGCGCGCCGCGGCCATCGCCGCCCTTGCCACCACCCTCACCCCGTCCGGCCTCGGCATGGCGCTGCTTGCCGTCGCCGCGGCCAGCCGCACCGCGATGGTCTGGCACTGGTCGCTGCTGCCGCCCGCCCGGCAGGGCGGCGTCGCCGCCTCGGTCGGCGAGCCGGACGGCGGCGCGACGACCGTCGCGCTTGCAAGCGGCATCCTCCTTGCCGCCGCCCTCCTGTTGCCGCACGGCGGCGTGCTCTCCCTCGTGCTGGCGCTCGTCCTCGCCGTCGCCGCCGTCATCGCCTTCAACCGCGCCGCCCTCGGCAAGATCGGCGGGCATACGGGCGATACGATCGGCGCCACGCAGCAGCTCGCGGAAATGTCAGTGCTCTTCGCCCTTGCCTTGGCGCTCTGACCTGCCGATATAGGAAAGACAATTTTCGGGAGCCGCGATGGAATCGCCCTGCATCCTCGTCTGTTCGATCGACATGGTGACCGGCTACTGCTTCGGTTGCGGCCGCACGCGCGATGAAATCGGCGCCTGGACGCTCTATTCGTCCGATGAGCGCCGCGCCATCATGGCCGAGCTGCCGGCCCGCCTCGCCACCGTCGAGCGCAAGCCGCGGCGCGAGACCCGCCGCGCCCGCATGGCCCGGGAGCGCGACGAAGCATGAGGCTGTACGTCCTTCTCGGCATCCTCGCCGTCGGCCTCGGCGCCCTGATCCTCAACCATGACAACGGCCGCACGATGGGCATGGACAACAACGATTTCGGCCGCCTCGTCACGCTGTCGGCGCTCGCCACGATGATGGCGGCGGGTGTTCTGGCCGGGCGCCGGCAATGGGGCGAAAGCATACGCCAGGCCGGAATCTGGCTCCTGATCATGCTCGCGCTCGCCGCCGGCTACCTCTACCGCTTCGACCTGCAGGAGGTCGGCAACCGGCTCACCGCCGGCCTCATCCCCGGCCGCGCGGTGGTGACGACGGGCGTCGACGGCGAGCAGATCCTCGTCATCCACAAGGGCGTCTCCGGCCATTACGAGGCCGACGTGACGATCGACGGCACGCCGCTGCGCATGCTGGTCGATACCGGCGCCAGCTCCGTCGTGCTGTCCTACGAGGATGCCATGCGCCTCGGCATCAACCCGGACAACCTCGTCTTCTCCATCGACGTCTCCACTGCCAACGGCCGGGCGCTCGCCGCGCCCGTCACGCTGCGCCAGGTCGCGATCGGCCCCATCCTGCGCGGCGCCATCCGCGGCATGGTCACGGAACAGGGCCGGCTGGAACAGAGCCTGCTCGGCATGAGCTTCCTCGAAACGCTCGGCTCGATCGAGATCACGCGCGACGAACTGCGGCTGAAGGACTAGTTCTTCAGCTTGTAGCCCGTCTTGAAGATCCAGGCCGTGATCGTCAGGCACACCGCCAGGAAGCCGAGCACCGTCACGAGGCTGACGACCGGGCTCACGTCGGCGATCTCGTAGAAGCTCCAGCGGAAGCCGGAGACGAGGTAGAGCACCGGGTTGAAGTGGCTGACCGCCTGCCAGAAGGGCGGCAGCATGTCGATCGAGTAGAAGCTGCCGCCGAGGAAGACCAGCGGCGGGATGATCAGCATCGGGAAGAGGTTGAGCTGCTCGAAGTCCTTCGCCCAGATGCCGATCATGAAGCCGAACAGGCTGAAGCTGACGGCCGTCAGCACGAAGAACAGCACCATCATGAACGGATGCCTGATCGAGATGTCGACGAAGAGCGAGGCGTTGACGAGGATGATCGTGCCGACGATCAGCCCCTTGGTCGCCGCCGCGCCGACATAGCCGATGACGATCTCGAGCGTCGAGATCGGCGAGGACAGGATCTCGTAGATCGTGCCGGTGAACTTCGGGAAGTAGATGCCGAAGGAGCCGTTGCCGATGCACTGGTTGAGCAGCGTCAGCATGATGAGGCCGGGCGCGATGAAGGCACCGTAGGAAACGCCCTGGATTTCCTGCATGCGCGAGCCGATCGCCGCGCCGAAGACGATGAAGTAGAGCGAGGTGGTGATGACGGGCGACACGATGCTCTGCAGCAGCGTGCGGCGCGTGCGCGCCATCTCGAATGCGTAGATGGACTTGATCGCCTCGATGTTCATCGGCCCTCTCCCACCAGTTCCACGAAAATGTCTTCCAGCGAACTCTGCTCGGTGGAGATGTCCCTGACCCGAAGCCCCGCCTGCGACAGCGCGGAAAGGAGCGAGGATATGCCGGTGCGCTCGCCGGAGGCATCGAACTCGTAGACGAGCTGTCCGCCGCCCTCAGCCAGCGTCACCCCGTAGGACGACAGCGCATCGGGCACGGCCGTCAGCGGCTCGGCCAGTTCCACGGTCATCTGCTTGCGGCCGAGCTTCGCCATCAGCGCCTTCTTGTCCTCGACCAGCAGGATCTGCCCGTGGTTGATGACGCCGATCCGGTCGGCGATCTCCTCCGCCTCCTCGATATAGTGCGTCGTCAGGATGATGGTGACGCCGGAGGCGCGCAGGCGCTCGACGAGCTGCCACATGTCCTTGCGCAGCGAGACGTCGACGCCCGCCGTCGGCTCGTCGAGGAACAGCACCTTCGGCTCGTAGGACAGCGCCTTGGCGATCAGCACGCGCCGCCGCATGCCGCCGGAAAGGTGGCGCAGCATCGTGTCCTTCTTGTCGTAGAGCGAGAGGTCGCGCAGGATGCGCTCGATCAGCGCCGGGTTCGGCGGACAGCCGTGCAGGCCGCGCGAGAAGGCGACCGTGTTCCACACCGTCTCGAAGGCGTCGAGCGTCAGCTCCTGCGGCACGAGGCCGATGATCGCGCGGGTCTTGCGATAGTCGGTGAGGATGTCGCTGCCGGCCACCGTCACCGAGCCGCCGCTCGGCGTGACGATGCCGCAGATGATCGAGATCATCGTCGTCTTGCCGGCGCCGTTCGGTCCGAGCAGCGCGAGGATCTCGCCCTCCTCGATGTCGAGATCAACGCCCTTGAGCGCCTGGAACCCCGATGCGTAGCTCTTGGTGAGATTGCGAATGGAAACTATGGGCGCCATGGGAGGTCCGGAGAGAGGGATTTCATGCGGAAGGACACCCTATATGGCGTGCCCTTCGCCGATTTTCACCCTGAGGGCGCAAAAAAGTCGCTCAGCCGTAGATGCTGGCGAGAAAGCGCAGCGAGACGAGGATGAGGAAGATGCCGAAGCCGATTTCGAGCTGCCGCTTGCTCATCGAATGCGCCAGCCGCACGCCCCAGGGCGTGACGATGAGCGCGATCGGCACGATGAGCGCGACGGCGACCCAGTTGATGAAGCCGGTGGAGAACGGCGGCAGGCCCGGTTCGCCCCAGCCGGCCCAGATATAGCCGACGATGCCGGGGATGGAGATCAGCACGCCGACGCCGGAGGAGGTCGCCACCGCCTGGTGGATCGGCCGGCCGAAGGAGGTCATGTAGGTGTTGTTCAGCACCCCGCCGCCGATGCCCATCAGGCCGGAAAGCGTGCCGATGACGACGCCCGCCACCTGGTTGCCGATGCCCGTCGGCAATTCGTTGCCGACCCGCCAGGTATCGCGGTTGAACAGCATGCGCAGCGCGACCAGCAGCGCGATGGCGACGAAGACGAGGCGGAGGCCGACGCTGGAGATCACCGCCGCGATGACCGAGGCGAGGATGGCGCCGAAGGGCAGCGCGACGATCCAGCTCTTCAGGAGGTCCGTGTCGACCGCACCGCGCAGCCGGTGCGCGGTGAAGGAGCGGATTGAGGTCGGCACGATGATGGCGATAGAGGTGCCGATGGACAGGTGCATGCGCACCGCCTCCGGCACGTCGAGATAGCCGAACACCTGGTAGAAGACCGGCACGAGGATCGCCCCGCCGCCGATGCCGAAGATGCCGGCGAGCAGGCCGGACACGACACCCGCCGCGACGAGTGCGAGCGCGAAGAGGGCAAGATCGGCGACGGACGGCATGGCAGGCTCCAGGGGATCCGCCAGGACGGCGGCGACTCGCGGGAATTTCGCATTTGCGAAAGCCGCACTGTCATCAAACCGTGACCCATTTCAACCATTGTCTCACGCGAGGCCGCCCGGAACGCCCTTGCACCCCGCTCTCCAGGCGTTTCCATTGCCCTGCGCGCAGCGGCCTTGCTCCCGACCCTGAGGGAGCGATCGGCGGTTCCCATCCGCCCGCTTCCTCCGCGGAAGCCCGCCTTGCATCTTCGCCGGTCCGCGCCGGCGCCGGTGATGGAATGTGACGTTCCAGGCAGCCGCACCCTACGCGCTGCCACCCCTTTTCGACCGGCGGCCCCGCCGGTCTTTTTTTGTCCCGGGATCAGGCAGCTACAGGCTGCAGTGCCTGTAGCCGGACTTGCGCACCCTGAGGTCGAAGTGGAAGTGGTCCTTGTGGTAGCGGTCGCTGCCGGGGCCGAGCACGGTGGAGAAGTACTTGCAGCTGTCGCTGCGCACCGACTTCAGCAGACCCTTCTCGCGGAAGGCGAAGAAGCCCTTCTTCTCGATGGCGATCGCCTTGCCGTTCTTCAGCACGATCTTGCCGACGTCGATGGCATTGCCCTTGGCGTGCTCCGACATGGCGGCGCCGCGCTGCGAGTTCATCGTGCGGCAGGAATAGGAGGACATCTGGTGGATGGCCGAGACGCCCGAGAGGTAGCGCGCGCGGCTGGAGGGAACCAGCTCGTGCTTCACCCAGCGCGCGAAGGCCTCGGTGATCTGGCAGTTGACCTGTGCGGCCGGCTTGATCTGGATGCCGCCGGAAAGGCCGGACAGTTCGATCGGCCAGGCGATGCCGCAGGAGCGCCCGCGGGAAATGCGCGGCACGTCACGGAACTTGACGCCGAGCTTTGCCAGGCGCTGGCGGCAGGCCTTTTCCGAGGCCGGCATGCCGCCCATGGTCTCCGGCATCTGCATCGGGTTGTTGAGGCGCGGCAGGAAGGCGACCTGCTCGCCCCCGCTCGCCTGCCGTCGGCGGGTCGTCGCCTTGTCCGGCACCTGGAGATAGCCGCCGCCGTCCGGCGCCTCGCCAAGCTCGACGCCGGCCTCCGACATCGGGATCGTCGCCGGCTGGCCGACCTGCTGCGGCGTCTCCGAGCCGATGCCGCCGACGACGACCTGGGTGGCGTTGCCCTCCGCGATCTCGCCCGCCTGCGCCTCCGCCAGCCCCTCGACGCGCCCGACACCGAGCTCCGCATCCATGTTGACGCCGCCTTCCGGCACGGTCAGCACGCCGGAAGAGGCCTGGACGGGCTCCGTGATGCCCATCGCCTCGTCGCTGTCGATCATCGGCAGGCGCTTCTTCTGTGCAGGCGCGGCCATCGCCGTATCGGCCTCGACCGGGTAGTCCGCGAGATCCCCGCCCGTGTCGCCGATATCGGCGGCGGGACGCTGCGAAACCTCCTCCGAAGGCCGGATGGCGCCGACGATATCGTCGGGCGGGGTCATCCCCCCGGAACAGGCGGCCAGCATCGCCGGGACGAGGAACAGCCCGAGCGGTCGGCGCAGACGAGAAACAAACGCAATACCCATTGTCACTTCCGCCAGCCCTGCCCCGCGTCCCGCGGGTCCCGGTTGCGCACATTGTTGTCCGGTCATGGTGCAGGCCGCTTTTGTCCGCATTCGGACGGGACAAGCCCGAAACCGGACGCGAAAAGCGATCGTCCTGCATTTCCAGAGGATTTTCGCGCAACAGGGTAAAGGAACCGTTCCCAGGCACCCCGCGAGATTGATGGGCATGAGCTTGCTCCGTGGCACCCCCCTCTGCCCTGCCGGGCATCTCCCCCTCAAGGGGGGAGATTGGACGGAGAGCCGTCTCGCCCATTTCAAACGTCGCTGGTTGAACTTTGCCCTCGCCTCTTGCCAATCTCCCCCCTTGAGGGGGAGATGCCCGGCAGGGCAGAGGGGGGTGCTACTACACAGGACAACATTGCCTTATGGGGGAGACACAGGCCTTCCGGCTGACCTCCCCACTACAATTGCGCACGCCCCAACGAAAAACCCCGGCGCCTTGGGCACCGGGGCAAGCGTGTCCGGAGATCGTCTTTTGCGTTATGCCGCGCGGCGCCGGTGGTCCGCCGCTCCGGCTGCGTTCAGCCGGAAATTGCCGAGCAGGGTCTTCAGCTGCTCGCTTTCCTGGGTCAGCGTCTGGCCGGCCGCGTTGGTTTCCTCCACCATGGCGGCGTTCTGCTGGGTCATCTGGTCCATCTGGTTGACGGCCGTGTTCACCTCGGCAAGGCCGGTCGCCTGCTCGCGCGCGGCGGTGGCGATGGAGTTCACCTGGTCGTTCACCTTGTTGACCAGCGCCTCGATCTCGGTCAGCGCATCGCCCGTCGAGCGCACCAGCGCGACGCCGGTGCCGACCTCGGCCGCCGAATTGCTGATCAGCCCCTTGATCTCCTTGGCCGCGTTGGCCGAGCGCTGGGCAAGCTCGCGCACCTCCTGCGCCACGACCGCAAAGCCCCGGCCGGCCTCCCCTGCCCGCGCCGCCTCGACGCCGGCATTGAGGGCGAGAAGGTTGGTCTGGAAGGCGATCTCGTCGATGACGCCGATGATCTGGCTGATGCGGCTGGACGCGTCCTCGATGCGGCTCATCGCGGCGACGGCGTCGCGCACGATCGTGCCGGAGCGGCCGGTCGACTGCTTGGTCTCGGCCACCATGCGGCTCGCCTCGGCGGCGCGGTCGGAGGCGTTGCGCACCGTCGCGGTGATCTCGTCGAGCGCGGCGGCGGTCTCCTCCAGCGAGGCCGCCTGCTGCTCCGTGCGGTGCGACAGGTTGTTGGCCGCCTCCGCGATGCCGCCGGCGCTGCCGTGCACGATGTCGGTGGAGCGGGCAATGGCGTTGATGACGCTGGAGAGCGCGTCGACGGCACGGTTGAAGTCGTCGCGCAGCTTGGCATATTCCGGCGCGATCGCCTGGATCGAGACCGTCAGGTCGCCATTGGCAAGGCGCTCCAGCGCCTGGCCGACCGTGTTCATGGCGTCCGCCTGGCCCTGGCTCACGGCCTGCTGGCGGCGCTCGCCCTCGCTGCGCTCCTCCTCGAGGCGAACCTGCTGCTCGCCCTCGCGAAGGCGAAGCTCGGCGCGCTCGGCGACCGACTGGCGCAAGATCGACACGACCTTGGCCATCTCGCCGATCTCGTCCTTGCGGTCCGTTTCCGGCACGTCACCGGACACATCCTCATCGGCGATCGCCTGCATCGAGGCCTTCAGGCGCGAGACAGGACCGGTCACGCTCTTCACGATGCCGTAGGCGGCAAGGATGATGGCGAGGCCCCCGAGGGCGAGGATGACCGCCGTTTCGATGGCGTTGCGGCGGAACATGGCGGCAAGGTCGTCCGCATAGACGCCCGTGCCGACGATCCAGCCCCACGGGGCAAAGCCCGCGACATGCGAATATTTCAGCACCGGCTGCTCGAAGCCCGGCTTCGGCCACAGATAGTCGACGAAATCCTGGCCGGTCGGGCTCCCCTTCACGGCCTTCACGAATTCGATGAAGATCTTCTTGCCGGTCGGGTCGGCCATGCCGGACTGGTCCGTGCCGTCGAGCTCCGGCTTGATCGGATGCATGACGATCACGGCGTTCATGTCGTTGATCCAGAAGTAGCCGCTGTCCTCGTAGCGCAGCGCCCGCACCGCGTCCTTCGCCCGCGTCTGCGCCTCTTCGCGGGTCAGCGTGCCGGCGGTCTCGAGCGCGTGATAGTGCTGGAAGAGCGTCAGCATGCTCTCGTCCATCGCCGCCAGCTTCGACTTGCGCTCGGCCACCATCGCTTCCTGGTAATGATAAAGGCTGTAGACGAGCGCCGCGACGACGATGGTCAAGGCAAGACCGACGAGCAATGACAGGCGCATGGATATTCTGAGATTCTTCACCGGGCTCTCCTCAATGGACGCGGCACTCCAACCTTTCCGAAAGTCCGGGAAACCCTTTAAAATCGCCTAAAATTGCGATCATCAATTTTTAGAGTTTGAAAATACTCGAAAATACCGATCGTCGGGTTTCGGCCGGCCGCGACGTGCCCTCTTCCGCCATCGCGCGCATTCCGTTAGACCGGTATCAGCCAGGAAGAGGATGCGCATGACCGACACCAGCAGGCCCAACGGACAACTCACCCTTCGCACGCTTGCCATGCCGGGCGATGCCAATGCCGCGGGCGATATTTTCGGCGGCTGGGTCATGGCGCAGATGGACCTTGCCTCGGGCATCCGCGCCGCCGAGCGCGCGCAGGGCCGCGTCGTCACCGCCGCGGTCAAGGAAATGGCCTTCGACCTGCCGGTGAAGATCGGCGACACGCTCAGCATCTATACGGATATCGTGCGCGTCGGCCGCACCTCGATCACGCTGTCGGTCGAGGCCTGGGCACAGCGCTATCTCACCACCACGCTGGAAAAGGTCACGGGCGCCACCTTCGTCATGGTCGCGCTCGACAAGGACGGCCATCCGACCCCCGTTCCGGTCGAATAGCGGCCGGGAGGCCCACCATGGAGCACACTGCCCCCGATCCCGCCATCTTCAGCCATGTGCGCGTCGTCATCGGCATGGTGGTGAGCCTCAGCCTTGCGCGCCTGCTGACGGGCGTCGCGCTCTTCATCCAGCATCCGGGCAAGCTGAAGCCCTACCCCGTCCACCTCGCCTGGGCCGGTTTCCTCCTCCTGTTCCTCCTGCATTTCTGGTGGTGGGAGTTCCGCCTGCAGGCGCTGACGACGATCGGCTTCGGCGTCTATCTCTTCCTGATCAGCTATTGCTGCCTGTTCTTCCTGCTCGCCGTGCTGCTGTTTCCCACGACGCTCGACGACTATGCCGGCTATGAGGACTATTTCTACTCGCGCCGCAAATGGTTCTTCGGCGCCTTCGCCCTCGTCTTCGCGGTCGATCTTCTCGATACGGCACTGAAGGGAGAGGCCTATTTCGGCTCCTTCGGCTATGAATACCCGATCCGCAACGTCGCCTTCATCGCGCTCTGCCTTCTTGCCGCCGCAACGGCCAGCCGCCGCTTCCACGCCGTCTTCGTCGGCCTCGGCATCGTCTATCAGCTGAGCTGGATCTTCCGCGCCTTCGACATGCTGGAATAGGGTCAGCCGCGCAGATAGGCTGCGTGCCTGTCGAAGCTCAACCCCGGGAAGACCGCGGTTTCGAGGTCCCGTGCCGAAATGCCGAACTGCTGGCGCAGCATGGCCGCCGCCAGCTGGCGCAGGTCCGTGGTCGGGCGAAGGTCGCGCCCGTCGAGCAGGTCACTGTCCGAAAGCGACGGCCAGTCGCGGTAGACCTTGCCCCCCGCCACGGCACCGCCCGCCAGGACGGCAAGGCCGCCCGTGCCATGGTCGGTGCCTTGCGAACCGTTCTCCCGCGCCGTGCGCCCGAATTCGGTGATCGCCAGGATCGCCGTCTTGCGCCAGACCGCCGGCGACAGGTTCGCCTTCAGCGTTGTGATGGCCGTCACGAGCTCATCGACCGGCTTCAGAAAGATTTTCGACTGGGAGAGATGCGTATCCCAGCCGGTAATGGAGAAGCTGGCGATGCGATAGTCAGTCGAAAGCATGCCGGCCGCGAACTTTGCCACGGACTGGGTGCCCACGCTGCGCTTCTCGGTGCCGTAGAGCCTGTCCGACAGCATGTCCGTCACCATCGCCTCGCCGAGGGCGGCGGCAAAGGCCGGGTCGTTTCGATAGAGCTGCACGAAAAAGGCCTGCTCGTCCTCGGCCAGCGCGAGATCGGCGCGCGTCGACCAGACATCGACCGGGCTGTCACCCGAAAGGATCAGCTCCGCCGTCGCGTTGATGTCGATCGCGCGGCGATCGGCCGGCTGCGGGATACTGGCGATGGCGCGGTTGAGCCAGCCGGTGCGCTCGCCCTGTACCGCCGCACCGCCGCTCTCCAGAATGTCCTGCCCGTCGAAATGGCTGCGTTCGTTGCGATAGGGCGTGGAGGTGGCGTGGAGGAAGCCGAGTTCACCCGCATTCCACAGCGGCAACAGGGCCTTGGCTGCGGGGTGAAGGCCGAAGAAGCCGTCGAGATCGAGGAGGCCGTCATCGGCCCCGAGCGCCAGTTTCGGCCGCAGCAGCCTGAGCGCTGGGTCGCCGTAGGGCTGCACCAGCGAAAGCCCGTCCATTCCCCCGCGCAGAATGATCGTCACCAGCCTGTTCTCGCCCGGCATCGCGGCAAAGCTGACCGGCGTGACGAGCGGCGAAGCGGCAAGGCAGCAGGCTCCGGACAGGAAGGCGCGGCGATTGATCTGGCTGGCCATGGTCCACTCCTAACGATGGTTGAACTCGGGAGATGCCAGCACCATCGCCAGCGCCACCTCGCGGTTCGGCGCACGCGAGATGATCTCGATCGTGTCCGCCCGCGCCGTTTCCGCCATCGTATCCTTCAGAAAGGTGCGGGGATCGATGCCACTGCCAAATTGCGTCGCAAGCCGTTGCGCAAAGGCGATCCGCCCGGTGATCTGGCTGGCGGTGATCCAGGCGATGGGGCCTTCCTCCCAGCCCGCCGGGCTCGGTGGGGTCCAGAGCGGCTGCCCGAGCAGGTCAAGCGCCCCGGCGGTCAACGGATTGGTGACGAGCGCCGCCTTTCCATCAGCCGTCATCATCGTCACATCCTCCAGCGCCGCGACGTCAGCAACCGGTCGCACGCCCTTCGTTCTTTTCTTCGGCTCCAGCTCAGCCACCGGCACGTTCAGCGCCCGCAGCGCCGCGACGACGAAATCGAAGGGCTGCCGCACCTTGCGCCCGTGCTCCTCCCAACTCCGCGGATGTTCCAGCATCGCTTGGTAGACGGCAAGAAGATGCCCGTCACTGCGCTTCCAGGCCGACACCATGGCCGCCACCACCGCCTCCGGCGGATCGTCGGCGATGAAATGCACGACGAGCTTGCGGCAGATATGACGACAGGTTTCCTCCCGCGCGGCCAGGTCGTCGAGCATGTCGTGGATCTGTTCGATCTGCCGCAGCTTGCCGCCATAGGCGCGGCCAAGCACACGATAAGTGCCCGGCTCGGCCGCTCGCGGGCGGAAGGCCGTCTCGTAGAGCGGCGCTCGGAACCACAGACCGGTCAACACATAGGCCGCCGAACGCACATCCTTCTGACTATAGCCGCTGCCCGCGCCCATCGTATGTAGTTCGATCAGTTCGCGCGCGAGGTTTTCATTGAGCCCGCGCCCCGATTTCCGCCCCTCCGACGATTTGGGGCCGACCGAGCGATGCTGGTCGAGATAGATCAGCATGGCTGGATGCAGCACCGCCGCCTTCAGGAGATCGGCGAAGCGGCCCGCAAGGTTCGGCCGCACCGCCTCCGCCTCCTGCAATGGCGTCAGCAGGCGCATCACACCACCCTTGCGCACATCGACCGAGAAATGGTCGCACCAGAAAGCGGCAAGCCGCTCGAAGAAGGCGTTGGGAGAGAGGACGGCCTGGCGTACCTTCAGGTGCCGGTCACGCTGAAACGTATTGGCCATCACGATATTGGGAGGATTGACGCTGACGCCATCAATCTTTTCCAGCGTATTGCTGTCGCGCGCCGTATAGAAGGCGCGCAGTATCTTTTGATAGGCGGGAAGCCGCGCGCGCCGTCCCTCGATGCCCTCGTGGGGAAAGAGGCAGGTCTCGCGGGTCCCGCGCTCTACCTGGCGCAGAAGCGCATCGACGCTCTCCGGCGCCGCCTCGCCTGGCCTTCGGCCGTAGCCGAAACGTATCGACGCCATGGTCGTAAAGGTCGTGGTCACGCAAGCCTCATCCGATCCGTGCCATGCTTACGCCGGAATGCGACTATTTTAGGAGCCCTATCCCTTGAACACAAACGTCGCGCCGGCTGCGATCAGCAGGAAGCCGATGGCGTGGTTCCAGGTCAGGCTCTCCTTCAGCCAGAAGACCGAGAAGCCGGCGAAGACGACAAGGGTGATCACCTCCTGGATCGTCTTGAGCTGGGCCGCCGAATAGACCTCGTGGCCGATGCGGTTGGCCGGCACCGCCAGACAGTATTCGAAGAAGGCGATGCCCCAGCTGGCCAGGACCGCGACGAGGAGCGGCGCGGACTTGAACTTCAGGTGCCCGTACCAGGCGAAGGTCATGAAGACGTTGGAGAGGCAGAGCAGCACGATCGGCCAGACGGCCGCCGGAGTGAGGCTGAAGGGCATCGCGAATCCTGATTCTTAAGGAGGTCGGACAAGGGCATACCCGACCCGCCGCCGCCGTCAAGACCACCACTCCGAAATCGCCAGGAGGGACAGATCCTCCCCGCCCGGCCGCTGCTCCGCCTTCGCGAGGACGACCAGCGCGGCGGCGAGCATCGGCCCGCCGTTGAAGGGATGCAGCGCCCGCAGCATGCCGGACCCCAAATTCTGCACGGCAACGAACGGCACGGCTTGCGGGACATGGAGCAGCGCGGCCAGCCCCGCCCACCGCCGCGCCGCGGCTTTTCGGGCGATGAAGCAGCGATCGTCGCCAAGGCTCACCCCCAGGCCTCGACGAGATAGCGGCGCGGATCGTCCTCCGGCTCGCCCGTCTTGCGCCAGGCTTCGAGCGTGGCGGCATAGTCCCGGCCGGCGGAAAACAGCGAGAGCTCGTCGCGCGTGTCCGCCCGGTAGACGAGGAAGGGCGGCTGCCACGGCAAGCCGCAGCGATGGGCGGTCGCCTCCAGCGGGCGCAGCAGCTCCGCCATGGTGAACCGGTTGACGCCACCGGGGGCATAGGCTTCCGGCACATTGCCCGCCGTCGCCGCGACGAGCAGCGGCTTGCCCGCCAGCAGGCGGCCCTCCGCCTCGTCGTGGATGTAGACCATGCGGGTGAGCACCGCATCCTGCCAGGCCTTGAGGAGCGGCGGCGTGGAATACCACTGGATCGGGAATTGCAGCACGATGCGATCGGCCGAAAGCAGCCGGGCCGCCTCCTCGCCGGCATCGATCCTGCCGTCCGGGTAGAGCGCGTACAGGTCGATGAGCTCGACATCCGGCAGCCGCAGGGCCGAGGCGGCGAGCACGGCATTGGCGCGCGAGCGGGCGAGATCGGGGTGAAAGAGAAGGATCAGTGTCTTGCTCATGGCGTCGTCTCCTGTGTTGACGTAACCAGGATGCCGCACGACATGAAATCATTCCAATGGATGATTCATATATGCTATTATCGATTTCATGAATTTACGATCGATCGACCTCAACCTTCTCGTCGTGCTCGATGCCCTGCTCGACGAGGCACATGTCTCGCGCGCCGCCGCCAAGCTGAACCTGTCGCAGCCGGCGACATCGAGCGCGCTGGACCGCTGCCGCCACCTGTTCGGCGATCCGCTGCTGGAGCGCGGCAAGGGCGGCATGCGCCTGACGCCGCGGGCGGACGCGCTGCGCGACCCGTTGAAGGCCCTTCTCGCCGGCATCGCCGCCGTCGTCGATGCGCCGGAGGAACCGCTCGCCGAGATCCGCCGGACGGTGCGCATCGTCACGGCGGACCATCCGGGCATCCTGATCGCCGGTCCGCTGCACCGGGCGCTCGCCGGCTCCGCCCCCGGCATCGATATCGTCATCCAGCCCTGGCATGGCGCATCGGCGGCGCTGGAGGCTCTGGCGCGCGGGGCGAGCGACATCGCGGTCTCGGTCTTCCCCAGCGTCGACGCGGCCGCCTTCCATTGCGAGACGGTGCTGGAGGAACACTATGTCGTGGCGATGCGCCGGGACCATCCGGCCGCCCGCGGCTTCTCGCTCGACGGCTGGCTCGCCTATCCGCACATCCTGGTCTCCGGCCGCGGCGATACGCGCAGCGGCTTCGACGACCAGCTTTCCGCCCTCGGCCGCAGCCGCCGCGTCGGCATCGTCGTGCCGAGCTTCCTGATGGTGCCGCCGCTCCTTGAGGAAAGCGATCTCATCGCCATGATGCCGAGCCATTGCCTGCCGGCGGATGCGGCGGCCCGCTTCCACGTCGCCCGGCCGCCGATCCCCGTTCCCGGCTTTCCGCTGCACATCGCCTGGCACCGCCGCCGCGACAAGGATCGCGCCGTCCGGCATGTCGCCGACCTGCTGCGCGATCTGCTGGCCGGCGCCGACGCGCCCGCCCTCACCCCTGCATCAGCCCGTCCCGCACCGCCCGCAGGTAGGTCCGGCCGACCTTGATCTCGGTCTCGTCGCGCAGCACCACATGCAGCACGCCGAGCGGCCCGCGCTTCACGCGCACCACCTGGTCGCGCCGCACGATCGCACTGCGGCTGATGCGCAGGAAATCCTCCGCCGGCAACCGCCGCTCCAGCGCCGAGAGGCTCTCGTTGTAGAGAAAGCTGCCCTGCTCGGCGTGCAGCTGCACATAGTCGCCGGCGGCCTGGAACCGCAGCACCTTTTCAGCAGGGATGCGGATGGTCTCCCGGCGCGATTTCACCCAGAACTGCGTCGGCCGCGTTGCCTGTTCGCGCAGCGCCTTGCGCAGCGCGGCGACGGTTTCGCGCAGCTCCGTTACCGCGTCCCGGTTCTCGCGGGCGACGATCATCGCGCGCGCCCGCTCGAGCGCCTGCCGCAGCCGTTCCGGCGTCACCGGCTTCGTCAGGTAGTCCACGGCATTGCATTCGAAGGCGCGGATGGCGTGATGGTCGAAGGCGGTGACGAAGATCGGCAGCGGCGCGTGCGGGCCGGTCTGCTCCAGCACGTCGAAGCCGCTGCCGCCGGGCATCTGGATATCGAGCAGCAGCACGGCGGGTGCGAGAGCGGCGATCTGCTCGAGCGCCTGCGGCACGTCGCCGGCCTCGCCGGCAACGCTCACGCCGTCGATCGCCGCGAGCATGCGGACCATGCGACGCCGGGCGATCGGTTCGTCATCGATGATAAGAACGGAAACTTCGGTCATGCGATCATGCGGTCCTGATGGGCATGGTCAGGGTCACGCGGAACCGGCCATCGCCGGTCCGGCCGTAGTGATACCCGCTCGCGCCGGGAAAGCGCCGCGCCAGGCGCTCGCCGACATTTCTGAGGCCGATGCCGAAGCTCGACGCGCCGGGCAGCTGGTCGGCAAGCGCCATGTCGTTCTCGACGAGAAGCCAGAGGCGCCCCGCCTCCTGCCTGGCGCGGATGGCGATGGTCACGCCGCCCGCCTTGCGGCAGGCGCCGTGCTTGACGGCGTTCTCGACGAGCGGCTGGAGGATGAGGCTCGGCACCAGGACCTTGCGCAGCTCCTCCGGGAGGTCGATCTCCACCCCCATGCGGTCGGAAAAGCGGCGCTGCTCGATGGTGAGATAGCCGGTCTGCAAGGCGACTTCCTCCTCCAGCAGCAGGTCCTGCAGCGGATCGAGCGCCAGCGTCGTGCGCAGATAGGCCGAGAGGGAGAAGACCATGTCGCGCGCATCGTCGCGCTCGCCCTCCTCGATCAGCCCGGCCATCGAATTGAGCGTGTTGAACAGGAAGTGCGGGTTGAGCTGGTAGCGCAGCGCCCGCATCTGCGCCGCCATGGCCTCCTCGCGCATCAGCGCCAACCGCCGCTCGTGGTCGCGCAGGTCGAAACTGTAGGACAGGGCGAGGAACAGGCAGCTCCAGCCGAAATAGAGCGACGTGCCGTAGATGACGTTGTAGGCGATGCCCGTCATGTCCCACATCGGCGCCGCGGGATAGACGCAGATCGCGTAGATCGCATGGTCGATGCCGCAGTAAAGCACGCCGCCGACGAGCGACAGCGTGAAGCAGAGCGCGGCCTTCGCCGGCAGCGGCAGCGCCTTCAGCCGGACCAGCAGCATCGTCAGCAGCGCCGCCAGCAGCGCGGCCATCGCCAGGAGAAAGACCTTGCCGACGGCCGAGTCGACCGGATCCGTGCCCGCCAGCCCCCACAGCAGGCTGGAGCTCAGGAAGACGGCAAGCAGATACAGCCCGCCGAAGCGCAACGTTGCCCGTTGCAGCTGCGACTCACTCTGTTCGGCGTGAGGAATGAATGGCAGACTCGATACAGTGCTCATTGCGCGAATAATCGTTTTTTCCCTGAAAACTGTCGAGTGCCGTTCAGCGACGAAAATCAGCCGTTCACCGAAAGGCCGCCCGTTGAGCTGGTGCTTTGCATCCTTTCGCCGCTCCTGCGCTTCACAAGCCGGACAGCGCCCGACCATTCATGCGCACCGGTTGGCTGGACGCCGCCGATGTTTCATGATTCCGGAGATATTCCATGGCTACACTCAAAGGCGACAACAAGAACAACTTCCTGATGGCGGACCCGATGAACGGCGATTCCGTCTACAAGATCTACGGCTACGGCGGCAACGACCGGATTTTCGGCCACTCCAGCGCCTACAACAAGATTTACGGCGGCAATGGCAACGACATCATCTATGGCGGCGACTTCAAGAACTACATCGAAGGCGGCAAGGGCAACGACCAGATCCACGGCGGCGATGGCCGCGACGTCATCATCGGCGGCGCCGGTGTCGACAAGATGTGGGGCGGCGACGGCGGAGACCGCTTCGTCTTCAAGAGCATTGCGGAGATCGGCAAGGCCGAGGGCCGCCGCGACGTGATCGAGCAGTTCAAGTCGAACACGTTCGACGGCCGCGACAAGATCGACCTGTCCGCCATCGACGCCATCGCCGGCACCAAGAAGAACGACGCCTTCACCTTCGTCGCCAAGGAAGGCGCGGCCTTCAGCGGCAAGAAGGGCGAGCTGACCTGGACCGAGACCCAGCTCAACAACGGCCACTACACCAAGCTCGTCATGGGCGACGTCAACGGCGACAAGAAGGCCGACTTCATCCTGGAAGTCGATTCCTTCAGCGACCTCTACAAGGGTGACTTCATCCTCTGACCGCTCCTCCCAGGCGACGCGAAACGCCGGCCCGGCCGGCGTTTCGTGTTCCTAGCCGATCTTGCGCACGAGCTGCGCCGTCGCCAGCAGCGTCACGAGATCGCGGATCATCGGCCGGATGTAGCGGTCGAAGTCGATGGGCGTATCCACCGGCGGCAGCTCGAAGAAATCCTTCCTGGTCGGCACCAGCAGGTAGCATTCGCGCCCCGTGAGGGCGAGGCGCACCACATCGTCCCGCCACACGCTCGCGAGATAGTCCAGCGCCTTCGCGAGCGTGCCCTGCACGATCGGCGTCGCCGCCTCCGCACGGTCGGTGCGGAACTCGTGCGACACGTCCACCTCCACATTGCCGCTCGTCACCAGCGCCAGCCGGGAGCCGCCGAAGAGGTCGCGCATGAAGCGGTGCACGGCGTTCGGCTTGCGCGCGGCGATCAAGAGGCCGGGAAACTCCTCCTCCCGCAGGAAATGGAAGATCACGCCCTTGAAGGTGGTCTGCCGGCTCTTGCCGCTGCCGGTGCTCAGCTCCGTTTCGGAAAGCGTGAAGGCCAGCCCTTCGTGCACGCCGGCGATCATGTCGCCATGCACGGCGCGGTCGCGCTGCACGAACTCCTTGCCCGGCATGCCGGCGATGAAGCGCGGCGTCGCGCCGTGAACGTACTGCACCTCGTCGACGAAGCCGAAGACCAGCGGCAGCATGCGGTCGCGCAGCGTCTGCTGGAAGCGCTTTGCCGGCGCCACGGCGAATTTCCAGACGAAGGTTCCCCCGACGATCAGCGCGGCCAGCGTGACGAAGGTCCAGTCCTCCTCGATCTGCGTCGCGACGAGATAGAGCACGAGCACCGAGAAGAGCAGGTAGACGCCGAGCAGCAGCGTCACGGTGACATACATGTCGCGCGCCACCTTCGGCCGCGCCGCGTTGTACTCCGCCACCGCGCCGTGCAGCGCGTCCAGCGAGCCCTCCTTCGGCATCAGTGCCGCCTCGTCCACCGTGCTCATGCGCGCCCCCAGACCGTGTTTCGAGGATAACGGCCGGGGACGGCGGCAAATTCGTTTCCCTTTTGTACTCACGCCCCCTTTCCTTTCCGGATGACTCTCTCCATATTCCCCGCATGGCCAGATCACCGAAGAAATCCCCGCCCTCGAACCCCGGTTTCGAGGAAGCCCCGCAGTCGGACTTTGAGGGCGCGCCGCTCAGCGGCAGCGTCTCCGACTGGGTGAAGCAGCTCGAGGCCGAGGCGGAGGCCGCGAGCGTCGAAAGCCGCCGCGAGGTCGCCTCCAAGGCAGGCAAGCACCGCAAGACGGTGGAGAATGCCGCCCGCCGCCACAGCGAGCAGGTCACGGTCTCCAAGACGTCCCGCGGCGTCTCGATCGGCGGCTCGTCCGACCCGAAGACCCGCGCCGCCGCCGGCCTGATGCCGGTCTCCGGCCTCGACGTCTCGCTGGAGGATGCCGCCGCGCTGGAGAAGGGCTCCGGCGTGACCGCCACCGTGGAGGCCCTGTCGAAGCTCATCGAGAGCGGCAACCCCCTCTTCAAGGACGGCAAGCTGTGGACGCCGCACCGCCCCGCCCGGCCGGAAAAGTCGGAAGGCGGCATCCCGATCCGCATGATCAGCGACTACCAGCCCGCCGGCGACCAGCCGACGGCCATCAAGGACCTCGTCGACGGCCTTTCCGACGGCGAGCGCAGCCAGGTCCTGCTCGGCGTCACCGGCTCGGGCAAGACCTTCACCATGGCCAAGGTGATCGAGGAGACGCAGCGCCCCGCCGTCATCCTCGCCCCGAACAAGACGCTCGCCGCCCAGCTCTACAGCGAGTTCAAGAACTTCTTCCCGGAAAACGCGGTCGAATATTTCGTCTCCTACTACGACTACTACCAGCCGGAAGCCTACGTTCCCCGCTCGGACACCTATATCGAGAAGGAGAGCTCGATCAACGAGCAGATCGACCGCATGCGCCACTCCGCGACGCGCTCGCTGCTGGAGCGCGACGATTGCATCATCGTCGCCTCGGTCTCCTGCATCTACGGTATCGGCTCGGTCGAGACCTACACGGCCATGACCTTCCAGATGGAGGTCGGCGAACGGCTCGACCAGCGCCAGCTGCTGGCCGACCTCGTAGCCCAGCAATACAAGCGCCGCGAGATGGATTTCCAGCGCGGCTCCTTCCGCGTCCGCGGCGACACCATAGAGATCTTCCCCGCCCACCTTGAGGATGCCGCCTGGCGCATCTCGATGTTCGGCGACGAGATCGACGCGATCACCGAGTTCGACCCGCTGACCGGCCAGAAGACCGGCGACCTGAAATCGGTGAAGATCTACGCCAACAGCCACTACGTCACCCCCCGCCCGACGCTGAACGGCGCGATCAAGGGCATCCGCGAGGAACTGAAGCACCGCCTCACCGAGCTGGAAAAGGCCGGCCGCCTGCTGGAGGCGCAACGCCTCGAACAGCGTACGCGCTACGACCTGGAAATGCTGGAAGCCACCGGCTCCTGCGCCGGCATCGAGAACTATTCGCGCTACCTGACCGGCCGTCGCCCCGGCGAGCCGCCGCCGACCCTCTTCGAATACGTGCCGGACAACGCGCTGATCTTCATCGACGAAAGCCACGTCACGATCCCGCAGATCGGCGCCATGTACCGCGGCGACTTCCGCCGCAAGGCGACGCTGGCCGAATACGGCTTCCGCCTGCCCTCCTGCATGGACAACCGCCCCCTGCGCTTCGAGGAATGGGACGCCATGCGCCCGGACACCATCGCCGTCTCGGCGACGCCCGGCGGCTGGGAGCTGGAGCAGTCCGGCGGCGTCTTCGCCGAGCAGGTCATCCGCCCGACCGGCCTCATCGACCCGCCCGTCGAGGTGCGCCCGGCCAAAAGCCAGGTGGACGACGTGCTGGGCGAGATCCGCGAGACCGCGCAGGCCGGCTACCGCACGCTCGTCACCGTGCTCACCAAGCGCATGGCCGAGGATCTTACCGAATACCTGCACGAACAGGGCGTTCGCGTGCGCTACATGCACTCGGACATCGACACGCTGGAGCGCATCGAGATCATCCGCGACCTGCGCCTCGGCGCCTTCGACGTGCTGGTCGGCATCAACCTCTTGCGCGAGGGCCTCGACATTCCCGAATGCGGCTTCGTCGCCATCCTCGACGCCGACAAGGAAGGTTTTTTGCGCTCGGAGACGTCGCTTATCCAGACCATCGGGCGCGCGGCGCGAAACGTCGACGGCAAGGTCATCCTCTATGCCGACCAGATCACCGGCTCCATGCAGCGCGCCATGGACGAGACGAGCCGCCGCCGCGAAAAGCAGGTGGCCTACAACGAGGCCAACGGCATCACCCCGGAATCGGTGAAGGCGAAGATCTCCGACATCCTCGATTCGGTCTACGAGCGCGACCACGTCCGCGCCGACATTTCCGGCGTCTCCGGCAAGGGGTTTGCCGATGCCGGCCACCTCGTCGGCAACAACCTGAAGGCCCATCTCGAAGCGCTCGAAAAGCAGATGCGCGACGCCGCCGCCGACCTCGACTTCGAAGCCGCCGCCCGCATCCGCGACGAGATCAAGCGCCTCAAGGCCGCCGAACTCGCCGTCATGGACGATCCGATGGCGCGGGACGAGGCAAAGGCGCAGGAAGGTGGAGCAAAGAGTGGGAAACCCCGCCGCGAGTCGATCTCCCCCCTTGAGGGGGAGATGTCCGGCAGGACAGAGGGGGGTGCCGCTTCTGGCAAGACCGCCTCAAAATCCCTCTTCCAGAAACCCTCGCTCGACGACATGGGCCCGGGCACCGACACCGAGCGCCCCCTCTTCCGCAAGCCGCACCTGGACGAGATGGGCCGCGACGTCGCGACCCCGGCGGGCAGATCCCTCTTCCGCAGGAACACGCTCGACGAAATGACCGTCGGCCGCACCGAAAAACCCGTCACCGGCGACCTGCCGGACCGCCCCCCGGAAACCATCGGCACCAAGAAGCGCCAAGCCCCCCTCCTCGAAGGCCAGCCAGACCGCACCACCAGCGCCGAGGACGCCAAGCCGGTGAGGCGCGGGAAGATCGGCGTCGGGAGTTATGAGGACCCGGCGGAGGTAAAGCGCAAGGGGCGCACCAAAGGGAAAACGGGGCGGCCAGGGCGGTGACGACTGGACAATAGCGCCGCTTAATCGAGTGAGCCCTTTTCACCCAATCTTATAAGCGCCAACTTCAAACTCTCTAAGACAGTGTCCTCTAGCTGTGCGTAAAATGGTGATTTCAGATCGACATATGGTATTTTCTTACCATCATTGTAATCTTGCAAGCGGCCTTCTTTATCTTTTCGTTTAGCTCTCTGGAAAAGCTCTCTATAGCGACGGGGGGTAATTCCGTAAAAATGCGTAAAATCGACAGCGGGAAACAATTTATACTCCCCTCTCTCTTGACTATCTATGTCTATAGAATCTGCATGTAAGCGTGACGCCAAACTTTTTGGATATGGCTCTAAATAAAAAACCTTATCTATTCCGCTCGAAACGATGTGCTTTGCACACATATGACATGGAAATGTTGTACTATATAATACAGCTCCCGATAGAGACCCTCTCAACCTAGCAGCATCAGAAATAGCTGACATTTCGGCATGAACTATTCGCCCATACTCAAGCGCATCCATGAAACTTGATTCATTTATGGCGTTAATTTGCTCCAACGTTAAAGAATCCCAATTTAATCCAAGTTTCCTTACGATATCTTCAAGTATCTCTTTTTTTCTTTTATCGTTGGAGTCAACTTTCCGGCGAAATTCTCTGTCATCAAACTCTTCGTCCGGCCAGTAAGTTCCGCCACCTGCTTTCGGGACCTCGTTTGATCCAAGTGAAATAATCTCTCCTTTTTTGCTAAAAACTGCGGCTCCCACCTGCCTAGAAAGGTCTGACGTACGCAACGCCGCAGATTTTGCCGCAAACATCCCGTATTCAATTTTTGTAGGAGTAATTGTATTTGAAGAAAATAACAGCTCTAAAAATCGCGTAAGCTGTTCGTTTGCCGTTGGTTTTCGAATATCTCGATTTATTATTAAGTCAGCGTCATGAAAAATTTTTGCTACGCGCTGCCCATACTTTTCACGCACTTGATTTTCATCAATATCAATAAGCTGCTCCGCCGCGGAGCGAAATGAACTATGCACCGCCTCCCCGGCATCTTCAGCAAATTTTCGAGCAAGGTAATCGACTCTGGATGACCGCATCGAATAAACGGATACCTGAAAGAATATCTTTCCATACACGGCTCTAAGAAGGTCTATTTCCTCCGGCCTCTTGAATTGGTGAACAATAAAAACGTTCTTTGTAAACCTCTCGTTTTCACTAGAACTCGCCTTCAGTCTCGTTTCCACGATACTTTGAATCGTTAGAGCAGCCAGAACGGACGAATCTTTTGAGAAATTTCTCAACTGGTTTCCATACTTGATGTATGTGTCATAGCGTTGAGCGAGCGGTCTCTCTATCAAGGGCTGTTTGGGAGGAACAATTTTCTGCATCTGCTTGAAAACGTCCGTTACACGGATTTCATGAGTAGTGTATCCGTTCGCGGCAAAGTAGCTGCGCGTTTCCGCTATCGTCTCCCCCAATGCCGTTCCGATCGGCGCAACTAGGCCGATAACAATTTCGGGAAATTCAAGCCGTGAGATCAGAGATGTCATGGAACTACATTTCGAATCGTGCGAGGGTAGAATACGACTATCAGGAGGGCACAAAATGGTTGTAAAATCAAACACCACTAATGCAACTATTGCGGCAACTCGGCGATTGGAAAAAGTGATCGAATCACATCGGTCCTATTTTTCAGACTGGCGTAGCGATAAATTCGATAGGCCTGCTATTAGGCAGGAAGATACGCAGCATGTTCCCCCTCGCAATGATGAAAAAAAGAGTACCAATTCTTAATGCAAAATTGCGGTCAAGCCATTGAAACACTTGAAAATAGCTAGTGGAGCATGAGTACGTGCTTTGCTGTGTAGTAACTTATAAATACATCGTTTTTCCCCACCCCATCCACCCATGCCATACTCCCCTCATCCCGCCGCGGATACACCGCAAGGCGTTGCGGCGAGGCGGGGTCGGCGCTTTTGGCGGGGGACGGACGTAAGCCGCCGCCAAGGGGGCTCGCGGAAAATGGTCTCCCTCCGGCGACACGGGGGAAGCGCCAGGGCGTCGGACCGGCCCTGTCGTTTCAGCCCCGGACGGCGCGTCGGGCGTGCCTGTGCGGCACACAAGGAGGCCGGGCGTGGCGGATGCGTCGGCATCGTCCGCCGGAGCGGCGTTTTCCCGGGAAAGGCGTAAAAAACCTTTCCGTCCGGGCCGGGCTCAGGGCGAGCCTGCCCGGCGCGCAAAACCGGACAGAACCCGCCCCGGAAACCGGCGGCCAACATTCTTGCACCCGGCCTTTGCAGAGAGACCCAAGTCGCGGGCAGAAACCGCCGAACGGGGCGCTGAAAGGCGTCATATACATATTTCTGACCCGGCGGCTTCCAGCGCCCCGTCCGAAAGCCGATGCACAGACCCCGGCGCGGTTCTTTTCCACGCGCGGCGATGCGGACTTGTGTCCGCACGACTTCAAGGCCGGAGCGAGCGCCGGACGCGGCATGTCCGCGCCCCCGGCCCCGCCTCCCCCATCTCAGAGGAAACCCGATGCCCAGGACGTACCAGCTTCCCCCGCCCGACCGTCACCTGCTCGCCCGCGCGGCCGAGATGCTGGCCCTGCCGCAGCGCGTCTGCCGCATCCGCGCCTGCCGCCGCCAGGGGCGCTGCGCCTGGTTCTTCCACGGCACGCAGGAGCCCTGCTGCCTCGCCAATCTCGACGCGGCGCAGCGCCGCCTGTTCGATGACGTCGCCGCAATCGCGCGCGACGTCCGGGATCTCGGCAATTCCTGGGGCAAGCTCTCCTTCGCCTCGCCCTGGCGCGAGACCCGCGCCCTGCAGGACGCCGCGGTGGAGGTCGCCCGCCCGCTCCTGCGGGGCGCCGCGCTTACCGAGTTCCGCGCCTTCGCCGCCGCGCGGGCGAAAAAGCCGCCGGTGCGCTACGAGGGCGACGAGCCGCCGCTGACGGTTTGAGACGGCGCGGCCGGCCTATTCCGCCGCCTCGCCCTTCACCTCGACCGGCAGGGGGTCGAGCGCGGCGGCGAGCTCGTAGGAATAGCCTTCCAGCATGGAATAGGCCTGCTCGATGGCCTGGATCTGCCCTTCCGCGGTGCGGATCGCCTCGGCGATCGACTGCGAGCGGGCGCGCAGCATGGAGCCGAGAAAATCCGTGCCCGCCTTGCGGCCGAGCCGGTCGATATGCTGGCGCACGCGGTTGCGGTGGCGCTCCAGCTCGAGGATGTGGAAGCGGCTCTTGACGATGTCGTCGGAGAGCTTCCGGCGCATCGCCGCCAGCGGATCGAAGCTGCCGGGCTCGCGCTCGTCGAGGATCACGTCGTTGACCAGCGGTTCGAGCAGCATCAGGCCCTTGAGGTCGCGCGGATCGGCGAGCTGCGGGTCGAAGCCGGTATCGTCGAAGACTTTTCGCCGCACGGGGTCGCGCAAAAGGTCGTAGCAGGTCTGCAGGCGGGCGAACTGGTCCGCGTCGCCGCCGGAATCGGGATGCATGCCCTTGGCGGCCTTGCGGTAGGCCGCCTTCACCTGGTTGTCGTCGGCATCGCGCTCTAGTCCGAGCATGGCATAGGGATCGATCACGCGGCCACCTGTCCGTCTTCTTCTACTGCGTCGTCTGTCTAGAGCATTTCCAGCAAAAGTGCGAAGCGGTTTTGCGTCCGGAAATGCGGCAAAACAAAGGGCTAGAGCGTTTTCGCGATTCGGAGAAAAGCGGAACTGCTCCAAAGTCTCCGACCCCGAGGGGACGAAATTGTGGTGAGCCCGGGGCGGTGCACAGAAAGCGCTATTCCGCCGCCGCGGCCGCTTCGCTCCGCCCCGACAGCACCGCCGCGAAGGCGGCCGCGATCACCTCCGGCCCCGCCCCCGGCTTGGTCGCGTCGGTGGAAAGGATCTGCCGGTATTTTCGCGCCCCCGGAAAGCCCTGGAAGAGCCCGATCATGTGCCGCGTCACATGCGCCACCCGTCCGCCCCGGGCGATCACATCGCCCGCATAGGCCATCATCGCGTCCCGCACCGCCTCCCAATAATCGGCGGAAAGCGCCCCCGGATCGGAGACACGGCCGGACGGCGGGCTGCCCCCCTGAAGCGGATGCGGAAAGAGATCGTCCACGCCCGTCAGGATGCCGCTATCCTGATAGGCAGCCCGTCCGAGCATGACGCCGTCCAGCCCCGTCATCTCTTCGAGTGCCTGGCTCAGGGTGTGGAGCCCGCCATTGAGCCCGACGAAAAGGTCCGGGTTCTCCGCCTTCAGCCGGCGCACGAGGCCGTAGTCGAGCGGCGGGATGTCCCGGTTCTCCTTCGGCGAGAGCCCTTGCAGCCACGCCTTTCGCGCATGGACCCAGACGGCGTCCGTGCCGGCGAGCGTCACGCGCGAGACGAGGTCGCGCAGCGCCACCTCGGGGTCCTGGTCGTCGACGCCGATGCGGCACTTGACGGTGACGGGAATGGCGACCGCCGCCTTCATCGCCGCCACGCAGTCCGCCACGAGCTGCGGCTCGCGCATCAGGCAGGCGCCGAACGTGCCGGACTGCACCCGGTCCGAGGGGCAGCCGACATTGAGGTTGATCTCGGCATAGCCGAACCCCTCGCCGATCCGCGCCGCCTCGGCGAGTTTTGCCGGATCGTTGCCGCCGAGCTGCAGCGCGACGGGGTGCTCCACCGCGTCGAAGCCGAGCAGCCGCTCGCGGTCGCCGCGCAGGATCGCGTCGGCGACGATCATCTCGGTGAAGAGCAGCGCGTTCTTCGTCAGCTGCCGCGCGAAGACGCGATAATGCCGGTCGGACCAGTCGATCATCGGCGCGGTGGCGAAAATCTTCGTCCCCGCCGTCACGGCCTGCCGGTAGAATGTCGCTGCGTTCGTCATGGCCGGGCTCATACCCCATCACCGGCCAAAAAACCACCCTCGCCTCTTTCCCCGCCCGCCCGGCGGGGTGCTAGAGTGGCGGGAGGAATCAGAACCGCCGGAGGACCCCATGCCGCTCTATGCCCTCGACGACAAGCAGCCGACGCTTCCCGAAGGCGGGCGCTACTGGGTGGCGCCGGATGCGAATGTCATCGGCCGCGTGGTGCTCGGCGCGGATGTCGGCATCTGGTTCGGCGCCACGCTGCGCGGCGACAACGAGCCGATCACCGTCGGCGCGCGCTCGAACATCCAGGAGGGCGTCATCGTGCACACCGATCCGGGCAAGCCGGTGACGATCGGCGAAGGCTGCACGATCGGCCACGGCGCCATCATCCACGGCTGCACGATCGGCGACAACTCCCTGGTCGGCATGGGCGCGACGGTGCTGAACGGCGCCGTCATCGGCAGGAACTGCCTCGTCGGCGCCAATGCGCTGGTGACGGAAGGAAAGGTCTTCCCGGACAATTCCCTGATCGTCGGGTCCCCCGCCAAGGCGATCCGCACGCTGGACGAGGCCGCCATTGCCGGCCTCACCCGCTCGGCCGAAAGCTATGTGCGCAACTGGCAGCGCTTCAAGAACGGCCTCAAGGCGCTCTGATCCACGCATTCGACCGGAAAAATCCACCGGCGAAACTTCCCCGCACGACAAGGTTGCGGCATACTTCCCCCGCCATCCATGAAGGCCGCGTGAGGGGACCATGCTGCTTCGTCTCGCCATCCTGTTTCTTGCCGTCGTCATCGGCCAACCGGCCCTTGCCGAGCGCAAGGCCGCCCTCTTGATCGGCAATGCCGGCTATGCCGCGCCGGCGACCGTGCTGAAGAACCCGCCCAACGACATCACGACCATGAAGGCGACGCTGGAGGGCGCCGGCTTCGAGGTGACGGTGCTGCAGGATGCCGGCCGCGCGGCGATGTCGGCGGCGCTCGCCGCCTTCGAGGAGAAGGCCACCGGCGCCGATATCGGCCTCATCTACTATTCCGGCCACGGCATCGAGGTGAACGGCGACAATTTCCTCATTCCGGTCGATGCGAAGCTCGCCTCGGACCGCGACGTCAAGTACGAGACGATCCTGCTCGACGACCTGCTGCATGCGCTGGCGGGCGCCACGAAGCTGAAGCTCGTGCTGCTGGATGCCTGCCGCGACAACCCGTTCCTGACCTCCATGAAGCGGCTCTCCACCCGCGGCATCCCGACCCGCGGCCTTGCGCGGGTGGACAGCGCGGAAAGCAACATGCTGATCGGCTATGCCACGGCGCCGGGCGAAGTGGCGCTCGATGGCGAGGGCACGATGAGCCCCTATGCGACGGCGCTTTCCCGCCACCTCGTCGTGCCGGGCCTCGAGGTCGAAGCGGCGCTCCGGGCCGTCGCCAAGGACGTGTTCGAGGCGACGGGCGGCAAGCAGCGCCCCTTCAAGACCGGCTCGCTGTTCGAAACGGTCATGCTCGGCAAGGGATTGGCGCCCGATGCCTCCGGCACGATCGGCCACAACGATCCCTGCCGGGATGCGGCGGCGCACTGGGCCGAGATCCGCGAGAGCAAGGACAAGGTGATGTTCGAGGATCACCTGCGGCTTTTCCCGACATGCGCCTTTGCCAACATAGCCCGCCAGCGCATGGCCGATCTCGCGCCCGTCGTCAGCGTGCGGGAGGCGACGGGCGAAACGGAGTGCGACCGCCTTGCGGCTGCCGAAAACGACCCGTTCAGGCTCGCCTCCACGAAGCCGATAGGCTTTTACGATATAGACTTCGCCCGCGCCATCCCGGCCTGCGAGGCGGCGATCCGCGACAATCCGCAGGAAAAGCGCTTCTTCTACCAGCTCGGCCGGTCGCTGGATCACGGCGGCCGTTTTCCAGAAGCGCTGGCGGCATACCGCAAGGCGGCCGATCTCGGCAACCACCAGGCCATGCGCAACCTCGCCATCCTCTACGAGAACGGGGAAGGCACGTCCCAGGACTATGCCGAGGCCATGCGCTGGTTCCGCCAGTCGGCCGAGCTCGGCAACGGGCTCGCAATGAACAATGTCGGCCTGCTCTACCGCAACGGCAAGGGCGTGCCGGAGGATCTGAACGCGGCGCTGGAATGGTACCGCAAGTCCGCCGATGCCGGCATCCCCGTTGCCATGCAGAATATCGGCGACTTCTACGACCTCGGCCTCGGCGTGAAACAGGACCTGAAGGAAGCGTTCGCCTGGTACAGGAAGGCTGCCGACGGCGGCAGCGCCGCGTCGATGACGAATCTCGGCTGGGCGCTGGCAAACGGCCGCGGCGTCAAGCGCGACGATGTCGAGGCCATGCACTGGTACCGCAAGGCCGCCGCCGCGGGCGACGCGCAGGGCATGAACAATATCGGCACCTTCTATGAAAACGGCCGGACGGTGAAGAAGGACAAGGAAGAGGCGATGCGCTGGTACCGCATGGCCGCCGACAAGGGCAACACATACGGCGTCCACAATGTCGCCGCGCTACTCGACGGGGACGTCAAGGACGCGGATCCGAAGGAGGCCGCCCGCTGGTTCGAACGGGCGCTTCGCCTCGGCCATCAGGAATCGCTTCGGCAGGTGAAGGAGAACAGCCGCGCCTGGTCGCTCGCCTTCCGCAAGGAGCTGCAGCGCATCCTGACCGATGCCGGCGTCTATACCGGCCAGCTCGACGGCCAGTTCGGCCCTTCGACCGTTCGTGCCGTCGAGGCGATCTTCAACCGGCAGGCCAGTTGAACCGGGAGCGATCCCCGCAAGGGTGCGGAGCGGCTTTACACGAAAACAAACGGATGCAGTTCGATGACAGCCATCGCTCCAAATGCTCCGTCATCCTCGGGCTCGCCCCGAGGATCCAAGCTCCACCCGCGGCATGGATGGTCGGGTCGAGCCCGACCATGACGCAGGAGAGGTTCGCGGACGTCGTCAGCTCAGCATGAGCAGGGCATTTCCGCGATCCGGAGGAAAGCGGAAGTGCCTCAGGCACAGCCCGCGCAGGTGCCGCGGATCTCGATCGTCGTCTTGCCGGTCTTGAAGTTGCGGTCCTTGGCAAAGCCCTTCAGCCGGTCCTCGATGACATGGTCGTGGAACTCGGTGACCTTGCCGCAGGTCTCGCAGATCGTGAAGGCGGTGATGCCGTGGGCGTGGCAGCCCTCCTCCGGATGGGCGCAGGCGACGAAGGCGTTGATGCTTTCGAGCCGGTGCACGAGGCCGAACTCCAGCAGCTTGTCGAGGGCCCGGTAGACCTGCAGCGGCGCGCGAAACCCGTCGTCGCGCAGCTTGTCGAGGATCGAATAGGCGCTGAGCGGGCCTTCGGAATGCGTCAGCACGTCGAAGACGAGGCCCTGGTTGCGCGTCAATGGTTGCGTGGTCATGCCCGACCTCCCTGGCTTGCCGCCGAATGTTCCGCTCCGCTCATCCTCGGCTTGGTGAGCAGGCTTAGAATGAACAGGGCCAGTGCTGCAACCACGATCGAGGGACCGGAGGGCGTGTCGAATTTCAAGGAACCGAAGAGCCCGCCGACGACGGCGAGCGCCCCGACGATGGAGGCGAGCACGGCCATGATCTCCGGGCTCGTGGAAAAGCGCCGGGCGGTGGCGGCAGGGATGATCAAAAGCGAGGTGATCAGCAGGATGCCGACGATCTTCATGGCGATGGCGATGACCAGCGCCATCAGAAGCATGAAGGCAAGCCGCGTGCGCTCCGGCTGCAGGCCTTCCGCCTCCGCCAGCTCCGGGTTGACCGTCGAGGCGATCAGCGGGCGCCACATCCAGACGATGGCGAAGGTGACGAGGATGCCGCCGCCCCAGACGAGGTCCACGTCGGCGCGCGTGACGGCGAGAATGTCGCCGAACAGGAAGCCGACGAGGTCGATGCGCACCCAGGTCATGAAGGAGACGATGACGAGGCCGATCGCCAGCGTCGCATGCGAGAGGATGCCGAGCAGCGCGTCGGTGGACAGCGTGCCGCGCCGCTGCAGCAGCAGCAGGAGGAGCGAGACGGAGGCCGCGACGATGAAGACGGAGAGCAGCAGGTTGAACTCCATCAGCAGCGACAGCGCGACGCCGAGCAGCGCCGAATGCGCCATCGTGTCGCCGAAATAGGCCATGCGCCGCCAGACGACGAAACAGCCGAGCGGCCCGGCGGTGACCGCCAGCCCCACGCCGGCAACGAGGGCACGGATGAAGAAATCGTCAAGCATCGCGCCGCTCCCTGCCGCTGCCGGCCGGCGCCGGGCCGGGATCGCAGCCGCAGTTCGGCCCGTGCACATGGCCGATGCGCATCGGCCCCGCCCGCCCGCCGCTCGGCAGGATGTCGACGGGGCGCCCGTCGTCCGGCCGGCAGTCGTCGGTGATCGAGCCGTCGGCGTGCAGCACGCGGCCGTCCGGCAGGTGCGTGTGGTCGTGGTTGTGGTTGTAGAAGGCGAGCGTCTGCCCGGCGCGAGCGCCGAAGAGCTTCAGATATTCCGGGCTCTGGCTGACGGTTTCCGGCGTGCCCCGGCAACAGACATGGCCGTTGAGGCAGACGACGGTGTCGGTTTCCGCCATCACCACATGCAGGTCGTGCGAGATCAGCAGGATGCCGCAGCCGGTGGTGTTGCGGATCGTCTTGATGAGGTCGTAGAGCGCGATCTCGCCGGAAAAGTCGACGCCCTGCACCGGCTCGTCGAGCACCAGGAGGTCCGGTTTGCGGGCGATCGCCCGGGCCAGCAGCGCGCGCTGGAACTCGCCGCCCGAAAGGTGCTGCACCTCGGCGCGGGCGAGATGGCGGATGCCGGTCGCGTCCAGCGCGGCGTCGATCTCCGCGCCCTTCAGCGGCGAGGTCAGCGTCATCAGCCGGTCGACGGTCAGCGGCATGGTCCAGTCGACCGACAGCTTCTGCGGCACGTAGCCGACCTTGAGGCCGGCCTTGCGCTCCACCCTGCCCTCGTCGGCCTTGAGCACGCCGATCGCCGTCTTGGCCGTCGTCGACTTGCCGGAGCCGTTGGGGCCGATCAGCGTGACGATCTCGCCCGGTGCGATGGAGAATTCCACGCCGCGCACGAGCCAGCGGCCCTGGCGGCGAACGCCGACGCCCGCAAGCGAGACGAGCGGCGGGACGGTCCTGGTGGGGGTTTGCAGCATCATTTTTCCAAAAGCCTGTTGCGTCAGGGTATGGCACACGTTATAGCATAACGCAATTGATGTAATAACATTACATTGCCATTCAAGACGGAGATCCCCATGCAAAAGGCCGTTCGCGCCCTCCTCCTCACCACCGCGCTTCTTTCCGCCGGCACCATCGCCGCGCGGGCCGAAACGCCGAACGTGGTCGTGTCGATCAAGCCGGTCCATTCGCTCGTCGCCGCGATCATGCAGGGCGTCGGCGAGCCGGCGCTGGTCGTCGAAGGCGCGGCCTCGCCACACACCTACGCACTGAAGCCGTCCAATGCCGCGGCGCTGCAGGATGCCGACGTCGTCTTCTGGATGGGCCACGGCCTGGAAGCCTTCCTCGAAAAGCCGCTGGAAGCGCTCGGCGACAAGGCGACCGTCGTGGAGCTGGAGGACGCGCCCGGCCTCGAAAAGCTGCCCTTCCGCGAAGGCGGCCCGTTCGAGGCGCATGCGCACGAGGGCGAGGACGGCCATGATCACGCCCACGGCGAGGAAGGCCACGACCACGACAAGGAGGCCGAAGGCGACCATGCGGGCCATGCCGGGGAAGCCGGGCATGAAGGGCACGAACACGGCGCCTTCGACATGCACCTGTGGCTGAGCCCCGACAATGCCCGCGCCATCGCCGCCGAAGCCACCCGCGTCCTGTCGGAAAAGGATCCGGGCAATGCCGACGCCTACAAGGCGAACCTCGCCGCGCTGACGGAAAAGCTCGGCACGCTCGACAAGGAGATCGCCGCAACCATCGCCCCCGTGAAGGACAAGCCCTTCATCGTCTTCCATGACGCTTACCAGTATTTCGAGCACCATTACGGCGTGAACACCGCCGGCTCCATCACCGTCAGCCCGGAAACCATGCCCGGCGCCGCGCGCCTCACGGAAATCCGCGAGAAGGTGAAGACGCTCGGCGCGACCTGCGTCTTCGCCGAGCCGCAGTTCGAGCCCAAGCTGGTGAACGTCGTCATCGAGGGCACCGACGCGAAATCCGGCACGCTCGACCCGGAAGCCGCGACGCTGGAGCCCGGCGCGGACCTCTATTTCACCCTGATGCGAAGCATCGCGACGTCGCTGCGCGATTGCCTCGGACAGGCGAGCTGAGCGGGCGATCGCCTGTGGAGGAAACCATCGCCACACCCCCTTCTCCCCCGCGGGGAGAAGGTGCCGGCAGGCGGATGAGGGGGTGGCGAGGACGCAAACGATCTCCATCCGAGCCCCGCTAACCGATCCGGAGCCTGCCCTCGGGCTCGCCTTTGGCGAGACCCGTGGGGGCCACCTTCTCCCCGCAGGGGAAAGGGCGAGCGGCAACGTCGAACTCCACGGGCGACCGCCCTGCCCCGGCCGGAGCGAGACGACGAAGAACCAGGCGGGAGCATCCCGCCTTTTTCAGCCTCACGAATGTAATGGTATAACATTAAAGGTAATCACGTCATGGACAACCGCCTTCCCGTCACCGTGCTCTCCGGCTTCCTCGGCGCCGGCAAGACGACGCTGCTCAATCATGTGCTGAACAACCGCAGCGGCCTGCGCGTCGCCGTCATCGTCAACGACATGAGCGAGGTCAACATCGACGCCGCCCTCATCCGCGATGGCGGGGCGGACCTTTCGCGCACCGACGAACAGCTCGTCGAGATGACGAACGGCTGCATCTGCTGCACGCTGCGCGACGACCTCCTCGCCGAGGTCCGCCGGCTGGCGGAGATGAACCGCTTCGACTACCTGCTGATCGAATCGAGCGGCATTTCCGAGCCGCTGCCCGTCGCCACCACCTTCGATTTCCGCGACGAGAACGGCCGGAGCCTTTCGGATGTCGCCCGGCTGGACACGATGGTGACCGTCGTCGACGCCGCCAACCTGCTGAAGGACTACGCTTCCGAGGACTTTCTCGCCGACCGCGGCGAGACGGCCGGCGAAGGCGATACACGCACGCTGGTGGAGCTGCTCGTCGAGCAGATCGAGTTCGCCGATGTCGTCGTCATCAACAAGACCGGCGCGGCCAGCCCCGCCGACCTGCGCGCCGCGCGCCAGATCGTCGGCAGCCTCAACAGCTCCGCGCAGGTCATCGAAACGGATTTCGGCCGCGTCGAACTCGCCGACATCCTCGGCACCGGCCGCTTCGATTTCGAGAAGGCGAGCGAGCACCCGCTCTGGTTCAAGGAACTGCACGGCTTCGGCGACCATGTGCCGGAGACCGAGGAATACGGCATCCGCGCCTTCGTCTACCGCGCGAGGAAGCCGTTCCATCCGGCCCGGTTCAAGGCCTTCCTCGACGAGAGCTGGCCTGGCGTCATCCGCGCCAAGGGCTTCTTCTGGCTCGCCACCCGGCCGCACCATGTCGGCGAACTGAGCCAGGCGGGCGCGCTGGTCAGGAGCGGCCGGCTCGGCCTCTGGTGGGCCGCCGTGCCGCGCCCGCATTGGCCGCAGGACCCGGCGGCGGTCGAGGCCATCGCCCGCGTGTCGGATCCCGTCTGGGGCGACCGGCGGCAGGAGCTCGTCTTCATCGGCGCGGACCCGATGGATGAAGCCGCGCTCCGCCGCCGGCTCGACACCTGTCTCGTCGAGGCGGATGCTTTCGAGCCGGCGCGCTGGACGAACCTGCCGGATCCCTTCCCGCTCTGGGTTCGCCAGGCGGGGTGAGAGGATGAGGAGGCCGCCCGGCCTTGCCGCCGGGCGAGCGATCGCGTCAATCGAGTTCGGCGGACTTCTTCCAGAGGTTGATGTCCGCGCCCTGGCTGTAGGTGTCGATCGCCGCCAGCTCCTCCGCGGTAAAGTCCGGCTTCTCCAGCGCCTTGACGCAATCGACGATCTGCGCGGAGCGGCTGGCGCCGATCAGCGCGGAGGTGATGCGCCCGCCGCGCAGCACCCAGGCGATCGCCATCTGCGCCAGCGTCTGGCCGCGCCGCTCGGCGATCTCGTTCAGCTTGCGGATGTTGTCGATGATCTCGGGACGGATGAAATCCGTCTTGAGGAAGTGGTTCAGCGCCGCGCGGCTGTCGCCCGGAATGCCGCCGAGATATTTCGCCGTCAGCATGCCCTGCGCCAGCGGCGAGAAGACGATGGAGCCGATGCCGAGCTCGCCCAGCGTATCGACGAGGCCGTCCGTCTCGATCCAGCGGTTGAGCATGGAATAGCTCGGCTGGTGGATGATGCAGGGCGTGCCGAGGTCCTTCAGGATCGCCGCGGCCTCGCGGGTGCGCTGCGAATTGTAGGAGGAGATGCCGACATAGAGCGCGCGGCCGGAGCGCACGATATGGTCGAGCGCGCCGCAGGTCTCCTCCAGCGGCGTCTCCGGGTCGAAGCGGTGGGAATAGAAGATGTCGACATAGTCGAGGCCCATGCGCTTCAGGCTCTGGTCGCAGGAGGCGATCAGGTACTTGCGGCTGCCCCACTCGCCATAGGGACCCGGCCACATGTCGTAGCCGGCCTTCGACGAGATGATCAGCTCGTCGCGCAGATGGGCGAAATCCGTGCGCAGGATCTCGCCGAAGGCGGTTTCGGCCGTGCCGGGCGGCGGGCCGTAATTGTTGGCGAGGTCGAAATGGGTGATGCCGAGGTCGAAGGCCGTGCGGCACATGTCGACCTTGCGGTCATGCGGCGTGTCGTCGCCGAAATTGTGCCACAGCCCGAGCGAGATCGCCGGCAGCTTCAGGCCGGACCGTCCAAGCCGGTTGTAGGTCATCGTGTCGTAACGGTTGTCCGCAGGCTGCCAGGCCATGATAAATTCCTTCGTTCTTTATGGGCGAGTCTCAATACCGCTCTCGCGCGCATCGCGACAAGAGGCATTTGCCCCTCGCCCTGCAAGCGGGGAGAGAGGACTTGCCCCACGAGCGGGTATTGCTCGGGGAAACCGGCGCGGCATATTCCCTTCTCCCCGCTTGCGGGGAGAAGGGGACCGGCAGGCCGGATGAGGGGCAGACCGCAGGCGATATCATCGCAAGAGAGCCCGTGCCTCCTCGATGCCCAGCGCCGCGGGCTGCGTGCAGGTCGTCACGATGTCGATCGCCCTGCCCTCCTCGGCCGAGCGCAGGATCGCGGTCAGGACGTCGATCGTGTGCAGCGACCGGTCGAGCGAGCAGCGATAGTCGCGGCCGGTCGTTACCGCCTCCATCATGTCGGCAAGGCCGATGCCGCGGTAGTTCGCCTGCAGGCCCCAGTCGAACTCATAGTTCTGCGCCGTCAGCGGATGGTCCCAGACCTCCACCGCCCTCGGCTCGCGGTCCGTGCCGGCGACCTCCACCGCGCCGCCGAAGAAATTCGGGTCGGGCACGAAGACGGCGCCCGCGGTGCCGTAGAGCTCCATGTTCTGGTGGCGATGCGCCCAGACATCCCAGCTCGCCATCAGCGCGACCTGCGCGCCGCTGGCAAAGTCGAGGATGGCGTGGATGTTCGTCGCGACGGCCACCGGCACCCTCTCGCCAAGACGCGGACCGTTGCCGATGGTGCGCTCCTCATGCGCCCGGTTGGCGAGCGCCACGACGCGCCGCACCGGCCCGACGAGATTGACGAGGTTGTTGACGTAATACGGCCCCATGTCGAGGATCGGCCCGCCGCCCGGTGCGAAGAAGAAGTCCGGGTTGGGATGCCAGCTCTCCATGCCCGGCCCCAGCACATGCGCGGTGCCGGACATGATCTTCCCGACCGCGCCGCTGTCGATGAGATGGCGCACGAACTGGTGCGCGCCGCCGAGATAGGTATCCGGCGCCGAACCGACCTTCAGCCCGCGCTTATCGGCGATGCGGCGCAGGTCCTCGCCCTGCTCCAGCGTCAGCACGAAGGGCTTTTCCGAATAGACGTGTTTCCCCGCCTCCAGCGCCCTTTTCGAGACCGGGTAATGCGCCTCCGGCACCGTCAGGTTGACGACGACGTCGACGGCGGGATTGGCGAGCAGAGCGTCGATCTCCTGCGCTTCCACGCCGAACTCCTCCGAGCGCGCCCTGGACGCGGCCGGGTTGATGTCGGCGCAGGCGACCAGCTTCAGGTTCCTGAAGGTCGGGATCAGCCTGAAATAGGCGCTCGATATGTTGCCGCAGCCGATGATGCCGACTCCGTATTCCTTGCTCATGATGGTCAGTCCTCAGAATGCCTTGATGGTCGCGATCGACCGCGTGGCGAGCCGCGCGATGTCCCTGGGATTGTCGTGCTCGACGATGAAGTGCTGGACAGGCGAGCCGGCGAGCGCCTTGGCGAGATCGCCCCACGGCACCACGCCGTGGCCGACATCCGCCCAGCCGTCCTCCTCCGCGTTCTCGCCCTTCGGCGCGATGTCCTTGACGTGCACGGCGGTGATGCGGTCGCCGTATTTCCGGATCCAGGCGAAGGGATCCGCGCCGCCGCGGATGATCCAGGCGATATCCGCCTCCCAGGCAAGGTCCGGCCCGCCGGCAAAGAGATGGTCGAGCGGCACGGTGCCGTCGGGCAGCGCGAAGAACTCGAAGTCGTGGTTGTGCCAGCCGAAGGTAAGGCCCGCCTTGCGGATCGGTTCGCCGGCCTTCTGCAGGCGCGCGCCGAGGGCGCGCCAGCCGGCGGCGTCCGCCGGGCGGTCCTCCGGCAGGAGATAGGGGCAGTAGACCGCCGCGATGCCGAGCGTGCGGCAGATGGCGAGCACCCGCTCCGGCTCCGCCTCCAGCATGTCGAGGCTGAAGTGGGCGGTGGGCATGGTGAGGCCATTGGTGTCGAGGTCGGCCTTCACCTGCTGGATCGCGGCATCGTCGAGCGAGGGATAAAGGGCGCCATAGCCCTCGACCTGCTTGTAGCCGGCATCTGCGAGAATCCGGAAAACCTCGGCAAAGGGTTGGAAATTGCGGGCGCTGTAGAGCTGGAAGCTGACTGTCTGCATGAAAATTTCCTCGGGTTACTCGGATTGCGTCTGGCAGGAATGAAGATCGAGCCAATGGATTTTCGGAACCGCGCCGCGTTCGGCCGGGGTGAAGATCACCGTTTTCCGTTCGCCGGCCGTGAGGTCGAAGGCATTGTCCGACCAACGGCCGGCGACATCGGCCTCGAGCATGACATGGAGCGCAAGTCCGCTGGCGCTGGCTGTGACGGCGACGGCGCCGTCCTCGCGCGGCGAAACGTCGAGGGTGAGGCCGGACGGTTCGAGTTCCAGCGCCTTGTAGGTGCCGTGCACATGGTGCCCCTCGCCGCGCATGCCGTTGGACGCCTCGAAGGACCAGAAGAGCAGCGTGTCCTCCGGCAGGTCGGCGGAAAAGACGGAGAACAGCATCTCCGCCCTGTCCGGCCCGCATCGGCCTTCGGCGCTGCGATAGGGCCGGCGCTCGCCGGAAAGCGGGACGAGCCAGGTGTCGAGCTTCACCGCCACCGCCTCCGCCGTGTCGTTGACGACGGAAAAGCCGATGGTCTCGCCGTCCTTGGAAGGGATCGCCGCCACGGCGACGGGCTGGAAGAAGCGGCGCGCCATGTAATGCATGGCCTTCCAGCTGCCGCCATGGTCGAGGCTCGACCAGGAGGCGACCGGCCAGGTGTCGTTGAGCTGCCAGTAGAGGGTGCCCATGCAATGGGGTTTCAGCGAGCGCCAGTAGTCGACGGCGGTGCGGATGGCGAGGCCCTGCTGGATCTGGCTGAGATAGACGAAGCTCTCGAAATCCTTCGGGAAGCGGAAATAGCGGAACATGGTGCCGGCGATGCGCTCGTTGCCGCCGGCATTCTTCTGGTGGCTCTGCATCACCGGCGAAGCGATGTTCATGTCCTTCGGCGCGGCAAAGGACCTCATGACGGGCATGGAGGTGTAGGACTGGAAGCCGAATTCGGAGCAGAAGCGCGGGCGCACGGTGCGGTAGTCGTCGAACGACTTGTTCTCGTGCCAGACGGACCAGTAGTGCATGTCGCCGGAACCATCGGCATGCCAGGCATCGCCGAAATCGAGAGTGCCGGAGGCCGGGCTCGACGGCCACCAGATCGCGCCGGGCGCCGCCTTCCTCATCGCCAGCTCGATGGTGCGGTTGAGCCGGTCATAGGAGACGAGATAGCGGTCGCGGTTCTCGCGGCTCGCCTCGAACCAGGTCAGCGCGCCGACCAGTTCGTTGTCGCCGCACCAGAGCACGATGGAGGGGTGCGAGGCGAGCCGCTTGACCTGGTAATCGACTTCGGCGGCAACATTGTCGAGGAAATCGACGGTGGAGGGATAGAGATTGCAGGCGAACATGAAGTCCTGCCAGACCATCAGGCCGAGTTCGTCGCAGAAATCATAGAACCAGTCCGGCTCGTAGAAACCGCCGCCCCAGACGCGGATCATGTTCATGTTGGCTTCACTGGCCGATTGCAGGAGGTCGCGCACGCCGGCCGGCGTGATCCGGGAGGGCAGCGCGTCGGCGGGGATCCAGTTCGCGCCGCGGCAGAAAATCTCGCGGCCGTTGACCTTCAGGGCGAAGCGGCTTCCGGCCTCGTCCCCGTCGGTGACCAGTTCGACCTGGCGCAGGCCGATGCGGCGCACCACCGTCTCACCCGGCGTCTCGACGCGGATGGCATAGATCGCCTGCTCGCCATGGCCCGCCGGCCACCAGAGGGCCGGCCTCTCGATGCGGAACATGTGGGTGAGCTGCGTCTCCCCGGCATTGACGCCGATATCGAGCCGGACCCGCTCCTCGCCGAGCGAAAAATGCACGGGCAGGATGCCGGGCGCTTCGGCATGGAACGTGGCGGTGACGTAGAGATCGACCGCGCCATCGGCATGGTGGAACTGCCGGGTCGTCACATGCTCGATGCGGGCGACCTCCAGCCGGCGCAGGAAAATCGCACCATAGATGCCGAGCGGGGCGATCGCGATGTTCCAGTCCCAGCCGAAATGGCACTGGGGTTTGCGCAGCATGTTGCCGTTGGGGATCGGCGAATTGCCGGGGTGCCAGGGGATGAAGAAGGGCTGCGCCGCCTGCCGCGCGGCACCGGCGGCGATGCTGGAATGGATCAGCACCCGCAAGACGTTCTCGCCGGCCTTCAGCGCCTCGGTGACGTCCGGCCGGTAGCGGCGGAAGCAATTGTCGGCATCGAGCACCAGCACGCCGTTGATATAGACGGAGGCGACGGTGTCGATGCTGCCTATGTCGAGATACCAGTCGCCCTCCAGCATTTCCGGCGTGACGTCGAAGGTCCGCTCGATCGCCCAGTCCTCCTGCGCCACCCATTGCACATCCCGTTCGTTGCGGCCGGCATAGGGATCGGGGATGAGGCAGGCGGAAAGAAGCGCGCTGTGCACGTCGCCGGGCACAGGCATCGGCGCGGTGTGGCCGGTACCGGCGCCGGTGAGCGTCCAGGTTCCGGAGAGGTCGATCGCGGTGGTTTCGGTTTGTTGGATCATTCGCCTATCCCTGAAGCATGAATGCGGGGAAACACCCCCTTTGCCCTGCCGGGCATCTCCCCCTTGAGGGAAAGGCAATTGCAAATGAGGCAAGCCGGCGCTGAAATCCCCTTCTCCCCCGCGGGGAGAAGGTGGCCCGAAGGGCCGGATGAGGGGGTGGCTCGAACGGATCACTCACGCCTTCGACCTCCCCCTCATCCGCCTGCCGGCACCTTCTCCCCGCGGGGGAGAAGGGGATGGAGTAGCCGTTTCCCTCCATAAGCGGTCGCCCTGCTTTCAAGAAAGGAAATTGGCAGGAGGGGAGAACATGACTTGGACTGCAACGCCTGCGATGGGCAAAACATTGCCCCATCCGATTTCCCCTCTTGTGGGGGAGATGGCCGGCAGGCCAGAGGGGGGTGGTCACGAATTCCAGCATGCTAGATCCGCTCCTCGGTCTCCGCATCGAACAGCGAGGCCAGCCCCATGTCGAAGGAAAGTTTCACCGCCGTGCCCGGTGCGAAGCGCCGCGCGCCGCCGACACGGACGGAGAGCGTATGGCCGGCATGTTTCAGCCAGAGCAGGTTGTCGGCGCCCATCGGTTCCTCGATATCGACGGTGGCCTGGTGGGTCTCGGCACCCTCCCCGTTGACCGACACATGCTCCGGCCGCACGCCGAGCACGACCTTGCGGCCGGGCCGAAGCGTCTCGGCCGCATCGTAGCCGTCGAGCGCGAAATCGACGCCGTTCGTCGTGAAGACCGGCCTGCCGTCCCGCCCGGCGATCTCGCCGCGCAGGAAGTTCATCGACGGAGAGCCGATGAAGCCGGCGACGAACATGTTCCGCGGCGCGTTGTAGATCGTGTTCGGATCGGCAAGCTGCTGGATGACGCCGCTCTTCATGATGGCGATGCGGTCGGCGAGCGTCAGCGCCTCGATCTGGTCATGGGTGACGTAGATCATCGTGTTCCTCAGCGACTGGTGCAGCCGCTTGATCTCCACCCGCAGCTCCGAGCGCAATTTCGCATCGAGGTTGGACAGCGGCTCGTCGAAGAGGAAGACGTCGACGTCTCGCACAAGCGCACGCCCGATCGCCACGCGCTGGCGCTGGCCGCCGGAAAGCTCGGAGGGCTTGCGCTTCAGCAGCGGGCCGATCTGCAGGATCTCGGCGGCGCGGGCGATGCGCTTGTCGATCTCCGGCCGCGGCATTTTCGCCACCTGCAGGCCGAAGGAGAGGTTCTTCTCCACCGTCATCTGCGGATAGAGCGCATAGGACTGGAACACCATGCCGATGCCGCGGTCCTTCGGCTCTTCCCAGGTGACGTTCTTGTTCTTGATGAAGATCTGCCCGCCCGTCGGCTCCAGAAGGCCGGCGATGCAGTTGAGCAGCGTCGACTTCCCGCAGCCGGACGAGCCGAGGAGGACGAGGAACTCGCCGTCGCCGATGTCGAGATTGAGGTTCTCCAGCACGTTGACCGCGCCGAAGCTGAGCGAAAGGTCCTTGATCGATACGGAATTCTGCATGGCTTACCCCTTCACGGCGCCGGCGGCGATGCCGCGGACGAAGAGGCGCCCGGACACGAAATAGACGATGAGCGGGACCGCGCCGGTGAGCAGCGTCGCGGCCATGTTGACATTGTACTCCTTCACCCCCTGGACGGAGTTGACGATGTTGTTGAGCTGCACGGTCATCGGGTAGACCTCCGGCCGGGTGAAGACGACGCCGAACAGGAAGTCGTTCCAGATTCCGGTGATCTGCAGGATCATCGCGACGACGAAGATCGGCAGCGACATGGGCAGCATGATGCGCAAATAAATCTGCCAGAAGCCCGCCCCGTCGATGCGCGCCGCCTTGAACAGCTCCTCCGGCAGGGCGGAGAAATAGTTGCGGAAGAGCAGCGTCAGGATCGGCATGCCGAAGATCGTGTGCACGATGACGAGGCCGGTCAGCGTGCCGTAGATGCCCATTTCGCGCAGCACGATGACGATCGGGTAGATCATCACCTGATAGGGAATGAAGGCGCCGACGATGAGGATGGTGAAGAAGATGTCCGCGCCCCTGAACTTCCAGTTGGCCAGCGCGTAGCCGTTGACCGAGGCGACGAGGATGGAGATCAGCGTCGAAGGCACGGTGATGCGCACGGAATTCCAGAAGCCGCGCGACAGGCCGTCGCAGTTGAGGCCCGTGCAGGCGCTGGCCCAGGCCTTTGCCCAGGGTTCGAAGGTGATTTCCAGCGGCGGCGAGAAGATGTTGCCGAGGCGGATTTCCGGCATGCCCTTCAGCGAGGTGACGATCATCACGTAGAGCGGCAGCAGGTAATAGAGCGCCGCCACGAGCAGCGTGCCGTAGAGCATGATGTTGCGGCCGGAAAGCGCGCGGCGGGGTTTGGCGCCCCAGGGTTCGGCCCCGGCCCTGGCGGTGGCAGCGGGGGCGGGAAGAGTAACGCTGTCAGACACGCTTGCGCCCTCCGAATTCGAGATAGGCCCAGGGGATGATGATGATGGCGACCGTGACGAGCATCATGGTGGAGGCGGCAAAACCCTGGCCGAGGTTCTGCGCCTGGAACATGTAGTCGTAGACATATTTCGCCGGCACTTCCGAGGCGATGCCCGGCCCGCCGCTCGTCTGCGCCACCACGAGGTCGTAGACCTTGACGATGCCGCTGGCGATGATGACGAGCGTGGTGATGAAGACGGGGCGCATCATCGGGATGACGATGAAGAGATAGGTCTTCCACATCGGTATGCCGTCGACGCGCGCGGCCTTCCAGATGTCCTCGTCTATGCCGCGCAGGCCCGCCAGCAGCAGGCACATGACGAGCCCGGTGCCCTGCCAGAGGCCGGCGATCAGGACGCCGTAGATGACGATGTCGGCATTGTAGAGCGGATCGAAGGTGAAACTCGTCCAGCCGAGCGCGCGCACGACGGACTGTACGCCGAATTCCGGGTTCAGGATCCACTGCCAGACGAGGCCGGTGACGATGAAGGACAGCGCGAAAGGATAGAGGAAGATCGTGCGGAAGGTGTTTTCGAAGCGGATCTTCTGGTCCATCAGCGCCGCCAGCACGAAGCCCACCACCAGGCTGAAGACCAGCGTCAGCGCGCCGTAGATGGCGAGATTCTGGATCGAGACGATCCAGCGCGGCGCGTCCCACAGGCGCTCGTACTGGTCGAGGCCGACGAAGTTCGCCCGCGGCAGCAGCTTCGAATTGGTGAACGAATAGACGACGGTCCAGATCGTGCCGCCGAGAAAGATGACGACGGCGGTGAGCATCATGGGAATGGAGGCAATCTTGGAACTGAGATTGCGCAGCAGTTTGCGGGGACGACCGGTGTGTGCCTGGCCCGTCATGGGTCACTTCCTCCTTGGTCTCGATCAGGGGCAGCGCCCGTGGGGCGCCGTCTGGCCGGCGGCGAACCGCCGGCCGATGCCTTCCCGGCAATTCCGCATGCAAGGCCGCCGCGCAGCCTTGCTGGAACTGCCCGCCTGATCAGTCCGCCGACGCGATGATGGCGGCGAAACGCTTCTGCGCGTCTTCCGGCGTCATCGAGGGATTGGCGAAGAATTCGGAGAAGAGATCCTCCTTCTGCTTCTGGCTGTCGGCCGAAAGCAGCTGGTCGGTGCCCTCGATCACATTGCCCTTGGCGAGGATGTCGAGCCCCTTCTTCATGCAGTCGTTCGCCGCGGCGAGGTCCACGTCGCCGCGCACGGGAAGCGAGCCCTTCTTGAGGTTGAAGGCGACCTGGGTGGCCGGCGCAAGCAGCGTGGAGGCCAGCACCTCCTGCGCCTTGGATTTCTCCTCGTCCGCCAGAACCGGGAAATAGAAGGCGTCGCCGCCCGTCGAGATGACCTCGTTCACGCCGAGGCCCGGAAGGCAGGTATAGTCCTTGCCCGCGACCTTGCCGGCGAGCGCGAACTCGCCCTGCGCCCAGTCGCCCATGATCTGGCCGCCGGCCTTGCCGGTGATCACCATGTTGGTCGCCTGGTTCCAGTCCTGCACGTTCGTGCCCCTGGACATGCGCCGCGCATCCTCGGCCGCCTTGAAGACCCTGGCCATGTCGGGGCCGGCCGCGACGTCGGCATCCTTGTCCTTGAACACCTTGTTGAACGTGTCCTTGCCGGCGATGGCCACCATCAGCACGTCGAAGGCGCCGGCCGCCTGCCAGGCCTGCCCGCCGACGGCGAGCGGCACGATGCCGGCCTTCTCCAGCGCCGGCGCGGCGGCGACGAACTCGTCCCAGTTCTTCGGCACGGGCACGCCCGCCGTTTCGAACGCGGCGTTCGAAAGCCACAGCCATTGCCAGGAATGGATGTTGACCGGCGCGCAATAGATCTTGCCGTCGACCGTGCAGCTGTCGAGCAGGCTGGCCGGCTTGATGATCTCCTTCCAGTTCTCGCGCGTCGCCACGTCGGTGAGATCGCGCAGCAGGCCGGCCTCGACCAGCTCCTCCGCCTGGCGTCCATGGTTGAACTGCGTGGCGCCCATCGGGTCGCCGCCGGTGAGCCGGCTGACCATGATCGGACGGGCCGTGCTGCCGGCGCCGGCGATCGCACCGTCGATCCACTTGTTGCCCGTGGCGTCGAACGCCTTCGCGAACTCGGCGACCGCCGCGGCCTCCCCGCCGGACGTCCACCAATGGGTCACCTCCAGGTCCGTCGCATAGGCGGCGGCGGACGGCAGGACCACGGTTGCCGCCAGCATGGCAGCCATAAAGCGCATTTTCATGAGTCTCCTCCCTCACTGAAACGTTGCAGTAAAACGTAACCCAATCGATTTAATCACGCAACCGGGTCCGGGTCAGAAATCCCGTTTTCCCCAGTACCGGGAGTTTTCGAGGAGGGAATACGCCCCATTGCGCAACGCGGGAAGCCTCTCGGTTCTCTCAATAATAGTTTGTTATTATTGGACTAATTATTGGATCCGTTACGACCGTGGAGACCATGGGCCGGCGGCGGAACGCCTGGCGCTTTCGCAACGCAGCAGGCATTCCGGCGCCAGTGCAAAGGCGAGTCCATGCATTTTTCGCTCGACAAACGACCTGCATCGTTACAGTTTTGGAGCGAAGCCCATGAAGGAGTAGCGGCTCTGGTTAAAATATGTATAACCGACCGCTAATGCGAAGAGGTGGCAGGCAGGGGATGGACAAGACGATGAGCGAAGGCCCGGCGGCGGCGCTTCCGCATCCGAGCGAGCGGCCGACGCTGAAGACGATCGCCTTCATGACCGGCCTCGGCATCACCACGGTTTCGCGGGCGCTCAAGGACGCGCCGGACATCAGCGCCGAGACGAAGGAGCGCGTGCGCCTCGTCGCGCGCCAGATCGGCTACCAGCCGAACCGCGCGGGCGTGCGTCTTCGCACCGGCAAGACCAACGTCATCAGCCTGATCCTCAGCCTCGAGGAGGAGATCATGGGCCTGACGAGCCCCATGGTCGTCGGCATTTCGGAAGTCCTCGCCACGACGCAATACCATCTCGTGGTGACGCCCTACCGCACGCAGGGCAACGCGCTGGACCCGGTGCGCTACGTGCTGGAGACGGGGGCGGCCGACGGCGTGATCATCTCGCGCACCGAGCCGAAGGACCCGCGCGTCGCGCTGATGATGGAGCGCAACTTTCCCTTCGCCACGCACGGGCGCACGGAAATGGGCCTCACCCATCCCTATCACGATTTCGACAACGAGCGCTTCGCCTACGAGGCGGTGCGAAAGCTGGTGGAGCGCGGCCGCAAGCGGCTCATCCTGCTGCAGCCGCCGCCCTACCTCACCTTCTACCTGCACATGCGGGCAGGGTTCGAAAAGGGCATCCGCGATTTCGGCGCGATGGCCCTGCCCTTCAACCAGGTGAATCTCGACAACGGCCTCGTCGACATCCGCAGGGCCGCCGAGACCCTGTTCAGCGCGCCGGACGGGCCGGACGGCATCGTCTCGGGCAGCGGCGGCGGCGCGGTGGCGCTGATCGCCGCGCTGGAGGCGAAGGGCCGCAAGCTCGGCCACGACATCGACATGGTGTCGAAGGAACCGCACATGTTCCTGCAATGGCTGCGGCCGGAGGTCGTGACCATGCGCGAGGACATCCGCCTCGCCGGCCGGGAACTCGCCAAGGCCGTCATCGGCCGCATCGAGGGGACGGCGGCCGCGGAGCTGCAAACACTGAGCTATCCGATCCCGACGGAAGGATAAGGCCGGCTCCCGCCTTTCTCGGCCCGCGGCAAGTCCCGCCCCTCACCTGCCTGCCGGCATCCTCTCCCCGCAGGCGGGGCGAGGAAGGCTGGGCGAACCGTTTTCCTCCCCTCGGCAGAATGAAGGAAAACGGTCCGGCACCCCCTTCTCCCCGCCTGCGGGGAGAAGGTCCCGGCAGGGGGATGAGGGGCCGATCTACAACACTGAAAAGAACGGCCCGATCTTGCGACCGGGCCGTTCCATGTCAGACTATCAACAGGTTCTCAACCGTTAAGGCCGGAGCCCCACGGGCCGTGATGGCTGTCGGCGCCGTCGATACGGTCGAAGCCGTGGGCGCCGAAGAAGTCGCGCTGGGCCTGGATGATGTTGGCCGTGCCGCGGGCGCGGCGGTAGCTGTCGAAATAGCCGAGCGCCGAGGCGAGCGCCGGGACCGGCAGGCCATGCAGCGCGGCCGCGGCGACGACGCGGCGCAGCGCGCCGTCGGTCTCCTTGACCATGGCGGCAAAGGCCGGGGTGACGATGAGGTTCGCCGCATCCGGCGCCTTGGTGAAGGCGCTCGTGATCTCGTCGAGGAACTGCGAGCGGATGATGCAGCCGGCGCGCCAGATCTTGGCGATGGTCGGCATCGGCAGGTTCCAGCCATATTCCTTCGAGGCGGCGGACATCACCGCGAAGCCTTGCGCATAGGCGCCGATCTTGCCGGCGAGCAGCGCGCTTTCGAGGTCCTTGATGAAGGCAGCCTTGTCGGTGACCTCAAGCGCCGGCACATCCGGCAGGCCGAGGATCTTTTCGGCGGCTTCGCGCTCCGTCTTGAACGAGGAGATCGAGCGGGCGGCGACGGCGGCCTCGATGCCGGTCGCCGGCACGCCCATGTTCTGCGCCTCGATGGCGGACCATTTTCCCGTGCCCTTCTGGCCGGCCTTGTCGAGGATCATGTCGACGATCGGGTTACCGCTGATCGGGTCCCTGGCGGCAAGCACCTTCTCGGTGATCTCGATGAGGTAGGATTCCAGGCGGCCCTTGTTCCATTCGCCGAAGACGGCGCCGATCTCGGCGGCGCTCATCTTCAGGCCGTCGCGCAGGATGCCGTAGATCTCGGCGATCATCTGCATGTCGGCATATTCGATGCCGTTGTGGATGGTCTTGACGAAGTGGCCGGCGCCGTTCTCGCCGAGCCAGGCGACGCAGGGCTCGTCCTTGTACTTGGCGGCGATCGAGGTCAGCACCTTCTCGACGCGCTTCCACGAATCCTCCGTGCCGCCGACCATGATGGAGGGACCGTGACGCGCGCCTTCCTCACCGCCGGAAACGCCCATGCCGATGAAGGTGAGGCCGCTGTCCTTCAGCGCATCGAAGCGGCGCATCGTGTCGCGGAAGTTCGCGTTGCCGGCATCGATCATGATGTCGTTCCGTTCGAGATAGGGGCGCAGCAGGTCCATCTGCTGGTCGACCGCGGCGCCGGCCTGGATCATGATGATGATCGGCCGCGGCGGGCGGATGGCGGCGACGAACTCTTCGATCGTCTCGCAGGGCACGATCTGGCCCTGGAGCGCGCCGGCCTCCTCGTAGAACTCCTTCGTGCGCGCCACCGTGCGATTGAAGACCGCGATCTTGTTGCCCTTTTCGGCAATGTTGAGCGCAAGGTTGGACCCCATCACGCCGAGACCGATGAGACCGATTTCCGCCTGTGCCACGTTCATACCTCCGTAGGATGGCGCGGCGTGGGATGCTTCCGGACCCATGCCGGAAACGCCGCGCAGAAAGAGAGTGAGGAGCTCCGCTCCAGCGGTGGTGTTTTGGCATTCAAATCGATTTACGACAAGGGATTGTTTGGCTTCGGCGGGATTTTCACCGCCACTTGCATGGTTTCTATGACCCCATATCGGCGTGCCGTCAGCGCTGCGGCTTGTCGTCGCCATCATCGAGGACGCGCCAGGCGGCGCCCTCGACATCGTCATACTGCCCGCTCTTCAAAGACCAGAGGAAGGCGGCGAGCCCGAGCCCGCCGAGGAAGAGCGCGATGGGGATGAGGAAGATCAGCGTGTTCATGCCGCGCGCACCAGGGAAGCAAGCGGGCGGGCCTCGTCCGCCGCCCGCACGGCGAAGGCCGGTATCTGCCCGCGCAGGCGCAGCGAGTTCACCACGACGATGATCGACGACGTCGACATGGCGATGGCGGCGATCAGCGGCGTCGCGTGGCCGAGGATGGCGATCGGCACGGCGATGACATTGTAGCCGATGGCGAGCGCGAAATTCTGCCGGATGAGGCGGCCGGCACGGCAGGCGGTCTCGTGCGCGAAGGGCACGGCCTCCAGGCTCTCGTGCAGGAAGACGAAGTCCGCCGCCTGCCGGCCGACATCCGCCGCCGTCGCCGGGGCGATGGAGACGTGGGCGGCGGCGAGCGCCGGCGCATCGTTGATGCCGTCGCCGACCATCAGCACGCGGTGACCGGCGGCCGCCCGTTCGGCGACCGCTTCCGTCTTTTCCCGGGGCGACAGCGCCGCGCGCCAGCGGGGAATGCCGAGCAGGCCGGCAATGCGGGCGACGGCCGGAGCACGGTCGCCGGAGAGGATCGCCATCGCGATATGCGCGCGCTTCAGCGTGGCGACGGCCTCGCCTGCGCCGGTCCGCAAGGCATCCTCGAAACGGAAGGTTTCCAGCACCTTGCCATTGCGCGACAGCACGACCTCGGAGAGTCCGTGCTCTTCCCCGGCCGCGGCGCTACCGCCGGCGAAGGCGCGGTTGCCGAGGCGATAGAGGCCCTGGGGCGTCTCGGCCTGAAGGCCGCCGCCGGCCACTTCCGTCACGCTTTCGACAAGCGGCATCGGCCCCGGCCAGGCGCCCGCCAGCGCCATTGACAGCGGATGGCGCGAATGGGCGGCGAGCGCCGCGGCAAGCGCGAGATGGGTGCGGTTGAGCCTTTCCCGGTCGACGAGGCGCGGCTTGCCGAGCGTCAGGGTGCCGGTCTTGTCGAAGACGGCGGTGTCGATTTCGGCAAGGCGCTCCATGGCCGAGCCGTCCTTGACCATCACGCCGCCGGCAAACAGGCGCCCCGCGGCCACCACCTGCACCACCGGCACCGCAAGGCCGAGCGCGCAGGGGCAGGTGATGATCAGCACCGCGATGGCGACGAGCATGGCATGCTTCCAGTCGCCGTCGTAAAAACCCCAGCCGAGGAAGGAGGCGAGCGCCAGCAGGTGCACGGCCGGCGAATAGATCTGCGCGGCGCGGTCGGCGATGCGGCGATAGCGGGCCCTTCCCCCTTCGGCGGCCTCCATGAGGCCGATGACCTCCGACAGGAACGAATTGCGCGCCGTGGCGACGGCCTCGACGGTGAGCGAACCGGTGAGGTTCATCGCGCCCGCTTCCAGCCGCGTGCCCGGCCCGGCGGCGAAGGGATCGCTCTCGCCGTTGACGATCGAGCGGTCGATGTCGCTTGCGCCCGAAAGCACGCGGCAATCGACCGGGATGCGCTCGCCGGCGGCGATGGAAAGGTGTTCGCCGACGGCGATCTCCTCGACGGGCCGGTAGTCGCGGCTACCGTCCGGCCGGATGACCATCGCCCCGCGCGGCGAAAGGCGGGCAAGGCCGGTGATGGCCGAGCGGGCGCGGTCGCGCATGACGTGGTCGAGCGTGCGGCCGATGAGCAGGAAGAAGAGCAGGCTCACCGTGGCGTCGAACCAGGCGTGCTCGGCGCTGTGCAGCGTCTCCCAGAGCGAGACGACATAGGAGAGCGTGATGGCGAGCGCGATGGGCACGTCCATGTTGGTGCGGCCGTGGCGCAGCGCATTCCAGGCCGACTGGTAGAAGAAGCGCCCGGCATAGATCAGCGTCGGGCCGGCGATCAGCGCGGAGATCCAGTGGAAGAGGTCGCGCGTCGCGGCCTCGGCACCCGACCAGACGGAGACCGAGAGCAGCATGATGTTCGTCGCCGCGAAGCCCGAGACGGCGACGGCGCGGATCAGCTGGTTGCGCAGCCGGTCGTCGCCTTCCGCCGCCAGCGAGAAGAGATGCGTGTCATAGCCCGTGGCGCGGATGGCGGCGGCGATCTCCTGCGGATCGGTGCGCCGGCCCGCGACCTCCTCCTTCCAGACCACCGAAACGCGGCGGGTGGAGAGGTTGACGCGCGCCCGCTCCACGGCCGGCAGCGCGTTCAGCGCGCCTTCGACGGTGGTGATGCAGGTGCCGCAATAGACGCCCGGCACGCTGAGGTCGCTCTGGCGCAGGCCGTCGCCGACCGGGCGGCTCGCCAGCATCAGCTCCTCCGAGGAGGGCAGTGCCACGCGCTGCGCCTCGACGGCGCCTTCCGTGCCGGGTGCGCAGCAGCTCATTTCGCCCCTCCCGCAACGACGGTCCGCACGGTCTGGTGGAAGACCTTCTCGCCGTCGCGCTTCGTGCTGATATCGACGATCCACTGGCCGGCCGGCACCGGCCGGTCCGCCACGAACAGCCCCTCGCCCGCCGGCTCGAGCGCGACCGTGAAATCCTTGCGCTCGTCGACGGGCCGCTTGAAGACCGCCGAGACGTCGTCGGCGACAAGGGGAACGCCCCTCGCATCGGTGACGCGGTAGGCGATGCGGCCTTCCGTCACGGTGAGGTCGCCCTCGATGCCGCTGGCCGCGAGCGCCCGCGCCTCCGCCACCTTGCCGTTGAACTGCTGGCTGGCGACATAGGTGTTGGGCACGACGAGGCCGCTCCAGCTGTTCGAGGCATTCCAGGCCATGATCAGGTTGACCGTGATGATCGTGCCGAAGAACAGCACCATGACGCCCGTCATGTGCCAGCCGGTGAAGACGAATCCCTGTTCCTTGCGTTCCATGGCCATCACTTTGCTCCCGGCGTGTTGAAATTGGCGGAATAGACGTCGCGCTCGTGGCCCTGCCGGTCTTCCGCGATAATCTGGAAGCCTTCGGCCGCTTCCGCAAGCCGATCCTTCGGCAGGGTGACGAAAACACGCAGTGCCGTCACCTTGTCCGGATCGGCCGGCACGTCGACGCTGCGGCCGTCGGCGCTGTCATGGCCGGCGATCTTCATCGTCGCGCCGGGCATGCCCTCGATCGACACGGTGATGACGCGCGGCTCTGGGATCATGTTGAGCAGCTTCACCGCATAGCCGTTGCGGACCGAGCCGTCCGATTCGACGACGAACTGCGGATTGCGGTCGTGGATGACGTTGAGGTCCAGCCGGTCGCGCGAAAGCAGCGCGAAGAGCAGCGCCAGGCCCGCCAGCGACCAGACGCCGAAATAGAGCAGCGTGCGCGGACGGAAGATGATGCGCCAGTCGAAGTGCCGGATCTTGCCGTCGAAGGCGCCATCGGCACCGCGCACGCGCTTCGGATCCACCGGCACGGTGCCGCCGGCGGTGGCGAGCGCCATGTTGGCCGAATAGTCCGACAGCGTGGCATAGGCGATGAGGCCGCGCTCCTTGCCGATCTTGTCCATCACGTTGTCGCAGGCATCGATGCACAGCGCGCAGGTGATGCATTCGAGCTGCTGGCCGTCGCGGATGTCGATGCCCATAGGACAGACGACGACGCAGGCATTGCAGTCGACGCAGTCGCCGACGCTCTCGCCAGCGGCGATCGCCTTCTTGGCATGGCGGGTGCGCGGCTCGCCGCGCCAGTCGTTGTAGGTGACGACCAGCGAGCTCTCGTCGAGCATCGCCGCCTGGATACGCGGCCAGGGGCACATATAGGTGCAGACCTGCTCGCGCATCAGCCCGCCGAAGATGTAGGTGGTCGCGGTCAGGATGGCGACGGTGATGTAGGCGACCGGCGGCGCCTTGAGCGTCGCGAAATTGACGAGCAGCGTCGGCGCATCGGCGAAGTAGAAGATCCAGGCGCCGCCCGTCGCCACCGCGATCACCAGCCAGACGGCGTGCTTGCTGACGCGCTTCCAGACCTTGGCCAGCGTCCACGGCCCGGCATCGAGCTTCATACGGGCATTGCGGTCACCCTCGATTGCCCGTTCGACGACGAGGAAGAGATCGACCCAGACGGTCTGCGGACAGGCATAGCCGCACCAGGCGCGCCCGACGGCCGAGGTGACGAGGAACAGCCCGAAGCCCGCCATGACGAGCAGCCCGGCGACGAAGAAGAATTCCTGCGGCCAGATCTCGATGAAGAAGAAATAGAAGCGGCGGCCGGCAAGGTCGATGAGCACGGCCTGGTCCGGCGCATGCGGCCCACGATCCCAGCGGATCCACGGCGTCAGGTAGTAGATGCCGAGCGTGATCAGCATCACCAGCCACTTGAACTGCCGGAAGCGACCCTCCGCCCGTTTGGGGAAGATCTTCTTGCGCTTTTCATAGAGCGGCTTGCGAACCTTCGCCGAGTTGACGGGTTCCGCCTCATGGCGCTCGATGGAATTGTAGATCGTCGTGGTATTCTGCTGCATGTCGTCGGCCGCACCTGTCGTTGTGCCGGCACAATGACGCCAACGACGGCCTCCATCGTTGATCTACGTCAAGTTTCGGAGATGGCAGGGCGTGGCGGGTTGCCGCACGGAGAGGACACGATGACGGAGACCATCCTGGCCAAGCGCTACGGCGACTACCGCGAATATGCCGCGCCCGGCGCGCTCTCGGCCGTCATCCGCTGCAGCTGGATGCATCGTGCGCCGGAGGGCCCGCCCGCCGCACGCATCGCCGTCGTGCCGGATGGCTGCGTGGACCTGCTGTGGACGGATGAGGGCTTTCTCGTTGCCGGGCCGGACCGCACGGCCGCCTTTCCAAGGCTCCGGCCGGGCGAGACTATCCTCGGGCTGCGCCTGCGGCCCGGCATCGCGCGCCACCTGCTGCGCTGCGACCTCGACGCGCTGACCGGCAAGGTCGTGCCTCTCGCCGATATCCGCGCGCACGGGCTGACCACCCACCACGACCGCCTGCTTGCGGCCTCGGGCCCGCTGCAAAGGCTGCGGCTTCTTCAGGCGCTTTTCGCAGCCGGGACGGCAGAGCTTCCTGCCACGCGGCCCGATGCCGCGGCCCTGCATGCGCTCGGCGCAAGCCGGCCGCCGGACGCCATCGCCGCCGAGATCGGCGTGACGGCGCGCACGCTGCGGCGCATCAGCATCGCCGAGTTCGGCTACGGGCCGAAGACGCTGGCCCGCATTCTCCGGCTGCAGGACCTGCTCGGCCGGATCGCAAGGCCCGGCACTTCGCTTGCCGGCCTTGCCGCCGATGCGGGCTTTGCCGACCAGGCGCACATGAACCGGGAGGTGCTGGCGCTGACCAGCCTGACGCCCGGCGAGATCCGGCGGCAGATGCGCGGCTGACTGTCCGTTTTGTTCAAGACTTCGGCGCGGGACCGCGTATCGTGGCACCGAATGGAGAAAACCGATGACCACCCTGCCCGCCCGTATCATCCACCGCACCATCCGGCGCGACTGGCGCGCCGTCCACGCCTTTGCCGCCCGGCCGGAAAACATGCCGCTCTGGGCCTCGGGCCTTGCCACCGGGCTGACGCGCGACGGAGAGGACTGGATCGCCGATGGCGGGCCGATCGGCAATGTGCGCGTGCGCTTCGCCCCGCCCAACGATTTCGGCGTCATCGACCACCGGGTGACGCTGCCGGACGGGCGGGTGGTGGACAATGCGCTGCGCAGCGCACCGAACGGCGATGGCGCGGAGGTGATGTTCCTGTTGCTGCGGCAACCGGATATGGACGATGAAGCCTTCGAGCGGGATGCGGCGCATATAGCGCAGGATCTCGAGACGCTGGCGAGACTGGTGGAAGAAAAGGACGTGCAGGAATGAGCACCAGGGGCGCGGATCGCAAGATCGACTATATCGAGTTCAACGTCGCGGACATCGCGGCCAGCAAGGCCTTCTACGGCGGCGCCTTCGGCTGGACCTTCACCGACTACGGCCCGCAATACTGCGAGTTCCAGGACGGCCGCCTCACCGGCGGCTTCACGACGCTCGCCCCGGTCAACGCCAAAGGCGGCCCGCTCGTCATCCTCTTTGCCGATGCGCTGGAAGAGGTGCTGGAGCGGGTGACGGCGGCCGGCGGGACGATCGTCAAGTCGATCTTCGACTTTCCCGGCGGCCGGCGCTTCCAGTTCACGGACCCCGACGGCTACGAGCTGGCGGTCTGGTCCGACCGCTGATGTGCCTGCCGTAACGTCAATGTGAACGGCCGAGCGCCTTTTACCGAACGAATTCAGGCTTTTTCAATAAGACGCTCCTAGTCAGGGTCCGCGATCAAAAAGGCACGCGGGCTCTCTCCATGTACAAAATCCTCGGAAAGGCATTGGCGGTCGGCGCCCTCTCGACCCTGGCATCCCTCGCCATCAGCTTCGCCTTTGTGCCCCTCATGGGCGGCGAGGTGGCAGGCGCCGGGCTCGTCATGACGATCGCCTGCCCGATCGCCATCTCCATTCCCGTCTCGGCCCTGCATTTCTACCAGGCGGACCGGCTGCGCGCCGCCAATGCCGCCCTTGCCCGCGCGAAGGACGAACTTGCCGAGGCCTATGCCCGCCTCAAGCACCAGGCACAGCGCGACGCGCTGACGGGCGTGCTCAACCGCGCGACCTTCATGGCCGAACTCCACGCCCGCGGCCACGGCGGCCGTTCCGGCGGCCTGCTCTTCCTCGACCTCGATCACTTCAAGTCCGTCAACGACCGTTTCGGCCATGCCGCAGGCGACGACGCGCTGCGCCTCGTCGGGACGGTGCTGCGCGACCTTGCGGGCAGGAACGACCTTGTCGGCCGGCTCGGCGGCGAGGAATTCGCCGTCTTCCTCGACGAGGCTTCGCCGGCGCACATGCTCGACCATTCCCAGACGATCCGCGAGGCGGTGGAGGCGATCGACCTGCACGCGCCGTCGGGCGTGCGGATCGCGCTCGGCATCAGCATCGGCGTCTTCCATTGCGCGCCGCGCTTCGATCCCGTCGAGGCGCTCGCCGCCGCCGACCGCAACCTCTACCGGGCGAAATCGATGGGCCGGAACACGGTCGTCGCCTGAGCGCCGCGCCGCCAGCCGGATTGCCAAAAAAGAAAAGGCCGCGGTTTCCGCGGCCTTCGTCGTTTGAGAGAACCGGCGCCTACTCGCCGCCGCCCAGCGAATGCACGAAGACGGCAAGCTGCTTGACGGCCGGATCGCCGAGGCGGGGAAGCCAGGCGGGCATGACGCCGTGCTTCGGCGAACGGACCTGCTGGGCGATGGCGGCCTCGCCCTCGCCCTTCAGCCAGATGGCGTCGGCAAGGTTCGGGGCGCCCATCTCGCGGTTGCCCCTGGCGTCATCGCCATGGCAGGCGGCGCAGTTGTCGGCGAAGATCTGCTTGCCGGGCTCGACGAGGCCGGCATCCGACGGCGTGCCCGTCAGGCTGACGACATAGGCCGCGACCTGCTTGATCTCCTCCGGCTGGAGGATATCGCCATAGGCCGGCATGTCCGAGATGCGGGTCTCGTCGTCGCCGGCATGGCGGATGCCGTGGGCGATCGTGTGGTAGATGTCGTCCACCGTGCCGCCCCAGACCCAGTCGTCGTCGTTGAGGTTGGGGAAGCCCGCCGCGCCGGCCGCGCCCGAACCGTGGCACTGGGCGCAGTTGACCTTGAAGGCCGAGGCGCCGCCGGCGATCGCGAACTGCGAGAGCTGCGGATCGGCCATGATCTCCTGCAGGGAGGATTTGGCGATGCGGTCGACGAAGCCGGCCTGCGCCTGCTTGGCCTCGGCAAGCTCGACGGCGACATTGGCGCGGCTCGACCAGCCGAGCATGCCGGTCGTCGCATCGGAGATCAGCGGCCAGGCCGGAAAGGCGATCGTATAGCCGATCGCCCAGACGATCGTGGCATAGAACGTCCAGACCCACCAGCGCGGCATCGGGTTGTTCAGTTCGCGGATGCCGTCCCATTCGTGGCCGGTGGTTTCGACGCCCGAGATTTCGTCAATATGCTTCTCGGCCATGATCAGTCCTCCTTGAGAGGGATTTCAGCGGCCCTTTCGGCGGCCTTGCGGGCGCCGGGGCGAAGGGTGAAGACGACGACGGCGAGGAAAAACAGCGTCATGGCGAGCAGTCCCCAGCTGTCGGCGAAGTGCCGCATGGCGGTATAGGTTTCCATGGGCGTCCTCCTCAGCGGTAACCGGCGGCGTCGTCATAGGTGGAGAAGTCCACCAGCGTGCCGAGCATCTGCAGATAGGCGACGAGCGCATCCATTTCGGTGAGCCTTGCCGGATCGCCGTCGAAATCGCCGAGCTTGGCCTTCGGGTAGCGGGCCTCGATGCCGGACGTATCGGCATTGGGGTCGGCCTGCGCCTTGAGGTCGGCCTCAGCGTTTTCGAGCATCTCGTCCGTATAGGGCACGCCGACCGCGCGGTTGGCCGACAGGTGCATCGCGACGTTCTTCACCTCCAGCCGCGTGTCCTTGAGGAAGGAATAGCTCGGCATCACCGATTCCGGCACGACCGAGCGCGGCTCGATCAGGTGCTGGACGTGCCATTCGTTCGAGTAGCGGTCACCCACGCGGGCAAGGTCCGGGCCGGTGCGCTTGGAGCCCCACTGGAACGGATGGTCGTACATCGATTCCGCCGCCAGCGAATAATGCCCGTAGCGCTCCACCTCGTCGCGGAACGGCCGGATCATCTGGCTATGACAGGTGTAGCAGCCCTCGCGGATGTAGATGTCGCGGCCGGCAAGCTCCAGCGGCGAATAAGGCCGCATGCCCTCCACCTTCTCGATGGTGTTTTCCAGGTAGAACAGCGGGGCGATCTCGACGATGCCGCCGATGGTGACCACGAAGAGCGAGCCGACGAGCAGAAGCGTCGCGTTGCGCTCGAGGATCGCGTGTTTGTCAAGAATGGACATCGGGTCCCTCCTATTCGGCCGGCTGCAGCTTCGGCGCGGCGCCCGGGATCGGGGCCTCGTCACGCTGGTAGCCGAGGATTGTCATGGTCACGTTGTAGGCCATGATGAGCGCCCCAAGGAGGAACAGCCCACCGCCGGCGGCACGCAGCACGTAGTACGGGAACATGGCGGCGATCGTTTCGGCGAACGAATAGACCAGGAAGCCCTGCTCGTCGTATTCGCGCCACATCAGGCCCTGCTGGATGCCGGCGACCCACATGACGGCGGCGTAGACGACGATGCCGAGGGTGGCGAGCCAGAAATGCCAGTTGACCATGCGGATCGAATAGAGCCGCTCGCGCTTCCACAGCTTCGGGACGAGGAAGTAGATCGCGCCGAAGGTGATGAGGCCGTTCCAGCCGAGCGCGCCCGAATGCACGTGGCCGATGGTCCAGTCCGTATAGTGGCTGAGCGAGTTGACCGACTTGATCGACATCATCGGGCCTTCGAAGGTCGCCATGCCGTAGAAGGCGACGGCCATGACCATCATGCGCACGATCGGATCGGTGCGGATCTTGTCCCAGGCGCCCGAGAGCGTCATCAGGCCGTTGATCATGCCACCCCACGAGGGCATCCAGAGCATGATCGAGAAGACCATGCCGAGCGTCTGCGCCCAGTCGGGCAGCGCCGTATAGTGCAGGTGGTGCGGGCCGGCCCAGATATACATGAAGATCAGGGCCCAGAAGTGGATGATCGACAGGCGGTAGGAATAGACCGGACGGTTCACCTGCTTGGGGATGAAGTAGTACATCATGCCGAGGAAGCCGGCCGTCAGGAAGAAGCCCACGGCGTTGTGGCCGTACCACCACTGCGTCAGCGCATCCTGCACGCCGGAGAAGGCCGAATAGCTCTTCACGCCGAGGAACGAGACCGGGACGGCCAGGTTGTTGACGACGTGCAGCATGGCGATCGTCACGATGAACGACAGGAAGAACCAGTTCGCCACGTAGATGTGCGGCTCCTTGCGCGTCATGATCGTGCCGAGGAAGGCGATCAGATAGGCGACCCAGACGATGGTGAGCCAGATATCGACATACCATTCCGGCTCGGCATATTCCCGGCTCTGCGTGATGCCGAGCAGGTAGCCGGTGGCGGCCATGACGATGAAGAGCTGGTAGCCCCAGAACACGAACCAGCCGAGATTGCCGCCGAAGAGCCGGGCGCGCGAGGTGCGCTGCACGACGTAGAAGGACGTCGCGATCAGCGCGTTGCCGCCGAAGGCGAAGATCACGGCCGAGGTGTGCAGCGGGCGTGTCCGGCCGAAATTCAGGAAGGGCTCGATATTGAGGTCGGGGAAGGCCAGCTGGAGCGCCACGACGACGCCGACCAGGAAGCCGACGACGCCCCAGAACACCGTCGCGATGACACCGTACTTGACGACCTCGTCGAAATACCCCTCGTCATCCTGCGATGATTTGGTCGCGACGGCCGGCGCGAAGGAGATGCGCCGGACCATGAAGAGCGTGCTGGCAAGCAGCACGAAGAAGAGGACCCACATATGGGCCTCGAAGAGCCTGTCCTGGGCAAACGCCGCGCCGAGCAGCGCGATGAACGCCCCCACGGCCAGGACGATCGTTTCCGTTACAAATTTCATCGTTGGCATCCCCCAACTCGTCGTTTTCCCGCAACGGCCGGTTCCCTCGCGGAATCGGCCCTTGCGCTCGACTGAGCCTTCGCAGATGCGGCCGGAAGCATCCTTGACATGGATCAAGGCGAAGACCGGATGCGAGCGGCATCAAGGGACAGGTTGACGCAGCCGCGCGTCGAAACGCAGCGGCACTCCCGAAACGAGGGAACTGACATGACGGACTATACAGGGATCGCCCGGCTGCTTTCCGATCGCCCGACGGACGCCGTTTCGCTGGACTGGTTGAAGAAGGCCCACAACGCACAGCTGACGCTCTGCGAGGCGCTGGAGGACATCGCCGACAGCCTGCCGGCAAACGTCAACCGGCAGAAATGCATGTATGCGGCCAAGTCGCTGATTCCGCTGGTCAACGGCATCCACCGCTACGAGGAGGAGACCGTGTTCCCCTTGCTGGAGCGCATCGCCTCCGGCGACCGGGAACTCATCGATTCCATCGCCCGGCTGAAATTCGAGCATGTCGAGGACGAGTGCTTTGCGGAGGAGCTGACCGACACACTGACCCGGCTCGGCAGCGGCGACGGCACGGTGAACGCGGAAGCCGCGGGCTACATGCTCCGCGGCTTCTTCGAGTCGATCCGGCGCCACATCGCCTTCGAACAGCAGTTCATGCTGCGCGGCACCGGCCTCACCTCCTGAAGGATCAGGCGGCGAGCGGTCCCTGGGACCGTGCCGTCTCCTGAAGGACGAGGATGGCGCCGAGCACGTTGCCGGCCGCCGACATGCAAGGCGTCATGCGGCAACGCGTGACCACCTCGCCCCGGCGCGGGGAAACATAGTCGTACTCCACCACGTCCCCGGCAAAGCAATGGTCGAGATTGCGCTTCACGCGGCTCTCGAAACGCTGCACGCCGATGAACTCCACGATGTGCCGGCCGACGAGGTCGATGGGCTTTTCGCTGAAACGCTCGGCATTGAGCGGGTTGGAATAGAGGTAGCGGTAGTCCGTCGTGATCACGGCGACGCGGTCGGGAAGGCTGTCGAGGATCGCCTCGTTGAGCAGCCCGTCCTCCGCCACGCGCGGCGCGATGGCGGGACGCGTGACCTCCGGCATGCCCATGCGGAACGGCACGACGGCCTCTTCCGTCCCGAAGTAACGATCCATCAGCAGCTTGAAATGATGGGCCTGCCGGAGCACGCAGGTCTTGTCGTCCGCCTCCTCCCGCAGGAGATCCACCACGAACTGGAACTGGGAACGGAGTTCGGAAGCGTCGCTCGCCTCCTTTTGCAGCACGGCGGCAAGCGCCGGCTCGATTTCCTTGTCCAGCATCGAAACGAGCCTGTCGTTTCCCGTCCTCACGGCATGCTGGAGTTGTGAATACTTAAACCAGAACAACTCTACAAGAGCTTTCAATTCATGCTCCCCGAATTGCTGAAATGTACAGCAATTGCACCACTACATTATTTAAACTGTCCAAAGCCCGATAGAATTTGACCGTTACCTTCCCAAATATGCCGCCAAAAGCGCTTACATTAGCAAAATGGTAACAGCGAACGGGAGGATGTCAAACCCCAAATTCGATAAAATTCGCGTAAATCGGGAAGCTGAACGTATTCAGGTTTCGCAAGGCAAGAAAGAATAGTAAGCAGTCAAGTAATAAGGCCGCGCTTGATATTCCAGCGGTCGTGATACCACAGCCATTGGCCCGGATATTCGCGCACCCACTGCTCGACCTTGTCGTTCAGTATCTGCGCGGTCGCATCGACATCGACGGCGCCGTTCTCCTTGCGGGGAATGTCCATCGCCGGTTCCAGTTCCAGGCGATAGCGGTTGCCCGGCAGGCGGATGCAGCGCGCGGGATAGACCTCGCAATCGAACTGGCGCACCAGCTTGGCAAGCAACGGGTTGGTCTGCACCTTCCGGCCGAAGAACGTCGTGTGCAGCCCCTTGTTGAACTTCTGGTCGACCAGCACGCCGACCGGGCCGCCCGCCTCCAGCTTGCGGGCGAGCGTGAAGGACGAGCCGGCATGGGAGGGCACCAGGTGCCCCATGCGTTCACGGCGGAATTCGAAGACCCTTTCCGCGACATAGGGGTTGTTCGGCGGCCGGAAGAGCACCGTCACGTCCAGCCCGAAGGCGGCGCCGGCGACCGGCAGGAGCTCGAAATTGCCGGTATGCGCGGTGAAGACGATGAAGGGCCGCGGATTGTCGCGCAGGTCCATGAAGAGCGGAATGCCGGAGACCTCGATGCGGCCGGGCGCCGTGCGCGCGGGATCGAAGTCGAACAGACGGTCGAGAAAGACATATTCGGCCGCAAGCCGGCCCATATTGCCCCAGGCATCGAGCGCGATCGCCGCGATCTCCGCCTCGGTCTTTTCCGGAAAGGCGTTCCTGAGGTTGGTGAGCGTCAGCGTGTGGCGGCGTGTCTTCGGGCCGATCCAGCGCGCCACGCGATCGGCGAAGTTGATCGCACCGTCCGCCGGCAGGAGCTTCAGGAGGCTGAGCAGGCCGAAGACGCATTGCGCCACCAGCCACTGCTTGAACTTCCTCAGCGCCAGAACGAGGCGTGTGACGATCATCCGCACGGCATCAATCCAGCTTCAGGACGATCTTGCCGAAGATCTGGCGCGATTCCATGCGCTCCAGGGCCGTCGCGATGCCGTCGAAGGTCACTTCGGTATCGATGACCGGATGGACGATGCCCCGCGCCATCTTCTGCATGGCATTCGCCATGTTCTCCATGCGGCAGCCGAAGGAACCGAAAAGCTTCAATTGCTGCTGGAACAGCATCATCAGGTTCATGTCGGTGGAAACGCCGGAGGTGGAGCCGCAGGTGACGAGCCGCCCGCCGCGCTTCATGCAGAGCATGGAGCCCGCCCAGGTGTCCTTGCCGACATGTTCGAAGACGACGTCGACGCCCTTTTTCCTGGTCAGCTTGCGCACAACGCCCTCGAAGCGGTCCTCGCGGTAGTTGATGACGTGGTCGGCGCCGAGCGCCTTGGCCTTCTCGATCTTGTCGTTCGAGCCGACGGTGGTGATGACGGTGCAGCCGATCTTCTTGGCGAGCTGGATCGCCGCCGTGCCGATGCCGGAGCCGCCGGCATGGACGAGGATCGTCTCGCCGGATTCGAGTTTCGCATTGTCGAACAGCATGTGCTCGACCGTGCCGAAGGTGACGGGGGCGAGCGCCGCACCGACTGCATCGACGCCGGGCGGGGCCGGCACGAGCAGGCGGGCGGGAAGGTTGACCTTCTCCTGCGCGAAACCATCCAGATGGAAGCCGTGCACGCCGCCGACATGTTCGCAGAGATTGTCGCGGCCTTCGCGGCAGGGCTTGCAGAGGCCGCAAGTGCGCGCGCCGTAGATCGAGACGAGCTGGCCGGGCAGCACGTTGGCAACGCCGGGACCGATCGTCTCGACGACGCCGGCCGCCTCCGCACCGATGACGAGCGGCATCTTGCGCTTGGCAAAGGCCATGCCGCGCCAGCCCCAGACATCGATATGGTTGAGGGCGACGGCCTTGACGCGCAGCGTCACCTCGCCGAGGCCGGGCGCCTCCGGCTCCGGGATGTCGGTGAGTTCGAGCTTGCGGTCATCGAGAAGCTGGAGGGCGCGCATAGAAAATTCCTATCAGGCGGGTTCGGCCGTCATGACGAGGCTGGCGTTCTGGCCGCCGAAGCCGAAGGAGTTGGAGAGAACCGCGGAAACGCGCGCATCGCGCTTCACGTTCGGCACGACATCGAGCACGATGGCCGGGTCGGGGTTCGTGTAGTTGATCGTCGGCGGCAGGGTGCCGGTCAGCATGGTCTGGATGGAGAACACGGCCTCGACGGCGCCGGCCGCCGTCAGCGTATGGCCGATCATCGACTTGTTGGAGGAGACCGGGATATTCGCCAGCGTGTCGCCGAAGACCGTCGACATGGAAAGATATTCCATCTTGTCGTTTTCCGGCGTCGAGGTGCCATGGGCGTTGATGTAGCCGATGCCGCTCTCGTCGATGCCGGCATCTTCCAGCGCCGCGCGGATCGTCGCGATGGCGGGGCCGCCATCCGGCGAGGAACGGGTGCGGTGGAAATGATCGGCCTTCTCGCCGCAGCCCTTGAGGATGCCGAGCACCTTCGCGCCGCGCGCGACGGCGGATTCGAGCGATTCCAGCACCAGTGTGGCCGCGCCTTCGGCGATGACGAAACCGTCGCGATCCTTGCTGAACGGCTTGGACGCCTTGGTCGGCGGGTCGTTCTGCGTCGAGAGGGCTGAGAGCAGCGCGAAGCGGATCAGCGCCTCCGCCGTCACCGAGCCATCGGTGCCGATGGTGAGCGCGCGGTCGGTGCGGCCCTGGCGGATCGCCTCGACGCCGAGCTGGATGGCCGTCGCGCCGGAAGCGCAGGCGGTCGACAGCGTGACGGGCAGCCCGCGGGTGCCGAAACGGTCGGCGAGGCGTTCGGAGATCGCGCCGAAGGCCCAGGCCTCGTGCAGCGCGGGTTCGGCCTTTTCACGCAGCACCGCAAGGAAGCGGTCATAAGCATCGCCCGGACGCTGGGACGGCGGGGCGCGGTCGGCAAGCGCGAAGCGGTCGCGCCAGTCCGGCTCGATCGGCGGGGCGGCAAGGAAGAGCGGACCGCCGAAATCGCCGGAAAGGCCGGCTTGCGCCAGCGCCTCGTCCGCCGTCTCGCGGGCATAGGCATAGGAGCGCTCGACCGGGTTCTCGACGGGCAGCTCGATGAAATCGACCGTGCCGGAAATGCGGGTGTTCAGCCCGTCGACCGGAAAGCGCGTGATGCCGTGGATGCCCGACACGCCGCCGACGAGCGCGGTCCAGTTGTCCTTGAGGCCCTGCCCCAGCGAGGTGATGACGCCCATGCCCGTGACGGCGACGATCGGGCGACCGAGATGATCCCTGTAAGCGGCTTTCGTCATGGCCGGCTCCTACTTCTCTGCGGAAAGGATTGCGACGCCCTCGCCGCGGCCATGGCCGACCGTCGTGACCACGGCGCTTTTCGCCGCTGCGGTCATCGCGGCTTCGGCCGCGGCATCGAACGGAGCGACCTTGACGCCCGCGCCGAGCGTCAGGGCGGCGATGGCAAGGCCGAGCGGGAACTGCGCTTCCAGCGCCTGGCCGGTGACCGCGCTGAAGCCGCGCACCGGGCTGCCGGCAAAACGCGTGTCGAGCCAGGCCTTCTCGCGCGCCGTCGGGCCGTGCTGGCCGGACGCGCCGGAGAAGACCACGGTCCCGGCCCCGGCCGCAGCGCCCTCGGCCAGCCGCTCGAGGCGGGCTTCCAGCCGTCCCTCGTCCCGCGGGCCGCGGTCGCCGCCGATGGCGTCGATGGTCGCATAGATGCGCGCACCCCGCGCCTCGGCATGGGCGCGCGATTCCAGCACGAGGAAGGCCGCGGCCGTGCCGGTGACGATGCCGCCGCCGGCCTTCTCGTCGCGCGACCAGAGCGGCGTCCAGCCGCCCGTCGCATGCGCGCCGATCGCTTCGTAAAGCAGGATGACATCCTGTCGCTCGGCCACCAGCGCGCTGCCGACGAGCGTGTGCGTCGACTGGCCGGAGCGGATGCGGTGAAAGGCCGTCTCGATGGCGGAAATGCCGGCCGCCTCCTCGCCCATGAAGGTACGGGAGGAGCCCGTGACCTTGTGGACGATGGAGATGTTGCCGGCAAGCAGGTTGGAAAGCTGGGCGAGGAAGAGCGTGGGCCGCAACTCGGTGGTCAGCTTCTCGTTGAGCAGGCGCTCGCGGTCATTCCGCTTCAGGCCCTCGTCGACGATCAGCGAATCGACAGCGATATCGCGCTCGCCGCCGCCGGCCGCCACGATCATGTCCATCGTGCCGCAGGCGTCCGCATCATCCTTGAAGCCGGCATCGTCGAGCGCAAGGCCCGCGGTGAACACGCCGAGGCGCTGCCAGTTCTCCATCTGGCGCTGGTCGCCGCGCTTGGGGATCTGCTGGTTCCAGTCGATCTCCGGCATCGGGTGCACCGGGTAGGGCGCGAAGCGCTCCGTCTCGATCTTCAGCGCCGGCGCGCTCGCGCCGCCAAGGATCTCCACATGCGCCGCCGCGCCGACACCCTGACAGGTGACGATGCCGACGCCGGTGATCACCACATCGTTGTTCGCCTTCGCCATGCTCACTTTCCTTCCGCAGACGCGTCGAGCGCCTCGAACAACCCCACCTCGCCGGCGCGCGCCCGCAAGATATCGGCAAGCGGCACTTCGGCAAACGGCATGGTGCGCAGCTTCAGCTGCGCATCGCAGACCTTCTTGCCGGCAGACGAGATCTTCGCCTTGGTGACGGCATAACCCGACCCGTCATGCTCCAGCACCGCCTCGATGTCGAGCACGGCACCCGGCTCGACGAAGCTGCGCATCTTGGCGCCGTCGACGCTCATCAGGAAGGGCATGGCGGCAAAATCCGTCGCGGCGAGCACGAGGAAGCCGGAGGCCTGCGCCATGGTCTCGATGAGCAGCACGCCCGGGACGAGCGGCATGCCGGGAAAATGGCCTTCGAAAACAGGGCTTTTCGCGGGCACGACCGAGCGGGCCTTCAGCACGCGGCGCGCGCCGTCGACGGCCTCCACGCGATCGATCATCTGGAAATATTCGAGCAGCATCGGGATACCTCCGGCAGGTTCCGGAAATCGAAAGGCCTGCCGGAAACGGCAGGCCGTGCGCCACAAGCACCGGGATCGTCAGGAGCGCGGCCGCAAGGGCGGCCGACGCCGTTGCCTCAGGCCTTGGCGGCCCGCAGGTCGTCGATCTTGGCGCAAAGGTTCTTCAGGACGAAGTATTCTTCCGTCGCGACCTTGCCCTCGTTGACGTCCTGCGTCCACTGTTCCAGCGGGATCTTGATGCCGAATTCCTTGTCGATCGCAAAGACGATGTCGAGGAAGTCGAGGCTGTCGATGCCGAGATCGTCGATCGTGTGGCTGTCGGGCGTGATCGTCTCGCGGTCGATCTCGCTCGTCTCAGCAATGATGTCGGCAACCTTGTCGAATGTAGCAGTCACGCCCATACCTCATGAATCTATAGTCGGGCGATCCTATATGGAAATAAGACGCAATTGCCAATGGGGTTGATGAGGGCCCTGCGCAGTCGGCGATGCTGTGTTGCGCAAACAGCATGGCCGTGGGCCGCCGGTCAGACCGCGATGGAATGCCGCCCGCGCCCGCTCGCAAGATGCGCATCGAAGACCGCGGCGACGGTGCGCGCGAAGGGCCGCCCCGCCGCGGTCAGGACGAACCGGTCGCCCTCGATGCGGGCGAGCCCGTCGCGGTCCGCCGCGACGAACCCGATGGCCTCGGAACGGATGACGCCGGAGACGGCCGGATGGCGCGCGGCGAGCGCAGCGAAGGAAAAGCCGAAACCGCACATGATCTTCTCGATCACGAAGGCGCGGGCGCGATCCTCCTCGGTCAGCGCATAACCGCGGACGGCGGCAAGACCGCCCTCCTCCACCCGGCGCAGGTATTCGCCCGTCGCCGGCATGTTCTGGATGTAGCCTTCGGGAAGCTGGCCGATGGAGGAGGCGCCGAGCCCGACCAGCGCATCCGCCTGGTCGTCGGTATAGCCCTGGAAATTGCGGCGCAGCGTGCCCTGCCGCGCCGCCACGGCGAGCCGGTCGGCGGGAAGCGCGAAATGATCGATGCCGATGGCCTCGTAGCCGGCCGAAACCAGCATGTCGGCCGCCAGCGCCATCTGCTCGAACCGCGCGACGACGCCCGGCAGCGCGGCCTCGTCGATCATCGTCTGGTGCTTCTTCATCCACGGCACATGGGCATAGCCGAAGAGCGCGATGCGGTCGGGCGCAAGCGAGAGGACGGCCCGGACCGTCTCGGCCAGCGTCTCCAGCGTCTGGTAAGGCAGCCCGTAGAGGATGTCGCAATTGACCGAGCGCACGCCCCGCGCCCGCGCGGCCTCCACCACGCCGCGGGTCTGCTCGAAGGTCTGGATGCGGTTGATCGCCTTCTGGACCTTGGGATCGAAATCCTGGATGCCGAGGCTGGCGCGCGTCATGCCGATATCGGCCAGCGCATCGTGCCGGGCCTCGTCCAGATCGTTCGGATCCATCTCCACGGAGATTTCCGCATCCGCCGCGAAGGAGAAATTCGCCTCCAGACAGGCCTTCAGCGCCCGCATGTCCTCCGGTCGCAGGAGGGTCGGCGAGCCGCCGCCGAAATGCAGCGCCGTAACGGGCACCGCCCGCGACACCCGCGTGCCGATCGCGGCGATCTCCGCATGCAGGCCCTTGAGATAGGCCTCGACGGGCTCGTAGCGCAGCGTCTGCTTGGTGTGACAGGCGCAGAACCAGCACAGCCGGTCGCAATAGGGAACATGGGCATAGAGCGAAAGGCGATTCTCAGCCGCAAGACGCCCGAGCCACTGCGCATAGACCTCCGGCCCGATACTTTCGTTGAAATGCGGCGCGGTCGGATAGCTTGTATAGCGTGGAACCGGCGACGAAAGACGTTCGACGAGGGCGTGCTGCATGGTCATCTCCTTGCTCACACGGGAAATAAACCCGAAACGGTCGCCACCATTTGATTTTGATCAAGTGAAAGCCGGAATGAGTGCGCTAGGATTTGACAATAGTCAGGAAGCGCTATTTTGCCGCGAGGCGGCACGCTTTATGTTCACGACCGCGTGCGGTAGCACGGCAGTATTGCGCCGCGGAGCCGCCGGGCGAAAGGAAAAGCCGACATGGAAATTCGCCGCCAAGATATCCATAACTCCGACATTCCTCTCGTGTGCCGCGCCTGCGAGGCACGCCATGGCGGTGTGTGCGGCGCGCTGACCTCCGAGCAGCTTTCCGAACTCAACAAGCACTCCGTCCGCCACCGGCTGGAAAGCGGCGCCGAAGTCATCGGCCAGGGCGAGACGGTGGTGAACTATTCCAACATCATGCGCGGCGTCGTGAAGCTGACCAAGGTGATGGCGGACGGCCGCCAGCAGATCGTCGGCCTGCAATTCGCCCCCGATTTCCTCGGCCGTCCCTTCCTGGAGGAAAGCGCCATCACCGCGGAGGCGGCAACCGAAAGCGAAGTGTGCAACTTCCCGCGCGCCGTTCTCGACCGGCTGGTCAAGAGGACGCCGGAACTGGAGCACAAGCTGCACCGGCAGGCCCTGAAGGAACTGGACGAGGCGCGCGACTGGATGCTGACGCTCGGCCGCAAGACGGCGCAGGAGAAGGTGGCGAGCTTCCTCTACCTGATCGCCACCCATATCGACCCGGAGAGCGTCGACAGGTCGGCCTTCGAGCTGCCGCTCTCGCGCGCCGACATCGCCGACTTCCTCGGGCTGACGATCGAGACCGTCAGCCGGCAGTTCACCAAGCTGCGCAAGGAAAACGTCATCCGCATCGAGAACAACCGCCACGTCACCGTTCCCGACATGGAGCGGCTGATGCGCTATGCCGGCAACGACTGAGCGGACGTCTCAGCGCGTGATGACGATGCGCGTGTTGGACAGCCCGTTGCGGTTGGCCAGCTGGAAGAAGGTCGCCGCATTGTCCGGGTGCAGGCGCACGCAGCCGTGCGAGGCCGGACGGCCGAGGCGCTTCGTCTCATAGGTCGCATGCACGGCATATCCCCCCTTGAAGAAGATCGCATAGGGCATCGGGGCATTGTTGTACTTGCGCGAACGATGGTTGCGCGAGGCCCATTTCGCCGACCAGGCGCCGGTCGGCGTGCCATAGCCCTTGCGGCCGGTCGAGACGGGCCAGCGATATTTCACCGCGCCGTTCTGAGTAACGACCATGGTCTGCGAAGAAAGGCTGATCCGGGCGGTCAGATTGGCCGACAGAGCGGTCTGGGTCTGGAACAACACAAGAAGGAACGCGACAGCGGTCGCAAAGAAGATACGCATGACTTCCCCTCTATTCGATTGCGCATGGCTTTAGGGTCTGCACTCCATCAGGATAGGTGTTCTGCAAGCCGCATTTTGTGCCTGAGTAGGAGGAAAGGTGCAGGAAATGGCTGCATTTTCAAACCTTTCCGACGCCCGCAGGCACAAAATGCGGCTTGCCCGAAGGGTTATCATGGACGGGCCGCCTGATCGCAAACAATGCTCGACAAGGCCAAGGGGCCTTGCCTTGCGCTTGTTTGCTTCCATCCAATCCCGTCCATGACAACAGAACACCTATCCTGATGGAGTGCAGACCCTAATGCCAGTCTCGCACCGAGACAGAATATAGACGTTTCAGCCTTCCACAATATTGACGGAGTCGCGAAAAGAAAACGAAGTTAAGATGTAAAATTCTATTGAATGCCGCGCGGCGCGCTCACAACAAAGCGGCAAGAAGCGCCGCCAGCAATACAGCGGCAGCAAGAGCAGCACAGGCGGCCGAGAAGATCCGCAAGGACAGATCGATATCCGCCACCGTCGCGACGGTGCGCCCGCTGGCGTTCATCATCGGTTCGTCGACGCGCGTGCCGCCATAGATGCGCGGGCCGGCAAGGCCGATGCCGAGCGCGCCGGCCATGGCCGCTTCCGGCCAGCCGGAATTGGGCGAGCGGTGAAGGCCCGCATCGCGCAGCGCGGTGCCGATGGCATGGCGCGCCGCCGCCCTGCCCTTCACCACCCACGTCCCGGCGGCCAGGAAGAGGGTGGAGAGGCGTGCGGCGGGCCAGTTGGCGAGATCGTCCAGCCGGGCCGAGGCCCAGCCGAAATCGAGATATTTCGCGTTTTTGTGGCCGATCATCGAATCGGCCGTGTTCAGCATCTTGTAGGCGAACAGGCCCGGCAGGCCGAAAAGCGCATACCAGAGCGCCGGCGCCACCACGCCGTCGGAAAAATTCTCCGCCAGGCTCTCGATGCCGGCGCGGCAGATAGCCGGCTCGTCGAGCGTTGCCGGATCGCGGCCGACGATCATCGACACGGCCTGCCGCCCGCCCGCAAGGCCGCCGCGCTTCAGGCCGCTGGAGACGGCACGCACATGATCGTAAAGGCTCTTCTGCGCCAGGAAGACCGCGACGACGGCGATCTCGACGAGGGCGCCGACGATGCCGAGCGGCGCGAGCAGCCGGTGCACGAAGAAACCGAGGAAGGCGCTGGCGGCGAGCAGAACGGCAATGCCGGCGGCGCCGTTGAAGCGCTTCGTATCGGCCGAGAGGCGCTTGCCGTTGAAGAGCTTGTCCATCAGCCCGATCGCCCGGCCGAACAGCACGACCGGATGCGGCACGCGCCGCCAGAGCCTGTCCGGGTCGCCGACAAGGCGATCGAGCAGCAGGGCCAGGAAAAGGAGGAGAAGCGTTTCGCTCATCGCCCGGCCGTCACCTCCGCCAGCGCCGCCGCCAGCCGGGCATCCGAGGTCGTATCCGGCGCAAGGCCGAAGCGCAGCCAGCGCGCGTTGTAGTCGAAGGGACGAACGAGGATGTGGCGGCGGCAGAGCCCCTCGTGGATGGCGGGCGCATCCGCATGGTCGACCAGCGCGAAAAGGCCGGTGCCGCCGACGATATCGAGTCCGGCGCCGGCAAGGACGGATTCGAGCGCCGCCTTGCGCGCGTCGATCGACCGGCGGATGGCGGCGGTGTCGGCGGTCATCAGGCCGGTAGCGATGGTCAGCGCCGGGCCGGACACAGCCCAGGGGCCGAGCCCGTCCTCGATCCGGTCAACGACCGGCGCCTCGCCGATCACGAAACCGAGGCGGAGACCGGCAAGGCCGAAGAACTTGCCGAAGGAGCGGAAGACGAGAAGGCCCGGCATGTTATCGCCGGCGAGCGGCGCGATGGCGGCTTCGGGGCGCATGTCGCCGAAGGCCTCGTCGACGACGAGAAGGCCGCCGCTGCCGGCAACGCGCCGGTGAAGGTCGAGCAGCGCCTCGCGCGAGAACAGCCGGCCGTCCGGATTGTTCGGATTGACGACGACCACCAGGCCATGGGCATCGCTCACGGCATTAAGGCCTGCGATGCGATCCACCGCCACGCCGGCATTTTCCAGCACGCGGGCATATTCGCCATAGGTCGGCGAGACGACGGCGGCGCGCCGGCCGGCGGCGGCGAAACGCGGCAGGAGCTGGATGACGGACTGCGTGCCGGGAACGGGCAAGGGCAGCGCGCCCGATGTGCCATAATAGCCGACGGCGGCGGCGCGGGCGGCATCCTGGCGGTGGCAGTCCGGCAGGCGGTGCCAGGCGGCGACATCCACTTCGGGCAGCGCCGCGGGATTGGGGTTGATGCCCGTGGAAAGGTCCAGCCAGTCCTCCGGCCGGCCGCCGAAGCGCCGGGCGGCGGCGGCGACACCGCCGCCGTGAACGATGCGCGGCGCGGTCATGCCGCCTCCGGCGCAAGATCGATGAGATGCATGTAGGAGCCGCTGACGGTTCCGCGGCGAAGGCCTGCCTCGCCGAGGTCCTCGCCGACCGCGTCCGTGACGGCGAAGAGGCGCTCCGCAGCGCCCTCGCTGGCGACGGTCGAATAGTGGAACTCGTGGGCGGTCATCGGCGCCGAAAACCCCGCGCCGGCAAGCGGCGTCACGCGGCGGTAACCGAGATGGCGGCGGCGCGCGGCAAAGCTGGTGACGAGCGGCAGGAGGCCGAGCATGCCGTAGCGGGATCCATCCGCCGCAACCAGAGCCTCCCCCAGAGTCATGTAGCCCCCGCATTCGCCATAGATGCGCGCCCCCCGGCGCGCTGCCTCCTGCATGCCTAGACGGAAGGCAGCGGCATTGGCAAGAGCGGCCCCGTGCAGTTCCGGGTAGCCGCCGGGCAGATAGACGGCATCCGCATCGGCCGCGGGCGCCTCGTCGGCGAGCGGCGAGAAGAAGGAAAGGTCCGCCCCCGCCATGCGCCATCCCATCAGGAGATGCTCGTAGGTGAAGGCGAAGGCGACGTCGCGGGCGATCGCGATGCGCTGGCCGAGCGGCGGCAGGCGCGGCACGGTGCCCTCCGCCCGCGCCCCTCCCCGTCGCGTGGCGACGGCGACCAGGCGGTCCAGATCGCAGCACCGCGTCACCACGCCGGCGGCATGGGCGATGAAGGTCTCCAGCATGCCATGCTCGCCGGCCTGCACGAGGCCGAGATGCCGTTCCGGCAGGGCAAGCAGCGGATCGCTCCGCAACACGCCGAAGATTGCGATGCCGCTCGCCTCCAGCGCCCCGCGCAGCATGGCCTCGTGCCGGGCACTGCCGACCTTGTTGAGGATGACGCCGGCGACGTGGACATCGCCGCGATGGTCCCGGTAGCCCTTCACCAGCGCAGCGACGGACTGGGACATGCGGCTGCAATCGACGACGAGCACGACGGGCAGGCCGAGCAACGCCGCAAGGTCGGCCGGCGCGCCGGTGCCGTCCGCGGCGGCGTCGAAAAGGCCCATCATCGCCTCGACCAGCAGGAAATCCCCCGCGCCGGCCTGCCGCGCGGCATTGGCGCGGATGAGCTCGGGACGCATTGCCCAGGGATCGTAGTTGAGGCAGGCCTTGCGGCTGGCGGCGGCGTGGAAGGCGGGATCGATGTAGTCCGGCCCCGCCTTGCCGGAGACGAGGCTAAGACCGGCATCGGCGAAGGCGCGCGCCAGGCCCAGCGTCACCGTCGTCTTGCCGGAGCCGGACGCGGGCGCGGCGATGAGCAGTCCGCTCATGCCGGGTCCTTCAACTTGCGCGAGCCGAACGGATCGGGCGCCAGCGCGCGGCCCTCCGTCAGCGCGCCGAGCCAGTCGAGCGAGGCGCGCAGGCGCACGACCTCGCCGACGACGACGATGGCCGGCGGTTCTAGGCCCGCGGCCGTGACATCCGCCTCCGCGCGCGCCAGCGTCGTTTCCAGCACCTGCTGCTCGGCGGTCGCGGCATTGCAGACGAAGGCGACGGGCTCCTCTGGCGCGCGGCCGCCGGCGATGAGGTTGGCGGCGATCTGGCCGATATGCTTCATCGCCATGTACATGACGATGACGGGCGAACCCTTGGCGATGCCCTCCCAGTTGATGCGGTCGGGCACGAGGCCGGAGGAATCATGGCCGGTGAGGAAGGTGACGGCGTGGTTGACCTCGCGATGCGTCACCGGGATGCCGGCATAGGCAAGCCCGCCGATGCCGGCCGTGATGCCCGGCACGATGCGGAAGGGAATGCCGTGCTCGATGAGGGTCAGCGCCTCCTCGCCGCCGCGGCCGAAGACGAAGGGATCGCCCCCCTTCAGCCGCAGCACGCGGTTGCCGGCGCGCGCCAGCTCGACAAGCCGCAGCGAGATGTCCCGCTGCTTATGCGAGGGCTTGCCGCCGCGCTTGCCGGCGAATTCCAGCACCGCATCCGGGCCGGCAAGCGACAGGCACTCGGCATTGACCAGCGCGTCATGCACGATGACATCCGCCTGCTGGAGCGCATGGGCGGCGTGCAGCGTCAGGAGGCCGGGATCGCCCGGGCCTGCGCCGACGAGCCAGACGCTGCCCCTTTCCATGGGCGGGAGGGCGGCGAACAGGCTGTGCATCAGGCAGGCTCCCGGCTTGAATCGGAAAACGAAGGCGCGGAATCGATGCCGCAGGAAAACGCCGCAAGCGGCTGGAAAGACTCAGCGATCGCCGCCGTGGCATGGGCCGACTTCGTCTTTTCCACGATGAGCCTGCCGCCGCTGCCCGCCTGCGCCAGCGCCGCCGCCTCTGCGACGCCGTGGCAGCCGGTGATGGCGAAGACGCGGTCGGAAGGATTGGCAAGGCGGGGCGTCTCGGCTTCGAGCCGGACGGCCGGAAAAGTCACAAGCGGCACGGAGAAATGCCGGGCGACGGCATGCATGGCCGGCTCTTCCGCGCGTACGTCCAGCGTCGCGACGAAGGCAATGCCCTCGGGGTCCGGGATGACGGAGAGGGCGAGATCGAGCAGTTCCGCCGGCGGCGTGCCGCGTTCGCAGCCGAGGCCGAGGACGAGCAGACGTCGTCCGGTGTCAGGGGATGGGGCCTTGGCGCGCATGGCGGTCTCTCGCAAAATTCCACGCGAAAGGGCCCGGCCTTGCCGTCCACCGACGGTTCCGGATGAAGCCCCTCTGGGTCGGCCGCACCGGACACCGCTCGGCCCGCCCCGCGGGCACCGTCGCTGGGTTTCTTAGTACCGGAGGGCGTGGGGCCGGTCAAACCGGATTGCGGCATCGCCCGCGCCGGATGCGCCATGCCTCAGGCCGAAACGAGATTGGCCAGCACGATCTCCCGCCAAAGACGCGTCGGCGACACCCAGGCGTCCGGCGCATTGTAATTGCCGGAAAAGATGACGCAGGCGATATCCGCCTCCGGCATCAGCCAGAGCCGCTGGCCGCCATTGCCGAAGCCGGCCATCCACGGCCGCTCCCCGCCGAAGGCCGGCACCGGCGCGGCGCCGAGAAACCAGAAATGGCCATAGTCGAGCCCGTCTCCGGTCGAGACGGCCGGTGCCAGCGAGGCGTCGAGCCAGGCCTTCGAGACGACCTGCCGCCCGCCGGCGCGCCCGCCCTCCAGCACGAGGCGGCCGATGCGCAGGAGGTCCGGCGCGGAAAGGCGAAGGCCGGAGGCCGGCGAAGCGACGCCATCCGCCCCACTCAGCCACTCGAACCTTGAAATACCGAGCGGCTGAAAAAGCGCCTCGCGGGCGAAATCCTCGATCCGCCGGCCGGTGCCCCGCTCGATGACCGCCCCGACCAGCGCCGTCGCCCCGCCGCAATAGACCCAGTGGGTGCCGGGCGCATGCAGCACCGCCTGCTCCAGGACGAAGCGATAGCGGTCCGGCGCGTTCTCCATGGCGATCTCGCTGTTCAGCGGGTCGGCATAGGAGCGGTCTTCGTCCCAGTCGAGCCCGAGCGTCATGGTCAGCGCATGGCCGATCGTCAGGCCGGCGCGCGCCGGATCGGCGGCAAGATCCGGATAGTCGGGAAACTGCGCCAGAAGCGGCGCCTGCGGCGGCGGAACGAGGCCCCGGTCGAGCGCGATGCCGTAGAGCAGGCCGACCACGCTCTTCGTCACCGACCGGAGGTCGTGCAGCGTCAAGGCGCCGAAGGCGACCGTGCCGAGCGGCATGCCCCAGCTTTCGTCGGGCGCCTCACGATAGTGCTCCAGCACCAGCTTGCCGTGCCGGCTGACCAGCACCGCATGCACATCGCGGATGAGGCCCGCTTCGATGCCGGCGAGCAGCTTGCGCGCCAGCGCGGGATCGAACCCCAGCTCCGCGGCCGCCGCCCGTTCCCATTCGCCATCCGTTTGCTGATCTGCGTGCATCGCGGCCTCCCCTCATGGCGCCGCCGATGTATCGGCGGCCAGCCTGTTTGACCCGTCCTGCCCGGCCGACGCAAGCACCTTCATGCGCGCAAGGCCGCCGGGCTTTGCTTTTGCCGCGCAGTCTGACAGAAGGGCTGGCAATCCTCTCCTCGCATTCCCCGAGTCCCGCCGTGGCCGATATCGCCCTTCATATCCTGCTCTTCCTGTTCCTCGCCGCCTTCCTTGCCGGTTTCATCGATTCCATCGCCGGCGGCGGCGGCATGATCACCATCCCCGCCATGCTGATCGCCGGCATCCCGCCGCTCGAAACGCTCGGCACGAACAAGCTTCAGGCGCTGTTCGGCTCCGGCTCGGCGACGCTGGCCTATGCGCGCGCCGGCCATGTCCGGCTTCGCGAGCAGATGCCGATGGCCGTGCTCTCGGCGCTGGGGTCGGCCTTCGGCGCCTTGCTCGCCACCGTGGTGCCGGGCGACCTGCTGAAGGCGATCCTGCCCTTCCTGCTCGTGGCCATCGCCGTGTTTTTCGGGCTGAAGCCGAATATCGGCGATGTCGACAAGCACCGCCGCATGGGCGTCTTCCTCTTCACCGCCACCATCGTGCCGCTGATCGGCTTCTATGACGGCGTGTTCGGCCCGGGCACCGGCTCGTTCTTCATGCTGGCCTTCGTGACGCTGGCTGGCTTCGGCGTGCTGAAGGCGACGGCGCACACCAAGCTCCTCAACTTCGGCTCGAATGTCGGCGCCTTCGCCGTCTTCCTCGCCTATGGCGTCGTCCTGTGGAAGGTCGGCCTCGTCATGGGCATCGGCCAGTTCCTCGGCGCACAGGCGGGCTCGCGCGTCGCGATGAAGAACGGCGCCAGGATCATCAAGCCGCTGCTCGTCATCACCTCGATCGCGCTCGCCATCCGCCTGATGGCCGATCCGGGCCATCCGCTGCGCATCTGGCTGGGGTGGTGATTACGGATTTCAGCCCGCCTGTCATGACCTGAGGGCACGACGTCGAAAGGCCCCCCTCACCTGCCTGCCGGCATCCTCTCCCCGCAGGCGGGGCGAGGAACGACGGGCGCGCCGTTTTCCTCCTTCTCCCCGCCTGCGGGGAGAAGGTCCCGGCAGGGGGATGAGGGGCGACGCTTCCCTCACGATCAGTATTCCACGCCCTGCTGCGCCTTGATGCCGGAGCGGAAGGGATGCTTCAGCAGTTCCATTTCGGTCGCGAGGTCGGCGATCTCGATCAGCTCGTCCTTTGCGTTGCGGCCCGTCAGGACGACATGCGTCATGTAGGGCTTTTCCGTCTTCAGGAACTCGATCACCTCATTGACGTCGATATAGTCGTAGCGCAGCGCGATGTTGATCTCGTCGAGCAGCACCATGGAGTTACGCTCGTCGCGGATCAGCTCCTTCGCCTTCTCCCACGCCTTCTCAGCCATCGCGACATCGCGCGCGCGGTCCTGCGTTTCCCAGGTGAAGCCCTCGCCCAGCGTGAAGAACTGGCAGAGATCGGAGAAATGCGCCTCGATGAGGTCGCGCTCGCCCGTCACCATGGCCCCCTTGATGAACTGCACGACGGCGCAGGGCTTTCGGTGCGCGATATGGCGGAAGATCATGCCGAAGCCGGCTGTCGACTTGCCCTTGCCCTTGCCGGTATGGACGATGACGAGGCCCTTCTCGTCCGTCTTCGTCGCCATGATCTTTTCGCGCGCCTGCTTCTTCTTCGCCATCTTCTCCGAATGGCGGGCGAGCTCGGCTTCGTTCATGCCGGCGGTTTCGTCGTGGTTTTCGCTCATGTCAGCCTTCCCGTTTCGGCAGGTCGTCCTCGCAATGCAGCCAGGAAACCCGCTCGTTCCAAAACCCGTGCTGGGTGATATCAACCCCGCTCGCATCGTCCAGCGAGGCGACGTAGAGATCGATGATGCCCGGCCGCTTGTCCGTTTCGTAGCTCATCGGCGAGCCGCAATTGCCACAAAAGCCGCGCCGCACACCCGGCGAGGACGCGTAGTGGCGCAACGTATCGCCTTGAAACGCAAGGTTCTCCGTCGCCACGCAGAAGAATGTCGTCACCGGCGAGGACGTGGCACGGCGGCAGCTTTCGCAATGGCAATGGCCGGTGCTGATGATGTCGCCGGAAAACGAAAATGTCAGGGAACGGCAAAGGCAGCGGCCGGCAAGCTGCATCACGAAGCCCTCCTCTTTCCGAGCATGTCCAGCTCGAAGCGCGCGGAGTTCGAGCGCGGCGTCCAGAGCTGCCGGTCGATCGCCTCGGCGAACCGCGCCGCCATTTCGGCAAGCGCCGCCGGGTTCTTCTCCATCAGGAAGTCGCGCACCCGCTCGTCGAGCACATAGGCCTGGTAGGCGGCCTCGAAATGATGGTCCTTCACCGCGCCGGTCGTGGCGGCGAAGGCGAACATGAAATCGACCGTCGCGGCGATCTCGAAGGCGCCCTTGTAGCCATGGCGCATGACGCCGTCGATCCATTTGGGATTGACGACGCGGGCGCGCACGACGCGACCGATCTCGTCCTCCAGCGTGCGCACGACCGGCTTTTCCGGCCGCGACAGGTCGTTGTGATAGACGACCGGCTGCTTGCCGGAAAGGTGCTCCGCCGCCGCGGCCATGCCGCCCTCGAACTGATAGTATTCGTCGCTGTCGAGCAGGTCGTGCTCGCGGCTGTCCTGGTTCTGCACGACGGCCTCCAGGCTCTTCATGCGCGCCTCCAGCCGCTCGCGCATCGGCACGCCGTCGCTCGTCCCGTCATAGGCATGCGCGCCCCAGGCGAGCCAGGCCTCGGCAAGGTCGCCGCGCTCCGTCCACAGCCCCTCGTCCATCATCGTCTGCAGGCCGGCGCCGTAGCCGCCGGACTTCGCGCCGAAGATGCGGAAGCCGGCCTGCTTCAGCGCCTCGTCCTCGGACGCGCCCTTGGCTGCCAGCGCCGCCGCTTCCGCCCGCATGCGGGCGGCGATCGGGTTGTCGGCATCGTCCTCGTCCAGCGCGCCGACGGCGCGCACGGCCCGGTCGAACAGCGCGATCTGCTCCGGGAAGGCATCGCGGAAGAAGCCGGAAATGCGCAGCGTCACGTCGACGCGCGGATGGCGCAGCACGGCCGGCGGGATGATCTCGAAGCCGGTGACGCGGCGCGAGGCCATGTCCCAGGTCGGCTTGACGCCGATCAGCGCCATGGCCTGCGCGATGTCGTCGCCGCCGGTGCGCATGTTGGAGGTGCCCCAGGCGGTGATGCCGAAAGAGGTCGGCCATTCGCCGTGGTCCTGCGCATAGCGGGTGACGATGAGCTCGGCGGACTTGCGGCCGAGCTCCCAGGCGGCCGGGGTCGGCACCGCGCGGCTGTCGACGGAGTAGAAGTTTCGGCCCGTCGGCAGCACGTCCGGCCGCCCGCGCGTCGGCGCGCCGGAAGGGCCCGGCTCGATGAAGCGCCCGTCGAGGCCACGCAGCAGCGCGGCGATCTCGGCCGGGCCGCAGGCGGCGATGGCGGGGCGGATGCTGGCCTCGATCACATCGAGCACGGCGCGGGTGGCGTGCCAGTTTTCCGGGCAGGCAAACGTCCCGTCCACAAGCCTTGCGGCGAGCAGTTCGATGCGCTCGACCGTGTCGCCCTTGCTGCGCCAAGGGGTGTCGGATTGCGTGGCGAGGATGCCGGGGCGCGGGCCGGTCCAGGGATCGGAGGGGATGCAGTCGAGCGGGTCGAAGGCGTATGAAGCGCTACCCCCCTCTGCCCTGCCGGGCATCTCCCCCTCAAGGGGGGAGATCGATGGGGGTACGCGTCCTGTTCCATCCGCAGCCAAGGCGGTTGGCTTCAACGCGGCGGGGAAAACGGAGTCAGGCTCCCAGCCGATCTCCCCCCTTGAGGGGGAGATGGCCGGCAGGCCAGAGGGGGGTGCGGCCTCCGCAAAAACATCCGCCGCGATCGCCCGCTGCAGGCTCGCCTCGCCGCCCTCGCCGAGGCCGCGGGGCACGCGGGCGAGCGCCAGCGTCAGGTCGGTCAGAAGCCGCCCCTCGGGCGAGACGCCGAAGACGTGCAGGCCGTCGCGGATCTGCATTTCCTTGAGGTCGCAGAGATAGGCGTCGAGCTTCTGCAACGCCGCCTCCTCGCCGTCCGAGCGGGCGATGCCGGCGTCGCGGTCGAGGCCGATGTCGCGCACGAGGTCGAGGATCTGCTTCGTCAGCAGCTTGATGCGCCGCGGATCGCCGCCGGAGGCGTCGTAATATTCGTCAACCAGCGCCTCGAGGTCCTTCAGCGGGCCGTAGGTCTCCGCGCGGGTCAAAGGCGGCGTCAGGTGATCGATGATGACGGCGGCGGAGCGGCGCTTGGCTTGCGTGCCCTCGCCCGGATCGTTGACGATGAAGGGATAGAGATGCGGCACCGGGCCGAGCACGGCTTCCGGATAGCAGGCCTCCGACAGCGCCAGCGCCTTGCCCGGCAGCCATTCGAGATTGCCGTGCTTGCCCATGTGCACGATGGCATGCGCGCCGAAATGCCCGCGCAGGAAGGCGTAGAAGGCGAGATAGCCATGCGGCGGCACGAGGTCGGGCGAATGGTAGGTGTCCTTCGGATCGATATTGTAGCCGCGCGCCGGCTGGATGCCGACCAGCGTCTCCCCGAAACGGGCAAGCGGCAGGGCGAAGACATCGCCGCTGACGAAGGGATCGTTCTCCGGCGCGCCCCAGCGGGCGGTCATCTCCGCCTGAATCCGTTTCGGAAGGGAGACGAAGAAGGCCTTGTATTGCTTCAGGGAAAACGTTTCGCGGATTTCGCGCCCGTCGCCCGCCGCGTTGGTCGGGCCGGCCATCAGGTGGGCGATCAGCGCGTCGCCGTCGGCCGGCAGGCCTTCGACCGCATAGCCTTCCGCCGCCATGGCGCGCAGCACCTCCATCGTGCCGGCGGGCGTATCGAGGCCGACGCCGTTGCCGAGGCGCCCGTCGCGGTTCGGATAGTTCGCCATTACGAGCGCGATGCGGCGTTCCGCCGGCGCCGCACGCCGCAGCCGCGCCCAGCCGGCGGCCAGCCGGGCGGAAAAGCGGATGCGGTCCTCGACCGGATCGAGGCTGACGATGTTGGTTTCGACGCACTCGTCGTAGCGCGCGGCCGCCTTGAAGGAGACAGCACGGGCGAGCACGCGGCCGTCCACCTCCGGCAGCGAGACGTTCATGCCGAGGTCGCGCGCCGTCAGCCCCTGGCCGGAGGCCTCCCAGGCCTTGCGCGAGGAGCCGGAGAAGACGACCTGCAGGACCGGCGCACCGGTCTCGTCGAGCACGGTCGGCTTGCGGCCGGCGCCGGGGGCGGACACGGCAAAGCTGGTGGCGTTCAGCACCACCTCTGGCCGGGCCTTGGCGAAGGCGGCCCGCACCGTCTCGATGGAGACGGGCTCCTTGAGGCTGGAGACGAAGAGCGGCAGGGCGCGGAGACCCTCGGCCGCCAATGCCTCAATCAGCATTTCGACGGGGCGTGTCTCGCCGCTCTGGACATAGGCGCGGTAGAAGCAGATGGCGGCGGTGGGGGGAGCGCGTTCCTGCGAGGCAGGAGGCGCAACACCCCCCTCTGGCCTGCCGGCCATCTCCCCCTCAAGGGGAGAGATTGGCAGGAGGCCGGGCCGTGCCCCCTCGACACCGTCCGGGGTTGCAGCGTCGCCAGATGGGAAGGAAACCGCTGCCCCATCGATCTCCCCCCCCGAGGGGGAGATGGCCGGCAGGCCAGAGGGGGGGAGCGCCGCCAGCGCCTGCCACGTCTCGATATCGACCACGCCCCGCCCCGGCCACCAGATGCCGGCCTTTTCCAGCGGCATCGCCGGTTCCGGCCTGTCGCCGCCGAAGACCAGGGCGTCGGCATAGGCAAGGAAGCGGTCGGCATTGTCGGCGCCGCCCTCGTTGAGATAGGCCCAGAGGGTCTGGCGGTCGGTGTCGTCGATGCGGTTGAAAGGCGCGAGGCCCTCGTCCGGCCGGTCGTCGCCGGGCAGCGCCACGAGCCTGATGCCGTTGGCAACGGCGGTCGCCAGCAGCGCCTCCAGCACGTAGCGGAAATAGCTGGCGCCGCCGAGGGCGCGGATGACGATGAGTTTGGCGTGGCGGGCGGTGCGCTCGATATAGGTATCCACCGACATCGGATGGGAGAGCGTGGCGAGGCTGGCGAGCCGCAGCCGCGCTTGCGTGTCGCGCGCGCGATGGGCGGCCGCGATGGCGGCAAGCTCTGTGTCGGCGGCGGAAAGGAAGAGGATGTCGCCCGGCGTCTGGCCAAGGTCGATCGCCTCGCTGCCGTCGGCAATGGTTCCCTTCTGCGCTAGGAGGAGGTGCATGCGGCGCCTCCGCTTTGCCGGCAGGGCAATCGCATATGGATGGAAAACGTTGCCACCCCTCCTTCTCCCCGGCAAGGAGAAGGTGCCGGCAGGCGTATGAGAGGGATGCCGGAGGCGCAAACGATCCGTCCGAGCCACCCCCTCATCAGGCCCGGAGCCTGTCCTCGGGCTCGCCTTTGGCGAGACCCGTGGGGGCCACCTTCTCCCCGGCGGGGAAAAGGGGAGAGCGGCAACGTCGAACGCCATATGCGATTGCCCTGCCCTTGCCGGCGTGCCGGGAGGATGGGTCCTCGGGTCGAGCCCGAGGATGACGACAGGAGGAAGGGGCGGTGGACAACAGCCGCGGTTGTCCCTGCCGCGCCGATCGATAGGCTCTTCGGCCGCTCCTCCCCTCCGTCATCCTCGGGCTCGACCCGAGGATCCACCGGTACGGCACGCCCAAAAAGGCCAAACCGTACCTGAAACGCCGAAGGGAGGGACTGCCGCACGCTCATGCCGAAACTCACACCGCCGCGGCGATGGCCGCGCGCACGGCGGCTTCGTCCATGTCGTGCAGGCCGATGACGACGAGGCGGGTGCCGCGGGTCTCGCCCGAGGCCCAGGCGCGCTCGAAATAGTGGTCGATGCGGCTGCCGACGGCCTGGACGAGCAGGCGCAGCGGCTTGCCGGGCACGTCGGCGAAGCCCTTGAGGCGCAGCACGTCGTGTTCGGCGATCACGCCCTTGAGGCGCTCGATGAAGGCGGCCGGCTCGGCGATGGCGGGCAGCTCGACGACGAAGCTGTCGAATTCGTCGTGGTCGTGCTCCTCGCCGTTCTCGTGCTCCAGCTCGTGGTGCGACTTGCGGTTGGCGATGTCGTCTTCCGTGCCGACGCCGAGGCCGAGCAGCACGGCGGCGGCGACCTCGCCGTTCTTCGCCTCGATCATCGAGGGCTTGCGGGCGGTGCGGGAGGCGACCTCGTCACGCACCGACTTCAGGCCGTCGGCATCGATCAGGTCGGTCTTGTTGAGCACGATGAGGTCGGCAGCGGTGAGCTGGTCCTCGAAAAGCTCTTCCAGCGGGCTCTCGTGGTCGAGGTTCTCGTCTTCGACGCGCAGCGCATCCACCTTGTCGTGGTCGTCGGCAAAGCGGCCGGCGGCGACGGCGGCGCTGTCGACCACGGTAATGACGCCGTCGACCGTCACCTGCGTCTTGATCTCCGGCCAGTTGAAGGCCGCGACGAGCGGCTGCGGCAGGGCAAGGCCGGAGGTCTCGATGACGATGTGGTCCGGACGGTTCTCCCGCTCCAGGAGCTTCGTCATGGTGGGGATGAAATCGTCGGCGACGGTGCAGCAGATGCAGCCGTTGGTGAGCTCGATGATGTCGTCCTCGCTGCAGGCCTCCGCGCCGCAGCCCTTCAGCACGTCGCCGTCCACGCCGAGATCGCCGAACTCGTTGATGATGAGCGCGATGCGTTTTCCGCCCGCATTCTGGAGGAGGTTGCGGATCATCGTCGTCTTGCCCGCGCCGAGGAAGCCGGTGATGACGGTGGCGGGGATCTTCTGTTGCAGCATGGCTCAACCCTTCATTTTCAGCGGCAGTCCGGCCGCGATAAAATAGACTTCAGGCACGAGGGCGGCGACCTTCTGGTGCAGCCGCCCGGCATGGTCGCGGAATTCGCGCGCCATGCGATTGTCAGGCACGATGCCGAGGCCGACCTCGTTGGAGACGAGGACGATGCGGCCGGGCGCCTGCCGGATGGCCTCCAGGAGGCTGGAGGATTCGGCGGCGATGTCCCGCTCTTCCAGCATCAGGTTCGTCACCCACAGCGTCAGGCAGTCGACGAGCACGGCCCGGTCGGCCCGCGCCACGTCCCTTATGCGCGCGGCGAGCGCCAGCGGCTCCTCATGGGTCTGCCAGCCGTCGCCGCGATCCTCCCGGTGCCGCGCGATGCGCGCGCGCATCTCGTCGTCGAAGGCGCGGCCGGTGGCGATATAATGACGCGAGAGGCCGGTCTCGGCGACCAGCCTCTCGGCAAAAGCGGATTTTCCGGAACGCGCACCGCCCAGAACCAGGACGGCTCCGGGCGATGTCGATGTCATGTCAGGCAGCCTTGGCGATCTTCTCGTTGGCAAAGCCGAGCGAGAGGCCGAGCACGATCCAGAAGAACAGGGTCGTGGCCAGGGCGGCGACGGCGAATTCCGCGCCGAGCACGGCCGGAACGTTGCTGGAGATGTCGCCCGGCTGCGGCGCGCCATAGACCTGCGGCGCCGCGATCAGCACGATGCCGATGACCTTGGCGACGATGTTCTGCTTGAGGAACAACAGGTAGAGGCCGGCTGCCGAAAGGATGACGGTCGCGATCCACCAGACCTGGCGGTCGCCGAGATCGGCGGCGGGGAAGCCCGGAAGCTCCGGCGGCAGGCCGATGGCCGGCAACATGTGCACGGCAAGCCACCCCGCCGCGCCCCAGAGCGCGCCGTTCGCCACCGTGATCGGATGGCCGGAAACGAGGCTGAAGCCGGCGAGCAGCAGGCCGAAGCCGGCGCCGGTGACGAGGTTGGCGAGCAGCGTGCCGGAGAACCGGCTCATGCCGAACATGATGCCGCCCTCCTCGTGATCCTCGCCCTCATGGGCATAGGCGACGGAAACCGGCGAAAGCGCCGAGGCGATGTCCAGGATGACGGCGCCGAGCGAGGAATGGTCCTGCGTCTGTGCGGCGCCCTCCGTACCGGTGCCGGGCGTGGTGCCTTCCGCGGCGGGCGCGGCTTCGTCGCCGCCCTCGAATTCCTCGGCATGCAGGATGAGCGGAACGACACGGGCCTCCTGGGCGGCCGTCATCAGCACGCCGGAGAACAGCCCGGCCACCAGGGCGGCCAGGAGATAACGAACGATCATGTCGAAAACTCCTTAGTGGCAGGGAAAGCCGTAGGAGTGACGCGTATCGTGGGCCGTGTCATGCAGCACGGCGGAATTCGCAAGGCCCGCGCCGAACACCAGGAAGGCGCCGAGCAGGAGAGCGAAAACGCCGGCGACGAGACGGTCGTTGGCGGAAAGGGTAACAGAAGACGTAGTCGAAACAGCCATGACAACCTCCGTGCAGGCGGCGGGGAAACCTCCCCAGGTCGGACGAAATGTCCTTCGCATTGGCTGGCAGGTCTCCTGGCTCGCAGCGTCCGGCGTCCAAAAACGCCTGCGGGTCGCCCTCGCCTTCCCAGGCTCCGGCATCGCGAAAAGGCGGACGATTCGTAGAGAAAGAGGCGTCCAACCCCTGCTGATCGCGATGCCACCCAGTGGCTTTTCCGGCTGGTTGTCACGGCGCGGGGCGAAGGCACCATTGCCCCGTTCCGCGCAGATCCTCCCGTCCGGATGGGCGTCCCTCGCCACTCTACAGTCGCGGGGTCGGCCGTGATTGCAGCGCCCTGGTTGGGTCCGCCGCGTCACATTCCCATTTACTCCCCGATCCGTTTCCGGATCCGGGAACCATCCAATATCCCGGATGATTATGCTTCCGCCCCTGCGAAGTCAATCGACCGGCAGCGTCATCACCTGTGCTGAAACCGCCGTCCGGCCGTCGCGATCTCAATAGCCGGGGATGATCACCACGCCACCGCCGCCATTGTAATAGCCGTCGTCGCGATAGTAGCGCTCGTAATAGCCGTCGACCGGGCCTTCGAGCACGTCGTAGTCCTGCTGGTAGCGGCGCTGGCGATTCTGCCGGGCCTCGGCATATTGCGCGGCCTGCCGGAGAGCGCGGTACTGCTGGCGGGAGAGGTAGCCGTCGGCGCGGTAGCCGGACGCCCCCTGCCAGGCGGCGATCGCGGCGCGGGTGCGCGAACCGAAGACGCCGTCGACGCCATAGGTGTTGAAGCCGAGCATGCTCAGCCAGCGCTGCGCCTGCACGCGGGTCGAACGATCCATATAGGCCTCGCGGCGGTCGACGACCGGCTGCTCGGCCTTCCGCTCGGTTTCAGCGGTGGCCGTTTCGCTTTCCTGCTTCGGCTTGGCCGCCTGCCGGGCCGTGTCTGCCAGCGCCGCAAGGCGCTCGCGCGCATCGGCGACGAAACGGCCGTCCGGATATGCGTCGAGATAGGCGCGGAAGGCCTTTTCCGAACCGTCGAGCACGGCCTTCTGGAAGGTCTCCTCCTCGCGTTTCGCCGCATCGTCGGCGCGCTCGACGGCAAGGCCGCGGTTCTTCGTGTCCGCGTCCTGCGCTTCGTTTTCGCGGGCCGCGGTGTCGTTCGCCTGCGCGGCCCGTTCGGCGGCGGCCGCTTCCTCGGCGCGTTTTTCGGCTTCCTCGGCAAGGCGGGCCGCCTCGGCGGCCTTGGCCTCGGCGTCGGCAGCGGCCTTCGCGGCTTCCGCCTTCAGCCGTTCCACCTCGGCGGCCTTTTCCTCAGCAAGCTTGCGGGCAGCGGCGGCCTCTTCTTCGATCCGCGCCTTCTCGGCCGCGGCAGCCTTTTCCGCTTCGACGCGCCGGGCCTCGACCTCGCGCCGGGCAGCGGCTTCCTCTTCCGCACGCGCCTTTTCCGCGGCGGCGGCCTCTTCGGCCTTCTGGCGCTCGGCCTCGGCCTTCAGGCGGGCTGCTTCCTCCGCCCTGGCCTTCTCGGCGGCGGCCGCGGCCTCCGCCTTCAGCCGCTCGGCCTCGGCGGCCTGCGCCTCGGCGAGCTTGCGGGCGGCCGCTTCCTTCTCTTCCGCCTCCGCCTTCAGGCGCGCGGCCTCTTCGGCGCGGGCCTTTTCCGCCGCGGCGGCTTCCGCGCGCGCCTTCTCCTCGGCCGCGGCCTTTTCCTCGACAAGCTTGCGCGCCGCGGCAGCCTCTTCCGCCTTCTTCGCGTCGGCTTCCGCCTTCAGGCGCGCCGCCTCGGCCTTGGCTTTCTCGGCTTCCGCCGCTTTCTGCGCATCCTCTTCGGCCTTCAGGCGCGCGGCTTCCGCCTCGGCGTTGGCCTTTTCGGCCTCAGCCACCTTCCGCGCCTCTTCCTCGGCCTTCACACGCGCCGCTTCCGCATCCGCCTTGGCTTTCTCGGCCTCCGCGATCTTGCGGGCCTCCTCTTCGGCCTTGGCCTTTTCCCCAGCGGCCTGTTCCTCCGCCTTCGCCTTTTCGGCGGCAGCGGCCTGCTCGGCCTTGGCCTTGGCATCCGCCTCGGCCTCATCGGAGGCGCCCGTCGCCGGCTTCGCCTTGGCGGCGGCCTGCAGTTCGGCGATGCGCAGGCGCGCCATGGAGGCGAACGTGCCGTTCGGATATTGCTTCAGGTAGCCTTCATACTGCGCGACATCGCTGCCGGCGGAGACCTTCTGCCAGAGCGAGAACTCCTCTTCCCAGCGTTTGCCGGCGCTGCCGGCCTCCTTGCCGGTCGCAGCCTGGGCAAAGGCGACCGCCGGCTGGCCGGCGAGCGACAACCCGACGATGCCGGCGATGCCGAGCCGCACCAGAACGGAGCGTGCGAGAGGTCCAGAACCCATATATCCCACCCTTTCGGATCGCGCGAAGGCGCCAGCGCCCGGCGATCCCGGGCGGATTTCCGTCACTCCTCGCACCGAATTCTGGCGCAACTTTGGTGCGGCAGGCCGGCAGCGGAAGAACCCGATGGCTGAACGTTTCAGAAGGCCGGTTTAATCAGCCCGGGCTAAAAGGCCGTCGAGCCATCGCGGGTCGAGAACCGCCTCCAGCTCCGCCGCCACGCCGTCGAGCGCCGCATCGACGCTCGCCCGGTAATCGAAGCCGCCGCCCTCGATGCCGAAATCGGCAAGCAGCCCGGCGCGGTAGGCGTCGCTCGACAGAAGACCGTGCAGATAGGTGCCCATCACCCGCCCGTCGGGCGAGATCGCGCCGTCCGGCCGGCCGTCGATGCTGACGGGGGGACGCAGCGTGTCCGGCCCGGTGGTGCGGCCGAGATGGATCTCATAGCCTTCGAGCGGCACGTCATATTGCAGGGAGCGGGCCGTGCTGTTGCGCACGGTCTTTTCCGGCGCCATCTCGGTCTCGACCGCCAGCAGACCGAGCCCCTCGACCTCCCGCTCGCTGCCCTCGATGCCGAGCGGGTCGGTGACGCGGCTGCCGAGCATCTGGTAGCCGCCGCAGATGCCGATGATCCGGCCGCCGCGGCGCCTGTGCAGGGCAAGGTCGCGGTCCCAGCCGGCGGCACGGAATTCGTGGAGATCCGCAATAGTGGACTTGGAGCCCGGCAGGACGACGAGGCCGGCATCGGCCGGAAGCCGCTCGCCCGGCCGCACGAAGACGAGGTCCACCTCCGGCTCGGCCTTGAGCGGATCGAGGTCGTCGAAATTGGCGATGCGCGAGAGGACCGGCACGGCGACCTTCAGCGCCCCGCCGCCGCCCCTGGCGAGCCGCTCCAGCACCACCGAATCCTCCGCCGGCAGGCGCGCCGCCTCTCTCAGCCAGGGCACGACGCCGAAACAGGGCCAGCCGGTGAAGCGGGCGATCTCGGCAATGCCGCTGTCGAACAGCGTCACATCGCCCCGGAACTTGTTGATGAGATAGCCGGCGACCATGCGCCGGTCTTCTTCCGGCAGGATGGCGTGGGTGCCGACAAGCGAGGCGATGACGCCGCCGCGGTCGATGTCGGCGACGAGCACGACCGGCACGCCGGCGCGCGTGGCAAAACCCATATTGGCGATGTCCCCGGCCCGGAGGTTGATTTCCGCCGGCGAGCCCGCGCCCTCGACGACGACGAGATCGGCGCCGTCCGCGATCGTCTCGAAGCTTTCCATGACGGCGCCCATCAGCTTCGGCTTCAGCGCCTGGTAGTCGCGCCCCTTCGCCTGGCCGAACACCCTGCCCTGCACGATGATCTGGCTGCCAACGTCCGATTGCGGCTTCAGAAGCACCGGGTTCATGTGCACGGAGGACGGCACGCGGGCGGCCAGCGACTGCAGCCACTGGGCCCGGCCGATCTCGCCGCCATCGGCCGAGACGGCGGCATTGTTCGACATGTTCTGCGGCTTGAAGGGGCGCACCTTCAGCCCGCGATTGGCGGCAATGCGGCAGAGCCCCGCCACCAATACCGTTTTTCCGACATCCGAGCCGGTGCCCTGGAGCATGATCGTTCTGGTCATGCGGCCCTCGTAGCATTCCCGCTCGTCACCGAAAAGCCCTGACTTACCGCAATCTTGCCGCAATCTTCGCGCCGCCGGCGCCGCTTTTTCCCGGAAGGTCGCCATGCGCCGCAAGCATGGCTGTCATGCTGTCCTTTTTGCGACATGTCGCGCCGTGAACGACCATGGCTTTCCGTCCGGAGAACGCCTATATCAACACCATCACACAGCCGAGGCGCGTGGCTTCGGGTTTCAAGGACAAAGACAATGCTGTTCATCTTCAGCAAGCCGAACTTCGTACAGATCGCCTGGAACGGCGAAGCCCCCCAGAGCCAGTCCCGCGTGCGCAACGTCGTCATGGACGCGCCGCTCGGCCCGCTCGGCTTCATCCGCACGCGCAACGTCGGCTGATCCTTCGAGCGCGACGTCAGGTCCCGCTCGTATCCAGCGCCGTCTCTCTCCGGGAGGCGGCGTTTTTTATTGCCTTTCGCAGCCCTGAAACGGCGAAAGCCGTGCATCCCTTCCGGTGATGCACGGCTTGCCAAAATACGCATGGCGGCGTCCGACAAGAACGCGTCGGAGCCCAGGCACCCCGGTACGCAATACCTTTCCGGAGCAGGCGGCGGTGTCCCCCGCCGTGAAAGAACCAATAGCGGCACATCCTTACCGGACCGTTATCGGAAGCTTAAGCAAAGGTGAATCACGAACTTTTTTGAAAATTTTTGCGATAATTGATCGAAGGCCCGAAGCGGCGCATTCGGGACAGGATTTGTCCGCTTTCAGCGACCATCGCACCCGCCCTCGCGAATTGCACCCTGATCATTTGCCCTGATGCGAGCAAACGCCCATTTTTTCCACCGCAAGGTTGCTGGAATTTCAGCCTTTCGGCGCTCCGGGACAGCCCAGCGGCCATGGCCTGGCCGCACAGGAGGTTGATTTCTCTATGAGAACCCGTAGGCTGCCCTTGTGACGCACGAAGATAGGTCGCCGGTGACAGGGTTCCGCCGGCAAACCAGAAAAAGGCTCGGCGTCGCTGCAGCAGGGGGATTGGCTCGCCTCACCTGGCATCGGATCCCCGTGGCTGTCGCAAAACTTTCGGGCAGTCGGGACAACGCAGTAGCCTGCGCTGCCTTCCGGGTTGATCGCTGCATCCAAGACTGGGAGGTCTTAATCCATGAAGAAGCTCCTTGCTTCAACCATCCTTGCTGCCGGCCTTTACGGCTTTGCCGGTTCTGCCCAGGCGGCAGACTGCGGCGAGGTCTCGATCGCCGAGATGAACTGGGCCTCGGCGGGCGTTGCCGCGCATGTCGACAAGCTCATCCTCGAAAACGGCTATGGCTGCACCGTCACGCTGGTGACCGGCGACACGATGCCGACCTTCACCTCCATGAACGAGAAGGGCGAGCCGGACGTCGCGCCCGAAATGTGGGTCAACGCCGTGCGCACGCCGCTCGACGCGGCGATCGCCGAAGGCCGCCTGATCCAGCTCGCGCCGCTGCTTTCGGAAGGTGGCGTCGAGGGCTGGTGGATCCCGAAATTCCTCGCCGACGCGCATCCCGACATCAAGACCGTGCAGGACGCGCTGAAGCATCCGGAACTCTTCCCCGCGCCGGAAGACTCCTCCAAGGGCGCCGTGCACAATTGCCCCTCGGGCTGGAACTGCCAGGTCTCGACGGACAATCTCTACCGCGCGCTGGATGCGGACAAGGACGGCTTCACGCTCGTCGACACGGGCTCGGCGGCGGGCCTCGACGGCTCGATCGCCAATGCCTTCGAGAAGAAGAGCGGCTGGCTCGGCTACTACTGGGCGCCCACCGCCATTCTCGGCAAGTACGAGATGACGAAGCTCTCCTTCGGCGTCGAACACGACAAGGCCGACTGGGATGCCTGCACCGCCGTGCCGGACTGCCCCAACCCCAAGGTCAACTCCTATCCAACCTCCGACGTGTTCACCGTCGTGACCAAGGCCTTCTCCGAAAAGGCCGGCGTTGCCATGGACTACATGAAGACGCGCCAGTGGGACAACGGCACGGTCGGCAAGGTGCTTGCCTGGATGGACGAGAACCAGGGCACGAACGAGGACGCCGCCAAGCATTTCCTCGAAACCTATCCGGACATGTGGACCAAGTGGGTCGCTCCGGATATCGCGGAAAAGGTCAAGGCCGCGCTCTGACGACGGCCTGCCGGCGGCCCTTTGCGGCTGCCGGCTTTCCGGCGACCTGAACGAGGGTGCAGGCAAACCGCCCGACGCCCGCTCAAGAAACTGCAGAGGTCGCAAACAGCACAGTATCAGGCAGCCGTTCGTGAGAAGACGGACTGCAAGCCGGGAACCAGAACAAGAATATCCCTGTGCGCGCCGTCCCGTTCGCAAGGCAAGAAAACGCTCTTGCAGAACGGGACAATAACTTCCGGTAGAAGAGGGGAAGAGGATGGCAGGCCTATGCGAACTGTTGCCAGGCTTTCTTTGCAAGTTTCCAGCCTTCAGTGACGCGAGTATCCGCGGCGCAAGAAAAGTCATCGACGACGGCTTCAAGAGCCTCGTCAGGAGCTATGTCAACATCATCGATGCGATGGTCCAGCCATTGCAGTGGTTTCTGAACTATCTGGAGCGGCTGTTCGTCAGCTCGCCCTGGCCGATCATCCTGATCGCGATGTTGGCCATCGTCTATTTCGGCAGCCGCAACATCAAGATCACCATCGGCACCGCCGCCTCCATGTGCGCCATCGGGCTATTGGGCCTGTGGAACGACACGATGGTGACGCTCGCCATGGTGACGGTCTGTACGCTGATCGCCGTCATCGTCGGTATCCCGATCGGTATTCTCATGGCCCGCTCCGACCGGGTGCAGGCCTTCGTCAACCCGATCCTCGACGTGATGCAGACGATGCCGAGCTTCGTCTACCTCATCCCCGTCGTCATGATCTTCGGCATCGGCAAGGTGCCGGGCCTCATCGCGGTCGTCATCTATGCTGTGCCGCCGATGATCCGCCTCACCAATCTCGGCATCCGTCTCGTCGACAAGGAGGTGCTGGAAGCGGCCGACGCCTTCGGCTCCTCCGGCTGGCAGAAGCTGAGGAACGTGCAGATGCCGCTCGCCCTGCCCACCATCATGGCCGGCATCAACCAGACCATCATGATGTCGCTCGCCATGGTCGTGGTCGCCTCGATGGTCGGCGTCGGGGGGCTCGGCAAGAACGTGCTCCAGGCCATCAACAACCAGTTCTTCACGGTCGGGTTCCTCAACGGGTTCGCGCTCGTGGCCATCGCCATCATCTTTGACCGTACAAGCCAGGCCTATGGCAAGCGGCTGCAGAAGCATTCGGAGGTAATTCATGGTTAGTCATGCAATCGAGGTCCGCAATCTCTACAAGATCTTCGGACCCCGCGGCGGCGACTATGTCGATGCGGTCAAGAACGGCCTCGGCAAGGCCGAGCTGAACCAGAAATACGGCCATGTGCTGGGCTTGCGCGACATCAACATCTCCATGCCCGCCGGCGGCATCATGGTGGTGATGGGCCTGTCCGGCTCGGGAAAATCGACGCTGATCCGCCACATCAACCGGCTGATCGACCCCACCGCCGGCGAGGTGCTCTATGACGGCGTCGACGTCTGCCGGATGAGCGAGAACGACCTGCGCGAATTCCGCCGCCACAAGACGGCGATGGTGTTCCAGAAATTCGCGCTGCTGCCGCACCGCACGGTCCTGGAAAACACCGTCTACGGCCTTGAGATCCAGGGCGTGGCGCAGGCGGAGCGTGAGAAGCGCGCCAAGCAGTGGATCGCCCGCGTCGGCCTTGCCGGCTTCGAGAACCACTATCCGAACCAGCTTTCGGGCGGCATGCAGCAGCGCGTGGGCCTTGCCCGGGCGCTGACCAACGATGCCGACATCCTCTTGATGGACGAAGCCTATTCGGCGCTCGACCCCTTGATCCGCGTCGACATGCAGACCGTGCTGCTCGACCTGCAGAAGGAGCTGAAGAAGACCGTCGTCTTCATCACCCACGATCTCGACGAGGCGCTGCGCCTCGGCGACAAGATCGCGATCCTGCGCGACGGCATGGTCGTGCAGCAGGGCACCGGCCAGGAGATCGTGCTGAACCCCGCGGACGAATACATCACCGCCTTCGTCAAGGAGGTGAATCGCGGCCGCGTCGTCAACGTCGAGACGATCATGGCGCCGCTCTCGGGCAATCCCGAGGGCATGCCGATCGCCAAGGGCACGGTGCTCGAAATGGCCGCCCGCGCCATGACGGCGGCCAACCAGACGCTCGCCCATGTCGTCGACGAGGCGGGCCGGCCGATCGGCGCGATCAGCCTCAGCGCCATCATTTCCAGCATGGTGACGCCGACCAGCCACGAAGCGAAGGCAGCCTGAACGTCCACAGACGAACAAAGAGGGCGCCCCGGGGCGCCCTCTCCTCGTTTGGGAATGGGCCTGCTCCCTCTCCTCACCCTCTCCTCTTCTCTTCTCTTCTCTTCTCTTCTCTTCTCTCCTATCCTCTCCTCACCCCTTTCCCTCTCCTCCGTCACCCTCGGGCCTGACCCGAGGGTCCACACGGCACTCGCGGCTGTGGATGGTCGGGTCAAGCCCGACCATGACGGAGGAAAGGTCGCTGCCTTCCTCGAACGTGCCGCCAATCCATCATTGCAATCACATAAAGAAATCTTTATATGATGTGACAAACAGAAGGATATGCCGATGACCGCGACGAACCCGCTTGCCCAGCTTCTTGCCGAAAAGCCCTTCCTGCTCGCCGATGGCGCGACAGGGACCTCGCTCTTCGCCATGGGCCTCGAAGCCGGGGAAGCGCCGGAACTGTGGAACGAGGCGAAGCCCGAGAACATCACGAAGCTGCACCAGGACTTCGTCGATGCCGGGGCGGACATCATCCTCACCAACACGTTCGGCGGCACGCGCCATCGCCTGAAGCTGCACCATGCGCAGGACCGCGTCTTCGACCTCAACAGGAAGGCAGCCGAGATTGCCCGCGCGGTCGCCGACAAGGCGCCGCGCACGGTGATCGTCGCCGGCTCCGTCGGCCCGACGGGCGAACTGCTCGTGCCGCTCGGCGCGATGACCTATGACGATGCCGTCGCCGCCTTCGCCGAGCAGATCGAGGGCCTGAAGGCCGGCGGCGCAGACGTCGCCTGGATCGAGACCATGTCCTCGCCGGAGGAGATCCGCGCCGCCGCGGAAGCCGCCACCAAGGTCGGCCTGCCCTTCGTCTATACCGGCTCGTTCGACACGGCCGGCAAGACGATGATGGGCCTGCATCCGCGGGACATCCACGGCGTTGCCGGCGATATCGGCGCAGGTCCCCTCGCCGTCGGCGCCAATTGCGGCGTCGGCGCCTCCGATATCCTCTCCTCGCTGCTCGACATGACCGGCGCCGACCCGTCCGCGACCGTCGTCGTCAAGGGCAATTGCGGCATCCCGGAATATCGCGGCGCGGAAATCTACTATTCCGGCACGCCGCCGCTGATGGCCGAATATGCCCGCCTCGCCCGTGATGCCGGCGCGCGCATCATCGGCGGCTGCTGCGGCACGTCCTGCGAGCACCTTGCCGCCATGCGCGTGGCGCTCGACGCGCACGAGCCGCGCGAACGCCCGACGCTCGCCGCAATCATCGAGACGATCGGCCCGCTGCGCAACAAGACCGCCGACGAAAGCGCCGCCGCGCCCGCCCGCGAACGCAGCCGTCGCCGCGGCTGAGGCCAGCCACCGGCACGAAGGATCATCAGCCGCCCCGGCCACGCCGCGGGCGGCTTTCCCTTGCCCTGACCTCTGGAAGCAGATAGGCGCCGGCATTACCCGCAAGGTAATCGATCTGCCGCGGAGGGCGCCGTAGGTTTCTCCCATACCGCCACGCACAGGAGAGACCCATGATCACCTATGCCCTCGCCCATCTTCGCAATGTCGCCTTCGGGGCGGAGATCATCGCCTATCTCGAGGCGATCGACACCACCATGGCCCCCTTCGGCGGCCGGTTCGTGCTGCACGGCGACGGCAACAAGCGCGTGCTGGAGGGCAGCTTCTCCGGCGACGTCGTCATGCTGTCCTTCCCGAGCCGCAGCGCCGCCGAGGCCTGGTACGCTTCGCCCGCCTACCAGGCGATCCTGCCGCTGCGCACCCGCAACGCGGACGGCGACGTGCTGCTGATCGACGGCGTCGACGACGACCACAAGGCGACCGACATCCTGCACAAGGGCTAGCGCGCTTCCTCCGCGAGAAATTCCCGCCAGGCCGACAGCCCCGCCTCAATGTTGCGCCGGCCGAAGCCGACGCGGAAGCGATCCGGCGGCACGGGCAGGAGGTCGGATACATAGAGGCTGGAGGGCAGCAGCAGCACGCCCTTCTCCTCCACCAGCCGCCGGCAATGCGCCTCGACGCCGTCGGCGCCGCGATAGCGCGGGAAGGCGACGCAGCCGCCGTCCGGCTCGGCCCATTCGTAGAGATCCGGATAATCGGCGAAGAAGGCGCCGAGCCTTGCCATATTCTCCGCGCAGAGCGCGCGGTTGCGGGCGAAGATCGTTTCGCGCGCCTTGATCGCGATGCCGGCCAGCACCTCGGAGGGGCGCGCATTGCAGATGGAGAGGTAGTGCTTCATCTTCTCCATGCGCGCCAGCAAGGCATGGTCCTTGCTGGCGATCCAGCCGATGCGCAGGCCCGGCAGGCCGTAGGCCTTGGACATCACGTTGAGCGAAATGCCCTTGTCGAACAGGTCGGCCGCCTGCGGCAGGCGTTTTGCGGCGTCGATCTCCAGCCCGCGATAGACCTCGTCGGAAAAGAGATGGATGCCGCGCCCGGCGCAAAGATCGACGAGGCCACGAAAGACCGCCTGGTCGGCGATGGTGCCGGTCGGGTTGTTGGGGAAATTGACGGCGATGAGTTTTGTTTCGGGGCGCAGCGCGGCGCGCACGTCGTCGAGATCGAGCTGCCAGCGGTTTTCCGGCCGGAGCGCGATGCCCGTGACATGGCCGGCGACGGTGACCGGCATCGTCTCCATCGACTGGTAGTTCGGCACGGTGACGATGGCGTGGTCGCCGGGCGCAAGCAGCGCCAGCATGGCGCAGTAAAGCCCCTCCTCCGCGCCGGCGAAGGTCAGGATGTCGGCGCCCGACAGCGTGTCATAGGTCGTCGCGATGGTCTCGCGCAGTTCGGGCGCGCCCCAGGTCTCGGTATAGCCGAGCGCGACGCGCTCCCAGGCCTCGCGATCCTCGGGACCAGCCAGCGCCAGCAGGTCCGACATGGTCATCGTCTCAGCATCGCTTGCCGTCATGTGATGGCGCGCCTTGAACTCCCAGCGCGAGAAATGGGTTTCGAGGCGGAAATCCGGCAGCGTGGTCACGGGGTCCTGTCCTTCTGGCTCTGGCGCCGGGCATCGGCGAGATAGTTGTAGATCGAGGCGCGAGAGGCGCCGATGAGGCCGGCGAGGTGGTCGACGGCATTGCGGGTCTGGAACAGGCCGCGCCCGTCGAGCGCGGCGACGAGCGCCACCCGGTCGCCCTTCTTCAGCGCCGTCAGCGCCAGCCCGCGGGTGCGCAGCCAGTCGTGCAGCGCCGTGTTGATCTCCTCGCGCCAGTCGCCGGCGAAAAGCGAGGCCGGGCGGGTGGCCGCCGCGCCGGCAAAGGCCGAAAGCAGCTTTGCCGCGGCGTCGAAATGCGACACGTCCATGTTGATGCAGAAGAGGCCGAGCGCCTGGCCGAAATCGTCCTTCAGCACCGCCGTCACCGATTTCAGGCGCCGCCCGTCCTCGCCGGTCTTCTCGTAGGGGCCGTAGATGCCGCCCTCGCCGGCCTCCTCCAGCGCCTCCTCGACGAGCGATTCCATGCCCGCCTTGCGGCCGGAAAAGGCGTTCCAGATACCGGCGATCAATCCCGTTTCGAGATCGTGCAGCACGACCTCGGCATGGGGATAGAGCAGGGTCGAAATGGCCGCGGCCGTCGCGGTGTGCTGGCGAAGCAGCAGGTCGGCGTTTGATGAGTCGTACATGCGGACAAACAATCCAAAGATAGATAATTTGTCAATATTGGATTTTTAGTCCAAACATTCGGTCACAGGCTGGCGACCCGCTTTGTCCCTGTCTATCCAGAGCAATTCCAGCAAAAGTCCACAGCGGTTTTGCGTCCGGAATTGCGTTAGAAATGAGAATCAGAGCGATTCTTGGGGGACGATCATGAGTGCCGATCTTGCAGCCTTTCCCGACCGGGAGACCGTGGCCGACAAGCTGGGTGCCCTCGGCGAGGCCGACCAGGCCTATCTGCGCCTTCTGATGGAAAACCCCAAGCAGGACGAGAACCTGCTCGAAGGTCTCGACCTCTATCTCAACCGCGCCGCCGGCGCCCGTTTCCTCAATTCCCTGAAGCTGGAAAGGCTCGGCGAATGGCTGGGCGAGACGGCGCCCGCGCGCCTGCAGATGCGGCTGACCGAGGCTGCCCGCTCCAGCCAGCATGCCGCCTATGTCGCCTTCCGTACCGGCCTTACCCGCTCGGGCGGCCTCGAACGGGCCTATCCGAAGGCCTGATCCGCCGGCACCGCCAGCGGCCCGAAGGATTTGCGGATCATGTCGGCCATGCCGTCGATGGTCGGCCCGCTGCGCCGGGGATTGCGCTTCAGCACGACGCGCGAGGCATCGATCGGCGGAAAGCCTTCCGCCGCGGTCAGCTCGCGCGTGCCGGGCGGAATGTTGCTGCGCGATAGCGGCGCGACGGTGAGCCCGCTCATGACCGCCGAGCGCAGCCCGCCGCTGGTGTCGCAGGTATAGGCGGTGCGGAAGGGGATCGCGTGCCGCTCCAGCGAGCGCAGGGCAAAGTCCCGGCACCAGCTCGAGCGCCAGTAGACGGCGATCGGCATGGGGCGCTCCAGGTGCCGGTTGTGTGCCACGGAGGTGACCCAGACCGTCGGGTCGATCGCCAGCAGCTCGCCGGTAACCCCGTCGCACCAGTCGAAGATGATGGCGAGGTCCAGTTCGTCAGCCTCCAGCGCCGCAAGCTGCTGGGCGGTGTAGCCGCACAGCACCGTCACCTCGGTATCCGGATGGACTTCCGCGAAGGCCGCCAGCGCATTGGGCAGGACCGTCTGGTTGTATTCCTCCGGAATGCCGACGCGCACCGGCCCGTCCAGCGGCACCGTGCGCATCGCCGCCGTGGTCTCGTCGACGAGCCCGACGATGCGCCGCGCATAGGGCAGCAGCCGCTGGCCCTCCCGCGTCAGGGCGACGCCGCGCGGACCGCGCTCGAAGAGCGTCGCGCCCACCGATTCCTCCAGCTTGCGCACCTGCATGCTGATCGCCGACTGCGTTCGCCCGAGCCTGTCGGCAGCATGCGTGACATTGCCGGCCTGGGCGACGGCGACGAAGATGCGGAGCAGGTCACTTTCGAGAGGTGGATACATTGGCGCCATCGCTTTTTCTGATGCCTGCCATAATCGCTATTCGTTTGTGAAATGTCTACGGTTTTGCTTGGCTTGCCCTGCAAGGGAAGGCAAGGCCATGGGAATCATCGGAAAACTCTTGGAACAATGGATGCGGTTTCGCCGCAGGCAGGCGGAGCGGGAGGCCTTGCGGCTGCTCGTTGCGCGGCGGGATATACGGCTGCTGCGCGATGTGGGGCTGACCTTGGTCGAAGGCAGCGAGCGCGGCTATGCCCACCTGTCGCAGGTCAGGGAGCGCCGCTGGACGGCACCCCTCATCCGGCTGCCGCCGCCTTCTCCCCGCAGGCGGGGCGAAGGCGACGCCGCGCCCGCTTCCGCAAGCAATCTTCACAATACGAAGGAAAAGCCTGCCGCGTAGGCCGTTCCTTCGGCTTGCGGCATGGTGGTTTCGCATGGCGGGGCGTTCCCTCTACGGCCTGCCGGCCATCTCCGCTTGAGGGCAAGGCAATCGCCTATGGAATGCAATCGTCGCCGCAACCCCTTCTCCCCCGGGGGGAGAAGGTGCCGGCAGGCGGATGAGGGGGAGACCGAAGGCGTAAATGATTGCAATATCGCACCTGCCTCACCCCCTCATCCGACCCTTCGGGCCACCTTCTCCCCCCGGGGGAGAAGGGGTCGCGGCATCGTCCTGCCCCTATGCGCGAATCCCTTACCCTCAAAGGGAGATGGCCGGTGGGGCAGAGGGAGTACCGATTGCCTCTGCCCGCAAGGACAAGGTCCGGCGGGCCTGAGGCAAGGCGGCCTGCCCTATTGCGCCTTCTCGCCGGAAAGGCCGCCGGCGAGCTGGACGAGCTTCAGGAACTCCGCGCGGTAGCCGAACGGGTCGTTGCCCTTCGCCGCTTCCGCAAGGCCGAGGATCGAGCCGTAGGCATAGTCCTGCAAGGCGCTCACGCCCTTCAGCTTCTGCCCGAAGGCGGCGACGGCGACGGAGAAGCGCACATCCGGCGCGGCGGCGTTCACGTCGGCGACGGCATCGGCATCGGTCACCGGCAGGGTGGCGAGTTCGCTCGTGTCGCCATCCGGCTTCTTCCAGCGCATCTTCAGGAAGGCGAGCTCGCCGCTCTCGGCCACGGGCGCCGCTGCCGCGTTTTCCTTGCCGTAGCGCAGCGGGTCGTTCAGCACGGCGGGGCTGCCCTTCGGCGTCACCTCGTAGATCGCCGTCACCCGGTGGCCGGAGCCGATGTCGCCGGCATCCACCTTGTCGTTGTTGAAATCCTCGCGGTTGAGCACGCGGGTCTCGTAGCCGATCAGGCGGTATTCGGCGATGCGCTCGGGGTTGAACTCGATCTGGAACTTGACGTCCTTGGCGATGGGGAAGAGCGAGGCGCCCGCCTCCTCCACCAGCGTCTTCTGCGCCTCGGCCAGCGTGTCGATATAGGCGGCCGTGCCGTTGCCGTTCTGCGCCAGCGTCTGCATCATGCCGTCATTGTAGTTGCCGCGGCCGAAGCCGAGCACGGAGAGGAAGATGCCGCTCTTGCGCCGTTCCTCGATGATGCGCTTCAGGTCGTCGTCGCTTGCGGGACCGACGTTGAAATCGCCGTCCGTCGCCAGCATGACGCGGTTGACGCCATCCGTCTTGAAGGCTTTCTCGGCCAGCCGGTAGGCCGTCTCGATGCCCTCCGCGCCCGCCGTCGAGCCGCCCGGCTGCAGCGTGTCGATGGCGTCGAGGATCTTCTGCCGGTCCTTCGCCGCGGTCGGCTCCAGCACCACGCCGGCATTGCCGGCATAGGTGACGATGGAGACGGTGTCCGTGTCCTTCAGCTTGCCGACCAGCAGGCGGAAGGCGCCCTTCAGGAGCGGCAGCTTGTCCGGCTCGTTCATCGAGCCGGAAACGTCGATGAGGAAGACGAGGTTGGCGGCAGGCTGCGCCGTCGCCGCCGTATCGAACCCCTTGATGCCGATATGCAGCAGTTCGGTATCCTTGTTCCACGGCGTCGGCAGGACGGTGACGGTGGCGTTGAACGGCTTTTCCGCCGTCTCCGGCCCCTTCCAGTCATAGGGGAAGTAGTTGACCAGTTCCTCCACCCGAACGGCCTCCCGGTCCGGCAGGCCGCCGCCGAGCAGGGCGCGGCGCACATAGGAATAGGACGCCGTATCGACATCGGCGGAGAAAGTCGAGACCGGATCGGTGGCGACGCTCTTGACCGGGTTGGGATCGGCCGAGGCGAAACGCTCGCGGTCCTCCGCGGGCACGGGCATCGCGATGGCGTCCGCCGTCGCGGAGGGCTGCGTGATGGCGCGGCTGAGCGACTGCGTGGCGACCGCTTCGCCCAACGCAAAGGAATCCGGCGCGGCCGCGACGGCCTCCTCTTCCCGGCCTTCGGCAAGCGGAACAGGCTCGGCAGCCAGCATGTCGGTCGGCTGCGCGGCCTCCGCTTTCGCCTCCGCCCCGGTCGCCTGCCCTGCGCTGCCGTCCCGGGCCTCGCCGCTTTGCAGGGCCGCGGAAAGCTCGCCGGCGTTCGGCGTGGTCTTCTTGGCTTCCTGCTGGCGGGCGCGCAGATCCTGGCCACCGGACGTTTCGGCGACCTCCGTCGTCACGGTGAACGGCACGGTGCCGTTGTTCACCAGTTCATAGGTCACGAGGCCGGCGACGGGCACGACGAGCAGCGTGGCAAGGGCCGAGCCGGCGAGAAGTCTGCGGTTCATGATGGGGTTCCATATCCGGTTGAAGATGGAGCTTTGACGCCCGCCTGCGGACGATCCTTGGGGGCTGGCCGCATTTTTTTCCGCGCCGTCGAACGCCTCCATGGCGGCGGCGAGCGCGCGGGCGCGGGCCGCGGGGTCGGCGGCAGGGACCCTGTCGCGGGCGAGTTTTTCGAGGTCGAGATCACTCATCGTCTGTCCTTCCGTCACGCGGCCGCATCGCGCAAGAGCACCTTCAGGCGCTTGCGGGCCTCGTGCACATGCCAGGAAATCGTCGTTTCGGCGCAGCCGAGCACATCGGCCGCGGCCGCATGGCTGAGGCCTTCGCCGTAGATCAGCAGCACGGCGTCGCGCTGCTTGTCGGGCAACTGGCGCACCGCCTGCCAGAGTTCCTCGTTGCCGTCCTCCGCGGGGGCGCCGTCGAGCACCGCCTGTTCGCGCAGATAGGCGGCGTCGCGCCATTCGGCCCGGCGGCGCTTGCGCAGCTGGTCGCGCGCGGCGTTCAGCGTCACCGTATAGAGCCAGGTACCGAAGCGGCTCGCGCCCTTGAAGCCGCGGATGGCGCTTGCAAGGCGTATGCAGACCTCCTGCGCCACGTCCTCGGCATCCTGCCGGTCGCCGCACCACCGCCAGGCAACGGCATGGATGAAATCATAGCGGCTCTCGACAAGCGCGGCGAAAGCCTGCCTGTCGCCCGATGCCGCCTTTTCGACGAGTTCTGTTTCCACGGGTCCATCCCGATTGCTGTGCACTATCCTTTCAGACGTGCGTCGGGCGACGATCCTTGGGTGTCCTTCCGAAAAAATTTCTCACCAGGGCAGATTTTTCACGACGGCGATGATGATGCCCATCACGGCATTGCGGTCGTGACGCCGGATTTCCGGGGCGTAGAGGCTGGAAATGCTGCCATCGAGGAAAAGCGCGTTGCGGCTGTGCAGCCGGTCGCGGAAGAGCGTCGCGAAGTCGTGGAACCGGACCGGATCGTTCGAGATGACGAAGGCGATCCGCCCGTCGGGAAGGCTGCCGACGCCGTTGCGGATCTGCAGGCTCGTGCCGTCGGCAAGGAACCGCGGATGGATCTTGCCGTCGATGACCAGCATCGGCCCGGACTGCGTCGCCTCGCGCGGCGAAAGCCCCGCCCTGGCGAAGGCCTCCGTCTCCATCACGCCGGCCCTGCCCTCGCCAACCCAGAACACGCCGTTCGGCTTGAGGAAGAAATTGCCGAACGCATCGCCCCGGTTGAGCGCGCCCGTCTCCCGCCCCCCTTCCACCAGCAGGCCGACCGGCCCGTAGTCGGGGTGATACATGCCGCCGTTCATGGCGAAGGTCATGTGCTGCCCGTTGCGCAGGAGATGGGTGTTGAGCTGGTCATAGCGCGCACCGCGGCTGGCGAGCGTCGCCGCACCGAAGAGCCGGATCGTCTCCTGCGCGGGGTCGAATGTGCAGACGGTGTAGCGGCCGGAAAGATGCTCGATCTCGGCGCATTTCGGCGGTTCGGCCATGGCAACGCTCCGCAAGGTCAGGGCGGCAAGAAGGAAGGAAAGGAACAGAAGGACGCGCATGCCCCTGGCTCCGCCGGCAATGCGGCGAATTTAGCAGCAGGCCCGACAAAAGATCAAAGCGACAGCGCCGCCATGTGGAAGCGAAGCTGGGCCTCGTCGTAACGATAGGCCGCCCCCACGGGACAGGCCGCGCGGGAAAGGCAGCCGGCGACCATGCAGCCGCCCTGCCCCGCCGGTAGGCACAGATGCGCCCGGCAGGCGGGCACGTCGAACATGTCGAGACGGACGGCACCGGCGGGACAGGCCGTCAGGCACGGCTTGTCGCGACAGTGCGCACAGGGGTGCGGCGCGGCAAGCAGAGGGGCATCCGTGATCGGCATCGAAAAGCCGAGCGCGCCGCGATAGCCGTGCCAGAGGCCATAGACGGGATGGATGAGGATGCCGAGCGGCGAGGCCTTCAGGCCTTCCGCGCGCATGGCCCAGCGCTGGAACGGCTGCCAGGGCGGATCGGAGGGAAACCAGGCGGTCGCGCCGGCCGCCGCGGCGACGGCCTGGACGACCTCTTTCGACCAGGCGTCGAGCGGGTCCGGGCCGCCGCGATCCGCCCGCTCGGCCCGCCAGCGCGAAAAGGCCGGCCAGATCGAGCTGCCGATATTGCCGACGAGCGCGACGCTGGCCGCAGGATGGCCATCCGCAAGGTCCGGTGCGACCTCGTCCCCGGCGAAGTTCACGGTGCCGCGCAAAAAAAGACCGTGCGGCTTCAGAGCCGCACGGATCGTATCGAGATCGGGGCGACACCCCCTCACCGGGTCACGTCCCCCTTGAGTTCATAGTGGGGACGCCAGACTTCCTTCTGGATCATGTCCGCCACCCGCGTTGCTCCGCCTTGCTCCCTGGCGCGATCGGGACCCTTTCAGGTGAAGGCGTCCGGCATCGAGTCCTTGCGGCTCTTGACGTAGGCGAGCAGCGCCTCGTCGATCGCCGGGTCGAGATAGGGCGCCTCGTAGCTCTCCAGCCAGGTGCGGCAGAGCGCGTTGGCGCGGTCCTCGATGCGCTTCTGGCCTTCGATCTCCCACTGCTCGAACGAGTTGTTGTCGGCGAGCGGCGAGCGGTAGAAGGCGGTCTGGAAGTTGGCCTGGGTATGGGCGCAGCCGAGATAGTGGCTGCCCGGGCCGACCTCGCGGATCGCATCGAGCGCCTGCGCATTCTCCGAAAGGTCGATGCCCTCGGCGAACTTCTGCTGCATGCCGAGCTGGTCCTGGTCGATCATGAACTTTTCGTAGGAGGCGACGAGGCCGCCTTCCAGCCAGCCGGCCGCATGCAGCACGAAGTTCGTGCCGGCAAGCAGCGTCATGTTCAGCGTGTTGGCCGATTCGTGGGCGGCCTGCGCATCCGGGATCTTCGAGCCGCAGAGCGAGCCGCCGGTCCGGAACGGAATGCCGAGACGGCGGGCAAGCTGCGCCGCGCCGTAGGAAACGAGCGAAGGCTCGGGCGAGCCGAAGGTCGGCGCGCCCGACTGCATGGAGATCGAGGCGGCGAAGGTGCCGAACAGCACCCGCGCGCCCTTGCGGATGAGCTGGGTGAAGGAAGCGCCGGCGAGAACCTCGGCCAGGATCTGCGTCAGCGTGCCGGCGACCGTCACCGGGCTCATCGCGCCCGACAGGATGAACGGCGAGACGACGCAGGCCTGGTTATGCCGCGCATAGACCTTCAGCGCGCCCACCATGGTCTCGTCGAAGACCATCGGCGAGTTGGCGTTGATGAGGTTCATCATGACCGTGTTGTTTTCGACGAACTCGTCGCCGAAGACGATCTTGGCCATGGCGATCGAGTCTTCCGCGCGTTCCGGCGCGGTGACCGAGCCCATGAACGGCTTGTCGGAATATTTGATGTGGCTGTAGACCATGTCCAGGTGGCGCTTGTTCACCGGAACGTCCACCGGCTCGCAGACCGTGCCGCCGGAAGAATGCATGGACGGCGCCATATAGGCGAGCTTCACGAAATTGCGGAAATCCTCGATCGTCGCATAGCGGCGGTTGCCTTCGAGGTCGCGCACGAAGGGCGGGCCGTAGACCGGCACGAAGACGGTGGCCTTGCCGCCGATATGCACGCTGCGCTCGGGATTGCGGGCATGCCAGGTGAAGCTGGACGGCGCGGTCTTCAGGAGCTCGCGGCAAAGGCCCTTCGGAAAGTGCACGCGCTCGCCCTTGACGTCGGCGCCGGCTTCCTTCCAGAGCTGGAGCGCTTCCGGATCCTCGCGGAACTCGATGCCGATCTCCTCCAGCACCCGGTCGGCATTCGCCTCGATGAGCTGCAGGCCTTCCTCGTCGAGGACCTCGTATTCCTTGATCTTGCGGGTGATGTAGGGCAGCGAGGGGCCCGGACCGCCTCCCGTGCGCGATGCGCGCCGCGCGGCCGCACCGCGCCCCTCACGCGACCGGCGTCCGCCGCCTTCACTGGCGCCCTCGCTTGCCACCTGCTGAATGTCCTCGCTCATGATCCGTCTTTCCTTGTTCTTCCGGCGCTGGAGAAGCGCCTCTCGTCCTATGCTAGCAAGCCGCCGGGGCGGGACGGTTCTCAAAGCGCCAAGCGGTGGCGCACGCTGGATATCGGCACCGTGGCGACTATAGCCGGATTGCGACGGCGATCGTAGCGCCATCCCTCGGTTTGCACTGTCAATTCACGGCTTTACGCGTTATGGATGACAGAAGCGTCCGGCGGGTCGCTTTTCACCATATGCGACGTCGCTTTCGAAATCAGGTCCGCGCAAGAGGAAGGATATTTCTTGTACGACGAGCCTGCCGCCCGCAGCGCCACTGGAGACGAGGAAACAACATGTCCGACGACGAAATCATTCTCGCCGATCTCTCCGACGAAGAGCTCGTGCAGCAGATGCACGACGACCTCTACGACGGCCTGAAGGAGGAAATCGAGGAAGGAACCAACATCCTGCTCGAGCGTGGCTGGGCACCTTACGATGTCCTCACCCAGGCGCTCGTCGAAGGCATGCGCATCGTCGGCGTCGATTTCCGCGACGGCATCCTCTTCGTGCCGGAAGTTCTGCTCTCGGCCAACGCGATGAAGGCCGGCATGGCGATCCTGCGCCCGCTGCTCGCCGCCACCGGCGCGCCGAAGCAGGGCAAGATGGTCATCGGCACCGTCAAGGGCGACATCCACGACATCGGCAAGAACCTCGTCGGCATGATGATGGAAGGCGCCGGCTTCGACGTCATCGACCTCGGCATCAACAACCCGGTCGAGAACTATCTCGAAGCCATCGAGCGCGAGCAGCCGGACATCCTCGGCATGTCGGCGCTGCTGACGACCACCATGCCCTATATGAAGGTCGTCATCGACACGATGAAGGAAAAGGGCCTGCGCGACGACTACGTCGTTCTCGTCGGCGGCGCGCCGCTGAACGAGGAATTCGGCAAGGCCGTCGGCGCCGACGCCTACTGCCGCGATGCGGCCGTGGCCGTGGAAACCGCCAAGGAATTCATGAAGCGCAAGCACAACATGCTTGCCGGCTGATCGTGAATTCGACGGCGCCGGTCTTGAATTGGCGCCGTCCGCTGACGACCTTTAGTTTGCGGCGTTGTCGATGTCCTGGCCGGCGGCCTGCGTCGCATCCACGGCATTGGCCGTATCCCGCCCCATGCCGCGAATGGTGTTGCCGCAGGCGCTGAGCGCCAGGAGCGCGGCGAGAACGATGGTCATACGGGTCAGGTTCGTCCCAGTCATGATTGGAGTCCCTTTTCATGGATGTGGTTGACGCAGAACTTCGGGATGGAAGTCCCACCGGTGAACGCATGAACGCGGAAAAAGTTCGCGTCATCGCCTGCGGCGCCATCGCCCGCGAGGTCCTCGCCATCCGCGAGGCGAACGGTCTTTCCCATATCGACCTTCTCTGTCTTCCCGCCATCTGGCACGCCCATCCGGAAAAGATCACTCCCGGCGTGGAGCAGGCGATCGCCGAAGCGCGCGCCGAGGGGTTTTCGCGCATCTTCGTCGGCTATGCGGATTGCGGCACGGGCGGCCTGCTCGACCGGCTCTGCGAGCGCGAGGGCGTCGAACGCATCGCCGGACCGCACTGTTACTCCTTCTTCGCCGGCAACGAGGCCTTTGCGGCCAAGGACGACGACGTCACCTCCTTCTTCCTCACCGATTTCCTCGCCCGCCAGTTCCGTGCCTTCGTCATCGAACCGCTCGGCCTCGACCGTTATCCGCAGCTGAAGGACATGTATTTCGGCAATTACGAGAAGCTCGTCTATCTCTCGCAGGTCGAGGACGAGGGCCTGCAGCAGAAGGCGAAGGAGGCGGCGGACTATCTCGGCCTCGCCTACGAATACCGCTTCACCGGCTACGGCGACCTGACGGGCGAGCTTTTGCACGCGCGGTAAGGAACGGTTAGCCAATCCGGCCGGATGCCGCCTTCTCTTAAGGCGGCGATAAACTCCGCGCGCGACAGTGCCGGCCGAATAGCCCCTCACCCTAGCCCTCTCCCCGCAAGCGGGGAGAGGGGACGCGGCTCACGAAACGCTCGCGTCACGGGATACGGCGCGGCAATCCCTTCTCCCCGCTTGCGGGGAGAAGGTGGCGGCAGCCGGATGAGGGGCACAGGCAAATGCATAGGCTCCTCGATGACGGCACCGACCATCGCCATTCTGATCCAGCCCGGCCCCAACCCGGAAATCGTCGTCAACGCCCTCAAGGCCGCTTTCCCGAGCCTCGTCGTCATCGAGGAAAAGCCCGAATCGAAAAAGCTCTTCATCCGGCGCCGGGCGAAGAAGCTCGGCTGGGTGCAGGCCCTCGGCCAGCTCGCCACCATGGTCGTCTCGAAATACGGCAAGCGCTTCACCACGAAACGCGCTCAGGAAATCATCGAGGAGTTCGGCGTAAACCCCTCGCCCGATTCGCAAATCCGCCGCATAGCAGTACCCTCCGCCAACAGCCCCGAACTTCTCGAAGTACTCGGGAAAATCCGCCCGGCGGCGCTGCTCCTCGTCAGCTGCCGCATGATGAAGGCGCAAACGCTTGCCGCGATCCCCTGCCCCGTCCTCAACTTCCACGCCGGCATCAACCCGCAATATCGCGGCCTGCAGGGCGGCTACTGGGCGCGCATCGCGCGCGACGAGGAGAATTTCGGCGCCACCGTGCATCTTGTCGATCCCGGCGTCGACACCGGCGACGTGCTCTACCAGCGGCGCGTCAAACCTTCCAAACGCGACACGATGCACACCTATCCGCTGCTCCAGACGGCGGCCTCGACCGGCATCATCGTCGAGGCGATGCGCGATGCGGCGGCCGGCAATCTCAAGCCATTGAAAATAGCGGCGCCCTCGCGGCAATGGTATCATCCGCCGATCTGGACCTGGCTCTGGAACGGCGTGACCCGCGGCATCTGGTAAAACCTTCTGTATAGTCGAATCCCGCGTCGTTTTTGAGCATGGGGCAGTCGTGGCGGGTGAAGCCCGCGACGCGGCAAGATCGCATTGTCAGCGCGAGGAGAATTTTCGACATGGCAGACCGCATCATCGTCTACTGGCGCGACATCCCCGCCCAGGTCATCATCAAGAAGGGCCGCACGAGCGCCAAGCGGGAACTGTCGCTGCGCTTCACCGAGGCGATCGACATGTGCGCCATGCGCACCGGCGCGGCCGAAACGGACGACTATCTCGCCGAATGGCGCAAGGCCGATCCCGTTCCGGTCTCCGACGACCTGGAGGCGGAAGCCGACAGGGCCGCGGCCGAGCTGGAAGCCGCCTATGACCGCGAGCGGCTCGTCGCCCTCGTCAAGGCCGGAGGCCGCGACAATGGCTGACGCCGTCCAGAAACCGGGCAATGCCGCCCCCGCCAAGAAGGCCGCCACCGGCGCCTTCACCCCGGCCGGCGTGTCGCCGAGCCGCCGGGCCCGGCACAAATACACCGTCCGCCTGTGGGCCGTGCGCCATTCCCGCTTCTTCGAGTGGTTCTACCACCGCTTCGCCCAGGGCTTCCTGCTGCTGCACCCCGTCTGGAAGCTTCTCGGCTACCAGCGCGTCGAGCGGCCGATCACCTTCGTCGAGCGCCATGTGAAGGGTTTTCTCTTCGACTGTCGCATGTGCGGCCAGTGCGCGCTGTCGTCCACGGGCATGTCCTGCCCGATGAACTGTCCCAAGCAGCTTCGCAACGGCCCCTGCGGCGGCGTTCGCGCCAACGGCAATTGCGAAGTGGAGCCGGACATGCCCTGCGTCTGGGTCCAGGCCTGGAAGGGATCGCAGAACATGGCGAAGGGGGATGCCATCATGAACGTGCAGAAACCGGTGAACCAGTCGCTGCGCGAAACCTCCTCCTGGCTGCGCGTGACGGCCGAGGCTGCCGCGGCCAGGGAAGCCGCCGCTGCCGGAAAGGACGCCTGATCCATGGCGCATATCGATGAAAACCCGCTCGGCCCGCACCTGCCGCTCGATCCCCTGCCCGGCCATTCCTCGCTCGGCCGGCTGGAGCGCGTGCTGCGCCGCGGCGAATTCGCCGTCACGACGGAACTGAACCCGCCCGACAGCGCCAATCCGGAAGACGTCTACGCCCGCGCCGCGGTCTTCGACGGCTGGGTGGATGGCATCAACGCGGTCGACGCGTCGGGCGCCAACTGCCACATGTCCTCCGTCGGCATCTGCGCGCTGCTCACCCGCATGGGCTATGCGCCGATCATGCAGATCGCCTGCCGCGACAAGAACCGAATCGCCATCCAGGGCGACGTGCTCGGCGGCGCGGCCATGGGCGTGTGCAACATCATGTGCCTGACCGGCGACGGCGTGCAGGCCGGCGACCAGCCCGGCGCAAAGCCGGTCTTCGACCTCGACTGCATGTCGCTGCTCGAGACCGTGCGCATCATGCGCGACAATTCGAAGTTCCTCTCCGGCCGCAAGCTGACGACGCCGCCGAAGGTCTTCCTCGGTGCGGCGATCAACCCCTTCGCCCCGCCCTACGACTTCCGCCCCTATCGCCTCGCCAAGAAGATCGAGGCCGGCGCGCAGTTCGTGCAGAGCCAGTACTGCTTCGACGTGCCGATGTTCCGCGAATACATGAAGAAGGTGCGCGACCTCGGCCTCGACGAGAAATGCTACATCCTCGTCGGCGTCGGCCCGATGGCCTCGGCCAAGACGGCGAAGTGGATCCGCTCCAACGTGCCGGGCATCCACATTCCCGATTCCGTCATCGCACGGCTCGAGGGCGCCCAGGACCAGAAGAAGGAAGGCAAGCAGCTCTGCATCGACATCATCAACGAGGTGAAGGAGATCGAGGGCGTTTCCGGCATTCACGTCATGGCCTACCGGCAGGAGGAATATGTCGCGGAGATCGTGCATGATTCCGGCGTGCTGAAGGGCCGCCAGCCCTGGAAGCGCGAGCCGAACCCGGTCGACCAGCTCGTTGCCGAACGCATCGAAAGGACCCGCCAGGGCGTCGAACAGAACCAGCAGCAGATGGCCGAGACCGCCGCCCATCACCCCCATTGACCGGAAGACGAACGCCTATGTTGGAGATATCCCCCTCATCCGCCTGCCGGCACCTTCTCCCCCAGGGGGAGAAGGGGGAAAACGAGACGTCTCCACTCCCCTTCTCCCCCTCGGGGAGAAGGTGGCCCGAAGGGCCGGATGAGGGGGCTTCCTCTCCGCCCGCCGCCAGCATTGCAACACCGGAAATCGCGCGCTAGACCAGACCCAGCGCCCCGCCCCAGAGGACCCTATATGACACGCACCATCGTCGCCTCGGCCACCCGCGAAATCGTCATCGGTTTCGACCAGCCCTTCTGCGTCATCGGCGAACGCATCAACCCGACCGGCCGCAAGAAGCTGGCCGCGGAAATGCAGGCCGGCAATTTCGAGACCGTCATCAAGGACGCGCTGGAACAGGTCGCCGCCGGCGCCACCATGCTGGACATCAATGCGGGCGTGACCTCGGTCAACCCGAACGAGACGGAGCCGGGCCTTCTGGTGCAGACGCTGGAGATCGTCCAGGGCCTCGTCGACATCCCGCTTGCCATCGACTCGTCGGTCACCGCCGCCATCGAGGCCGGCCTGAAGGTCGCCAAGGGCCGCCCGCTGGTCAACTCCGTCACCGGCGAGGAGGAGAAGCTCGAAGCCATCCTGCCGCTCGTCAAGAAGTACGACGTGCCGGTCGTCGCGATCTCCAACGACGAGACCGGTATCTCCATGGACCCGGACGTGCGTTTCGCCGTCGCCAAGAAGATCGTCGAGCGCGCCATGGACCACGGCATCAAGCCGCACGACATCGTCGTCGACCCGCTCGTCATGCCGATCGGCGCGCTGGGCGATGCCGGCCGCCAAGTCTTCCAGCTGCTCTATCGCCTGCGCAACGAGCTGAAGGTCAACACGACCTGCGGCCTTTCCAACATCTCCTTCGGCCTGCCGCACCGCCACGGCATCAATGCCGGCTTCATCCCCATGGTCATCGGCGCCGGCATGACCTCGGCCATCATGAACCCCTGCCGCCCGCAGGAAATGGAGGCCGTGCGCGCCGCCAACGTGCTCAACGGCACGGATGCCAACTGCACCAACTGGATCATGACCTACCGCGACCACAAGCCCGCCGAAGGCGGCGCCGTCGCGGCCGCATCCGCAGCACCGGCAGCCGGCGGCGGTCGCCGTGGCGGCCGCGCAGCCCGCGCCGGCGCCGGCGCGGCGCGAGAATAACGTGGCCGGCAGGCGCCAGCTTCGTCGCGACGCCTTCAGCCTCTGGCTGGAGGCGCCTCTCGTGATCGCCATGCGCTGCCACGAGATGCAGATGGCGGCGCTGACGGGATCGACGCAGAACACCGCCGAGATGACCCGGATGGTCACCGAAAAGATGGCTGCCACGGCGGAAAGCGTCGTGGCAGCCAATTTTGCTGTTGCCAAGGCCATGATGACGGCGGCCTCGCCCGAAGCCACGGCCCGCGCCGTCTCCGAAGCCGCGCTGAAACCCTATGGCAAGCGCGTGCGCCGCAATGTGCGACGTCTCTCGGCCAAGAAGGGCTGAGATGCGCCGCTTGACGCCCAAGAGAAAGTACGACCGATGCGCATCGAAGGTGAGAACGAGACCAACATGACGGAAGCTTCGGCAAAGGAACCGTTCGTCCTCTTCATGCCCTCGGGCAAGCGCGGCCGCTTCCCGGTCGGCACGCCGGTCCTGGAAGCCGCGCGCAAGCTGGGCGTCTATGTCGAGAGCGTCTGCGGCGGACGCGCGACCTGCGGGCGCTGTCAGATCGAGGTGCAGGAAGGCAATTTCGCCAAGCACAAGATCGTCTCCTCGCTCGACCATATCTCGGAAAAGGGGCCGAAGGAGGAGCGCTACGAGAAGATCCGCGGCCTGCCGGAAGGCCGCCGCCTCTCCTGTTCCGCCCTCATCCTCGGCGACCTCGTCGTCGACGTGCCGCAGGACACCGTCATCAACGCGCAGGTCGTGCGCAAGGCCGCGACGGATCGCGTCATCGAGCGCAACGCCGCCATCCAGCTCTGCTATGTCGAGGTGGACGAGCCGGACATGCACAAGCCGCTCGGCGACCTCGACCGCCTGAAGGTGATGCTGGAGAAGGACTGGGGCTGGAAGGACCTGCTCATCGCCCCCCACCTCATCCCGCAGGTGCAGTCGATCCTGCGCAAGGGCAACTGGGGCGTCACCGCCGCCATCCACCGCGACATGGATTCATCGCGCCCCTTCATCGTCGCCCTCTATCCGGGCCTCAAGAACGAGGCCTACGGCATCGCCTGCGACATCGGCTCGACGACCATCGCCATGCATCTCGTCTCGCTGCTGTCGGGCCGCATCGTCGCCTCTTCCGGCACGTCCAACCCGCAGATCCGCTTCGGCGAAGACCTGATGAGCCGCGTCTCCTACGTCATGATGAACCCGGACGGCCGGGAAGCCATGACGAAGGCGGTGCGCGAGGCCGTCAACGGCCTGATCGGCAAGGTCTGCGCCGAAGGCGAGGTCGACCGGCACGACATCCTCGACATGGTGTTCGTCGCCAACCCCATCATGCACCACCTCTTCCTCGGCATCGACCCGACGGAGCTCGGCCAGGCGCCCTTCGCGCTCGCCGTGTCGGGCGCGCTGCAATACTGGGCGCATGAACTCGACATCGAGGTGAACCGCGGCGCCCGGCTCTACACCCTGCCCTGCATCGCCGGCCATGTCGGTGCGGATGCCGCTGGCGCGACCCTCGCCGAGGGCCCCTATCGGCAGGATCGCATGATGCTGCTGGTCGATGTCGGCACCAATGCGGAGATCGTGCTCGGCAACAGGAACCGCGTCGTTGCCGCCTCCTCGCCCACGGGACCTGCCTTCGAGGGCGCGGAAATCTCCTCCGGCCAGCGCGCCGCCCCGGGCGCGATAGAGCGCGTGCGCATCGATCCCGTGACGCTGGAGCCGCGCTTCCGCGTTATCGACGTCGACAAGTGGTCGGACGAGGACGGTTTCGCCGAGGCCGCCGCCAGCGTCGGCGTCACCGGCATCTGCGGCTCGGCGATCATCGAGGTCGTCGCGGAGATGTACCTGTCCGGCATCATCTCCGAGGACGGCGTGGTCGATGGCGCGATGGCGGAGAGGAGCCCGCGCATCCTTCAGAACGGCCGTACCTTCTCCTATCTCCTGCACGACGGCGAACCGCGCATCACCGTGACGCAGAACGACATCCGCGCCATCCAGCTCGCCAAATCCGCGCTCTATGCCGGCATCAAGCTGCTCATGGAAAAGCAGGGCATCGACCATGTCGACACGATCCGCTTCGCCGGCGCCTTCGGTTCCTTCATCGATCCGAAATACGCCATGGTGCTCGGCCTCATCCCGGACTGCGACCTCGACGAGGTGAAGGCCGTCGGCAATGCCGCCGGCACGGGCGCGCTCATGGCCCTCCTCAACCGCGACCACCGCCGCGAGATCGAGCGCACCGTCGCCCGCATCGAGAAGATCGAGACCGCGCTGGAGCCCAGCTTCCAGCAGCTCTTCGTCAACGCCATGGCGCTGCCCAACAAGGTGGACCCCTTCCCGGAGCTTGCCAAGGTGGTGACCCTGCCGGAGCGCAAGGTGCTGGCCGACGACGGCGGCGGCGAAGGCGGCGGGCGGCGAAGGCGGCGGAGCAGGGAATAGCGGCGGCCTCCGGGCTCGGAGTTGCCCCCCTCTGCCCTGCCGGGCATCTCCCCCACAAGGGGGGAGATGCCCGGCAGGAGTCGGGCACCTTGCTTAAATCGCATCGCTCAAGATGGGCGAAACGCTGCTCCATCCAATCTCCCCCCTTGTGGGGGAGATGCCCGGCAGGGCAGAGGGGGGTATCAGCCGCTCCTGTCTCAGCAGGCGACCTGCAGCATGTCCATCGGCCGGCGCTCGATGCGGGCGAAGGCGGCGCGGATGTAATCCGCCACGGCGAGCGCCGGCGTCTCGGCCTCCTCGTTGACGACGAGGCCGATCAGGTAGTGGCCGAGATCCGGCAGGCCGTCCTTCTCGCCGAGCGCCACCATGTCGTCCCCCACCAGGAAGCGCGCGAGCGGCGCGACCGCGAGGTCCGCCCGGATCGCGGCGCGCTGGCCCATGTGATGGGCACAGAAATAGGCGACGCGGAAATCGCGGCCCGAACGGCTCAGCTCCTCCAGCGCCCGCGCCCGCCAGATGCAGCCCTCCTCCCAGACCGATACCGGCAGCGGGTTCTTCAGATGCGCATTGCCGCAGTTCTTGCCGGCCCAGACGAGCTGCTCCTTGAGCAGGACCTCGCCCGGAACGGGGATCGTGCCGTCGGTGGCATTGAAGATGGCAAGGTCGAGCCGCCGCTCGGCGACGGCGCGGCGCAGGTTGCCGCTCGTCTCAATCGACACGTTGACGGCGATCGACGGATAGGTCTCGGCAAAGCGGCGCAGCACTTCCGGCAGGATGAGCTCGCCGACGTCGTCCGGCGCGCCGAGCCGCACCACGCCGTTCATTTCCGGCATCATGAAGCGCGACACCGCCTCGTTGCTGAGCGCGATCAGGCGGCGCGCATAGGAGAGCAGCACCTCGCCATGATGCGTCAGCACCACGGAGCGCGCATCGCGGCGGAACAGCGTGCAGCCGAGCAGTTCCTCCAATTTCTTGATCTGCATGGAGACCGCGGACGGCGTGCGGTGCACCGTCTCGGCGGCCGTGGTGAAGTTGCCGGTCTCGGCAATCGCCACGAAGGTTTTCAGGATGTCGAGTTCCAGCAAGGGGAGCGTCTGGCGCATCAGCAGGTTCATGCCTACCTCCATGGATCAGAAAATCTGAAGCAAACTGTCACTTCATTTCGTTTGATTGAAAACCGAGATGGGCGGATAGTCAACCTCACAAGCCAACGAGTGAAAGGAAAAACGCCATGGATACGCAGAAATCATACGCGAACGGCGCCGATCTCGCCGTTACGGTTCGTGGAAACGGATTTTACTACGCAATACGGCGCTTCGTGGGCGACGCGATCGAAGCCCGCCGCCGGCGCAATGCGGCCCGCCACACGGCCGAGGAACTGGCGCAGCTGCCGCCCTACCTCAAGGACGACATCAACTGGCCGGCCGTTGCCAACCATGAGGAACGCTGATCAATCCAATCAAATATATTCGTTTGATTGATGCATGAGGTTGCGACATAGTCACGATCAAGGTCGCGACCTTTCGAAACCTCCCAAGCTCGAAAGGACCCTGAAATGGCAATAGCATTGGAACATCGTCCGGTACGGCGTGCGTCTGGCACCCGTCACGCCGGCAGCCTGTCCCGTCCCGTCCGGGATGCCTTCGAACGGATCGTCTCCGCCTGGCGGCGCTATCGCACCGAGCGCGAGCTGGAAGGCCTGTCCTTCGACCAGCGCAAGGACATCGGCTTCCGTTCGTGGGACAAGACCACACGATGACGGACGACTGTAGCGGCAACCCGCCAAAGGAAGACGACGCCGAACACCGCCGGAGCTGACGTCAAACGTCCCTCCGGCGGTTTTTTTCATGGCCGCAGGATCGGCACCTTTGGCGCCACCGTTTCCGGCAGGATGCCCGTCACCCGCGGATCGTCGAAGACCTCCACCTGGCGCTTCACGGGCGTGAAGCCGGAGCGGATATAGAATGACAGGGCCTGCGGCGCGTCGAGCGTGCAGGTATGCACCCAGAAGCGGCGGATCGGCGGATGTCCCTCCCGCGACCAGGCCCGCGCGATCGCCCGGTTCATCAGCCAGCGCCCCGTTCCATTGCCGATGATCGCCGGCGTCAGGCCGAAGAAGGCGAGCTCGCAGACGCCCGCCTCGCGAAAATCCAGCTCCAGCAGCCCCTCGCCCCGCCCGTCCTTCATCACGGCATGGACCTCGACATCCGGGTGATGGAGGATTTCGGCGAGATCGGCCTCGGGCATGGCAAGGCGCGAGGCCCAGAGCCATTCGGCACCGATGCGGCCGTAGAGGTCGCGATACCAGGCGATCTCCGGCCGGGCGATGCGCTCGAGCGTGATGCCGGCCTGTTCGGGATCGGCGCGCTCGGGCGGCGGTGCCCGCATTTCAAGGCAGGTCACCACGGCGGCGAGCTTGCCCGCCGGCACATCCGAATATCCATCTGGCAGCATCGACATCACCCTGCAAAAATCCTGCTTCCTATGTCGCGAGGCGGGCCTGGTTGTCAAACGGAACGACGCGGTTCCCGTGTATCGGGGCAAGCTGTCGCAATCGGACGATGCCGGCGGCAGGGTCGCAAATGTGCAAGTGCGAAGGCATGGACACAATTCCGCCGGAAGGCACTGGCATTTCAGCGATACGCAGCGGGATTCAGTCGTAACCATCCCTTTCGGTGTCGCAAAAATACTAGCGCGCCTGCCGGACAGCCTGCAACGATTGCGACATCGCGCCTCCAGCATGGACACTCCGATGAACAAGCCAAACGTCAAGAAGCGCTCTCTCGTCTTCTTCCTGGTGCCCAACTTCTCCATGCTGCCCTTCTCGGCGGCGATCGAGACCCTGCGCATCGCCAACCGCATGCTCGGCTACGAGGCCTATACCTGGCGTCTCGCCTCGACGGACGGCCAGCAGGTGCTCTCCTCCAGCGGCATCGGCATCGAGGTGAACTCCTCGCTCGCCGACGAGCGCAAATATCTCGGCGGCGAGAACCGCCCCTCCATGGTGCTGGTCTGTTCCGGCATCTATGTCGAGGACTTCTCCAACAAGTCGGTCAACGCCTGGCTGCGCGAGGTCTACAACCGCGGCATCGCCGTCGGCTCGCTGTGCACCGGTGCCCATGTGCTCGCCCAGGCGGGCCTGCTCACCGGCAAGCGCTGCGCGATCCACTGGGAGAACCTGCCGGGCTTCGCCGAGGCCTTCCCGCAGGCCGACGTCTATGCCGACCTCTACGAGATCGACAGCAACATCTATACCTGTGCCGGCGGCACCGCATCGCTCGACATGATGCTGAACCTGATCGACCAGGATTTCGGCGAGAACCTCGTCAACCGCGTCTGCGAACAGGCGCTGACCGACCGCGTGCGCGGGCCGCACGACCGCCAGCGCCTGCCGCTGCGCGCCCGCCTCGGCGTGCAGAACGCCAAGGTGCTGTCGATCATCGAACTGATGGAGAGCAACCTCTCCGAGCCGCTGTCGCTGCTGGAGATCGCCGACAGCGCGGATCTCTCGCGCCGGCAGATCGAGCGGCTGTTCCGCCAGGAGATGGGCCGCTCGCCCGCCCGCTACTATCTCGAGATCCGGCTCGACCGGGCGCGCCACCTGCTCGTGCAATCCTCGATGCCGGTGGTGGAAGTGGCGGTCGCCTGCGGCTTCGTCTCCGCCTCGCACTTCTCCAAGTGTTACCGTGAACTCTACAACCGCTCGCCCCAGCAGGAGCGCGCCGAGCGCAAGCTGACGCTGTCGGCCATCGCCCGCTGACCGATTAGAGCAGTTCCAGCAAAAGTGCGAAGCGGTTTTGCTTCCGGAACTGCGGCGAAACAAAAGGAGGGAGCTGTTTCGCGATCCGGAGAAAAGCGGGAATGCTCCAGGCCCCGCCGCGGCGGGGCTCAGCTTGCCAGCGCGCTCATTAGCGACAGTTCGGAGAAGACCCGGTTCCGGCCGGCATGCTTGGCCATGTAGAGGAACTGGTCGGCGGCGTTCAGGTAGTTGTCGAAGGTTTCCCGGCCGGAAATCGCCGCAAGGCCGGCAGAGACGGTGATCGTCAGGGGCTCGCCGTCCGCATTGATCGGCTGTGCCGCCAGTTCCAGGCGCAGCCGCTCGCAATAGTCCAGCGCCCCTTCCAGTTCCAGGCCGTGGAAGATGATGCCGAACTCCTCCCCGCCGAGCCGCGCCAGGAGGTGGCGGTCGCCGACCCGGTGCTTGAGCCGGCGCGAGACGGCCTTCAGCACGATGTCGCCGACCTCGTGGCCATAGGTGTCGTTGAGGCGCTTGAAATGGTCGATGTCGAGGATGGCGATCGACATGGGCTCGCCCCGGCGCAGCGCCTGGTCGACGAGCCGCGGCCCCGCCTCGAAGAAGTAGCGGCGGTTGTAGATGTCGGTGAGATAGTCTCGCGCGGCGATTCGGTGCAGCGACTGCACGCGCTTCTGGATTGCCGCGACGTGGAAGATGCGGCTGTTGAACTCTTCGACGAGGAACGGCTTCTGGATGTATTCATCGCCGCCGGCGCGCAGGAAGCGGGCGGCCACCATGCGGTCCTCCGAGGTCGACAGGCCGACGACCCGCACGGCATCGTCGCCATGGCGCTGGCGGATCTCGTTCAGGAGGTCGAAGCCGTCCATGTCGGCAAGCGCGAGATCGCACACCACCATGTCGATGCCGCCATGCGAATCAAGCGCATCGAGCGCCGCCGCCCCGCTTTCGACCGCGATGATCTGGAAGCGTTGCTTGGCGATCAGGTTCACCTGCCGCTGCAGGCTCTCCGGGTCGGAATCGACGACGAGCACCTGCGTCTTGCCGCTCGTCAGAATGCGGTCAACGGCCAGCACCAGCTGCTGGATCGCCGACGGATTGTCCTTGACGACATAGTCCAGCACGTTCTTCGCGAGGATCTGGTCCCGGGTCGCATCGCTGAAGGAGCCGGTGAAGACCAGCGGCGCAATGCCCTTCGAGATCACATAGTCGAGCGCTTCGCAGTTCGGCGCGTCGGGCAGGTTGAGATCGAGCACGGCCAGCACGAATTCCGGCGCATCGCCCTGGAAGATCGCCCGGACCGCGGCCATGCTGGAACAATGGGTGACGCAAAGGCCGAGCTCCCGCTCGAGCCGGTACTTGAGCGCGGTGGAGAACATGCGCGAGTCCTCCACGAGCAGCACCTGCTGGCCGGAATGGCGCAAGAATGCAGGCCCTCGCTGCGGATTTGTATCCACTCCCACGTCGTCCAGTACCCTGATGATGTTCCGGTCTGGAACGCATTACAAACCACCGGTTTTACCAACTGGTTAATCCGGGAAGAAATATCTCACGCTACGTAAGGGACATATCCGGGTGAATCACGAAAATCCTGTGGAGAATCAGGCCGTCAGGCGCCGCTGGGTCGTCTTGATCTGGGTCAGCGTGTCGAGGTTCTGATTAACGCGGCAGTAGAATTCCTCGTCGATGAACGGGCGCATGATGAAATCGTTGCCGCCGGCCTTGAGGAAGCGGGCGGAAAGCAGGCGATCGGTGGAGGACGACACGCCGATGATGCGCAGCTGATGCGACCCGACCGTGCCGCGAATGCGCCGCGTCAACTCGAAACCGTCGATATCCGGCATGTTGTAGTCGGTGATCATCAGGCCGATATCGGGGTTCGCCTTCAGGAGGGCGAGCGCCGCCGAGCCGCTTTCCGCCGCGCTGACGCGGAAGTTGTAGCGCTTGAGGCGCGTCGTCAGCAGCGCCCGGGCCGTCGCGCTGTCGTCGACGATCAGGACGTGATGGTTGTGGTTGGTGAGGAAGCGGCAGACCGATTCGGCCAGCATGTCGACCGCGAAGATATTGTCCTTCAGGATGTAGTCGACGATCTCCTTGGACAGCAGCTGGTCGCGCGTCTTCTGCTGGAACGTGCCGGTGAAGACGATCGTCGGAATGCTGAGGTCGACCAGATAGTTCAGCGCCTCGCCGTTCTCGGCGCCCGGCAGATTGATGTTCGAGATCGCCAGCGTGATCTTCTCGCTGGACTTGTCATAGGCCAGTTCGATTTCCTCGAAGCTGCGGCAAATCTCCACGTCGATGTCGAAAAGCTCCTTCAGGCGCTTGGAGATCATGGATGTGAAGACATTCGAGTCCTCGGCAATAAGGATGCGGTGATGCGAGAGAGACGCGCCGGAATACTGCATCCCGGAAATGCCGACAAATGCCATGGATATGCCTTCGTAATAACGATGTTCCCCAGGTTAAGACGTAGCTGCAACCCTTTGCGAAAGCGTTAAATTTAGAGGGCATGAAAAAGCGGTGGGCGGAACTCTCCCACCCGGCACAAGGCAGTCACGCAAAGAAAAGCGGCGCGGTTGATCTTCCGCGCCGCTGGAAATATCCGCCTCGAAGCTTACTTGACCGAAGCCGAGCCGCCTTGGATCTCGACATTCTCGCCGCCGTTCAGCGCGATCCGGTCACCGTTCGGCAGGGTGAGGAAGCAGCCGGACGGGCAGATCGTCTCCGTCGCGCCGGGCTCGAGCGCAACCTCCATGCGGCTGCCGCCCTCCACGATGACGAGCACCTGGGTGTCGCCGTCCTTGTTGGTCACCGAGGCCGCCATGGCCGGAGCGGACATCGCGGCCGACACCAGCAGCATCATGATCATTCGCTTCATCTCTGCCCGGCGCCTCGGCGCCGCCCCTGTTCACAAGCCCTTGCGGAACACTATCGTTCCGCGCCGGGATTTGCATGTGTTTTATGGGGAAACGGCTGAATGGAGCGTGAATGCGGCGTTCATGTGCCGCAAATCGGGCACGGCGGTCAGGTCTCAGGCCCTTCCTCCGCCGGCTTGCGGCGCCGGCCCGCCGCCGGCCGGCGATTCTCCCGGGTCGCGTGGTCGAGCAGCCTGGTGATGAGATCGGCCCCTTCCGGCGAGATCTTGATCGGCACTTCCGCGGCCGCCGGCGCACCGATAGCGATACCTTCGGCCCGGAACCGTTCGAGGGCGGCGGCCCGCAGATCGGACTTCACGCCCGTGCCGTTGAGGATATCCGCAAGAAAGGCCCGGATCTCGAAATCCAGCGTCGCCGAGGAGAATGCCTGGAAGACCACCGTGGGCTCGGGATTGCGCAGCAGCCCCTGCTGCCCGCGCACGACCTCGGTGAGGATCTCCTGGACCCTGCGTGGATCGTTGCTGGCATGCACGCTGATCGCCATGTCGATGCGGCCGAGCTTGTTGCGATGCGTCCAGTTGCCGACCTGCCCGTTGATCAGCACCGAGTTCGGCACGATCACCGTCTGGCGCTGGAAGGTCTCGATCTCGGTGGCGCGCACGGAGATGCGGCGCACGAAGCCCTCGGTCGTGCCGGCCACCACCCAGTCCCCCACCTTGAACGGCCGCTCGGCGAGCAGGATGAGGCCCGAGACGAAGTTCGAGACGATGTTCTGCAGGCCGAAACCGATACCGAGCGAGAGGGCACCGGCAACGAGCGCGAGGCTGGACAGGTTGATGCCTGCCGCCGATATGCCGACAAGCCCGGCCAGCGCCACGCCGGCATAGCCGACGGCGGTGCGGACGGAATTGCGCACGCCGGCATCGACCTGGCTGCGCGCCAGGACATTGCCGTCCACCCATTTCTGGAACCAGCGGGTGATGAGGAGGCCGGCGACGAAGAGCAGGATGCCCGCGAAGATGCCGATCAGCGAGATGGTGATGCTGCCGATGCGGATTTCCGTGAAGATGCGGTAGGCCCAGGATTCGATGTCGGCGACCTGGAAGCCCCATTGCAGCAGGACGAGCGGCACGAAGAAGACGAAGATCAGCAGATAGATGCTGAGCCCGGCGGCGAGCCCCACCTGATCGAGCGTCACCTGGCCTAGGCCGAAGCGCTCCTCCAGCCGCTTGCCGACCGCCGTTTCGGCAAAGGCATTGGGCGCCGAGACGGCGCGGCCGGAGAGGAAGCCGATATACATGGTCACCACGATCGCGCCCGTGACGACGATCTGCGTGGCGATGAAGCGGGCCATGCCGACATAGCCGAGCAGCGAGGCGAAGATGAGCCCGAGGCCGGTCAGAATCAGGAGGACGAAGATCGACCGCGGCCAGGGCCGCCCCTGCGCGTCGGGCGTTTCCCCCTGGTGCAGCACCGGCTTGATGAAGGCGGTGACGACGAGCAGCGCGCCGATGATGATCGAGGCGAAGAAGCTTTTCACCACCGTCAGCACAACCGGGGAGCCCAGCACCTCGCTGATCGTGCCGAGGAAATAGTCGGCGCCGTTGACGATGGCCATGCTGAAGATCAAGAGCCACAGAAGCTGCGCGCCGCGATCGGACACGCGAACCAGCCGCCAATGTCCGTCACCGGGCGACAGGACCGCATTGGCAAGCTGCGCCACGAAGAAGATCGCCACCATCACGCCCAGCGCGACGGAAGCGATCGGCGCGATGTCGGAGCGCAGCACGTTGAACGTATCGAGGAAGAAATAGCTCGTGCCGGCAAAGGCGCCCACGGCGATGCTCGGCAGGATCGTCGACCAGAAGGCGACGGAAAGCCGCGTGATATAGTGCGGCTTCTGCTGCTGCACGGCACGCGTGATGACGGGGGAAAACAGCCGATAGCCGCCGGAGAGCAGCACGAGCGCGGCCACCAGCGACAGCGCGACGGCGCCCAGAAGCTGCATGCGCTTGAACTTCCAGACGAACTGCAGCCAGGCCGTCGCCGTGCGGCCGAGCGTCGCCGTCTCGTTCGTGAGCGCACCGGAGGCCTCCGTGAAAAGCGCCGTGTTGATGTCGGTGCGCTTGAGGATGGCATCGGTGAACAGCCGCCGGCGGATTTCCGTGATGCGGTTCGAAAGCTTCGTCGCCTCGATGGAAAGGTTTTCCGCCTCCCCGGTCAGCGCGTTGATTTCGTTGCGCTCTGCGGCAAGCTTCTTGCGCTCCTCCACCACGACGGCGGCTTCGGCCGGCGCACCCTCGGCGGGCGGGTCGCCGAGTTCGGTCTGGCGCGCCTTGATCGCCTCCAGCCGCGGCCGCGTCGCGACCGAGATGGCCAGGATCGTCCGGTTCAGCGCTTCGGCCTCGATCTTCAGCTCCACGAGCCGCGCGTCGTCCTCCTTGTACCGCTCCACCCGCTCGCGAATCGCGTTGAGCTGCCCGCTGGCGCGGTCGAGGTCGCTGCTCGCCTGCTCGATCTGCGTCGCGTCGATGGCGGGTGCGGCCGCGGTCTGCGCCCGGGCGGGCGCGGCCGCAAGCAGGAGAACCGCAAGAAGGACGGAGAGAAGGCGGAAGGTCGGCAACAGGCCATCCTCGTTGAACGGAAACAGACGACGCAGCACAGGCATGCGGTTGCGCACCCTTCTAGCCGCGAATGCGGCCATTTTAAATCGGCATGCCCGCGGAACTAGAAGCCGGCGCCCGGCTCGGCGAGGTAAGCCTCCTCCTCCCGAGTCGAGACGCGGCCGAGAAAGGCGTTGCGATGGGGAAAGCGGCCATACTCGGCGATGACGTCCCGGTGGCGGACGGCATAGTCGAGATACATCTCGTCGCCATGCGCCTCGAAGAGCTCGACGGAAAGATCCTGGTCCGCAAGCGCCTCGGAATGTTCGAGCGGCATGTAGAAGAAATGCCGCCGGTCATAGGAAACGGCCTTGTCGGCGCCGACCTCCAGCGCAAGACGCGCCTCGCGCCGGGCGATCCAGTCGGTGGCGAAGGCCAGCGGCGAGGCGCGGTACATGTTGCGGGGAAACTGGTCGAGCACGATGATGGCGGCAAGCCGCGCCTCCGGGCTTGCCCGCCACGGCGCCGTCACCGCCTGCGAAAGGGCGAAATGCGTCTCGGCGAAGGTTTCACGCACATGCGCGTCGAGCGCCGGCGTCGATTGCCACCAGTCCTTGGCCGTCAGCGTCTCGTACCAGAAGTCGACGACCTCCTGCGGTGTCCTGATCCTGCTCTCGCTCATGCCATCCGTCTCCATTCGTCTTGGCGGCAATATGGCGGTGTACGACCGGGTTGCAAGGGGCGGCGTTAGCAAAGCGTTTCCCCTTTTCGTGAGCGCCGCCTTTACCCGGCGGGCGCTAGGCTGCCCGAACGCGATGAAAACGGGACAAACGATGCTGAAATTCACCGGGCTCTCCATGTCCGCCTACCGGAAGACGGGTTTCGACCTGCTCCTCGGACTGGAGGGCTCGACCCGGCGCGCCTATCTCGACACGTCGGCCGATCCGGCACCGACGATCGGCATCGGTTTCAACCTGCGCTACAATCTCGAACCCGTGCTGAAGGCGATCGCCGGCAGCGGCTGGAGCGCGGCGCTGCAGGCCAAGCTGAAGGCCGTCATCGACCAGAGCTATTCCAAAGGCGAGACCGCCCTGCTCAACAGCCGGCTCGACACGGTCATGGCCGACTGGAACGCGACGCGCGATCCCGGCGTGCCGAAGACCTTCGCCTTCTCCTCGAATGCCGAGATCCAGGCGGCGCTGACCGCGCTCTCGCCGCGCTACGAGGCGGCGATCGACACATGGCTCGCCGGCATCCCGAACTCCACCGAGCGCACCGTGCTCTTCAGCATGGCCTACAACGCGCCCTCCCTGCTCGGGCCGAAGCTGAAGGCCGCGATCCTTGCCGGCGACCGGGCGGAGGCCTGGTACGAGATCCGCTACAATTCCAACGGCGGCCATGCGGGCATCGCCAACCGGCGCTATGTCGAGGCCGAGCAATTCAAGCTCTTCGCGAGGGAAGGCACGGCGACGACGGCAGAAGCGCTCGATGCCGGCCGCATGTATGCCGCCCATCGGGAAAAGATCCTCTCCTATGAAAGCCGCTTTGACGCCGATGCCGCCGGCCGCATCAAAGGGTTTTCCGGCATCGATCCGATCTTCGAGGAATATGCCCCCGCCATCGCCCGGCTGAAGGCGGCCCACGGCATCGGCAAGGGCATGGCGCTGGAGGAGCTGCAGGTCGCCTCCGCGACCCTCCGCAATCTCTCGGGTGACGGCACGGCGCATGATTCGACCGCCAACGACGCCGATCTCCTCGTCGGGTCCTCGCACGCCAATACGCTTTCCGGCGGCGGCGGCCATGACGCGCTTCTGGGCCTTGCCGGCAACGACAGGCTCCAAGGCGGCGCAGGCAACGACTGGCTGAACGGCGGGGCGGGTGCCGACCGGCTGACGGGCGGGGCCGGCGCCGACACCTTCGTTTTCCGCAGCGCCGCCGAAATCGGCCTTGCGGCGCGCGACCGCATCACGGATTTCGAACCCGGCCGCGACCGCATCGACCTTTCCGCCATCGATGCCAACGGCCCCGAGGCCGGCCACAGCTTCACCCTTCTTGCGCGGGGAAAGGCTTTCACGGGCGATGCCGGCGAATTGCGCTGGTACGCGACGACGGCAAACGGCAAGGCCGTCACCGTCGTGGAAGGCGACATCGACGGCGACAAGGCGGCCGATTTCCGCCTCGACCTCGACGGCAAGCTGGCGCTCGGCAAAGGCGACTTCCTGCTCTAGTTTCGCCAGAATCGCTGCCGGCCACCCGCCCTCCTCCGTCAAACGCCGCATCGCGGCCGCCCCGCAGGCCCCTGGCGCAGCGGGCGGCGCATTGTCGCGGACCAATGGATACAAGGGCACATATCGGCATGGCCAGCCTGTTCCCCAGGGAACAGCGCGATGCGGACGGTTCAATAGAACAGCGGTTCACCCCGCCGATTGCATGGATCCCCGGCCGCCGGCGGCATGACCATAACGCCCAACCTGCACAGTTCATTCGATGACGAACGAAATTCTGACCATGGGTCTGTTGCTGTGCGCAGGGCACTGGCTGGCCGACTATCCCCTGCAATCGGACTTCCTGGTGAAGGCGAAGGTCGAGGGGCCGCTGCGGGCCTATCACCTTGTCGCCCATGCCGGCATCCACGGCGCCGTGGTGCTGCTGGTGACGGGAAGCGCCCTGCTCGGCCTTGCCGAATGGGTCCTGCACGTCCTGATCGACGAGGCGAAGATCCGGGGAAAGATCAGCTTCGCACAGGACCAGGCCCTCCACCTCCTGTGCAAGCTCGGCTGGCTGGCCGCAAGCGTCGCGCTGACGACACCGTGACGTTCCCGCGCCTTCAGGCCTGCTTCTTCAGGCCCGCGTCGCGGACGATCTCGGCGATCGTGGCGAACTGTGCCGAAAGCGGGTTGCTCTTGCGCCAGACCATGCCGATCGTCCGCGTCGGCCGGGGTTCGGCCAGCGCCGATATGCAGACCGAAGCGGACCGGGTTTCCGTGTCGACCGCCATCTGCGGAATGAGCGTCACGCCGATGCCCGCCCCGACCATCTGCACCAGCGTCGAGAGCGAGCTTCCCTCCATCAGGTCGCGCACCGACGCGGCCCCGATATTGCAGACCGAAAGGGCCTGGTCGCGGAAGCAGTGGCCCTCCTCCAGCAGCAGCAGGCGCATTTCATGCAGCCTGTCGGAACTCGGCACCGGCTTTCCGGCGTCCTCCAGAGGCCGCACCAGCACGAATTCCTCGTCGAAGAGCGCGATCTCCTTGAGGGCCGGCTCCGAAATCGGCAGCGCGACGATGGCGGCGTCGAGCTTTGCCTCCGTCAGGTCCTCGATCAGCCGCTGCGTGATCGCCTCGCGCGGCCGCGGATCGATGCCGGGATAGAACCGCGCCAGCGCCTTGATGATGTCCGGCAGGAGATAGGGCGCGACCGTCGGGATGACGCCGAGGCGGAGGCGGCCGGCGATCGGCCCGTGCGCCGCCCGCCCGAGATCCTCCAGCTCGTCGACCGAGCGCAGGATCGCCCGCGTCCGCTCGGCGAACTCCTCGCCAAGCCCCGTCAGCCGGATGCGCCGCCCGCCCCGCTCGACGAGCGGCACGCCCACCAGGTCCTCCAGCTCGCGGATCTGCACGGAGAGCGCCGGCTGGGAAATCGCGCAGCTCTCCGCCGCCCGGCCGAAATGGCCGATGCGGGCAAGCGCCTCGAAATAGCGCAGATGTTTCATGGTCAGGCCATTCATAACCTGAGCATATCGGAGCCTTTAGTTTTTACAATTGGAGTTTATGACTGGCCTTTGCTACGCCTTGGCAACCCGGAAGACGCTTCACCGCGGCGCCGACCCAAGAGGCGCGCCTGCAAGTTCCCTTCCGGTGTCCTGTCGAATCAAGAAAATCCGTTGGAGGACCAAATGGATACGAAGACGACGACGACCGGCAAGTGTCCGGTCATGCACGGCGGTGCCACCGCCCTCAACAATTCCGTCATGGAATGGTGGCCCAACGCGCTCAACCTCGACATCCTGCACCAGCACGACACGAAGACCAATCCGCTGGACAAGGGCTTCAACTACCGCGAAGAACTCAAGACACTGGACGTGGAGGCGCTGAAGGCCGACCTGCGCGCCCTGATGACGGACAGCCAGGACTGGTGGCCGGCCGACTGGGGCAGCTATGTCGGCATGATGGCACGCGTCACCTGGCATGCCGCCGGCTCCTATCGCGCCGCGGATGGCCGCGGCGGCGCCAATACGGGCAACCAGCGCTTTGCCCCGCTCAATTCCTGGCCGGACAACGTCAACACCGACAAGGGCCGCCGCCTGCTCTGGCCGATCAAGAAGAAATACGGCAACAAGATCTCCTGGGCCGACCTGATCGCGCTTGCCGGCACCATCGCCTATGACGTCGCGGGCCTGAAGACCTTCGGCTTCGCCTTCGGCCGCGAAGACATCTGGGCACCGGAAAAGGACGTCTACTGGGGTGACGAAAAGCAGTGGCTCGCCCCGAGCGACGGCCGCTATGGCGACGTCTCCAGGCCGGAAACGCTGGAAAACCCGCTCGCCGCCGTGCAGATGGGCCTCATCTACGTCAATCCGGAAGGCGTCAACGGCAAGTCCGACCCGCTGGCGACGGCCGCGCAGATGCGCGAGACCTTCGCCCGCATGGGCATGGACGACGAGGAAACCGTCGCGCTGACCGCCGGCGGCCACACGATCGGCAAGTCGCACGGCAATGGCAGCGCGGGCGATCTCAGCCCGGATCCGGAAGCCGCCGGCCCGGAATTCCAGGGTCTTGGCTGGATGAACACGAAGGGCCGTGGCATCGGCCGCAACACGGTCGTCTCGGGCATCGAAGGCGCATGGACCTCCGAGCCGACGAAGTGGGACAACGGCTTCTTCGAGATGCTGTTCAAGCATGAATGGACGCTGACCCACAGCCCGGCCGGCGCATCCCAGTGGGCGCCGATCGTCATTGCCGAGGAAGACAAGCCGGTCGACGTGGAGGATCCCTCGATCCGCACCATCCCGATGATGACCGACGCGGACATGGCGCTCAAGGTGGACCCGATCTACCGCGAGATCTCGCTGCGCTTCAAGAACGACTTCGCCGCGTTCTCCGATGCCTTCGCCCGCGCCTGGTTCAAGCTGACCCATCGCGACATGGGCCCGAAGTCGCGTTACTTCGGCCCGGACGTTCCGGCGGAAGACCTCGTCTGGCAGGATCCGATCCCGGCCGGCCGCACGGACTATGACGTCACCGCCGTCAAGGCGAAGATCGCCGCCTCCGGCCTGTCGGCCGCGGACCTCGTCGCCACCGCCTGGGACAGCGCCCGCACCTTCCGCGGTTCCGACTTCCGTGGCGGCGCGAACGGCGCGCGCATCCGCCTTGCCCCGCAGAAGGACTGGGAAGGCAACGAGCCGGCGCGTCTCGGCCGGGTGCTTGCCGCCCTGGAGCCGATCGCGGCCGTCTCGGGCGCAAGCCTTGCCGACGTCATCGTGCTCGCCGGCAACTGGGGTGTCGAGCAGGCGGCGAAGGCCGCGGGCTTCGACGTCATGGTCCCCTTCGCACCGGGCCGCGGCGATGCGACGGCCGAGCAGACCGATGTGGACGGCTTCGCCCCGCTCGAACCGCTGGCCGACGGTTTCCGCAACTGGCAGAAGAAGGACTATGTGGTGAGCCCGGAAGAGCTGCTGCTCGACCGCGCCCAGCTCATGGGCCTGACGGCACCGGAAATGACGGCGCTCGTCGGCGGCCTGCGCGTGATCGGCACCAACCATGCCGGCACCGCCCATGGCGTCTTCACCGACCGCGTCGGCGCGCTGACGACCGACTTCTTCGTCACGCTCACGGACATGGCCTATTCGTGGATCCCGACGGGCAACAACCTCTACGAGATCCGCGACCGCAAGACGGGTGCCGCCAAGTATACGGCGACGCGCGTCGACCTCGTCTTCGGCTCGAACTCGATCCTGCGCGCCTATGCGGAGGTCTATGCCCAGGACGACAGCAAGGAAAAGTTCGTCAAGGACTTCGTCGCCGCCTGGGTCAAGGTCATGAACGCCGATCGTTTCGATCTGGCCGCCTGACCGGCAGGCCATCCCGCCGGCCGGGATGCCACACGCACACCTTCCCCCGCCTCAGCGGGGGAAGGCTTCAGCAGGAATGCAAGGTCATAAGGCCTGAGCAGTCCCGGCAAAAGGGCGAAAAAGCCGAAACGCCCTACGACGGATTTGCCGGGCTCTTCGGCTGCACGTCCCCCGATTTCGGCTTGCGGCCCTCCGGTGCCTTTCCGGCGCGCTCGCGCGCATGCGCCTCGGGGCCGGCAACGATCACGCCGGGCTTCTTCTCGTCCCGGCGCTTGTCTTCCTTTGACTTCGAAACCTGAGACTTCTTGTCCATGGCAGCCTGTTCTCCCGTTGAAAGATGAGAGACGAACGATTCTGCCGGACACAGGTTCCCTGAGATTCTTCGCTAGAGCCGCCAGGCGGACGTGATCGTCACGGACATGGTGTCACCCGGCATCGGCCTTTCGCGGCTGAAGGCCCGGAGGGTCTGGCCGTCGGCCAGGTCCAGCGTCACGCTGTAGCGCTCCCCCTCATAGAGCGATGAGCGCACACGCGCAGCGGCCCCCTCGCTGCCCAGCCTGACATCCTCCGGCCGGACCAGGACGTCGGCCGGAACCCCGCCGTCAGGCGCGGATGCGCCCAGCAGCATGCGAATCGCGTCCCAGTCGAGTTTCCGCGGCATTGCGGCGGGCACGGCAAGCGAGAGGATGGCGCCCCGCCCGATCAGGCTGCCGACAAGCCGGCCCTCGGGGCACGCATAAATCTCCTGCGGCGGCGCGACCTGCAGCAGCTCGCCCCGGGACATGACCGCGATGTCGGTGGCGAGCGCCATGGCCTCGCTCTGGTCATGCGTGACATAAACCATCGTCGCGCCGGAGCGGATATGGAACTCGCGAAACGTCTCCTCCATCTCCTGGCGCAGGTGCCGGTCGAGATTGGCGAGCGGCTCGTCGAGCAGCACGACGTCCGGCTGGGTGACGAGGCAGCGCGCGAGCGCGACACGCTGGCGCTGGCCGCCGGAAAGCTCCGCGGGGCGACGGTCGGCGAGATCGGCAAGGCGCACCGTATCGAGTGCCTCGACGATCCGGCGGCGATAGGCCTCCTTCGAAACGCCGCGCACCTTCAGCGGATAGCCGACATTGTCGGCGACGCTCATATGCGGCCACAGCGCATAGGACTGGAACACCATCGCCATGTTGCGCCGCTCGGGCGGCAGCGACTGGGCGGGATCGGCCAGGAGCCGCTCGCCGAGGAAGATCGCGCCGTCGCTCGGCGCCTCGAAGCCGGCGATCATCCGCAACACAGTCGTCTTGCCGCAGCCGGACGGGCCGAGCAGCGCGAGGAAACCGCCCTCGCGCACGTCGAGCGAAACGCGGCTTACCGCCGGCTGGCCGGTGCCGAAGTCCTTGCTGACATTGTTGAGGATCAGCTTCGCCACGGCACTGCCCCCTTCGGCAGGTGCTTCGCCATCGCCTCGAGCAGCAGCATCATGGCGACGACCATGAGGACCACGAGCACGGAAAGCGCGGAGGCAAGATCGGAGCCGCCGCTGTCGTCGAGATTGTAGATCACGACGCCGAGCGTCTGCGTGCCCGCGGACCAGAGCAGCGCCGAAACCGTCAGCTCGTTGCAGGCGATGAGGAACACGAGGATGACGGAAGCGCCCGCGGCGGGCGCGACGAGCGGTACCAGGATATCCTTGAGGCGCGTGAAGAAGCCTGCGCCGGCAAGGCGCGCCGCCTCCTCCAGCGCCGGATCGAGCTGGCGGTAGGCGCTGACGACGGGCTTCAGGCTGACCGCGAAGAAGCTCGCGAAATAGGCGACGAGGATGATCCAGATCGTGCCGTAGAGCGTCAAGTTGAAGACCGGCAGCGGGGCCGCGAAGACGAGGATGAACGCCACGGCGACGACGATGCCGGGGAGCGCATAGGGGATTTCGATCAGGCTCGCCACCATGCGCGATGCCGCATCCCGCCGGCGCGTCAGCATGTAGCCGGCAAGCACCGACAGGACGAGCAGGCCGATGGCGGTGACGGCGGCGAGGAACAGGGAATTGGCGAAGGCGGTCCGGGTGATCGCCTGCCGCAGCAGCACCTCCTCGAAGGCGTGGAAGGACAGGGTCTTAACTGTCAGCGGCACGCCATAGGCCGGCACCAGCGCGCCCGCGAGCAGCGCGAGGAAGGGCGCGACCAGCATGAAGAAGAGCAGGATCGCCAGCACGGGCAGGAAGACGAACCGCCACCGGCCGACGGGAAGGCATGCCGCCGCGCCGGACTGGCCGAGAATGCGGTAGTCGCGGCCGCCGAGCGCGTGCTCCTGCACGGCAAGCCCCGCCACCGAGATCAGCGCGATGACGCCGGAAAGCAGCGCGACTTCGCCGAAGGTGCGATCCGTGAAGGCCGCGAACTTGGTGAAGACGAGGGTCGAAAGGGTGTAGATCGACGCCGGAATGCCGAGGATCGCCGGGATGCCGAAATTGCCGATGCAGGAGACGAAGGCGATGGCGGCGCCCGCGATCATGCCGGGCAGCGCGAGCGGCAGGACGATGTCCCGGAACGTGCGCAGGGCCGAGGCGCCGGAAAGGCGCGCCGCCTCCATCCCGTCGCGGGGCACGTTCATCAGCCCCGCCCTGAGGGCGAGATAGACGAGCGGCGCATGCTGCACGCCGTAGAGCAGCGCGATCCCACCGACCGAATAGAGCGGCTGCGGCGAGCCGAGGGGCGGCGCGATGTGCAGCGCCTTCAGGAGCGGGCTCGATGGCCCGGACATCTGCACCCAGGCCAGCGCCGTCACCTGCGGCGGGATCATCATCGGCAGCACGAAGAGAAAGCCCAGCGTCCCCCGGCCCGGCATGTCGGTCAAGGTCAGCAGGAAGGCAAAGAGCGAACCGATCGCCAGCGAGATGAGGGTGCCGACGATGGCCGTGACCAGCGTGAAATAGGTCGCCGACCAGAGCGCGCGATCGGTGAGCACCGCGAAAGCACCGCCATCGGCAAACGCGGCGATGCCGGTCGCCGCCAGCCGCATGAGGGGCAGCACGCTGAGAAGGACGACCACGCTTGCGATAAGCGGAAACAGCCAGATGGGCTGGCTGCTTCCCGGACGAACATATCCGTACATGAAGGTGGCGGTGTGCCTCAGTTCGAGCCGAAATAGCCGGAGAACGTCTTCAGGTCCGCGTCGGTGTTCTTCAGCGCCTCAGCCGCATCGAGCGGCAGCACGCGGATCGTCTCGCGCGCCGGGAAACCGTCCGGCATGGCGATGCCGTTGCGGGCCGGGATGTAGCCGAGCTTGACGAAGCCTTCCTGGCCTTCGACCGAAAGAACGTAGTCGACGAATTTCTTGGCCGCCTCGGCATTCTTCGAGGATGCAAGGATGCCGACAGGCTCGGTGACGGCGGAAACGCCTTCGGCCGGGAAGACGAACGCGACCGGCGCGCCCTTCGCCTTTTCCCGGATCGGCATGTAGTCGACGACCATCCCATAGGCCTTCTCGCCCGAGGCGACGGCCTTCAGCACCGCGCCGTTGCCGCCCGCCGCCGTGGCGCCGTTTTCGGCGAGCGCCTTGTAGTAGTTCCAGCCGAGGCCGTCGACGGAGGCCAGCGTCTGGGCGTGGATGAGGGCGGCGCCCGAGGTCAGCGGGCTCGGCATGGTGGCAAGGCCCTTGGCCTCCGGCTTTGCAAGGTCCTGCCAGCGCACCGGCTTCATCGCCGCCGCGGTATTATAGACGATGCCGGTGGTGATCAGCTTGGTCGAATAGTAGTGGCCGTCCTTGTCGTAGAGGCTGGCATCGTAGTTGCCGGCTTCCGGCGAGAGATAGGCGAGCAGCTTGCCGTCCTGCTTCAAGCGCTCGAGCGTGACGGTGTCGGCGATCAGCAGCACATCGGCAACCGGATTGCCGGCCGCGATCTCTGCCTGGAGCTTGGCCATGATCTTCGGCGTGCCGTCGCGCACCCAGTCCACCTTGATGTCGGGATGGGCGGCCATGAAGCCGTCGACGGTCGCCTGCGCGTCCTCGTTCGGCTGGCTGGTGTAGAGCACGAGATTGGCGGCAGAAGCCGGCAGGGCAACGAAGCTGGCGGCGAGGAGAGCGGCGGCGGAGACAAGGGTTTTCATGGGAGCATCCTTCCGGGAACGTCATCGCTCCCTACGCCCGTCGCTTGACACCCATGTGACAGCCTTTGCAGTGCCCCGCCAAGCCCGTGACGCGATCGGGTGCCGGTCGTGAAACCCGCATCGAACCGAAAGTCCCCTGTTGACTGACGCCGGCAGCTCTGGACGAAAGCCATTCGATCCCGCTTTAACGGCGTGACGCGAAATTTTCTCCCGGACCGTAACGCACCGATCGGAAAACGATGCCAATCCATGAACTTGCGGCGCTCGGCGCCGCGACCTGCTGGGCCCTGACCGGATTGATCTCGGCCGGCCCCGCGGGCCATCTCGGCGCACCGGCCTTCAACCGGGCACGCCAGGTCTTCGTCACCGGTCTGCTGGCGCTCTACGTGCTGTTCACCGGCGTCTGGCGGGAGCTGGACATGGCGAGCGCCGGGCCGCTGCTCCTGTCCGGGCTGATCGGCATCTTCCTCGGCGACACGCTGCTCTTCGAAACGCTCAACCGTCTCGGCCCGCGCCGCTCCGGCATCCTCTTCGCCCTGAACGCGCCGATTGCCGCCCTGCTCGGGTGGCTGGTGCTGGGCGAAACCCTGTCGAGCCTCGCGGTGGCAGGCATCCTGCTGACGGCCGTCGGCGTGCTGCTGGCCATCGTCTTCGGCAAGCGCCGGGCGCAGATGCACCAATGGGAGGCGATCAAGGGGCCGCTTTCGGTCGGCGTGCTGCTGGGCATCGGCGCGGCGACGGGCCAGGCCATCGGCTCCATCCTCGCCCGGCCGGTCATGGCGACCGGCATCGATCCCTTCCTCGCCTCGCTGCTGCGCGTCGGCACCGCCGCCTTCTGCCTCAGCATCCTGCTCCAGCTGCCGATCCCCTCCGTGAAACCGAGGGGGCCGCTGACGCCGAACGTCGCGGCGATGACCGCGCTGACCGGCATCCTCGCGCTCGCCATCGGCATGACATTGCTGCTGTTCGCCCTTTCCGGCGGAAAGGTCGGCATCGTCTCGACGCTCTCCGCCACCTCGCCGGTGATGATCCTGCCCATGCTCTGGCTGAGGACCGGCGAGCGGCCTGCCGGCGGCGCCTGGGCCGGCGCGGCCCTCGTCGTCATCGGCATGGGGCTGATCTTCATGTGAAACGCGCGGAACGCACGGCGGAGGCGTCCCGCGGGCACATCGCAAGCCGGCTCAGCGGCCGTCCTTCGCCTTGAGGCCGGCGGCCGCGATAAGCTCCGTGAGCGTCCGCCGCAGCATCTCGTAGGGCGCGGTGGTCTCGATGGCCTTGTGATACAGGATCCCCGCATCGAAGCTCCAGATTTCGCGCGTCGTCTCCACCTGGCGAATGCCGATATCGCGGAAGCTCCCGAACAGCGGCGCGGCGAGGCAGGCGAGAAAATCGCCGCTGCGCACCAGTTCGACGACCGCCATGAGGGAACTCGATTCGACCGCGATCCGCGGCGGGCCTATTCCCAGCGACTTCAGGAAGGCGCTCAGGCGCTCGATGGCGTCCGTATCGGCCTGGTAGAGGACCCATTGGAACCGGGACAGATTGTTGAGGTCGAGGGGCGAGCGCTCGAAGATCGGATGGGCATCCCGCGCGAAGATCCCGCTCTGGATGGTGATGAGCGGCCGAAAGCCGATATGGTCCGGAAGCGCCGACAGGTCATGCGGGCTGGCCGAGACCACGAGGTCGATCTCGCCGGCGAAGAGCTTGGGGTGAATGACGGTGTTGACCCCGACATCGAGGGTCGTGCGGACGTCGGGGAAGCGCTGGTGCAGCCGCGTCAACGCCTTGGGCAGCAGCGTACCGCCCCAGAACGGCCCGCCGCCGATCCTCAGGTGCCCCCGGTGCCCGCTGCGCATCGCTTCCAGCTCGGACGAGGCAAAGCGGCATTCCGTATCGATCATCTGCGCATAACGCAGCAGCGTCTGCCCATAGATGGTAAGGGTGACGCCGCGCGTGTGCCTGTCGAACAGGGTTATCCCGCACTCCTCCTCGAGCCGCCGGATGTTCCGCGTCAAGGCCGGCTGGCTAAGTCCCATCTTCTCGGCAGCGGCCGTCACATTGCCCTCCCTCGCAACGGTCAGGAACGATCGCAGCAAGCCGATATTGCGCAGCAGGTCCATAACTCCTCCGTATGGCTTTCGAGCATTTAAGTATTATACGGCATGGCAAAGCTTCACTAGTGTCTGCCACACGAGGCAAGGCGATGCGGGGCGACATGGCGGAGAACCCGGAAGCGAAACGAAGCTGCTGCAGCCTGCCGCGCCGCGAAGGCGCCGGCAATGCACCGGCGCGAAACGGCGAGGCCCTGCCGGCGACGGCACCGGCGCCGGCGGACGTCGCCTGGTTCGACGCGGGCATCGCGACCGTCGGCACCGACAGGCCCGTCATCGATACGGACGGAGAGGGTCCGGCGCGCCAGGTGGCGGTGCGGGCGTATGGCCTGGACAGGCATGCCGTCACGAATGCGCGCTTCGCCCGTTTCGTGGCGGACACCGGCCATGTCACGGATGCGGAGCGTTTTGGCTGGAGCTTCGTCTTCAAGGACTTCGTCGCACCGGGAACCGTGACCAGCCAGCCGGTCGGCCTGCCCTGGTGGCATCGGGTCGACGGCGCGACATGGCGCCTGCCGGGCGGCCCCGGCGGCCCGCTCCGTGCGGATGACCGGCACCCGGTCGTCCACGTCTCCTGGAACGACGCACAGGCCTTTGCCCGCTGGGCTGGCGGCCGGCTGCCCTCCGAAGCCGAGTGGGAGCACGCCGCAAAAGCCGGCCGGGCGGAGATGCGGTATCCATGGGGGGATGAAGAGCCCGGCGACCGGGCCATCCACTGCAACATCTGGCAGGGCCGTTTCCCGCACATCAATTCCCTTGCCGACGGCTATGGCGGCACGGCGCCGGTGGACGCGTTCGAACCGAACCCCGCGGGCCTCTTCAACATGTGCGGCAATGTCTGGGAATGGTGTGCCGACGCGTTTCACGTCCAGCCGCTCACGCAGGCCGCGAAGGCGCGCAACGCGCTCGCAGGCCGGAATGCCGAGCGCCTTCTCAAGGGGGGCTCCTATCTCTGCCACATCAGCTACTGCTACCGCTATCGCATCGCCGCCCGCATGGGGCACAGCGCCGACACGTCGACGGGCCATATCGGCTTCCGCCTCGCCTACGACCGGCCCTGACATTCCTGCGCAGGTCGCCCGGGGCTCGTTCGCTGCCTGACGGCCTTTCCCTGTGCCTTCAGCGAGCGCGCGCCTCCTCTGCGCACCAGATCGTCCCGGAACAGCGTCCGCAGGTCGCGGAACGAGCGATAGCCGAGAACGCCCGCGAGGCGGGAGACGGTCGTCGCCGACACGCCGGCCCGCCGCGCGATCGACGAACATGTCCCGAAGGCCATGATATCCGGATGCTGCAGGGCGAAGTCCACCAGCAGGGCCAGTTGCCGTGGAAAGGCGGAACCGCTCGCCATGGCGAGGGCATGCAGCTCGCCCCAGGTCCGGGGAGGTTCGTGGCCAGGGTTCATGATCCGCTCCTTGCCTGGTGAAAACGGAGAAATGGGCATCAGGGCCGGCCCGGCATCCCGCGTGCCGGCCATGCGGCGCGGATCCGCGAGCGGACGCGAAATCCCCTGCCCTAGAGACGCCGCCCGCTTTGCGGATCGAAAAGGTGGATGCGGCCCGGATCGGGCGACAGCCGCACCATGTGCCCGGCCCGCACATCCAGGCGGTCGCGCGCGACGCAGGTGACCTCCTGCCCCGCGAGCCTTACGACGAGATAGGTTTCGGCCCCCGTCGGCTCCACCACGCAGACCTCCGCGGCAACGCCGTCTTCGCCGATGCCGATATGTTCGGGCCGGACGCCGTAGACCGCCCGCCGGCCGACCAGTTCCGGAGCCGGCGCGGCAAGCGGCAGCCGGACGTCGCCTGCGAGGAACCCGTCGTCGCGGATCTCTCCCGTCAGAAAATTCATTGCCGGCGAACCGATGAAGCCGGCGACGAACATGTTGACGGGACTGTCATAAAGCGCCAGCGGCGCACCGACCTGCTCGACGACGCCGTCGCGCATGACGACGATCTTGTCGGCCATCGTCATCGCCTCCACCTGATCATGCGTCACATAGACGGTGGTCGTTCCGAGGCGCTGGTGCAGGCTCTTGATTTCCGCCCGCATGGAAACGCGCAGCTTCGCGTCGAGATTGGAAAGCGGCTCGTCGAACAGGAACACCTTGGGGTCGCGAACGATCGCCCGCCCCATCGCGACGCGCTGGCGCTGGCCGCCGGAAAGCTGGCGCGGATAGCGCTCCAGAAGCGTGTCGAGGTTGAGGATACGCGCCGCCCGCTCCACCTTGCCCTGGATTTCGCGCTTGTCCGTGTTCTTGAGCTTCAGCGCGAAGCCCATGTTCTCCGCCACGGTCATGTGGGGATAGAGCGCGTAGTTCTGGAAGACCATCGCGATGTCGCGGTCCTTGGGGGGCAGCTCGTTCACGACGGTCTCGGCGATCCGTATCGTGCCGCCGCTGATCTCCTCAAGGCCCGCAAGCATGCGCAGGAGGGTCGACTTGCCGCAGCCCGACGGACCGACAAGCGTGACGAACTCCCCGTCGTCGATCTGGATGGAAACGCCGTGCAGGGCCTTGAGCGTGCCGTAGGACTTCTGGACGTTGTGAATTTCGACCGAGGCCATCGTTGTGACTCTCCTTGACAGTCTGAAAGGGGAGCCGGTCCCAACCGGGAACCGGCCCGATGGCGGCGACAGATCAGCCGGCGGCAAGGCTCGGGTGCTGCCCGCGCTCGACATAGATGCCGACCGTCACGTCCCACGGGATGACGCCCACCCGGGCCGCCCAGGCCTGCCACCGGGCCGCAAGGTCGGCGACGATATCGGGATTGTCCGCCGCAAGGTCGACGAGCTCCGTGCGGTCGGCCGCAAGGTCGTAGAGCTCCCAGCCGTTCGGCTCTTCGCGCACGAGCTTCCAGCGCCCGACCCGGATCGCGGCATTGCCCGTATGCTCCCAGTAAAGCGGTGCTTCAAGCAGCGACCCGCCGCGCAGGAGCGGCAGCAGGCTCCGCCCCTCCAGCGGCGCGACCGCGCGGCCGAGCGCCGGCGGCGGATAGCTGGCGCCGGTCACGTCCAGGATCGTCGGCGCGATGTCGACGAGCTGCGCCGGCGCATCGAGGATCGCCCCGTCCGCAAACCCGCCGGCCGGCCAGTGCACGATCAGCGGCGTCGCGATCCCGCCTTCGTGCACCCAGCGCTTGTAGAAGCGGAACGGCGTGTTGGAGAGGTTCGCCCAGGCGCGGCCATAGCTCGAATAGGTGTCTTCGGCGCCCGGAACGATGTCCGGCGTGTTGCCAACGCGCATCGGCCTGCCGTCACGCGTCGCCCGCGGCAGGATGTCGGCCCGCTGCATAAAGGTCTCGACATCGAACTGGGGCAGGTCCTCCGGCGAGGCGCCGTTGTCGGAAAGGAAGACGAACAGCGTGTTCTCGAACGTGCCGCTCGCCTTGAGCGCCTCGACGATCCGGCCGATGCCGCGATCCATGCCTTCGATCTGGGCCGCATAGGCCTGCATGCGCTTGGCCTGCCACGCCTTGTGTTCCTCGGCCGTCCAGGCCGGCTGCGTTGGATCGCGCTCGCTGAGCGTGGTGTCGGCCGGCAGGATGCCTTCCGCAACGAGGCGCTCCATGCGCTTTTCGCGCAGCGCATCCCAGCCCTCGTCGAAGCGGCCCTCGTAGCGGGCGATGTCCTCGTCGGGCGCATGCAGCGGCCAATGCGGCGCGGTGAAGGCGGCGTAGAGGAAGAAGGGATTGCCGGCGGCCGCCTGCTCCGCGATGAAATCGGCACCATGGGCAGCGATGGCGTCCGTGTAGAAGAAGCCGGGATCCAGCGCTTCCGCCGAGGCGTCGCTCTCCCCGCGCGTCAGCGTGCCGGGGGCGTAGAAGCTGCCGCAGCCGGTCAGCGTGCCGAAGAAGCTGTCGAAGCCGCGGCGTGTCGGCCAGGTGTCGTTCGGCGTGTGCATGTCGGTCGCCAGATGCCACTTGCCCGACAGGCATGTCGCATATCCGGCCGCCTTCAGCATTTCCGCCAGCGTCGCGCAACGGCCGTTGAGGTTGCCGGGATATCCGCGCGGCAGGTCATTGTTCGTGAGGACGCCGATCCCCGTCTGGTGCGGGTGAAGGCCGGTCATCAGCGAGGCGCGCGAGGGGCTGCAGCGCGCGGTGTTGTAGAACTGCGAAAAACGAGCGCCGTTGCGCGCAAGGCCATCCAGATGCGGCGTGGATATTTCTCCGCCATAGCAGCCGAGATCGGAAAAACCCATGTCATCGGCAAGGACAAGGACGATATTGGGACGCTTGGTCATCGATGCTCTCTCAGTTGGTTGCGCCACCGATCGCTCGGGTGGCGGATTCCGGAGCATTTCCGGTGAACCGGAGCTCACCGGAAATGCTCCGGATTCTTGTTTTTCCGCATTATCCGGCGCCGAAGCGGCTTCGCTTCGGCTGGAAATGCTCCAGGCACGTCAGGATCGTTCCGCCGGCCCGGGGGCCGGCAGTCGCAGGTGTTCGAAATCTCCGTTCCGGAGCCGTCCTGTTCACGCGGCCCGCCGCACCACGGCGGGCTGCATGACGAGATCAGCCCTCGCTACTTCGCAAAGCCGCTTGCCTTGGCGATGTCCGCAAGCTTTGCCTGCAGGCCGTCGAGCGCCGCGGCGACCTCCACCTCGCCCGAGCCGATCTGGCCGATGACTGGCTCGACGGCCTCGAGCATCTGGGCGGCAAAGACGTATCGGATCGAGCCGCGGGCCAGGGGCGCGGAATCGCGCGCCGCTTCCATGATCGGCCGGAGCGCGCCGGCGCCCGAGACGTCGATGTCCTTGCGCGTCGGAATGCCGCCCGCGCCGGCAAAGACCTCCTGCTGCTTCTTTTCCAGCATCCAGACGATGAACTCGGCGGCCCGGCGCTGGCGCTCCGGCGCCTGACCGGCCGGAACGCAGAGGGACCACACGCCGCTTGCCGGAACCGGCTGGTCGAGCGATCCCGCCGGCACGACCGCATAGCCGCATTTTCCGACGACGGAGGAGCGGGATTCATCTTCGAGCTGCGGCATGCCGGCCGCCACGAAATGTCCCTGCAGGGCCTGGCCGCTCTGCATGAGCGCGATGCAATCCGCCTGCCCGACCGTCTGCGGCCGGGACGGCCCCAGTTCCAGAAGGCGGCGGAAGGTCGTCGCCGCGGCCTTTGCCGCCTCGCTGTTTATCGCCGGCACGAGCGAGCCGCCGTCGGCGGTGAACCAGTCGGCGCCGAAGCCGTAGAGCACATGCATGAACTCGTAGCTGACCGACTGGCCGCCCGTCGTCGGCTGGCCGCGCGTGACATAGCCGTACCGGACCTCGCCGGCCTCCACTGCCTTCTTCCCGTTCTCGATCGCCTCGTCCCAGGTGCGCGGCACCTGCAGGCCCAGCTTGTCGTAGATGTCCTTGCGGTAGACGAAGAGATCGACATTGCCGTTGATCGGCAGGCCCATCACCTGCCCGCCGGCCACGCCCAGCCTTTGCTGCCTGTCCCACAGCGGCAGGTTGTCATAGGTCAGGATGTTCGGATCGAGCGCATAGCCTTCGATGATCTCGTCGATCGGCTTGATCCAGCCGTTGTCGTAGAACTGGCCGGTCCACGGCTCGTCGAGCTGGAAGATGTCGAAGGCGGCGTTCTTGCTCTGGATCGCGTTGGTCATCTGGGTGCGCATGCCGCCATAGGGGAACGGCCGGAAGGTGATCTTCACGCCCTTTTCCGCCTCATAGGCCGCAGCCGCCTTCTGATAGGCCGGCAGCCAGGGCGTCGTGCCGGTCAGCACGATCAGCTCCCTGACCTCGGCGGCGGCCGCCCCCCATGCCGGAAGGCCTGCCACGCCCGCCGCGCCCGCGGCGGCGATCCCCTTGAGAACCTGGCGCCGGGATAGGGGCAGGCGCATGGTTTCGGTTTGCTTGATCATCTGTTCCTCCCTGAGATCAATCTGTTGCATTACTTGACGGAGCCGCGCGTCATGCCGGCGATGATGCGCTTGCTGGCGAGCACGCTCGCAATCATGATCGGCACCACGGCAAGGCTGCCGACGGCCGAGAGCTGGCCCCAGCGGACCTCGTAGGGCTGCACCAGCGATGCGATGCCCACGGAGAGCGGCGAGGTCGTGCCGCCGGACGTCATCGTCAGCCCCATGAGAAACTCGTTCCACGTCATGATGGCCGTGAAGAGCGAGCTGGTGATCAGGCTCGGCGTGACGAGCGGCAGCATAATTGTCCAGAAGGATCGCGCCTCGCTTGCGCCGTCGATGGAGGCCGCCTCCTGCAGGGCGGGCGGGATCTCGTCGAAGCCGATCTTCATGAGCAGCGTGGCGAACGGCAGGTTGAGGATCGTGTTGAGGATGATGAGGCCGGCGAGCGATCCGAGGAGCCCCGTCTGGATCAGCGTCACGTAGAAGCCCGGCACGAGCGCCATCGGCGGCAGCATCGGGACCACGGCGCAGGAGGCGCCGACCGTGGCGGTCAGCCACCACGGCAGCCGCAGCTTGGAAAGGCCGTAGGCCGCAAGGGTGGAGGCGATGCCGCACAGGACGACCGTTCCCGCCACGATGACGAGGCTGTTGGCGAGCTGCGCGCGGAAGGGCTGGTCGTCCGCCAGGATGGCGGTCACGTTGTCCAGCGTCAGGTCCAGCTCCCAGAACATGGAGATGATCGCCCGGTCCGACTGGAAGGAAAGCACGATCATCCACGCGATGGGGGCGATGAAGAGCAGCAGCAGCAGCGCCAGGACGGCATCGCAGGTGAGGTCGGCGAGATCCTTGCGCCGGCGCAGCCGCGCGTCGGCAAGGATCCCTGTCTTGATGGCATGGCTGCCGGCGGTCATGCTTCCACCTCACGCGTTGCAGAAAAGGGCCGGATGGCGCGCAGGTGCCTGATGAGCATGCCCGCGCCGATGGCGAGCGACATCAGCGCCACGAGCAGAACGCTGAAGGCGGAGCCGTAGCCGTAGTTCAACTGGTCGAAGAAGACGTCGCGGATATGCAGCGAGACCAGCGTCGTGGCGCCGTTCGGGCCGCCTGCCGTCAGGAGGTACATCTCGTCGAACGCCTTCACGCCCATGATCGCCCGGATGAAGACCGTTCCGATGATCGCCGGCATCAGCATGGGGATCTTGATGTAGCGGATCACCTGCCACTCGTTGGCGCCGTCGCAGCGCGCCGCCTCGATGGCCTCCTCGTCGACCGCGCAGAGCGCCGTGTAGAGCATGAGGAAGGCGACCGGCGTCCAGTGCCAGACGTCGACGATGATGATGGCGACGATCGCGCCGGCCTCCGTGCCGAGCCAGTCCTGGGTCGGCAGCCGCACGGTATCGAGCAGCTTGTTGAGCACGCCGATGTTCGGGCTGAGGATCAGGAGCCAGATGAGGCTTACCACGACGGGCGCCACGATTGCCGGCCACAGAAGGACGACCTGCGAGATGCGGTTGAGCCGCCTGCTGCGCTGGACGAGCAGCGCCAGCACCAGGCCGAGGACGACCGAAAGGACGACGGTCGCGACCACGAAGAGAGCCGTGACTGCCAGCGAGTACATGGCCAGCTCGTTGGCGAGGATCTCGCGAAAATTGTCGAACCCGGCCGGCTGCCAGACGAACTCCCCCGCCTCGATGCGCAGATGGGAGAAAGCCATGAGAACGACCTGTGCCCAGGAATAGCCGCCGATCCCGACGATCAGGACGAGAAAGGGAAGCGTGGTGGTCTTCGCGAAGACGCTGGACCGCCGCCAGAATGTCAACGCCATGTCGTCAGATACCCCTGCCGCGCTCGGGCGACCCCGTCGCCGCGCGTTCCGGGCAGTCTCCCGCCCATGGCAGGCTTACGCCGCCGTCCGGACATTTCATCTCCTCCCAGATTATGTTCCACCTGATCCTTGCGCCATCTCAGCCATAAACTGAAATGCTTTCTTCTTTAAAATCCATAACCAAGGCGCATGGCGACGGCAGGGCATCGCCGACCGCGAACCGCGCGGCACCGCGATCCGGACGGAACTTCGCAGGTCGCTTTGCGGTTACCTTCGAAAGCTGATTCCGTTTGCGGGAGAGATGTCATGAATCGTATTGTTCCGGCCGTTCTGGCCTGCTGTGTCCCGATGCTGTTTCCCACGGGGACGAGCGCCAGCGAGGAGCGGTTTCTGGACAGCCTCGCGGGCGACTATGCCGGACAGGGCCAGGTCCGCCTGCGCACGGACAGAAAGCCGATCACCGTCAGTTGCACATTCGCCTCGACCACGTCGGGCGATTCATTGTCGCTGAAGGGGCGGTGCCGCGGACTGGTCGTCGTGTCGAGGGCCGTCGGCGTCGATCTCAAGGTTTCCGGCGGAACGTACCGCGGATCCTACATCGGAGCCGGTTCCGGACCGGCGTCGCTTTCCGGCCGGCGCAAGGGCGAGGCGCTCAATCTCACCATCGGCTGGGCAAAGAAGGTGAACGGCGATCGCCGCGCCAATCTCTCCGTGGCGAAGGCCGGAAACGACGGCCTGACGCTCACGACGACGGACCGCGACCCCTCGTCGGGCAAGATGGTGACGACAAGCCGGATCACGCTTCAGCGCCGGTAAGCGCAGAAAAGGGCCATCGGCCGGCCGGCATGGACCGGCTGGCGACTGGTTCTAGTCCTCGGGGCCGTAGCCCGGCATCCTGTAGATCGTATCGGACCGCTGCTGAATGTCCGGCACGAAGACCCTCGCCATCCATTCCTCGTCCTTGACGTCCTCGATCGCCACCGACACGAGGTCTTCGCCGCACCCCAGCGATGCCGTTACGGCCTGGGTGAGCGCTTCGGCAAGCGCCCTCTTCTGCTCCTCGCTACGCCCCTCGATCATCTTGAGGATCACATGCGGCATCCTCGCCTCCCCGCTGAAACCTGCCGGCCGTCTTTGGAAACCTTCACGGCCATTGCTTTGCCCATTCCTTCAACTCCGCCCTCGCCTTTTCCGGCCATTCCGTCACCGGGGCGGGAAACACCGCGATCCGTTCGCCATGCGGCTTCCAGGCCGCATAGGCGCGGCGGTCGCTCGAGGACAGGTAGATCAGACCCGCCTCGTCAAGGCATGCGTGCGGACGGCACGCGGTGCCGACGAAATCGTCCCCCTTAAACTGTCCGCTTCCGACACCGGCCATCAATTGCTGGAACTGCGTGAAATCCGAGCCGAGCACCATCTTGAAGCTTGCCGCGATCTCGGCGTTGTTGAAGGCGTCGGACGGGTGCGTGAAGGTGCGCTCCCGCAGGTTGCTCCAGCCGCGCGCCTCGTCCGGCTGGAAGGCCACGGGCGCAAGCGGCGTCATGCCGCGATCGACGCTCCACTGCCATCGCTCCGTATCCCGCCCCGGAACGCTCGCCGTCGAAAACAGCAGCGTCGAGCCCTCCACCGCGTGCGACACGGGCGTGCAACTGTCCAGGGGACCGTCTATCCTCGGCGCGCCCTTATCGGGAAACGACAGCACGAAGGGAGCCCCCTCGCAGGCATTGCCTCCGACCGAGCTCGTGCCGACCACCACGACCGTCCCGTCGAAGGCATAGACGTCGTCCAGGAAGATGATCGCATTCGTGTGCAGCTCCCGGCCATCGACGGCGAGCACTTTCTCGAAGTCCCGCTCCTTGATCTCGATCGTGCGGCCCGCGATCTTCTCCAGCTCCACCGCATTGGCGGATACGGCAAGGCCGGCAAGCCAGCCGACCAGGGAAAATGTGAGAATCAACCGTCGCGTCATGAAAACCTCCTGCACTTTGCGCGCAGGCTAGGCGGCGCGGCTGTCGATCGCAACCGGGCAATCCGTTTTCGCGAACGCCATGAACGGCGACGTTCGCCGTCGCGGCTACCCCTGCCGCGCTGGGCGCCCCGCTCTGTCATGTCGCGCAGGCTCAATGGCCGGCTGAAAGCCGCGGGCCGGCCGATCTTCCGTCCTGCCGGCGTTTCAGACCGTCAGATGTTGACGCGCCTCCGGTTCGTCGAGCGTCGCGGCGGCGCCTTCGTGTACGATCGAGCCCCGGTCCATGATATAGACGTGATCGGCAAGCTCGCGGCAGAAGTCGAGATACTGCTCGACGAGCAAGATGGCCATGCCGGTGGAATCGCGCAGGTACCGGATCGCCCGGCCGATGTCCTTGATGATCGACGGCTGGATGCCTTCGGTCGGCTCGTCGAGCACGAGGATTTTCGGACGCGTCACCAGCGCGCGGCCGATGGCGAGCTGCTGCTGCTGGCCGCCCGAAAGATCGCCGCCGCGCCGGCCGAGCATGGTGTGCAGCACCGGGAAGAGGCTGAAGATCTCGTTCGGGATGAAGCGCTCCGAACGCTTCAGCGGCGCGTAGCCGGATTCGAGGTTCTCCCGGACGGTGAGCAGCGGGAAGATTTCGCGCCCCTGCGGCACATAGCCGATGCCCTCCCTGGCGCGACCATAGGGCGCCATGCCGTCGAGCTTCACGCCGTTGAAGGCCACCGAGCCCGAGGAGAGCGGGTGCTGGCCGGTGATGGCGCGCAAGAGGCTCGATTTTCCGACGCCGTTGCGGCCGAGCACGCAGGTGATCCTGCCCGTCTCGGCCGTGAGCGAGATGCCGCGCAGCGCCTGGGCGGCGCCGTAGTGGAGGTTGGCGTTTTCGACGGTCAGCATGCGGGGGTTCCCCTGGTGTCGGCGGCCTTGGCACCCCCCTCTGCCCTGCCGGGCATCTCCCCCACAAGGGGGGAGACTGGATGGGGCGAGGCCTCGCCCATTACGAACGTCGCGTGGGAGCAAAGCTTCTGCCACTTGCCGATCTCCCCCCTTGAGGGGGAGATGCCCGGCAGGGCAGAGGGGGGTAGCGCCGCAGCGAATTCCAGCGACAGGAACACCGAATACACCCTCACCTCCCCAGATAGTTCTCGATGACCTTCTGGTCGGCGCTGACGAAATCGATCGAGCCCTCCGCCAGAACCGAACCTTCCGCAAGGCACGTCACCTTGACGCCGAGGTCGCGGATGAAGCCCATGTCGTGCTCGACCACCACCACCGAGCGGGTCTTGGCGATCTCCTTCAAAAGGATCGCCGTCTCCGCCGTCTCGGCGTCCGTCATGCCGGCGACGGGTTCGTCGACCAGCAGCAGTTCCGGCTCCTGCGCCAAGAGCATGCCGATCTCCAGCCATTGCTTCTGGCCGTGGCTGAGGTTGGCGGCGAGGTCGTCCTTGCGGTTGGTCAGGCGCACGGTCGAGAGGATTTCCTCGATACGGGCCTTGTCCTCCGCGGTCAGGCGATAGAACAGCGTCGAGAAGACGCCGCGGTCGCGGTTGAGCGCCAGTTCCAGATTGTCCCACACGGTGTGGCTCTCGAAGACCGTCGGCTTCTGGAACTTGCGGCCGATGCCGAGCTGGGCGATCTCCGCCTCGTCCTTCTGGGTGAGGTCGATCGCGCCCTTGAAGAAGACCTCGCCGGCATCCGGCCGGGTCTTGCCGGTAATGATGTCCATCATCGTCGTCTTGCCCGCGCCGTTCGGGCCGATGATGGCGCGCAGCTCGCCGGGCTCGATGACGAAGGAGAGCGAGTTCAGCGCCTTGAAGCCGTCGAAGGAGACCGAGACGCCGTCGAGATAGAGGATGCTGGTGGGTTTTGCATTGCTTGCGAGCGTGTTCATGCCGGTCACTCCGCCGCCTGGGGTTCTGCCGCCGCGAAGGCGCGCGCTTCTTCCACCGCCTTCGCCTTGCGATATTCCCGGCGCCGCTCGACGAACTGGCGCACGGTGCCGACGATGCCCTTCGGCAGGAAGAGCGTGACGAGGATGAAGAGGCCGCCGAGCGCGAAGAGCCAGAATTCCGGGAAGGCGGCGGTGAAGACGCTTTTGCCCCCGTTGACGAGGATCGCGCCGACGATCGGGCCGATCAGCGTGCCGCGCCCGCCGACCGCCGTCCAGATGACGACCTCGATGGAGTTCGCCGGATCGAATTCGCCGGGATTGATGATGCCGACCTGCGGCACATAGAGCGCGCCGGCAACGCCCGCCATCATGGCCGAAACCACGAAGGCGAAGAGTTTGACATGCTCGACCCGGTAGCCGAGGAAGCGCGTGCGGCTTTCCGCATCGCGCACGCCGACGAGGATCTTGCCGTATTTCGAGCGCACGATGCCGGAGGTGATCACCAGCGAGAGGGCGAGCGCGACGGCGGAGGCGGCGAAGAGCGCGGAGCGCGTGCCCTGCGACTGGATGTTGAAGCCCAGGATGTCCTTGAAGTCGGTGAGGCCGTTGTTGCCGCCGAAACCCATGTCGTTGCGGAAGAAGGCGAGCAGCAGGGCGAAGGTCATCGCCTGGGTGATGATCGAGAGATAGACGCCGTTGACGCGCGAGCGGAAGGCGAACCAGCCGAAGACGAAGGCGAGCAGGCCCGGCGCCAGCACCGCCATCAGCGCGGCGAACCAGAACATGTCGAAGCCATGCCAGAACCAGGGCAGTTCCTTCCAGTTGAGAAAGACCATGAAATCCGGCAGCAACGGATTGCCGTAGGAGCCCCGCGCGCCGATCTGGCGCATCAGATACATGCCCATGGCATAGCCGCCGAGCGCGAAGAAGGCGGCGTGTCCCAGAGAGAGGATGCCGCAGAAGCCCCAGACGAGATCGAGCGCCAGCGCCAGCAGCGCATAGGTGAGGTACTTGCCGAACAGCGAGACGATATAGGTCGGCACATGCAGCGGGTGATCGGGCGCCGTCAGAAGATTCAGCGCGGGCACGAGGGCGGCGAGCGTGAGCAGGATCGCGACCGTGACGACGATGTTGCGCCCGAGGGCCTTTGCGAGAAACGAGGTGATCATGCTTCCACCGCCCTGCCCTTGAGTGCGAAGAGCCCGCGCGGCCGCTTCTGGATGAAGAGGATGATGAGCACGAGCACGAGGATCTTTCCGAGCACCGCGCCGGCATAGGGCTCCAGCACCTTGTTGAGGATGCCGAGCGAGAAGGCGCCGACCAGCGTGCCCCAGAGATTGCCGACCCCGCCGAAGACCACGACCATGAAGCTGTCGATGATGTAGCCCTGGCCGAGGTTGGGCGAAACGTTGTCGATCTGCGAGAGCGCGACGCCGGCGATGCCCGCGATGCCCGAGCCGAGCGCGAAGGTGAGCGCGTCGACCCACGGCGTCCTGATGCCCATCGAGGAGGCCATGCGGCGGTTCTGGGTGACGGCGCGCATCTGCAGGCCCATCGGCGTCTTCTTCAGGAGGAAGAGCAGGAAGGCGAAGACGGCGAGCGAGAAGAGGATGATCCACATGCGGTTCCAGGTGACCGTGAGGCCGCCGAGCTCGAAGGCGCCGGACATCCAGGACGGGTTGCCGACCTCCTGGTTGGTCGGGCCGAAGATCGAACGCACGGCCTGCTGGAGGATCAGCGAGACGCCCCAGGTGGCGAGCAGCGTTTCGAGCGGTCGGCCGTAGAGGAAGCGGATGATGCCGCGCTCCATGACGAGGCCGACCGCGCCGGTGACGAGGAAGGCGAGCGGCAGGGCGATGGCCAGCGACCAGTCGAACAGGCCGGGAAAGGAGGTGCGGATGACCTGCTGCACGACGAAGGTCGTGTAGGCCCCGAGCATGACCATCTCGCCATGCGCCATGTTGATGATGCCCATCACGCCGAAGGTGATGGCAAGGCCGATGGCGGCGAGCAAGAGCACCGAGCCGAGCGACAGGCCGTACCAGATGTTCTGGCCGGCGGCCCAGAGCGCAAGCTGGTCCTCGATCTGCTGGATGCCGATCTCGATATCGGGACGCAGGCTTTCGTCGGCGGAGGCGAGCGCGGCGGAGAGCAGCGAAAGCGAATCCCGCCCGCCGGTCTGGGCCACCGTGGCGACGGCCGCCTTCTTCTCCGCCACGGGGCGGTCGGACACCAGGATGGCGGCGGCGCGGGCCTTTTCGAGCACCGCCTTCACCGCGCCGTCGGTTTCCGCGGCAAGCGCCGTCTCCACGCCATCGAGCGCGTCGGCGGTCGGCGTGCGCAGGATCGTGCCGGCGGCTTGAAGACGCACGGAAGTATCGGGGCTCATCAGCGTCAGCCCGCCGAGCGCGCCGCGGATGACCCGGCGCAAGCCGTTGTTGACCTTGACCTTTTCCAGCGCGGCCTTGGCCTCCTCGCCAACCTCGTCGCCGGTCAGCGCGTCGATCAGCTTGAAATTGGCGCCGGCCGGCTTGACGATGAACACGGTGCCATCGGCCTTGCGCTGGTAGAGATCGCCCTCGGCAAGCGCTTCGAGCGCCGGCACGATCTTGGGGTCGCCCGTCTTCGCCAGCGCCTCGACCTGCTTCTGGTTCTGCTGGAAACTGCCGCCGCCGAGCGCGTTCATCATGGCACGCAGGTCGTCCGCGGCCCGGAGGTCGGTCGCCATCAGGCAGACGGCGACGATGAGGCATTGCAGGAAACGATGGATGAGCCGCGCTTGCATCTCATGGCCTCGAAGCGTTGGGTGATGTGGCCATCCCGAACGTCGGGATGGCGGTTCGTCGGGAAGACCCTCTCTGCCTGCCGGGCAATGGCATGTGGCAGGACGATGCCGCATCCCCTTCTCCCCCGGGGGGAGAAGGTGGCCCGAAGGGTCGGATGAGGGGGTGAGACGAGTGGATCATTTTGATCTTTCGCGCCTGCGACCTCCCCCTCATCCGCCTGCCGGCACCTTCTCCCCCCAGGGGAGAAGGAGAATCGTGGCGACGGTTACATTCCATAAGCGATTGCCCTGCCCTTGAGGGAGAGAACCAGGGAAACTTGCACTTTCAGCTTGAGGAGAAGGGTTTTCCGTCCTTCCCTCTCAACCCCTCAGATCACGACCCCTTGCCGCCGCACTTGCCGGTGGCGACGTTGAAGTTGCCGCATTCCATGGGCTTGCGCCAATCGGCGATCAGGTCCTTGGAGTCCGGCAGGAAGTCCGACCACTCGTCGCCGACGACGAGGCCGGAGGTCTGCCAGACGGTCTCGAACTGGCCGTCGGCCTGGATTTCGCCGATCAGCACCGGCTTGGTGATGTGGTGGTTCGGCATCATGGTGGAATAGCCGCCCGAAAGGTTCGGCACGGAGACGCCGATCATCGCGTCGAGCACGGCGTCCGTATCGGTCGTGCCGGCCTTTTCCACGGCCTTCAGCCACATGTTGAAGCCGATGTAATGGGCTTCCATCGGGTCGTTGGTGACGCGCTTGTCGTTCTTGGTGAACGCCTTCCACGTCTTGATGAACTCGGCGTTGGCCGGGTTGTCGACGGACTGGAAGTAGTTCCAGGCGGCGAGATGCCCGACCAGCGGGCCGGTGTCGAGGCCGGCAAGCTCTTCCTCGCCGACCGAGAAGGCGACGACCGGGATGTCCTCGGCCTTGACGCCCTGGTTGCCGAGCTCCTTGTAGAAGGGAACGTTGGCGTCGCCGTTGATGGTCGAGACGACGGCGGTCTTCTTGCCGGCCGAGCCGAATTTCTTGATGTCGGAGACGATCGTCTGCCAGTCCGAGTGACCGAAGGGCGTGTAGTTGATCATGATGTCCTCGGGCTTCACGCCCTTGGAGATCAGGTAGGCTTCGAGGATCTTGTTGGTGGTGCGCGGATAGACGTAGTCCGTACCCGCAAGCACCCAGCGCTCGACTTCCTCGTTCTCCATCAGGTAGTCGACGGCGGGGATCGCCTGTTGGTTCGGCGCCGCGCCCGTGTAGAAGACGTTGCGCTGGCTCTCCTCGCCCTCGTACTGCACGGGGTAGAAGAGGATCGAGTTCAGCTCCTCGAAGACCGGCAGGACGGACTTGCGCGACACTGACGTCCAGCAGCCGAAGACGGCCGAGACCTTGTTGACCGAGACCAGCTCGCGGGCCTTTTCGGCGAAGAGCGGCCAGTCGGACGCCGGATCGACGACGACGGCTTCGAGCTTCTTGCCGAGCAGGCCGCCCTTCTTGTTCTGCTCCTCGATGAGCATCAGCATGGCGTCCTTGAGGGTGGTCTCGGAAATCGCCATGGTTCCGGAAAGCGAATGCAGGATGCCGACCTTGATCGTGTCGTCGGCCGCGAACGCGCCATGGAAGGCCGTCGTCGAGAGAATGGCTGCGAGCAGTGCGCCGGTGGCGCGCGCCTTGATGGACATGGTCTGAACCCCTCTGTTCTTTTGACCGCAACGGGGCGGATTGGTTTTTTAGCCGTTGCTGGAGGGGACTATCGGCCGGGCATGCTGCGCTGCACATACGTCATATTGCGTAGATGGGAGGGAGAAGCGGGAAGTTTTTGCGGCGCAGCAGGAATTTCGGGGGCGGTACATGTGTGCTACGAAAGGTCAGTGTGTTGGGCGGGCACCGCCCTCTCCTCCGTCATCCTCGGGCTTGACCCGAGGATCCAAGCCGCGGGTGCCGTGTGGATCCTCGGGTCAAGCCCGAGGATGACGGAGAGTGGGGACATGGCGCGCCACAACGCACCCAAAGAGGGCCGGGTGAACACGGCCCACCAGACAACCGAGGGGAACGACAGCAACACATGGCCGCACGCCAGCGCATCATCCCGATCCGCCGCGAATACAATCGCTGGGTCGCCAACCAGACGCTGGAGGACTATGCGCTGCGCTTCACCGCCAAGAGCGCGCGGCGCTTCTCGTCGGACCGCATCTCGCAGACGGCCATCGGGGCGATCTCCTTCCTCGCGCTGGAGGCCATCGGCGGCGCGATCACCATGTCCTACGGCACGACCAACGCGCTTGCCGCCATCCTCGTCGCCAGCCTGATGATCCTCCTCGTCGGCCTGCCGATCAGCCGCTACGCCATCCGCCACGGCGTGGATATCGACCTTTTGACGCGCGGCGCGAGCTTCGGCTATATCGGCTCGACGCTGACCTCGCTGATCTATGCGAGCTTCACCTTCATCCTCTTCGCCATCGAGGCGTCGATCATGTCCGGCGCGCTGGAGCTGGCGCTCGGCATACCGCTCTGGATCGGCTACATCATCTCCTCCGTGGTGGTGATCCCGCTGGTCACGCACGGCGTGCAGCTCATCTCGCGCTTCCAGCTCGTCACCCAGCCGTTCTGGATCGTGCTCAACATCCTGCCCTTCGTCTTCATCGCCCTCGCCGACTGGGAAAAGGTCGGGGCGTGGCTCGCCTATTCGGGCCTCAATCATCCCTCCGGCCCGCCCGGCACCTATGCGCCCTTCACCCTCGTTGAGTTCGGCGCGGCCTCGGCGGTCATCTTCGCTCTGATGGCGCAGATCGGCGAGCAGGTCGACTTTTTGCGCTTCCTGCCGCCGGACGGGCAGAGGAAGCTGCACCACCGCATCGCCGTCTTCCTCGCCGGCTCCGGCTGGGTCATCGTCGGCGCGCCGAAGCTGATCGCCGGTTCCTTCCTCGTCGTGCTGGCGCTCTCGACAGGCGTGCCCTCGACGCGCGCGGCCGATCCGGCGCAGATGTACTACACCGCCTTCGGCTACATGCTGCCGTGGGATAGCGCAGCGCTGCTGCTGATGGTCGCCTTCGTGGTGGTCTCGCAGCTGAAGATCAACGTGATGAACGCCTATGCGGGCTCGCTCGCCTGGTCGAATTTCTTCTCGCGCCTGACGCACAGCCATCCCGGCCGCGTCGTCTGGCTGGTCTTCAACGTGGCGATCGCGCTGCTCCTGATGGAGCTCGGCATCTACCGGCTGCTGGAGGAAACGCTCGGCGTCTTCTCCATCGTCGCCATGGCCTGGCTCTGCACCATCTCGGCGGACCTCTTCGTCAACAAGCCGCTCGGGCTTTCGCCGCCCGGCATCGAGTTCAAGCGGGCGCATCTCTACGACATCAACCCGGTCGGCCTCGGCGCGATGAGCTTTTCCGCCGTCGTCGCCCTCGTCGCGCATTTCGGCGCGTTCGGCGAAATCCCCGCCTCGCTCGCGCCCTATATCGCGGCGCTCGCGGCCTTCCTCGCCTCGCCGCTGATCGCCTGGGGGACGGGCGGCAAATACTACCTCGCGCGAAAGCCGCGCCGCAGCTGGGCGCAACGCGACACCATCACCTGCTCGATCTGCGAACACCCGTTCGAGCCGGAGGACATGGCCTGGTGCCCTGCCTATGCTGCGCCGATCTGCTCGCTGTGCTGTTCGCTCGACAGCCGCTGCCACGACCTCTGCAAGCCGAAGGCGCGCTTCAACGCGCAGGTCGCGGGCGTCGCCAAAACCATCCTGCCCGAGCCGGTGACGACGGCGCTCGCCACCCGCCTCGGCCGCTACGGCATCGCGACGGCCCTGTCGATCACCGGCATGGGCGTCATCCTCGCGATGATCGCCCACCAGGTCGGCACCGGCTCGCCGGAGACGGCGGCGGTGGTGGAGCGCACGATCGCCGTGGTCTTCTTCGTCTTCGCCGTGGTGGCCGGCGTCGTCTGCTGGTTCTATGTGCTGGCGCATGACAGCCGCGTGGTCGCGGAAGAAGAATCCTCGCGACAGACGACGCTTCTCCTGAAGGAAATCGCCGCGCACAAGAAGACGGACGCCGCGCTTCAGCAGGCGAAGGAGACGGCGGAAGCGGCGAACCGCGCCAAGAGCCGCTACGTCGTCGGCCTCAGCCATGAATTGCGCACGCCGCTCAATGCCGTGCTCGGCTATGCGCAGGTGCTGGAGCGCGACGAGAGCATCCCGCCGCAGCGCCAGGGCGCGATCCGCGTCATCAAGCGCAGCGCGGATCACCTTTCCGGCCTCATCGACGGCCTGCTCGACATTTCCAAGATCGAGGCGGGAAAGCTTCAGGTCTATTCGAACGAGATCAACATCCACGATTTCCTCGACCAGATCATCGAAATGTTCCGCCCGCAGGCGCAGGCCAAGGGCGTCGCCTTCACCCATGAGCGCGCGAAAAACCTGCCGGCCTATGTGCGTACCGATGAAAAGCGCCTGCGCCAGATCCTTGTGAACCTCATCTCCAATGCGCTGAAATTCACCGACAGCGGCACGATCCGCCTCGACGTCTCCTATCGCAGCCAGGTCGCCACCTTCACGGTAGCCGACAGCGGCCGCGGCATCCTCGAAAAGGACCTTTCCCGCATCTTCGAGCCCTTCCAGCGCGGCGATGCCGAACACGGCAGCATGCCGGGCCTCGGCCTCGGCCTCACCATCACGCGCCTGCTCACCCAGACGCTCGGCGGCGAGATCGCCGTGACGAGCGAGCGCGGCAGGGGCACGGAATTCCGCGTGCGGCTGATGCTCTCGGCCGTCGACCGCCCGACGGCGCCGAAGGTGCGCCACATCAAAGGCTATACGGGGCGGCGGCGCACCATCCTCGTCGTCGACGACAATGCCGACCACCGCAACCTGATGGAGGAGGTGCTGCGGCCGCTCGATTTCACCGTGCTGACGGCGAAGGGCGGCGCGGAATGCCTCGCCCTCGTCGAGGGGCTGAGGCCGGACCTCTTCCTCATCGACATCTCCATGCCGGGCATGAACGGCTGGGAACTGGTGGAGCGGCTGCGCGCCCTCGGCCAGCCCGGCCCGGTCGTCATGCTCTCGGCCAATATCGGCGACGGCTCGGCCGCCGCCTCCGAGACCGGGCACAACGACACGCTGGCCAAGCCCTTCGACCTGCGCCAGCTTACCGACAAGCTCGCGCTCCACATGGGGCTCGAATGGACCTACCATGGCGAGGCACGGGCGGAGGAACCGGCGCGCAGCCATATCGTCATCCCGGAACGGGACGATGTGGAGGAGTTGATCCGGCTCGGCGAGATCGGCTATGTGCGGGGCATAGAGGCGAAACTGGCCGAAATCGCCCGCACGCCGAAACACCAGCCCTTCACGGAGGCGGTGCGCGCCTATGTGCAGGTGTTCGATCTTGCCGGCTACGACGCCTTCCTGAAAACCATGGACCCGGAGAAAGGACGCCGCCCGTGACGGAACCGGCCACCCCGCGCGACATCGTCCTGCTCGTCGACGATTCCCCCGAAGCGCTCGGCTTCCTGACGGAGGCACTGGAGCAATCCGGCTTTTCCGTGCTCATCGCCACATCCGGCATGGCGGCGCTCAACATCGTCGACCGCATCACGCCCGACATCATCCTGCTCGACGCCGTCATGCCAGGCATGGACGGGTTCGAGACCTGCCTGAAGCTGAAGGCCAACCCGGCCGTCAGCCCCGTGCCCGTCGTCTTCATGACCGGCCTCACCGAGACGGAGCACGTGGTGCGGGCGCTGGAGGCCGGCGGCGTCGATTACCTTACCAAGCCGATCAACATCGACGAACTGCGCGCCCGCATCCGGGTGCATCTCTCCAACGCCCGCTCCGCCCAGAGCGCGCGGGTGGCGCTCGATGCGGCGGGCCGGCACCTGCTGGCCGTCAGCGGCGAGGGAAAGATCCGCTGGTCGACGCCGCAGGCGACGCGCCTCGTCAACGCCGCGACGGGCAGCGACGACGGCCTAGACGCGGTCTCGACCCATATCAACGCCTGGATGAAGACCCGCGGCACCGCGCGCGAAAACAGTTTCGCGATCCGCCAGGCGGGCCAGGCAAGCCTGCAGCTCGCCTTTCTCGGCGCGATCGGCGCGGACGAATATCTCTTCCGCCTCACCGCCGAAAACCGGCTTTCCGAGGACGAGGTGCTGCGCCAGCATTTTGCGCTGACGCACCGCGAATCCGAGGTGCTGCTGTGGATCGCCAAGGGCAAGTCGAACCGGGATATCGGCGAGATCCTCGGCCTCAGCGCCCGCACGGTGACCAAGCACCTCGAACAGATCTACGTGAAGCTCGGCGTGGAAAACCGCGCCTCGGCGGCGGTGAAGGCCGCCCATGTGCTGCACGAGGTCTGACGACGGACAGGCGGCTTCCCGTGCGCCATGAGCTGGGCCGATGGCCAGAAAATCGAACCTAGGGTGAGCTGGCCGTCGGTGCGCTCCGCCGCCATGGGCGAAACGGATCGCCATTCCGGCCAAAACTCCGTCACGAACCGTTGCAGGCGCCGTCCTGGCCGACGCCCGGCGCGGCCAGCATCGGCAGGAAACCGTGAAGCCAGACGCCGAAGCTGGCCGCCCAGAGCAGCGCGCTGATGGCATGGTGCAGGGGCGCAAGGCCGGCGGCGAAGGCGAATTCGGGAAGGACGCGGACGAACGCGGCGGCGACCATCAGCAAGGCCGCCCCGTGGGCCTGCCATGGCAGGTGCAGGAGATTGCGGCCGGTATGCCGCAGGCCGGCGATGACCAGCACGGCCATCACCGCGCAGCCGAGCGCCCCGACCGACAGCATGTGCAGGCCGGCGACGAGGGGAAGGTCGAGCCCGAGCCGCGTTGCGCCGAGCGCCAGGAAACCGGCGCCGGCAAAGGCATTGCCGAGGGCGAGCATGACCACCTCGGTCCTGAAGGCGGGGCGGCCGATGAACCATTCCGCCAGCCGGTCGAGGAACGCGGCGCCCGCCGCCAGCGCCAGCCAGGCCGAAACGCCGCTTTCCGGAAAGATCAGGGCCGAGGCCATGTAGAGCACCGTCATCGCCGCGGCCGCATGGCGCCGCCCGGGATGCGGCCTGTAGGGCGTCGTCTCGCCGGTCGGATCCAGCGCAAGGTTGATCACCACGACATTGATGCGCGAGGCGGACAGCGAAAACAGCACGATGAAGATGCAGAGCGCCGTTTCCAGCAGGCGGGCGGAGAGCGCGACATCGCCGACGAACCAGCCATAGCGCACGCCCGCCGCCACCGCGGCGAAGGAAAGCAGCCAGAACAGGAAGGCGAGATGCTTCGTCGTGCGGCGCTCCAGCATCGCCCGGCCGATCAGGGCGGAAAGCGCGACCAGAAAGGCAAGGTCGAAGACGGCGGCCACTAGGCTCAGCGCATCCGCCCCCACCGCGCCGACCAGGCGCGCCGGCAGCCAGAGAGCGGCAAGGCAAAGCAACGCCCTGCCCCGTGGCGGGCCGGTATCGGTCCATTCCGGCACGGCCGAGCCGAGGAAGCCGGCGAGCGCCATGCCATAGGTGCCGAAGATCATTTCATGCGCATGCCACTGCGAGGACGGGATGTCGGAGGAAAAGGGCAGCTCGTAGCCGCCCAAGACCACCCAGAGGAACGGCAGCAGCGCGCCATGGGCGGCGGCCAGGGGAAAGAACAGCCGCAGCGCTTCGGCAAGGATCGGCCGCTCCCTCATCGCGCCCGCTCCGTCGCCGAGAAGAGCTCGCCGAAGACGGGATCGCGCGACCATGCCTCCACCTGCTCGAAGATCGCCCGTTCGGAGCGTTCGCCCGGCCGGCCGGCAAGCGCGCGGCTCGCGGCGATGCGTCCGTCCCGGCCCGAGAGAACCGCGATGCGATCAGCCACGCGGACCGCTTCGGCAAGATCGTGCGTCACCAGCAGCACGGAGAAGCCACGGCTGCGGGCGGCGGCGATCAGAAGGTCCTGAAGATGGCGGCGCAGGCCGACATCCGTCGCGCTGAACGGTTCGTCGAGGAACAGCATGTCGGGATCGACGGCGAGCGCCCGCGCCACGTTCGCCCGCTGCCGCATGCCGCCGGAAAGCTCCGCGGGGTATTTTGTGAAGTCAGCCTCTTCCAGGCCGACGGAGAGCGCGAGGCATTCCGCCGTCCTGCGGCGCGCCGCCTTCCCCTCGCCCCTTGCGGCAAGGCCGTAGGCGATATTGTCCGTCAGCGTCATCCACGGCAGCAGGCGCGGTTCCTGGAACACCACCGCCTGACGGCGGTATCCGCGCAAGACCCGCCCCTTGACCGGCTCGACGATGCCGGCGGCGATCTGCAGGAGGGTCGTCTTGCCGCTGCCGGACGGGCCGAGCAGCGCCACGGCCTCGCCCTTGCCGATGGCAAGGTCGAAATCCTCGAAGAGGCTGCGCCCGAGAAAGGCGTGCCCGACGCGGGAGAAGGTGAGCGCGGGGCTTTGCCTCATCGCTTCACGCCCCAGGGAAGGCCGGCGCTGCGCCAGCGCTCCGCGGCCTCGCGCACCACATGCAGCACGCCATAGTCGGTAGCGAGCGCGAGGATGACGGTGATCGCCAGCCAGGCCGTGACGAGCGGGATGTCGAAAAGCGCGCGTGCCGTCGCCAGCTCGCCGCCGATGCCGCCGGAATTGGAGAGGAGTTCCGCCATCACCGTGACCTTCCAAGCGCTGCCGGCCGTCGTCGTCCAGGCGGGAAAGAGGTAGGAGAGCACATGCGGCAGGGTGATCGTGCGCAGCCGGTAGGCCCATGAGGCGCCGAAGGACTGGGCCATGATGTCGAGCTGCCGGTCGCGCTTGGCGACGCCTTCGAGCGCGCCCGCGAAGGAGAGCGGCGCGGAGGCGATGACCACCGTCATGACGGCCGTGCCGCCGGACGAGCCGAACCAGATCAGCGCCAGCACGATCCAGCCGATCGGCGGCACGCCCAGCATGACCGTGACCACCGGCTTCATCAGCCGCATGGCGGCGAAGGAATAGCCGGCGACGAGGCCGGCCGCCGTGCCGGTCACGGCGGCGAGCGCGAAGCCCGAAAGCGCCCGGCCGGCGCTCTGCGACAGGATCGTCCAGAAATCCGGCCGCGCGGCGAGCGCGCCGATGGCTGCTGCCGTTTCCGCCGGCGACGGCAGGATGAAGGAGCCGTAGATCTCGTGCCCGGCCTGCCAGACGGCGAGGAAACAGAATATGCCGGCAAGGCCCGCCCAGCCGGCCCACAAATAGCGCCCCGTCCAGCCGAGGCCGGCGAGAACATGGCTCATCGTATCACACCAGATAGAACCCGTCGCCCGGCAGCTTGCCGCCGATGATCGCCGGATTGGCCTTGGCCAGCACGCCGTAGAAGCCTTCGAGGGTCTTCCTCGCCGCGCTCGCGGGGATCGCGCTCAGGTGGCTGGTCGGGAAGGACGCGGCGATGATCTCCGGCGGGAAGCCGAGCGCGTCCGCGACCGCATTCGCGGCGGCCTCGGGATCGGCCAGCGCATCGGCAAGCGCGGCCTCGATCGCCGTCTGCAGGGCGTGGGCGCCTTCCCTGCCGAGCGCCTGCTGCACCTCGGTCGTCAGCGCGAGCCCGGCCTGCGGGATCTCCGACGTGCCCGCGACGGCCTGCCATTCCGCCTGGACGTCGATGGCGCGGTAGACGGTCATGAAGAGCGATTTCGCCTTGATGATGACGCCGGTCGCCGCCGGTTCGCTGAGGAGAGCGGCATCGACGCGGCCGGTCAGGAGCAGTTGCACCGCCTCGGGCGGCGAGGCGGTATATTCGAGCGTCACGTCGCCCTCTCCCAGCCCCGCCTGTGCCAGAAGCCGCGCCATCACGAAATCCGGCATGTCGTTCTTGAACGGCAGGGCGAGCGTCCTGCCCTTGAGCCCGGCGACCGTCTTCAGGCTCTCGTCCTTCGAGACCACGTAGAGGAGGCCGGTGGTCAGCACATCGAGCAGCCCGATGCCGAGGCCCCGGTTGTGCAGGTTGGCGGCGGCATAGCTCGGCATCACCACGGCGCCCATGGAGCCGGAGGCGACGGCGGCGCGCATCTCGTCCGGCGTCTTCCAGGCGCGGAAGACCGCCAAGGGCGCGACGTCCTTCAGGAAGCCGCCCTTGACTGCATGGGCAAGGACGGCGGAGGGCGCGGCCGGCGGACCGTAGAGCGTCAGCCGCGCGGCGGCCCTGAGGATCGCGGGTGCCGCCAGCGTCGTGACCGCGAGCGCGGAGAGGCCGGCAAGAACGTCACGGCGGGTGGGAAGAGTCATGTCCATCGTCCTTTCGTCAGAAACGCGCCTTGATACCGGCGTAGAAGCCGCGGCCATCGCCCGGCAGGTAGACCGCCTGCCCGGGGCCTGCCTGGTCGAGGACCAGGGTGGAGGAGGCATAGGTCTTGTCGAAGAGGTTGGTGACGGCGCCGTAGAGGCTGAAGGCCTCGCTGATGCGGTATTCGGTCTTGAGGTCGACGACCGCATAGGGATCGGCGTAGAGCGTGTTCATGTTGTCGACGGGCGTCTTTGCCGGGACCCATTGCAGGGCCGCGCCGATATCCCAGTCCTCCGTCACCGCATATTGCAGCGCGAGGTGGACGACATGGCGGGGCGCGCCGGCGAGGCGATTGTCGCCGCGCACCGGATCGTCGTCGAAGCGGAAGTCCTGGAACGTATAGGCAAGCCGGCCCGTGAGCGCCTGCACGATCTCGCCGGAGACGCCGAGCTCCAGTCCCGCATGGATCGTCCGGTCGGCATTGACGGCGGCCAGCAGCGAACCGCTGCTGTCGCGCAGGCTGAGAAGCTCGTCGTCCACCCAGGAGTAGTAGGCGACGGCATCGACGTTCCACGTCTCGTAGCTGCCCCGCCAGCCGATCTCGACGGTGGTCGCGGTCTGGGCGTCGAGGTCAGGCGTGGAGAAGCCGGTCGCCGAGCTGTTGGGCGTGCCGCCCATGGTGCCGAGCAGGTCGTCATGGGTCGGCGGCTCGAAACTGCGGCTGATCGCGGCGAACAGCAGGTTGCTTTCGTCGGGTCGCCAGCTTGCGGCCAGCGCCGGCGACCAGCCGCTATAGCTGCGGTCATAGCTCGTATCGACCGCCGGAATTCTCGACAGGACCGGCCCGCCGGGCGTGAAGCCCAGCCACGGGCGGGTCGCCGTGCCCCAGAGATCGTCGTTTCCGCGCGTCGCATAGGTGTAGGACAGCGAGGGCGACAGCGTCACCGCATCGCCGACCGGCACATTGAGGCCGGCCGTGAGCGACAGGGTCTTGGCGTCGAGATCGTTCCGGGAGAAGGCCGGCCCGCCGGCGCCGGCGCGATTGATGTTGTAGGTCCGCTCGGCCGAGCCGATGGAATACTGCGCCGTCGTTTCGAAGAGTGGCAGGAGAGCATCCGCATCCGGCTGGTAGGCATAGCGCAGGAGGCCGGTCAGGTCGCCGCCCTCCGTGCGGCGCACGCCGCTCGACACGGGGAAGCGGAACATGTCCTCGGTATAGGTGTAGCCGAGCCCGATATCGAACAGGTGGTCGTCCAGCACGATGGAGGTGCGCGAGCCGATGAGGAACTGGGTGGCCTCGCGGCGCGGCCTGTCGCGCTCGACATTGGGGCCGAGGCTGGTCGGCGGGCCGAGCGAGATCTGCGTCGGGTCGGCGTTCAGCGCGCTCAGCGTCAGGGGACCGGAAACGTCGAAGCCGAGGTCGGTATAGCCGATGAAGGCGCGCGTCGTGACGCTGTCGGAAATCTCCGCCTCGATCGTGCCGCCGACGCTCGTCCGGCGGGAGCCGTTGTGCCGGCGGAAGCCGTCGCGGCGGCTGCTGTCGATGGAGAAGCTGCCGGCGAAGCGGTCGCTGTCGAAGCCCGTGCGGGCGGAAACCTCCGCCGCGCCGAAACTTCCGCCTCCCGCCGAAACGCTCGTTCCGGCCTCCACCGGCGAGGCGAAGTTGATCGCCCCGCCGAGCACGCTCGCGCCGAGCCGGTTGGCGGTATAACCGCGATAGACCTCGATCAGGCTCGCCTGGCCGGGATTTGCGAGGCCGACGATGTAGGACCCGTCCGCCCGGTTGATCGGCAGGCCGTCCCGCAGGACGAGGATGCCGCGCTCGACCGGGTTCTGCTGCAGGCCTGAGCCGCGGATCTGCACCCGCGGCTGGTCGTTGCCCCCGAAGAAGCGCTGCACGACGACGCCCGGAACGAGGGCGAGCGCTTCGGAAAGTGTCGGCACGGCCCGTGCCGCCGGCTCCTCCCCGCCGATGGCCGCCACCCCGCCGGGAATGGCCGCCAGGCGCTCGCGCGCCCTCTGGACCGTGTCGCTCCACCTTGTGCCATCGACCACGACGGCGTCCAGAACCGTGGTCGAGCCGGGTGTCGCCGACTGTGCCAAAGCCCCCGTCGCCGTCCCGGCCAGAAGAACCGCCGTAACGAAACCAAGTCCACCGATGCGCGCCATGATATCCCCGCTCGCCAATTGCCCTGTCACGGGAATTGCACATCCGGGAAACGCCGCTCTTTGCGCTGGCGCAAACAAGAGTCAAAACTTGAGTATTTCACGCATGTTATTGCGGGACAGTGCCGCGCAAGGCGCGCCCAAGCGGCCCCAACGCGATCTATGGCGCGATTTCAACCGTTTCCTGCAATCGCACGAGCTCGAAATCGCTGACGAGAATGTCGATCCTCACGCGCCACCGCCCGGCCAGGGGAAGGATGACGTCCGCGGCCTGCCAGGTCCCGTCGCCCTGCAATGCGGCCCGCCGGCGCATCGGCTCGATGCCCGCTTCTGGGTTCGAGAGCACGAACGTGACCTCCTTCGGGCTGAGGGGCGTGAAGTCGGGCGACAGGATGACGGCGGATAGCCGGACCGGGCCGGCGCGACCCGGCGTGAGGGCGATTTCGGCCATCGCCTTGTCCGAATGGATATGGATCGAGGCCGGCTGCGCCGCCGCGAGCGCCAGTGCGCGCGGCGGCGGCGTGAACCGCCAGGCCGCGGCGACGGCAAGAACCGCAAGGACGATCATGGTCTCCACGATGATCGACCGGACAAGCCGCCGCGTCGCGCCGCGATCCCCGCGCGCGGCGGGCCGGGTGAAAACCCAGCGGTTGAGAGCCACGAGCGAAAACAGGACCGCAAGCAGCGCCATCTTCACCAGAAGCACGGCGCCGTAGGCCGTCGAAAAGAGCGCGCCGAATGCCTGGATCTGGACGACGGCAAGCAGCAGGCCGGCAAGGGCCAGCACGGCAACGCAGGCCGGGATCAGGCGCGAAAACCGGTCAAGCGCCTGCCGGCCGGCATCGCCGCCCCGCCGCACGGCACAGGCCAGCGGCAGGAGGGCGCCGATCCAGACGGCGATTGTGATCGCATGCACGAAGACGGCGGGTTGCGTCAGCCATTGCGGCGCGGCCGAACTTGCATGGCCGCTCAACGCCAGGGCCCCGCCTCCGGCGAGGAGAGACGCAAGGGATGCCGCACGACCGGCGAATGCCGCGCGAAAGGAGGCAACCACCGCCAGGCAGAAGGCCGCCAGAAGCACGATGACGGTGAGGCCGAAACGCGTGGCGAGACCGGCTTGCCATACCGCCCGATCCATCAGGCCGGACAGCGGAACGCCGAGCGCATCCAGTCCCTGAAACCCCAGCGAGAGGACGGCCGCCGCCAGGCCGAGCAGCGTTGCCCCCCTTATGACGCGCAGGCCATCCGCGCCGCCCGGCATCAGCCAGCGGACGGAAAAGAGGCCGCCGATGCCGAAGAAGAGGCCGACATAGAGGGCGACCCGCGCAAGCCACAGCGCGATCCTGACCGGCCAGTCGGCCGCCGTTTCGGCGACGGGCGGCGCGCTGCTCGGCGCGCCGATCGAAAAGACCGTGGACCCGGCCACCGGATGCCCGTCCTCGGACACGACACGCCAGACAAGGACATGGGTGCCAGCGCCGAGCCCGTCCGGCGGCACGATCTCAAGCAGGCGGTCGCGGAGCACGAAGGTCCCGAGCGTCCTTGCCTGCCCGTCCGGCAGGACGAGCCGCAGCACGAGCGGCGAAACCGGCTCGCTGAAGGACAGCGAGAGGCTTTGCGGCGGCGTGTCGACGACCGCGCCATCCGCCGGCACCGACCCCGTCAGGGAGGCATGCGCCATCGCCGCCGCAGCGAGGCAGCACCAGAGGATGCCGGCCAGGAATACCTGGACACAGGCTCGGCCAGGATGGTCCCGCACGAACGCTCTCCGGACGACAGATGCGGCCGGCACCCCGATGGCGCCGGCCTTCACGAGGCCAGGGCGTTTGCGCCGTTCTTCAAATCGCAAAGACACCCCGGCCTCCTGTTTCGCCGCAATCTCGCATGCAAGACCGCGTCATGCCTTTTTTGGAACAGCCTTTAATGGCCGCTTGCGGCCTCGACCAGCTTCACGCCGGGCGCGGGAAGCTCGAGATCATCGGCCGACTGGCCTTCGGCAGGAATCTCGATCCAGCGCTCGGCCATGCCGTCCGGGCACTCCTGCACCACGGGGAAATACAGCGTTTCGCCCGCCTTCAGGTCCTTCGTCAGATAGACCCGCAGCACGAACTCGTCATATTCGTCATCGCCGAGGCTGCCGCCGCTCCATACGATTTCCTTCACGCCTTCGCTGGTCGGCGTGCCGTGGTAGTCGTAGGATTTCGCATAGGCACCCTTGATCTTTTCAAGCGTCCAGCCGGCCTTCGGCTGCGGCTTGACCGCGATCACGCCCTCCGGGATCTGCACGCGGAGCACATTCGTCGGCCTGCCTTCGCAGCCATGCGGCACCTGGAGGATCGCGCGATAGGTCGAACCGACCGGCGCCTCCTTCGATTGCAGCGAGACATGGGCAAGGGCGGCTCCGGAACCGATGGCAAGGACGGCAACGGTTGCAAGCATTCTTTTCAGCATAGTCAGTCTCCATGAAGCCGGTCATCCCTGCCGGCAAGGTTTGATGGAAGAAAAATTGGAAGGTGCGATCGCGGAGCGCCCGGCGGGGCGCCGACGACAGGACGGACGGAAGCCGGGAGGCACGGCAGTGCGCATCATGCGTGCGTGGAGAACGGGAGCCGCGCGGCGCCCCCTGCCCCGTCGACCGATATGGCTCGGGCAGGCGCATCGTCACGGTCGCCAGCGGGTGCCGGCCCGGCGGTCAGGCGATGGCGGGAGGGCCGCGCGGATGTCCGGGGAGAGCGTCGTGCGCCGAGGGGACCATGTCGCCATACCCATCGAGAATCCGCTGCGATGGCTGGGCAAGCGGATTGAACAGGATGGGAACGGAGCGGTGGGTCGGAACGAAGGCTGCGGCCATGCCGCAGGCAAGCGTGCAGCAATCGGGAGCGAGGGAACGCTCCTTGCCCGGCGCGGAGGCCGGCTCCTGCTCCTCGGCATGGGTGATGCAGAGCGGATTGCCGAAGGCATCGACCGGCGAAGCGCCGGCGGCGGCTGCAACGGCAAGGGGGCCGAGAAGCGCCTGCAACGCCATCAGGACGGCGACGGCGAAGGCCACCATTCCAATCCGGCACTGTTGCAGATGCATGTTCATCGAAACCTCTCGCGCCAAGGCTTACCAACCAGGCAGCGCGATGAAAAGGCTCTCCGCCTGCCGAATTGTCGCACAGTTTGCGATGCAGCAATGAGCCGCGCGAAAAGTCGCCGGGCTTGCTAGTAGGCTGCGCGGTAGAGGGCCAGCGCGTCCGCCTCTTCCAGCGGCACGGGATTGTTGGCGAGGAGCCGGGTCTGCAACATGGCGTCCGCCGCGAGCGTCGGGAGCATGTCTTCCGCCACACCGGCATCGCGCAGCCGGCGCGGCGCGGCGGAGGCATCCATCAGTTCCAGCATCCGGGCAAGGAAACGGCGGGCAAGGCCCTCCTCGCTCCCGGCGCCAGCAAGATCCGCCCCGGCCGGCACGGCCAGCCGGGCGTAAAGCGGCGCCGCGGCCTTCAGGTGGAAGCCGAGCACCGGCCCCAGCATGAGCGCATTGGCAAGGCCGTGCGGGATGTGGCAGCGGCCGCCGAGCGGATAGGCCAGGGCGTGCACCGCGGCCACCGGCGCATTCGCGAAGGCCTGCCCGGCCAGCGTCGCGCCGAGCAGCATCGCTTCGCGCGCCGTGCGGTCACTGCCGTTGCGGCATGCGGCAACCAGGTGGGTGGAGAGAAGCCGCAGCGCCTCGCAGGCGAGAAGATCGGATATCGGGTTCTTCCTGTACCGCGACGTATAGGCTTCGATCGCATGCACCATGGCGTCGATGCCGGTCGCGGCGGTGTGGAGCGGCGGCAGGCCGCAGGTGAGCGCCCCGTCGAGCAGCACGCGGTCGGCATAGAGCTGGTCGGCGACCACGCCCATCTTCGTCGTCTCGCCCGTGGTCAGGATCGTGATGTTGGTCACTTCCGATCCCGTGCCGGCCGTGGTCGGGACCTGAACGAGCGGCAGGCGCCCGCCCGCGACCTTGCCGATGCCGTAGAGGCTGGCAAGGCTTTGCCTGGAGCGGATGAGAACGGCGGCGAGCTTGGCCACGTCCATGGACGAGCCGTCGCCGAAGCCGAGCACGATGTCGACCTGCGCTGCCCTGGCGCGCGCGACGCAATCGATAAGCACGCTTTCGGGCGGGTCGGCGACGACGGCGTCGAACACGGTGACGGTAAAGCCGCTCGCCTGAAGCGAGGCAAGCGCGGGGTCCAGAACGCCCGAGGCCCTGAGGCCGCCATCCGTGACGAGCAGGAGGTTGCGCGCGGTAAACCAGGCACCCAGCCTCTCGCCGATATGAGCCGCGCCGCCCCATTCGACGGCAAGGCTCGCAACGGTGTCGAACTGGAACGGCTGCATGGGATCAGGCCGCCAGATAACCGCCGTCGACGGGCACGATGGCGCCGTGGACATAGGAGAAGCCGGTGGGCAGGCCGATGCGGCGGAAGAAACCGGCAAGCGCGCGGATCTCCTCCGCACTGCCCTGCCCGGCGGCGAGCTGCGTCAGCGTGCCGAGCGCGACCATTTCACCATGCAGCAGGCCGCCCAGCGTAGGCATGACCGACAGGCCGCGCACCATGGCATGAGCAATGGAAAGGCCGCCGCTTTCAAAGGCGAGGCCGCTCAGGAGCACCGACGCCTCGACGACGCGCTCGAAGGCCTCGTCGGGCGCCGCCGCCGCCATGGCGGTCTCGCTGTCGACAAGAAGGATCTCCTGCGCGCGGGAGACGATCGCCTGCGTCAGTTCCGTCGGCCGGCCCGAGAAGAAGTTGAGCCCGCCGCCGGCCAGCGCGCCCGCAAGCTCGTAGGGCTTTGACATCGCATCGCCGATGCCGGCGGCCAGGAACCGGCGCGGCGCCCCGGCGATGACGGCAGTATCCACCAGCACCAGCACGGGATTGGTCTTCATGCGGCGCACGCCCTCGACGGCGTGGTCCGGCGTGTAGACGACGGCGATATGGCTGGTGGGGCTGTCGTTGGAGGCGATCGTCGGCACGATGGCGACCGGCAGGCCGCGCTCGATCGCGGCCCCCTTCGCGGTGTCGATCGCCTTGCCGCCGCCGACGCCGATGAGAAGCCGCGCGTCGCCCGTCTCCGCGGCGCGCGCGGCGATTTCCGCCGCGGTGCACTCGCCGCCGAATTCCATGAGACGGGCATCGGGCAACTGGCGGAGGATGCGTTCGCCAAGAAGGCTGCGGGCAACCGGATCGATGACCACGGCCACCGGCCCGCCCCCGACGATCGCCACCTCTTGCAGACAAACTGAGCAGCCGTTGGCTGCGGCACTTGCGATGCCCGCCTGCCGCTTTAACCAACAGCCGCAGCCGATCGCCCTCCGTCCATTTGTCGCTCGGCGTGGGGTGGATGCCGCCGCCTCGAACGGATTGTCCGGCGGGCGATCCCGGCCATTGCTCAATTGTTCTCCGTATCCTTCAAGCGCGATCGACCAGAGGAGCCTTGGTCCCCACCCAGCCAAGTTCCTTGGTCTCATGCGTCAAGTGGAGGCGGCCCCATGTTCATACTTAGCCTTTCACCGCCCCGGCGGTGAGCCCGCTCACGATCTGGCGCTGGAACGCCATCACGAGCAGGAACAGGGGCGCAGTGATCGAAACGGCCGCCGCGATGGCCTGGACCTGGTCGGTCGTCGTCGTCTCGCGGTTGAAGTAGGCGGCGATCGCCGGAACCATCGTCATGTCCGACTGGTCGAGCAGCAGCGAGGTCACAAGGAAGTCGTTATACGCCAGCAGGAAGCTGAACAGCCCCGTCGTGATCACGCCCGGCCACATCACCGGCATGATGACCCTTCGGAACGCCTGGAAATGGGTACAGCCGTCGACGCGCGCCGCCTCGTCCAGCTCGGCCGGGATGCTCTGGAAGAACGAGCGTAGCATCCAGATCGTGAAGGGCTGGTTGATCGACACCAGCACGATGATGACGGCGAGCGGCTGGCCGTAGAGGGTCGGCGCATTTTCTCCCAGGAGCGGCCGCAGAAGCTCAGCCGAATTGATGAAGACCGGAAGATAGCCGGCCACCAGCACGGAATGCGGCAGCGCCCTGAAGACCAGCGCGCCGATCAGCAGCCAGAAGGCGAGGTTCGAGCCCGAACGCGACAGCCCGTAGCCGGCGAGCGTTCCGACGGTCAGCGAGATCGTCACCACGCCGGTCGTCACGATCGCGGAATTGACGAAATTCTGCCAGAACGCGTTCTCCACCCAGACGGCATGATAATGCTGCGTCGTGAAACCGATAACCGGATCGAGCGCCATGGCCGCGTTCACCGCCTGCGCCAGGCGCGGCAGCAGGATGAACCCCGCCAGAAGCACGATGATGCAATAGCCGGTGAGCGCCAGGATCCAGCCGAGCGGTCTGTAGCCGGGCGGCACGTGGCGGGCGACCAGGCCCGGCAGTGCCTTGATCGCAAACCAGATGGCCAGCCCTCCCCCGAGAAGAGCCGCCGCGATATCGGCAAGCGTCAATCCGTTGCCCTGCGCGATCGTGGCCGGCCCCAGGATCACGTCGAAGGGATTGGCGGCGAAGGCGTCGAGCGGTGCCTTGATGCTCATGACCGCGATCCAGGCGATCGGGAACAGGGCAAGCACGCACCAGAAGAGCAGGAAACCGGCCGACACTATCTGCAGCGAGGCGGGCTGGCGCAAAGCCTTTACAGTGGACATCAGCGGGCTCCCTTGTGATCGCGCCAGGACTTGCGCAGCAGCGGAACGAGAAGGATGACGATGCCGATCATGGTCAGCATGGCGGAGGCGGAGGCGCGGCTGACCGCGCGGTTGCCCGCATCGTCCGGCTGCAGCAGGTCGTAGGTCAGCCATTGCAACGAGATGACATGCGCCTGGCTTCGGAAGCCGACCACTTCCTCGAAGACACGGTAGGCATCCATGAGATGGATCAGCGAGACGAACACGATCAGCGGCATCAGATGCGGCACGATGACATAGCGCAGCCGCTCGAAGCGCGAGGCGCCGTCGACCATCGCGGCCTCCAGCGTCTCGCGGTTCATCGTCTGCAATCCGGCATAGAAGATGACGAAGGCGAAGGGCGCGACATGCCAGACGCGGTAGAAGAGCATCAGCAGCTCGATGGTCCATCCTTGCGCGAACATGGCGATCTCGGTGCCGCTCCAGGCCTCCATCGCGCGGGTCAGGATCCCGTCGCCGACGAACAGCCAGCGGATCGACAGCGCGCCGATCACGGGCGTGACGATGAAGGGAAGCAGCGACACGAAGATCACCGGGCCGCGGATCGAGCGCATGGTGTTGTTGACCGCCAGCGCGATCGCAAGACCCAGGCCGACGACCAGCGGCAGCGTCACCAGCGTGAAGGTGAGCGTGAAACGCAGCGCCTTCCAGAAATCGATCGACATCAGGGCCTGCCAGTCCCATGCCGACAGCGCGGCGAAGGCGCGGTCGGGCCTGACCACGGCGCGATAATTGTCCAGCCCGACGAAGCGCGTCGTCGTCACGACCGCGCCGTTCTCGTCCAGCACGGGGACGTTCTTGATCTCCGTCGTGCATTGCTGCTCCAGGAATCCGGCCGTGCAGCGCTCGGTCTCGACCCGCTGGATTTGCGGCTGCGTGACAAAGAAACTCTGCACGAACACGCTGGCGAGCGGCGCGGCGATGAACAGCACCATGAGCAACAACGATGGCGCGACAAACGCCGCGAATGTCCTGAAGCGCACCGTCTTCTCCCTGCTTTTGCGAAAACTGTCCGCGGGCCGCGCCGTTCATCGCGGCCCGCGCGAATGGTTCATTGAAGAAGGCCGGCCTCGCGGGCTGCCGTCCCATATTCCTCCTCCGCCGCGCGCAGGGCCGCCTCCGCCGACTTCGCTCCCGTGAAGAAGCCGCTGATCTGGTTGCCGATGGCGGAATGGATGAGCCCCATCTCGATCGTCATGGGATAAGAGATCGGGCCGGGCTGGGCGCTGGCCGTGGCGACCGCGCCTTCGGCAAGGCGGCCGGGCTTGTAGCCTTCGATCAGCCAGACGGCATCATCGTTGTGCGCCTGGACCATTTCGGTATCGAGCCCTTCCATCGCCACCCGGAAGGCCGCCTCGGCCGCCTCGTCGGAGATGTTGCGGGGGATCACGACGCCATCCCAGAAGAGCATGGCGACCGGCCGGGCGCCCTCGTCGGCCAGCGGCGAGGCGGCGGTGTGGATCTTGCCGACCACCTTGGATTCGGCCTGGTTGTCCGCGGCACCCGCACGGCTCGCCCAGATATTGGCCATGGCGATCTTGCCCTGCTGCATCTGCTGCTGGACGAAGGTGGAATCCGACACGAGATATTCGGGGTCCATGTATTCGCTCGCGCGCTTGAGCAGTTCGAGCGCCTTGATGCCGTTCTCGTTGTTGAAGTTCGGCGTGCCGTCCGCGTTGAGGAAGCTGTCGCCGGCAAGGCTCGCATAGACGTTGAGCCATTCCAGCGCCATGTTCCAGCCGGACATCGTCATGCCGCCGAGCGGATAGTCCACCTTGCCGGATTGCCGGATCTTCTCGGCGGCCTCGAAGACCTGATCGTAGGTCTTGGGCACGTCCAGCCCGAGCTCGTCGAAGATGTCCTTGCGATAGGCGAATTCCTGGGTATTCACCATCATGGCGATGGCCACGATGTCGCCGCCCACCTTGATGAGCTGGTTCGGCTTGAGGTGCTGGCCGTATTTCTCGACCAGATCGTTCAGCGGCCGGATCCTCTTCTCGTTCAGCAACTGGGGAATCGTGTTGTTGGCCACGCCGCCGAGCTGATAGAGCGCCGGATTTGCGGCAAAGGCAGCGGACTGCTTCAAGCGGAAGTCCTGGTCCAACGATGCCTGGACGTTCCCGCATTCGGCCATCGCATCGGTCACCGACTTCCACGCCTCGAAGGCGGCGCTGAGGACCTTTATCGGCACCTCGTTCGAAAAGCTGCAGGCGGCGTTGGCCGGTCCGGAGCCGAGCGCGGCAAGGACGGCGAAGATGAAGAGATTTCGACGTTTCATTTTGATTCCCCTGCTGTTTGCTGCCGGCACGTTTTCCGGCATTCGTGGTTGGATTTATCCGGCGGTCTCGATGCGGTTGCCTTCAGCGGCATCGAAGAGATGACAGATCCCTGCGGGCACCGAGATCTCGACCGGAGCGCCGATCTCGATGCGGTAATCCTTGTGGGCCTTGACGGTGACGAGCGCGCCGCCGGCGCGCACCGCGACCATCGTGGCATCGCCCAGAAGCTCCATGGTGTAGGTCGGCGCGACGATGTCGCCGCCGGCGGGCACCACCGAGGCATCCTCGGCCCGAAACCCCAGGACGACGGCGCCGTCCGGCCCGTTAATCCCGGCAATGCGGACGTTCTCGCCGCTGAAGACGCCGCCGCGAAGCTCTCCGGTCATCAGATTCATGGCGGGATTGCCGATGAAGCCGGCCACGAAGGTATTGGCCGGCCGGTCGTAGATCTCCACCGGGCTTCCGACCTGCTGGATCACGCCGCGTTTCATGATGACGACGCGGTCGGCCAGCGTCATCGCTTCCACCTGGTCGTGGGTGACGTAGATCGTCGTCACCTTCAGCTCGTGGCTGAGGTTCTTGATCTGCGCGCGCGTCGAAACCCTGAGCTTGGCGTCCAGGTTGGACAGGGGTTCGTCCATGAGGAACACGTTCGGCTGGCGGACAATCGCACGCGCCAGGGCCACGCGCTGGCGCTGCCCTCCGGACAGCTCGCCCGGGCGGCGCTCCAGGAATTCGGTCAGCTCGACCATCCGGGCCGCGCGCATGACCCTTTCGTGATGTTCCGCGGCCGGCACGCGCCGCACTTTCAGCGGAAAACGGATGTTTTCGTAGACGTTCATGTTGGGATAGAGCGCATAGCTCTGGAAGACCATCGCGATGTCGCGGTCCTTCGGATCCAGGCCGTTGACCCGCCGCCCGCCGATCAGGATGTCGCCCTCGCTGGCCTCTTCCAGCCCGGCGATCATGCGCATGGTGGTCGTCTTGCCACAGCCCGACGGCCCCAGCAGAACCAGGAATTCCTGGTCCGCTATCGTCAGGTTGGTGCGCTCGACACCTGTGAAGCTGCCCCATCGTTTCGTGAGGTTGCGCAAGACGATCTCGGCCATTCGGGTTGAGCTCCTTCCTCTGTGCATTCCCTTTGTGCATTCGAATGCATAAATACCCTAGACACAGAATTTGATATCTGGCAACTAATAATATGAGAGGACGGCGAAAGAGCCCGCGAGGGTTCGGACCCGCCCCGATCCGGCGCGCTTGGGGCATGGCAGCGCACCATGCCCCCGGGCCGGACGACGAAAAACAACCAGCTTTATCGCCCCGGCTTCCGCAGGATGTGCCGGCCGGCGCCGGCCGTGGCGTCGCCGAACAGCCGTGGTTTCCCTTCGCCAGCAACAGGACAGACAAGAGGTACAGTCATGAAAGGTTTTGATCCGAAATGGCGGGATGTCCCGCATTTCATCAACGGCCTCACCCAGCAGATCTGGGAGGACCGCCAGATCGGCAGCCTGCGCCGCCACTATGCCCCGGGGCTGATCGTGCGCTCGCCCGCCTCGGTGGTGGTCGACAACACCAATGTCATCGCGGCGACCATGGCGACCCTTGCGGAATTTCCGGACCGGGAACTGCCGGGCGAGGACGTGATCTGGTGCGAGGACCCGGTCGGCTCGACCGAAACCTCCGACGCCTTCCTGTCCTCGCACCGGCTGATTTCATGGGCACGGCATACGCGGCCGGGCATGTACGGCGCGCCGACCGGAAAGCACTTCGCCTATCGCATCCTCGCCGACTGCGCGATCCGCGACGACGCGATCTATGACGAATGGCTGGTGCGCGACCAGTCGGCGATCGTGCGGCAGATGGGCTTCGACGTGATCGACTGGACCCGCGACCTGATCGCGCGCGAGGGTGGACCGGAGCGTTGCGTCAAGCCGCTCACGAAGGACAACGACGTGCCCGGGCCCTATAGCGGCCGCGGCAACGACAACGAATGGGGGCAGCGCCACGCCGAGATCCTGAACCGCATCATGGCCGCAGACATGGAGGTGATCCCGCGCAGCTACGACCGCGCCTGCAACCTGCACTATCCCGGCGGCGAGACGCTGTTCGGCCGCGCGCAGGCGGACCAGTTCTGGATGGGCCTGCGGGCCGCCTTCCCCCATGCCGAGTTCCGCATCGAGCACGTCATCGGCCGCGAGGACCCGCTGATGCCGCCACGCTCAGCCATCCGCTGGTCGCTGTGGGGCAAGCATTCCGGCTGGGGCCGCTTCGGCACGCCGACGCAGGCGCAGGTCTATGTGCTCGGCATCAGCCATGTCGAGTTCGGCCCGTTCGGCGACGACGGCGGCCCGGCGATCCGCAACGAATTCACCCTGATCGATGAAACCGCCATCTGGAAGCAGATCCTGCTTCAGACCGGCGCGCACGACTGACACGCGGGAGCGCACTGCATGAACACTCATCCGAACATCCGCCGCAATCCTCTCCGCGAGAGGCTTGCCAAGGGGCAGACCATCGTCAATGCCTGGCTGTCCATCCCCTCGTCCTATTCCGCCGAGGGGATGGGACATGCCGGGGTCCAGGCCGCAACCGTCGATCTCCAGCATGGCATGATCGGCCCGACCGACGCCCTGCACATGCTGCAGGCGATTTCCGCCACCCCCGCGGTTCCGCTGGTACGCGTCCCCTCGCTCGATCCCGCATTCATGATGCGCGTGCTGGACAGCGGCGCCTACGGCGTCATCTGCCCGATGATTTCCACCGCCGAAGAGACGGCGGAACTGGTGCGCGCCTGCCGCTATCCCCCGACCGGCATCCGCTCGTTCGGGCCTGCCCGCGGCCTGCTCTATGGTGGGGCGGACTATGTGGCGCATGCCGATTCCGAGATTCTCGTCATCCCGATGATCGAGACCGTCGCGGCCGTCGAAAACCTCGACGCGATCCTCGCCGTCGAGGGGATCGACATGATCTATATCGGCCCGAACGACCTCGCCTTCGTCTTCGACGGCCGCGTCGGACCTGACCGGAGAAAGTCCGAAGAGGTCATCGCCCATGTGCTCGAAAAGGCGAAGGCCGCCGGGATCCCGGCCGGGATATTCTGCGCCGACGGCGCCGAGGCGGCGCGTCGCGTGGCGCAGGGCTTCGCGCTGGTCACGCCCGGCAATGATTTCGGCATTCTCACCCGCGGCATGCGCGCTGCGGTGGCCGAGACCCTTGGCGCAACGGTCGCGCGGTCCCCGGCGCAGGGCGGCTATTGATGGCGGCGCGCTGGTGGCTCCTGCCGGGGACGCTTTGCACGGCCGACGTCTTCAGGCCGGTCCTCGATATCCTGAAGGTTCCGCCGCAAGATTGCCGGACAGTGATGCTCGACCGTCCTTCGGTCGAGGATTACGCCGGAGACCTCGCCGCGGTGGAACCGCAGGACATCGTTCTGGGCTTTTCCCTCGGCGCGATCCTCGCAGCCCACCACGTCGACCGGATCCGGGCGCGCGCGGTTGTTCTGCTGGCGGCCAATCCCTTCGCCGACATGCCTGAAAAACGCGCCGCGCGGCTGGAGCAGCTGGCGGCGGTTTCCAGCCGGGGGGCGCGGCCCGTCATGTCCGCGCTGTGGCCTGCCATGGTCTGCCCGGCGGCGAGCGGCAACCTGCTCATCGGCGAGCGGATCGTCGCCATGGCCGAGGCAGCGGCCGCCCATCTTCCGGCGCAGACCGAACTTGCGCTGACACGCCCGGGCGCCGAGCCGATGCTCGCGGCCACGCGCGCGCCGGTCCTGTTCGTGACGGGGCGCGAGGATAAGGCCGCCCCTTACGAGCGGGCGGAACGCGCGGCAGGGATCGGAGCACACACGCTGATCCTGATCGAGGGGGCGGGGCATTTCCTGCCGCTGGAGGCACCGCAGGCCTGTGCCGAGGCGATAGCCGGTTTTTTGAAGGAAAAGGAGATCCGCCCATGCTGATCGGCGCCATCGGGGACGATTTCACCGGATCGGCCGACCTGGCCAACATGATTGCGCAGGCGGGGCTTGCCACCCGCCTCTATGCAGGCCCGTTGCCGGCCTCCGCCACCGACGAGGCGGCGGCGATCGTGGCGCTCAAGACCCGCTCGGTTCCCGTGGCCGAGGCCGTCGCCGCCTCGCGCGCGGCGGTGGACTGGCTTTTGAAGCAAGGTGCAGAACGCATTCTGTTCAAATATTGCTCGACCTTCGATTCGACGCCCGAGGGCAATATCGGTCCCGTCGCCGAGGCGCTGGCCGACGATCTCGGCGCGGATCGGGTCCTGTTCGTGCCCAGCTTTCCCACGACGGGACGCACGGTCTATCAGGGGCACGTGTTCGTCGGGGACCGCCTGTTGTCGGAAAGCCCGCTGGCGCAGCACCCGCTGACCCCGATGACCGATCCCGACCTGCGGCGCTGGCTGGCGCGTCAGACATCGCAGAAGATCGGCCACCTGCCGCTGGCCGCGCTGCGGGCGGAGAACGCGGCCGCGGCTCTGGCCGATGCGGACGCACGCTTCATCATCGCCGATGCGATCGACGACGGCGACATCGATCGATTGGGACGGCTTGTCCTCGATGCGCGTCTGGTCACGGGCGGCTCGGCCATCGGCAGCGGGCTTGCCCGTGCACTTGGCGCAGAGGGCATGGCCCGCGGCCGCTGGACCGGCGTCGATGGCCGGGCCGTCCTGATGGCCGGCAGTTGCTCGGCCGCGACGCTCGGCCAGATCGCCGCCTATGACGGGCCGCAACGCCGGCTGAGCGTAACCGAAGCGCTCTCCGCCGACGACACCTTCATCGAGACGCTGGCGGCATGGGTGCTGCAGCAGGACCGCCCGCCGCTGATCGCCGCGTCCAGCCCGGCCGACGAGGTCACTGCCGCGCAGGAAACCTATGGCCGCGAGCGCGTGGCCACCGCAATCGAAAATACCTTCGCGCGTCTTGCGGCGGCGTTGCGCCAGCACGGCGTGCTTCGGTTCGTCGTGGCGGGGGGCGAGACCTCCGGCGCGGTCGCCACCGGGCTCGGCATCACCAGCTTCGAGGTCGGCCCGCAGATCGCGCCCGGCGTCCCCGCGCTGACGGCTGGTCCCCTGCGGGTCGCTCTCAAGTCGGGCAATTTCGGCGGTCGGGATTTCTTCCACCGCGCACTGGAGGTTCTGGAAGGCCGATGACGGAAGCCGAGTTGAGACAGGAGCTCTGCGCTCAGGGCGCGGCGCTCGCCGCACAGGGGCATGCGCGCGGCGGTTCGGGCAACATCTCGGCCCGGCTCGCCTCGGGCGGCTTCCTGATTTCACCGAGCGGCTACGCGCTGGGCTCGTTGCAACCGGATGACCTTTCGCTGTGCGACGACGCGGGAACGCATCGTTCCGGAGCACCGCCTTCCAAGGAACTGCCGCTGCATCTCGCCCTTTACCGCAGCAGGCCGCAGACCGGCGCCATCGTCCATCTTCACACGCCCCATGCGACGGCCTGGTCCATGGTGGACGGAATAGATCCGGACAATGCGCTGCCCGCCGTCACGCCCTATGCCGTGATGCGGCTCGGCGCGGTCGCCCTGCTGCCGTTCGCCGTCCCCGGCGATCCCGTCCTCGGCGACTGGATTTCCGGACGGGCATTGCGGCATTCGGCCTTCCTGCTCGCGAACCACGGCTCGGTCGTCGCCGCGCGCACTCTGAAGGACGCCGCTTTCGCGGCTGAGGAACTGGAGGAAACGGCAAGGCTTTGCCTGATACTGCGCACCATCCCGCATCACGGCCTGACACCCGATCAGGTCGAGGCGATCGAAACGCATTACGGCGACCGTTTCAGATAAGTGGCCGTGCATTCAAGCGGGCGGCGATCCGTTCGCCAAACGGGCCGAACTTCTCTCGATGAGTTCTCCGGGCACCATGATCCGGCGCGGCGGCAGGTCCGGGTCGCCGATCCGCGCCAGAAGCAGGGACGCCGCCGTTTCCGCCATGTCGACGATCGGCTGCCGGACTGTCGTCAGCGCATAGCTCGGTCGTCCGGCTTCGGCGATGTCGTCGAAGCCGATGATGGAGATGTCCTCGGGGATGCGCCATCCCAGATCGAACCGGCAGGCATCGATGACGCCCAGGGCAAGCTGGTCGTTGGCGCAGAACACCGCGTCCGGGCGTTTCATGCCGCCAACCAGATCAAGGAAACGGCGCCGCCCGTCGGCATAGGAGAAATCGGTGCAGACGGTGGGGATCGACCCTATCCCGAACTCGGCCATCCGGTCGCGGAACGCATCCACACGCAACTGGCTGACCGGCGCCCGTTCCGGCCCGCGGACGCATACGACGGACCGATGCCCCGCCCGGTAAAGCGCCTCGGCGATCCGCCTGCCCGCCCCGGCATGGTCGAGCGTGATGCAATCTACCAGGCTGGAATCGACAAGGCGGTTGAAGAACACCATCGGCACACCGCGGTTGGCGAACTGCCTGATCCAATCCTCGGGCATCTGCGCGCAGCAGATCAGGCCGTCCAGCGGATATTCCATCGCCTTCTGCAAGGAAGCGCCGATGGCATCGTCGTTTTCGACAACCATCAGGAACAGGCTGTTTCCGGCATTCTGCAAGGCTTCGCCGAGCGCATAGATCAGTTCCGGGTTGTTGCGGATCGTGAAGGCGGTGACAATGACGCCGACCACGTTCGAGCGCTGGGTAATGAGGGAGCGCGCGAGCGCGTTGCCGGTATATCCCATGTCGCTGGCGATCTTGAGGATATGGTCGCGCGTCTTCGCCGAGATCTTGGCGTCGTCCTTGAAACATCTGGAAACGGTCGACTGCGCGACGCCAGCGGCGCGCGCAACATCGTAGGACGTCGCCCGCCTGGGGCGCGCTGTCGGTGAGGAATGCATTCTGTCCATCTCGTCGTCGGTTCCCATCGAACATATCCCTCAATGTCAAGCGTGCAAGAGGCATGCGGTTCCCGGTTCGGCATAGCCTGAGCAGCCCAAACCCGATTCATCCATTCCACTTTATCTGACTGGAAGACAAAGAAAAGCATTGCCTGCATTCGAATGCAGCGATATCGTGCATTCGAATGCATAGGAAATCTACGGCAGAATTCCTCCCATCCGGCGACATGCGCTCTCCTTCGAAGCGCAACCGACGGCAAGAATGCTGCTCGACGTTTCCCTTTTCTCAACCTCGCATCAAAGGAGCGATCTCGATGACCCCTACCCCGTCCGCCGTTCAAGTGTCCGAGGCGGAAAGCCAGCGCCGTCTTGTCCGCCGCAAGGATATGGTGGCGGAACGCGTCGCCTTCATCGATTGCAAGATGCCGGGCTCCCATCTGAAGGAGAACTACTCGCTCATCGGCCCGGGCGTGACCCAGTCGAAGGATCAGAAGGTCAGCCTCTCGGAGCCGCACGGCTTCAGCCTCGGCGTCGCTGCCATGCCCGCCGGGATCACCAACAACCTGCACATCCACTATACCGCCGAAGTCTTCATGATCTTCAAGGGTACATGGCTATTCCGCTGGGGCGCCGACGGGAAGGACGGCGAAGTCGTCTGCACCGCCGGCGACGTGGTCAGCATACCGACGTGGATCTTCCGCGGCTTCACGAATGTCGGCGACAGCGACGGCTGGATCTTCACCGCGCTCGGCGGCGACGACACGGGCGGCATCCTCTGGCATCCCCGGATCCTCGAAGTCGCGGCGGAGCACGGCCTGTACCTGACCCGCAACAATATGCTCGTCGATACGCAAAACGGCCAGCCCAAGCCGGACGATTCCGAACTGATCGAGCCGATGACGCGCGAGCAGATCGAGAGCCTGCGCAAATATACCGTCGAGGATATGAGCCAGCGGGCCGTGCGCCGCGATGATCGCGTCTTCTCCACCACTGCCCTGCTCGACAGTCGCATCCCGGGCCACGGCGCCGAGCTTGCCCCCGTGCTCGGCCACGGTATCACCGAGGATCGCGATCACGTTCCGCCGATCTCAAATCCGCACGGCATGTCCATCGAATGGGGCCGCATTCCGGCAGGCGGCTCCATCGGCCGCCACCTGCTGCGCGAGAAGCAGGTTATGATCGTCTTCTCCGGCTCGGTCGAGATCACCCAGAACGAGGGGGATGCCGAACTGACCCAGACGGTCGACGCACAGGACCTCTACTCCTTCCCGGCCGACTCCTGGCGGTCGATCCGCAACACCGGCAGCCAGACCGCCGAATTCGTGCTGATGACGGCGGGCGACCACAAGAAGCGGATCGTGTGGTCCGATGAGATTCGCAAGCAAGCGGCGAAGTTGGGCTATGCCATCGATCACAACGGCTATGTCGCGCCGCTGGCGCTCTTGCCGCAGAAGGTGAAACAGACGTTCGCGCCATAAGTCCGCATCCGGCGTCCCAAACAAACGCCAGCCATGTCATCTCAGACGCTTCGGTCGAGACGCTTAAGTCCGGTCGAGGCGTCAAAATCACCTGCCATGGCCCGGGACCGGGAGCGTATTGTGCCCCTCTATCAGATTTGAGTAGTAGAAGTTCATCGAACGCACCAGATCGCCGACAGAAGCCCGCATAAGCGGGTGCAGGCGCGCAGCGAAGCGGCTGGCCGCCGACGTCAACTCGATTGTCAGATCTTCCAGGTCCCGATTGCTTTCGGGGAGGAGTGGCTCAATGCTCGCGAGCGTTACCATTTTTTGCCGATTTCTATACCGATAAATTCATCTTTATGAACAGAGCGATAGGCGTGATCTTATGCAATCGTTTTGCCGGTCCTATTGCCGATCTTGTTATGGCAAGATTTCATCGTCCATGATGATGCCGAACTGCAAAGACTGCAAAGCTAATGGCTGTGCGGCCCTATTCCCCGTCGCCCCCCGCCTCGGCCATCGCGATGTCTGCCGGCATGGGCTGCCGACTCAACACCCCTTCGCTTGAGCGCAACGCAGACAGCTTCAATAAGCGATCAACGATTGGTTCGTGCACTGTCGCGTAGCTACGCAGGAACTTGACGTCATCCTGATCGAAATCGCGCGGCTCCGCTGCTTCGCGTGGTTTGCAAAAGTAATCACGATCACGCCGGCTTAGTGAAGCTGCGCGGCTGAGCGTGGCCATTCTTGCCTTGGGCTCCAGACCGCAGCCCTGGATTTCTGACGTGGCGTACGATCGCAGGCGGAGGCAAAGGCGGAAATTTCCGTGCCGCATGTCACAATCCTTGGCTCCTTTCGTCCTTGTCGGCGAAAGGAGATTTTCATGCGATCCCTGCTTCTTGCCCTTGCCGCCCTTCAGCTTTTCAATGGCGCCCTCACGCTGGCGGCGCCCCAATTCTGGTATGGCACTGTATCCGGTGTGACCGAGACCGGCCCGTTCAACGCCCATTTCGTCCGAGACATCGGCCTCGGCTTCCTGAGCGCGGGCTGTGCGCTCGGTCTGGCCGGCTGGCACAGCGCCATCGCCCGGCCTTTGGTGGCGGTGGCCAGCATCTTCCTGCTCGGCCATACGCTGCCGCATCTCGCGGAAATGGTCCTGCACGGCTACGATCCCGGCCATGCCGCGCGGGACATCGCCCTGATCGTGGTGCCGGCGCTGCTGCCGTTTGCCGTCTTCATGCGGAGGACCTCCCATGCTTAGGAAATGCCTGAAGAATGCCGTGCGTCGGTTCGGCACCCGTTATGACTACGGTGTCGGCTATATGGAGAACCTCGCCGACCTCAGCCCAGGCGGCTTCCTCAAGCTCGGCATGCTTGTTCCTTTCACCCAGGAGCGCTTTGGCCTGCCGGCGGCGCCCTATTATGCGGCGAAGTTCATTGCAGCCCGAACATCCGGATGCGGCTCCTGCGCGATGCTGGTGGTCTGCATGGCGGAGGAGGCGGGCGTCAGCACCGCGCAACTGGCCTCCATCGCCCGGCCGGGTCCTGCCGATGCCGACATGCGGCTCGCCGCCGACTATGCGAACGCCGTGCTCGCCGACTTGTTGGAGCTTGCGGGACTGATTGAGGCAGTCCGCAGCCGCTTCGGAGAAAGAGGCCTCTGGGGCCTTGCCTCCGCCGTGACGGCTGGCCAATTCTATCCCACACTGAAGCGCGGTATCGGCGCGGCGCTGAGCTGTGAAATCATGCCCGCGGAATTCCGGGAGGCGGCATAGTGCAGGGCGGTAGAAGCGATGGACCGATGCCCGATGCGCTGCGCCGTCGGCTGGTGCGGCTCGCCTACCGCTATCTCGGCGCGGTCACCGATGCCGAGGATGTCGTGCAGGAGGCCGCGATCAAGCTCATCGCCAGCGAGGGGGTGCGGGATCGTGAGGCGTGGCTGGCACGGGTCGTCACCAATGCCTCGCTCGATCGGCTCAGGCAGATCAAGGCGCGGCGCGAGACCTATATCGGCCCATGGCTGCCCGAGCCCGTGATCGAGACGGATGAAAATCCGAGCGACCGCGAGCTCGACATCTCCTTCGCGGTGATGCGCACGCTCGAGGCGCTTTCGCCGCTCGAACGCGCCGCCTTCTTCCTGCACGACCTGTTCGGCATGGACTTCGACACGGTCGGCGAGACGCTCGGTCGGTCACCCGCCGTCGTCCGCAAGCTGGCCTCGCGGGCACGGCAGGCCGTGAAGGACGGGCGATCGCGCTTTGCGGCGAGCGAGGCGGATGTCGAGCGGCTGCTGACGGCGATCGGCACGGCGGTGAAAACGAACACAGTCGAGGGGCTGGCGGCGATGCTGGCCGAGGATATCGAGCTGATCTCCGATGGCGGTGGCAAGGTGATCGCGGCGCTCCGTGTCCTCCGCGGCCCGGCCGAGGTCGTAGATTTCCTCATGCATATCGCCCGCAAGCCGTCCAATGGCGGATGGCGTTTCGACCGGACGCAGGTGAATGGCGGAGCAGGCGTGCTGATCAGTTCCGAAACCGGCCTCGACACGGTGATGATGCTCGATCTCGATGCCGACGGGCGGATTGCCACGGTTTATCTCGTGCGCAATCCCGACAAGCTCGCGCATGTGACCTGAAGGGCGAGGAGCGCCCGTCGATGGCAATGTCATCGACATCATGCATGCGCTCCACAAGAGCCTGGCTGCCAGCGAGAAAGGCAAGCTCGCATCTGAAATCTTCACTGAAGACACCTATGTTCGGACTCTCCGCATGTGATGGACACCGATGAATCGAAAGCGCCAATCCGTCATCCCCCTTTACGATGAGCCCCGCGAGACGCTGCAGTCGCGTCCGGTTTGCAAACGCGACGCGACCCAGAGCAGCCGAGCCTGCCGTTCGATCCGATGCCTGAATGCGTCGAGCCCTGTCTCGCCCTGCTCCGGCCGACGCCGCCGGAAGGGCCGGACTGGCTCTACGAACTCAAATGGGACGGGCTATCGCCTGGCGATCTATATTGAGCCGAAGGGCGTGCGGATTGTCACGCGCGGCGGCCACGACTGGACGCATCGTTTTCCCAGGATTGCAGAGGCCGCCGGCAAGCTCGGCATCGGGACCGCTATCCTCGATGGCGAAGCCGTCGTCCTCAACAAGGAGGGCCACGGCGATATCGAGCCCAATGGAGCTTGTACGAGATCGAGTACACATTGACCTTGCCCGTCTCTAAACTCGCCACGTCACGAGATACGAATCGAAGGCCCGCAAAGTCTATAACGGTCTCACCTTATCTTCTCACCAGTAGCCTTGTCGAAAAGGTGCGCCTGGTTCGGGTCGATGACGATTGGCAGTTTGTCGCCCGGCTTGAAGATGTCACGTCCGCGATATGAGACGGAAATGCTATCGCTGTCGAACTCTGCAAGGATCAGGGTTTCGGCGCCCATGGGCTCAACCACGGTAATCGTCGGACTAAGCGTGGGTTCCCGGCCGTTTCGGGCAATCTCGACATGTTCTGGCCTGATACCATAAACCGCCTCGCGACCCATTTTTGCGGCAAGTCCATGCGGCATGGGCATCGTGAACCCGCCCTTGGAGCGGAAGGTCGAGCCCGCTTCCAGTATCCCTTCAATGAAGTTCATGGAGGGGCTGCCGATGAACCCCGCGACGAAAAGATTGGCCGGGTTGTCATAAAGTTCAAGCGGTGTGCCGGCTTGTTCGATATTTCCACCATTCATCACCACGATACGATCGGCCATGGTCATCGCCTCGACCTGATCGTGGGTGACATAAATACTCGTGGTCTTCAACCGCTGATGCAGCGCCTTGATTTCGGCGCGCATTTGTACGCGCAGCTTGGCGTCGAGGTTCGAAAGGGGTTCGTCGAACAAAAACACCTTCGGATCGCGCACGATGGCGCGGCCCATGGCGACTCGCTGACGTTGACCGCCAGATAGCTCCTTGGGGTAGCGGTCGAGCAACTGGCCAAGATCGAGCATGCTGGCAGCCGTCTTGATCCGGGCATCGGCCTGCGCCTTCGGCGCCTTGGCAAGCCGGAGCGAAAAGCCCATGTTCTCCGACACCGTCATATGCGGGTAGAGTGCATAAGTCTGGAAGACCATTGCGATATCGCGATCCTTCGGCGAAACTCCGATCACGCTTCTGCCACCGATGCGGATATCGCCACCAGTCGCCTGCTCCAGGCCGGCCAGCATACGCAGCAGCGTCGATTTTCCGCATCCCGATGGGCCGACGAGAATGACGAACTCACCGTCGGCCACGTCGAGCGAGATACCTTTGAGCACTTCATGTGCGCCAAAAGCCTTGCGTGTCCTGTCGAAACTCACCGTCGCCATGTCTTTCCTCCTAATTTCCACTTACAGGACCGATCTGATCCGCGTCACATGACGAAGACGGCCTTTTCGGTCTTGCGCTCGTCAAAAAGCCGGAACGCGGTTTCCGCCTCGTCGAGCGAGAACGTATGGGTCGCGAGTCTCTCGAGATCGATCTTGCCGGTCTCTACGATGCGCAGAATGTCCTCATATTCCGCAACACCGAAATACCAGGAGCCCATGAGGGTGACCTGCTTGCGGATCAACTGGTCGCTCGGCTTGATTGTCGTCTCGCGGCTCTCACCGACGAAGGCCACTTTGGCGAAAGGTGCCGCGACATCGAGCGCCATGTTCTGAGCGGCGCTGTTGCCGGAGCAATCGAGTCCTGCCGAGATGCCCTTGCCGCCCGAGAAGTCCATGATTTCTTCGCATGCAGTGGCTGATGTCGGATCAATTGCGAGATCGGCGCCGAGGCCGAGCGCAAATTCGCGACGCTCGGCAATCGGATCAAGCGCGATGACCTTTCCACCTAGCGCCTTGGCGGCGAGCACGCCGGCCGACCCCATTGGCCCGAGCCCCCATATGCCGACGGTGCTCAGACCGTTGATGCCGAGCTTGCGAGCGGCGCTGCACAGCGTACCGAACGCATCGGTGGAAATCGCACCGGCGACATAGGACATGTCGTCGGGGAGTTTCAGCAGGTTGCGTTCGGGAACGGCGATATACTCGGCATTGCCGCCATCGGCGGTGAAGCCGAGGCAGGTCCATTCGCGGCAGAGGTGAAAGTGGCCTGCGCGGCAATAGGAGCAGACACCGCAACCGACCGCGAGATGGATCGCGACACGGTCATCCTTCTTGAACTGGCGGACCGCAGAGCCAACCTCGACGATGACGCCCGCCGGTTCGTGGCCGGTGATACAACGGCCTGCCGCGTCACCACCGACAACGGCATTGCCATAATAAAGGCTGAGATCGCTGCGGCAGATGCAGGACGCCTTGACCTGAACCAGCACTTCGTCCTGACGCGGTTTCGGCACTTCGACAGCGCGGATCTCCACTCGCTTGTTGCCGGGAAGAAAGACAGCTTTCATGGGATGACTCCGGATTTCGATGGTTATTTGACTGCCCCGGCCGTGAGGCCGCGCGTGAATGAGCGTTGCAGAACAAGGAACAGCACGACGATCGGCGCAAAGGCGATGATGCCGGCCGCAGCAATGCCGCCATAGTCGACACCGTAGCGTCCCTGAAGTGTGGCTGCGCCCACGGTCAGCGGCTTGAGCGTTTCGTCCTGGATGACAACGAGCGGCAGTAGATATTCCTGCCAGGAAAACAGGAAGGCGATCAGCGCCAGTGACAGGAGACCGGGTTTGACCACCGGGACGACGACCTTGATGAAGGTCTCGAAGAGCGTCGCGCCATCGATCGTCGCTGCCTCGAGCAATTCGTCCGGAACGTCCTCCATCACCGTGCGCATCATGAAGATGGAGAACGGCAGCAGGAGCGCGGCCTGAGGCAGGATGACGCCGATACGCGTATTGAGCAGGCCGAGCATCTGGAGGTCGCCATAGAGCGCGACGATCACCGATGGAGCCGGGACGACCAAACCCGCGAGGAACAGGGCAAAGACCGCTTCCTTGCCTTTGAACTTGAGCTTGGCAAAAGCAAAGCCAGCGAGCGGCGCCGTCAGCACGACCAGAGCGGTGGAGCCGACGCTGATCACCAGGCTGTTGACGACGAATTGCGAGAAGCCGCTCTCGAACCAGACGCGCTGGAAATTGGAGAAGTCAATCGGCCACGGCAGCGTGAGAGGGCCGGAGAAGAGGTCCGCCTCACTCCGCACCGATGCCAGGAGCACGAGATAGACCGGCATCAGGGCATAGAGCGCGAAGATCAGCAGGAAGACGTGTTGGAGAATGCGGGACGGGCGGGTCATGACTGCCTCAAAATCCGGTAGCTCAAGCCGCCTACCGTAAGCACGATGACGAGCAGCACGACCGAAAGGGCCGCGGCGTAGCCGAAGTCACCGACGAGGAAGAAGGTCTTGTAGATGTGCGTGGTCAGCACTTCAGTGTCGTAGCCCGGGCCGCCCTGGGTCGTGACCCAGACGAGGTCGAAGAAGCGCATGGCTTCGATCGCGGAGTAGAGACCAAGGAACAGCGTGGTGCTCTTCAGCAACGGTACAGTGACAAAGCGGAACCGCTGGCCCCAGCTTGCGCCATCAAGCGACGCGGCCTCGTAGAGCGAGGGATCGATCGACTGGATCGCCGAAAGATAGATCAGGACGCAAAAACCGTAGAAGGTCCATGCGCCTGCGACGTTGAGCGAGATCAGTGCCGTACCGGATTCGGCAAGCCAGGCACCACCCCATGAGCCGAGCCCGACGAGGTCGAGCACGTAATTCAGCAATCCGAAGATGGGATTGTAGATCCAACCCCAGATGATACCTGCAACGACCAGCGGAATGGTGCGCGGCAGGAAATATATGGCGCTCATGACCTTCACGACCCGTGGAGAGCGCTCGGCCAGGATCGACGCCAGGATGAGTCCGATCAACAGCGGAAAGCAGAGCGTGAGTATCGCCCAGATCGCATTGTGGCCCAAGGCCGTCCAAAAGACGCCGTCGGTGCCCAGACGGGCGTAATTGGCAAGGCCGCTGAAAGCCTTGATCGACCCGTTGTCCCACGAAAAAAGGCTATAGGCGGCGACCTGCAGGATCGGTACCGCGACGAAGGCGGCATAGAGCAGCAATGCAGGCAGCACGAACATCCAGGCTTGGCGGCTCGTATACATGATCTTGTCCAGAGCTTGGGGATGGCGGCCCGAGCCGCCATCCGGGTTGATCCCGGGGCTTGGTCAGGGAACCCAGCGTTCGCCATTGTCGATGGCCGCCTGCCAGGAGGCTTGCATCGCCGCGAGAAACTCGTCCGGCGTCGCTTCCCCACCGATCAGCTTTTGGAGTTCGGGATAGAGCACCTGCGTCACGCTCTCCGGCACTGTCGTGTGCAAATCGTAGAAATTGGTGTCCGGTGTCTTCAAGCCTTCCGCATAGAAGTCCTTGACCACCGGCAGCGTGTTCCAGGCATTGAGTTCGTCGGGCGTCGTGCCGATCGGCACCAGGTAGCCCTTCTCGACCCAGACCTTCCGATTTTCCTTGGAGGTCAGGCAATTGACATAGCTCGCCGCCGCGTCCTTGACGTTCTGTGCAGCACTTGCCGAAATCTGCCATTGCGAGCCTTCGCCCCACATCGTGCCGGCCGGCGCGTCCTCGGAGATCGGAGGCAGAATGAACACGCCGAGATCGAACTTCGCCCCGCGCGCCATGTCCTGCAGCACCCAGGTGCCGGTGATCGTCATCGCGGCACGGCCGCCGAGGAAGAGCGCATTCGCCTCGTCATAGCCAATGCCGTTGAAGCCACGCGGGAAGTAGCCGTCATTGCCCCATTGCTGAAACGTCTCGGCTGCAAGCTTGAACTTCGGATTGGTCCAGGGCTCGTCGCCGAAGAACACCTTCTCTTCGCCGGCACGTCCTGCGGTGAGGCCCAATATCAGGCTCATCGTATTGGTGGCCGGCCAGCGGTCGCGGTTGCCGAAGGCAATCGGAATGCGGCCCGCTGCCTTGATTTTCTCGACCACGTCCTTGAATTCGGCATAGGTCTTTGGCACGTCGAGACCGAGTTCCTCGAACATCGCCTTGTTGTAGTAGACCCCCATCAGGTCCTGTTCCATCGGAACGGCGTAGAGCTTGCCCTGGTAGGAATTGCGGCCGCGATAGAAGGCGTCGACATTCTCCCAGCCGTACTTCTCGTAATAGTCGTCGAGCGGGGCGACCTTGCCGGTGCGGGCATAACCCGCCAACACCGATGCCGCCGGCCAAGTATAGCCGAGGTCCGGGGTCTTGTCGGCGGACACGGCCAGACGATAGCTTTCTCGAATGCCAATCGAGGGAACGACGGTGCGAAGGATTTTCACATCCTTGAGCGATGCTTCGCAGACCTTGATCAATTCATCCATAGCCGGTCCGGCCGCCGTGATACCGGCATTGGAGAACTGGTCCCACTGTACCACCACGTTTTCCTGCGCCATCGCGCCGGATGCCGTGGCGAGTATCAGCGCCGATGCGGTGGCCTTCGCAAGGTTGCGATAATTGAATTCCAGATTCATAGGGGGTTCCTCCTCCCGCTGCCAATCAACCCAGGGTTTTCTCTAGTGATTTGAGATAGTTCAAAGCGCTCCGCGCGACCCGGTCGGGGTCGAAATCACGGCCGCTGAAGCCGACTTCCATCGTGACGTAGCCGTTGAAGTCGATTTCCTTGAGGGCCTTCAGGACACCGAACCAATCGACTGTGCCCTCGCCTGGCGGCAGTCGATCCGTGTCGGCGAAATGCACATGATCGAGGTGATCGGCCATTTCTCGCACATAGTCCGAACTCACCTCGTTACGATAGAGCGCGTGGTAGGTGTCGAACATCACCTTCACCGAATCCGAGCCGGCCTGTTCACGTAGCAACAACGCCTGTCCTGGCGTATCGATAAGGTTGGAGTCGGCCGACGTCGGCTCAATGCTGATGCCAACGCCCTTTTCCCGCGCATGGGCTGCGATTTCCTTGAGCGCTGCCAGGCTCCAGTCCCAAGCCTGCTGGTAGCCGGTGCCGAAGGACCGCCATCCGGCGATATAGAGCACGCGATCGGCCCCGAGGTCATGGGCGAGATCCACGACTTCCTTGTAGTGCGCTATCGTCGCCCTGCGTTCCGCCTCGAGAAGCGAAGCCGGGTTGTTGCCGGGGCCACCGCCGGGTGCAGGCAGCAGGCTGACGGGCTTGAGGTTGAGATCGGCCATCAGGGACTTGAGATCGCGGCGATGGGCGGCGGAAAGATGCGCCGGCCACGCATGCGGCGCCGCGCAGCCGATCTCGATGCCGTCATAGCCGATATCGGCGATCCGGCGGATCGTCTCCTCGATGGAATAGGAGGGCACCCAGACGGGAAAGCTGGAATAGGCCCATGTGTTGAATGCGTATCTGAACGCCATCGAAATCGCTCCTCCCGGGCACAATTATCCAATGAGCCGGTGCCGCCCGGCTCCGGTCTCCCGCGCGACATCGCGCAATTGCTGTTCATGCTGTTAGTGGTGCTCCTGCGGCCGTGACCGTCAGGGGCTTGTCCTTCCCAGTTTCCGCAGCCTCCACTGCGGCCGCATCTCCGCGGCTCGAATGCGAAGAGGCTAAGATAGGATGCAGACTTGGACTAGCCGATATTTTATCCAAGATGGATAAAACCCGGCATCAAGGAGAACTGATGCAATGCTTTTAATAATGCCCCTGCTTGCGCATGACGGCGTCGGCGCGGTTCTGGGCATCGGTCAGCGCCTGCCCGACCCCCTTGCGACCGGCAAGGAGTTCATGGATTTCCTCACCGGCAATGGCGATGATCTCGGGGATGCCGACGATTGGTGGACGCGGCCACATGCCAAGATAGCCGCGTGTGGCAAAATCATCGATTGCACCGATAAAGGGAGAAATCGAGCGGATCTCGGGATCGTTGCTGACGCTGATACGCGAACTCGCGAGACTTCCATTCATCAGATAGAGCTTCACTGCATTTGAGGACGTGAGTACGCGTAGCGCCTGCCAGACAGATGGAATGCGGGCCTGGGCGATATTCGCCGGAATGCAGAGCGCATAGCCTCCGACCGGCACGATTGGCCGGCCATGTGGCCCGACAGGATGCGGCAGATATCCCGTCTTGCGATAGGCAGGCGATTGCGGCACGGTCTCGTAGAGATGGGCCAGCAGCGAATGCGAATAAGCCATGGCCGCATTGCCGTTGGCATATATGCTGGTCCGCTCGAACCAAGTGATGTCGAGTATGTTCGGCGGCGAAAACGCGATCAGTTCGCGCATGTAATCGACGGTCTGCCTCGCCTCTTCCGAGAGGAAGGTTGGGCGGAGCGCAAGGCCATGTGCGCCTGCTACGTCGAAGCCATACCCGGCCCGTTCGAGATCGACGATAGGACGGCCGAAAGCGCCCATCATCATGATGAAACTGTGGCCCAATGCGGTACCACGCCCGCCGTTCCAGACGACGCCAAAAACGCCCTTCCCGGGTGCATGCAACTGTCGCGCCGCCTCGATGACATCCGCTGCGGTCCGGGGCGGAGCGATCCACTTCTCCTCAAGGAGATCCGTTCGATAGGCCAACACCTCGCCCGTCATCAGCATGGGTATGCCGAGCTGCCGGCCGCCATGACATGAACTCGCAAGCGCCTCGGGATAGATGTCCCCGACATCGACGGGCTTCTCTACCATCAACTCGTCAAGCGGCAACAGCCGGCCATGGTGCCCCATCTCGCCGAACCATGGCAGATCGCAGGCGATCAGGTCGTAGCGAGATTGCGACCGCTTCGAGTTCGCGACGATCTCATCATGCAGCGGATCGATCGGGCGAGCGCGCGCTTCGATGGGCACACCGAGGATCAGCTCGAACTGCCGCTTGAGCGCGCTCATGGCCATGAAGGTCGTATCCGCATGCACGAGGATGCGGAGCGCACGCCCGAGCGACAGCTTATCCGTGAGCACTGCCGGCGGCGGAATGATCCCAGGCGTGACCTCCGACGCAGGTCGCCGCCCGACCGCCCGGTCGCCATGCACCTCCGACGTGACATCGCGAAGCAGCTTCTCACCACGATGCGCGAAGGCGTGCCAGCGCGAAATCAAGTCGCCTGATGGATGAAGCGAGTAGGACAGGCCGGTCGAGGTTCGCGGCCGCGTGACGATCAGCTTGGCTTCCAGCATGGCGTCGATTGCTCGCATCGCCGTGCCGTAGGAGAGGCCGGAAGAAGCTGCGAGAGACGACTTCGTGACCAGCATCCCGGAAAAGTGGTTGCGGACGAGCTCTATGACGAGCCGCATATCCCGCTGCGCGATCTGGAACCCGAATATGCGTTCGCTTTCGTCATAGAGCGCCACGACGAAATCAAGAAATCGGTTGAGATCCTGCTTCTGCAGCGTTCCCCGAACATAACCGGGCTCGTTCTCATATGGCCCCTCGGGCGATTGAGCAGTTTGCCTGCTTGGTGTTTTCTCAGCCATGAAGGCATCCTAATGCCAAGCTGCATCGTGGGCGAGATGGTTTACATAGGGAGCCGGTCGAATGAAGACGACAGGATCGACCGCATCGACGCGAAAGGCGTATTTAGGCAACGGAGTTCGGAGTGTGTTGGTGCCATCTGGGTGCAAGCAGGCGATACAACTCTTCCCGCGTTTCCGAGCAGGCCGTGACGCCGCCGATGACGGTGGCAATCATCCGTCAATTCCTTTTCTGACTGAGCGCGACGGCGAGGATGATGATGCCGCCACGGGCGATCAGTTGCTGGCTGAATTCGAGGCCCATCAGGATGAGGCCGTTGTTGATGAGGCCAATCATCAATGCGCCGACGATTGTGCCGATGACGGTTCCTTTGCCGCCGAACAGGCTGGTACCGCCAAGCACCGCGGCGGCGATGACCGAGAGCTCGTCGCCCTCGCCGAGCTGGAAGCGGCCGGATTGCAGGCGCCCGGCATAAAGCATGCCGGCGAGTGCTGCTGCCGAGGACGAGATGACCAGCACCTTGAACTTGACGGCCTTGGTATCGATGCCGGAATAGCGCGCCGCCGTCTCGCCGCCGCCGGTCGCAAGCACCCGTCGGCCAAAGCCCGAACGACGCAAGACGATGTGTCCGATGCCGCCGAGCACCGCCATCCAGACGAGCAGCACCGGCACCGGTCCGAGATTGCCACCGCCGAAGAGCCAGGCATAGCCGGGCGACAGGATCGGCACGGCCGCGGTCGCCGATATCCACATGGCGACACCCTTGGCGATGCCCGTCATGGCGAGCGTGGTGAGAAAGGACGGGATACCGATGCGGGTGGTGAGCCAGCCATTGAGCATGCCGACCGCAAGTCCCGTGGCGATGCCGGCACCGACGCCGACGAGCGGGCCGCCTGCGGCGATCGCCATAGCGACGGTGACGGTCGAAAGGCCTGCGACCGCGCCGACCGAAAGGTCGATTTCGCCGGCCGAGAGCACGAAGGTCATGGCAATCGCCATGACGGCGATCATCGCCGTCTGCCGCACGATGTTGAGCAGGTTGTTCGGGTTGAGGAACCCCTTGTCGGCCAGCGTCACCGCGAAGACGAGGAAAATGACGACGAAGCCGATATAGATGATGTTCTGGCGCCAGTTGGCGAAGAAGGCGTTAGCCATGGGAAACCTCCTGAACCGAAAGGGCCTTCTGGATTTCGATCTGCAGGCGCTGTTCGGCGGCCTGGAGACGGTGGGCAAGGTCGTCGTCGGGCACGGACGGATCCTCCAGCGCCTCGCGCGGCAGATCCTGGTGCACGCGCCCATCGGACATGACGAGAATGCGGTCGCAGGCGGTCAGCAATTCGGAAAGCTCCGACGAGATCATGACGATGCCCTTGCCAGCGGCAGCCAGTTTACGCACCAGGCGGATGATCTCGGATTTCGAACCGATATCGATACCCGCCGTCGGCTCGTCGAGGATGAGGATGTCCGGATCGGTGGCGAGCCACTTGCCGATGACCACCTTCTGCTGGTTGCCGCCCGAAAGCGTCGAGACGGCATGGTCGCGGCTCGCCGTCTTCACCCGCAGGCGCTCGATTTGCGCGTCGGTCAGGGCGTTTGCCGCCTTCGTGTCGACGAGACCGCCCTTGGACAGCCGGTCGATGACGGCGAGGATCATGTTGGAGGCCACCGAATGGGCGGGAATGATGCCCTGCGTTGCGCGTGCCTCAGGCACCAGCGCGACACCCGCGGCGATCGCATCGCCCGGCTTGCGGATCGTGACGGCGCGGCCCTTGATACGGATCTCGCCCTTGGCCGCCGGGTCGATGCCGGCGATCACCCGCGCCAGAGACGAGCGGCCCGAGCCGAGCAGGCCGGCAAGCCCCACCACTTCGCCGCGATGCAGCGTCAGGGAAATGTCTTCCGGCTTGTGAACGCCGCTGACACGGTCGAGCTCCAGCAGCACCTCGCCCCTGGTGGAATGGCCGCGCTCGACATCGGAGAGCCCTTTCGAGCGCCTGCCGACGATGTGCTCGATCATCGTATCGATCGGTAGCTCGCCGAGAGGCGCGGTGATGACATGCCGGCCGTCGCGCAGGATCGTGACGCGGTCGGCGATGCGGGCGATCTCGTCCATGCGGTGGCTGACATAGATGATCGCCACGCCCCTGGCCTTCAGCTTGCGCAGGAAGACGAAGAGCCGCTCGACATCGGAAACGGCGAGCGCCGTGGATGGCTCGTCCAGTACCAGAATCTTGGCGTCCTGCGAGATCGCCTTGGCGATTTCGGTGAGCTGCTTCTGGCCGGCCCCCAGATCCCCGACCACGGCTTTCGGATCGACGAAGACTTCGAGCAGCGCGAAAATGTCCGCCGCGCGCCGCTCGGCTTCCCGGTCGTCGATGAGCCCCATGCCGTCACGGCATTCCCGCGTCAGGAAGATGTTCTGGGCGACTGTCAAAGTCGGGACCAGGCTCATTTCCTGGTAGTTCATCGCGATGCCGGCGGCACGCGACGCCTCCGGTGTATGTGTCGTCAGGGGTACGCCGCCGACTTCGATTGCGCCCTGATCGGGGCGATGCACGCCGTTCAAGACCTTGAGGATCGTCGACTTGCCGGCGCCGTTGCCGCCGAGCAACGCATGAACCTCGCCGGGCAAGACCTCGAAGGAGACGTCGTCCAGCGCGCGCACCCCGCCGAAGGCCTTGCTTATGCCGGTCATCCGGACGGCAGCGGCGCTCGCAGTCATCCCACCTTCTCCCACTGTCCCGTCTCACCCGAGCGGATAAGGGCGTCGGCGACGAGTTCCGTCAACAGGCCATCCTCGAAGTTCGGGCTCGGCAGCCGGTTCTTCGCGATTGCCGAGAAGAAATCGTAGCATTCGACGATCTTGGTCTCCGAATAACCGATGCCGAGGCCGGGGATCGGCCAGAGGCCATTGCCATAGGGATGCGCCGGACCCGTATAGACGGTGCGGAAGCCGCGGGCATCGGCCGGGTCGTCGGCGAACATCACCTGCAGCTCGTCGCGGCGCTCGTAGTTGAAATGGATCGAGCCCTTGGTGCCGTGAACCTCCAGCGTGATGAAGTTGTTGCGGCCATAGGCGTTGCGGGTCGCTTCCAGGCTTCCGATCGCGCCGCCCTCGAATTTCAGCATGGAGACGACCTCGTCGTCGACATCCACCTCACCGCGTTCCGCATCCTTGGCTTTTTCCGCCGCGCCGAGCTTGTCGACGCCGCCCTGCTGGAGGGGGCGCGTCTTGTTGTAGGTGGTGGTGAGCGCGCTCACCTCGGCGATCGGTCCGACAAGATAGTGGGCGAGATCGACCACATGGGTGGCGATGTCGCCGACCGAGCCGGAGCCGGCGATCTTCTTCTGGAAGCGCCAGGAGAGCGGTGAATCCGGATCGGCCGACCAGTCCTGCAGATAGGTGCCGCGGAAGTTCAGGATGCGGCCGATGCGGCCTTCCTCGATATATTTCCTGGCGAGTGCGACGGCCGGCGTGCGGCGATAATTGAAGGCGACCATGTGGATGACGCCGGCAGCCTTCACCGCGTCATGCATCGCCCTCGCCTCTTCGACCGTGCGGGCGAGCGGCTTCTCGCAGATGATGTGCTTGCCGGCCTTCGCCGCCTCGATGGCGATTTCGGCATGCACATTGTTGGGCGTGCAGATGTCGACGACGTCGATATCCGGACGGTTGACGGCAGCGCGCCAGTCCGAGGATGCCTCTTCGAAACCATAGCGGCGGCGTGCTTCCTCCGCCATGCCGTCCGTCACGTCGACGACGACCTTGCGATGGGGAATGGCCGGCGCGGGCCAGAAGAACATCGGCATGGAGGCATAGGCCATGGCATGCGCCTTGCCCATGAAGCCGCCGCCGATCATGGCGACGTTCATCACTTTGGTCATCGGGTTTCTCCTGAACGATAGCGGCTAAGGCAAGCCGCGTTCCATCTGCCGGCCTGGGCCGGCTCACTCCATGCGGCACGGAGCATGATCATGCCCCGTGCCTGCCATCATCACTGGCCGAGGCTCGTCTTGATGTTGTCGGTCGCTTCGCTGGAATAGACCGCTTTCCAGCCGTCGAGCAAAGTCTCCCGCGTCACCGGGAGAGCGGGAAGTGCGACGAAATCGGGGGCTTCCTTGCCGAGCAGCGCATAGCCGGCGAGCTTGGCCTCGACCACGCCGGCATCATAGGGCCGCTGCGCACCGAGCCCCTTGACGAAACCACCCTGGGCCATCGAGATCGCCACGTTCTCGCCGAGGTCGATGGTGGTGATGACGAGGTCGTCGCGACCGGCGACACGCGCGGCCGAGATCACACCTTCTGCCGGCACGTCCCAGACGGCCCAGATGCCCTTGATGTTCGGGTTGGACGTGAGGATCGCAGACGCCGCCTTATCGGCGTCGCCTGAGAAATCGGGCCCACCGATGCCCTGCTCGGCCACGATCTTGATGTTGGGGTAATCGGCGGCGATCGTTGCCTTGAAGGCTTCGTAACGCTGCTTGGTGACGAAGAAGTCGGCGGCGTGGAACACCAGGCCGATATCGCCCTCGCCGTTCAGCGCCTTCGCCACTAGATGAGCCGAGGCGACGCCATTGCCGTAATTGTCTGCCGAGACGACCGACACGTAGTCCTTCCCGGCCACAAAGCCGGTCGGCACGTTGTCCATGAAGACGAGCTTGGTGCCGGCCTCCGCCGCCGCCTTGTAGGCTGCGGCCGTCGCCGTCGGATCGGTCGGGATCGAGACGATGACGCTCGGCTTCTGCGCCATGATCGTCTCGATATCGGCGACCTGCTTTTCCGGCTTGAAGCCCGCATCGGTCACTGCAAGAACCTTGATGCCCATCGCGGCGAACTGGGTTTGCAGGCCGTTGACCTGGGCGCGCGACCAGTCGTTGCCGCCATAATGCATGACGATCGCCGCCGTCGCGTTCATGCCCTTGATCTTGGCGAGTTCCTCGTCGTTCAGCATAACATCGGACGCCGGCGACGGATCTTCGCCGGAAGGCCCCTTGGAGAGGACCGTCTTCTGGAGCTCCGCCAGCGCGGTGTCCGGATCGGCCGAGGCCGGTGCAGAATAGGCAAGAGCAAGCGCCAGCGCGGCGGCCGTACCCAACAGGAATCGTCTCGTCATCATCACTTTCTCCTCCCGAAAGTGGGGCTCCCGCCCCGGTCGCGGCCGTCAGGCCGATTTAAGATAGGCCATGCTCGCTTTCGCTCCCTCAAGCGGATCAGGCCAGGAATCGAGTTCGGTACAAACCCAGCCGGCAAAGCCGGTCTCCCGAAGGACTGCGATGATCCCGTCCGTCGGGACGTCGCCACGGTCGATGGGCGTGAAGGTGAAGGGCTCCTTCTGGAAACCCTTGAGATGGACATAGGAGATGCGCGCCGCATGCTCGCGAATGAGGGCGGCCGGATCACCGCCAGCGGCCGCGAGATGGGCCGTGTCCGGGCAGAAATGGATGCCGGTTAGCCCGAAGATCTTGCGCACGTCTGCCGGCCCCTCGACGATTGTCGAAAGATGCGGGTGATAATGGGCGGTGAGGCCGCGCGCCTCGGCGATCTCCTTCACCCGGTCGAGCGCGGCCGCGAGCTTGTGATAGTCCGCCTCGCGGATGCCGTCGAAGCGCTTGGCGCCGCCGCCGACAACGAGATGGGGTGCACCGAGTTCGGCGGCGCGATCCGCCGCGCGCACCACGCGGGCCAGTTCCTCCGGCAGGATATCGTCGAAGATGAAATTGCCGCCGGCATAGGTCGCCACCAGCGCGAGCCCATTATCGGCGAGCAGGGAGCGCATGTCGTCAGTGCTGAAATCGAGAAGGTTGCCGTCGAAGAGCTCGACGCCCTCGTAGCCTGCCGCGGCAATGTCGGCGAAGGCACGGCGCATGTCACCGAAGGTGCGGTAAGCGAGATTGGTGATCGAGGTTACGCCAACTGCATCCCCGCCGAGATTGCCCCAGCAGTTCGCATGATAGGCGAGCTTGAAGTTCGACATCGGCGCCTCCTTCCAGTGATCGTCACGACTTGCAGACCGTATTACGGCGTGAAAAACCTGATGTCAATTATTTATACGCATATCTAACGATACTTTTGCTGATTTAATGCAAAAGTCCGATGTTGCCAGTCGAAACAAGCGGCATTATCAAGGGAAAGAAGGCGAAGCCGCCAGAAAGGAAAACCCATGCCGACGACGGCGACCGCGCAAACTGATGGATATCCCCGCCGCAAAGGCCGTCCGCGCGTCTCCGAAACCGCTGCCCCCAGCCTCGTCGACATCCTCAACCTCGTTCGCACCGAACAGGCCACCACCCGCCAGGAAATCGAACGCCACAGCGAGCTTGGACGCGCCGTCGTCGCGGATCGGCTCGGAACGCTCGGCGAACTGGGCCTCATCGATGAAAGCGAGCTCGGCACCGCCACCGGCGGCCGCGCGCCGCGTCTCGTGCGGTTTGCGGCAGATCGCGGCCGCATTCTCGTCGCGACGCTCGACCAGACCGCCATCGGCGTCGGCGTCGCCGATCTCGCCGGATCCCTGCTCATGGAGCATCATGAGGCAGCCGAACTGACCCAGCCGGTTTCCGCCCTGGCAGAGCGACTGATCACGCTTTTCCGCTGGATTCTCGAGCGGCAGGCGGATCCGCAGCTCTATGGCATTTCCATTTCCGTACCCGGTGCGGTGCCGGATGGCGGTGAAGCGCTTTTCCAGCGCAGCACGCCCGGGGTCCTGCCCGGCTGGGAGAGCTTCCCGCTGGTCGAGACGCTCATCGCGGCCTTCGACGCTCCGGTTTGGTTGCGCTCCAGTGTCGAGACGATGACGATGGGCGAACTCCACGCCGGCGCTGGCGGCGGCCGCAACACCATGCTGTTCGTCAAGGTCGGCAAACGCATCGGCGCCGGTCTTGCAAACGACGGCGCGCTGTTTCGCGGCGCGCAGGGCGCCGTTGGCCTTATCGGTTCCGTTCCGGTGACGGTGGGCGACAGGACCGGCACGCTGGAAGCCATGGCCGGTTCCGACCACATCGCCCAGGACGGCAAGGTGGCGGCCGAGCATGGCGCGAGCCCTATCCTTGCCGAGCATATGCGGCGCGGTAGCGAGATCACGGCCCTCGAAGTCGCGCAGGCTGCACAAATGGGCGACGCCGCGGCGATCGATATTCTCGCGCAGAGCGGCCGGCTGATCGGTCAGGTGGTCGCGACGCTGGCCAACATGCTTAACCCGGCACTCATCGTGCTGTCAGGCTCGATCGCCCAGACGAACGACATCCTTCTTGCCGCCGCGCGCGAGGCGATCTACGGCGCCTGCCATCCGCTGGTGAGCCGGGACCTGCAAATCATCCGCTCGCAGATGGGCAGTTCGTCAGGGCTTGTCGGGGCCGCGATCGTCGCGACGGAAAGCCTGTTCGCCCCTGCCATGCTGAGGGACTGGATCATGGCCGGCCGGCCCCAGGCGCATCCGCTCTTCCAGCAGGTGAAGGACGAGATTGCCCGGAGGAAGACCATGGAGGGAAACAGCCTGCGGCCGCCGGATGTTTGAGGAGGAAGCAATGGCGATTACTGGTCTCGGCCCTCACGGCGAGCGGGCATCGGCACCCGAGCGGGTGCTGCTGCTGCCGGAAGACATGGCGCGCGCACGGGCAAGCGGCTTCCGTGTCGCGATCGTGCTCCACACGCTTGCCAGCGACTGGGCCAAACAGCAGCTCTCCGGCATTGTCGGCATGCTCGGAAATTGCGGGGTCGCGGTCATCGACGTGGTCGATTGCGCCTTCACGCCGGAGGTGCAGATCGAGGCGCTGGAGCGGCTGATCGGCGAGGCGCCGAACGCCATCATCTCGCTGCCCGTCGCCAATTCCAAAGTGGCAGCGGCGCATGCGCGCGTCGCGGCGGCCGGCATAAAGCTCGTCCTGCTCGACAACGTGCCGACCGGCCTTCTTCCGGGCAAGGATTATATCTCGCTCGTCTCGGCGGACAATTTCGGGCTCGGCAAGATTGCGGCGGAAGGATTGTCGCCTCATCTGCCTGATGGTGCGGAGGTTGGCGTACTCGGTTATGACGCCGACTTCTTTGCAACGAACGAGCGCGAAATCGCCTTCGTCAAGTGGATGCAGATCAACCGTCCGGATGTGACGCTGCGTATGCGGCGGTTCCCTGCCCTTTCAGAAGTCGCCAAGACCACGCGAAACCTTGCCGAAGCCCATCCCGGACTTGCCGGCCTCTTCGTCGTCTGGGACACGCCGGCAATGACCGCTGCCCAGGTTCTCGAAACGATGGGCCGCAGGATTTCGATGGCGACGGTGGACCTTGGCCAGGAGGCTGCAATCGGACTCGCCGCCAGTGAACCGCTCGTTGCCATCGCCGCCCAGCAACCCTTCCGCCAGGGCGAGACCGCCGCTTCCATAGTCGTGACCGCTCTCCTCGGCCGGCTAGCCCCCGCCTGGGTCGCGCTGCCCGGCCTTGCCGTCACGGCGCGCAATGTCGTGGAATGTTTCCAGACCGTCTGGCGCATGCCGGCGCCGCGCGAAGTGCTGCGCAAGCTCAGCCTCGTCGGCCCGGAAAAATAGCCCCGCTCTTGAAAGGATTCGAACGATCGGCGCGATCTTGAACTAAGTTTGGGGCCATACAACATCCAGCCCTGCCCTCCGAAATAACACGGCCTGCGCCAGCATCACGAAATGCGCGTTGGGCGCCGCGAGCATGATGATCTGGATGATTTCGAGCGGGGTGATGCCGCCCGAAAGCAGTTGCTGCGGCGCATCATCATCAGCAGGAGCGCGAACCAAGGCATAGAGCCGGCGACAGTAGCAAGAAAGATGCCGAGGCAGGTCATGGCGAAGATGTCGAGCGCCGCTCGGCAAGGAACAGGACCAGCGAGCCGTTGACGACACGGCGAGCACGCCTCCCACGACGAAGACCAGGCTGAAGGCGGACGCCGCCAGCAAGATAAGGCCCATCGACCAGACCTTGCTCACCATGATCTCGAAGGCGGTTACCGGCATCACCAGCAGGTGCTCGATGGTGCCGTGCTCGCGCTCGCGGATGAGCGCCGCGCCGGTGAGGACGATCGACAGCATGGTGATCGAGGTGATGACGTTGCTTATCGCGCCGAACCATCCCTTGTCGAGCTCCGGGTTGAAGCGGGCGCGCAGGTTGAGGGAGACTGGCAGAGCGGTTTACGAGCGGTGGCCGGCAGGGAACTCGCCGACATCAACCGATACGATCGACTGAACATAGCCGCTGCCGGTGAAGGCCTGCGACATGCGCGCGGGTAGACGCCGTGCCGATGCGCGGACCGCGCCATGTCGCCGCCGAGAACCTCGATGCGGCCCTCATGGATCCTTCGCGCGCCGGCTATCAGCGAAAGCAGGCTGGACTTGCCCACGCCGTCGGACCCGATGAGGCCCACCATGCAGCCGGCCGGTATGTCCAGCGTGACGGCGTCGAGCGCCCGCGCCTTGCCGTAGGAAAGGCCGGCATTTTCCAGCCGGGCCACCGGGCACGGGGTCATTGCAGCAGGGTTCCCTGCAAGGGCGGCCGGCCATTCGGCCTGCGGATCGAGCCGGATATAGGCGACGCCGGGCAGCCCCGTCTTCACCTGCTGGATATATTTGCGCAGCAACTGCGCCTCCGCCTGCCGGCGGCGGCCGGCGAGCTCGGCCGTATCCATGCGGGCGAGCACGTCGCCCGCCTTCACGAGGTCGCTGTCATTGACGAGGATGTTCTTGATCCGCCCGGCGATTTCGCCGAGACATCGATTTCGACGGCCTCGATGCGTCCGTTGCCGCTTGCCAGCCCTTCCGGCAGCGCTCCATTTCCGACGTGCCGCCAAGCATAGAACCCGCCGACAGTAAGGACCGCAATCAGGAGAACGCCAAGCCAGAGGCGTCTAGCGGTGATCATGATGATACCCCTGTCTTGGCCGGCGGGCCGGCGAGAGATCCGTTACATTCATTGCCCGTCTCCGGTGATGCGGTCACAGCCGTCATTTCCTTCCGTCCTGAAGTCCTAAAATGAAAATCAGAACTCGGCCGCGACGACCTTGATCCGCGTCAATGCGACAGGGCGACGGGCGGCGTTTTCTGGGATGCCTGCCGGATCGAGCCGATCAGGCGAAGCAAGGCCGGGCGCGGCAGCGCGCCGACGAGCGACTTTTCGGCGGGAAGCACCGCCGCCCCTCCGCCCCGCCGTTCTGGGCGCGCGAGGAAGACCGGGGCGACGGCAATGAGGACGATTATTCAACGCACAGGAGATCAATCATGGCCGAAGCTGCCACCAAAATGCCCGTCACGAAGACGACCGCCCCTGCCAAGCGCGACGAGCGCCGTCCACTGGAAAGCCTGCGGCGTGACATCGACCAGCTTTTCGAGAGCTTCCGTCCCTTCGACTGGCGCCTGCCGTCGAGCGTCTTCGGCTTCGAATTGCCGCGCATGTCCCGCGAGGAATGGCAGGTGCTGCCCGCCATGGACCTCGTAGAGAAGAACGATGCCTACGAGATCACGGCCGAGCTTCCCGGCATCGACGAGAAGAACGTGGAGATCAAGCTCTCCAATCACACGCTGACGATCAAGGGCGAAAAGCAGGAGGAAAAAGAAGAAAAGCAGAAGGACTACTATCTCTCCGAGCGCCGCTACGGCTCGTTCCAGCGCAGTTTCCAGCTTCCCGACGGGGTGGACACCGACAAGATCGACGCCGCCTTCGCCAAGGGCGTGCTGACCGTCAAGCTGCCCAAGACCGCCGAGGCAAAGCAGGCGGAAAAGACCATCGCAGTCAAAGCTGCATAATCATTGCGACCATCACCGGTGCGCCCGGCCGGCGCACCGGGATTTTCCAGGAGACCCCCATGAGCGGCACATCGATCACCAATTTCACCCAGGCCGCGCAATGGGTCAACGAACTCGCCGAGGATCTCGGCTGGACGCAGCCGCGGGCCTATCACCTGCTGCGGTGCGTGCTGCATGGAATGATCGAGACCTTGTGGACGGGATCGGTCTTCGAAAGCGAGGCGGCGGCGAGCGCGTGGCCCATCTCGTGATAGGCGACGCGCTCGCGCTCCTCGGCCCGAAGCAGCCGGCCGCGCCGCTCGGCGCCGGCGACGATGCGCTCCACCGCCTCGGTGAAATCGGCCATGGTCACCTCGTCCGCGTTGCGGCGGGTGGCGAAGATCGCCGCCTCGTTGACGAGATTGGCAAGGTCCGCGCCGGTGAAGCCCGGCGTGATGCCGGCGATGTCGCCGACATCCAGCCCCGGCGCGGTCCGCACCTGCCTCATGTGCACCCTGAGGATCGCCTCGCGGCCCTTGCGATCCGGCCGGTCGAGCACGACCTGGCGGTCGAAGCGGCCGGCCCGCGTCAGCGCCGGATCGAGAATTTCCGGCCGGTTGGTCGCCGCCAGGAGGACGATGCCGACGCGCGGATCGAATCCGTCGAGTTCGGAGAGCAACTGGTTGAGCGTCTGCTCCTTCTCGTCGCCGCCGCCATAGCCGCTGAACGGCATGCGCGCCCGGCCGAGCGCATCGAGTTCATCGATGAAGATGATGCACGGGGCCGCCTTGCGCGCCTGCTCGAAGAGGTCGCGCACCCGCGCCGCCCCGACCCCGACGAACATCTCGACGAATTCCGAACCGGAGATCGAGAAGAACGGCACGCCGGCTTCGCCCGCGACCGCGCGGGCCATCAGTGTCTTGCCGGTGCCGGGCGGGCCGACGAGCAGGATGCCCTTGGGAATGCGCGCCCCGAGGCGGCCGTATTTGTCCTTGTCCCTCAGGAAGGACACGATCTCCATCAGCTCCAGCTTCGCCTCGTCGACCCCCGCGACGTCCTCGAAGCTCACGCCGGTCTCGCGCTCGACATAGACCTTCGCCTTGGACTTGCCGATATTGATGAGCCCACCCATGCCCTGCCGCTCGGCGAAACCGCGAAAGAGGAACATCCACACGCCGAAGAAGAGCAGCACCGGCAGGACCCAGGACAGGATCGTGGTGAGCCAGTTGCTGTCGCTGCCGCCCGTCACCTGAACGCCCGCCTTCTCGAAGGCCGCCGCCGCGTCCGGATCGACGCGGGTGGACAGGAACAGGCTCTTGCCGTCGACCGGCGCCTTGAAGCGGCCCTGCACCATGGTTTCCGTTATGGTGACCGACGCCACCTTCCCCTCGCCCACCATCTGCATCAGCTCGGTATGGGAAAGCTGGGCGACGTCCCGCCAGGCAAGCCATGTCTGGAATGCGCCGAGCAGAAAGAGCGCCAAAAGGAAGTATCCGACATTGAACGTCTGTTTCCGGTCCATATCGCGCCGCTCCTGTTCGAGTATCGCCTATCTTACTTCCTTTCATGTCCGGGCGGCTGTATCCTTGACGCTGGTCAAATCTCCCCTCCCGATGGCGCCCGGGCTGGCGTCCCGTTAGGAAAACCATGCCGGCGCGCGATCTACCCGGATTGCAAGGGCGCTTCCTCCAGGCGATCTTTTCACGCCGCTTCGAGGGAGGCGTCGGATATGGGTTGGCGCTGGTGTTGGTGGCATCAGTTTTCGCTTTTCGCTGGCTGCTTCAGGGCATATTCGGGAATACTGCGACATTCATCCTTTTCATTCCCGTCATCCTCGTTGCTGCCATCGCCGGCGGCATGGGGCCTGGCCTTTTGGCACTGGCCCTTTCCCTTGTCAGCGCGACCTATGTGGCCGGCCCCAACGGAACAATCTGGCTGCAGGTCACAGTCTTCGCGCTCGTCGGGCTGGCGATTACGTGGATGGGCGAGATGCTGCACCACGCGCGCAGGGCCATAGACAGAACCGAAAGCGCGCTCAGGGCGCGGGAGGCGCATCTCCGCTCGATCCTCGACACCGTGCCCGACGCGACGGTCGTCATCGACGAACAGGCGCGCATCACCTCTTTCAGCGCCGCCGCCGTGCGGCAGTTCGGCTATACCGAGGCTGAGGTGCTCGGCCGAAACGTCGATATCCTCATGCCGGAACCCTATCATCGCGAGCACGACGGATATATCGAGCGCTACGTTAGAACGGGCGAGAAGCGCATCATCGGGGTGGACCGCGTGGTCGTGGGCCTTCGTCGGGACGGCTCGACCTTTCCGATGAAGCTCGCGGTCGGGGAGGTGCAATCTTCGAATGGCCGTTTCTTCACGGGCTTCATTCGCGACCTGACCGAACGCGAGGAGTCCGAGGCGCGGCTGCAGGAAATCCAGAACGAACTGGCGCGTCTCGCGCGGCTCAACGAACTGGGAGAAATGGCCTCCACGCTCGCGCACGAACTCAACCAGCCGCTGGCGGCCATCGCAAACTATTCCCAGGGCTGTGTCCGGCTGCTGGACGGCATGACGGAGGAACCGGCCGCCCAGATGCGGGAGGCGCTGGAAGAGACCGCAAAGCAATCATTGCGCGCCGGTGAAATCATCCGCCACCTTCGCGAGTTCGTCACGCGCGGTGAGACGGAAAAAGCGCCGCATGACATGTGCAAGCTGATCGAGGAAGCCGGTGCGCTCGCCCTTGTCGGGTCAAGGGAACTCGGCGTCCGGTCGGTTTTCGCCTTTTCGCCGAATACCAAAGCGGTGCTTGTCGACCGCGTCCAGATTCAGCAGGTTCTCATCAATCTGATGCGCAACGCCATGGAAGCCATGCGGGACGCCGGGCGCCGGGAACTGATCGTGCGCACCCTGCCGGATGGCCCCGATCAGGTGGTCGTTGAAGTCGAAGATACGGGGCCAGGCATTTCCGACGAGATCGCTGCCCGCCTGTTCCAGCCTTTCGTCACCAGCAAGGCGAGCGGCATGGGTATAGGGCTGTCCATATCCAAGCGTATCGTGGAGGCCCATCGGGGCGAGATATCGGCGCGGCGCAACGAGAGCGGCGGAACGACGTTCCGGTTCTCCTTGCCGGTTGCCGGACAGGGGGCGGACTATGAAACCTGATAGCTATGTCGTGCATATTGTCGACGACGAAGAGCCGGTGCGCAAATCGCTGGCCTTCCTTCTCACCATGTCGGGTTTTACAGTGCGCGTGCACGAATCCGCCACTCATTTCCTCGCCGTCGCGCCGACACTCGCCCATGCCTGTCTGGTGACTGACCTGCGTATGCCGGATATGAGCGGCATCGAGTTGCTGGAGAGGCTCGGCGCGATCAGAGCCCTCCCCCCGGCAATCGTGATCACTGGGCACGGCGACGTGCCGATGGCAGTGTCAGCCATGAAGGCAGGCGCGATCGACTTCATCGAGAAGCCGTTTGAGGACCGAACCCTGATCGACGCAATCATTCGGGCCGCCAGCCGATTGGAAGACACGGTCGAGGTTTCCGGCGATACCGGGGCGTTGCGGGCGCGCCTGGACAGCCTTTCGGATCGAGAGCGCGAAGTTCTCTCCGCCGTCGTCTCCGGCCTGCCCAACAAGACGATCGCTTACGATCTCGACATCAGCCCGCGCACGGTGGAGGTCCACCGCGCCAACATCATGTCGAAGATGCAGGCAAAAAGCCTTGCCGAACTCGTCCGAATGGCCATCGCCCTCAAGGTCGCCAGCACCTGTCATTGAGGCCCCCGCCAACGGCGCGGGCAAGCCGCTACGCATTTTCCCCTACGGACATGACCGAATTTCGTTTCGCAGGATTTGCGCGATGATCTCCCATCGACTTCGGGGAGAAGATCATGACCGTTCATGACGAGATTCTGACATCGTTTCATCGCAGGGCCGCATTCGATCCGGGGATGGCCGATCGCCGGCAGGCCGGCGACGCGCCGACATTCTTTGCCGCCGGCGCGGAAATCTATGCGCAGGGCGAAAAGTGCGGCAGCCTCTATACCGTGGAGTTCGGCGCCGTGCGGGTCTATCGGCTGCTGGCGGACGGACGCCGCCAGATTTCCGCCTTTCACCTCGCCGGCGAGATGTTCGGGTTCGAGACGGACGCCACGCATCATTTCTTTGCCGAGGCCATAAGCGCGACCGGCATAAGGATACAACACACCACGCTCCTCCACGGCGACTTTGCCAGCGCGCTGCTGCCCATGGCCCTGCAGAGCCTTGTGCGGGCGCAGGAACACCTGCTCGTACTCGGCCGGCAGAACGCGACGGAACGCGTCGCGGCCTTCCTGCTCGACATGTCGGAGCGCCAGGGCGGCCTGCGGCGCATCGATCTGCAGATGGCCCGCGCCGATATCGGCGACTATCTCGGGCTCAGTATCGAGACCGTCTCTCGCGTGTTCTCCCGGCTTCGCCAGAAGGGCATCATCCGATTGCCGAACCTGCGCGGCGTCGAGATCGTCAGACCGCAGGCACTGGAGGACCTCGCCGCCTGACCCGGCGACGCAAAGCAGTTCATTCAACGGCCGGTCCCGACATCGAAGGGCGACGGCCAGCAAGGAGAACCACGATGATCCTACCGAATGGCGCAATGGTTGCCGTCGTCGACGGGCATAATTTGCTTCTCTTCAGGAACATGACCCACGAACCCGGCATTGAGCTCTCCGCGCTGCCTGCCCCCGCGCTGACGAAGGGACATAGCGGCTCCGGCGTGCGTCACAGGAACAGCATCGCGAACCCCGACAAGGCGCATCTTCTGGAAGACGATTTCGCCGCCACGGTTTGCGCCGTGCTCAACCGGGCGGCTGTCGCCAGCGAGATCACCGAGCTACTCATCATCGCGGACGCACGAACCCTTGGGGAAATGCGACAGCACTTTCACCGGAGCCTGAAGGAACGACTGCTTGGCGAAATCGTCAAGGACATGACCGGACGCTCCAGAACGGAGATCGAGGCTGCTATTCGAACGGCGTGAGCGCCTTCGAGCCCGGCTCCTCGTAGACATCGCTCAATGTGGCAACCGGTTTCCATAGCCCCCTACAATCAGGATCTCGAACTCGCGGTCGTCGACCGCGACGGAACGCATACGCTGGTCTTTCCCTGCCGGCGCACGTTGGTCGGATGGGTGAAATCGGGTACGCGCGAACGCGTTGACGTGTCCCCCACCCATTGGCGCCCCTGGGACGCCGAGAAGCCTCCTGGCGTCAGGTAGGCGAGAGAGGGCCAAAAACATGCCGCTTTTGACGCGGGTCAACGCCTCCCGATCTTTCGCATCAGAGAACAGGCTCAGGGCGGGGATGGTGCCCGCCGGAAGAACGAGGTGAAAGTCATGAATGACAGCACATTGAGACAGGATATCCTGGACGAACTCGACTTCGAACCCAGCATCGACGCCGCCGATATCGGCGTGGCGGTGGAGAACGGCATCATCACGCTGAGCGGCAGGGTCGACTGGCAATATCAGCGGATCGCGGCCGCCGATGCGGTGCGTGATCTCGCAGGCGTCGTCGGCGTGACGAACAAGATCGAGATCGAGCATCACGTCTCGGCGCTCGACGTCAAGAAGCGGATCGAGGATGCGCTGAAACGCAATGCGGAGGTCGAAGCGCAGGCAATCAAAGTCGCCGTTCTCGATGGCGGCAAGGTGCGCCTGGACGGCCGGGTCCATGCGTGGTCCGAACGGCGTGCCGCCGAACAGGCTGCCTGGGCCGCCGCCGGCGTCCATGCGGTCGAAGACCACATTTCCGTCGGATGATGTGACACGATTGACGACAGCCGACGAGGCGGAAGCAATGCTTCCGCCTCACATTTTGCTGGAGGTCAGCGATGAAGGCGATGATCCTGGAAAGACCGAGAACAAGGCTTGTCCTGGTTGAACGTCCCGATCCGATCCCTGGGTCGGGCGAAATAAGGCTGAGGGTCGAGGCCTGCGCGGTGTGCCGCACGGATCTCCACGTCGTCGACGGCGAGCTGGAACATCCGAAGCTGCCGCTTGTGCCGGGACACGAGATCGTCGGCATCGTCGAGGCCGTCGGCCCCGGTGTCGATGCCTCGCGGCTCGGCCGGCGCGTCGGCGTGCCCTGGCTCGGTCATACATGCGGCGCCTGTCCCTATTGCCGTTCCGGTGCGGAGAACCTTTGCGACGCACCGCTCTTCACCGGCTACACGCGTGACGGCGGCTTCGCCTCGCATGTGGTGGCGGATGCCGGCTTCGCCTTCGATCTCGACCCCGACGCCGATCCGGTTGCGCTGGCCCCGCTCCTCTGCGCCGGGCTGATCGGCTGGCGGGCCTTGACGAAAGCGGGCGAGGGAAAGCGCATCGGGCTCTATGGCTTCGGCGCGGCGGCCCATATCATCGCGCAGGTCTGCGTCTGGCAGGGGCGCGAGGTCTATGCCTTCACCCGGCCGGGCGACGGGGATGCGCAGCAATTTGCGCTCGGTCTCGGCGCCGTCTGGGCCGGCGGTTCGCAGGAGGTGCCGCCCGCCCCGCTCGATGCCGCCCTCATCTTCGCGCCCGTCGGCGAACTCGTGCCGGCGGCGTTGCGCGCGGTCCGCAAGGCGGGCCGTGTCGTTTGCGGCGGCATTCACATGAGCGACATCCCGCCCATGCCCTATGCGGTCCTGTGGGAGGAACGGGAGCTTGTCTCCGTGGCCAACCTGACGCGACGCGATGCGGAGACGTTCTTTCCGGTGGCACGCGCCGCGGGCGTACGCACGCACACCACGGCCTATCCCCTCGCCGCGGCGAACGAGGCCCTCGCCGACCTCCGGGCAGGCCGCCTCAACGGCGCGGCGGTGCTGGTTCCCTGAGGCGGCGGCCCGGTCAGGCGGCGCGGGCGCCGAGCGCTCGCATCCTCGCGAGCCATTTTTTGCGCGTGGCGCCGCTTGCGCCTTCCACCATGCCGAACAGCGTCTCCCGAACCGGGCTGATGCCGACGAAGTTCAGGATGTTGCGGCGCATGCCCGCGACGCCGTGGCCGAGATACCAGAGCCGGTAGAAGAAGGCGGGCATGCCCATGGTCACGACCACGCGCGCGGACCGGTCGTCGAGCAACGTCGTCGCGAAGCCGCCCTTGCCCGCCTCGGGATAGGCGAAAGCCACGCCGGGGCGCATCACGTGTTCGAGAAAACCTTTCAGCAGGGCGGGCATGGTGCCGAGCCAGAGCGGAAAGACGAAGACGATATGCTCGGCGTCCCGGATCGCCTGCGCGGCATCCTCCAGCGTCACCGGCATCGGCCGTTTCGTGAACTCCTCCGTCGTGCGCAGCAAGGGGAAGTCGAGCGTCGCGATATCGATAAGCCGGACCTCGTGCCCGGCGGAACGGGCGCCCTCGGCATAGCTCGCGGCAAGCGCCCTGCACAGCCGTTCCGGTTTGGGATCGGGATGGCCGACGATGATGAGGATACGACGCGGCATGGGCGATCTCCTAGTGAACCACCATCAAACCCTTTTGCCGCACCGGTGCCTTGACGCGGGTCAAACGCGACGCCTTCCTCGCCTGCGGCGGCGCTCGCGCGCGAAGAACCAGTGTTTTGCCGCTTCCGAGGCTGCCAGATAGGCAAGCGTGATCGCGATCAGGCCGCCGACGACCGGCAGCGGCAGGACGACGAAACCGAACCAGTTCGCGCCCGGCAGATAGGGGATCGCAACGGCGAACACGGCGACGGCCAGCGTCAGCCAGGAAAGCAGCGCGCTCGGATGGCTGCGCCAGAAGGCCGCGCGCGTCCGCACGACGAGCACGATGGCCAACTCCGTGATGAGGGATTCGACGAACCACCCCGTCTGGAATGCCGAGGCGGTCGCTCCGGCGACAAGGAGCAGGAAGGCGAAAGTCATCACGTCGAAGAATGAGCTGACCAACCCGAACGTCACCATGAAGCGGCGTACGAAGGCGATGTCCCATCGGCGCGGCGTTCGGACCTGGTCAGCGTCGACATTGTCGGTGGCGATGGCCAGCGAGGGCACGTCCGACAGGAAGTTGTTGAGCAATATCTGTGGCGCCAGCAATGGCAGGAAGGGCAAGGCCAACGAGGCTAAGGCCATCGAGATCATGTTTCCGAAATTCGCGCTGGTAGTGATGGAAATGTATTTCATCGTGTTGGCGAAGGTTTTCCGTCCGTCGTCGATCCCGCGCAGCAGCACGCCGAGGTCGCGCTGGAGCAGGATCATGTCGGCCGCCTCGCGCGCCACGTCCACCGCACCCTCAACGGAAATGCCGACATCGGCCTCGTGCAGCGCCGGCGCATCGTTGATGCCGTCGCCGAGATAGCCGACGACATGGCCGTGCTTGCGCAGCGCCGCGATAATGCGCTCCTTCTGGTTCGGGTCGATCTCCGCGAAGATGTCGTTCTGCGTAACGCGGCGCACGAGCGCCTCCTTCGTCAGTCGGCTCACCTCGGTTCCTGTGAGGACGCGGCGGTGCGGCAGGTCCACGGTTTCGGCAAGATGGGCAGCGACATAACGATTATCGCCCGTGATGATCTTCACCTTGATGCCGCGGGCGGCCAGCGCATGCAGCGTTTCCGTCATGCCCAGCTTCGGCGGATCGAAGAACAGCAGGAAGCCGGCAAGGGCAAGATCGGCCTCGTCCTCCCGGCGATACGCATCCTGTCGCGCGAAGCGGCGCACGGCGAGTCCTAGGACGCGATACCCCTGTCCGCTCCAGGCCTGCACCTTCTCGTCTATCTTCGCGGCCGCCGCCGCATCGAGCGGCGCCGGTGCACCGTCTTCGGCAAGGACGGAGGAACAGGCCGCAACCACAGTCTGCACCGCGCCCTTGCAGATCATCAGGTCCTCCCGTTCGCCCGCCCGGCGGACGACCACCGAGAGCCGCTTGCGGATGAAGTCGTAGGGTATCTCGTCCACCTTGGCATAGGCGGCAATGTCGTCCCGCTCGTCCCTTCCGGAGGCGATGGCCTCGTCAAGTGGGTTCGCCATGCCGGTCTGCAGCGTGGCATTGAGAAACGCCCAGAGCTGCACCTGCGGCGCATCGGTCCCGGCGACGTCGAGGCAGGCATCGAGGTGGATGACACCCTCGGTCAGGGTGCCGGTCTTGTCCGTGCACAGGAGGTCCATGCTGCCGAGGTTCTCGATGGCGTCGAGCCGGCGCACGATGACACCGTTCGCGGCCATGGTGCGGGCGCCGCGCGCCAGCGTCACGCTGATGATCGCCGGCAGCAGCTCCGGCGTCAGCCCCACGGCGAGCGCCAGGGAAAACAACAGCGAATCCACCGCCGGGCGATGCAGCAGGAGATTGGCGAAGAAGACGAGGATGACGATGACCAGCATGATCTCCGTCATGAGATAGCCGAAGCGGCGGATGCCGCGCGCAAAGTCCGTTTCCGGCGCGACGTGGACGATGGTCGCGGCGATGGAGGCGAACTCGGTCGCACCGCCCGTTTTCACGACCGCCATCGTCGCCGTGCCGCTGCGCACGGAGGTGCCGGTGAAGGCCGTATTTGTCCGCTGGCTAAGGCGGGCCTCCGGCGTGCAGATGCCCGCCGTCTTGATCACCGGGAAGGTCTCGCCGGTCAGCGCCGCCTCGCTGACGTTGAAGTCGCGCGTCTCCAGGAGGATACCGTCGGCCGGGACGAGGTTTCCCGCCGAAAGCCGGACGATGTCGCCCGGCACGATCTCCTCGACGGGAAGCAGGGTTTCCCGCCCGTCGCGCAGCACGAGGGCCTTGCGGGCGATGCGGGCGGTGAGCGCCTGCATTGCGCGGGAGGCGCCATATTCCTGCGTGAAGGAGAGAACGCAGCTCGCCAGCACGATGACGCCGATGATGACCGCCTCGCTGCCCTCGCCAACGATCCCCGAGACGATGGCAGCGAAGATGAGGATAAGGACGAGCGGGCTGCGGAACTGCCGCGCGAAGGCCGCAAGCGCCGAACCATCGTGCCCCGCCCGGATCGTATTGGCCCCGACGCGGGCGAGGCGGGCCCGCGCGGCCTCGCTCGAAAGCCCGGTTGTGCGGGTATCCAGCCGGGCAAGGAGAGCCGCAGCAGGAATGGACCAATAGGCCGGCACAGAATCCACGGCCTGCGGCGACGACATTTCCGGCTGCATTTTCGTGTCTCCACCCGCGCCCGCCCGTTCCAGATCCGTCAGTTGGACATGAAGCGATTGAGCCGGATCGCGTCGAGCAGCGATCGGGTCATGCCGCCGAACGCCCACTCCCTGAGGCGGCTGTGCCCATAAGCGCCGGATACGACGAGATCGGCGTCGTGCCGATCGACGAGTTCGATCAGGCTGTCGTTTTCCCGACCGCTTTCAACGGTTTCACTGCGTGCGGTCACCCCGTGAGCAGCCAGGAAGGATACCACGTCGCCCAAGCTCTCGCGCGCCCACTGATCGATGGTTGGAGCCACCGTCGCAACCACGACGTCATCGGCAGCCTGCAACAACGGCATGGCGTCGGCGACCGCCCGCCGTGCCTCCCGCGTGTCTTTCCAGGCGACAACGATCTTCCGGCCAACGCGGTGGTCCGTATCGTTCCCGACGACCAGGAGAGGCCGGCCCAGTTGCAGCACCGCGCTGCCCGGATCGACCCAGCGCGCCGTATCCTTCGTCACCGCGCCGTCGGCAGCCCCAGTGACGACAATGTCGGCGATCCTTGCCGTTTGGGCCAGCGCATAGGTCGGTCTTTCCTGCGCGACGCGCCAGTCGGTCGCGACAGCACCGGCAACCAGCGCCTCAAACTCCTTGCGCAGGTCCTTGAAACGACGCTCGTCGTCATCGCGCATCTGCCGCCACACCTCCGCGGCCAGCTCCGCGCCTTCCGGCCCCGTGACCGGAAGGTAGGCATCGGCCGCGCAGAAGCCGGTCAGCCTGGCGTTCCACCGTTGAGCCAACTCGCTTGCTGCCCTCACGATCGGAACGATCGGCCCTTCGATATCCAGATTAACAAGAATGGATTTGTAGCTCACTGGACTGTCCTCCTTGTTGAGAAGATAGTCGTTTGGGTGGAAGACACCTTGACGCGGGGCAAACGCGACCGTGCCGATGGCTTATGCATGCGCCGGCTCTATCCACGTCCCGCGCAGTCCCGCGACGATCTCCACGGCATCTTCGAGCCGTCCGATCGCCGCCGGCTTACCGGCAGCGCGGGCAAATTCGATCCACCAGCAGCGATGCGAGTTGTTCGGCCGGCATCTCGTCCAGCCAGCCGCGCAGCTCGCCCACCATGTCGTAGCCGACGATCGAGGCGTCGACACGCCGGTCGAGCAGCCAGTCGCGCCCCTCCGGCAGGGCCAGGGTCTCGGCCAGCAACTCGCCGAAGAGGTGCACGGTGACGCCGCGCTCGCGCAGCGCATCGACGAAGACGTCGTGCTCCTGCCGGGCGCGCTTGACCCAAAGCACGTCGTCGAACAGCAGCGCCTTGCAATTTTCGGGGGTGAGGCGGCGGAGGCTGAGATCGGGACGATGCACGATCACCTCGCGCAGCCGGCCGACTTCGGAATGGGCGCCAAGAGCAGCCATGACGGTTCCTTTCGACGGGCAGGTTCAAAGGGCGCTGACGGCACCGGTCCACATGGCGTAGGCGGCATAGAGCCCCACGGCGACGAGCGCAGCGGCAAGGGCGGCCTCCACCGGGTGGAAGACGCGTTCCCCATTCTCGCGCCGCGCCCAGACGAAGAAGACGATGCCGGGCGCATAGAGGACGGCGCACATGAAGAGGTAGGAGAGGCCCGCCGCATAGACGAGCCAGAGGCCGTAGACCGTCGCCAGGAGGCCGATCAGCATCGGACCGTTGCGGCTCTCGCCCTCGCGATAGCCCTCGCCGGTGATCGCGAGCTTCGCGGCATAGGCGCCGGAGAAGATGTAGGGCACGAGGATCGCGGCCGAGGCGATGAAGAACAGCGCCTGATAGGTGCTCTGGGCGAACAGCGTGATGACGAGGAAGGCCTGCACCAGGAGATTGGTGATGAGCAGCGACGTCGCCGGCACGCCGCGCGCATTCTCATGGCCGAAGAATTTCGGCATGGTGCCGTCCCGTCCGGCGACATGCGGGACTTCGGCGGCAAGCAGCGTCCAGCTCAGGAAGGCGCCGATGACGGAAACGACGAGCGCCAGATTGATGAGCACGGCGCCCCACGGCCCGACCACGGCTTCCAGCACGCCCGCCATGGACGGATTCTTCAGCGCGGCGAGCTCCGGCTGGCTCAGGATGCCGACGGACAGCAGCGAGACCAGCGCATAGAGCGCAAGGCAGGTGAAGAAGCCGAGCACGGTGGCCGTGGCGATATCCTTGCGCCGCTCGGCCCGCGCCGAGAAGACGCTCGCGCCCTCGATGCCGATGAACACCCACAGCGTCACCAGCATGGTGCTCTTCACCTGGTTCATGATCGAGCCGAGATCGGCATTGCCGAGGCCGGTGAAATCGGCATTGAAGACATCCACCTTGAAGGCGACCGCGACGATGCCGGCGAACAGCACGATGGGCGCGACCTTGGCGACGGTGACGACCAGGTTGACGACCGCCGCCTGGCGAACGCCGGCCAGGATGAGGAAATGGATCACCCAGAGGAGGACCGAGGCGCCGAGCACCGCCTGCCAGGTGTTGCCGTCGCCGAAGGCGGGGACGAAATAGGACAGCGCGCTGAAGACGACCACGGCATAGGACACGTTGCCGACCCAGGCGCTGATCCAGTAGCCCCAGGCGCTGTTGAAGCCGATGAAGGGCCCGAACCCCGCCTTGGCATAGGCATAGGGACCGGCATCCAGGTCCGGCTTGCGGGTCGCAAGCGACTGGTAGACGAAGACCAGCGCCAGCATGCCGACCGCGGTGATGGCCCAGCCGATCATGATGGCAAGCGGCCCGGCCCCGGCAGCCATGTTCTGCGGCAGGCTGAAGACGCCGGAACCGATCATCGAGCCGATGACCAGGGCGGTCAGCGCTCCCAGGCGCAGCTTGGCCTGCCTGGCCGTCGAGGCGGACGTCGGGGAAGTGGAATGAACATCTGCGGCAGTCATGGCTACGTCTCCCGGAGTTCTTAAACATTGAAAAAGACTGCGCGCCATTGCCGCTCTTCGCCTTGACCGGCGTCAAAGCCCATCACGAATGCAAGGCTCATTCTCTCCTGCGTTCAAACTTCGAACCCCGCATAGGAGATTGAGATGAAGGCTCTCGTTTACGAAGGTCCGGGACGGAAGTCCCTCATGGAACGGCCGCTGCCCACGATCGCGGCGGCGACCGACGCCATCGTCAAGGTGACGCGCACAACGATCTGCGGAACCGACCTGCACATCCTCAAGGGCGACGTGCCGACCTGTACGCCCGGCCGTATCCTGGGTCACGAAGGCGTGGGCATCGTTGAAGAGACGGGCGCCGGCGTGACCCAGTTCGCCAAAGGCGACCGCGTCCTGATCTCCTGCATTTCCTCCTGCGGCAAGTGTGAATATTGCCGGCGCGGCATGTATTCCCATTGCACGACCGGCGGCTGGATTCTCGGCAATACGATCGACGGGACACAGGCCGAATATGTCCGCATCCCTCATGCCGACACCAGCCTCTATCCGATCCCCGACGGCGCGGACGAGGAAGCGCTGGTCATGCTGAGCGACATCCTGCCCACCGGCTTCGAATGCGGCGTGCTGAACGGGAAGGTGCAGCCCGGAAGCACGGTGGCCATCGTCGGCGCCGGCCCGATCGGGCTTGCGGCGCTGCTGACGGCACAGTTCTACTCCCCCGCCGAGATCATCATGATCGACCTCGACGACAACCGGCTTGCGTGGCCAGCCGCTTCGGTGCGACGCAAACGGTCCGGGCGAGCGGCGGCGACGCGGCACGCCAGCTCCTGGCCTTGACCGGCGGCAAGGGCGTCGACACCGCGATCGAGGCCGTCGGCATCCCGATCACCTTCGAGCTTTGCCAGGAGATCGTCGCGCCTGGCGGCGTCATCGCCAATATCGGCGTGCATGGCGTCAAGGCCGATCTGCATCTGGAGAAACTGTGGTCGCAGAACATCGCCATCACCACGCGGCTGGTGGACACGGTCACGACGCCGATGCTGCTGAAGACCGTGCAGGCGGGCAAGATCGACCCGAAGAAGCTGATCACCCATCGGTTCAGCCTCGATCGGATCGGCGAAGCCTACGAGACCTTCTCCCGCGCGGCCGATACGCATGCCCTCAAGGTCATCATAGAAACCGGCAGCGCGCTGACGATCCCGGCCGAGGCGATGGCAAACGACTTTCTGGACACCGCTCTCATGACCCATACGGGGCTCATGTTGCATGTGCGCGCGGTCAAGCCGGAGGACGAGCCGCTTCTGGCGGAATTCTTCCGACATGTAACGCCCGAGGACCTGCGCTTCCGGTTTCTTGGCGGTGTCCGTGAAGTGAGCCACGAGCGCTTGCTTGCCATGACGAAGGTAGACCATGTCACCACGGAGCACTTCCTCGCCTTCTCCGGCGGCAGCGACGCGATTATCGCAGCGGCGCTCGTGGCCTGCGACCCGTCGATGACGAAGGCAGAGGTGGCGATCTCCGTGCGCGCCGACGACAAACACAAGGGCGTCGGCTGGGAAATGCTGCGCCATGTCGCCCGCTACGCGCAGGCCCATGGCGTCAAGACGCTGGAATCGCTGGAAAGCCGAGAGAACCACGAAGCCATCGAACTCGAACAGGAGCAAGGGTTCGTGGCGGTTCCCTACCCCGACGATCCGACCTTGGTCCTCATCCGCAAGGATCTTCGCTCAACCTGATATCGTTGCTACTGTCCGCGCCTCGTCAAAGCACGAACTCCTGATCGAGGCGCGGCACGACGCTCGGCCATCCAAGCTCGCGCACAATGCGGATGCGCAACGCCTCCGACGCTTCCGGCTCGCCATGGACGATGAAGATGTTGCGCGGCGGGCGCGGGCAGGCGGAGAGCCAGCGCATCAGTTCGTCGGCATCGGCATGGGCCGAGAGCATGTCGAGATGCGCCACCTCCGCGTTGACCGGCACCCAGGCCCCATGGATCTTCAGCTCCTTGGCGCCGGCCTGAAGCGAGCGCCCCTCGTGCCGGCGGCCTGGAAGCCGGCAAGCAGGATCGTGTTGCGCGCGTCAGGGGCAAAGGCTTTCAGATGATGCAGCACACGGCCGCCCGTCGCCATCCCGGATGCGGAGATCACGATCTTCGGAATAGGGCTCGTGCTGATCGCCTTCGAGGCCTCGACGTCGTCGGTGTAGCGCGCGATGCCACACACCGCTTTGCAGGTTTCAAGATCGAGCCGATGGTCTTTGAGGTGCTCGTCCATCAGCCCCGTCGCATTGATGGCCATGGGCTGTCGAGGAACAGGGGAACGTCGCCAAGAAACCCCGCCTGTTTCAGTTTCCAGAAATAGTAGAGCAATTCCTGCGCCCGGCCGACGGCGAAGGCCGGCACGACAACCGTGCCGCCGCGTCTGATCGTCCGCTCGACGATTGCCCGCAAGGCATCGGCCGGATCGGTCTTGTCGTGGATGCGGTCGCCTTATGTGGATTCGATCAGGATATAGTCCGCCTCTACCGGGCGAGCGGGGTCCGGCATCAGCGGATCGCCGTAACGGCCGATATCGCCGGAAAAGACGATCCGCTTGCCACCCCATTCCAACTCCACCCATGCCGCGCCAAGTATATGACCGGCGCGGTGGAAACGGAACCATGCTCCATTGGAAAGCCGCACCGTCCGGCCGAATTCGGCGGTCGAGAAGTGCTCCACGGCATTTTGCGCGTCATGGACGGTGTAGAGTGGGAGAGCCGGCTTATGGCGGGAGAGCTTGTGTCGATTGAGGAATTCCGCGTCCTTTTCCTGCAGATGGCCGCTGTCCATGAGGATCAGCTCCGCCACATCGCGGGTGGCGCGCGTCGCATAGACCTTGCCCCGGTAGCCCTCGCGCACCAGACGCGGCAAATACCCGCTATGATCAAGATGCGCATGCGTCAGGATCACCGCGTCGATATCGCGTGATGAGACCGGCAGGGGCGTCCAATTAAGGTCGCGCAGGTTTTTCAGGCCCTGGAAGAGACCGCAATCGATCAGGATGCGATAGTCGCCGAGGCAGAGCAGATGCTTCGAGCCGGTGACGGTTCCGGCTCCACCGAGCGATTTCAATGACAGCATGGTTCCCTCCCCCTCGCGGACCGCCTTGCCCACGTCCATGCAATCCGGTTTGCTCCGGAAAGAGCGAGGCTCTACTGCGGCAGCGACCCACCAGCGGCGAAATGCCCGCAGGCCGTGTCGGTGATCGTATCGACACCCCGGCGTAATTCATCCAGCCCCGCCACGACGGATTTCTCGGCAAATTCGGTCTGGCAGACCAGCATATTCAAAGGATCGTCGCACTCCGCAAGGTTCTGCAGATGGGCACACTGGTCCCGAAGCAGGCGGGACGTCGCCCCGAGCCAGTGCCTGTACATCGCCATTGCGATCTCGAAAGGCGCCATAAGAAGTGGATCGGCAGCCATGGGGGAAAAGGTTACCGCAATTTGCTCCGCATCTGTCGCATTCTTCGCGGACATGACGAACTCCCGTTTCGATTAGATCGCATTCTAGGCGGTTTCGCGCAATGAAACTTGATCTACGTCAACGGAGATAAAGACTGCCCTGTGTAGGGTAATATTCGATCCGCTACCCGTTCATGAGGTTGTCTTCAGCGGAAACCCACTCCTGCCGAAGGAGACACCCATGAATGCTCCGGCGAGCGAGATGTTGGCCTCCCGGCGGATGACGGATCTGCCGCCCGTCCCCCGGGTGGAGGAACTGGGAAGCGAAGCCTTTCGCGCGATCGACCGCATGCGGGAAGCGATCGCCGGCCAGTTCAGCGCCGGCATGTCGCCTGCTGCCTTCGCACTTGCCCTGTTCGACTGGTCGGTCCACCTCGCCTCGGCCCCCGGGAAGCGGATGGAGCTCGTCGACAAGGCGAACCGCAAGTCGGTCCGCCTGCTCTGCCACCTTGCGGCCGTGGCGGCAGCACCGGATGTGCCGCCGTGCATCGAGCCCCTACCCGGCGACTACCGCTTCTCCGACGAACGCTGGAGGAAGCCGCCCTTCAGCATCTGGGCTCAGGCTTTCCTTCTCCAGCAGCAATGGTGGCACAACGCGACAAAGGAAGTGCCGGGTGTCGCGCCGCACCACGAGGACGTGGTGCCCTTCGCCGCCCGCCAGATCCTCGACGTCTTTTCCCCCTCCAACATGCCTTTCGCCAATCCGGAGGTGATGGACAGGACGATCCGGACCGCCGGGATGAACTTCCTCGACGGTTTCCGCAACTGGATGGAGGATGTGAGCCGCCTCGCGACCGGGCAGCAGTCGGTCGGCACCGAGAATTTCGTCGTCGGCAAGAACGTCGCCGTGACCCCGGGCAAGGTGGTCTACCGCAACCACCTGATCGAGCTGATCCAGTATGCGCCCGCGACGGAGGGCTGCAGGCCCGTCGCCGATGCTCCCGGTACCTATGTTTTCCAGAGGTGAACCGCTGATGGACGAATTCCTCCGCAACCGGACCTTCGATAAACTGCAGCCCGGCGACACCGCGTCGATCGTCAGGCTCGTCGGGCGCGACGACATCGACCTGTTCGCCGCCATCTCCGGCGATCAGAACCGGCGCATCTCGACGCCGCCTTCGCGAAAACCGGCTCTTCGGCCATGTCATCGCCCATGGCATGTGGACGGCGGCCCTCGTCTCGGCCGTGCTCGGCACGCGGTTGCCGGGGCCGGGTACGATCTATCTCGGCCAGGACCTGCAGTTCCGCAAGCCCGTCGCCGGCGGCGCCACAAGGGAGGTTTCGTAATGATGATCCGGGAAATGACGCACAACCAATGCACGGCAATGGTTGCCGAAAACCGCGTGGCGAGATTGGCCTGCGCGGAAAACGGCATCCCTTATGTCGTCCCGATTTCCTACGCGCATTCAGGGAACCGTCTCTATGCCTTCTCGATGCCTGGAAAGAAACTCGACATCCTTCATGCCAATCCCCGCGCCTGCCTGCTTATCGAGTCTTTCGAAAGCAAACAGTACTGGAAAAGCGTGGTGATCGACGTCGCCTTTCGCGAGCTTCCGGATACCAATGAATTTCACGACGAACGGCTGAAAGCCTGGTCGCTTCTTGCGGAGGATTTTGACTGGTGGGAGCCAGGGGCGCTCAAGCTCCAACCGCAAGCAACGGTCGCTGCATCGCCTCACGTCTTCTTCGAGTTCGAAATCGTCGAGATCAGCGGCCGTGAGGCTTCGGCGGAAACAGGATGAGCGGCATCTAGCGGAGCGCCCTCAAGGCATTGAGGATAACGGCCACGTCGATCGCCTCCTGGAGGATCGCACCTTCGACGGGCTGAAGATATCCGCATGCCGCTGCGATCATCGCCACGATCGACAGCGTAAGGCCTACGGACACACTCTGAAGGGCGATCCGGCGGCTTCGGCGCGCAATTGCAATGGCCTTCGCGAGTGGCGCAAGCTCGTCGACAAGGAGCACGACGCCCGCCGCTTCCGAAGACGAGGCCGTGCCGCGGGCGCCCATGGCAACGCCGATGTCGGCCGCCGCGAGCGCCGGCGCGTCGTTGACGCCGTCTCCCACCATCATCACCGGACCGTTTCCGGTCTCCTTTCTGACTGCGTCGACCTTGGCTTCCGGCGTCAGATCGCCGAGGACGGCATCCATGCCAAGTGCGTTGCCGACAACATGCGCGATCTCCGTGCGATCGCCGGACGCCAGCACGAGCCTCCGGATGCCTGCCGTCCGAAGATCCGCCAAAACCGACAACGCATCTGCGCGGACCTGGTCCTTGAGAACGATCATGCCCGCGAGCGCTCCATCTATAGCGACTGCCACAGTCATCGAGGACCGCATCTCGGGCGTGATCAGGTCATGCGGATCCTCGCAGCCGGATACGCGCTGCACAAATCCACTCCCGCCGACAACAATCCGTCGTCCCTCGACATAGCCCTCTATGCCGGTGCCGGGCACTTCCCGCACACTCTCCGGCTTCGACAGAGGCAGGCCCCTTTCGGCGGCCGCACGGATCAGGGCAGCGGCAACGACATGGCCGGAAGCCTGATCCAGGCTCGCAGCCGCCCCTAGCACCGCTTCCGCTGTAAAGGACGATACCGTCCTGATGTCGACCACCGCCGCCTGACCATGGGTGAGCGTGCCGGTCTTGTCGAGAACCGCAGTCTGCACGCGCCCCAGCATTTCAAGCATGCCGCCGTTCTTCACGAGAACGCCGATGCCAGCCGCCTTCGACATGCCGGAAATAATGGCAACCGGGACCGCGAGGATCAGGGGACAGGGTGTTGCGACGACAAGGACGGCAAGCGCGCGGATCGGATCCTCCGAAAAATACCAAGCGCCGCCCGCGATGACGAGGGTCAGAACCAGGAAGCCCATCGCGAAACGGTCGGCCATGCGGACCATGGGCGCCTTGCTAGCCTGCGCGGCCTCGACCAACCGGACGATCCCGGCGTAGGTGCTTTCGGCGGCCGTCCGGTTGGCGACCAGATCGAAGGCCGCGCCCACGCAGGTCGAGCCGCTGAGCGCCTCGGTTCCAGGTGGAGCGGGCTGTGGCAGAGGCTCTCCGGTCAAGGCCGCCATGTCCAGTGCCGCGCCATCGCCGGAGACGATCCCGTCCACCGGCAGCACTTCACCCTGCCGGATGAGCAGCCGGTCTCCGGGCCGTATCTGAGAGATGGCGACCTTCTCGAGCCCGGACGGGCCATGACGCATGGCAAAATGCGAGATGCGGCCCATCAGGGCCGTCATTTCGCGGCGCGCGCGCCCTTCTGCGAAGGATTCCAGCAACTGGCCGCCCGCGTACATCAAGCCAACGACGTTTCCGGCAAGCGGCTCGCCGAACGCGATCGCCGCAGACATGGAAAGCGCCGCAACGATATCGAGCCCGGCATCTCCCCGGCGCAATGCACTGAAAACCTGGAGGAGCAGACTGGCAAGGACGGCCAGCGTCGCTGCGCTCCAGACAAGATGAGCGTAGCGAGCGGCCTGCCACGATAAGACCAACCCGGTCACCAACCCACCGGCGGCGATTGCGACCAGGATCACGCTCGAATATCGTTGCCAGAGGCCTTTGTCCGCTTGTGGCACGTTCTCTGCTCCTATCGGCAGAATGCGAAGTGAGTAAGCCCACAAACGGGAGCACTCACCTTGCGCAAGATCAATTCCGGGAGCGGCGATTTCTCTACAATGAAGATCAATAAGCGCCCGCCGCGACTTGGCCGGCTGGTTCATTCTTGACGGCTCTGCAAATGGATATGCTCATAGCCAGATTGGGTCTCGCGTTATCGATCGGTCTTCTGGTCGGGCTCGAACGCGGCTGGCAGGAGCGGGAGGCTCCCGAAGGCAGCAGAACCGCCGGCATGCGCACGTTCGGGATATCGGGACTTCTTGGCGGCGTGCTGGCGGCCATCGCTCAGGCACTCGGCTATCCAATGGTGTTTGCAATCGGTTTCCTGGGCTTCGCCGTGACGCTGGGCGTGTTCAAGCTGCGCGAGGCGCACTCGGATTCCGATTATAGTGTCACCACCGTCATGGCGGGACTTGGCGTTCTGGCGCTCGGGGGCCTGGCTGTTGCTGGCGATGCGCAAGCAGCGGCTGCCGGAGGTGCAGCCCTTGCGGCCACGCTTGCAAGTCGGAACGTCCTGCATGGCTTCCTGAAGCGCCTGACCTGGATGGAACTACGCTCTGCATTGATGCTTGCCGTCATGACGGCGGTGATCCTTCCGATCCTGCCGGACGAGGCCATCGACCCATGGGGAGGGCTCAATCCTTGGAAGGTATGGTTCTTCACCGTCCTGACCGCAAGTCTTTCGTTCCTCGGCTACGTCGCCGTCAGGATCTTCGGAGCGAGCAAGGGCTTCATGCTGAGCGCGATTGCCGGCTCCCTCGTCTCGTCCACCGCGGTCACCATGGTTCTGGCGCGAACCGCAAAACGCTCCGCCGATCCACTTCCGCTTGCCGGCGCTGCGGCGCTCGGTGCGGCCGTGTCCATCCTGCGCGTGATGGGGCTGATCCTGCTGATCGACCCGGCAGCGATCATTGCCGTCGGCCCGGCCGCCGCCACGGCCGCGGTCGTCTTTGCCGGATCTGGGCTTGCAATTTTCTACTGGCGGCAGGACAAGCCGTTCGCGGACGTATCGGCCAGTAATCCCTTCGAGATCGGTCCACTCCTGATCTTCGCGACGATTTTTGCGGCGGCCGCCATCGCCAGCGCTGTTCTCGTCTCGCATTTCGGTAGCTCCGGACTTTTGGCCACAACCGCATTGACAGGCGCTGTCGATGTCGACGTTGCCGTGCTGACGGCTCTGCAAGTGGGCCGGGACGTCATACCGATCGATGTAGTTGGAAAGGCAATCCTCATCGCCATGGCAACAAACGCCTTGTGCCGTGCAGGCATCGCAACCGTGCTTGGACCTTCGTCTTTCAGCGCACCGTTTGCCGGCCTCACGATCATCGCTGGCGCGTCAGCGTTTGCCGCTCACACCATCATCGCCGTCATGTAACAAGCGCGCTCAGCGGCATTGCCGCCGAGCACAGGAAGGGATGATCAGCCGACCGTCATCCGCCAAAGCACATTCGTCTTCCAATAAAACTGATGCGCCAGCGCACCGAGGACATGGAGGCCGACAACAACCCACAGGACGGCCTTGAGAACATCGGCATGGAGGTCGCCTGCACCCTCCATGCCGAAGTAGTAGGCAGCGGCGCCAGTAACCGGCATTGCGATAAGAAGAAGGTAAAGGGTCCATTCGGAAACCTTCGCAACCAACTTGAACATCGGCGGTTCCCCTGATGGCGCAGCCGGCACGCCCTGGACCTGCCGAAGCAAAAGGCGAACCGCCACGAGAACGAGGATCGCGATGCCGGCATAGGCGTGGATGTTGGCACTTGCCACCTGTTCGGCGCTCGCCGCACCGGTTTGCTTCATGCTTCTATTCCACGCATTCATGCCGTCCGGGAACAACAGGTTGAAGAAGACGAGCCCTGCGGTGAGCCAGTGCAAGACGCGCTGCGGGAGGGAAAACGAGAGCGATGGGGTCGTAGCCATGGACGTGGTTCGCCTTCTTTCGTGTGGCGGCTCTAGGAGGGTGCGGTCACTTCGTCACCGTCAGCACGGCGTGCATCCCCGCTTCGTAGTGGCCCTTGATGTTGCAGAGCAGGAGGTAGGAGCCCGGAGCTAGTTTCGCCTTCAGCTTGCCATCCGTGCCCGGTTTCAGATCCGATACTTCGCCGAGACTTTTCAAATGTTTCTCGTCCACCCGATGTTTGGAGGCGACGACACCGATCTTCTGATCGACCGACTTCAGCTTGACCAGGACCATTTCGTGCTCTTCCGTGAGCGCATCGTTGTGCACCACAAAGGTCGTCTCCCCGGCCTTTATCGTGGGATGGTCGAGCGTGAGAGTCATCGGGCCGCCGCCTTCCCCACTTTCGATGACCTTGACGGTGTTCGCTGCCCATGCCGGCGAGGTGATTGCGACGATAGCAAGCGCGGCGAAGATATTGCGACGGATGTTCATGTCGGCTTCCTCTTTGCTGGAACTGCGCTTGGGAATAAGTCGCCATGCTGACAGATGCCTGAACGATACCGAAAAGCACCGAGAACTCAGGCTGAGTACCCCGACGCAGGATATCCATCGGGGCATTTACCGCACCATGAAGACAGGCACGTCGCATTTCTCCAGGATCGAGGCGGTGACGCCGCCAAAAATACATTCTCGCAGGCGCGAATGACCGTAGGCCCCCATGACGATCATATCGCAGCCGAGTTCGAGCGCATGTTGGCGGATCACGTCTTCCGTCGGTCCTTGGCCGCTCGCGATCTGCTCAACCAGGACATTTGCATCATGACGGGACAGGAAGGTCGCCATGTCGGCGCCCGGCTCTCCACCATTCTCGAAGTAAGAAGCATCTGGATCGACGACGATGAGGCGGACAGTATCGGCGTCTTTCAGCATACCAATAGCCGCCTTTACGGCGCTGGCCGCTTGCGGGCGCGAGTTCCAGGCTAGAAGAACGCTTTTTGGCCTCAGGGTGACGCGGCCTGCCTTCGGCATCAAGAGTAGAGGTGTACCGACATTGAACGCTGCCGCCGCGATTGCAGCCTTGCGAAGCTCGACATCTGAACGAATCCCCTCCCCGGCAACGACCAAATCGGCGTACATCGCCCGCGTGCCGATATTGCTTTCGATGATGAAGCGATCATCGTAGATATGGTTGACTTCGAACGACACACCACCTTTCCTTCAGCTCTCGTCAGCGATGCGTCGAACGTCGACTACCTCGTCGATTTCCCTTTGGCGCTCATTCAGCCGGCGGCCGCGGCCGGGTAGTCGGCGCCGAACGGCGATATTGCGGCTCGCAACGCCATGACGGAGAGATGCCCCTCGACTTCTGCTGTCAGCGTTACGGCTTTGTCGATATCCGCCTCGGTGTTTGTCGTGCCGATGAGCGAGAGTATGGTCTTGAAAGACATTTCTGAGCTCCTTCACCAGAATGGTCAGGCAATGTAGGAAAGCCTAGCCCTCAACACCTTGGTGACGCGATGATTGGAGTGAACCCCTCGGACTGGACCACGGGACACGGAAAAACTGATACACTCTGCGGGCCTTAATCGGAGAAGGCTCATGAAGTCCCGAGGTCCATATCGCCGACATTCGACACCGTTCAAATTGCAGCTTTGCCAGGATATCCGAAACGGCGTCATCGGACGGCGCGATGCACAGCGCACCTATAGCGTTTCGGCCAACCTCATCCAGTTGTGGCTAACGCAGTTCGATCGTGGTGAGCTGAACGATGAAGAGGCGGAGGCGAGCGTCATTGCCGAGTACGAGGCCCACATTGCGGCGCTCGAACGTAAAGTCGGCCAACTCACGATGGAGCTGGACCTGGTGAAAAAAACTCCGCGCCAGCCGATCGCCGAAGGCAACGAGAAGTCCTCCATCATCAGCGGTCCCCGGCCTGCTCCGTCAGACGGGGGTGCAAAGTGATCGACCTCCCGAGAAGCACGTTTTACTACCGATCCACGGCAAGGGCTTTGAATCTCGGCGATGCCGAGCTCGTTGCGATCATCGAGGACATCCAGGATGAATTGCCCTGCTATGGGTATCGGCGCGTGACGCACGAGCTTCAGCGAAGAGGCCACTTGGTCAACCACAAGCGTGTCGCTCGCGTCATGCGGGCCAATGGCCTCGGGATCAAGCCTCGCAAGCGGTATGTTCGCACGACGGATAGCAACCACGATTCATCGATCTACCCGAACCTCTATCGCAATGTGATCCCGGCGCGGCCTGACATGGTCTGGGTGGCCGACTTCACGTACATCCGCATCGCCGTCGGCTTTTGCTATCTCGCCGTCATTCTCGACGCTTGCAGCCGGAAAGTCGTCGGCTATGGCCTGTCAAAACGCCTGGATACGCCGCTGGCATTGGCAGCGTTGCGTTCGGCGCTCGAGAACAGAAAGCCTCCACCCGGCTGCATCCACCACACGGACCGCGGATGCCAATACGCAAGTGAGACCTATCGACGAGCGCTCGATGCCGCCGATCTGCAGGGATCCATGAGCGCTGTCGGCAACCCTTATCACAATGCTCAGGCAGAGAGCTTCATGAAGACCCTGAAAGTCGAGGACATCTACATCGCCGGCTACGAGACATTCGCGGATGTGGCCGAACGCTTGCCCAGGTTCATTGAGGATATCTACAATGCCAAGCGGCTGCACTCGGCCCTTGGCTACAGATCGCCAGCAGAATTTGAAGCCCAACTCGCCCAGCAGGCGGCTTAGTTCGAAGCGCCTCGCTGGTCCAGTCCGAGGGGTTCACTCCAGATCTGCGTCAAAAATTCTGCCGAGCCGCTCAGGCTTGACGGCACTCCTCAGAGCCCATGTCCGGCACTCCGGATTGCGCCGGTTTCTCCTCGGGAATTTCCGTCATCGTCGCCTCGGTCAATAACAAGGTGCTCGCGACGGAAACCGCGTTCTCCAGGGCCACGCGCACGACTTTGGTCGGGTCGATGATGCCGGCCTCGACAAGATCGACATATTGCTTGCGCCCGGCGTCGAACCCGAAGTTCTTCTCGCCCTCGAGCATTTTCGCGACCACGACGCCGCCATCGGCGGCGGAATTTTCCGCGATCTGGCGAACGGGGGCCTCAAGCGCCCGCTTCAGGATTTGAGCGCCGGTGCGCTCGTCGCCGTCGACGCGCTTCTCCTCCTCCTCGATAGCCGCGATGCAGCGCAACAGCGCCAGGCCGCCGCCGGGCACGATGCCTTCCGCAACGGCCGCCTTGGTGGCGCTGATCGCATCGTCCAGCGCGTCCTTGCGCGATTTCATCTCCGACTCGGTCGGTGCGCCGACCTTGATGACCGCCACGCCTCCGGCCAGCTTCGCCAGCCGCTCCTGCAGCTTCTCGCGGTCGTAGTCGCTGGTCGTGTTGTCGATCTCCCGTCTTATCTGCTCGATCCGTGCCTTGATCGCCTTGCTGTCTCCGCTGCCGCCAACGATCGTCGTGGTCTCCTTGTCGCAGACGACACGGCGAGCGCGCCCGACCTGCCCGATGGTCACGTTCTCCAGCTTGAGCCCCAGGTCCTCGGAAATGACCTGCGCGCCCGTCAGGATGGCGATGTTCTGGAGCATGGCATTGCGCCGGTCGCCAAAGCCGGGGGCCTTGACCGCGCAGCTCTTCAAGGTGCCCCGGATGTGGTTGAGGATGAGGGTGGCAAGCGCGTCCCCCTCCACCTCCTCCGCCACCACGAGCAGCGGGGAACCCGATTTGGCAACCTCCTCGAGAAGCTTGACCAGGTCGTTGAGCGAACCGATCCTGCGGTCGACGACCAGCACGAGCGCATCCTCCAGCACCGCCTCCATCTTGTCCGGATCGCTGGCGAAATAGGGCGACAGGAAGCCTCGGTCGAATTGCATGCCTTCGACGACATCGAGCACCGTCTCGGTGGTCTTGGCCTCCTCGACGGTGATGACGCCCTCATCGCCGACTTTCTCCAGCGCCGCCCCGATCAACTCGCCGATCGCCGTATCGTTGTGGGCCGAGATCGCCGCGACCTGCTCCTTTTCCCGCCGGGTCTGAACCGGCTTGGAAATCTCCTTCAATGCGTCGATCGCGCGCCGCGTCGCCCGGTCGAGACCGCGCTTTATGTCGATCGCGCTGGCGCCCGCCACGACGTTGCGGATACCGTCCGCAAGGATGGCGTGGGCGAGGATGGTCGATGTGCTGGTGCCGTCGCCAACCATTTCCCCGGTCTTCTCCGCGGCCTGCCGCAACATGCGCGCGCCGAGATTTTCCTCGGCGTCCTTCAGGTCGAACTCCTTCGCGATGGTAACGCCGTCATTGCAGACAAGGGGCGCGCCCCACTTCTTCTCGATGAGGACGGATTTGGAGCGCGGCCCGAGCGTAACCCGCACGGCATCGGCAAGCTGTGTGGCGCCTCGCAGGATCTTCTCGCGGGCCTCCGAGCGGAACAGCACCTGTTTGTGAGCCATCACTTTGCCCTCTTCGGATATCGCCGGTCGCCGTTTGCGACGACCAACCGCTCGACGACGCATCCTGCCATCGAGCGGGATACTTCATATTGACGCGGATCAATCGCCGTCCGTTCGGCGACCACCGCCGCGTCCGGTCGACATCGTCGATGGCCGGTTTGACATGCGTCAAAGCTTTGGATCGCAAATTGCCCAATTCTTTCCGGGTGACGGCTCGCACTTCCTTCCTCTTGGCAAGTGCAGCTGTTGAGATGGCAATAAGTCCGTAGAGCCGCCGCTGCCCGTCCTGATGACACATCGACCCACCGACGCGGCGGCGCCCAACAAACGTGAATTCAGGAGACGTGTCGATGCTCCCTTGCAGCCAGGCGGACGCCATCGCATTTCTGGCGCGCGGCGGCGATCCTGCCGCCAAGACGGAGATCCTCGAAACGCATATTTCCCGGATATTCCTCACCGGCGATCGTGCATTCAAGATGAAACGCGCGGTGAAGCTGCCCTATCTCGATTTCTCGACACCCGAACTGCGGCTCGCCGCCTGCCGGAAGGAGGTCGAATTCAACGCGCCGACCGCTCCGGGGCTCTACATCGGCGTGCGGCGCATCACGCGCGATACTGACGGTCGGGTCGTCTTCGACGGGAGCGGGATGCTGGTCGACGCGGTCGTGGAGATGACGCGTTTCAACCAGTCGCTTCTGCTCGATCGCATGGCGGACGCATGCACGCTGACGCCCGGACTGATGGCGCAGACCGCATGCATGATCGCCCATTTCCACAATCAGGCGCCCGTCGTACATGCCGGCGAGGGTGCGGCAAACCTTGCCGCCGTCCTCGACATCAACAAGGCAGGTTTCGCGACGAGCCATGTTTTCAGCCGGGAGGAAGTGAATTCACTCGACGCCTCCTTCCGCCGGGCGCTGGTACGCCATGCCAACACGTTGAACGAGCGCGAGACCGTCGGCAAGATACGCCGCTGTCATGGCGATCTGCATTTGCGCAACATCTGCCTCTTCGACGGCCAGCCGCGCCTGTTCGACTGCATCGAGTTCAACGATCAGATCGCGACCGTGGACGTGCTGTACGATCTGTCCTTCCTGCTCATGGACTTATGGCATCGCGGCCTCCCGCACCTCGCCAATCTGACGGCGAACCGGTATCTGGACGAAACGGAAAATGAGGATGGCTTCGTTCTCCTGTCTTTCTTGATGGCCGTCAGGGCGGCTGTCCGGGCGCATGTGACCGCGACCCAAATCGAAGAGGACGGGGACCCTTCGGGCGACCTGTCGGCACAAGCCCGTTCCTATTTCGACCTCGCCAGGCACTTGCTTCGCGAGCATCCTGCGCAGTTGATCGCCATCGGCGGACTAAGCGGGTCGGGCAAGACCACGGTAGCAGAGGCGCTGGCCACCGGCGTCGGCGGCGCACCGGGCGCCCGCATCGTCGAAAGCGACCGCATTCGCAAGGCCATGCATGGCGTATCGGCAGAGACGCGCCTGCCTGAGAAAGCCTATCGACCGGAAATTTCCGAGCTTGTCTACCGGGAGATCGCCTGGCGGAGCGGTCTCATCCTGGCCGAAGGCGGAGCGGTCATCGCCGATGCCGTGTTCGACCGCCCGGCGGATCGCCAACGCATCGAACAAGTTGCACACGAGCGCAACCGTCCCTTCCTCGGCATCTGGCTTGACGTCTCTCCCGATGTGCTGTGGCGACGGGTCGAACAACGCCGCGGCGGTCCATCCGACGCCACCGTCGACATCCTGTCACGACAGTTGCAGAAGGATTTGGGCAAGGTCGGCTGGCGCCGGATCGATGCCGCGCGCAAGCCGACGACAATCGTCTCCGACATTCTCTCGATGGCGGTCGATCGCATCCACACCGAGACGGGAGACGGAGTATCGCCCACTCCAAGCTGAAGCGCCGGATGGATCGGGAAACGGCGGGGAATGCTCAGCCGGCACCATGCCGAACGACGTCAACCCCGAGCGCTCGATACAAGTCCTGAGGCGGCAGTTTCGTCAGATCCTTGGCGATCTCCTTGACGACAGCCCGACGGAGCATCGGCGGAAGCCTGAGACGGATGGCGCCGAGCATGCGTGGCTCGGCCACGACGACGACACGATCGAATTCCTACGCGCCATACGCCCGCATCAGCGTATCCAGCATCATGCCGGCAAATCGTGCCTCCTGCTCCTGAACGGGCTGGGAGTGATACTCCGTGGCGGAGCGCCGCGTACCCTTCGCGGTGATGCTTCGACCCGGCCGATCCGCCATGATTTCACCCAGCTTCTTGTGATCGATCTCGAAAATCAGATCGTCCAGCCGGTCGCCCGTTTCCGCATCGGGCCGCAGCTGGCGGATGATCCGGCCGCGCGATCCATCGGCTATCAGTATCTAGGTCCTGTTCGTTCTCATCGGCTTTGCCCTAGCGTGTAAACGGTCACGGCGCATGAAACCGCCGCCAGACACCGTCTCCATTTTGACAATACGGCGGCAAACCGCGTTGATTCCCGTCAATCCAGGCCAATGCCTTCACGGCCTGTTCGACAAGCCCGACAAAGGGCCGTGAACCGAACCGCGATCTCCCCGGCCGCGCAACCGCCGTACACGCTCGCGCGTCAGAGGATGCGTGCGCAGGAGGCGGAGATCGGGCATGCGCCGGCCGGGGAACATCGACTCCCAGAGATTTCTTTCCGCGCCTTCCAGCTTCCAGAGGGCGGCAACAAGCGCCTCCGGATCGCCCGTCAGCTCGGCCGCGGTCGCGTCGGCCTGAAATTCCCGCGTGCGCGACAGCGCGAGCTGCAACAAGCTTGCGATCGTCGGCGAAACGATCAGCAGAACGATGGTCATCCAGGAAACCGGATCGTGCTCGAGAGCGGTCAGCGGAATGTTGAGGAGCAGCAGGAGAATGCCGGCATTGGCGAAGATGCCAGCCACCCGCGAGAACGCATCCGCCAGCGCCATGATGCGCAGGTCGTTGTTGCAAATATGCGCGATCTCATGCGCCATGACGGCGGCCTGCTCGCGCGGCGTGAGTAGCGCCAGCAATCCTCTGGAAACCATAATGGCCGCATCGGAGGGTATGCCGACAGTCAGTGCCTGTGGCGCGAGGTTCGGCAGATACCAGATACGCGGGGTCGCGAGCAGACCGGCGCGTTCAGCAAGGGCTCTCGTCGCTGCCTGAAGATCGCATAGTTCGCGAGGGGAGAGCGCGCGAGCGCCATAGGCGTAAAGAACCAATCGAGGCGGCAAGAACGATGCGATCGTCGCCCCCAGCGCAACGGTGAGGAAGGCAGCGAGCATCCCGCTCCAGCCCATCAGTCCGTAGGCGGACAAGGCCACGACGAGCGCAAGGCCAAGCACGATCGCCGCCGATTGCACGGCGTTGATCAGTCGTTTTTGCCAACAAGGTCTGCCAAATCGAGCCTGTCTCGTCGTTTCCATTCCAAGTTTCCTTAGAAAGAAGCCTCCGTCTATTGTGTGGCCGGTTGCGCATTTGTGGGCTGGGCCGAGTCAACCGGCGCAGACGCCGGCGACGTGAAAAACGAATAGCCGACCAAAGCCAGGATGATCACGATAGCGATATATACGGCGATCTTCGCATTCCTGTTCATGACAGCCTCCATGATAGAATAAAACAACCTTCTAAGATTCAGCACGCGAAGACGCTTTGCCGTGGATCAATCCGCCCCTGAAATCGTAGAAGCGAACACCTCCTCGCGGGCTCCATCCTATGGAGAACCCCCTGCCGCCTATCCCAGCAATTTCGCCTGTTCGAGGATTTCGACGTGGCGAGGCGCCAACAAACGGATGACGCCGTCGCCCTCAAGCGCCCGCAACATGCGTGCGAGCTTCGTGGTCGACGTGCCGAGATAGGCGGCCAACGCGATCCGATTGATCGTCACCGTCGTAATGGGATGGTGCCGGATGGAGACGACCTTCCGGTCCGTGTCGAACGGCCGATATATCAGGCGCAAAAGGTAGTATCTGAGCTTGTCGAAGGGGGTTCACCACGCCCATGGTAAAGCCATGATCGCCGCATAGAGACACGCTCGCGCCGCGCGCAAATCGCCTGGTACATCCAAGCCCGCGTGAAAGCCATTCCACACCATCGAGCGCTGACGCCATTGCGCAATGAGAATGGAACGACGGATCGAGGAGGAATTTACCGCTCTTTCTCTTGGCCATTGCCGAACACCAATGAAGGCGATTTCACGCCTCAATAGTTTCCGCGTGAAGGAAGGCAGTCATTGCTCCAGATCAATATGGACGGCACCGACGCCACGAAGCAGCGGCACGGAGAGCAGGTCTCCACCACGAGGACAAGGCGCAAGGCGTTCCGGCGTTCGACACGTCCACTGGACACCGCCTCGTCACGGTTTGACCGGCGTCAATGAGGCAAATCGTAAGTCGTCTATTTTGTTTCCATGATCAGGTCACCCATCCCATTCCTGGATAGAGCAGATGCGGGCCGTCAGTTGGCGGCCAAGTTGGCCGCACTCGCCCCCGATCGTCCGCTCGTTTATGCCTTGCCCCGCGGCGGCGTGCCGGTGGCTGTGGAAATCGCACGTGCGCTGCGCGCGCCGCTCGACCTCATTCTTGTGCGCAAGATCGGTGCGCCCGGTGCAGCCGAGGTGGCGCTTGGCGCTGTGGTGGAAGGCAAAAGCCCGGAGACGGTCATCAATGAAGATGTTCGCAAAGCCACAGGCGTTGACGATGCCTATCTCGAACGCGCGCGCCAGCACGAACTCATCGAACTGGAGCGGCGCCGCGCACAATATCTTGGAAGCCGCACGCGCCTGGAGCCGACCGGACACACCGCCATTGTCGTCGATGACGGCCTTGCCACAGGGGCGACGGCGAAAGCCGCGCTCATCGCGATCAAGCGCCAGGGCGCAGAGAAGATCATCCTCGCCATCCCCGTCGCACCGGAAGAAACGCTGGCGGAACTGCGCCGGCATGCCGATATCGTCGTGTGCCTGCATCCGGCGACGAATTTTACGAGGGTCGGTGCATTTTATAGCGATTTCCACCAGCTTACCGATGAAGAAACCATCGGGCTGCTGCGGCAAGAATGGGCGGAGGCCGGCAGCACGGCGTCCGATCCCGACCGGCGCCGGATTGCGGTTCCCCCGCTCGGGCTGGTCGGCGATCTGTGCGTGCCGCCGGACCCGCGCGGCATCATCCTGTTTGCCCACGGCAGCGGGTCGAGCCGGCTGAGCCCTCGCAATATCGCCGTTGCCGACCGGCTGAATTCCGAGGGATTTGCAACGCTTCTTCTAGATTTGCTGACAGCGGATGAGGCGAACGACCGCCGCAATATCTTCGATATTCCCCTGCTTGACGAGCGCCGGCTCGAGGCCGCAATCTGGATCGGAGCGGAGCCGGATATCGCAGATCTGCCGCTGGGCCTGTTCGGCGCGAGCACCGGTGCCGGGGCCGCAATGCTGGCGGCAGCGGAACTTCAAGGCCGCGTGGCAGCGGTGGTCTCGCGCGGCGGTCGCCCCGATCTGGCCGATCCGCGCCTGGCCGAAGTCAAAGCGCCGACCCTGTTCATCGTCGGTGGCGACGACCAGGAGGTTCGCGCGCTGAATCGCAAGGCGTTGGCTTCCCTCCAATGCGACAAGCTGCTGAGGGTCGTCCCCAACGCCACTCACCTGTTCGAGGAGCCCGGTGCGCTGGAGGCGGTGACCGAGTTGGCGAGCGCCTGGTTCCAGCATCATTTGCCGCCGCCGGCGCAAGTCCGTACGCCGGCACCCGTAGAGCGGCAAGCGGCGGCGTCCATATCCACGGCCGCCGCCCTGCGGGCAGCCGCCGAACCGCTGCCTTCGCTGGAGAACCCCGAATTCTCCGCCACCTTCGATCGGTTTGCTGAAGCACGCGTCGTACTGCTCGGCGAAGCCTCTCACGGCACGTCGGAATTCTACCGCGCCCGCGCTGCCATCACGCGACGGCTGATCGAGCGGCATGGCTTCACGATCGTTGCCGTCGAGGCAGATTGGCCCGATGCCGCATCGATTGACCGCTATGTGCGGCAACGCCCGCACCGAGCCGTGACGTCGGCGCCCTTCTCCCGGTTTCCGACGTGGATGTGGCGCAACAAGGACGTCGACGCCTTCGTCCGCTTTCTGCGCGATCACAACGCCGCCCGGCTGCCTGACCAAAGGGTCGGCTTCTATGGACTCGACCTTTACAACATGACGGCATCGATTGCCGCAGTGCTTGCCTATCTCGACCGCATAGATCCCCAAGCCGCGACTGTGGCGCGCGAGCGCTATGCCTGCCTTTTCGCCTTGGTCGCGCGAGCCGGCCGCTTATGGACGCGCTTCGCTGACCCGAGGCTATGCACTATGCGAGCGGCCGGTAACGCGCATCCTCGTCGACCTCCTGCAAAAGGAACTTCAGTATGCACGCCAGAATGGCGCCGACTTCTTCGACGCAACGCAAAACGCCCGTCTGGTGGCCGATGCCGAACGCTACTATCGGACCATGTATTTTGGCGCGCACGAATCGTAGAACCAACGTGACCGGCACATGTTCGACACCTTGCAGAATATCCTCGAGCAGGCGGGCCCTAGCTCGAAGGCCGTCGTCTGGGCACACAATTCCCATATTGGCGATGCGCGATTCACAGAGATGGGCTTGGAACGAAGTGAACTGAACATTGGCCAGTTGTGCAGACAGGCTTATGGACACAACGCTGTCCTTATCGGCTTTGGCACGCATTCGGGCACCGTTGCGGCGGCCTCGGAATGGGATGCACCGATGGAGGTCAAGGCTATACGGCCGTCTCGGCCGGACAGTTACGAGGCTTTGTGCCACGACGTCGGTGTTGACCGTTTCCTGCTGGACTTTCGCGCCGGACACGATGACCTCCGCCGCGCCATGGCCGAGCCGCGGCTCGAGCGCTACATCGGCGTCATCTATCGGCCTGAAACGGAGCGATGGAGCCATTATAGCCATGTGTCGCTAGCCGCCCAGTACGATGCTTTCGTCTGGTTCGACGAGACGAATGCGGTCATCCCTCTGCCGACGAAAGTAGTCACCGGAGAGGACGCGAGACCTATCCCTTTGGGCTCTGAGCCAAAAGGGAGCCGGCTGGGAAATTAGCAATGGATGGTGAGCGCAACGAAGGGCCCACGGCTTCCGTGATTGACTGAATAGGTTTCCGGCTGTCGGTCAGAACGTCTGCTTCGCTCGCTTCGGCATAAAATAGGCTCGAATATTGATGAGCGCTTCCGCGACCTTTGTAGCATCCTGACGGGTCGCGTTCCGTTTTGCCTCACCGAGCTTGCGGATGGGCGCGACGATATCCCCGGTGACGGCATGACCTCGAAGGACGGGCTGCCAAAGCTTGGGTGCGTACCTTGTTCCCAATAGAAAGCAGAGGTCCCAATCGAAGGGATCAAAGGTCTGATCATCGATCTTGGTGAACCTGGGCCGATGGTCTTTCGGCGTTTCGGCGAGGCTTGCCGATATCCGGTTGTATTCCGCAACGATGGTCTGGACGGCTCGATGCTCGGTTGTTTCCATCGGCAGGTTCAGGGCATCCGGGCCAGTCAGCTCCGGGATCCACTGACGCGGGTCGATAAACCTCGGGCCGATGATGAGAGCCGTGAGATAACCGTCGAGGCCGCTCATCGACCAGATCGGCGAGACTGGACGGCGTGCCCTGATGAAGGCCTCGAACGCCTCGTCATCGAGCTTCGGCCGTGCCGTAACCCCTTGGCTGTTCTGTGTCATGCCGCCCGTCGCTCCTGATCTGCAATGCTCTCGCGGTCGGCCTTCCAGGTCCATGGGAAGAGCGTATCCATCTGGTTCGCGGTCACCTTGCCGGAGATGATGCGCTCGAGCACGTCGGCAAGCCAAGCTTCGGGGTCTACACTATTGAGCTTTGCCGTGTTGACGAGCGATGCGAGGACGGCGAAGGTCTTGCCACCGCGTTCGCTGCCCACGAACAACGAGTTCTTCCTCGTCAGAGCCACCGATTTCATCGAACGCTCGACCACATTGGAGTCCACTTCGATCCGGCCATCCTCCAGGAAGGCTGCCAGTCCGTTCCAGTGGTTGAGCGTGTAGGTGACGGCCTTGCCAAGCGCCGATTTCGACGACACCTCGTCGCTAAGTTCGGTGAGCTGGGCCTTCAGTTCGCCCATGACGGGCGCTGCCTCGCGACGCCGCACCGTGAGCCGGGTATCGGCATTTTCGCCGCGCAGTTTCGCTTCGATACGGTAGATTTCGGCAATCCTGGCCAGGATCGACAGGGCCTCAGCAGACCCGGTCATCTTGACGATTTCGACGAACTTGCGCCGGGCATGGGCAAGGCAGAAGGCCAGCCGCATGGGGGCGACATTGCTCTTCCCCCGGCGCTTGGCCAAGGTTTTATAGGCTTGGTACCCATCGACCTGGAGCACGCCGGCAAACGACGACAATTGCCCCTCGACCTCGCGGGCGCTGCGGCTTTCGGCAAAAGTATAGGCCACCGCCGGCGGCGCCGGACCATTCCATGGGCGATCGTCGATCGCTTGCGCCCACAACTGGCAGACCTTGGTTCGTTTGCGCCCCGGATCGAGCCGCGGAAGCGGCGTCTCGTCACAGAACACCCTTGGCTGGGAGCGGATGAAGGCTAGCAGCGCATTGTAGAGAAGCTCGAGCCACCAGGCGACCCGCGTCACCCAGGCCCCAAGCGTGCCGCGATCGATGATGACGCCGCAGGAGGCAAGCATCTGCGCCTGGCGATGAAGCGGCAAATGCCAGGCGAACTTCGAAACGGCCACATGGGCGGCAAACGCCGTGGTCACCATGCCGCCGTCCATCACGCGCGCCGGTGCGGGCGCTTGCACAATGACGCTTTCGCAGGCCCGGCATGCATAACGCGGCCGGATCGTCCGCTTCACCCGGACAACCGCCGGCACGATGTCGAGCGCCTCACTGGCGTCCGTGCCGATGCAATGCAGCTCGAACGAGCAGCACGGGCAAATCTTGCTCTCCGGCTCGATGAGCTCTTCATACCGTGGGAGATGCCTGGGTAACCGGCCGATGTTGCGCGCCGGCGATCGCCGCTCCTGCTTTCGGCTGTCAGCCACGGGTGCAACATCGTCATTGGCCGCCACGGGAATGTCGCTGAGATCGCCAAGCTCAAGCGTCGCCTGCTTCGGGTCGATCGCCGTCATCTTCTCCGATTTCGGCCCAAAGAGCTGCCGCTCCAGGAAGGCAACACGCGCCTTGAGGTCGGCATTCTCTGCATCGAGCGAGAGAATGATCCGGCTCAATTGCGCGGCATCCTGAGGTAAAGGGTCGGGTCGAAGCGGCATGGCAGACCCTAGCACATGACCCTGAATCTTCAAGCAAATCCAATAGGATCAGCCTGCTTTCGTTGGCCGCTTTACGGTGTTTCGCCTGACCCGCGTCCAGTCGATACCGGCCAGCAAAAGGGAGAACTCCTGGCTACTCATCTGCATCGCGCCATCGCGGATCGGTGGCCAAACGAACGTGCCAGCCTCCAGCCATTTCGTCGCCAGGATCATGCCTGATCCGTCCCAATAAATGCAGCGCAGGCGATCGAGACGCTTGGCGCGGAACACGAACACGTCACCACAGTAGGGATCAGCCGCAAGCGCTGACGCCACCAGCGCAACAAGCCCATTCATGCCGCGCCGGAAGTCGACCGGCTGCGTCGCCACCATGATCTTCACTCCACCAGGCGAAAGTCCAATCACCGGCGTGCTCGCAACGCTGCCACGATCGCCTGCGCTAATTCGGGCGCCACCGAACCGATCACGGTCATGCGCGCGCCAGCAATCTCGATCTCAATACGCCCCGCGGCGTCGTGGGCGATATCCGACGGCGAGTTCTCGCAAGACGTTCTATCGCCAACCACCGTCACCGGCACGAACATGGCCTGCTGTGCGCCGGCTTGCGCGGATCGTCGAGAGGTCAGTCCGGCTTCGCGCCGCCAGACGTTCAGCAGACCGCGATTGACGCCCCAGCGCCGGGCGATCGCCGAGATGTTCACGTCAGGTTCTGCACTTTCGGCAAGGATCCGCGCCTTCTCCTCGTCGGTCCAATTCCGCCGCTGGCGTCGACCCGTGATCACCTCGATCCGACGATACTTTCCCTCATGCCTGGCTTCATGCATGCCTTCATCCATGGCTTCAAGCATGGCATCAGCGCGATCTCCAACCATCCCGTTCCGCTCCTGTCGATGAAGGAGTTGTTCTCGCGGCATCAATCACAAAAGGAAAGGTGGGGTGTTCGTCGCGCTCACAATGGATGAAGGGCAGTAGAAATGTTGAATACCATCCACACCAGCGCAAATTCCGAAACAACCTGCCAGGAAGAACCTGAATCTGCTCAGTCCACCCACCTCGTCGATTTTCGGTTAGTCCGCCTGCAGGAAGGTGGGTGGAGGCTTCATGTCATGAGTGCACGCGCGCCTTATTGGCTTCATGCAAATCACTTGCACTTGTGCGAGGCCGGCATCACATTCGATCTCACACGAGAAAATGATTTTCTTCGAAACGCTCGTAAAGATGGCTTCAAGACGGAGTATATTTGCCCTGTTTCCCGTACCGTCCTTTGATTGGCTTGCCCTGGACTCGATTTTATTCAGATAAACCCCGATAATGGATAAGTTCTCTTTAAGTACAATCGCTCGCCAGTGAGGAGTATATTTCTCATGCAAGAAATCGCTCTTGAAGACGTCTACCAGCTCATGGAGCCGGGTCCGGTCGTGCTGCTCATCACTTGCAACGAAGGCCAACCCAATGTCATGACCATGTCATGGCATATGATGGTCGACTTCGTCCCACCATTGGCTGCGTGTGTCGTGTCGCGCAGAAACCTTTCCTTCACCGCACTGCGACAGTCCGGCCAATGCGTCATCGGTATTCCTGGCGTCGAACTGGCGCAAAAGGTGGTGGACATCGGCAACTGTTCCGGTCGCGACGTCGACAAATTCGCTCGGTACGGTTTGACGCCTTCAGCGCCGAAAAAAGTGGCAGTTCCCTTGATCAAGGAATGTTTTGTGAACCTTGAGTGCAAAATCAAGGATCCGCGGCTCATCGAAGATTACGATCTGCTTGTTCTAGAGGTCGTAGCGGCATGGCGCGACCCCGAACGGAAGACTTGCAAGACCTTTCACCATCAAGGTTATGGCTCCTTCGTCGTAGACGGCCAAGCGATCAGCCTGGCATCGAGGATGCCATGACGACAGCGAGCCGCGACTTCCGATCGAAGAGTGCGGAAAAACCGCGACATCAACTGTCGACTCCCGACATGGCAGGTATCAACCGGACCGTGGCCGGAAAACTCCGGGAGTATGCCGATCTTCTCGTCCAACAGGGCGAAGGTGGTTTTCGCTCGCGGGCCTTCCAAAAGGCCGGAAACGCCGTTGAGGCCCTACCACGTGGCGTAGACGAAATCCTTGCGGCTGAAGGCCGAGCAGGTCTGGTCGCCCTGCCGACCATTGGATACGGGATTGCAGCGGCGATCGCGGAGATGCTGGCAACCGGGCGCTGGAGTCAGTTGGATCGGCTCCAAGGCGAATTCGCACCCGAGACACTTTTTCAGACGATCCCCGGTATCGGACCCCGGCTGGCCCGGCGATTGGCGGAAGACGGTCATTTGGAGAATCTTGCGGATCTCGAATATGCTCTGCACCTCAATGACCTCAGCATCAAGGGAATCGGGAAACGCCGCAAACGGATGATCGCCGATGCGCTCTCCGAACGGCTCGGACAGCCGTCGCAAATCCTCATCGCAAGGAAATCGGTGCCATCGGTGACCCTGCTTCTCGATGTCGATCGAACATATCGCGAGCGCGCGGCTGCTGATAAACTGCGAAAGATTGCGCCGCGGCGGTTCAACCCGAACGGCGAAGCGTGGCTGCCGATTATGCATATGCGGCGGGCGGGCTGGCATTTTACGGTGCATTTCTCAAACAGCCGACTGGCGCATGAACTGCGGAAAACCCGTGACTGGGTGACTGTTCATTTCCAACGCGATGGCGAGACGGAAGGACGCTGTACCGCGATAACCGAAACGAGCGGCCCTATGATGCGCAAACGTGTCATTCGAGGTCGCTGAGGGATAGTTGTGATAAGCCTGCTTGATCGAAACCGACCGATATGTCGGGCGAGCAGCCTGGAAATGAAACTCGGCCTTGACTCGGATGACTGGCTTGGGACCGCCGACGACAGGTCTGCTTCTGAGATTGCTTCACAAAAAGCAACGAGTTTGAAGACTCCAGGTTCTCGGGGAACTTCCTGCCATTGCCGCTGCGAGGTTATGAGTGTCAACTTTGGTTGACAGGTCTATAATATCCATTATTCTGGATATATGGATGACAACACAGCGATAGCGGCGCTCGGCGCCTTGGCCCAGGCCACGCGGCTGGAGACCTTTCGGCTGCTCGTGCGGCACGAACCCAACGGCATTCCGGCTGGAGAGCTGGCCCGCCTCATCGACGTGCCGCAGAACACCATGTCGGCGCATCTTGCGACGCTGTCGCGGGCGGGCCTCGTCACGAGCGAGCGGCAGAGCCGGTCGATCATCTATCGCGCCGATCTTAATGGCCTGCGCGAGCTGACCCTGTTCCTGCTCAAGGATTGCTGTGGCGGATCGACGGAGCTTTGTGCTCCGCTGATTGCCGAGTTGGCGCCTTGCTGTGTACCGGAGGCGACGCTGTCATGAGCACGGTCCGGCTGGAGCAGGTTGCCGGCACCGACGCCAGCCTCAAGGCGGCCTTGGCGAACGCACATTTACCGACCGACGACATCGAGGATGACGGCCGGACCTTCTTCAAGGCCATAGTCGCAGATGGTCGGATCGTCGGCTTCTCCGGTGTCGAGCTATGCGGTGTCGATTATCTCCTCCGATCCGTCGTCGTGCTTTCCGAGCATCGAGGGCAAAGTCTGGGCCGTGCCGTCGTCGAACAGACATTGGCGCGTCTCGACCGCGGCGACGTCTTCCTCGCGACGACGAACGCAGCGCCGTTCTTCGCGCGCATCGGATTTTCCGAAGTGCCGCGGGACAGCGTGCCCGCATCGGTGCTGGCGACGCGCCAGCTTTCCTCCATCTGTCCATCATCGGCGACCATCATGAAGCGCACCAGGCCGCCAACCTAACCACGGACCACGACCATGACCGACAAGACCTACACCGTGCTGTTCCTCTGCACGGGCAATTCCGCGCGCTCTATTCTCGCCGAATCCATCCTCAACAAGGAGGGCGGCGGACGGTTCAAAGCCTTTTCCGCCGGCAGCCAGCCGAAGGGCGAGGTCAATCCGCACGCGCTGAAGGATCTGGAAGCGCTCGGCTATCCGTCGACGGGCTTCTCGTCGAAGAGCTGGGACGTGTTCGCAAAGCCCGGCGCCTCGCGAATGGATTTCATCTTCACCGTCTGCGACAGCGCCGCCGGTGAAGCCTGCCCGGTCTGGATCGGCCATCCGATGACCGCCCATTGGGGCGTCGAGGACCCGGCCGCCGTCGTCGGAACCGAGATGGAGATCCAGCGCGCCTTCGCCCAGGCGGCCCGTTTCCTCAAGAACCGGATCGCGGCCTTCGTCAGCCTGCCGTTGGAATCCATCGACCGCATGGCGCGCGGGACGAAGCTTCGCCAGATCGGCGCGATGGAAGGTTCGACTTCACCGCAGCGAAAGTCCGCCTGATGTCCACGTTCGAACGCTACCTGACCATCTGGGTGTTCCTCTGCATCATCGTCGGCGTGGCGCTCGGCCATCTCATGCCCGGCCTCTTCCAGATCATCGGCGCGGTTGAGGTCGCCAAGGTGAACATTCCCGTCGCGATCCTGATCTGGCTGATGATCATCCCGATGCTGCTGAAGATCGATTTCCGGTCCCTCGCGCAGGTCGGCACCTTCTGGCGCGGCATCGGTGTGACCCTGATCATCAACTGGGCCGTCAAGCCGTTCTCGATGGCTCTCCTTGGCTGGCTCTTCATCGGCTGGCTGTTCCGCCCCTATCTGCCTGCCGATCAGATCGATTCCTACATCGCCGGGCTGATCATCCTCGCCGCCGCCCCCTGCACGGCCATGGTCTTCGTCTGGAGCAATCTCACGCGCGGCGAACCTTTGTTCACCCTCTCGCAGGTCGCGCTGAACGACGCGATCATGGTCGTCGCCTTCGCGCCGATCGTCGGCCTGCTGCTCGGTCTCTCCGCCATCACCGTGCCATGGGATACCCTCGTCCTGTCGGTCGCCCTCTACATCGTCGTACCCGTCGTCATCGCGCAGATCGTCCGACGCCGGCTCACGGTTGACGGAACGACGCGGGCACTGGATGGCGTGCTTGCCAAGCTGCAACCGATCTCGCTGGTGGCGCTGCTCGCAACGCTGGTTCTTCTCTTCGCCTTTCAGGGCGAGCAGATCATCGCCCAGCCGGCCGTCATCGGCTTGCTTGCCGTCCCGATCCTGATTCAGGTCTATCTCAACTCCGGACTTGCTTATCTACTCAACCGGGTCGCTGGCGAACGGCACTGCGTTGCCGGCCCGTCTGCGCTCATCGGCGCGAGCAACTTCTTCGAACTCGCGGTCGCAGCCGCCATCAGCCTGTTCGGCTTCCAGTCCGGCGCAGCACTTGCCACCGTCGTCGGCGTGCTGATCGAAGTACCGGTCATGCTCTCGGTTGTCTGGATCGTGAACCGCTCGAAGGACTGGTACGAAGCCGCCCCCGCTGTCTCCAGAACCACCGCCACCGAAAGGCACTGACCATGGACGCGACCATCTATCACAACCCATCTTGCGGAACGTCCCGCAACACGCTGGCGCTGATCCGCGCGGCCGGGATCGAACCTGTTGTCATCGAATATGTGCGGGATCCGCCGACACGCGAGCAGCTTGCGACGATGATTTCGGATGCCGGGTTGACGGTTCGGGAAGCCATCCGCGAGAAGGGCACACCCTATACCGAACTCGGCCTCGACAACCCGAACCTCACCGACGACCAGTTGCTCGACGCGATGATCGAAACGCCGATCCTCATCAACCGTCCCTTCGTCGTGACACCGCTCGGCACCAGGCTCGCCCGCCCGTCCGAGGCGGTGCTCGACATCCTGCCCGATACCTTCAACGGGCCGTTCTTCAAGGAGGATGGCGAACAGGTTCTCGACGAGGAGGGAAAACGCATTGCCTGACACGTTCCGCGCTCGACGCCCAGGCAGGCGATCAGCTTGAGAAGCGTGTCGCTGTGCTCAGCTTGACGGGCTTGGGGTGGTGATGAGGCTCCGCTTCGCCGCCATCGCGACCGCGACGAAGGCGGCGATGCCGATAGAGCCGAGTACTGCGCTCAACACGAGCGAGGCGCCTATACCAAACTGCCCCATCGTCGCCGCAAAGGTGAACGGGGCCGCAGCGCCCGCAGCCAGCCTGGCGGCGGCCATCTTTCCGGTCAGCGCACCATAGCCATCCGAGCCGAACAGATAGAGCGGCAAGCTGCCCTGGGCGATGCTGTTGATGCCCGATCCGAGGCCGAGGCAAATCGAGAAGGCGACCGCGCCGGGAAGCCAATTGCCGGACAACGCCAGGATGGCGACGCTGAGGACCATCAAGCTCGCGGAGACGACGGCAAGGCCCGGCGGCGCAAGGCGCGTGCCGAAGACCATGTTGACCAGGCGGCTGAGAACCTGCGCCGGGCCGAACAGCGAGCCGATGACGACCGCGGCGCTTCCGAAGCCGAGCGTTCCGAGCATCGGCACCATATGGGCGAGCATGGCGCCGAGGGTGAAGCTCAGCAGCGCGAATCCCGCCGACACGATGAGCACCGCACCGCGCCGGCGCTCCGTCGGAACAGCCCCGACGACAGGTTCGCGCATCGGCCTCTGCCCGCCGGCCGCCGCAACCTTTCCCTTCCGCATGATCCAGACGTGGAACGGCATGCAGACGGCGAGGTTGAGCCCGGCATAAACGAGATAGATCTCGCGCCAGGAGAGATGGCCGAGCAGCACCGTGGTGATCGGCCAGAAGATCGTGGAGGCGAAGCCGGCGATCAGCGTGAGATAGGTGATGCTTCGCGATGCGGACCGGGGATCGGCCTCCACCAGCGCCGCGAAAGCGGCCTGGTACTGGACCATGCCGGACGCTATTTCCAGAAGGACGATGGCGAGGGCAAAAATCGCCACGGACGGCGACCAGGCGCACAGCATCAGGGTTAAGGCAGACAGCAACGAGCCGATCGCCATCACCGTCGCCGCGCCGATGCGGTCCATCTGCCGGCCGACATAGGGTGCCGACAAGCCGCCGACGAAGAGCGACGCGGAAAACACGGCAAAGACCTGCGCGACGGTGACGCCGAGATCGGCCGCCATGCCGGGCGCCAGGATGCTGAAGCTGTAATAGAGGGTGCCGTAGCCGATGATCTGGGTCAGGCCGAGCGCGGCGACGATGCCGACGGGTGCTTTCGGGTCATGCAACGATGTCGCCCTCGCTGCGGGCAGCATCCGTCCTGCAGCAGCCGACGGATCGCTCGACGCTCTCGCGGATGGTGGGATGCCCGGCACAGCAATCCTCCATCAGGAATTTCACGAGATCGGCAAGAGCATCGTAGCTGGCGCTGTAGACGATCGAGCGGGATTCCCGCCGCATCGCAATCAGGCCCGATCGCTCCAACTCCTTCAGGTGGAAGGAGACGTTCGACGGCGAGACGCCCATGCGCTCGGCGATCAGCCCGGCGGCCAGCCCGTCCGGTCCAGCGACGACCAGCGTGCGCACAATAGCAAGGCGAGTCTCCTGCGATAGGGCTGCAAATGATGCGAGGGCTTGACGCTCGTCCATATTTCAATAATCCTTTAACCATTGAAAAACAGGAGTAGCGCACATGACCGCGATCGACAAGACCGTTTCATCCGACATTACGCTGGGCCAGCTTCTCGATGGGCTGGCGGCGGCGCCGAAGGCGCCGCTGGTGTTCGTCTATGACGGACGTCCGGTGAAGGCTGGCTATCATGTCACCGAGGTCAAGGCGGGCGCGTTCTCGGCACTCGACTGCGGGGCCAACCCGGAAACCTGGTCGGAGATGTTCGTCCAGCTCTGGGATATCGACGAGGGCGGCAGGGGTCACATGCCGGCGGGGAAGTTCTCCGCGATCATCCGCAAGGTTTCCGATCACGTCCGGCTCGATCCTGCGGCCAAGCTCACCTTCGAGGTCAGCGACGGAAGCCGGCCGATGGCCCTCTACTATGCGTCGTCGCCGCGCTTGGCCGAAGGCAGAATCGAGGTGATACTGGCCGCAAGGCCGGCAAGCTGCAAACCCCGTGATCGCTGGCTGACAGAGAAGAGCGCAGCCGCAAATTCCTGCTGTGGTCCGGCAATGATTAGCTCGAAGTGTTGCGCCTGAAGAGCGAATGCTCTTGAAGAGAATCGAACCGCCGGCCGGCCAGCCAGTCTCTAAGCTGTTGATTTACCCTCGCAATGTTACAGGAACCAGCTTTGGAACCGTTTAGCCTAACCCGAGGCGGCCCCGCGCCGAACTACGGCTGGACAGAGTCGACCCCGTCAAGCGCATAAGTCGATCGCCTAATTCTAGGCGGTAAAAAAGTCGATAGTCTGAATTTGGCTTTACACGCGGATCCAGGCGCCATTTTTCTTAGAAGAAGCCACGCAGGCCTCGACGAACACGACGCCCTTCACACCATCGTTAACGGTCGGATAGAGAACGGCCGGTTCCACCGCAACGCCCAGCTTAGCGGCGTTTATTGCGTTGGCGGCCTCCGTGTAAATTGTCGCAAATGCTTCTAGATAACCTTCCGGATGGCCGGACGGAACACGAGAGACGCGGGCGCTGGCGGCGCCCGAGCCAGCCCCGTTACGGGTGATCAAGCGCTTTGCTTCACCAAAGGGCGTGAACCAAAGATAGCTTGGATCTGCCTGGGCTCATTCGAGCCCCCCCTTGGAACCGTAGACACGGATCCGCAGGCCATTCTCGTGGCCAGGCGCCACCTGACTGCACCAGAGCATACCCTTGGCGCCGCGATCAAACCGCAGCATAACAGCGTTGCCTTATCAGCTATACAACGGACAAGCCCAAACGCTGCTCGTCCCTCTGGCACAATAGCCATTATCACAAAACGCCAAAAGAAAGACTGAAGGCAGCAAGCCGCGTTAAGGTTCACGACCACCATCAGATTTCAGCCTGATGGCGATCGAACCAGATATACGTGCGAGCGATTTTAAATGGGTCGCTCGTCCACTTCAGGACGCGGGCCAATCACGAGGTGACGGATGTGTAAATCAGAAGAGCACCTGATACCCTCCCAGTCACTTGCGTACATGTTCCCGAAGGCGTGATCGCGATCGGCATTTTCATCGAGCCGCTTCAGGATGCTCTCACCTCTTTCCAGATTCTCGTACGCAAACACAAAAGAGGAATACGGCTTATCCTCACCGTTCCTTGTCTGGAACCAAAATCCGATGGCATCAGTGGACGCGAGAGCTTCGCTCAAGATCATCTCCTGAGGTCGGTTCGTCTTGCGGTCGACGGCGGCTCCATGGAACTTCCCGGATGGCTCGGCAAGAGTTTCGGCTTGCTTCTTTCGAATGGCCGCCAAAAGCGGGCTCAGCACATCCGGTGAACTCCCCTCACCCGGCGCGGAGTTAAGTCCGCCTTCCCCTGCAGCGGTTTTCTCGCTGACTGAAGAAACGACAATAGGTAGACTCTGACCGTCGGCAGGATACCAAAGAATAGCATCGACAGCGGCGAGCCCACTTGAGCTGTCGTACCATTCCTTACTTCTAACGAGCTTTTGTTGGACACACCATTTAAGGCTTTCGACGTCATCTTCAGCCGATCCAGTTAAGGTGAAGCCAAATCCACCGCCATTATTCAGCTCTGGATCGTCCCAGTCGAAGATCTCAATTTCATAGCGTAGCGTGGTGATGTCGCCCAAGCGGTTGATGAGGTGGACCAGATATGGCTCGAAACGCGGCCTCATGTCGAATTCAACATGACGCCGTCGTCCCAAGATGATCACGCGCTCGGTATCCTCCCGTTTCAAAGACCGTGCCCCGTCGAGGATCGAGCAACGGTAGTTCTCAATCATATCCAAGAGCTAGCCGTTCGGATGCGACATACGGCCATTCACATAGCCTTGAATCTGATCGTCGATCACTTCGATAGCGACGTCAGGACCGGAGAAGACCAACTGCCCCTCATAATCACGTTCGTTCGTGGCGGGCGCTTCATTGGTCCTGTCCTGATGAAAGTTCGTCATGCAGTACAGGTTCTTGTGATCGTTCATCCTGGCTCCTTATGGGCGCGCGTATTTGTCCTGGCCATGCGGAGCATGACCAAGGGCAAAAGCCGCAGCCTGGCTTATGAAAGAGGCTCGCGTTCGCGTACCCTATAGAAAGGCTTGTCCGAAAAACGATGCCTGACAAGGCCTTTTCAGATTATTTTCATTTTCTCTTCTATTTCTTCCAGCCGGCACAGACAGTTATAAACAACTCCGCCTCATCTCTCAGACGATCGATCTTAATGTCTCCGCAACGTTACTTTCAGGTTGGAATCCAGCCGACGCGACTTCATACCGCTGACAGCGGCATCACAATTTCAGGACGAAGCGGAGGGACGAGCTGATCGTTATTCGAGAGCATGCAGTCTCGATGTTACCGAAAGCGGGCAGCTTCATCTCGATCGCGGCGACGCGCGACGATGCTCACCGTCGCGTCCGACTCGTAGGTTTCCTGGATGATGGCCAGCTTCTCTGCCGCGCTCCAGCGCCGCCGTTCAGGCCCAGAAAGGACCTGCATCTTATGGGTGGTGACAGTCATAGTGCCAACATTACTCCTACCCAGTTAGGCAGTGTAGACGGATTGCCGCATGAAGAGAGGCCAGGACTCCTCTGAAAGGATTTGCCTGTTTCATGGAGAGCCGACTGATTTGGAGGTCGGCGATGTCCACGAAGATGACGGACAAGGATTGGGCGGTGGTGCTGGACGTGTTCCGGGCCTCGCTGCCGCGTCGAGGCGACAAGGGTCGTGACGACCGGCTGTTTCTGGAAGCGATGCACTCGCTCCACAACATCTCTTGGCGGGCGCAGCCGGAGCGGTTCGGCAAATGGAACAGCGTCTGGAAACGCTTCGACAGATTGAGCAAGGTAGGCGTGTTCGAAACCTTCTTCGATCATCTCGCGGCGCTGTTATCCTCGGCGCATCTGATCCAGATGTTCGATAGCACCGTCGTGCGCGCCCATGTCTCTGCAGCGGGCGCAAACCTGCGCAGCCTCTCGACGGCGTGCAGGTGTTGAGATCGGGAAGGCCCTCTTCGGAAGGCGTCATGATTTTTCCGACATGCTTCGCGACGAATCCTTCCTGCATAGGCGTTCGTGCTGCACATGTGATCTGACGGTGATTTGGCTGTGATCTGGAAGTTATCCACAGGAACGTTCATAGACGATTTTGAGGCCGTCAGACGCGCTCTGTGATTGAGCTTTGTGACTTAATCGTGATCTGGGAAAGCTTTTGTGATCTATAGATTGATTAAGGTAATCAGCGTAAACCATTATTCTTGTAGGAATAATGGTGGGTGATCACGGGCTCGAACCGTGGACCCGCTGATTAAGAGTTATCAAAGTCGAATTTCCCTGAACTTCCTCATCTTTGATACTATATTGTTTTTCATAGCATATTCTCTATATTGATTTCCATATGTTTCCGCCAATTTCCGCCTGTTTTACCTCATGGTGGCGACTCGGTGGCGACTCTAACGGGAAATCAGAGGGTCTGCGGTTGCCTACCTTAAAGCTAACCAGGAAAGCGGTGTCGTCGATCGAGACTGGGGACAAGGCGACAATCTACTACGACGCGGAGGTCAAGGGATTTGGCCTGAAGGTTATGCCGAGTGGAGCCCGCTCCTGGATCTTGGAATACCGCCCGGGCGTCGGCGGCCGGTCCGTCTCCAAGAAGCGCATTAAAATCGGCACGCCCACGACGCACTCGCCTGAGGAGGCCCGCGACGAGGCGGCAAAAACCTTGGCGAGGGTCACGCTCGGAGCCGATCCTGCAGCCGCGCGGGCCGAGGAGCGGGCGGCGATGACGGTGAAAGAGGTGGCAGAGAGTTATCTCGACAAGCACGTGGCCGAGAAACGCAAAGGAAACACCGAACGGCTGTATCGATGGGTGCTGAATGATCACATCCTGCCCTCCATCGGCTCGATGCGGGCTTCACAGGTGACGCGTGCCGACGTTACGCGAATGCAGGCGGCTATCACCCGCGGCCGCAAAGACTTACCCAATGGTGGCCGGACAACGGCGAACAGGGCGCTCGCCGTCCTCGGCGCAATGTTCAACTGGGCGGCTGGTGAGGGCTTAGTGCCGGAAGGTTTCAATCCCGTGCCCAAGGTTGAGCGATACAAGGAAAACCAGAAAGAGCGCTTCCTATCCTCGGAAGAGCTTGCGGCGCTCGGCGCGGCCCTGACCGAGGCCGAAACGGTTGGGTTGCCCTACGATGTGGATGAGGCGAAACCAACCGCCAAGCACGCCCCGAAACAGGAAAACCGAGTTACCGTTTTCTCACCCCATGTGACGGGAGCGATCCGGCTGCTTGTCTTGACCGGCTGCCGGCTACGCGAGATCCTAGATCTGCGGTGGACGGACATAGATTTCGAGCGGGGCCTGCTGCTGTTGCCGGACAGCAAGACCGGCAAAAAGGTTATCGTTCTCTCGACGGCCGCAATCGACGTGCTGACCACCCTCCCCCGTGTCGGTAGATACGTCGTAGCCAGTTCCAGTGCCGGAGCCGAGAACGAGCGCCCGAGGCACGATTTGAAAAAGCCATGGGATGCAGTCCGCGCCCGCGCAGGATTAGAGGGGGTTCGGCTTCATGATCTACGCCATTCCTTTGCGAGCGTTGGCGCCGGCAGTGGCTTGGGGCTCCCCATCCTTGGTAAATTGCTGGGGCATAGCCAGGCCGCGACCACCGCTCGGTATGCGCACTTGGACGCCGATCCTGTTCGCCGTGCCGCGGATGTCATCGCAGATCGGATCGCTACCGCCATGGGAGGGAAGTGATGGCGCGCCTCCCCGACGGTTTCAGTCTTCAGGCGCTGCCCATTGAGGCGGCACTGTCCGAAGGGCGCACGGAAGATGCGAAGACCGCTATTGTTGCGTTGCTCAAGGCAGGAACGGCCGACAAGGTAGTCCAGAGGCTCGCGGCCGAAATGATCAAGCCCCCAAAGCGGAAAAGGGGCAGGCAGAAGGCGCATACTAGGTACTGGTTCGATATCGGGGAAGAGTTTCATTCTCTACGGGGGCGCGGGGAAAAATATGAGGACGTGCTCCTGCTGCTTTCAAAGAAATTCTGCCATTCGGAATCGCACATCCGAAAGGCCGTCGCGGAGTACAATGAGGCAAAGGCGGCGGCCGACGAAGCTTCCCGCGAATAAATCCCATTTGTTCGGCCTAAAAAGGCACCGGCAGTTCAATCATATTCACGGCATCACTAACCTTGAAGAGGAGATGCCATGACAAATATCCGAACGAAACAGGCCGCAGCCCATCTCGGGCTTTCGAAATCCACGCTCGATAAGCTTCGCTGCTTCGGCGGTGGTCCACGGTTCTACAAGTTGGGGCGCGCCGTCATATATGATGTCGCCGATCTCGACGCCTGGAAGGCTGAACGTGCGCGCACGAGTACGTGGCAGCCGGCCAATGATAACGGCAAGCTGCGAGGTGCAGCATGAGCCGGCTGCATTCCATCTTTTCTTGGCGCATAGCCAGCCCGCAGCAGCGATCGGACTGGTTCTGGAAGTTCGCCGTTGCCGAGATCATAGCGCACCGCCGCTACCTTATCGAAGAAGGCTTGCATCATGGTGACGATCAACCCCACGACTTCGAGCTGAAGGCGATCGACAGTTTCTGCGACACTGTCATCCAGGGCGAAAAGGACGATGACGAAGCGGTCGAGGCCGCGGTTCATCTCATATACTCGCTGGCGAATGCCACGCGGGGGCGCGTTCCCGCTGCACTGCTTTATAACCATGGACCCGGCTCACGGGTTCGGGCAGCCCTTCTTAAGGGGGCGTGGCTAGACGGGAAATCTGGGTCCATTCTGGCCCTAAACGGAGGGAGCCTGACCTCCATCATCTCCTACTTCCAGGAGGTGGAGCGCGCCGACCTTATGGAGCCGGAGGAGATCGAAACGCTGTCGAGCTTGAGCGAGACGGTCCGCATCTTCCGCGGCGCCAAGATGAAGGACTCCGTCAAGAGCACATCATTCGCCCTATCGTGGAGCCGCGACTATCCAACCGCTCGACGCTTCGCCCTCCATGGCCACGGAAGCGGTGAAGGTGTCGTGCTTACTGCCGAGATACCGCGTGATGCGATCCTCGCGTTGTGGGAAGCGTCCGGTGCCGAGCCGGAGGTCGTCGTGAACCCGCGCAGGCTGCGCAGGGTGCAGATCGCCGAGCGCATCGACAAGGCGGAAGAAATGGCCGCTTGGGGCATAGCCGCCTAGCACACCCACATTCCCAACATCATTTCGACCGCCTCGCCGGCGGCAAGGGGGATTTATGACCAACGAAAACAATCTTACCGATCTCACCGAATGGTATCCGCGCGCACTTGCTGATCGCTCCGTCTGCGAGTGGCCTCCGATTCCGACCGTCGAGAGCCTGTCATACTGGCTCTGTGAAGCGATCAAAACCGGCGACAAATACCGAGACGATACTAAATACCGGAAGATAATCGATACGGCCGCATATTGCCTAGACGAGGTCCCCACGGACATTGCCGAGAACGCCCTCTATCGACTTTCGGTCATCCATAGGACCGACCCGAGCGCGTGGCAAGGCACCTTCAATCAATTGGCAAGTATCCTCTGGCGTCCGCCAGTAAGGGAACACGAGGTCCGGTTGGCGCTGATGGCCATGCTTCAAAAAGCCGCCTAATCCCACGACCCGCACCACCATCACCCCACCGACCCCAGTCGGCGGGCCGCGCCTTCGTGCGCCTATAAGGAGGAAACATTGGAAGTCTTGTCCATGAAACGGCTCGACGGGCCGGGTAACACGCTGGCGGTCGCCTGTGTCCAGGTGACCCCAGAGATCCGCGTCAACGGTCTGCGCCTCGTGCGCGCTGGCAACGGCGATCTACGTGTCTACTCGCCAAATGCAGGTGGTCTGTCCGTGCTGAGCTTTGCCCCAGCGGCCGTCGCCGAACTTAAGTCCATCATTATCGATGCCTACTGGAGCGAGACCGCCCGTGACCGCAGCCACGCAGCCTGATCCCGTATACCTCGATCCGCATGCCGTCGCGAAAGCGATCGGCGGCAAGGTTATTGCTGGAACCAGCAGGGTCGTCGCCCATGCTCCTGGTCACAAGAAGGGCTCGCCCGAGATTTCCATCACGGTCGATCCTTCCGCGCCTCGCGGATTGCTAGTGAATTGCTTCAGCGGCGAGGATCCCGTCGCGATGAAAGACTGGGTGCTCGCTCGGTGCGGCGAGCCAGCCTTTACGCCCGGTCAGAAAGCAGAGGCGCCTGCCGCCCATACTGGTCTCCCGAAATCCAAGGATACCCCAAAGGCATTCTACGACGGACACCTGACGCGGCAGGGGTATTCCGCCGTGGCAGAATACGACTATGCGACTCCAGATGGCGAGGTTCTGTTTCAGGTCATTCGATATCAGGGAGACGGTCTAGACAAGACCTTCCTACAGCGCCAGCCCGATGGCAAGGGAGGTTGGCTCTCAGGGCGCCCCGATCCCATCATCTATAGGTGGCCGGAAATCGCCTCTCGACCTGGCGAGCCGGTGTATGTCGTTGAGGGTGAAAAGGACGCCGACATCCTCACGGGCGTCGGGCTGCTCGCCACGACGGCGCCCAATGGCTCGTGGCCGACAGACCTATCCCCCCTGAAAGGTCGAACGGTCTTCGTCATTCCCGACAACGATGCCCCCGGTGCGGAGAAGGCCGACAAGGTGATCGCGCTCCTGCAGGGCGTCGCACCGGTCAAGCGTGTGGTGCTTCCCGGCGCTCCAGAGAAGGGCGACGTCACGGATTGGCTTGCGGCAGGCAACACGGTCGAACAGCTACAGGCTCTGGCCAAGGCGGCGATGCCAGCCCCGGCTAACGACAACCGTCCTGCCGGTCCAGAGTTGATCCACAGCGGCGATTTCGTTCGCGGATTCGTGCCACCGGATTACGCTGTCGACGGCATAATGCAGTCCGGGTTCCTGTACTCGCTCACCGGCCAGACCGGGTCCGGCAAGACGGCGGTGGCGCTGCTGCTCGCCCTCTGCACCGCGCTCGGATCGCCGTTTGCGGGGCGTGAGACCAAGGGTGGGCGGGTGTTTTATTTCGCCGGCGAGAACCCCGACGACGTCACCATGAGGTGGATTGGCCTCCTTCACGAACATGCTCTGGATGCGGACGATCTCGATGTGCACTTCATCCGTGGCGTGTTCTCCGTGGCCGAGTTCCTGGGCCATATCGCCGAGCGAGCCCGCGACCTCGGCGGCGTTGACCTGATCATCGTTGATACCACCGCCGCCTATTTCACCGGCTCGGACGAGAACTCGAACGTGGAGATGGGCAACTATGCCCGCCAGCTCCGGGAACTTGCCAAGATGGAATGGCGCCCGGCCGTGTTGGCGGCCAGCCATCCCGTCAAGAATGCTGGCGCCGATAACCTGCTCCCACGAGGCGGTGGTGCCTTCCTGAATGAGGTCGATGGCAACCTCACCCTGGCGAAGAGAGGAGAGATGTCGGTGCTGCATTGGCAAGGAAAACATCGTGGCCCCGACTTCCTGCCGCTGACCTTCGACCTCAAGACGATCAACGCGCCGGCCCTGGTGGACAGCAAGGGGCGGCCGATCCCGACCGTCATGGCGGCACCAGTCGGCGACGATGAAGTGGCGCAGCGTGCCGATTCCGACAACGGCGACGACAAGGTGATGCTCCTCGCCATCCGGCAGAACGGCAATCGGTCTCTGCGGGACCTTGCTGAATTCCATGGCTGGACGAACACAAAGGGGGAGCCCGACAAGAAGCGGGCGCAGAACTCCACGGATCGGCTGAAGCGAGCACAGTACGTCCTGTACGAACTTCAGCAGTGGAAGCTGACGAAGAAGGGCGAGGAAGCAGCCTCGTCTGCGGCTGCCGATATCCATGAGCAGCGAAAGTGGGCCACCGTCGTCCAGGGTATGGCCGAGAAGGCTGGTCGAAAACAACGCCGTACTGGCGAAGATCGTACCGTGAGGGAGTAAGGGTGGTACGGTGCTCAAAAATACATCGCAGTATCAATGGCTTAACGTCGTACCAAGCCGAATTCGTAGCAAAGCCAAACCAAACTACTTGGACAGAGGGGGGACTTCGTCCCCTCCTGTCCAATGGTCGAAAGAATACCGTACCGTACTAGTCTCCTCTCTAGGGGGGCGGTTTTCATGGTACGGCAGTGATTACGAAGAAATATCAAATAGATACGCCGTACCGCATCTGATTTTTGTCGGTACGGGGTACGGATATAAAGGAGGAACAGAATGTCGATTTCGTACCTGCCCGCTCAGCCCGGCTTCATGGCCATCTGGAAATCGGAAGGGAAGAAGTTCTGGGCGCCGGTCATCGGATGGCAGATCGTCGAAGGACAGGAAGTGTTTCCCCTCGTGGCTGGAGAGCAGCCGGACGATATCGTTGGATACGAAACCGAGCGCGGCGCGATTTTCGGCCTGAACGTCGGTCGCCCGTACCCTGATTTCGTGCCTGGGGAAGCAGCATGATCACCATCGGCAACATCAAGTTCGCATCCAGCGCCACCCACAGCGGTGAACCGTGGCACGGCTGGCCGATCTCGAAGACCCTTCAGCCCTACCGTCCCAAGCCGGCCAACGACAACAAACCTGAGCGCTTCCGCGGCGGATATCCGGCCCTCTCATGGCTTGCCGAGGAGAACCCCGAAGCCGTGGTGGCCATCGCCACGATCATGGGCGACTTCCGTCCCGTCTATCGGGACAAGGACGATAGAGGTGACGACCTGGACAGCAGCGACGATCGCATGCGCGTCCATCCCGATATCGACGACCTTGTGGATGCCGCCAACGACGGACGGGCCATCGTCCCCAAGGGCAGGATGGCTGCTCGCACCGGCGCGTTACGGGCGGGCTTCCCGGCAGCGGAGAAGCAGTACCGCGTCGGTGACACCCGCTACCGTCTGGGCCGCGCCGTGTTCAACGTGGACTCCTCAGAGGCGCAGCAGGGCCTGCTAACGTACTGGCTCGACAAGAAGGGCGTCGTACAGCTTCCGCGTGAACAGAGTTCCCAGCGGAAGGGCAGCGGAATTCCCATCGTCTGGGCCGTCGAGCGCTACATGCGCCAGTGGAGCGACCGCCCCCGCAATGATCGTGATACGGTCATGGAGAAGCTGTACGAGGCCGAATGCCTGGCGTTCCACCTTCGCCGCCGCGGCACGCCGATGCCAGCACAGGTGTACCCTCCAGTCGGCCATTCTCGCGTGGAGATCCCGGAAGAGAAGGCGAAGCTCCGCGCCTGGTTGGCGGAGCAGACGGCCGGCCACCCTATCACCCGTTGCCCAGATGACGTTGCCCGCTCTACCACTTGGTTCGGGCGCGTCGGCGGAAACAAGCAGGGGCTTTCCGTTCCCGAAATCTGGCGTGAAGCGGAGGCCGCCCCAGACCTGCGGGATGACGTCTTGCTGACCATCGAAACCATGCTCGCTCGCGGCGACCTGTCCGACGTCGCGGAAGCGCACAAGGTCGACACGACGCGGCCGGATCGTGCGGGCAAGCGGCTCGTGCGAGCAGCCGGAAAGGCCGCCTTGGCCCTGATGCCGGCGAACGACAACAAAAAATCGAGAAAAGTTGCGGCGTAGAGTCCATTTCGCGGCGTCCCGTCCGCTCTCTATTTGAAGAGATAATTCCCCCTTCGCGGTTCTGGACGTCCCGCGAACTCCTGGCCGTCCGCCTGCACTTGGCCGCAGGCGGACGGTCATTTTTTTATCACCTCAATCGTGACGCCAATCGTCCGTCACCACGAAAGGAGGCCATCTTGACCTTCGCCACCAGCGACCTTGCAGGCCTCCTCGGCCTGTCGGAGGCCGCCATCCGCCAATGGCTGTGCCGTGCGCCAACGTTTCATATCGGGGCGGTTCGCGGTCACGCGCGCATCTACAACCGCGTAGAGGCCCTCTGCATCGCCGTCGCCGCCGAACTCTTCCGCCATCGTCTCGGTCGGCCGCACGAGGTTCTACCCATCGCCCGCCAGATCGCTGCGTCAGGCGCCGACGCAATCTGGGTACATCGGCCCACCGGCGGCCCGATCACCACCACCACCGACCAACCCGCCGGTACAGCCGTCCACCTTCCGCTCGCGGAACTGCGACGCCGGCTCGTGAAACATTGAAAGGAACACCATGGGAAAATTGATCAACAAGATACTCGGCAAGCAGTCGTCCAGCGACCTGGCCGCCGCAATCACCAAAGCGCAGGCCGAGCTAGAGGCCGCGGAAGCCGCGGTCGCTGATGCCGAAGCGCAATACGACGCCAACCTGCTGACCGCCGACAAGAAGTCCTTGCGCGCTTTCCTGGATGCGAAGACCGAGGCCAACATCGATGTGGATCAGGCACGCGCTCGCATCCAGCGTCTCGAGCGGGACCACGAAGCGGCACTCGAATCCGAAGCCGAGTCCGAACGCCAGGTCGCCTACGATCGCGCGAAGGAACTGACCGCCACGGCCCGCAAGAAACTCGGAGACTACGAAAAGGCCGCCCTACAGATCCGCGACGTTCTGCGCTCGATCGCCGAAGCAGACATGGCTGTCGAGCTGGCCAACGAGAGCCTGCCGGCCGGTGCCTCCCGCCTGGATAAGGCAGAAGACGTTCGCAGCACGCGACAACTGTATCGCGAAGACGTGAAGCAGGAATTCGTTGAACTCTGGGCAGGCATAGGCGACCAGCGCACGCCGATTCCGGATCACATGCAGCGTCAGGTCACCCCGGACGCAAGGCCACGCGCCGGCGTTGCCTCGAATGGGGAAGTTGCCTTCACCGGCCGGGTGCGCGCCGATGGCGGTGGCGTGCTGGAGGTCGTCAAGCGGCGGTTCATTCGAACCAAATATCTGCCCGACCGCAGCGGCTGGCATGCGCCAAGTCTCGCTGCTTCCGTTGAACTCCCCCCATTGGACGCCGGGTCGTCGCCGTTCTGGTCGGCAGTTTCGTATCCGCCGCATTCCGTTCTGGCGGCTCTCGATAAGCCGCTGCTGCCACGGCCGGCCGCGGGTGAGCGCACTCCGGAATACTCATACTCGCTCGCCCCCAAGGAGACCGCCGATGTCGCAGGATGATCGCCGTAAGGAAATGATCGCCGCGGCAGCCGTGGCTATGGCTCAGCGAAACGTGGCAATCGCCAAGGCGCGCTACGGATATCAGCCGCCCGAACGGCACGCCGCTCCGGTCGCATCGGCGCCTGCGCCAGTCACGGCGCGGAATGATGTGCTTGTAAAAGAAGCAGCGCGTCGCCGTGCCGAACGAGAGGCCGCGGAGGCGGCCGAGGTCAAGGCGACAATGGCGCGGGTGGTTGCCCGCCTGAACGGCAAAGAGGTCAAGGACCCCAGCCGCTTGTCCCACGGCTGGGGCAAAGTCGTTGCCGATTTCAACAAGCGCGGCGGCGCCGTCGCCACCGAGGAGAAGCCGGCGGAACTGAGCGGGTGGTCGAAGGTCATTGCTCAGATGAATGCCAGGCGCGGCCGGTAGGCCCCCCCAGGTCAAGGATCGTGTCCTTATCCAGACCAGATGCGGACACGCAGCCGCCCCGATTCCGCGAAAATGTAGTTTGAAAAGGTGTCCGCGGACATGGCCATTGGCATATCGATACGCGAGTTCGCGCGCCGGGCCGGATGCGACGACAAGGTCGTACGCCGGAAGGTGAAAACCAAGCATATTCATCTACTTAAGGACGGAACAATTGACCCGGCATACCTTGACGTAAACTGGAGGTCTGGTGACCTGTTACCACTGTCCGCACAGGGTCACATTGCGGTCCGTGATGCGGACACCAATGGACCACTTGTGGCTGCTTTGGGCCTGATGTCCGCAGACGGAGAGGAGCTCTGGTCGAAAGCCGACGCTGAGAAGGTCAAGGAGAATTTCAATGCCCGTCTGAAGCAGATCGAATTCGAACGAGAAAGCACTCAAGTCGTAACTATCGACGACGCTATCGCGCACCTGCGAAGCGAGTGCGGCATCGTCCGTGAGCGGTGCCGTTCTATTGGAGACGATGTGGCGCCGCGCCTCTTCGGCATGATGTCGGCCGCCGAAGTCAAGGCGGCGATCGACGCCGCCGTTGTCGCGGCGTTGGCCGACCTGGCGACGGCCTGAGCCCACACCCACCAAAATCCCCACCATCGCCCGGCCGTTGCGCCGGGCTTTTCTTTTCCGGAGAATTTATGAATCAACACCTCCCCACCCGCGCCGACCAGCTGCCTGTTGCCGACAGCGTCGAAGACCTCGAGGTCTTTGGCCTTAAGGGAGGCATGGTACACCGCCTGCGTGAAGGTGGTTTTCAGTCTTACGTCAATGACGAGACGGGTTGCGCCTTTTCTGGATCTTCTGGCGCAGAAACCGAATGCCGATGCGCTGGCAGACGTAGCGACGTCGGGGAGCTATGGCGATCTGCAGGACAAGCCTGAGCTTGGTTCGGCGGCTGCCGCAGAAACGACGGACTTTGCGACGGCGGCAGAAGGTGCGCTTGCAGATACCGCTTTGCAGCCGACGACGGGTGTCGTGCGCCTGCCGACGTTTGCCTATGCGTCCATCGCGAGCGGCCTCACCGACGTTCAGCGCGTGTTCGTCGAAGACCGGCGTGCGCATTTCGCCCGCGTCGATAGCGAGCCCGCGCACGACGTGGCATTCGAAAACGAGGGCTGGTGGGCGCTCGACGAGTTGACTGTGACGCCGTTCATGGCCGGAGCGGCCGGCGACGGCGTCACCGACGACACCAACGCGGTCAAGGCCATCGTCGGCTTTGCCTATCTCCTTGGCGCTACGATATATTGGCCAGATGCCAACTTCTTGACGACGGAGAGCATCCCGAATTTCCACGACGTCAAGAATACCGGCCCCGGCCGCATCCTGCGCGGGGACGACGTGTGGTACATCACGCCGTCCGTGACGGCGCAGATCAACCGGCTCTATGTCGATGGTGCGACCGGCAACGACGCCAGCGACGGGCTGAGCGCCGACTGCGCACTGGCAACCGGTCAGGCCGCGGCCGATCACCTCGCCCGCAAGGTCCCGCTCAGCAACGGCACCTATGAGATCAAGATCGCCGCTGGGCAATATGCCCGCATCCGCCTGCCGGATGAGGGCTTGGCCTCCCGCAATCCTATCCGGATCATCGGCGCGCCTGTCGCGGTTGCGGCGGGCTTCGATATCGGCTTCCTCGCCAGCGATCTGGTCGGGACCTTTGCGCCATCGGAAACCGTGACGTGCAGTGGCGGCGCCGTGTTGACCGTCCTGTCCGTGATGGGACGTCTCGTCATCGCGCGCATCGAGAGCGGGGTGCCGGCTATCGGCGAGACGGTGGCCGGCGGCACATCGGGCGCGACAGCGCTCCTCGACTACGTCTCGCCCCGGCCGCGCACCCTTATCAAGGAGGGCGCGACGCAAACGGCATTCGGGCTGCGCCTCGCCGAGGGCACGAAGGTCTGGCTGGAAGACATCCAGTTCGAGGACTTCAACGGCTCGATCTCCTCCTCGGGCATCTATGCGGCGGACAGGTGCTATGTCGGCGGGCGGAACGTGTGGATCGAGGATTGCTATATCGGCGTGGCGGGCCTCGGGACATCCGTGCTCGACTTCGACGGCGGCATCTTCAACGACTTCGGTTATCTCAATAGCGTGACCCTCGGCGGTTATGGGGTACGGGCGCATTTCCACACCCCGTACGTCTTCGGCTCGCAGAATGCCGGCACTCGGGCCGGCGGGCCGCTGCTCATCAACGGCTATATCGCCGCCTTTGGTCAGGAACACACCAACGGCCATCTCGACTGGTGCCTGATCGAGGATTGCGCGACGGCCATTCGCCTGAACATCAATTCGCGCCTTAACACGGATGGCTCCCGCGTCCGACGCTGCGGCACGGTGTTCTGGGCCACCAACGGCACCTCGATCACACCCGGCGCGAATTTCGAGCTGGGAACCGGAGCAGACGAAAACTACCGAGCCTACTGGTCTGGAGGCGGCAGCGCGTCCGGGGACCTCTTCTCCGAGTTTTCTGTGGCCTACGCGGCGAGTGACCGATGCATCATGCGGCGCGGCGGCAACCCGCTGCAGACAATCGCCACCACCGCACCCAATACGATCTACTCGCTCACGGCGCTCGCAAACATCTTCCGCGATCTCTATGTCAGCAACATGCCGGCCAAGGCGGTGCGGTTTGAGGTCTATGCCCGGCTCAACGGCGCCAATTCGAACAAGCGCTTCCATTTGCGCCTGGGCGGCACGCCGCTCGCCAGCCTGACGTTCAGCGCGTCGGATACGGGCGACTGCCGTGTCACGGCCGGGATCACGTTTGCCGGGCCGGGCCAGCAGATGGCTTACATCGAGGGAATTCGCCATCAGGGCGGTATCCGCAACGGCATCGGCCCTGGCTCCAATGCCATGACGTCGAACACTGCCGTGTCCATCACCGCCAGCGTGGACAACACATCGGACAGTATCGAGATCCTGGGGTACGCGTTTCATGCGTCCGGAGCCTGAGAGGGAGGGCAGAAACATGCGGGCAGCGATCGCAATCAACAACACCATCATCGACATATTCGAGGCGCCTGACCTCGCCACCGCCGAGGCGCTCTATCCGGACGCCGAGGTGGTGGACGCGGACGCGACCGGCGTCGATTTCGGCTGGGTCCTTAATGGCGACACGTGGGGCCCGCCCGCCGTTCCCGCGTCGGTGCCTGCTGTCCTGACCCACTACCAATTCATCGATCTGGTTCAGACAGCAGGGGATATGAGCCGCGAAACGACCGCTGCCGCAAAGCGCGATCCAAGGCTGGCGACGTTCTGGGACGAGTTCGAGATCGCGATCTCGATCGAGCGGGATCTACCGATCACGGTACAGGGCCTCGCCGCTCTGGTGGAGACGGGATATCTCACAGAGGCCGGGCGAGAGGTGATCGTCGAGCAGTGGCCGATGGTGGGCTGACGGGCGATGAGAGTTTCACTCTTCCTCGCGACAGTAATTGTAACCCTCTACATTTTTGTCGGGCCACGCATAGGCGAACTCGCTTTCCCCGTTGGGATTTATGAAGTAGCAGAACCCCGCTATGTATCTCCTCTTCATGGCATCTCGATACCGGACAAAACCCAGGAAGAAGATGAGGCGTGGAGCTACTCCTTCAAAGGCGGGGAGTTGCCTGTCATCCGCCCAGATCGGTTCCGTCTCACTTTGTGGTGCAACCCAGCGGGACAGCGGCTTGATCTTGCCCGATGCAATGTTCTCCTCAGTGACAGGGGGCGGGAAACTACCGTCCGTACCGACCCATATCCGAGCAACGTCAACGATCTCTGCGGGCGATCTTCCCATGTTCACTATGCGGAACTTGACTGGCCGCTTCTTGAAACCATTGCTGTCAAACTCAACCAATCCTTCCGGCATGCGAATCCCGAGCAGTGGGGTCTCAAGGGCCCTGGTGAGGTCGTTCATGCCGACAGCGGCTCTGGTGGTTTCCTTGGCTTCATCGATCATGTCGGCCGCGTAGTCGGCGGCACGGCGGGTATGCTTGAGGGTGCACGCCACCAAGATAACGCCGACACCGGTGACCATAAGACTAAGGAACGTGACAACCAACGTTCCCATGGCCCAAGAGGCTACATCCTCCTGAGCCTTCAAATTTCGCTCGGAGCGCTCGGGCTCACGGGCGGTGTCTATGGCGTTTTTGTAGCATGCGACCAGTTCCTGTCTGGTAAGGCCGTCGACGCAGTGCTGCTGAAAGGTCTGATGGGCTTCGCTGCGCTGAGCTTTGGCAGCTTCCTGCTGATATACGGCGTGGTATTTTTCGGTCGACACTAACCAGAACAGGGTTGGAATAATCAGTCCGAAGCCGACACAGACGACTATCCACGGCGCAGCGATGTCGTAGCGGTTTCTAAAAGACATTGGAAAAGAAGTGCCGTCGTGAAGTTGTCCCTTTACAGCAATTCCGCACGTTTGACGGCATCTCGTCAACGCTTAATCGCGCTTGTCGTTCGGTCGCCACCTTCCGATGATGGCGTTATTCCAGTCCTATTTGTTTAGCGGACTGCGCGGCAGGCGCTCCGCCCTCATCCAGTCAGGCCAATAGCCGAGATATTCGATGGTCACGATGAGGGCGGCGATGGCAACAGCGATCGCCATAACGTAGACATGCTGGCGCGAGGGCGGGTGGCGAAGCCAGTATGCCATCCTCAATGCAAGCCGCGCGAACAGGTCCATGTTTGAGGTCTAGCCCGAACGGGCCGGAAAGCAAACATGCAGCGCTGCCACGGCGATGCTCAGAACTCGAATTTGTGCGTTTGAGGCTTTTGCTCAGCTTCGAAATGCCTGTCCCATGGATTGAAGAAATAGACATCGCCATCCTCGCCGACAGCCGACGGCTTTGAAGTGCGTTCGTTCTTGTCCGCGTCACGAGCCTTGTTTGTGCGATCTTCCATGGGCCTCTCCTTTCGTTAGCAGCTTATGAAGCATGCCGAAGAAGAGAATGCAACTCAGGATACCTAAAACAAAAAGACCCGGCCAAGCGCCCTATCGCCCAACCGGGTCCCGCCGGAAGGACTTTGGGGGAACACCCGGCAACGCCTTTGTACCGCGCCGTGGTCTGAAATTCCATCGCCCCGCTCACCACCCCACATCAAAGGACCTGACCATGAGCCAAAGCGCATTCTATGCGCTCGGGACGGACATCATATGGCTGCTTGACGGCAACGGCACGCCGATCGACTTCGGCGCGCCATATGCGCCGGACGCTGGCGTCGACGACAACTCATCCGACGAGCAAGAGCCCGCCGGCCCTACGGCTGACGCCGGCAACACCACGGCAACCCCTACAACGCCCTGAAAACGGGCTTTTGCAGGGCAACTGTTGCCGAGCTTTTTATGTCTATACCTAGACGAGCGCCGGGATGTCCGACCCGCATCGGCTGTTTTTCCGCTGGAAAGGGACCCATGGTGGGGGCTACCACTCGTGATCCGGATCGATCATGAAGACAGGGACGGCTGCCCGATCCCCGGACGCTGCGACGAACAGCTCGATGCACCGTTGCCGCTCTTCTACTATGGCATCCATGATCATTTTCACGGGGTCCTTCTGGCCTGCGGCCAGATGCCGGGCGGCGATCGACCAGGCGATGCGCTCTGTACTGGAATTGAAGACACTCGTCCGCGCTCCCATGGTGCGCCTCCTGCATTAACAATAAGCGCGCACATTCCACACGTACCCTTGCGCGAGCGTTACTCAGCAACAGGAAGCAATGATTAAAATCACACACATGAATCCGTCCCGCGGTCGGATTTCCTGCACCTTCACCGCAGAGATCGGCAACCTGACCTTGCCCGGCTGCGCGCTCATTCGGCGTGGCGATGGCTACACCCTGTCCGTGCCGCGGATGGGCGCTCCAGGCGAGACACGGCCGGCGCCCCTGTCTGCGGTGATGGAGGCGGAACTGCTGAGGGTGGCGGTGGAAATGCTCCGCGGCTATCAGGAACAAACTGACGCTAAAAGGACTTAACTACCGACACGGCAGGGCAAAATTGCGCGTTACGAGCACGAAGCAGCGAGTGCTCGTAACGCGTTGATGGCGAATCGTCAATATGATAATGTGCGTTGTGTTCACAACAACTGTGGACAGAGAGTGAAAACCCATGGCCAACATACACCACGTAGCAGACTACATCATCTTCAAACTTCGCACGGGCGGAGTGTTTGTGAACGTTCTAAAGCTTCACAAGTTGATGTACTATGCGCAGGCTTGGCATCTCGCCTTCGGTCGAGGCCAACTTTTTGCAGGTCGCTTTCAAGCTTGGGTGCACGGACCTGTAAGCCGGGAGCTGTATGATCGCTTTAAGGACTATAAGTCCATGTACTCGACGGTAGAGTTGAGCGATTTGTTAGCCGATTTCAATCCTGCAAACCCGGCAGCGCACGAAAGAGCGCATATCGATGCCGTGCTTGAGGTATATGGGGACTATACTGGCGATCAACTGGAAGAGATGACCCATCGCGAAGCGCCCTGGCTCGAGGCCAGATCTGGTCTTTCTCCCACAGAGAGATCGGAAGCTCTCCTATCAGAAGAAACGATGGGCAGATTCTACGCGGCACGTCTTCAGCCCGCACCGGCACAATGAAGCCAGTCCTTGAAGGTGTCGTTCATGAGCGAGCTACGCGGCCCAATGCTGGGTATGTACCTCCTAAGCAGCGCTGGACGTTTTCGATGCGTTTCTGGCGGCAAGCTGAATTATTTGGAATAGGCGATCAGGATTCTCGCTGGTTTGTACCTGTCTGCGAGAGGCTGGCAGCGCTTTGTGCCTATGACCTTGATAGCTTCTTCAAAGACCTCGGCACGAGGTCTAGTTTCCGATTTCATGAGATTGATTGGAAAGGGAAAAAGGTACCTGTTGACCGGAAGTTCTTCGACTGGGTCGCAAAGGAATACCTAGATAACGAACAGGATTTTCCGTTCTTCCAATGTAAGCGCACAATTCGGGGCACCTGTTCATTGAAAATCGAATGAAGGATTCTGTGTCCACAACGGAGACTGTGGACATAATGGCATTGGATATCTTGACTGGATCGGGGCCCCTTCGGGCTGTGAAGGTTCTTTCCAACGGGAAGCGACGGTTCGATCCCATCGAGAAAGACCGGCTGATCGACGCTGCAATGAAGCCCGGGGTATCAGTCGCCCGCCTGGCACTGGCGCACGGCGTCAACGCCAATCAGTTACGCAATTGGGTGAAGCTTCGCCGAGATCGGCAGGCAGAGGGTGCTTTGACGGTTGTTGCGGGGGAGGAAACATCGGCTTTTGTTCCGGTGGTTTCAGCGTCGCCGATTGCGCGGCAGCCCGACATGCCGGCTCGTCCATCATCGGCAGGAATGCGACTGACGGCGTCTCTGCCGAACGGTGTGCGGCTTGAGCTTGAAGATGCGGATGAGAAGGCCTTGTCCGCGATGATCGAAGTTCTGGGGCGTTGCAATGTTCCGGCTGGCTGACGATCTTCGCGTCTATCTTCACCGGGACCCGATCGACTTTCGTGCGGGGATCAACAGCTTGGCGATCGTAGTCGAGCAGTCGATGGGCTTGAGCCCGTTCGAGCGTGCTGTGTTCGTCTTTTGCAACCGTCGGCGCACCCGGATGAAGCTCCTGTTCTTCGAGCGGTCAGGGTTTGTGCTCGTTTTGAAAGCCTTGTCCGAAGACCGGTTTCGCTGGCCCCGCCGCGAGGCGCCGGTCGTGACGCTCGATACCGAACAGTTGCGCTGGTTGCTTGACGGCATCGATCTTGACGCGATGGTGCGCCATCCTGTCCGGCAGTATGAGTTTGTCGGCTGAAGGCTGTTGACGGAGCGGGGCGGCTCAGATTCAAAGCTACGATGACACGAGCCGGCACTCCTGATGTTGCGGAACTGATGGCGCTTCTGGCGGCGAATGCTGCGGAGAACGCCGCGCTGCGGGCTGAAAGGGATGCTCTTGCACAGCGTGTCTTCAAGCTCGAGGAAGAACTGGCGCTTGCACAACTTCATCGTTTTGCGCCGCGCAGCGAAAAGCATATGGATCGCGTCTTCAATGAAGCCGAGAACGCCGCTCTGGAGGCCGATGCGGATGAGGGCTTGGCCGATTGTGACGAGACAGACGCCACTGAGCTTCCCGACACGGGATTGCCAGAGGTGGAAAAGCCCGAAGGCGTCAAGCGCGGGCGTAAACCTCTTCCGGCAAACTTGCCCCGCCAACGCGTTGAATATGACCTTGCCGACGATCAGAAGACCTGTCCGTGCTGCCGCCATCCGTTGCATCGCATGGGCGAACTCGTCACCGAGCAGCTGCATATCGAGGTGAAGGCGACCGTGTTGCAGAATGCCCGGGCGAAGTATGCTTGCCGCAACTGCGAGCGCACCGGGATCAGCACGCCTGTCATCATCGCGCCGATGCCTGCACAGCCCTTGCCGGGCAGTATTGCCACGGCCTCGACGCTGGCCTTCGCGCTGGTTCACAAATATGTCGACGGGACACCTCTCTATCGCCTGGCGCAGGCCTTCGAGCGTGCTGGCGTTCCTGTCAGCCGTGGCGCCCTCGGCCATTGGGTGATCGGTTCGAGCGAAAAGCACCTCGTTCGCATCTACGATGCACTGAAACAGCGGCTCTTGTCGCAGAGCGTCATCCATGGTGACGAGACCACGGTGCAGGTGCTGAAGGAAAAGGGCAGGAAAGCAACGGACGAGTCCTACATCTGGGCCTATCGCAGCGGGCAGGACAGCCTCGAGCCGGTTGTGCTGCTCGAATATCAGCCCGGTCGTGGGCAGGTGCATCCGCAGACTTTCCTTGGTGACTATCGCGGCATCCTGATGAGCGACGGCTATCAGGCCTGGCGCACCCTGAAGGGCGCAACGCATGTCGGATGCATGGCGCACGCCAGGCGACGCTTCGTCAACGCCTTTAAGGCCGGGAAGAAACAAAGCGGGCGGCCCGCGCAGGCATTGAAGTTCTTCGACCAGCTCTACCGGATTGAAAGGCAGGTGCGGGACGAAAAGCCCGATGATGGCGAAACGCGGGCCGATTGCATCCGACGCTTGCGCCAGAAACACAGCGTTCCGGTCCTGGATGCCCTGAAGGAGTGGCTCGACAGGATGGTTCCCAAGGTCGTGCCCGACACCAAGCTCGGCGATGCGATCTCCTATACGCGAAACCAGTGGGAATATCTGACCCGCTACACCGAAGACGGCAGGATGCCGATCGACAACAATTTATTGGAACGCGACATAAGAGTTTTTGCAACCGGAAGAAAATCCTGGCTCTTCTGTGACACCGTCGATGGGGCCAAGGCAAGCGCCGTCATCTACAGCCTTATGCTGACCTGTCGCGCCTGTGGCGTCGAGCCATTCGCCTGGTTGCGACACGTCTTCACCGAAATGCCGCAGCGTCCAGACGGCGCCGACATCAACGACCTCCTGCCATTCAACTTCGCAAAAACCGCACCTGACTGATCAAGGCCCATCGGCAAAAGCCGATCACCCTCATAGCGGCCAAGTCAACGCGCAGGGAAATGCGCGCTTACCTTCCAATTTCATGTCTCGAAGGCGCTTGGACGGGTTGTGGGTTTTTTCGATGAGGGAAAAGTATTTAACGTGGTAGCGTTTGACCCGCAGCACAATCTTCAGCCATCAAAGTACAATGACTACAAGATACGCCCAACAACATTGGGGTGCTGTCATTATACTTACTTGGCCACTGCTGCCCACCAATATGTTTCTACATGCTCATCACCTAGCTGCACCATGGCGCATGGAATAAAGGCTGCGATTGACGACGCCGTTAAAGTTCAAAGCGGCGGAGCGGTCGTTTGTCGATTGTCCGACGATCACTACGGCAGATTTGTATCTCTGCGAGAGGCCGGGTACGCATCCGATCTCGCCGAGATACTGGAGATGGGAATTACGGTCTACGAAGAAAGTAAGTGAAGCCTAATGCAGCTTCAGCGTCAAACACTCAAGGTAAATGAAAGCAGACATCACGGCTTGAGGCTATCGCCGGCTCAGTCTCCATCGCACGGCCGTTCATAGCGGGGCCTCCACCCACGGGCGTACCCCTTAGAGACCAGCACTGAGGCCGTGTAGAGTTGATCCCGAAGGAAATCCGCATCGGCCAGCAATTCGCGCACAGCGGCCCTCGCGTCGCCGCCGTAGGCTTCGATGACTGCGTCTATTTCCTGCTGTGGAGCGACTTTGATCGACATGGGGCACCTATAGGAATTGGGTCCGCTCGGTGGAATATGTTCCTATTTTGTTCTCATTTTGGGAGGAGTCAAGATGGAACCGGTGGTGCCGACGACCGCTTCCTGATTAACCTCAATTCTTTGGGTTAACGAGCTGATTGATTTGATCCGATCACGCTGCCGGCCGTATGGAGGGCAGGAGGTGATTTGATGAAGTATGAAATTGGAATGCACATCGTCTATGACGTTTTAAACAAGGGCGTCTTAGTCGAATTCCGCGGCAGGTCGCACTACCTGTCAGGCCCCTTCAAGACCCAGAAGGAAGCGATCATCGCGGGTGAAGAGCTGTGCCGTAAGCTTGGCTGGGGAAAATCGGACGGCGCCTGAGGCGTAAGCATCCGAGCAGCCACGCGGTCTCTGCGCGTGCGGATGAGAATCAATCGGTCTATGGTGGTGAGGTTCGGTTCGGAGTTGGGGGCGTGGCGTAGCGGACCGTCAGGTTTTCCGGCGTGATCGACGCGCCCATTTTGCGACCAGGTCTTCAACGGCTCTGTTGAGATCGGCGAACGCAGCATTGTTCGGGTCGAAGTCTTTGGCGCCCCACCATTCGGCCAGCTCGGCGTGCCGCTCATGAGCGGGATCGGCAAGCGCCTCTCGGAACTCCTGGTATCCCCAAGGCCCGCCGACGTCTTCAGGCGGGCAGCGCCCCGTCGCCTCGATCAGCATGGCGTCGCCCAGCGCAATGATGGGGAACGTGCGCTCGATCTTGATGCTGTGCGTCCAACCGTCACCGAAGTCGTAGTGGTATTTGAAGGATTTCGCGCCGGTGTCCTGGATTGCCGACAGGAGCGAGACCTTGCGCGCATCGATCGGGCCATCCCCCCATTCCTGGTCGGGCAAACCAAAACCGACGTCGAGAATCTGGAACTCGTAGAGATGGCTATTCGTCCAGCCCATCGCGGCCTGCAAGACCTCATGCAATCGGCTGAGCCGGATGCGCCACGGCACGACAACGCGCCGCATCACCAGCGGTTCGACATGATCAAGAGTGACCTTCAGACGGACCAGGGAAGCTGCCATCGTCAGGCCGCCAGCATCAGGGCTGGACTTTCGCCCTGGCGTAGCCGCTTCCACTCCCACGGAAGCAATTCCGGCAGACGCGAGACCGGCAGGTCAGCGATACGAGCAAGGATATCGGCGAGCCAAGCCTTGGGATCCACGTCATTCAGCCGTGCGGTCATGATGAGCGTGAGCATGATGGCCGCCCGATCGGCGCCGCGGTCGGAACCGGCGAAGAGCCACGATTTTCTGCCGCAGGCGACACCGCGCAACGCTCTTTCCGCAGCATTGTTCGTCATGCAGATCCTTCCGTCGTCGGCATAGCGGGCAAAGTCGGCCCAGCGCGACAGCATATAGTCGATCGGCCCGGCCACCGGCGATGAACGCGAGAGGCCGTGCCGCTCGGCGCACAACCATTCCTCCATATCGTTCAGCAAGGGTTTGCTCTTCTCCTGCCGGACGGCAAGCCGCTCTGCTGCGCTCAGGCCGTTGATATCGCGCTCGATGGCGAACAGGGCATCGATGCGCTTGACGGCCTCGAGGGCAATCGGCGAGATCGGCTTGGCTCCTTTGCCGCGTCGGGCATTGCGCGCGACATCGGCCAGTTCGAAGAACTTCCGGCGCGCATGAGCAAAGCAGAACGCGGGCGTTGCCGGCATCTGCTTTCGCGTCCGGTCGAACAGCGGATTGAAGCCGTTGTAGCAATCAGCCTGAAGAATGCCGCTGAAGTCGGCCAGATGCCTTTGCGGGTGTTCTCCGCGCCGGTCGCTGGAGGCGTAGAAGACCGCCGCCGGCGGTGCAGGCCCAGCGAATGGCTGATCGTCGCGCACGTAAACCCATATTCGGCCGGTCGTGCATTGGCCCTTGGCCAGGATGGGGATCGTCGTGTCGTCGCCGTGAATCCGCTCGGCTTCGAACACATGCGTCTCGATCAGGTCGAAGACCGGCTTTAGGGCAAAGGCGACGTGTCCGACCTGATCGGCGAGCGTCTGGGTCGACAGATCGATGCCCTCACATTTGAAGCGCGTGCTCTGGCGGTTCAGCGGGATGTGCTGCCCGAACTTGTCGAAGACGATCGTGGCCAGCAACTGAGGGCCGATAAAGCCGCGTGGAGTGGCATGGAACGGTGCGGGAGCCTGACTGATCGCCTCGCAATCGCGGCAGGTAAACTTCTCGCGCACCGTCTCGATCACCTTGAAGCGGCGCGGGATCTCCTCCAGCGTTCTGGTGACGTCCTCGCCCAGCTTCGATAGCCGCGAGCCACCACAGCAAGCGCAGGTTGTCGGCGCGTCGAGGACGATGCGCTCGCACTCGATATCCTCCGGCCAGGGCTGGCGCACTGGCCGTTTACGCGTGAAGGCACGCACCGTCTGCGTTTTGGCCGTGGCCTCTTCGGCCGCCAGTTCGTCCTCAGCCGCTGACGCCACCAGCTCTTCGAGCTGCAATTCCAACTGGTCGATCAGCCGCTGCGTGCGCTCACGGCTCGGCCCGTGCCTGTTGCGCTCCAACTTTCCGATCAGGAGTTGCAGCTCCAGGATCAGCGCTTCGGTGCTTGACAGCCGTGCCTTTGCATTGGCGGCTTCCGCCTCGGCCTGCACCCGCGCCGTGCGTTCGGCCAGCAGCGCCGCATGGGCGCTGGCGAGGTCCGAAGGTAGAGAAAGCGGCGGCAATGTCATGACGACATTCAACCAGATTTCCCAATAATCTCAATGCTTAAATGCAATCATACTCGCGTTGGTCGCCAAGTTTCCTGAGGCGCGCGCCAATCAATTCCGGAGAGCAGGTAGGAAAGCTGTGCCGACGAGATTGCCACCGCGCCACCTTCGGCCGAAGGCCAAATGAACCTTCCTCGTTCCAGCTTTTTCGTAAACAGGCAGGCACCCTGACCATCGTGCCAAACGATCTTGACCAGATCGCCGCGCTTGCCTCTGAAGCAGAACAGGTGGCCACCCAACGGGTCATGCTTCAGCACCTCCTGCACCCGCAGCGCCAGCGACGGGAACCCACACCGCATATCCGTGTAGCCCGTCGCTAGCCAAACCCGAACACCCGTCGGGATCGCGATCATTCCAGCCCCTCAAGGCCACGGACGATCCGCAGCAACGCATCCACATCGACATCACGGTCGACAACAACGCGCCGGCCGTTCGCGATCACGATCTCCATGCGACCAGAACCAGACGCCGAAGGCTCCAGATCAGCAACCGGAACAGGATACTCGGCCGCCGCGTCATAATCCGCAACAACGGGAACGAAGCCAGCCAACGAACCACCCCCAAGCCGTCCTTCCCGCACCGCCTTGCGCCAGCTATTCAACTGAAAGCGCGTAATCTCATGGCGACGAGCCGTCGCCGATACCTGCTGGGGTCCACTATAGCTCTCCGCGACAATCGCCAGCTTGGCTTCGTCACTAAAGTGCCGGCGACGACCTTTCTCTACAATCTCCAGCCGCCTGATCTGCGGGCGACCGCTGCGAATGATATCCATGGGTAAAACACTGGCTATATTGACGTCGATATAGCCGGAGCCTCACCAAAATTCTCAAAACAGCAAGGCGTCCTTCCCCGGATGCGTACCCTGAGGCGACGCCAGGTGCTGGTTCTTTGCTACCCTACCGACGACCCACTGGGCGTTCGAGGTTGACACAAAAAAAGCCCCGCCGAAGCGGGGCAATTCGAGTGGCACATTGGCTCATGCCACTGGGAGGGCCTTCAGAGCCCGCCGCTATAGAATATAGAAATTGGGTGTATGTGAAGGCCGGGATCAGCGAAATCGGTACGGTTCGTGAATAAATTCAGTGCGGTACCGGTGCGCGGCCCAGCGACCCTAGTCCAGCAGATCCACAATCTCCCATCCCTCCGTCGTCAGCGCGGTCCAGAACCGCCCCTCGGCATCCTCCCCCACGGTTGCCCAGCCGCGCAACCGCAGTCGGCGCACCGTGTCTTTCATGGTGGCGGGGATTTCGTTGTAAGATCGCGGCCTTTCAGCAAGGAGGCGCATTGCGAGGAATTGCGGTCCAGTAAGGCGAACGACCGGCTTGCTGGAGATGTACCTGGCGGCCCGCACCTGACGCCCTTGGTCGGTGATCGCAATCTTGATTTTCTTCCGGGGCTCGATGCACATTTCGGCGAAACCGAGCTTCTCCAATTCCTGATACGCCACCAAATCCGGGTAGGCGAGTTCGTCCATGACGATTCCGTCGCTCGTCGCCAAGCGATCGATGAGGTCGATCTGAGCAGGCGTCAGGCGGTATATGAGGATGGGTTTGGCGGGCATGGCTACATCGTCGTGGTGGGCAAACTCTGCCATTGCGCGGCGGGGTTGTCGAGGGCTCGACCAGACTCTAGTACCACTGTCCGACCGCCCAGAAGCAGGCGGCAGACAGAATGACAATAGCGATGCAGTACCCGGTCTTCTGAAGCATGACTTCTCCTCTCTCGGAAAAATGCGTCAATACAACTCGACTGTCGATCCTCGAAAGTTGCCTATTGCGCTTGTTGATGACCCGCTTGTCGCGGAAGGATTCGACGGTATGCGCAAATCTGCGCATACCGCTGAATGCAATTTTGCATCGAGTGAAATCAACGCGTTGGCACGGATCGGTGCCGAATAATTTCAAGGGGTTGGCGGCGGTCTTTGTGAAGCGGTCTGCCTTGTCCTCAGTCAGTTCGCCATTGTGGCGAACTGATTTTCTATCACCGCCATTCTTCGTCTCAGGAAACTCCAATTCGTAGAGCACCTTACGGCGTGCCGTCTCACCTCGCGCGTGCGCGCGAGGCTATTCCTGCCGATCCCTCAGACGCACGCCTGGGCCGTTGCCGTTGGACGGGATGAAGACGATTCCAAGGTCTAGCAGGGCGGCAACAACAGCCGCGACGTTGTTCGTCATGCCTGACACACTTCCTTCACTCGCCTCCATTCGCTTCAAAGTGGGCACACTGATTTTCGCCGCCGAGGCAATCTCAGCCTGCGTCTTTCCGAGGAGCGTTCTTGCCGCCGCAAGTTGTCGGCCAGATAGGTTATTCTGATCCATTGGTATCACTATGACCTTTTGGTATTGACATCGGGATCGTCGTGATCTAAAGGTATCACCTAGATACGAAAGACGCAACGAGGTGTCCCATGCCGAAACGAAACGTACCTAATGGTCCGTTAAGGAACGCCAACAACCCGAAGACGATCGCTGCCTTCCGGCGTCATCTGCGATGCCAGAACCCGCCGAAGTTTCAGGCCGGCGACGTGATCGACTTCGAGAAAGAAGGCGGACGCAAATGGCCCCTGATGATCCTTGGTGTACGCGGCAGTGACGCCGACGTCATGTGCTACGACGGCAACCCGCACCTTCTCCGCCTCAAGGTCGCCACCCTGGAGGCGTTGCGGATCACGAAGGTCGAAGCCAGCACCGAGGAGACGGTTGCGATGTATCGCAGGCTGGTCGGACTCGATGCGGAGGCTGCGAAATGAACATCCAGCGCCACAAGATCGAGCGCGCCATCGACGTGCTCATAGCCCTTCTCGATACTGCTGACGGCGACCCCGATCTTGAACCCTACCTCTCCGGCATTGACATGTGGGGCGATGACCGTGAGGCCGAACATGACGGCCGCGAGCCGGATGAAGACGGTGAGCCTGACCTTGGATGGACCGAGTCCATTATGCAGGGCGGGCCGTCATGGCGCGGCAGCGGATGGGGCGCCGACTTCGGTTGTGAGCATGACCCTGCCGAATCCGGCATAGCCGACTGGGGCGGGCTGGATGAGCAGATGCGGAGGGGCGTGGCATGACCAAGTTCATGAGGGTACGCCGCCGCCTCCGCGAAGCGCAGGGCGGGATGTGCTGCTACTGCGCTCGCCAGATGGGGCCGCCACACAAGGACAAAAAGCCACATCCTTCGAGCGAAACGATCGAGCACCTTCGCCGCAAGGCGGACGGCGGGACAAACGCTCCCGACAACCTCGCGCTGGCTTGCAGCGAATGCAACACCGGGCGCGGTGCGATGGACTGGCTGACCTACAAGACGGTTCGTAAGGGCGAAATCTATGGGGAGTGTGCGAGATGACTTGGCGCGATTGGTATCCAGAAGGCAGTACGGTCTTTATCGGCGGCGAGCAGTACATGCTGCGTCACAACGAGCATGACCTCGGCGTCGCCCTCTACAGAGGCGACCAGCGTGTCATGACGATCACACCGGAATACGTACCGGTGATTGCCAGCGGGATCAAGTATCCGGAGGTGGCGGCATGACCCAGCCGAGATTCGTGATGATGACGTGCCGCAACGGTCAGGTCGGTTGCCTTGGTGTCGCGCTCAGTTTCGAGCACGCGAAGGAAGCCGTCGACGAGTGGGTCGAGGAGAATCGTGCGGGCGACCGCGCATATGCCTGGGTCGAGCGCGCCGAATACGCGGTTTATCCCTCCTAACCATTTCGCCCCTGTACCCGCGCGGGACTTCTAGCCCGACAGCGGTAACGGATGATGCGAGTTCGAATCTCGCCAGGGGCTCCATTTCTTCCTTCCCGACCGTAGTCATGTCCGATCAGGAAGGTGCCGCGCGCTGCAGCTCCTCAGCGTGGTGACGCGCGGCATTTTTTACACCACAGGCCAGCGCGATCACCACGTCCCCCACACTCGACGCGCGCTGGCCGTCCCCTATACGATGTGGTATCGTTGCTTTATGCGCGGCCACCCACCGGTTGCAGCCCATTGCCGCAGCGCCGTGCACGGAGCCGCTCGTCTGAAAGGGCGAGCGGTTTTGTTTTTCTCTAGTTGCTTCACCGGGCACGGTCAGCCGAAATGGGAGCGACAACGGTTCCAGAGGTGCTCCGAGTCGCCGGGCTCCTCCCGGAAAACGCGGATTACGGTAAGGGCAACCGCATCGAGATCCCGGTTCGCGTGCCTTTTCAGGCGGGCGACGACATCCCGCATCACTGCGATATCGTCGGGTTCGAATATTCCTGCTTGCGGTAATAAATGTGGGAGATCCATGGCGAGCTCCCTTCCTCGTTCGGGGCGAAAGGAGTCACCTCACGGCCGACAGCGCCCTGGTAATCGGCTGTCAGTGATGCAATTGTGCGCCTATAGCGTGACAATTGCAAGGCGAGCAGTATACTTGCTTTCTATCTATATTAGATGTTGGATATACGGCGTGTTGCTGGTCAGACGATTTACTTATCGCTGCTTTTCGCCCGCGCTCTTTCCGTCAGAGCTCCTGGAGCGCTCCTCGAAGCGATCCGCGCCCTTGGCGAGATCCGAACCCTTCTCAGCCTCAATTGCACGCTCTTCGGCCCGTGCGGCCTTGTGGAGGCCTCGGGCGCCTTCTTTGCCCTTCTCGGTGGGTGCATTCTCAATTGCCATTTGACGTCCTCCTGTGGGGCAGAGGGAACGGGCTGCGGCCCGGTGAGGTTCCGGCCGACAGGAACAAGATTGTAGGCCGCCACGTTTGGCCTGGAACTGAAGAGGAGACGCGCAATGAACAACATCATCTATCTCGTCGGCCTGGTCGTGGTCGTTATCGCTGTCCTGTCGTTCTTTGGGCTGGGCTGACAATGCAGGACGAGGGCGAAAGACGGATCAAGGCGAGGGCCTTTGAGCTATGGCAGCGTGAAGGTTCGCTCGACGGCCGGTCGCTAGGCCATTGGCTTCAGGCGGAGCGTGAGATCCAAGAAGAGGACGAGGCTGAAGCGGCGAGTCGGGATGTGGTTAGCTTGGCCGCTGCGGTGAACCCGACGCATTGAGCGCCCCGCCCGGCTCTGAACGTCGGGCGGCTTTTTAATGACATCACGTTGGACCAGATTGCCCCGCCGCGTGGCGACTCGGTGGCGACTGGCTTTACGGGGAAAACAGGGAAATCAGCGTAACCTGTTGAAATGTTTGGTGGGTGATCACGGGCTCGAACCGTGGACCCGCTGATTAAGAGTCAGCTGCTCTACCAACTGAGCTAATCACCCACTTGACCGCTCCAGCGGTCTGACGGGGCGTATAAAGGCCTTCGTGGAGCTTGTCCATAGCCATCCGGAAAAAAGATGCGTCCGCGGATAAATTTCTTCCGCAGCGCAAAAAACCGTCACAAATCCAACGTTCCCGACGCGATGCGGACCGCCTCGCCGCCGATGCGCGCACCGGCGATCGTCCCGCCCGCGATATCGAGATGGAGGTGGATGAGCGACGGGCGCCCCATTTCGACGCCCTGCTCGATCAGCAACGGATGGTGGCCGTCCACCAGCTTGTCGAAGAAGTGGATGGCGCCGGACATGGCCGCGACCGCGGCCCCCGTCGCCGGGTCCTCGGCAATGCCCATGTCGGGCGCGAACATGCGGGTGTGGAAGCGGGCGACGTGATTGACCCCGCCGCGGCAATAGAGATAGGCCGAGGCGAGCCGTCCCTCGGCGAAGGGCGCGCAGCGCTCCCAGAGCGTCGGGTCGAATTCCACCGCAGCGGCCGCCGCGAGGTCGTGCACCGGGATCATCACGAAGGCGACGCCGGCGCTCCACAACGAGGCTACGTGATTCTCGAAGCCGATCTGGCCGGGCTTCAGGCTGAAGGCATCGGCGAGCGCCTGCCGGTCGAACGCGGCCTCCAGGCGCGCCGCCTTGCGCGGCACGTCGAATTCGGCGAAGGCGGCCTTGCGCGCGCCGAGCCTGACCGCGCAGCGCACAGGACCGACATTTTCCTCCAGAACGCTGACGAGATCGCGCGGGCCCGCCTCGCCGCCCTCGCCCGCCTCGGCGATGGCGATCGCCGCGCCGACCGTCGGGTGGCCGGCGAACGGCAGCTCCCGGCCGGGCGTGAAGATGCGCAGGCGCGCGCTGTGCGCCGGGTTCTCCGGCGTCCTCACGAAGACGGTCTCGGAAAGATTGAACTCGCCGGCAATGCGCTGCATCGTGCCGTCGTCGAGATCATCGGCATCGAAGACGACGGCCAGCGGATTGCCCGCGAGCCGCGTGTCGGTGAAGACGTCATAGATGGCGTAGCGACGGGGCAAGGCATTCTCCCTGTTCGTTTTTTGCCCGAAAGCATCCTGCTAGAATTGCCCGAGGCGCTTCCTGCGGGCAAGGGAAAACCACACCGTGCGCCAACGGGCGTTTCCGCGGCCGGCAGGCCGGAGAACGGGTCACAGGTCGAGCGTCATCACCACCGGGCAATGGTCGGAGGCCTTCGGCCGGTCCCAGCCGACGCGGGGATACCGCTCCACCTCCTGCCCCGGCGGGAAGGGCGTGCGGAAGGGCTGGCCGGCGCGGATGATTTCGGGAACGCGCTGCGCGTTGCGCTCGGCAAGCGAGGGCGAGAGCCAGATATAGTCGAGCTGGCAGAGATGGCGCTCCTCCGGCCCTCGGCTGTGATAGAGCGTCCAGCGGTCGTCCACCGGCCGGCGCAGCATCGGGTTCACGGCGAAACCGTCCGCGCTGAAGGCATCGAGCGCGCTCACCGCCTCTTTGCGCGGGATGAAGCGGTAGCCGTTGCGCTTGTCGCCCTCGATCGCCAGCTTCTCCTGATAGTCGTTCATGTCGCCGCAGATGGCGAAGGCCTTGCCCGCCGTATGGCCGGCGCCGAAGCGGTCCTCGATGATCCGGCGCACCGCCTTCGCCTCGGCCATGCGCACCGGCATGGTCGACTGGCGCCCGTCCATTCCCTCCCTGCCCGGCCCCATCGACTTGAAATGCACGACGTAGAGCGTCAGCGGCCGGCCGCCGATGCGCAGATCCATCTCCAGGCAATCGCGCTTGAAGATCTTGTCGTCCGGGTTGAGCCCCTGCCCGAGATCCGGCGTATGGAGGTCGAAATCGCGATAGGTGACCGCGGCATGGCTGCGGATATCGACGCATTCGATGCGCTGGCCGTCGCGCGTCTCCTCGCGCATCAGCACGGAAACGTCGATGCCGCGGCTGTCATTGCCCTCGATCAGGTATTTCTGCCGGTAGCCGTTGCCGACCATGCGGAAGAGATAACCGTATTCGAACGCCTGGAGGGCCGCCATGTTGTCGGTTTCCTGCAGGCAGAGGATGTCGGCATCCGCATCGGCGATGGCCAGCGCCGAATGCTGGCGGGCATCGTCGGTGTGCGCGATGGTGCGCGCCTCCTCCAGCCTCTGGTATTCCGCCTCGTTGCGGATGTCGAAGAGGCGCAGCACGCGGTCCTGGCGAAGCTGGTTGCGAAAGCCCGTGAAATCGAAACGGGTCATGAGGTTTTCGATATTGAAGGTGGCGATGCGTAGCGACATGGGGGCTTTCAAGGGTCCTTCGGGCAATGCCGGGCAAGTGTAACCGGCTGACCGGCAATGGAAAGCCGCTTTTCGCACCGGCGCCTGTCCTTCCCGGAATAAACCGGCCTGCCGCGCCGTTACCCAGTGCGGATGATGCGCATCCGGTTGCGGGCGGAGGATTGCTCATGGGGACTGTATCCAGCACAGCACGGGCGTTCCTGGCCGCATGGCTCGCGCTGCTGCTTCTCACCTGCCTGCCCGCCCGCGCCGCGGAAAGCTACATCACCGGTCCCGGCGAGGCCGCCCGCGCGGCAGGACGCGTCACCGAAGCGCTTGGCAGGACGCCGCAGGTGCACACGATCCGAATCACCGAAAAGGAGGTGAACCTCGTCATAGAGGGGGCCGGAACGGGCAACGTGGACGAATGGCGCGTGCGGCAGGCGACCCGCCTTCTCTTCTTCGAAGCCGAGACCGTCGGCGGCCCTTCGGCGCGGTCCGCACCGGCGATGGTGGCCGATCTTGCCAGCGGCCTCTTCCCGCTCGACGCGATTCCCCTTGCCAAGGCCGACCAGGTCGCCACCCGCGCCATAAGCTATGCGAAGCTCGAGAGCGGCGGCGCGGTGCAGTCGATCGAGATCTCCCGGCGCGTGAACCTCCTGCCGACGCCCTCCTACGGCGATATCCGCTGGGCGGTCTACGTCGCCTCGCCGCGCGAAAGCGCCACCGTCTACGCGGATGCCGGAGGCACGATCATCGGCGGCGACCTTTCCAACACCAACCGCGCCCGCCAGATGGATTTCTTCAAGGACGAGGACTGGCCGAAGGAGGCCGCGCTGGAAAGCCTCGCCTCCGTCATCGGCAACAAGCCTGTCGTCCGCGACCTGACGATCTACCCGAAATCCGTGCAGGTGAAGGCCGACCATCCCAGCCTGCCGGAAACCACGGTCGGCTATTCCTGGGACATTTCCGGCGTGACGCGCTCGCCCATCACCTCGCCGATGTTCCCCGGCACATCGGCCCTGCCCGGCTTCTCGATCGGCGATGTCGATCTCTCCAGGCTCACGATGATCCGCGACAAGGCGAAGGCGGCCTGGCAGAACGACAAGTCGACGATGAGCTACATGATGCTGAAGCTCTCGACCGACGGGCCCGGCAAGCCGGAACTGCGCTGGGTGGTGCATTTCACCGATCTCGGCCAGCCGGGGGAAATGACGCTGTTTACCGCCAGCGGCACGGTGGAGGTGACGACGGACGGCACGGTGCGCGCCGCCAACCTGCCCGATGCCCGCAAGCCGAAGCGCAACTGGCTGGACCCCGCCATGACCTGGCAGACGCTCGGCACGATCGGCGAGCAGTTCGGCAAGAACGCCCGCTTCGCCGAGATCACCGTCAGCAAGGATTCGATGAGCCTGCTTGCCGAAGTGCCCGACACGCCCGGCACCATGCGCGACTACAACGCCAACGACCGCGGCATCACCGCATCGAGCATGATGATGCCCTGGGATGCGGAATTCCGGCCCGAACGGCTCTTCCGCCTGGAGGACCTCGCCTTCTTCTCCGCCGAAAAGCTCGGCGAGCTGACGGCGCGGACCTTCACCCGCCTGCAGGTCGGCACGGAGATGGCGGTGGCGCGCTACACCTTTTCCGTCGGCCAGCTGATGGCGCCGGACGGCAGCTTCATGGTGCCCTCGCCGGACGGCAAGGTGACGCTCGAAATCCGGCTGGAGGCCGCCGACGGCTGGAAGGGCGGGCGCATCACCTATTCCTCGACCGGCGAGGAAATCGACATCGTGATGCCGTAGGCCTGTAACCCGTTACAAGGTCGTCAGCAGCAGGCTGGTTTCCGATTTCGAGACGCCGTCCATGGCGCGGATGCCGCGCAGCACGCGCTCGAATTCCACGAGATTGTCCGCGTGGATTTCCGCCACGAGGTCCCAGGCGCCGTTCGTCGTGTGCAGGGCGCGCACTTCCGGAAGGCCGCGCAGCGCCTGGATGGCGGCCAGCGTCTTCTGGCCGGTGATCTCGATCATCATGATGGCGCGCACGGCGTGCGGATCATCGGCCTGCGTCACGCGCACGGAAAAGCCGGCGATGACCCCGTCGCGCGTCAGGCGCTCGATCCGGTTCTGCACCGTGCCGCGCGAGACCTTCAGCTCCTCCGCGAGAGCCGAGAGCGAGGCGCGGCCGTCCTTGCGCAGGAGGGCGAGGAGCTTGCGGTCGATCGTATCCATCACACCTGCCGATTTGTCAGTCTTCGCTGGCGAAACGGCAATAATGCCTGCAATTTTTCCAAAAAATTGCCGTTTCGCCTGCCGTCGTCCTTGGCTAGCCTTGTGCGTCCCTCAATGCAACCGCTTTCGGCAGGCCCCATGACGAACGACACCGCACATGCCATCGCAACCGCGCGAACCCGCGACCTCTCGCTCCTGATGACCCGCTGGCCGAGCGTGACGGGCTCGCCGGACGAGGCGCATTTTTCGCACAAGCTGCAGGCGCATCTTGCCGAAACGCCCTATTTCACCCGCCATGCCGACCAGCTCTTCACCGTGGACAGCCATGGCGAACCGCTGACGCGGAGCGTCGCGGCGCTGGTGCGCGGCAGCGGGCGGCGCACGGTGGTGCTGGCCGGCCATTTCGACACCGTCTCCATCGCCAATTACGGCACGCTCGCGCCGCTCGCCTGCGATCCGGAACCGCTGACCGAGGCGCTTCTGAAGGAGCTGAGAAGCCGGCCGCTGAATGCCGCGGAAGCCAGGGCGCTGAAGGATTTCGAAAGCGGCAATTTCATTGCCGGACGCGGCCTGCTCGACATGAAGAGCGGCCTTGCCGCCGGCATCGCGGCGCTGGAGCGTTTTGCCGGCCTGGAGGCCAAGGAGGGCAATATCCTCTTCGTGGCGACGCCCGACGAGGAGAACCGTTCGCGCGGCATGCGCAGCCTGCGCAATGCCCTGCCGGACATCGCCCGGCGCTTCGACCTCGACATTGTCGGCGGCATCAACCTCGATGCGTCGAGCTGCGAGCGCGACGGCGCGGAAGGCCGCGCGGTCTATCTCGGCTCCATCGGCAAGTTCGCGCCCTTCGCCTTCGTCATCGGCCGGCCGACCCATGCCGGCTATCCGTTCAACGGCACGAGCGCCCACCGCATCAGCGCCGAGATCGTCCGGGCCATGGATACGGTGCCGGAACTGAGCGACGCGGCCTTCGGCGAGCATTCTCCGCCGCCCGTCTGCCTTGAGGCGCGCGACATCCGCGATGGCTACGACGTGACCACGCCGGACCGCGTCTGGCTCTCCTTCAACTGGCTGACGCACCGGCGCAGCGCCAGCGACATCGTCGGCGAATTCCAGAGCATCGTTTCCGATGCGCTGGAGACCGCGCTTCGAGCGCAGGACGACCACGCCACCCGCTATCGCGGGCGCGACGCCGGGAAGACGGAAGGGCTCGTGCTCGACTATGCCGAACTGCTGGAGCGGGCCGCCGCGCGCGGCGGCCATGCGGCGCGCGCCCGGCTCGAGGCTCTTGACCGCGCGCTTGCCGGCAGCACCGACCCCCTGAAGGTCAGCCGCGAGATCGTCTCCGCCGCGGCGACCGAGGCCGGCATCGAAGGGCCGGCGGTGATCATCGGCTTCGGCAGCCTGCATTATCCGCTGGTGCATCTCGACCAGTCCGAGGCCGGCCGCCGGATGCAGGCGCGGCTTCAGCCCGTGATGGAAGAGGCCGCGGCACGGCACGGCACCTCGATCAAGTTCAAGCAGATCTTCGCCGGCATTTCCGACATGAGCTTCTTCGGTCATCGGCCGGAGGCCGGCGAGACGGGCCTGCTGACCGCCAACACCCCCTCGGCGGCCTTCACCGACGACGCGCCGGACGACCTGCTCTCCTTCCCGACGGTCAATATCGGCCCCTGGGGTCGCGACTACCACCAGAAATGGGAGCGCGTGCATGCGCCCTATACGTTCGGCGTCTTGCCGGACCTGGTGTTCGCGTCAGCGCTGGCCTGCCTGGAGGAATAACGAAGGTCGGGGGCACAGGCCCCTCATCCGGCCTGCCGGCCACCTTCTCCCCGCAAGCGGGGCGAAGGGGTATGCCGTGCCGGCTTCCCCAACCAATAACTGTTTCGTGGGCCACGTCCCCTCTCCCCGCCTGCGGGGAGAGGGTTAGGGTGAGGGGCAAACCCCACCCGCGTCGAACGCCATTCAGGCCGCAAGGCGCTCGCTGGCGAGCAGCCGGCCGAGGCGGGAAATGCCCTCCTCGATGGTCGCATCGTCGGCGCAGGAGAAGCTGAGGCGCAGCGTGTTCGCGCCGCTGCCATCCGCATGGAAGGCCTGGCCGGGCACGAAGGCGACCTTTTCCGTCTCGATGGAGCGGGCGAGCAGCTTTGCCCCGTCCATGCCGGCCGGCAGCGTGACCCAGACGAACATGCCGCCCTCCGGTTTCGTCCAGTTGACGCCCTCGGGCATGTATTTCTGCAGGGCGGCGAGCATGGCGTTGCGGCGGGCGCTGTAGGCGGCCCTGATCTTCGCCACCTGCGCGTCGAAACCGCGCTCGGCGACATGGGCGATGGCCATCTGGTTGATGGTCGAGGAATGCAGGTCCGCCGCCTGCTTCATCAGCACGAGCTTGCGGATGACGGGCGCGGCCGCGACGATGTAGCCGACGCGCAGGCCCGGCGCGAGCGTCTTGGAGAAGCTGCCGCAGTAGATCGTGCGCGCCGCGTCGATGCTGCCCTTGCGGGCGATCTCCAGCGCCAGGATCGGCGGGATGGCCTCGCCGTCATAGCGCAGCGACTGGTAGGCGGCATCCTCGATGACGGGGATTTCCAGCTCTTCGGCAAGGTCGAGCAGCTTTTCGCGGCCCGCCCGGTCGACCGTCTCGCCGGTCGGGTTGGCGAAATCGGCGGAAAGATAGGCGAACTTGACGCGGCCGCCGGCCTCCGCCGCCGTCGCGCGATAGGCGTCCGGCGTGCGGTTGCCGGAAAGGTTCAGCCGGTCGTAGGTCGGCTCATAGGCGTTGAAGGCCTGCAGCGCGCCGAGATAGGTCGGCCAGGTGACGAGCGCGGTGTCCTTGGGCGAGAGGAAAAGCTTTCCGAGATAATCGAGGCCCTGCTGCGAGCCGGAAACGATGAAGACGTTTTCCGCCGTACAGGGGATGCCGATCTTGCCCATCTCGCCGGCGAGCCAGTCGCGCAGCGGCTTGTAGCCCTCGCTGACGGAATATTGCAGGCCCGCCGCCGCGCCCTCGCCGGCCAGCACATCGGCATAGGCGGCCGAGAAGGCTTCCTTTGGAAACAGCGCCGGATCCGGGATGCCGCCTGCGAACGAGATGATGTCGGGCCGTTCCAGGAGTTTCAGCAATTCGCGGATTTCGGATGCCTTCATGCGCGACGCGCGCGTGGCGAAGGCTTGTTCCCATTTGAACATAGGGGGTTTCCTCGGGCTTGTTGTTTGAACGCACCTCATCACGGTGCGGTTTTTATGTCAATAATACTGACCTAAATAATCGCAACAACAAAACATGCCCGCGTCCCAAGATTTCGTACGGGACTAAACTCGCCGGAGCGCCCGTGCCCCGGCGGCGGTTTCAGCCGCAGGCGGCGCTCAGGTGGCGCGGTCGCTGTAAAGGCTGAGCAGCACGAGCGTGGCTATACTGCCCAGGATAAAGAGATCGAACCAGGCGAAGTATTGGACAATCGTGGACATCGCATTTTCCTCCCGGAGACGGAACGAAACACGCCTGTATTTTGTTCCTGTTCGCCCTCCGGAGCAAGTTTATTACTTGCTGCACTGCAAAGAGGCGGAAGATGCACTGCATTATTTCAGAAGACCTGAAATAGAAAGCCGGGCGGAAAACCCGCCCGGCCCGTCGTCCTGCGCAAAGCAGAAGCGATTGCCGATCCCCGCATTGCCGGAAGGAAGCGGGATCGGCAGACCCCTTAGTTGACGGCCTTGTCGACCAGCTTGTTCTTGCCGATCCACGGCATCATGCCGCGGAGTTTCGCGCCGACTTCCTCGATCTGGTGCGAGTCGTTGTTGCGGCGGATACCCTTGAAGCGGGCGCCGCCGGCCTTCCATTCCTGCATCCATTCGGAGGTGAACTTGCCGGTCTGGATGTCGTGGAGGACGCGCTTCATCTCGGCCTTGGTCTCGGCGGTGATGATGCGCGGACCCGTGACGTATTCGCCCCACTCGGCCGTGTTGGAGATCGAGTAGTTCATGTTGGCGATGCCGCCTTCATAGATCAGGTCGACGATCAGCTTGACTTCGTGCAGGCACTCGAAATAGGCCATTTCCGGCGCATAACCGGCCTCGACCAGCGTTTCGAAGCCGGCGCGGATCAGTTCGACGAGACCGCCGCACAGGACGACCTGCTCGCCGAAGAGGTCGGTTTCGCACTCTTCCTTGAAGTTGGTCTCGATGATGCCCGAACGGCCGCCGCCGACGCCGCAGGCGTAGGAGAGCGCGAGGTCAAGCGCGTTGCCGGATGCGTTCTGGTGAACGGCGACGAGGCAGGGAACGCCGCCGCCCTTCTGGTATTCGCCGCGAACCGTGTGGCCCGGGCCCTTCGGCGCGATCATGACGACGTCGACCGAGGCCTTCGGCTCGATGAGGCCGAAATGGACGTTGAGGCCGTGCGCGAAGGCGATGGCCGCGCCGTCGCGGATGTTGCCGGCGATCTCGTTCTTGTAGATGTCGGCCTGGAGTTCGTCCGGCGTCGCCATCATCAGGAGGTCCGCCCACTTGGCGGCGTCCGCAACGGTCATGACCTTGAAGCCGTCGGCTTCGGCCTTCTTGATGGTCGGCGAGCCGGCCTTGAGGGCGATCACGAGGTTCTTGGCGCCGGAATCCTTGAGGTTGAGGGCGTGGGCACGGCCCTGCGAGCCGTAGCCGACGACGGCGACGTTCTTCGCCTTGATGAGGTTGAGATCGGCATCACGATCGTAATAGACGCGCATCGATGGTTCCTTCCCTTCGCTAGTCTGTTTGCGTTGAACCGGCGGGCCTGCCTGCCGGCTTATCCTTTCGCGCCGTAAAGCGTCAGGAAGGCATCGACCGCCTTCTCCGCGCGGGGCGAGAATTCATTCTTGAGCGCTGCGGCATTCTCGCCGAGCAGCATGCGCAGGTGCATGTCGGAGACGATCAGGCCGTAGAGCGTGCCGTATGCCTCGTCCGCACCGTCGAAAGCAAGCAGCTTCGCCTTGCGGCCCGCCTCCAGGAGGGCCGCGGCGCGCCTGCTGATCTGCCGGCGGCCGCGCTCCTGCAAGAGGCGGCCGAGACCGGCGCCCTCGCGGCTCGCCTGGCCGATGGCAAGGCGGTTCAGCGCCAGCGACACATCGCCGGAAAGCACGTCGATCAGGTCGCGGGCAAAAGCAAGGAGATGCTTGCGCAGCGTCTCGGCGGTCAGTGCGCCCGCGCTCACCTCGACCGTGCGCACCTTGCCGGCCTGGTAGGTGATCATCGCCGAGATCAGCCCGTCGCGGTCGCCGAACCACTTGTAGAGGCTTTCCTTCGAACAGTTCGCCGCGCGCGCCACGCCGGCCGTCGTCAGCGCACGCTCGCCACCCTCCACGAGCAGGCCGAGCGCACGCTCCAGCACCGCGCCCTGACGTTCCGTCAGTCCCGCGGCCGCAGCCCCCGCTTTTGCCTGTTCGAACACCTGCAAGACGATCATCCATCCGTTTGCGTACCGTACCGTACGGTTCGGCAACCTTCTAACGATCTCCGCATGGCCGGTCAACAGCCTTCTTCCAACGAATGAAAGAGAAGTGATTTGCCGTGCCGAATCTCTTTCCAGGCCGGGCCACGGGACATGCAATAATCGCTGCAATGCACAATGAGACGGAAATTTTCTTTCCGCTATGTCGCTGATTTGAAACATAACTCTACGCCAAACGGACAGAGGGCCTGACCGGCACAAAATTTTTCGCTTCCCAATCCGTTTCCGCTTGTTAAGATTTGTGAGACCTGCGGTGCAGCAGGCCGTTCGCATAGCGCATCGGCACGCCGGCATCGGGGCTCTCAGTCAGGAGTATGAAGCCAATCGCCCTTACGCCAAGGAGACAGAAGATGATGAATTTCCTGCCAGACCTTCACGAAGGACATGCGCCCATCACTCTGCAGCAGCTGTTCGGCGCCGCCCTCGAGGCGCTCGACGCGTGGGAAGACGAACGCGCCGAACCGATGGTGATCTACGAGGACCAGATCATCCCGATAAGCATCGTTTTCGAAAGCATGCGGGCGTGCACCGATATCCTGCCGCGTACCCTGGCGGACATCGTTTCCGACACGCTTGCCCGCAATCCGGCGACGGCCGAGACGGAGATCGGCACCTTCGGCGATGCCGCCCATCTTGCCGGCGCCCTTGTCGAGCAGCGTCGCCTGTGCGGCGAGGCCGCCATCGCCGCCTTCCTCGATCATCACCGGGTCGACAAGCGCCGCCCGGCCTGATTCTCAAGGGGTCCCGTCCAGGGCGGGACCTTTCTTGGCATGGCCCGACGGCCCCGCGAATAAGGGGCAGGCGCTGCGCGTTACAGCTTCGCCTGCCCTCCTGCGACGGATCCCGCCATGCTTCGTCTCCTTGCGTCCATCCTGCTTCTTTCCGCCCTGCCCGTCCACGCCGCCGGGGAGCCGCCCTATGTCGGCACCTGGGATTGCGAGGTCTCGACCTTCACCTTCACCGCCGACACCTATGATTCGGGCGAAGGGCCGATGCCCATCCTGAAAAGCGAGCAGGACGGCGGCGCCTACATCCTGACCTTCGCCGACGACTATCGCATCGGCCTTGCCAACATCACCGACAGCGGGATGGACTGGGCCTCCGAGGCCAGCGGCGACACGTTCCACTGCAAGAAGATCGGGAACTGAGGGTGCGACGATGAGGAAGCCGATCCTCTTTGCCCTGCTCGCCCTGGCGGCCACCGTCGCCATGGCCGAGGCGGCCGAAACCCGCTGCGGCTGGCTGCAGAACCCGACACCCGCCAACTGGTGGCTCGACGACAGCGAGGGGAGCTGGACACTGATGACGCAGGGCGCCGGCAACGAGCCCGCCGGCTTCGACCGGATTCCCGACATTTCCGCCGGCGACTATGTGCGCACCAACGGCAATTACGGCTATGCCTGCGCCTGCATGAAGGTGGAGACCGATGCCGCGGAGGGCCGGATCACCGCCATTCACAGCGTCCGGCAACTGCCGATCTCGCAATGCGCGAACGATACGGCGCTGCCGGCGGTCGAATGAAAACCGTAGGCGATCCGGGCCGCGCACATCTTGACCCGGAGCACCGAACCACTTATTTCTCCCGCATCGAGATTTGAACGTTGACTTCTGCATTTGCAGGCGCTTGCGCCTGCAGTTACGAACCTACCCTTCAAATTCGACCTCCCATGGTTGCCGTCCCGGCGACCGAAGATTGATTTGACGGCTTAGGAAAGGTTTCGTCATGGCAACTGGTACCGTAAAGTGGTTCAACACGACCAAGGGTTACGGCTTCATTCAGCAGGACAGCGGTGAGCCGGACGTTTTCGTCCACATCTCCGCCGTTCAGCGCGCTGGCCTCGCAGCGCTCAACGAAGGTCAGAAGGTCAGCTTCGAGCTGGTCCGCGACCGCAAGTCCGGCAAGATGTCGGCTGACCAGCTCGTCGCAGCCTGATCGGCCGCGACAGCATTGAAATCGGAAAGGCCGGAGCGATCCGGCCTTTTTTGCGTCCGCCCCCTCGCACACTTGGTCATGCAACGGCAGCGACGCAAATTACTTGACTCAGTCAAATAAATGGCAACTATGGTGATCGAAGGAGATCCATCATGACGGCCATTGCCCCTGAGGAACCCGGTGCGGACACGATCGAAGCGGTCCGCGCCTTCAACCGCTTCTACACCAACCGCATCGGCGTGCTCGACCGCGCCTATCTCGACACGCCCTATACGCTGACCGAAGCGCGCGTCATCTACGAACTCGCCAATGGCGGCGCCACCGCCGCCTCGCAGCTGACGATGGAACTGTCGCTCGATCCCGCCTATGTCAGCCGCATGCTGAAACGTTTCGCGGGGGCGGGCATGGTCGACATCCGCCAGGACCCGGCCGATGGCCGCGGACGGCTGCTGAGCCTGACGGAGAGCGGCCGGGCGGTCGCCGCCGACCTCGCCACGCGGTCGCGGGCAAGCATCGCGACGCTCATCGAGCCGCTCGACGAGGTGGCGCGACACAGGCTGACGGCGGCGCTCAGCGACGTCACGGCCCTCCTTGCCGGGCAGGACCTTTCAAGCCCGATCCGGATCCGCCCCCACCGGGTCGGCGACATGGGCAGGGTGATCGCCAGCCAGGCCCAAAGCTATGCGGAAAGCTACGGCTGGAACGAGGAATACGAGGCGCTCGTCGCCGAGATCTGCGCGAAATTCCTGCGCGACTTCGATCCGGCCCGCGAGCACTGCTGGATCGCCGAGCAGAACGGCACGCTCGTCGGCAGCATCTTCCTGGTGAAGGCCAGCGAGACGACGGCCAGGCTGCGCCTGCTGCATGTCGCCGAGGCCGCGCGCGGCCATGGCCTCGGCACCCGGCTTGTGACGGCGTGCATCCGCTTTGCGCAAGACGCCGGCTACAGGCGGCTGGAGCTCTGGACGAACGACATCCTGACCGCCGCCCGCCGCATCTATCAGGCCGCCGGCTTCACCCTGCAGAAGGAGGAGGCGCACCACAGCTTCGGCCAGGACCTCGTGGGGCAGACCTGGGCGCTCGACCTTGCCGGCTGGCAGGAACCGCTCACGCCTCCTGCAGCGTGCGCTCCAGCCAGCGGCACTCCTGAAGCCCAGCCCGTATGAACGGATCGACCAGCGTGCCGGAGACGATCGCCGCAAGGACCTGCGGTGCCGGCAGGATTTTCGCGACGGTCGCCACAAGCCGGTCGCGCAGCCAGGCGATCGCCTGCGAGTCCGACTGGTAGAAGGGCGTGAAGACGTAGGAGAGCAGCTGGAACAGCCGGACATGGTTTCGCCGGGCGGCCGCATAGGCCGCCAGCCCTTCCTCCAGGGAGGCGGCCGTGGACAGGGCATGCGCCAGCGCCGCCGCATCGAGCAGCGCCATGTTCGCCCCCTGCCCGAGCTGCGGGCTGGTCGAATGGGCGCTGTCGCCGATGAAGGCGATGCCGTCCGCCACGGGCGGCAGCGTGGTGCGGTGGGCATAGCGGGCGAGCGTCAGCTGGTCCCAGTCCGTGATCTGGTCGAGGAAGGGCGCGGTCTCGGGCCAGTAGTCGAGGATGCACCCCTTCCAGCGCTGAAGGCCGGCCTGCCGCACCGCGCCCGCATCCGCCGCCTTGAGACTCCAGAAGAAGGCGACCTTGCGCCCCTCGCCCGCATGGGCCCGGCCGACCGGCAGCACGCCGATCATCACCTTCGCCGCGTCATAGCGTTGCGCGAGCGCCCGCGCATCGTGCGGTATGCCGTCGCAATCGAGCGTCGCCCAGAAGGCGCCCCAGGGCAGTTCGCGCACAGCGGGCGCGACGACGGACGCGGCGGCAAGCTGGGAACGGGCGCCCGTCGCGTCGACCACCAGGTCGTAGTCGCCGACGATCTCGCCCTCTGGATCATGCAGGGCGGTGCGCGCCTGCCGCGTCTCGGCCTTGGCGAGCGTGATGCCGGTGCGGATGGGCAGGCCCGCGGCCGCCACCGCATCATGCAGGGTGGCAAAGAGCGCCGCCCGATGCACGGCAAGGCCATAACGGCCGCCGGCCAGCGCATCGTAGCGCACGTCGAGCACCGTCCGCCCGCTCCGCGCGTCGGCCCCATGCAGCCGGTCGATGCGGTTGCCCAGCGAATGGATGGCCGGGGACAGGCCGAGCGCATCGAGCACGGTAAGCCCCGTCGGCTGCATCAGCAGGCCGGAACCGACGGGGGACGGCTGCTCGAAGCGTTCGATCAGCTCCACCCGGTGGCCGGCGCGCGACAGGAACAGCGCCGCCGCAAGCCCCGCGGGCCCGGCGCCGGCGATACCGATATCGAGTGGCTTCATGGCCGCCTTCCCTGCATGCGGCTCCGGAGCCCAGCGGCCGGAGCGTCAGTCCTTTACCGCGTCGTAGGCCTGTCGGGCGGCCCGGATCGCGGCATGGTTCTCGCTAGACCACTGCACGAGGGAGCGCAGAAGCGCAAGGAAGGAATGGCCGAGCGGCGTCAGGCAATATTCGACGCTCGGCGGCTGGGTGGGATAGACGGTGCGCGTCAGATAGCCGTCGCGCTGCAGGTCGCGCAGCGTCTGGGTCAGCATGCGCTGCGAAATATCGGGGATGAAGCGGCGCAGCTGCGAAAAGCGGCGCGGCCCGTCGGCAAGGCCGAGAATCATCAGCGACGTCCACTTGCCGCCGACGCTGTCCAGCACGTCGCGCACCGGACAATCGTCCATCGACATGGCGACACCGTCGATGAGAATGACGCGCTCGCCCTCGGCACGGTCGACGATCCTGTTCATTGCCGGTTCCCTCCAGGTAACCACCGCAGAAAAAACTGCCTTCTTTACAGCTCCTATCAGATTACCAGATAAGAGCAAGTCTCAATTAGAGATCAACGCGCAGCAGGACCAGGGCGCCTCCCCGCCACGCCTGCAGGAACGGTCCGCAAGGGCCCAGAAAGGCAAAACATGACCGACACAGTTCTCGTTACCGGCGCCTCCGGCCAGCTCGGCCGCCTCGTCATCGACGCGCTCCTCGCCTCCGGCAAGCTCGCGCCCGCCAACATCATCGCCACGACCCGCGACGTCTCGAAGCTCGCCGCCTATGCCGACAAGGGCGTCACCGTGCGCGCCGCCGATTTCGACGATCCGGCCTCGCTCGACGCGGCCTTTGCCGGCGCCGGCAAGGTGCTGATCATCTCCACCGACGCGCTCGACACGCCCGGCAAGCGCCTCGCCCAGCACAAGGCCGCTATCGCCGCCGCCGCCAGGGCGGGTGCGAAGCACATCCTCTATACGTCGATGCCGCAGCCGGACGATTCGCTCGTCACCTTCGCCCCCGACCATCTCGGCAGCGAAGAAGCGATCAAGGTGACCGGCATCCCCTACACCATCCTGCGCGACGGCTGGTATGCGGAAAACCTCTTCATGTCGCTGCCACATGCGCTGCAGACGGGCTCCTGGTACACCTCGTCCGGTGCGGGCAGGATCGCCCACATCACCCGCGCCGACACCGCCGCCGCCCTTGCCGGCGCCGTGCTGAAGGCCGGCAACGAGAGCCGCACCTACACGCTGACCGGCCCGAAGACGCACACGGCCGAAGAGATCGCCGCCATCGTCTCCGCGGCGACCGGCAAGCCGCTTGCCGTCGTGCATGTCACGGATGCCCAGCTTGCCGAGGGGCTGAAGGCCGCAGGCCTGCCGGAAGGCTTCGTGCCGACCATCGTCTCCTTCGACGCCAACACGCGCGAAGGCAGGATCGCGATGGTGACGGAAGACGCCGAGGCGCTTTCCGGCCGTGCGCCGACAACCTTCGAGGACTTCGTCGCCGCGAACAAGGCCGCGTTTCTCGGTTGATGCCATTCAAGGTGCGGCGCTCGACCGGGCGCCGCAAGGCCTGTCAGACGTCCTGGCCGCAGGCGCGGCAGAAGCGCCGCACGGTCTCCGCCATGCCGTGTTCCAACGCGTCGGCGGTCAGGCCATGCCCGATCGACACTTCGGCAAGACGCGGGATGCGCGCGACGAGCGCCGGCAGGTTGGCGACCGTCAGGTCATGGCCGGCATTGACGTCGAGGCCGAGCTCGAAGGCGATATCCGCCGTCTCGCCAAGTCGTTCGACGATCCGCGCCGCCTCGGCCGGATCGTCGTAGCAGCCGCCATAGGGGCCGGTGTAGAGCTCGATCCGGTCCGCGCCGACCTCCTTCGCGATGGTCAGCGCCTCACGGTCGGGATCGCCATCGGCAAAGACCGAGACGCGCAGCCCCAGCTTCTTCAGCCGGCCGACGATGTTGCCGAGGAGGTTATGGTTCTTGCGGAAGTCCCAGCCGTGGTCGGAGGTCGCCTGGGAGGGATCGTCGGGCACGAGCGTCACCTGCTCGGGGCGATGCTCCTCGACGAGCCGCATGAAGCCCTCTTCCGGAAAGCCCTCGATGTTGAATTCCGTGCCGGAAAACTCGGTGTCGATGAGGCTGCGGATCGGCGCGAGATCGGAAAAGCGGATATGGCGCTGGTCCGGCCGCGGATGCACGGTAAGGCCGCTCGCGCCCGCCTGAAGGGCGATCCGGCCAAGGCCGGTGACGCTCGGCCAGGGCAAGTCCCGCCGGTTGCGCAGCATGGCAATGGCATTGAGATTGACCGACAGTTTCGCAGGCATGGCGACGCAAACTCCTCTTGCAGGCCACAAGCTCTAGCCTGTTGTTTCCACAAGGGCAATCGCCGCAAGGCGGCCGCAGGCCGGGGCCTTGCGGCTTTGTGGCGGGAGCCTGTGCATGCCCCCTTGCCGTTGCGCAAGAATCACCGGTAGAATCCCGATGATTTTAGGGGATGCCGGGCCGGCGTCCCGTCTTGGGGAACGGGAAGGAAATCGGGCAGCAGCGATGGTCTCCTCTGTGGCGACACCATGAGCAGGACCGACAGGCCGGCGTGCGAACGTGTGCGGCGTGCGCTTGATGCCATCATCACGAGCGAGGCCTTCGCCCGCTCCGGGCGGTTGCGCTCGTTCCTTTCCTATATCGTCGAAAGCGAGCTCTCCGGCAAAGCCGCCCAGCTCAAGGGCTACAGCATCGGCATCGACGTCTTCGGCCGGCCGCCGGGCTTCGACGCCGGCAACGACCCGCTCGTGCGCGTCCAGGCCGGCAAGCTCAGGAAACTGCTGGAGCAGTACTACGAGACGGAGGGCGCAGGCGACCGCCTGCGCATCCGCGTGCCGCTCGGCAGCTACGTTCCGGAATACAGCGCCGCCGAGGACGAGCCGGAAGCGGTGGACGACGCCTCCGCCATGCCGCCTCCCACGGTACGGGCCGCGCGGCAGAAGCCGGAAGTGCGTCGCTCCTGGCTCCCCGCGCCGGTCTCCTCACCGCTCGCCCTTTTCTCGCTGCTGCCGCTGTTCTTCCTTGCCCCTTCCATCTATCCGGATGCCTCCAGCGCGGCGATCGCCAAGGCGCAGCTGGCGCTGTCGGTGCAGAACAAGCTTGCCGGCCTCGCCCAGGCGCTGCCGAGCCTCCACATCCTGCAATGCTGGCCATCGGGCGGCGAATGCAATGCGCTGGCCCGCGCCATCGCCGGCTCCGCCGGCTACCACAGGACCGTACACCTCGTCGATTTGCGCGAGGCGCCGGAACCGCACGCGCTCTCCTACGCCCTCCGCATCGAGAACCGCCCGAACGGACACGGCGTCTACGCCCGGCTGATCCACGAACCGTCCGGCACCACGGTTTTCACCCGCCATTTTTCGCACGAACAGCTCCGCAGCGAAGGCGGCCTTGCCTATGAGGCGGTCGCTTTCGCCGCCCGCGCCCTCACCGCCACCGGCCCGCTCTATCGCCATGCCATGCGCACGGGAACGGCCAGCAGTCTCATGGAATGTCTCGCACAGGCGGAGCAGGACCCGCCGCGCGGAACACCCGGTGCCGGTGAGCCGATCGCCTGCAACCTGGCGCCGGCGACGCTGGCCGGGGTCTCGCCGACCGAGAGCCCCGTCACCACCCTGACGCGCTGAGGCTCCCGCATCCAACCGGCAGGCGGCGCCAGAAAATACATCCCTAGATATAACGATAGGCACGCCCCTCCCTTGGGTTTATTTTATGATGCAGGGCGGATTGGTAGTGTGTGCCGCTCGGATTCAGGATTCCGCACAATCGAGTCGCGAACGGAATTTGGAATCCCTGCACGATCGCATACAGTTTCATCGGCATGCACAGCCGGCGAAACGGTGAAGGGCATTGTCCGCCGGCGCGTCATCCAGCCTTCGCAGGGAGGCTGGTCATGGGCCGGCGACCGGGGGTTAAGCACATGACCAATCTACTTCTTGCGGGCTGCTTTCATGATGACCAATGAGTCGAAGAAGGCCGACAGCCGCTCGGGCGCGCGCAAATCCATCCGTTTCCTGCCAATCGCGCCCCTGCCGGAGAACCTGCCCGAAGGACGCCTTGCCATTGCGGACATGGCCAACGCCTTCGGCGTGACCCATCGCACGCTGCATTTCTACGAGGAGAAGGGCCTTTTGACCGCGGCCCGCGTCGGCCCCATGCGGGTCTACGGCCCGGATGAGATCCAGCAGATGGCGGTGGTCAACACCTGTCGCGAGACGGGCATGCCGGTCGCGGTGATCCAGGAACTGCTGGAACGCCTTTCCGCCGCCGAAAGCCAGGAGGAGGCCGACGGCGTCTTCCGCAACGCCATGACCGCCCGCAAGCGCGAACTGGTGGCGCAGCAGTCGACGATCCGCCGGCAGATGCAGCAGATCAGCGAACTGCTCGACTTCAGCTCCGCCCACGAGCCGGAGACGAACGACAATACGCCCCGCGCCCACCTGACGCCGGCCGAACTGCACTGCCTCGCCCTGATGGCGGAAGGCTACCCGACGAGCCGCATTGCCCGCGCGCTCGAGATCGAGCCCGGCGAAGTGCAGGTGATGGAAAAGAACATCATCGCCAAGTTCGACAGCAACAACCGTTTCCAGGCCGTCGCCAAGGCGGTCATGCTCGGCATCGTCGGTCACTGAGACCGGCGAGACGGGCCGGACATGACGACCGGCCCCTTCCATCCGCTTCCTGAAAAGCGGTCCGTCGCGCGGGTCCTGGCTATCGCACGACGGTGAGCGTTTCCGCGGCGCGCGTAATGGCGGTGTAGAGCCAGCGTTCGCGCGTGTCGCGGAAAGCAAAACTTTCATCGAACAGCACGACATTGTTCCACTGCGAGCCCTGCGCCTTGTGCACGGTCAGCGCATAGCCGAAATCGAACTCGTCATAGCGCTTGCGCGTCGACCAGGGGATTTCCTCGTCGAGGTTCTCGAAGGCGGCCTTCAGGAGCTTGATCTTGGCCGCGCCGCGGTCCATGTCGTCGTCCTCCGGCCGGATCATCAGGTTGATGCCGGGCTTCACCGTCTCCTTGGACGAGCTCATCACCTGCCAGAGCGAGCCGTTGAGCAGGCCCTTGGCCGGGTCGTTGCGCAGGCACACCAGCTTGTCGCCGGATTGCGGATAGTCGGTGGTAAAGCCCTTCAGCTCGCGCAGGCGCTGGTTGTAGCGCCGCCGCGTCCGGTTCGTGCCGACGAGCACCTGGTCGGCATCGAGCACGAGCGTCTGGTCCACCTCGTTGCGACCGATGACGCGCGCGGCGCCATAGTCGCCATAGGCGATGTCGCTGCCCTCGCGCACCTGCATGGCGAGCTGGATGATCGGATTGTCGCGTGCCTGCCGGTGGATGTCCGTCAACAGATAGTCCGGCTCCTGGTTGGTGAAGTAGCCGCCGCCGGAAACGGGCGGCAGCTGGCCGGGATCGCCGAGCACGAGGATCGGCGTGCCGAAGCTCATCAGGTCCTTGCCGAGCGCCTCGTCGACCATCGAGCATTCGTCGACGACGACGAGGGCGGCCTTGGCGACCGGGCTCTGGCGGTTGATGGAGAACATCGGCGAGACCGAGGTCTTGCCCGTCTCCTCGTCCGCCACCTCCTCTTCCCCGCGCGGGCGGTAGATCAGCGAGTGGATCGTCTTGGCGTTGGTCGCGCCCTTGGAGCGCAGCACCTGGGCGGCCTTGCCGGTGAAAGCGGCGAACAGCACCTCGCCGTCGACATTCTCCGCAAAGTGGCGGGCAAGCGTCGTCTTGCCCGTGCCGGCATAGCCGAACAGGCGGAACAACGGCTCGCGCCCGTCCTTCAGCCACCGCGCGACGGCCTTCAGCGCGTCATCCTGTTGGGGTGCAAATTCCATGACCGGACTTGGCAGGATTCGGCGCCGCGAGGCAAGGGGGACGTGGCCGTTTCGCGGGCTGGCGGACGGATTCGGCGCCCGGGCGATTTTCCCCTGTTCGCCGAAGCCCTGCCGCGCTATTGAGGGCGCAGTTTTCCGGAGCGATCCTTGTCCCGCGCCTCCCCTCCCTCGAAGAGCACAGTCCCGCCCGCGGGATTCGGCAGGCTGCCCGCCCTCCTGCAATGGTTTGCGGTCGGCGCGCTCTCGGTCGTCATCACGGTGCCGCTGGAATTCGGGGGCTTTCCCGCCGCCCTGCTGATGGGACCGATGCTGGCCGGCATCGCCGTGGCGCTGGGCGGGGGAACGATCCGCCTGCCGCGCATCTTCTTCTTCTTCGTCCAGGTCGTGCTGGCCCTGATGATCGCCACCACGGTCTCCGAGGATTTCCTCGGCACCTTCCAGCGCAACTGGCCGCTGATGCTGTTCGTCGTGGTCTCCGTCATCAGCATGAGCACGCTGTGCGGCTGGCTGATCACGCGCACCGGCATCCTGCCCGGCACGACGGCGATCTGGGGCTCCTCCGCCGGCGCCGCCTCGACCATGATGATGATGGCGGAAGCCTACGGCGCCGATGCCCGGCTTGTCGCCTTCATGCAATATCTGCGCGTCGTCTTCGTTGCCAGCCTTGCCACGCTCGTCGCCCATTTCGGCGGGCACGACGGCGCGGCGGTGCCGCCGCATGCCTGGTTCGAGCCGGTGCCGCTGCCGCCGCTCGTCCTGATGCTGGCGGTCGGCATCGTCAGCGGCCTCGCCGGCCAGAAGCTGCGCATCCCGGCCGGTGCCTTCCTGGTGCCCTTCGCCCTCGCCGCCGTGCTCAATGCCTCCGGCGCCATCAGCATCGAGCTGCCGCAATGGCTGCTCGTCGTCGCCTTCACGCTGCTCGGCTGGAACATCGGCCTCGGCTTCACCCGCGCCATCCTCCTGCATGCGCGCCGGGCGCTCCTGCCGACGGTGCTCTCCATCCTCGCGCTGATCAGCTTTTCCGGCCTGCTTGCCGGCCTGCTGATCCTTCTCCTCGGCATCGACCCGCTGACGGCCTATCTCTCGACCAGCCCCGGCGGCCTCGATTCCATCGCCGTCATCGCCGCCTCCAGCAAGGTCGACGTCGCCTTCGTCATGACGCTGCAGACGGCCCGGCTCATCCTGGTGACCCTGTTCGGCCCGTGGCTTGCGCGATTCGTCGCCGATCGGGCTTAGGATCGATCGACATCCAGCCAAGGCCGGCATGAACCGAAAGGCGATTGGTCCTGGTCCATCGCGTTTTCAAGACGGATGGGTTTTCCATGCGACGTCGCCTCGGCGGCGCGCGCCCAGCGATCGGACAGCGCGGCCTGCTCCGCCTCGCTCGCAACGCCACGGACAGCCAGCAGCGAAGACAGCGCGGCAACCCAGCAGTCGAAATAATCGGCACCATCGGCCGCCCTTCCGGGCCGGTGAACCTCGCGCGACAGGGCCTCGGCCCACTCGCCCCAGGTGAAGACGCCCCGTTCGTGGAGGCGCACCGTCATCGCGAAGGCCTGCGCCTGCCAGGGTTCGGCGAAGACCGGATCGCCTTCCCGGGATTTCGGCAGGCCGGGCGAATCGGCCGGCGTCTCACACCGGCTCAAGATAGCTCTCCCAGGCGTCGATCGAGATGGTGAGGCCGGGCGCAGCCCCCTCGCCCCAGATCTCCGCCCCGTCGAAGACGACGGTATAGACCCATTGCGGGTTCTCGCCCCTGCCGTGCGCGCTGTCGTCCGGAAAGACGAAGGAGCCCTGCACGGTCTCGACCACGCCGACCTTGCCGCGGGCGTAACGCGGCAGGCGGGTATGCGTCGCCGGATTGACATTGCGGGTGCGCACGCGCGCGCCGGCGGCAAACCGCGGCGCCGTGTCGACCGGCCGGTCGCACGGCCCGCCCCTCGCAAGAACGGCCGGCACCATCTGCGCCGTCAGCACGCGCTTCGGCGTCGCGCCCTTCTCCAGCATCCGGCCCTCGGCAAGCTCCGCCCCGCTGACGAAGCCGTGGCGCTGCAGAAGCGTTTCCAGCGCCCGGATCCAGATCTCGTAATAGCTCGCGGCAAGATAGGTGGCCGGCGGGATGTTTTCCCGCGCATGGCGGCTTTCGTCGATGGTCCAGGCGCCGAAGGCGCCGCAGGAGAGCGTCACGCCGAGCGCCCGCTTTTCCCACTCGGCATGGAAATACGGCTCGTTAACCTCCGGCGCGACGGGGCCGAAACCGTGCAGGCCGCCGAGATCGTGCGGCCCGTTCATGCCCGCGCCTCGGGAGAAAGCGCCAGCCCGGTGCCGATCATGGCATCGCGCGTCACGAGATCGGCAAGCGCGTCCTGGTCGAGCCTCTCGCTGCCCGCCGGCCGCTCCGGCACGACGAGATAACGCAGCTCCGCCGTCGAATCCCACACGCGGATCTTCCGGTCGGCCGGCAGCGTGACGCCGAATTCCGCCAGCACGCCGCGCGGATCCATCACGGCGCGCGCGCGATAGGCCGGCGCCTTGTACCAGACGGGCGGCAGGCCGAGCACGGACCAGGGATAACAGGAGCAGAGCGTGCAGACGACGAGATTGTGCGTCTCGCCGTCGTTGAACACCGCCCGCATATGCTCGCCCTGCCGGCCGGTATAACCGAGGCTGGCGATCGCCGCCGTCGCATCCTGCTTCAGCCAGGCGGCAAAATCCGGCTCCGCCCAGGCCTTGGCGACGACGCGCGCGCCGTTGCGCGGGCCGATCTTCGTCTCGTAGGTCTCCACGATGACGTCGATGGCCTCCGGATCGATCAGGCCCTTCTCCGTCAGGATGGTTTCGAGCGCGCGCACGCGCGCTTCCATCGGCGAGAGATGGTTGTCGTGATGATGGTCGTCGTCGTGGTCATGCATGTGCATGGCAGTCCCTGCGCTCCGGTCCGGCCTTCCTTTTACGCGTCTAGCGCAGCATCGGCCAGAGGCTTGCGACGAGCAGCAGGGCCATGGTGATGTTGAACCATTTCAGCCGCACCGGATCGGAGAGCCACTGGCGCAGCGCCGAGCCGAAGCCGGCCCAGGTGGAGACGCTGGGGAAGTTGACGATGGCAAAGGCGATGCCGACGATCAGCACGCTCATCGTGTAGTTCGCCGCGTTCGTATAGGTCGCCATGGCGGAGACGGCCATGACCCAGGCCTTCGGATTGACCCACTGGAAGGCGGCGGCCTCAAGGAAGCTCATCGGCCGCGCCCCCGTCTTGCCTTCGCCAAGCGAGCGCGACGTGCCGATCTTCCAGGCGATCCAGATGAGGTAGGCGCCGCCCGCGAACTTCAGCAGCGTATAGACCAGCGGCACGGCCTCCAAGAGCGCGCCGAGCCCGAAGCCGACGGCAAGCAGCAGCACGAGGAAACCGACGCCGATGCCGCACATATGCGGGATCGTGCGCACGAAACCGAAGTTCACGCCGGAGGCGAAGAGCATCATGTTGTTCGGGCCGGGGGTGATGGAGGTGGTGAAGGCGAAGACCAGAAGCGCCAGAAAAATCTCGATCTGCATGGGAGGTCCTGAATATCCCGGTTGTTTTTTCCGATTGATAGTCCATCTCCTTGCAACGACCAGCCAATTCTTGTCATGCATGCAATTTGGATGGCTGATGCATGGCCCATGCAAGCGGAGCGCAACATGAAAGCGGAACTACCGGCAGTCACCCTCCCCGGCGGTCGGCAGGTGCCGGCCCTCGGCCTCGGCACCTGGCACATGGGCGAAGGCGATGCCTCGATGGCCGAGGAGGTAAACAGCCTGCGCGCCGGCATCGACCTCGGCATGACGCTGATCGACACGGCGGAAATGTATGCCGACGGCGGCGCCGAGACCGTGGTCGGCGAGGCGATCCGGGGCCGGCGCGATGCGGTGTACCTCGTCAGCAAGGTGCTGCCCTACAATGCGAGCCGCAGCGGCACGATTGCCGCCTGCGAGGCGAGCCTGAAGCGCCTCGGCACCGACCATGTCGACCTCTACCTCCTGCACTGGCGCGGCCGCCATCCGCTCGCCGAGACGGTCGAGGCCTTCGAGGCGCTGAAGGCTGAGGGCAAGATCGGCGCCTGGGGCGTCTCCAATTTCGACAAGGACGACATGCTGGAACTGCTCGACGCCGCCGAGCCCGCCCGCCCCGCCGCCAACCAGGTGCTCTACAACCTGTCCCGCCGCGGCATCGAGTTCGATCTCCTGCGCTGGAGCCAGGTGCAGGGCATCCCGATCATGGCCTATTCGCCGCTCGACGAGGGCCGCCTCGTCGGCCATCCGGTGCTGGAGGAGATCGGCCGCATCCACAAGGCGAGCTCCGCCCAGGTCGCCCTCGCCTTCCTCCTGACCAGGCCCGGCGTCATCGCCATCCCCAAATCAGGCTCGCCGGACCGGGTGCGCGAAAACTTCCACGCCGCCGAAATCCGCCTGACCTCGGAGGACCTCCGCCTCCTCGACGAAGCCTTCCCGCCGCCGACGCGCAAGCGGCCGCTGGAGATGATCTGATCCTTCTGAAAAGAAAAGGGCTTTTCCTTTTCCTGAAAAGCCCTCCCCCACCCGCGACGTCATCCTCGGGCTTGACCCGAGGATCCACGTGACACGGCACGCCTTGAGTTTGTGGGTGGATCCTCGGGTCAAGCCCGAGGATGACGGAGGAGAGGCTTGAGGCTCTGCCAAGACGTCCAACGCGGAAGCTTCGTCCGACAGGTTGAAAGCACTCGCCCCCCTACCCGCTCACATGCCCTGCGGGCCGCGGTTCATCGCGGCGATGCCCGTGCGACACACTTCGCTGAGGCCGAGCGGCTTCATGATCGCGACGAACTGGTCGACCTTGGACGATTTTCCCGTGATCTCGAAGATGAAGTGGTCCGTGGTCGCATCGACGACCTTGGCGTGGAAGGCGTCGGCAAGGCGCAGGGTTTCCGCGCGCATCTCGCCGGAGCCCGTGACCTTGACCAGCGCCACCTCGCGTTCGATCGGCCGTTCCTGGCCGAGCACCTTTGCGCGAACGGTGAGATCGACGACCCGGTGCACCGGCACGATGCGTTCGAGCTGCGACTTGATCTGTTCGAGAACGCTGGGCGTGCCGCGTGTCACGATGGTGATGCGCGAAAGATGCGCCTCGTGCTCGGTCTCCGAGACCGTGAGGCTCTCGATGTTGTAGCCGCGGCCGGAGAACAGGCCGATGACGCGGGCAAGCACGCCCGGCTCGTTGTCGACGAGCACGGAGAGCGTGTGGCTCTCCGCGACCTGGGTTTCCTTGGCGATGAAATAGGCAGAGCCGGTGGGCTGAAGGTGTGCGTTCATGATGTTCTTTCCTCACGCAATTCCAAATGCAAAACCGCTTCACGCTTTTGCTGGAATCGCTCTCCTTTCCATCAAACGAGCTGGCGGCCCTTGGCGTCGATCGCATTGGCGACCGCTTCGTCCGTGGCCTCGTCGGGCAGCAGCATTTCGTTGTGCGCCTTGCCCGAGGGGATCATCGGGAAGCAGTTGGCGAGGTTCGCCACGCGGCAATCGAAGATCACCGGGCGCTTGACGTCGATCATCTCCTGGATCGCGCCGTCGAGATCGCCGGGCTTGTCGCAGGCGATGCCGACGCCGCCATAGGCTTCCGCGAGCTTGACGAAGTCAGGCATCGCCTCCGTGTAGGAGTTCGACAGGCGGTTGCCGTGCAGCAGCTGCTGCCACTGGCGCACCATGCCCATGTACTGGTTGTTCAGGATGAAGATCTTGACCGGCAGGTTGTACTGCACGGCACAGCTCATCTCCTGGATGCACATCTGGATCGAGGCATCGCCCGCGATGTCGATGACGAGGCTGTCGCGGTGCGCGACCTGCACGCCGATCGCCGCCGGGAAGCCGTAGCCCATCGTGCCGAGGCCGCCCGAGGTCATCCAGCGGTTCGGCTGCTCGAAGCCGTAGAACTGCGCCGCCCACATCTGGTGCTGGCCGACTTCCGTCGTGATGTAGGTGTCGCGGTCCTTGGTCAGCTCGTAGAGGCGCTGGATGGCATATTGCGGCATGATCACGTCGTCGCTCGCCTTGTAGGCGAACGAGTTGCGCGCGCGCCACCTGGCGATCGACGTCCACCAGTCCGCCTGGATCGCCTTGTCGTAATCCTTCGCGGCAGCGCGCCACTGGCGGACCATGTCCTCCAGGATCGCACCGACATCGCCGAGGATCGGAACGTCGACACGGACGTTCTTGTTGATCGAGGACGGGTCGATGTCGATGTGGATCTTCTTCGAGTTCGGCGAAAAGGCGTTGAGGCGGCCGGTGATGCGGTCGTCGAAGCGCGCGCCGATGCAGACCATGACGTCGCAGTCATGCATCGCCATGTTCGCCTCGTAGGACCCGTGCATGCCCAGCATGCCCAGCCAGTTCTTGCCGGAGGCCGGATAGGCGCCGAGGCCCATCAGCGTCGAGGTGATCGGGAAGCCGGTGATCTCGACCAGCTCGCGCAGCAGGCGCGAGGCTTCCGGCCCGGAATTCACGACGCCGCCGCCGGAATAGATGACCGGCCGGCGGGCCGAGCGCATCAGGCTGACGGCGGCCGCGATCTGGTTCGCGTCGCCCGTGAGCTTCGGCTGGTAGCTCTTCTGGGTGGGCGCGGCGGAGGGCGGCGTATAGGTGCCTGTCGCGAACTGGACGTCCTTCGGGATATCGACGACGACGGGACCGGGACGGCCGGACTGCGCGATGCGGAAGGCCTCGTGGATGATGCGGGCGAGATCGTTGACGTCCTTGACCAGCCAGTTGTGCTTGGTGCAGGGGCGCGTGATGCCGACCGTATCGCATTCCTGGAAGGCGTCCGACCCGATGAGCGTGGTCGGAACCTGGCCGGTGAGGCAGACGAGCGGGATGGAATCCATCAGCGCATCCTGCAGCGGCGTGACGGCATTGGTCGCGCCCGGGCCCGAGGTGACGAGCATGACGCCGACCTTTCCGGTGGAGCGGGCATAGCCTTCGGCCATGTGGCCGGCGCCCTGCTCATGGCGCACGAGGATGTGCTCGATGTCGTCCTGCTGGAAGATCTCGTCATAGATCGGCAGGACGGCACCGCCCGGATAGCCGAAGATATGTTCCACGCCATTGTCTTTCAGGGCCTGCAAGACAATTTCGGCGCCCGTCATCTGATTTTCTGTTCCGCTCATCGGATTTCCGTCCGTCTCTTTCGTATTTCGGGTGATTATCGAATTTCTGGGCATAAAAAAAGGCCCCTTGGAGGAGCCTGTTTACCGCGCATGGGTGCTTTCGCCGGGTGGTTACACCACCCTGCCCATGCGCGTTCCCACCACAAGAATGATAGAGGTCAGATTTTTCATGGGGCGAAGTGTTAACGGCAAAGCCCCCGCGCGTCAACGCCTTTCCGTCTGTTTCGCAATGGCACGGATTCTGGTGTGAGCGTCAAATTACAACCAAAGGATGCATCAGGACGAAACGTCTTATTAAGCGGCAATCATTAGACTTCGCCTTTGATGGCAAGGAGTGCCGTGATTGCTGAACAGTGATTTTCAGAATTCCATTGTAGCCGGCGAGCAGGATCGCCGGAATGGCCTGTCGACGGGCAACCGGCTGCTCGGCCGCGTCGTCGCCTGCAATGGGTCGCACGCCACCATCAGCGCCGTCGCCGAGAGCGGGGAAACCGCACTCACGGAACTGTGGGCCGTCGGCCGCCTCATCTCCATTTCCGTTGGCCGTAACCGCGTCGTCGCGCTCGTCTATTCCATGTCCACCGACCAGCAGAGCTGGGTGGAAAACCACGACACGGTCTTCCGCATCGAGGTGGAACTGCTCGGCGAGGTGCATGTCAGCGCCGACGGCCGCGAGGAATTTTCCGCCGGCATCACCGATTACCCGCATCTCGGCGCCATCGCCCACCGCATCCGCGCCTCGGATCTCGCCAAGGTCTACGACACCGGCAAGAACGATGTCTGCGCCATCGGCAAGCTGACGCAGGACGAGACGCTCGACGCGACGATCCATGTGCCGTCCATGCTGGAGAAGCACTTCGCCATCGTCGGCACGACCGGCGTCGGCAAGTCCACCTCCGTCACGCTGCTGCTGCACAAGGCGATCCAGGCCGATCCGCGCCTGCGCGTGCTCATCCTCGACCCGCACAACGAATTCGCCTCCGCCTTCGGCGAGCTTGCGGTCATCATCGATACCGATACGCTGGACCTGCCCTTCTGGCTGTTCCGCCTGGAGGAATTCGCCGAAGTCGTCTTCCGCGGCCGTCCGCCGGTGCCGGAGGAGATGGACATCCTGCGCGACCTGATCCCGGAGGCCAAGCGCGCCTTCCGCGGATCGAGCGACAACGGCCTAATGCGCCGCACGAGCGAGAAAAGCTCGGTGACCGCCGATACGCCGGTGCCGTTCCGCATCGCCGACCTGCTCGCCCTCATCGACGAGCGCATCGGGCGCCTCGAAGGCCGGGCGGAAAAGCCGCACCTGCGCTCGCTCAAGGTCAAGATCATGTCGGCGATCAACGACCCGCGCTACCATTTCATGTTCTCCTCGAACACGATCACCGACACGATCCTCGACACGATAGCCCGCATCTTCCGCATTCCCGGCGACGGCAAGCCGGTGACCACCTTCCAGCTCGCCGGCATCCCGTCCGAAGTCGTCAATTCGGTCGCCTCCGTGCTCTGCCGCATGGCCTTCGAAATCGGCCTGTGGAGCAATGGCGGCGTGCACATGTTGGTCGTCTGCGAGGAGGCGCACCGCTACGTGCCGGCGGACATGAAGCTGGGCTTCATGCCGACGCGCCAGGCCATCGCCCGCATCGCCAAGGAAGGCCGCAAATACGGCGTCTCGCTCGGCATCATCACCCAGCGCCCCGGCGAGCTCGACCCGACGATCCTCTCCCAGTGCTCGACGATCTTCGCCATGCGCCTTGCCAACGAGCACGACCAGGAGATCATCCGCTCGGCGATCCCCAACTCCTCGTCCTCGACGACCAGCTTCATCTCCTCGATCGGCAATGGCGAGGCGATCGCCTTCGGCGAGGCCGTGGCCGTGCCGATGCGCATGCGCTTTTCGCGCGTCGATGCCAATCGCCTGCCGAAGGCGAACGGCACCGGCGTCAAGATCAGCGACGAGACGCCGCAAAGCGTCGACCTGCGCTCCATCGTCGCCCGCATGCGCGCCATCACCGGACCCGACATTTCCGGCTTCCAGAACGCCTATCTCGCCGCCCAGGGCCAGAACGGCTCCTTGCCGACCGGCTACGAGGATGCGCCCTACGAGGACGAGGAGGATTACATCGAGACGCTGCAGGCCGCGCGTCCCGCCGCCCAGCCGTCCCAGCACGAGCCGTACCGGCCCGACATGCTGCCGGGCGCCCAGGGCGCCTACGACCCCTCGCCCCAGGAGCGTTTCGAGGCGATCCGCCGGGAATTGACCTCCGAACCGCAACGCCCCGCTGCCGATCCCTACCGCCAACCGGCGGCAGACCCCTATCGCCAGCCGGCGGCACGCCCCGCGCCCGCCTTCGGCGAGCAGCAGGAACCGCGGCGCGAGGGCTCCATCCGCGAACAGCTTCTCAAGAAGCCGCTGAGCAGCCTGATCCGGCGCTAGGGCGGGCCGAACCCTCCTGCCTCCTGCGCCTTGAGGCCTTGGTTTACGCCCGTCGCGGAAAGCCGCTACGGACCCTCACTGGTCGTGCCCGCGGCGGCCAGCGGGTCGATGCGCTGCCAGCTCTCGTCGAGCTGGTTGCGGAACCAGGTCATCTGGCGCTTGGCATATTGCCGCGTCGCCGCCGCGCCGCGCGCGACGACCTCCGCCGCACTCATCGTCCCGGCCAGCATCGCCGCGATCTGCGGCACGCCGATCGCCTTCATGACGGGCATGGCGGGCGAAAGATCGAGCGCCAGCAGCGCCTGCACCTCCTCCACCGCGCCGGATGCCAGCATGTCTGCGAAGCGCCGGTCGATGCGGGCGGCCAGCACCGCGCGGTCCGGCAGGACGACCAGCTTCTTCGCCCGGTCCGCATCGATGACGGCCGGCCCCGCCGCAGACTGGAAGGCCGAGATCGACTGTCCCGTCGCCTCCAGCACCTCCAGCGCCCGCACGATCCGCTGGCCGTCGCCCGGCTTCAGGCGCGCCGCCGTTTGCGGATCATGCGCCTCAAGCACACGGTGCAGGGCCTCGGCCCCTTCCTCCGCGAGCCGGCCGCGCAGATGCGTGCGGACGGCCTCGGGAATCGCGGGCATGTCGGAGAGCCCGCCCGTCAGCGCGCGAAAATAAAGGCCGGTGCCGCCGACGAAGACCGGCAGTTTCTCCCGCCGCCGCAGTTCCGCAACGACCGTCGCCGCCTCGCGCAGCCAGTCGCCGGTCGAATAGGCCGCACCGGCCGGCACATGGCCGTAGAGCCGGTGCTCGATGCCGGCCATGTCCGCCGGCTGCGGGCGGGCGGTGAGCACGTTCAGCGTGTCGTAGACCTGCATGCTGTCGGCATTCACCACCACGCCATCGTGCTCGGTGGCCAGCCGCACGGCGAGCGCGGACTTGCCGCTGGCCGTCGGGCCCGTTATCAGGATCGCGTCCCGCTTTCGATCAAGGTTTCTCATCATGGCTTTCGTTGCCACGCTTGTCGCCAATCCGTCAAACCCCGTCCTGACGCCTAGCCTTGCAGAAAAGGCCGCCGATGCGGTCAAGGCGTCCGGGCTCTACTGGCTTGCCGACGGCATCGCCTGCGACATCGCGCTGCGCGACGGCAGCGACCTTGGCGCCGCGGAGGCCGCAATCCGCGCCGTCATTGGGGGCGAGCCGGTCGATCTTGCCATCCAGGAAGCGGAAACGCGGCGCAAGAAACTGCTGATCGCCGACATGGATTCGACGATGATCGGCCAGGAATGCATTGACGAGCTCGCCGCCGAAGTCGGCCTCAAGGACAAGGTCGCGGCGATCACCGCCCGTGCCATGAACGGCGAGATCGCCTTCGAGCCCGCGCTTCGCGAGCGCGTCGCCCTTCTCAAGGGGCTCCCGGTCTCCGTTATCGACGAGGTCATCGAAAAACGCATCACGCTGACGCCGGGCGGACGCGAACTGATCGCGACGATGAAGGCCAAGGGGTATTATACCGCCCTCGTCTCCGGCGGCTTCACCGTCTTCACGAGCCGCATCGCCGCCATGCTCGGCTTCGACGAGAACCGCGCCAACCTGCTGCTCGACGCCGACGGCAAGCTCACCGGCGCGGTGGCGGAGCCGATCCTCGGCAAGCAGGCCAAGGTCGACGCCCTCATCGAGGTTTCCGAACGGCTCGGCATCTCGCCGGACGAAGCCATGGCCGTCGGCGACGGCGCGAACGACCTCGGCATGCTGCACCTGTCGGGTGCCGGCGTCGCGCTGCACGCCAAGCCGGCCGTCGCTGCCGAGGCGAGGATCCGCATCGACCACGGCGACCTCACCGCCCTGCTCTACCTCCAGGGCTACCGCAAATCCGACTTCGTGACCGGCTGATGCCCATCGCCACGACCAGGCGCCTGGTGCTCAGGAACTGGGAGGAAAGGGACCGGGACCTCTTCCACGAGATCAATTCCGATCCCGTGGTGATGGAATTCTTCCCGTTCCTGCGCACGCGCGCCCAGTCCGACGAGCTCTTCGAGCGCATCCGCGGCATCATCGCCGAGACCGGCCTCGGCTTCTACGCGCTCGCCGAGCGGGAGAGCGACGCCGCCCTTGGCTTCTGCGGCCTTTCCCGCACGACGGACCGGCTGGAACCGCACCTGCCGGCCGGCTCGGTGGAGATCGGCTGGCGGCTGGCGCGACGCCACTGGGGCCGGGGCTACGTCACCGAAGCCGCCGAACGGCTGCTCGCCTTCGGCTTCGAGGAGAAAGGCCTTGCCGAGATCGTCTCCTTCGCCGTCGCCGGCAACACGCGCTCCATCGCGGTCATGCGGCGCATCGGCATGCGCGCCGCGCCGGAGCGGAATTTCGACATGCCCGGCCTCGACGACCCCACCCTTCGCCCGCATGTCCTCTACGCGCTGGATCGCGCGGGCTGGCAGAGCCGCTGAGAGCCCCCGTAAAACGGCCGCTGAAGCAACGCTCCAGCGGCCTGATTCCATCTCGCAGCTTTCGCCCGCAAGCCCCTGAAGGGACTCGCCCTTAATCAATGCGTACGGTGATGTAGCGCAGCGCTCCGGTGCGGTTGGCGATCATCATCAGCGCGTTGCGGCGGTCTTCCGACTTCAGCTTGGCGATGCGGGTCTTGACCTCTTCCGCCGTCGTCACCGCCTCCTGGCCGATCTCGACGATCACGTCGCCGGGCACGATGCCGCGCTCGGCGGCGGCCGAATCGGGCGCCACCTCGGTGATGACGACGCCCTTGACGCTTTCGACGATCTCGAAGGTCTTGCGCGCCTCCTCGCCGAGGTCGCTGATGCCCATGCCGAGCACCGTGTCGGCCTTGCTGGGCTGGGCCTCGCCGGTCTCGGGCGCCATGCCTTCCTCCGTGGTGCCCTCGCCCTCCGTCACCTCGTCCTCGCCGGCCTGCTTCTCGCCGTCCTCGAGGCGGCCGAGCGTGACCTTGACGGTCATTTCCTTGCCGTCGCGCAGCAGCACGACATCGACGGCCTTGCCGACCGGGCTTTCGGCGACGACGCGCGGCAGGTCGCGCATCTCGTCGACATCCTTGCCGTCGAAGCGGATGATGACGTCGCCGGTCATGATCGAGCCGTTGTCGACCGGCCCGCCCTTGATGATGCCGGCGACGAGCGCGCCCTTGGCCTCGCTCATGCCGATGCTTTCGGCGATGTCGTCGGTGACCGGCTGGATGCGCACGCCGAGCCAGCCGCGCCGCGTCTCGCCGAAGTCGCGCAGCTGCAGGAAGATGTTCTGCGCAAGCTCCGTCGGCACGGAGAAGCCGATGCCGATCGAGCCGCCGGAGGGCGAGATGATCGCCGTGTTGATGCCGATGACCTCGCCCTTCATGTTGAACAGCGGGCCGCCGGAATTGCCGCGGTTGATGGCGGCGTCCGTCTGGATGAAGTTGTCGTAGGGACCGGCATTGATGTTGCGCCCGCGCGCCGAGATGATGCCGACCGTCACCGAACCGCCGAGGCCGAACGGGTTGCCGATCGCCATCACCCAGTCGCCGATGCGCATGGTGCGGGAATCGCCGAAGGGCACCGCCTTCAGCGGCGCTTTCGGCTCGACCTTCAGGAGCGCAAGGTCGGTCTTCGGGTCGGTGCCGACGAGCTTGGCCTTCAGCTTGGAGCCATTGGCGAAGTTCACCTCGATATCGTCCGCGCCCTCGATGACGTGGTTGTTCGTGGCGATGAAGCCCGAGGGATCGATGACGAAGCCGGAGCCGAGCGAATTGACGGTCTGGCCCTGGTTGCCGTCCTCGCCGCCTTCCCCCTTGAAGAACTCGTCGAAGAAGTCCTGGAAGGGCGAGCCTTCCGGCACCTGGGGAACGGGCGCCTTGTCGTCGCTCTTGACGTTCTGCGAGGTGGAGATGTTCACCACGGCATCAAGCAGGCTTTCGGCGAGGTCGGCGACCGATTCCGGGCCGTTCGGCTGGACCTGCGCGGCCGCCGGAACGGCAAGCGGTCCCCCCGCGACCAGCGAAAAACTCACCGCGAGCGCGAGTACCGCATGGGCAACGCTGGACCTCATCTTCAAAGCCATGGTCGGCATCCTCTTTCGTCTGGATTGTCGCAGCGAGTGTTTGCCCCGGATACGGCAAAAATCAGTCCGCCGCGCTGAAATCATGTGAAGTCTTGCCCGTCTTCGCGGGCTGCCGCAAGGGCCGCGTTCACGCGCCGCGGATGAACCAGACCATGGCGACGCCCAGCGCCACGGCGGCGAGCCCCGACATGCGCAGCTGGCCTTCCGGAATCTGCGGCAGCATTTCCGCCATGCGCTTCAAAACCGAAGGGGCCAGTGCGTACACCAGCCCCTCGATGATCAGGAAGAACGCGATCCCCGTCAGGAAATCGGACATGCCGTTCTCAGTTTGCGGTCGACGGCGTCGTCGCCGTGCCGTTGCCGGTGCCCGTCGCCGCACCCGAGGTCTCAGGCCTCATGCCCGCAGCGTCCTCGAAGTAGCGGAAGAACTCCGACTGCGGCGACAGCACCAGCGTGGTGTCGGACGAAGTCATCGAGGTCCGGTAGGCGCTCATCGACCGGTAGAAGTCGAAGAAGTCCGGGTCCTGCGAGAAGGCTTCGCCGAAGACGCGGTTGCGCTCGCCTTCGCCCTCACCTCTGAGGATTTCCGAATCGCGCTGCGCGGCCGCGATGAACTCGACGACCTGGCGGTCGGCGATGGCACGGCGGCGCTGGCCCTCTTCGTTACCGCGGGCGCGGATGAGTTCGGCTTCCGCCAGACGCTCGGCCTTCATGCGATCGTAGGTCTGCTGCGAGACCTCCTGCGTCAGGTCCGTGCGGCGGATGCGCACGTCGGAGATCGTGAGGCCGAGGTTCGAGGCGTCGTTCGTCAGTTCGCCGCGCACTTCACGCATCATCGAGGCGCGCTCTTCGGAAAGCGCGGATTCGAAGCCGCGCAGACCGTAGACCCGGCGCAACGCCGCATCGAGACGGGTGCGCAGGCGCGCTTCCGCCGATTCCCGGTCGCCCGAGACCGCTTCGCGGAAGCGGCGGGCATCGGTGATCTTGTAGACCACGAAGGCATCGACCTCGTAGAACTTGCCGCCCGAGACCTGGACGCGGATGTCGTCGAGGTCGAAGCGCAGCGCCTGGTCCTGGATATACTGCACGCTGTCGGCGTCCATGAAGCCGAAGGGCAGCTTGAAGTAGAGGCCGGGCTCGGCCTTGACGTCCTGGATCTGGCCGAAGCGGATGACGATCGCCTGCTGGCGCTCGTTGACGACGAACACCGAGGAATAGGCGATGAAGAGGAGAACGCCGATGGCGATCAGGATTGCCGGTACACGATTGCCCATTACTGCGTGCCTCCCGCCTGCTGCTGGCTGGTCGACCGGCCAAGTTCGTTGAGGGGAAGGAACGGAACGACGCCCTGGCCGCCCTGCTTCTCGTCGATGATGACCTTCTTGGAATTCTGCATCACGCCTTCCATGGTTTCAAGGAAGAGGCGCTTGCGGGTGACGTCCGGCGCTGCCTTGTACTGTTCGTAGATGGACAGGAAGCGTGCCGCCTCACCTTCCGCTTCCTTGACGACGCGGTCCTTGTAGGCGGCCGCCTCTTCGCGGATCTGCGCGGACTGGCCGCGGGCAAGACCCAGCTTCTGGTTGGCGTACTGGTTGGCTTCCTCGACGAAGCGGTCCTCGTCCTGCTCGGCGCGCTGCACCTCGTCGAAGGCATCGGCCACCTCGCGCGGCGGGGCCGCGTCCTCGATGGCGACCGTGTTGATCGAGATACCGGAGCCGTAGGCGTCCATGGTCGCCTGGATCGTCGTCTTCACGCCTTCCGCGATCGCCTGGCGGTTGTCGCGGAAGATGTCCTGGGCGGGACGGCGGCCGACGACTTCGCGCATGGCGCTTTCGGCAACCTGCTGCAGCGTCTCGGCCGGGTATTCGAGGTTGAAGAGGTAGGACTGCGGATCGGTGACCGAATAGAGCACCGAGAACTGCACGTTGACGATGTTCTGGTCGCCCGTCAGCATCAGGCCGGAGCTGTCGGAATTCGAGGAGGCCGTGCGGCGGCCGATATTCTGCTGCTGCTCGGTGATCTTCACGAGTTCGACGGTTTCCAGCGGCCAGAGGTGGAAGTGCAGGCCGGGCATGGAGACTTCCTGCTTCGGCTTGCCGAAGCGCAGCTCGACGCCGCGCTCGTCCGGCTGGACGGTATAGATGGAACTCATCAGCCAGAAGACGCCGACGAGCAGCAGCGCGATGACCACGACGCCGCCGTTGATGCCGCCGGGCATGACGTTCTTCAATTGGTCCTGGCCGCGCCGGATGATGTCCTCAAGGTCGGGCGGGCCGCCATTGCCGCTTCCGCCGCCGCCGCGGGGGCGGTTCGGTCCCTGCCCCCATGGCCCCTGATTGTTTCCGCCGCCGCCGCCCCAAGGGCCGCCGCCGCCGTTCTGATTGCTCCAGGGCATCAATACCTCTTTCTTTATATCCCTACGTGCCGCATTTCGCGGAGTGTTTCACCGCGCAACGCGAGGTGAACCCGTTATAGGTATCCCTCCGGCACCTTTCAACAAATCCGCGTGGGCTTGCGGGCCTGTGCGGCAAAATAGTTCGTGATCGGGGGTTTATGCGGCCGCTTTTCGGCGCCAGGTGACAAAACGCATGGCGTGGCTGTCCTTCTCGCCCTGCGGAATCGGCTCTTCCACCGCCTTTTCGAAGACGGCCGGGTCGATGTCGGGAAAGCGCGCATCGCCCTCCACATCCGCCTCGACATGGGTGACATGCAGGATATCCGCCCGGTCGAAGGCCTGGGCGTAGATCTGCCCGCCGCCGATGACGCAAACCTCGTCGACGCCCAGTCTTCCCGCCTCCCGGCGTGCGGCGGCCAGCCCCTCCTCGAGCGAGGAGACGACCTCGGCGCCGGGCGCGGAAAAGGCCGCGTCGCGGGTGATGACGATATTCGGCCGGCCCGGCAGCGGCCGGCCGATCGATTCCCAGGTCTTGCGGCCCATCAGCACCGGCTTGCCGAGCGTCAGCTGCTTGAAGCGCTTGAGGTCCGACGGCAGGCGCCACGGCAGGTCGCCGTCGCGGCCGATGACGCCGTTCCTGGCGACGGCCACGACGAGGACGATCTTGGCTTCAGTCATGCGGACACCTGGAAATCAGACGGCGATGGGCGCCTTGATGGTTGAATCGGCTTCATAGCCGATCAGGGTGAAGTCCTCGAACTTGAAGGAGAAAAGGTCCTTCACATCGGGATTGAGCTTCATGAAGGGCAAGGGTTTCGGGCGGCGCGTCATCTGGGTGCGCACCTGCTCGAAATGATTGGAGTAGATGTGCGCGTCGCCCAGCGTGTGCACGAAGTCGCCCGGCTGCAGGCCGGTCGCCTGCGCCACCATCATGGTCAGCAGCGCATAGGAGGCGATGTTGAAGGGCACGCCGAGGAAAATGTCGGCGGAGCGCTGGTAGAGCTGGCAAGAGAGCTTTCCGTCCGCCACGTAGAACTGGAACAGGCAATGGCAGGGCGGCAGCGCCATCTCGTCGACCAGCGCCGGGTTCCACGCCGAGACGATGTGGCGGCGCGAGTTCGGATTGCGCCTGATGCTGTCGAGGACGGCGACGATCTGGTCGAGATGGCGCCCGTCATGGGTCGGCCAGGAGCGCCACTGGTAGCCGTAGACCGGGCCGAGCTCGCCCTCGGCATCGGCCCATTCGTCCCAGATGGTCACGCCGTTCTCGTTGAGATAGGCGATGTTGGTATCGCCCTTGAGGAACCACAGGAGTTCATGGATGATCGAGCGCAGGTGCAGCTTCTTGGTCGTCAGCACCGGAAAACCTTCCGAAAGATCGAAGCGCATCTGGTAGCCGAAGACGCCGCGCGTGCCCGTGCCGGTCCGGTCGGCGCGGTCGGTGCCGTTTTCCATCACATGGGCGAGAAGGTCGAGATATTGCTGCATGGTCGCCGCCGATTCGTTGTCCAGCGTGAGATACTAGAGCGGGAACGGCGGCGTCCAAAGCGTGAAATCGGGTTGTCCCGGTTTTCCTCAGGCGAGCGCGCCGAGCGTGCCGAGCTCCTTGGCGGTGAGATAGTAGAAGGTGACGCGCGATTTGGTGCGGTCGTCGGCCATGGTCTTGCAGACGGCCTCCACGGCCTTGTCGGCCGCCTCGCCCGTGATGCCGAACTTCTTGGCGCACCGCTTTTCCTTGACGCGGTTCAGCTCTTCCGGGTCGGAGCAGGAGACGAGCGAGGAGTCGCGGTTGCGCAGCGCGATGCCGAGATGGCTCACGATCTTCTTGACGATGGCCTCGTCCGCACCGCTGTCATACTTGCGGACATCTGCGAGATAGTCGGTCATGGTAGCTCCTCTACGATCTCTCGGCCGCCGCCGTCATGACGGACCTGCCGCGTGCCATGTTTTTCATGCGGCCGCGGCAAGTCAAGTGCTAATAAAGCCCGGCCATCCCGTCCCGCTCGCCGGCTTACAGGGCCGAGGCCCACGGAAACCCCGCCCTCCGTTCGCCGAAACCGCCCGAGCCCGAAAACTTTGCCAGATCCCTGTCACAAAGCCCTTTTCTTGGGGGCCGAGAGCGCCTATATGAAGGGTGCTGCCTCGGCAGCTATGGCAATAAACGGGCGGTGTAATAAACCCATTGGACCCGGGGGCGGTACCCGGCGCCTCCACCAAAAACCGGTCTTTCCAAGCGGACCGGCTTTTGATGGGGGCGAAATAGGATCGACAAGGGCGTAAAGATCGACTTTTTGCTCGGCATTGTACCACCGTTATCGGGCTAAACTTGTAGTTGCAAACGACAACTATGCGGAAGCTCGTCTCGCTGCCTAATGGCGGTGTGACACTTCACTCAAAGTCCTGACGGGTCGCACCGGCAGGCGGGGTCCGAAGGCACCTGGCAACAGAAGCCTTCACCTTCTCCAATCTCTTGAAATGGTCTATAGCTGTGCCAGATGACTCGTGCCGACAGGTATGAGGCCGGAGCAGTTCCAGCAAAAGCGTGAAGCGGTTTTGCGTCCGGAATTGCGTCGAAACAAGGGACGGAGCATTTCTGCGTTTCGAAGAAAAGCACAAATGCTCTCATGCAATGCCTGAACACAAAGGCTGGAAGAAAGACAGGAACGGATGGCGCAAGACCATATTCGCTATGACATTCTCGCCCAGGACGCGCTGCGCAGCGTCATCCGCAAGGTTTTGTCCGAGGTCGCCGTCACCGGGCACCTGCCGGGCGAGCACCACTTCTTCATCACGTTCCTCACCAACGCCCCCGGCGTGCGCATCTCGCAGCACCTGAAGGCGAAGTATGCCGAGCAGATGACCATCGTCATCCAGCACCAGTTCTGGGATCTCAAGGTCACCGAGAGCCTGTTCGAGATCGGCCTCTCCTTCTCCGACACACCGGAAAAGCTCGTCATCCCGTTCAACGCCATCCGCGGCTTCTATGACCCGTCGGTAAGCTTCGAACTGGAGTTCGACGTGCCGGCCGTCGAGGAAGACGGACACTCCGCCGAGATCACGGCCTACCCCGCCTTCGCGGAAAAGGCGGAGGAAGCCATCGAGGAGCCGACGCCGCCGACCGGTGGCGACGACAACAACAAGGGTGGCTCCGTCGTCTCGCTCGATTCCTTCCGCAAGAAGAACTGAGGTCACGCGATGAGCGGCGACGTCGTCAATCTCCGCCAGGTCCGCAAGCAGAAGGCCCGCTCCGAAAAGGAAAGGCAGGCCGAGCAGAACCGCATCAGCTTCGGCCGCACCAAGGCCGAAAAGGCACTGACGCGCGCGCTGAACGACAAGGCGCAGAAGACGTTCGAACAGGGCCATCTGGAACGGCCCGGCCGCGACCCCGAGGATGGCGAAGGCTGATCTTTCAAGCCCTTGCCGTCGGGACCGGACCCGATACCGGAGAACGTTCCGGCGGCTCAAGGCAGAGCGGGCAGCCCCTTGCTCCCCGCGCCTTCGGGCAAGGAAGAACCGTTGCGCTCTGCCGGAACGCTCCAACCGGACGGCACCGGGGCGCAGGAATGGGCATGATCCGCAAATATTCGACGACCCTGCACGGCCACCGCACGAGCTTCTCGCTCGAGCCCGCCTTCCATGACGCGCTAAGGGCTATCGCCGACGAGCGCGGCCTGCCGGTCGCCGCCCTCATTCGTGAAATCGACGATGCCCGCGGCGTCGAGGGCAACCTCTCCTCGGCGCTGCGCCTCCATGTGCTGGACTGGCTGAAACGCAAGGCAGGCGGCGCGACGTAGCGCACGGCCCGCAAGAAGCCTTGCCGGCTTCCCGGCGGGCCACGTCCGCGGCGACGTGGACCACAATTCGCTGCTCCCGAAACGCGGAACGGCTCAGTTGACACCCGGCAGCGCGTCGAAATTCAGGTTCTGCCCGCTGTCGACGGGCGGCAGTTCGCCGCCCCGCTCCACGCCCTCCTCCGGCGAAACCGGAAGGCGGCGGCGTTCCGCCTCTTCCTCCGCCCGGCGGGCCTCATCCGCCGCGCGCTGCTCGGCGCGGCGGCGGGCCTGTTCCTCGGCCTCCAGCAGGCGGCGTGCGTCGTCCGCGGCCTTGCGGCGAGCGCTTTCGGCCGCTTCCGCCGCTTCCCGCGCGGCCCGTTCCTGCTCGGCGCGCACGCGCGCCTCCGCACGGCGGCGCTGCTCTTCCTCCATCTGCAGGCGCATCGCCTCGGCCAGCGTGGCCCGCGCCTCGGCGCGCGAACGATAGAGGGCCGCCTCGCGCCTGAGGCGCTGCTTTTCCAGCACGTTGGCCTGCAGGGTCTCCACCCGGCGGCGCTCCGTCTCGAAGCGCCGTAGCGACAGGTAATTGGCGAGCGGCTGCACGTCGAGCGCGACACCCGGCGCCTCCACGAGGCCGCGATAGTCAAGCACCACCTCGGGCTCCGCGCCCGCCAGTGCCTCCTCGCCGGCCGCGTAGGTGACGGACAGCCGGCCCGCCATCGCATCGCCGGCAAGGTCGATATCCGCATCGCCGGAGAAACCGGCCCTGCCATCCCCGGCCGTCACGCTCTGGACGCGCAGCTTGCCGCCGGCGAGCGCGAAGGGCATGCGCACCGTGCCCAGCGCCGCCTCGCCCTTGAGGATCGCATCCGCCGCGAACCCGGCGACGCGCTCGGGCGTGATGTCGCCCTCGATACCGTCGGCCGCCGTCAGCAGCGCCGGCAGCGCGCCGGTATCGAGCCCGCGCAAGGTGAGGTCGGAGAGCCGCGCCTCGCCCGAGCCGCTGGCGCCCTCGACCATGGCGCGCACGCTTTTGCCGGAAGCGTCGACGGCCAGTGTCACATCCGCCTTGCCCATGGCGACGGCGCCCTGCGGACCGCTCCAGACGATCCTTGCCAGATCGGCGCCGGAAAGCTCCGCCCGTGCCTCGAACAGGCCGTTCTCCTCCGCATTGGCGACCTTGAGCCGTCCGGCAAGCCGGCCGCCCAGCCAGTCGCCCGCCATGTCGGTCAGCGCCAGTTCGCCCCCCTTCCAGACGAGGTTGCCCGAAAATCCCTCCACCGCGCCGTAGAGCCCCGGCCAGAACGCCCCGGCCTGCAGCGCGACGGACACATCGGCGGCATCCTGAAGCGGCTGCACGAGCGGCGCGGTGTTCAGCCCGCCGTCAAGGGGATCGGTCACCGGTCCGGCGACAGCCTCGGCGAGGAAGGCGAAATCGACCGTATCGAAGCGCAGCGCGCCCGTTCCCTTGAGCGTCGCCGCCGTACGGTCGAGCGTCAGGCGGCCGGAAAAGGCATTGCGGTCGGCCTCCCCGGCAATGTCGGTGATCGTGATGGCCTCGGCGCTCGTGGCGACGGACGCCTGCAGGGCAAGCGGCAGGCCGGCGCCGGCCTGCGGCACGGCGATGCCGTTCATCATCAGATAGGGCTCGATGTCGTCGCTTTTCGCCGAAAGCGCGAGCGCACCGGCCGGGAAACCGGCGGCGGAGAGCGCGGCCGTGCCCTTGATGGAGATCGTCGTGCTGCCCGCGTTGAAGGCCGCCGAGACATCGGCCGGGCCGTCCTCCGGCTGCGTCACGCGGAAGGTGACGCTGCCGTCGGGGTCCGCATCGAAGGGCAATGGGTCGAGCCCGACCTGCCCGGCCAGCACGACCGACTGCGGATTGAAGATGCTGCCTTCAAGCTCGAAATTGCGTCCCACCAGCAGGTCGGCGGGTGTCGCTGCGGAGAATCTCATCTCGACCCGCCCGTCGTTGACCGGGCCGCTGAGCGTCAGCGTCGCCGGATTTTCCGCCCCTGAGACGGCCAGACGGACGGCGAGGTCCGCATTGTCGTAGTAGCCGGAATTGGCAAGGAAACGGGCGAGCACGGGATGGGCCGGCAAATGCCGCGCCAGCAGCTCGGCCACCGGACGCATCGCGGCAGCCTTCACCCTCATGTCGAGCCCGGCGCTCGGCGCAAGAAGCGAGCCGCCGAGCGTGCCGCTGGCCGAGAGGGCCGCGCCGTCCAGCGAGGCGATGTTGAGGCGGCTCAGCGTCAGAAGGCCATCCCTGACGGACAGCGCCGCGTTGACGCCGGAGGCGCTTTCGCCGAAGGCGAGGAAACGATCGGCCTTGACGTCGAGCGCGATCGAATGATCCAGCACGGTCGAAAGCGAGGCATCGCCCGCGACAAGGCCGACAAGCGCCTGGAGCGATTCCAGCGCGACTTCGTTGCCGCGCAATTGCAGCGACAGGGTGGGCGCGGCATCCGCGCGCGATTCCCGCTCGATACGCCCGAGCAGCGAGGCGCCGCCGATGGCGATTTCGAGGTTTTCGAAGCGCTGCAGTTCGTCGGTGAGGTTCACTTCGGCGGAAAAGCCCGCCGTCTTGAGCTTGCGGATTTCCGGATCCACGGATCCGGCAAGCCAGGTCGCCAACCCCGACGGCTGGTTCGAGGCGACCAGCAGGTCGCCGACGAAGCCGCGGTTCTGCCTGAGCGTCAGCCGGCCCTTGGCCTCCAGCGTGGTGCGGCCGGGCAGAAGCGCATCCGCCCGGTCGATCCGCCAGCCCTCGCCGTCCGGCTTCACGTCGAGGCGCACCTCGCGCACCGTCGTGTCGCCGACCACCACGGCCGGCAGGAACAGGCTGGCGCGGCCGGGCACCTGGGGGATCGGGATGTCGGCGGCGATCGCCAGCAGCGCCTGGAGCCGCTGGCGGGCGGAAACCTGCGGGTTGCGGCCGGTCTTGCCCCCCTCGCCGTTATTGCCGATGCGCGAGACGTCGATCTGCTGGCCGTCGGCGATCAGGAGGAATTCCGGTGCGCGGCCGGTGTCGAGCGTCGCCTCGCCCGTCACCACATAGGGGTCCTCGTGCGGGCCGGCCTCGAGGCGATAGTCCGGCACGCGGATGCGCTCGTTGGAAAGCTCGAACTTGCCGGCGACGCGGATCGGATCGGCCGGCCCCTCGCCCTTCGGCCGCGGCTTTTCCGCGATGGTGAAGTCGCCGTGATATTGCGGGCGGAAATCGACGACCTTCAGCGCACCGTCGAGATCGGCGGTGAAGGCGAGCCGGTCGGGCACGATGCGGGCGCGCAGGGAAAGCGCGCCGTTCTCCGCCTGCCCGCTCGAAAGCTGGAAGGCACCGCTCTCGCCATCGAGCGCCGCGCGCCCGTCGATGCGCCACGGGCCGGCGAGCGACTTTGCCGAAACCTGCGCATCAAGGCCGGTGACATGGCGGGTGCGGCCGGTCTGCGCATCGACGAATTCGATCTCGCCGCCGGTGATCGCGACATTTTCGAGGATGACGGTGCGGGCCGGGATATCGGACTTGCGGCCGCGCGCCCAGTCCAGCGTGCCGTCCTCGAAAAGCCTGATGCGCGCCTTCGGCTCCTCGATGCGCATGTCGAAGATCAGCGCCTCGCCGGAGAGGAACGGCGCCAGTTCCGCATCCATGGAGAAGCGCGCCACCTCGACCAGCGGCTGCCCGTCCTCGGGCGCCCCGACACGCACGTCGTTGAGCGTCACGGAGGGGAACGGGATCAGGCGGGCATCGACGCTGCCATGCACCACGACGGTGCGGCCCATGATGCGGCTCGCCTCGCGCTCGAAATCCTGGCGGAAGCTGGTCCAGTCGACGAAGAGCGGCGCGAGCAGCGCCGCAAAGAGCGCCACGACCACCAAGCCGCCAACGAAGAGCATGATTCTCGAAAGCACGCCGCCTGCCTTGAATTTCGTTTCACCGCCTCAGGATAACGACTAATTGCCCGAGAGGGTCGAAAAAATCTTGCCGGGGTTCAGAATGTTGTCCGGATCGAGCGCCTGCTTGATCTGCCGCATCAGCTGGACCGTGCCGCCGAGCTCGCCCGGCAGGAAGGCCTGCTTGCCCTGGCCGATGCCGTGCTCGCCGGTGCAGGTGCCGTCCATGGCGAGCGCCCGGGCATTGAGCCGGCCGACGAAGGCCTCCACCTCGGCGACATGCGCCGGGTCCTTGTCGTCGAAGACGAGGCTGACATGGAAATTGCCGTCTCCGGCATGGCCGACGATCGGCGCCAGGAGCCCGTGCTCCTCGATGTCGACCTCCGTTTCGGCCACGCAGTCGGCAAGGCGCGAGATCGGCACGCAGACGTCGGTCGCGATCGCCTCCCAGCCGGGCCGCAGCGCCTTGGCCGACCAGTAGACATTGTGCCGCGCCTTCCAGAGCTTCGCGCGCTCCTCGGCGTCCGCGCTCCACTGGAACGTCCCGCCGCCGCATTCGGCGGCGATCGCGCCGAACTCCTCCGATTGCAGGCGCACGCTGTCCTCGTTGCCGTGGAACTCGACGAAAAGTGTCGGCTGCTCCGGCAGCGTCAGGCCGGAATAGGCGTTGCAGGCCTTGATCTGCAGCGTGTTGACGAGCTCGATGCGGGCGACGGGAATGCCGAGCTGGATGGTCATGATGACGGCATTGCAGGCGTCCTTCAGCGTCGGGAAGCCGCAGATGCCGCCGGCGATGACCGAAGGGATGCCCTGGAGGCGCAGCGTGATCGAGGTGAGCACACCAAGCGTGCCCTCGGCGCCGACGAAGAGCCGTGTCAGGTCGTAGCCGGCGGAGGATTTTCGCGCGCGGCGGGCGGTGCGGATCTCCTCGCCGGTGGCCGTGACGGCGGTCACGGCGAGTACATTGTCCTTCATCGTACCGTAGCGCACCGCATTGGTGCCCGAGGCGCGCGTCGAGGTCATGCCGCCGATCGAGGCATTCGCGCCGGGATCGATCGGGAAGAACAGGCCGGTATCGCGCAGGTAGACGTTCAGCTCCTCGCGGGTGATACCGGGCTCGACCGTGCAGTCGAGGTCTTCGGCATTGACCTCCAGCACCCGCTTCATGTTGCTGAAATCAATGGAGATGCCGCCGTTCGGCGCGTTCACCTGCCCCTCCAGCGAGGAGCCCGTGCCGAACGGGATGACCGGCACCTTCAGTTCGGCGCAAAGGGAGACGACGGCCTTCACCTCGTCGGCATTCTCGACGAAGACGACGCCGTCCGGCAGCTGGGCGGGAATATAGGTGGTGGTGTGCGCATGCTGGGCGCGGATCGCCTCGCCCGTCTGGAACCTCGCCCCGAAGCGCCCGGCAAGACGCGGCAGCGCCGCGGCGATGCCCTCCTCGTTGCGCGCGCCGCCCCTGATATCCGCCAAAGCCATCGTCAAATCCTCAACCCTGTGCGGATTTACTCAGCAAATTGAGGGACGTCTGTCCAGCCGCAATTGCGCGAAGGATAAAAGTCTTGGCGGCCCCTCATCCGGCCTGCCGGCCACCTTCTCCCCGCAAGCGGGGCGAAGGGATATGCCGCACCGATTTCCCCAACAAATACCCGTTCGTGAGGCAAGTCCCCTCTCCCCGCTTGCGGGGAGAGGGTTAGGGTGAGGGGCACTCGCCACAGGGCAGATAGCGCCGTGAGGCTTCACTCCGCCGCCTGCGGCAGGGCTTCCGCCGGCGGCGGCGACGCCTCGTCCTTGCGCTTGCCGAGCGTCTCGGCATGGGCAAGCTCCGCGGCGAGGCGCTTTTCCTCGTCGGCATGCGGGCTGGTGAAGCCGGCGATGACGAGATAGGCGACGGGCGTCAGGTAGAGCGTGACGACGGTGGCAAGGCCGAGGCCGCCGACCAGCACCCAGCCGAGCGAGATGCGCGCCTCCGCGCCCGCCCCGCTGGCGAGGATCAGCGGCAGGGCGCCGACGACCGTGGCGATCATCGTCATCAGGACCGGGCGCAGGCGGATGTTCGAGGCATCCTCGATGGCGCTGCGGATATCCTGCCCGCGGTCGCGCAGCTGGTTGGCGAACTCGACGATCAGGATGCCGTTCTTCGCCATGATGCCGACGAGCAGCACGAGCCCGATCTGGCTGTAGATGTTCAGCGTTGTGCCCGTCATGATCATCGCGAAGACGGCGCAGGCAAGCCCCAGCGGCACCGTCACCATGATGATGATCGCGCTGACGAAGCTCTCGAACTGCGCGGCGAGCACGAGGAAGATGATGGCGAGCGCGAAGCCGAAGGTGATGAAGAGCCCGTTCGAATTCTCCTGCAGCGTCGCCGCTTCCGCCATGGGCAGCACGCGGGAACCTTCCGGCAGCAGCGGCGCGGCCATCTCCTGAACCAGGGAAAGCGCCTCGCCGAGCGCCAGGCCGTCCTTCAGGCCGGCGGAAAGCGAGACGGCGCGCAGCTGCTGTTCGCGCGAAAGCTGCGGGGCGACGGCCTTCTCCTCCAGCGAGGCGATGGACGACATGGGCACGATCTTGCCGTCGCCGGTCTTGAGGAAGATGTTCTCCAGGTCCATCGGGTCGTTGATCGGCTGCGTCGTCGAGGACAGCTTGACGGGATAGGCCTGCCCTTCGACATAGATGTCGACGACGCTCGTGCCTTCCAGCATGGCCTGCAAGGCCGCGGAGAGACCGGTGATGTCGATGCCGAGATCGGCGGCGCGCTCGCGGTTGACGGTCACGGAAAGCTGCGCCTGGTTGGCCTCGTAGTTCAGCCGCACGTTCTGGAAGCGGCCGCTGTCCTCGATCTGGCGCACGAGTTCGGCGGCCGCATTGCCGAGCTTGGTGTAGTCGTTGCCGACCAGCGCGACCTGCAGGCCGTTGCCGGCGCCGCGGATGCCGAGGCTGTTCGGCTGCATGGCGAAGGCGCGCACCGAGGGCACGGCGCCGACCGCCGCGTTGATGTCCTGCACGATCTGCTGCTGCGTGCGCTCGCGCTCGCCCCAGGGCGCCAGCGTCAGCACCATGAAGCCGCTGTTCGTCGAGCCGCCCTGGCCGGAGATCGAGAAGATGTTGACGATCTCGCCGCTATCGTAGAGCGGGCGCAGCTTGTTCTCGATCAGCTTCATCTGGTCCTGCGCATATTCCAGCGACACGCCCTGCGGCGCGTTCACGCGCAGCATGACCATGGACCGGTCCTCGCTCGGCGTCAGCTCGGACTTGATGGTGAAGAAGGAGGTGGCGCCCGCCGCGGTGAAGATGAGCGCCACGACGAAGACGATGAAGGGCACGCCGAGGCAGGCATGCAGCGTCGAGCGGTAGAGGCGCGAGGCCGCGCCGCCGATGCGGGCGAGAAGGCCCGTATGCGCGTGCGTCATGTCCTTGGTCAGCATGCGCGAGGCCAGCATCGGGCACAGCGTCAGCGCCACGAAGGAGGAGAGCAGGATGGCGAAGGCGAGCACGAAGCCGAATTCGCGGAAGAGACGCCCCGCCTGCCCGGGCAGGAAGGAAAGCGGGATGAACACGGCGGCGAGCGTCGCCGTCGTGGCGATGACGGCGAAGAACACCTCCAGCGTGCCGAGGATGGCGGCAGCGCGCGGCTTCAGGCCCTCGGCCCGGCGGCGCACGATGTTTTCGAGGACGACGATCGCGTCGTCCACCACGAGACCCGTCGCCAGCACGATCGCAAGCAGCGTGAGGATGTTGACGGAGAAGCCGGCCATGTAGATGGCCGCGATCGTGCCGATCAGCGCGATCGGCATGCTGATCGTCGGGATCAGCGTCGCTCGCCAGTCGAGCAGGAAAAGATAGATGACGAGCGTGACGATCGACACCGCGACGATGAGCGCGATCTCCACTTCGTGGATCGCGCCGTCGATGAAGACGGCGTCGTCGCTGGTGATCTTGATCTCGGTGCCCTCCGGCAGGATGTTGGCGAACTGCGCCACCATCTGCTTCACGCCGGCGGAGATATCGAGCGTGTTGGACTGCGCCTGGCGGATGATGCCGAGGCCGATGCCTTGCCGGCCATTGGAGCGCAGCGCGGTGGAGCCCTCGTCCGGCCCCAGCGTCACCAGGGAGACGTCGCCGAGACGCACGCGGTTCTTCAGGATCAGGTTTTCGAAGTCGGCAGGCGTTTCCAGATCCGCCGTCGCGCGCACGGTGATGTCCTGGCTCTGGCTCTTCAGCGAGCCGGCGGGCACGTCGAAGGCGGCCGTCGCCAGCGCGTTGCGCAGGTCCGCGACCGTCAGGCCGCGCGCGGCGAGCTTCGACTGGTCGACGTCGACGCGGAAGATCTTCTCCTGGTCGCCATAGACGGCGACATCGGCAACGCCCTCCACGGAGGCGAGCCGGTCGGTGATCTCGTTTTCGGCGAGAAGCGTCAGGTCTTCGAGCGAGAGCGTGTCCGAGGTGAGCGCCAGGCGCATGATCGGCTGGCTGTCCGCATCCGCCTTGACGACGCGCGGTTCGTCGGCCCCGTCGGGGATCTGGTTCGCCACGCGGCCGAGCGCGTCGCGCACGTCGTTGGCGGCCTGGTTGACGTCGGTCGTGTCGGAGAATTGCAGGGTGACGCGGCTACGGCCGAAGGAAGAGGACGAGGAAATGTCCTTGATGCCCTGGACGCGCGAGACGGCGCCCTCGATCACATCGGTCAGCTCGCGGTCGACGGTTTCCGGCGAAGCGCCGTCGAACGTCGTGGAGACGCTGATCACCGGCTGGTCGACGGAGGGCAGCTCGCGGATCTCCACGCCGTTGAAGGCGGCAAGGCCGGCGACGACGATCAGCGTGTTGAGCACGAGGGCGAAGATCGGCCGGCGGATGAAGAGCGCGGTAAAGCCCGCCTTGCCGGATGTATCCAGTCCGCTTGCCCCGCCCGACATTACGAGCCCTCCGACACGGAGGACGTCACCTGGCCGTCCTGCTCGGCCACGGTGCGCACCGCGCCGCCCGGCCTCAGCGTCTGCACGCCTTCGGTGACGATCTGGTCGCCCTCGGCGATCTCGGCCTTCACGAGAACCTTGTCCGGATTGCGCTGCACGATATGGACCGGCACGCGCTCGACCGTCTCGCCCTTCACCCGCCAGACATAGGAGCCGTCGGCGCTCCACTGCACGGAAAGCGGATCGACGCTCGGATAGAGGTCGCCGGCAAAGCGCATGGTCACCTGGAAGGACATGCCCGCGCGCAGGAGGTCCTCGGGATTGTCAATCTGGGCGCGCACGCGAAGCGTCCGGCTCTCCTGGTCGATGCGGTTGTCGATCGCCTGCACCTCGCCGGTGAAGGTTTCGCCCGGCCGCGCGACCGCCGTCGCCGTCACGGCGCCGCCGACACGCACGCTCGTCGCAAACCGCTCCGGCACCCAGAAATCGACGAGGATTTCCGAACGGTCGTCGATGCGGGCGATCGCCGACGACGTGGTGACGTAATCGCCGGGATTGACGGAGATGATGCCGACGACGCCGCCATAGGGCGCGGTGATGTCGCGGCGGCGCAGCGTCAGCTCCGCGTTCTGCAAGGCGAGTTCCGCAGCCTGCAGCGCCGTCTGGGCGTCCTGCAGCTCGGCGGTGCTCATGGTGGATTTCAGGTTCTCGATGCGCGTCAGCTTCTGCCGGGCGCTGTCGCGCGCCACGCGCGCCTGGTCTGCGGTGATGCGCTGCTCGTCGCTGTCGAGGCGGGCGATCACCTGCCCCTGCTCCACCCGGTCGCCGGATTTCACCAGCACTTCCGTGAGGTTCCCGGTGGCATAGGGCGTGACGGTCACCGTGCGGATCGCCTCGCCGTCGCCGATGGCGTTGAGCCGGTCGTTGACGACGGACATGGCCACAGGCTTGGTGGCGACAAGCGCCGGGCCGCCGCCGAAGCCGCCGCGGCGGCCACCTTCGCGGCCGCCCTGCGCCTCGCCTTCGCCGGCCGGCGCGATGGCCGCGACGAGCGTGCCGGGCAGGCCCGTGGCCTCCAGCGTGGCATTCGCCCCGGGCACGAAGCGACCCCAGAGCAAGACCCCGGCCGAAAGGACGCCGAGGCTTATGAGGAGCTGTTTCCAAACCCGCATGCAATCTGTCTCCGAAGGAAGCGAACCGTCACCTGTTGCGGCGCGACATAGGCCAAGTATCCCGCTTTGAAAATGAACGGGCAATGAAAGAATGTGATCATTACCGAAATGTAAGATTGGCAGGCTGCTCTGTTACCGAAATGTAAGAAAAGGCGGAGAAATCTTCCCGTCCCGCCCCTTCCGCGAGCACGCACATGACTGGACGCCTCCTGCGCTTGTGGTAGCTTTTTCCCGGCCCCGGCGGCCAAGCCCTATTTCAGTATTCTTTCATCAACGCATTGAACGACAGGGGGAATTCCATGTGTGACGCCTGTGTCATCGATACCGTCAAGAACCGCATGCTTTCGAGGAGGAGCTTTTTCCGCGCTGCCGCCGCGGGCGCTGCCACGGTCGCGGCCGCAAGCTCCGGGGCGCTCAGCCCGGCGCTCGCCCAGGCGCCGACGAAGGCAACGGACCTCACCCATGAGCTCTACGAGGAATTTCCGACCTTTTTCGGGGAGCAGCAGTTCTGGCGCGAGCAGAAGTTCAATTACAAGGAACACAAGTTCAATCTCTTCGAACTGCGCGTGAACGAGCATACCGGCACCCATCTCGACGCGCCGCTGCATTTTTCCGAGGACGGCAAGTCGGTGGCGGAGATCCCGGTCTCCGATCTCGTGGTGCCACTCGCCATCATCGACATCCGGGAGAAGGCCGCCGCCAATGCCGATGCGCAGCTGACGCCGGACGACATCAAGGCCTGGATCGCGGCCAATGGCGAGCTGCCGGAAAAGGCCTGCGTCGCGCTGCTTTCCGGCTGGGACAAGCATCTCGGCACCGACAAGTTCCGCAATGCCGATGGCGAGGGCAAGATGCACTTCCCCGGCTTCCATGTCGAAGCGGTGCAGTATCTCGCGGAAAATTCGAGCGCGGTCGGCATCGCCGTCGATACGCTCTCGCTCGACTACGGCATCTCGCCGGATTTCGCGACGCACTATTCCTGGCTCGCCTCGGGCCACTGGGGGCTTGAGGCGGCCGCCAATCTGGGAGAGCTTCCGGCCAGGGGCGCGACCCTCATCGTCGGCGCGCCCAAGGTGCGCGGCGGCACGGGCGGCCCGACCCGCGTCATCGCGCTGGCCTGATCCCCATCCGGCCGGCGGTTCCGCCGCCGGCCAATTCCCCCGGAGGAACCATGAGCACCGTCAAGCCCGCCGACGATCTGGAAGCCGACCCGCGCGTCAAGGCGGTGTTCGACGATATCCGCGCCACCCGCAAATCGGACTTCGTCAACAATATGTGGCGCTACCTCGCCTTCGACCCGGCGCTGCTGGAGCGCACCTGGGCGGAGGTGAAGGCCGTCATGGCGACGCCCTCGACGCTCGATCCGCTGGTCAAGGAAATGCTCTACATCGCCGTCTCGGTGACGAACGGCTGCAGCTACTGCGTCCATTCCCACACCGCCGCCGCGAAAGCCAAGGGCATGACGGACGGGCAATATGCCGAACTGCTGTCCATCGTCTCGCTCGCCGGCAAGACGAACCAGCTCGCCACCGCCCTGCAGGTGCCCGTGGACGACGTCTTCGACGCCGACCGCCGAAAGCCCTGACAGCCGCCGCTTTCCACAATCTTCCGGCCAATCTTCTTCCCCGCGGAATAAAAGCAGAACGGAAAACTGGCCTTTCGGGACCGAATCACTACATTGAGCCGCATGATCAGCGGTTACGACGACATTCCCTTCTTCGACGAGGACCCGCAGCTCGCCGGCAAGCCCGCGGCACCGGCCAAGCCGACGGGCGGCATCGCCGCGCGCGCCATGGCGGCGCGCGATGCGCACCGGGCGCCGGATTATCTCTCCGGCCTCAACCCCGAGCAGCGCGAGGCCGTGGAAACGCTCGACGGCCCCGTGCTGGTGCTCGCCGGCGCCGGCACCGGCAAGACGCGCGTGCTCACCACCCGCATCGCCCATATCCTCGCCACCGGCCGGGCCTTTCCCAGCCAGATGCTGGCCGTGACCTTCACCAACAAGGCGGCACGCGAGATGAAGGAGCGCATCGGCCTCCTCGTCGGCGGCGCCGTCGAGGGCATGCCCTGGCTCGGCACCTTCCACTCGATCGGCGTCAAGCTGCTGCGCCGCCATGCCGAACTCGTCGGCCTCAGGTCGGATTTCTCGATCCTCGACACCGACGACGTGGTGCGGCTGATCAAGCAGATCATCCAGGCGGAAGGCATCGACGACAAGCGCTGGCCGGCAAAACAGTTCGCCGGCATGATCGACACCTGGAAGAACAAGGGCCTCGATCCGGCGCAGATCCCCGAGGGCGACGCGCGTGCCTTCGCCAACGGCAAGGGCCGCGAACTCTACGTCGCCTACCAGAACCGCCTGAAGACGCTGAACGCCTGCGACTTTGGCGACCTCCTGCTGCACCCGATCCGCCTGTTCCGCGCCAATCCGGATGTGTTGGCCGAATACCACCAGAAATTCCGCTACATCCTTGTCGACGAGTACCAGGACACCAACACCGCGCAGTACATGTGGCTGCGCCTGCTCGCCCAGCGGCCGAAGGGCACGCCGCAGAACGTGTGCTGCGTCGGCGACGACGACCAGTCGATCTACGGCTGGCGCGGCGCGGAGGTGGACAACATCCTGCGCTTCGAGAAGGATTTCCCGGGCGCGAAGGTGATCAAGCTGGAGCGCAACTACCGCTCCACCGCCCATATCCTCGGCGCCGCCGGCCATCTCATCGCCCACAACGAGGATCGCCTCGGCAAGACGCTCTTCACCGACCGGCGCGATCCCGACGACGACAAGGTCGTCGTGCACGCCGCCTGGGATTCGGAGGAAGAGGCCCGCGCCGTCGGCGAGGAGATCGAGCAGCTCCAGCGCAAGGAGCACAAGCTAAACGACATGGCGATCCTCGTGCGCGCCTCCTTCCAGATGCGCGAATTCGAAGACCGTTTCGTCACGCTCGGCCTCAACTACCGCGTCATCGGCGGCCCGCGCTTCTACGAGCGGCTGGAGATCCGCGACGCGCTCGCCTATTTCCGCCTGGTCAGCCAGCCGGCCGACGACCTCGCCTTCGAGCGCATCGTCAACACGCCGAAGCGCGGCCTCGGCGACACGACGATCCGCAACCTGCACGACTATGCACGCGCCCGCGACATCCCCATGCTCGCCGCCGCCGCCGACATCATCGAGACGGACGAGCTGAAGCCGAAGGCGCGCAAGGCCCTCTTCGACGTCGTCACCGATTTCCGCCGCTGGCAGTCGCTGCTGGAGACCATGCCGCACACCGAGCTTGCCGAGCAGATCCTCGACGAGAGCGGCTACACCGCCATGTGGCAGGCCGACAAGTCGGCCGAGGCGCCGGGCCGCCTCGAAAACCTCAAGGAACTCATCCGCTCGATGGAGGCCTTCGAATCGATGCGCGGCTTCCTCGAACATGTCTCGCTCGTCATGGATGCCGAGCAGAACGAGAACCTCGACGCCGTCTCGATCATGACGCTGCACTCGGCCAAGGGCCTCGAATTCGAGACCGTCTTCCTGCCCGGCTGGGAGGAAGGCCTCTTCCCGCACCAGCGCTCGCTCGACGAGGGCGGCCGCTCGGGGCTGGAGGAGGAACGCCGCCTCGCCTATGTCGGCATCACGCGCGCCAAGCGCCGCTGCCACATCTGGTTCGTCTCCAACCGCCGCATCCACGGCCTCTGGCAGACGACCCTGCCCTCGCGCTTCCTCGACGAACTGCCGGAAGCCCATGTCGAGGTGGCGGAAGTCGAACAATCCTATGGCGGCTACGGCCGCGGCGGCTATGGCCAGTCGCGCTTCGACAAGCAGGAGCCTTTCCAGAACGCCTATTCGACGCCCGGCTGGCGGCGTGCCCAGGCGAACCGCACCGATGCGACGCGCGACAACTGGGGCTCACGCTCCGGCCATGCGGTCGAGCGCATCGGCTATGGCGAGAGCGGGCCGCGCGCACGCACCATCGACGGCGAGCTCGTGGCGAAATCGACCGTGAGCGAGCCGTCGAAATTTGCGATCGGCGACCGCGTCTTCCACATGAAGTTCGGCAACGGCAACGTGGCGGCGATCGAGGGCAACAAGCTGACGATCGATTTCGACCGCGCGGGCCAGAAGCGCGTGCTGGACGGCTTTGTCGAAAAGGCCTGATCGGCGGCATCTGATTATTATCGTATCCGGTCTCACCCCCCTCTGCCCTGCCGGGCATCTCCCCCTCAAGGGGGGAGATTGGATGGAGGACCGTGTCGCCAAATTACGACGTTGCTGATTGCGCAAGGTCTTCGCCTCTTGCCGATCTCCCCCCCCTTGAGGGGGAGATGCCCGGCAGGGCAGAGGGGGGTAAAGACCGCCGCCGCCCATGAGAGCAATCAGGCGCCGGCCTTGCGATAGAGCGCGGCGAGCTGCGTGCGGGAGGACGGCAGTTCCGGCACCACGACCAGCATGGTCACATGGCCGCGCTTGAAGGCGTTGAGGAACGGCTCGTAGTTCTGGAAGGCGACGCAGCCATGCGAGCCCTTCTGGCCGCGCAGCAGGTTGGTGTGCGTCAGAAGACCCGTGCGGTTCTTCGGATCGCGACCATCGATCGACGTCATGCGGATCGCCTCGACGCCGTGGAAGCGCCGCTCGCGCATCTTCAGGCGATAGATGCCGGCCGGCGTCGGCCCGTTCATCTTGACATGCTCATAACGCGGATTGTCGCGCATCTTGCCGATGCCGGAATGGGCACGCAGCTTCGTGCCGTCGGGCATGTAGACCGTCGCGTTGGACACATCGTAGATCGCGACCTTCGTGCCGCGGCCCGGCCAGCCGGTGCCGCTGCCGCCCTTGCTCTTGAAGAGGTCGCCGAACAGCGAGCGCTCGGGCTTGACGAGGGCGACGTCTTCCTTGTCCCTGGTCTTCGCATCCTCGCGCCTGGTGCGCGCGACGGGCTTTTCCTCCACCGCCGGCTTTTCGATGGTGACCGTCTCCAGCGCGGGCTTTGCCTCCGGCAGCGGGATCTGGCCGAGGAGGTTTTCCTCCTCCGCCTCCGGCTTCTGCATGACGAGGCCGAAGGGCTGGATGTCCTTGCGGGCGGAAACGTCCTCGACGAGCGCCGTCACCATGGTCGGCTGGCCGGTGATCCGCTTTTCGTCTTCCACGGAACGCTCGGCGCGGGCGATGGCTGCCTCAATCATCGCCGCCTTCGCCTTCTCCCGCTTGACGGCGGCGGCGAGCTGAATGGAAATCCGGCGCTGATGGGCGACCTGGATGGCCTCCGCGGTCAATTGCTTCTGGCGCAGCTCGCTTTCCGACGGCGACGAGAGCCGCGAAAACTTCGCGACCTTCACCATGCGCTCGGTGTGGTTCTTCTCCGTTGAACCGGGTTTGCCGTGAAGGGAAGCGGCGATTGTCTTCTTGCCCTCGGAAAGCAGGGAAGCCGCGTCCTGCATTGCGCCGAGCGTCGAGACGACAGCCCAGGCGGAACCGGCGATGACGCCGCAAGCCAGGAACGTGCTGAGAAGGATACCCCCCCGGCGGGATTTCGACGCGGAACGCGCGGAACTGTATACAGACGCCATGATACTCGTTACCCGATACTCGTTACTCGACGCGGCCGCGGAAAACACGCTCCGGAAGCCGTTACGCTTGCGGCAGGCGACGGGATCACGCGTCCCGGGCTTCTGCCGAACGAGCAAAGAATGGCGAAATATGGTAAGCAATTCCTAAACGGCGCCTCGCGTTTTTGAAGGAGTCTGCCGGACGGTCCTCAACATCCGGCAAAGCTGCCTTTCACGAGAATGCGGCGCGGGCGTGTCGAAAGTCCGCGTATCCCTAGAACTGGGGATGCCGGGAAAGCCAGTCGGTGGCCGCCTCGTAGCGCGCGGCGGCGGCCAGCACGTCGCGGTCGGCCCGCGGGCGGCCGATGATCTGGATGCCGGCGGGCAATCCGTTCGCGCCGAAACCGGCCGGCATGGCGGCGACGGGAAGGCCGGCCAGCGTCGGGCCGATGACCACCTCCATCCAGCGATGATAGGTATCCATCGCCCGCCCCGCGATCGCCTTCGGCCAGTCGAGCCCGGCTTCGAAGGGGAAGACCTGGGCGGAGGGCAGGATCAGGAAATCGTAGGTCTCGAACAGGCCCATGACATGGCGCAGCCAGTCGCTGCGGCCGAGCGAGGCGGCATAGACCTCCGCCGCCGAGAGGTTCCGGCCGTTCTCGATTTCCCAGATCATCTCCGGCTTCATGCGCGCGCGCCGGTCCGGATCGGCATAGTCGGCCGCCTGGCCGTTGGCGACGAGAAAGTGGCGCAGCGTGCGCCAGGTCTGCCAGAGCCGCGCCATGTCGAAGCCCGGCGGCACCTCCTCCACGCGGCATCCAAGCCGCCGGAAGACGTCGAGCGAGGCGCCGCAAAGCTCCAGCACGCCGGGCTCGAAGGGAAGGTAGCCACCGAAATCGCCGAGCCAGCCGATGCGGGCGCCGGAGAGATCGTGGTCGGCATCGAACGCGAGGCCTTCGTCGGGAAGCGACAGCGGGTCGCGCGGATCGTGGCCGGATTGCGTCGCCAGGAGGGCGGCGACATCGGCAACGCTGCGCCCCATCGGGCCGTTGACCGCGAGTTGGCCGAGGAAGAGCTCGGTGTTGAGCGAGGGCACCCGGCCGAAGGACGGGCGGAAGCCGACGACATTGTTGAAGCCGGCGGGATTGCGCAGCGAGCCCATCATGTCGCTGCCGTCGGCGACCGGCAGCAGCCGGGCCGCCAGCCCCGCCGCCGCGCCGCCCGAGGAGCCGCCGGCACTCCTGCCGGTATCGTAGGGATTGCGCGTGACGCCGAAGACCGGATTGTAGGTGTGCGAGCCGAGGCCCATTTCCGGCGCATTGGTCTTGCCGATGACGATGGCGCCGGCCGCCCGGATGCGCTCGACATGGATGTCGTCGTAGTCGGGCACGAAATCCGCATAGTTGGCCGAACCGAAGGAGCAGAGGATGCCCTTCGCCTCGGAAAGGTCCTTCACCGCGAAAGGCATGCCGTGCAGCCAGCCGTGACGGTCCCCCGCCGCGAGCGCCCGGTCCGCCGCCTCGGCCTCGGCCAGCAGCACATCGGCCGGGCGCAGGCTGATAAGGGCGTTGAGGCGCGGGTTGATCGCCTCGATGCGGGAAAGATAGGCCGCCATGACGCTGCGGCAGTCGAGCTGGCGCTCGGCGATGGCGACGGAAAGGGCAAGGGCGGAAAGGTCGGTGATGTCCTGCAAGGTCGGCTCCGGCATTCGTCTGGAACAGAGCTAGCAGGCGGAAGGAAGGAGCGCCAGCCCGGTCCTAGCCGGGCGGGACGCCCTGACGGAAGGCGAGCGCGAAGAAACCGACGGCGGCGAGCGAGCCGACCGTGCGCACGTGGTTCCACATCGTCCAGACGCCGAGATAGCGCTGCCAGAGGGCCGCCTGTTCAGGGCTGCCGGCGGGTGCGGCGGCGAGCGCCTCGTTGAGCGGCACGTTGAAGACGATCGTCACGCCGATGACGGCGAGGAGGAAGACGACGCCACCCGCCGCAGCCAGCAGGCCGCCGGCTCCGCCCTGCAGGAAGCCGAGGACCGCCAGCACCAGCGACAGCAACGCCCCGCCGAAGAAGGCCGAGAAGAACCAGGGGTTCTGGATGACGGCATTGATGGCGTTCATCGCCGCTGCCCCTTCGGCCGGCGAAAGGCGGGCGAAGGCCGCCATGATGCAGACCGAGAAGATGAAGAACAGCCCGGCATTCAGCGCCGCGGCGAGAATGGAAAGGAAGGTCAGGATGGGAAAGGCGCTTGCCATGGTCGGGTCCTCCAGAAGCCGTTTCGTCCGCATCACGGGCGCGCTCGAAAAAATCGCGTGGCGATCGGCCGGGCCTGCGCACGGCATCGTCATCCGAAAATATGAGTAATCCTCATATTTGCAAAATGTGAGGAATCCTCGTATTTGTCAAGGCCAGTCGAACCTCCTCTCGGAAAGACCGATGGCCGAACCGCAGACGCGCCGTGCACCGACCCAGAAACGCAGCCGCGAACGGGTGGACGCCATCCTCGCCAATGCGACGGACATGATCGCGCAGGCGGGCAGCGACGCCCTGCGCATGAGCGAGCTCGCCCAGCGCACGGGCATCTCAATCGGCTCGCTCTACCAGTATTTTCCCGACAAGAGCGCGGTGGTGCGCGCGCTTGCCGAACGCTGCAACGCGGAAAGCCGCGCCTGCATCGCAGACGGCGTTGCCGCCGTCGGCAGCATGGAGGCGCTTGCCAACGCCTTCGGCAGCCTGATCGACACCTATTACGCGATCTTCCTCGCCGAGCCGGTCATCCGCGACATCTGGTCCGCCGTGCAGGCGGACGGGGCGCTGCGGGCCATGGAGGTGGAGGAGAGCCGCCGCAACGGTGCCCTGCTCGCCGCCCGGCTGCGGATGCTGCGCCCCAAGGCCGATGCCGCCCGGATCGAGGCGACCGCCCTCCTCGTCATGCATCTCGGCGAGGCGACGATGCGCCTTGCCGTCTCGGTCGACCGGGCGGAAGGCGACAGGCTGGTCGAGGCCTACAAGCGCATGGCGATCCGGGAGCTGACGGCGCTGTAGCCTATCGGGCGCGCCGCGCCTCCAGCACCTCGGCCGCCTCCAGCAGCGTGGCGAAGAGATAGGCGATCTTGTCGCTGCGCGTATCGCCGTACCAGATCTGCGGCACCATCACGCGGAAGCGGGTTTGGAGCAGATCGGCCAGCGCCTCGGTGTCGCCCATCCATTCCAGCATGTCGGCATAGAGGTTCATCACGCTCGGCGCGGGAAAGCGCGACAGGAGGTCCTCGAAGCCCTGTTTCGCCATGTCAGGATCGCAGAGCGTATCGGCAAGCGCGTGGTCGCCGACATCGGTGTTGGCCTGCTGGATCAGCGCGTAGAAGCCGAGGCCGAAACGATCCTGCGTCAGCGCCGCCGCCCGGCGGGCAAAATCCTCGAGGTCCTGCGCATCGCGCCCCAGCCAGCGCGGCATGATCATGCGGGCATGCGATCGACAGAGATCGATATTGTAGCGATCGAGCTGCCAAGCCTGTTCGAAGCGCACCGTGAATGTCTCGAAATCGCCGTCATTGGCCGAGCGGCGGTAGTCGCTCATCCGCCAGCTGAAATTGTCCGGGTCGGCCTGGCTATCGAGCACGGCGTCCGCTGTCTCCAGCAGCGCCTCGCAGCTCTGCCGCTGCTCCGCCTGGACGAGGTGCCCATAGGCGGTGCCGCGCTGCACGAAGGCCGCCACGCGCAGCGCATCGGCATAGGTCGCGGCGGAAAAGGCCGACGGGCTGCGTTGGAAGAAGGCCCGGAAAGGCTCCAGCATGGCGACATGCGCCGGCGCCTCGTCGTCCGGCAGCTCCAGGAACGGTTCGACGAACCATTCCTTGACCAGCGAATAGAGCGGCCGGCCGCTTTCCGTGATGACACCGCTCGCCCGCGCCGCCTCGAAGGCCCGCTGGTAGGCCTCGAAATCGCCGTTGCGCCAGGCGGCGCGCATGGCGTCGCGCTGCGGCACGAAGGCCGGTATCTCGTCGTGGAGATCGACGAGATAGAGGTCGTAGTCGCGCACCAGCCGCTCTTCCGGGGACAGCAGTTCCTGCGGCGCGGCGCTCGCCCGACCGAGCATCCTGGTGCGCAGAGCGGCAAGAATATCCTTGAAAACCATGTCGATCCGCTTTCTCAGCCCCGGCATGCCTGCATTCCGCCCGCATGCGGCGGGAACCAGCGGAAGACGGTTGCAGCCCGGCGGCTATTCGTTTGTCATCACCGATTTTTGAAGAGCGCATGCCCTTTCCCTCCGCCGGTCGTGATACATTTCCAAACCCCGGATGCACGGATAGGTGACGGCCATGCTGACAACGCTTGCCTTGCTGATGAGCCTGATGCCCGGCGCGGAACTCGCCGCCGCGGACCAGGAGGTGGATGTGGAGTTGGTGCTGGCGGTCGACGTCTCCGGCTCCATGGACCTCGAGGAGGCGCAGGTGCAGCGCGCCGGCTACGTCGATGCCCTGCGCCACCCCGACTTCATCAATGCCGTGCGCGACGGGCTGACCGGCCGCATCGCCATCAGCTATTTCGAATGGGCCGGCACGATCCGCGACAATTCCCTGGTGCCCTGGCAGATCATCTCCGGCCCGGAGGACGCCGACGCCTTCGCCGCCCAGCTCGAAGCCCGCCCGATCGCCACGCGCCGCGGCACGTCGATCTCCGGCGCCATCGCCTATGGCGCGCAACTCTTCGATGCCAACGGCTATACCGGCCTGCGCCGCGTCATCGATGTTTCCGGCGACGGCCCGAACAATTTCGGACCGCCGGTGACGCCGGCGCGCGACGCGGCGACCGCGCTCGGCATCATCATCAACGGTCTTGCCATCATGATCCGCCCCTCCGCCGCCTACGGCTCGCTCGACAACTACTATGCCAACTGCGTCATCGGCGGCCCCGGCGCCTTCGTGCTGCCGGTGCAGGAGCCGGAGGATTTCGCCATCGCCATCCGCCGCAAGCTGATCCTCGAAGTCAGCGGCGTCGAGCCGCCCGCCCGCATCATTCCGGCTGCCGGAGAACCGGCAGATTGCCTGATCGGCGAAAAGCTGAGGCCCAGCTACATGGAGCGCTTCTACCCGGAACTCGACCGCTGAGCCCTGTTCCACCCGAAACAGCGCCGCCCGGTCCCCCATGCGACAGTCACCCTACTGGATGAATGGTTCGTCCATTGACTGGTAGAGAGGAGACTGAAATGCGCAAGTTCATCATGTCCGCCGTTGTTGCGACCGTCGCAGCGGTGTCCTTCGCCGCCCCCTCGCAGGCCGGCGGCTTCTACATCGGCTTCGGCCATGGCTGGGGCGGCCATCACCACGGCTATGTCAGCCACTACCATGGCCATCACCGCCATTGCTTCTGGAAGAAGGTCAAGCGCTACAACAAGTGGGGACACGTCGTCTACAAGCGCGTGAAGGTCTGCCGTTAAACACCGGCACCGGCGCGGTTTTCCGCGCAGAATCCGCCCTGCCCCGGCCGCCTCGCGGCCGGGATTTTGCCGTTACGAAAACACACAGCGTTCGCAACCTATTCCTTTTGAACGGAAATCGTGCTTATATTGAATGAACGTTCAGCAAAATACAGGGGAGCGACATGAACGAGATGATCCGCGATATCAGCGTTCCGAACGACTGGGACAGGAGCGGACTTCCCGGCTGGTGTTATCACAGCCCCGCCCTCCTCGAACTGGAGAAGCAGCATGTCTTCCGCGAGCACTGGCAGATCGCCTGCCACGTCTCCGACATTCCCGAACCCGGCAACTACCTCGCCATGGACGTCGTCGGCGAGCGCGCGCTGATCCTGCGCGGGCAGGACGGCGCGGTGCGCGCCTTCCACAACATCTGCCGCCATCGCGGCTCGCGCCTCGTCGCCGACGAGAAGGGCAGCTGCCGCAACGCGCTGGTCTGTCCCTTCCACGGCTGGGTCTACAATCTCGACGGCACGCTGCGCGGCGCCGCGCGCCCCCGCAGCTTCCCGCCGCTCGACAAGAACGAATTCGCGCTGAAGGGGCTGGAATGCGAGGTCTGGCAGGGCTTCGTCTTCATTCGCTTCGCGCCCGGCCCGCAGCCTTCCGTCGCCGAGCTGATGAAGCCCTTCGAGGCGGAGCTGGCGCACTACCGCACCGAGGAGATGATCCCGGCGGGCGACATCTGGACCCAGGAGACGCCCGTCAACTGGAAGTCCGTGCGCGACGTCGACAACGAGGGCTACCACGTCGCCATGGCCCATCCCGCCCTGCAGGACCTCTACGGCTCGACCTACTACGACGAGCCCTTCGTCGACGGCCTCTGCCGCTCCTTCGCCACCTACAACCCGCACGCCGGCCGGCGCTGGAGCGTGCGCAACTATGTGAAGATCTCGCCGGAGAACCGGGCGCTGCCCGAGCGGCTGCGCAAGGCCTGGATCTATTTCGGCCTCTTCCCCAATGCCGTCATCGCCGTCACACCGGAGACCGTGCAGTTCTACCAGGAATTCCCGCTCGGCGTCGGCCGGACGCTGCTGCGCGGCGGCATCTACCGTTACCGAGAGGAGGAGCGCGCCCATCGCCTCGCCCGTTACCTCGCCTTGCGCATCGACCGCGACACCCAGGCCGAGGACGTGCAGCTCACCGTCTGGTCGAACGAGGCGATGACCTCCAACGCCTTCGCCGGCTTCTACCTCTCCGACCTCGAATACGGCGTGCGCACCCATCACGACCATCTGCGCAAGGTGCTGCCGGTGGTGACGCTGAAGGAGGCGCCGGAGGAGAAGGCGATGGCGGAGGCCAATGCCGGGCTACGGCAAGGCTAGGCTAGGCTTCTCCGATAGGCCGTGGGTGCCGCGTGGGTCCTCGGGTCAAGCCCGAGGATGACGATAGGAGAGAAGCACGGCGGGCAAGAGCGACATGGCCGCATGCCGCACCGCTTGACAGGTGGGAGCCTCCTCCTCCCCACCGTCATCCTCGGGCTTGACCCGAGGATCCACATCACACCGCAGGCCCAACGCGAAGAGCCTCAGCCCTTCCAGAGCCCTTCGCGCGCCAGGTCGTCCATCGTCAGTTCGATCCCCTTGCGCAGGATCGCCGCCATGTCGTCGATCTGGGCGGAAGTGATGGTGAGCGGCGGCGACATCACGCACATGTTGATGAGCGGACGCACCAGGAGGCCCAGTTCCTGGCAATGCCGGTCGATGCGCTTGCCGACCTCCAGGTCGAGCGTCAGCGGGTTCTTGCTGACCCGGTCGGCGACGCATTCCACGCAGGCCATCAGCCCGAGGCCGCGCACCTCGCCGACCAGCGGCAGGTCCTCCAGCGCCTTCAGGCTCGCCTGGAAATGATCGGTAACGGCGCGCGCATGGTCGAGCAGGCCGTCCTCCAGGATGTCGAGGTTCTTCAGCGCCACCGCGCAGCCGACCGGATGGCTGGAATAGGTCAGCCCATGCGCGAACATCGCCTCCGAATGGTTCGAGCGGCGCAGTTCCTCGAAGAGGCGCCCGGCGATCATCACCCCGCCGAGCGGGAAATAGCCCGACGTCACGCCCTTGGCGAAGGTGATCATGTCGGGGTCGATGCCGAAGACGTCCTGCGAGGCGAAGACATGGCCGAGACGGCCGAAGGCGGTCACCACCTCGTCGGCGATGAAGAGGATGTCGTTGGCGCGGCAGAGCGCGTGCATGCGCTTCAGGTAACCGGCGGGCGGCACGATGACACCGCCGGAGGCCATGACCGGCTCGGCGATGAAGGCGCCGATATGTTCCGCCCCCCTCTCCTCGATCACCGCGCGGAACTCCTCGACGAGGAAATCGCAGAAGGCCTCGACGCTCATGCCCTCCGGCCGGCGGAACGGATCGGGGCAGGAGAGCTTGACGACGAGATCGCCGGCGCTGTCCATCCAGTCATGGTCGCGCGGCCGGCCGTTGAGCGAGGCGGAGAGGTACGTCGAGCCGTGATAGCCGCCCTGGCGCGAGACGATCAGCTTCTTCTCCGGCCGGCCCTTCACATTGTTGGCGAACTGCATGAAGCGCAGCGCCGTCTCGACCGCCGACGAGCCGCCGGTCGTGTAGAAGACATGGTCGATCCCGTCGGGCGCATGGCCGGCAAGGCGGGCGGAGAGCACGGCGGACGGCGCGTTGGTCGTGTACCAGGGCGAATTGTAGGAGAGCTCCATCGCCTGCGCGGCCATGACGTCGGCCAGTTGCTTGTTGCGATGGCCGGCATTGACGCACCACATGCCGGCAGGCCCGTCGATCAGGCGCCGGCCGGCGGCATCGGTCACATAGATGCCCTCGCCCGCCTCGATGCGCCCGCGCGCCTCCGCGCCGATGGAGCCGGAAACCGGCCAGGGCTGCACCAGATGGCGCTCGGCCAGCCGGGTGAGTTCGTCGCCGGCCGCCTCGTCGGCACGCCGGTCCTCGTTCGCCGTCTTCGGAATTGCCGCCATGTCCCTCTCCATCGATTATTTGCCAGAAAGAATCTCGGAACAACGATATGAAAGATTTTGGTTTTCCCAATCATATTGAATGTTCGTTCAATCAATATTGCAGAAACAGGGCTTGATTTCAACGGGGATTTCGGCGCATGCTGTCCACCAGGGAACAGCAGCGTGCCCGAGAAGGAGCACGCAGAGGCCGAAAAGGCGCAGGCGCATGGGAACAGGAAATCTCACGCTCTACGAGAGTTGTCGCGGCGGGAGTTGCGGCCGATGACGGCGGCGGCGTTCGGCGCGCTTGCCGATACGCCCTCCTCCGGGAGGCGCAAGGCCTGGATGCGCAGCGAGGAGGCCCGCGGCCTCGCCCTGATCTCGCCGACCTTCCTCTATGCACTGGCGCTGCTCTTCCTCCCGGTCCTCATCGTCGTCGCCTACAGCTTCTGGACCCAAAACTATCTCGACATCGACCGCACCTTCACGCTGGAGAACTACCGGCAGGCCCTCACCGAGCCGATCTACCGCGACCTCTTCGTCCGCTCATTGTGGATCTCGCTGACGGTCAGCATCGTCACCGTCGTCTTCTCCTATCCGGTCGCCTGGTTCATCTCCTTCCACGGCGGGGTGCACAAGAACCTCTGGCTCTTCCTCGTCACCGTGCCCTGCTGGACGAGCTACCTCCTGCGCGTCATGTCGTGGAAGGTCATCCTCGGCTATGGCGGCGTCATGAACACCGGCCTCATCTCGATGGGCCTCATCGACAAGCCGATGACCTCGCTGCTCTACAATTCCAACGCCGTCGTCATCACGCTGGTGCACAGCTGGGCGGCCTTCGCCATCCTGCCGATCTACGTCTCGCTGCAGAAGATCGACCGCACGCTGATCGAGGCGGCGCGCGATCTCGGCGACAGCCGCCTGAAGGCCTTCCTGCGCATCACCCTGCCGCTCTCGCTGCCCGGCATCATCTCCGCCTTCCTGATCGTGATGATCCCGACCGTCGGCGACTATGTCACGCCGCGCCTCGTCGGCGGCAAGGACGGCGTGATGATCGCGACCGCCATCCAGGCGCAGTTCGGCAAGGCCGCCAACTGGCCGCTCGGCGCCGCGCTCTCCGTCACGACCATGGTGCTCGTTTCGCTGACGGCGGCGGCCGTCGTGCTGGCACTGAAGTTCACCGTCAGGAGGATCAGATGAGCCTCCTCACGCAGCGCCTGCGCGTCCTTCCGTTCCTGCCGGCCTATGTCGCGCTCTATTTCCTCTTCCTCTACCTGCCGATCCTGCTTCTGCCGGTCTTCTCCTTCAACGATGCGGCGACGACCACCTTCCCCCTCGCCGGCTTCACCACCAAGTGGTACGCCTCGCTCGCCGGCAATTCGGTCATGCTGCAAGCGGCCTGGAACAGCCTCGTCGTCGGCGTCGCCGTCTCGCTGCTCTCCACCGTGCTCGGCATCTGCGCCGCCCGCGCCATCACGCGCTACCGCTTCCGCGGCCAGAGGGCGGCGGCCGGCCTCATCATGGCGCCGCTCTTCCTGCCGGAGATCATCGTCGCCGTGTCGCTCTTGATGATCGTGCTCGCGATGGGCGTCGAACTGTCGCTGATCACGGTCATCCTCGGCCAGACGGTGTTCTGCGTGCCCTATGCCATGTCGGTGCTGGTTTCCGGCTTCGAGGGCTTCGACCGCAGCCTGGAGGAAGCCTCCTACGATCTCGGCGAGACAGCGGTCGGCACGTTCCGGCGCGTCACGCTGCCGGTCGTCGCGCCGGCCATCGTCTCCAGCCTGCTCGTCACCTTCACCATCTCACTCGACGAGTTCATCCTCGCCTTCTTCCTTTCCGGCACCGAGCCGACGCTGCCGGTCTATATCTGGGGGCAGTTGCGATTCGCGGCGAAGCTGCCGGGCGTGCTGGCGCTCGGCACCGTCATGCTCGTCGCCTCCATCCTCATGCTCACCCTTGCCGAGATCCTGCGCCGCCGGGCCGAGCGCCGCACGCAGATGGCATTCACGCTGCCTTAGAAACAGGAGCCGGACATGGCCAACCGCCCGATGATCGAGATCGCCAACGTGTCGAAGTTCTACGGCATCTACAAGGCGCTCGACGATGTCTCGCTCACCATCGGCGAAGGCGAGTTCTTCTCGCTGCTCGGCCCGTCCGGCTGCGGCAAGACCACGCTCTTGCGCTCCATCGCCGGCTTCGAGACGCCGACGGCGGGCGAGATCTTCATCGACGGCGTGCCCTCCCTCGCGCTGCCGCCGAACCGGCGCCCGACCAACATGGTCTTCCAGAACTACGCCATATTCCCCCATCTCGACGTCGCCGAAAACGTCGCCTACGGCCTGAAACGGCTGAGGCTTTCCGCGCAGGACGAGAGGAAGCGGGTGGGCGACGCGCTCGACCAGGTGCGCCTTTCGGGCCTCGGCCAGCGCAAGGCGCACGAGCTCTCCGGCGGCCAGCGCCAGCGCGTGGCGCTCGCCCGCGCCCTCGTCATGCGGCCGAAGGTGCTGCTGCTCGACGAACCGCTCTCCGCCCTCGACAAGAAGCTGCGCGAGGAGATGCAGGTGGAGTTGCGCACGCTGCAGAAGGCCGTCGGCATCACCTTCATCCTCGTCACGCACGACCAGTACGAGGCGCTCGCGCTCTCCGACCGCATCGCCGTGATGTTCGGCGGCCGCATCGCGCAGATCGCCAGCCCGAAGGAAATCTACCAGCGCCCGCGCACCCGCAAGGTCGCCGATTTCCTCGGCGGCATGAATTTCCTGAAGGCGAAGGTGCTGGGAGAACAGGGCAACGCCGTCTCCGTCGACGCCGCGCGCTTCGGCGCGGTCAACCTCGACAAGCCGCAGGGCTTTGCCGCCACAAACGGCCACGTCACCGTCGGCATCCGCCCGGAACGGCTGCGGCTCCTGTGGGACGACGACCGCGCCCCGCACGAGCTTGCCGGCCGCATCGAGAACCGCGCCTATTTCGGCGAGGTCACGCATCTGACGGTCGGCGTCGACGGTCTGGAACAGCCGCTCTCGCTGGTCGAGACGAACAATTTCGGCGCGGACGACCTGCCGGTCGGCGCGGAGATCCGGCTGGCCTATGATCCGGAGGCGTTCGTGCTCTTGGCGGAAGACCCGCCGGTTACGCGCGTGTGAGTGGCCCCTCATCCCGCTGCCGCGACCTTCTCCCCGCAAGCGGGGAGAAGGAAGCTGGTGGTGACGCTTTTGCAATGATCGAAGGAAAACCCTGCGGCAATGTCCCTTCTCCCCGCTTGCGGGGAGAAGGTGGCCGGCAGGCCGGATGAGGGGCCGCCCCCCTCTCAATACCCCGATTTGATCTTCTCGAACTCCGCGATCATCTTCTGCCGCAGCTCCGTCGGGATCGGCGCCTGGAACAGCGTGTTGGCGACGAAGGCGTCGACGTCCGCATAGCCCTTGTCGGCGAGGATCTTCGGATCGACGGCGGCCATGCCCTTGGCGTTGGAATGGCCGTAGCCCCAGCTCTCGACCATGTAGGCCGCAATGCCCGGATCGGTGACGGCGTTGAGGTAGTCATAGGCAAGGTCTGGGCTGCCTTCGCCGCCCTTCAGCCGCGAATAGCCGCAGACCCAGGTGGACAGCCCCTCCTTGGTGTCCTTCTTGATGGCGACCGGCTGGCTTTCGGCCTGCAGCGTCGTCGCCGTCTCGTTCCAGGCCCAGGCGAGATCGACCTCGCCGCTCGCCAGCGCCTGGCTGAGGTCGGTATTGTCCGTCCAGTAGAGCCGCACGTTCTTGTGCACCTCGCGCAGGAAGGCGGAAGCCTCCTCGAACTGCGCGTCCGTCAGGCTCGCCCAGTCCTTGACGCCGATGGCAAGGCTCGCCAGCGCATAGGCATCGTCCACATTGTCGCCGATCGAGACACGATCCTTGAACTTCGGATCGGCGAAGGCCCTGAGCGAGGCGATCTCCTCCGGCTTCACCGTGTCGGTACGGTAGGTCAGCACCGTGTTGCCCCATTCGAACGGCAGGAACCAGGCCGTGCCGTCGTCCGAGGTCATCAGGTTCTTCATGCCCTTGAAGGCCGGCAGGATATCGTTCCACGCGGCCAGCCTGGACGTGTCGAGCGGCTCGAGCAGCCCGGCCTCGCGCCATTTCACGATGCTCTGCGCGCAGGGATGCGCAAGATCGGCCTTGAAGCCGGAGCGCAGTTTCTGGAAGGCCTCCTCCTCGTCGCCGAAGAACGAGAAATCCGGCGAGCCGCCGTGCTTTTCCGTGTAGGCGGGGTGGAAGGCGGGGTCCTCGTAGCCGGACCAGTCGAAGACGGTGAGCGTATCGGCGGCAAGGGCTGGAAGGGCGGTTCCGAGGGCGAGGAAGGCGGCCAATGCCGCTATCGTGGTGCGTTTGGCCTTGTCTTTGGTCTTCATGCCGTACTCCTTCCCCGTTTCGGGTTCCCTATTGTGATTGTGGTCCTTGCAAGGTGAGATGCTTCGGGAAGATCGCGACGACGAAGGCGATCGCCGCCTCCAGCGCCTTTTCCCGCGTGGTGCCGTCGCCCATCATCAGGCGCAGCCACAGGCCCTCCAGCATGGCGCAGAGCGAGAGCGCCATCGGCTCCGGCTCGTAGGCGTAATCGCCCTCCGCCTTCAGCGCGGCGCAGAGCGAGATCACGGTCTCCTGGTATTTCACGTCGCGCGCGCCGCACAGCGCCTGGTAGGTCGGCCGGGACTTGGCCTCGCCCCAGAAGGCGCACCAGGCGGCAAGCTTGCGCTTGGTGCAGATCTTGCGGTCGAAATCCGCATGAACCAGTGCCCAGACGCGGCTCGCCGCATTCGGGCCGGCCTTTTCCAGCGCCGCGTTCCAGTGGTCCGCATATTCCTCGGACATGAACTGCAGCGTGGCGATGAGCAGGTTTTCCTTGCTCTCGAAATGGAAGTTGACGATGCCGCGCGAAAGGCCGGCACCGTCCGCGACATCCGCGAGCGTCGTATCGGAATAGCCGCGCCTGGCGAGCGAATCGATCGTCGCCTCGACGAGCTGCTGCCGCCGCGTCTCCTTGGAGGCCTTGCGCCCCCGCTTCTCGCCGTCGCCCGAGCCCTGTTCAGCCCCGCTTGCCCGCATCTTCACCGCCACCTTGCCTTTGGGATTGCGCATCGTCACGGTCACGGGCGAACTCCCGCGGCCGGCTTGATGCCGCGCAGATGAGCCGGACAATGCTCCCCGCTGTCAAGAACCTTCTGCATGGCCGTCCAGGTGCGGATGTTCTTGGCGACATAGGCCTCGCCGACCGCCGCCACCGCCTCCGCATGGAGCGGCCCCTTGAGCCGCGCCAGCTCGCCGCGCGCCACCTCGCGATACCAGGCATTGCGGCTCTCCACCCTGCCATCGGCAAAGCCCGCCGCCGCCATGGCCTCAAGATAGCAGCGCGGCGAGGCCATGCCGAAGCTCAGCCCTTCGGCGGCGATGTAGTCCTGCATGTCCGGGCTCGGCGCGCCGTCATGGCCGATCAGCCAGTCGGATGCGGCCAGAACGCCGCCCGGCTTCAGCACGCGGAAAAGCTCGGTAAACAGCGCCTCCTTGTCCGGCACATGGATCATCGCATCCTTGGAGAAGACGACGTCGAATTCATTATCGTCGAACGGCAGGCGGCCCGGCGGGCTGGAGACGAAGCGCGCGACCGCGCAAAGCCCGGCACTTGCCGCCGCCGCCCGCGCCCGGTCGATGACCGGCTGCTCCACGTCATAGCCGACGATCTCGGCCGGGCCATGGGTCCTTGCAATATGCAGCGTGATGCCGCCGGCCCCGCAGCCGAAATCGAGGACGCGCCTGCCCTTCAAGTCGACGCCCGCAAGGACGCAATCGACCTCCGCCGGTCCGCCCGGCGAAAGATAGCCCTCGCCCCACAGGACCGCGAGGAAGCGGATCGCAGCCTCGTCATATTCCGGCTCCGCCGCCACACCGTCCCTGCCCGTTGCCGTCATGGCCTCCGTCACCCTTCGGCCGCATGGCCGGCGCGCTTTTTCCCTGGCCGAAATTCTAGCGCATAATCAGGCGATTGCAAGATACTTGCTGAATGATCATTCAGAATATCTGGACAACATTTTGCTTTTGATGCAGCTTTTAGAAACAAGGGAGACATCAAAAATGCAAAAGTACGATGCCCTGATCGTCGGCGGCGGCCATAACGGGCTCGTCACCGCCTGTTATCTCCAGCGCTCCGGCCTGAACGTCGCGGTGCTCGAAAAGAACGGCTGGGTCGGCGGGGCGGCGACGAGCCGGGAGCTGACCCCGGGCTTCCTCTACTCCAACTGTTCCTATGTCTGCTCCCTCTTCCGGCCGGAGATCATGCGCGACCTGGAACTGCCGAAACACGGCCTCCAGGTCATCGCCTACGAGGGCGGCGCGGTCTTCACCCGCGACGGCGACTACCTCGCCTCCTACCGCGACCACGACAGCCACCGCCGCGAATTCGCGCGCTATTCGAAACGCGACGCCGAGGCCTACGAGCGCTATGCCCGCGACGTGACGCGCCAGTGCCGCTTCATCCAGCCGCTCCTGATGCGCACCGCCCCCGATCCCTTCGGTTTTCGCCCGCGCGACCTCTCCGAATTCCTCTATCTCGCCAAGAAATTCGGCGAGTTCAGCCCGCAGGAAATGGCAGAGACGCTGCGCTTCTGGACCATGTCGATCTCCGATTTCCTCGACGAATATTTCGAGACCGACGTCATCAAGGCCTATCTCGCGCTCTCGGGCATCATCGGCACTGCGCTCGGCCCCATGTCGCCCGGCACCGCCTATGTGCTGCTGCACCACTATATGGGCGAGGTGGACGGCTCCGTCGGCGCCTGGGGCTATGCGCGCGGCGGCATGGGCGCGGTGACGCAGGCCCTCGCCCGCTCCTTCGAGGCTTCCGGCGGCACCATCCGCACCGATGCCGAGGTCTCGAAAATCCTCACCCGCGGCGGCCGCACCACCGGCGTCGTGCTCGCCAATGGCGACGAAGTCAGCGCCCGCCTCGTCGTCTCGAATGCCGACGTGAAGCGCACCTTCCTCAAGCTCGTCGACGAGGACACGCTGCCCGGCGACTTCGTCCACCGGGTCAGGCATTTCAAGATGCGCGGCTCCTCCGGCAAGGTGAACATCGCGCTCGACAGCCTGCCGGCGTTTCCGGCCCTGCCGGAAGGCTCCTCCTGCATACGCGGCGACATGCATTTCACCGATTCGATCGAACGCATGGAGCGGGCCTATGACGACTGGAAGGCCGGGCGCTGGTCGGCCGATCCCTTCCTCGACATGGTGATCCCGACGACGCTCGACCCGACCATGGCCTCGCCGGGCAAACACTTCATGAGCTGCTTCGTGCAGTACTGCCCGCCGAAGCTCCGGGGCCGCGACTGGACGGATGCCGACCGCGACGCCTTCGCCGAGACGGTGATCGGCCAGATCGCCGACTATTCACCGGGCTTCCGCGAGCGCATCGTGCATATGGAGGTGCGCACGCCGCGCGAGATCGAGAACGAGGTGGGCCTGACGGAGGGCAACATCTTCCAGGGCGAGCTCACCTTCGACCAGTTGCTCTTCAACCGGCCGGTGCCCGGCTATGCCCAGTACCGCAGCCCGATATCCGGCCTCTACATGTGCGGCTCCTCCACCCATCCGGGCGGCGGGGTGATGGGCGCGCCCGGCCGCAACGCCGCCGCCGAAATCCTGCGCGACCTGAAGCGTTCCCCCGAACAGATGAGCAAAGCCCATGACGTCATTTGATGCCATCGTGATCGGCGCCGGCCACAACGGCCTTGCCGCCGCCACACGCCTCGCCAAGGGCGGACGCAGGGTCCTGGTGCTGGAAGCGGCGAACGAACCGGGCGGGGCGACGCGCGGCCGGGAATTTGCACCTGGCTTCCGCTCCGCCGGCCTTGCCCATCTCGTCAACCGGCTGGATGCGGACATGGCGCGCGACATCGGCCTCGACCTTGCCGGCACGGACACTTTGCTGCCGACCGCGGTTCTCGACGGCTCGGGAAAGGCCGCCGTGCTGCACGGCGCCTATGGCGAGCGCATCGACGGCGTCTCGCCCGGGGAAGCGGACGCCTTCGCGGCCCTGCGCAGGAAACTGGTCTTCCAGGCGGGCATCCTGAAGCGGTTCCTCCGCCGCCCGCCGCCGCAGATCGGCGCGCTCTCGCTCGGCGACCTCTCCACCTTCGCTTCCGCCGGCTTCGGCCTCATCCGCAAGGGGCGCGGCGAGGGTCGCGATTTCCTGCGCATGCTGCTGATGAACGTCGCCGACGTCGCCGACGAATATCTTTCGGACGACCGGCTGAAGGGCCTCCTCGCCTTCGATGCGACGCTCGGCATCCATCTCGGCCCCCGCTCGCCGACCTCCCTGCTCGGCCTCTACTATCGCCTGACCGGCGAGGTCGCGGGCAAGGCCGGCGGCCAGTTCGTGCCGGCAGGCGGCATGGCGCGCGTCGCGCCCGCCTTCCTGCGCGCCGCCGAAAAGGCCGGCGTCACCCTGCGCTGCGGCACGCCCGTCGGCCGCATCCTCGCCGATCGCGGCCGGGCGAGCGGCGTCGTCCTCGGCGACGGCACGGAGATCGTCGCCCCCATCGTCGTCTCGGCGATCCACCCGCAGACGACCTTCCTCCATCTCGTCGATCCCGCCGAAAGCGGCACCGGCTTCGTGCGCTCGGTGAAGAACGTGCGCAGCCACGGCAATGTCGCCAAGCTCGACCTCGCGCTCGACCGCATCCCGAACTTCACCGGCCTGCCGGCGGAAGCCCGCGGCGGGCGCATCGTGCTCGTGCGCTCGATGGAGCAGGTCGAGGAGGCCTTCAACCCGGCGAAATACGGCGAATTCTCCAGCGACCCCGTCATGGAGGTGATGCTACCGAGCCTTGCCGACCCGTCACTGGCGCCCAGCGGCGGCTGCACAGTGTCGGCACTCGTGCAATATGCGCCCTACCGCCTCAAGGCGGGCTGGGCGAGCGGCAAGCCGGCCTTCCTCAGGATCGTGCTCGACACGCTGGAACGCCATGCGCCCGGCCTCGGAAAGTCCGTGGTCGCGGCCAGCCTGATGACGCCGGTCGATATCGAGGCGGAATACAACCTGCCCGGCGGCCATTGGCATCACGGCGAGCTGCAGGCCGACCAGCTGCTCGTCAACCGGCCGACCGGCGCCGCATCCGGTTACCGCACGCCAATCGAAGGCCTTTATCTCGCGAGCGCCGGCGCGCATCCGGGCGGCGGCATATCCGGCCTGCCGGGCTGGAACGCAGCCCGCCACATCCTTTCGGGAGCGAGCGCATGAACGCCATGACGAAATCCGCCGCGGAGCTGCGCCGCGCCGCCCGCAACCATATCCTCGCGCCGCGGCTCGAAAGCCCGTTCCATGATCGTCTGATGGCGCTGAGCGAGGTCAACGACTGGTACAGCTGGGCGGGCTACAAGGCGCCGCATGCGCTCTTTGACGGCGAGCTCGAATATTTCGCCATCCGCTCCACCGCCGCCCTCTTCGACATCTCGCCGATGGTGAAGTACCGCATCGCCGGCCCGGATGCCGAGCGCTACCTCAACCGGCTGACCCTGCGCGACGTGCGCAAGCTCGGCGTGAACCGCGTGCACTACACCGCCTGGTGCGACGACCACGGCCATGTGCTGGACGACGGCACGCTCTTCCGCCTCGGCGAGAGCGAATTCCGCCTCTGCTGCCAGGAACGCCACCTGCCCTGGCTCCTCGACAGCGCCTTCGGCTTTGCGGTCGACATCCACGAGGAGACGGAGGAGGTCGCCGGCCTCGCCCTGCAGGGGCCGACGAGCTACGCGGTGCTGCGTGACGCGGGCTTTGCCGGCGTGGAGGCGTTGAAACCTTTCCACATCGGCATCTTCCCGCATGAGGACGGCGACGTGACCATCTCGCGCACCGGCTTCACCGGCGATCTCGGCTACGAACTCTTCGTGCCCCGCGCCAGGGCGCTCTCGCTGTGGGACCGGCTGTGGCGCGCCGGCGCGCCGCACACGATCCGCGCCATCGGCTACGGCGCGCTCAACCAGGCGCGCATCGAGGCCGGCTTCATCGTCGCCAACACGGATTTCGTCACCGCCGAGGGGGCGCTGCGCGCCGACCGGGTGCGCATGCCGGACGAGATCGGCCTCGACTGGCTGGTCGATCCGGACAAGCCGAATTTCAACGGGCGCCGGGCGATCCTCGACGCGCGGCGGAATCAATCTCTCAAGCACATCCTCGTCGGCCTTGAAATCGAAGGGAATATTCCCGCCGAGCATGCCATCGTCTATCATCGGCAAAAGCACGAGGCGGGCCTCGTCACCGCCGCGATCTGGTCGCCGACGGCCAAGCGCAACATCGCCATCGCCAGCCTCGAAAGGCCCTACGGATCGAAGCTCACGGAGGACCTCTGGGTGGAGATCTATGCGATGCGGGAGCTGAAATACCAGAAGCTGATGAAACGGGCGAAGATCGTGCCGCGCCCCTTCGTCAGGCTCGCCCGACGCACAGCGAGCCCGCCGGGCCTCACCTGACATGGACGAGGAGACCCGCCGCAACTGGGAGATCATCGCCATGCCGCCCGGCGCCGAATGGTCCGGGCGCGCGCGCTATGCGGCGGCCATGTATTTCTGCCAGCGCGGCGAGATGGCGCCGGAGGTGCTGGAGGTCTATCGCATCTGTTCGCGGCTCGATGCAGAGGACCCGGTTTCCGTGCTGCGGCGCTGGAAGATCGGCGGCGAGTGGATCGAACGGCTCGAGGCCTATCGCGCCGAGGGGGCGTGCGAGGAATAGGTCGCGAACAGGCGGCGGAGGGCATCCCTGCCTTCGCTGGCAATGTCGAACCTGCGGCCGAACAGCAGCCATTCCGAGCACAGGCCCTTGATGACCCAGCGCAGCATGGAGGCCGCCGAGCGCGGCGTCCAGCAGGCGCAGAGTTTGCCCTGTTTCTCTGCCTTGGCGAAGGCGGCTTCCAGCGCCTGCATGTGCTCGTCGTCGAGATCGTTCTGCCGCTCGGAGATCGCGGAAAATTCGCCGGACGTATCGCAGCGCAGGAGGATCGACAGGATGCGCTGGCGGTGCTCGTCGGTGGCAAGCAGTTCGAGCCATTCGCGGCCGACCCGTTCGAGCACCGCGAAGACATCGGCGTTTTCGGCTTCCAGCTCGCGGGCGATCAGGTCCTCCTGCGGCATGGGCAGCGAATTGTAGAGCTCCAGCACGAGATCCGCCCGGTTGGCGAAGTGCCAGTAGATGGCGCCGCGGGTGACCCCCGCGGCACGCGCCACATCCTCCATGGAGGCATGGGCGACACCTTTTTCGTAGAAGACCTTTTCTGCCGCCAGCAGGATCTGCTGGCGGGTTTCCTTGGCCTCTGCCTTGGTCCGGCGCATGGCGGCTTACTCCGCCGGGCTTGCCGCCGGTGCCGGCTCCTCCTTTTTCTTCCTGCCGTAACCGAACAGCTTCATCACGAAGACGAAGAAGACCGGCACGAAGAAGATGGCGAGCACGGTGGCGGTGATCATGCCGCCCATCACGCCCGTGCCGATGGCGCGCTGGCTGCCCGAGCTTGCGCCCGTCGCGATCGCCAGCGGCAGGACGCCGAGCGTGAAGGCCAGCGAGGTCATCAGGATCGGCCGGAAGCGCAGGTGGCAGGCCTCGATCGTCGCGTCGATCAGCGACCTGCCCTCCGCCATCAAGTCCTTGGCGAACTCGATGATCAGGATGGCGTTCTTCGCCGAAAGGCCGATGATCGCGATCAGGCCGACCTTGAAGTACACGTCGTTCGACATGTCGCGCAGCGTGACCGCGATGACCGCGCCGATGACGCCGAGCGGCACGACGAGGATGACCGCGAACGGGATCGACCAGCTTTCATAGAGCGCCGCAAGGCACAGGAACACCAGGAGGATCGAAAGGCCGACGAGGATCGGCGCCTGCGAACCGGACTGGATTTCCTGCAGGGACTGGCCCGTCCACTCATAGCCGAAGCCCGGCGGAAGCTGGGCGGCAAGCCGCTCCATCTCGGCGATGGCATCGCCCGAGGAGAAGCCCGGCTTGGTGTCGCCGCTGAAGCGGACGGACGGATAGCCGTTGTAGCCGACCGTCTGCGTCGGCGCCTTCACCCATTCCACGCTCGCAAAGGCCGAGATCGGCACCATGCCGCCGTTCGAATTGCGCACGTTGAGGTTCAGGAGGTCGGCCACCTGCATGCGCTCGCCCTGGTCCGCCTGCACCGTTACGCGCTGCATGCGCCCGGCATTCGGGAAGTCGTTGACATAGGTCGAGCCGAGATTCGTCGAGATCGTCGAGTTGATGTCGGCGAAGGTCACACCGAAGGTGTTGGCCTTCTCGCGATCGATCATGACGTTGACCTGCGCGGCATCCGGCATGCCTTCGACGCGCACGCCCGCCACGACATTGCTCTGCGCGGCAAGGCCGAGAAGCTGGTCGCGGGCCGCCGAGAGCGCTTCCTGGCCGAGGCCGCCGCGGTCCTGCAGGCGGAAGGAGAAGCCGCCCGTCGTGCCGAGACCCTGGATCGGCGGCGGCGACAGCGCGAAGCTGATCGCGTCCTTGATCTGGCTCATCGCGACGGTCGCCCGGCCGGCGATCGCCTGCGCGGCGTTTTCCGGTCCGCGCTCGCTCCAGTCCTTCAGCGTCACGAAGGCTAGGCCGGCATTCTGGCCCGCACCGAAGAAGGAGAAGCCGTTGATGCCGACGATGGTGTCGACCGCCGTTTCCTGGCCGAAGATCTTTTCGGTCTGGGACAGCACCTCGTCCGTGCGGTGGCCGGTCGCTTCCGAGGGCAGCTGCATCATGACGATGACGAAGCCCTGGTCCTCATCCGGCAGGAACGAGGACGGCAGCTTCATGAACATGTAGCCGAGGCCCGCGAGGATGGCGAGGTAGATCACCATGAACCGGCCGGCACGGCGGATCAGCCAGCCGACGCTGCCGCTATAGCTCCTCGACGTCCTGTCGAAGCTGCGGTTGAACCAGCCGAAGAAGCCGCGCTTGGCATGGTGATGCCCCTTCGGCACCTGCTTGAGGAAGCTGCCGGCCAGCGCCGGCGTCAGCGAGAGCGCCAGGAAGGCCGAGAACAGGATCGAGACGACCATCGTCAGCGAGAACTGCTGGTAGATGACGCCGACCGCGCCCGGGAAGAAGCCCATCGGGATGAACACCGAGGCGAGCACCAGGGTGATGCCGATGACGGCGCCGGTGATCTGCTTCATCGCCTTGCGGGTCGCCTCCTTCGGCGGCAGGCCCTCTTCCGACATGATGCGCTCGACGTTCTCCACGACGATGATCGCATCGTCGACGAGGATGCCGATGGCGAGCACCATGGCGAACATGGTCAGAACGTTGATCGAGAAGCCCATGGCGAGCATGACGGCGCAGGTGCCGAGCAGCGCCACCGGAACGACGAGCGTCGGGATGATCGTGTAGCGGATGTTCTGCAGGAACAGGAACATCACGAGGAACACCAGGCCGACGGCCTCGAGCAGCGTGTGCAGCACCTTCTCGATCGAGACCTTCACGAAGGGCGAGGTATCGTAGGGGATCGAATATTCGAGGCCCGGCGGGAAGAACTGCGCCAGTTCGTCCATGCGCGCCTTGATCGCCTCCGACGTCTGCATGGCATTGCCGGTCGGCGAGAGCTGCACGCCGATCGCCGCCGAAGGCTGGCCGTTGAGACGGGTCGAGAAGGAATAAGTTTCGCCGCCCACCTCGACGCGGGCAACGTCACGCAAGCGCACGGCCGAACCGTCCGCATTGGCGCGCAGCACGATGGAGCCGAATTCTTCCGGCGTCGTCAGCTGCCCCTTGATGTTGACGGGCGCTGCGATCTGCTGGGTGATCGGGTTCGGCTGGGCGCCGATGGAACCGGCGGCGATCTGCGCGTTCTGCGCCTGCACGGCGGCGGTGATGTCGGCCGCCGTCAGGTTGAGCCCGAGCATCTTGTCGGGGTCCAGCCAGATGCGCATGGAGCGCTGCGTGGCGAAGAGCTGCGCACGGCCGACGCCCGGCACGCGCTGGATTTCGGAAAGGATGTTGCGGTTGAGATAGTCGCCGAGGCTGATGGCGTCCATCGAGCCGTCGGTGGAGGTCAACGAGACGATCAGGAGGAAGCCGGAGCCCGCCTCCTCCACCTGCACGCCCTGGCGGCGCACGGAATCGGGAAGGCGCGGCTCGACGCGGCTGATGCGGTTCTGCACGTCGACCGAAGCCTGGCTCGGATCGGTGCCGGGCGCGAAGGTGATGTTGATCTCGGCCGAGCCCGCGGCGCTCGAGGTCGATTCGAAATAGAGCATGCCCTCGACGCCGTTCAGCTCATCCTCGATGAGCTTGGTGACGCTCTGGTAGGTGTCCTGTGAGGAGGCGCCGGAATAGGTGGTCGAGACCGAGATCTGCGGCGGCGCCACGTCCGGATATTGCGCGATCGGCAGAAGCGGGATGGAGATGGCGCCGGCGATCATGATGAAGATCGCCACGACCCAGGCGAAAATCGGCCTGTCGATGAAAAAGCTGGGCATCGTCCGGATCCTTACTTTGCCTGCTCGGCCTTGGCGGCGTCGTCGCCGCCTTCGGCCTTGCCGGTCTCGCCGGTCTGGGCAGCGCCCTCCGTGGTGGCGGCGTCGCCCGCCTGGGCCGCGCCGCCTTCGGCAGCCGGCTGCTGGGCGCCGGCGACCGCGCCCGGGTTCCATTCCGCCGGAACGACTTCACCGCCCGGCTGAACCTTCTGGAAGCCTTCGACGATGATCTTCTCGCCATCCTTCAGGCCATCGGTGATGACCCAGCGCGTGCCGGCCGCGCGGCCGACGCGGACGCTGCGGGTGCCGGCCTTGTTGTCGGCGGAGACGACATAGACGAGCGCGCTGCCCGACGAGTCGCGCTGGACGGCCTGCTGCGGCACGAGCACGGCATTCTTCTCGATGCCCTGCTCGATCTGCACGCGCACATACATGCCCGGCAGCAGGTCGCCGTCCGGGTTCGGGAATTCGCCGCGCAGCGTCACCTGGCCGGTCGTCTCGTCGACGGCGGCCTCGGAGAACAAGAGCTTGCCCGGATGCGGATAGGCCGAGCCGTCGTCCAGCACCAGCTTGACGTCGGCGGAATTGTTGTCGGCCATCAGGTCGCCGTCCTCCAGCGCCTTGCGCAGGCGCATGAGATCGGTCGCCGACTGGGTGAAGTCGGCATAGACCGGATCGAGCTGCTGGATCGTCGCGAGGTTCTCCGTGCCGTTGGCCGACACCAGAGCGCCCTCGGTGATGAGCGCGCGGCCGATGCGGCCGCTGATCGGCGCCTTGACCTCGGTATATTCGAGATTGAGCTTCGCGGTCGCAAGGCTCGCCTCGGCGATCGCGACATCGGCATCCGCCTGCGCCAGCTGGGCCACAGCGTCGTCATAGGTCTGCGCGGAGGCGACGTTCGACTTGCGCAGCTGCTCCTGACGCTCGGCCGTGTTCCGCGCCTGGGCCTGGACGGCCTTGGCACGGCGCAGCGTCGCCTCGGCGCTGTCGACCTGCACCTGGAACGGCGCGGGGTCGATGCGGTAGAGCACGTCGCCTTCCTTGACCTGCGAGCCCTGCTCGAAGATGCGCTCGATGACGATGCCGGTCGCCCGCGGGCGGACCTCGGCCGTGCGCGTTGCCGCGATACGGCCGGGAAGGTCGTTGGTGATCGGCACGTCTTCCGTCTTCACGGCGACGACGGCCACCTGCGGCGGCGGAAACGCAAAGCCGCCCTGCGGCGCCTGCTCGTCCTGACAGCCGGCGAGAATCAGAAGGGCGCCGAAGGTCGCAATCGAAATCGGTCTCGTGAAACGCATGGGTTCTTCCATAAGCGGTGCCGCCCGAAGCGCGGCAGGGTCCTGAAAACGTGAAGATGCGGTGATCGCAGGACCACCGCATCGCAACATACAAACAACGCTGTATGTTAGTTTCTGACGTTTGACAATCGCTGCCGCGGCGCCAATCACGGACTTGTGATGAGGGTCCTCATCGTATGGCACGACCATTTGCATCGAAGCGATGCATCTGGTTTTCCGCCGGCGTGGCGAAGACCACATCGTCCGGTTGATAGTGGTGCTCCCCGAACAGGCGGACGGTGAAGGCCCCGACCTTCTCCGATTCCAGATAGACGATGGTGTCGGCGCCGAGATGCTCGACATGCACGGCCTTCGCCTGCCAGTCGCCGCTCTCGCGCGACAGCGTGATGTGCTCCGGGCGCACGCCGATGGTCTTGGCGTCGGAGGCGCCGAGGCGCCCCGCATCGATGAAGTTCATGCCCGGGGAGCCGATGAAGCCGGCGACGAAGAGGTTGGCCGGCCGGTTGTAGAGCTCCATCGGCGAGCCGACCTGCTGGATGACGCCCGCATCCAGCACCACGATCTTGTCCGCCAGCGTCATCGCCTCGACCTGGTCGTGCGTGACGTAGATCATGGTGGCCTTCAGCTCGCGGTGCAGCCGGGCGATCTCGAGGCGGGTGTTGACGCGCAGCGCCGCATCGAGGTTGGAAAGCGGCTCGTCGAACAGGAACAGCTTCGGCTCGCGCACGATGGCGCGGCCGATGGCGACGCGCTGGCGCTGGCCCCCGGACAGTTCCGCCGGGCGGCGGGCGAGGTACTTTTCCAGCGACAGCATGCCCGAGGCCTTGGCGACGCGCTTTTCGATTTCGTCCTTCGGGGCGCCCGCCTGCTTGAGGCCGAGGCCCATATTGTCCTTGACCGTCAGGTGCGGATAGAGCGCGTAGGACTGGAACACCATGGCGATGCCGCGCTTTGCCGGCGGCACGGTCACGACTTCCGCGCCGTCGATGGTGATCGAGCCGGAGGTCGCATCCTCGAGGCCGGCGATGATGCGCAGCAGCGTGGACTTGCCGCAGCCCGAGGGCCCGACGAAGATGACGAACTCGCCGTCCTTCACGTCGAGGTCGATGCCCTTGATCACGTCGACAGTGCCGAAGGACTTGCGTACGGATTTGAGTTGAAGAGAGCCCACTGATATCCCCTTAAAGCTTGACCGTTTGACCGGTTCTGACACTTTCATCGGCCGCCAGGCAGATCCGCAGCGACTGCACCGCATCGTCCATGTGCCGCGTGAGGTCGATGTCCTCGCGGATCGCCTTCAGCACATAGGCCTGTTCGCGGTCGCACAGTTCCTGGTGACCGGGCTCGCCGGCCATCTTCAGGTCCTCGTCCGGCGACAGGAACCTGCCGTCCGGGCCGGTGGCCGCGTTGTGCAGGCGGATGACCGCCGTCTTGGTGTGGGTGTCGATGTCGTCCGACTTGGCGTTCGGGTCCATGACGATCGAGACGGAGCCGTTCGGCGACATGACGTCCTTCACGAAGAAGGCCGTTTCCGAGATCATCGGCCCCCAGCCCGCCTCGTACCAGCCGAGCGAACCGTCGTCGAAAAGCACCTGGAGATGGCCGTAATTGTACATGTCCGGCGCAATCTCGTCGGAGAGGCGCAGGCCCATGCCGCGCACCTCGACCGGTTTGGCGTCGGTGATCTGGCACATCACGTCGACATAGTGCACGCCGCAGTCGACGATCGGCGGCGTCGTCTGCATCAGCGCCTTGTGGGTCGCCCAGGTCGGCCCGCTCGACTGCTGGTTCAGGTTCATGCGGAAGACGTAGGGCCCGCCGAGCTTGCGCGCTTCCTCGATGAGCCGCATCCAGGAAGGATGGTGGCGCAGGATGTAGCCGACGACGAGCTTGCGGCCGTTCGCCTTCGCGCAGGCCACCACCCGCTCGGCATCCGCCACGGTCGTCGCCAGCGGCTTTTCGAGGAAGACATGGGCGCCCGCTTCCATCGCGGCGATCGCATATTCGGCATGGCTGTCCGAATAGGTGTTGATCGAGCAGAGCTCCGGCTTCAGATCGCGCAGCGCGTCGGGGAAGGACGGATGGATCTCGTAGCCTTCCAGCCCCGCGGGGACGGGAACCTTCGAGCGGTTGACGAGGCCGACGATCTCAAAGCCCGGATTCTCATGATAGGCGAGCGCATGGCTGCGGCCCATATTGCCGAGGCCGGCGGACAGGACGCGGATGGGGGACGTGGCAGAACTCACTTGACTGCTCCCGAAGTGATGCCGCGGATCAGCTGCCGCGAGAAGATGAAGTAGAGGATGAGAACGGGCAGGATCGCGAGCGAGAGCGCGGCGAGCACTGCATTCCAGTTGGTGACGAACTGGCCGATGAAGATCTGCGAGCCCAGCGTCACCGTCTTGGTCGCCTCGCTCGGCGCCAGGATCAGCGGAAACCACAGGTCGTTCCAGATCGGGATCATGGTGAAGACCGCGACCGTTGCCATGGCCGGCCTGACGAGCGGCAGGACGAGGCGGAAGAAGATCGCATATTCCGAAAGGCCGTCGATGCGCCCGGCATTCTTGAGGTCGTCGGAGACGGTCCGCATGAACTCGGAGAGGATGAAGACGGCGAGCGGGATGCCCTGCGCGGTATAGACGAGGACCAGCGCCGTCAGCGTGTTGACGAGCCCCGTCGCGACCATGCCCTGCAGGATCGCCACCGTGCCGAGACGGATCGGGATCATGATGCCGATGGCAAGGTAGAGGCCCATCAGCGTGTTGCCGCGGAAGCGGTATTCCGAGAGCGCGAAGGCGGCCATGGCGCCGAACAGCAGCACCAGCGCGATGGAGGCCACCGTGACGATGAAGCTGTTCTGGAAGTAGGTCGCGAAATCCCCCTGCCCCAGCACCGTCGTATAGCCGACGAGGTCGAAGGTCTCCGGCGTCGGAAGCTGCATCGGGTTGCGGAAGATGGCGTTGCGGTCCTTCATCGAGTTGATGAGCGTCAGGAACACCGGGAAGACCGAGATGATCGCATAGCCGATCAGCGCCAGGTGGACGAGCGACGTGCGGGTCAGCGAAGTGCGTGCTTTGGACATGTCCGGCCCTCCCGATCAGAACTGGTAGCGACGCATGCGCCGCTGGATGGCGAAGAGATAGAGCGATACGCCGGCGAGGATGATGAGGAACATGACCGTCGCGATCGTCGCGCCCATCGAGCGGTCACCGAGCTGGAGCTGGAAGCCGAAGAAGGTGCGATAGAGCAGCGTGCCGAGGATGTCGGTGGACTTGTCAGGCCCGGCAAGCGCACCCTGCACGGTGTAGATGAGGTCGAAGGCGTTGAAGTTGCCGACGAAGGTGAGGATCGAGATGATGCCGATGGCGGGCAGGATTAGCGGCAGCTTGATCTTCCAGAACTGGCTCCAGCCGGTGACGCCGTCGCATTCGGCCGCCTCGATCACCTCTTCCGGGATGTTGAGCAGCGCCGCATAGATCAGCATCATCGGAATGCCGACATATTGCCAGACCGAGATCAGCGACACCGCGATCAGCGCCGAGTTCGGCTTGCCGAGCCAGGGCGAGAAGAAGGACTTCAGGCCGACCAGATCCATCAGGTAGGGCGAGACGCCCCAGATCGGCGAGAGGATCAGCTTCCAGATGAAGCCGACGATCACGAAGGACAGCAGCGTCGGCAGGAAGATCGCCGTGCGGTAGAAGGCGGCAAAGCGCAGCTTCGGAATCGACAGCATGGCCGCGAGCGCCACCCCGATCGGGTTCTGCACCAGCATGTGGATGATGAAGAAGATGACGTTGTTCTTCAGCGCGTTCCAGAAATCGGCCGCCCAGCGCTCGTCGCCGAACAGCACCTTGAAGTTGCCGAGGCCGACGAAGGCCGGCTGGCCGTCCACCGTGTTGAACAGCGACAGGCGCAGCGTCTCGATGAGCGGCAGGATCATGACCGCCGAATAAACGATGAAGGCCGGCAGCAGGAAAACGCCGATATGCCAGCGCCTTGGCCGCCTGATCGGCCCCGTTGCCTCATGGGAAGAAGGTATGTCGCTCATGGCCCAGCGTGCCCCGTCCGGTTGTTGTTGGTTAGGTCCGCATGCACGGACGCGTTGCGCGGCCGGTTGTGCCGCACATGACAAATTCAGCATACACGATAGTGCCGGGGTCGCTCCCCGATTTTGCCTTGCGGCATCCTGACCTCTCCATCTTCGGAAAGATCGGGGGCACCCAGCCCCTCATCCGGCCTGCCGGCCGCCTTCTCCCCGCAAGCGGGGAGAAGGAGACTTGCCGCAACGTCTCGGTCCCCTCTCCCCGCTTGCGGGGAGAGGGCTCGGGTGAGGGGCATCCCCCTCCCCGCACATCTATTTTGTCCCGGTCTTAGTTGGCCGGCTTGTACCAGCTGTCGAGGCCCTTCTGGAGCTTCTCGCCGGCCACCTCAGGCGTGTCCGTGCCGTTGATGACGTTGGCCGATTCGGTCCAGGTCTCGTTTTCGAGGTTCGGCGTGCCGCGCGACAGGATCTGGTAGGTCGAGCGGATCGTCGGCTGGCACTTCTCACGCCAGGAGACGAATTCCTGCGCCAGCGGGTCGTTCATCTTCACGGCCGTCGAGTTCAGGCTGAAGAAGCCCGGCAACGAGTTGGCGTAGATGTCGGCGAATTCCGGCGAGGCGACGAAGCTCAGGAACGTCTTGGCGGCCTCCGCATTGCCGCTCTTGGCGTTGAGGCCGATGCCGATGTCGTTGTGGTCCGAGATGTAGCAGGTGTCGCCGGCATTCTTCACCGGCGGCGGGAACGCGCCCATCTTGAACTGCGCCTGCGTGTTGAACAGGCCGATTTCCCACGAGCCGGCCGGGTAGATGGCAGCGCGGCCGAGCGTGAAGAGGTTCTGGCTGTCCGGATAGGTCTGGGCTTCGAAACCGTCGCCGAGATAGTCCTTCCACTTGGCGAGAACGCGGTAGGGCTCGACCCAGGCGTCGTCGGTCAGCTTCTGCGTGCCGGCGATCAGCGCCTTGCGGCCTTCCTCGCCCTTCCAGTAGGTCGGGCCGATGTTCTGGTAGCCCATGGTCGCGGCCTCCCAGAGGTCCTTCGTGCCCATGGCCATCGGGATGTAGCTGCCCTCTTCCTTGATCTTGTCGAGCGCGGCGAAGAATTCGGCTTCCGTTGCCGGAACGGTGATGCCGAGCTGGTCGAAGGCGTCCTTGTTGTAGATGAAGCCGTGGATGACCGAGGCCATCGGCACGCAGAAGGTCGTCGCGCCGTCGTCCGTCGTCCAGGCGGACTTGGCGACGTCGGAGAAGTTCTCCATGCCCGGCAGGTCGTTCAGGCCGGCAAGGTGCCCCTTGTTGAAGAGTTCGAGCGAGGCGTCGAACGGACGGCAGGTGATGAGGTCGCCGGCCGAGCCGGCGTCGAGCTTGGCGTTCAGCGCGGCGTTGTATTCGGTCGGCGCGGTCGGCGAGAAGACGACCTTGATGCCGGGATTCTTGGCTTCGAAGGCCGGGATGATCTTTTCCTGCCAGATGGACAGGTCGTCGTTGCGCCAGCTTTCGACCGTCAGCGTGACGTCCTGCGCCTGGGCAAGCCCGGCCGTGCCGAGGATGCTCGTGGCGAGCAACAGGCCTTTGATTGCGGTGCGTGTCATTTCATTCTCCCCTTTTATGCGCCGCGGCGCGTTTTGAGACCAGTTTATCCAAGGGTTTTCAGGGCGCGCCGGAGGCTCTGCCCCGCGCGGTCCAGCGCCGCCTCGGCAGCGCCGGCATCCCGCGCCCCCGCAGCGAGCAGCACGGCCGTCTTGACCGAGCCTTCGGAGCGCTGAAGGAGGCGTTCCGCCTCGTCGAGCCCGACACCGGAAATGTCGGAGACGATGCGGCAGGCACGTCCTCTCAGTTTGATGTTGTCGGCCTTGAGATTGACCATGTGGCCATCGTGCACATGGCCAAGATGCACGCCGACGAGCGTGGAAAACATGTTGAAGGCGATCTTCTGCGCCGTGCCGGCACCCATGCGCGTCGAACCGGAAATGACCTCCGGCGGCGTTTCGAGCAGGATCGCCACATCGGCCCCCTCGAACAACGCGGCGCCGGGATTGTTGGCGAGCGCCACGACCCGGGCGCCCTTCTCCTTCGCATGGGATGCGATCGCCAGCGCATAGGGCGTGCTGCCGCTCGCCGAAACGGCGACCACGCAGTCGCGCGCGCCGATGCCTGCCGCCGCGGCGTCGCCGACGGCGAGCGCGCGGTCGTCTTCGTAGCCGCCCGCCAGGTCTTCGAGGCTCGCAGCCCCGCCGGCGAGCAGGATGACGATACGATCGCGGGAAATGCCGTAGGTGCCGGGAAGTTCGAGCGCGTCGGCCATGGCCATCAGGCCGGAGCTGCCGGCGCCCACATAGACGAGGCGTCCGCCGGACAGAAGCGCATCGGCCGCAAGACGGGCGGCAGTGGCGATATCGGCAAGCGCCGCATCGACGGCGCCGGCCGCGACCTTCTGGGCATCTGCAAGCACTTTCAGCACATCCACGGGCTGACGCTCGTCCAGCCCGCTTGCCTGATCGTGTCTGCCTTCTGTCCTGCCTGCAGCCATCGCCGTGTCTCCTCTGGCCGGAATTAATGCCAAAAAAATACCAATTGTCCATAGGAAATTAATTTTTGAGACCACTTTTTTGATCTCAAATATTTTTATCATTTAAAAACAGTAGTTTGAACGAAAGCTTATTTTCGACATCACCATACCCCTTGGTTAATGGTATTTTTTTGGTATTGTTGTGCTCGGAGGTGCCCATGACAGATCTTATTCTCGGTATCGACGGCGGGGGGACGAGTTGCCGCGCGGCGGTCGCACGCCCGGACGGCACCATCCTGGGGCGCGGCAAGAGCGGCGCGGCCAATATCCTGACCGATCCCAACAATGCGATCATCTCCATCACGGAAGCGGCCAGGGCCGCCTATCGCGACGCCGGGCTCGACGAGGCCGGCGTCGACGGCGCCTCCGCCTTCCTCGGCCTTGCCGGCACCAATGTCGGCGATCTCACCCGCTACGTGCACGACCGCCTGCCCTTCCGCCATACGGACATCGATTCCGACGGCCTGATCGCCCTGCAGGGCGCGATCGGCGATACGGACGGGGCCGTCGCGATCCTCGGCACCGGCTCCATCTATATGGGGCGCAAGAACAATGTGGTCCGCTATGTCGGCGGCTGGGGCTTTACCGTCGGCGATCTCGGCGGCGGCGCGCGCATCGGCCACGCGGCGCTCCAGGAAGCGCTGCTCGCCCATGACGGCGTGCATCCGCGCTCGGGCCTCACGGATACCATTCTCGACGAGTTCAAGCACGATCCGCGCGGCATCGTCGAATTTGCCCGCCTCTCCAAGCCCGGCGATTTCGGCCGCTATGCCCCCCTCGTCTTCACCCGCGCGAAGGAGGGCGACCCGCAGGCGATCGCCATCGTCACGGCGGGGGCGGCAAGCGTCGACGAATCCCTCGACGCCATCATGGCGCTGGCCGGCGCGCCGCGCCTCTGCCTGCTCGGCGGCCTTGCCCCGCTCTATCCGCAATGGCTCTCCGAACATCACCGCGCGATCCTGGTGGAGGCCGAGGCGGACGCCCTGACCGGCGCCGTGGCGCTTGCCGCGAAGGGTTACAGAGAGCGAACGGGAGCTGCTGCATGACCACGCCCCTTGCCGCGATCCTCACGCCGGAAAGCCTGCAGTCGGGCGTGCCCGGCCCGCTCTATGTCAAGCTGCGCCAGATGCTGGAGGAGGCGATCACCTCGGGCAAGCTGAACTACGGCGACGCCCTGCCCGCCGAGCGCGACCTTGCCGATCACGCCAATGTCAGCCGCGTCACCGTGCGCAAGGCCGTCGACGACCTCGTCAAGGACGGCCTGCTGGTACGCCGCCACGGCTCCGGCACCTTCGTCGCCAAGCCCGTCGCCAAGGTGCAGCAGTCGCTCTCCCGCCTCACCTCCTTTACCGAGGACATGGCCCGGCGCGGCCTCGTCACCCGCGCCGAATGGCTGGACCGCGGCCTGTTCCACCCCTCGCCGGACGAGATGATGATGCTCGGCCTTCCTGCCGACGCCCTCGTTGCGCGGCTCGGGCGCCTGCGCGTCGCCGACGACATGCCGCTCGCCATCGAGCGCGCCTGCATCTCGGCGGAATTCCTGCCGGATCCGATGCAGGTCACGACCTCGCTCTATGCCGCGCTGGAAAAACGCGGCTGCCGGCCGGTGCGCGCCGTGCAGCGCATCTCCGCCTACAACATGAAGGATCCGGACGCGGCCATGCTTGGCGTGCCCGCCGGCTCCGCCGGGCTTTCCATCGAGCGGGTGTCCTATCTGCGCTCCGGCCGGGTGGTCGAGTTCACCCGCTCCATCTATCGCGGCGATGCCTACGATTTCGTCGCCGAACTGACGCTTTCCGAGACGTGACCAACCGCAAAGGCAATTCCATGCAGACCAACATGCGCAAAGAGATCAACGAAATCCCGGAAGCGGCGGCGCGGCTGCTCGAAAATTCCGCCAGCGCCGTCACGGCGGCCGGCAAGGCGCTCCGGGAGCGTGATCCGCAGTTCTTCGTCACCGTCGCCCGCGGCTCCTCCGATCATGCCGCGCTCTTCCTGAAATATGCGATCGAGCTCACCGCCGGCCGGCCCGTCGCCTCGCTCGGCCCGTCGCTCGCCTCCATCTACGGCGCGAAGCTGAAGCTCGGCGGCGCGGCCGCCATCGCCATCTCCCAGTCCGGCAAGAGCCCCGACATCGTCGCCATGGCCGAGGGCGCGACCAAGGGCGGCGCGATCTCCATCGCGCTCACCAACACCCTGCCCTCGCCGCTGGCGGATGCCTGCTCGCACTCGCTCGATCTTTCCGCCGGCCCGGAACTTTCCGTCGCCGCGACGAAATCCTACGTCAACTCCATCGTCGCCGGCCTTGCCGTGCTTGCCGAATGGACGGGCGATTCCGACCTCGAACGCGCCGTGAAGACCCTGCCGGAACAGTTCGCGAAGGCCGTCGCGCTCGACTGGTCCGACCTTGCCGGCGACCTCAAGGACGCCCAGTCGCTCTACGTGCTCGGCCGCGGCCCGGGCCTTGCGATCGCCAGCGAGGCGGCGCTGAAGTTCAAGGAAACCTCCGGCATGCATGCCGAGGCCTATTCCTCCGCCGAAGTGCTGCACGGCCCGGTCGCCCTCGTCGGCCCGTCCTTCCCGGTCATCGCGCTTGCCGCACGCGATGCGGCGGAAGCCTCGGTCACCGGCATGGCCGACAGCCTTGCCGACCGCGGCGCCTATGCCTGCGTCACCGCCGCCGGCGCAAAAAGCGCGCGAAAGCTCCCCTTCGTCGCCACCGGCCATCCGATCACCGATGCGCTCGCCCTCATCGTGCCGTTCTACGGCTTCGTCGAGGCCTGGTCGCGCGGCAAGGGCCTCGATCCCGACAAGCCGGTCAACCTGAAGAAAGTGACGGAAACCCGATGACAGCGCTCACCGCCCTTACCGGCGCCCGCATTTTCGACGGCGATTTGTGGCACGAGGACAGCGCGCTGCTGATCGCGGACGGCAAGGTCGCGGCCATCGCGCCCCTTCGCGATGTGCCGGCCGACGCCCGCGCCGTGCCGATGGACGGGCTGTCGCTCGTCCCCGGCTTCATCGACCTGCAGGTCAATGGCGGCGGCGGCGTTCTGCTCAACGAGCGGCCGGACCTCGAAGGCATCCGCACGATCTGCGCCGCCCATGCCCGCTTCGGCACGACGGCCCTCCTGCCGACGCTGATCACCGACAATGTTCAGGTGACGACGGAAACCATCGCCGCCGGCCTTGCGGCGCAGCAGGCGAAGGTGCCGGGCTTCCTCGGCCTCCATCTCGAAGGCCCGCATCTTTCGGTCGCCCGCAAGGGCGCGCACGACCCGAACCTCATCCGCCCGATGGAAGACGACGACCTCGCCCGCACCGTCGCGGCGCGAAAGGGCCTCGATGCCCTCCTGATGACGCTGGCACCGGAAAACGCCACCAACGACCAGATCGCCGCGCTCCATGCGGCGGGCGTCACCGTCAGCCTCGGCCATTCGGATTGCAGCTACAGGACCGCCGCCGCCGCCGTCGAGGCCGGCGCCGGCATGATGACCCATCTCTTCAATGCCATGAGCCCGCTCGGCCACCGCGAGCCCGGCATGGTGGGCGCGGCGCTCGATCTCGGCCATCTCAATGCCGGCCTGATCGCCGACGGCTTCCATGTCGATCCGGCCTCCATCGGCGTGGCGCTGAGGGCCAAGCACGGCCCCGGCCGGATCTTCCTCGTCACCGACGCGATGTCGACCATCGGCACCGACATGACGAGCTTCTTCCTCAACGGCCGCGAGATTTTTCGTGAAGGCGGGCGCCTGACGCTGGCCGACGGCACGCTCGCCGGCGCCGATATCGACATGGCCTCCTGCATCCGCTTCATGCGCGACCATGTCGGCCTCGACCTGGAGGAGGCGCTGCGCATGGCCTCGCTCTACCCGGCCGAGGCGATCGGCATGACCGGCCGCAAGGGCCGTCTCACCCACGGCCACGACGCCGACATCGCCGTCATCGACGGCAATATCGACGTCCTCTCCACCTGGATCGCCGGCACGCCGGTCTTCGCCGCCTGATGCCTCCGCTGCGGTTCTTGCGAGCCGCGGCGGAATCGGCTCTACCCCGTCGGATGATCTGACGTATCGATCCGGGAGCGCCCCATGCAATTGATCTTCGACGGCCACAACGACGTCCTGCTTCGCATGTGGGAGAATGCCCGCAAGGGCGCCGACCCGATCGCCGAATTCATCGACGGAACGGACCAGGGCCATATCGACGCGCCGCGCGCGAAGAAGGGCGGCCTTGCCGGCGGCTTCTGCGCCATGTTCATCCCGCCGGTGGAGGACTATCCGCCGCGCGAGGTCGACGAGAACGGCCACTACAACATCCCGATGGTCGGGCCGCGCGAGCATGCCGACGCACTGAAGATCGCGCTCGACATGGCCGATATCGCCGCCCGGCTGGAACAGGCCGGCGGCCTTTCGATCTGCCGCTCCACGGCGGCGATCCGCGCGGCCATGGATGCCGGCCGCTTTGCAGCCGTGCTCCATATCGAGGGCTGCGAGCCGATCGCCGAGGACCTGTCGAACCTCGAAAGCTTCCATGACAAAGGCCTGCGCTCGCTCGGCCCCGTCTGGAGCCGCCACAACCTGTTCGGCCATGGCGTGCCCTTCGCCTATCCCTCCTCGCCCGATACCGGGCCGGGCCTGACGGCGGCCGGCGTCGAACTGGTGAAGGCCTGCGACCGGCTCGGCATCATGATCGACCTCGCCCACATCACCGAACAGGGTTTCTGGGACGTGGCCCGCGAAAGCAGCCAGCCGCTCGTCGCCACCCATTCCAATGCCCACGCCCTGACGCCGATCTCGCGCAACCTCACCGACCGCCAGCTCGACGCGATCCGCGAGCGCAAGGGCATTGCCGGCCTCAACTACGCCACGACCATGCTGAGGGCCGACGGCCTCGAAAACCCCGAAACGCCGCTTTCCGACATGGTGCGCCACATCGACCACATGGTGGAGCGCATGGGCATCGACTGCGTGGCGCTCGGCTCGGATTTCGACGGCGCGACCATTCCCGGCGCGATCCACGACGCCGCCGGCAGCCAGGCGCTCGTCGAGGCGCTGCGCCAGGCCGGCTACGGCGAGGACGACCTCGCAAAGCTCTGCCGGGAAAACTGGCTGCGGCTCCTCAAGACCGTCTGGCGCGAAGCCTGACCAGAACAACCGGAAGGACATCATGGCCAAGCCCCTCATCGAACTCTGCGTCGAAGGCATCGACGGTTTCATCGCCGCCCAGGACGCCGGCGCCGACCGCGTGGAACTCTGCGCCAGCCTGGTGGAGGGCGGCCTGACGCCGAGCCTTGCGACGATCCGCGCCGCGGTGAAGGCGGCCAGGATCCCCGTCCATGTCATCATCCGCCCGCGCGGCGGCGACTTCCTCTATTCGCAGACGGAATTCGAGACGATGGCGGAGGACGTCATCGCCCTTAGGGACGAAGGCGTTTCCGGCGTCGTCATCGGCTGCCTGACGCCGGATGGCAGGATCGACGAGGCGCGCACGAAGCGGCTGGTCGAGGCCGCCCGGCCGATGTCCGTCACCTGCCACCGCGCCTTCGACATGACGGCCGATGCCGGCGAGGCGCTGGAGGCGCTCATCCGCTGCGGCGTCGACCGCGTGCTGACCTCCGGCCAGCGCGACACCGCGCTGGAGGGTCTCGCCATCCTCAAGGCCGCCAACGAACAGGCCGCCGGCCGCATCGTCATCATGGGCTGCGGCGCGCTCGATGCGGACAACATCCGAAAGGTCCGCGACGGCGCCAATCTCACCGAGCTGCACTTCGCCGCGCTGAAGACCGTGCCAAGCGGCATGGCCTTCCGCAACCCGCATGTCGGCATGGGCGGCACCGAGAAGGACCGGGAATACGAGGTGACGCTGACCGACGGGGACGCGGTGCGCGCCGCCATCGCCGCGGCGAAATCGTAAGAGCAAGTGCGGCAAAAGCGAAAATGCTTCAAGCGCCGGCTTGCAAGCGGGCCGCGCCTCCTTACGTTGAAGACGGAACAAGGAGACCTGCCATGCCGCTGACGATTTCTGCCGCCCCCCGCCTCCGCACGGCCATCGCCGCCGGCCTGATGGCGCTTGCCGCCCTGCCCGCCGCCGCCGAGACGGTCGGCAAGGTCGGCGTCGACTGGATCGGCAACGACATCTACATCGACGCGGTGACCGATCCGGAGGTGTCCGGCGTCACCTGCCACGTCACCTATTTCGACCGCAGCGTCATCGACCGGCTGAAGAAGGGCAACTGGTTCGAGGACCCTTCGAACAACGCCATCTCCTGCCAGCAGACCGGCCCGATCACCATCGGCGACATCAACCTCGACCGCGGCGGCGAGGAGGTCTTCAAGTCCGGCCTGTCGCTGATCTGGAAGTCGCTGATCGTCACGCGCATCTACGACAGGAAGAACGACACGCTGATCTATCTCGCCCATTCGCGCGAACTGACGGAAGGATCGGCGAAGATGTCGATCTCCACCGTGCCGCTCTATGGCGAGACGGTCACCTGGACCAACGGCAAACCCTGAAAAAACGCCCCGGCACCTGAAGAGGTCCGGGGCATTTCCATTGATGGGGCAGCGGTTTACTTGACGTAGACAACCTTGCCACCATCACCCGATGTCTGGATTTCGATGACGTTCTGCAGCTGGACGTTCTTGGACGCCAGTGCTTCGGCAAGGCCCGGCTCGCCCTGCAGCTCGGCCTGGACCTTTTCCATCGTGATCGGGTCGTTGGCCTTGAGGCTCAGGCGCTCGGCTTCGCCGCGCTTGCTGTCGTCAGCCTCCAGCGAGGACAGCGTGACAACATTCACATTGTCCGCGCTGATCGAGCCCGTGGACATGCTGTCCGAGGTCATGGGCACCGTGGCATCCTGGGCATAGGCAATGCCCGCCGCCGGCGCGGCGACAAGAAGCGAAGCAAGGGCAATGGTAACGGTCTTCTTCATAAGAATTCTCCATGTTTTCTCTATGGGAAGCATGGAGGAAACGATGCGGGCTTCGCATGGTTCCTGATAAATCGCCGCGAAACCGCGCATTATTAAATGTTAATTTAGGATACTATACTGCAGATGACGTCAAACGGCAGAAGGCACCCCGCCGCAAACCGGCCAGGTGCCTGAAATCCGAAGGTTCCCGCCGCCGCGATCAGGCGGCCTGGGCGAGCTCGTCGGCGATGACGGTGTCGAGGTTGAGGAAGCAGACCATCGACTTCTCCAGCGCGACGATGCCGCGGCAGAAGGCGCGTTGGGCTTCCGGGATGATTTCCGGCGCCGGCTGGAGGGCTTCGCTCTTGATGGTCATCATGTCGGAGACCTGCTCGACGAGCAGGCCGACGAGCTTGCCGGCAATGTCCGTGACGATGATCGCCGAGCGCTCGGACGGCTCCGTCATCTTCATGCCGAGGCGGCAGGCCATGTCGATGACTGGGATTACCGCGCCGCGCAGGTTGATGAGCCCAAGCACATAGGGCGGCGTGTGCGGCATCGGCGTCACCGGCGCCCAGCCGCGGATTTCGCGGATGGCCATGATGTCGATGCAGAATTCCTGCTCCCCGAGATGGAAGGAGACGATTTCGAGATAGGCGCCGGACTGCTTCAGGGCGTTGGACATGGTGAGGCTCTTTCCAATCGACGATGGACTTGTTGGAATGCGCTGCACGCCGTCTCCGGCGCACGGCGGACATCATGTCCAGCGGGTCTGACCGGCCCTTTGCGCGTTGTCCGAAAGTGGCAAAGAGAGATTAAACAATGGCTAAGGAACGGCACCGGAAACTGGTATTTCAGCAACTTTGATGAAATACCGGGCACCGGAACACCTTCCGTTACGGCAGTCCGGCCCGGTTTGAAATCCCGCCATTCCGGTCTATACTTGCCCCCATGGACAAGACCGCCCGCCGATACACCGCCCTGCCCGCCGCGCTCATCGTGCTCGGCCTCGGCGTGATGGCCGCCACCGCCGCCTTTGCCGGCTGGGTGGAGCATGGCACGGCGATCTTCCTCAGCCTTGCCGAATCCGGCATGGCGTGGTGCTTCTGATCACAATTCCGCGAGACGCCGATCCCGCTTCGCATTGCGGCAATTGGCCCGTTTGCGCGCGTCCGGCCGAAGGACTATGACACCGGCAGACCTCGGACCTTGCTTATCGAAGGACTGCCATGAAGACCCTGCGCCTCGTACTGTGGATCGCCGTCGCGCTCGTCGCGGCCCTGCTCGGCTGGCTGACGCTGGAAATGACCAAGACGAAGGAAGAGGTCGCGGGCGGCCCGTTCGGCGTGCCCTTCGAACTCGTCGCGCAGGATGGCAAGCCGATCACCGAAAAGGCCTTCACCGGCAAGCCCACCGCCCTCTTCTTCGGCTTCACCCATTGCCCGGAAGTCTGCCCGACGACGCTGTTCGAGATGAACGGCTGGCTCACCAAGGTCGATCCCGACGGCTCGAAGCTGCAGGCCTATTTCGTCACCGTCGATCCCGAGCGCGACACGCCGGAGCTGATCGGCCAGTATGTCGGCAACGTCTCCAAGCGCATCACCGGCATTTCCGGCCCGGTGGACAAGGTGCTGGACATGGTCAAGGGCTACCGCGTCTACTATCGCAAGGTGCCGCTCGACGAAGAGAAGCCCGACGGGGACTACACGATGGACCACACGGCCTCCGTCTTCCTGCTCGACGCGACCGGACGCTTCGTCGGCACCATCGCCTACGGCGAGAACCCCGAGGTCGCCGAGCAGAAGCTCGCCAACCTGATCAAGGGATAAGGCTGCCGGCGGGCGATCCGCCTTTGCCCTCGGCTTTCGGACATGCTAGGCGGGCCCGAAACAACAGGGACCCCGAGCCGTGAGCGAAATCCGCCTCTACATCACCACGACCGAGAAGCGGGCCGAGATCGCCCTCTCGCTGATGACCGACGTCTTCGAGGACGAAGGCTATGCCATCGCGACGATGGAGATCGACGAGAAGAAAGACATCTGGGAAGCCTCCGTCTACATGTTCCGTAGGGACGAGGCGGAAATCCACGCGCGTTTCGCCGCGCTGCTTGCCGGCGAATTTCCCGATGCGACGATCGAACGCGAGGAGCTTCCCGACATCGACTGGATCGCCAAGTCGCTGGAGGGCCTGAAGCCCGTGCGCGCCGCCCGTTTCGTCGTTCATGGCTCGCATGATCGCGGCAAGGTGCGGGCCGGCGAGATCGCCATCGAGATCGACGCGGGCCAGGCCTTCGGCACCGGCCATCACGGCACGACGGCGGGCTGCCTGGAGGTGATCTCCGACGTGATGCGCGCGCGCAAGGTCAGGCGCGTGCTCGACCTTGGCACCGGCAGCGGCGTGCTGGCGATCGCCGCGCGCAAGCTTGCCCCGGTCACGGTGCTGGCGACGGATATCGACCCGGTCGCCACCCGCGTCGCGCGGGAAAACGTCCGCCTCAACGGCATCGCCTCCGGCATCACGCTGGAGACGGCGCCGGGCTTCCACTCCACCGCCTTCGGCCGCCACGGCCCCTTCGACCTCATCATCGCCAACATCCTCGCCCGGCCGCTGATGCGCATGGCGCCGCAGCTCGCCGCCCAGTTGGCGCCGCAGGGCGACGTCATCCTGTCCGGCATCCTCGCCTCGCAGCGCTGGAAGGTGCTTGCCGCCTATAACGGCGCGGGCCTGCGCCATGTGCGCACGATCTGGCGCGAAGGCTGGGTGACGATCCATCTCGACAATCGCCGGTAACGCACCGGCTTAAAGCGGGGTGGCAACACCCCGCTTCAACATCAGGGGATTGCAGGCAAAAGAAAAGGCGGTGCCAGAGGCACCGCCTATGGGCCGGCGAACCGACCTGCCCGCGAGCTTGAGGAGGAGGAGTGCTCAAGCGGGCCTATGTGTTCCGAGCGCCTTCCCGGAGGAGGGAGGAGGAGTGACCGGCAAGACGCCTGATCGGAACACCTAGTCTTTTGCCTTTCGGCAGTTCATTTTGCGATCCGAAGGACTGGAGGAGCTTTCACTTCGTTTCGCTTGAAGCGCGTTTTGTTTCGCTTCGTTGGCGCCGCTTATACTGGATTCGAAAATTTGCGACAGGGCCTTTGGAACATGGGTGCCATGCACGGAATGCATAAGTCCAATTGCAGACCTCTTCCCGATGCCGCAGGGTTTTCCTGAGCATGGCCGCCACCGTCATCCCGCTCATCGCGCTTGCGGTCATCGTCTTCGTGCTGTGGATCGCGATCCGCGCCAATATCGAGGCGCGCAAGAACCCCTACCGGGTCGAAAGCACCACCCGCACCGCGGCGGAGCGCCGCCGCATCGCCGAATCCCTGCGCGATGCCCTCAGCCGCAAGCCGCTCGGCGCGGCACTGGCCGAACGGCTCTGGCGCAAGCTGACGAACGAGATGCCCGGCAACGGCGTGATCTACGACCATCACCGGGATTTCTGCGGCCACGGCCTCATCCGCACCGAAGACGGCGTCATGCTGGCCGACGTGCAGGACGGCGGGATCTATTTCGGCCCGCCCATCGCGGAGTGGAAGACCGAGGAGGACTTCGTCGCCTTCCTCGCCCGCCAGTCGGATTTCTCGATGAGCGGCTGGGATGCCGGCGAACCCGCCTTCTTCACCGAGGACGACTGGTATCGCAACAACCAGCGCCTGACCCGCGCGGTGCTGGAGCGCTATCTCGCCCGCCTTTGACGCGGCCCGCCGATGGGCTAAAGCGCATCGCGATCTTCCATATTCGCTCCTTGCGCCTTAGCTCTCTGGTTTTTCGCATGTCGTTGGCGCAAAACCGCTGCACACTTTTGCACGACATGCTTTAGATTGCCGGCACGATTCATCGCCATACCGGAAGTCTTCCATGTTCCAGAGTTTCGACGTCACCTCCACGCCCCAGTTCGGCCGCGAACGCGCCGAGGCGCTGCGCGCCACCTTCGATGCGCTCGGCATCGACGGCTTCCTCGTGCCGCGCGCCGACGAATACCAGGGCGAATACGTGCCGGCCTCGGCCGAGCGCCTCTCCTGGCTGACGGGCTTCACCGGCTCGGCCGGCGTGGCGCTCGTCATGCGTGGTGCGGCCGTGGTCTTCGTCGACGGCCGCTATGTCACGCAGCTCGCCGAGCAGGTGGACGGCAGCGTCTTCACCGGCGGCGACCTCGTCGGCGAACCGCCGCATCTCTGGCTGCAGAACCATGCCCCGAAGGGCTTCCGCCTCGGCATCGACCCGTGGCTGCACACCGGCGCGGAGGTGCGCCGGCTGGAAAAGGCGCTTGCCGGCCTTGGCGGCGCCCTCGTCTTCCTGCCCCACAACCCGCTCGACAAGGCCTGGACCGACCGTCCGGGCGAACCGCTCGGCCGCGTGACGATTCAGGCGATCGACCAGGCCGGGGAACTGGCCAGGGACAAGCTCGCCAAGATGGCGGAGGCGACCGCCGGGGCCGGCGCCGATGCCCTCGCCGTCACCGATCCCTCCTCCATCGCCTGGATCTTCAACATCCGCGGCAGCGACGTGCCGCACACGCCGCATCCGCTGGCCCGCGCCATCATTCCGGCAGAGGGTCGCCCGCAGCTCTTCCTCGACAAGCGCAAGACCGGCATCGAGCCCGAGGCCTACCTCACCCAGCTTGCCGACCTCGTGCCGCCCTCGCAGTTCGACGAGCGCATCGCGGCGCTCGCCGCCGAGGGCAAGCGCATCCTGATCGATCCCGACCAGGCCCCCTTCGCGCTTGCCGAGATCGTGCGCCGCAAGGGCGGCACGCTGGTCGAGGCCGCCGACCCGGCCCGCCTGCCCCGCGCCTGCAAGAACGCCGTCGAGCTGCAGGGCTCCGCACGCGCCCACCTTCAGGACGGCGCGGCCATGGTGGAATTCCTCGCCTGGCTCGACGGGACGACGCCCGGCACGCAGACCGAGATGGCCGTCACGAAGAAGCTGGAGGCCGTGCGCGCCAGCGTCGGCGAGCGCCACCAGAACCCGCTGAAGGACGTGTCCTTCGACACGATTGCCGGCGCCGGCGCCCATGCCGCCATCATGCACTATCGCGTCACCACCGCGTCGGACACCGTCATCGAGCCCGGCACGCTCTTCCTCATCGATTCCGGCGCGCAATACATCAACGGCACGACGGACATCACCCGCACGGTGGCGATCGGCGCGGTGCCGGACGAGCAGAAGCGCTTCTTCACCCTGGTGCTGAAGGGCATGATCGCGATCAGCACCGCGCGCTTCCCGAAGGGCACGCGCGGCTGCGACCTTGATCCGCTCGCCCGCATCGCGCTGTGGAAGGCCGGCGCCGACTTCGCCCATGGCACCGGTCACGGCGTCGGCTCCTATCTTTCGGTGCACGAGGGCCCGCAGCGCATCTCGCGGCTTTCCACGCAGGAGCTGCTTGCCGGCATGATCCTGTCCAACGAGCCCGGCTACTACCGCCCCGGCGCCTTCGGCATCCGCATCGAGAACCTGATCCACGTCCTGCCGGCAGCCCCGGTCGAGGGCGGCGACATGGACATGCTCGGCTTCGAGACGCTGACCTTCTGCCCGATCGACCGCCGGCTCGTCGTGCCGGCGCTGATGACGGACGAGGAGCTCGCCTGGCTCAACGCCTACCACGCGGATGTGCGCGAGAAGATCACGCCGCTGCTGGCGGACGACGCGACGAAGCGCTGGCTGGAAAAGGCGACGGCGCCGGTCAGCCGATGACCTGACGCAGGACCATCACGACGACCCAGCCGATGGCCAGCACCGGCAGCAGCGAAAGACGCAGGCCAATGAGGAGGGCGACCGCCATCGTCAGGCTGACATCCAGCCCGCCCGTCACGGCTGCCGGCGCCACCAGCGTGGTGAGCACGGCGGCCGGAACGGCGTTCAGCGCCGCTTCGGCGCGCGGCGGGATGCGCTTCATGCGCGTGATGAAGACGTAGCCGCCGACACGCGTGAGATAGGTCGCGATCGCGCCGGCGGCGATGATCAGCAGCGTCTGCATATGGAACAGCGTATCCATGCTCACGCCTCCCCTTCCACGACATCGCCAACCGCGGCCTCGTCGCCGTCGAGCGGCATGAGCGCGGCAACGAGGATGCCGGCCAGCGCACCCAGGCTGACATGCCAGGGCGAACCGACGAAATGCAGCGCCAGGATCGAGCCCGCCGAGGAGGCCAGCACCACCGGCAGCCAGTTCGCCCGGCTGCGGAAGCCGAGCACGAGGCCCATGAAGTAGATCGGCAGCAGCACGTCGATGCCGATCGCCTTGGGATCGCTGATCAGGTTGCCGAGCAGGCCCCCGACGACCGTCAGGCAGAGCCAGGGCACATAGACGCTGAGGCCGAGCACCAGGGACCAGATATAGCTGACGCGGATGCCCGCATCGGCGCGGCGTTCGGTTTCGGCGAACTGCGGATCGGTGAGGAAGAACAGCGACGTCGCCTTCTGCCAGAAGGTGAGATGCCGGATATGGGCGGCGATCGCCGCCGAATAGAGCACATGCCGGAAATTCACGGCGAAGATCGACAGCACCACCAGCCAGGGCGCGACATTGTGATCGAAGAGCTCGACGCCGACGAGCTGGCTGGCGCCGGCATAGAGCGTCGCGCTCATCAGCGCCGCCTCCGCGATCGTCAGGCCGTTGTCGATGGCGACGGCGCCGAACAGGACGGCAAACGGCGCCGCGGCGATCGCCACGGCGCTGCCACGCCGGAAGGCATCGCGGATTTCATCTTTCGTGGCGGGGGTCATGGGTCTGCTCTATCTCGGGATCGTACAGCCATAGAGCAGCAGGGGTCCACCTGCAAACCAATATGGCTGATGGATCGTTCAGCGCCATTGATCGATCAGCGTCGAATTTCGCCTGATACTGATGGATGTCGCCCCCTCTCCTCCGTCATGGTCGGGTCAAGCCCGACCATGACGAAAGAGAGGTAGAGCCAAGCGAAAGAGAGATGGCGCCGGGCGGAAGAGAGGTGGAGCCATGGATATGGCGCCAGACGAATAGAGAGGTGGCGCCCAGACGGAAGAGTGGCGCCCGGCGGTGCCGAAAATCACCCCTTCTTGAGCTGGAACGTGTGCTCCGGCCCCGGGAAGCTGCGCGCCTTCACCTCTTCGGCATAGGTCGCGAAGGCCTCGCTCATGACGGGCGCGAGATTGGCGAAATGCTTGACGAAGCGCGGCTTGAAGTCCGTGAAGATGCCGAGCACGTCGTCGACGACCAGCACCTGCCCGTCGCAGGCGGGCGACGCGCCGATGCCGATGGTCGGCACCTTGACCTTGCCGGTGATCTCGCGCGCCAGCGGCTCGACCGTGCCCTCGATGACGATGGCGAAGGCGCCGGCTTCGTCGATGGCCGCAGCGTCCCGGCGGATCTTCTCGACTTCCTTGTCGTTGCGGCCGAGCGAGCGGTAGCCGCCTGTCGTGTTGATGAGCTGCGGCATCAGGCCGACATGGCCGAGCACCGGGATGCCGCGCTGGGTGAGGAAATGCACCGTCTCGGCCATTTCCGCCCCGCCCTCCAGCTTGATCGCCGAACAGCCGGTTTCCTTGAGCACCCGGGCGGCCGTCGCAAAGGCCTGTTCCTTCGACTGCTGGTAGGAGCCGAAGGGCAGGTCGACGACGACGCAGGCATTGGACGAGCCGCGCATGACGGCCTGGCCATGGGCGATCATCATCTCGATCGTCACGCCGACGGTGGAATCGAGGCCATAGAGCACCATGCCGAGGCTGTCGCCGACCAGCATGAAATCGACATGCGGATCCATGAGCTTGGCGACCGGGGTCGTGTAGGCGGTGAGGCTGACGATCGGGCGCTCGCCCTTGAGGGCCCTGATATCGGCGGGCGCCAGACGGCGCTTGGCGGTGTGTACGCTCATGTCACGCTACCTTTTTCGCGTTTTTCGGGCCAAGAACCCGGTTATCGAGGAGTTTCGTGCTCCCAAAGCGCACGAAAAGCAACAAAAGAACCGGCCTGTCGCCGAGGGTGTCGATCTTGGCGAGCGTCTGCGGATCGCGGATCGCGACCACTTCGGGCCTTGCCAGCGGCTCGCTGGCGAGGAAGGCGGCAACATCCGCCTCCACCCGTTTCGCATCGGTCTCGCCGGACATGATCAGCCGCTCGGCCTCCTCCAGCGCGCGCGGCACGATGACGGCAGCGGCGCGCTCCTCGGCCGAAAGGTAGACATTGCGGGAGGAACAGGCGAGCCCGTCCGCCTCGCGCACCGTCGGCACGCCGATCACCTCGACCGGCTGCGCCAGGTCCTCGGCCATGCGGCGGATGATGGCGAGCTGCTGGAAATCCTTCTCGCCGAAATAGGCGCGGTCCGGCTGGGCGATGTTGAAGAGTTTCGTCACCACCGTCGCGACGCCCGCGAAATGACCCGGACGCACCGAGCCTTCCAGCTCGCTGCCGAGCGTCGGCACGTCGACGACGGTCTCCATCGGCCGCGGATACATGTCCGCAACGCCGGGCGCGAAGAGATAGTGCACGCCTTCCGCCTCCAGCATCGCCTGGTCGCGGGCAAGATCGCGCGGATAGCGCGCCAGGTCCTCGTTGGCGCCGAACTGCAGGGGATTGACGAAAATGGTGGCGACGACGATGTCGTTGCCGGCACGGGCGCGGCGGGCAAGCTCCATATGGCCGACATGCAGGTAGCCCATGGTGGGCACGAGGCCGATCGTGCGGCCGTCCAGCCGGTGCGGGGCCAGCGCCGCGCGCAGGTCCGCGATGGTGGTGAAGGTCTGCATCGGCGGTTCCTCCTTGCTCTCGCCCTCTCCCGCGGGCGATGCCCCCGCTCGATCTCTGCGGATCGTTTGAGGAGGCGCCGTTTTCTATCTTGTGCAGCGCAAAAAGACAATCGGCAAACACCTTTGGCGGCGATAGGGCTCGCCGCTGGGCAGGGTTGCGTTTTGCGCACTGTACTTTTCGTGCAAGGGCCAGTAGAGAGCGCACCAGCAAGCTCGTCGCGGACGGGCTGAGAGCGCGACGCATGATCGTTGCGGAACCCGAATTCCGAAAGACCCTCGATGACAAGTTTTGAAGGCCTCGCTCCGGCGATGGCAAAGGCGTTGGAAAAACGCGGCTATACCACTTTGACGCCGGTGCAGGTCGCCGTCTCCGACCCGAAGATCGGCGATGCCGATGCGCTGGTCTCCGCCCAGACCGGCTCCGGCAAGACCGTCGCCTTCGGCCTCGCGCTCGCTCCGACGCTGCTTCAGGGCGAAGAGCGTTTTGCCCGCGCCGGGAACCCGCTTGCCCTCGTCATCGCCCCGACCCGCGAACTCGCCATGCAGGTCAAGCGCGAGCTGGAATGGCTCTACGAGATGACCGGCGCCGTCATCGCCTCCTGCGTCGGCGGCATGGACGTGCGCAACGAACGGCGCGCGCTGGAGCGCGGCGCCCATATCATCGTCGGCACGCCGGGCCGCCTGCGCGACCACATCACCCGCGGCAATCTCGACCTGTCCGCTATCCGCGCCGTCGTACTCGACGAGGCCGACGAGATGCTCGACCTCGGCTTCCGCGAAGACCTCGAATTCATCCTGGAAGCGGCGCCGGAAGACCGCCGCACGCTGATGTTCTCGGCCACCGTGCCGAAGGAGATCGCCGCGCTCGCCAAGAACTACCAGCGCGAGGCGCTGCGCATCTCGACCGCCGCCGAGCGCGAACAGCATGTCGACATCGACTATCGCGCCCTGCTGGTCGTGCCGGCCGACCGCGAGAACGCCATCATCAACGTTCTGCGCTACTACGATGCACAGAACGCCATCGTCTTCTGTTCGACGCGCGCGGCGGTGAACCACCTGACCGCCCGCTTCAACAACCGCGGCTTCTCGGTCGTCGCCCTCTCCGGCGAACTCAGCCAGAACGAACGGACCCACGCGCTGCAGGCCATGCGCGACGGCCGTGCCCGCGTCTGCATCGCCACCGACGTCGCCGCGCGCGGCATCGACCTGCCGAACCTCGAGCTCGTCGTGCATGCCGACCTGCCGACCAATCCGGAAACCCTGCTGCACCGCTCGGGCCGCACCGGCCGTGCCGGCCGCAAGGGCGTCAGCGCGCTCATCGTGCCGCTCAGCGCCCGCCGCAAGGCCGAGCGCCTGCTGCAGGCGGCGAACCTCAAGGCCAACTGGGCGACCCCGCCGTCCGCCGAGGACATCCTGCGCCGCGACGACGAGCGCCTGCTCGCCGACCCGATGCTGACCGACGCGATCGGCGAAGACGAGGTCGAGACGATCGACGCCCTGGCCGCACGCTTCGATGCCCGCCAGCTTGCCGCCGCCGTCGCCCGCTTCTTCAAGGCCGGCCACTCGGCGCCGGAAGACCTGGTCGAGGTGTCGCTCGAACAGCGCAAGCCGCGCGAACGCGGCAACGACTTCATCCCGGCCGAAACCAAGCGCCCGCGCGAGGGTTTCGGATCGAGCGTGTGGATCTCCGTCTCGGTCGGCCGCAAGCAGCGCGCCGAGCCGCGCTGGCTGATCCCCATGCTCTGCCGCAACGGCAGCATCACCAAGAACGAGATCGGCGCGATCAAGATGCAGCCGGAGGAGACCTATATCGAGCTCTCCGCCGATGCCGCCGACGGCTTCCTCGGCCATCTCGGCCCGAACAGCATGCTGGAGCGCGGCATCCGCGTCACCGTGCTGGAAGGCCAGCCCGACCTGACGCCGCAGCCCTATACGCGCACGCCCGGCGAGAAGACGCAGCGCTACGACCGGCCGGAACGCCGCGCCGACTGGAAGCCGAAGGGTGACTTCGACAAGAAGCCGCGTTTCGAGAAGAAGCGCGATTTCGACAAGCCGGAAGGCGCTGCCGCCAAGCCGCACTGGAAGGACCGCGAGGACGGCGGCAAGAAGCCGGCAAAGCCGTTTGCCGGCACAAAACCCTTCAAGGGCAAGCGCGATGAAAAATTCGCCAGGCCCGAAGGTGCCGCGCGCAAGCCGAAGGGCAAGAAGCCGGACCGCTTCTGACGCGGCCGGCGCGTTTGGCCGTGGTTTGGCGACACACCGCGCGCCATTCCCAACGTCATCCTCGGGCTTGACCCGAGGATCCAAATCCACGGCGTGCCGGTGGAATGGATGCTCGGGTCAAGCCCGACCATGACGGAGGAGAGCGTGGCAGGAGCCAAGGCCAACAGGCCTGTCGATCCAGCGCGGAACTTTCATCACCGCGCCGCATTACCCTCGCGCTTTTGCGAGGGGATATTCATGACACGCGCCGAGGGCGATAAGGACGAATTCAGCCGCTTCGTGACCGGGCTCGGCCGGGGCGTCGCCGGCGCCCTCCTCCTGGCGCTGCCCATGCTGATGACCATGGAAATGTGGTATCTCGGCTTCTACATGGCGCGCGAGCGCCTGTTCCTGCTGCTGCTGCTCAACATCCCCCTGCTGATCCTGCTCGCCCACCGCATCGGCTTCGAGAAGACCTTCAGCTGGCGCGAGGCGACACGCGACGCGGCGATCGCCTATGGTATCGGCATTGTGACCAGCCTGGTGGTGCTGACCGCGCTCGGCCTCCTGCGCGGCGGCATGCCGGCGAGCGAGCTTGTCGGCAAGGTCGCCCTGCAATCGGTCCCCGCCAGCATCGGCGCCATGCTCGGCCGCAGCCAGCTCGGCCATGACGAAGGCGACGCCGATACGAAGGAGACGAGCTATCCCGGCGAACTGCTGCTGATGGCGGCCGGCGCGCTGTTCCTCTCGCTCAACATTGCGCCGACCGACGAGATGATGGTGCTCGCCTACAAGATGACGACCTGGCACGCCCTCGTCGTCGCGCTCCTCTCCATCGCCCTCATGCACGGCTTCGTCTATGCGGTGTCCTTCACCGGCGGCCACGAGCTTTCGCCGCAAACGCCCTGGTGGCACGCCTTCGTGCGCTTCACCCTGCCCGGCTATGTCATCGCGCTGGCGATCAGCATCTTCGCGCTGTGGATCTTCGAACGCCTCGGCGACAGTTCGCCGGTCGAGATCATGCTGTCCGTCATCGTGCTCGGCTTTCCCGCCGCGCTCGGCGCCGCCGCCGCGCGGCTGATCCTGTGAGGCCGGCATGACCCGTTCCGAACAGGGCCGCCACAGGGAACGCCACGATCCGCACTGGATCGAGTGGCTGACAGGCCTCGTTTCCGCCCTGCTGATCGCCGGCATGCTCGGCTGGGTCGGCTGGGAAGCCTTCACGCGGGAAGCGATGTCGCCGGACCTCTCCGTCACCGTTCTCGCCACGCAGAAGGCGAAGGCCGGATACCGCATCACCTTCGACATCGCCAATTCCGCGACCACGACCGCCGCCGCGGTCACCGTCATCGGCCGGCTGATGGACGGCGACAAGATCATCGAGGAGAACCATGTGATCTTCGACTATGTCGCCGCGGAATCGAAATCGACCGGCGCCCTCCTGTTCGAAACCGATCCGGCCGGGCGGCAGGTGGATATCCGCGCCGCCGGCTACACCGATCCCTGACCGCCGGCGGCCTTGAAACCGGGAACCAATTTCATCGCCGGGGATTGAACAGAGCACAAGTATCCGTGTCCGCAGATGAAAGGACATGGCCGATCCCACAAGGTTCTTCCCCATGGAATGGCCCATTCTCATTCTGCTGATCACCCAGATCCTTCTTCCAGCCTTCTTTCTGCTCTGGCTCTGGCTGCCGAGCCCGGCCGACCGGCTCGGCTGGCTCACGCGCGTGGTCTACGGCGCGGCCTATTTCGCCTTCGTCACCGTCATCGGGCGCTGGGATTTCCTGGGCACGGCGCTGACCCTCCTGCTGCCGGCCGCCTTCGTCGCGGCGACCGGCCTTTCCTATCTGCGCGTGCGTCGCCGCCGCTGGAACGCTTCATCCTCGGTGCTGCGCACGCATGGTTTCACCGCGGCCATGGCCGTGTTCTTCCTTGCGCTGACGGCGCGGGCGCTCTCCGGCTACGGCTATCAGGACACGGCGGTCGATCTCGCCTTTCCCTTTGGCGCCGGCACCTACTATGTCGGCCAGGGCGGCGGCACGGCGTCGATCAACCACCACCACGGCAGCCAGAGCCAGCGCTTCGCCCTCGACATCGTCGCACTTAACGGCTTCGGCATGCGCGCGGCAGGGCTGATGCCGGAGAACCTTTCGGACTACGCGATCTACGACCGCGAGGTGAAGAGCCCCTGCAACGGCATTGCCATATCCACCCATGACGGGATCGACGACAACCGCATTTCCGAGACGAACACCGAGGCGCCGGCGGGCAACCACGTCATCCTCGCCTGCGGCACGGCGCGCATCCTGCTCGCCCATTTCCGCAAGGGCTCCATCGTGGTCGCCGACGGCGCGATCGTCACGAAGGGCGAGACGCTCGGGCGCGTCGGCAATTCGGGCAATTCCTCCGAGCCGCACCTGCACATGCATGCCTATCTCGGCGGCACGCGCGACTACAACGAAGGCCAAGGCGTGCCGATGACCTTCGATGGCCGCTTCCTCGTGCGCGGCTCGACCGTCACGGTGCCTTGATCCGCTCGAACCAGCCGTCTTCGTCGATCACCTCGACGTTGAACTCCCGTGCCTTGTCGAGCTTGGAGCCGGCGCCCGGCCCCGCCACCACGAGATCCGTCTTCTTGGAGACCGAGCCCGCCACCTTGGCGCCCAGTCGCTCGGCCATGGCCTTCGCCTCGTCGCGCGTCATCTTTTCCAGCGAGCCGGTGAACACCACCGTTTTGCCGGCGACCGGGCTCGAGCTTGCCACGACCACCTCGGCCGCCTCCGGCGTCACCTCCTGCAACAGCCGGTCGATCACATCAAGGTTGCGCGGCTCCTTGTAGAACTCGACCATCGCCCGGGCGACGACCTCGCCGATGCCGTCGATGCTGTTGAGCTCGTTCCACGCCTCGCCGGAGAGCGAGACGGAGGCCTTCATGCCCTCCTCGAAAGCCGCATAGGTTCCGTAGGCACGCGCCAGGAGCTTGGCATTGGTCTCGCCGACATGGCGGATGCCGAGCGCATAGATGAAGCGGTTGAGCGCGATCGACCGGCGGGCATCGATGGCGTCATAGAGCTTGCGTACGCTGACCTTGCCGAAACCGTCGATGTTCTCCAGCTTGGTAAGCGAATCGGCCTGCCGCTTCTCCAGCGTGAAGATGTCCGGCGCGGTGCGGATCGTCAGCGACGGATCTTCCGCCGCGAAGAAGAAATCGATCTGCTTGGCGCCCAGCCCCTCGATGTCGAAGGCGTTGCGCGAGACGAAATGCTTCAGGTGCTCCACCGCCTGCGCGCGGCAGACGAAACCGCCCGTGCAGCGCGTGACGGAATCGAGCCGGCCCGTCTTCTCGTTGCGCTCGCGCACGGCATGGCTGCCGCAGACCGGGCAGGTCTTCGGGAATTCGTAGCGCTGCGCCTCCGCCGGCCGCTTTTCCATCACCACGTCCAGCACCTGCGGAATCACGTCGCCCGCGCGCTGCACGATGACCGTGTCGCCGATGCGGATGTCATGATCCTCCGCGCGGATGCGCTCGCCGCTGTTGCCGATGCCCTCGATATAGTCGGCATTGTGCAGCGTCGCATTGGTGACGACCACGCCGCCGACCGTGACGGGCGTCAGCCGCGCGACGGGCGTCAGCGCGCCGGTGCGGCCGACCTGGATGTCGATCTTCTCGACGGTGGTGAAGGCCTGCTCGGCCGGGAACTTGTGCGCCGTCGCCCAGCGCGGCGAGCGGGAGCGGAAACCGAGGCGCTCCTGCAGCGCGAGCTCGTCCACCTTGTAGACGACGCCGTCGATGTCGTAGTCGAGATCCGGGCGGGCAAGGCCGATCTCCCGGTAATGCGCGATGATGTCGTCGACGCGGGAAAGCCGCCTGGTCAGCGGGTTGACGGGGAAACCCCAGCTCTTCAGGGTCTCGATCATGCCGTATTGCGTATCCGCCGGCATCGCCGACATCTCGCCCCAAGCATAGGCGAAGAAACGCAGCTTGCGGCTCGCCGTGACGCTCGCGTCGAGCTGGCGCAGCGAACCCGCCGCCGTGTTGCGCGGGTTGACATAGGTCTGCTTGCCCTCCGCCGCCATCTTCTCGTTGAGCGCCAGGAAGTCGCTCTTGGCCATGTAGACCTCGCCGCGCACCTCCACGACATCCGGCGCGCCGGCCGGCAGGCGGTTCGGGATTTCTGCGATGGTGAGCACGTTGGCGGTGACGTTCTCGCCCGTCGTGCCGTCGCCGCGCGTCGCCGCCGTCGTGAGGCGCCCGTTCTCGTAGCGGATCGACATGGAAAGGCCGTCGATCTTCGGCTCGGCGGTAAAGGCGATCGAATCGTCCGGCAGGCGGCCGAGGAAGCGGTAGACGGAGGCGACGAAATCCCGGACGTCCTCGTCGGAGAACGTGTTGTCGAGCGAGAGCATCGGGCGCGAATGGGTGATCGGCGCGAAGGTCGGCAGCGGCGCGGAGCCCACCCGGCGCGACGGACTGTCGTCGCGGACGAGCGCCGGGAACCGCGCTTCGATCGCCTCGTTGCGCCGCTTCAGCGCGTCGTAGTCGGCGTCCGAGATCTCCGGCGCGTCCTGGCCGTGATAAAGTTCGTCATGGCGCGCGATTTCCGCCGCCAGATAGGCAAGCTCGGCTGCAGCCTCTTCTTCGGTGAGATGCTCGACGGGGGTTTTCACATTTGCCATGGCCTGCTCCGGATTACGCCACCGGTTTTAGAGAAAAGCTGACGAAAGGAAAGATGGCGTGGGCGACTGTTCAATCGAGCATCGCAGTGTTGGCCACCCCCCTCTGCCCTGCCGGGCATCTCCCCCACAAGGGGGAAGATTGGATGGAGCGACATTCTGCCCACCTTCAGCGACTCAATTTGAGCAAGGTTCCAGCCGCTTGCCGATCTCCCTCCTTGTGGGGGAGATGCCCGGCAGGGCAGAGGGGGTGGCCGCAGAAACGCTACGCTGGCAAAGCCCGCGCCGCCTACACCCCACCCGACAGCAGCCGCGCCGCGGCCGCCCTCGCCTCGTCCGTCACCGAGGCACCGGCCAGCATGCGGGCGATCTCCTCGGTGCGGGCGCCGTCATCCATCCGGGCGACGCGGGTGGCGACCGTCTCGCTGCCTTCGACAGGTCCCTTGGAGATGAGCAGATGCGTCGCCGCGCGGGCCGCGACCTGCGGGGCGTGGGTGACGGAGAGCACTTGCACGGTCGAAGAGAGCCGCTTCAGCCGCTGGCCGATGGCATCGGCCACCGCGCCGCCGACTCCGGCGTCGATTTCGTCGAAGACGAGGGTCGGCGCGGAGCCGCGATCGGCGAGCGCCACCTTCAGCGCCAGCAGGAAACGCGAGAGCTCGCCGCCGGAGGCGACCTTCATGATCGGGCCGGGGCGCGTGCCGGGATTGGTCTGGACGTGGAATTCGACCGTGTCGATCCCCTCCTCCGCGCCGCCTTCCGGGTCGGTGGTGATCTCGACGGTGAAGCGCGCACGCTCCAGCTTCAGCGCCGGCAGTTCCGCCATCACCGCGGCGGCGAGCGCCTCTGCCGCATGGTGGCGCTTGTCCGAAAGCGCGCGGGCGGCCTGGTCGAAGGCGGCACGCGTCTCGGCAAGACGGCCCTGAAGCCGCACCAGCTTCTCCTCGCCCGCATCGAGATCGGCAAGGTCGGCGATCATCTTGGCGGCGAGCGCCGGAAGGCCGGTGACGGGTACGGAATATTTGCGGGCGGCCGCGCGCAACGCGAAGAGGCGCTCTTCCGTGCGCTCCAGCTCCTTGGGGTCGTATTCGGTCTTGCGCAACGCCACCTCGACGGCCATCTGCGCGTCGGAAAGCTGGTTCAGCGCCTGGTCGAGCAGTTCGACCGTTTCCTCCAGCAGGCCCGGCGCCTCGTGGCTCTTGCGCTCCAGCCGGCGCACGAGCGCGGCGATGAGCGGCACGGGCGAGGCATTGCCGTTCAGGAACTCGCTCGCCTCGTTGATGTCGCCGGCAATGCGCTCGGCCTTCATCATCCGCGCGCGGGTTTCCGCCAGCACATCCTCCTCCCCGTCCTGCGGCGAGAGGATTTCAAGCTCCTCGACGGAGGAGCGCAGGTAATCGGCCTCGCGGGCCGCCGCCTCCACCTTCTCGCGGTGGCGGCGCAGCGTGCGCTCGGCTTCCTTCCACTGATGATAGAGCGTGCCGACATCAGCAGCCGCCTCGCCAAGGCCGCCGAAGGCATCGAGCAGCAGGCGGTGCGCATCGGTGTCGACGAGCGCGCGGTCGTCATGCTGGCCGTGGATCTCGACGAGACGCTGGCCGGCCTGGCGCATCAGCTGCACGGAGACCGGCTGGTCGTTGACGAAGGCCTTGGTGCGTCCGTCGGCGGATTGCTGGCGGCGGAAGATCAGGTCGCCGTCGTCATCGATGCCGTTGTCGCGCAGCAGCGCGCGGGCGGCATGGCCGTGCGGCACGTCGAAGACGGCCGTCACCTGGCCGCGCTCCAGGCCGTGACGCACCAGCGAGCCGTCGCCCCGCCCGCCGAGCGCCAGCGAAAGACTGTCGAGAAGAATGGACTTGCCGGCACCCGTCTCGCCCGTCAGCACGGAAAGGCCCGGCTCGAAAGCGAGGTCGAGCCGTTCGATCAGGACGATATCGCGGATCGAAAGCTGCGCCAGCATGCGGTGTTTGCTCTTCGGTCAGACGCCGAGCAGGTTCTTGCCGGCGCGGGAAATCCAGGATCCGGTATTTTCGCGCGGCTCCAGCCCCTTCGATTGAAGCAGCTTGTAGCTGTCGGCATACCACTGGCTGTCGGGATAGTTATGGCCGAGCACCGCCGCCGCCGTCTGCGCTTCCGTATCCACGCCCATGGCGTAATAGGTCTCGACGAGACGGGCGAGCGCTTCCTCGATCTGGTTGGTCATCGGATATTTCTCGACGACGACGCGGAAGCGGCTGGCGGCCGCGATATATTCCTTGCGCTCGAGATAGTAGCGGCCGACCTGCATTTCCTTGCCGGCGAGCTGGTCGCGGGCAAAGCGCATCTTGGTCTGCGCGTCCTCGACATATTCCGAATCGGGATAGTTCTCGACGACGGCCTGCATGGCTTCCAGCGTCTGCGCCGAGGCGCGCTGGTCCTGCGTCACGCTCGGGATCTGCTTCCAGTAGGCAAGGCCGACGATGTATTGCGCATAGGCCGCGTCTTCCGAACCCGGATAGAGGTTGAGATAGCGTTTGCCGGCGGCGATCGCCTCCTCGTTGCGGCCCTGACGGTAATTCGTGAAGGCCGACATGACGAGCGCCTTGCGCGCTTCCTCGGAGAACGGATGCTGGCGGTCGACGGCCTCGAACTTGCGGCTCGCCTCGCCCACCTTGCCGGCATTGAGGTTGGCAAGGCCCTGGTTGTAGAGCTTGTCGGCCGGTTCGGTCTCGCCGGTCAGCTTGGTGATGTCGATGTCCGGATCCGACTGGCACGCGGAAAGGACGACAGGCGAAGCCGCCGCAAAAAGCGTAAGATAGACAATGCGCGCCGTCTTCTTCACACCAACAGACCCTGCAACAACCATGTGACAATCCCAGTTCAACGGACGCGGTGCGGTAACCCGCCGCGCGCGCCCCGCGTTGTATCTCCAAATGCGTGAAGACCGCAACGCCATGCCGGCGCATTAACGCATTTTTATGGCAAGGCTGTCTGGAAGCGCACGCCTTACAGGGACCAGGGCGCAAACTCGGGGGCGTTGACGGCGATCAGCTCGCGCTGGCCGGCGCGCGAGCGCGGCGCGGAGGCTTCGACGACCTCGTAGGCCGTGCGGTCGCTGAGCAGCGCCTTCAGCGCATGGGCGTTCATCCTGTGGCCGCCGCGATAGGAGCGGTAGCAGCCGATGAACTGCGCGCCGGCAAGCGCAAGGTCGCCCACGGCATCGAGCGTCTTGTGACGCACGAACTCGTCCTTCGCGTAGCGCAGGCCCTCGACATTGATCACGGTGTTGTCGTCGGAGATGACGACGGAATTTTCCAGCGACGAGCCGAGCGCATGGCCGGAGGCCCAGAGCTTTTCCACATCGCGCATGAAACCGAAGGTGCGGGCGCGCGACAATTCGCTGCGGAAGGCCATCGGCGTCAGGTCGCCCTTCCAGGCCTGGCGGCCGATCAGCGGGCAATCGAAATCGATCTCGACCTCGAATCGCGTGCCGTCATAGGGCGAGAACTCGGCCCAGGAAGCGCCGGCCTCGACGCGCACCGGCTTGACGATGCGGATATAGCGGCGCTTGACGGCGAGCGGGATGAGGCCGACCTGGTCGATCGCATCGATGAAGGGGGCAGAGCTGCCGTCCATGATCGGCATTTCGGCGCCGTGGACCTCGATGAGGACATTATCGAGACCGAGCGCATAGAGCGCGGCCATGACGTGCTCGACAGTGGCGATCGACGTCGCGGGCGTGAAGCCGAGCACGGTGCACAGGTCCGTGTTGCCGACCTGCGCGGAGACCGCGCGGTACTCGCTGACGGTGCCGTCGTCGTGCAGGCGCTGGAACAGGATGCCGCTGTCGGCTTCGGCCGGGTTGAAGGTGATCGATACGGCCGCGCCGGAATGGACGCCCGTGCCGGCAATCGTCACCGGGCTCGCAATCGTCGTCTGGAAACCGAGCATACCGATCGTCATGTGCATTCGCCTCGTCTTACTGTCGGCTCATTCTTCGCCGACATTCTTATTTCACGGGCTCGCGGGAGCCCCGGTATTTCATTGGCCCAAGGAAACCCTTGGCCGGGCGCGTTGCGCCCACCGACAAGTCCGCCTCAACGTCTGGAGTGATTTGATGCGCTCCGGCGTGATGCCGGCATCCGATCCCTGACTGGCCCCTGTGCCTAGTGTGAATGTAGTAGGTCCCTCAGGGTTACACAAATCACTGTTTCTTTCGTTTTGTTACGCTCCACATCAACGGCAAACTCTTGAATTTAGACAAGAATCAAAAATGCCCGGACCACGGTCCGGGCATTCTGTCAACGGGCTCCGGGGAAGGCCTCAGTTCGACTGGCGGCGCAGGAACGCCGGAATTTCGAGCTGGTCATCCTCACCGAGCGAACGCGGCTGCGGATTGGCGCGGCCATGATCGTCGAGCTGGCCGCGGCGCGGGGCGTAGAGGCTGGCTTCGGCCGACAGCGGACGGCGCTGCTGCTGGGCCTGCGGTGCCGGCTCCTGGGCGGCCTGCGGCTCCTCGTGACGGCCGAGCGAGGACGTCAGGCGCTTGAGGAGGCCCATCGGGCCGCGCTCTTCGCTGTGCGAGGCGACCGGCTGCTGGGCGGCGCGGTGGTCGATCTCGGCCTGCACGACGGGCGGGAAATCCTCGATCTTCGGCATGCGCATCGTCTGCGGCTCCTGACGGATGATCGGAGCGGACGGCTCGACGCGCTGCTGCATGACCGGGGCCTGCTGCATCGGCTGCTGCTGGACCGGGCGCTGCACCGGCGTCTCGGCCGGGGCGGCGAACAGGCGGTTCTGCAGGCGCGGCTCTTCCTGGACGGAAGCCACCGGCTGCTGCACCGGAGCCGGACGGTTCACCGGAATGGCGAGTTCCCGCTCAAGGTTCTCCTCCGAGGCGCGGATGGCCTCGGCGATCGGATCGACGACCGGCTGCTGGGCGACCGGCTGCTGCATGACGGGCTGCGGGACCGGCTGGGGCTGCGGCGCTGCGGCCTGGACCTGCGGCTGGGCCGGAACGGCGGCGGGGCGGACTACCGGCTTGCTGTGGCTGCGAAAGTCAGCATGACGTGCAGCCACCTCCGAGGCCGCGCGGTCGATGCCGGTTGCAACAACGGAGACGCGGATCAGGCCTTCGAGCTCTTCGTCGAAGGTTGCGCCGAGAATGATGTTTGCGTCCGGATCGACTTCCTCGCGGATGCGGGTCGCCGCTTCGTCGACTTCGAAGAGGGTGAGGTCACGGCCGCCGGTGATCGAGATCAGGAGGCCCTGCGCGCCCTTCATCGAGGTTTCGTCGAGCAGCGGGTTGGCGATCGCCGCTTCCGCGGCGGCCATGGCGCGGCCCTCGCCCGAAGCTTCGCCCGTGCCCATCATGGCGCGGCCCATCTCGCGCATCACCGAGCGGACGTCGGCGAAGTCGAGGTTGATGAGGCCTTCCTTGACCATGAGGTCGGTGATGCAGGCGACGCCCGAATAGAGCACCTGGTCGGCCATCGCGAAGGCGTCGGCAAAGGTGGTCTTGTCGTTGGCGATGCGGAAGAGGTTCTGGTTCGGGATGACGATCAGCGTGTCGACCGACTTCTGCAGTTCCTGGATGCCCTCTTCGGCAAGACGCATGCGGCGGCCGCCCTCGAAGTGGAACGGCTTGGTGACGACGCCGACGGTCAGGATGCCCTTGTTGCGGGCCGCCTGCGCGACGACCGGCGCTGCGCCCGTGCCCGTGCCGCCGCCCATGCCGGCGGTGACGAAGCACATGTGGGTGCCGTTCAGGTGATCGATGATCTCGTCGATGCACTCTTCCGCGGCGGCGCGGCCGACCTCCGGCTGCGAGCCGGCGCCGAGGCCTTCCGTGACGGCGACGCCCATCTGGATGATCCGCGAAGCCTTGGTCATGGTCAGCGCCTGGGCATCGGTGTTGGCGACGACGAAATCGACGCCTTCCAGGCCCGCGGTGATCATGTTGTTGACAGCATTGCCACCGCCCCCGCCGACACCGAAGACGGTGATGCGGGGCTTCAGCTCGGTGATGTCCGGCTTCTGGAGCTTGATAGTCATTGCAGTGTTCCTTTCGTTTCCGGCTGCTTCGCCCAGCCGGTCTATTCCCAAAACTCTAGTGTCGGTCTTTCCCGGCCGTAACGCCGCCGGGAAACCCGTCAGAAACTCTCCTTCAGCCACTGGCCCATGCGGGCGATGCGGCCGTTGCCACCCGTCAGCTGCGAGAGCATGCCGCCCTGCACAGCGTGTTCTTCCAGTTCCGCGACCTGCGGATAGATCATCAGCCCCACCGCCGTCGAAAAGGCCGGCCCCTTGGCCGCCGTCGGCAGGCCGGAGACGCCGAGCGGGCGGCCGATGCGGACATTACGGGCAAGGATGCGGCGGGCCGCTTCCGGCAGGCCGGTGAGCTGGCTGGCGCCGCCCGTCAGCACGATCCGCTTGCCGACGATCGGCGAGAAGCCGGAGCGCTGGATGCGGTCGCGGATGAGTTCGAGCGTCTCTTCGATGCGCGCCCTGACGATGCGGGACAGCAGCGCGCGCGGCACGTGGGTCGGCTGGTCGCGGTCGTCCTCGCCGATCGGCGGGACGGTGACGATGTCGCGCTCGTCGCTGGCGTTCGGCAGGGCCGAACCGTGCACGACCTTCAGGCGTTCGGCATCCTCGATGCGGGTCGACAGGCCACGCGCGAGGTCCGTCGTGACGTGGTGGCCGCCGAGCGAGACGGCATCGGAATGCACCAGCTTGCCTTCGGCGAACACGGAGATCGTCGTCGTGCCACCGCCCATGTCGATCGAGGCGCAGCCGAGCTCGACCTCGTCGTCGACGAGGGCCGAAAGGCCGCTCGCATAGGGCGTCGCCACCATGCCCTCGACGGAGAGGTGCGCACGGTTGATGCAGAGTTCGAGGTTCTTCAGCGCGGCCCGTTCGGCCGTCAGCACATGCATGTCGACGCCGAGCACGTCGCCGAACATGGAGAGCGGATCGCGGATGCCGCGCTCGCCGTCGAGCGAGAAGCCCGTCGGCAGCGAATGGAGGATGGCGCGGTCCTGGCGCAGCGACTGCTGGCCGGCGACGGCGAGCACCTTGCGCAGGTCGTTGGCATCGACCTCCTGGCCGCCGAGATCGATCGTCGCGGTGTAGACGTCGCTCTGCAGGCGGCCGGCCGAGACGTTGACGATCAGGCTTTCGATGGTGAGGCCGGCCATGCGCTCGGCGGCATCGACGGCAAGGCGCACGACGCTTTCGGCGGCATCCAGATCGGTGATGACACCGTTCTTCACGCCGCGCGATTTCTGGTGGCCGATGCCGATGACCTCGACATTGTGCGTGCGGCCGGGAAGGATCTCGCTTTCGGCGCGCGGCGTCAGCCGGCCGATCATGCAGACGACCTTGGTGGAGCCGATGTCGAGGACCGAAACGACATGCGCCCGCTTGGAGGAAAGCGGCTTCAAGCGCGGCAGGCCAAAATGGGACGAACCGAAAATGCTCATGTGCGCTTCGCTGCCTTCTTCAGGTCCTTCGTTCTCTGCTCGACCGCCGCATTGCGGCGTTCGAGCGCCCCTTCCGTCAAACGGACCGTCGTGCGGTCTTCAAGCCGAAGATCGACGGCCGCGATGTCCCGTTCCAGAATCCCCTGCTCCGCCACCAGCGTCGCCAGCGTGTCCATGGCGCGCGGCACGTTGTGCTCCGGCAGCTTGACGACGATGCCGTTGTCGAGCCTCAAGTCCCAGCGACGGCCGGCGACCCGGATATAGGCCTTCACCCGCGCCTTGATTTCCGGCCAGTTGTCGAACTCGTCGGCAAAACCAGCGGCAGCCGTCTCCGCGTCGCGGCCGACGAACAGCGGCAGCGTCGAGAACTTGTTGTCGCGCAGCGGCGCGATGACGCTGCCGTTCTTCTCGATCAGCGACAGGTCGGAGCCGTGCTGCCAGATGGCGAAGGCTTCCCGCTCCTTCAGCGCGATCTCGATCGTGCCCGGATAGACTTTCCGCACCGATGCGTCCTCGACCCAGGGCAGTTCGGTGAGCTGCTTGCGGGCTTCCTTGACGTCGAGGGCGACCAGCGAGGTCGTGCCGTCGAGGCCGAGGCGCTCCAGAATGTCGATTTCCGAGGTCTCGCGGTTGCCGGAGACCTTGACGTCCTCGATGGCAAAGCCGATCGCCGTCGTCGAGGCCTGGGCGACATCCTGCGAATGGCCGCCGAGCGACATGCCGTAAAGGCCCGTCGCGCCGATGAACACCACGGTGGCGACGCTGCCGGTGTGGCGCGGAATATGGATGCGGCCGGCCGCGAGGCTGACCAGGAACCGGACGATCCGGCGCAGCGGACGCGGCAGCACGCGACCGGCTTCCGTTTCCGGAATCCCGACGGGGCGCACCCTGCTCTTCTTGACGCTCAACGCAAACACGACGCGTCCTCCACCATCCACCGCAAGAATTCACCAAAGGAATGGCCGGCATGAACGGCCATTTCGGGCACCAGGGAGGTCGGGGTCATGCCGGGCTGGGTGTTGATCTCCAGCCAGATAAGCTCGCCATTCTCGGAGAATCGGTCGTCGTAACGGAAGTCGGAACGGCTGACGCCACGGCACCCGATCGCTTGATGCGCCTTGAGGGAGAGTGTTTGAACTTTTTGGTAAATATTCGGTGAAATTTGCGCCGGGATGACGTGTTTCGAGCCGCCTTTCACATATTTGGAATCATAGTCGTAGAAAGCGTGGCCCTGCGGCACCACTTCCGTCACGCCGAGCGCGACGTCGCCCATGACGCCGCAGGTCAGCTCCCGGCCGTAGATGTAGCGCTCGACCATGACGCTGTCGCCATAGCGCCATTCGGACGAGGTGATGATCTGCGGGGGATGCGACTGGTCTTCCTTGACCATGACGACGCCGAAGGACGAGCCTTCGCGCACCGGCTTGACCACGTATGGCGGCTTCATCGGATGCGCCGAGGTGAAATCGAAGCGGTCCATCAGCCGCTGCTCGGCGATCGGAATGCCGGCGGCCTTGGCTATGATCTTCGCCTGCGCCTTGTCCATGGCGAGCGCCGAGGCGAGCACGCCGGAATGGGTATAGGGGATCTGGAGATATTCGAGGATGCCCTGGATGGTGCCGTCCTCGCCGAAGGGCCCGTGCAGCGCATTGAAGGCGACGTCCGGCTTCAGTTCGGCAAGCACGCTCGCGACGTCGTGGCCGACATCGACGCGGGTGACCTTGTAGCCCTCGGCCTCAAGCGCGTCGGCGCAGGCGTTGCCCGACGAAAGGCTCACCGGCCGTTCCGACGAAAAACCACCCATCAGCATCGCGACATGCTTCACGCTCATAGAACCCCCAACTGAATTCCGTACTCTGGTGCTCGTCCCTTGCGCGGACCTGATTTGCTTGCGATCCGACTCGGGCAGCGAGGTAGGATCACTAGAACGTCATTAAGGTTAATGAAGCGTTTACTTTCGTTAACCGGAGCCGCCCGGAGGCGAATTTTCCTGTCCCGAATCAAGTCTCGCTTCGATTCTCTCTCTGGAATCAGAGAGTTGTGGCCGACGCAAGAAAAAGAAGAATTTAGAATTCTCTAAAGCGGAGCCGGAGGACGGGCCCATGGCCGCAAACCCCTGGTAAACGCAGGCACCGCCTCCAGCGCACGAAAAGTACGATTTTTCGCCGGCCTGCGTACTTTTGTTGTTTCGCTGACCGCCCGGTTGGCGTAATAAACCGCCGCTGCCTCCCAAGACAGCTTCAAAAACCAAGAAAAGGCACCCTTGATGAGTGACACGCTCGCTTCCGGGTCGCCGACCGCAACGCATTCCAACCGCGCTGGGCTCAACTCCCCGGCGCGCGTTCTTTTTGCAAGCCTGGTCGGAACGACCATCGAATTCTTCGATTTCTACGTCTATGCCACGGCCGCCGTGCTGGTCTTCCCGACGCTGTTCTTCCCGAACAGCGATCCGACGACGGCCCTCCTCGCCTCTTTCGCGACCTTCTCGATCGCCTTCTTCGCCCGCCCGCTCGGCGCGATCGTCTTCGGCCACTATGGCGACCGCATCGGGCGCAAGACGACGCTGGTGGCGGCGCTTCTGACCATGGGCGTCTCGACCGTGATCATCGGCTTGCTGCCCTCCTACGAGACGATCGGCGTTCTCGCGCCGCTGCTCCTGGCGCTTTGCCGCTTCGGCCAGGGTTTCGGCCTTGGCGGCGAATGGGGCGGCGCGGTGCTGCTGGCGACGGAAAATGCCCCGCCCGGCAAGCGCAGCTGGTACGGCATGTTCCCGCAGCTCGGCGCACCCGTCGGGCTCTTCCTCTCCTCCGGCGTCTTCTGGCTGCTGCTGCATGTCATGTCGCAGGAATCGCTGCTCGCCTGGGGCTGGCGCATCCCCTTCGTCGCCTCGATCGTGCTGATCGCCGTCGGCCTCTGGGTTCGCCTGTCGATCACCGAGACGCCGGCCTTCCAGAAGGCCATCGAAAAGCAGGAGCGTGTCGAGGTCCCGGTCGTGGAGCTCTTCCGCAACCACAAGCGCAGCCTCGTGCTCGGCACCTTCGTGGCGCTCGCCACCTTCGTGCTGTTCTATATCGGCTCGGCCTACCTGCTCTCCTACAATGTCAAGGTCCTGAAGCTGCCCTTCGTCGAGGCGCTGGAAGTCCAGCTGCTCGGCTCGGTGCTGTTCGGCCTCTTCATTCCCTTCGCCGGCAAGCTCGCCGAAAGGTTCGGCCGCCGGGAGGTGCTGATCCTCACGACCGTGCTGATCGGCGCCTTCTCGTTCCTCCTGCCGGAGCTGATGACGAGCGGCGAGAGCGGCATCTTCGTCTTCGTCATTCTCGCCATGGCGCTGATGGGCATGACCTACGGTCTCATCGGCACGGCGCTCGCCGCCCCCTTCCCCACCAAGGTGCGCTATACGGGCTCGTCGATCACCTTCAACTTCGCCGGCATCTTCGGCGCCTCGCTCGCGCCCTATATCGCGACGTGGCTGCAGGCGAACTACGGCATGACCTATGTCGGCTACTATCTCGGCATATCGGCCGTGATCACGCTGGCCTGCATCCTGCTTTCGGGCAAGGAAGAGGTCTGAGCCCTTCGGGACCTTCGAGAGAAAACCCGCCGCGGCGACGCGGCGGGTTCTTTTTTTCCGCGATCAGTCGTCCTCGCCGACAACCTTCCAGATCACCGCGCCGATCACCGCGCCGAGGACCGGAGCGAGCCAGAACAGCCAAAGCTGCGAAAGCGCCGCCGTATCGGCAAAGAGCGCGACGCCGGTCGAGCGGGCCGGATTGACCGAGGTGTTCGTCACCGGGATCGAGATGAGATGGATCAGCGTCAGGCCGAGGCCGATGGCGATCGGTGCGAAGCCGACCGGCGCACGGCCATGGGTCGAACCGAGGATGATGATGAGGAAGAAGGCCGTCAGCACCACTTCGGCAACCAGCGCCGCCGTCAGCGAATAGCCGCCGGGTGACAGGTCGCCATACCCGTTCGAGGCGAATCCGCCCGCCTGGAAGCCCGTCTTGCCGGAAGCGATGAGATAAAGCACCACCGCCGCGACGACCGCGCCCACGACCTGCGCCACGATATAGGGCACAAGGCTGGACGCCGGGAACTTGCCGGCCACCGTCAGGCCCACGGAGACGGCCGGGTTGAAGTGCCCGCCGGAAATGCCGCCGACCGTATAGGCCATGGTGAGCACCGTAAGGCCGAAGGCGAAGGCGACACCGAGATGGCCGATGCCGACCTCCGGGAAGGCGGCGGCCAGCACCGCGCTGCCGCAACCGCCGAAGACGAGCCAGAACGTGCCGAGGAATTCGGCTGAGAGTTTCTTGAACATGAATGCCCCCTGGTCAAAACCCCGCTGGAGCGGGGCTTCATCGCGCAACCAACGCGCGACCGAGCATAGCCTTCGCTAAACCCGCATGAACAGGGGCTGAACGAAGAAAATGAATCTGCGCGCCTGCTAATCAAGCACGCATATTCGCCTTCAATGCAAGGGTGGGATCGGACTGCGCCGCGCCGCTTTCGCCGACCAGCCTCCAGGCCGCCGCGCCGACGACGGCGCCGAGCATCGGGGCGAGCCAGAACAGCCAGAGCTGCGAAAGCGCCGCCGTCTCGGCAAAGAAGACAACGCCCGTCGAGCGGGCCGGGTTGAGGGAGGTGTTGGTGACCGGGATCGAAACGAGGTTGATCGCCGTCAGGCTGAGGCCGATGACGATGGGCGCGACATCCACCGGCGCGCGGCGATGGGTCGAGCCGAGGATGATGAAAAGGAAGAGCGCCATCAGCACCACTTCGCTCACCAGGCCGGCCGTCAGCGAATAGCCGCCCGGGGAGAGATCGCCATAGCCGTTCGCGGCAAAACCGCCCGGCCGGAAGCCCGCCTTGCCGGAGGCGATGAGATAGAGAACGGCGCCCGCCGCCGTCGCACCCGCGACCTGCGCCACCATGTAGGGCAGGATATGGCCGGCCGGAAACCGGCCGGCGACGGCAAGGCCCACGGAAACGGCCGGGTTCATGTGCCCGCCGGAAATGCCGCCGATCGTGTAGATCATCGCCATCAGTGCGATGCCGGCGGCAAGAGAGACGCCGGCAAGGCCGATGCCGACCTGCGGAAAGGCAGCAGTCAATATCCCGCTGCCGCAGCCGCAGAAGACGAGCCAGAACGTGCCGATGAACTCGGCGGCAAGTTTCCTGTTCATGAATACCCCCATCAGGACCCTGGCATGCAGGGCCGTCGCGCGCCGGAGGCGCGACGTCACGCGGTTTCGTTTCGGTGAACTTGCCTGTGGGGGAGAGGGCGTTTCTCGAACGCCCCAGCAAGAATCGTGTCGGATCAGGCCGTTGCGCGGCCCAGGAACTCCTTGACCTCGTAGCCCGGCATGAAATTGCCGAGGCGCTTGATTTCCCATTGCAGCATGATGCCGGAATGCTCCAGCACGCGGCTGCGCACGGTCTCGCCGAGATATTCCAGCTCGTAGCCGGTGGCCTGGCCCGTGTTGATCATGAAATTGCAGTGCATCGGCGACATCTGTGCGCCGCCGATCATCATGCCGCGGCAGCCCGCCTCGTCGATCAGCTTCCAGGCCGAATGCCCCTCGGGGTTCTTGAAGGTCGAGCCGCCGGTCTTCTCGCGGATCGGCTGCACGGTCTCGCGGTGCTGGCGCACCGCATCCATCCTGCCGCGGATATCGGTCTTGTCGCCCGCCGCGCCCTGGAAGACGGCGTGGGTGAAGATCAGGTCGGACGGCGCGGCGGAATGGCGATAGGTATAGCCCATGTCCGCATTGGACAGCACATGCGGATTGCCCTTGCGGTCGATCGCGTGCACCTCCACGACAAGATCCTTGGTCTCGCCGCCATTGGCGCCGGCATTCATGCGCAGCGCACCGCCGATCGAGCCGGGAATGCCGTAATAGAACTCGAAGCCGGCAATGCCGTGGTCGAGCGCCATGGCGGCGATGTTCTTGTCCGGGCAGATCGCGCCGGCCTTGATCCGGTTCTCGCCCGCAAGCTCGACATCGCCGAAACCCTTGGCCGAGAGGCGGATGACGACGCCCGGAATGCCGCCGTCGCGCACAAGGAGGTTCGAGCCGACGCCGGTCACGGTGACCGGCACCTCCTCCGGCACGAGCTTGAGGAAGGTGGCGAGGTCCTCGCTGTCGTGCGGATGGAACATCAGCTCGGCAAGGCCGCCGGCGCGGAACCAGGTGACGCGGTCCATCGGTGCATCGGGCGTCAGACGGCCGCGGACCTCCTTGATCCCCTCGCCCAACGACGCCAGAAGTTTCGCACCATCCACCTGCTTCATGCCACCTGCCCCGAAATGCCTGCCAATTCCTTCGGCAGCGCCTGCGCCCAATACGTGATGCTGCCAGCCCCCAAGAGAACCACAAAGTCACCGGGCTTTGCAATGCCGGCGACGACGGGCGCCAAAGCTTCCGGCGAGGGCAGGAAGCGCGCATCCCGGTGGCCGGCGGATTTGATGCGGGAAACCATCTCCTCCGCGGTAACGCCCTCGATCGGGTCCTCGCCCGCCGCATAGATCGGCGCGATCATCACCGTGTCGGCCTCGTTGAAGCAGCCGGCGAACTCCTCGAACAGGCTCGCGACGCGGCTGTAGCGGTGCGGCTGGTGAACGGCGATGACGCGGCCCGCGCAGGCCTCGCGCGCCGCGCGCAGCACGGCCTTGATCTCGACCGGGTGGTGGCCGTAGTCGTCGTAGACGTTCACGCCGTTCCAGCTGCCGGTCAGCGTGAAGCGGCGCTTGACGCCGCCGAAGCCGGCAAGCCCCCGGGCGATCGCCTCCGGCGACATGCCGAGACGCTGGGCAACGGCGATGGCCGCGGTGGCGTTGGAAACGTTGTGGCGGCCCGGCATCGGCAGGCGCAGGTCCTTCAGCGCGATGACCTGGCCGGTGCGGCGGCGGCGGATCTCCACGTCGAAGACGGAGATCGCGCCGTCCATGCGGATATTGGAAAAGCGCACGTCGGCCTGCGGGTTCTCGCCATAGGTGATGACCTTGCGGTCCTCGATGCGGCTGACCATGGCCTGCACTTCCGGATGGTCGAGGCACATGACGCCGAAGCCGTAGAACGGCACGTTCTCGACGAACTGGCGGAAGGCCGCGCGCACGGCGTCGAAATTGCCGTAGTGATCGAGATGTTCCGGGTCGATGTTGGTGACGACGGCAATGTCGGCGGGCAGCTTCAGGAAGGTGCCGTCCGATTCGTCCGCCTCCACCACCATCCACTCGCCCTCGCCCATGCGCGCGTTCGTGCCATAGGCGTTGATGATGCCGCCATTGATGACGGTCGGGTCGAGCCCGCCGGCCTCCAGAAGCGTCGCGACCATCGAGGTCGTCGTCGTCTTGCCATGCGTGCCGCCGATGGCGATGGCATTGCGGAAGCGCATCAGCTCGGCGAGCATTTCCGCGCGGCGCACGACAGGCAGCAGCTTTTCGCGCGCCGCGACGAGTTCCGGGTTGTTCTTCTTGATGGCGGTGGAGACGACGACCACTTCGGCGTCGCCAAGGTTTTCCGCCTTGTGGCCGACGAAGACATCGATGCCCTTCTCGCGCAGGCGCTGCACATTGGCGCTGTCGGCCTGGTCGGAGCCCTGCACCTTGTGGCCGAGATTGTGCAGCACCTCGGCAATGCCGCTCATGCCGATGCCGCCAATGCCGATGAAATGAACGAGCCCTATGCTCTGCGGCATCTTCATGGCCGTTCTCCCTTGAATTGTGCGCCCTTGAACTGTGCAATGGGCCTGCCGCCCGCAATAGCCTCAACCATCGAGGCGAGCAAGCGCGCGGCGTCCGGTTTGCCCGCCTTTCTGGCGTTTGCGGCCATGGCCGCCATGCCCGCCGGATCATGCATCGCCTTGGAGACGATGCCCGCCAGGCGCTCCGTCGAAAGCTCTCCTTGCGCGATCACCTTCGCCCCGCCGCCCGAAGCCAGCGCCGCGGCATTCGCCGCCTGGTCGTGATCAAGCGCATAGGGATAGGGCACGAGGATGGCGGGACGGCCGATGACCGAGACTTCGGAGACCGTCGAGGCGCCGGAGCGGCTGATGACGAGATGGGCGTTGCCGATGCGCGACGCCATGTCGGTGAAGAAGGGCGAGACATCGGCCGGAATGCCGAGCTCGCCATAGGTGCGCACGACCTCGTCGCGGTCTTCCGGCCGCGCCTGCTGGGTGATTCTGAGCCGCGCCCGGTCGGCAGGTTCCAGCGCCGCGATCGCCGAGGGGATGGCCTTGGAGAAGAACTGAGCGCCCTGGCTGCCGCCGAAGACAACGAGGCGGAATTCGCCCTCCGCCGAGGCCTGGTAGGGAATGTCTGCGGCTTCGAGCACGGCGGGGCGGACCGGATTGCCCGTCGTCACCGTCTTTGCCGCATATTGCCCGCCCGTCTCCGGCAGGAAGCCGCCGGCAATCGCCTTCACGCGGTTCGCCAGCGCCTTGTTGGCGCGGCCCATCACCGCGTTCTGCTCGTGGATCATCGAGGGGATGCCCATGCCCGTCGCGGCGAGAAGCGGCGGGACGGTGGGGTAACCGCCGAAGCCGACGACCACCTTCGGCCGCAGGCGCGCCATCAGTCTGCGCGCGACGCGGATGCCTTTCCACAGCGTGAAGAGCGATTTCACGACGCTGACGGGGTTCTTCGAGCCGATCGTCGCGGAGGGAACGACATGGATCTCGTCTGCCGGGAACTTGCCCGCGAAACGCTCGGCGCGGCTGTCGGTGACGAGATGCACCGACCAGCCGCCGGCCTTCAGCTCATGGGCGAGCGCCTCTGCGGGAAAGAGATGGCCGCCGGTGCCCCCGGCGGCGAGGAGAACGATGCCTTTGCTCATGGAGTGCATGCCTTGTGCGTTGCGGAGGCATTACCCCCCTCTGCCCTGCCGGGCATCTCCCCCTCAGGGGGGTAGATCGGCTGGAGGCAAGACGGTGCCACGATTCGATCTCCCTCCTTGAGGGGGAGATGCCCGGCAGGGCAGAGGGGGGTGAAACCCACATGCGCCATCGAACCGGTCACTCCGCAGGCGCCACGATGCCGCCGCGGAAGAGGCTGCGCTCGGAGGCGCGCTTTTCCGGGCGGTGGCGGGTCAGCGCCAGGATGAAGCCGGCCGTCACGCAGATCGCGATCATCGACGAGCCGCCGTAGGAGATCAGCGGCAGGGTCATGCCCTTGGCCGGCAGCAGCTCGAGGTTCACGCCGATATTGATCATCGACTGCGTGCCGATCTGCAGCACGAGGCCGGCAACGGCGAAACGCGTGAAATCGTTACGCTCCTTGAAGGCATGGTTGAGCCCGCGCATCACCACGAAGGCGAAGATCATGACGATGACCATGCAGAAGAGGATGCCGAACTCCTCGGCCGCGACGGAGAAGATGAAGTCGGTATGGCTGTCCGGGATGATGCGCTTGACGGTGCCCTCGCCCGGCCCCTGGCCGAACCAGTCGCCGCGGATGATGGCTTCCCGCGCCGTGTCCATCTGGAACGTGTCGCCCTCGCCGGTCAGGAACTTGTCGATACGGCCGGCCACATGCGGCAGGAAGGTGTAGGCCGTCAGGAGGCCGCCGACGGCCGCGCCGCCGAGCACGATGATCCACAGCCACGGCATGCCGGCCATGAAGAACATGCCGCCCCAGACGGCGGCCGTCAGGATGGTCTGGCCAAGGTCTGGCTGGGCGACGAGCAGCGCCGCAACGATGCCGAAGAGGATGATGGCGAAGAGGTTGCCGGGGATTTCCGGCTGGCGGGCATGTTCGGCAAAAAGCCAGGCGCAGATGACGACGAAGGCCGGCTTCATGAATTCGGACGGCTGGATGGAGAAGCTGCCGATCGAGATCCAGCGCCGCGAGCCCTTGACCTCGACGCCGAAGAACAGCGCCAGCACCATGGCCGCAAGCGAGACGACGAGCAGGATCATCGCCGCGCGCCGCACCTGGCGGGGCGACATGAAGGAAATGCCGAACATCACCGCGATGGCCGGGATCAGGAACACGGCGTGGCGCTTGACGAAGTGGAAGCTGTCGAGCCCGAGGCGCTCGGCAACCGGCGGGCTGGCCGCGAAGGACAGCATGAAGCCAAGGCCCATCAACAGGATGAAGGCCGCCAGGAAGAACCGGTCTATCGTCCAGAACCAGTCCGCCAATGCACCACGTTCGGCACGACTAACCATGTCTCGTTCCTCTCACTGAGCGGTTCGGGTTCTGCTGCGTCCACTCCCTCTCCTCCGTCATCCTCGGGCTTGACCCGAGGATCCACGCGGCACGCACGGCGCAAATGGATCCTCGGGTCAAGCCCGAGGATGACGGAGAGGCAGGGAGCAAGGTCGCAAATCCCGATACCATCCTAAACCTCGACCAGCATGGACACGCCCGGCAGCGCCGAAACGTGTTTCACGAAGGCATCACCCCTGACTTCAAAGTTCTTGTACTGGTCGAAGCTTGCGCAAGCCGGGGAGAGCAGAACGGCAACCGGGCCGTTTCCTTCCCGCTCGGCATCCGCCGCCGCGTCCTGGACCGCCCGTTCCAGCGTGCCGGACATCGCGAAGGGCACGGCCTCGCCGAGCGTCGCCGCGAAGGCGGGCGCCGCCTCGCCGATGAGATAGGCCTTGGCGATCTTCGGAAAGAAGGCACCGAGCGAGGAAATCCCGCCCTCCTTCGGCACGCCGCCGGCGATCCAGTAGATGCGCTCGAAGCTCGACAGCGCCGGCGCGGCCGCATCGGCATTCGTCGCCTTCGAATCGTTGACGAACAGCGTCTCGCCCTTGCGCCCGACCGGCTGCATGCGGTGCCTGAGGCCCGGGAAGGAGGCAAGGCCGGCGCGGATCTCGTCCTCACTGAGGCCGACCGCAAGGCACGCGGCGACGGCGGCGGCGGCGTTCTGCGCATTGTGGGCGCCGCGCAGGGTCTCGATCGGGGAAAGGTCCGCGATCACGCGGGTCGCCCCGCCCTGCGCCAGGATGAGGCGCGGGCCATCGGCATAGATGCCGTCGGCCAGCACGTTGCGCTTGGAGATGCGCACGACCTTCGTGCCGGCCCGCTCGACGCGGTCGGCGATGCGCTCGCAGAAACTGTCGTCGACGCCGACGAGCGCCGTCCGGCTGCCGGCGACAAGACGTTCCTTGACATCGGCATAGTGCTCCATCGAGCCGTGGCGGTCGAGATGGTCGGGCGTCAGGTTGAGAAGGATGCCGGCGGACGGGTTCAGCGTCGGCGCCAGGTCGATCTGGTAGGAGGAGCACTCCACCACGTAGAAGCGGCCGGCCTTCGGCGGATCGAGCGTCAGCACCGCCGTGCCGATATTGCCGCCGAGCTGGGTATCGCGCCCGCTCGCCTTGAGGATATGGGCGATCAGCGCCGTCGTGGTCGATTTGCCGTTCGTGCCGGTGATGGCGACGAAGGGGCAGTCAGGCGCATGCGCCCGGCGCTCGCGCGCGAAGAGCTCGACATCGCCGATGATCTCGACGCCGGCGGCGCGGGCAAGTTCCGCGCTCCAATGGGGTTTGGGATGGGTGAGCGGCACGCCGGGCGAAAGCACCAGCGCGTCCACGGCCTTCCAGTCGAGCCTGCGCAGGTCGCCCGTCCGGATGCCGGCGGACGACGCATTCTCGACGCTCGACGCGCTGTCGTCCCAGGCGATGACCTCGGCGCCGCCCGCGGCAAGCGCCAGTGCCGTCGCAAGGCCGGAGCCACCGAGCCCGAAGAGCGCGACCGTCTTTCCCTTGAAGGTGGTGACGGGGATCATGACCGGCTCACCGCAGCTTGAGCGTGGAAAGGCCGACCAGCGCCAGCACCACGGCGATGATCCAGAAGCGCACGACGACCTGGCTTTCCGTCCAGCCCTTCTTTTCGAAATGGTGATGGATCGGCGCCATCAGGAAGACGCGCCGGCCCGTGAGCTTGAAGGAGGCAACCTGGATGATGACCGACAGCGTCTCCATGACGAAGAGGCCGCCGATGATCGCCATGACGATCTCGTGCTTGGTGGCGACGGCGACCGTGCCGATGAGGCCCCCGAGGGCCAGCGAACCGGTGTCGCCCATGAAGATGGCGGCCGGCGGGGCGTTGAACCACAGGAAGCCGAGGCCGGCGCCGATGACCGCGCCGAGCACGACGGCGAGCTCGCCCGTGCCGGGCACGAAATGGATCTGCAGGTAGTTCGCGAAGACGGCGTTGCCGGCGAGATAGGCGATGACGCCGAACGAGGCGGCCGAGATCATGACGGGAACCGTGGCAAGGCCGTCCAGCCCGTCCGTCAGGTTCACCGCATTGCCGGCGGCAACGATGACGAAGCCGCCGAACAGCACGAAGAAGATGCCGAGATTGATCAGGAAATCCTTGGCGAAGGGAAAGGCGATGGAGGAGCCGAAGGTCGAGCCGGCCGCCCCCGTCGCAAGCGAGGCGCGCATCATGAAGTAGGTCGCCACGCCCGCGATGATGAATTCGAGGCCGAGGCGCGCCTTGCCGGAAAAGCCCTTCTCCGTCTGCTTGGTGACCTTGAGATAGTCGTCGTAGAAGCCGATCGCGCCGAAGCCGAGCGTCACGAGCAGGGTCGCGACCACATAAACGTTGGAAAGATCGGCCCAGAGCAGCGCGCTGCCGACGATGCCGGCAAGGATCATCAGGCCGCCCATGGTGGGCGTGCCGGCCTTCTTGAAATGCGTCTGCGGTCCGTCGGCACGGATCGGCTGGCCCTTGCCCTGGCGGATGCGCAGCGAGGAGATGATCATCGGTCCGAAGAGGAAGACGATGGTGGCCGAGGTGAACAGCGCAGCGCCCGTCCTAAAGGTAATGTAGCGGAACAGGTTGAACACCTGCACGGTGTCAGCCAGCTCGACGAGCCAAAGCAGCATTGTCACCCTTTCCCCAAAAGGTTCCCCGCATCATCCGCGGCGTGACCGACCGCGGACGGAGATGTCGATTCCATAAAAAAGAAGGCCCGGCGGGCATCTGCCCGGCCGAACCTCCCTCAAAGCTCGCGTTCCCTCTCCGGGAACGTCGGATATTTGTCAAGCAGGGCCGCCACGATACGGCTGAATCCCGTGCCCTTCGACGATTTCACGACCAGGACGTCGCCCGGCTGCACCGCATCGAGCGCATGGGCGGCAAGCGCGTCCGCCGTGTCGCGGTATTCCGTCGCCACGCCCTCCGGCAGCACATCCCGCAGCGCCGCCATGTCCGGTCCGCCGAGCCAGACGTCGCCGATGCCCGCCTCCAGAAGCGGTTCGGCAAGGCCGGCATGGGCGAGAGGCGAATGCTCGCCCATTTCCAGCATGTCGCCGAGCACGGCGATGCGCCGGCCCCGGCCATGCGGCTCGGCGTCGCGCAACAGCGCGATCGCCGCGCGCATCGAGGCCGGGTTGGCATTGTAGCTCTCGTCGATCAGCGTGAACCAGCCGCCGCCCTTGGCGAGCCGGTAGCGTCGTCCCCGCCCCTTCTCCGCCTGCATGGTGGCAAGCCCCGCCATCGCCTTCTCGATATCGCCGCCGGCAAGATGCACCGCGCCGAGCACGGCGACGGCGTTTTCGGCGATGTGCCGCCCGGGCGCGCCCATCGGCACTTCCAGCGTCTGCCCGCCGACCGCGGCGCGCAAAAGCCCGCCCTCGGCGCTCGGGATGAAATCGAGCAGGCGGAACTCCGCCTTGGCATCGGCGCCGAAGCTGTCGATATGCGAGACGCCGGCCGCCTCAGCCGCCTTTTCGAGGAAGGCGAACTGCTCGTTGTCGCGGTTGAGAAGGGCGTGTCCGCCCGGCACGACACCCTCGAAAATCTCCGCCTTGGCGGCGGCGATCTCCTCGAGATCGCGGAAATTGCCGAGATGGGCCGGCGCGATCGTCGTGACCATCGCCACATGCGGGCGCACCATGGCGACCAGCGGGCGGATCTCGCCGGGATGGTTCATGCCGATCTCGAAGACGCCGTAATCGGTGGTCTCCGGCATGCGGGCGAGCGTCAGCGGCACGCCCCAATGGTTGTTGAAGGAGGCGACGGAGGCATGCACGCTGCCGGAGGGGCCGAGCGCCTGGCGCAGCATCTCCTTGGTCGTCGTCTTGCCGACGGAGCCGGTGACGGCGATGATGCGGGCCGCGGTGCGGTCGCGCGCCGCGCAGCCGAGGTCGACGAGCGCCTGGAGCACGTCCGGCACCACGATCATCGGCGTGACGAGCCGGCCGAGCGCCGGCAGCTTGCCTTCGCTGACGACGAGCAGCGCCGCGCCGTTCGCGACCGCGAAGCTTGCGAAATCATGGCCGTCGACGCGGTCGCCCTTGATGGCGAAGAAGGCTTCGCCCGGCGCGATGTTGCGGCTGTCGATGGAAATGCCGGTGACGCCCTGCGGCAGGTTGCCGATGGGGCGGCCATTTAGGGCGGCGACAAGATCAGGCGTGGTCCAGAGCCATTTCAACGGTCGAGTTCCTCCAGGGCCTTGCGCAATTCCGCGTGGTCGGAGAACGGCAGCGTCACGGTGCCGACGGTCTGCCCCTCCTCATGCCCCTTGCCGGCGACGATCAGCGTGTCGCCGGATTGCAGCATGCGGACGGCGCTGCGGATCGCCTCGGCGCGATCGCCGATCTCGGTCGCGCCCCTGGCCGCCGCCATGATTTCAGAGCGGATGACTTCGGGCACCTCGGAGCGCGGATTGTCGTCGGTGACGACCACCACGTCGGCAAGGCGCGTTGCGATCTCGCCCATGATCGGCCGCTTGCCCTTGTCGCGGTCCCCGCCGCAGCCGAAGACCACGATGACGCGGCCCGTCGTGAAGGGGCGCACGGAGGTCAGCACGTTTTCCAGCGCATCCGGCTTGTGGGCATAGTCGACATAGGCGAGTGCGCCGTTCCTGGCGTGGCCCACCAGTTCGAGCCGGCCGGAGGCGCCGATCAGCTTCTCGAGCGCGGCCATGGCGACGGCGGCGGGAACGCCGGTCGACATGGCAAGGCCTGCCGCGACGAGCGCGTTCGCCACCTGGAAATCGCCGGCGAGCGGGATATGTACTTCATAGATGTCGTCGCCGACATGCACTTCGGCGGTCTGCTTGTGGCGGAAATGCTCGACGCGCTTCAGCGTCAAGTATTCGCCCTTGCGGCCGACCGTGCGCACGTCGAGCCCGGCCTTCCGCGCCGCCTCGATTGCAACGCCCGACCATTCGTCATCGGCATAGATGACGGCGGGCGCGCCCTTGGCGAGCAGCGTATCGAACAGCCGCATCTTCGAGGCCATGTAGTGCTCGACCGTCGGGTGGTAATCCATGTGGTCGCGGCCGAGATTGGTGAAGGCGGCGGCGGCAAGCTTCACGCCGTCGAGACGCGCCTGGTCGAGGCCGTGGCTGGACGCTTCCATCGCGGCATGGGTGACGCCGGCATCGGCAAGCTCGGCGAGCAGTTCGTGAAGCGACACCGGATCGGGCGTCGTCAGCGAGCCGTAGTCGTTGCGGCCGGGCGCGACGACGCCGGTCGTGCCGATCATCGCGGCGGCGTGGCCGGCATGGGCCCAGATCTGGCGGGTGAAGGAGGCGACGGAGGTCTTTCCGGCCGTGCCGGTCACGGCGACCATGGTTTCCGGCTGGCGGCCGTAGAAGCGGGCGGCGGCAAGTGCCAGGAACCGGCGCGGCTCGGCGACGGGGATGACCGGGACGGAGGCTTCGGCCGTGCTGCCGGCGGCAACGGCAACCGCGGCGGCGCCGCGCGAGACGGCATCGGCGATGAAGGCGCTGCCATCGGCCCTGGTGCCCGAGAGTGCAACGAAGAGATCGCCCGGCTTCACCTTCCGGCTGTCGCTGGTTATGCCGCCGATGTCTATCGCGGCTGCGGCGGAAAGGTCGTTGGTTTCGGGTCCGGCGAGGTCACTGATCTTCATTGTCCGCTCTGCTGCTTTCCAGTGGAAGCCGTTTCCATTCGAATCGGCCTCCCGTCTTCTCCATTCAATAAGACACAAGCAAGGCAGACCCGTCCTCACCAAATTTCGGCTTTACACCGAGAAGGGCGGCCGAGCGGCGGATGATCTCGCCGACCATCGGCGCGGCGTTGAGGCCGGCGGTGCGCCCCCCGCCCTCGCCCGTCTGCGGCGCGTCGATGAAGGTGAGGACCACATATTTCGGGTCGTCGATCGGGAAGGCGGAGAGGAAGGCGTTGAAGTTCTGGGTGTTGGAATAACGGCCGCCGACGACCTTGTTGGCCGTGCCCGTCTTGCCGCCGACATTGAAGCCCGGAACGAGCGCGCGGCGGCCGGAACCGTCGTTCGCGTTGAGCTTGAAGAGGTAGCGCATCTTGTCGCCGGTCTCCGGCTTGACGACGACCTTGGCCACCTCGTTCGCCTCCTCCACCGTGCGCGGCAGGAAGGTCGGGTTGATCAGGAGGCCGCCGTTCATCAGCGCCGCGGCGGCCACCGCCGTCTGCAGCGGCGTCGTCGAGACGCCGTGGCCGAAGGAGATGGTGATCGAGTTGATCTTCTTCCATTCGCGCGGCTGCGTCGGGGTCTTCACCTCCGGCAGCTCGGTTTCGAGCCGGGTCAGAAGGCCGAGCCGCGTCAGGAACTCCTTGTGGCCGGCAATGCCGACGACGTCGGCCATCTTGGCCGTGCCGATGTTGGAGGAGTACTGGAAGATCTCCGGCACGGTCAGCACGCGGTGCTTGCCGTGGAAGTCCTTGATGGTGAAACCGCCGATGCGGATCGGCGCGCGGGCGTCGAAGCTGTCGGTGATCTTCACCTTGCCCGAATCGAGCGCCATCGCCGTCGTGAAGCTCTTGAAGGTGGAGCCCATCTCGAACGTGCCGTTCGACATGCGGTTCATCCAGCCTTCCTTGGCGCCCTCGGCCGGGTTGTTGGGATCGTAGTCCGGCACCGAGGCCATGGCGAGGATCTCGCCCGTATGCACATCCATCACGACGGCGCCGGCGGCGATCGCCTTGTATTTCTCCATGCCCGTCGCCACGACGTCGCGCACGATGGCCTGGACGCGCAGGTCGATGGACAGGCGCACCGGCTCCAGCTTGGCATCGCTCGTCATGCCGATCGCGGCGAGGTCGGCGAGCCCCTGGTTGTCGATGTAGCGCTCCATGCCGGCAATGCCGCGGTTGTCGATGTTGACATGGCCGACGATGTGCGAGGCGGTGACGCCGCCCGGATAGAAGCGGCGCTTTTCCGGCCGGAAGCCGACGCCGGGAATGCCGAGCGCCAGGATGCGGCTCTGCTGCTTTGGCGTCAGCTGGCGCTTCAGCCACTGGAAGCGGGATTTCGAGGTGAGCTTGCGGTAGATGCCGCGCCGGTCGAGGTCGGGCATGACGGTGGCGAGCATTTCCACCGCCTCGTCCGCATCGACGATCTTGTGCGGCTCGGCGTAGAGCGAGACGGTGCGGATGTCGGTGGCGAGGATCTCGCCGTTGCGGTCGACGATGTCGGGGCGCGAGGCCATCAGGTGGTCGGCGGGGCCGATCGAGGACACGGTTTCGGGCGAGGCCATGCCATATTGCACGAGGCGGCCGCCGATGACCGCATAGACCATGCCGAAGCAGCAGATGATGACGGCGACGCGGCTGCGGGCCTGCGAGCCGGAGCGCTTGCGCGTTCCCTCGAAGGCATGGCCGCCATTGCCGGCCGCGCGGTTGTTGTTGCCGCCGGCGCTGAAATGCGCCTTGCTCTTGAGGTCCATGATGCGGGAGAGAAACGACATCAGTTTGCCACCGATCCGGTTTGGATTGCGTCCGTGTCTTTGGCTTTCTTCTTGTTCTTCTGGGCGACCTTCTCGTCCTTCTCCGGCGCCAGCGCCGGCAGTTCGGCCGTCGGCATGGGCAATTCGTTCGGCTGGGCGAGCTGGGTCGATTCGGTCGGCACGAGCTTCAGGTCGGCCTCGAAGGTCTTCACCAGGCGGTTCAGGCGGTTCGGCTGGGTCAGGAGAGCCCAGTCGGCCTTGAGGAGGTCGATCGTGTCCTCCTCCAGCTTGATCTCGGCGTCGAGCTTGCGCACCTCTTCCAGCTTGTTCTCGGCCTGGTGCTTGATCGAATAGGTGACGGTGGCGGCTGCCGTCATGACGGCGATCATCACGACATCAAGGGTACGGAACATCACTCAGCTTCCCATCTTCGCAAGGTCGGCAAGGTTCGGCAGGTTGAAAATGGACAGATCATCCGTCCCGGCGGGGGCGCTCGTGCGCTCGCCTGCCCGCAGCTTCGCGGATCGGGCGCGCGGATTGACCGCACTCTCCTCGTCGCCGGCCGCCACCATAGGGCGCCCGACTGGTGCGAAGGTTGCGGCCTTGTCGTGGACTTGCGGCAGATGCCTGGAGCCCGACGCCTTGCCGGCGCGATCCTGGAAGAATTTCTTGACGATCCGGTCCTCCAGCGAGTGGAAGGAGACGACGACCAGCCGCCCGCCCGGCTTCAACACACGCTCGGCGGCGAAGAGGGCTTCGGCAAGTTCGCCGAGCTCGTCGTTGACGAAGACGCGCAGCGCCTGGAAGACGCGCGTCGCCGGGTGGATCTTGTCCTTGGCCTTGCGCGGCGTCGTCAGCTCGATGAGGTTGGCGAGCTGGCGCGTCGTGGTGAAGGGTTCCTTCTCGCGCGCCTTCTCGATGGCGCGGGCGATGCGCCCGGCCTGCTTCTCCTCGCCAAGGAAGCCGAAGATGCGGATGAGATCGGAAACCTTTGCACGGTTCACCACGTCGGCGGCCGAAACGCCGGTGGCCGACATGCGCATGTCGAGCGGGCCGTTCTTCTGGAACGAGAAGCCGCGCTCGGCCTCGTCGATCTGCATGGAGGAGACGCCGATATCGAGCACGACGCCGTCGAGCCCGCCCGCGGGCGCGTGCTCGGCAAGCTCGGAAAAGCGCGAATGGATGAGGGTCAGCCGGCCGCCGGATGCTTCGACCAGCGCCTTGCCGCCGGCAATGGCGTTGGGATCGCGGTCGAGCGCGATGACGTCTGCCCCTTCGGCAAGGATCGCGGACGTATAGCCGCCCGCGCCGAACGTGCCGTCGAGGATGACCTGGCCGGGTTTCGGCGAAAGCGCCGCGAGGACCTCGGAGAGAAGAACCGGAATGTGACGGACCGGTCCGCCATCGGCATCAGAAAAACCTCCGCCAAGATCCGCCGCCATTCCGATTCTCCGTCTTACCCCAAGCCCAGACCTCGCGTCCTGAACTCTTCCCGGGCAGCCGCCTGCGTGGCTAGGAATGTCTGCGGTGCCCAGAGCTGAAAATGATCCGCCCGACCGACAAAGGTCACCTCCGCGGTGATGCCCGTATAGTCGCGGATGAAATCCGTGACCGGCAGGCGCCCTTCCGAATCGAGCTTCATGAAGACCCCGCCCCCGTGGACCAGGAGCGACATCCGGTTGGCTTGCGGCGAAAGAACGTCCTCGCTGGCGATCTGGCGCTCGAAACGATCGAGCAGATCCAGCCCGCCGACGCTGATCGCCGGAAACAAGAAATCCTGGAAGCAGTACAGCTCCCGGATGTCGCGCTGCGACAGGACGGAGCGAAAGGCCGACGGAACGGAGACCCGCCCCTTGGCATCGATCCTGTTTGTCGCATTCGACAGGAACCGGTTCATGACGCGATACAGCCGCTTCCAGAGCCCAGGCGCTGTGCATCCGCCCCGGCCGACCCAACACAACACCGCGCACGCAAGCCAGCCCTGATGCGTCGCCTACGCGCCGCACCGTCCCCAGCCGGTTAGCCTCAAAGCTTTGCGATGATCGGACGCTCATGCGTCCTCGTGCAGTGTGAGTTTGGGATACCATGGGACCATATGGGCGTCAATGGGAAGTGACCTCGTTCCCCGTGATGAGACCGTCAAATGTTTATAAGGCGTTAAGTTTAACAAATGGTTAGGAAACCCCTGCCAACGCCTTGTATTTGCGTGGGTCGGAACACCGCGGGCGTGCGTTTCGGCATGCGGCAAGCCATGCGCGAACCCCAAGGAATTCAGCGCATTAACGCGTCATGAAAAATCGTTCTTCAGGGGAGAGATTTTTGCCAGTTGGCCTGTAAGCCGGGTTCTGTATGGCTCCGGCTTGCGCCGGAACGTGGCAGCCATTCATCTGGGACCGGACTTGCGCCCGGCCTCTTGCAACCCACCCGGATGACCGGCCCGGAAACGGGCTGAAGCGCTTGCGCGCTTCGCGTCATCCCTATTCGGTTTTGCTCCCGGTGGGGTTTACCGTGCCGTCCATGTCGCCATGGCCGCGGTGGGCTCTTACCCCACCCTTTCACCCTTACCTTCCGGGGAAGGCGGTTTGCTTTCTGTGGCACTTTCCCTGGGGTCGCCCCCGCCGGACGTTATCCGGCACCGTGTTTCCGTGGAGCCCGGACTTTCCTCACCCTGCGGCCTTTCGGCCCTTGCAAGGCGCGGCTGCCCGGCCAACTGGCAGGCGCTGACTAACCGATACGGAAGGGAAAGACCAGTGTCTTAGCGGAAATGAACCGCGAAATCCGTCGTGTAGTCCGGTTCGTCCATCTTCCCGCGAATCACCAGGTCCGCGCCGATGCGGCCGATCTCGTCGGAACTCTTCGCCGCCGCCCCGTTGCCGCCGGTCAGGAGCGCGATGCGGTCGCTCCCCACGAAGCCGGCATAGGGATAGCCATGCACAGTATAGGTCGTGACACAGGGCGCGGAGACGAGGCGGACCGGATCGAGGTCGGGAATGGAGCGTGCAAGCAGGCGCTTCAGATGCACGATCGCCTCCGGGCGCCCCTCGCCGCGGAACCAATCGCGAATCGCCTCTTCCTCCTCGATCTCCACCTCGGTCGGGTCGCCGCCGATCTTCAGGTAGGAATGGCCGTCCGGATAGACGATCGGCGGCAGGAAGTAGAAATGATCGGTCGGGCCGGCGCTCTCGTCGATCCAGGACGGCATGGTGCGATAGGCCTCCGCCTGCTCGGGCGACAGCTGCGCCAGCACGACGGTGCGCGCCTTGATGGCAAGCGCCGGCACCTTCGGCAGGAGCCCCGGTGCGCGGGAGAAACTGCCGGTCGCCACCAGCACGCGCCCGCCGCTGACCGTGCCGCCCGCCTTCAACGCCACCGAAGCGCGGTCGCCGGCATCCGTTACCGACAGGGCATCGTCGGAAATGGAGACGCCGCCGGCCTTTTCCATGCAGGCGACCTGCGCCGCGACGAGCTTGCGCGGGTCGATATAGCCGGCGCCCTCCACCTCGAAGACGCCGGCGGAACTTTCCGGCAGGTCGAACCAGGGGAACCGCGCCCGCAGCGCCGCCCGGTCGAAAAGCGGCGCCTCCAGCGCATGGCGCTTCGCCACCGCCTCGACCGCATTGAGGAAATCGCCGCCGGCGGGGCCGCTGATCAGGCAGCCCGTCTCGCCGTAGAAGCCTATGCCGCTCTCCGCCTCGATGGCGCGGTAGCGGGCGATCGACCGCTTGGCGAGCAGCGCCCAGTCCGGGTCCTGGTCGATCGTGCGGGTGATGCGGCCGCTGTCATAATGGCTGGCGAAGACGCCGTCGTGCTTCTGCCAGTCGGCCGGCTCTCCCCGACCGACGAGCGCCACGGAAGCGCCCTTTGCCGTGAGGTGGCGCGCCGCCGCCGCCCCCATCATGCCTCTGCCCACGACGACGAAATCGAAATGCCGATTCATGCCCTACCCTCGCTTTTCACCGGTGGCATAGCATGGCCGCGGGCCGATTCCAGCCCGCGAAACGTCGCGCCGGTCAGTCGATGATGCTCTGCACCTTGCCGCAATAGCGCTTGGAGACCGGGTTCATGCGCTTGGCGCCATGGCCGGCATTGTAGCGCAGGATCGTGCCGCAGGTCGTGCCGCCGGAAAGGTCGTGCGCCATGGCGAGGTACTTCATGCCGAACTTGATGTTGGTCTCGGGATCGTAGAGGCCCTTGGCGCCGCCGCGGTAGCCCATCATGCGCGCCGTCGCCGGCTTGATCTGCATGAGGCCGATCTCGCCTGCGCTGCCGCGGGCGCGCGGGTTGAAGTTGCTCTCGACGCGCACCACCGCATGGGCGAGGTCGATGGGCACGCCATAGGCCTTGGCATAGGTCTGGATCAGGCCGGAATAGCCGGCCGTCTTGCGCTCCGCCGACAGCGGGTTCTCCGCCTTGGGATAGCCGGTCGTGCTCTTGTAGGTCTTCAGCCTACCGACGACCACGCCGTCCTTGTCGATGACGGTCTTGCGCTTGGTGCTGCGCTTGCTGGAAACCTTGCGCGGCTTTTCCTTGCCGGCGGCCTCCTGTTTTTCGGAGGTCTGGAACAGATACTGTTTCTTGGCCGGCCCCCGGGAAGGTTCGGCATGCGCCGTGGCGGCGGAAAGAACGGACACACAAAAGCAGGCCGCACCGAAGGCGGCAAGAAGTCTTCTCATCTAGTCATCGTCTCCAAAAGGCGCAAAGGCAGAGCCCCGGCCCGCGGCATCTCAAGCCGCGCAGCCCGCGCAAACGTCTCGATCCTCATTGATTGCGATCAGGCCCTGACCGCATGCTGCGCTGCAATGAACGCAGGCGGAAAGAACATGCCCAATCGGGTCAGGATGTGGCGAAACGGTAAACTTCTGTTACAGACCGTAATATTCGAATATTCGGATAGACTGTCAGGCGGCCAGCCGCGGCAGCGCGGAAAGCAGCCGGTGCAGCGTGTCGATGGTCGAAAAATCGGCAATGCCATCGACGCGTTCCGGCCGGAAATGGCGCTGGAAAGCAGCGACGGCGCCTTCCGTTTTTTCCGAGTAAACCCCATCGATTTCAGTGCCATAGCCGTAAAGCGACAGCATGGTCTGGAGGGCTTCGACCGGCTGGCCGGCATCCCCCTTCTGGAAGAACCGCCCGCCGGCGATCGGCGACGGCGCCACCCAGTGCCCGACCCCTCCGGCATGGAGGCGGCCCCAGGGGAATTTTTCACCCGGATCGACCTTGCGGACGGGGGCAACGTCGGAGTGCGCGAGCACCCGTTCGGGAGCGACCCCCCATCTCCTGCCACAATCGAGACACAGTTCGACGACCGCATCGACCTGCGCGTCGGGAAACTCCGGCAGCCCGCCGGGATGCCCGGCATTGGCGATCTCGATGCCGATGGAAGCCGAATTGATATCGGTCTCCCCCTTCCAGAAGCTTTTCCCCGCATGCCAGGCGCGGTCCGCCTCGCGCACGAGCTGCTCGACCCGCCCGTCCTCGTGCACGAAGTAGTGACAGGAGACCTGGCTCTCCGGCGCGCAGAGCCATTTCAGCGCACCGTCCGCGGTTTCCATGCCGGTATAATGCAGGAGGATGATATCCGGCGTGCGCCCGCCCGCCCGCGCGCCGAAATTCGGCGACGGCGCGGCGGTCGCACCAGGGTAGTCACATGTGAATGCGCTCATGCAGCGCAGCGTTCCTTCTCGATCGCCTCATAGGCAGCGTTGAGCGCGGCCATGCGGTCGTTCGCAATCTGACGGAACTCGGCCGGCACGCCACGCGCTACCAGCCTATCAGGATGGTGCTCCGAGGCAAGTACCCGGTAACGCTTGCGGATTTCCGCGAAGTCGTCGCTCGGCTTGACACCCAGCACCTTGTAGGGGTCGCGGCCGCTGGCATGGACGTGCCGCGCCGTGATCTGCTCGAAGCGCTCGTCCGCCATGCCGAATATCTCGGCGACGCGGCCGAGGAAGGCCATTTCCTTCTCGTGGATCAGGCCGTCGGCCTTCGCGATATGGAACAGGCCGTCGACGATGTCCTCGAGGATCGGGCAATTCTTCTCGCAGGAGACGCAGAGCGCCTTCATCTTCTCCGCATAGGCCTCGTAGCCGGCAACATCCTGGCGCGCGAGGTTGTAGAGCCGGGCGACATTGGCCGCCTGGTTGTCGGGATACTTGAAGATGTCCTTGAAGGCGTCGACCTCGGCGGTCGTCACGATGCCGTCCGCCTTCGCCATCTTGGCGGAAAGCGCGATCATCGCCACCGAGAAGGCGACCTGCTTGCGGGTTTCCGGGTCGCCCTCGAACAGCGTGCGCACGGCCTCGACCACGCCCGACAGCACATTGCTGGCGGCGTCCGAGACCATGCCGACGAGGCGATCCCATACGGCACTGATGAAGCAACTGGGCGAATTCTGGAACATAAGGTGATCTTGATCAGACAATTGCAGGGAAAGCAAGGCAGGAAATGGCTGGATGACAAAATTTTGATGCCCCTCAATAAGTGGAGGCATCAAATTTTCCGGGCGCCCGGTTTTCGCCTGTGGAGCATGAGAGATATCCGTCATGGAGTGCGGATAAGTTTGCCGCGCCGTTCCCCTGTCGGGGATTCTGCGCTAGAGCAACTGCACCATCGAGACGGGCTGACGCCGAGGAGGAATTATGGCCAAGCAGAAAGTCGCAATGCTGACCGCGGGCGGGCTCGCCCCCTGTCTGTCATCCGCCGTCGGAGGCCTCATCGAACGCTACAGCGACATCGCACCCGACATCGAGCTCGTCGCCTATCGCTCGGGCTACCAGGGCCTCCTGCTTGCCGACCGCATCGAGATCACCCGGGAGATGCGCGAGAAGGCGCCCCTCCTCCACCGCTATGGCGGCTCGCCGATCGGCAACAGCCGCGTCAAGCTGACCAACGCTGCCGACTGCGTGAAGCGCGGCCTCGTCAAGGAAGGCGAGAACCCGCTGCGCGTGGCGGCCGAACGGCTCGCCAAGGACGGCATCACCATCCTGCACACGATCGGCGGCGACGACACCAACACGACGGCGGCCGACCTTGCCGCCTATCTTGGCGCCAACGGCTACAACCTCACCGTCGTCGGCCTGCCGAAGACGGTCGACAACGACGTCGTGCCGATCCGCCAGTCGCTCGGCGCCTGGACGGCCGCCGAAGTCGGCGCCGGCTTCTTCGACCATGTCAGCAACGAGCAGAGCGCCGCGCCGAAGACCCTCGTCGTGCACGAGGTGATGGGCCGCCATTGCGGCTGGCTCACCGCCGCCACGGCGCGCGCCTATATCCAGAAGACCGGCGGCAACGACTATGTCGACGGCTTCATGATGAACAAGCAGCTCAAGAACATCGACGGCCTCTACCTGCCGGAGCTGGACTTCAACCTGGAAGCCGAGGCCGAGCGCCTCAAGGGCATCATGGACCGCGCCGGCTTCGTCACGCTGTTCGTCTCGGAAGGCGCCTGCCTCGATGCCATCGTCGCCGAGCGGGAAGCCTCCGGCGAAACCGTCAAGCGCGACGCCTTCGGCCATGTGAAGATCGACACGATCAATGTCGGCAACTGGTTCTCCAAGCAGTTCGCCGCCCTTCTCGGCGCCGAGCGCTCCATGGTGCAGAAGTCGGGCTACTACGCCCGCTCCGCCCCCGCCAACCGCGACGACCTCCGCCTGATCCAGAGCATGACCGACCTTGCCGTCGAAAGCGCGCTCAACAAGGTCTCCGGCGTCACCGGCCATGACGAGGGCCAGGGCGGCAAGCTGCGCACCATCGAGTTCCCGCGCATCAAGGGCGGCAAGCACTTCGACACCTCGGCAAAATGGTTCGGCGAAGTGATGGACACCATCGGCCAGAAGTGGAAGCCGGCGGCATAACGCCTTCACGCGAAAACGCTGCTTGACGGCGAAAATCCGTAGTGGCTTGCTCCCCGGATCGCACTCGATCCGGGGAGTTTTCATGTCCTTCGAACATTGGCTTGCCTTCGCCGCCGCCTCCGCCGTCATGCTGGCCATTCCCGGCCCGACCATCCTCCTCGTGATCTCCTATGCGCTCGGCCATGGCCGTCGCACGGCGGGCGCCACCGTCGCCGGCGTCGCGCTCGGCGACTTCACCGCCATGACCGCCTCGATGCTCGGCCTCGGCGCGCTGCTCGCAACCTCGGCGACGATCTTCACCGTGCTGAAATGGGTGGGCGCGGCCTATCTCGTCTGGCTCGGCGTCAAGCTGTGGCGCGCGCCCGTGGCGGCCGGCGCCGAGGGCGCGGCCCCGGCGGAGGAAAAACCCCTCCGCATCTTCGCCCATGCCTATGTGGTGACCGCGCTGAACCCCAAGAGCATCGTCTTCTTCGTCGCCTTCCTGCCGCAGTTCCTCGACCTCTCGCAGCCCGTCCTGCCGCAGATGGTGATCTTCGAGGTCACCTTCCTCGTGCTCGCGACGCTGAACGCCTTTTCCTACGCCCTGCTCGCCGCCGCGGCCCGCAAGACCATCCGCAAACCCTCGGTCCAGAAGGCCGTCAACCGCACCGGCGGCACGCTGCTGATCGGCGCCGGACTGCTCACCGCCGGCCTCAAGCGGGCGACCGCCTGACGCATGGCCAAGCCTACGGGTTGCCGCTTCGCGCCCGATCGGCTATGGACGGGGCACGGCCACGGCCGATTGATTTGCAAAGACGGGGGCGCTCCGGCGCCCGCGCACCCCGGCAAACCGAGAGCGACGACCATGGCTGATACCCCCGTTTCCCGTCCGGCACGCATTGCCACGCTTGCCTGCGCAGGCCTTCTTGCGACCCTTGCCGGCTGCGCCAGCGTCGCCGACGACGCGACCTCGGCGCGGACCGTGACGCCCGCATCGGCGGAGACCACGGATATCGCCGCCGCCGACGGGACGACGACGGAAGTCTCCTATGCCGCCCTGCCCGACGCCAAGCCGGGCACGGAAAACACGCCGGACGCCCTGCCGACGCCGATCGCCGTCGCGGCCGGCACCGCGGACGCCGCCGTTCCGGTCTCGGCCCTTGCGGAAGCCAGGCCCGTGACGGGCGCAGCCGCGGCCACCGCCGCGCTTGCCGGCAACGAGGCCGCAGGCGTCGCGACCGCGACGCAGCAGGGCTTCGACACCGTCATCGGCGTTTCCGTCATGGAACCGGGCTTCGACAGCGGCGAGCCGGAAGGCCTCGAACAGCTCGTCGCCAGCCGCAAGATCGTGCCGCTGGCAAAACCCGCGCTGGTCAGCAACGCCGTGCTGACGACGGAGACCCGCCTCCTCGTTCCGCAGGCCGAGCAGCCGTTCAAGAAGTCGGGCACGCCGATCGACGCGCTTATCAGCAAATATGCCGCGCTCTACGGCATACCGGAATCGCTCCTGCACCGCGTCGTCAAGCGCGAAAGCACCTACAATCCCAAGGCCTACAACCGCGGCCACTACGGGCTGATGCAGATCAAGTACGCCACCGCCAAGAGCATGGGCTACGAAGGCCCGGCCGAAGGGCTGTTCGACGCCGAGACGAACATCAAATATGCCGGAAAATACCTGCGCGGCGCCTGGATGGTGGCCGACGACAAGAATGACGGCGCCGTGCGCCTCTATGCGGCCGGCTATTACTACCATGCCAAGCGCAAGGGCCTCCTCGACGAGACCGGCCTGAGGTAAGGACTTGCCCCTCATCCGGCTGCCGCCACCTTCTCCCCGCAAGCGGGGCGAAGGGGATCGCGGAGCGGGTTTCCTCCCCATTGTTGCCTGAGTATCGGTGTCCGTACGATTTGCGGGAAGCCGGGTCGGCATAGGCCTTCTCCCTGCCTGCGGGAAGAAGGTGCCGGCAGGCAGGGAGAAGGGCAACCGCTCAGCGCGCGTCCTTAAGCCAGAACGTCATCGACTTTTCCGTCTCCTCCGCCTCGCCGATATCCTGCCAGGCGAGCAGGGTGCGCAAATCCGCGCGCCGTTCATAGCCGCGCTTTCCCCAGAATTCATCGAGCGGAACATAGTCCGCCGGCCGCAGCGGGTGATCCGCCGGACGGTCGACGGCGCAGAAGGCGCACCAGTCGAAGCGGCCGAGGCGGCGGGCATAGGCCTCGCGCTCCTCGAAGAACCGCACGCCGAACCCCCTGCCCCGATAGGCGGAAAGCAGCACGGATTCGCCGAAATAGAAGACCTTCGCCGGATCGATGCCCGCGGCAACGAACGGCACGCGGAAAACCTGCGAAGCGTCCGTCATCGGCACGCCCGTCGAGGCGCCGACGATGCGCTCTCCGTCCAGCGCCAGAACGAAGAGGCTTTCGGGCGATTGCGCATAGGTCGCAAGATAGGAGGCCTCGTAGTCCTCGCTGCCTTCGTAGAGGTAGGGGAAGGCGCGAAAGACCTCGATGCGCAGGCGCGCGAGGTCGACGATATGCGGCGTCACCGCGGTGCCATGGACTATCTTGATTTGCATGATCCCGTTAATATTCCCAAGAATTTGAACAATGCTATAAGGCGGACGGGCTTTGCCCGGAAGACAACGATATGAGGGATGACATGCCGGCAAAAGAGACGATCCGCGCCTACTACGATGCTTTCAACAGGCAGGACATGGAGGCCTTCTTCGACCTCCTGCACGAGGACGTCATCCACGACATCAACCAGGGCGGCCGCCAGGTCGGCAAGGACGCCTTCCGCGATTTCATGGCGCACATGAACCGCAGCTACCGCGAGACGCTGACGGACATCGTCATCATGTCGAACGACGACGGCACGCGCGGGGCGGCCGAATTCACGGTCAACGGCCAGTATCTCGCCACCGACGAGGGCCTGCCGGAGGCCAACGGCCAGACCTATGTGCTGCCCGCCGGCGCCTTCTTCGAGATCCGTGACGGCAAGGTCGCGCGCATCTCCAACACCTACAACCTCAACGACTGGATCGCTCAGGTCGGCGCCTGACCGGCCTCGAGGTCCGCCGCGTCCAGGATGTCGAGGACGCGTTTCACCAGCGGCTGGGGCCGGTAGCCGAGTTTCGACGGCGTCAGCCCCAGCCGGATCACCGCAAGCCCCTTGGACGGGATGATGGCGGCTGACTGTCCGTCGTGCCCCAGCATCCAGAAGGTCCCGTCCGGCAGGCCGTAATCCGCATCGCTCCGATCGCCCGGGCCTTTCGTCCAGGTCTGCATATGGCTGTAGGCCCCGCCCGAGGCTCTCGTCGGCATCGCCATGGCCCCGACGAAACCGGCCGGCAGCAGCCGGTTGCCCTTCCACACCCCGTCGTTGAGCAGGAAGAGCGAGAAGCGGGCCCAGTCGCGCGCGCTGGCATACATGTAGGACGAGCCGACGAAAATGCCGGTCTCGTCCGTTTCCATGACCGCGCTCGCCATTCCGAGCGGCGCGAACAGCGCCCGCGCCGGGAAGGACAGCGCCTGGCTCCGGCCGCCGAGCGCGCCCATCCAGATGCGTGACAACAGCACCGCCGTGCCGCTGGAATAGGTGAAGCGCTCGCCCGGATTGGCGTCGAGCGGCAGCGACAGCACGAAGCGCGACATGTCCGGCTCGAGGAACAGCATGCGCGTCACATCCGCCACGCTGCCGTAGCTCTCGTTGAAGGCGAGCCCGCTTTCCATGGCCAGGAGCTGGCCGAGGGTGATCTTCGAGCGACCGTCGCCGCGCCATTCCGGGAAGAGATTGTCCATGGCCGGCGTCAGGGCGCCGGCCTGCATCAGCCGGCCGACCAGCGCCGCGTTGACCGACTTCGTCATCGACCAGCCGAGCAGCGGCACCGCCTGCGAGAAACCGTCCGCATAGGCTTCCGCGACGATGCGCCCGCCATACACGACGACGATCGCACGCATGCCGGGACCGGCAAGCGCGGGATCGGCAAGAAGCGCGGCGATGCGCGCGTCCTGTGTCACCGCCTCGCCATCGGGCCAGGCGGCGGCCGGGTCCGCCGGCGGCACCTTGGGCAGGGCGACATCGGAAACCGCCTGCCGCGCCGCCTCGAAATCGCCGTCCGGCACGCCGGAGCAGCCGAACCCCTCGTGCCAGGCGGCGTAACCCGGGGCGAAGAGGCCGAGGAGGTGTGTCGTCACCGTCTTGCCGGCAAGATCGACATCCTGCCGCATGAGCTTCAGGAGCGGATGGCCGGGGGCCTGCACGTCCTCGGCAAGCACCTGTTGCGGGTCGCGACCGGAAATGAAGACGCTGGAGCAGACGATCTTGGCGGCATAGCCCGAACCGACGCTGAGCAGCGCGGGCGGCGATACGATGAGCCAGCTCGCCCCCACCAGCACGAAGAGGGCAAGGAGGGAAAGCGTCCAGGCGGCAAGCCTGTAGAATCGTCTCATACCGGCCTCTCCTTCCAGCCTCGAAGACAATCAGGATTTGCCTGTCATGAAAAGGCTTTTCGCGGTCACGCCGAAAGCCGGTTGTCGGTTTGCGCCAGGAAGCGCATCACGTCCGGCCCGGCCACCGGCCCCGAGATCAGATAGCCCTGCGCCTCGGAGGCGCCGCGCTGGCGGATGAAGTCGAGCTGGCCCTCGGATTCGATGCCCTCCACCGTCGTCGTCACCTGGAACGTGCGGCCGAGCTTCAGGATGATGTCGACGAGGTCGGCATCCCGCTTGCTCTCCATCATGGCCCGCGCGAAGGAGCGGTCGATCTTCAGCTGGTCGATCGGGAAGGCGCGCAGGTTGTTGATCGAGGAGAAGCCGATGCCGAAATCGTCGAGCGCCACGCGCACGCCATGGCTGCGCAGCTCCGAAAGGCTTTCCCGGATCACCGTCTCGTCGACCGAGAAGACGGATTCCGTCACCTCGATCGTCAGGCGTCCCGGGGCAAGCCCGGTCTCCATGAGGCATTGCTTGACATAGCCGACGAAGGCGCGGTCCTTGAACTGGTCGCCGACGACATTGATGGCGACGCCCGCCGGTGCCGGCCAGGTCGCCGCCTCGCGGCAGGCCTCGCGCACCACCCAGTTGCCGAGCGGCAGGATGAGCCCGGTCTTTTCCGCCGCCGGAATGAACATGTCGGGCATGATCCGCCCCTTTTCGGGATGCCGCCAGCGCAGCAGCGCCTCGAAGGCGCGCACCGTGCGGCTCTCCACGCCGACGATCGGCTGGTATTCCAGGAAGAATTCGTCGGCACGGATCGCCCGGGCGAGGTCGTGCTCGATGGCGGAACGGGCCTGCACGTCCGCGGCCAGCGCCGCATCGAAGAAGCGGAAGCCGCTGCCGGGCATCGCCTTCGCCTCGTAGAGCGCGAGATCGGCGCGTTTCAGAAGCTCGGACATCGACGTGTCGCCCGCCTCCATGAAGGTCACCCCGATGCTGCAGCCGCTCGTGACCCGGTGGCGCTTCAGTTCGAACGGCTCGGCGAAGAGGTCGCAGATGGTGCGGCAGACATCCTCGATCTTGCCCGCCGAGGGCCGTCCCGCGATCGTCACGACGAATTCGTCGCCGCCGAGCCGGTAGATGCCCGTCGTCGCGCAGAGCGCGCGCCGCAGCCGCCCGGCGATGGCGGCCAGCAGCGCGTCGCCCGCATCGTGGCCGAGGCTGTCGTTGACGAACTTGAAGCGGTCGAGGTCGAGCAGCAGCAGAGCCGGCCGGTCCGCCTCCTCGCTCTTCTCGACGACAGCCTGGATGTCGCGCTCGAGGCAGAACCGGTTGGCAAGCCCCGTCAGCCGGTCGTGATGGGCATCGTGCGTCAGCCGCTGCTCGGTCTGCCGGCGCTGGCTGAGCTCGGCGATGAGCAGCGCCTTCGAGCGGCCGATCTGGTAGAAGCCGACGCCGAAGAAGACGGGCATGAGCGCAAGCGCCGTGGCGGTGGGGGCGGAAAAGCCGAAGAGGCTCTCCTGCGCGGTATCCCGCAGGAGCTGGTCGGCGGCAAAGCAGAGGGTCGGAAGGAAGGCTCCGAAAATCGACCCCGTCAGCGCATAGCGCTGCTCGATCCTCGGCAACAAGGTTTTCAACATCATGTAACCCTAAACCGTTGTTATCATGACAACAGGGTGCGTCGGGCCAATGCCGGCCCCACGGATGTTTCTAGCGAACAAAGAATGACAGAGTGTTAAGGGAGCGTTCGCATCCGCCCCCCAAGATTCAAGGGGGTATTTTTCTTCGGAACCATCGCGCCCTTTCCGCGTTGGAGACCTTGTTGTCATTCGTGCGTGGGGCTTCGTGCGAGTATCCGAGTGGGAAGGACCATCAGATGAAATCCATGATTTTCGGTGCCGCCGGCATCCTCGTCAGCGCCGGTGCGCTCCCGGCCTTTGCGGCGGACATGACCATTGCCGAACCGCCGGCGGAAACGCCGATCGTCGAGACGGCGGCCGGCGTCTATGATTGGGGTGGCTTCTATGTCGGCGTGAACGCCGGCTATGCCTGGACGAATCTCAATTCCGGCGGCCCCGCCCCCGCCATAGACAGAAGCCTCGACGATTTCGCGCTCGGCGCCTATGCCGGCTACAACTTCTTCAACGACGGCTGGGTCTACGGTGTTGAAGCCGACATCAAGCACGACTTCAACAACGAGCGCTTCGCCTCGGGCGGCACGCGCTACGAGGCGGAGACGAACTGGGGCGGCTCGGTGCGCGCCCGCCTCGGCTACGCCTTCGACCGCACCCTGATCTACGGCACGGGCGGCTGGGCCTTTACCCGCGCGGAGCTTGAAAACAGCGACACCGGCGTGAAGGAGAAGGACACGGTCCATGGCTGGACGATCGGCGCGGGCGTCGAGCAGGCCTTCACCGACACGGTGGCAGGCCGCATCGAGTACCGCTACACCGACTACGGCAAGTCCGACATCTTCGATGCCGCCGGCCGGCGGGGCGACCTCGATTCGCATTCGATCATGCTCGGCGTGAGCATGAAGTTCTGACGCAAGCGGTATCCAGCCGCCAAACCCCCTCCCCGTGCTGAACGGTGAGGGGCTTTCGCGCGCGGCTTAACGGCCTGCTAACCATAATTTTACGGAAACATGCGAGTGGTGTTCGATCCGTCTCGCGCGTCCGCCCTTTACGACCCGCCCCGTTCGAGGCAGGATTAGGAAACGCGCAACAACGGGACCCCCATGCGTCGGCTCATTCTGGCTCTGCTGCCCCTCGCCCTTCTTGCTTCGTCCTGTTCCACCACCGACTACGACCTCGTGTCGACCGCCTCCGTGCCGCCGCGCTTCGACGACAAGGACCCGCAGGATTTCGGCGCGCGCAATCCGCATCGCCACGAGGTTCACGGTATCGACGTTTCCAAATGGAACGGAGACATCGACTGGCCGGCGGTGAAGAGGAGCGGCGTCTCCTTCGCCTTCCTGAAGGCGACCGAGGGCACCGACCGTCTCGACAGCCGCTTTGCCGAATACTGGCGCGGCGCGCGCGCGGCCGGCGTCGCCCACGCGCCCTACCATTTCTACTATTTCTGCTCGACGGCGGACGCCCAGGCCGACTGGTTCATCGCCAACGTGCCGAAGGAGGCCGTGCAGCTTCCGCCGGTGCTGGACGCCGAATGGAACCCCGTCTCGCCGACCTGCAAGCTGCGCCCGCCTCCGGACGAGGTGCGCACCGCCCTGCAACGCTTCATGGACCGTATCGAAAAGCACTACGGCAAGCGCCCGATCATCTACACGACGGTCGATTTCCACCGCGACAACCTCGTTGGCCATTTCGAGGCCTATCCCTTCTGGCTGCGCTCGGTGGCGAACCATCCGGAGAACATCTATTCGGCGCGCAAGTGGGCGTTCTGGCAATATACTTCGACAGGCGTCGTGCCGGGCATTTCCGGCAATACGGACATCAACGTCTTTGCCGGCTCCGCGAAGAACTGGAACAGCTGGATGAAGACGGTTTCCCGCTGACCGCACCATGGTTCCGTGATGACCTCGGCGCCTCGCGGCCGACGCGCGGCGCCATGAAGGCACAATCGCGTGAAAAGGGCGACGGCGCGCCGCGGCCGCCGTTTTCTTCTTGCTTCCGTCACATTCATCTGAGACAGCCGGGCCAGCAACGGACCAAGGAGCATTCGAGATGCGGCTAAACCTGAAGACGAAACTTGCAGCAGGCCTTGCGGCCCTTCTTCTCGCCGGCAGCGCGCACGCCCAATCGACGGCGGCCTGCGGCGGCGACTTCAATGCCTTCCTTCAGGGCGTGAAGGCCGAGGCGCTGGCACGCGGCGTTCCGGCCGATGTCGCCGACCGGGCGCTTGCCGGCGCCGCCATCGACCAGAAGGTGCTGTCGCGCGACCGCGCCCAGGGCGTCTTCCGCCAGACCTTCCTCGAATTCTCCAAGCGCACGGTCAGCCAGTCGCGCCTCGATATCGGCCGCAAGAAGCTGAAGGACCTCGCTCCGGTCTTCCAGCGCGCCGAGCAGGAATTCGGCGTGCCGGGACCGATCATCGCCGCCTTCTGGGCGATGGAAACCGATTTCGGCGCCGTGCAGGGCGATTTCAACACCCGCAACGCGCTGGTGACGCTCTCGCACGACTGCCGCCGGCCGGAGCTCTTCCGCCCGCAGCTTCTCGCCGCCATCGAGATGGTCGGCCATGGCGACCTCGACCCGAACGGCACCACGGGCGCCTGGGCCGGCGAGATCGGCCAGGTGCAGATGCTGCCGAAGGACATCATCGAATTCGGCGTCGACGGCGACGGCGACAACCACGTCAACGTCAAGCAGTCCTCGCCGGACGCGATCCTGACGGCCGCCAGGTTCATCCAGCACCTCGGCTTCGTGAAGGGCCAGCCCTGGATCCAGGAAGTCTCCGTGCCCGATGTGCTGCCCTTCGAGAAGACCGGCCTGCAGCCGGGCATGACGGCCGCTGACTGGTTCGCCCTCGGCGTCAAGCCGCGCGACGGCGATACCTCCTTCGGCAACCTGGAAGCCTCGCTGGTGCTGCCGCAGGGCCGCAAGGGCCCGGCCTTCATCACCTACCCCAACTTCAAGATCTATCTCGAATGGAACCAGTCGTTCATCTACACGACGTCGGCAGCCTATTTCGCGACCCGCCTTGCCGGCGCCCCGCCCTATGAGCGCGGCACCCCGGAGGAAGGCCTTTCCGAGGACAGCATGAAGCAGCTCCAGACCAAGCTGCAGGGCCTCGGCCACGACGTCGGCAAGATCGACGGCATCCTCGGCTCCGGCACGCGCGCCGCGATCCAGAAGGAACAGCTGCGCCTCGGCCTGCCCGCCGACGGCTGGGCGACCCAGGCCCTGCTGTCCGCCCTGTGACGGAAATCGGGTGGCGCCGCGCAAGCGCGGTGCTATAGGCATGAAGAGACCCAGAGCGGCAGCCCGGTTTCGACCGGGCTGCCGCTCTGTCTTTCTGCCCGTGCGCCAGGCCGGCAGACGGCAGCGTGCCAGGGAGAGAGCGATGGAACAGCCGGTATCGGTATCAGCAACGCGCATGAGCGCACGCACCTGGGGCCTGCTCGCCCTGCTCGGCATGATCTGGGGCGGTTCCTTCTTCTTCGCCCGCGTCGCCGTCGCCCATGTTCCTCCGGCCACCCTCGTGCTCCTGCGCGTCGGCATCGCCGCGCTTGCGCTGCATGTCTATATTGCCGGCCGGTTCGATATCTACGCGACGCTGCGCGCCCGCTGGCGCGCGTTCCTGCTGCTCGGCCTCATCAACAATGCCGTGCCGCACATGCTGATCTTCCTCGGCCAGACGCAGATCGGCGCCGGCCTTGCCTCGATCCTCAACGCGACGACGCCGATCTTCACCGTGCTCATCGCCAACCGGTTCACGCTGGACGAAAAGCTCTCCTCGCAAAAGATCGCCGGCTGCCTGATCGGCCTCGTCGGCACGGCGGTGCTGATTGGCCCGCGCGCGCTCGCGCCCTTCACCGGCGCCCCTTCGACCAATGATGGCGGCCCGCCACTCTGGTCCGTCGTCCTGCCCGTGCTTGCCGCCGCCTCCTACGGCCTTGCGGCTACCTACGGCAAACGCTTCCGCGACGTCGCGGCGCCCGTCACCGCCGCCGGCCAGCTCACCGCCTCGACGCTGCTGATGCTGCCCGTCTCCTTCGCCCTCGATACGCCCTGGCAGATCCCCCTGCCCCCGCTGCCGGCCATCCTCGCCGTCCTGGCGCTGGCGCTGGTCTCGACGGCCTACGGCTACATCCTGTTCTTCCGAATCATGGCGGCCGCCGGCGCGACCAATACCTCGCTCGTCACGCTGCTCGTGCCGCCGAGCGCCATCCTCGCCGGCATGCTCTTCCTCGGCGAAACCCTGACGCCGCTCGGCATGCTCGGCATGGCCCTGGTGCTCCTCGGCCTCGTGGTGCTCGACGGGCGCCTTTTCGCCCGTTTCCGCACCGCCTGAAAAATGCGGGAACAAAGCGCATTCCCGGCCGTTTCATGGCAATCCGCCGGAATGGCCGCCCGACTTGCGCCACATTGGTAAATGCACAATGTCGGCATTCGTCATCTGGTAGGGATTGTGAATTTTTTGTGGCGGCCACGATAGAGGAGAAAATTCAGCAGGTTAGCATTGTGAATAAGGGCCCGGCGAATGCCGGATGTTGCAACGCAGCAACAAAACGCCTTTCCAATACGCTTTTTTAGGTCGTAATATCGATCCGCAAACGCAAGGAGGTAGCCATGGGACTCACACATTCCTTGAATGTTCTGATGATCAGTGCAGCGTTCCTCTTCATCGCAACGATGATCTTCATCTGAGGCGATCAAAGCGCAGTCCGGGAGGCCAGGGACGACAAAACCAAAAAGACCCTGCCGAAACGAATTCAAGAAGGATGCATGGCCCGGAGACGGCGCCATGCATTTTCATTTCGGCGATCGGTTCTGTCGGGCGGGACCGGCGGTCAGGCCGCCGCCCCGGCCGCATGGCGCGCGTTCCGGGCAAAGCCGGCGCGGTCGCAGACCGCCGAGACGAGCGTGGCGCGGTTCATCGTATAGAAATGGAACTCGCCGACACCCCGGGCGATGAGGTCTTCCACCTGGCGGGCGGCGAGGTCGATCGCCACGGCCGCGCGCTCCTGCGGCCGGTCGTCGACGGGCGCCAGCCGGTCGGCCAGCCAGCCCGGCACGGATGCCCCGCAGAGGCCGGCGAATTTCTGCACCTGGGCGAGGTTGTGCACCGGCAGGATGCCCGGCACGACCGGGATCGCGATGCCGGCCTTGCGCACGCGCTCCAGGTAGCGCTCGAAATCGTCGTTCTCGAAGAAGAACTGGGTGAGCGCGCGCGTTGCGCCGGCATCCACCTTGCGCTTGAGCATGTCGATGTCGGCGGCAACATCCGGGCTCTGCGGATGTTTTTCCGGATAGGCCGACACGGAGATCTCGAAATCGGCGAGGCCGCGCAGGCCGGCGGTCAGCTCCGCCGCATTGGCATAGCCGCCGGGATGCGGCTGGTAGGGCGTGCCGACGCCGCCCGGCGGGTCGCCGCGCAGCGCCACGAAATGCCTGACGCCGACCGCCTGGAACTCGGCGACGACGGCGTGCACCTCCTCCTTCGTCGCGCCCACGCAGGTCAGGTGCGAGGCCGCCGGCAGGCCCATCGAGAGGAGATGGCGGACGGTGGCGAGCGTCGGCGCCTTGGTGGAGCCGCCGGCACCGTAGGTCACCGACATGAAACCCGGCTCATAGGCCGAAAGCGCGGCGGCCGTCTCCCACAGCTGGCCTTCGGCCTCCGCCGATTTCGGCGGGAAGAATTCGAAAGACAGGCGGATGTCCTTGCGGGCTGGGCTGGCGGTCGCCGGTTTCATGTCAACTCCTCCTGCGGATGGCAATGGTGTCGGCCGCCCGTTCGCGCTGGTCGCGGGCAAGCCAGATGGTGACGGTCAGCGCATCGGCGGCGGAATGCGCGGGCTTGAGGTCGACGATCTCCTCGACGGCAAGCCCTGCCTTCTCCAGCCATTCGGCGAGCGTCTGGTGCGAGAAGCCGAGGCGGATATGGGCATGCTCGTCGCGCAGATGTTCGAGCGCGTGCGGGGCAAGGTCGATGATGGCAAGGCGCCCGCCGGGGGCGAGCATGCGCGCGGCCTCCGCCACCGCGGCCTCCGGCTCGTCGAGGAAGTGCAGCACCTGATGGATCGTCACGACGTCGAACTCGTCGCGCTCCAGCGGCAGGTTGAAGATATCGCCGTGGCGGATCGACGCCTTGGTGACGCCGGCCCGGTCGAGATTGGCGCGCGCGACCGCCAGCATGTCGCGGCTGGCATCGACGCCGACGCCGCGCCTGTAGAGCCCTTCGAACAGCTGCAGGATGCGCCCCGTGCCCGTGCCGAGGTCGAGGAAGGCGTCCACCGGCTCCGCGCCGATCATCGCGGCCAGCTTCGCCTCCACCTCCGCCTCGCTGACATGCAGCCGGCGCACCGCGTCCCATTCCGCGGCGTTGCGGCTGAAATAGGCCTGCGCCTTGTCGGCGCGGATCTTCTTCAGCACCCGCAGCCGCTCGTCATCACGCGCGAAAACCGCATCCGCCGGATCGGCGGCCTCGAGGAGCTGGCGAACGAGCGCCACGGCCGATCCGCCCTGGCTCAGCCGGAAGAAGGCCCAGGCGCCCTCCTGGTAGCGATCGACCAGCGCGGCCTCGGCGAGCAGCTTCAGGTGGCGCGAGATGCGCGGCTGGGACTGGCCGAGGATATCGGTCAGGTCGGTCACGGTCAGGTCGCCATGCGAAAGCAGCGCGAGAAGGCGAAGGCGCGTCGGCTCGCCCGCCGCCTTCAGGATCTCCACGATGTCGTCCAGTCCGAGTTTCTGCGTGTCGCCCATGGCCCATCCAATCAAGACATAAAGATATGTTTATGTGATTAACCCGTGTCGCGCAAGGGCAAATCCGTGTCGCCGATCTTCCCACCGATACGCCCAAAGAAAAACCCCGGCGAACCGGGGTTTCTCAAAGGGCGGGACGCGGCGCCGATCAGCGCGTCAGGCGCTTGTAGGTTACCCGCTTCGGGTTGACGGCATCCGCGCCGAGGCGGCGGATCTTGTCCTTCTCGTAGTCCTCGAAGTTGCCCTCGAACCATTCGACGTGGCTGTCGCCCTCGAAGGCGAGGATGTGGGTCGCCAGGCGGTCGAGGAACATGCGGTCGTGCGAGATGATGACGGCGCAGCCGGCGAAGTTTTCCAGCGCGTCTTCCAGCGCCCCCAGCGTTTCGGTGTCGAGGTCGTTGGTCGGTTCGTCGAGCAGGATGACGTTGCCGCCGGCCTTCAGCATCTTGGCGAGGTGCACACGGTTGCGCTGGCCGCCCGAGAGCGTGCCGACCTTCTGCTGCTGGTCGCCGCCCTTGAAGTTGAAGGCGCCGCAATAGGCGCGGCTGTTCATCTCGTGCTTGCCGAGCTTGATGATGTCGTTGCCGCCGGAGATCTCCTCCCAGACGGTCTTGTCGCCGGCGAGCGCATCGCGGCTCTGGTCGACATAACCGAGATCGACCGTCTCGCCGACGGTGATCGAGCCCGAATCCGGCTGCTCCTGGCCGGTGATCATGCGGAAGAGCGTCGTCTTGCCGGCGCCGTTCGGGCCGATGACGCCGACGATGCCGCCGGGCGGCAGCTTGAAGGTCAGGTTCTCGATCAGCACGCGGTCGCCATAGGACTTGGTGAGGTTCTCCGCCTCGATGACCACGTTGCCGAGGCGCTCGCCGACCGGGATGACGATCTGCGCGTCGCCGGGGCGGCGCTCGGCCGCGGCCTGCACCAGTTCGTCATAGGCGCGGATACGGGCCTTGGACTTGGCCTGGCGGGCCTTCGGCGAGGAGGCGATCCATTCCTGCTCGCGGGCGAGCGCCTTCTGGCGGGTCGCCTCTTCGCGGCCTTCCTGCTGCATGCGCTTGGCCTTGGCCTGCAGGTAGGCGGAATAGTTGCCTTCGTAGGGGATGCCGCGGCCGCGGTCGAGCTCGAGGATCCAGCCGGTGACATTGTCGAGGAAGTAGCGGTCGTGCGTGATCATCAGCACGGAGCCCGGATATTCGCGCAGGTGCTTTTCGAGCCAGGCGATCGTCTCGGCGTCGAGGTGGTTGGTCGGTTCGTCGAGCAGCAGCAGGTCCGGCTGGGCGAGCAGCAGCTTGCAGAGCGCGACGCGGCGCTTTTCACCGCCCGAGAGATTGTCGACCGAGGCGTCGCCCGGCGGGCAGCGCAGCGCGTCCATCGCCATCTCGACCTGGCTTTCGAGGTCCCAGAGGTTCTGGCTGTCGATGATGTCCTGGAGCTTCGCGCCCTCTTCCGCCGTCTCGTCGGAATAGTTCATCATCAGTTCGTTGTAGCGGTCGAGGATCGCCTTCTTCGGGGCGACGCCCTCCATGACGTTCTCGAGCACGGTCTTGGACGCATCGAGCTGCGGCTCCTGCGGCAGGTAGCCGAGGGTCGCGCCGTCGGCAAGCCAGGCCTCGCCGGTGAACTCCTTGTCGAGGCCGGCCATGATGCGCAGCACGGTCGACTTGCCGGCGCCGTTCGGGCCGAGGATGCCGATCTTGGCGTCCGGATAGAACGACAGATGGATGTTCTCGAGGATCTTCTTGTTGCCATAGGCCTTGTTGAGCCCCGACATGTGGTAGATGAACTGACGTGCCATGAAAACGCGCTCCGGATCGGACAAATTTGCCCGCTATGTAGGCGAATTCTCCGCCCGCGGCAATCTGAGAAAGCCGCATCGCGCCCCGGGGCGGAAACACCGCCCCGCATCGCCGTGACACTCTCCGCGGCAGCAGAGCAGTCCAGATCGGCGCGGCATCGCCCGTCCGTCGCCCCTACCCCGCCTGCCCCGCGCCCGTTACCCCCTCGGTGCAGCGGGACTTCGTCGGCGAGGCCGCGGCGATGCGGTCCGCGAGCGTCGGCGCGTCGCCGGCAAGGCCGATGGTGAGGCCGGTCACGACGGGCCTGCCGTCCGTCTTGCGGCAGGTCAGGCGCACCCGCTCGCCGGCCCCCGCCCCGAAGGCGGCGTCGAAGGCGGCGCGGACTTCGGCAAGGGTGATCGCCGCCCCCGCCTTCTGCGTGAAGAGCGCGCGCACCGGCGAGGCGTTGAGCGCGTCGAGCAGGTCGAGCGAGCGGCTGTAGTAGACCTCCGGCGAGGCGGCGACGCAGCTGCCGCTGCGCAGCCATTGCTGGCGGTCGAGGCCGAGGCGCGCGGCGGGCATCGCGGCCATCAGGCGCGCCTTCGTGCCGGAAGCGAGCACGATATCCGGCAGCTCCGTCCACTTGCCCTTGCGCGCCTGCTGCTTGAGGCCCGCCTCGACGCCGCAATAGCTCTTGCGCAGCTGGAAGCGGCTGAGCAGCGAGAACTGCCGGGCGGCCGGCGCGTCCACGGAGAAATCCGCGCAGCCGCGGCTTTTCGGCCGGGCGGCGCAGTAGCCCGCCTGCCAGCTGACGGATAGGACCTCGCGCGCGCCGCCGCCTGCCGGCACCGTCTGCGCGGCGGCGGGACGGGAACCGGCAGCCAGCGTGAGACACGCGAGAAGCAACGGCAGGACGGCAAGGAAAACGACGGCTTTGAAAGTCAGTGCGGCATTGGTCGTCATGACCGGCTCCCCCAACGAGAACAAAACGAGATCATTTACAACCAAAGATCCGGAAAATGCAACCATGAATCGGAAAAAACGCGACATGCGGGAGAAAATCGAAAAATACACGCCGCATCCCATTGTCTTTCAACGGCAAATCGCGTTGACCTTGCCAGAACGGGAGGGCCGAAACGGGAGGATGGACCGGTGTTTTCGCAGGTTTCGACGCTGCAAAGCCCGAGCGGGGCGAGCCTTGCGCTGCGGCACGAGGCTGCCCGGGGCGTTCCCCACGGCATCCTGCTGATCAGCCATGGCCTTGCCGAGCACAGCGCGCGATATGCGGCGTTCGCCGCGCGCCTGGCGGCGGAGGGGTTCCATGTCTATGCCCACGACCATCGCGGCCACGGCTTCACCAGCGCGCCGGATGCCCCGCGCGGCCAGTTCGCGCCGAAGGGCGGCATCGCCCGGGTGATCGCGGACATGCGCGCCGTGCGCGATCATGCGGCGGCACGGCATCCCGGCCTGCCGGTCGTGCTCTTCGGCCACTCGATGGGCGGGCTCATGGCGCTCGCCTTCGCCGAGGCACACCCCGGCGATATCGACGCGCTCGCCGTGTGGAACTCCAATCTCGAACCCGGGCTTGCCGGGCGCGTGGCGCAGGCCGTGCTGGCGGCAGAACGCATGCTGAAGGGATCGGACGTGCCGAGCGGCGCGCTGCCGCGCCTGACCTTCGGGGCCTGGGGCCGCTCCATCGCGAACCGCCGCACGGATTTCGACTGGCTGTCGCACGACCCGGCCGAGGTGGACGCCTATATCGCCGATCCCCGCTGCGGCTTCGACGTCAATGTCGCGATGTGGATCGACATCTTCGCCGTCACCTTCGCCAATGCCTCGGCACAAGGGCTTGCGCGCCTGCCGAGGCGGCTGCCGATCCATCTCGTCGGCGGCGAGGAGGACCCGGCGACGGATTTCGGCCGCGCCGTGCACGCCTTTGCCGGGCGACTGAAAAAATCGCGGCTTGAGGACGTCACGACAACCGTCTATCGCGGCATGCGTCACGAAACGCTCAAGGAGAGCCGGCCGCTCCGCGATCCCGCCGTCGACGCCTTTGCCGGCTGGTGCCGGCGGGTGGCCGACGCATGGACCTGCGCCCCGGAACACGCATGACCACATCCGCCACCATCGCCCCGCTGCGCAACGAGGTCGGCCTCGGGCTCCTGCTCATGGTGCTCTCGGTGCTCATCTCGCCGATCATCGATATCTTCGCCAAGCTCGCGGTCACGTCGGTCCCCGCGACCGAGATCACCTTCGTGCGCCTGCTCTTCCAGATGACCGTGCTGGGGCCGATCTGTCTCCTGCGCGGCACGCTTTTGGACGTGACCTTCCGGAAGATGGGCCTGCATGCCGCCCGCGGCCTGCTGATGGCCATCACCATGATCACCTTCGTCACGCCGCTCGCCGTCATGGAAGTGGCCGATGCCATCGCCATCTTCTTCGTCGAGCCGATCATCCTGACCATCCTCGGCTCGATCTTCCTGAAGGAGACCATCGGCTGGCGGCGCTACACGGCCTGCGGCGTCGGTTTCCTCGGCTCGCTGCTGGTCATCCAGCCGAGCCTGCAGGAGGTCGGCCCCATCGCGCTGCTGCCGGTCGTGGCGGCCTTCTCGCTCGCGCTGTTCTTCCTCCTCACCCGGCTCGTCGCCCAGAAGGAGGATCCCTGGTCCATGCAGTTCTATGCCGGCCTCTGGGGCGCGCTGTTCTCCGGCCTGCTGCTTCTTGCCGGCGGCAGGCTCGGCATCGCCATGCTGACGCCCGTCGTGCCGGACATGGCGAACACGCTCTACATCGCCGGCGCCGCCGTCGCCGCCACCATTGCCGGCGTGCTCGGCGTCTATGCCTATCGCTCGGCGCCCGCCTCCACGCTCGCCCCGCTGCAATATCTGGAGATCGTCTCGGCGACGATCCTCGGCTGGTTCGTGTTCGGCCATCTGCCGGATGCCGTGAAATGGCTCGGCATCGCCATCATCATCGCCTCCGGCCTCTACGTCATCTGGCGCGAACGCAAGCTCAACAAGACGGCGACGATACCGCCCGTCTCCACGCCGATCTGACGCCGCCCGGCCGCGCAAAACGGCGCGGCAGGCATCATGTCAGTCTGAGCCGTCATGATCTCCCCGCGGGCGCCGGCTATCGTGCCCGGCAGCTTTTTGTTATCCAAAGGGAAACGGGCGAAAGGCCCGGCGGCCGGCCGCGTTCCGGCACCGCCGGGAAGGGAGTGCACGATGGAGAAGTCGAACCTGCCGCTATCCGGCATAAGGGTCATTGAGCTGGCGCGGGTTCTCGCCGGGCCCTGGGCCGGGCAGATGCTGGCCGACATGGGCGCCGACGTCATCAAGATCGAGAACCCCGACGGCGGCGACGACACGCGCGCCTGGGGCCCGCCCTTCGTGACCGGCAAGGACGGCGAGAACCTCTCGGCCGCCTACTACCACTCCACCAACCGCGGCAAGCGCTCGATTACCGTCGACCTCAAGACCGAGGAAGGCCGCGCCGTCGTCCACCGCCTCATCGCGACGGCCGACGTGGTCATCGAGAACTTCAAGGTCGGCGGCCTCGTCAAGTACGGGCTCGATTACCAGAGCCTCGCCAAGGCGCATCCGAAACTCGTCTACTGCTCGATCACCGGCTTCGGCCAGGACGGCCCCTATGCCGCCCGCGCCGGCTACGACTATATCGTGCAGGGCATGTCCGGCTTCATGTCGGTGACGGGCGCGCCGGACGGCGAGCCGATGAAGGCGGGCGTCGCCATCGCCGATATCTTCACCGGCATCTATGCCGTCGCCGCCATCCAGGGCGCGCTCATCCATGTCATGAAGACCGGCCGGGGCCAGCATGTCGACATGGCGCTGCTCGACGTGCAGTCCGCCGTCATGGCGAACCAGAACATGAACTTCCTTGCCTCCGGCAATGCGCCGACGCGGCTCGGCAACGCGCATCCGAACATCTCGCCCTACGAGGTGGTGCCGACGTCCGACGGACACATCATCCTCGCCGTCGGCAATGACGGACAGTTCCGCAAGCTCTGCGGCATCCTGAAGCTCGAGGGCGTCGCCGACGACGAGCGCTTTGCCACCAACCGGGCGCGCGTCGCCCATCGCGGCGAGGTGCGTCGCCTCGTCACCGGGGCGACCGCCGGTGTCAGCAAAGCCGAGCTTCTCGCCGCCTGCGAGCGCGAGGGCGTGCCGGCCGGGCCGATCAATTCCATCGCCGAGACCTTCGCGGATCCGCAGGTGAAGGCGCGGGGCCTGCGCATCGACCTGCCGGATGCCGACGGCAACCGCATTCCCGGCGTGCGCACGCCCATCGTCTATTCGGCCACCCCCCTTGCTTATGACCGGCCGAGCCCGCGGCTCGGCGAACATACCGACGCCGTGATGGCGGAACTCGACCTCCTCGAAGCAGGAAAGAAAAGCGCATGAAGACCGGTGGCCAGTTGATCGTCGATGCCCTCGTTGCCAACGGCGTCAGGCGCGTCGCCTGCGTGCCGGGCGAAAGCTACCTCGCCGTGCTCGATGCGCTGCACGACACCGATATCGACGTGCTCGTCTGCCGCCAGGAAGGCGGCGCGGCGATGATGGCGGATTGCTGGGGCCGGCTGACGGGCGAGCCCGGCATCTGCATGGTCACGCGCGGGCCCGGCGCCACCAATGCCTCGGCGGGCCTGCACATCGCCCGGCAGGATTCGATCCCGATGATCCTCTTCATCGGCCAGGTGCAGCGCGATGCGCGCGAGCGCGAGGCCTTCCAGGAGGTGGAATACCGCCGCGCCTTCACCGAGGTCGCCAAATGGGTGGCGGAAATCGACGACGCCCGCCGCATCCCCGAATTCGTCACCCGCGCCTTTGCCGTCGCCACCTCCGGCCGTCCGGGCCCGGTGGTGCTGGCACTGCCCGAGGACATGCTGACGGACACGGTCGAGACGGTCGAGGCGAAGGCCTATGCGCCGGTCGAGGCCCATCCCGGCCGCAGGCAGGTGGAGGAACTGGCAGGTCGCCTTGAAGCCGCCGAGCGCCCGCTCGTCATCCTCGGCGGCACGCGCTGGTCGGAGGAGAGCGTCGCCGGCTTCACGGCCTTCGCGGAGCGCTGGTCGCTGCCGGTCGCCTGTTCCTTCCGCCGCCAGATGCTGTTCGATCACCGTCACCCGAACTATGCCGGCGACAGCGGCATCGGCGTCAACCCGGCGCTCGGCAGGGAGATCCGCGAGGCGGACCTCGTCATCCTGCTCGGCGGACGCTATTCGGAAATGCCGTCCTCGACCTACAGCCTGCTCAAGGTGCCCTACCCGCAGCAGACGCTGGTGCATGTCTATCCGGATCCGTCCGAGCTCGGCCGCGTCTACCGGCCGGACCTTGCGATCTGCGCCGCGCCGGAGGATTTCGTCGCCGCGCTCGACGGCCTCGCGCCGAAGGCCGCCCCGCGCTGGGCCGCGCGCACCGCCGCCATGCACGAATCCTACCTGAAATGGTCGACCCCGCCGGAAACCGGCCCGGGCGGCGTGCAGATGGGCCCGATCATGGCCTGGCTGGAGGAAAACACGCCGGAGGACACGATCTTCACCAACGGCGCCGGCAACTATGCCACCTGGGTGCATCGCTTCCACCGCTTCCGGCGCTTTGCGACGCAGGCCGCCCCCACCTCCGGCTCGATGGGCTATGGCCTGCCGGCCGCGGTTGCCGCCAAGCAGCTCTTCCCGGAGCGTGAGGTCATCTGCTTTGCCGGCGACGGCTGCTTCATGATGCACGGCCAGGAATTCGCCACCGCCGTGCGCTACAACCTTCCGATCATCACCGTCGTCGTCAACAACGGCATCTACGGCACGATCCGCATGCACCAGGAGCGGGAATATCCCGGCCGCGTCAGCGCCACGGACCTCACCAACCCGGATTTCGCCGCGCTCGCCCGCGCCTATGGCGGCCATGGCGAGACGGTGGAGGCGACGGAGGACTTCGCGCCCGCCTTCCTGCGCGCCCGCTCGAGCGGCAAGCCGGCGATCATCGAGGTGAAGCTCGACCCGGAAGCGATCACCCCGACGCGCACGCTCTCGGATATCCGCAGCGGGACGTGATATTTTTAAGGGCGTGAAAGCCCCTCATCCCGCTGCCGCGACCTTCTCCCCGCAAGCGGGGAGAAGGCGGATGGGGCAATGCATCGCCTTCCAAAATACCGCCGATGCTTTGGGAAACCGTTGCGGCATTCCCCTTCGCCCCGCTTGCGGGGAGAAGGTGCCGGCGGGCGGATGAGGGGCCAGGCCCTCAGCCGCGGATATGCTGCGTCTGCTCGTAGATCTTCGTCGAGCGCATGCCGGAGCGGCAATAGCCGAGCATCGGGCGCGGCAGTTCGTCGAGCGCGTCGACCATGCCGTGCACGGCCTCGGCCGTCACGCCCATCGGGCCGACCGGCACATGGGCGACCTCGATGCCGAGCTCCTTCGCGCGCGCCGCGATGACGGAGAATTCCGGCTGGTCGGGCTGCTCGTGGTCCGGGCGGTGGCAGACGATGGATTTGAAGCCCAGGGCGGCGATGGCGTCGAGATCCTCGACGGCGATCTGGCCGGAGACGGAATATTCGTCGTTGATCTCGCGGATATCCATGGGCGGTTCCTTCTAGAAAACAGGGGTGCTCACCGTTTAAGCCCGCACTGCGGGAGCGTCAATCACGCAAAATCTATAGCAATTCCCGAAAAGGCGCGAAGCGTGCTGCCCCCGGAACGCGCGAACGCCCCTCTCCGCTCGAAAAGCGTGCAAATATCCTAGCGGACCTCGAAGGCGAGGCCGTAGCCGACGCTTTCGCCGGGCGCGAAATCGGCGGCCTCGCCGGAGGCGATCAGCTCGGCGCGCGGCGCGAGCCGGTGCGAGACGGGCTCGATGCCGAGCACCGCCGAGCCCGGCGACAGGTTCCGCCAGACCTGGAGATGCGGCAGCGTATCCGTGCGGAAGCGGATATGGACGCTGCGACCGCCAAGCGCGGCGATCGGGCCGATGGCGATCTCCGCCCAGCCATGCGTTGCCGTTTCGGCCGCCGGCACGCAGAAGATCTCGCGGTCGCCCTCGCCGAAGCGCCACGGCAGGCTGCCGCCGGGCAGCATCGCCCCGGTCAGCCGCGTATCCGCATCGAAGAGGCCGGTGCCGAAATTGATGTGATACATGCCGAAGGGCGGCCAGGACGTGTCGCCCGTATTGGTGACGCGGTCGTCGAGCGTGATGTGGCCGGTGCGCCGGTCGGCCCGCCAGCGGCGCGCGAGGTCGGCCTTGCCGCCATGGGCGAGCGAAACGGCGACGCGCCCCTCGCAGACCACCTCCCCCTCATCCTCCTCGATCAGCACGTCCCGTGCCGGCGAGGAGGAGAACGAGCCGTGCAGCGGATAGAGCCGCCCGTCGGCCGCGCCCTCGACCGGCACCGGATGGCGGATGTGATCCGGCCCGCAGGTGAACAGGAAGCCGGGCAGCGCCTTGTCGATGCGCGGATCGCCGTCCGACGGCACGGCCGCCCCCGGCGCGAGATCGACGCCATGGAAGACGGCGCCGGCGACATCGAGCACCGATTGCGGCGTCAGGTCGAGGCGGAAGGACTGGTCGGGCGTTTGGGCGGTAAGGGCAAAGGTCATCCGGGACTCCGGCAAGGGGCAATCGAACGGCGGCATGCTAGAGCAATTCCCGCAGAAGTGCGACGCGGTTTTGCGCCCGGAACCGCAGAAAAACAAAAGGATAGCGTGTTTTTTGCAAACCGGCGGAAAACGGGAAACGCTCCACGGCAAGGTAGCGGAACATCACGCCCGGCAAGGCTCGTCTCTCATCGCTCCAAGGGAACCATCACGGCCGGTCACAAGTTTTTGCAATACGCGTTGACCTTACGTTCACCATCGATTCAGTTTTTTCATATTAAGGTCTGAATTGAAGTGTTCCGTCCGCGCGATATGTGCAAGCAGGCAGGTCAAGAGCCGTGAATTCTATTTTTAAAACAAGCCTTTCGCTCCTTGCAGCGGCTTCCGTCCTGGGAATCGCCGCCCTGCCGGCACATGCCCAGCAGCGTTTCTCCGCGCGCGACACGGTCCTGGTGTCGCCGGAAGGCGATATCCTCGACTATGTTCCGGACGACGGCAGCGTGCGCGCGATGCGCGACAACCGCGGCCGCACCGTCTATGTCGACGGCTGGGGCAACATCGTCGCCACCGCCATGCGGGCCGACCGCTACTTCGCCCGCGGCGACGATTATCGCCCGCGCCGTGACCGCTACCGCGAGATGCGCGGCTATCCGGAAGCGAACCCCGACTATTTCCCGCCGGCGCCCGAGGCCGACTATGGCGATGAACTGACGACGAGTTCCGTACCGGAAATGCGCGAAGGCCTGCCGGGCAGCATCGAGCGCCAGCCCCTGCCGGATGCCGATTTCGGCGGCTCGCAGGCCCTGCCCGATTTCTCCGACGACAGCGCGGCCCTGCCGGAAACCGGCACCGATCCCGATGCGGAGTTCGTGCCCGGCCCGAAATTCGACCCGGCGATCGCGATCGGCAAGGTGTCGTCCGCCGAGATCACCGCGCTTCAGGTCTTCCTCGACCGCGAGGGCTTCTCGCCGGGCGTGATCGACGGCAAGAAGGGCTCGAACGTCACCAAGGCGATCGAGGCCTGGCAGCAGGCGACGGGCGAGACGCTCGACCCGAACAATGCCGACGACATCCTGGAGCGGCTGCGCCTGTCCGGCGGCCTTGCCTTCACCACCTACGAGATCACCGCCGCCGATGCGGCCGGCCCCTATGTCGCCGCCATCCCCGACGACTATGCCCAGAAGGCGGCGCTGCCGCATCTCTCCTTCACCTCGACCACCGAGATGCTGGCCGAGAAGTTCCACATGGACGAGGCCTATCTGAAGGAGATCAATCCGGGCGTCGACTTCACCATTCCCGGCACGATCATCAAGGTCGTCGACACGGGCGAGAGGAAGACCGGCAAGGTCGCCAAGATCCTCGCCGACAAGGGCCGCAAGCAGGTGCTCGCCTATGACGAGAACGGCACGCTGATCGCCGCCTATCCGGCCAGCATCGGCTCGGCCGACACGCCCTCGCCGTCCGGCACGGTGACGGTCGAGCGCATCGCGCTCAATCCGGGCTACACTTATAATCCGAAGATCAACTTCCAGCAGGGCAACAACAACAAGGTGCTGACCCTGCAGCCCGGCCCGAACGGTCCGGTCGGCACGGTCTGGATCGCGCTGTCGAAGCCGACCTACGGCATCCACGGCACGCCGGAACCCTCGAAGATCGGCAAGACCCAGAGCCACGGCTGCATTCGCCTGACCAACTGGGACGCGACGGAGCTCGCCAAGATGACCAGCGCCGGCGTGACGGTCGAATTCGTCGACTGACGAACGGGGGGTAGCCCTCATCCGGCTGCCGCCACCTTCTCCCCGCAAGCGGGGAGAAGGGATATGCCGCGCCGGCTTCCTCGCTCAATGACCGCTTGCAGGTAAGCCTCTCCCGCTTGCCAGTAATCGGATATGAATGAACCGTTGCTCCATCCCCTTCTCCCCGCTTGCGGGGAGAAAGTGCCGGCAGACGGATGAGGGGCGGCCCGACGGCAGAGAAGGCCAGCGGTCAAGCCGCCCGCACATACCCCGATCCCTGGGCCGGGCGGGCCGCGCCGCTGGTGCGGAAGGCGCTGAGCTGGGCGGCGATGGAGGCGGCCTCCTGCGTCAGCGCCTGGCTGGCGGCATTCGCCTGCTCGACCATCGCGGCGTTCTGCTGGGTGATCTGGTCCATGGCATTGACCGCCTGGTTGACCGCCTGCAGGCCCGTCGCCTGTTCCGCCGTGCTGGCACGGATGGTGTTGAAGACGGCGCTGACCTCCACGACCTGGGTGACGATCTGGCGCAGCGACTGGGCGACCTCGCCCACCGAGCGCACGCCGTCCTCGACCTGGCCATGCGACCTGGCGATGAGGTTCTGGATGTCCTTCGCCGCATCGGCGCAGCGCTGGGCGAGCGCCCGCACTTCCGAGGCGACGACGGCAAAGCCGCGCCCCGCCTCGCCGGCCCGCGCCGCCTCGATGCCGGCGTTGAGCGCCAGCAGATTGGTCTGGAAGGCGATCTCGTCGATCACCTCGATGATGTTGGCGATGGCCGAGGAGGAGGCCTGGATCTCGCCCATGGCGACGATCGCGTGCTCCACGATCTCGCCGCCGCGCTGCGCGTTGTCACGCGCCGCCATGACGAGGGCGTTCGCCTCGTCGGCGTTCTGGGCGGTCTGGCGCACGGTGGTGGTCACCTGCTCGACGGCGGCGGCGGTCTCCTCCAGGTTCGCGGCCTGCCGCTCCGTGCGCTTGGCGAGGTCGTCGGAGGCCGCCGCGATCTCCTGCGCGCTGAGATGGATGGAGCCCGCGCCGGCGCCGATATTGCCGATCGCCTGCGAGAGCGTGGAAATGGCGTGGTTGAAATCCTCGCGCAGCGCCTCGTAGGCCTCCGGCAGCGGGCCGGTGATGCGCGCGGTGAGGTCGCCGTCGGAAATGCGCTTCAGCGCGGCGCCGAAACTGTCGCTGACGATCTTGCGCTCCTCGGCGACGACCTGCGCCTGCACCGCCTGCTGCTTGGCGAGATCCGACATGTCGTTGTAGACGGAGATGGAGAGGTCCATGTCGAGGAACATGGCCTTGAGCAGGCTGGAGAAGCGCGCCGCAAACTCCTCCGGCCCGATCTCCTGGCGGGCAAAGAGCCCCTGCTTCGGCCAGAGCGATTTCACCGCCTCCGTCAGGAGATGCTCGACGATCAGCGCATAGCCGCCGATATACCAGCGCGGCTCCAGGCCGATGCGCGCATGCACATGGCCGATCGTCTGCACCTTGGACGCGTAGTCGCCGGTGAAGTCGCCGGCCGCGATGTTCGCCCAGTGCCCGAGCTGGGCATTCTTCGCCCGATTCATATGGGCGTCGTTGGAGAAGAGCTGGTTCACCTCCGGGCTCTTGCGCACGATCGCATAGAACTTGTCCAGCGCCGGGCCGAGCTCCTTCTCGATGAAGGGTTTCAGCGTGCGGAGCCGCTTCAGCGCTGCCTCGTCGAGGCCGAGATAGTCCAGACGGCGCGCGATGTCGTGGTTCTGGCTGGCGGTCTGCGGGGCTGGCTTCATTCCGGGGGGTATCCTGGCAACTCGAGAAAACGGGGAAAGCAGCGGAAAATCGGGGCAACGGCGCCGGGCGGCACCACGTCTTGCCCGTAACCCTTCATGGGTCCCCGCGGCGGCGCATTGCCGGCGAGGTCGCTTTCTAACGCGATATCATTAGGTTAAGCGTGGTAAATTGTTCATTACCGACATGGCGTTGCGGCGCGAAAAACGGCTGCGCCCTTTGTCGCAGCCGTTCTTGTCAATCGTCAATCCGGAAGGCTCAGGCTGCCCGCTGCAGCGTGCGGAAGAAACCGCGTTCGGTGGCGATGCGCTTGCGCACCGGCAGGAGGCGCAGGACCTCGTCGGCAAAAAGGCGCGCATTCTCACAGGCCTTGTCGAGATTGCTCACCCTGGCCGCATCCATCGTATAGAGCGTGCCGCCGCAATCGAAGATGTCGCGGAAGGCGGTGCGCTCACCGATCGGCGTGTCGAGCACGGCAACGCCGCGGGCGGCGAGCAACGCCTTGATGGCGCTCATCGCGCGGGTCGTCACCAGCGAATTCATGCGGGTGAGCACGACCGAATGGTTGATGCGGATGCCCGCCTTCTCGTCGAGCTGCTTCAGGAGTTCGAGGATATGCGCCGCCCCCCGCGCATCCATGGCACAGCCCTGCACCGGGATCATCACATGGTCGGACAGGCCGATGGCGGTGGCGACCAGCGCGTCGCGCGCGCCGGCGAGGTCGATGATGAAATAGTCGGTCGTATCGCGGTTCTCCCGGATATGGCACTGGATGGAAGCCATGGTGACTTCCGAGATGACGGCGATGTTGCGCTGGCGGCCGGAAACCTCGTGCCAGTGGCTGATCCAGCGCTGCGGGTCCGCATCGAGGATGGTGATGCGATGGCCCCGGCTTGCAAGCTCGGTGGCAAGGATCAGCGCCGCAGTGGTCTTGCCCGCGCCACCCTTGGCATTGGCAAATGTGATGACTGGCATGTCTTTCCTCATGAATGCTGCGAGCTTTCTCATCGCTCTCGTCAGGCGGCCCGGTGAGAATGGCGCCCGCTTGCTCAAACCTTTCAAAACATGGTTAACGAAATGGAAACATGCGCATGGCGAAGATTAACGAGAACGGCGCCGGACTTTCGCCTTCTCAGGCAAAAGGCCCGGAAAACCGTGGTTTTCCGGGCCCCTGTCATTTGTTAACGGCAAGAATTCAGATGCACTCGACGAAGAGGCGCTTGGCCGCGTCCAGCGTCAGCTCCACCGGGTTGCCGCCGGCCGTCGGATCGACGATCGCCATGGCGGCCATCTCGTCGATCCGGTCCGTGCCGACGCCGAGCGCCGACAGCTTGTCCGGCACGCCGAGCTCCTCGCGCAGGCGCAGCACATAGTCGAAGAAACCGTCGAAGCCGCCGGATATGCCGAGATAGGCGGCGGCGCTGGCGATCTTCGCCTCGATGGCCGGGCGGTTGAAGGTCAGGACCGGCGGCATGACGACGGCATTGGTCATGCCGTGGTGTGTGTTGTAGATGGCGCCGACCGGATGCGACAGCGAATGGATCGCGCCTAGGCCCTTCTGGAAGGCGACGGCGCCCATGGCGGCCGCCGACATCATGTTGGCACGGGCCTCGATATCGGTCCCGTCCTTGTAGGCGCGCGGCAGGAATTCCTTGACGAGGCGCATGCCCTCCAGCGCGATGCCCTGGCTCATCGGGTGGTAGAACGGCGACGAATAGGCTTCGAGGCAATGGGCGAAGGCGTCCATGCCAGTGCCCGAGGTGATGACCTTCGGCATGCCCACCGTCAGCTCCGGATCGCAGATCGTCACCGAGGGCAGGAACTTCGGATGGAAGATCACCTTCTTGGTGTGCGTCTCGGAATTGGTGATGACAGAGGCGCGGCCGACTTCCGAGCCGGTGCCGGCCGTCGTCGGCACGGCGACGATCGGCGCGATGCCGTCGGAATTGGCGCGGGTCCACCAGTCGCCGATATCCTCGAAATCCCAGACCGGCCGCGTCTGGCCGGACATGAAGGCGACGGCCTTGCCGAGGTCGAGGCCGGAGCCGCCGCCGAAGGCGACGACCCCGTCATGGCCGCCGTCGCGGAACGCCTTGACGCCGGCTTCGAGGTTCCTGTCGGTCGGGTTCGGATCGACCTCGGCGAACATCGCCCGGCCGAGGCCGGCGGCGTCGAGAATGTCGAGCGCTTCCTTCGTGATCGCCATGGTCGAAAGGCCGCGGTCGGTGACGAGCAGCGGCTTCTTCATGCCCACGGCCTTGCAGTGGTCGGCGAGTTCCTTGATGCGGCCGGCCCCGAACTTGATCGCGGTCGGGTAGCTCCAGTTGGCGGTGATGGTCATGCTCTTCAAGCTTTCCTGAAATGGTAGGATTTCGGTCTCGTGAGGTTGTGGAAGCCGATGACGGAGAGCGAGCCGCCGCGGCCCGTTTCCTTGACGCCGGTCCAGCAGAGCGCCGGGTCGAGATAGTCGGCACGGTTCATGAAGACGGTGCCGGTCTCAAGGTCCCGGGCGATGTTTGCGGCGCGATCGGCGTCCTTCGTCCAGAGCGAGACGGTGAGGCCATACTTGCAGTCGTTCATCAGGGCGAGCGCTTCTTCATCGCTCTTGACCTTCATGATGCCAACGGCCGGGCCGAACGTCTCTTCCGTCATGAATTCCATCGAATGGTCGACATCGACGAGGATCTGCGGGGCGACATACGCGCCGCCGTCATCGGCCGGGAAGAGTTTTGGATCGACCAGAGCCTTCGCGCCCTTCGCGACCGCATCGGCGATCTGCGAGCGCACGGTGGCGGCGAAGCGCTTGTGCGCCATCGGGCCGAGGGTGGTTTCCGGATCGAGCGGGTTGCCGAGCTTGTAATTGGACACCCAGGCGACGGATTTTTCCACGAAGGCGTCGTAGAGCTTCTCGTTGACGTAGATGCGCTCGATGCCGCAGCAGCACTGGCCGGAATTGTAGGTCGCGCCGTCCATCAGCGTGTCGACGGCGGCGTCGAGGTCGGCGTCTTCCATGACGTAACCCGGATCCTTGCCGCCGAGTTCGAGGCCGACCGGCGTGAAGGTGCCGGCCGCCGCGCGCTCGATCGACCGGCCGCCTTCGACCGAACCGGTGAAGTTGACGAAGTCGAACGCATTGCCGGCGATCAGCGCCGATGTCGTGTCATGGTCGAGGAAGACGTTCTGGAAGACATCCTCCGGCACGCCCGCCTCGTTGAAGGCGCGCACCAGCCGTTCGCCGACGAGCAGCGTCTGGGCGGCGTGCTTGATGATGACGACATTGCCGGCCATCAGCGCCGGCGCGACCGTGTTGATCGCGGTCATGTAGGGATAGTTCCACGGCGCGATGACGAAGACGACGCCATGCGGCTCGCGCTCGATGCGGCGCTCGAAACGCTCGCTGTTCTCGATGACGATCGGCGCCAGCGAGGAGCCGGCGATCTCGGCGACATAGTTGGAGCGCTCGTTGAAGCCCTTGAATTCGCCGCCGTAGCGGACCGGGCGGCCCATCTGCCAGGCGATTTCCGGCACGATCTCGTCGGCCATCTCGTTGACGCGGGCAACGCCCTTGAGGACGAGCTGGACGCGCTCTTCGAGCGGGCGCCTGGCCCAGGCCTTCTGCGCCTTCTTCGCGCGGGCGACAGCCTCTTGCGCGGCCGCCAGCGGCATCGCCTCGCGCTCGGCATAGACCGAGCCGTCGACGGGGGATATGCATTTGATCACAGTCATGATCGACTTCCTGTTGGTTCTATTCGGAATTTCAGTTCTGGCGCAGATGCCGCCCCTCATCCGCCTGCCGGCACCTTCTCCCCGCAAGCGGGGAGAAGGAATTTGCCGCGCCGTCTCGTCTCCCTCGCCCCGCTTGCGGGGAGAGGGCGGGGTGAGGGGCAAATCTGCACACGCTTCTACGCCCTCTCGAAGCCGCGCGCCACCTCCCAGTCGGTGATGCGGCGGTCGTATTCTTCCTGCTCCCATTCGGCCGCGCGCACGTAGTGGTCGACGACGTCGTCGCCGAAGGCCTCGCGCAGCATGTCGGATTCCTTCAGCGCGGCGGCCGCGCCGCGCAGGGTCTTGGGGATCTCGCGGATGTCCTTGCCGCCATAGGCGTCGCCCTCGAAGGGTGCCTCCAGCTCCAGTTTCTGCTCGATGCCCGCCATGCCGGCCGCCAGCAGCGCCGCCATGGCGAGATAGGGGTTGAGGTCCGATCCGCCGACGCGGCATTCGATGCGGATGCCCTTGGTGCCCTCGCCGCACAGGCGATAGCCGGCGGTGCGGTTGTCCTTGCTCCAGATCGCCTTGGTCGGCGCGAAGGTGCCGGCAACGAAGCGCTTGTAGGAATTGATGTAGGGCGCGAGGAAATAGGTGATCTCGCTGGCATGGGCGAGCAGGCCCGCCACATACATGCGCATCAGCTCCGACATGCCGTACTTGCCGTCCTTGTCGAAGAACTTCGGCTCCTTGCCGTCGAGGCTCCACAGCGACTGGTGGATGTGCGAGGAGGAACCGGCCAGGTTGTAGTTCCACTTGGCGAGGAAGGTGACGGCCTTGCCGCGCTGCCAGGCGATCTCCTTGGTGGCGTTCTTGATGATCGAATGCCGGTCGGCCATGGTCAGCGCCTCGGCATACCGCACGTTGATCTCCTCCTGGCCGGGCGAGGCCTCGCCCTTGGAGTTCTCGACCGGAATGCCGGCGCCCTGCAGGCCGTTGCGCAGCGCCCGCATGACATCCTCTTCCTTGGTGGTCTGGAAGATATGGTAGTCCTCGTTGTAGCCGGAGGCCGTGCGCAGGTCGCGGTAGCCGCTCTCGCGCGCATCGTCGAAGGTCTGGTCGAACAGGTAGAATTCGAGCTCGCTCGCCATGAAGGGCTTCAGGCCCATGGCCTCCAGCCGCTTGACCTGCTTCTTCAGCACGGCGCGCGGCGAGTGCGGGACCTCGGCATGGGTGTGGTGGTCGAGCACGTCGCAGAGCACGAGCGCGGTGCCTTCGAGCCACGGCAACTTGCGCAGCGTCGCAAGGTCCGGCTTCATCGTGTAGTCGCCGTAGCCGGCGGCCCAGCTCGTCGACCGGTAGCCGGGAACGGTCTCCATCTCCATGTCGGTCGCCAGGAGGTAGTTGCAGCTGTGCGTCTCTTCATGAGCGCTGTCGATGAAATACTGCGCGTGGAAACGCTTGCCCATCAGGCGCCCCTGCATGTCGACGAGGCATGCCAGAACGGTATCGATGCGGCCCTCGGCCACATCCTTCTTCAGGTCGTCAAAACTATAGGTCATGGTCATCGGTGGCGGTCCTGGCGGTTGCTGCTTCATGCCGGACCGGGCCTTCCGGCCCGGCCCGAAGGGATTGGATGCGATCAGCCGTTGACGTAGGGCGGACCGGCCTTGTTGATGATGGCGTTGTAGTCCTCGAAGATCTTCACCACCTTGGCGGCCGTCTCGCTCTGGCCGGCGATCTCCTTCCAGAACACCTTGGCCGCATCTTCCACGACCTTCCACTCCTCGGCCGGAATGCTGGTGAGCTTCAGCTTCGTGCCTTCGGCGCGCAGCTTCGCCTCGCCGCCCCAGTACCACTGGTCGCGGTAGTTGTTTCCGGCCTCGATCGCCGTCAGGACCAGCTTCTTCAGGTGGTCCGGCAGTTCCGCCCACTTCTGCTCGTTGACGAAGAAGGAGCCGATCCAGGCGCCCGAGATGTTGTTGGTCAGGAAGTGGTCCGTCACGTCGGCCCAGCCGACCGTGTAGTCCTCGGTGATGCCCGACCAGGCCATGCCGTCGAGCTCGCCGGTCTGCACGGCGACCTGTGCGTCTTCATAGGGGATCGTCACCGGCACGACGCCGAACTGGCTGAGGAAGCGGCCGGCCGTCGGGAAGGTATAGAGGCGCAGGCCCTCGAGGTCCTTGACGGAGGTGATCGCCTTCTTGGTGTTGAAGTGGCAGGGGTCCTGGCCCGAGGAGGAGAGCCAGACGACGCCGCCGACCTTCTCGTAGGACGACTTCCAGATGTCGGCGAGGCCGTATTGCTTGAAGAGCACCGGCACGTCGAGGATCTGCTTGGTGGCGAGCGGGAAGTAGCCGCCGAAGGTGGCGACGTCCGCCGGGGACGCCATGGAATCGTCGTCCGAATGCACGGCATCGATCGTGCCGGCCTGAAGCGCGCGGAACAGTTCGCCCGTCGGCACGATCTGGTCGGCGAAGTAGAGCTCGATCTCCAGCTCGCCCTTGGCGGCGGCGTTGATCGCGTCGATGATCGGCTTGGTGACGTGCTCGCCGAGCGCGGCGCCCGCATAGGTCTGGAAACGCCACTTGATGGCGGTCTGCGCCTTCACGATGGCGGGGGCGGAAAGCGTGGCGGCGCCGGCCGCGCCGATCGTGACTGCCCCGGCCCGTGTCAGAAATTGCCGTCTGTTGGTCATATCTCTATCCCTCTGGTTAAACGTCTCGGTTTTGCCGGGAACGGCCGTTCATCCCGGTCGGTCAATCGTCTTTTCTTCTCTCGGCCTCATTCTCCCTTGCAGGCCGGCGGCTGCCGCCGCCGGCGAACCGGTCATTTGGCGTAGTAGTTGTTCGGCAGCCACGTCGCGATCTCCGGGAACACGCCGATGATGATCAGGCTCGCCAGCATGATGCCGACGAAGGGCCAGATCGAGCGGTAGATGTCCCGCATGCCGATCTCGGGCGGCGCCATCGCCCGCATCATGAACAGGTTGTAGCCGAAGGGCGGGGTGATGTAGGCGATCTGGCAGGTGATCGTGTAGAGCACGCCGTACCACACGAGGTCGAAGCCGAGCTTCTGCACCAGCGGGATGTAGAGCGGCGCCACGATGACGAGCATGGCCGTGTCGTCGAGGAACATGCCCATGACGAGGAACGAGACCTGCATCAGCACGAGAACCTGCCAGGGTTCCAGGCCAAGGTCGCCGAGGAAGAAGCGCTCGATCGACTTGACCGCGCCGAGACCGTCGAAGACGGCGCCGAAGCAGAGCGAGGCGATCAGGATCCACATGAACATGCAGGTGATGCCGAGCGTCTTCTGCAGGACGTCGTTCCACAGGCGCACGCTGAGCCGCCCGCGCCACCAGGCGACCAGCGCCGAGCAGATGGCGCCGACGGCGGAGCTTTCCACCAAGCTCGAAATGCCGCTGAGGAACAGCCACATCATCAGCGCGAAGATGCCGAGCGGCACGATGCCGGCAGACAGGAGCGCCACTTTCTCGCGGAAAGGCACGTTGCGTTCCGACGGCGGCAGGGCGGGGCCGAGCGCCGGGTTCACGCGGCAGCGCACATAGACGTAGATCGCCATCAGCGCCGCCATCATCAGGCCCGGCAGCACGCCGGCGAGCCAGAGCTGGCCGACCGGCACGCGGGCGATCATGCCGTAGAGCACGAGCACGACGCTCGGCGGCAGGAGGATGCCGAGCGTCGAACCGCCCTGCACGACGCCCGTCATCATGACCTTGTCGTAGCCGCGGCGCAGCAGCTCCGGCAGCGCGATGGTGGCGCCGATCGCCATGCCGGCGACCGAAAGGCCGTTCATGGCGGAGATGACGACCATGAGGCCGACCGTGCCGAGCGCCAGGCCGCCGTTGATCGGCCCCATCCAGACGTGGATCGCCTTGTACATGTCCTCGGCGATGCCCGATTCCGACAGCATGTAGCCCATGAAGACGAACATCGGCACCGTCAGCATCGGATACCATTTGACGAGCTTCATGGCCGAGGCGAAGCCCATTTCCGAGCCGCCGGTGCCCCACAGCAGATACGCCGCGACGACGCCGACGAAACCGATGACGGCAAAGACCCGCTGCCCCGTGAGCAGCAGCACCATCATGCCGGCGAACATCGTGATTGCGATGAATTCGTAGCTCATGCGATAGGCCTTCCCCGCAACTCGGCGATATCCTTGAAGAGCGAAGCGGTGGCCTGCGCGAGCATCATCACGACACCGAAGGTCATGACGATCTTGATCGGCGCCATGTAGGGCGCCCAGGCGGTAAAACTCTTTTCCTTGAACTGGATGGCATAGGTCGTGCTGGTGATGCCGCCATAGAGCATGAAGCCGAGGAAGACGATCAGCGCGATCGCCGTGACGGTGTCGAAGGCCGCCCGCTTCTTCGCCGACCAGGTGCCGTAGAACAGGTCCATCCGCACATGGTCGCCGGTCTGCATGGCGAAGGCGCCGCCGAGCATGTAGTAGGCCGCCATGGTGAACTGCGCCGATTCCAGCGTCCAGTTCGCCGGCAGGTGGAAGGCCTTCGAGACGGAGGAATACAGCAGAATCGCGAACATCGCGAAGATCAGGTACATCGCGAAAAGGCCGACACGCCGGTTGAACGTGTCGACAAAGCGAACATAGGTCTTGATGAAATCAGGCATGGCCCCTGCCCCCGTTCCGGACGACGGCAATCTCAGTCGGGCCGGGCCTCCGATATGACAAAGCAAGCATCCGCTTGGCCTCTCCTGTTTGTGTTCTTCTCCGTCTCCACGGATGTCGTTCCCCGGGTCTTTGTTATTGGATTGCGGGAAGGCTCTTTTCGAGCAGTCCCGCCAGATATTCGGCCACGACCCTTTGGCCGGCTTCGTCCTTCACGAGGTCGTTGCGGACCTCGATCATCACATTGGCAAGGCCGTTGGCAAGGCCGTGCTCCCTCAGCGTATGCGTCACCCCGTCCTCCGGTCCATACGGTTCGTTGCGGCGGATGTCGAAGGGTCCGGCGCTGCCGGCCGCCGCCAGCATGGCATCGGCAAGGCGCGTGTCGGCATCGTGCAGGATGCCGATCTCGACGGCGCGCGGCTTGCCGAAATAGACCGGCGTGAAACTGTGCATGGTGACGATGACCGGCGCCCTGCCCTCAGCGATCCGGCTCTTCACAAGGCCGGACAGCCTGTCGCGGAACGGCAGGTAGAGCGCTTGCGTGCGGGCATCGCGCGCCGCCTGGTCGAGCCCGGCATTGCCCGGAACGGCGAAGACCTCGCTCTTTTCCGGCATGGCGGCCGGGGATTCCGGCGGACGGTTGCAATCGTAGACAAGGCGGGAGAACCGCTGGAAAACCAGTGTCGCGTCAAGGCTTTGCGCCATGAGGCGCGAGACGGCGAGCGCGCCCGGATCCCAGGCGATATGGCTTTCAAGCGCTTCCTCGGTGAGGCCGAGCGTGCCGAGCGCCTTCGGCAGCAGCCGGGATGCATGCTCGCAGACCAGGACGACCGGACCGCGGGCAACACCATTCTCCAGGGCGACGGGGTCGCCCTCCTCTCCAGTCAGAATTCCCATCAGCCTGATCCCCTCGACCGGCTCTTATCGTTTATGAAGAGAATTCTTCACAGCCTTGCCGCTGTCAACGGGGTAGTGAAAAAATCTCTTCAAAAAAACATTTGACTCGAATTGTGACAGCGATGTTTAATTTCCCGAACTCCGGCGAAGACCGGAGCGCAGGGGAACAATTTGACACTCAACCAAGCATCCATGACGGTGTCGGATGTGATCAGTGCCCATTTCGACGCGTTGACGCGCGCCGAAAAGCAGCTGGCCACGTCATTGCTCGACAACTATCCCGTCTCCGGCCTCGGCAGCATCACGACGGTGGCGGAAAACGCCGGCGTGTCGACGCCGACGGTCGCCCGCATGGTGCAGAAGCTGGGATTTCGCGGCTTCCCGGATTTCCAGGCCCGCCTGCACCATGAGCTGGAAGCCACCCTGTCGAGCCCGATCAGCAAGCACGACCGCTGGGCGGCCAGGGCGCCCGGCACGCATATCCTCAACCGCTTCGCCGACGCGATCATGACCAACCTGCGCCAGACGCTCTCGCAGGTGGAGACCGCCGATTTCGACAGCGCCAGCGCCCTCCTCGCCGACCGCCAGCGCAGCATCTACATCATCGGCGGGCGCATCACGAAGGCGCTGGCCGACTACCTCTTCACCCATCTCCAGGTCATCCGCCCGAACGTCACGCAGATCGCCGCCAATCCCAGCTCCTGGCCGCACTACGTCCTGAACATGAAGGCCGGCGACGTGCTCGTGATCTTCGATATCCGCCGCTACGAGCAGGAGATGGAGACGCTCGGCCGCGTCGCCCGCGAGCGCGGCGTCGAGATCGTGCTGTTCACCGACCAGTGGGCCTCGCCCGTCGCCAAGGTCGCGGCGAAGGTCTTTCGCGTGCATATCGAGGCGCCGTCGGCCTGGGACTCGTCCGTCGTGACGCTGTTCATCGTGGAGGCGCTGATCGAAGCCGTCCAGAGTTCGGGCTGGGAGGAAACCAGCGGCCGAATGAAGACGCTGGAGGGCCTCTTCGAGGCCAGCCGGCTGTTTCGCAAACCAAAACCGGAGGTTCCCGGAAAGCCCTGATCGACATCCGAAAAAAACGAAATAAAACTGTCACATAAGCTTCATCTGCCGCCAGTATCAGCTTCGCCGAAGTTGACTGACTCACAAAAGGAGAACACCCGTGATGTCACATACGAAACGTCTGCTTTCGCTCTCCACCGCGCTGGCGATCGCCGTTCCCTCGCTCGCCTTCGCCGAGCCGAGCGCCGAACTCATCGAGGCCGCCAAGAAGGAAGGCATGCTGACGACGATCGCGCTGCCGCACGACTGGTGCGGCTATGGCGAGGTCATCGCCTCCTTCAAGGCCAAGTACCCGGAAATCCAGGTCAACGAACTGAACCCGGATGCCGGCTCGGCCGACGAGATCGAAGCCATCAAGGCCAACAAGGACAACAAGGGCCCGCAGTCGCCCGACGTGATCGACGTCGGCCTGTCCTTCGGTCCGTCGGCAAAGGCCGAAGGCCTGCTGCAGCCCTACAAGGTCTCCACCTGGGACGAGATCCCGGACACCATCAAGGATCCGGAAGGCTACTGGTACGGCGACTACTACGGCGTGATGTCCTTCTTCGTGAACAAGGACCTCGTCGAGAACACGCCGAAGGACTGGGCCGACCTGCTGAAGCCGGAATATTCCGGACAGGTCGCGCTTGCCGGCGATCCGCGCGCCTCCAACCAGGCCATCCTCGGCGTTCTGGCCGCCGGCCTCGGCAAGGATGCGAAGGCCGGCAAGGAAGCCGGCGAAGCGGGCCTTGCCTATTTTGCCGAAATGAACAAGGCCGGCAACTTCGTTCCGGTCATCGGCAAGTCCGGCACGCTGGCGCAGGGCTCCACCCCGATCATCATCGCCTGGGACTACAACGCGCTCGGCTGGGCCAAGACCCTCAACGGCAACCCGCCGACGGAAGTCGTCGTTCCGGAAAAGGGCGTCCTTGCCGGCGTCTACGTCCAGGCGATCTCGGCCTATGCGCCGCATCCGAACGCCGCCAAGCTGTGGATGGAGCACCTCTATTCCGACGAGGGCCAGCTCGGCTGGCTGAAGGGCTATTGCCATCCGGCACGCTTCAACGCCATGGTCAAGGCCGGCAAGATCCCGCAGGACCTGATCGACGCGCTGCCGCCGGCCGAATCCTATGAGAAGGCCTACTTCCCGACGCTCGAGGAAGTGGACGCCAACAACGCCGCCGTGACCGGCGCCTGGGACTCGGTCGTCGGCGCGAACGTGCAGTAACGACAGCATCCCCGTCGCCCCGGCCCGTCGCCGGGGCGACGATTGCGGTATGCCAATGACGGCAACCCCATGAGGCCAACTTAATGTCATCAGACAGCTCAGCAGCACCGCCCCCCGCGCGGGCGCCCTTCCGCCTCCCGCTGCACTGGCTCGGCGCGGCGCCGTTCGCGATCTTCGTCCTGTTGTTCCTGATCATGCCGACGATGCGCATCGTCGTCGGCGCCTTCCAGACGCCGGACGGAAGCTTCACGCTCGACAATATCCGGGGCCTGTTCACCACCTCCATCCTCTCGGCCTACTGGATATCGATCAAGATCTCCATCGCCTCCGCCCTGCTCGGCTGCCTGATCGGCTTTTCCGTCGCATCCGCCGTGGTGCTCGGCGGCCTGCCGAAATGGATCCGCGGCCCGCTCCTGACCTTTTCCGGCGTCGCCTCCAACTTCGCCGGCGTGCCGCTCGCCTTCGCCTTCCTTGCGACACTCGGCCCGGTCGGCCTCATCACGGTGTTCCTGAAGTCCCAGCTCGGCATCGACCTGCGCGCGCTCGGCTTCAACATCCTGTCCTTCTGGGGCCTGACGATCACCTATCTGTTCTTCCAGATTCCGCTGATGATCCTCATCATCACACCCGCGCTCGACGGCCTGAAGCGCGAATGGCGGGAAGCCGCGCAGATCCTCGGCGCCACGAACGCGCAGTACTGGCGCATGGTCGCCTTCCCGATCCTGCTGCCCTCCTTCCTCGGCACCCTGGCGCTGCTCTTCGCGAACGCCTTCGGGGCCGTCGCCACCGCCATCGCCCTCACCGGTTCCTCGCTCTCCATCGTGCCGATCCTGCTCTTCGCGCAGATCCGCGGCGACGTCTTGGGCAACCCGCATCTCGGCTATGCGCTCGCCTTCGGCATGATCGTCGTGACGGGCATCGCCAACACGATCTACATCTGGCTGCGCGCCCGCAGCGAAAGGTGGCTGAAATGAGAAAGTTCTGGGCCTGGGGCGCCCTCATCTTCGGAATGCTCTATTTCATCCTGCCGCTGCTCGGCATGACCAACTTCTCCCTGAAGATGCGCCGCGGCGTCTATTCGCTGGATGCCTATGCCGTCGTGCTCGGCGATCCGCGCTTCCAGGCGACCTTCACCTATTCGATCCTGATGGCGCTCGCGACCATCGTCTTCGGCGTGCTGCTCGTCGTGCCGACCGCCTACTGGGTGCGGCTGAAGCTGCCGGGCCTTCGTCCCTATATCGAATTCGTCACGCTGCTGCCGCTGGTCATCCCGGCCATCGTCATCGTCTTCGGCTATATCCGGCTCTACAACACCTCGAGCTGGCTGCCGCTGACCGGCTCGATCACCGGCACGAACATCCTCCTGATGTTCGGCTATGCGACGCTGGCGCTGCCCTACATGTACCGCTCCGTCGATACGGGCCTGCGCTCGATCGACATCGCGACGCTGACGGAAGCGGCTCAGAGCCTCGGTGCCGGCTGGACGACGATCCTCGCCAGGATCATCCTGCCGAACGTGCTGGTCGCGGTGCTGTCGGGCGCGTTCCTCACCTTCGCCATCGTCATCGGCGAGTTCACCATGGCCGCCCTCCTCAACCGTCCGGCCTTCGGTCCCTACATGCAGCTGCTCGGCGCCAACCGCGCCTACGAGCCGGCCGCGCTTGCGGTCATGTCCTTCGCGCTGACCTGGGGCTGCCTCGGCCTGATCCAGCTTGTTTCCCGTTTCCAGAAGGGCGCGCAGAGCGCGACTTAAGGACTTTCCATGAGCTTTCTCACCCTCACCAGCCTTCAGAAGTCCTTCGGCCCCGTCCAGGTGGTCAAGGATTTCAACATGTCGATCGAAAAGGGCGAGTTCATCTCGTTCCTCGGCCCGTCGGGCTGCGGCAAGACCACGGTGCTGCGCATGATCGCCGGCTTCGAGACGCCCTCGGGCGGCGCGATCACCATCGACGGCAGGAGCCAGCAGAACCTGCGCCCCAACCAGCGCAATATCGGCATGGTGTTCCAGGCCTACGCCCTCTTCCCGAACATGAACGTTGCCGAAAACGTCGCCTTCGGCCTCAAGGTCGCCGGCCGGCCGAAGGCCGAGATCGACGCGCGCGTCAAGGAGATGCTCGGCCTCATCAAGCTCGACCATCTCGCCGACCGCTACCCCTACCAGATGTCCGGCGGCCAGCAGCAGCGCGTGGCGCTCGCCCGGGCGCTCGCGCCCAAGCCCCAGGTCCTCCTGCTCGACGAACCGCTCTCCGCCCTCGACGCCAAGATCCGCGTGTCGCTGCGCGAGGAAATCCGGCAGATTCAGCAGCAGCTCGGCATCACCACGGTCTTCGTCACCCACGACCAGGAAGAGGCCCTGTCGATCTCCGACCGCATCGTCGTGATGAACGCCGGCAAGGCGGACCAGATCGGCAAGCCCGCGGACATCTACAACCGTCCCGCTACCCGTTTCGTCGCCAACTTCGTCGGCACGCTGAACCTCATCGAGGCGAAGGTCGTCGATCCCGCCGCCAACCGCGTCTCGATCGGCGATCAGGGCGTGACGCTGCGCGAGCCGCTCGGCAATGCGAAGGCCGGCGACACCGTCTCGCTGGCGCTGCGCCCGGAAGCCGGCTCGACCGCCCCCGACGCCAGGGGCGACACGGCGCTGACGGGCGAGGTCGTCTCCTCGAACTTCCTCGGCTCGGTCATCCGCACCCGCATGAAGGTCGGCGACAGCATCATCTCCTTCGACATGTTCAACAGCCCCGGCCTCGTGCCGCCGACGGTCGGCGAGACGGTCACGCTGCGCTTCACGGCCGGCGATCTTCTGGTCATCCGCGACTGAGCGTGCCGGCACGGCCGCGAAGCGGTTTTCCAGGTTTCGGCCGCGCTTTGGAAAAATCTGTCGTGAATTGCGCCTTTTGCGTCGCCCGCGGATTTGATCTGCGGGCTTTCGCCGGCTAGTCTCCCATCGTTCTCAGGGCGGGGTGAAACTCCCCACCGGCGGTATCGGGCGTGAAAACCCGGAGCCCGCGAGCGCCTTGCCCCAAAGGCAAGGGTCAGCAGATCCGGTGCGATGCCGGAGCCGACGGTCACAGTCCGGATGGAAGAGAGCAAGCAGGAGCCACCCGCCCTCAGCGGCGGGGCCGCGTCCTGCGTGTTCGCCCAAGGGGACCGTTGCAAAATGGCTCAACCCTTGAAAGGCCTCGACATGAATGTGAATGCCACCCCCGCCGCCCGCATCGCCGTCATCCGTGCCCGCTGGCACGCCGGCATCGTCGACCAGGCGGTCCAGTCCTTCGTCGCCGAATGGACGGCGCTCGGCGGCCGCGCCGAAGAGGTCGACATCGTCGACGTGCCCGGCGCCCTCGAAATCCCGCTCCATGCCCAGCTTCTCGCCCGCACCGGCCGCTATTCCGCCATTCTCGGCGTCGCCCTCGTCGTCGACGGCGGCATCTACCGCCACGATTTCGTCGCCGGCACCGTGGTGGACGCCATCGTGCGCGTCGGCCTCGACACCGGCGTGCCGGTGCTCTCGGCCGTGCTGACGCCGCACAATTTCCAGGAATCGGACGCCCACATCGCCTTCTTCCGCGACCATTTCGTCATCAAGGGCAAGGAAGCCGCCAACGCCGCCCGCCAGATCATCGACGCGCGGGCGCAGGTCGCGCTGGCGACGGTCGCTTGAATCACGATTTGAAGACGCGGAATCGATCCGTCAGGATAGGCCCGCAAGCCTTTGAAAAGACTCGATGGAGCCCGGCAGCGATGCCGGGCTTCTTGCATGCCCCCGACCGCTAACCTTTCCGTCATCCTCGGGCTTGACCCGAGGATCCTGTGTGTTTGGTCTGATGTAAGATGGTTGCGGGAAGGAGGCCGAGAGGATCCAGGCCGCCGTTTGTGACGGCAGGCCGCGGCATGGCTTGGTCCCTTCCCGCTTCGCCCATCAACCTGAACAGTTGCACGGGGCTGTCGCCACAGACCCCGCACACAGGAGCAGGCGCCATGACGATACACCATACCTTCATCGGCTGCGACATCGGCAAGGACATGATCGACATCTTCGATCCGAAAACGGCCAGGTTCTGCCGCATCCCCAACGAGCAGACCGCGCTGTCCGCTTTTGCCCGTGGTCTCGACCCGGCCACCGACCTGGTCGTCTTCGAGGCGACAGGTCATTGCGACCGGCTGCTGCGCCTGTGTCTTTCGCAGGCCGGCATCGCCTTTGCCCGCGTCAACCCGAAGACGGCCCGGCGCTTTGCCGAAGCGCGGGGACGGCTGGCCAAGACCGACCGCATCGATGCCCGCTCGCTTTGCGAGATGGGAACCATGTTCGGCCTGACGGCCGAGGCGCCGCCTTGCCCGGTGCGCGAGCGGCTGGCGGCCCTTGCCCGCCGCCGGGACCAGCTCGTCGATGCCCGTGCAACCGAGCGCCGGCATCTTTGCGATGCCTTCGATCCCGCCGTCCGCGCCGACATCGAGGCCATGATCGCCATCCTCGGCGAGAGGATCGCCTCGATCCAGGCTGCGATCGACGAGCAGATGAAGAATGGACATCTCGCTCAGCAGGCGCACCGCCTTACCTCCGCGCCCGGCGTGGGCAAGGTGACAGCCTTGACCCTGCTGGCCCATATGCCCGAACTCGGCAGCCTTTCGCCCAAAACAGCCGCAAGCCTTGCCGGCCTTGCTCCCTTCAATGACGATTCCGGCAGGAGATCCGGCCGCCGCCGCATCAAGGGCGGCAGGCCACGGGTGCGAAAGGCCCTCTACATGGCGGCCCTCGGCGCCATCAAGGCCTCAGCGCGCCTGCGCGCCTTCCATCAGGCCGTCTCAGCCAGAACAGGCTCCGCAAAGGCCGGCATCATCGCCGTCGCGCGAAAGCTCATCACAATCCTCAATGCAATGCAGCGCGACAAAACCAACTTCGCTTGAACACAGTTGCCACAGCCGCTGGTGACCGTGTGTGCCGTGGCGCATGGATCCTCGGGTCAAGCCCGAGGATGACGGAGGAAGAAGGAGAGTGGTCCCGCCTTCGCTAACGACGCCCCTGTCGCCCCGCCTACCCCTGAAGGTTCTTCAGATAGATCGACAGCAGCTGGATCTGCGAGGAGATGCCGAGCTTGCGGTAGACGTTACGGCGATGGACCTTCACCGTGCCGGTGGAGATGTCGAGCTTCAGGCCGATCGATTCCGACGAGTGTCCCTGCAGGACGAGCTCGATGATCGAGGCCTCGCGGTCCGTCAGGTTCAGCTTGCGCCACACCCTGTCGGCCGCGCTCAAGGGCTCGCTCCGCCGCCCCTGCCCCTGGCCCGTCTCCGCGAAGCGCCCGGCAAGCCCGCTCCAGGCGCGCCGCACCACGGCGGCGACGAAGGGTTCTGCATCGCTGAGCAGGGCGAATTCCGGCGCGGGGAAGACGCCGGTCTTCTCGCGCCGCATCAGCGAGACCACCACCGTCACGCCGTCGTCCACCGGCACGAAGAAACCGATCTCCTCGGCAAGCCGGGTCTGCGAATAGTAGGTGCGGAAATATTCGCTGGAGAAGAACCGGTCCGGCGCCAGCTCCCGCATGCGGAAGACGCCGGCGCGGCCGGCCCGCGTCGTGCGGTAGAACGGATCAAGCAGGTAGGGTCCGGCCTGGTAGAGCGTCACGAAGACGTGGTGGTCGTCCGCATCGAAGGTGCTGAAGAGGTCGATCGGCCGCGCCTTCTCGTGATAGGCGAAGATGACGATGTCGTCGAAGCGCACCAGCGCCCGCATCATCGCAAGCAGGGTCTCTCCGGTCTGCCGGTCGGAGCTCTCCGGCGCGCCGGCCCAGTCGGCCAGGGTGCGAAAAAGTGCCGTGAAATCGACCCGCATGGCGCCGCTGCTCCCCCGATTTCCCCCGCGGCAGCCGGAATGGACTGCCGCCGGATATACTCCTTCCACAGCCGATTTACGGATAAAATACCTCTCTCGGGGTATATACCACCCATCGGCCGCTGACTAGCATCCCCTCGACGGTGGCCAAGGCGGCAGAGATCGCCAAGAGACCAACAACCGCAGGGAACAGACGTGACATCCGCCCCAACGAACGACATCGAGTTCCGTTCGGTGACCAAGCGCTATGGCGCGGTGACCGCGGTCTCCGACATCAATCTTTCCGTGCCGAAGGGTGCCTTCGTCGCGCTTCTCGGTCCGTCCGGCTGCGGCAAGACCACCTGTCTTCGCATGATCGGCGGCTTCGAGCAGCCGAGCGAGGGCGAGGTGCTGATCGCCGGAAAGGTCGCCAACGGCGTTCCGGCCTATCGCCGCCCGGTCAACATGGTCTTCCAGCACTATGCCCTCTTCCCGCATTTCGACGTGGAGAGGAACGTCGCCTACGGGCTGAGGCAGCTGCGCCCGAAGCTGCCGGCGGCGGAGATCGCCCGCCGTGTCGGCGAGGCGCTGGAGATGGTGCGCCTCACCGGTTTCGCCAGGCGCCGCATCCACGAAATGTCCGGCGGCCAGCAGCAGCGCGTGGCGCTCGCCCGCGCGCTCGTCAACAAGCCCTCCGTGCTGCTGCTCGACGAGCCGCTCGCCGCGCTCGACAAGAAGCTGCGCACCGCCATGCAGATCGAGTTGCAGACGCTGCAGCGCGATCTCGGCATCACCTTCGTGCTCGTCACGCACGACCAGGAGGAGGCGCTGTCGATGAGCGACCTCGTCTGCGTGATGAGCGCCGGCCGCATCCGCCAGCTCGCGACGCCGCAGGAGGTCTACGACCGGCCCGCCGATCTCTTCGTCGCCGATTTCGTCGGCAAGACGAACCGTTTTGCCGGCACGCTGGAAACCGGCGGCACCGTGCGCCTCGGCAATGGCGCGGCCCTGCCCGCAGCGCGCGCCGATCTTGCGCCGGGCGCGGTCACGGTCGCGCTTCGCCCGGAGGCGATCCGCCTTTCGCGCGGCGCGGCCGACGCGACCACGCTGGAAGGCACGGTCACGCATCGCATCTTCCTCGGCTCGGCCGCCGAATATTCCGTCGCCGTCGACGGGCTCGGCGACCTGCTCGTCACCGCCGAACGCCACAGCCAATCGCAAAACGACCTCGTCGCGCCGGGCGAACGGGTCGCCATAAGCTTCGATCCCGGCCAGACGCATATCTTTCCGGCCTGAGGGAAACAGGCCCAACAGGGGAACAGCATCATGTCGAAATGGTTCAGAGAGAATGCCCCGATCAGCGCTCGGGAACTGACGGACGAGTTCATGCGGCTGAAACGCGGCTCCGTCACGCGCCGCCACTTCCTCGCCGTCACCGGCCTCGGCCTTGCCGCCGCCGTGCTGGCGCGCCAGCCCGGCCTCTTCACCGGCGAGGCGCACGCGCAGGAAGACCTCGGCTCCGCCATGTCGCTCGCCACCTGGCCGAACTACCACGACCCGGCGACCTTCGAGGCCTTCACCGCCGCGACGGGCGTCGCCGTCGAGGTCAACGTCTTCGGCTCGAACGAGGAGATGCTGGCCAAGCTCCAGGCCGGCGGCACCGGCTGGGACCTCTTCGTGCCCACCAACTACACGATCTCCACCTATGCCGGCCTCGGCCTGATCGACCCGCTCGACCTTGCCAAGGTGCCGAACTTCGACCCCGGCACCCAGAACACCCGCTTCACCAACGAGGGCACGGTCGACGGCAAGGTCTATGCGCTGCCGAAGAACTGGGGCACGACGGGCATCGCCGTCAACGCCGACAAGGTGAAGTCGAAGGTGACGAGCTGGAAGGAGTTCTTCGAGGTCGCCATGACCGAGGCGGACGGCCGCGCCATGGTGCACGACTACCAGCTCACCACGATCGGCAACGCCCTCGTCTCGCTCGGCTTCTCCTTCAATTCGGTCAAGCCCGAGGAGCTGGCCAAGGCCGAGGAACTGCTGATCAGGGTCAAGCCGCATCTCTACGCCATCAACAGCGACTACCAGCCCTCCATGCGCGCCTCCGACGCCTGGATGACCATGTGCTGGACGAACGACGGCGCGCAGCTCAACCGCGACATCCCGGAAATCCAGTTCGCGCTCGGCTCCGACGGCGGCGAGATCTGGTCGGATTTCTACGCGGTGCCGACAAGCGCGGCCAACAAGCCGGCCGGCTACGCCCTGCTCAACTTCCTGATGGACCCGCAGAACGCGGTGAAGGAGCACATCGCCAACGGCGCGCCGACGACGGACAGCCGCGTGCTCTCGCTGCTGCCGGCCGAAATCACCGGCAACAGGATCGTCTATCCGGACGAGGCCGCGCTGACCCCGCTCGAATTCGGCGCCGCCGTGACGCTGACGGACCCGGCGCGGGCGGAACTGATGGCACGGTTCAAGTCGGCGTAGCCGCCTCGCCCCTCATCCGGCTGCCGCCACCTTCTCCCCGCAGGCGGGGCGAAGGGTATGCGGCGCCCGCATCAATCCCTTCGAGAGGGAACGGGGCGCAGCTACACATTTCCTTCTCCCCGCTTGCGGGGAGAAGGTGGCCGGCAGGCCGGATGAGGGGCGACCCTCGCATCTTGCAACAGGATCGATCGAATGCCCCTGACGATGACGACGAAAAGACGGCTGGTGACGGCGGCGCTGCTGGCGCCGGCTTCCGCCTGGCTGTTCGTCTTCCTCGTGCTGCCCTTCATCGCCATGCTGGTCTTCTCCGTCGGCGAGCGCGGACCGGCAGGCGGCTACCAGGCGGCGTTCACTTTCGCGCAATATGCCAACCTGCCGGCCCGCTCCGCCGCCTACTGGAACACCCTCATGCTGGCGCCCGCCGGCGCCTTCCTCTGCCTCCTCGTCGCCTATCCGACGGCCTATTACCTCGCCGTCAAGGCGAGCCCGCGCCACCGGCTGCTGCTCGTCTCGCTGGTCGTCGTGCCGTTCTGGACGAGCCTGCTCGTGCGCACCTATGCCTGGATGTACATCCTCGGCTCGCGCGGCATTCCCAATCTGCTCGACATGATCGGCATTGCAGACGTGCGCCTGCTCAACACGCCCGGCGCCGTACTGCTCGGCATCGTCTACGGCTACCTGCCGCTGATGATCATGCCGATCTATGTCAGCCTCGAAAAGCTCGACCGGCGCCTGCTCGAAGCCTCCGCCGACCTCGGCGCAAAACCCCTGTCGACCTTCTTTTCCGTCACCCTGCCGCTGTCGCTGCCGGGCGTCATGACGGGCGTCGCGCTCGTCACCATCCTGCTTCTCGGCGAATATCTCATCCCGCAGCTCCTCGGCGGCGGCAAGGTCTTCTTCATCGGCAACGCGCTGGTCGATCTCTTCCTGCAATCGCGCAACTGGCCCTTCGGCTCGGCCATCGCCGTCACGCTGGTCGCCATCGTCGTGGTGGTGCTGATGGTCGCCATGCGCATCGCCTGGCGGATTTCCGGCACGAGACAGGTGGACCTCGTCTGATGCGCGCGCTGATCACCGCCGTCTATCTCTTCCTCTACGCGCCGATCGCGCTCGTCGTGCTGTTCTCCTTCAATGCGGGGCGCAATGCGAGCGAGTTCACCGGATTTTCCGTCGAATGGTACGGCAAGGCGCTCGCCAATCCGTTCCTCATCACGGCCTTGCAGAACAGCCTGATCATCGCCCTCGTCAGCGCCACGCTCGCCGCCGTCTTCGGCACCATGGCCGCGCTCGGCCTCGAACGGCTGGGCAGCCGCGCCCGCGCGGTCTTCGACGGCCTGCTCGCCGCCGCCATCGTCGTGCCGGGCGTCGTCATCGGCATCGCGACGCTCGTCGCCCTCGTCGCCTTCTTCGGCGCGATCAACCCGGCGATCGCCGCCATCTGGCCCGGCGAAAAACCGCCGCAGCTCGGCCTCGGCTACGGCTCGATCATCGCCGCGCACGGCCTCTTCACCATGGCGCTCGTCACCATGATCGTGAAGGCGCGCATCGCGACGCTCGGGCGCGACATCGTCGAGGCCTCGGCCGATCTCTACGCGACGCCGCTCACCACCTTCCGCGATATCGTGCTGCCGCAGATCCTGCCCTCGGTGCTCGCCGGGTTCCTGCTCGCCTTCACCTTCTCCTTCGACGATTTCATCGTGGCCTTCTTCGTCACGGGCTCCAAGACGACGCTGCCGATCTACGTCTTCGCCTCGATCCGCCGCGGCGTGACGCCGGAGGTGAACGCCATCGCGACGATGGTGCTGGTCGCCTCGCTGCTCCTGATCCTCATCGCCCGCCTGCTGATGCGGGAGAAAACCCGAAAATCGCCTGCCGGAGAGTAAGACCGATGATCCTGAACAACCGTGTCGCCATCGTCACCGGAGCGGGCTCCGGCATCGGCCGGGCCGGCGCGCGCATCATGGCGCGCGAGGGCGCCACGGTCTGCGTCGCCGACCGCGACGAGGCGCGCGCGGCCGAGACCGTCGATTTCATCCGTGCCGACGGCGGCAAGGCCGAGGCGGTCATCGTCGACGTCACCGACGACGTGGAGCTGAAGATGGCGGTCGCGTCCGTGCTGTCGCGCCACGGCCGCGTCGACATCCTGCACAACCATGCCGGCGCGCAGGTCGCCGGCGATCTGGAGAGCGTGCCGCTCGACGGGCTCGACCTCTCCTGGAACCTCAACGTGCGCGCGCACCTGATCGCCGCCCGCCTCGTCATGCCGGCCATGAGGGCGCAGGGCAAGGGCGTCATCCTCAACACGGCCTCCTCCTCCGGCGTGCTCTACGACCGCGAGATGATCGCCTATACGACGACGAAACATGCAGTCATCGCCATGACCAGGCAGATGGCCGGCGACTATGCCCGCCACGGCATCCGCGTCAACGCGCTCTGCCCGGGCTGGGTGGACACGCCCTTCAACGCCCCCTTCATCGCGCAGATGGGCGGACGCGAGGCGATCGAAGGCTATATAAGGGAGAAGGTGCCGATGGGGCGCTGGGCGGATGTGGAGGAGATCGCCGAGCCGATCCTCTTCCTCGTCTCCGACCGGTCAAGCTACATGACCGGCCAGATTCTCGTGGTCGACGGTGGCGAGACCGTGACCTAGAGCATTTCCGGCGAACTCCGGTTCGCCGGAAATGCTCTAGATTCTTGTTTTTACCGCATTATCCGACACCGAAGCGATCTCGCTTCGGCTGGAAATGCTCTAAGCGCCGACCGCCGCGCCCATCGGTCCCTGATGCACGACGATACGGGCGTGATAGGGCACGCGCTTGTACAGGTCGAGCACATCCTGGTTGATCAGCCGCACGCAGCCGGACGACGTCGCCTTGCCGATCGATTTCCATTCCGGCGAGCCGTGCAGGCGGTAGAGCGTGTCCTTGCCGTTCTGGAAGATGTAGAGCGCCCGCGCGCCGAGCGGGTTCTTGATGCCCGGCTCCATGCCGCCGTTCTCGACGGAATATCTGGCAAGGCTCGGCGTGCGCGCGATCATGTCGGCCGGCACCTTCCAGCGCGGCCAGGGCTGGCGCCAGTGGATGATGCCCTCGCCTTCCCAGGCGAAGCCCTCGCGGCCGATGCCGACGCCGTAGCGCATCGCCGTGCCGCCCGGCTCCACCACATAGAGGAAGCGGCCGGGCGTATCGACGACCACCGTGCCCGGCGTCTCGCCGGTCGGGTCCTTCACGCGCTGGCGATAATATTTCGGATCGATTTCCCGGTAGGGAATGGCAGGGATGAGATGGCCGCCATCCTCGACGGCGGCGTAGCGCGCGGCGAGCTCCTCGTCGCTCGCCGGCACGATCGGATAGCTGACCTTCTGCGGAACCGGGGCATTCCTGACCGACGTTTCCGTGGTTGCGCATCCCGCAAGCGTCGCGGCGGCGCCCATGAAAAAGGCTCTGCGCGACAATGTGCACACCGTAGGCATTCTCTTTACGATCTCCTTGGGAAGAAAAGGGAGGTTTGTCAGATGGCTAGCCAAACCGCGGGCGGGCTGGCAAGAAACATCGGGATCACTTCTTCGGCATTAGTCCCTGCCCGGCCGGGCGGCCAGTGCACGAAGGACACGGCTCACCGGAAAACGGGGGAAACACGATGGCGCCTGTGGAAATCGACCCTGCCCATGTCCGCGAATTTCCAGGGCAGGAAGCGTTCCATCGCTGGCTGGCGGAAAACCACGCCACGGCGCCCGAGGTCTGGATCAAGATCCACAAGCGCGCCTCCGGCCTTGCCTCCATCGATCCCGAGGAGGCGATCGAGGTTGTGCTCTGCTGGGGCTGGATCGACGGCATCCGCAAGGGGCTCGACGAGAAGAGCTTTTTCCAGCGCTACTGCCCGCGGGGCAGGAAGAGCGTGTGGAGCAGGAAGAACGTCGAGACGGTGGGCCGGCTGATTAAGGACGGGCGAATGACCGAACACGGCCTGAAACATGTGGAGGCCGCCAAGGCGGACGGCCGCTGGGACAAGGCCTATGGCAGCGGCAAGGACATGAAGATCCCGCCGGACCTGCAGGCGGCGATCGACGCCGAGCCGGCGGCAAGGGCGATGCTCGGCAGGCTCACCGAGCAGAACCGCTTCGCCCTCGCCTTCCGCGTCCACATGATGAAGACCGAGGCGGGCCGCAGGCGGAAGATCGAGACCTTCGTGGAGATGCTGAAGCGCGGCGAGACGATCTATCCGCAGAAGCGGAGGTAGATCGTCCGGCTCATCCGCCTGCCGTCGTCGACAGTCAGTCGCGGCTGGCCGAGCGCTGGCCGGCAAGCCAGTTGTGCCAGTCGTTCACGCTGCCGTAGAAGACGTTGAGGTCGATCTTGCCGGTGACGCCGTGCGACAGGCCCGAGCCGGAATACTGCCAGAACACCCAGCGGCGGTTCGGATAGCGCTTGGATGGATGGGCGGCGACCGAGCGCAGCCAGAACGGATGGTTCGTCAGCTCGCCCGAAAGATTGTCCTCGTAGAAATCCGGCGCCGTATAGATGATCGGCCGCTTGCCGTAGTGGCGTTCCAGCATCTCGGAGAAGACGCGGATCTTCTCGACATACTGGGCGCGTGTCAGGCGCTTCTTGCAGCGCGATTCACCGTTGTATTCCGCATCGATGACCGGCGGCAGCGCATCGGGATCCTTCGGCACGTTGCGGATGAACCATTCGGCCTGCGAGCTTGCGACGCGGCACCAGTAGAAGAAGTGGTAGGCGCCGCGCTTGATGCCGGCTTCCTTGGCCTTGCGCCAGTTCTTCTGGAACATCGGATCGAGATGGTCGCCGCCATCCGTCGCCTTGATGAAGGCGAAGTTGGCGCCCTGCATGCGCAGCTTCACCCAGTCGATGTCGCCCTGCCAGCGCGAAACGTCGACGCCGTGCACCTGATAATGCTTGGGCGCACGCTTGCCGAAATTGATCGGATGGGCGTCGCGGAACTGCTGGCTGTAGACGCGGGAGCGTTTCCGCGAGCCGCCTTCGGATGCAGGCTCCTCGGCCGTCACGGCCTCCGCCGGCCGTTCGGCGGGAATGGCCGATTGCTGGGTGACGCTCTCGAAGACGTGGGTCCCCGCCGCCGGGCCGGCCCAGGCGAGCATCTCCGCGCCGTCCGCCGTCACCTTGCTCTCGCCGACGGCGACCTCCGGCACGGGGCCGCTCGCCTTCGAAACCGAGGCGGTGGTCTCCGAGGACGGCTTGATGGCGAGCGCCGACATGGGGTTGGAGCTCGACGCACACCCCGTCATGGCGGCACAGGCAAGGAGGACCGTTGTAAGGACCGAAAGACGCATAGGCACCCGCACGCAAAACAAACCGAAGCCCCGCCCTTTCGACACATGGACGGAATTACTAACGGAAGATTACCGCGAAATATTAAATGCAACGTTTACGGCCATCGCGACATTTCAGGGAGTTAGCCCCGCCCGCATCACGATCCCCGCCGGCTGCCCTTCACAAATGCGTGTCCGCGCGGCGAAAGCCGGTAGCCGACGGCAAGGCTCTCCGTCAGCCCCAGTTCCTTGAGCTGCCGGATCTCCCGCTTGAGCGCCAGCTTTTCCACGCCGAGCCGTTCGGCCATCTCCGCGGCGGTGCGCCCGTCCCTTTCCGCGATCATGGCGAGCACCGCGCGTGTCCACGGTGCCGCACGGTCGAGCGCGTCCAGCCGGGCGTCCAGCGCGGCGATATCGGACGGACCGACCGTATCGTTTTCACGCAGGCTTTCCCGCGGGTCCTTGCCCGCGACATGGAAGGCGATCCGGTAAAGCTGCCCCTCCGGCCGGAGGTCGCCGAGCAGGTCGACCCGCGCGGCATAACCGGCCGCCCGCACATCCGCGTCCGGGACGGTGCGAACATCCACGGCCTCGACGCTGTCGATGGCGAGCACGCCCGCGGCGGTGCGCAGCGTGCCGCCGGCGCGCACCGTCGGCCTCGACCAGCGGCGGAAGGCGAGCGTCACCTCGCCCCTGCCGATCCTTCAAGCATGTCCGCCTTGAACAGCATCGCCCCTCGCCGGAATCAGCCCACCGCCACGTAGCCGATGCCCTTCTTCGCGATCTCGTCGAGCGATTCGTCATAACCGGCATCGGCATAGCGGATGACGCCGAGCGACGTGTCGTTCGTCAAGGCATGCTCCAGCCGTTCCGCACCGTCCGCCGTGCCGTCGGCGACGAGCGTCACGCCGCAGCTCGTCATATAGCCCGCATAACCGCCGCCGCCCGAATGGATGACGACGAGATCGGCCATGGAGGAGGAGAGCAGCATGGCGTCGAGCAGCGGCCAGTCGGCAATGGCGTCCGAGCCGTCCTTCATGCGCTCGGTCATGATGTTCGGGTGCGCCATGGCCCCGGCATCGAGATGGTCGCGCGAAAAGGCGACCGGCCCCTTCAGTTCGCCGGCCGCCACCAGCCGGTTCACCGCCAGCGCCAGCGCCGTGCGCTCGCCATGGCCGAGCCAGGCGATGCGCGCCGGCAAGCCCTCGAAGGGCACGTTGTCCCGCGCCAGCCGGATCCAGTTGGTGACGATCCCGTTGTCCGGGAACATCTCCAGGACGAGGTCGTCGATCCGCGCGATGTCGCTCTCCGCGCCGGACAGCGCCATCCAGCGGAACGGCCCGATGGCCCGCGCGAAGAGCGGCCGCAGATAGGCCTCGGTGAAGATCGGGATGTCGAAGGCATCGGCGACGCCCCCTTCCCGCGCCTGCGTGCGGATCAGGTTGCCGTTGTCGAACACCTCGGCGCCCTGCCTCTGGAATTCCAGCATGGCCGAGACATGCTCGACGATGGAGGCGCGGCTTGCCGCCATCAACTGCCCCTGCCCGTCGTCGCGCAGGCCCTTTACCTGGTCGAGGCTCATGCCCTTCGGCACATAACCGTAGACGAGATCGTGCGCCGAGGTCTGATCGGTGACGATGTCGGGCACGATGCCGCGCCGGGCGATCTCCGGGTAGATTTCCGCCGCATTGCCGACGAGCCCGATCGAGGTCGCGCGCTTCTCCTTCACGGCTTCGTCGATCATCGAAAGCGCCGCATCGAGATCCGGTGCGACATGCTCCAGATAGCCGACGGCCTTGCGCGCCGCCGCGCGCGCCGGATCGATATCGACGCAGAGGATGGCCGCCCCCGCCATGCGGCCGGCGAGCGGCTGTGCGCCGCCCATGCCGCCGAGGCCGGCCGTCAGGATGAAGCGGCCGGCGAGGCTGCCGCCGAAGCGCTTCTCCGCGATGCGCATGAAGATCTCGTAGGTGCCCTGGATGACGCCCTGGCTGCCGATATACTGCCAGGCCCCGGCCGTCAGCCCACCCCAGCAGATCAGCCCCTTGCGCTGGAGCTCGTAGAAAACCTCGGCCTTCGCCCATTGCCCGACGATGTTGCAGTTCGCCATGATGACGAGCGGCGCCTTGGCATGGGTCTTCAGCAGGCCGACCGGCTTGCCGGACTGGATGACCAGCGTCTGGTTCTCGTCCATCTCCGTCAGCGCCTTGACGATGGCCCTGTGCGCCGCCCAGTTGCGCGCCGCCTTGCCGAGCGCGGCATAGACGATGAGATTGTCCGGATCCTCGCCGACCGACAGAACGTTCTCGAGAAGCCGCAAAAGCCCCTCCTGCCGCCAGCCCCTGGCGCGCAAAACATCACCGCTCGGGATCGGATAGTTCGGATGGCGCGGATTGGGCTTGGGCATGGTCGTCTCCTCAGCGTTCATGGGGAGGTTCACCCCCCCTCTGCCCTGCCGGGCATCTCCCCCACAAGGGGAGAGATCGGCTGGACGCGATGGCATCTCTTCATTTGCAACGGCAGCATGAGGCTAGACGTTGCCTCTCCAATCTCCCCCCTTGTGGGGGAGATGCCCGGCAGGGCAGAGGGGGGTGCAGCCGCACCCGTCCGCTTAAACCGTCGTCTCCAGCGCATACCGCGCCAGCTCGATCCCCATCGCCTTCTCCACCGACGGATAGACGGTCGGATCGAGCACGCTGGAGGCGAGCGGGATGATCGTCTTCGGCACATGCAGGACGAACACCGTCATGCCGGCCTCGAGCTGGCCGACGCTGAGCGGCTCGCCCTCGGGCGAGAGCGTGGTGATGACGTCGGGGAACGTGGCAAGGCGTTTGCCGCCCGCCGATTCCACCGCCATGTATTCGTTCATCACATGCAGCACGGAGGCATCGTCCCCCCTGCCGACCGTCACCGTGCCGATGTCGAAGGCTTCCCTGGTGTAGACCACAGACTTGTCCGTGATGACACCCTCGGACAGGATCGAGCCGCCCGTCGTCCTGACGATGGCGTCGATGATCGCCGCACCGCCCTTGCCCTCGGCGGCGATGATCGCCTCGCCGAGCTTCAGGGCCAGCGAGATGCCGCCGAGCGCCGCGTTCCTGCGCACATAGGAGGCGCGCAAGGGATTGCGGCAGGAGGCGATGAAGCCGCCGGACATGTCGGAGGCCGTGCGCAGGATCGGCGAGACCTTCGCGGTCGCGCCGCGCACGACGAGCTCGATATAGCGGTTCTCGTCGCGGTTTCCCCCGACGGCGGTCTGGATCATCTGCTCGGGCGAGCCCGCCATGCCGATCGACCCCATGTCCCCGGTCGGATGCGCCCGCATGTCGCCGACGGCGTCGAGCACCTTCGTGCCGAGGATCGCCGCGGGCAGCCAGCCGTTGAGCGTCGAGGACTTGCCGTTCTGCCCGACCATCAGCGCCGCGACCTTCTCGCCGAGCGCGTCCTGCAGAAGCTCCACCGCCTTTACATAGTCGACGCCGCGCATTTCCCAGGGCGTGGTGGAGGCCGGCGCGCCGATGGCGGCGGCGGTCGCCACCCAGTCGTCATCGGACAATTCATCGATGGAGACCAGCTCCGGCTTGCCGATCGAGACCGCGGCATAGCCGAGCATGCGGCCATGGTCCGCCCAGCCGCCGCCGCCGGCGGCATAGACCGAGCCGCCCTTGACCGCCGCCTCGACGTCTTTTTCCTTTAAGATCCGGCCCATCGGACGTCCTCCTGACTCAATGTCTTATCCAGTTGAATCACCGCGTTAAAAAGCACCGCCGCGCCGAGCGCGATATCGTCCGTCTCGGCGAACTCCTCCGGCGCATGGCTGCGCCCGCCAAGGCACGGCACGAAGATCATCGCCGCCCGCGTCACCTTCGCCAGGAAGGCCGTGTCATGCCCGGCGCCGGAGGCCATGCGGCGATGGCTTGCGCCGGCCATCTCGCAGGCCGCATCCAGCACATCGAGCAGCAGCGGATCGCCGGGTGTCGGCATGTTGTCGGAGAGGCGGCGCGGCGGCGCGATGAGCGTGCCGGTCTCCCGTGCGAGCTGCTCCGCCATCTGCTCGACGGAGGCGGCAAAAACATCCATCGTGGTGCGGTGCTCGGCCCGCGCGTCGATCAACAGGCGCGCGCGCGACGGCACGACATTGGCCGCGTTCGGCGCGATGGAGAATTCGCCGACGGTCGCCGTGAAATGCCCCGGCCCTTCCGAGAGCGACTTCGCCAGCGCCTCGATGCCCGTTACCAGCCGCGCCGCGGCCGCCAGCGCATCGGCGCGCGCGCCCATCGGCGTCGTGCCGGCATGGTCCGCCCGGCCCTCGACGATGATCTCGATGCGCGTGATGCCGGCGATCGCCGTCACCACGCCGATATCCAGTTTCTCCGTTTCCAGCACCGGCCCCTGCTCGATATGCAGTTCGAGGAAGGCCGCGATGTCCTTGCGGGCCTGCGCCTGCAGGCGCGCCGGGTCGCCGCCGACATCGCGAATGCCCTGCTCCAGCGTCAGGCCGCCGCTCTCGCGCGCCAGCCAGTCCGCCGGCAGGACGCCGGCCATGCCGCGGCTGCCGATGCAGGAGACGCCGAAGATCGACACTTCCTCGGCAAGGAAATCGACGACCTCCAGGTCATGGTCGAGTTCGATCCCCTGGTACGCAAGGGCGCGGGCGACTTCCAGCGCCACCGCCACGCCGGCGATGCCGTCGTAACGCCCGCCGTCCGGCACCGTGTCGGAATGGGAGCCGAGCATGATCGTGCCGAGGCCCGGTTTCCTGCCCGGCCGGCGGGCGATGAGATTGCCCGCGGCGTCGATGCGCGTTTCGAGCCCGGCCGCTCGAAACCTCTGGTCAAGAAAATCCCGCCCCGCCGGGAACAGAGCGGTAAAGGCACGCCGTGTGTAGGGCCGGCCGGGCTCGGTGAGCCGGGCAAGCCCGTCGATCACATCCTCGATACGGGCGGGATCGATCGGCAGATTGGTTCGCGGCGCCGCCATCAACGGCCACCTGCGGAAACGAGCGTCGGCAATGGGCGCACGAAGGCGCCGGACCCGGGTTCGGCGAGCACCCGTTTGCCGTCGAAGGCGAGCTTGCCGCGCAGCCAGGTCGCCGAGACGCGCCACGGCAGGCGGATGCCGTTATAGGGCGACCAGCCGACGACGTTGTGGCCGCTCGCCGCCGCGTCATAGCTGTAGGGCTCGGGCGTCAGCACGGCGATGTCCGCGTCCTTGCCGGCTTCGAGCGCGCCCTTCACATGATCGAGCCGGAAATGCCGGGCGGGGTTCAGGGCCATCAGCTCGGCCGCCCGCGTCAGCGGAATGCCGCGATCCAGCGCGCCCTTGACGAAGAGCGGCACCATGACCTCCAGCCCCGGCACGCCGGAGGCGTTGGCCAGCATGTCCGGATTGGTCTTGCGGTCCTCCGACCAGCTCACATGGTCGGTGGAGACGAGCGTCACATTGCCCGCGGCGACGTGCCGCCAGAGCTTTTCGACCTCGGCGCGCGGGCGGATCGGCGGGTTGATCTTCGCCTTGCCGCCGAGCCGGGCGACGTCGTTCTCCTCGTCGAGCGTGAGATAGTGGATGCAGCACTCGATGGTCGCCCGAAAACCCTGCGCGCGATAGGCGCTGGCGATCTCGTAGCCCCGGCCGAGCGAGCAATGCACCACATGGGCCGGGCAGCCGGTTGCCGCGCCGGTCTCGTAGATCTGGTTGGAGGCGATGAGTTCCGTCAGCGGCGGGCGCGACAGGCCATGGGCGCGGTAGTCCGTGATGCCGGCCGCCTTCACCCGGGCGATCGCGGCGCGCACCGCCTCGTCGTCCTCGTTGTGCACGCCGGCCGTCAGACCGGTCGGGGCGATGGCGCGGAAGCATTCCTCCAGCAGCGCCGCCGGGATGCGCGGAAAGCGCTTCGGGTCCGTGCCGAAGGTGGAGAACTTGAAGGCCGCGACACCCGCCTCGACCATTTCCCCGATCCGCGCCGGCCCCTCCTGCGGATCGACCGTGCCGTAGAGCGCGAAATCGACGCGCGCCTGCGGCCCGGCATGGTCCACCTTGCGCCGCACGGCCTCGGCCGAGCACACGAGGTTGCCCTCGTCATAGGGCATGTCAACGATGGTGGTGACGCCGCCGGCCGCCGCCGAGCGCGTCGACCAGATGAAATCCTCCTGGTTCTTCTGCGACAGCGAATGCACCTGCGCGTCGATCGCGCCGGGCAGGATCAGCGCGCCCGAAAGGTCGTGCCGCTCCTTCGCCGCCGGCATGGCTCCCTGGCCGATATGCGCCACCTTGCCGTCACGCACCGCGACATGGCCGCCGTCGACGATGCGATCCGCCAGGACCACGGTGCCTTTCAGGACGAGATCGAAATCGGCCATGGTCTGTCTCCGTCAGGGCTTGAGGGCGAAGAAGGCGTCGAATTGCGCCATGGGCGCGGCCTCGACGAAGGCGGCAAGCGCCTCGGGGCTGGCAAGATCGCGGTCGAGCGCCTCGATCTCGGCGGAAAGCGGCCGGTCCTTGCGGTAGAACGGGCTGATCGCCCGCGTGCGCTGGTAGGCGATGGCGACGACGCCGGCGACATTGTCGCCGGCAAGGTCGATCGCCTGGGCGGAGAGCATGGCTTCGAGGGCGGCGAGCTGGCGGAGGTCCCGCACCTGGCTCTCCATGCGCTCGACGATCAGCGGCAGGAAGGTCGCCTCCTCCTCCAGCCCGCCGGCGACGACGATGGACTGCGCCGAGATCGGCACCGCCAGCGACTGGATGCGCATGTAGAGCTCCACCGCAAGCTTCAGCAGCGGCCCGAAGCCCGTCGCCGTCTCGCCGGGCGCCACGAGGTTGACCGGCAGGTTGCGGCGCACGCCGTTGGCGAGAAGCACGCAGCGGTTCAGCACGTTGCGCGCAAGATGGGCGAACCCCGTCTGCGCCGCCTCGACATAGAGCGTCGTCGAGAGCGGCAGCGAGCCGCCGGAGGCCATGACGTGATTGTCGAGCACGACCGGATTGTCGTCGGACTGCGCCGTCGCCTCGACGATGCGCTCGGCGGCGTTCATCAGCGTATCGAGGCAGGCGCCGAAGACCTGCGCGGTCATGCGCAGGCTGAGCGGATCGTGGATCGCCGACGGTTTCGGCCAGTGGCCGGAGGCGGCCTGCGCCTCGAACCAGGTGCCGGCAAGCGCCTCGCCATGGGCCGAGAGCCTTGCCGCCACGCGCCAGGGATCGGCCGAGGCGCCGAGCGCCAGCGAGGAGAGAACGCCCGTCACCATGAGGTTGCGGATCGCCATCGCCGCCTCGCGCACCACATTGGCCGCCGCGGCATGCGAGATGGCATTGACACTGAGGGCGGCCAGCGCATCGCGCGGCTGCATGCGATAGGGTTGGAGGCCGGCGCGCTTCAGCGCCTCCAGGGCCGGCAGGCGTTCGCCGCCGTACCACGCCTCGCCCTCGCCGGTCAGGACCGACGCGATCTGGCCCATCAGGCCGATATCGGCGCAGCCCATCGAGCCATGCCGGCGCACGACGGGCACGACATCCCGTTCGAGCAGCCCGAGCAGGGCGTCGATCAGCTCCGGGCTGCAGCCGGAATAGCCGCCGAGCGCGGTGTTGACGCGGATGCCCATCGCCTTGCGCACGATCGGCAGCGTGAACGGCTCGCCGGTGCCGAAATGGTGGGCCCTCACCAGGCTGTTGTTGAACTCGATGAGGTCGTCGGCCGTCCAGAGCTTGTCCTTCATCGAGCCGACGCCGGTATTCGCGCCGTAGATCGGCAGGCCCGTGGCGAGGCGATCGGTGATGACGCGGCGCGACGTGCCGACACGCCCCATGCCGATCTCGCAGGCCACCGGCCGTCGCGCGGCCGTGCCGATCGCCTCCAGCGTCGCGAAGTCGAGCGGCTGGCCGGTCAGATAGAGCGTGTCGGCGGAAGCGAGCATTTTCAAAAAGCCTGTCTCGAACGGCAATCCCGGCAAAAGCGCCTGTCCGGAATGCGTAAAACCGAATGCGGATGTTATGCGGAACGCGGCCCGAACCCATATCCCAAAATCCGTACGGTTCATGCTATGAACCGAACAGACGGAAAACCCGAAGGAGCCGCCCGTGGATCTATCCACGCTTCGCCTTGTGCACAGCATTCTCGAAGAACGCGGCATCCGCAGGGCGGCGGCCGCGGAAGGACGCCCCGCCTCCAGCGCCAGCGCGGCGCTGCGCCGGATGGAGGCCGTGCTGTCGATGCCGCTGGTGCGCCGCGACGGGCAGGCGCTCGTGCCGACGCTCGACGCCGAGGCCCGCCTGCCGCGCTTCGCCGAAATCGCCGAAGCGGCCGCCGCGCTCGCCGCCCTCGGCAAAGGCCGGGAAACGAGGCCGGCCGTCTCGCTCGCCGCCCTTTCCCGCTTTTCCGCGACGGCCCGCACCGGCAGCATCAACGGCGCCGCCAAGTCCCTCGGCCTCGGCCAGCCGCAGCTCACCCGCCAGCTCAGCCATCTGGAGGCGGCGATCGGCTGCAAGCTCCTCGCGCGTTCGGCGACGGGCATCACCTGCACGCCCGCGGGCCTGGAAGCGCTGGCGCTCGCAGAACGCATCGGCGCGGCCTGGGAGTCCCTCTCCACCGCATCGGCCGAGCGGTTCCGCCGCAGCGCCGCCACCTGGCGGCTCGGCGCGATCATCCCCTTCGGCCATGAGAGCGAGATCGCCGCCATGCTCGCCCGCCTCGCCGTGGCATGGCGCGCGGCGCGGCCCCGCCAGCCGCTCTTCCTCTCCTCCACCACGGCGGACGAACTGGTCTCGGGCCTGAAAAACCGCCGCTTCGACCTGATCCTGCTCGATACCGACCGCTACCCAGCCGAATTCGAAGGCAGCCTGATCGGCCGCTCCCGGCTGGCGCTTGCCGGCCCGCGCAGGCTGGACAGCGCCGAAAAGCAGGATTTCGCAACGCTGCTATGCCAGTACCCGATCGCCGTGCCGAGCCCGCGCAGCGGCCTGCGGCAGATGACCGACCGCTTCCTCGAAGCGACGCTTTCCCCCGCCGAACGCACCCGCCTGACGCTGGTCGAGGTGGATTCGATCCCCGTCATCATCAACCTCGTGCTCGGCCACGGCCATCTCTCGGTGCTGCCGGAGCACTCCGTCGCCAACATCAAGCCGCCGCCGGCGCTGCTGCCGCTCGATGACGCCTACCAGCAATCGCTGAGCCTCGTCTGGCCGCGCGACGCGCTTTCCCGCAAGGCCGCCGAGACGATGCTCGCGCTGCTGACAAAGGCCTAGCCCTTCGCCCCGGCCCGCAGCCGGCGACGGGTCTCCGTCGGGCTCTCGTGATAATGCGCCCGGTAGCTGCGTGAGAAGGCGGAGGAGGAGTTGAAGCCGGTGAGCGCCGCGATATCGGCGAACTCGGCCCTCGTCTCGATGACCTTGCGCCGGGCGGCATTGAGGCGGAGCGCGAGATAGTGCTGGTGCGGCGCGACGCCCATCGTCTCCTGGAACAGGTCCTGGAGATAGCGCGCGCTGACACCGACGCGCTTTGCAAGCCGCGTCAGGGTGAGCGGCGCGTCCACCGTCTCCTCCATCAGCCGCACCGCCTGGCTGACGCGCTGGTCGGCGACGCGCATGTTGCCGAGCGCCGGCACCTGCAGCAGGCCGCCGGTGCGCTCGTGCTCGTAGATGAAGAGCCGCGAGACTTCGAGCGCCAGCGAATAGCCCTGCCGGCGGCGGATGATCTCCAGCATCAGGTCGAGCGTCGGCAGCGAGCCGCCGGTGGTGATGCGCTTGCCGTCGATGACGTAGCGCTGCCGCTCGACGTCGATCTGCGGATAGGCGGAGGCGAATTCCTCCATGTCCTCCCAGTGGATCGTCACGGAGTGGCCGTCGAGCAGGCTCGCCTCGGCAAGCAGCCAGCTGCCCGATTCGATGCCGGCCATGGCGATGCGGTGACGGGCGGTCTGCGAGAGCTGGCGGCGCAACAAAGGCGTCGCACTCATCTGCCATTGATAGCTCGACAGCACGAAAAGCGGCTGGGTCTCCCGCTCCGGCCGGAACGGACCGTCCACGGGCACGGGGATGCGGCTGCGCGTTTCGACCGGCAAGCCGTCGGGCGAGAAAATCCGCCAGCGGTAAAGGTCCTGGCCGGAGATGCGGTTGGCGGCGCGCAGGGGCTCGATGATCGAGGCGACGAGGATGAGGTTCGTCTCGGGCAGGACGAGAATATCGATGTCGAGCGTTTCGGAGGAGGGATCCAGCATGCGGCAATCCTGCGGCTCCGTCTCCCGAATTGTCAAGGATGGATCCGAAAAGTGAAAGCACTGCGCCTTCTCTTGGCTCGTAATGGCTTCAACGAGAATACTGGGAGAACGACAATGCCCCTAGCGATGAACCGCGACGTTTTTATCACCTGCGCCGTCACCGGCTCCGGCGACACCGCCGGCAAATCCCCCCATGTGCCGCGCTCGCCGAGAGAGATCGCCGAATCGGCGATCGAGGCCGCCAAGGCCGGCGCCGCTGTCGTGCACTGCCATGTGCGCGATCCGGAAACCGGCGCGCCGAGCCGCCGCAACGACCTCTACCGCGAAGTGACCGAGCGCATCCGCGACGCGGAAGTCGACGTGGTGCTGAACCTCACCGCCGGCATGGGCGGCGACATGATCTTCGGCAACACCGAGCAGCCGCTGCCGCTCAATCCCAACGGCACCGACATGGCCGGCGCGACGGAGCGCGTCTCCCACGTCGCCGAATGCCTGCCGGAAATCTGTACGCTCGATTGCGGCACGATGAACTTCTCGCTCGGCGACTACGTGATGACCAACACGCCGTCCATGCTGCGCGCCATGGGCCGGATGATGACCGATCTCGGCGTGCGCCCGGAGATCGAGGCCTTCGACACCGGCCATCTCTGGTTCGCCAAGCAGCTCGTCGAGGAAGGCGTCATCGAGGATCCGGTGCTCATCCAGCTCTGCATGGGCATTCCGTGGGGCGCGCCCGACGACCTCAACACCTTCATGGCGATGGTCAACAACGTGCCCTCGAACTGGACCTTCTCGGCCTTCTCCATCGGCCGCAACGCCATGGCCTATCCGGCCGCGGCGGTGCTTGCCGGCGGCAATGTCCGCGTCGGCCTGGAGGACAACCTCTATGTCGGCAAGGGCCAGCTCGCCACCAATGCGCAGCTCGTCGACAAGGCCGTCAACATCATCGAGAGCATGGGGGCCCGGGTCATCGGCCCGGCCGACGTGCGCGAGAAGCTGAAGCTTACGAAGCGGGCACCGCGGGGCTGACGGGAACGAGGCACGAGGGCGCAACGCGTTTATCCCCCCTCTGCCCTGCCGGGCATCTCCCCCTCAAGGGGGGAGATCGGCAAGAAGCAAGTTCCTTGTCTCAACCGCAACGTCTGTAGAGGGCAAGGCATCTCCCCATCCGATCTCCCCCCTTTGAGGGGGAGATGCCCGGCAGGGCAGAGGGGGGTGCCGCATCTAGACACCAAGAGTTATGAAGGCAGCATCTCTATGACCACCATCACCAAGGCAGCCTGTGTCGGCGGCGGCGTCATCGGCGGCGCATGGGTCGCCCGCTTCGCGCTGGCCGGCATCGACGTGAACATCTTCGATCCGCATCCGGAAGCCGAGCGCATCATCGGCGAGGTGATGGCCAATGCCGAGCGCGCCTATGGCATGCTCACCATGGCCCCGCTGCCGCCGAAGGGGAAGATCACCTTCTGCAAGAGCCTGGAAGAAGCCGTGCAAGACGCTGACTGGATTCAGGAAAGCGTGCCCGAGCGGCTGGAGCTGAAGCGCGGCGTGCTGACGAAGATCGACGCGGCGGCAAAGCCCGACGCCCTCATCGGCTCCTCCACGTCGGGCCTGATGCCGACGGACCTCCAGCGCGACATGAAGCATCCCGAACGCCTGTTCGTCGCGCATCCCTACAATCCCGTCTACCTGCTGCCGCTCGCCGAACTCGTCGGCGGCCAGAAGACGTCGCGCGCCGTCTTGGAAGACGCCAAGGCCAAGCTCGCGCCGATCGGCATGAAGGGTGTGATCATCAACAAGGAGATCGAGGCCTTCGTCGGCGACCGCCTGCTGGAAGCCGTCTGGCGCGAGGGCCTCTGGCTCATCAAGGACGACATCTGCGACACGGAAACGCTCGACGACGTGATCCGCTATTCGTTCGGCATGCGCTGGGCGCAGATGGGCATGTTCGAGACCTACCGCATCGCCGGCGGCGAAGCGGGCATGCGCCACTTCCTCGCCCAGTTCGGCCCCTGCCTCTCCTGGCCCTGGACGAAGCTGACCGACGTCGTCGACCTCGACGACGCGCTCGTCGAAAAGATCGCCGGCCAGTCGGACGCCCAGTCCGGCGCGCGCGGCATCCGCGAGCTGGAACGCATCCGCGACCAGAATCTCGTCGGCATCATGCACGCGCTGAAGGCGGGCGACGAAGGCCGTGGCTGGGGTTCGGGCAAGCTGCTCGCCGAGTTCGAGGCGCATCTCTGGGCCAAGGCCGGCAAGGCGAAGGTCGAGGTCTCCGCAAGCGAGCCGCTGCGCCTCGTCGACACCAAGGTCAACGCCGCCTGGGTCGACTACAACGGCCACATGACGGAGCACCGCTATCTCCAGCTCTTCGGCGACACGACCGACGCGCTGCTGCGGCTGGTCGGCGTCGACTTCGCCTATGTCGAGGCCGGCCACAGCTACTACACGGTGGAGACCCATATCCGCCATCTCGGCGAGGCCAAGCTCGGCCAGGCGCTCTACACGACGCTGCAGCTGCTTTCCTTCGACAACAAGCGCATGCACTACTTCACCCGCATCCACGACGCGGCGACGGGCGACGTCATCGCGACGGCCGAGCAGATGGTGCTGCATGTCGACTCGAAGGCCGGCAGGAGCGTCGACGCGCCCGCCGAGGTGCTGGCGAAGATCGCGCCGATCGCCGAAGCCCATGCCGGGTTGCCGAAGCCGGACGGCGCAGGCCGCAGCGTCGGGCAGAAGAAAGCGCAGCAGTAAGACTGCCCCTCACCCTAACCCTCTCCCCGCAAGCGGGGAGAGGGGACCTGCCAAAAGCAGGCTCGGAGAGAGAGGAAGGCGGCGCGGCATATCCCTTCTCCCCGCCTGCGGGGAGAAGGTGGCGGCAGCCGGATGAGGGGCGACCCCAAAGAGAACGAGGGAACACCATGAACTTCGCATTGACCGACGAACAGCAGATGATCGTGGATACGGTCCGCGCCTTCGTCGAAACGGAAATCTATCCGCACGAAAACGAGGTCGAGCGCACCGGCCATGTGCCGCCGGAGCTCGGCCGGGAGATCGCCCGCAAGTGCAAGGAGATCGGCTTCTTCGGCTGCAACATGCCGGAGGAAGTGGGCGGCGCCGGCCTCGACCACACCTCCTTCACGCTCGTCGAGCGCGAGCTCGGCCGCGGCTCCATGGCGCTGACCGTCTTCTTCGGCCGCCCCTCCGGCATCCTGATGGCCTGCAACGACGAGCAGCGCGAAAAATACCTGCTGCCCGCCGTCAGCGGTGAGAAATTCGACGCCCTCGCCATGACCGAGCCGGACGCCGGCTCGGACGTGCGCGGCATGAAGTGCTTTGCCCGCAAGGACGGCGACGACTGGATCGTCAACGGCACGAAACACTTCATCAGCCACGCCAACATCGCCGATTTCGTCATCGTCTTCATTGCCACCGGCGAGGAGGACACGCCGCGCGGCAGGAAGAAGCTGATCACCTGCTTCCTCGTCGACCGTGGCACGCCGGGCTTCGAGATCCGCGACGGCTACAATTCGGTCTCGCACCGCGGCTACAAGAACTGCATCCTCAATTTCGACGAATGCCGCCTGCCCTCCGCCCAGATCCTCGGCGAGGTGCACAAGGGTTTCGACATCGCCAACGACTGGCTCTACGCGACGCGCCTCACCGTCGCCGCCACCTCGGTCGGCCGTGCCCGCCGCGCCTTCGACTACGCCCTCAACTACGCCGCCGAGCGAAAGCAGTTCGGCAAGCCGATCGGCGCGAACCAGGGCGTCTCCTTCAAGCTCGCCGACATGATCACCGAGATCGACGCCGCCGACCTCCTGACGCTGTCGGCCGCCTGGCGCCTCGACCAGGGCCTGCCGTCGAACCGCGAGATCGCCTCGGCAAAGGTCTACGCCACGGAAATGCTCGCCCGCGTCACCGACGAGGCGATCCAGATCTTCGGCGGCATGGGCCTGATGGACGACCTGCCCCTCGCCCGCTTCTGGCGCGACGCCCGCGTCGAGCGCATCTGGGACGGCACGTCGGAAATCCAGCGGCACATCATCAGCCGCGACCTGCTCCGGCCGCTGGGGGCGTGAGCATGGCAGGCGTGGCCCGCAACACCCCCCTCGACCGCCTCATCCGCCCGAAATCCATCGCCGTCTTCGGCGGCAAGGAAGCCCGCCGCGTCATCTACCAGTGCGACAAGATGGGCTTTTCCGGCGAGATCTGGCCGGTGCATCCGCGCGAGGAGGAGATCCTCGGCCGCAAATGCTACCGCTCGGTCGCCGACCTGCCCGGCGCGCCGGATGCCTCCTTCGTGGGCGTCAACCGCGAGCTGACCATCGGCATCATCCGCGACCTTGCGGCCCGCCGTGCGGGCGGGGCCGTCTGCTATGCCTCCGGTTTCCGCGAGGCCGTCAGCGAGCTTGCCGATGGCGACGACCTGCAGAAGGCGCTGGTTGCGGCCGCAGGTAGCATGCCGATCCTCGGGCCGAACTGCTACGGCTTCATCAACATGCTGGACGGCGCGCTGCTCTGGCCCGACCAGCACGGCATGCTGCGCATCGACAAGGGCGTCGCCGTCCTCACCCAGTCGTCCAACATCGCCTGCAACATCTCCATGCAGCAGCGTGGCCTGCCGCTCGCCTATATCCTGACCGCCGGCAACCAGGCCCAGACCGGCCTTGCCGATCTCGCCTGCGCGGTCCTCGAAGACCCGCGCGTCACCGCCGTCGGCCTGCATATCGAGGGCTTCGACAGCCTCGAAGCGCTGGAACGCCTCGGCCAGCGCGCCCGCGACCTGAAGAAGCCGGTCGTCACGCTGAAGGTCGGCAAGTCGGAACAGGCGCAGCTCGCCACCGTCTCGCACACCGCCTCCCTCGCCGGCAACGACGCGGTCTCCTCGGCCCTCCTCGCCCGTCTCGGCATCGGCCGCGTCGAGACGCTGCCGGAGCTTCTGGAAACGCTGAAGCTGCTGCATGTCGCCGGCCCCCTGCCGAACCACGACATCTCCTCGATGAGCTGCTCGGGGGGCGAGGCCTCGCTGATGGCCGATGCCGGGGTGAAGCGAAAGGTGAACTATCGCGCGCTCGAAGATTTCCAGCGCCAGCCGCTGCGCGAAACGCTCGGCCAGATGGTGACCATCTCCAACCCGCTCGACTACCACACCTTCGTCTGGGGCAACCGCGAGAAGCAGACCGCCGCCTTCACGACGATGATGCGGGGCGGCTACGGCCTGAACCTCGTCGTGCTCGATTTCCCCCGCCTCGACCGTTGCGATGCGGCCGACTGGGTCACCACCTGCCACGCCGTCATCGACGCCTCGAAAGCCGCGGGCGCGAATGCCGGCATCGTCGCCAGCATGGGCGAGAACATGCCGGAGGAAACGGCCGAGATGCTGATGCGGAACGGCGTCGTGCCCTTCTACGGCATCGAGGAGGCGCTTGCCGCCGCCGACGCCGCCGCCGGCATCGGCGAAGCCTGGGCCGGTCCGCAGTCTCGGCCGCTCCTCAAGGCGCCGGCCGGCGAGGGCGCACCCGTCACCCTCACCGAGCATGAGGCCAAGCAGGCGCTTGCCGCCCATGGCCTCCTGGTGCCGGAGGGTCTTGTCGCCGAGACGGCGGACACGGCCGCCGACGCCGCCGAAACGCTCGGCTTCCCCGTCGTGCTGAAAGGCCTCGGCGTCGCGCACAAGACCGAGGCCGGGGCCGTCAAGCTGAACCTTGCGAGCCGCGAGGCCGTGCTGGAGGCCGCGAAGGCCATGGCCGGCGTCGCCACCGGCTTCCTCGTCGAGAAGATGGTGGGCAAGCCCGTCGCCGAACTCATCGTCGGCGCGATGCGCGATCCGGTGGCCGGCCCCGTCCTGACGATCGGCGCGGGCGGAATTCTCGTCGAACTGCTCGAGGATTCGGCGATCCTGACGCTGCCGACGAGCGAAACGGCCATCCGAGACGCCATATCCGGCCTCAAGGTCGCAAAGCTGCTCGGCGGCTATCGCGGCGCGCCGAAGGGCGATATCGACGCCCTTGTCGCCGCCGTCGCATCAGCGGCATCCTATGTCGTTTCAAACGCTTCAATAATCGAAGAACTGGACATTAATCCAATAATGGTGCTGCCGGAATGCGACGGTGTCGTCGCGGCCGATGCGCTGATCCGTCTGAGGAAAAACCCATGACCGGACCGATAAGACAGCGCCGCGAGGGCGGCATCCTGGAAGTGACGATCGATCGTCCAAAGGCGAACGCCATCGACCTTGCGACCAGCCGCATCATGGGAAAGATCTTCGCCGACTTTCGCGACGACGAGAGCCTGCGGGTCGCCATCGTCACCGGCGCGGGAGAGAAATTCTTCTGTCCGGGATGGGACCTGAAGGCCGCCGCTGCGGGCGACGCGGTCGATGGCGATTATGGCGTCGGCGGCTTCGGCGGCATGCAGGAACTGCGCGACCTCAACAAGCCGATCATCGCCGCCGTCAACGGCATCTGCTGCGGCGGCGGGCTTGAAATCGCGCTCTCCACCGACCTCATCCTCGCGGCCGAGCACGCGACCTTCGCCCTGCCGGAAATCCGCTCCGGCACGGTGGCCGACGCCGCCTCGATCAAGCTGCCCAAGCGCATCCCCTACCACATCGCCATGGACATGCTGCTGACCGGTCGCTGGCTGGACGTTCAGGAGGCGCATCGCTGGGGTTTCGTGAACGAGATCATGCCCGCGGAAAAGCTGCTCGACCGGGCCTGGGAGCTCGCGCGCCTGCTCGAAAGCGGCCCGCCGCTCGTCTATGCCGCGATCAAGGAAGTGGTGCGCGCCGCCGAGGGCGAGACCTTCCAGGCGACGATGAACAAGATCACCCGCCGGCAATTCCGGACGGTCGATATCCTCTATTCCAGCGAGGACCAGCTCGAAGGCGCCCGCGCCTTCGCGGAAAAGCGCGATCCCGTCTGGAAGGGGCGATAGGAGAAGCGCCCCCTGCATCGGGCGCAATCCGCATTCTTCCATAAGCTCAGCTTGTGGCAGGAATAGATAATTTAGGACGTTGCACGCGGCTTCTGCGTGGATAGCTTATGAACAAAGCGCCGCATCCACGGCAGAAAGAGGAGGCTTTCGGGAGACGGAAATGCGTTGCCACCGCCATAAAAAGCCGGTTGCAAGGTTGCCTTTGAGGACAAAAACAGAAATCCTGCCAATCATAACGACAAATGCCCACGAATGGGCCAGCGAAAGGGAACAGGGGAATGACTGATTACACCAGATATCTCACCAGCCAGGTCACGCTCGGCAGGATGAACCGCCGCGAATTCATGGGTCGCGCCGCCGCGTTCGGCATCACGCTCGCCGCCGCCGGCACCCTCTTCGACACCGCGGCCAAGGCGCAGGAACCCAAGCGCGGCGGCAATCTGAAACTGGGCCTGGAAGGCGCCGCCGCGACGGACTCCAAGGATCCGGCCAAGGCGCTCTCCCAGTTCATGTTCGTCGTCGGCCGGAACTGGGGCGACATGCTCGTCGAATCCGAGCCGCTGACCGGCCAGCCCGTGCCGGCGCTCGCCGAATCCTGGGAGCCCTCCGCCGACGCCTCGACCTGGACGTTCAACATCCGCAAGGGCGTGAAATTCCACGACGGCAAGGAACTGACCGTCGATGACGTCATCAAGACGCTGCAGCGACACACCGACGAGAAGTCGGAATCGGGCGCGCTCGGCGTCATGAAGTCGATCAAGGAAATCAAGGCCGACGGCGACAAGCTGGTGCTGGTGCTGACGGAAGGCAACGCCGACCTGCCGCTGCTGCTCACCGACTACCATCTCGTCATCCAGCCGAACGGCGGCCTCGACGATCCGAACGCCATGATCGGCACCGGCCCCTACAAGGTGACGAGCTTCGAGGCGGGCGTGCGCGCCACCTTCGAGCGCAACACGGACGACTGGCGCCAGGACCGCGGCTTCGTCGACACGATCGAGATGATCGCGATGAACGACGCGACGGCCCGCATCGCCGCGCTCTCCTCCGGCCAGGTGCACTATATCAACCGCGTCGATCCGAAGACGGTCGATCTCCTGAAGCGCGCACCGACCGTGGAAATCCTCTCCACCTCCGGCCGCGGGCACTACGTCTTCATCATGCATTGCAACACGGCGCCGTTCGACAATGTCGATCTGCGCCTGGCGCTGAAATATGCGATGGACCGCGAGACCATGCTGGAGAAGGTGCTCGGCGGCTACGGCAAGGTCGGCAACGACTTCCCGATCAACGAGACCTATGCCCTCTTCCCCGAAGGCATCGAGCAGCGCGCCTACGACCCGGACAAGGCGTCCTTCCACTACAAGAAGTCCGGCCACAGCGGCTCGGTCCTCCTGCGCACGTCGGACGTCGCCTTCCCGGGCGCCGTCGACGCCGCGGTCCTCTACCAGGAAAGCGCCAAGAAGGCCGGCATCGAGATCGAGGTGAAGCGCGAGCCCGGCGACGGCTACTGGTCGAACGTCTGGAACGTCCAGCCCTTCTCCACCTCCTACTGGGGCGGCCGCCCGACGCAGGACCAGATGTATTCCACCGCCTATCTCTCGACGGCGGACTGGAACGACACCCGCTTCCTGCGCGAGGACTTCGACAAGCTGCTGCTCGAGGCCCGCTCGGAACTCGACGAGGCCAAGCGCAAGGACATGTACCGCACCATGGCCATGATGGTGCGTGACGAGGGCGGCCTGATCCTGCCGATGTTCAACGACTTCGTGAACGCCTGCGGCAAGAACGTGAAGGGCTACGTCCACGACATCGGCAACGACATGTCGAACGGATATGTCGCAACCCGCGTGTGGCTCGACGCCTGATGACCGGCAACGGACCGGCGCACGGTCCGGAGCTGACAGCAACGGCGGCTGCGGGCGAAGCCCCGCAGTCTGCCGGCGTTGCCGGGTCGGTTGCGTCCACTGGAGCCCCCGTCGACGAAGGCACGCCTTCGTTCTGGGCGAAACTCAGCAAGAGCAGCCCCCTGGTTGCGCTCATCCTGCAACGCCTCGCGCTCAGCGTGGCCTTGCTCTTCGCCGTGTCCCTGATGATCTTCGGGGGCGTGGAAGCCTTGCCGGGCGATTTCGCGACGACCTATCTCGGCCAGTCCGCAACGCCCCAGGCCATCGAGAACATCCGCAAGGACCTCGGCCTCGACCAGCCGGCCACCACACGCTACTTCAAGTGGCTCGGCGGCGCGATCCAGGGCGATTTCGGCAATTCCTGGGCGTCCAAGAACTCGGTCAGCGAGCAGATCGGCAAGCGCCTCGGCAATTCGCTGTTCCTCGCCTTCTTCGCGGCGATCATCTCGGTGCCGCTCGCGGTCGGCCTCGGCATGCTCGCGGTGCAATACCGCAACCGCATGCCCGACAAGATCATCAACGTCATCTCGCTGGCGGCGATCTCGCTGCCGGAATTCTTCGTCGGCTACCTGCTGATCCTGTTCTTCGCCGTGCAGATGGGCGTCGCGACCTTCCCGGCGACGGTCTACGATTCAATGACGATCGGCCAGCGCCTGTCGGCCATCGCCCTGCCGACCGCCACCCTCGTCCTCGTCGTGCTCGCCCACATGATGCGCATGACGCGGGCGGCGATCCTCAACGTCATGTCCTCGGCCTATGTCGAGACGGCGGAGCTGAAGGGGCTTTCGAGCCTGCGCATCATCGCCAAGCACGCGGCGCCGAACGCCGTCGCGCCGGTCATCAACGTCATCGCGCTCAACCTCGCCTATCTCGTGGTCGGCGTCGTCGTCGTCGAGGTGGTCTTCGTCTATCCCGGCATGGGCCAGTACATGGTCGACGCCGTGACGGTGCGCGACATGCCGGTGGTGCAGGCCTGCGGCCTGATCTTCGCCGCCTTCTACATCTTCCTCAACATGTTCGCCGACATCCTCGCGATCGTCGCGAACCCCAGATTGAGGCACCCGCGATGAGACTTTCCACCATCCCTATCAGCGCATGGGTCGGCATCCTGGGCATCCTGCTCGCCGTCTTCTGCGCCCTCTTCGCCCCGCTCATCGCCCCCTATGGCGAAAGCCAGATCGTCGGCGCCGTCTGGCAGCCTATGGGCGGCGACCATCTGCTCGGCACCGACAATCTCGGCCGCGACCTCTTCTCGCGGCTGATCTTCGGCGCGCGCACCACGATCTTCGTGGCGCTGGCGGCGACCGTGCTCTCCTTCTCGCTCGGCATGCTGCTCTCCTTCACGGCGGCGGTGACGGGCGGGTTCGTCGACCAGGCCTTCTCGCGCTTCAACGACCTGATGATGGCGATCCCGACGCTGATCTTCGCCCTCGTCGTGCTCGCCGTCCTGCCGCAGCAGCTCTGGATCCTCATCCTCGTCATGGCGGTCCTCGACAGTACCCGCGTCTACCGCATCGGCCGCGCCGTCGCGCTCGACGTGGCGGTCATGGAATTCGTGGAGGCGGCAAGGCTGCGCGGCGAAGGCACGGGCTGGATCATCTTCCGGGAGATCCTGCCGAACACGCTCTCGCCGCTGCTCGCCGAATTCGGCCTGCGCTTCGCCTTCTCGATCCTCTTCCTCTCCACCCTCTCCTTCCTCGGCCTCGGCATCCAGCCGCCGGCGGCGGACTGGGGCGGCATGGTGAAGGACAACAAGGACGGCATCATCTTCGGCATTTCCGCCGCCCTCATTCCGGGCGGGGCGATCGCGGGGCTCGCCATCTGCGTCAACCTCGTCGTCGACTGGCTGATGAAACGAACCTCCAGCCTCAAGGGAGGGCGCGGCGATGCCTGATCTTCTTTCCGTCCGCAACCTCAAGATCGAGGCGACCAGCTATCCGCCGGGCGAACCGCCGAAGACCGTGACGCTCGTCGAAGGCGTGAACTTCGACGTGCAAAAGGGCAAGGTGCTCGGCCTCATCGGCGAATCGGGCGCCGGCAAATCGACCATCGGCCTCACCGCGCTCGCCTATGGCCGCGGCGGGGTCCGCATCACCGGCGGCGAGGTCAAGCTCAACGGCGAGGACCTGTTGAAGCTCGGGCCGGCCGGCATCCGCAAGGTGCGCGGCTGCAAGGTCTGCTACGTCGCACAGTCCGCGGCAGCGGCTTTCAACCCCGCCCACCGGCTCGGCGAGCAGGTGATCGAGGCATCGCTGAAGCACGGCGTCATGAGCCGTGCGGAGGCGGAAAAGCGCGCGCTCTACCTCTTCAAGGTGCTCGGCCTGCCGAACCCCGAAACCTTCGGCCAGCGCTATCCGCACCAGGTCTCCGGCGGCCAGCTCCAGCGCGCCATGACCGCCATGGCGCTCTGCCCGAACCCTGAACTCATCGTCTTCGACGAGCCGACCACCGCGCTCGACGTGACGACGCAGATCGACGTGCTCGCCGCCATCAAGCACGCCATCGAGGAGACCCACACCGCCGCACTCTACATCACCCACGACCTTGCGGTCGTCGCGCAGATCACGGACGACATCCTCGTGCTCCGGCACGGCAAGATGGTGGAATACGGCTCGGTGAAGCAGATCATCGAGGCGCCGACGCAGGACTATACCCGGGCGCTGGTCAACGTGCGCGGCACCAAGCGCGATGAGGCGCCCGACCAGTCGGACACGCTCCTCAAGGTCGACAACATCACCGCCGGCTATTCCAACGGCTTCAAGGTGCTGCAGAACGTCTCGCTGCACCTGCCGAAGGGCCAGACGCTGGCGGTCGTCGGCGAATCCGGTTCCGGCAAGTCCACCCTCGCCCGCGTCATCACCGGCCTGCTGCCGCCGCAGGAGGGCACGATCAGCTTCGACGGCACGCCTCTGCCGCGGGCGCTGAAGGGCCGGACGAACGACCAGCTCCGCCGCATCCAGATGATCTACCAGATGGCCGATACCGCGATGAATCCGCGCCAGACGGTGCGCGACATCGTCGGCCGGCCGCTCACCTTCTACTACGGCCTTCGCGGGGCCAGGAAGACCGAGCGGGTGAAGGAACTGCTGGAGCAGATCGAGATGGGCGGCCGCTTCGCCGACCGTTATCCGGCGGAGCTCTCCGGCGGCCAGAAGCAGCGCGTCGCCATCGCACGGGCGCTGGCGGCCCAGCCGGAGCTCATCCTCTGCGACGAGCCGACCTCCGCCCTCGACCCGCTGGTGGCCGAAGGCATCCTGAAGCTTCTCCTGAAACTCCAGGACGAGACCCACGTCTCCTACATGTTCATCACCCACGACATCGCCATCGTGCGCGCGATTGCCGATTCGGTGGCCGTGATGCACCGCGGCCGCCTCGTGCGCTTCGGCCCGAAATCGAAGGTGCTCTCGCCGCCCTTCGACGACTACACCGACCTGCTTTTGAAATCGGTCCCCGAAATGGAGATCGGCTGGCTGGAGAAGGTGCTGACGACACGCCGCATGGAAAGCGCCGGCAACTGACGGAAGCGGGCGGCGACTACCCGCGCCGCCCCTCATCCGGCCTGCCGGCCACCTTCTCCCCGCAAGCGGGGCGAAGGGATATGCCGCACCGGTTTCCCCAACCAATACGCGTTAGCAGGGCAAGTCCCCTCTCCCCGCCTGCGGGGAGAGGGTTAGGGTGAGGGGCAAATCCTCCGAACATTCAATTCTGCGTGCAGGCCACATCCCCCAGCCGGCTGGCCGATTCGCCTTCGGCCATCACCGTCTCCTCGCCACGCGCCGTGCAATTGCCCTTCTCGCCGACGCCCGTGCGGAATTTCACCATGGGCTGGCCCTCGATCATGATGCTCGGCACGATCTCGTAGAGTTCCGGCGGGCAGTTCACCACGTCGGAGAGGCGCAGCGCCGGCGCACCGCCGATGAAGACGCTCTTCGAACCGGACATGGCGCAGGATGGAATGGGCTGGGGCGCATCCTCGGCCACGGAAACGGACGGCCCCGCCGCCCCGAGAGCGAAGCCCAGAAAGGCACCCGCAAACCGCAAAGATTTCATCATCTGTCTCCCTTTTCACGCGCCGCACGCGACAGCGCACGCAACGTTTCCAATGCCCGTTCGCCATCCCGCTCCGGCACGAATATATGGTCGTGATGGTAGCCGGCAACCACGTTGGCGCTGATCCCCTGCCCCGTCAGCGCCGTCGCGAAGGCCGCCGTCAGCCCCACCGCCTCCAGCGAGGAGTGCACGGTGAGCGTGATCATCCGCATCGGCGGGCTTGCCGCCAGCCCTTCCGCCGCCTCGGCCGGCAGGATCAGCGTCACGCCCTCCGCCTCGTGGAAGAGACCGACCGGCCCGCGAGAAAGATGGTCTTCCAGATCCCCGGCCGGCACGCAGGCATAGACGAAAGCCCCGTCCGCCAGCGCCGGCTCCATCGTCGCCAGCAATGCGTCGAGATCGGTGATCCCGCTCATGGATGCGCCATCCGGCGCACGGCATCGCACAGCGCCGCAAAACCGGCCTTCGCTCCCGCGCTCATGAATCGCGCGCGCAGCCAGGCGTGGATCATCTGCTTCTCCTCGCGAAACTCCACCGGAACACCGGCACGCGCCAGCCGCGCCGCATAGGCCCGCGCATCGTCGCGCAGCGGATCGAAATGGGCGCCGGTGATGAAGGCGGGCGGCAGGCCGGCAAGGTTTTCCGCCCGCAACGGGAAGGCATGCACGGCCTCCTCCGGCGCCTTGTAGACCTCGCGGTAATAGGCGACGTCGGCGGTCGAAAGACCCGGCGCCTCGGCCATCTCCAGATAGGAGCCGGAGGCAAGGTCGCCGCCGAGGCCCGGATAGACCAGCGCCTGCCCGGCAATGCCCGTCAATCCCTCGTCGCGCGCCTTCAGCACGATGCCGGCGGCAAGGTTGCCGCCCGCGCTGTCGCCGACCACCACGACCGGATGGCTTTCCAGGAGAAGCTCGATCAGCACGGCCCAGCAATCGTCGAAAGCGGCAGGCCAGACATGCTCCGGCGACAGGCGGTAGTCGACGGACACGAGTTCGGCGCCCGCGGCCTCGGAAAGCTCGGCACAGATCGCATCATGGCTGTCGAGCGAGCCGACGACGAAGCCGCCGCCGTGGATGTAGAAAAGCCGCGTCGCGCTCGTCACCGCCGCCGGGCGATAACGGCGCACCGGGATGCGCCCCGCGATGACACCGTCCTGCTTGATCATGCCCCCCGGCGGCGGCGCGTCGAAGGCGGCGCATAGCGCATCGTACCAGCCGCGCTGCCGCCCGATATCCGCGTCGACGGCATCGGCGGGATAAAAATCCTCGCAGCGCTTGTGGAAGGCCAGGATGCCCTCCTCGGTCGGCATGGGGCGTTCGGTCATGGCGGCTCCTCGTTGCCGGCGCCGTTCCGGCGTGACGGAATGGGCGCCGGGGCGTGTCCTGTCGCATTGTCCGGTGCCGGAGCGGCGCTGCCCCGGCTGGAAATGGCGGGGATCATAGCAGCGCGCACCCCGCGCGCCTGTCCCGTCCGCGGCTTTCCCAAGGAATTTTCGGCGCTTGCCTCGCCCGCGCCGGGCATATTAACTGCCGCCATGGCGTTCACCTTCCGGCAACTGCAATATTTCGTCGCCGTCGCGGAGCAGGGTTCCGTGACGCGCGCGGCGCAAAACCTCTCGATCTCGCAATCCTCGATCACAGAGGCGATCAAGGAGCTCGAATCCGACCTCGGCGTCGAGCTGTTCGAGCGCCATCCGCGCGGCCTCACGACGACGCACAACGGCCACCAGTTCCTGCGTCACGCCACGAAGATCCTCGCGAACGTCTCGGATGCCCGCCGCTCCTTCTCCGACAACCGCACGGCGGAAAAGGGCCAGCTCAATCTCGGCGTCACCTCCCTCGTCGCCGGCTACGTGCTGTCGGACCTGCTCTCGCGCTATCGCCGCGCCTTTCCCGGCATCGAGGTGAGCGCCATCGAGGACAACGGCTCCTATCTGGAACATCTCCTGGTCGGCGGCGAGCTGGACGTCGCCGTCATGGTCATCTCGAACCTGCGCGACCGCATGGCGCTGCAGGCGGAGATCCTCGAAACCTCGCCCTACCGCCTCTGGCTGCCGATCGGCCATCCGCTCGTCTCGGCCGACATCATCTCCGTCAGCGACATCGCCAAGGAGCCGCTGATCATGCTGACGGTCGACGAAATCGAGGAGAACACCGGCAAGCTGCTGACCGCGCTCGGCGCCCGCCCGCATGTCGCCTTCCGCACCCGCTCGGTGGAGGCGGTGCGCAGCCTCGTCGCGACAGGCGCCGGCATCGCGCTCTTGCCCGACCTCGTCTATCGCCCCTGGTCGCTGGAAGGCGACCGTATCGAAAGCCGCGACGTGTCGGGCGCGCTTCCCGTCGTGCAGGTCGGCATGGTCTGGCGCAAGGGCTCCAGCCTGCCGCAGGCGGCAAGGGATTTCGTCGGGCTGGCCGAGGCGCTGCGAAGCGGTCGGGGACGGTAGCGGCGGCATCGAACCTCTTCCTGCGGCTTCATCCCCGCACGCCAGCGCGCCGGGGTTTTGCGGGAGCATTCGGACGGGGCGCTGGAGGCTGCCTCGACTGAATGTTTGTATGCGGCACCGTCCAGCGCCCCGTTCGGCGGTTTTTGCCCGCGACTTCGGCCTCTCTGCGATGGCGGGGTGCGTGGGAACGGTGGCGCGCCCTTCCGAAGAAGGGGTCATGCACGCCCTCAGGGTTCACGGTGCCGCAGCCACGACTGCCGGTCGGCACCGTCTTCCACTGCGCCATGCGAGCGGGGGAGCCCCCGGACGCCGCATGGTGCAGCCGCCATGTTGTGTGCCGCACAGGCACGCCCGGCGACGTGATCGGGGCAAAACGGCGGTCCGGTCCGACGCCCCGCCATTTCCCCCGTTTCGCCGGAGGGAGACCATTTTCCGCGCGCCCGGTGCGTCAAGGTGTGCGTCGCCCCCTTACGCCCCGCGCCGACCCCGCCTCGCCGCAACGCCTTGCGGTGTATCCGCGGCGGGATGGGAGGATTGTAGGCACGGGGTTGAGGGGTGGGGAAAATGCGGGGCGTGTTTTTTGGCGGCGCAGGCGTGCCGTGGGGCGTGGGTCCTCGGGTCAAGCCCGAGGATGACGAAAGAAGAGAGGGGATTAGGGCTGAAGCAAGGGAGCCGGATGCCGCACCGGCCAAGGAGCTGGCAACCTCTCCTCCTCTCCGTCATCCTCGGGCTTGACCCGAGGACCCACGCCCCACGTCACGCCCTCGCCGCTTTCGGAATTTCCGATACCGGCATTCTGATTAATGAATTTGCGAAAGCGGCGAAAGCGCGGCACCTTCTCATCCGGGAACAATACCGCAGACAAGCGGATCAAACCGGGAGACTGTCATGAAGCGACTTCTGCATTCCTGCACCGCGCTTACCCTTTCGCTCGCCTTCGCCACCGCCGCCATCGCCCAGGAGCCGCTGAAGGAGCTCGGGCCCGGCGAGGGCGAAGTCTCCATCGTCGCCTGGGCCGGCTATATCGAGCGCGGCGAGACGGACAAGAACTATGACTGGGTCACCGAATTCGAGAAGAACACGAGCTGCAAGGTGACGGTGAAGACCGCCGCCACCTCGGATGAAATGGTGGCGCTGATGAACGAGGGCGGCTTCGACCTCGTCACCGCCTCGGGCGACGCTTCGCTCCGCCTCGTCGCGGGCAAGCGCGTGCAGCCGATCAACACCGACCTCATCCCGAGCTGGAAGACCGTCGACGAGCGCCTGCAGAACGCGCCCTGGCACACGGTGAACGGCGTGCACTACGGCACGCCTTATCTGTGGGGCCCCAACGTCCTGATGTACAACACCGAGGCCTTCAAGGACGCGGCGCCGACGAGCTGGAAGGTCGTCTTCGAGGAGATGACGCTGCCGGACGGCAAGTCGAACAAGGGCCGCGTGCAGGCCTATGACGGCCCGATCCACATCGCCGACGCCGCGACCTACCTGATGGCGCACAAGCCGGACCTCGGCATCAAGGACCCCTACGAACTCAACGAGGACCAGTACAAGGCCGCGCTCGACCTGCTTCGCGTCCAGCGCACGCTGGTCGGCCGCTACTGGCACGACGCCATGATCCAGATCGACGACTTCAAGAACGAGGGCGTCGTCGCCTCCGGCTCCTGGCCGTTCCAGGTGAACCTGATGCAGGCGGAAAAGCAGCCGATCGCCTCGACCTTCCCGGAAGAGGGCGTGACGGGCTGGTCGGACACGACCATGCTGCATGCCGAAAGCCAGCATCCGAACTGCGCCTATATGTGGATGGAGCATTCGCTTTCCGCCAAGGTGCAGGGCGATGCCGCCGCCTGGTTCGGCGCGGTTCCCTCGGTCCCGGCGGCCTGCAAGGGCAATGCGCTCCTGACCGACGAGGGGTGCTCGACCAACGGTTTCGACAATTTCGAGAAGATCCGCTTCTGGCGCACGCCGGTGACCAAGTGCGAAAGCCAGGGGGAATGCGTGCCGTATCACCGCTGGGTCTCCGACTATATCGGCGTGATCGGCGGGCGATAACGCGATCGATGCGGCAAACGCCCACCAATCTCCCCCCTTGTGGGGGAGATGTCACCGAAGGTGACAGAGGGGGGTGGCCGCGAAGCGGCGATATCTGACGGAGCGGGTGAGATACCCCCCTCTGCCCTGCCGGGCATCTCCCCCACAAGGGGGGAGATCGGATAGACGCGCCGTCTTCCTCCCACGCCACTTTCTGCGATCGGCGCAGTACAGCGCCCATCGCCCAAGACAAACCGGAGTCTCCCATGACCGCCGTCCTGTTCCAGCAAGTCTCCCGCCATTTCGGCGCCGTGCGTGCCGTCGACAGCGTGGATCTCGCCATCGCCGAGGGCGAATTCTTCGCCATGCTGGGACCGTCCGGCTCCGGCAAGACGACGTGCCTGCGCCTGATGGCCGGCTTCGAGCAGCCGACGTCGGGCCATATCGAGATCTTCGGCGAGACGGCGGAGGGCGTGCCGCCCTACCGGCGCAACGTCAACACGGTGTTCCAGGACTACGCCCTCTTCCCGCATCTCTCGATCCTCGAGAACGTCGCCTACGGGCTGATGGTCAAGGGCGTCGGCAAGGCCGAGCGGCTGAAGGCGGCCGAGGAGGCGCTTGCCATGGTGAAGCTGCCCGGCTACGGCGCGCGCCGGCCCGGCCAGCTCTCCGGCGGCCAGCGCCAGCGCGTCGCGCTCGCCCGCGCCCTCGTCAACCGGCCCCGTGTGCTGCTGCTCGACGAACCCCTCGGCGCGCTCGACCTGAAGCTGCGCGAGCAGATGCAGGAGGAATTGAAGAGCCTGCAGAAGTCGCTCGGCATCACCTTCGTCTTCGTCACCCACGACCAGGGCGAGGCGCTGTCGATGGCCGACCGCATCGCCGTGTTCAGCGATGGCAGGATCCAGCAGCTCGGCACGCCGGAAGAGGTCTACAAGCGGCCGAAGACGCGCTTCGTCGCCGATTTCGTCGGCTCGTCCAACGTGCTGCCGCCGGGTTTCGTTCGCACCCTCGGCTTCGGCGACAGCTATGCCAGCCTGAGGCCGGAGGCGATCACGCTCGGGGATGGCCCGGGCCGCAAGAATTTCGCCGGCCGCGTCGTCGCGACCAGTTTCCTCGGCGCGGCGAACCGCGTGACGGTCGAGGCCGCGGGCGCGCGCGTCGCGGCCATGACACCGGCCTCCATCGCCCCGCCGGCGCTCGGCGAGACGGTCACCCTCTCCTTCCTGCCGCAGGACCTGCACCCGATGGACGGTGCCCAATGAGCATCGTCGCCGACACCTCCATCCTCGCGCGCCGGGAGAACGCCTCCGGGCGGCTTTCCGATTTCTTCTGGCGCAACCCGAAGATCCTGCTGCTCCTGATGCTGACGCCGCCGCTGCTCTGGCTCGGCATCATCTATCTCGGCTCGCTCTTCGCGCTCTTGCTGCAGAGCTTCTTCTCGATCGACGACTTTTCCGGGCTGATCAACTACGAGTTCACGCTCGCCACCTACCGGCAGCTGCTCATACCCTCGAATTTCGACATCATCCTGCGCACCGTGCTGATGGCCGCGCTGGTGACGCTCGCCTCCGCCGCCATCGCCTTTCCGATCGCCTATTACGCGGCGCGCTATGCCAAGGGAAAATGGAAGGTCGTCTTCTATCTCGGCGTCATGCTGCCGCTGTGGTCGAGCTATCTCGTCAAGGTCTATGCGTGGAAGCTGATCCTCGCCAAGGAAGGCATCGTCACCTGGGCCTTCGCCAAGCTCCACCTTTCCTGGCTGCTCGATGCGTGGCTTTCGCTGCCCGTCGTCGGCGGCTCGTCGCTGTCGATCAGCTATACCGGCACCTTCATCGTCTTCATCTATGTCTGGATGCCCTTCATGATCCTGCCGATCCAGGCGGCGCTGGAGCGCGTGCCCGGCAACCTGATCGAGGCCTCCGCCGATCTCGGCGGCAATCCGGCGCAGACCTTCCGCCACGTGCTCTTCCCGCTCGCCCTGCCCGGCATCATCGCCGGCTCGATCTTCACCTTCTCGCTGACGCTGGGCGACTACATCATCCCGCAGATCATCGGCTCGTCGCGGCTCTTCATCGGCCAGGCGGTCTATGCCCAGCAGGGCACGGCCGGCAACATCCCGCTCGCCGCCGCCTTCTCCGTCGTGCCGATCGTCATCATGGGCCTCTATCTCTGGATGGCCAAGCGACAGGGGGCCTTCGATGCGCTCTGACAGAAACACCACCGCTCCCCTCGGCCTCAAGATCGCCGCAGGCCTCGGCCTCGCCTTCCTGCACCTGCCGATCCTGCTCATCTTCCTCTACGCCTTCACGACGGAGGAGAAGAGCTACCAGTTCCCGCCGCCGGGCTATACGCTCAAATGGTTCGCGGTCACCTGGAACCGGCCGGACGTCTGGGAGGCGATGGGGCTTTCCGTGCGCGTCGCATCCATCTCCACCGCCGTCGCCCTCGTGCTCGGCACGCTGTGCGCCGCTGCCGTTTCCCGCACGAAATTCTTCGGCCGGGAGACGATCTCGCTGCTCGTCATCCTGCCGATCGCCCTTCCCGGCATCATCACCGGCATCGCGCTGCGCTCGGCCTTCTCGTTCGCGGAGATCCCCTTTTCCTTCTGGACCATCGTGCTCGGCCACGCCACCTTCTGCGTCGTGGTCGTCTACAACAATGCCGTCGCCCGCTTCCGCCGCGTCTCGGGCTCGCTGATCGAGGCCTCGATGGACCTCGGCGCCGACAGCTTCCAGACCTTCCGCTATGTCATCCTGCCGAACATCGGCACGGCCCTGCTTGCCGGCGGCATGCTCGCCTTCGCGCTGTCCTTCGACGAGGTGATCGTGACCACCTTCACCGCCGGCCAGCAATCGACCCTGCCGATCTGGATGCTGGAGGAACTGGTGCGCCCGCGCCAGCGCCCGGTGACCAACGTCGTCGCCATGGTCGTGGTGCTTGTCACCTTCCTGCCGATCCTCGGCGCCTACTACCTCACCCGCGATGGCGACCAGGTCGCAGGCGCCGGAAAATGAACATGAGCGAACAGGGAGTAGCGAGTAGCGAATAGGGTTCCCTGACGGTGAAGTTGCCACCCCTGTTCGCTACTCGCTATTCGCCATTCGCTCCTCAACAACGGAGAACACGCCATGGACACCCAGATGCTGATCGGCTCGCGCTTCGAAGCCGGCACCGAGGCCGAGGAGCACATCCTGAACCCGAAGACCGGCGCGAAGATCGTCGACCTGCCGGAGGCCTCCCATGCGCAGATCGACGCGGCCGTCGACGCCGCCGAAAAGGCCTTCGTCTCCTGGGCGACCACCACGCCCGCGGAACGCTCCGGCTATCTCCTGAGGATCGCCGACGCGATCGAGAAGGACGCCGATGCCTTCGCGGCCCTCGAAGCGCTCAATTGCGGCAAGCCGATCAACGCCGCCCGCAATGACGAGCTGCCGGCCATCGTCGACTGCTGGCGCTTCTTCGCCGGCGCCATCCGCTCGCTGAGCGCCCCGGTCGCCGCCGAATACCTGCCCGGCTTCACCTCCATGGTGCGCCGCGATCCGATCGGCATCGTCGGCTCCATCGCGCCGTGGAACTATCCGCTGATGATGATGGCCTGGAAGCTGGCACCGGCGATTGCCGGCGGCAACACCGTCGTCTTCAAGCCTTCCGAGCAGACGCCGCTGACGGCGCTGAAGATGGCGAAGCTCTTGGCCGACATCCTGCCGGAAGGCGTGGTCAACATCGTGCTCGGCCGCGGCGAGACGGTCGGCAATGCGCTGATCAACCATCCGAAGATCAACATGGTCTCGATCACCGGCGATGTGGCGACCGGCAAGAAGGTGCTGGCGGCGGCGGCGAAGACCGTCAAGCGCACCCATCTGGAACTCGGCGGCAAGGCCCCGGTCGTCGTCTTCGACGATGCGGATCTGGACGCCGTCGTCTCGGGCATCCGCGCCTTCGGCTACTACAATGCCGGCCAGGACTGCACGGCCGCCTGCCGCATCTACGCCGAGGACGGCATCTACGAGAAGCTGGTCGCCGACCTCTCGGCCGCCGTCTCCACCATCAAGTACAACGACCCCGACGACACGCTGAACGAGATCGGCCCGCTGATCTCCAAGCGCCAGCGCGACCGGGTGGCAAGCTTCGTCGAGCGCGCCGCCGAGGTGAAGCACATCGAGATCACCACGGGCGGCCGCGCCGGCAGCGACGACGGCTACTTCTTCCAGCCGACGGTGGTGGCCGGCGCCACGCAGGACGACGAGATCGTGCGCCGCGAAGTGTTCGGCCCCGTCGTCTCCGTCACCCGCTTCTCCGAGGCGGACCAGGCCATCGCCTGGGCCAACGACAGCGACTACGGCCTCGCCTCCTCCGTCTGGACGAAGGACATCGGCAAGGCGATGAAGGCCGCCGCCCGCCTGCAATATGGTTGCACCTGGATCAACACGCACTTCATGCTGACGACGGAAATGCCGCATGGCGGCGTCAAGCAGTCGGGCTACGGCAAGGACATGTCGATCTACGCGCTGGAGGACTATACCGCCGTGCGCCATGTGATGGTCAGCCACGGATGACCATGGGGTTGCCCCCTCTGCTTGCCCGGCATCTCCCCCAACGAGGGCCGGGCAATCGCAGATGGACTGCAATCGTCGCCGCGACTCCCTTCTCCCCCGCGGGGAGAAGGTGCCGGCAGGCGGATGAGGGGGAGGATCGGAGGCGCAAACGATCCGTCAGAGCCACCCCCTCATCCGACCCTTCGGGCCACCTTCTCCCCGCGGGGGAGAAGGGGATGCGGCATCGTCCTGTCCTATAGGCGATTGCCCGGCCCTCGTGGGGGAGATGCCCGGCAGGCAGAGGGGGTGTCCGCCCTTTTGGGTACGGACGGGTGCCGGCTCCTTCCGGGAACATTTTCAGCCCTAACGCGTCTTTACTCCGACACAATCGGAGGCATCGCCATGCTGAAATGGGCACTCATCTTCCTCGTCATCTCGCTGATCGCCGGCTTTCTCGGCTTCTCCGGCGTCTCCGCCGCCACAGCGACGATCGCCAAGGTGCTCTTCGCCATCGCCCTCGTCATCTTCCTGATTTTCCTTGTGCTTGCACTGATGGCCGGTAGCCTCGCCTTCTGAGTGCAGATCGTCCACAGCCTGTGTTGCTTCCCGGCAACACAGGCTAAATCCTGATGTTTCTAGTCATATAATTCGTTGCAGCAGATGAAATCCTGATAAAAACGGTCACGTTATCGACCCGCTTCCTCAGAAAGTCACCTGCATGCACACGTCCTCCCGCACGATGTTCCGCCTGGCGCTCGCCGGCACGTCCCTCCTCACGCTCGCCTCGGTCGCCCTTGCGCAGGACCAGGGGACGACGACGGCGGGCGGCGCGACCGTGCTCGAGGACATCGTCGTCGACGGCGGCAGCGGCGGCGTCATCACGGCGGACGGCTATGTCGGCAAGAGCAGTGCGACGGGCGCCAAGGTCGACACGCCCTTCATCCAGACGCCGCAGTCGATCTCCTCGGTCACGCAGCAGCAGCTGGAAGACCGCAACCCGCAGACCCTGCTCGACACGCTCGCCTATACGCCCGGCACCCGCATCGGCGGCTACGGCTTCGACCCGCGCTTCGACTCGTTTACCGTGCGCGGCTTCGACGTGACCTATACGGGCGTCTTCCGCGACAACCTGCGCCAGCCGGGCGCCGGCTCCTCGCTGTTCAAGACGGAGCCCTATGGCCTGGAAGGCGTCTCGATCCTGCGCGGCCCGTCTTCCGCGCTCTACGGTGCCTCCGGCGCCGGCGGCCTCTACAACCTCATCAGCAAGCGCCCGACGGAAGAGGCGCTGCGCGAGATCCAGCTGCAATATGGCAGCCACGACCGCTACCAGGGCCAGTTCGACCTTTCCGGCCCGATCAACGAGGAAGATCCGGTCTACTATCGCCTGACCGGCCTGCTGCGCAGCGCCGATACCGAGCAGGTCGGCGTACCCGACGACCGCGCCTACATCGCGCCGGCCTTCACCTGGAAGCCGGACGAGGACACCAAGCTGACCATCCTCGGCGAATATTCCCGCACCAAGACGGGCGGCACGGCGGCCTATTACTACGATCCGATCACCGGCAAGGTCAGCGACTTCTTCGCCGGCAACCCGGCCTTCAACGATTCCGTGCAGAACCAGGGCCGCATCGGCTACGAGTTCGAGCATCGCCTGAACGAGGTCTTCACCTTCCGCCAGAACGCCCGCGCCTCCTGGCTCAACATCGACGCCGACTGGGCCTTCGCCTACCAGCCGAACGCCGCCGACCCGACGCTGCTCGACAGCAGCGCCGGCTCGTTCGAAGAGTGGATGAACACCTATACGATCGACAACCAGCTCGAAGCGAAGTTCGAGACCGGCGCGCTGGAACACACGCTCCTGACCGGCATCGACTTCACCAAGATCTACTGGAAGTCGCTGAACGGCTACGGCGTGACGCCGCCGCTCGACACCACCGACCCGACGCGCGGCCGCCCGACGGACCCGATCGGCTTCCAGACCAAGAGCGTGCAGGACCAGTTCATCACCGGCATCTACCTGCAGGACCAGATCCGCTACGACGCGCTGACCTTCACGCTCGGCGGCCGCTACGACTGGGTCTCGACCGACACCGACAACACGGACCTCGCCTCCGGCGCGCTCGACACGATCAACCAGAGCGACCGCGCCTTCACCTGGCGCGCCGGCGTGACCTACGAAACCGAATGGGGCATCACCCCCTATGCCAGCTATTCGACCGCATTCTCGCCGAATGCCGGCGTGAACCTTGCCACCGGCAACCCGTTCAAGCCGACCGAGAGCGAACAGCAGGAAGTGGGCGTGAAGTACCTGCTGCCCGACAGCAACACGCTGCTGACCGCCGCGCTCTTCAACATCGACCAGACCAACGGCCTCTACTACGAGGTCGTCGACCTGCCGACCGGCCCGGCCAACATCCAGGTCCAGCGCGGCAAGCTGCGCTCGCGCGGCGTCGAGCTTGAAGCCTCCACCAGCCTCGACAACGGCCTGTCGCTGATCGCCTCCTATACCTATACCCAGGCGAAGATCATCGACGGCCCGGCCGGCACCGTCAACAACGACGTCTCCTCCGTGCCGCGCCACATGGCCTCGCTCTGGGCGCACTACACCATGCCGGAAGACGGCGCGCTGGCCGGCCTCGGCTTCGGCGCGGGCGTCCGCTTCACCGGCGAAAGCTACGGCGACGACGCCAACAGCATGAAGAACAAGGCACGCGCCTTCGTCGATGCGTCGATCGACTACGACTTCGCCGCCATCGACAAGGACTTCGCCGGCCTGAAGCTGCAGGTCAACGCGACGAACCTCTTCGACCGCCAGGATGCCGTCTGCTCGGCCGGCTTCTGCTACCGAGACCAGGGCCGCACGGTCATCGGCAGCCTGAAATATTCCTGGTAAGCGCTTGACGGCGCCGTCCACCCACGATGGCGAGACCGCTTTCAGGCCGGACGGCCTGAAGGCGGTCTTTACCGGTGAGCACGCCTGGTGCGGCGAGAAGATGATGCTGTCTTCGGATCTCGACGGCGCCGTGCCGCTCGCCGACTTCCTCGCCGGAAACGGTTTTGCCGAAACGCTCGACCGCTATGCGGCAGGCCATGGCGACGTCGATCGCCGCGCCGCCGCCTCCTTCTGGTCGCTCTACTATTTCTCCGCGCTGACCATCCCCTATGTCGTGGCCCGCCGGGCCGAGATGACGCTGCCCGTCGCCGTCGAGGAGATGACCATCGCCATCGGCGAGGACGGCCTGCCGCGCGCCTTCGGCCTGCCGCACGAGGGCGACTGGAGCGAGGGCGACGACCTCGTCGACTTCGTCACGCCGCTGGTGGACTGCCACCTCTCCCGCGTCGTCGCCCTGTTCAAGGAGAAGACCGGCATCGCGCCGAAACTCGCCTGGAACAACGCCGCCGTCTACATCGACTATGCCTTCAACGCGACGGACCGTTCGCCGCCCGCGGGCGACGACCACTGGCCGTCCCGCCCCCTCTTCGATTGCCCGCGGCTGGCCGATGGCAGCCGCAATCCCTTCCATGGATGCCTGCGCCACGAGCTGGAAGCGGGCGCCGTCCACTGTCGCCGCAAGGTCTGCTGCCTGCGCTACATGCTGCCCGGCATTCCGGGCTGCGGCGAGCTGTGCGCCCTGCCGGAGCTGAGAAAACAATGACCCTGCGCCTTTCCGCCTTCATCGCCGCCGCCTTCCTGCTCCTGGGCGCCCTCGCCGCCCGCGCCGAGGTGGCCTATCCGCTGACCGTCAAGGACGCCTTGGGCCGCGAGGTCACCATTCCCGCCGAACCGAGGGCGGTGCTGCTCGGCAGCGGCTTCAACCTGGTCGCGCTCTCGCTGGTCCATCCCGACCCGGTCGGCATCCTTGCCGGCTGGGCGAGCGACATGAAGGGCGACAATCCGGAGATCTATGCCCGCTTCAAGGACAGGTTCCCGAAGATCGAGGACGTGCCGATCATCGGCGACGGCATCACCGTCTCGTTCGAGGCCGCGCTCTCGCTGCAGGCGGATCTGGCCATCCTCGCCAACTGGCAGGCCGACACGGATCTCGGCAAGCAGGCGATCGACTATCTGGAGAGAAGCGGCGTCCCTGTCGTCGTGGTCGATTTCAACAGCGACGCGCTGAACAACACCGCGGACAACATGCGCCTCCTCGGCAAGGTGCTGAACCGGGAGGAGCAGGCGAACGCCTTCGCCGATTTCTACGAGGAACGGGTCAAGCGCATCCGCGACCGGGTGGCCGCGCACAAGGAGCCCGGCCCGACCGTGCTGATGGATGCCTTCCCGAACCCGGAAAAGTGCTGCTACGCCTACGGCACCGGCGGGCTCGGCGCCTTCATCGCCATCACCGGCAGCCGCAACATCGCCGAAAGCCTGCCGGCGCAGGGCGGCATCGTCAGCTCGGAATTCATCGTCGCGGCCGATCCGGACGTCTATATCGCAACCGCCTCGCCCGGCGGCACCTACAGCACCTTCTCGGTCGGCCCCGGCGTTGCGCCGGAGGAGGCACGCGAGACATTGGCGCGCGCCGTTTCCGGCCCGTTCCTCAAGAACCTCAAGGCGGTGAAGGAGGAGCGCGTGCACGGCCTGTGGAACTTCTTCAACGCCGTGCCGCTGAACATCCTTGCCGCCGAAGCCTTCGCCCATTGGCTGCGCCCCGACATTTTCGCCGACATCGACCCGGACGCGACGCTGAAGGAAATCAACACGCGCTTCGCCGCCGTGCCCTTCGACGGCGCCTATTGGATCAGTCTCAAGGCAAAGTGAGGGGACCGGCCTTCCGGTCCCTTCTTCCGCAGGCTATACCATGCCCAGGAGGACCTGAATGATCTGGGCATTCGCAGTCGCGGCAGCGGCCATACTCTATCTCGCACTGCGCTTCCGGCGCTTCCAAAGCTGGGTCGAACCCGTCCTCACCATCGTGGTGGCCATCGGCCTTGCAAGCGCGCTTCTCATCTGGTTCGTCGAGGACCGCACGCCCTCCGGCACCGCCGCCACACCGAACGCCACCGTCCAGGCGCTCTCGGCGGACGGGGTGGAACTATCCGAGATGCAGGCCGGCGCCGGCCAGACGAAGACGAGCTTTCGCGTGACCGGCCGCATCGCCAACAAGGGCAGCCAGCCGATGCAGTCCTTCCGCCTCGATGTCGTGCTGTCCGATTGCCCCGGCGGCACCTGCCGCGAGGTCGGCCGCGACAGCGCGCTGATCGTGCTGCGCGTGCTGCCCGGCGAAAGCCAGCCCTTCTCCACCTTCGCCGTCTTCCCCGGCATAGACCTCAACCCCGTCACCGCCCCCGAATGGGATTTCGGCGTGCGCGAGGTGAGGGCCGCGACCCGCTAGAGTATCTCCGCTTCTCTTCGAATCGCGAAAACGCTCTATCTGTTTGTTTACGCAATTCCGGACGCAAAACCGCTACGCACTTTTGCTGGAATTGCTCCAGAGGCCAGCCACGATCTCTGCCGTTCGCAGCACCGTCGCGAATTCGTGGCGCAGCGTCGCGACATGGGCGCGGTGCACGTCGCGGGCGGCGATCGTCCCGCCCTCCCCGTCCGGCAGGTCGAAGCAGTCGCAGGCGTCCTCGATGAGGATCACCCGGTAGCCGAGGTTCGCCCCGACGCGCACGCTGGTCGACACGCACATATCGGTGGACACGCCGAACAGCACGACCGTATCGGCCCCAAGGCGGCGCAGGCGCAGATCGAGATCCGTGCCGATGAAGGCGGCGTTGACGCTCTTTGCCACCAGCGGCTCGCCTTCCCGCGGCGCAAAGCCCGGGCGGAACGCGTTGCCCGGCACCTCCGGCCGCAGGGTGGAGCCGGGCTCGACGCTGTCGTGCCGCACATGGATGATCGGCCGCCGTGCGGCCCGCCAGGCGGCAAGGAGCGCAAGGCCGTTCTCGTCCAGCTTTTCGTTCCAGCGCCGCGGCCAGGGCGCGGCGTCGAAGGCCTGCTGCATGTCGATCGGGATCAGGACGGCGTTTTCCGGCAGGGTCGGCATCGGTCTCTCCTTGAAGCGATGGCCGACGAATAGTTGCTTTTCCATCCGGTTTCGCGCAGCAAGAAGGCAGTGCGCCGGACGATCATCCGGCAACAGGGAGATTTTCCGGATGAACGAACTGGACGACAAGGACAGGCTGCTGCTCGCCGCGCTGCGCGCCGATGCCCGGCAGAGCCTGGTGGAACTTGCGCGCCATGCGGGGCTGTCGCGGAGCGCCGTGCACGAGCGCATCCGGCGGCTGGAGGCGAGAGGCGTGATCGCGGGTTATACGGTCAAGCTCGGCATCGACCGGGAGCGGCCGGGCGTCGAGGCGCTGATCGCCGTCGGCTTCCAGCAGGGCCGCAACTGCGATCACATCGTGCCGCATCTCACCGGCATTCCGAACGTCGTGACCTGCTGGTCGCTCGCCGGGCCGACGGACCTGATGCTGCTGGTCGAATGCGCCTCGAACGGCGAACTCGACACCGTGCGCCGCCAGATCGCCACGACGCCGGGCATCGCGACCGTGCAGACGCATGTGTCGCTGCGCACCCATTTCGATCGGCGGAGCTGACTTTCAGCCGAAAGGCGTCAGAAGTAGATCTTGAACTTCTCCCGCACCGCCTGGTCCGTCGTAAAATCGAAAAGCGGGCCGCCGGCTTCGGAAAGAATGCGGTTCTTGCGCTCGATCGCCTTCTGCACGAGGTCCGGCCGGCCGATCTCGGCCCATTCCTTCGGGCTCGTGCGGTCGGCGACGGCGGGGTAGACATACTCCGTCTGCATCAGCGACAGGGTCTGCGGGTCGCCGAGATAGTGGCCCGGCCCATCGAGGCAGACGGAGCGCATGGTCTCCAGCGAGACGGAATCCTCCGTCACGTCGATGCCGCGCACGCAGCGCTGCACCTGGCCGAGAAGATCATCGCCGAGAACGAGGCTTTCCAGGCAGAAGCCGAGCAGCGAGGCATGCATGCCGACCGCCTCATAGACCATGTTGAGGCCGGAAAGCCCCGCCATGACGTTGGAGATCGCCTGTTCCCAGCCGGCCTGCATGTCCGGCAGCTTGGAATCGGCGATGCCCGCCGCCGCGCCTCCGGGAAGCCGGTAGAACTGGTGCATCTGCGCGCAGCCCGCCGTCAGCAGCGCCTGCTCGCCCGAACCGCCCGACATGGCGCCCGTCCTGAGGTCCGACACGAAGGGCCAGGTGCCGAAGATCGCCGGATGGCCGGGCGCCATGGCATTGACATAGACGACGCCCGCAAGGCACTCGGCGACAGCCTGCACGATGGCGGTGGCAAGCGGCGCCGGCGCCGTCGCGCCGGCCTGCCCGGCCGAGAGCAGCAGGATCGGCATGCCGGCCCGGATGCAGGCCTCCATGGTGATGCAGCTTTCCTCCGCGAACTTCATCGGCGGCACGACGAAGCAGTTGGAATTCGACACGAAGGGCCGTGCCCGCCACTTGTCCTCGCCGCCCGCCATCATGTGGATGAGGTCGAAGCAGCCGGCGACATGCGAGGGATCGGAGAAGCTGGTGCCGACATGTTTCGACGTGCCGGCGCAGCAGCCGTAGAGCGTGTTGATGTCCATCAGGAAATTGTCGGCAACGTCGCGGCAGACCATCGCCCGCTGGAAGAAATGCACATTGTCGAGGTGATGGACGAGCTGGGCGGCGTTGAAGAGGTCCTTCGCCGTCGATTCCCTATATTCCCGCTTCTCGACATCGACGATATGCACCGCCGCGCCCGCCGTGCCGTAATAGACGCGGGTGCCGGTGAGCTCGAGGTCGTATTTCGGATCGCGGCCATGGAGCGTGATGTCGCGCGCGGCAAGCGCCAGCATGTCCTCCACCAGCGCGCGCGGAAAGCGCAGGCGCCCGTCTTCGCCGAGGATGGCGCCGGCCCCGGTCATGATCTCGACGCCGGATTTCGGCGCATTGGCGAGGCCGATATTCTCCAGCGCATCCAGCGCCGCCTCGTGGATGCGGCGCACGCCCGCCTCCGTCAGCGGCTTGTACTGGCCGCCGGGAAGGCCCGGCCGCACCGGCCGGACATTTTCCGCCAGCGGCGCGGCGCGCATGGCGACCCGTGCCGCACGCCCGCCGGACCGCCGGGACAAAACTGCCTGTTCACTCATGACCCGTCTCCCCCGCACCGGCGGCAAGCATCCTGTTGATGAGGTCCCCCGACGCCGCGGCAGACAATTTCGCGAAACTGCCATCCTTCACGATGGCGTCCATCTGCTCCGCGATCGCGGCGTGGGTGACGCGGGCGATCATCGAGCCGAGCGAGATGCGCCGCACGCCGAGCGCGGCGAAGTCCGGCACGGTGAGCTGGCGCAGCGGCCCCGCGGCAAGCCCGTTCACCGGCACCCCGACCGATTGCACGACGCGCCTCAGCTCCTCCGGTCCCGGCGGCACCGGCACATAGACGAGGTCCGCGCCCGCCTTCTCGAAGGCCTGGATGCGCCGGATCGCCTCGTCGAGGTCGTAGACACCGTTCATCACGCCATCGGCCCTGGCGCAGAGAACGAAGGGATGGCCGAGCGAACGGGCGGCATCGGCGGCGGCACGGATGCGCTCCACGGCGAGATCGAAGGCATAGGCGGGGTTGCCCCCGACCATCCGCGTGTCCTCGATCGAGCAGCCGGAAAGCCCGACCTCGGCGGCGAGCCGGATCGTTTCGGCCACGTCGTCCGGCGCATCGGCAAAACCGTTCTCGAAATCGCCCGAGACCGGCAGAGGCGTGGCGCGCACGATGTCCTCCGCATGCCGCAGCGCCTCATCGCGCGTCACGCGGCCCATGTCGGGCCGGCCGAGCGTGAAGGCGAAGCCGGCGGAGGTGGTGGCGAGCGCCACGGCGCCCGACGCCGCCATCATGCGAGCGGAGCCCATGTCCCACGGATTGGGGATGACGAAGCAGCCCGACTGGTGCAGGGCATGAAAACGCCGGTGGCGTTCGGCAAGGTTTTTCACGCGCGGACCCTCTCGGCTTTCGGATCGTACATGGGCACGAGCGAGGCCTCGGCCTTCACCCGCACGCCGGCGATTTCGATCTCGTAGTTGGAGGCCAGCACATCCGCCTCGCTCTCGCCGGCGCACGGCACGTAGCCCATGCCGATCGCGCCGCCGAGATAGTGGCCATAATTGCCCGAGGTGACGGTCGAGACGATCCTGCCATCGCGCACCAGCGCCTCGTTGTGGAAGAGCAGCGGCCCGGGATCGGTCAGCCTGAACTGCATCATGCGGCGCTTCAACCCCGCTTCTTCCTTCCGCAGCACCGCGTCGCGGCCGATGAAATCGCCCTTCCTCGTGCGCACGGCAAAGCCGAGGCCGGCTTCCAGCACATGGTCCTCGTCGGTGATGTCATGGCCGAAATGGCGGAAGGCCTTCTCGATCCGGCAACTGTCGAGCGTATGCAGGCCGCAGAGTTTGAGGCCGACATCCGCCCCCGCCGCCTCCAGCGCCTCGAAGACATGGGCCGCCTGGTCGGTGGAAACGTAAAGCTCCCAGCCGAGTTCGCCGACATAGGTGACGCGGTGCGCCCGGGCAAGGCCCATGCCCACCTCGATCTGCCGCGCCGTGGCGAAGGGATGCGCCGCATTGGAAAAGTCGTTCGGGCTTACCTTCCGCATCAGCTCGCGCGCCTTCGGCCCCATGACGCAGAGCACGCTTTCGGCCGCCGTGACATCGGTGATGACGACGAACTCGTCGCGGAGGTGCTTGCGCAGCCAGGCAAGGTCACGCTGCAGCGTGGCGCCGGGCACGACGAGGAAGAAGGCGGTCTCCGAAAGGCGCGTCACCGTCAGGTCGCTCTCGATGCCGCCGCGCGCGTTGAGCATCTGCGTGTAGACGATCCGGCCGGGGGCGACGTCCATCTGGTTGGCGCAGAGTTTCTGCAGGAAGGCGAGCGCATCGCGGCCCTCGACGCGGATCTTGCCGAAGGACGTCATGTCGAACAGGCCGACGCCTTTGCGCACGGCAAGATGCTCCTCGCGCTGGTTCTCGAACCAGTTCTGCCGCTTCCACGAATAGCGGTACTCCCGCTCCTGCCCCTCTTTGGCGAACCAGTTGGCGCGCTCCCAGCCGGCGACCTCGCCGAAGACGGCGCCGCGGGCCTTCAGGTGCTCGTGCAGCGGCGAGCGGCGCACGCCGCGCGCCGTCGCCATCTGGCGATAGGGGAAGTGATCGGCATAGAGCAGACCGAGCGTTTCGGAGACGCGGTCCCTGAGATAGGCGCGGTTCTTCTGGAACGGCTGGGCGCGGCGGATATCCACCTCCCAGAGATCGAACGGCGCTTCGCCGTCGTTCATCCACTGGGCGAGCGCCATGCCGGCCCCGCCGGAGGAGACGATGCCGATGGAATTGTAGCCGGCGGCGACCCAGTAGCCCTTCAGCTCCGGCGCCTCGCCGAGATAGTAGCGGTCGTCGGGCGTAAAGCTCTCCGGACCGTTGAAGAAGGTGTGGATGCCGGCCGTCTCCAGCATCGGCATGCGGTGGATCGCGTTTTCGAGGATCGGCTGGAAGTGGTCGAAATCCTCCGGAAGCTGGTCGAAGCAGAAGTCCTCCGAAATGCCGTCCACGCCCCAGGGCTTGGCCTTCAGTTCGAAGGCGCCGATCAGCATCTTGCCGGCGTCCTCCTTGTAATAGGTGCATTCGTCCGGCACGCGCAGCACCGGCAGCCTTTGCAGGTTCGGGATCGGCTCGGTGACGATGTAGAAATGCTCGCAGGCGTGCAGCGGCAGGGTGACGCCCGACATGTCGGCCAGCGTGCGGCCCCACATGCCGGCGGCGTTGACGACGTTTTCCGTCTCGATGGTGAAGGTCTCGCCGTTCTGCTCGCAGGCGACGCCCGTCACGCGGCCGTCCTTCGTCAGCACCGACGTCACCTTGACGCCTTCGAGGACGGTCGCCCCGTTCTGCCGCGCGCCCTTCGCCAAGGCCATGGCGATGTTCGCCGGGTCGCACTGGCCGTCGAGCGGCAGATGCACGGCGGCCTTGACATCCGCCGTGTTGAGATGCGGATAGAGCGCCTTCACCTCCTCGACGGTGATCTCGCGCACGTCGATGTCGAAAGCGCGGGCGAGCGAGGCCTGGCGGTAGATCTCCTCCTTGCGCTCCTCCGTCAGCGCCACCGTCATCGAGCCGCACTGGCGCATGCCGGTGCCGATGCCCGTCTCGGCCTCGAGCTTGACGTAGAGGTCGGCGGAATATTTGGCGAGCCGCGTCATGTTCTGCGAGGCGCGAAGCTGGCCGATGAGGCCGGCGGCATGCCAGGTGGTGCCGGAGGTGAGCTGCTTGCGCTCCAGCAGCACCACGTCCGTCCAGCCGAGTTTTGCCAGGTGATAGGCGACCGAGCAGCCGGAGACGCCGCCGCCGATGATGACGGCTCTTGCCTTGGAAGGGATGGGCTTCGTCATGCGCGCAGTCTTTCATTGTTGGGGTCGAAGAGCGGGCCGTCGGGCTGGACGGTCGCCTTGAAGCGCTCGCCGTAGATTTCCACCTCGATCTCCGTGCCGGGCACGGCAAGGTTCGCCTTCAGCATGCCGAGCGCGATGGACCTGCCGGTGCGATAGCCCCAGTTGCCGGAGGTCGTCTCGCCCACCACCTTGCCGCCGTGCCAGAGCGTCGACATGTAGGGCGCATCGCAATCGCCGGCCTCGACGGTCAGCAGCACGAAGCGCTTGCTCACCCCCTGCTGCCTTTCCCGCTCCAGCGCCGCCTTGCCCTTGAAGTCCGGTTTCGACCAGTCGACGAAGCGTTCAAGGCCGCCCTGCAGGATGGTGTAATCGGTCGAAAGATCGCCCTTCCAGGCGCGATAGCCCTTCTCGATGCGCAGGCTGTCGAGCGCCTCCATGCCGAAGGGCTTCAGGCCATGCTTCTGCCCCGCCGCCCAGACGGTATCGAAGATGACGGCCGTGTCCTCCACCTTGGTGTGGATTTCCCAGCCGAGTTCGCCGGCGAAGGAGACGCGCACCAGCTGGCACCAGCGGCCGGCGATCGCCACCGGCTGGTGGGTGAGCCAGGGCATGGTGAGATCGGCCTTGCAGACATCGGCAAGGATGGCGCGGGAATTCGGGCCGGAGAGGATCTGGCAGGAAAAGTTTTCGGTGACGTCCTCCAGCGTGAAGACGGGATTTTCCGGCAGGTGCTTTTGCAGCCACTCGAAATCGTGCCACTGCGCGGTCGCGGCGGTGATGAGGAAGAAGAAATCCTCGGCCAGCATCATGACGGACATTTCCGTGACGATGCGGCCCTTGTCGTCGGAAAAATAGGCAAGCCCGATGCGGCCCGGTTTCGGCACGCGGCCGGTGATCAGCGAGGAGAGCCAGGCCGTCGCGCCCTCCCCCTTCACGCGGAAGCGCGAGAAGCCGGGAAGGTCGAGGATGCCGGCGGCCGCGGTGACGGAGCGGCACTCCGCCTCGATGCGCGGTCGCCACGGGCCCTCACGGTTCCAGGTCTGGGTCGCGGCCTCCGACGTGTCGTCGCCGTCCTGCGCATACCAGCTGGCGCGCTCCCAGCCGTTATAGGGCTTGAACTGCGCGCCGAGCGCCGCGATGCGGTCGTGGATCGGCGAGAGCTTTTGGTTCCGCCCGGCCGGCCAGGCGTGTTTCGGGAAATGCATGGCATATTCGTGGCCGTAGACCTCCATGCCCTTGGCCACGCAATAGTCCTTGTCGGCGGCGAAGCTCGTGTAGCGGCGCGGGTCGCAGGACCACATGTCCCATTCCGTCTCGCCCTCCGTCACCCATTCGGCCAGCACCTTGCCCGCGCCGCCCGCCTGGCAGATGCCGAAGGTGAAGACGCAGGCCTCATAGGCGTTCGGCACGCCGGGCATCGGGCCGAGTAGCGGGTTGCCGTCCGGCGCATAGGGGATGGGACCGTTGATCATGCGCGACAGGCCGGCGGTGCCGAGGATCGGCACGCGCTCGACGGCGTCGTTGAGATACCATTCGAGGCGGTCGAGATCGTCCGGGAAGAGCTGGAAGGAGAAATCGTCCGGCATCGGATCGTCGGGCGTCGTCCAGTGCGCCTTGCAGTTCCGCTCGTAGGGGCCGAGGTTCATGCCCGTCTTCTCCTGGCGGAGATAATAGGACGAATCCACGTCGCGCAGCAGCGGCAGCTTGTGGCCGGCTTCCCTCGACCAGGCGGCAAGTTCCGGGATTTCCTCGAACAGCATGTATTGATGGCTCATCACCATCATCGGCACGTCGCGGCCGAACCATTTGCCGACTTCCCGCGCATAATAACCGGCGGCGTTGACGACCTTCTCGCAGCGGATCTCGCCCTGAGGCGTCGAGATCACCCATTCCTCGCCCTCGCGCCGCGCGCCGGTCGCCGGACAGAAGCGGAAGATCTTCGCGCCCATGTCGCGCGCGCCCTTCGCTAGGGCTTGGGTCAGCTGCGCGGGGTCGATGTCGCCGTCATAGGGATCGTAGAGCGCGCCGGTGAGGTCGTGCGTTTCGAGAAACGGGTATTTGCCGCGCATCTCGTCCGGCGAGAGGATGTCAAGGTCCATGCCCTGGTAGCGGCCCATGCCGACGACGCGCTTGAACTCCTGCAACCGCTCCTTCGAATGGCCGAGGCGGATCGAGCCGGTGACGTGGTAGTTCATCGGATAGTCGACCAGCGCGCCCAGCTCGCGGTAGAGCGCGGCGGAATAGCGCTGCATGTTCATGATCGACCAGGAGGAGGAGAAGGTCGGCACGTTGCCGGCGGCGTGCCAGGTGGAGCCGGCGGTCAGCTCGTTCTTTTCCAGAAGCACGCAATCCGTCCACCCGGCCTTCGCCAGATGGTAGAGTGCCGACGCCCCGACGGCGCCTCCGCCGATGATGACGACACGGGCATGGCTTGGCAGTGCGGACATTCTCGTTCCCCTTCTTTGCCCCGGATTTGTGGCAACCAAAGCGACGCGCAGCAAGCGGTTGGATTTTGCTTTATTAATCGACTTTCTCGATTACACTTCCGCCGAACACTGGGAAAAATCGGCGCATTCATGCAAATTGTCCTGATTGAGACATTCCTCGACCTGATGGAAACGCGCAATTTCAACCGCACGGCGGAGCGGCTGAACATCACGCAGTCGACGGTCACGCACCGCATCAACGCGCTGGAAGCGATGTTCGCGCGAAAGCTCTTCGCGCGCAACAAGGGCGGCACGCAGCCGACCGCGGCGGGCCTGCGCTTCCTCGATCACGCCAAGGCGCTGCAGCACCAGTGGCACGAGGCGGCGCGCGCGGTGGAAACGGCCGGCGCCTACGAGCGCTCCATGCGCATCGGCCTGCAGCATGACCTTGCCGCCCACTTCGCCGGCGACTGGCTGGCGGCGGTGCGCAGGGAGCTGCCGGCCACCTCGATCTATGTGGAGGTCGACTATTCCAACCAGATGAACCGCGACCTCGGCGCGGGCGACCTCGACCTTGCGATCCTCTTCACCCCGCACTACCTGCCGGACCTTGCCTATGAGCGCATCGGCGAGGTGCACTACGAGATGGTGAGCAACAGGGTGGCGCGGATCGAGGACGTCCGGCCGGAGGACTATATCCAGGCCGTCTATTCCCCCGCCTTCGACCGGCTGCACCGCGAGGCGCATCCGACCCTCTCGACCGCGCCGATCGCCAGCGGCGAGACGACGGCGGTCCTCGCCCTGCTGCAGAAGCTCGGCGGCTCCGCCTTCGTGATGGCGCCCGATGCGAAGCGGCTGCTGCGCTCCGGCGCGGCAAGCCGCGTTACCGGCGCCGAGCCGATCGCGCAGGCCGTCTATGCCGCCACCAATGTGCGCACGCGCCACGCCCACCAGCACCGGCGCATCGTCGCCATCATGCAGGCCTTGCTCGCCGCGTGACATGCGGCCATTGAAACGGCCCGCCGCTGCGCCTATGAACGGTCCGCCGACATTTGACGAAGGAGTTTCCATGGCCGCCCGTGACCGCTATTCGCGCAAGCTCGAATGCGCCATGTGCGGCAATTCCGGTTATGCCGAGGTCTCGGAAGACGACATGCCGAGCCGCAAGCACCCGGATTTCACCATCGATTCGCTGCCGCGCGGCTTCCTCACGGAGCGCGCCTCGAAATATCCGGACAAGCACATGCTGCGCTGCCGCTGCGGCCATGTTTTCAAGTTCCAGCAGAAAACCGTCTACGCCGAGGGTGGCGAGCCGCGGCGGTAAGGTTTCGGGTTTCAGCCCCCCTCTGCCCTGCCGGGCATCTCCCCGGCAAGCGGCAGGCGAATTGCATAGGCAGCACGCTGCTGCTTTCCCCTTCTCCCCCGCGGGGAGAAGGTGGCCCGAAGGGCCGGATGAGGGGGCTTGCACACCGTCTGACGTCTGCGCCACCCCCTCATCCCGCTGCCGCGACCTTCTCCCCGCGGGGGAGAAGGGGCAAGATGCGTCGCCTCATTCCATATGCAATTCGCCTGCCCTCAACGGGGGATACCCGGCAGGGCAGAGGGGGTACGCCGCAAGGCACGACAGGGAGCCGTTGCGCGCTTCCCTCTACCCGCGCCCGACGAAGGGCATGGTCGTCGCCATGACCGTCATGTTCAGCACATTGGCATCGAGCGGCAGGCTGGCCATGTAGACCACCGCGTCGGCGACGTGCTTGACCGGCATGGTCGGCTCGGCGACCACATCGCCGTTCGGCTGGAGCACACCGGTGCTCATGCGCTTCGTCATGTCCGTCGCCGCATTGCCGATATCGATCTGGCCGCAGGCGATGTCGTATTTGCGCCCGTCGAGGGCGGTCGATTTGGTAAGGCCGGTGATGGCGTGCTTCGTCGCCGTATAGGGCGCGGAGTTCGGCCGCGGCGCGGTCGCGGAGATCGAGCCGTTGTTGATGATGCGCCCGCCGCGCGGGCTCTGGTCCTTCATCAGCCTGAAGGCCTGCTGGGTGCAGAGGAAGGCACCCGTCAGGTTCGCGGCGAGGATGTTGCTCCACTCCTCGAAGGGAATGTCCTCCAGCAGCGCCGGGGAGACGTTGGAGCCGGCATTGTTGACCAGCACGTCGAGCCGGCCGAAAGCACGCCTGATCTCGGCAAAGACCGCGGCGACCTCGCCCGGATCGCCGACATTGCAGGAAATCGCGCGGACCGGATTGCCCGTTTCACCGGTGATGGCGGCGGCGGCCTCCTCCAGCACCGCGGCCCGGCGGCCGGTGACGACGACCGCATAACCCTCGGCGCTGAGGCCCCGGGCGATGGCAAGGCCGATGCCCGTGCCGCCGCCCGTCACCAGCGCGATCTTGCCCATGCCGGTCCGGCCCCATTCGGTCATGTCGTCCTCCTCCTTTGACGCGTCCTTCCGGTTTGCTCGAAAAGCGCATCCGCTGCAAGCGGTCATAAAAAAGTCCCCGGCACCGGCCGGGGACCTGGTTTTCCGACAAGCATCGCCCCCCACCATCGTCATCCTCGGGTTTAACCTGAGGATCCAAGTCTCACCCGCGGCGGTGGATGGTCGGGTCCAGCCCGACCATAACGGAGGAGAGGGCGTCTGCGGGAGGATCTCAGAACAGCGCGGCGGTGCTCTTCAGCGTCACCCAGATGCCCCAGAGGAGCGGAAGGCCGACGACGGCCCAGGCGAGCACCGCCTTGGCGTCGAGCCCGCCCTTGCCGATGCCGAAGGAACCGGTCGGGCCGGCATTGGCGGCCGCGGTCTTCGCCTGCAGGGAGGCAACCTCCTCGTCCGACATGAACCATTTGTCGGCAAGCGGCCGCACCAGCATGTTGGCGACGAGACCGAGCGCCAGCATGCCGGCGAGGATGTACATGGTGCCGGTATAGAGCGCCGGCCCCGGCGCCACGCCGGCGGCGATCTGCGCCTCGCGGATATAGTTGACCACGACCGGGCCGACGATGCCGGCGGTCGCCCAGGCGGTCAGCAGGCGGCCGTGGATCGCACCGACGAACTGCGTGCCGAAGATATCGGCGAGATAGGCCGGAACCGTGGCGAAGCCCCCGCCATACATCGACAGGATGATGCCGAAGGCGAGCACGAAGAGCGCCTTGCTGCCCATGTCGGCCAGCGTCGGCGCCAGCGCGTAGAGCACGATGCCGAGGATGAAGAAGGTATAATAGGTGTTCTTGCGGCCGATCTTGTCGGAGAGCGAGGCCCAGACGAAGCGCCCGCCGATGTTGAACAGCGAGAGCAGGCCGGTGAAGCCCGCGGCGATCGCCGCGATGGCGGCCTTCTGGTCGGTATCGAGCTGGCCGAAACTCAGCTCGGGCTGGCCGATGAGGCGGCCGCCGAAGATTTCCTGCAGCATCGGCGAGGCCATGCCGATGACGCCGATGCCGGCCGAGACGTTGAGGCAGAGCACCAGCCAGATCAGCCAGAACTGCGTCGTCTTGTGCGCGTCGCGCAGGTGCACGTGCCTGGTGGTGATCATCGTCGACTTGGAGGCCGGCGGCGTCCAGCCTTCCGGCCGCCAGCCGGCCGGCGGAATGCGGTAGCCGAAGGCGCCGCCCATCATGAAGCAGAAATAGATGGCGGCCATGACGAGGAAGGTCTGCCAGACGCCGGCCGTCGTGTCGGTCTTGAAGACGTTCATCAGGAGGTTGGCGAGCGGGGCGCCGATCATCGCGCCGCCGCCGAAACCCATGATCGCCATGCCGGTCGCCATGCCGCGCCGGTCCGGGAACCATTTGATCAGCGTGGAGACCGGGGAGATGTAGCCGAGGCCGAGGCCGATGCCGCCGATGACGCCCGCGCCGAGCCACATCAGCCACAATTGATGGGTCATGACGCCGATCGCCGCGACGACGATGCCGCCGCACCAGCAGCAGGCCGAGACGAAGCCCGCCTTGCGCGGGCCGACGCGCTCCAGCCAGCCGCCCCAGATGGCCGCCGAGCAGCCGAGCAGCACGAAGAACAGCGTATAGATCCAGCCGAGATCGGCGACGCGCCAGTTGCAGCTCGTGGTGAAGAGCGCGGAGACGAGGTTGAGGTCGGCGCAGGCCGCGTCGGCGGCGCCCGGAATCGCCTTGGACAGCGGCAGCCAGAACACGCTGAAGCCGTAGGCCATGCCGATGCAAAGATGGATGGCGAGCGCGGCCGGCGGCACGAGCCAGCGGTTGAAGCCGGGTTTGGCGATGATGCGCTCCCGGTCGAGGATACTGCCGGAATAGTCGCCGGCATAGGTCTCGGTCGATGCAGTCATTGGGTCTCCTCCGCGACGCACCCCTCGGTGCGAAGATTTTCGTGATGGGGAGCCGGCGAAAACCGCCCTTCGACGCCCGGATGCCTGCATCCCTCTCGCAGGCGGCCGGAGGCCGAACCTCCCGCGCGGACCGAAGCAAGGCCCATGCCAGAATGGATGCCCTTTGGAATCAGGCGGTTGGAAGAAAAAACGGGAGAAAAACGGACACTTTGTCCGAAGGGCGGACAAAGTGTCCGGTCAGGCCGCCTCGGGCAGCCAGATGGTGAAGGTCGCCCCCTCGCCCGGCCGGCTCGCCACCGAGATGGCGCCGCCCTGCCGCGTCACCAGCGTCTGGCTGATGGAAAGGCCGAGGCCCGTGCCCTCCTGCCGCTTCGTCGTGAAGAACGGGTCGAAGACCTTTGCGACGAGATCCGGCTCCATGCCGATCCCGGTATCGCTGACGACGATCTCGACGCCCGGGCGCCCGCCGCGGTCGCTGTCGCGGGTGACGATGGTGAGCCTGCCGCCATCCGGCATGGCGTGGATGGCGTTGACGACGAGGTTGACGACGACCTGCTGCAGCTCGGTGCGGTTCATCAGCACCAGCCGTTCGGCCGTGTCCTCCAGCCGCACCTCGATCGCCGCCTTGGCGAGCAGGTGCTGGACGAGCGGCAAGCAATCGGCCACGGCCGTGCCGGACGCATGGCGATCGACGAAACCGGCGAATTCCTCGGGCTTGGCGAATTGCAGGAGCTTCGTGACGATCTGGCTGATGCGCTGGATCTGATCGTCGAGCAGCTGGAACTCGACCTTGGCCAGCGCCGCCCGGTCGCCGACGACGGAACGGATGACCTCCAGATTGCCCTGCATGACGGCGATCGGGTTGTTGATCTCGTGGGCGACGCCGGCGGTGATCTCGCCGATGGCGGCCAGCTTTTCCGACAGGATGAGCTGCTTGGTCGTCGCCTCCAGCCGGCGGTTGGCGAGCTGCAGCTCGCGAGTGCGCTCGTCCACGCGCGCATTCAGCTCCTCGTTCCAGCGGCGCAGCTCCAGGTCGTTCTGCTCGAGCTGGTTCAGGAGGTCGTCGAGATGCACGGCGACGCGGCCGATCTCGTCCTGGCTGTCAACCGGGCCGGTGCGCGCGCCGAGATCGCCGCTCTCCACCCGCGCGATGGTGGCGTCCACCCGCTCCAGCGGCTCGAAGATGCCGCGCGCCCAGCGCAGGAAGATCGGCACGCTGGCCGCCGTGATGGCGAGGAAGGCGGCGACGATGGTGAGCACCGTCTGGTACTTCGCCGCCGTGAACGGCGCCTCGAGGAAGCCGACATAGAGCATGCCGACGCGCTCGCCGCGGCTGTCGGTGATCGGCTCGTAGGCGGAAATGTACCAGTCGTTGACGACGAAGGCGCTGTCGAGCCAGGTGCGCCCCTCGCCCAGCACGGCCGAGCGCACGGCGGCGGAGACGCGCGTGCCGAGCGCGCGGCGCCCTTCGAACAGCCGCACATTCGTGCTGATGCGCACGTCGTCGAGGAACAGCGTCGCCGTGCCCTGGCTGCCCTCCGGCAGGCTCGCCTCGCGATAGACGAGGTCGTTGATCGTGTCGATGAAGACGAGGTTCTGGTTGAGCAGGATGCCGCCGACGAGCACCGCCTTGCGCCCGTTGCCGAGCGTAACGGGGCTGGCGCTCTGCACCACCATGCCGCGCGTCTCCTCTGTGCGCTCGGTCGGCACCGCATTCGGGGTCGAGACGAGCGGCAGCCGCGCGCGGGCGGCAAGGTCCGGCGAGAGCCGTTCGAGATCGGCGTTCTCGAAGATATCCACCCCCGTCGCCGGCTTGCCGGCCAGCGCATCGCGGATGACCGGCCAGTCGGTGCGCAGCGTTTCCGCCGTGGTCGCGGTCACGGAGACGACGAGCCGGCCGTCGGGCGCGATGACATAGAGGAAATCGAGCTCCAGCCGCGCCCGCGCCTCGTCGAGCAGGGCTTTCAGCGCGCCGGTGTCGCCGGCACTGTCGCGGAAGCGCACGGAGCCGCCGAGCGCGGTGACATGCTCGCCGGTATTGTCGAGGATATGGGCGAGATACTGGTGCGCGATGGTGAGGTCGCCGTTGACCTTGGAGATCAGCGTCGCGTCGAACTTCTCGTTCCAGCGGTAGACGGTGATGCCGAGCAGGAGCGGCAGGATCACCAGCATCGGCAGGAGCGCGATGGCCAGCAGCCGGTAGCGCACCGAGCGCGCCGGCCGGATGACGCCCTGCCTGCCGTCAGCCATCCCAGGCCGCCAGCTTGCGGTCGATCGTCTTGCGGGAAATGCCGAGCTGGCGCGCCGCCTCGTCGCGCTGGCCGCTGCAGGCGGTGAGCACCGAGAGGATGTGGCGCCGCTCGACATCGGCAAGCGAGCCGCCCTCCCTGCCGGCCGCCGCCTGCCCGAACCCGTCCGGGAAGCGGCCGAGGATCAGCGTGCGCTCGATGAGATTGCGCAGTTCGCGCACATTGCCCGGCCAGTCATAGGCCGACAGCGCCCGGCGGGCCGCCTCGTCGATGGGCACGGCGGGCATGGCGAGCTGCGCCGAGAGCTTCTTCATGAAGAGGACGGCCAGCTCCACCGCATCGCCGTCGCGGTCCTTCAGCGGCGGCAGATGGATCTGCATGACATTGATGCGGAAGAAGAGATCGGCCCGGAAGCGCCCGGCCTGCACCTCCTTTTCCAGCTCCGCATTGGTGGCGAAGACGAAGCGCAGGTCGACCGGCACCTCGCGTTCGGAGCCGACGGGCCGCACCTTGCGATCCTCCAGCACGCGCAGCAGCTTGCTTTGCGTGGCCGGCGGCATCTCGCTGATCTCGTCGAGGAAGAGCGTGCCGCCCTGCGCATGCAGGAACAGCCCCTCGCGCGCCCGTTCGGCGCCGGTGAAGGCGCCCTTCAGGTGGCCGAACAGCTCGCTTTCGATCATGTCCGCCGGGATCGCCCCGCAATTGACCGGCACGAAGGGTTTCGCCGCGCGGTCGGACAGCGCGTGCAGCGAGCGCGCCGCCACTTCCTTGCCGGTGCCGGACTGGCCGGTGAGCAGGACCGAGGTCGGCAGCGGCGCGACGCGGGCGATGGTTTCGCGCACGCCGGCGATGGCGGTCGATTCGCCGATCAGCCGGTCGCGCAGGAGGATATGGTCCGACGTCGCCTTCAATTCGTAGCGCAGCACGTAGTTTTCGCGCTGCAGGCGGATGCGGTCGAGACAGCGCGCGACGGCATTGAGCAACTGGTTGGAGCGGAAGGGTTTCAGGATGAAATCGACCGCACCGGCCCGCAGCGCCTGGATCGCGGTTTCGAGATCGGCATAGGCGGTCATCAGGATGGCATCGGCGAAGAAGCCGATGGCGCGCTGCTCGGCAAGCCATTCCACGCCGTTCTTCTTCGGCATGATGTTGTCGAGGATGACCACGTCGAAATGGTTCTGGTCAAGCTTGCGCGAGGCCTCGTCCGTATCGGCCGCCAGCTCCAGCTGACGGCAGCGCGGCCCGAGCGTGCGCATCAGGAAGTTGCGCATGCCCGGCTCGTCGTCGACGACGAGGATCGAGGCCTGCGCCAGCCACGGCCCGAATTCCGGGTCGGCGGACGTGTCGCGCAGCACGCGCGCGGCTTCAGTCGGCACCTCATCTCCTCCCGATGGTCAGGCGCGTCAGGTTTGCACGCCCGAATGCGGCAGCGCTGCACGCTTTTGCCCGGACGGCTTGAACACCTACCATAGAAAGCCGCCGCCGCCAGCACAAGGCAGGCATGGCGGCGGAGCGGGACGAGATGTCAGGAGTGCAGATGAATGCGCTCACGGCGTTCACGCATCGCCGCAAGCTCCTGTTCGACATGAACTTTCCGAGCATCCTCCATCGCCACGGCAATGGTTTCGCTGATCACGCGGATGCTGTCTTCCGAGATGAGCGGCGATGTCTCGTGGCATTCCGCTGCATGCAGTTTGCAAAGCGCGCTGGCGAGCAGCCGCGCATAGTCTTCCGGTTTGCGACCCATGTTCCCCACCTTTTTTGATTAGAGCCACAGAAAACCACACAATAATGCAAAAAGCCACATATTTCTCACATGCCGATGGAAAAAATTGCGAGCATCGCGACGGGGCTGCCCGCGCACGAATGCTGCAAAACGAGACTGTTCGGAAATGAGGCGCGGACATGCCCGCCGGGCGTCACCGCGCCGCGGGAAACACGATGTCTGCCTGGAAACCGTCAACACGCCCGGCAACGGGCGATGTGAGGACGAGGCTGGCGCGCATCTGTGCCAGGAGCCGGTCGGCGATGGAAAGCCCGAGACCCGAGCCTGCGGCGAGCGTCCTGCCGCGGGAAAAGCGCTTGCGCACCGCGGCCAGCTCCGCCTCCGACATGGCCGCCGCGCCGTTGCGGATGCACACATTGCCCGTTTCGGTCAGGCGGATTTCGACGGGCTCGTCCGTCCGCCCGTGCAGCAGCGCATTTTCGACGAGGTTGCGCAGCACGATGGCGAAGGCGTCGGCCGTGCCCTCGCGCAGGGCCGGTCCCGCAAGATCGCTCCGGAAACGGATGCGGCTTGCGGTGCCCGATGCGCGCTGGAAATCCGTGACGACGACGCCGAGCACGTCCACGAGGTCGAAGGTCGTCTCGCTGACGCCGATCCCGGCCTCGGCGCGGGCGAGCTGGAGCAGCTTCTCGGTAAGCTTCGTCAGCTTCTGCAGGGAGGCCTCGATCTGCCGGGCGCGGGCGTGGGTCGGGGCGTCCTTGAGCTCGGCCATGAGCAGCTGCGTCTGCGCCAGCGCGCCGGCAACCGGCGTGCGCAGTTCGTGCGCGCTGTTGGCGGTGAACTCCCGCTCCGCCGCCAGCACGGCGCGCAGACGCGCGAGCAGGAGGTTGACGGAGCGCAGGATCGGCTGCAGTTCCCGCGGCAGGTTCTCCGCCGCGATCGCCGCGAGATTGCCGCCGTCCTTTTCACCGATCGCCGCCCGCAGCGTCTCGACCGGCAGGAGCACGCGGCGCACGACGAACCAGACGGCCAGCACCGTGGCCGGCACGATCAGCAGCACCGGCAGGAGCAGCGCCAGCGCGCCCTCGACCATCGCCTCCCGCCGTTCCTCGGCGGAATCCTCCACCTGCACGAAGATGGCCCCGTCCGCCGTCGCGGCGGTGTAGACCCGCCCCCGCGCGCCATCCCGGAAGCCGACCTTCAGCGGCACGTCGAACGGCTCCGCCGAGGCGGTGTGCGAATGCAGCAGCACGCGGCCCGCACGGTCACGCACCTGGTAGGTCAGGTATTCCTCGCCGGGCTGCGCGGGCGAGCGCTCGATGCGCCGGGGGACATTCAGGTCGTCGCGACGGTTGAGGTCGTCGACGACGAGCGGCACCAGGCGCTCGGCCGTCTCCTGCAGGGCGCTGTCGAAGATCTCGCCGAACTCGTCCTGCATGACGAGCGCGCCGAAGCCGACGGCGACGAGCCAGAGGCAGGTGGTGATGACGGTGATCCACAGCATGAGCTGGCCGGCAAGGCTCTTCGGCCGGAAGGCGCTTGCGCGCCGCTCATCGCTCTGCGGTGCCGGCCCCGTCATCGGCCGAGCCTGTAGCCGATGCCGCGCAGCGTCTCGACGCAGCCCTTGCCCAGCTTCTTGCGCAGCCGGCTGACATAGACCTCGACCGTGTTGCTCTCGATCTCCGCACCGAAGGCATAGAGCGCCTCCTCGATCTCGCCCTTGGAGACGACCGCATTCGGCCGCGTGGCAAGCCGCGCCAGCACGGCCCATTCGCGGCCGGACAGATCGACCGGCGCGCCGTTGCGCAGGACCCGGCGGTCGGCCAGCGCGATCGCCATCGAGCCGGCTTCCAGCACCGGCAGCGAGGAGGCCGCATAGCGCCGCGCGACGGCAAGCATGCGCGCACCGAGCTCGCCGAGGTTGAACGGCTTGACGAGATAGTCGTCCGCCCCGCTGTTCAGGCCCTCGATACGGTCGGAAATCTGGTCATGCGCGGTGAGGATGATGACCGGCACGGCCGTGCCGGCGCGGCGCAGGTCCTTCAGCAGCGAGAGCCCGCTGCCGTCGGGCAGGCGCAGGTCGAGCAGGATCAGCTCGTAGCCGACCGCATCCGTCGCCGTGCGGCCGTCCTCGAGCGTCTGCATCCAGTCGACCGCATGGCCGAGCCCGGCCACGTAGTCGCGCACCGCCTCGCCCAGAACGGCATCGTCCTCGATCAGCAGAACCCTCACGCGCCCGTCTCTCCGCACCATGCGACGGCCCGCCCATGCGCCCGCGCGTCACCTTCCGAAACCGGAGAATACACGGGGAAAGCCAGGCTCGCCATCGTCCGTCCCGATCAGGACACGGCGCCGCGCCGGCAGGCGGACAGGAGGTCGAGCGCGGGGTCGCGCACCCTGGTTTCCACCCGCATCATGCCGAGCACGGTGTGGAAGAGCGTGTCGTGCGATTGCGGCTTCGCCGTCTCCGCATCGAGGCAGGCGCCGGAATAGGCGGCCTTCGCATCCTTGCCGAGCCAGAGCACGAAGGGCACATGGGTCTGCTCGCCCGGCGCGATCATATAGGGCGCGCCGTGCAGGTAGAGGCCGAATTCGCCGAGCGATTCGCCGTGGTCGGACATGTAGAGCATCGAGACGTCGAGGCTGCCCTCGGCCTTCTGCAGCCGGTCGATCACGCCGGCGAGGATGTGATCGGTATAGGCGATCGTGTTGTCATAGGCATTCACGATCTCCTCGCGCGTGCAATCGGAAAACTCGGCGCTGCGGCAGTCAGGCCTGAAGCGGCGGAATGCCTCCGGATACCGCAGCCAATAGGACGGGCCGTGGCTGCCGATCTGGTGCAGCACCAGCACGGTGTCCGCCTTCACCGATCCGATCCAGGCGTCGAGGGCATCGAGCAGCACCTGGTCCCGGCACTCGCCGCCCGAGCAGTCGCGCGGGTTGCCGCCCCCGACCAGCGAGCGCTCCCGCACGCGGGCGGCGATCTTCTTGCTGCCGGTATTGTTGTCCCACCATTCGACGGCGATGCCCGCATGGGCGAGCACGTCGAGCAGGTTCTCGGTCTCCAGCCCCCTGCGGTGCGAATAGTCGGCGCGGGTATAGACGGAGAACATGCACGGCAGCGAGACGGCGGTCGCCGTGCCGCAGCTCGTCGTGTCGCCGAAATAGAAAATATCCTTCGTCTTCAGTTCCGGATTGGTCTCGCGCCCATAGCCGCCGAGCGAAAAATTGGCGGCGCGCGCCGTCTCGCCGGCAACGACGACCATCAGCCGCGGCTTGCGCCCGGTGACGGGACCATCGCTGACACGGGCATCCGTGCCGAGCGGGGTGGCGACGACGTTTCGATCGGCCGACTGGCCGGCGGCGAACTGCACGGCCGTGGCGAGCGGCACGAAGGGGTTCAGCGTCTCGAACCAGTCGTGATGTGCCCGGACGGTGGCGGCATAGACGCGGGCATGGGAAAGGCCGGCGACCAGCGCGATGACCAGCGCGGGCAGGATGACCACGAGATTGGCGCGCAGCTTCCAGAAGAAGGTGTGATGACGGACCCTGACCCACAGGAGAAGCGCTGCGGGCAGCACGCCATAGACCAGCATGTGGAGGACGAAACCCGGCGTGATCAGGTGCCCGGCCTCCGCGCTGTTCGTCTCGGCCGCGTTGCGGATCATCTCCATGTCGATGATCACGCCGTAGCGGTCCATGAACCAGGCGCCGGCGGCACTTGCCAGGATGAGCAGGATGAAGATCGGCTTCATCACATATTTCAGCGAGACCGCGACGCAGAGCGCGATGTAGAGGCAGGCGATGCCGATAGCGATGGAGAAGAACGTCGTCGGCCGGCCATCGAGATAGAGCCAGCCCTTCGACCAGAAGCTGCGGTTGGTCAAGGCCAGCAGGTAGAGCGCCGTCAGGATGCTGACGGCAATGCTGCCGAGCTGCGGCCGCCAGAAGGCGGGGGAGCCGGCCTTGCCGGTTGTCTCGCGCATCGGATGTCCTTTCGAAAGCGTCTCCGGCAGCCCGCGGGCCACCATCCCGCCCCTCCCTGCCCCGCGAAACTGACAGCCGCCTGAACGAACCCGGCGGCGACGTTCAGCGCGGCGTCAGGTTGGCGGTGGACAAGACGGCTGTTCGAATATGAGGTGACGCGTGAGATCGAGACTGCTGCATCCGGGAACGCTGTTCGTGACGGCCCTGGTTTTCCTGGTCCTGTCGATCCCCCTCGCCCAGATGCAATTTTCAAGGCCCCACGGCCAGGACCTGAGGCAGGCGCTGATGCTGCGGGCGGGTTGAAAAATCCGATTGCAAAATGCAATCGGATTTGCGACAAATCCCGCAGACGCGGAGGTTGCCATGAAACCCGTTCTCTATGCCCATCCCTTTTCCAGCTACTGCCAGAAGGCACTGACGGCGCTCTACGAAAACGGCACCGGTTTCGACTACCGCATGCTCGACCACAACGATCCGGAGACGATCGCCGATTTCGAGAGGCGCTGGCCGATCAAGCGTTTCCCGATCCTGGTCGACGGCGACCGGACGATCGTGGAAGCGAGCATCGTCATCGAATATCTCGGGCTTCATTACCCGGGGCCGGTAAAGCTCATTCCCGACGATCCGAAGGCGGCGATCGAGGTGCGCATGCTCGACCGTTTCTTCGACAACTATGTCTCGACACCGCAGCAGAGGATCGTCTTCAACGCCATCCGGCCGGAAGAGAACCGCGATCCTTACGGCGAGAAGGATGCACGCGACATTCTGGAGCGGGCCTATGCCTGGCTCGACAGCCACATGGACGGCCGGATCTGGGCCACGGGCGACACCTTCACGCTGGCCGACTGCGGCGCCGCTCCCTTCCTGTTCTATGCGGACTGGACGCACGCCATCGATCCGGCCTTCGCCAATGTGCATGCCTATCGCCGGCGCCTGCTCGCCCGCCCCTCCTTCGCCCGCGCCGTGGACGAAGCGCGGCCCTTCCGGAAGTTCTTCCCGCTCGGGGCGCCCGACCGCGACTAGAGACCCAACGGCTAGCCGGCGCGGCAGTGCCGCCGTTCATCGGCCGTGGCCTCGCGCTCGATGCCGGTTATGACGAGGACCGGCAGGCTCTGCCGCCTGCCGGCAATCTCCTGGTCGCGATCCTCGACATGGCCGCGCAGGACAAGCCGGCCGTAATAGAGCGCATCCGTCTCGAGGATGCGCTGCCGGTCCGCCTCGGCAAGCCCGTCGATATCAGGGGAGACGCCGCGTGATTCCGCACCGCTGTCGAGATTGCGGATGGCGGAGGACGGGCACGGCGCCGTCACGCAGCGAAGGCCGTTGTCGCAGACGATATAGCGATCCTGCGCGGCAGCGAGCGGAGACGCGAACAGGGGCAGCACGGCGGCAAGGGCAAGGGTTCGAAGGCGCATGCATCATCCTCTGCAAGGATTGCGGCCAAATCGCGTTACTTGCGGCCATCCCGCTCGCGGCGCATTTCGGCAAGCGCGCGGATGGCGTCCTGCCGGCCGGTCTCGCCCAGCGCTTCGAACAGCCGCATGGCATCCGTGCGCCGGCCGAGATTCTTGTAGGCATAGGCGCGCAGCACCATCAGGTCCGCCGGTTCGGCATGGAACTGGCGGCGCCGGTCGAGGAACATCAGGGTTTCACGATAGCGTTGCGCGCGAAAACTGCTGACGGCGCGGTCGCCGAGGATCGCCGTCTGCAGTTCGGCGACGCGCCCCTGCTCAAGCCGCGCCTTGGTAGCGGAGACCGCGGCATCGCTCGTCAGCCCCGCGCGCAGATAGGCAAGGCTCTGACCATAGGCGGCATCGCTGCGGGTGCGGCCCTCGCCGGCAAGCGCCGCCTCGAAGGCCTGCGCGGCCTCCAGCGGCCGGTTGATCTCCATCAGGCACCAGCCGAGCGAGAGCGCGCTCGCCGCCGACAGGCCGCCGGGATCACGCGTGCTGCGGCAATCGACGGTGCCGTCCGTCCGGCGCGCCGTGCGGGCGCCGCGCTGCGGCTTCAGGGCAACCTCCTCGACCACCGTGCGCGCCGGCACGCGGCGATCGGTCCGGACGATCCGTGCCTGCCGTTCGCGCAGCGCCGGCGCGGCGTCGTCGCTGGTGTCCCGCTCGCCGAGCAGCGCGATGCGCTCGGACCGGCCCGCCCAGGCCCGCTTGACGGCGGCAACGCCCGCGCGGTCCTCCAGCCTCAGCCGCGCGACGCCGAGCCCGTAGGCGGCGGGCTCGTAGTCCGCCTTCCACGCCAGCACCTGCGAAAACCATTCCTCGGCCGTTCCCGGCTGGTCCATGGCCAGCGCATACCAGCCGAACTGTTCGCCGGTCTGCGGATGCTTCTCCTCCAGCGTCACCTGCGCGATGCGGCCGAGCACCTTGGCATCGAGCTTCGGCGGCGGATCGAGCGCCAGGAGGTTGGCGGTGGCGGCGAGATAGGTCTGCATCGCCTGTTCGGAGGTCGTGCGCCAGGCATACATCACCTCCTCCGCCTCGCCCGGCATCTTGCGCGCGAGGAGGATGAGGGCGAGCCCCTGCGAGGCCGAGGCGGAATCCTCGACGGCACGCGCCTTGCGGAAGAAGGGTTCGGCCAGCGCGTTCTGGTCGCGCCGCAGGTGATACCAGCCGAGCAGCAGCGCATCGGAGGCGAGCCCCTCGTCCGTCACCAGCTTCTCGACGAGCTTCAGATAGGCCGGCGCGACCGTGATTGTCGCATCCTCGTCGCCCTCGCCCACGAAGCGGCGGGCGAGATCGTTGCGGATCGTGTCGAATTCCTTGACGCCATCGGCGCCGGTGCGCTCGCGGGCGATGAGATCCTGCATGTCGGCATAGCCGAGCAGGGTCGAGGCCTTCTGCACGGTGGCGACGCGGATCGGCCCGTCCGAGCAATTGTCGAGCATGTAGCCGTAGGCATCCTTGGCGCGCTGCACGCGCTCGGTCTTCACGAAGGCCTCGGCGACGCGCCAGAGCACATCCGCATCCGAGCAGGTAAGCAGGCTCGGCGTCTCCGCGCCGAGGCGCACGACATCCTCGCTGCGCCCCGCATTGGAGGCGGCCACCAGCTCGGCGCGCTTCTCCGCCACGTCGAGGCGGTCGACGAGGTCGGCGGGCGGCGTCCATTGCGGGTCGTCCTGCTGGCGCCTGGCGATCGCCGCGCGCACGTCCGCATAGCGCGACTGGGCGTAGAGCGCCCACATCTCCTCGAGCTGCCGGTCTTCGTTGACCGGCACGGCGAGCGGGTTCTCCGGCGGCGTCCAGGTGGGGTAGAGCGTGCGCAGCCGGGCGATCTCCGCATTCAGCCGGGCGGTATCGCCACGGGCGGCGAAGTAGCGCAGCGCGCTTTCATCGACCACCGGCCTGGTCTCGGCGGCTTCCACGACGGGCGTCGGCTCCGTGCCGGTGCCGGCCGCCTGCCCGGTCTGCTGCGCCTGCGCGATTTCCACGACGCGCGACCGCTTCGTCAGGGAGGGAGGCGCGTCGTCCGTGCTGCTGGTGGTGACGTCGTCGGTTCCCGCGCCAAGACGCGGCAGGCCCTTCATCAGGCCATCGGGCACGCCGAAGGATACGCCTGCGACGCTGGCTGCGCCGGCGGAGACGAGGACGAACGCCACGAGGATCGACTTCATCCCGAATTTCCTTCGGTCCATCACTGCCACCACAGCACCACGCGTCGGTCATGACGCACAACGGACGCTGCAACACTCAACTTCCAATCGACCCCGGCCCGGTTTACAGCGACATCATGCGCCATGAACGATGGAACATGTCGTCCTTTCCCCGGGAAGAGCCAACCAGTCGTGATAAAACCCCGATAGGGTTAACCGTCGGTAAACAGGCGCGATCAGACTTCCCTGCCGAAGCGGCGCAGGAGGCCGGACGTGGCGATGCCGAGCAGGATCGACAGGATGCAGAACACCACCGCATAGGCGAGGATGTTGGAGGACAGCCAGTTCGCCGCAATGAGCCGCATGTTGGAGAAGGTCCAGGGCTGCGTCGCAACGAAGCGGGTTCGGCTGACCGGGCGCGTGTCGAGCGCGTCCGCGTCCTTGCTGTCCAGGCTGACATAGCCGTCGAGCTGCTGCCAGCGTTCGTCCTGCGCGACCGCCACCATGCCGGCCTTGAGGTCGGCCCCGGTCGGCGCGGAGAGCACGGTCCAGGTCGCGCCTTCGTCGGGGCTGTCGCCCTGCGCGACGAGGAAGCGCGCCGTATCGCCCGGTGCCACGAGCGGCTCTTCGCCGGGCAGCAGGCGAAGCGAGGAGAGCGGGATGTCGAAGGTCTCCTGCAGCCAGGCTTCCAGCGCGGAAATCTGCCCGCGCCAGGAGCCGCCGCGCACGCGCGACTGCCACTCGTCTATGGCGTCCTGGGTCGCGCCGTGCTGCGCGCCGCCATCGGCCGGCCCGCCCCAGGCCGACGCGCTCTCGGCGGCGATATGCGTCTGGCCGAGCACGAGCGGGGGAAGCTGCGAGATCGTGCCCACCAGGATGGCATTGCGTTCGCCGATGGCGAGCGCCGAGGATTCCGGGCGGACCTGCAGCGCGCGTCCGCTCGAGACCGCCATCTTGCCGAGGAAAGTCGCGCTGGTCGACAGGGTGTCCGCGTCGAGGCGGTCGAGATAGAGCGCCACCGGATCGACCTGGCGATTGTAGGGGAAGCCCGTGCCCGACAGGGCGGCAAGGCTGGGGAGCTGCGCGACGCGGGCAAAACGCGGCATGCGGAACTCGGAGGAATCGAACAGCGCGAAGCGCGGCTCCTCGCTTGCGCTGGAGCCCGGCGCGCAGATCTTGTCCGCCTCGGTCAGGAGCGCGGTCTCGATGTCGATGCGGTTCGGCCCGGGCCGGAAATGCCGCATGGTCACGCGGATCGGCAGATGGCGGAAGACGCCGCCGTTGCGGCTGGTGATCGGCACCGTCGTCGCGATGTTGCCGTTCACATAGATGTCGATATGGCTGCCCGGCAGCACCTCCGGCGAATAGGCCGCATCGAGCAGCAGCGTCGCCTCGCCATAGGCATCCGCATAGAAATCCGAGGGAATGCCGATGTCGAAGCCGGTCCGATAGCGCCGGCCGCTGAATTCGCCGGTGCGCACGCCGAGCGAGGCGAAGGTCGGCGACGTCTCTCCCAGGATGAGCGGCATGTCCGCGCCGTTGCGCTGGCGCACGCTGAGGGCTTCGCGTGTCACGCTGAGCGGCCGGTCGATGGGCGAGACCATGCCTTCCACCGCGCCTTCGATCGACGGCCAGTCCGGCCCGCTGACGACGAAGACCTTGCGGTCGCCGTCCGGCGCATCGACGAAGGTGGCGACGGCCGAGGAGCGCGCCGTCGCGGGCAGGCCCGGCAGCAGCGCCGCCAGATTGCCGGCCGTGCCGACCAGCACCGTCAGTTCCCCGGCCCCCGCCGTCGGCGGCAGCGTATCCGTAAGGTCGAAGGTCTGGTTCGGCATCTTCGCCATTAGCGCGAGCCCCTGGCTCAGCCGCATCAGCGCATTGGTGGCGACGGGCTGGCCCATTTCCGGCACGACCATGACGAACTTCGTCTGCCCCGTCGGCCCGAGGCCGATGGCCGCGATATCGTCGGTCGTCAGGAGGCGGCCGCTCGTGTCGCGCGGCACCGTCAGGTAGGTGCGGGCCGGGTCGAGCGACGTCCACAGGTCATAGGTCGAGCGGATCGTGCAGTCGGTGCGGTGGCGGTGCGCGGCATTGAAGGTCACCCGGTTGACGCCGGGGCGCAGGAGGCCCGCCGGCAGATCGAAGCGCACGTCCTTGATGCCTTCCGCGGACTGGACCGGCACCTCGCCCACCACCACGTCGTTGACGACGACGGTGAGCCGGGAGGATTCCGGCGCCACGACGACGGCGTTGGAATAGCCGAGATTGATCGTGGTCGCGCTGCCCGCCTGCTGCGGGGTGAGGAAGAGCGGGAAGGACTGGCTTGCGACCTCTCCTTCCAGAAGCAGCGATTTCGCGGGAACGATGTAGCGCCGCGTGGAAAGGTCGGGGGTCGCCGCCTTCTTCTCTGGCTGCCTGGTTTCCCGCACCGCGGGGGTGGTCTCCTCCACCGCCGGCGTCTTCTCGGCGGCCGGATCGCGTTCGCCGGACATGTCGAAGGGCACGGACGTATCCTGCGCGAAGGCGACGGACGCGGACAGCGAGAAGACGAGGCCGCAAAGCGCGGCCCTGACGGGCAGGAGCATCACGAGGCAGCCTCCTTCTTGCGTCCGCCGCCAAGGCTGCGCGCGAGATAGAGCAGCCCGCGGCTGGTCTGGTAGACGGCGATGCCGAGGAACCACAGCGAGCCGCGGAACAGGCCCGGATTGTAGCGGCGCGAGACCTGGAAATCACTCCACTGGTTGGAATTCGCGAAGATCAGGTCGGCAACGAGCGAATGGTGCCGCGCCACTTCCGGCATGAAGCGGCAGCCGACCGCGATCACGCTGCCGAGGTTTTCGACATTGCGTACATCGACCGGCAGGACTTCCTCCTGCCCGGCGCCGTAGGGCGTGAAGCGCAACGCGCAGCGCGCGTCCTTCGCCAGGTCCGGCTCCAGCCCGAAGACCTGCACGCGCGCGCCGTTGGCCGAGACATTCTCCAGGGTCGAGGGATATTCCCGCCCGTCTACGATGAAGGTGCAGCGGCGCTTGACCGTCACGCGCCGGCTCGCCGCCCTTTCGCTGCGCTCCGAGACGACGCCGAGCGCGCAGCCCGCGATGATGAGGTTGAGCAGGTTCCAGCCGCCGACGACGAAGGTGACGTCGGCCTTGTAGGGCTCGGAATAGAAGCGGTAGATGCTCATCAGGAAGGCGACGAACAGCACGGCGAAGATGACGAAGAACGGCCGGCTGATCTCCGAAAGCCGCGATTCGCGGATCGACTCGTCCTTCGCGGTCACCTTGAAGGTCGGCTTGGTCGGGTTCAGCATGACCGAAACGACGGCGGGCAGGAGATGCACGCTCTGCACATATTCGTAGAGCTCGGAGATCCAGGGCCAGCGGAACGAACCGTAGAGATAGTTCTGCATCATCAGGTTCACGAGCATGTAGGCGAGCGTGTAGCCGAGGAACTCGCCGCCGGAGGCCGTGAAGATTTCCAGGTCGAAGAACAGGTAGAACAGCGGCGCGAAGAGGAAGATCGTGCGCGGGAAGGGAAACAGCCAGAACAGCATCGACGACATGTAGCAAAGCCGCTGCGGCAGCGAGAGGCCGCGCTTGAACAGCGGGAAGCGGAAGCGCAGGATCTGCATCATGCCCTGCGCCCAGCGGCTGCGCTGGCCGATGAAGCTGGCGAAGGTGGCAGGCTGCAGGCCGGCGATCAGCGGCTTGTCGACATAGACGCTGTTCCAGCCGCGCGAATGCAGCGCCAGCGCCGTCTCGCAGTCCTCGGTGATCGAGAGGCCGGAAAAGCCGCCCGCCTCGTTGAGCGCGGTGCGCCGCAGCACGGCGGCCGAGCCGCAGAAGAAGGCGGCGTTCCACTTGTCGAGGCCGCGCTGGATGATGCCGTAGAACATCTCGTTCTCGCTCGGCATCGTCTCGAAGGTGCGCAGGTTCCGCTCCAGCGGATCCGGGTTGAGGAAGAAATGCGGCGTCTGAACGAGGAAGAGCTTCTGGTCGTCGGCGAAGTAGCCCACCGTCTCGCGCAGGAAATCGCGGGCCGGCGCATGGTCCGCGTCGAAGACGGCGATCAGCTCGCCGGTCGAGTGCTGCATGCCGTTGTTCATGTTGCCGGCCTTGGCATGCTCGTTGCGGGCGCGGGTCAGGTAGTTGACGCCGAGGTCGCGGCAGAGCGCCTGGAGCTCGCGGTGGCGGGCTTCGGCCACCTGCGCCTCGATCACCGCCGCCGCATTGCGCTTCTGCTCCGTGCCGCCGTCGTCGAGCAGCCAGACCGTGAGCTTGTCCGCCGGATAGTCCATCGCCTTGGCGGCGGCGAGCGTGTTGGCGAGGAGGCCGGTGTCCTCGTTGTAGCTCGGCACGAAGACGTCGACCGTCGGCAGCCGGCCCTCCTCGGCGACGCGGCTCTTGCGCGGCGGCAGCGGCATGGCGACGACGAAGAGGCTGAGCGCCAGCATCATCACACTGTACATCTCGGCGAGATAGAGCAGGAAGCCGGGTATGAAGTTCTCCAGCTGGTTCAGCGGCGGCAGCGTGCTGGTGGTGCGCCAGTAGACGTAGCGCAGCACGACGGCGGTGCCGAAGGCGAGCGCGATCAGCCGCCAGATGCCCTCGGCGCGCAGCACCTTGATCACCGCCATGAAGGTGACCACCGCGATGCTGGCGATGAGCTGGGTCTGCAGGTTGATGGGCAGCGTGATCACGAGGATCACCAGGGCGGAGACCAGTGCCCACAGGATGATCGTGCCGATATGTCTCATACGCCGTCCTTCGCCGTCATAGCGCGTTCCAACCCGGGACCTTACGCCCCATTATGTTAAGGAAAAATTAGGCGCCGGACTTCAATTGCAGGTTGTCGGCCCGGAGGACGATGTAATGCAAACGGGTGACGGCACCACGACGGCCTCCCCTTCCGTTCCAGAGACGGTGCCGCCGGTCGGCGACGGCACGATGACGGCATCGCCCCTGTCGAGCGCCTCGGTGCGCCGTTCGACAGGTTTCCTGTCCGTCTGGCGGCGGGCAGCCGGCACGCGCGTACCGGTCTCCACGACGGTCGTGATCGGCGCCTTGCGCTCCTCGATCGCGACCCGCAGCGGCTCGCCGCCGCCAATCCCGCTGTCGACCGCAGCCGGCGTGCCGTAGGGGTTCCAGGTCGCGCCGGAAAAGCCGCCGACGATGGTGTAACCGTACATCATCTCGACCAGTTCCTTCTCGCCCGCACCGGACTGGCAGACGCGCAGGCGGATCTGGATGGAGCCGTAGCTGTTGAGCTTGTCGCGGTCCGCCTCGTCCGCGCGGATCTGCTGCCAGCCATAGAGGCAGCCGTCGTCGCCCGCGCCGCGCCCGTAGGCGTAGCCGAACGGCCCGTAGCTGTTGCGCACGAAATTCGGCGAGATCGCCAGCGCGCGGCCGGGCAGCGCGGCGCGGATCTCGCTTCGGATCGCCGAATGCTGCACCGGCTTGAAGGCCAGCGTGCCGCCGGGCATCGCCGTCGTCTCCACCGGGCCGAAGGCCTGGATGCTGATGAAGTTCTGGCCGGGCGTCGCCGCCGAGGTGGACAGCGCGATCTGCTGCTCGACCGCATTGGTATATTGCCGCTGGATCACGCTGACGATGGACAACGTGCCCGGACTAGGCAGCACCAGCGCGCTCGACGCGGAAACGGTGGTGGAAAGCGTCGCGACACCGGCGCCCGGTCGCGCCGCGCAGCCGGCAGCCAGCGCTGCTGCCGTGCAGGCCGCAAGCAGGAGGCTCCTCTGAAACACCCTGCCGCCACGACCGGAAAAACGAATCGCCGCCGAATCATCCATGCAGCACTCATATTTCGCCCGGGCGCGAATAGGAATCCCCCATATCCAGCCATGGCGCTGCCGGCATCAGCTTCGGGCAAGCGGCATCTTTGGCCGCCCGAACGGCAAGAAGCCCCGGCATCCGCACGATGCCGGGGCTCTTCCGTCACCTCGACGGCGTCTTACTTCAGCTTGGCGCTGACGGCCTCGATGCCGGCGCGGGCGCATTCGTCGTCGATATCGCCGCTCGGCGCGCCGCCGACGCCGATGCCGCCGATCGTCTCTTCACCGGCCTTGACCGGCACGCCGCCGGCAAGCACCAGCAGGCCCTCGATCGAAACGAGCTGGGCAGCGGCCGGGTTCTTCCCGACATTTTCGGCGATCGTCTGGGTCGGCGTGCGCATGGACGCGGCGGTGTAGGCCTTGCGGACGGCGCTGTCGAGCGTGTGCGGGCCGGCGCGGTCGGCGCGCAGGACGGCGCGGGTGACGCCGGCGCGGTCGACAACGGCGACCGATACGTTGAACTTCTTGGCAGCGCAGGCCTTCACGGCAGCGTCGGCCGCCTCGACGGCGATGTCGAGCGGCATGTTGCGCTCGGTGAGGATTTCAGCCTGGGCGGCGCCGGCAAGCGTGAGGGCGGCGAAGGCGGCGGCAACGAAGGTCTTCATGTCTATCTCCATCTGGGCCGCTCGGTCTCGTTGGCGGCGACGGCCCTCTTTTCGGAGATTTCCGGCTTTCGCGGTATCGGTGGACGGACGGAGCGGGGTCGGTAGGACTACGGAGCCTGCCCGATCAGCGAAAGGCGCGCGAATTCCGCGACCGAGGTCGTGCCGAGCTTCTGGGCGATGTTGGCCCGGTGCGTATCGACCGTGCGGGGCGAGAGCTGCAGGGCTTCGGCGATCTCCTTCGTCGACCAGCCGCGCCCCACCATGTCCAGCACCTCGCGCTCGCGGTCGGTGAGCTGCGCCACCAGTTTCGCCGCCTCGGCCCGCTCCGCATGCACGTCCAGCGCGCCCGAGGCCTGCTGCAGCGCCTCGACCAGCACCTGCTCGTCGATGGGCTTGGTGAGGAAATCGACGACGCCGGCCTTGAAGGCGCGGCGGCAGGCATGCACGTCGCCATGGCCGGTGCAGATGATCGTCGGCCAGTCGCAGCCGATGGCGGCGAGCTTCTCGTGCAGTTGCAGGCCCGTGATCGCCGGCATGCGCAGGTCGAGCAGCAGCACGCCGGGCTTGAGTTTCGGCGCGCGGGCGAGGAACGCGGTGGGATCGCCGAAGGTCTCGATGCGGATGCCGTAGGTACCGAGCAGCAGCAACAGCGCGCTGCGCACCCCCTCGTCGTCATCGACCAGATAGACCGGCGCCATCGTCATTCCGCTGCCTCTTCCCGTTCCTCGATGCCGTCCGCCGGCAGCCGCACGGTGAAGACCGCGCCGCCCGCCGCCACGTTTTCCGCCGAAATGCTGCCGTCGAAACGCTCGACGATGCTTTCGCACAGGCTGAGCCCGAGCCCCATGCCGTCCGGCTTGCCGGAGAAGAACGGCTCGAACAGCCGCGGCAGGATATCCGGCGCAATGCCGGTGCCGTTGTCGCGAACGTGGATCGCATGGCCGGCCGCATCGGACGTGAGCGCCACACGCACCCGCCCGTCCGTCCGCCCCGCCTCGCCCACCGCGTCGGCGGCATTGCGGATGAGGTTGTGGATGACCTGCTCGATCTCCACCGGATCGACCCGCGCCAGCGCCGGGGCCTCCGGCAGGTCGACGTCGAGCGCGATGCCGCGCCGGTCGAGGTCGATGCGCGACAGCGCGACGATATCGGCGACGTGGCGCGAAAGGTCGTGCACGCCGGCCTCCGGCGCGCTCTTGCCGACATAGGCGCGCAGGCGCACCAGGATATCGGCCGCGCGTTTGGCCTGCAGCACATTGGCGGCAAGCACGCCGTCGATCGGCGTATCCTTGAGGCCGGCCGCCGCCGCGATGCGCCGGCCCGCCTGGCTCTGGCTGAGCAGCGCCGTCAGAGGCTGGGTCAGTTCATGGGCGATGCCCGAGGCCATTTCGCCCATGCTGTTGATGCGCAGCGCATGGGCAAGCTTCGTCTCGTGCTGGCGCAGCGCCTCTCGCCGCGCGGCCGCCTCCGCCGCCTCCCGCGCCAGCACCGCCTCCTGCCGGTGGCGCAGCAGCGAGCGCACGAGCACAAGCCCGGCGAGCGAGATTGCGGCGAAGAGGGCAAGCGGCAGCGGTGGAAGAAGCGCCGCCAGCGTGACATGGCGTTGCAGCGAAAGGCGCAGTGGCTGCGTGGCGCTGGCGATCGGCGCCTCGAAGCGGATGGTGCGGGCGAGGAAGCCCGACCCCGCAGGCTGCGCCGCCCCCATCTCCAGCAGCGTGCCCTCCCCCGTCGCCAGCCGGAGCAGGGCCCAGCGCGGCAGTTCCTTGTCCTCGACGAGCTTTGCCCCGTCGATATCGAGGCTGACGGCCATCGTGTCGTTCATGCGCTTCATCAGGCGATAGTGGCCGGGCCGCGCATCCGCGCCATAGGCAGCCTTGCCGGCCGCCAGCGCCGCCACGGCCTTCGAGACCTCTTCGGGGCTCGCCGTCGCGCCATCGGCGGATGTCGCCGAACTCACGACGCTCGCCCCCTCGCCCGGCATCAGGCGGATGAGGTCGATCGCGACGATGCGCGGATAGAAGCGCAGGATGGATTTTGCGACGAGATCGAAATCCTCCGACGGCTGCGCCTGCGCAAGCCCGAGGGCACTGAGGCTCGTCAGGTGGGCATCGTGCTGGGCGACGCGCTGCGAGACCGCCCTTTGCAGCGCACGGCCGCTCTCGGAGACGTCCAGCTCCAGCGCCTGCCGGTGGCTTTCGGCCGAATAGAGGCCGAAGGCGGCGACAAGCAGCAGCCATCCGCCGGCAAGGGCGGCCGAGGAACGGAGAAAGGTCGGGCGTGCACGCATCCGGGATGAAGCCGCGTCAGGGATCGGGAGGACCATCATAGGGCCTCGCCCGCGCCTTGGCGATCCGCAGCACCACGGATATCGGCCCGGAGCCGGCCTGCGCTCCAGACAGAGATTTGCCGGGATCGCGTCAGGACAGGACCGGCAGCGACAGCGGTGCGAGCGTCGTGGCGGGCCGGCCGCGCGGATCGTTCGCCGGAAGGCGGCGCACCGCGAAATCCTGCACCGCCTGCAGCTCGGCCAGCGCACCGTCGTAATCGACCAGCGTCGGGCGATCCTCCCGCATGACGCAGGCGCCGTCGACATAGACGGCGTCGACGGCGCGTTCGGCGGCGCAGTGCAGGAGGTTGCGCAGCGGATCGTAGAGCGGCTGCATGCCGGGGTGCCTGAGGTCGACCAGCGAAAAATCCGCCTTCGCGCCGCGGGCGATGCGGCCGATGTCGCTGCGTCCCAAGGCCCTGGCACCCGACAGCGTGGCGGCCTCGAAGACCGCGGCGGTATCGACGTCGAAGACCGAACCGCCGGCGATGCGGGCGCAGATCATCGCCATGCGCATCTCCTCCAGCATGTTGAACGGATAGCTGTCCGTGCCGATCGCCACGTTGACGCCCGCCTGCCGGTAGCGGCCGAGCGATTGCAGCACCATGCCGCTGCGCGAGAAGGTGACCGGGCAATGGGCGACGCTCGTCCCGCTGGCGGCGAGCCGGTCGAGGTCGGCCGCCGTGCGCTGGCGCGTCCAAGCATGGCTGTCGATGAAGATGCAGTGCCCGAGGATGAAGTCCGGCCCGAGAAGGCCGAGGCTTTCGAGATAGGCGACGGCGGTGAGGCCGTGGCGGCGCATGAGCTCCTCGTGCTCGGCCATGGTCTGCGCGGCATGCACGGTGATCGGCACGCCGCGGCTGCGCGCCGCCTCCGCCGCCGCCTGCAACAGGTCCGGCGAGCAGGTCTCGACCTGCGCCGGGGCGACGATTCCGCCGAGCCGGCCCGAGGGATGCGCGCGGGCGGCATCGACCGTCTCCAGCGCCCGGGCGAAAGCGTCGCGGCCGCGCGCGGCGTCCCAGCGGAAATCGAGCCGGTGGCTGCCTTCGACATGCCAGGCCGCCTCGCGGAAGCCGGGGGCGACATAGGCGCGCGCGCCGCTCCTTGCGAGCGTCGGCAGCCAGCAGGCATGCGGGCCGGCAATGTCGACGAAGGTGGTGACGCCGCTGCGCAGGAGATCGCCGAGCATGACGGTGAGCGCGGCCTCGACCGCATCGTCGCCAATCTCGATCAGCGTCGAATATTCGTACATCGCCTGGCCCCAGAGGGCCGCCGTGCCGGCATCCTCGAACAGGCTCTTGGAGACCGGCTCCTCGCCGGAATGGCAGTGCACGTTGACGAGGCCCGGCATGACCATGCGGTCGCGGCCGGAGATTTCCGCGGTGAACGGCCCCTCGTAGCGCCCGCCGACATGGACGAAGCCGGCCGCATCGAAGGCGACGTCGGCATCGTGGAGATAGGCATGGCCGCCGCGGGCCGCATCATAGGCGATGACGGTATGGGCGTTGCGGATGACGGTGATCGTATCAGGCATGGGTCGTCCGGAAATGCTTTTCGAGGAAGCGGCTATAGGCGCCCATCAGGGCACTGAAGGTGAAGTAGACGGCGGCGGCGACGAGATAGCCTTCGAGCACGGCGATGCCCTGCCATTGCGGATCGCGGATGGCCGAGCGCACCGTATCGAGGAAATCGACGAGGCCGACGATGGTGACGAGCGTCGTATCCTGGAAGAAGCCGATGAAGAGGCCGACCATCGGCGGGATGACCTTCTTGAGCGCCTGCGGCAGCACGATCTTGCGCATGACCTGCCAGTAGTGCAGCCCGAGCGAGGATCCCGCCTCGTATTGTCCGGCGGGCACGTCCTGCAGGCCGCCGCGCACGATCTCGGCGATATAGGCGGAGGCGAAGAGGATGATCGCCACCTGCGCGCGCAGCAGTTTGTCGATGGTGACGCCCTCCGGCATGAACAGCGGCAGCATGACCGTCGCCATGAAGAGGATGCTGATCAGCGGCACGCCGCGCACGATCTCGATGAAGCCGACGGCGAGGACCCGGATCGCCGGCAGGTTGGAGGCGCGCGCCAGCGCCAGCACGATGCCGAGCGGCAGGGCGAGCGTCAGCCCGACGAAGGAGAGCATGAAGGAGAGCGGCAGGCCGCCCCAGCTCGTCGTCGCGACGGGCGTCAGGCCGAAGACGCCGCCGGCCATCAGGATGTAGAGCACCGGCAGGATGGCGAGGATCCAGGCGAGAAGCAGGCCCCGGCTCCAGAAGCGCGGCATCATGGAAACGAGGAAGGCGGCGAAGAGCAGCAGCAGCGCCAGCATCGGCCGCCACTGTTCGTCATAGGGATAGAAGCCGAACAGCATGTAGCGCAGCTTCTGCGCGACGAACGGCCAGCAGGCGCCGCTTGCCGCCTTGCAGGTCTCGCCATTGCCGGAGAACACCGCATCGACCACCAGCCAGCCGAAGGCGAGCTTGGCGATGAAGACGATGGCGGCGATGGACAGCACGCTGACGAGCGTGTTGCCGGGCGTGCCGAAATAGGCGGAAAGCCTGCCGAGGCGCGGGGCCGCCGGTGCCGGCTGCGGCGGCGCCAAAGCAAGGGTCTGGACGTCGGCCATCTCAGCGCTCCTTCAGCGCGACATGCGCATTGTACCAGTTCATCAGCAGCGAGATGGCGATCGACAGGGCAAGGTAGACGCCCATGAAGATCGCGATCGTCTCGATCGCCTGGCCGGTCTGGTTCATCACCGTGTTGGAGACCATGACGAGGTCCGGATAGCCGATGGCGATGGCGAGCGAGCTGTTCTTGAAAACGGTGAGATAGGTGTTGGTGAGCGGCGGGATGATGATGCGCAGCGCCTGCGGCAGCACGACGAGCCGCATGGTCTTGCCGCGGGCAAGGCCGAGCGCGGCGGCCGCCTCCCACTGCCCCTTGCTGACGGCCTGGATGCCGGCGCGCACGATCTCCGCGACATTGGCCGAGACGCTGAGCGCAAGGCCGAAGAGCAGCGCCACGAATTCCGGCCGCACATGCAGACCGCCCGTCAGGCGGAACTTTCCGGCCGTCGGGAAATCCCAGCTTATGCCGACGCCGCCCGCAAGCCAGAGCAGCAGGGCCGGCAGCACGAAGGCGGCCGTGGCGATGAGCCCGCCGTGGTTCGACCGGCCCGTCGCGACACGCTTGCGCATGGAAACCCGGCGGATGGCGAACGCCGCCGCCGCGCCGCCGAGAAGACAGGCGAGCAGCGCGCCGCCGCCGCTTTCGACCAGGGCCGCCGGCACGACAAGGCCGCTGTTGGAGAGATAGACGCCCGGCAGGAGGTTCAGCGCCTGCCTGACCGGCGGCAGGATGAGGATGATCAGCGAATACCAGAGGAAGAGATAGAGGAGCAGCGGCACATTGCGCAGAAGCTCGACATAGACGAGCGCAAGACGCGCCAGCAGCGGATTGCGCGACATGCGCGCAATGCCCACCGCAAGGCCGAGAAGCGTGCCGAAGATGGCGGCGAGCAGCGACACCTTCACCGTGTTGGCGATGCCGACGAGGATGGCCCGGCCGACCGTGTCGGTCGCCTCGAAGGCGATGGCGGCCTCGGTGATGACGAAGCCGGCGGGCCGGGTCAGGAAGTCGAAGCCGGTCGCGATGTTCTGCTTGGCGAGGTTGCCGCTCGCCGTCGAGAACATCGTCCAGCCGACGAGGATCACGGCGCCGATCGCGACGACCTGGTAGAAATAGGCGCGAAAGCGCATGTCATGCAGGAAAGCCATGAATCCCCACCGCTAAGAACAAAAAGGGGACGGGCGCACGCACCGCCATGCGCGCGCCCGGGTGAGCGCTTGAAAGCGATCAGCGGATCGGCGGCGAATAGATCAGGCCGCCGGCGTTCCACAGCGCATTGGGGCCGCGCGTCAGGCCGAGCCTGGTGCCCTCGCCGAGATTGCGCTCGAACACTTCGCCATAGTTGCCGACGCTCTTGATGATGCTGTAGCCCCAGTTGTTGTCGAGGCCGAGCATCTTGCCGAGCTCTTCCGTGGCGCCGAGCATGCGCTGCACGTCCGGGTCCTCGCTCTTCAGCATCTCGTCGACATTCGCCTGGGTGATGCCCTTCTCCTCCGCGGCCATCAGCAGCCAGACCGACCAGGAGACGATGTCGCCCCAGTTGGAATCGTTCTGGCGGAAGGCCGGCGCCAGCGGCTCCTTGGAGATGGTTTCCGGCAGGACCACATAGTCGTCCGGGTTGTTGGCGACGGCGCGGATCGAGGCAAGGTCGGACCGGTCGGAGGTGATCGCCTCGCAGCGGCCGGAATAGAAGGCCGCACGGTTCTCGTCCGGGCTTTCGAAGACGACGAGTTCGAACTTGCCGTTGATCGCGCGGAAGAAGTCGGAAATGTTCTGCGCCGTCGTGGTGCCCGGCAGGGTGCAGATCGCCGCTTCCGTCAGCTCCTTGGCGCTGGCGACGCCAAGCGACTTCGCCACCATCAGGCCCTGGCCGTCATAGAAGACCGTCGGGCCGAAATCGAGGCCGAGCGAGGCATCGCGCGAGAAGGTGTGGGTCGTCTGGCGCGACAGGACGTCGATCTCGCCGGACTGCAGCGCCTGGAAGCGCGTGTTGATGTTGGTCGGGACGAACTCGACCTTGTCGCCGTCGCCGAAGACCGCGGCGGCGATCGAGCGGCAGATATCGGCGTCGAAACCCTGCATGCGGCCCTTGTCATCGGGTGCCGCGAAACCCGGCGTCGCCAGCGAGACGCCGCAGACCAGCTTGCCCCGCGCCTTGACGGTTTCGAGCGTGCTCGCTGCCGAAGCCTGGCCGGCCATGGCAAGCCCGAGCGCGGCCGCGCAGATCGAAAGAAGTGCCTGCTTCATGCTTCCCCTCCCATTGGGTCTTGTTGGATGCGGCCGGCGCCGCCCTCCAGCGGCACCGCCCCATCGCGATCTTCCGGATCGCAATTATTGTGTACAATGCAAAAAACACATCATCAACAGTTCCCGATATGGAATGTCGACAATCCCGTGAAATCGGCCATGTACTTTGGGTATGAAGCTATGTATGTTGGACATTAACTTGTCGTTTCGCACGCTTTCAAGGCGCATCTCACGCCGCAGAAGGGTCCGGGCGTACCGACAAAGCTATCATGCGATACAGTTTTTCGGATATTTAATTATACAATCTTCGTCGGACATCCGTGGTCGGATCTCCCGCTTGGATTTCTCCCGGACGACGAGGCCGGAGCGCGAATGTTCCGGCCTCGTCGCTGTTTCGCGTCGGCGCGGCAGCTTTCCGCAACACGCATCTCCACTCCCCGCAGGCGGGGCTTACGCTGTCGCGAAAGCCCCTTCCGCTACGCTCCCGGATGCACCCGATTTTTTCCTCTTTCCACCGGAACAATCGCTCCCCTTTCCGGTTGGAGCAGGGTCGAAGACGATTGAGCGTGATCGCCCATGCCGGACCAATCCAAGCTGTTTCCCGACCACCGCAGGCTGTCGGGGGAGCGCTACACGATAGAAACCTTTCGCGCGGCCTATGACCTGCCGGCGCAGGAGGCCAAGCGCCTCTACGACAAGTTCGGTCCCTCGAAGCGGGAGTTGGACCTGCTCATGCGCGCCCGCGAGAACCCGGCGCAGTTCCTGAATTTCTGAGACGCGCCGGAACAAGCCCCGGAGTAATAAAGGAGCCGACCATGACCATTGGAAAGCCACAGAGCGGTGCCCCCGGCACCACCGAGCAATCCCCCCGCTGGGAAGGCCCCGAGGCGACGCGCCCGCGTGGCTACCTTCCCGCCAAGGACGATCCGGATCGCGACCGGGACGCCCATGGGGAAAACAATGCCGACCCGTCCCGGGAGAAACTGCGCGATGCCGGCAAGACCCGCGACGACCCGCCGGACGATGCCGCTAAGACCGAGGAAGAAAGGATCGAGCGCAAGCAGGCGACGAACCCCGCCCTGATGCCGATCGGCGACCCTTCCGGAGCGGCATAGGGCGAAGCTGTCCGCAAAACCCGCCACTTTGGCGACGGGGCTCCCCATCCCGGGGAGCCCAAGGTGTCGACCATTCAGGCCGCCGCCAGCGCCTCGCGCGCCTTCGGCACCGGCTTGAACGTCATGGCGATCAGGAAGGCGCCGAGACCGATGCCCCACGAGCCGACATAGAGCCAGGTATAGCTGGCGAAGGTGTCGTAGATCAGCCCGCCGGCAACCGGCCCCAGCGCCATGCCGAGGCTGCTGGCCATGGCCGTGCCGCCGATGACGGTGCCCATCATGCGCAGCGGGAAGTTTTCCCGCGCGATCACCGCATAGAGCGGCATGACGCCGGCATAGATGAAGCCGAACAGGCCCGCCACGACGTAGAAGGAGGCAAGCCCGCCGGTGAAGACATAGGCGAGCGCGCCGAAGGCCTGCGCGAAAAGGCCGAGCACCAAGATGTGCTTGGCGCCGAACCGGTCGCCGAGAAGACCGAAGACGACCCGGCCGCCCATGCCCGCGAGCCCCTCGATGCTGTAGATCGAGACGGCGGCGATCATCGGAATGCCGCAGGTGATGGCATAGCTCACCGTGTGGAAGATCGGCCCGGAATGGGTGGCGCAGCAGAAGAAGTTCGTCAGGCACAGGATGATGAACTGCGGCGTCTTCAGGATATCGCGCGTCGTCATGCCGGCCTGTGGCTCGTCGGACGCGGCAAGGCCCTCGCCGCCCGCCTCCAGCGCCGGTGCGCGCCGCACCAGCAGGGATGCCGGGATCATCACGACGGCGACGAGGAGCGCGATGATCTGCATCGCGCTGCGCCAGTCGTTGAAGGTGACGAGCCAGGCGGCGAAGGGCGACATGGTCATCGGCGCCATGCCCATGCCGGCCGAGACGAGCGAGACGGCAAGGCTCCTGTGCGTGTCGAACCATCCCGTCACACAGGCCATCATCGGCGCGAAGACCGCGGCGACCGCCACCCCCGCCACCAGGCCGAAGACGAACTGGAAGGCAAGGAGCGACGGCGCAAGGCTCGCCGCAAGCAGGCTCGCCGCCAGGAGCACCGAGCCCGACAGCACGACCGGCCGCGGCCCCCAACGGTCCGAAAGGCCGCCCCAGACCATGCTGGCGAAGGCCATGGCGAGAAAGCCGACGGTCATGGCGGTGGAAATGCCGGTCACCGACCAGCCGGTATCCCTGGCGATCGGCAACAGGAAGACCGGCAGCGAGAACATCGCGCCGATGGCGATGCAGCCGAGGAGGCCGCCCGCGGCGACGATCACCCAGCGATAATGCGTATGGATCATTGTCATCTCCTCTGCGGCCGCCGGCTGGCCGGGGCCGCGCCCAAATCAATACTGATCGTGCCGCCTTACCCATTCCATAGGATAGCGAAGGCCGTCCTCGTCGCGGCCCTTCGGCACGAGGTCGAGGAAGTGATAGGCACCGTTCACCATCTCGACGCCGCGCGCGTAGCAGGAATAGGTGTGGTACACCTCGCCCGGCCCGCTCCTGTAAAAGACGCTGACGCCGACCATTTCCGACACCGTGTTCGAACAAATCGCGAAATTGTAGTAGGCGCGCCCCGCCGCCAGTTCCTCCGGTGTCGCGGAGGCCTGGTAGTCGAAGTTGAAGTCGCTGCCGCCCGAGGACACCCACGGAAAGCTCCAGCCCATGCGCCGCCGGTAGGATTCGATCTTTTCCAGCGGCGCGCGCGAGACCGCCGTGAAGGTCACGTCGCGCCGGGCAAGATGGACCGGGATGCCGTTGAAGTTGTCGGCCCAGAAGGAACAGGACTTGCAGCCTTCCTGCCAGTCGGGCCCGAGCATGAAGTGATAGACGAGGAGCTGGGAGCGCCCGGCGAAAAGATCCTCCAGCGTCAGGCCGCCATCCGGCCCCTCGAAACGGTAGGCCTTCTCCACCCGTTCCCAGGGCATCGCCATGCGGCGGCGGGTCAGCGCCTCGCGCTGGCGGGTGAAGGCCTTTTCCGCGGCCAGCAGCTCCAGGCGGGCTTTCAGCCAGTCCTCATGGGAAACGACTTGATTGCGCATCGTGAAACGCCTTTCTTCTCTACCGATGCACCGAGACTAAGCGCCAGCCGCGGAAAAGCGGGAGTTACAAATGTGACGGGAATTCAATGGACTCGATGATCACCGCCGCCGCCCGGGCGCTCGCCACCGGCGATCCGCTCGGCGCGCTGAACCGCGTGGCGCTGCGCGACGACGCGCCGGCACTGGCGCTGCGCGGCATCGCCATGGCGCAGCTCGGCGATCTCGACCGCGCGAAGGCGCTGCTGAAGAGCGCCGCCCGCGCCTTCGGCCCGCGCGAGGCGGTGGCGCGGGCGCGCTGCGTCGTCGCCGAGGCGGAAATCGCCCTCGTCTCGCGTGATCTCACCTGGCCGGTGAAGGCGCTTTCCGCCGCCGAGGCGACGCTCGCCGCCCATGGCGACCGGCTGAACGCCGCCCATGCCCGGATGCTCGCCGTCCGTCGCCTGCTGCTGATCGGCCGGCTCGCCGATGCCGCCGCGCTCCTGGCCGCGATCGATCCCGTCCCCCTGCCCCCGCCGCTTCGGGCCGCGCACGCGCTCGCCGCCGCCGGCATCACGATCCGCCGGCTGCAGACGGCGACGGCCCGCGAGGCCTTCACGCGCGCCGCCGCGGCCGCCCGGCAGGCCGGCATCCCCGCCCTGATCCAGGAGGTGGAGGACGCCGCGACGGTCCTGCAAAGGCCGGCTGCGCGCGCGATCGCGGATGGCGGGGAGCGCCCTCTCCTTCCCCATGAGGTCGAGGCGCTGCTGGCGACCGACAGGCTGGTGGTCGATGCCTGCCGCCACGTCGTGCGCTGCGGCGAGACCACCGTCTCGCTGGCCACGCGGCCGATCCTGTTCGCGCTTCTGCGCACGCTCGCCGAGGCCTTTCCCGGTGACGCCAGCCGGGAAAGCCTGCTGCTGCGCGCCTTCCGCGCCCGGCAGGCGGACGAGTCCCACCGCGCCCGGCTGCGCGTGGAGATGGGCCGGCTGCGGGCCGGGCTGGAAGCCCTCGCCGAGATCACCGCCACGCGGGACGGTTTCCTGCTGGTGCCGCGTGACGGACGGACCGTCGCCGTGCTGGCGCCACCGCGTGACGAACCCCATGCCGACGTGCTGGCGCTCTTTGCCGATGGAGAGGCCTGGTCGAGCTCGGCGCTCGCCATCGCGCTCGGCACCAGCGCGCGCACCGTGCAGCGCGCCCTCGAACAGCTCTGCGCGGACGGCAGGGTGCAGGCGATCGGCCGCGGCCGCAGCCGGCGCTGGCTGACGCCGACGCCCGGCGCTTTCTCGACACTCTTGTTACTCCCGGGTCCGCTGCCGGGCGATTAGGATCGTCCCATCAACGATCCAAAGGAGATTGAGATGACCACTTCCAAGGCAGACATCCTGCGCGAATACGGCCCCTTCCCCGGCGTGGAGCAGGTCCATGGCGTCACCTTCGACGGCAAGGCCGTCTGGTTCGCCTCCGGCGACAAGGTCAATGCCCTGGACCCGGACGACGGCCGCGTGCTGCGCACGATCGACCTTTCGGCCCATGCCGGCACCGCCTATGACGGCCGCCACCTCTTCCAGATCGCGGAAGACCGCATCCACAAGATCGATCCCGCCTCCGGCGCGATCGTCTCCACCATCCCCGCGCCCGGCAATGGCGGCGATTCCGGCCTCACCTGGGCGGAAGGCTCGCTCTGGGTCGGCGAATACCGCAGCCGGCAGATCCACGAGATCGACCCGGAAACCGGCGCCGTCCTGCGCACCATCCAGAGCAACCGCATGGTGACGGGCGTCACCTGGGTGGACGGCGAACTGTGGCACGGCACCTGGGAGGGCGAGGAAAGCGACCTGCGCCACCTCGACCCGGAGACCGGCACCGTGCTCGACACCATCGTCATGCCGGCGGGCACCGGCGTATCGGGCCTCGAATCCGACGGTGCCGACCGCTTCTTCTGCGGCGGCGGCAACAGCGGAAAGATCCGCGCCATCCGCCGCCCGCGCTGAGCGTCTTGCTACCGCCGCATTGTCCGGCGCCGAAGCGATGCCGCTTCGGCTAGAGCCCGTGGGTGCCGTTGTAGCCGTTGACCGGCGGCGGCGCCCAGCCTTCCGGCAAAGCCTTCGGCTTGTAGATCTCCACGACCATCGGATAACACGCCGCCGTGTCGGAGGAATGCTGCGCCGAGCAATCCCCGCCCGGGCAGGCCGACATGCAGCCGAGAAGGTCGATCTCGGCGAAGAACTCCAGATAATCGTCCGGCCGCACCGGGCTCGCCTTCATGAAATACTGGCCCGTATCGCGCGTGAAGCCGGTGCACATGAAGACGTTCAGCACGTCGTGCACATAGGTCTCGGCCTCGCGCGGCGCCATGCCCGTCTTCGCGGCGAAAGCGCGGGTGAGGTTCGAGTGGCAGCAATGGTGATACTGCCCGCCATGGCTGAGCAGGTTGTGCGTATAGGGATCGCAGCGCGTGCCGATCACGTCATGCACCGCGCCGCCGAACGCGTCGAAGCCGTACCAGTCGAGCGTATCGTGCGTGATGGTCGCGATGGGGCGCAGATAGGGGAAATTGGAGAAGAGCTGGTCGCCGAGGCCGACATGGGTGCCGGCGAGCGCCCGCGTCTTGCCCGTATAGAGCCGCTCCTTCAGGTCATTGGCATTGAAGAGGTTGAGGTCTCCCACCTGCGGTCCCTCGCTGCAGACGATGCGGCAGAAATGCCCCGCCGGCACCGACCAGGTCGCCGCCTCGCGCGGCGGCACGACGACCGTCTCGACGAGCGCCAGATCGTCGCGGAGCGCACGATAGGCGGCAAGGTCGGGGCGCGGCAGGGTCTCGACCGGGTAGCAGATCACCGGCTTGACCGCCTTGCGGGCCGCGGCATCGCCGGGCGCCGCCGTGATGGGCGTGGGCTTCATCTCTCGTCTCCATGTCCTGTCGCCGCGCCGTCCCCGGCCTCGCGAACCACCGGCGACTATAGCCGCTTCGCACCGCCTGTCAGCCGCCCTTTCCGACGCGGCACGCCGCGATACATGCGAATTTTTTCGGGGAACTTTGGCGCGCCGCCGACGCCCGGCTGACGGCCGCAGGCAGGGCGCAATTCGGGCGCCACGGGCATTGTCGCCCGGGCGCCCTTTGCACCACGCTCACTCGTCCCAGGCCTGCACGACCGTCTGGCGGACGATGAGCCCGTCGGAAAGCTCGAGGATCGCCGCGCAGAAAACGCGCGTGCCGTCCGGATAGGCACAGGCCTGCGTGAAGGCGAGCCGGCTATCCTCGGCGATCGTCGTATCGACCTGGTGGGTCATTGCCCGGCTGCAGATGTCGTCCCAGAAGGTGGCGATCGCCTGCCTGCCGCGCACCTCGCGCGGCTTGCTCGGCGGGTTGTTCCGGTCGATGACGCGCACGATCGCGTCGTCGGCATAGAAGCTCGCCAGCATCTTGCCGTCGCGTCCTTCGATGGCTTGCTTGATCGCCGCGCCATCCACGGCCTTGGTCCGAAGCATGTCGTTCTCCTTTGGCCGCCTGTCGCGGCGATGGGAATTGCAGCACCGCCTAGGCAGCACCGCCTAGGGCGCCGTCTTCGCCATCCGGGCGGCGCGGGCGAGGATGTCGTCCGTCTCCTGCCGGAATGTCGCCGGATCGACCTGCAGGCCGTTCAGCACCGTCGACCAGTGCCGCACGATCGAGGCCATCGCCACCGCCTCGCGGATCTCCTCATCCGTCGCGCCGTTCAGCTTTGCCGCCGCCGTGTGGAAGTAGATGCAATACTGGCAGGGAATCTGCGACGACACGGCGAGCCCGAGCAGCTCCTTCGTCTTGCCGTCCAGCGCCGTCTCGGGATTGAGCTGCAGCGACTTGAACTCGGTCCAGGCGCCGGCGATGCCGACCGCCGGGAAGGCCTTGAACATGACGGGCACCTGGCCGAGCGTCGCCTCGATGTCCTTGTAGGCGGCCGCCGAGCCGTCGTCGGCGTGCAGCGGCGCGGCAAGCGCGATACCCGCCGTCAACGCGGCGGCAAAGATCAAGCATGTCCTGATCGGTGTCATTTTCCTGTCTCCCTCGGCTCTTCCCTCCGGCGACCGCCGCCACGGGGAATGCATGCCGCCACCCTAGGATCTTGCCGTTCGCGCCGCTTCGCCCGAAAGCGCCATGCCGCGCATGGCTCTGCCGGGCCAGCGGTCAGCGGTCTTTCTGGCCGGCGGAAAATGCCGCCGCCGCGGCGCGCGAGCTAAGGTCGAGCTTGGTGAGGATGTTGGCGACGTGGCGCTTCACGGTGTGCTCGCTCAGCACCAGCATGGCGGCGATCGCGGGGTTGCTCATGCCATCGGCGACTCGGGCGAGGATTTCGCGCTCGCGCGCGGTCAGCACGGCGAGCGACGGTCCGGAGCCTTTCTTCGGCACTGCGGGTTCCAGGTGCTGCTCGGCGACCACCAGGACGATCTCCAGCGGATGGCTCCGGCCTTCGACCTCCATCACGCCGCGCGCGGCGAAATGCAGGCCCGAGCCGGCGCTCAACTCCCCCACAAGCGAGGAGGCCATGATCTCGCCGGATCCGGCCAGGCCCGCGATACGCTCGGTAACCTGCACTGCAAGCCCCGCCATCGTCTCGCCGCCGATCTCGATTTCGCCGACATGCACGCCCTGCGCCAAGGCAAGCCCGAGCGCCGCACCCGCGTCCCTCAGCGCGAGCGCCGTGCGGGCAGCGCGGGCCGGGCCGTCGAAGCGCGCGACGAGCCGATCGCCGTCCCAGCGCAGACACCGTGCCCCCAGCCGCTCTGCCGCGGTGAAGGCCGCGGCCTGAAAATCCTCGGTACACTTCGACCATGCCCGATCCCCAAGACGGGAGGCAAGCCGCTCCGCGCCGTCGATACGCGCCACCAGAAGGGCGGAAAGCACGCGGTCGGCCTCCGTTACCGGCCGCGCGCCGGTCAGGAACTCCTCGACCTCGTCCGCGATGCGGTCAACGTCGCCGGTCCAGACCGGATGGTCGCTGCCGGGTATCTCGACCAGCCGGGCACCGGCGATCCGCGCCTTGAGGTAACGGCTGCCATCGGGGCTGACATGGGCGTCGTTGCAGCGGTGGATAAGCAGCGTCGGAACCTTCACGGCCGGCAAGGCGCCACGCACGTCGATTGCGGCATTCATGCGCGCCAGCGAGATCGCGGCGGCAGGGCTTGCCGACAGGCGCTCGAAGCGTGCCCACCACGGGGCGAAACGCTTATCGTTCACCAGTCGCGGCGCAAAACTCTTCAGCGTGGCGCCACTGCCCCAGCCTGCATCCAGCACCCCTACGAATTGCTCAAGCGCCGTCTCGTCCATCACCCAGTTCTTGAAATGCGCATAGCCGCCATAGAGGATAAGGGCGCGCGTGCGCTCCGGGCAGGCGGCGGCGAAGAGGATCGCCATCGGCACCCCCTCGGAAACGCCGAGGATCGTGGCCCGGCCGCTCCCGGCGGCGTCCATCACGGCGCGCACGTCATCCATCCGCGTCTCGATATCGGGCAGCGCGGCGGCATCGACCGGGTCGGAGAGGCCGGTGCCGCGCTTGTCGAACTGGATCACGCGTGAAAATGCCGAGAGCCGCTTCAGCAGGCGGCTGTAGCCGGGATCTTCCCAGTTCAGTTCGAGGTTGGAGATGAAACCCGGCACGAGGACGAGATCGAGTGCGCCCTGGCCGACGACCTGATAGGCGATGTGGAGGTTCCCGCTTCTGGCATAGCGCGTTTCGAGCATCTTCACGAAACTTCTCCGTAGGGATGCATACCTTACCAGAACACACCATCGGGAAAAATCCGCCATGCACGCCGCATCGCGAGGGGGCATTCGGCGGCGGCGGCACTGCAACAGCCCGCGGTCGAGGGCAAGACCGTTCTGCGATCCGTCCGCTTCTCCGAAGAGCCGTCAGTTTTCGATCGACGTGTCCCGCCCGTCCCACCTGAGCAGGAAGACGTCCGCCCGCGGCATGCCATCGCCGTCCTCGCCGCCGGCAATCAGGAGGCCGCCGGGCACGGCGAAGGAGGCGCCATAGGCAAGACCGCGCGGCAGCCGTCCGGCAAGCTTCCAGCTCGTCCCGCCAAGCACATAGACCTCGTCGCGCCAGCCCTTCTTCAGGCCGTCATGCGCGAACCAGCGGCCGGCCTGCGCATTCGCCCTGGCGCCCGGGAAATTCGCGCCGCCGGCAAGAAGGACATCGCCGCCGACGATGCCCGCATAGGCGCCGGCCACCCCTTCCTGCTGCTGCCCGGGCAGGGCCGGCGGGAGATCGGCAAGCTTCGTCCAGACGGCGGACGCTCCCTTGATCTCGACGCGCTTCACCTCCGGCGTGCGCAGGCCGGGCTTGATTTCCCCGCTCATCACCAGGAACCGGCCGTCGCCCTCCGCCACCAAAGCGGGGTCGCAGTTCGGCAGGTACGGATTGTCGCCGAGCGAACCCCAGCGGTTGGCGGCAGGGTCGTAGACCAGCAGCTTGTCGTTCCACCGGTACGCCTTCGGCTCCATGCCCATATAGGACGCGACGAGCGCCCGGAAGCCTTCCGGATCCGCCTCCTTGTCGATGGCGCCGGTCTCGGCGAGGTAGGTGTCGAAGAGCGCCTTGTTGTAGCCGCCGACAAGGGCGATGCGGCCGTCGCCGAGCGAAACGGCCTTTGCGCCGGAAAGCCCGACCGGCGTCTTCGTGTCGCGCTTCGACCAGCGGTCCGATTGCGTGTCATAGGCATAGACCGTGTCGAAGATGATCGGTGACCCGGCGTCCTCGGCCGCCTTCCCATTGCCGCTGAACAGGTAGATCGTCGTCGCGGAAACGGCGACAGCCGCGCCGTTCGTCGCGGGGCCGATAAAGGATGCGCGTTTCTGCCAGCCCGCGGCCGGGGCGGAGAGATCGAGGGCGTAGAGATCGGTTCCGGCCGAGCCGAGGCCGACAAAGGCCATGTCGCCGACGCGGGCGGCAATACCGTTCTTCACCGGGGCGGGCAGGTCCGGCCAGGTTTCAGCGGCCATGGCAGCGCCCGTCGACAGGGCCAGGACGGCCAAGCCCGCCCGGAGCGATCGTGTCGGCATGGAAACAGGCATGCATTTCTCCTCTCCTTCAAAGACCGTAGCACCTACGGAAGGGGTGAGTTACGGCAACTGAGCCGATGGTGCGCGCAGCTTTTCGCTGCAAGCGCGCACCGCGTGAGGCGGCCATGGCCAGTCAGAATTTCTCTAGAATGTGAATGCTCACAACCCATTCCGGAGAGACCGACCATGACCATTTCCAACATTATACCCGCTGATGTCGTACTGGTAGCGATCGACATCGCCAAGGTTCGCAACGAGGTTCTGATCGAAGACCTAAGCCATAGGCGTCGCCGCCGGCTGCCGGTCCTCAACACCCGTGCGGAACATGATCGGCTAATCGAGATTCTGCAATCGTATGGCCGACCGGTGGTCTGCGGCTTTGAAGCAACGGGTAATTATCACCGCCCCATCGCATGGCGCCTGGCTGAAGCGGGTTTCGAGGTGCGGCTCGTGTCGTCACTGGCTCTGGCTCGAACCAGGGAGGCTTTGCACAACAGTTGGGATAAGAACGATCCCAAGGATGCGCAGGTGATCCTGCACATGCTCAGGATCCACGCGACGCAGGTCTATCATGATCCGCTGCGCGCCGGCATTAACGACGTGCAGGAACTTTCGAAGACGCATGAAGCGATCGCCAAGGCTAAGACCGAGATCCAGCATCGTATCCTGACGCATTACCTGCCACTGTATTTTCCCGAGATCGAGCGCATCAGGGGAAACAGCCGTAGCGATTGGTTCTTCGCTTTTCTCGATGCCTTTCCAACGCCGGCCAGCATCACGGCGCTAACGAAGGAAGAGTTCGTTACAGCAGCTTGGGATGTCGTCGGCCGCAAGGTCAGCAAGACACAGATTCTTATGGACATTTACGAGACGGCGCGAACATCGATCGGACTCCCGCTACCGCTTGATGCACCCGCCATACGTATGTTCCGAATGGTTGTTGCCGAAGCACGCAGCCTGATCCGGCAGCGCAATGAGATTGAGGCCCAGGCCGATGAACTGCTGCGGCACAGTCACGACTATCAGCTCTTACGGCAGATCCCGGGTATCGGGCCAATCAATGCGCTGACGATCATTGCCGAGGCTGGAGATCTTCGTCGCTTTCACCATCATCGCCAATTTCTCAAGTTCTGTGGACTGGACCTGTCGACACAGCAGTCTGGCCAATATCGCGGTCAGACCCGGCTTTCAAAGTTCGGCAATGCTCGGCTGCGCCGTACCCTATGGATCGCCGGGCAAGTTGCTGTCCGCCAGCGAGAGAATGGCTTCCGGCACAAATTCGAACGCTACATAGCAAGAGATCGCGACAATCCAGATCTGCGCCGTAAGGCAATGACCGCAATTACCGCCAAGATGGCCCGTGTCGTGCACGCGGTCATCAAAGGCGGTTCAGACTACCGGCCCTTTGTCGAAGGGCGGGTGCTAGGTGGAAGAACCTCTGTCAGCTAGAGCCGTGAGGGCATCGCAAACGATGACCCTGTAGATAATGCTCGGGTCTTCCACCTGGATCAGAAGCTCGTGTTGAGGACGGTGAGGGCCACAATGATGGACCCTGTGTTTGCTATGGACGAGACCTTTTCCCTTGCTCGTGGAAGCCGCCTGGTTCGGCCGTGCATCTTGACGAGCGCCATGCAGCGAGAGCATGCTGGCGAACAGAGACGTTTTGACCCCCTGCCTCATTTCCTTCCGCTCTTAGGACGTTGTCGCTCACGGCGCCGACGCCGCGATATCGGCGGCGCCGATGATGCCGGCATCCGCACCCAGTTCCGCCAGGGCGAGTTCGGGCACCATGACCTCGGGATGGGCGCGCAGGGCTTCGCGCAGCCCGTCGAGGAAGCCGCCGGCAAGCCCGACGCCGCCGCCGATGACGATCCGCTCGGGATCGACGATGGCCTGGAGGCCCGCAATGGCGGCGGCGAGCCGCTTCGTCGCGGTATGGAGAATGTCCTCAGCCCAGGCCTCGGCCGCGCCGGCGGCCGCCAGAACCGTTCGCGCATCGCCGTTGCGGCCGGCCGCGCGCGCCGCCCGGGCCATGCCGAAGCCCGATGCCAGGGTTTCCAGGCGAACGCTTTCGCCCGGAAGGACAACCGGAAGCTGGCCCAGGCTGCCGGCGAGCCCGCGCGCGCCGCGGCGCAGCCGGCCGTCAAGGACGAGCCCGCCGCCGATGCCGCTCGACACGGTCAGGAAAGCCATGTCGCGCCCCTGCCCCGCGCCGAAGCGATATTCGCCCCAGGCCGCGGCTTGGGCGTCGTTGAGGATCTCGACGGGCATGCCGAGGATTCCGGCAAGTTTGCCGGCAAGCGGAAACTCCCGCGGGATATCCAGCGTCTCCCGGTTGAGCGCCGACCAGGCGCCGCCGGCGACAAGGCCGGTGACGGCGGCGGCGGCACGGGCGTATCGGCCGCCCCAGCCTGCCACGAGCCCGGCCATGGCATCGCTCCAGGCGTCCCCTCCGACGACGGCAGGCGTCGGCATCACGCGGCGGTCGAGGATCGCCCTGCCCGCGACGAGGGCGGCAAGCGTCTTGGTGCCGCCGATGTCGAAGGCAAGCACGGGCGCGGGCGGGCGCGCGGCCGTCTCGACCGCCTGCCGGAACCATGCCGTCACATGTTCCGGCCGCGTGATCGCCGATCCGACCACCACGGCATCGGCACCGGCGCGGATGGCCGCGCCCGCCGCTTCCGGGGTGTTGTAGCGCCCTTCGGCGAAAACCGGCGCGCCGAGCCGGGCGCAGAGGGCCACGAGGCCGAGGTCGGGTTCCTTCGGCACGGGGCCGGGACCGGCATAGCCCGACATGGTGGTGCCGACGATATCCGCACCGGCCGCAAGGGCCGCGCGCGCCTCGTCCTCCGTGGCGATATCGGCCATGGCGAGACGGCCGTGCCGCTTGATCTCGGCGATCAGCGCCGGCACGGAGACCGGGCGCGGACGGTCCGTTGCATCGACCGCGATGATGGCGGCACCCGCCTCGGCAAGCGCCGCAACGTCCGACAGGAGCGGCGTGATGCGCACGGGGCTGTCGTCGAGATCGCGTTTGACGAGACCGATGACCGGCAGCCGGCTCGCCCCGGCGACGCCAGCGACATTGGCACAGCCTTCGATGCGCAAACCGGCCGCGCCGGCGCTTTCGGCGGCCCGCGCATAGGCCACCACCGATGCCACGGTGTCGAACGGGCCGGCGGGAACCGGCTGGCAGGAGACAATCAGCCTCCCCCTCAACCGCGCGAGAATGGACTTGAGGTCGTGCATCAAGGGTCTTCCCTGTCCCGTGCGGCCCCCGCTGGGCCGTGTCGTTGAAGGCGCGTCGGCGGGGCCATGCGGCGTGGCCGGTGCGGTTTGCGCTTCGCCGGGAGACCGATTTGAAGTATCCCTGAAGTGAACCACTTATTGGCAATTTCAATATCCAATTGACAGATATCCTACAAGTGGATAAATGTAGGGCCACTGTCTTTTCGGAGTCAAAAAGGCAACCGGAGACGAAGATGAACGTGAAGTCGATCAAGCCCCTGAAGCGCGCGCCCCTCCTGCATGTCTCGGTGCAGGAAAGCCTGCGCAGCTATATCGAGGACAACCACCTCGATGCGGGCGCGCCCCTGCCGCCCGAAGGCGAGCTTGCCACCCAGCTCGGGGTGAGCCGCAATTCGGTGCGCGAGGGCATCAAGGCCCTGGAATCCGTCGGCGTGCTGGAATCGCGCCGCGGCATCGGCGTCTTCGTCAAGGCGTTCTCCTTCGAGCCGCTGCTGGAAAACCTCGCCTATGGCCTCGGCGGCGCGCTGAAGCAGATCGAGGAGGTCATCACCATCCGCCGCACGCTCGAGGTCGGCCTGATCGGGCGGACGCTGGAGGTCATCGGCGCCGACGATATCCGCGAGCTGCGCGAGACCGTCGAGCGGATGCGGGTCCGGGCGGAGCGCGGCGAGAGCTTTCCCGAGGAGGACCGGCATTTCCACCAGCTGCTCTTCCGTTGCCAGCAGAACGAGGTTCTGCTGCGGCTGATCGAGGTGTTTTGGCTGGCCTTCTACAAGGCATCCGACTTCGTCAACCTCAACAATACGGACCCCATGCAGACCTGGCGCGACCACGCCGCCATCGTCGATGCCGTGGAGGCGCGCGACCACGCCGGCGCCCGGGACCGGCTCGACAAGCACTATGCCGGCATCACCCGCGTGATCGCCGACAACAAGACCACCGTTTCATCAGGGAGGATGACATGAATCTGAAGACCACATTGTCGGCGCTTGCCCTTTCGGCGGCGCTGCTCGGCGCCCTGCCCCTGGCGCCGGGCCAGGCACGCGCCGAAGGCGGCACGATCTCCGGCGGCTTCGACGTCGGCCCGGGCGGCTTCCAGGGCAATTTCAATCCGCTGGCGGCGACGAGCGGCTTCACCTGGCTCGTCACCTATTTCGAGCCGCTGGTCATCTACGACGACAAGCTGACGAAGGTCATCGGCGCTCTGGCCGACAGCTACGAGGTCAGCGCCGACCAGAAGACCTACACATTCAAGCTTGCCGAGGCCAAATGGCATGACGGCCAGCCGTTCACCGCGAAGGACGTCCGCTTCACGCTCGACCTCGCCCGCAACGACAAGGCCGGCTCGGTCTTCGCCGCGCGCCTCGGCGTCGTCCAGTCCGTCGAGGCGCCGGACGACCGCACGGTCGTGATCACCCTGTCGGCGCCGTCGCCGAGCATGCTCGACACCCTGACCAAGGTGATGATGCTGCCGGAACACGCCCTTGCCTCGATCCCTCCCGAGCAGATCGCAAAACATGCCTGGTGGTCCACAACGCCGATCGGCACCGGCCCGTTCAAGTTCACCAAATATGTCGCCGACCAGTATGTCGAACTCGCCGCCAATCAGGACTACCACGGCGGCAAGCCGGCGGCCGACAAGCTGATCAACCGCTACTTCGCCGACCCCGCCGCCGCCATCGCGGCCCTCCGGTCGGGCGAGATCCAGTTCACCTATGTCGATTCCAACGATGTGTCGACCTTCAGCGGCGACAGCGCCTTCCGGGTGATCGAGGGCGATTCCTACGTCGTCAACTATGTCGGCTTCAACCAGGAGGTGCCGCTCTGGCAGGACCTGCGCATCCGGCAGGCCTTCATGTACGCGATCAACCGCGACGCCATTATCCAGAGCCTTTATGGCGGGGCGGCCAAGCCTGCCAACTGCGTCTATGTCGCCGACCAGCTCGTGCCGCAGGGCATCGAGAGCTATGGCTACGACCCGGAAAAGGCCAAGCAGCTTCTCGCCGAGGCGGGCTGGGACAAGATCAACGGCGACAAGCCGGTCACGATCCTGACCTATTACACCTCGCCGCTGGCGACCAACGTGCTCGCCGCCATGCAGGCCATGCTCGCGCAGGTCGGCATCAACATCGTGCCGCGCGCCGTCGACACGCCGACCTACAACTCGATCGTCTACCAGCAGTCGGGCAATTCCGGCGACTACCCGCTGATCTATGCCGGCCTGCAGAACGGCCCGGATGCCTCGAACATCAATATCGGCCTCAACGAGAAGCAGATCCCGCCGGCCGGCGCCAACATCATGCGCATCCGCATGGCGGCGGTGACGGAGGCGCTGGACGCCGCCCTGGCCGAGACGGATGACGCCAAGCGCGACGCCCGCTACCAGGACGTCTGCAAGGCGACCAATGCCGAGCTGCCCTGGGCGACGATGTGGGTCGCCAACCGTTATGGTGTCGTGTCCTCGAAGCTCAAGGACTTCGTATGGACCCCGGCGCCGGCCGGCGGCCCGTACCAGGCCCATGCGGAAAAGTGGTCGATCGCCGAATAGGCGAAGACAACAGGGCGCGGGCTGCCCCGCACCCTCGGTTTGATGACAAACATCGCTCCAAGCACTCCGTCATCCTCGGGCTCGGCCCGAGGATCCGATTGCCTCCAGGGGTTATGGATGGTCGGGTCAAGCCCGACCATGACGGAGGAGAGGTTTGCGGACTTTGTCGACAGTCTGAGGCACGGCTTGCCCCGCGCCCTTCCACAAGCCACCCTCGGCCAGCCACGCGATCAGGTGTTGAACCCGCATGTTACGCTACTGTCTCCATCGCCTGCTCGTCGGGCTCGCCATGCTGCTTGCGCTGACGGTGCTGATCTTCACGCTGCTGCAGCTGACGCCGGGTGATCCGATCGATGCCTATATCGATCCCAACGTCGCCATGACGAAGGAGGCGATGGACGCGCTGCGCGCGCGGCTCGGCCTCGACCAGCCGCTGCCCGTGCAGTATCTCGCCTGGCTGTCGCAGGCCGCGCAGGGCAATCTCGGCCATTCGCTGCAGCGCTTCAACGAGACGGTATCCGGCCTCATCCTCTCGCGCATCGGCCCCACCCTCCTCTTGATGGGCGCCGGCCTCTCCATCGCCGTCGTCATCGGCATTGCCAGCGGCATCCTCAGCGCGGTGCGCCGCAACACCGTGCCCGATTACTCGCTTTCGGTGCTGGCGCTGCTCGGCATTTCCAGCCCCGCCTTCCTCACCGCCCTGCTCGGCCTCTACGTCTTTTCCGTCCGGCTGAAATGGACGCCGTCGGGCGGCATGCTCACCCCGGCGACCGACTTTTCGGTGGGCGATCTCCTGCACCACCTCATCCTGCCGGCGACCGTGCTGTCCATCGGCCATGCGGCGCTGATCATGCGCTACATGCGCGCCTCGATGCTCGAAGTGCTGAACCAGGACTATGTCCGCACGGCGCGCGCCAAGGGCGTCCGGGAGTTCTGGGTCGTCACCAAGCATGCCCTGCGCAACGCGCTCCTGCCCGTCGTCACGCTGATCGGCTCGACCATAGGCCTTGCCGTCGGCGGCGCCATCTTCGTCGAAAGCGTCTTCAACTGGCCGGGCATGGGCCTGCTTCTGATCAGCGCGGTCGAGACGCGCGACTATCCGGTCATCATGGGGGCCACCCTCGTCATCGGCGCTTGCGTCATCGTCGTCAACATCCTGACCGACCTCGCCTATGCGGTCATCGATCCGCGCATCAAGGTAGCCTGAGATGACAATGCCCACCTCCCCTTCCTCCTCCGGTCCGCTGGCGCGGGCAACCGGCCGCTTCCTCCTCAACCGGGCGGCCCTCGTCGGCGTGGCGCTGCTGCTTCCGCTGCTCGCCGCGGTGCTGACCTATCCCCTCTGGATGCCCTACAGGCCCAACGACATCGACCTCCTGGCGATGAATGCCGCCCCATCGGCGGCGCACTGGTTCGGCACCGACGGCGTCGGGCGCGACGTGCTTGCAAGAACGCTGGAAGGCGGGCGGATCTCGCTGCTGGTCGCCGTCTCCTCCGTCGTCCTGTCGACGGCCATCGGCTTCCTCGTCGGTGCGGTCTCGGCCTTCGGCGGGCGCTTCGCCGATGCGCTCGCCATGCGCTCCGTCGACCTTGCCATGACGCTGCCGCCGGTGATCTTCCTTCTGGTCCTCGCCTCCATCGTCGGCTCCGGCATCTGGTCGACCGTCGTCGTCATCGCGCTTTTGTCCTGGCCGGTCCTGTCGCGGATGATCCGCGCGCGCCTGCTGGAACTGCGGGAGCGGGAATTCGTCATGGCCTCGCGCGGCATGGGCGCGGGCATCGGGCACCTCCTCTTCCGCCACGGCCTGCCCAATTCGATCGACATCCTCGTCGTCTACGCCACGCTGCAGGTCGCCAACGCCATCCTGCTGGAGGCGGGCCTCTCGTTCCTCGGCCTCGGCGTGCCGCCGCCGGCAGCGAGCTGGGGCAACATGCTGAATGCCGCGCGCTCCACCGCCGTGCTCGAACAGTATCCCTGGCAATGGCTGTTTCCCGGCGGCGCACTGGTGCTTGCCGTGCTGGCCATCAACTTCATCGGCGACGGTCTGAGAGACGCCTTCGACCCCCGCGCAGACCTCAATTGAAACCCCGGAAAGAGAAGCAAATGTCCAAGTTCTTCGGTGTCGTTCCTCCCGTCGTCACCCCCCTCAACGACGATTTCTCCGTCGACTACGCCTCCTATACGCGCGTCCTCGAACACCTGATCGACAATGGCTGCCACGGCCTTTTCCCGCTCGGCTCGACCAGCGAGGTGGTGTTCTACGACGAGGCCGAGCGCCGCAGGATCCTCGAGCACACGGTGAAGGTCGCCAACGGCCGCGTGCCCGTGATCGCCGGCGCCATCGATCCGGCGACCGACCGCGTCATCCGCCATGCCCGCACCGCCAGGGAGGTGGGGGCCGATGCCGTCGTCGTCACCGCGCCCTTCTATACCATCACCAGCCAGGCCGAGACGCTGGATCATTTCCGCATGATCCGCGACGCCGTCGATATCCCGCTGATCGCCTATGACATCCCGGTCTGCGTCCACACCAAGCTCTCCCGCCAGACCGTCGTGACGCTGGCGCAGGAAGGCACGATCATCGGCCTGAAGGATTCCTCCGGCGACGACGGCAATTTCCGCTATGCCCTCAGCGATCTCGCGGGCAACAAGGACGTCTTCCTGATGACCGGGTCCGAGATCGTCGTCGACAGCGTGCTCGCCATGGGCGCGCACGGGGTCGTGCCGGGCCTCGCCAATGTCGATCCGGCAGGCTATGTCCGCCTCTGGGACGCCGCAAAGCGCGGCGACTGGGCCGCCGCCCGCACGGAACAGGAGCGGCTCTGCCGCCTGTTCGAGATCGTCTGGGTCGCCGCCGGCCGCGTCAGCGGGGGTGCGACCGGCGTCGGCGGCTTCAAGACCGCGATGCGCAGCCTCGGCATCATTTCCACCAATGTCATGGCGCGTCCGCGCGCCCCGCTCAACGAGGCCGAAACGCGCAGGATCGACGAGATCCTGCGCTCCGTCGGCCTCCTCGCCTGAGGTCGCCGATGACGTCCGAACCCATTCTTGAGATCAGCAACCTCAGGACCGTCTTCCGCTTGCGCGGCCGGGAGATCGCCGCCGTCAACGGCATCGATCTTGCCATCTGCCCCGGCGAGACGGTGGCGCTGGTCGGGGAATCGGGTTCGGGCAAATCGGTGACGAGCCTCTCCGTCATGCGGCTGCTTGCCCGCAGGATCGGCGTGATCGACGACGGTTCGATCCGCTTCCGCGGCAAGGACGGCAGGACGAAGGACCTCGTCACGCTCGGCGAGGAGGAGATGCGGCAGATCCGCGGCAACGACATCGGCATGGTCTTCCAGGAGCCGATGACGAGCCTCAACCCCGTCTACACCGTCGGCGACCAGATCTCCGAATCGCTGCGCGTCCACCGGCGCCTCGGCCGGCGCGAGGGCATCGAGGCGGCCGTCGGCCTGCTCGACAAGGTCGGCATTCCCGATGCGCGCCGCCGGGTGGACCAGTATCCGCACGAACTGTCCGGCGGCATGCGCCAGCGCGCCACCATCGCCATGGCGCTCGCCTGCGATCCGACGCTGCTGATCGCCGACGAGCCGACCACGGCGCTCGACGTGACCATCCAGGCGCAGATCCTCGATCTCATGCAGTCGCTGCAGCGCGAGCGCGGCATGGGCATGCTGTTCGTCACGCACAATCTCGGCGTGGTCGCCGAGATCGCCCACCGGGTCGCGGTGATGTATGCCGGCCGCATCGTGGAGACCGGCCCCGTCTCCGAGGTGTTCAGGACCCCGCGCCATCCCTATACGATGGGGCTCTTGAAATCGATGCCGCGCCTCGGCACGGCGAGCGAGATGAAACGGAGCGGCGCGAAGCTGCCGGCCATTCCCGGCATGGTGCCGAGCCTTGCCGACCTTCCGGCCGGCTGTGCCTTCGCGCCGCGATGTCCCTTCGCGACCGAGGCCTGCCGCCAGGCCATGCCCGCGCTTTTGCCTGTCAACGACCGTCACGACAGCCGCTGTATCCGCTGGCAGGAGATTTCCGCATGACCGAAGCGCCCCTCCTCTCCGTCCGCGGCCTTGCCAAGCACTACCAGACGCGCGGCGCCACCCTGAAGATCCTTCAGGACATCTCCTTCGACATCGCAAAGGGCGAAGTGGTGGGGCTGGTGGGCGAATCCGGCAGCGGCAAGACCACCATCGGCCGCTCGGTCCTGAGATTGATCGAGCCTTCGGCCGGCGCGGTCGTCTTCGACGGCGACGACCTGACGACGCTTTCGGGCGGCGAGATGCGCCGCCGGCGCCCGCGCATGCAATATATCTTCCAGGATCCCTACGCCTCCCTGTCGCCGCGCATGACCATTGGCGAGATCCTGACGGAAGGCCTGAAGATCCAGGGCATCGGTTCGCGGGCGGAGCGGCTGGAGCGGGCAAGGAAGGCGCTCGAACAGGTGGAGCTGCCGCCGGACGCCATCAACCGCTACGCCCACGAATTCTCCGGCGGCCAGCGCCAGCGCATCGGGATCGCACGGGCGCTGACGCTCGCGCCGGACTTCATCGTCGCCGACGAGCCGGTATCGGCGCTCGACGTGTCGATCCAGGCGCAGGTGGTGAACCTCATGCGCGACCTGCAGCAGCGCCTCGGCCTGACCATGCTGTTCATCTCGCACGACCTTGCCGTCGTCGAATATATCTGCGACCGCGTCATCGTGCTCTATCTCGGCCGCATCATGGAGATCGCCACGAGCGAGGACCTCTATGCCCGCCCGCAGCATCCCTATACGCAGGCGCTGATGTCCGCGATCCCCTCGCCGGATCCGGATCTGGCACGCAAGCGTGAAATCCTGAAAGGCGACATTCCCAGCCCCGCCAATCCACCGAGCGGCTGCGTCTTCCGCACCCGCTGTCCCAAGGCGCTCGACGCCTGCGCCGCGGCGGTGCCGCAATTGCGGGAAGTCGCGCCGGGCCACCTCAAAGCCTGCATCCGCGACGACATCGGGTATCCGGAGCCATAGAGAAAGCGGCACCGGATCCGACCAGACGGGCCGATCCGGTCACGGGAGCTGGGCGCATCGCCAGGACGCTCGGCAGCGCGCGTGGGCCGACGCTTGCCGTCCCTATCCGGAAACAGGGTCGGAATACGCGATCCCGGAGGCGAGCCAGGCATCGACCTGTTCATCCGCATAGCCGAATTCGCGCAGGATCTCGCGCGTGTGCTGGCCGACCAGGGGCGCGGGCCGGCGGATCGTCGCAGGCGTTTCCGAATGGCGCACTGCGGGCGCGACGACTTTGACCGTGCCGGCCCGTGGATGCTCGTAGCTCGTCACCAGTCCCATGTGGCGCACCTGCGGATCCTCCGCGGCCTGGAGATGGGACTTCACCTCGCCGCACCAGATGTCCGCCTTGAGCAAGGCCTCCAGCAGCGCCGCCGTCGTCCATTTCCCGGTCTCCGCCGCCAGCCGGCGCCAGATCTCGTCGCGTTGCGCAAAGAGCTTTTCGGGATCGTCGTAGACGAGAAGGTCGTCGTTGCCGAGCACGCCGACGAGCGTGCGGTAGGGGCTCATGGCGATCGTCACCCAGCCGTCCCGGGTCGGATAGGTGCCGAACGGCGCATCCATGCCCGGATGGCCGATGCCCGAACGCGGCCGCTGGAAATCCTCGTTGAAGTTCAGCGCCGTCACCATTTCCTGGTTCTGGTGCGCGAGCATGCCGGCAAGCAGGTTCACCTTGACCTCCTGCCCCTGCCCGGACTTCTCGCGCCAGTAAAGCGCCGAGAGGATGCCGTAGACCATGTTCATCGCGCCGATCTGGTCGGAAAAGCCGGCGCCGACGGGCGTCGGCGGCGCGTCGGCCTGCCCGGTCGCCGCCATGATGCCGGTCAGCCCCTGCACGAGCATGTCCTGGCCCGGCCGGTCGACATAGGGGCCTTCCTCGCCGTAACCGGAACCGGAGCAATAGATGATCCGCGGATTGACCGCCCGGAAGTCCTCGTAACCGTAGCCCATCGCCTTCATGACGCCGGGCCGGAAGTTCTGGACCACGATATCGGCGCTCTTCGCCATCTCCATGAGGACCCCGTGCACGTCCGGGGATTTGAGGTTCAGGGCGATCGAACGCTTGTTGCGGTTCCAGGCAAGAAAGTTCGGGCTCTCGCTGCCGCCCACCCATTTGTTGCGGAAGGTCAGCGAGCGGAAGAGATCGCCCTTGCCGGGACGCTCGACCTTGATGACGTCCGCCCCCATGTCGGCCAGAAGCTGCGTGGCGAAGGGGCCTTGCAGGAGGTGCGAGAAATCGAGGATGCGGATGCCTGCGAGGGCGGCAGGGGTGGACGTCTGGGTCTCGGTCATGATGTCAGCCTTTTCGATCGTCGAGATGGCCCCTCGCACCATGGCGCGCGCGGTGCCAGAGGGTGCGCAGGACGGCAAGGGTGGTTTCCGGTTCCTCCCACCGCTCCAGCGCCAGGCGAATGCGTTCCGCCGCGGCCGTCTGGAAGGCGATGTACCCGTCGAAGCGGGGGCGCAGCAGCGCCCTTTCCGCTGTTGCGAGCGTGTTGCGATAGAAATCGCCCCAGGCGCCGTTCGTCCCCGCATCCTGCCAGGCGGCCCGCGCCGAGGGCTGGCCGCCGAAGGCAGGAAAGACCTCGACCTGCGTCGGCGCGGCAAGCAGCGAGGCGATATGCGCCAGCAGCGCCGGCGTCGGCTTGCAGCGGCGGGAAAACGCGATGCCCGTGCCGCCGATGACGCCGCCCGCACCGCCCGCCCGGCGCAGCGTGTCGGAAAAACGGATCACGTTGGGCGCATGGCCCGGCGCGGCATAGGTGACGTAGCCGAAGACCAGCGGCACGAGCGCGATGTCCCGGCCGCGCGCCATGGCTTCCAGAAGGCCGATCGGATTGAGCCTTTCGCTTGCCGGGGGCCGGCGGGCATAGAGGTGGTGCATGACCTCCAGCGCGGCCGCGCCTTCCGCATCGGGCAGGAAGTCCCCGCCCCCCACGCGCCCGCCCGCGCCCGCCACCATCGACATCAGGGTCAGCACCGCATGGGGGCCGGCGAGCGACTGCGCCACCGGCAGGCGCGCCGCCAGTGCCGAAACCTCGTCCCAGTCACGGGGCGGTTCGGCAATGAGGTCCACGCGGCGGGCCATGACCTGGGTGGCGACGTCCAGCGGCAGCGCCCAGGTCCTGCCGTCCCAGCCGTAGCTCTCGGCGGAAGGGCCTATGCTGTCCCGCCGCCAGGTCGCAAGCTGTTCGGCGGAATAGAGCTCTTCGAGCGGTATGAAGCAGTCCTCCGCGACCGCCTCCCCGATATGCGGATGGTCCATGACCAGGAGGTCGTTGTATTCGGCAAGCGCGCGGATGGGCGCGCTTTCGAAGCCTTCGAGCGGCTGCCTGTTCCAGTGGATCAGCGGCTGCGCAAGGCCCGCATTCACCCGGCGCGCGGTTTCGGCCAGGGCGTCGTAGCCGCGGGGATGGTCCCATGTGAGGCCGACGAAGGTCATGCCGTGGCCCTCCACAACGGCGGCGCCCCGATATCGCAGTCGATTGCCGCGATATGCCAGCGGCCGAGATTGGCCGCGAAAAGCCGCGTGCCGTCGAAGGCGATGTTGGTGGGATGGCAGAGCACATGGGCTGTCGGATCCTCCGCCAGCGTGGCGACGGCGCCTTGCGCATCGACGCGCAGGATACGGGACGGCTCGTAGAGCGCGACCAGCAGATTGCCGGCCCCGTCGAAGGCGAGCCCGTCCGGATAGCCGGGCAGGTCCGTGGCGAACGGAGTGATCGCGCCCGCGCCGCCATCCGCCGCGATCGCGATGCGCGACACGCGCTGGGCGAAGGTCTCGCAGACATAGAGCGCCTCCTCCCCCGGCCGCATGGCCAGCCCGTTGGCGAAGGTGAAGCCGGCGTCGCACCAGAGGCTTCCGGCCCCGCCCGCAAGATCGAAGGACCAGATGCCCGGCCCCGGCCGGCCGGGATCATGGCTGTCCGAGACGAGAAGGCGGCCCCGCCGCCGATCGACCACCGGATAGTTGGGAATGCGCAGGCCCGGCGCGGCAAGCTGCCGGAGGGAGCCGGCGGCAAGGTCCAGCCGGAAGACGGCGGCGTGCTTGAGGTCGCAGGCATAGAGCGCCCTGTCGCCATCGAAGGCAAGGCCGAGGATGAAGCCGCCCGTCCCCGCGACCCGCTCGATGCGGCTGCCGTCCGGCGCGATGCGGCAGATCTCGCCGTCCTGGTTGCCGCACCAGACCCAGCCGTCCGGGCCGATGGCAACGCCTTCGGGATGGCTGAGCCGCGGCTCGCTCCAGATCCCGTCGAAGAACACCCGCAGGCGATCCTGCGCGAGGAGAGGCGCCGGCATCATACCTCCCCCCGGCGCAGGCCGGTCGCCGCGTCGAAGAGATGCATGCGCCCGGGCTCGAAGTTCAGGGTGACGGGCGCGCCGCGCTCCAGCCCCGCCTCCGGCGCAAGCTTTGCGGCGATCAGGGCATCGCCGGCCTTCACCGTCAGGATCGTGCAGTCGCCGAGCAGCTCTGACGAGAAGACCGTGCCGGAGAAATGGCCGTCGCCCTCCGGCGCGATGCGCACATGCTCGGGCCGCACGCCCAGCAGGACATCGCCGGCCGCATGCGCCAGCGGGAAACGCCCGCCCTCGCTGGAGAACCAGCCGTCCAGAAGCCGGCCCGGCAGGAGGTTCATCGGCGGCGAGCCGATGAAACCGGCGACGAAGGTATTGGCCGGGCGCGCATAGATCTCGGCCGGCGTGCCGATCTGCTGGATCGTCGCCTTGTTGAGCACGACGATCCGGTCGGCCAGTGTCATGGCCTCGACCTGGTCGTGGGTCACGTAGATGGTCGTGACGCCGAGGTCGCGCTGAAGGTTCTTCAGCTCGCCCCGCATCACCGTGCGCAGCTTCGCGTCGAGATTGGAGAGCGGCTCGTCCATCAGGAAGACCTGCGGACGGCGCACGATGGCGCGCGCCAGCGCCACGCGCTGGCGCTGGCCGCCGGAGAGTTCGGCGGGGCGCCGGGTCAGGAGATGGCCCATGTCCACCCGCTCGGCGGCGGCGCGCACCAGCGCCTCCCGCTCGGGCCGCGCGACCTTTCGGATCTTCAGCGGATAGGCGATGTTCTCGCCGACGGTCATGTGCGGGTAGAGCGCGTAGTTCTGGAAGACCATGGCAAGGTCGCGGTCGCGTGCCGGCATGTCGTTGACCCGCCGGCCGCCGATGCGGATCTCGCCCGAGGTCGGTTCCTCCAGCCCCGCGACGATACGCATCGTCGTCGACTTGCCGCAGCCCGAGGGGCCGAGCAGGACGAGGAACTCCCCGTCCCCGATGGAAAGATCCAGCCCCGCAAGGGCGGTATAGGCGCCGAAACTCTTGGTCAGCTTGCGCAATTCGATTGCGGCCATGTCACTCGTGTCCTTTCAGGAAGTCGCGGCGCCAGGGCAGCTCGATCCGCCGCCCGGCACTGTCCGAGATCGTGAGCCGATCCCCGTCGACGGAAATGTTCGCGATATCGGCCCACCCCTCCGGACGGGGCAACGCGCCCATCACATGGCGGACGACATGGCTGCGCCCCGCGGCAAGCGGCAGGCCCGTCGCCACGCCCTCGGCGGCGACCGGATTGGCGGCCGCGGCCGCCGCTTCGCCGGCAGGCCCCGGGCAGCAGCCGTCCTCGATGCCCGTCACGCCGACGACCCGGCCATTCCATGGCGCATGGTCGCGCCCGCCGTTCGAAAACCAGAGCATGGTGACCGGCAGGACGGACGGATCCTTGAGGAAGAAGACGATGTCGTCCTCATCCTCGCGGATCACCGCGGACCAGCCGAGCGCCGCATCCGGCGCCTCGACGAGGGTGACGAAATCCTCGTTGCGCCGGCCGATCGGCCAGCGCGAGAGATCGACGGTCTTGCCCGCGGCGCCGGCCATCCGGCGAAGGTCCGTGCCGCGCGTCGGATAGGCAAGGCACGAACGGCCCGGTTCGAAAACCTCGGCAAAGGTGAGCGCGGCGCGCTTGCGCGAGGTGAAGAAGCGGCCTCGGCCCGACAGGTGCAGCATCGGGTGATGGGCGACGGGCAGCACGCCCTCTCCCCCGTCGATCCCATGCTCCTGGTAGAGCAGCGGCGCGTCCTTCGCGATTTCGAGGCGCTTCGTGATCCGCGCGCCGGATACGTCGCGCGCGAGAACGGAGCGGATGGCATGGGGTTCGTGCACCTCCACACGCCACGGGCTGTTGGCGGTCCAGCCATGGGCGGGAACGTCCGGATCGGCGGCGGCCGCGAACGGGGCGCAGAAGAAGTCTCCGGCGAGCCGGCGTTCGGCGGGCGAAAGGCCGGGGAGCGCCCGCGTCGCCGGCTCCTCCCGCCAGGGCGCGGCATAGAGCGGCTCGAACGACCGGCCGGCCCAGTGGAAGGACAGCCGCGGAATGTTGCCGACCGCGGGGTCGAACTGCAGCGCACCGCACGCCGTGCCGATGGACACGAGATCCCGCATCATTCGCCCCGGATGGCGAGGCCGCCGTCGCAGCGCACGATCTCGCCGGTGATGAAGCTCGCCTTGTCCGACGCCAGGAAGGCGACGAGTTCGGCGACCTCCATGGGCTGGCCGAAGCGGCCGATCGGATGCGCCCGGTTCCAGCTGTCGATCAGGGCCTGCGCGTCCTCGGTCTCCTCGAAGATCTTCTCGTTCATCGGCGTCATGATGGTGCCGGGCGCGACCGCGTTGACGCGGATGCCCGCCTTGGCGAGGTCGATCGCGCATTGGCGGGTCAGCGCGATGATGGCCCCCTTGGCGGCGGCATAGGCCGGCCAGCCCTGAAAGCCGATCAGCCCCTGGACCGAGGAGAGGTTGACCACGGCCCCGCCGCCGCGCCTGCGGAGCAGGGGCACGCAGGCCTTCATCGTGCGCCAGAATCCGGTCAGGTTGGTGTCGATCACCGTCGTCCAGCGTTCCTCGTCGATCTCGTCGATCACGCCGTTGAGGGCGACGGCGGCATTGTTCACGATGATGTCGAGGCCGCCGAAGCGCGTTTCGGCAAGCCGCGCCATCGCCTCCATGTCCGCAAGACGGCGGACGTCGCCGCTGAGGAACGCAACGTCGTTCCCGAGCCTGTCCGCCAGCGCCGCGCCGCTCGCCTCGTCGATGTCGGAAAAGACGACCTGCCCGCCCCGCGCCGCGAAAATCTCCACGCAGGAGCGGCCGATGCCCTTGGCGCCGCCCGTCACGACAATGACCTTGCCCTTGAATTCCATGATTATTCCATCCTGAACTGGGGATCGCGCTTTTCCAGGAAGGCATCGATCCCCTCCTGACCGTCGGCCGTCGAATAGAGGCGGAACAGCACTTCCTGCTCGAGGCTCTTGGCCGTCTCGATGCCGGCATCCTGCCCTTCGCGTAGCAGCCGCTTCATCTCGGCCGCCGCCAGCGGGGCGACCTTGAGACAGGCGCGCGCCCGCCGCAGGATCGCCTCGTCCATGCCCGCAGCCGGCACCACGTCGGCGGCGATGCCGAGCTCCAAGGCGCGCTGCGCCGAAAGCCGCCAGCCTGCGAGGAGAAGGTCGGAGGCCGCATATTTGCCGACCGCCCGGAGCAGCCGCTGCGTGCCCCCGCCGCCCGGGCAGAGGCCGAGCCGGCCTTCCGGCAGGCCGAGCTGCGCCGTCTCGGAGAGGATGAGGATGTCGCAGCAGAGTGCGATCTCGAACCCGCCGCCGAGCGCAAAGCCGTCGACCGCGCAGATGACCGGCTTGCCGATGCGTTCGAGCCGGTCGAAGACGCGGCGGGAGTTGAACTGGTAGGCGGTGAATTCCGCCCGCTTGTTGCCTTGGTATTCGGCAATGTCGGCGCCCGCGACAAAGGCCTTGCCGCCCGCCCCGCGCAGCACGATGACGCGCACGCCGGGATCGGCGGCGGCGGCATCCAGTGCGGTCTCGAATTCCCGCATCAGCGGCGTCGAGAGCGCGTTCAGCTTTTCCGGCCGGTTGAAGAGAAGCTGGCGGATGCCGGGAGAAAGATCCGTCGGTTCGATCAGCGCCATGGCCTAACCTTTCACGGCACCGGCGGTGATGCCGGCGACGAAGTAGCGTTGCAGGAAGAAGAAGACGGCCATGACGGGCAGCGAGACCATGACCGAGGAGGCCATGAGCTCGCCGTAGCGGATACCGTACTGGCCGATGAAGTCGTTGAGGCCGACCGGCAGGGTGCGCATCTCCTTCGTCGAGGTGAAGGAAAGCGCGAAGAGGAATTCCTGCCAGGTCACGATCAGCACATAGACCGAGGTCGCGATGAGGCCCGGCCGGGAGAGCGGCACGACGATGTCCCAGAACACCCGCATCGGCGTCGCGCCGTCCACAGCCGCCGATTCCTCGAGCGCCGCCGGAAGCTTCAGCAGGAACCCCCGCAGCATCCAGATCGCCACCGGCAGCGTCACCGACACATAGGCAAGGATCAGCGACCAGTAGGTGTTGAGCAGATTGGCGCCGCGCATCATCTTGTAGATCGGGATGATGATCGCCGAGTGGGGAAACATCTGGGCCAGGACCACCAGCCCGATCAGCGCCGAGATGGCGGCAAGCTGCCCGCGGGTGAAGCTGTAGGCGGCGAAAAGGCCGAGACTGACCGTGATGGCGACCGTCGAAAGCGACACGACGAGCGAGTTGAGGAAGTAGGTCCGGAATTCGGGCCGGAACGCCGTGATGTAGTTGCCGATCGTCGGGTCGTCGGGCCAGAGCCGCGCCGGGATCGCGAAGGGTTCCGTCGGCGGCTTGAGACTGACGGAGATCATCCAGAAGAACGGCAGGAGGACGATGGTCGCCAGCAGGAGCTGGAGCAGCATCAGTCCGAGGCGCGTCGCGCGGGTCTGGTTCATGCTGCGGCCCTCCGCCGGCTGGCCCCGCCCTGGACGATGGCGTAGAGCGCCACGAGCACGGACAGCACGAGGATCGAGAACACGCCGTAGGTCGCCGCCTCGCCGAAGCGGAACTGGCCGAAGCCCGTTTCGAAGATCTTGGTCGGGAAGATGTGGGTCGCCGATTGCGGACCGCCCTTGGTCAGCACCCAGATGATGTCGAAATAGTTGAAGGTGAGGATCAGCGTCAGCACGATGTTGACCACGATGACGTCCCGGATCGCCGGCAGCGTGACGTCGAGCAGGCGGCGGACCGGTCCCGCCCCGTCGAGCATCGCCGCCTCGATCTGGCTCCTGTCGACGTTCTGAAGCGCCGCCAGATAGATCAGCATGGAGAAGGGAAACCCCTTCCAGACGGCCGCGACGATCACGGAGGCCATGGCCATGCGGCTGTCGGCGAGCCAGGCGACACTGTTCTCGATAAGCCCCGCCGAAAGAAGCAGCGAGTTCACGAGGCCGAGCTGCGGATCGTACATGAAGCGCCACAGGATCGCGGCAACGACGCCCGGCAGGATGAAGGGCAGGAGCACGATGGCGCGCAAGGCGCCCTGCATCGGCAGGTTCTGGTTCAGCAGCAGCGCGGCGAGGAAGCCGAAGACGTTCTGGAGCAGCACCACGCCGAGCGTCCAGACGATCGAGTTGACGAGCACTTCCGCAAAGGTGCCGTCCGCGAGCACGCGCCGGTAGAGCGCGAGGCCCGCGAACTTCGGATCCGGGTTCAGAAAGCTCGTCTCGTGAAAGCTCTCATAGACCGTACCGACCATCGGATAGTACAGCATGACCGCCATCAAAAGCAGGGCGGGTGCAAGAAGCAGCCAGTAAAGCCGGCGGTCTTGGCGCATCGGAAAGCCTTGTCCTGTGCCGCACCCCGTTTCCGGGATGCGGCGGAAGATGGATTAGTCGAGGGCGTTGATGGCGTCGCAGGCCTTCGCCGCCGCATCGGCCGGCTTGCCGCCCGCATAGATGTCCTGGAACATGGCGACCTGCGCATCGGCAAGCTCGAGATAGCGCGGCGAAAGCGGCCGGGCCTTGGCATTGTCGAGATGCGTCATGATCGTCTGTGGCTCCTGGCGGTTCTTCGCCAGGAAGGCTTCGGCAGCCTTCTTGTTGGCCGGGATGAGGTCGACGACGTCGCCGTTGACATCCTCGCGCACCATGAACTGGATGAATTTCCAGGCCGCGTCCTTGTGCGCGGAGGTTTCGAAGACGGCGAGGTTCCAGCCGCCGAAGGTGCCGACCGGGGTCCTGCCCTCGGGCGCCGTGCCGTTCACGAAGCCCCAGCTGAGGCTGCTCTTCTGCAGGGTCGGCTGCTCCAGCGCGGGCCAGAACTCGATGGCCAGCGAGCCGTTCAGGAACAATTCGCGCATGTCGCCCGACGAAGCGTTCAGGATGCCGCCGGGCGCGAACTTCGAAAGCTCCTGGAGATAGGCGAGCGCCTCGACGGCGGGCGCCTCGGTCAGGGCGCAGCTTCCGTCGTCGTTGAGGATCCGGCCGCCATTCGAGAAGATGAAGGAATCGCCGACGACGACCGTGTCCTCGCCCTTGTGGCCGAACAGGCCGACACCGAACTTGCCATCGGCCGTAAGCTTCTCGGCCGCCGCCTTCAGGCCCTCGAAGGTGCCGAGGCTGACCGGATCGACCTTGGCCGCATCGAGCAGCGCCTTGTTGTAGTAGCTGAACTGCCAGACATCGACATTGAACGGAATGCCGTAGAGCTTGCCGTCCAGCACGGCCGAATCCCAGGCCCCGCCGAAGAAGCCGTCACGGGAAAGACCGGCCGCGGCGGCCTCTTCCGTCAGATCGGAGACCGCACCCGCCTTGGCGAAGGCGCCGACCCAGATCTGGTCGAGCGTTGCGATATCGGGCGCATTGCCGCCCTGCACCGCCGTCAGCAGCCGCTGCTGATACTCCGGATAGGGAACGGTCGTGACCTCGATCCTGATATCGGGGTTTTCCGTCATGAACCGCTCGACCGCCGCCTTCTGCACATCGGAGAGGCCGCTTTCGGTCTGCTGGTTGTCCCAGAATTGAAGCGTCACCTGCTGGGCAAGCACCGGGCTTGCCGAAAGCAGGGCCGTTCCAAGAAATACGGTCGTCATCAGTGATCGCGTCATGGTTTCCTCCCTCGCGATTGGATTGTCTCAGGACTGAATTCTGTAGTTCCCGTCCGCCTCTGCCGTCGGCTCGGGATGGATTTCGCCCGCGATCAGCACGTCGATGCCGACCGAACGGAAGCGCTGGCGATCCTCGGGCAAGGCGCCGTCGTCGGTGAGCACGGAGCGGATCTGCGAGATGCCCGCGATGCGATGGTTGGCGTCCGAGCCGAGCGCGACGCTGTCGGCGAGCACGATGCCAACCTCCGCCGCATTGATGAACCGCAGCGCCGCCAGCGCCCGGCGCTCGTCGAGCGAGGAAAGGCCGAAGCCGGGCGTCACGCCGTCGACCGCAATGAAGGCAAGATGCGGGCGCACCCGCTCGAAGATCGCCCCGAGGCTGGGGCCGACGAGGCAGCGGTCCGCCTTCTGGTATTCCCCGGCGGTCAGGATCACCTTGATCGCCGAAACGTCCTCCAGCGCATGCAGCACGTCAAACGCGTTCGTCACGACCGTGACGCCCTGGAGCTGTTCCGGCTTGCGCACCGCCAGGCTGCGCAATTCCTCTGCAAGGAACGTGTTCGCCTGCCCCTCGTTCAGGGCGACGACCATTCCCGGGCGAACGAGCTGGGCCGCGCTTTGCGCGATTTCACGGCGCAGCCGGGCGATCTCCGCGGAAATGCCGTGATGCGGCGGCGATACGACGAGCGTGGCGCCATAGAGCGCGCAGCGCACCTGCATGGCCGCCGCCATGCTGCGGTACCAGTCGTGCGCCGGATAATGCGGCAGGAAGCCGATCCGGCGCGTGCGGAGAAGCTTCGCCTGGAAGCTGAGGCGAATGTCGCCCAGCCGTTCCAGAACGTCCTCCCTCAGGCGCCAGCCCTGGGCGCCCGTCTCGAAATAGTCGGGCAGGGTTTGCGGCGTGACGATGGCATGCGGCGTGACGGTATCCGGCGGGTTCTGTCCGAGAATGCCGAGAACGGCCATGTCGATGGCAAGGCGACCGACGACCTCCGGGAACAGGGCGCCGACGGCCCGAAGCGGACCGCGCTCGAGAAGCCGCGCCATGAACGCGGCGCTTTCGCCCCCCATCGAATAGACGGCGACCTTCCTGTCCAGGCGCTCCGCCGCCTCGATCCCCGCTATGGCGGCATGATCGTTCACCGCGAAGACCAGGTTGATCGTCTCGTCCGCCGCGAAGGCATCGTGGGCGACGCGCAGGCCGATCCGGTAGCTGCCCTGCCCGTTGACCCGATGAACGGCCGCCGGCTTGACGCCCGCCTCGGCCAGGCCCGCCTCGAAACCCGCCACGCGCTCGCGCGTGTTGGGCAGTTCGGCGACGCCGATCACGAGCATCGAGAGCGGCCTGTCGCCGACCTCGCGGGCCGCCAGCCGGCCGAGCTCCACCCCTGCTGCGAAATTGTCCGGGCCGAGATAGGCCCCGCCCGGCTGGGACGCGCTTTCCGCGATGAAGGGGATGCCACGGCGCACGATTTCCCGCCTGAGCACCTCGCTTCCCCGGCCGGTGATCGGCGGCAGGATGACGGCATTGAGCGAATCGAGATCGGAGGCGAGCGGGTTCGTCTCCGCGCCCGGCAGCGCCCCCTTGGCGCGCACGAGCACATCGTCCGGCATCACCGCCCCGCCGTGGCGTCGCCGGAGCGCACCGAGCTCGTCCAGATGGACAAGGTCGCGCCGGATCGTCACGGCGGCGACGCCGGGCATGAAGCGTTGCAACTCCTCCATGCTCACCACGCCCTGTTGGCGCAGCAGGGAAAGAATCCGCGCATGTCGCTGCTCTTTGATCATTTGATCTCCTCTCCGATTACAATCACGAAGGCATCGCTGGATATCAACGACAAGATGGGTGGGGCCGGCTACGGATGGAGATCATTCAGTAGATAGTGATCAAAAACGATCACGCAGGTTTTCCCGTGCGACGGCTCCCCAGGCGGGTGCGCAGCAGGGCGCGGTTGCCGAGGTCCGCCAACGCGTCGTGCCTCGCCATAGGGCGAGCCGCTCTTCATTCCCCTTACGTGCCTGGATATTCTCGGCGGCACCGCAGGCGCGCATGGAAATCCACATAAAGCCGGCGACGACTTCGGGAGCCGCGTTGGGCAGGAGGATGATGGACGAGAACGTCTTGTGAAAGTTGATCGGCCGCCGGAGCGCGATCGCCGAGATGAGGAGGGCGATTTGCTTCTTGCCCGTCATTCCGGGCGGACAAGGAGCCCGTTCAGGACAGTGTTCGTGATCGTTTTCGCTGCCAGGTCGTAATCGGCGGTTCGAAGCTGCCGGACGTCCAGCGCGTCGCAAGCGAGCGCCTCGAACTCGACGTAGAACTGGGTAGCCGACCACAGCAGGATGAAGAGGTGCCGTGCATCCACCCTGACGATCTTTCCCGCCTCCGCCCAGCCATCGAGTACACCGGCCTTTTCAGCGGTGACCCTGCGCATATGCTCGCGCGCTTCAAGCGAAAGGTGCTCCGCACCCTGCAGGATTTCGTTGGCGAACAAGCGCGTTTCGGCCGCGTTCCCGCGGGCATGCTCCAGCTTGGCCCGAACATAAGCCTCGATTGCCTCCGCGGGCTCGCGGTCTGCGGATATATGACGGAACGCTTCGTCCCAACTATGGATCAGGCGGTCGATCGTGGCGTTGTAGATCTCCTCCTTCGACGAGAAATAGTAGTAGACATTGCCCTTCGGCAGCCCCGATGCCTTTGCGATCTCGACGATCCGGGCGCCATCCAGTCCCTTCCTCGAAAAGACCTCGACGGCTGCGGTCAGGATCTTGAGCACGTTCCGCGCCCTGATCCGCTCATCCGAAACAGCGTGCGAAGGAACCCCTCGACCAGAGGTCACATTGTTGGTTTTCGGTTCCTCTGCCATCGTCTATCCCGTTAATTTATTTAGATTTTATGCGCGACCGCCGCTCATTCCAACGGTCAATTCTTCCTGGTGGAGCTTGCCGGGCGGGCGTTCTGGCTCTCCCGGATTCGAAGCACCAATAAAAAGGAAGTTGACAAGATGGTCAACTTTCTTCATGAAAAGCTGACAAAACGGTCAGGTTCTGGAGGAGCCGCCGCAATTCGACTGCCTTGAGGAGGGTGCGCATGGCCATGTCGCTACGGGCCGCCATGACCGAATTCATGGCCGACTGGTCGACCGACCTGGACGAGACCTGGCGCGCGCTCATCGGGCATGCGGGCCCTGATTTCTATGCGGTGGCGCCCGAGCTCGAGCTTGAGGTCTGGGAACCGATCTTTCCCGTCCGCCGCGGAAAGCACTTTCCGGGAATGCCCGCCGGCGCCCATTGCCTACGGGCCTTCGACGGGATCGCCCCTGAGGACGTTCGCTGCGTCATCCTCGGCCAGGACCCCTACCCCGAACCCGGCTTTGCGACCGGCCGGGCCTTCGAGGCAGGAAACCTCGCCGAATGGCGCGAGATGGACAAGATGTTCTCGAAGAGCATCCGTGCCTGGACCCAGCTGATCGTGGCGGCCCGGACCGGGGACCTCTCCTACGCCCGCAGTTTCACCGATTGGCCAGGGACGCTTGCCGCCATCGAGAACGGCACCGTCGCGCTGGAAGCCCCGTCCCGCATAGCGGATCGCTGGGTCGGCGAAGGCGTTCTGCTGCTCAACGCCTCGCTCACGCTCACCCGCTTCAAGGTCGAGATCGATGCGCACCAGTCCAGGGGCCATTTGCGGCTCTGGCGCCCGATCATCCTGGAGACCCTGCGCAGGCTCGTGGCGCAGGGAAAACCGCTCGTGTTCATGGGTTTCGGTGACGCGGCGGCGGAGGCGTTCGCCGAGGCCGGCATCGACGAACGGATCGGCGGCCCCTTCCGCTGCATCCTGCGCGACCACCCTGCCCGCGCCGACGCCGTCCTTTCAAGGCCCAACCCTTTCATTCTCTGCAACGACTACCTGGAGGAGATGGGCGCTCGTCCCATCGCGTGGTGACCATGGCGGCAACGAAGACATACGATTTCATCATCATCGGCGCCGGCTCGGCCGGCTGCGTGCTGGCCAACCGCCTGTCCGCCGATCCCGCCAACAAGGTGCTTTTGCTGGAAGCCGGCGGCAAGGACCTTAATCCGCTGTTCCGCCTGCCCATGCTGATGGGCAAGCTGTTCCATTCGGGCATCTACAACTGGCATTATCATACGGAGCCGGAGCCGCACCTGAACGGGCGCTCGCTCTACTGGCCGCGCGGCAAGGTGCTCGGCGGCACGTCCACCATCAACGGCATGATCTATGTGCGCGGCAACCGTCACGACTATGACCGATGGGCGCAGATGGGTGCTGCCGGCTGGTCCTATGACGAGGTCCTGCCGGCCTTCCTGCGGTCCGAGGCCCACGTCCAGCGCAACGGTGCCTTCCACAACACCGAGGGCGAACTTACCGTCTGCCGGGCGCGCGGGTGGAACGGGCTTCTCGATGTCTTCAACCAGGCAGGCGGAGAGGCCGGATATCCGCTCAATGACGACTTCAACGGCGAGGAGCAGGAAGGTTTCGGCCGCTACGACTTCACCATCACCAAGGGCAAGCGCTGCTCCACGGCCTATGCCTTCCTGCGGCCCGCAAGAGACCGCCCGAACCTGACGATCCTGACCCGTGCCCATACGAGGCGCGTGCTCATCGAGAACGGCCGCGCGGTCGGCGTCGAGTTCAGTCGAAGGGGCAACACGTCGAAAGTCTATGCGGACCGCGACGTGATCCTCTCGGCCGGCGTGGTCAACTCGCCGCAGATTCTCATGCTTTCGGGAATCGGCGCGGCCGACGAGCTTGCGGAACACGATATCCGTGTCGTCCGGGACCTTCCGGGCGTCGGCAAGAACCTTCAGGACCATGTCGACTGCGTCATGGCCTATGAGTGCCGCGAACCGGTCACGCTCTATTCGGACCTCAGGGCCGACAAGCTCACCTGGTCCGTTGTCCAGGGCATGCTGTTCGGGGAAGGCATCGCCACGACCTTCCCCTACGAGGCCGGGGCCTTCGTCAAGTCGCGCACCGACATTGCGGCGCCGGACATCCAGCTTCACTTCATGCCGGCGCTGGAGAAAACGGCGAACCTGCATTTCCCGAACCCGTTCAGGAAGGAACGGGTGGAAGCCAATCACGGCTTCTCGCTGCGTGTCGGCCCGGTCAATCCCGAAAGCCGGGGCGAGATCACGCTGCGCTCGGCCGACCCGATGGATCGCCCGCGCATCACCGCGAACTACCTGCAGACCGAGTTCGACATCCGCACGATGATCAACGCCATCCGCATCACGCGCGAGATCATCAGCCAGAAGGCTTTCGACAAGTATCGCGGCCAGGAACTCGCGCCGGGGCCGGCCGTCGAAAGCGATGCCGAAATGGTCACGTGGCTGCGCGCCAATGCCATGACGACGTTCCACCCCGTCGGCACCTGCAAGATGGGCAGCGATCCGATGGCCGTGGTCGATTCCCGCCTGAACGTTCACGGCATCAAGGGGCTGCGCGTCGCCGACGCCTCGATCATGCCGATCATTTCCAGCGGCAACACCAATGCCCCGGCGATCATGATCGGGGAAAGAGCCGCCGATTTCATTCTCAAGGAGACATCCAGATGATCGTCGAGCATCGCACCTACACATTCCGGCCGGGAACCGTCGACGGCTGGCTGAAGAAATACGAGGCCGAGGGCCTGCCGATCCAGAAACGGCACCTGAACACGTTTCTCGGGCTTTATGTCAGCGAGATCGGCGCCCTGCACACGACGGTGCTGATGTGGGGCTACGACAACCTCGCGGACCGCGAGGCGCGGCGGACCGCCATGTATGCCGATCCCGAATGGCAGGCGTTCATTTCCGGGGTCTGGTCCCTCGATGCCATCCAGCGCCAGGACGTGATGATCATGAACCCGGCGCCATTCTCGCCGGGCGCCTGAAGCGGGAAGCGGGCACCCCCGCATCCCGAAAGAAATCGGCCGGCGCGCTGCGCCTGCCCAACGACAAGAAGACGCAGACATCGAACCTCCAGAGCAAGGGAATGGGAAAATGACGAACAGAACCTCGAATGAAATCAACGTGCTGCGCCATGCGATCGGCCGCCGCTCCTTCCTCAGGACGTCGGCGGGATTGGCCGCCTTCACCATGGCGGGCGGTCTTTTGACGGCCGCGGCGCATGCGTCGGGCGGCCTCGTGGCGCTGGTGCACACGCAGGCGGCAGGCGATGCCGGCCCGGTGGACTCGATGATCGCCAAGCTCAAGCAGCTCTCCGGGGAACAGGGCTTCGAATATCGCGCGGTCTACGCTCAGGACCCGGCGACCTACGAGACCATCTTCCGCACGCTGGGCGATGCCGGCGCGGCGGTTATCGTATCGACTTTCAACGAGGTCGCGGAACCCTTCAAGGCGCTTGCGCCGTCGTACCCCGACACAAAGTGGATCCAGCTTTTCGCCGACCCCTTCGAGCCGGCGATCCCGAACGTCGTGACGGTCGCCTACGACTACTATCTCGGTTGCTACCTTTCCGGCATCTTCGCTGCGCGCGTCAGCAAGTCGGGCAAGCTGGGCTTCATCGGCGGCGTCTCCATTCCGCCGATCAATGCCGACTACAACGCGTTCAAGGCAGGCGCGGAATCGGTGCGTCCGGACGTGTCGGTAACGGTCGCCTTCGCCGGCTCCTTCCAGGACCCGGCCAAGGGACAGGAGATCGCGACCCAGATGTATTCGAGCGGCATCGACTACATCCAGACCGACGCGGCCGCGACCGACTTCGGCATCATCGCCGCGGCGAACGAGGTGGAAGGCCGGCTGGTCAGCGTGCTCGATCCGGCACAGTTCCCGCAGGGACCCAGGTCCGTCATTTCGATCGTCGGTCTGGACTTCGGCACCTCGCTCTACAACGAAGTCACGAAAGCGCTCGGCAGCGGTTTTGCCGGTGGCACCCATGAGCACACCGGCCTCGGAACGGGTGTCATCGACTTCATTCGCTCTCCCCTCTTCGCCGAGCAGGGGCCGGCGGACATCATCGCCAGGGCAAAGGAATTCGAGCCCGAAATAGCCGCGGCGCGGGCAGCGATCCTGGACGGGACGCTCAAGGTGCCGTTCAATACGAACCTCTGACCTTCCATCGGATCATGCTGCGATGAAAGAAGACAGATCCCCCATATTTGAATGCCGCGATGTGACGGTGCGCTACGGCCCCGTCGTCGCGCTCTGCGGTGTCGGAGCCGTCTTCGAACGTGGCATGATCCACGCCGTGGTCGGGCAGAACGGCGCGGGCAAGACGACCTTTGCCCGCGTCCTGGCCGGTCTCGTGCGCCCGGCATCCGGCGAACTTGCGATCGACGGGCGGTCCCTTCCGGGCGGCAATGTCAACGATGCCCGCATGGCGGGCGTCGAGCTCGTCCACCAGAGTTTCGCCCTGCCGCCCTCCTTCACCGTTGCCGAGGCGATGCAGTTCGGCGCCGCGGGCGGAGGGATGTTCAGCAAGAGCCGCCTGGAAAAACGGTGGCAACCCCATCTCGACGCGCTCGATGTCAAGGTTCAGGCCCGGCAGCGCATCCGCGACCTGCCGGTGGAAACGCAGCAGGGCGTGGAAATCGCCCGCGCGCTCGTCTCGGATGCCAAGCTGCTCATCCTCGACGAGCCGACGGCGGTACTCTCGCCGGAAGGCGCGGAAAAGCTCTTCGAGCGCGTCCGCCGATTGAAGGAGCGCGGCGTCACGGTCATCCTGATCCTGCACAAGATCCGGGAAGTCCTGGCCATTGCCGACACGGTGACGGTCCTGCGCGGCGGGCGGCTTGTCGATGGACCGCTGGCCTGTGCCGGCATAGACGCGGATCGCCTGGCGGAACTCATCATCGGCCCGGCTGGCGCGCGCGCCCTGAATTCCGAGGACAAGGCCGCGCTGACCGGCGCCGCGGCGGTGACACATGCCGGGCAGCACGACGCCCCCACCGGCGCCGCGCCCATCCTCAGGATGCGCGCCGTTTCCACGCGGCCCGATCCCGAAGGCCCGGCGCTCGACAAGGTCGACCTCGACATTCGCCCGGGAGAAATCATCGGGGTGGCGGGCGTCGAAGGCAATGGGCAACGGACGCTCGTGCGGGCGATCTCGGCGCTGGCGGACCTCGTCGAGGGCGAGATCGCCATCGGCGACGGCGACGTGACCCGCGCCCCGCTTGCGGCCCGGCGCGCGGCCGGGCTGCGCGTCATCCCCTTCGAGCGCAATATCGAAGGGCTGAGCCTGACAAGCTCGCTCTGGGAGAACTGGTCGGCCCGCAGCCTTCTCCAGATGCCGCTCCTTTCCGCCATCAGCCCCGCCGCCATACGCAGGGAGTGCGATACGGCGCTCAAGCAATGGGACGTGCGCTATTCCGAGGTCGGCCAGCGGGCCGGTTCGCTCTCCGGCGGAAACGCGCAGAAGGTCATCCTGTCGCGCGAAATGGACGAAAGCGCCCGCCTCATCCTTGCCGCACAGCCGACGCGCGGCCTCGACATCGGGGCGACGTCCTTCGTATGGGAATCGATGCGCAGCGCGCGCTCGCGCGGCTGCGGCCTGCTGTTCATCTCCTCCGATCTCGACGAGATCTTCGACATCTCCGATCGGGTGATCGTCATGCTGTCCGGACGCATCGTCGCGCAGTTCCGTCCCCCCTATGATATCACCGCCGTCGGCGCGGCCATGACAGGAGTGCTGAGATGATCGATCGTCTTGTCTCGGTTTTCCGTGCCCTGATCTTCATCCTGATCGGCCTTGCGCTTTGCGGCATGATCTTCCAGGCGGCCGGCTACTCGGCGCCGTTGATGTTCCACGCGATCGCCGATGGCGCCTTCCTGCGGACCGGCGCCCTGCAGCAGGCGCTTCGCTGGGGCCTGCCGCTGTTCATCACGGCGGTCGGCGTGGCCGTTTCCTTCCGGGCGGGCTATTTCAATATCGGCGCCCAGGGCCAGTTCTACATGGGCGCCATCGCTGCCGCCTTCATGGCGGAATGGCTGAACGGCGCACCGGTTCCCGTCGTGATACCGGCCTGCTTTCTTGCCGGCATGACGGGCGGCGCGCTTTGGGCGCTTTGGCCTGGCCTGCTCCGGCTGAAGTCGGGCGCCGACGAGGTGATCACCACGCTGATGGGCAACTTCATCGCCGGCCTGGTGCTTCTCTACGTGACGGCCGGGCCGCTCAAGGACCCGTCGGGCACGGGGCAGCAGGCCTCCAGCCGGCCGCTCGACGGCGCCTACCGCATCAGCGACTCGCTCGGCCTGTCCCCGACGATCATCGGCATTGCCGTGGTGGTCGGCGTGGTCCTGTGGCTTCTCGTCAACCGCACGGCTTTCGGGGTCTTGTCGGGCCTTGCCGGCCGAAACCCGACGATGGTCGAATGGCAGGGGGCAAGGACCTGGCGCATCGGGCTTGCGAGCTTCCTCCTCAGCGGCGCCCTTGCCGGTCTTGCCGGCACCATCGAGTTCATGGGACCCAACGGGCGGCTGACCGGCGGTTTCCTGCCGGGTCACGGCTTCACGGCCATCCTCATCGCGCTCGTCGCCAATTTCTCCGTCGTCGGGACGGCTTTCGTCTCGCTGTTCTTCGGCGGCCTCGCCTCGGCCGCCCTCTACCTGCCGATCATGGCCGGCCTGCCGTCCTCGGCGATCGACATCATCAATGCGGCCATCGCGCTCTTCATCACCGCAAAGTCCAGTCTCGTCGACCGGATCGCGAAACTCGGGGGACGGATATGGAAGACTTCGTAATCGCCATCCTGCGCTCCGGCACGCCGCTGATCTATGTGGCCCTTGCCGGCGTCATCGCCCAGCGCGCCGGCATCTGGCATCTCGGCCTGGAGGGGCTGATGATCACCGGCGCCTGCGCAACGGTTCTCGGCATCGTGCTCACGCAATCGATCTGGCTCGCCCTTCTCGGAGCGATCGTCGCCTGCGTCCTCGTCTCGATCCTGTTCTGGTTCGTGGTGGAGAAGCTCAAAGCCAACCAGATCATCGCCGGCCTCGGGCTTTCGGGCCTCGGGCTTGGCGGCACGGCGCTCGCCGTCCAGTCGATATTCGGGACACAGGCGGCGGTCAGCGCGCCCTTCGGCCTGCCGCGCATCGGCTCGGCATTCGGAGCCTTCGGCTCGCTCTCCATCCTGGTCTTCATCATGCCGGCGATCGTGTTCGCGATGTGGGTGCTGTTGCGGCGAACCCGTTTCGGCCTGCGCCTTGCGGCGTCAGGCGAGCATCCCTTCGCCGCGCGCGGCGTTGGCGTCAACCCGTCGGCGATGCGCCTTGTCGCGCTGATGATCGGCGGCGTGCTCTGCGCGCTTGCCGGCGCCGAGCTCGCCACCGGAAGCCTCCAGATCTTCGCCCAGAACATGACGGCCGGCCGGGGGTTCATGGGCTTTGCCGCCGTCATCTTCGGCGCCGGCCATCCCATCGGGGCAACCCTTGCCGCGGTGTTCTTTGCCGTCGTCGGCGCGCTCGGCATCAGGGCGCAGCTTACCTTCGGCGATCGCATCCCGCACGATCTGCTGCTGGCCCTGCCCTACATCGCGACCGTCCTCGGCATCTGGCTGAGCACGCAGTTGCGCGGCGGCACCAGGGCAAACAACGCCTTCGGCGAGCTGCGCGACCAATGATACCGACCCGCGACGCAGCGCGACAGGAGCAGGAGAAACCCATGCCCCAGACATTGATCAAGAACGCGACCCTTTTGACCATGGATGCCGCGAACGGAAGCAAGCCGTTCAACGGTGACATCCTGATCGAGGGAGGCCGCATCGCCGCTATCGGGACGAACCTCGCAGCGCGCCCGGATGCCGCAATTATCGATGGCCGGGACCGGCTGGTGATGCCGGGCCTCGTCAACGCCCACACCCATTCGAGCGAGACCTTCTTTCGGGGGCGGTATGAAGGCATGCCTCTCGAAATCTGGCTTCTCTACGCCTATCCGCTGCTGATGGGACCGGTCATCGACGAACGGCTTCTCTACCTGCGCAGCCTCCTGCTGGCGATGGAATCGCTGCGCAACGGCGTCACGACGATGTGCGACGATTTCTTCGATCCGCCCGCGCACGACCTCTCCCGGCTCTCCGCCGTGTTCAGCGCCTATGCGGACGCGGGCATCCGTGCCAATGTCTCCAGCGCCGTCATGAACGTCCATACGCTGGACGCCCTGCCCTACGCCAGGCAGGTGATGCCGCTCCACCTTCAGGAGAAGCTCGATTTCGGTCCGCCCATGTCCGCCGCGGCCTATATCGACTACTGCCGCTCGGCCTTCGCGGCGCTGCACGGCCGGGCCGGACGGCTCAGTTTCATGATCGCACCGTCGGCGCCGCAACGCTGCACGCCGGACATGCTCCAGGCCTGCCATGCCCTGGCCGTCGAGATGGGCGTGCCGCTGCACACGCATATTCTCGAAACCAAGACGCAGGCCGTGACCGGCCAGGCTTTCTTCGGCAAGAGCCTGATCGCCTATATGCGCGATCTCGGCGCGCTGTCGCGCAACACCACCATCGCCCACGCCGTCTGGGTGAGCGAGGACGATATCGCGATGATGGGCGAGGCCGGATGCTCGGTCGCCCACAACGCCGTCTCCAACCAGAAGCTCGGGGCCGGCATCGCGCCGATCCGGCAGCTGCTCGACGCCGGCGTGATGGTCGGCCTCGGCACGGACGGCGTCTCGTCGAACGACACCGCCCGCATCTTCGACGTCATGCGGGTCGCCGGCCTGGTCCACAGCGTTTCCGGCCCCGACCACGACAGATGGATCCGCGCCGACGAAATCCTCGCCATGGCGACGATCGGCGGCGCCCGCAGCGCCATGCTGGAAGACGTCACCGGTTCGCTGGAGGTCGGAAAGGCCGCCGATCTTCTGATCCTCGACCTCACCACCCTCAGCTTCACCCCGCTCAACGACATTGCCAAGCATCTCGTCTATGCCGAGAACGGTTCGTCGATCGAGACGGTGATGGTCGCGGGAGAGGTCGTCGTCCGGAACGGCCGCCTTCAGACGATCGACGAGGCCGCGATACTGGCGGAAATCCGTGAGCGTGTCCCCGCGCATCTGGCCGCGCATGCGGAACTGGAGAAGCTGAACGCGGCCTTCCACTCCACAATGGCCGAGATCCACCGGCGTTCCACGTCAAAGGCCATCGGCATGAACCGCTATGCTGGCAATGACGGCTAGGGAGGCCGCTCGATATCCGGGCTGTCCTTGGAAGCATGACGCAACCGTCCGCCGACCTTAAACCGGCGTGACGATCTTACCGGGGTTCAATACCCATTTCCGGTCCAGACATGCCTTGATCGCACGCGCGAGATCCTGCTTCACTGGATCGGCGTAACGTTCATACGCACTACGCTTGTCGAGGCCGACCCCGTGCTCAGCCGAGAACGATCCGCCGATCTCTCCAAGGCCCGTATAGAGCACGTCCTCGATCGCCCTATAACGTTCGGGCGACGGACTGTCGGTGTTGACGGAAATGTGCAGGTTGCCGTCAGCGAGATGGCCGAAGACATAAGGCGCATAACCCTTGTCGATCCCCAGGAGACCGTCCGTGATGCGCGCGACATAGCCATCGATTGCAGCTGCGGGAACAGACACGTCAAAGGATGGCGGATGGCTGTGCATGCGCTCGATCTGTTCCGTCTCCTCACGCAGCCGCCAAATGATCCTTGCCTGCTCCATGGAAGCCGCCACCAGCCCGTCGAGAATGCCGGCCTCCTCCCAGATGCTCGAAAGCCCTTCCTCCAGCGCGCTGGTCGCCTCCTCGACGGTTGCTGCGCCAAGCTCCAGGGCAAGTAGGCACGGCGAACCGAGCGGCAACCGTCCCGAATCCAATCCGAGCATCCCTGCCATTGCGACGGCAAAGTCCCGCCACATGATTTCCGCGGCCCGCAGGTTGGCGCCGGGCATGGCAAGCAAATGGCTGACGACCCGTTGGGCGCTGGCCGCATCATTGGTCCCGATGAGCGCCGTGGCCGATGCGCCACCGAGCGGCTCGAGCCGAAGCACGGCGCGGGTAACGATGCCCAGCGTGCCCTCGGCACCGACGAACAGGTGCTTGAGGTCATAGCCTGCGCTGGTCTTTAGAACGCGCGTCAGGTCGCTGAACACGCGGCCGTCCGGCAATACCGCCTCGAGGCCGAGAAGACGATGGCGCATCGTGCCGTTTCGAAACGCCATTATGCCGCCGGCATTCGTGGAGATCATGCCCCCGATGGTGCAGCTGCCTCGCGATGCAAGGTCGATGCCGGGATCAAGGCCATGGACGGCTGCGGCCTCCTGAAGCACGGCCAGAGGCGTTCCGGCTTGAACGATCGCGACCCGGCCCAAACGATCGATCTCTTCGACCCGGTTCATCGCGCCGAGATCGCAGATGATCTGCCCGGAAACCGTCGCCGCGCCACCGGCGAGCCCCGTTCGGCCGCCCTGCGGAACCAAGGGGATCCCTCTTTCGAGACAGAAGCGCACCAGCGCCGACACGCTATCGACATCCGCCGGGCGGACCAATGCGGCCGCTCCAAAATTGCGACCGTCGAATCCCGGATCGCGGACGGCGAGCTCGTCCCGCCCCCAAATCGTCGCATCCGGCAGGGCGCTACGCAACTCGGAGAGAAGATCGCTCCGCACGCTCATCGTTGTCCTCATGTTACGGGTTGCAGGACGGCTTCACGCGGCTCCCCTCGCCCGGCGATAGACCACGCGGGCGGTCATCACCGTCACGGTGATCAGGATCAGGATGACCGAGATCGCCGCGATCGAGGGGTCGATATTGTCGCGCAGGCCCATCCACATCAGCCGCGGGAGGGTGATGGCGTTGACGCTGGTGATGAACAGCGTGACGCCGATCTCTTCCCAGGACAGCACGAAGGACAAGAGCCACGCCGTCGCTATGCCGAACTTGATGTTGGGTATGATGACCTGTGTCGCCCGCTCCCAGGTGGACGCGCCGAGACCGCGCGCGGCCAGATCGATGCGCCGGTCCACCTGGCTCAACGACACGAGGATCAGCACCACGGCGAACGGTACCGTCACGACGACATGCGCGAGTGCCACGCCGAGCCACGTGTCGTAGCCGACGATGCTCCCGATGCCCGACATGGACGTGAGCAGGAAGTAGAGGGTGATCGCCGAAACCACCGGCGGGACGATCATCGGCAACAAGACGAAACCGACCAGAACCGCCGTGTAGCGCGGCCGGAACATCCATATGCCGAGGCCGAAGACGAGCGCCAGGAGCGTCGCGAGCGTGCTGGAGACGATGCCGATGCGCAAGCTGAGCAGGATACTGTCCAGCCAGCGCGGGTCGTCGACAAGCGCGCGATAGTGCCTGATCGACAGCTCTCCCGTCGGCATCGAAAGCATGCGCGACGGAGTAAAGGACACCGGCACGACCGCAAGCAGCGGCATCAGCAGGAAGATCGCCACCAGAAAGGCGAGGAACAGGGCGATGGGACCGGGACGGTAGCCGCTCATGTCAACCTGCCATTTGGGAGGGCCGCAGGAAGCGGAACAGGGCTGTGGTCAACAGGCCGACAATCAGGACAAGCGTGATGCTGATCGCAGCGCCGAGACCCCAGTCGGGACTCTGGAAGATGCGAAGGTAGACCAGCTCCGCCACCATGACGCTGCGGCCGCCGCCGAGGATTGCCGGCGTTATGAAGAAGCCGAGCGCGAAGACGAAGACGATCAGCGCGGCCCCGATGATGCCCGACATCGTCATCGGCACGAATATCGACCAGAAGATGCGGGTGCGGCTTGCCCCCAGGCCGCGCGCGGCAAGCAGGACGCGCTCGTCCAGCGCGCGCATGGCCGAGGCGATGGGAAACACCGCGAAGGGAATGAGGAAATGCGTCATGCCGACGACGACGCCAAACTCGTTGCGAACGAGCGCGAGAGGTTCATCGAGGATGCCCGTCGCACGCAGCCAGGTATTGATGAGCCCCTGATTGGACAAAAGCGCCACCCAGCCGAAGGCACGGGTCAAGACCGAGATCCAGAACGGCACGAGGATGCAATATTCCGCCGCAAGCCGCTGGCCCGGCGTGCCGCGCACCCAGACATAGGCGATCGCATAGGCGGCAGCGACTGCCGTCACCGTCACCAGCGCACAGATGCGCGCTGTACGCACGAACACCGATTGCACCAGCGGGTCGGTGAGCAGCGCATGATACTGCCCGAGCCCCGGCTCGGGCAGCGTAACGCTCCATTTCATCACACCAAGAAACGGGATGCCGTAGGCCAGCGCGAGGAGCAGGAGCAGCGGCGCCAGGAGGAGCGCCGCGCCGAGATTGTGGGAGCGCGCGAACATAAGGCGGCTCAGGCGGAGATGATCTTGGTATATTCGTCGAGCGCCGGCCCGTAGTTCTCGGCGTACCATTCCATATCGAGCGGTATCTGCTTGCTCATATTTGCAGGATCGACCGGATTGAGGCGCTTCTTCTCCTCGGGGATCAGCGCATCGGCAGCGGGGTTCGCCGGACCCTGCCCGAGCATGTCGAACATGACGAGCTGCTTCTGCGGGTCCTGTGCGCTGGCAATGAACTTCATCGCCGTGTCACGGCCGCCGGGATTGCCCTTGATGACGGCCATGGCGCCCGGGGACAGCAGGCCCTGATCCCAGATGAACTTGATGCGGCCGCCCGAATCCTGCTCGATCAACGAGGCGCGCGTCGACCAGATCAGGGCCATCGAGGCTTCACCGTCGAGAAGCAGCGACTGGCTTTCCGAGCCGCCGCCCCAATAGGCTATGACGTTCTCCTTGAAGGCGGCGATCTTGTCGTGCGCGCGCTTCAGGTCCAGCGGATAGAGTTGTTCCGGCGCCACGCCGTCACCGAGGAGGGCGGCCTCCCACATGGCGCTGCCCCATTTGTAAAGCGAACGCTTGCCCGGGAACGTCGTCACGTCGAAGAAGTCGGCCATGCTCTTGGGCGGATTGTCGCCGTATTTTTCCGAGTCATAGGCGATGACATAGGAGAAGAAGTAGCTCGAAGCCGCATAGTCCCAGCCGAAACCGGGGCGCATCTTGCCCTTGTCGACGACGGCGTAGTCGATTTTCTCCATCATGTCCTGCTTGCCGAGCGTGATCGCCGAGAACGGGTCGGCGTCGACGATGTCCCAGCTCGGCGCGCCGCTTTTGAACTGGGCGGTGATGGCCCCTTCGGTCGGGCCCGAACCGTCCTGCTTGACGGTGACACCGGCCTCCTGCTGGAACGGCTGGCCATAGGCCTTGTCATAGGCGGTGACGGCATCGCCGCCCCAGTTCACGAACACTAGCTGCTTTTCCTGCGCCAGCGCACCGCCCGCCCTGAACGCCAGCGGCGCGCCGGCAAGAAGCATGGCGGCCAGCTGCGTAAAGCGCCGGCGGCTCATTTCGCCGCGCTTGACCTTGTCTGCGAGGATTTCGAGGCAGTCTTTCTGAAAGGCTTCATTCATTGTCGTTCCCCTGTTTTCTTGGATCTTCGGACTTCAATGGATCAGTCTTCTGCTTGTAAAATCTCTCAAACCGTCTCCGGCAGGATAAGTCCCCTCTCGGCGGGCCATGTCAGCCAGACGGTGTTGCCTTCCTCGAGCGCGAAGCGCGCGTCTTCCATCGGGACAGAGACGCTGGCCCTGCTCCCGCTGCGCGTAATCAGGTCGAGGCGCACCGCGGAGCCGAGATAGGTCGAGGATACCGCCGTGACGGGGATGCTGTTTTCGGCGATCGCCGGCTCCCGTGCGATCGACATATGCTCCGGGCGCACCGCGAGGATGGCGTCGCCGCGCGCTTCGCCGGGAGCAAAGCGCAGGGCGACCTCGCGATCCTCGCACAGGCCCCTCGCGCCGCCCTCGTCCGGCCGGATGTCGCGCAGCGGCAGCATGTTGATCTCGCCCAGGAACTCCGCGACGAAACGGTTGCCGGGGCGCTCGTAGACCTCCTGCGGCGTGCCGACCTGGAGAAGCTCGCCATGATTGAAGATGGCGACGCGCGAGGAGAGCGCCAGCGCCTCGCTCTGGTCATGGGTGACGAAGACGAAGGTCGTTCCCGTCTCCTCGTGCAGGCGCTTCATTTCCGCCTGCATCTGGCCGCGCAGGCTCTTGTCGAGAGCCGAAAACGGCTCGTCGAGAAGAAGAACCCCGGGCTCAAAGGCGAGCGCGCGCGCCAGTGCGACGCGCTGCTGCTGGCCACCGGAAAGTTTCGCCGGCAATTTGTGCTCGTGGCCCTGCAAGCCGACACGCTCGACCATTTCACCGACGCGGCGCTTGATCTCCGCCTCGGATTTGCGGCGCACGCGCAGCGGAAAGGCGATGTTGGCGGCGACGCTCATATGCGGAAAGAGGGCATAACCCTGGAAAACCATGCCGGAAGAGCGGCGTTCGGCCGGCTGGTCGGTGATGTCGATGCCGTCGCTGAACAGCTGCCCGCGGCTCGCACGTTCGAACCCGGCAAGAATCATGAGGAAGGTCGTCTTGCCGGAACCGGACGGGCCGAGCAACGTGAGAAATTCGCCGCGGCCGACATCGAGTGAAAGATTCTTCAGCGCGTGGAACGCGCCGTAGCTCTTTCCAATGCCGACCGCCTTGAGTTCCGCTGCACGTCTCGACTGCTGCATAGGCTCTCCCTCACCTGTCGAGGAAAGCGTATGCGCGCAATCGGCTCACGGCAACCGAATTATTTTCGCATTATTGGCAAATTCCATTCACCTATCCGGATCGACTATACCCGCACGCTTTGCGCGTCGGCCGCCGCATTGGCCAGGCTGGATCGCAGCCAGTCCCGGAAGGCCGGAAGGACCGGATGATCCGACTTGGCGGGATCGACGACCAGATAGTAGGAACGCGAGGCGCGAACCGCGATGTCGAAGGGGCGCACCAGCCTGCCTTCGCTCAACGCCTTCTGTCCGGTGAGCTCATCGCCCATGGCAATGCCCTGCCCCGCTATGGCGGCCGAGAAAACCAGGTTCATGTCGGAAAAGAAGATGCCGCTCGCCGGATCGGCATTTTCGACCTTGCTGAGCGAAAGCCACCGCGACCAGTCCTCGAAGTCGTTAAGATGGAGCAGGTTCGTGCGCAGCACGTCGGCAGGCTTTGCGAACCCGCCAAGCCGGTTGAGCAGGCTCGGGCTGCAAAGCGGGGTGAAGCGCACATCGCACAGAAGCTCCACGCTGCGGTTCGGCCAGTTGCCGTCACCGAAGGCGATGAACGCGTCCACATCGGGATTGCTCACATCGTCGAGGCGCCGCGGCGTGAGAATGGAAAGGGAGACATCCCGGTACATCTCCTGGAATTCCGCGATATGGGTACATAGCCACAGCGAGGCGAAGCCCGGCGTGCAACTGATACGGAACGAACCGCCGATGCCGCCGTCCCGGTATTGCGCCCCGGCATCACCGAGCATCGTCAACGCCTTGTGCACGTCATGGGCATAGCGCCGGCCGCGCGCGGTGAGCGCGACACCCTTGCCGACGCGCTCCAGCAGGTCGAAGCCGAGATCGCGCTCCAGCAGCCGCAACTGGTGGCTGACGGCGCTGCGGGTCAGGTGCAGTTCGTCCGCCGCCCGCCATACGCTGCCGTGGCGCGCGAAACTTTCGAGCGCCCGCAGCGCCTGTGTCGATGGAATCCGCATAACGCCCCGTCAAGTGAACAGAATTTGCACGAAACGATAAAACATATCACTTTTTGCGCAAGCCTTTCACTGCTTTCCTCTGATGGCAGGTGCAACACGCGAGGGCTTGACACGACATGACCGCAAACATTGCCGAGGAGACCGCAACGAACTGGGTCGATGCGCACGCCGGCGCCCTGTCGGAATGGACGAGCACTATCTGGCACAAGGGAGAGACGGCCTGGCGCGAGTACGAATCCGCCGCCTGGTATGTGGAGCGCCTGCGCAGCGAGGGATTCACGGTCGAGGAGGGCTCGGGCGGCATGCCGACGGCCTTCGCCGCCTCCTGGACAAACGGCAAGGGTGGCCCGGTCATCGCCAGCTATGCCGAATATGACGCCGTGCCCGGCAACTGCCAGGCCGCAAGCACGCGGAAAGGCCCCCGCCCCGGTCTCAACGAGCATGCCGGCGGCCATACCGATCCGCATTCGGCGCTTGGCATGAGCTCCTTCGGCGGCCTTCTCGCCACCAAGGCGGCGATGCAGGCACATGGTCTTCCCGGCACGCTGAAGTTCTTCGGAGAGCCCGCCGAAAAGGTACGCGGCTCCAAGCCGATCCACGCCGCCAAGGGCTATTATGACGGCCTCGACGCGATGATCAGTTTCCACCCCTGCTACATGCTGCCGCTGTGCAACACGGTGAACTGGGACACCCATTGCGGCGCGGCCTATGCGATGGTGTACCGCTTCGTCTGCGACGAGCCGGAAACATGGCTGAAACGGGCCAACGGCGTGCCGATCCCGCAGGCGCACAGCGCCGTGCGTGCGCCCGGCGCCAACGATGCGCTTTTCACCATGTACAACGCCTCCAAGGCGCTGCGCGATTCCATGCTGCCGCATATGGGCGGCTGGTCGATCAGCGAGGCGATCCTGACGGCGGGACAGGCGACCGCCGACAACCTGCCGGCGCGGCTTTCCGAAATCCAGTACATCATCCGCGTGCCGACCGTGGAGCTGGCCGAACAGGCGACCCTGATCCTCGACCGCAACGCCGAGGCTGCCGCCCGGCTGACCCATTGCCGCGTCGAAAAGATCTGGGTCTCGAAATCGCGCCCCGGCCTTGCCAACCATGTGATGGCCGATCTGGTCTATGGCAAACTCGCCGCCGTCGGCGCGCCAAAATGGGGCGCCCGCGCGAAGGAGATCGCCCGCGAGATCCAGTCCAGTGTCGGCCTGGAGCCGATGTCGAACCCCTTCCTGCCCGATTGCGAGAGGCTGATCAGCCCGCAGGAGGCCGAGCGCATCCTGCGGCAGGACCTGCCGCCCTCGCAGGTCAACTACACCTCGGACGACTATACCGACATGTGCTGGCACGCGCCGACGGCGCGCCTATACATCGCCCGTCCCATGCTGAGCGGGCCCGCCGGTTTCTCCTATCCCGACTGGGTGATGAACGCACTGGGCGGCATTCCGGAAACCATCGACCCGATGGTGATCTGCGCATCGAAGACCATCGCTCATTCGATGCTGGAGCTGCTGCAGAACGCCGGGGTGCGGGCCGCTGCCCGCAGGGAGTTCGAGGAGCGCACCGGCGGCGGTGTCGGCGGCACCGGATGGATTCCGCCGCTTGCCGACTACGAGGCGCCGATCGGCCTGCGCTGGCCCGAATATGTCACAACGGTGCGCGGCCGCGAATGGTGGATCCCGACCGCCGGCTATTGATGCCGCCCCCTCTCCATAGGTAGACGATCATGCGCTCTCTCTACGACCATCGCCCCAGCCACGCAGCCCGCGACGCTCACGCCGACCTCGTCCTGACCAATGGCCGTATCTATACCGGCGATCCCGGATTGCCGTGGTGCGAGTCCCTGGCCGTTTCGGGCGGGCGCATCGTTGCGCGTGGCGAGCGCGCGGACGTGGAGCACCTCATCGGGCCGCAGACCAGGATAAAGGACCTCGGCGGCCGGTTTGCCATGCCGGGTCTCTACGACATGCACACCCATCCCGACCTGGCGCTCGCACCGCGCTATGCCGAGGATCTGGACATCGGCATCGTCGATCCGACGCCCGATCAGGTGCGCGACGCCGTGCTGGCCTATGCGGCCAGGCACCCGGATCGCGAATGGATCTACGGGCAATATTTCGTCCGCTACACCTTCCGGCAGGCCGGTCTCGTGCCCGGCCGGGACTGGCTGGACAACGTGCTGCCCGATCGCCCCGTCGCCCTGCTCGACCGCATGTGGGGCACCATGATGGTCAACAGCGAGGCGCTTCGCCGTGCCGGCATCGGCGCTGAGACGCCCGACCCTCCCAACGGCTATCTCGAACGCGATCCGATCAGCCACGAACCGACGGGCCTGCTCATCGACGGTGCCTACGCCCTGATTCATGCCGCGATGCCGCCGACGCCCGTCCCGGTGCTGCGCGCCGCCTATCGCGACGGCGTACGCTACCAGTCCGCGCGCGGCGTGGTCGCCACCAAATACGTGCATGTCTGCGAGAACCGGCTGGAGGCGCTGCAAACCCTCGACCAGGCCGGCGAACTGACGCTCAGGGTCGAGGCCGCGATCAGCTGGCAGGACGATATCTTCCCCGTGCGCCGCCGCTGGGAGCTGCTCGCCGGCGAACGCCACTACTACCGCTCGGCCCGGCTCAACGCCAATGCCGTGAAATTCCACTTCGACGGCACCGTCGAACCGCGCTCGTCCTATCTCATGACGCCCTGGGACGGCGCGAACAGCGCCTGGCGCGGCAAGCTCAACCTGACGCCCGAACATCTCGCCGACATGGTCTGGGACATGGACCGGCAAGGCATCCGCGTGATCGCCCATTGCACGGGCGATGCGGCCTCCGACACGTTTCTGGACGCCGTCGAGGCGGCACGCCGGCGCCCGGGCGGCCTGGGCGTGCGCCATCAATGCGCGCACTCCACCATCCTGCACGGCGGCAACCTCAAGCGTTTTCGCGAGTTGAACGTCACCGCCGAATTCTCGCCGGTTTCATGGTATCCCTCGAAATTCGTCTCCGGCGCCCGCTCCGGCTACGGCCCCGAGCGGCTGTCGCGCGCCTACAACATCAAGGGCGTGCTGGAGGCCGGCGGCGTCGCCGTCGTCGGCACCGACTGGCCCGTCAGTCCGCTCGATCCCTGGATCGCGCTGGAAACCATGGTGACCCGGGCCAATCCCTGGGGGGAAACCGAGGGCCGGTTCGGCGAGCCGATCTCCCTCACCCAGGCCATCGACGTGATGACCAGAAACGGCGCCTGGTCGATGGGCATCGAGCACGAGGCCGGCACGCTGGAGATCGGCAAGTCCGCCGACATCATCGTGCTCGACCGCAACCTCTTCGAGATCGAGCCGCAGGGCAACATCCACTCCACCAGGGTGGACCTCACCTTCATGCAGGGGCAGCTCGTGCACGACCGGTTGGACGCGGCTTCCGAAGCCATCTGGCACGGCGAGGCCCCGAAACTATGGTGACCAGGCAGGCCGGACCAATACCGGTCACCGTGATCGGCGGTTTTCTCGGCGCGGGCAAGACAACGCTCGTCAACCATATTCTTGGCGGCGACCACGAACTGAAGATCGCCGTGATGGTCAACGATTTCGGCGCGATCAACATCGACGCCGCGCTCATCACCTCGACGGAAGGCGGCCTCTACAGCCTCTCCAATGGCTGTGTTTGCTGCGGGATGAACCAGGGCCTCGTCGAGCAGCTCGAAGAGCTGCTGAGCGCCCGCATGGACATCGACCATATCGTCATCGAGGCAAGCGGCGTCGCCGATCCCGCGCGGATCATGGACACGGTACGCTATGCCCGCTTTGCCGGGCGGCTGAGGGGCGATGCAATCGTCGTGCTGGTCGATGCCGCCGGCTTCGACGGCGCCATCGCCGCGGCGCCCGGTCTTGCGGAAGCGCAGGTCGGATCGGCCGATCTCCTGATCCTTAACAAGACCGATCTCGTATCGCGCGACATCCTTGACGCCTGGCATGCGCGCTGGGCCTTTCCCGACACGCGGACCATCGAGACGACGAACGCGCGCGTGCCGTTCGACCTCCTTTTCGCCGGCGGTTTTCCCTCCCGCGGCGCTAGCTCGCCCTTCGCGGCTATGCCGGTTCACGAGCAGGCCGAAAGCGTTACGTGGCGGCATGACGGCCCCATCGACGCCAAGCGCCTGCATGGGGTGCTCGCTGCGCTGCCTGCCCGCATCTACCGGGCCAAGGGTTTCGTGCAGGCAAGCGATGGCCGACTGTTCGCCGTTCACGTGGTCGGCACGCGGGTCTCCTTCGAACCGGCGGCGCATCTGCCCGAGGGCTTCGACGGACAAAGCCTGCTCGTGCTCGTCGGCTTCGGCCGGGATCTGCCGTTTGAAGGGGTGCTCGCGCAATTGAACGGTTGCGGTGCGCTTGCCCGCTCCGGGAAGAAGGGACCTGCCTGAGATGAAGACCGTCGGAACCTATCTGGTCGAACTGCTTGCCGCATATGGGGTGGATACCGTTTTCGGCATCCCCGGCGTCCATACGGTTGAAATGTATCGCGGGCTGCCGGGCAGCGGCATCCGCCACGTGACCCCGCGCCACGAACAGGGGGCCGGGTTCATGGCCGACGGCTATGCCCGCGCCACCGGCAGGCCTGGCGTGTGCTTCGTAATTTCCGGCCCCGGCCTCACCAACATCGCCACCGCCATGGCGCAGGCCTACGGAGATTCCGTGCCGATGCTGGTCATCACCAGCGTCAACCCGCCTGGCCGCATGGGGTCGGGCGAAGGACACCTGCACGAACTGCCCGACCAGCGCCAGCTCGCTCGCCAGTTCACCGCCTTCAGCCACACCGTGCTGCGGGCGGAGGAGCTGCCTCAGGTCATCGCCCGCGCCTTTGCCGTCTTCGCTTCGGCCCGTCCGCGCCCGGTGCATATCGAGTTGCCTGTGGATCTACTGATGCTGGATGCCTCCGTACTGCCCTCTCCGCAGAAGCGGCCACCCCCTAGCCGCCCCGCGCCGGAAGCGCAGGCAATCACGGCCGCCGCCGCCCTGTGCTCGCAGGCCGTGCGCCCGGTCATCCTGGCTGGCGGCGGTGCCGCCGATGCCGCGTCCCCCTTGCTCCGGCTGGCCGAAACGCTCGACGCCCCGGTGATCATGACCGTCAACGGCCGCGGCGTTCTGCCACCGGGCCATCCCCTTGGCGTTTCGTGCAGCCCCGCCATGGCGGCGACGGCCAACCTCATCGAGGCGGCCGATCTGGTGATTGCGGCGGGCACCGAGTTTGGGCCGACCGACTACGATTTCTATGAGACGGGCGGCGCGCGCATCACCGGGAAACTGATCCGCATCGACATCGATCCCGAGCAGGCCATGCGCGGCCGGCCGGCCGATATCGCGCTGGTAGCCGACTGCGCCCTTGCGCTCGACGCGCTGACCGCGAGGATCCCGCCGCGCATGGCGAACGACGGGGCTGCACGCGCAAGGGCCGCCAGAGAGGCTGTTCGAGAAATGCTCAATCCGGTTCTGCGCGCCGGCGTCGATCTCATGGAGATCGTGCGCGAAGCCCTGCCCGACGTCATTATTGTCGGCGACTCCGCGCAGCCCGTCTATGCAGGCTGCATCGACTTTGCCGCGAACAGGCCGCGGTCGTGGTTCTGCTCGGCAACCGGCTACGGCACGCTCGGCTATGCACTGCCCGCCGCCGCGGGAGCGCTGATCGGCACCGGCCGACCAACCGTCTGCCTTGCCGGCGACGGCGGCATCCAGTTCACCCTGCCCGAACTCGCCGCCGCCCGCGAGGCCGGCCTGCCGCTCGTCGTGCTGCTGTGGAACAACAACGGCTACGGCGAGATCAAGGCCTACATGGAAGCACGCGGCATCGCGCCGATCGGCGTCGATATCTATACGCCGGATTTCCTGGCCATCGCCCGCGGCTTCGGCTGTAAGGCCGAGCGCCTGAGAAGTCCTGGCGAGCTGCCGGCGCTTTTGAGATCGGCCATCCGGCGTACGTGCCCCACGGTCATTGAAATCGATGAAGAGGCCTATGTAACCGCCACGGCAGATGTAGGCCGCCACAAACGTCTGATCTGAGGCCCACCGAAAACCAATAACTTAGCGCCGAGGCCGCCGCAACCGATTGATCTCGCCGCCGCATACCTCTGATCCGAACTGTGTCTGCCGCCACATACCTCTGATCATTGAGACATATAATTGATTTTCTTAGGCAAGTCGGAGGCGACTTAACGTCGTAGAAATTGCGCGAAGCTGGCGAACGCAATGGAACTAGGGGAAGTTGGCTGGATCAAAAGTGAGCGCGACGAACACCCCACCTTTCCTTTTGTGATTGATGCCGCGAGAACAACTCCTTCATCGACAGGAGCGGAACGGGATGGTTGGAGATCGCGCTGATGCCATGCTTGAAGCCATGGATGAAGGCATGCATGAAGCCAGGCATGAGGGAAAGTATCGTCGGATCGAGGTGATCACGGGTCGACGCCAGCGGCGGAATTGGACCGACGAGGAGAAGGCGCGGATCCTTGCCGAAAGTGCAGAACCTGACGTGAACATCTCGGCGATCGCCCGGCGCTGGGGCGTCAATCGCGGTCTGCTGAACGTCTGGCGGCGCGAAGCCGGACTGACCTCTCGACGATCCGCGCAAGCCGGCGCACAGCAGGCCATGTTCGTGCCGGTGACGGTGGTTGGCGATAGAACGTCTTGCGAGAACTCGCCGTCGGATATCGCCCACGACGCCGCGGGGCGTATTGAGATCGAGATTGCTGGCGCGCGCATGACCGTGATCGGTTCGGTGGCGCCCGAATTAGCGCAGGCGATCGTGGCAGCGTTGCGAGCACGCCGGTGATTGGACTTTCGCCTGGTGGAGTGAAGATCATGGTGGCGACGCAGCCGGTCGACTTCCGGCGCGGCATGAATGGGCTTGTTGCGCTGGTGGCGTCAGCGCTTGCGGCTGATCCCTACTGTGGTGACGTGTTCGTGTTCCGCGCCAAGCGTCTCGATCGCCTGCGCTGCATTTATTGGGACGGATCAGGCATGATCCTGGCGACGAAATGGCTGGAGGCTGGCACGTTCGTTTGGCCACCGATCCGCGATGGCGCGATGCAGATGAGTAGCCAGGAGTTCTCCCTTTTGCTGGCCGGTATCGACTGGACGCGGGTCAGGCGAAACACCGTAAAGCGGCCAACGAAAGCAGGCTGATCCTATTGGATTTGCTTGAAGATTCAGGGTCATGTGCTAGGGTCTGCCATGCCGCTTCGACCCGACCCTTTACCTCAGGATGCCGCGCAATTGAGCCGGATCATTCTCTCGCTCGATGCAGAGAATGCCGACCTCAAGGCGCGTGTTGCCTTCCTGGAGCGGCAGCTCTTTGGGCCGAAATCGGAGAAGATGACGGCGATCGACCCGAAGCAGGCGACGCTTGAGCTTGGCGATCTCAGCGACATTCCCGTGGCGGCCAATGACGATGTTGCACCCGTGGCTGACAGCCGAAAGCAGGAGCGGCGATCGCCGGCGCGCAACATCGGCCGGTTACCCAGGCATCTCCCACGGTATGAAGAGCTCATCGAGCCGGAGAGCAAGATTTGCCCGTGCTGCTCGTTCGAGCTGCATTGCATCGGCACGGACGCCAGTGAGGCGCTCGACATCGTGCCGGCGGTTGTCCGGGTGAAGCGGACGATCCGGCCGCGTTATGCATGCCGGGCCTGCGAAAGCGTCATTGTGCAAGCGCCCGCACCGGCGCGCGTGATGGACGGCGGCATGGTGACCACGGCGTTTGCCGCCCATGTGGCCGTTTCGAAGTTCGCCTGGCATTTGCCGCTTCATCGCCAGGCGCAGATGCTTGCCTCCTGCGGCGTCATCATCGATCGCGGCACGCTTGGGGCCTGGGTGACGCGGGTCGCCTGGTGGCTCGAGCTTCTCTACAATGCGCTGCTAGCCTTCATCCGCTCCCAGCCAAGGGTGTTCTGTGACGAGACGCCGCTTCCGCGGCTCGATCCGGGGCGCAAACGAACCAAGGTCTGCCAGTTGTGGGCGCAAGCGATCGACGATCGCCCATGGAATGGTCCGGCGCCGCCGGCGGTGGCCTATACTTTTGCCGAAAGCCGCAGCGCCCGCGAGGTCGAGGGGCAATTGTCGTCGTTTGCCGGCGTGCTCCAGGTCGATGGGTACCAAGCCTATAAAACCTTGGCCAAGCGCCGGGGGAAGAGCAATGTCGCCCCCATGCGGCTGGCCTTCTGCCTTGCCCATGCCCGGCGCAAGTTCGTCGAAATCGTCAAGATGACCGGGTCTGCTGAGGCCCTGTCGATCCTGGCCAGGATTGCCGAAATCTACCGTATCGAAGCGAAACTGCGCGGCGAAAATGCCGATACCCGGCTCACGGTGCGGCGTCGCGAGGCAGCGCCCGTCATGGGCGAACTGAAGGCCCAGCTCACCGAACTTAGCGACGAGGTGTCGTCGAAATCGGCGCTTGGCAAGGCCGTCACCTACACGCTCAACCACTGGAACGGACTGGCAGCCTTCCTGGAGGATGGCCGGATCGAAGTGGACTCCAATGTGGTCGAGCGTTCGATGAAATCGGTGGCTCTGACGAGGAAGAACTCGTTGTTCGTGGGCAGCGAACGCGGTGGCAAGACCTTCGCCGTCCTCGCATCGCTCGTCAACACGGCAAAGCTCAATAGTGTAGACCCCGAAGCTTGGCTTGCCGACGTGCTCGAGCGCATCATCTCCGGCAAGGTGACCGCGAACCAGATGGATACGCTCTTCCCATGGACCTGGAAGGCCGACCGCGAGAGCATTGCAGATCAGGAGCGACGGGCGGCATGACACAGAACAGCCAAGGGGTTACGGCACGGCCGAAGCTCGATGACGAGGCGTTCGAGGCCTTCATCAGGGCACGCCGTCCAGTCTCGCCGATCTGGTCGATGAGCGGCCTCGACGGTTATCTCACGGCTCTCATCATCGGCCCGAGGTTTATCGACCCGCGTCAGTGGATCCCGGAGCTGACTGGCCCGGATGCCCTGAACCTGCCGATGGAAACAACCGAGCATCGAGCCGTCCAGACCATCGTTGCGGAATACAACCGGATATCGGCAAGCCTCGCCGAAACGCCGAAAGACCATCGGCCCAGGTTCACCAAGATCGATGATCAGACCTTTGATCCCTTCGATTGGGACCTCTGCTTTCTATTGGGAACAAGGTACGCACCCAAGCTTTGGCAGCCCGTCCTTCGAGGTCATGCCGTCACCGGGGATATCGTCGCGCCCATCCGCAAGCTCGGTGAGGCAAAACGGAACGCGACCCGTCAGGATGCTACAAAGGTCGCGGAAGCGCTCATCAATATTCGAGCCTATTTTATGCCGAAGCGAGCGAAGCAGACGTTCTGACCGACAGCCGGAAACCTATTCAGTCAATCACGGAAGCCGTGGGCCCTTCGTTGCGCTCACGATCAAAATAAATGCAGTCAACTGTAGATGATGCTCAAGGTCTCGTGCTGGTGATGGCCCGATGTATCTGGCCGGTTGTTGCGAACTTCTAAGCTTGCATGCAAAACTTGGCTCATCGCTCCCGATTTGACCGAAACCGAGTTTCCATGTCGATAACTGAAACGCACTTCCGCAAGTCCGTCTCAAACCTCAAGCCCCCCTCTTCAGGTCAGTATATCCAGGCAGACTGGGATTTGGCTTACGGGAAGATTTCCCCAACAGATGACGATACTCGGCTCTATGAAGCCGCCAAATGGATAGCTTCGGAATATGCCGAGTTGTCAAAAAAATATCCGTCGCCTGCCTTTGGCTCCCTAGATTCAGAATGGGCCACAATCCTGGCGGTAGCTATATTGAACCGGGATCACCGCATCGCCGAGAAGTTGCGCGACGAGGTCGCCAAAGAACGTCGAGATGATCCAATATATTCAATGGATGCCTTTTCTGGTCTCCGGATCGAGGGCAACAACGGACAACATTTCACGACAACGGATTTCGCCGAGAGCAGCACAGACCTTACCGAAAACTGGCTTTTCGATGCTCTTAAAGTATCTGGATCGAGCGCTCCGCCCGAAGACCTCACTACATTCGGCGTGGCGGCTGGCAAGTTCTATAGCTTCCGAAAACTTTTGAGCACGCTTTGGAACCAGGCATGGTTCGATGCCTGGTATTTTGACCTCGACAAAGATGGTGCAACGATATGGATGCCTAGCGACCCAGATGCCATGATCCTAGATCAGAGTTGGCTACAGCGCCAACAAACGAATTTGATGAACTACCCGTATATCGATATCTCTATTTGGCCGTCACTTTCGCCGAGTCAGCGAAGGAAGCGCTCCAGATTGAGGGCCGTGACGTCAGTTAGGAGGACCGAAAATTCGGTGCTGGCCCGAGTGTCTTCTGCGCAGTATCTCTCTTCAAGACCACCTGTATATACGATCGAGAGAAGCGGGCTGGAAGGCTCCTTTATCGCAGATTTTCTTGACGTTGATATGCCGAATGCAAAAGGCGTGACGGTGGCGCACCTTTTATCGGCATGGCATCTGATCCTTGACATCGCACACGGGCTGAGCCGGGTTACGAAGCTTCCCCAAACAATATCGCCCAAAGACGCACAAGAAATAGCACTGACTGTACCAGAAGGTACGCTGGTTCAAGCTATCGCTGAGGGGATACCTGTCGACGCAGTGACGGCAAAAAAAATCGTCGAGTTTTTGACGTTCGAAATCAAAACGTCGAAAAATCAGAAGGGAAATCGAGGTCTTTGGTCCGCTCCCTTGGTTAAGATTCCCAACTGTAATGATTATCTTTTGCCACTTCCCGCCCTGGAAACGAGTAACCCTTTGCGCAAGGCAGAGGCTTGGATGGAAAAGGGAGGTATTGATGACTCTAACCCGATTGCTGCTCGGGGTGAAAAATACGAAGAAATATACCGTGCCAGAATACGGCAGGCAGTTATCGACAATCGATATTTCAAAACCGCTTCAGTTGCGGAACATGGAGTTAAAAAGACAAAAGACTTCGGTGAGCAGATCGATCTTCTCGTGGCTTTCGGTGGTATCTGCCTAGTTGGAGAAGTTAAGCTGCTGTTGATGCCGGCCGATCCTTTCGAGAAAGCTCGGTACGACGGGAAATTGAAATCTGCCGCTACCCAAGCGAAACGAAAAACGCAGCTTTTGCAGACTCGACCTGACGTTGCCGCAAAGGCGCTAGGAATAGCCGTGGAGTCTGCCAAGAGCCTCCGATATATCCCGATTGTAATTCCAGCACAGGACTACGGCTTTTCGACAAAGGTGGATGATGTCCTGATCGTTGAGGCATCTTTTTTGAAGCTTTATCTCAGTGGCGGCGACCTTGTGGTTGGTCGAGCGATTCAGAAAGGGAGCTCCAGGGCAATCGACAGGACGATCCAATACTATCAAACGGAAGCCCAGGCAGGACAGAAATTCGAATCAGAAGCCTCAGCACCATACGTTCTGAAGCGTATCAAAGAACGATTTGAATGGTCATCGACCCCAATTCCGACGATCGCACATTCCGAGGCATACATGGCGGTTCCAATTTTCGGTGACGTGACCGGGATCGAGAGACAGAAAGCGCGATCGCTCATTTCTAGGCTCAGTAACGGCCAATCAGAGTTTCGGCGGCGATAAAATCGACATCGTACTATATTGCCATAGCCTTCCAACGGGCACATTTAGGGCATCGACGGTTTGCGAGGCTCATTATGGACGACGATCGGTTTTCGACCGAAGACGAGACAGGCGCGATGACAAAATCTCTTGGCTCCGCCCTAGACGATATCACGTTCAAACCTCTCGGACGCCGTATCAAGGTCAGAGCAGGTCGTGATATCGGTCGTGTTCGGCAACGCGAAATCGTCCAGGCATCCCCTACGTCGAAAGGCGCTACGCCTACCTGATTTCGGCGCACCCCTGTAAACGCTACTCGTGAAGACCCCAGTTTCTGTCGGCATCGTTTCTACGATTGGACGCCTCTGGCGGCTTTCCAGTTCCGGAAAATCGCTTCTCACCATCCGAGCCGGTCCAATAGAATGTCACCTCGTTACCCCGACTTTTCCCGCTGTTGCTGGGATAGCTCTGGACCGTCTTGGTAACCGCGATACCCGCGAGAACAAGCGTCGCCTCGCCGCCTTTGGGAAATTGCTTCCAGAATATGGTATCGAGAAATCTGTTGTCCTGGAAATCCCGCTCCTCCACGAATGAGATATCCTTGAGTGCAGCTTCCTTCCGTCTGCGATCGGCGATCTGCTCCCGGAGAGCATCGGCATTTTCAAGATATCGTTCAGCACTCGGGGTATCGCTGATACTCGTCCCACGATCCATTGGAAGCCTAGAAGTTCGATAAGCAGCCAAGATAGCTGCGGCAGCATCAGGGCCGATACAATCGACGAAAAAATCGCCTCGCCGCTCAGTGAAGATGTCGCGGCGCTCATCGCTCGTCAGGATATCGCCGTCCAAGATCAGCTTTCTCGCCTTTATCGGCCGGACACCCGGAAGCGACTTTACGAAGTCGGTCAGCGAAATCATGCAATCCCCTAGATAACTGTCGTCGGCCAGCCGAAACCGAACCTGCCGATGTAATATCGATCATGTAGGTACTCGAGGTCCTGCTCCCAATGCCTGATGGCCTCGTCGTACTTGTCGTTGTCCTGATACTTGAAGTTTTTAGCGAACGAGGCGAGGCAGTGCGCCATCTTGTGCAGCCTGATGGAAGACCCGTTTGGTCCCCACTCGGCCATGTAAAGACGGTCGAAGACTGGCGGCAGAGCATTCTCAAAAATCCGGGACAGTAGAGCGTGTCTGTACGAAGAATGCTCCCCGTCCTTACCGACCTTGTATTCGAGGTATTTCAGCATGCCTTCGTGACGGAGGTCGCGATAGTGTCCGTTCCGTCGCCCGCCAGGCGCTTCAGTAGAGGGCCACCTGAAGTAGGCGTCGTCGGCCAGCGTCTTCGCGCGTCGTTCCCACTCCTTGGATATCGCCATCGCCATGATAGCGGCATCGCCGTGGAGATGTTTCTGCGACCTGTCGTCTGATATTCGAACGGCGTTCTTCCACATGCTCAGAAGCCTATACGGGTCTTGTCCCGGAAGCGATCTGACTAGACGTTCGACATCCATTGTTCCTGACATCCGCGCCGTCTTGGGCTGCGCCGTGCGTGCTTTCACCTTTTTCGACGGTTCGAAAGCCGGAATAGGCTGATCATCGGTATACGGTAGAGCGATAAGCTTTTTACCCTCCGCCCTGACGACCCCCACCTTCTGCAGATGCGCGATGACCAGACCAAACGCCTCGGAAAAACAGGTCGTCTTGAAGCTCCCCGGCTCGTAGACGCTGAGTTTGATCTTGTCAGCGGGGAAATTCAGCAACCCGGCGACTTTTTGTCGGACAACCGCCTTTTGCGCTGGGGCATCACGGATCGTGGCTACCGCCGCCTCCATGATTTTGCCCGCTGACGGGAGTTGTAGAGACGAAGGCTCTTGCGGGCGCACCTTCGGCGGCGCGACTGCTTTCGCGACCTTGGTGGACGTCGGGCGCGCCGTCTTGGTGCCTGTGAGGATCGCTACTGTTCTAGGCGTTATGGCGATTTCGACATGCGTGCCAGCTGAAGATGCTGCGCTGGCGAACCCCTTTTCCACCATGGATGCCGCATATCTCTCCAGGTCAGCTTGGGAAACGACACCACTTGTCCCGTCGTGTTGGAAATCGAGTTTTCCTGGTTGGATTGACACCGATCCCCCAAAGCCTCGTCGGGATACCTGGGCCGTCACTTCGGCTTCAATGCAGGCCTTGACGACATGCCAACGGGTAACGACCACCGTACGCCGAGCGGCACTTCTACGGGCTGGCTTCGTCCGCTTCGGTTTGGTCCTCTTTGCTTTCATCCCCGCTCTCCCCATAACGACAATAGGCAACGGCGCGGAACCCCGTCAACGTCGCCTCATATAAGCTTCCGGAACGGGGAAAACCGGGCTAGCCTCGCGACCTCAACACGATTCATGGCGCTGATGGCAACGAAGATAACCCTTGCTGACCTGACTGCCTGCGACGATGGCACTGTCCTCGTCGCCAAAGACGCCGTCGACGGATCACGGAGGCACATCTCACAGGTGGCAAACGGACTGCGTTGCGGATGCGTCTGCTATGGATGCGGGCGTGCTCTGGTCGCCAAAAACGGGGGAGACCAAAACCGTCATCATTTCGCGCACCAGCCAGACCAACTGACAGCCAATTGCGCCACGGCGGGTGAGACCGCGCTTCACATCCTCGGCAAGGAGATCATCGCCCGCCACGGCCGGGTCACAATACCCGAGACTTGGCTGACCGATCTTGACGGAAAGCGCATCGTCGTCACCCCTCGCCGATCAATCGTAACGGCCCGATTGCTACCGCGGGGAATATGTCTTGACGCGTGCGGCGATCTCTTCGTCGAGGACGAAGCAATCGAGGAACTCTTGCCATGTTTCCGCAGACCTACGCGCGTCGCTGAGCATCTGCCTGAGTTCGTCAACGCCATCGTCTGTCAAAGCTGACGTACTCTCGTCGTCACCGGTCACGACGCTGATGATATTGCCATAGGTCAGGTTGTCATCATTGCTGATGATCTCCCGGAGGAGGTCGACGTCCTCTTCGAGGATTTCGGCGACATAGTCGATGGTGAAGACGAATCTGACCGTTGCCATCAGGCGGCCTCGGCGCAGATGATCGCCGCTGTCGGCTTCCAGTTCCAGGGGAGCAGTTCGGCGAGGCGATTGATCTTGTGATCCTGAATGCGGTCGAGCACGTCAGCCAGATAGGCCTGCGGATCGAGGCCATTCATCTTGGCAGTTTCGATAATCGTCATGGCCCGCGCCAGGGTCTCTGCTCCAGTGTCGGCACCCGCGAAGAGCCAGTTTCGTCTTCCAACGCCGACAGGACGCAACGCCCGCTCGGCGGCGTTGTTATCGATTGCGACACGGCCATCTTCCAGGAACAGGCAGAATGAGGACCACCTGCTCAAGCCGTAGCGGAAAGCGCCGGCCAGATCGCTCTTGCCGGGGATGCGGGTCAGTTGCGCTTCAGCCCAGACGCGCAATGCTTCGACCTTTGCCTTACTGTGCTTCTGGCGCGCGGCAAGACGGATATCGGCAGACTTGCCTGCAACCTCGCGCTCGATGTCGTAAAGCGCACCGATACGGTCGAGCGCCTCGCGGGCAATCTCGGATTTGTTCGAGGCCCAGATATCGTGGAAGTCGCGCCGCCAATGCGCCCAGCATGAAGCCTCCCGGAAGCGGCGTGTCCCGTCCGGTCCGGCCCCATATAACTTCGCGTAGCCCTTGTAGCCATCGGCCTGAAGGATGCCGCTCGCTTGGCTGAGGTGACGGTGAACGTGCTCTTCCTTCCAGTCGGGAGCAAAATAATAGACCGCACCGGGCGGAGCTGCGCCCGCCCATGGGCGTTGGTCCCGGACATAAGTCCAGAGCCTGCCCTTCTTCACCCCTTTCCCCAGCCCCTTGTCGCGCAGAGAGCGATCCAGAACCCGGATCGGCGTGTCGTCGGCGTGGAGAAGATCACTGCTCATGATCGCCGCCTCGATCAACTCGATCAGTGGCAGGAGCACCCGCATGGCGCGGCCACACCAATCGACCAACGTGCTGTCAGGGATATCAACGCCCATGCGGGCAAAGATTTCGTTCAGGCGATAGAGCGGCAGGTGGTCGTCGAACTTCGAGACCAGGATGTAGGCGAGCAGTCCAGCGCCCGCCATGCTGCCCGGGATGGGGCGGCTGGGCGCGGGCAACTGCACCATCTTCTCGCAGCAGCGGCAGGACTTCTTCAGCCGGGCAATCTCGATGACCTTCATCTGCGCGGCGATCATGTCAAGGATTTCGCTGACGTCTTCACCGACAAGCCGCAATTCGCCACCGCAAGCGGGGCAGTGCGCGCCGGGATCGAGTTCCCTGCGCTCGCGAACGGCCTTGTCCGACACGCGCGGACGGCGGCGCATGGTCTTTTCCGGCATGATTGCCTCAGACGCGGCAGGCGCCGCTTCCTCGATCTCGGTGAGAGGCTCGCTGCTGCTTTCCGAGGCGGCAATCATCAGGTCCTCCAGCGCCAGTTCCAACTGCTGGATTTCCCGTTCGATCTTTTCCGACGATTTGCCGAAGCCATGCTTCTTCAGCCTGGCGATGCGCAGCCGCAGGGACTGGATCAACTGATCATGCGCCTGCAAGGTCGCCGACATCTTCGCGTTTTGCGCCTCAAGCGCGGCGATCATCGCCTTCAGGAAGGCCGGATCATCGGGAAGATTTTGGCTCGCATTCGACATGAACCTGACTACCACAGGTCAGGTTCAATATCCATAAAAACATGTAAATTCAGTGAGATAAAATCAACAAACACGGGCCGGAGGGGCGCCCCAGTCCGGCCGCCGCCAGTCAATGCCCTCCCACAACATCGCCATTTGCGCCGATGTCAGCCGCGCCGTCCCATCAGCGGCGGATGGCCACGGAAACCGCCCCTTCTGCAAGACCTTGTAATAGAGGCAGAAGCCTTGGCCATCAAAATAAAGAAGTTTCAAACGGTCACCACGACGCCCCCGGAACGCAAAGACAGCACCTCCCGTCGGCTTCTGGCGCAGCACATCCTGCGTCAAGGCAGCAAGGCCCTCAATGCCCTTTCGCATGTCCGTGACACCGCAGGCGAGATAAACACGAACACCTGTCCCAGGCCCGATCATGCCGCTTCAACCGCCCGGATGAGGTGGGTCAGGACCGTCCCATCCACGCCGCTGTCGAAGCGAAGGCTGCGCCCATGGTTCAACCGCAATTCGATCATTGCGGATGCACGCTCCGCCTCCTCGCGCGCGAGCGCCGCACCAGGCATGACGGATATGTCGACGGGAAGAAACACTGTATCGGCAGTCGGCGGCAACAGGCCTTTCTTCTTCAGCTCATGCCGCCAGGCGTAAATTTGCTGCCGCATCACGTCGTGCCGACAGGCAACCTCACTCACCGTCGCCCCGTCGAGACCAACTGACATCACAACTTCCAGCTTCGTCTCGTCACTCCAGCGCCGCCGCCGCTCCTTGCCGAGAATTTCCACACGCATTCCTTACCTCGCCCAAGACACGTCATTAACGACGTCGCTAATGACGTGTCTTAGCCAATCAGGCCGCTATCGGGCAGGCGGTGACAATCGGGCGGTTACGATCAATCGACCTCCGAGACATTCGACTTGAAACAGCCGAAGGTGAGGTCGTTCCCGACATCCGCGCCACAACGCCTGATGGCCGACAGCTTTTCATCGAGATCAAGAATACCCACGGCTGTCCTCCGGAGAAACTGGAGAAGCTTGCCAACATGGACGTGGATGTCCTCGAAATCGATGTTTCGGGCTACAGGGCATACCCCCTCGACGGTCTTGATGAGGTCATCATCGATATTGCGCCGCGCGAGGTCCTGCAAAGCGCCGCCATTGCGGCAAGGCTCGCAAAGCTCGCCGACGAGAAGGTCCGGCGAGAGGAAGCCCGGCTTGTAGAAGGCCGGCGCAAGGCCGCAGTCTACAAAGACAAGGATATGGGAGCATCACAGCGTGCGGCCGAACTTGCAGACTGGATGATCGAGATCGGGCTTTCCGAGTTCATGGACCTGGATGACATTCAGCCTTCAGCCTTCCTCGTCCCGCGCCGACAATGGCAGGCCGCGATCCTCTACAGACTGATGGACACGAAATACCCTGCCATGGTCGGCGCGGTGCAGATGCTGGACCGTCTGCGCGAACGGAATTGGCCGAAGCCCGCAATCAACGCGATGACCAACGAGGACACCACCTGGATCATCGCGAACGTCGACCCAGAGTTCAAGTCAGCCTACGAGGAGGTTCTGGCGTACCTGCGGCGACTGCACGCCGCCGACCTGGCGCATGAAGCCCGTGGAAATCGGTTCTACATGACGCAGGCGACGCTGAAGCGCATCGCGGATGTCATCATACATATCGAGCGCCCAGAGAAGCGTCAGGAGCAAGCAGAGGCTGTTTTACAGGCCATCCGTGATCTGATGATCCCCGACGACGGGGACTGGATAGAGTTCGACAGCTGGATCGAGAATCGGGCATCCCATTACGGGACCTCGACCGTTGCCCTCCTTCAGGACGAGGACAGCCAGTTCGACGAACTCATGGATACCCTTGGGACGATCCGCACCGCGATCACTCGGATGCAGGCGTTCAGGCAGGACGAGCCACCCGAAGACTTCGCAGGGCTTCCATTGGCTGGCCTATTCCTCCGCCTACAGGCTGAGCGGACGGAGGCCCGGGATCGCGCCGAGCGAGAACGCAATGATCGGCTCAAGCGGGAAGCCGACGCGCGGGTGTCCGAGATCACGGTTGCGGCTGGTCGAGAATTCGGAACCCCCACGGCATGGCTAGCGACGCCACTGCCCGACCAAGGCGGCAGGACACCGTCGGAGCTGGCCGCCGATAGCGCGGAAGGCCTCAGAAAGGCTCAGGTCGCGATCTCCCAGGTAAGGGAAGATCGGGAGGCAAAGGAGCGAGCCGAGGAGCGCAGGAAGGCGAACGTCCGACGGCTGGAGGACGAGGCCTATCGGCGCATCTCTCGGCAGGACGTCGCAAAGCTCTGGCTGAATAGTTCGAACAAGGACCTCGGCGGTTTGAAGCCTGTGGAGTGCTGCAAGGACGACAAGTCATTGCAGCGGGTTATGGACGTCTTGAACGCCTTTGTGGATGGCGAACAGAAGCGGCGGCGTCGCTGAAAACCTACATCGACATGCCGCGATCTCTCTGACGCTGCTTCTCTTCTTCCTGTTCCGACGGCCCCACGGGCCTCAATCCGCTGAGAGTGAATTCCCTGCCGATTTCCCGCATCTGTTCGGCCTGCTTCGTCCGGCTTGGTGACGTCTCAGTCCATTCTCCGCTCCTACGTGCGGCATCTTCGCGGCGTTTCAGTTCCGCGTGTCGAAACCTTTTCTCTTCAGCTTCCCGCTCGTCGCGTCGTTCCATCCAGTGCGCCTGCACCGCGACGCCGACTTCGGGCATAGGGATTGTCATCTCCAATACGGGACCGTCGTCTTCGGGTCTCGGCTTTTTAATGGCCCGACTTGCCGCTCTTGCACGCTCGGCCATCTGTTTGAAAATATTGTCCATCGGTTCTCCTCAACAAGAAAAGTTAGGAGTTGCGACGATCGTCTTCAAATCGGCCGGCTCGAAAGGCGGAGGCGGCTACATGTAGCGGGTGTAGTCCGAGCTGACCTTGCCGTCTGTCACATATTTCAAGACCTCTCCAACCTTGCGTGCGGCCCGGATCGGGATTGGCAGCTTCTGATTCATCTGGGTCGAGTTCCAATTGATCTTCGTCATCGAGAGCACCTCGGCTGCGATCTGGGCCACCGTGCTGTCGCTGGTCCTGTGCGGACACAATAGAAGAGGACGTGGATCATACATGCCCGGATAGGTCCCGTAATATGGAATGCTGCCGTTGGTATACAGCAAGCCCTTCCCGTCCAACTCGACAAATGTCCCGCGCATGACGGGGTAGTTGCCATCACGCATGACTTTGATCGATGAGGATTCCTGCACCCACACAAGGTCCTTCATCTCTGTGCCGACCTCGTCGAGCGCCTCCATGATGCCCTCGGCCTCTTCGTCGCGGAAGCGTGACGTCTTGAGTACAATGACGCGCGCCGGGAAGTTTTTGTGGTGGGTCTTATACGCAGCAAGGACTTCAGCGATCAGCGCCTTGGCGTCCTCGGCGATCATATAGGGGTGACGGCCACGGGTTTCTGTCAGCGCACGTCGCCCCTTGAGAATGAACCCACGGCCTCGCTCATCGAACATCTGGGCGGCACTGGTGAAGAGTTGCTGCCCTCCTGCCTCGCGATAGAAGCTGACCCCGATGTAGCATGCGGAGAACTCGCCATCCTCTGGCATACGCCGCCATGGAATGCGGCCGGACCCCTTGTAGTAAAGAGAAGTCATGATGTTCCAGCTGCGGCCTGCCTCGTCCTGGATTTTGCGGGCGCTGCTCTCCTTGACTTTCCTCGGAATGACGGCCCGCTCGTCTAGGACATCCTCCCAGACGATCTGGATCGGGAACCGGAGGTGCATGGCCTTCGCCTTTAGCATGCCGCGGAAGTTCGGCGCGTCCGAGCCGCCGCTGTCTTCCTTTTCGACCGTCTCGTCGGAGTCCACCTTCGCGTTCCAAACACGCTCGATAAGGGCGACCGGCAGTGCCACGACGGCCACGTCTGGACGGCTGCTTCCCTCTTCGATGGCGGTCAATAGCTGCATGATCTCGTCGACGGCCATTTCGACGGCCTTCGCGTGATTAGGCTCCTTCGTGATCTTGTCGATCTTCGCTTGGGTGATTGCCGACGTGGCGTCCTTCGCGATCTCGAACTTGCACCGATACGGGTTCTGGTTGCCCAAGCCCGGAAAGTCCGGGTGCATATTCGGATGCTTCTCGGATTTCCCGATAAAACCGGCGGACGCGGCGGCAAGGAATTTGTCCGTGTCTTCGACGGTTTTCGAGCTTCCGACCACAGCGATCTTGATGACGTCGCCATTAATGGTTTGCAACGGCCCGGCCACGACCAATCCACGACGAGGGTCAGGGTCTTGGAACTGGCCGCCGAATTCCAGCATCGGCTCTTCGAAAATGGTGGATGTGAACTTCATGGCCAACTCAACAGGTCCAGTTCTTTTTCGGTATCGTCCTTTTTGGGCGTCCCCCAGACGTCCTCAGGAACCTTGGTCGGCAATTCGATCACAGGCGGCGGGCCGAAGGTCAGCCACGGCTCGCTAGAGGCCTCTGCAAACAGGTCGTCGGATTTCGGCTCGAGGCTCGCAAGAAGCCTGTGCCACATGATGACCTGGCCCCGAAGAGCGGCGCTATTGTCCATGCGCTTCTTCCCTGAAAGCAAGGCGTCGGGATAGGTATGGGCAGTGAAGCCATCGAAAGTAAAATGATAGGTCGGCTCCAATACGAGGAACCACTCGTCATAAAAGCTTTCAAAGCGGGGGACGAAGGCGTGGTGCCTGACGAACGCGACCCGGTCTTTCTCGGTTTTGTTCTTCGCGACGTTCACCACGTCGGCTTCCGTTGCTTTCTTGGCCGATTGATATTTGAAAGTCCGCGGCGTATTTCGTGCCTTGGCTTTGAAGTAATACAGCTTCTTTTCCTTGTCCCAAGACAGCTCCTGACGCACCTGATGACCTAGCGCCTGCTTCAGGAGGTAGGAGAAGTTGTTGCGCTCGTCGACGTCCTCATGGAAAGCAAGCGCCTCGACTTCGATAGCTTCAACCTGATCGAGATCAACGATATTGCGACAGACCGAAGTTCTCGGGTCATGGAAGGACCAGAAGGCGTCGCCCTTTATCACCCAGTCGAAGCGGGCAGGTTCGTCGGCCTCCAACAGAATAGCCGCCGCCTGTTTCCTTGTGTGTGAAGTGGTAGACACAAAGACCTCGGTCGGTAGTCTGACGGGCAGCATGTTGACGAGGGCGTCCTCACCGCCGCCGAGAGGCGGGACATAGTAACCGAATCCCGATTTCGGCACGGTAAGCGCCCCAAGTCGATCGACGGCATTTTTGTCGAGTAGGTCCTCCCGCTTGCTGAAGTTGAGGCGGCGGTCCTGAAATTCCTCGCCGCGCGGGATTTCCTTCCAGAAGAACGTCTCGTCGGACTGCCGGTGCAGTACGATAATGATCGGGAGGTTGCTCCCGCGCCAATAGACGAGGTCCTCCTTTTTCAGAAGATAGTGGAATCCGTTGGCGTCTTCGCCCGGGTATTTCCCTTCAGCCGTCGTCTTGACTTGGACCGCAATCATCTTTGCGAGCGGCCTTCCGTGGTCCATAACCTCGACGATCGCGTCTATGCCGGCTTCGAGCCGCGACCGCGGATCGAACTGGAACCCGATCTTCAGGAACTGGAGCTTCGCCGCTGTTTCGCCGATCTCGCCGACAAGCTGATTCTGCGTAACATTCTTTGCCATAAGGCAATGATAGGCAGAGGTTTCCGCGAGTGCCAATGACCAAAAGACTGTGTTCCGCTATTTTTTTACTTCGGGTTTTGAACGGTATGCACGCCGATATTTTAAGGCTGCAGTGGAGCGAGACTTTTGCCACCCCTCCCGCCAGCCTCGTCGAGGCCCACCGCAGGATGAAGCAGGCGGAGCTCGATTGCGGCAAGAAAATCTGATTAGCTAGGCCAAGTACGAAGACTTGGCCTAGAGGCGCGCCGGCTCCGCAGAACGCGGCCTCACTCGATAACGGCGAGCTTACCTTCGGAGCTGACTTCAAGCGGCAAACCTGTCCAGTTCGCTGTATCGAGGAGCGACGGATCGCAATGTTCCGCAGCAGCCAGCTCTGTCGAGAAGAGGAAAACGCTCGCCGAGATCGGCTTCCCGAGATTGGCTACCGGGAGCTCTGCTTTCAGTCCAAGTTGTTTAGTTTCCTGCCTGAACGTCGCGCGGAGCGTTACCGCCTCGGTCTTCATGGTGAGCGGCGTTCCATGCAGCGTCGCGATGACGTAGAGGGCGAGAAAGGTCCTTGCTTCGCGAAATCTGATCGCATCGGCGTCATCAAGATAATCATGGAATTTGAGGACATGGACGAGGTCTTCCATAAGCGAAACGTCCGTGTAAGCGACATTCCAGATAAATGTCCGCCCCAGATAATTCAGTACCCGACGCTCCTTGTCCTTGAGAACGCCGCCGTCTTCAGCTTTGCTAAGTGCCGTCTTCAGCGCCGCTTTCGCCTGCCCCTTGTCGAGACCGACCGCGTCCTTGATTTGCTTCTCCGTGGCGACCCTCAATGTCGCCTGCACGGCCTCTTTGATGTCTTCAAGGCTCGGCGTTATCCCGTTCTCCGTCAAAAGCCAGTGTCGGCAGCTCAAGAGCATATCCCTCGCCCGATCTGTGACTTCACCTCTGCCGCGTTCCTCTCTGTGCGCGATGAAATCGCCGACATCGCGGACGCTGAGCCGCCCGCAATGGTGGGTGCGGAAAAACAGGAAGATATTGACGAAGTCTTCGTGCCGACCTGTCCCCCGCGCGATCCGATCTACACGCCGCTTGATATCCGTATTTCGCATTTCGCTGTCCCTCGCTATTGCGGCCACACACACATCAGGCCGACTAATCACTATGAAACCGGGAAGCCGGCGAGCCATGCAACTCCAAAAGACGCCCAATATTAACCGAGTGCCGGACGATGCCCACAGCGCGTTGCAATTCGGGTGAACCCGAGTTCAAGGTCTATATTTTTCGTGATCCTAAGTTGCAGTACCGCTCGTTTTCACCATAGACTTAGAATGTTGTTGGAGGATCGCCAGTTGAAGCTTTCGAAGGCCCGTGTCACGGATTATCGCAGTGTAAAAGATTCCGGCTGGATCGATTTCGAACAGTCGAAGACAATCATGGTCGGCCCAAATGAAGCAGGAAAGTCGGCGATTCTCCGCGCGCTGCAACAAATTAACGCACCGGTAGGCACAGCCACGTTCGACGTTTTGCGAGACTATCCACGTAAAGATTACAACGATATCACGACGAAAAAGGTGGACCCAGCAACAACGGTGGTGGTCGTTGCCCACTTCACCCTTGACGCTGACGACAAAGCGTCAATCGACGAAGACTTTCGACAAGCGACTTACGTATTCACTAGGTACTTGGACAATACGTGGACCCACACCTTCGAAGGCGGTCCGGAACGCCCAACCACAGAGGGCATCGCCAAGGACTTGCAGCGACTGGCAGCGCATATAGACACGCGGCAGAAGGACGACGAAGAAAAATCCAGCACACTGTTGGAGACGGCACTGGCCAAATGGTCTGGCGGAAACTATTGGCTTCAGGGGGATGTCGCCACGGCCGTATCGACTTGGTTGACGAAACACCTGCCGCTCATAGACGAGGCTAACGAAACTGAGGAAGCGCGATACGACAAGCTCCTGAAATTAACGAAGCTCGCGGCTCGACGGGATGCCGCTCTTCAGACCCTTATGAAGGCGATCCCAGTTTTTGTGCTGTTTTCAAACTACTATCGCGTACGGCCACTTATTCATCTTGATCATCTGGCGACGCGTATCGAACAGAAGCTGTTGGATGACGATCAGTATGACTATGGAAACGAGTGCCTACTGAAATTGCTTGGTTTTACGGCGCGCGAGCTTTCCAAGCTTGGACGAGCGCCTGAACCAGGTGCCGCGGATCAAGACGCACTGAAGAAATATAGGGACCAACTCGATCAACGATCCTATCAACTGAACGCCGCAAGCGTCAGGCTGACTTCGGAAATCGTGAACGTATGGAATCCAAATCCAGATAGAGCCGAGGCCAACCGACTTAGGATCACCGCGGACGGCCAGTATCTGAAGGTTGTCGTCGAAGACGAGTTGGGCGTCGAGATCGAGCTGGACCAACGTTCGGAAGGCTTCCAATGGCTGGTGTCGTTTTTCGTGGTGTTTTTCTCGGAGACTGCAGGGAAGCATGCCAATGCGATCCTTCTCCTTGACGAGCCAGGAATGAGTTTGCACGCGCTTAAACAGCGCGATTTCCGCGAGACAATTTCAAAGTTGGCGGAGGCGAACCAGACTGTTTACACCACTCACTCGCCGTTTCTCGTCGGCCCAGATGAGCTTGATCTGGTTCGGGTCATTGAAATGAAAGATCGTCGAACCGGAACCAAGGCCCACACGACGATTACCGCCGCCGACCCCGCTGCACTCCTGCCTCTGCAGGAAGCCTTGGGCTACGATCTCGCACAGAGTCTCTTTGCCCAGCAACGTAACCTCATACTCGAAGGCCTCACCGACTTCTGGTACATTGAGGCGACGGCTGAGATGCTACGGCAGGACAGCATTGCCGATCTGAACTCCAAGATCGCACTCGTACCGGCTAATACGGCCAGTAAAGTGGTTTACTTCGCAACTATCTTGGTCGCCCATAATCTAAAAGTCGCGGCGCTCCTCGACTCTGATAATGCTGGTGATCAAGCCGCTAAACAGGATGTCCTCGTTCATAGATTGGGCGCGAAACGTATCTTGCGCACTACGGACTTCACAGCTCCTCCTGTTCCCAAGGCCGAAATCGAGGACTTGCTCCGCGATACCCTTGTCAAAGTGGCAGCGTCAGACCTCGGGATCGATATTTCGGCGGAGGCTACCGCATCGCCGACCACTCCGGTTGTTGACCTATTAACGAGGAAAGGAGGGGCCAATTTTTCGAAGTATAAACTGGCCAAAGCCTACGTAAAATGGACCAGAGATCACTCATCGACTGATCTAAGCGAAGCCGAGCGGAATGGCTGGTCGAAGCTGATAAACGCGATAAATGCGGCTTTGAAATAGCTTTATCGTTACTAGACCCCGCAAAATCAGCGAAAAGAAAATCCTGTTAAAGGGGTTTGCTCCGCTGCCTCCACCAATCCCGCGTCTTCGCGTTCTGCCGCTCCGTGGCCTCCTTTACCATGCGGTCGAAGACCTCGAGCATGCCCTTTATGGCGGCGACGTAGTCCTCGGTATTGAGATCGAACCAGAACTTGTGCCGCTCGCCGCGGGCGCTCAGGTTGATATGGATTTCCCCGAGGCCCGGATCGAACTGGAAATGCGCCGACAGGCCCCTGTTGGAATTCCAGACGCGCTGGCCCGACGGCGGCAGCTTCGGAGGGAAGATCAGATACGGGCAGGTCTTCGCGGCCTCGGGAACGATGATTTCCCAGAACCGGTCCACCCTGGGGTCTTCCAGAACGGTAGGGTCTGCTTCCAGGCCGTACACCCGCATGACGTCAGCCCGTTTGAAGACTGTATCGACGTGCTTGCCCCCTTTTACGAACTTCACGACGGGTTCGACACCCTCCCGCTTCATCTTCCAGCTAACGGCATGTCCAGAGATGCCCATGCCATGGCCGAAATCCGAAGCCTTGGCGTGACCGGCCGCGAAAGCCTCGACAGCTTTTCTGGAAATCAGCACCTGCCGTGGACTGGCTTCGACCTCGCCGAGGTGGCCATGCTTCACCAGAATCTGGGTCGTCTCGTAGGTCATGTTCAGGAGCGCCTGGGCCTCGCCCATGGTCATCGTATCTTCTGACCTAGTGAACGACTGGCGCTTCCGCTTGGCATCGGTCTGGACCATCAGACGCTTGAAGCCCGGAACGTTGTCCCGCTTCTCGCAGATGACAATCTCGCCCTTGAGGCAGGCAACGGCGACAGTACCGGGCAGCAGATTGTTGCGAACGCGATAAGTGTGCAGCGTCAGTCCGTATGCGGGTGAGCCGGTCACGGGCAATTCGTCGATCAGACGGAGAACGGCATCGATCTGATCCGGCGAGTACCGTCCCCCGTTCCGTCGTCCAGGTTTTAGGTCCGTGAAGACCTTGAGATAGCCGGCATGCACGAGATGACGGATGGCGTCCTGATGGATACCGAGCCGCCGGGCTGCCTCCGAAATCGGGATCAGGGTATCCTTGTACTGGGCAATTGTTTGCACGGCATCCGCAGCTACCGTGCGGCGCGCTCTGTTCCTTTGAAGGATGCCGATCTCGCTTGCGAGCTGCACTACTGCGCGCGGCCCGATGCCGAGATTTTTGGCGATTTCCAGACGCGGCACGAATTCGACGTCGAAGTCCTCATCGCGGACACGGCGATCGTACTCCCCCGTCTCGAAGGCCAAAGCCTCATGAAAAGCTCGGCGAACGGTTGCCCTCAAGCTATCGGGGAGAAAGTTCAGCTTGGGATATCCCCACGAGAAATGGCGCGCTACTCCACGCGCCGTGTGGCCGCGCCTGTGTTTGCGGTGCCATGCCCGAAAAGCCTCGGCGAGATCGCCCCGATCGCCGCGTAGCGCCTCGAAACCAACATCGGCCGACTGCTGTCCGATGGCGGGATGCTTGCGCATGGGCTTGTTTTCAAGGAATCGGCCGACGAACTCGCAATAGTCGATGACATCGGGAATGGGAATGGCATCAAGAAGCGGAGCCGTCGTTGGTTCCAGCCAGCCGAACCGGCCGAGAAGATACCGCGCGAACGGCGCGCCGTCGCTTCGATGTGGCAGCGGGCGGCCGAGGGCGAATCCATCACGCGAGTATCCGAAGCCAAGCCAGGTCCATGGGACGTGCATACCGCCTTCGTCGCGGGTCTCGAGTTCGACGCAATGGATCGGGCAGTGGCGGATGGATTCCACCTCCCACCATCCGCGATGATGAGCTGACTCATGGATGCAGCCTGGACACCAGCGTCGCGGCTCGAACCGGATATGGTGATAGGGCAAGCTATGTCCACGGAGGACATAGCCATCGCCATCGCGGAGCGGAGTGTTGAACCGGAGGCGCTCAAACCACTCGGAGGGCATGGGATGGCGCTCAAGCGTTTCCATGAGCTGGTTTGTGGCGACCCGGTTAACCTCCAGGTCGTTCCAGTTCGCAAAGGTTGTCATGGTAACCGAACCTTCCAGCTCGGCCAACCGCATGAAAAATCCATGGGCGGGTTCGTCAAGCGCCGGAGTGGCATCCCACCTGGAGAATACGAGCGTCTGGATGAACACCATTTCAGGCAGCCTTCTCGAATGGGTAGGTTAGGTCGCCCGTCCGCTTGCGCAGGAAACATGCTTCGCGAAGATGACGCCCCTGGATGCAGGGCGACCCGTCGAAGATTGCCTGCCGTGCCGCATCGATCACGATGTTCATGGTCAGGCCGACGGAACCGTTCGCTGCGAGCCTCCACTCGGTCTGCCATTCCTCGCGGTCGAGGACTGAATCCTCGGCAAACGGAAGCCTGTTGGAAACCCCGATCAAGAATCCGAGATAGTCGTCGATCTCGTCGGCAATCGACATGTTGTGCTCGAGAAGATGGACTGTGGGAAATGATCCGCGGTTGAGATGCTGGGCCTCATTAAGCATCGAGGCCTCAACCGTATACAGACCCGACAGCCAGACCGAGCACGAACCGCTGTCTGCCAACGCCTTGATCAGCGAGAGAATGGAACGCCGTTTCGCAGGCGGGGCTGAGAAAATATAGTGGGAGTCATCGAACACGACGAGTGGCGTTCCATGCGTCGCCACTCGTCGTACGCATTTTGCCTCGAGAGACTTGCCACCGATATACGGGACCGAAGACGCTCCGGTCGCCAGGAAAAGAGCCGAAGCGACATCCGGCGCTCCCCAGCGCTCCATCACCGGGATGTATGCCATCGGGAAGACATAGCCGGAGCTATCGTCAAGCCGATAGGGCTTGTTCTCCCGCAGCAGCGTCTTGAGCATGAAGCTTTTGCCTGCACGGGAGTTACCGAGGAACCCAGCGATCTGACCTACAATCGGAGCCCCCTGCGGACCGGGCCGATGAAGCTTTTGGAGGCGGGCGAAAGTCTGGTTGAAGCGTGGATAGCGGTACAGGAGATTTTCGACCATCCGCTGGCGCGCCGCCGGAGGAAGCGTAAGCATCTCACGGCGGGCCTCGTTATCGTTGGCAAAGGAAATCTCGTGGAAGTCAGGGAGGATGATCATTCATCAAATCCTTTTTTGGCAAGGCGCTCGCGCAGTGCGGCGCGTCTCTCCGCCTCGGTGGTAAGGGGGGCTTCTACAAGGGCTTCTACGGGGGCGATGGCATCGAAAACCGGGCCGGAAGGTTCGGTGCGCGGAGTGCCGCGCCGCTTGTGTTCGGCTACTGCATCCTCAAGGGGATCGCGCTCCACGATCTCGCCATCATCGGTCTGAGAAACCAGGGCCGTAGGCGTCCCGTTGCGGCCCCTGCCCGGGCGGTTGGGAGACTTCGAGCGAGCGGGTGCAGGGCTGAACGGGGCCGCGAAATCCAGATGGTCGGCACTCGCCGCCTCGCTCTCTACCACGTTTACGATGGCCGAACGCTTGAGCTTCCGGGTGACCTGGCTATGGAACTTCGCGAGCGCCTGCGCCGTACGCTGGAGTTTCCTCTTGTCGAGGAGCTTCGAAAGCTCGTCGGGGTAAGTTCCCTTCGCGCGCTCCAAAGACTCGATTGTGATCGGCTGACGCTTAAACATCTTGTTGTGATGCTCGACGACCTTGCGGTGTACGAAAAGCCGAAGTCCGTCCATGTAGCGCGCGCACCGACCGTTCGGCCTCAGCCTGATGGAGCGGTTCCGCCGGTATGGATTGGTGATGAACGCGGTCGAAAGGTCGGCCGTATCCATCGTCAGCTCGTACTTCTTGCCGGGACGGTGTTCAGGGTGGGCGGTGATTTCGAGAAGGTCCTCGGAGTACCAGGTGAGGTGTTGGTGGGTGACGCCGTCGTTCTGGATCGTCACCCATGCCCGGTGGCCGCCAAGGGAAACAAAGATGTTGGGGTCGATGGGGTCACGCGGCGGCATGTTCTTGATGTCGGCGTCCCAGACCTCCTGCGGGATGGCCTTCATGCGAGGCGTGAGACCAATGCCGCGCCGTGGCGTGTTGTGGTACTTCACGATCCACAGAGTGATGAAGTCCTCTAACTGCTGGAGGCTGATAAGCGGAAGACCTAACCCCTTCGACTCATCAAACATCTTCCGGCGCTGGACGTTCGACATCGTCGTCCCAGGAAGGACGTGAAATACCTGTTCGCTCAAGGTGCGGAACATCCGCTCGACCAAACCTTTTCCCGTCGGCTCGCCGGGGATGGTCTCGATGATTTCGAAACCGATTTCCTCGGAGGCACGGGTAATGTCTTCGCCCCTGAGGAATGATGCGTTGTCGGAAGGAATCGCCATCACGTCGCCGTACTGGTTCCATTCGGCTCCTGGGAACCGCGACATGTCCTTGGGGTACAAAGCCATGCGCATCCCGTAGAGGAACGCCTCGTAGCTCTGGTTGTCGAAGTGGACGGCGAAACCGAGAATGCAGCCGCTTTTCTTCGAGACGAAGAAAAGGACGCTGGGGCGGCCGAACAGGCACAGATACTCGGCGTCGTAAACGCAGATATCCGCTTCCGTGTAGTCAACCTCGACGATGCTTAGGCTATGATCGGGCAACTGCCTGTGCGTGAAAAAGCTATGTCGGCTGCGAGCGGCGTCGGGACCAAAACGCCAAAGGTCCTTTGAATAGTCATCCGGAGCCGCCATACGGCGCTCGAGCGTGCGAAACTTCGGCAGATTGTAAGTACCGTCTGGGAGCTTGTTCTGCTCCAGAAGCTTGCGGTGTTCCTTCTTCGCCAGTTCCAGCTTGAACTGCTCTTCCACGTTCAGTGCGCTTCCCTTCGGAAGGGTCCATGCCCACTGCACGCATTCGTCGAGGATTTCCTCAATGCGAGGATCGAACTTCTCGACGGTGTTCCCGGCGGAAGTGTCGGTCACCAGCGCCATGATGCGGTTGAACGGGTTCGCCTCGTATTTCCCGAGCCAATCTCTCAGAGAGTTGTAACAGGGCACCCTCGGATCACCCTTTTCCGCAGCGTGTCGGGCGGCAACCTCCAGCATCAGCTTCTTGGTCAGTTTGACCTTGCCGCCCTGACGTGCCTCGACGAGTTTGCGAGCGTACCACCAGCGGCGGATCGCAGCCGCCCTGTCTTTCTTAGAGATCGAAAGGTAGTTCTTGATCTTGGGCGTCTCAGGTTGCTCGGCCCCTCGCGTCGCGGCGGAATTGAGAGGAACGAATTGGCCTTCGCGCAAAAGAATGCTGATCTGCCAGTCGGAGAGAAACTCCGTCTCGCTCGTATCGGCGTTCTGGATCATGAACCTTTCACCCATCAGCCCGTACTTGCCGCGCGAGAGAATGGCGCAGTATGCGACCTTGGAACGAGCGATGTTGAAGAGTGCGAACTGCGCTCCCTTCGTAAGATTGAAGGCCTGAGCCTTGTGGTTGGCCGCACCGACGGGATGGGGAGGAATCTCAAGTTCCGATAAGCTGGAGGCGGGAACTAGCGATCCGCGCTTCAGAAACTCGCTCTTGTTGTGCATGAACATCAGGCGGCCCTCCCCTGGGAACCCGAGACACCCATGGTTTTCGTCACTGTCGACGAGAGAGCGATCGGTGTGGAGATATCCACCTTCACCTCACCTTGGACGGCAAGCCACATGACCGCGGAGAACGCCCGCTTCACTTCGTGCAGTACCCGCCGCTGCGCGACGCTGCCGTCCTCCTCGTAGAAGACGTGAGCGCGTTCAGACAGCGCGGCGGCGTCGGTGATGGTTTGGATGGTGGTGGTTTCGGGAAGCATTGTCAGCGCCCGCCGAACCTCCGTAACGGCTTCTACGTCGTGACGGTAGGCGTGGTAGCGAATGGTCGCGAGGTTTACCATTCTTGGCTGGATGTGAAGCTCTCGCTCGTCGAGCACGGCATATGTCGCGCGGTATTCTTCCCAGAACACACGCTTCAGCGTGGCCGTCCTACTGGCGATCCATCCCCTTTCTTCCTGGATCGACAGTGGGATGACGTCAAAGAACGACGCTTGCTTCTGCTTACTCCAGACCCCGATCATGGGAATGTGACTGACGGAGGCGATCACGCCGTGCCAGTTCGTAATCTCGTATTCAAGTTTGATCGGGTACGCGCTGATCCTGACGACGTCAGGGTTGGTCTCGAAGTGGATCAGCGCGTCGCGCATGAGCGTAGAGCGCGCCCTGATCGACTTCTGCGCGGCCTTGCGCGTCGGGAAGCTGACCGGGATTTCTTGCCGTTTCTGGCTTTTGGCTACCTTCACCAAAGGAACGTGGTCGTCGCCGAAGCCGAAAAACTTCATGAGCTGTTGTTCGTTCATTTCTTGTCTCCAGACATGGCTCCGCCGACGCCGATCCTCGCAACCGGCGGAGTCGGTTACAGATTGGGCAAAAAGCTCAGCAGTCGGTCGAAGGATCGTCTTCGTACAGATGTCCCTGCCACTCGCGCATCAGCTCGGCGATCGAGTTGCATTCGCCACCGAGTGAATCGAGTTCGGCGGCACGAATGGGACGCGACGTGGAAATGGTAAGTTCGGTAATGAACATGGCGCACTTCTCCTCTCCCGCCGACGCGCAGTCGTGCGGGCTACGATGAACTATGGGGAGAGACACGCACCTCGGAGCGCGTGCCTTTGCGGTCAAAGTTCGGAGAGGTCAATGGGACCGCCGAACTGCGGGCAAACGACTACAAACTGCCAATGGCAGTCATATTCGCTTGTCTATGTGCAGTCCGAAGGCGGTCATGGGATCATCCCGTGTGTGAGGAAACGGCATGGCTCATCGTTTCCGTTCTCGGTTTGTACCGGACGAATTCGGTAAGTCAACCGGGCCCCTGCCCGTCGGACTGCAGATTGTTAGATTAGACGTTTGCCAGAATGGAAAAATCCGTTGACAGGGCAGACCCAGCCGGCAACACTTGCCCGGCTTACTCTTTGCAAGGGGTGGCATACATACCAACGGGCCGACCTGTTCAGAGGTTGGCCCGTTTTTATTTTCTCTGTCATGGGCATCTTCTCCGTTCCCATGGATCACAAGTACGATTGCATTGGGATTGTGCGACGTGGAACTTGCAAGAATTTTCTTGTTCACATCGTTTTGCGGATTTTCGTTTAAAAAATTAAATTTCAGTGCCAACGTCAGCGCATGAAGAAAGATCGAATTGCTGGCGTTTCTTCAGAGGGCATCCTCCGATCCAGAAAAATCCCGGAAGTCTATAATTTCATCGTTCGCACTATTTCCCAATTTCACCGTCGTTTCCGTTTTCACTGAGAAATACCGGCTTGTCGAAAAAAATAGACCTGGGCCCCTAGACATCCCTTATTTTTGTTCTATTTTCGTTCTCCATGAAAACCGACATCCACACACATTCGCGAATACGATGACGTCTTGTCAGCCATGAGGGCTGGCGGTCATCGGCGATATTGTGGAGTCTGTTACATGCGTGTTTCCCGTAAGACCGAAATCCTGGACGTCGCAAAGGCGGTGCAGACGCGGTCCTCCTTCTTCCCGCGAGCCACGATCAAGAGCGAAGGGCCGGTCACGTTCCGGTCCCAGGTCGCGCGGGACATCGCATGCCTGTTCGACGTGGATGCGGAAGTGGAAACTTGGACCTGTGATCCGCCATTCCTCTCCGTTGGCCTGGAATACCATGTCTGTGATTTTCTTGTCTGCCACGTCTCAGGACAACGCATTCTCGTCGATGGTTTCGATCGCACAGAGACAGCCGATACTGCCCTGTTAGAGGCGGCTGCCGCCGAGGCGGGATTCCAGTACAAGCGTCCCCCCAAGATCGAGGTCTATGGCGGCGCAAGGCTCCGCAACGCGAAAGACCTGCTGCGATATGGAAATTACCAGGCCACGCTCGGAGATCGGGTCAGGCTTCTGGCGGCTCTGGAAGAGCATGGGTCGTTGAGCGTCGCCGAATGCCTGACCGCGTTCTCCGAAACCAGGCCTGTAGCCGGTCTGGCATCGATGGTTCTGAATGGCTTCGTGGAAATCGAACTTGACGACGAACTGATCGGTCCCTCGACGGCGGTGAGACGCATAGCGAGCTGACGTCAGCCGTTTCCGCCATCGTTTTCGAGGAATATCACATGCGTAAAATGCCCGACGTCGACGTAACCGACTTCTCGCTTCCCAGACGACGCACGCGCGAGCTGTCGCTTTCGACCCAATTGGCTGCCATCTCCCTGCTGCGGGTGCTTCGGCCGTTAATCCACAGGTCGCGTCGCTTCGTGGCCACGATCGTCGTGCCGGAGGATGCGAACGTCTACGACTATTCTGTCGCCGCCCACTGGATCATGGAAAACCCGCGCGCCGGTGGCATCCCAATGACGGTCCACTACGACATCTTCGCGGTGAACGATAAAGATGACTTCAGGAACTCCGTTAAGCTATCTAGGACCAACGAAGTCCGCAGGGCGATCGTCCTGATGCAGAGTACGGCGACGCTGGATGCAGACGCGCACCTAGCATCCGATTTGGTGGCGGTTCTGCCGAGGACATCTGGTGAAGACATCAAGATCGCCGCCATCCGAATGGGCTTCGGCCGGATCAGCGACAAAGACGCCAAATTCCTCAGCGGCCACAGTTTGGCTAGCCTCACCATGGCCATGCGAGCGGGCAGGCCGATTGGCAACGCGATCGCACGCTTGAAAGCGCACCCCGCCAAAGAGGAAGAGGAGCAGCCGGTATCGGTCGTTCTACCCTTCCCGGATAAGCCGACCTTGCAGGACCTCCCTGCCTATGGGGATGCCAAGACCTGGGGTCTCGAACTGGCCACCGATATTGCAGACTGGAAGGCCGGCAAGCTGTCGTGGGCCGATGTCGATCACGGCATGCTCCTGTCGGGACCTCCGGGAACGGGCAAGACCTCATTCGCCACCGCACTCGCGAATACCTGCGGCATGGTGCTCGTTGCGGCGTCCGCAGCCCGCTGGCAAGCCAAGGGACACTTGGGCGACTTCCTGAGAGGTATGCGCGCGGCGTTTGACAGCGCGAGGGCCTGTGCCCCGTCTATCCTCTTCATCGACGAATTCGACAGCTTCTCGGCTCGCGAAGAGTACAGTGGCGACGGCGCGAGTTACTCTCGCCAGGTCGTGAATGGCCTCCTGGAATGCCTGGACGGCATCGACGACCGCGAAGGCGTTGTGGTGGTCGGCGCGACCAACTTTCCCGATCTTGTAGACCCCGCTCTCCTGCGGCCGGGCAGACTTGACCGTCAGTGTGTCATCCCCCTCCCCGACGCCAAGGGCAGACTCGACATCTTCAGATACCAGCTTGGCAATGACCTGAAGTCCCAGAACCTCGATAGTGTCGTGAAAAACTCGAGAGGCTGGACGGGGGCCGATATCCAGCGCGCTGCTCGCGACGCGAAACGATCGGCCAGGCGCGCCGGACGCGAACTGGAGTTGAAAGACCTTCTGTCAGCGATGCCGGCGCGAGTGATGTTGCCAGCCGAAGTAATCGAGGCGGTGGCAATCCACGAGATGGGCCATGCTCTCGTGAGCGTGAAGCTCCAATCCGATCCCCTTGTGTATGTTTCCATCGAGGACAGCATGGTTCAGGACACTAAGTTCACGCCGCTGGGTGGAACCCATTTCAGGGAGGCTGCTATCCGGCGCAAGACGTCGACCTATTTCGAGAACAGGATCGCAATGCTTTTGGCAGGGATGGCAGCTGAACGCCTCGTGTACGGAGATCACTCCATCGGCTCGGCCGGCGACGAAAAGGCAGACCTCAATATTGCCACTGACCTCGCGACGATGATGGAAATTACGTGGGGCCTTGGCCGATGGATGATCTCCGAGGCTGTCAGCACGCCCGAGGCACTCTCCCTAGCGAGAACTCGCCGCCCGGAATTGGCTGACATCGTGGAGTCTACACTAAGGACGCAATTCAAGCGCGCGACCGACATTTTGGAACCGCGACGAGAACTGCTGGCATCGTTGGCGAGGTCACTGGTCAATAGGAAGACCCTGTCAGCGGAAGAGATCGAAGCTGCGGTTGAGAATCACGAGCGACAGATGGATGGCGGCACGGCGGCCTTGGTGGGATCGAGTTCTTGAAATTGCCTGAGGTCTTTAGTTCAGGCTGAAGACCCCGAGTCTTACTGGAAAAAAGCCAGCGACCAGAACCACTCCTGCTGTAAGTGCGCGCGATCCGTTGCCAACCAACGCGCGCTGATAAGCGCCTGCAATATCGACATGGCGGTCGTCAAGTAGCCGAAGCCGGACACCGCGATTCAAAAATTAATGTGTTTTCTAAATAGTTTAGGCCGAACAGCGCTCTGTTCGGCCTTTTTTCGTTCCCTATCGCGGCTTGCCGCGGCGCATGCAGAGAGTTCAGAGGTAGATGGCGGCCGGATCAGACGTTTGTGGCGCGCCAGAGCAGAAATGGTGGGCCCGGCAGGACTCGAACCTGCAACCAAGCGGTTATGAGCCGCCGGCTCTAACCATTGAGCTACAGGCCCGTCCCGGCGGGTGGCCGGGGGCGTCGGTCAATGGCGGCCGACGCGTAGAGACCGTCTAGACGAATTCGGCGGACCTCACAAGCGTCGCCGTATTCTCTACACAATCACGGGCGAAGAACGGCGCAAGGGACGCAACCATCAGGAGATTTTCTTTATGTTCTACGGAACCCTGGGCCGCCGCACGGGCGCCAGCCTTGTCGCGCTTTCGCTTGCTCTTGCCGCTGCGATGCCGATGGCCGCGCGGGCTGAGGACAGCGCCAAGCCGCGCGAGGCGACCATCGTCGTCACCGGCGAAGGCCGCGCGGAGATGGCGCCCGACATGGCCCTGATCGACCTCGGCGTCGTCAAGGACGCCAAGACGGCCCGCGAGGCGCTCGATGCCAACAACAAGGCGATGGCCGACATCCTTGCCGCACTGAAGGAAGCCGGCATCGAAGATCGCGACCTGCAGACCTCCGGCTTCATGATCAACCCGCAATACCAGTATCCGCAGAGCTCGACCGGCGAGAACCCGCCGCCGGTGCTGATCGGCTTCCAGGTCACCAACACGGTGACGCTGCGCGTGCGCGATCTCTCCAAGCTCGGCGAGATCCTCGACAAGGCCGTGACGCTCGGCGCCAACCAGGGCAACGGCATCCGCTTCGTCAACGACAAGCCGGATGCCGCCGTCAGCGCGGCGCGCAAGAAGGCCGTCGAGAACGCCATGGCCAAGGCCAAGGAACTGACGGATGCCGCCGGCGTCGGCCTCGGCCGCGTGCTGGAAATCTCCGAAACCACCTATCGGGCCGAACCCATGCCGATGATGCGCGCCATGGCCAAGGACTATGCCGAAGGCGGCGCCGTGCCGCTCGCCACCGGCGAGAACAGCTATTCCGTCACCGTCAACGTGACCTTCGCGCTCGGCAACTGAACCGCGCGGAACGACGCGTTCTCGAAAGGGCCGGGCAACCGGCCCTTTTTCGTCCCGGACGATCATCCGTGAAACGGGTGCGGACGATCATCGGCGGGGAAAGGCCTCGCTCCCGTATCCTGCAGCAGGAAGCGCGCGGGTACCCTTCCCCTGCAAGCCCTCTTCGCGGCGCCGCCTTCACCGTGAACAGCATGCTTCCATCCCGCCCAGGGCAATCGCCATCGCACGGTATCGCCGTTCCCTTCCCTACCCGCCGGAAGCGTGGGCAGGCCGCACGCCCTTCGTTCCACGGCCTGCGGTCCTACGGTCCTGCCGGGGATGGTGAGGCGCAAAACGCAAAAACCCTCCCGGCGGAACCGGGAGGGCGGCCGCTCGCCGGCCGGGGGTGACCTTGCGGGCGGCGTTCAGGGAAAGGCCGGCGAACCGATCTTTCCGCTCAGCGCCAGAGCACCGGGCAATAGCGGTCGTTGGCAAAGACGATGCGGCCGTAGCCCTGGTAGCGGAAGCCCTCGACGACGACCTTGCGCGGCGTGACATCGGCGATGCGGGCGCGGCGCAGGCCGAGGTCGTGCGCCTTCACCATGGCCAGGCGAGGATCGCAGCGTCCGCGGCCGCCCCAGTTTCCATGGCGGCGATCGTTCCGGCGATCCCAGCGATCGCGGCGCCCGTCATGGTCGCGGACTTCGAAGAAACCGTTGCGATAGCCGACCTGCTCGATCGACAGCTCGATATTGGCGGCGGAGGCGGCCGGCATCGTAGCCGTCAGCGCGCCGAGGCCGAGAACGGCGGCAAGAAGGGATTTTTTCAGAAAGCGGGTCATCGGGGGATCTCCTGTTCACACCGGCCGGGCCGTTTCGTCCGGCGATTGAGGAGACCTTAGAGGCGCGAGGCTGAACGGAGGCCGAAGCCGTCGTTCAGCCTCCGTTCAACTTCATGAACCGGTGAAGAAGGCAATGCGGGTGATGGCCCCGTCCTCGAGCTCGAGCAGCAGAATCTTCTCCTTCGAATAGGCATCGCCCGCCGCCGACCTGCCGCGCGCCGTCAGGCGGATCGCGACATTGTTGCCGAGCGCATCGCTCATCACCAGCGCGTCGCCATAGCTTTCGTCGAAGGCCTCGAAATGCCGGGCGAGACGATCGCGCAGCGCGGCGCGGCCATTGTCCATGCCCTCTCCGATGCCGGAGATCGAGACATCCTCGTGGACCTTGCCGGCAAGGGCGGCGAAGTCGCGGGCGTTCAACGCCTCGATGACGGCATGGTTGATGCTTTCGGTATTCGCCATGAACATCTCCTTCGAAATCCGCCGCGCGGGCGCCCGCCGGGCGTTCGCGGGCGACAGGCGAGAACAGGACCCGGAACGCAATCGCGACACGCTCCGGGATGGATCGCCGCAGGAACGTTCCATCGTGCCGGCCGGTTCCGTCAAGGGCCGAGATGCAGGACGATTTCGCGCCGGTGCGGCCGGTCGCGGTGCTCGAAGAGATAGAGGCCCTGCCAGGTGCCGAGCGCGAGGCGGCCGCCGACGACCGGAATGCCGATCGAGACGGCTGTCAGCGCCGCCTTGATATGGGCCGGCATGTCGTCCGGCCCCTCCAGCGTGTGCACGATCCAGCGCATGGCAGGATCGTCCGAGGGCGGCACGAGCCGGCGGAAGAACTGGTCGAGATCGCGCCGCACGTCCGGATCGGCATTTTCCTGGATGAGCAGCGAGCAGGAGGTGTGGCGGACGAAGACCGTCAGCAACCCCTCCTCCACGCCCGCGCGCCGCACGAAGGCGGCGGCCTCGCCGGTGAATTCGTAAAGCCCCTGCCCGCGGGTCGGAACCGTCACGATCGTCTGCGGCATGCGGCGTCGCCTCAGCCGATGGCCCAGAACAGGGTGCCGACGACCACGATGAAGGCGAGGATGACGCCCATGAAGCGCGCCAGGCCCATATTCGTGTCCGTCGTGGTTCCGACGATCGCGTAGTAGAGGTTCGTCATGGCGTGTCCTTTCTTCCGGTACCGGATAAGGGTTTAGCCTGCTTCCCCCCGGCTCACAACTCGACCACCGCCTCGAAGCCGCCGTAGATCATGCGCTTGCCGTCGAAGACATCCTTCCATTCGTCGCCCTTCAGGCGCTCGTCCGCCATCACCTTGGCAAGGATCTCGTCGCGCTTCGCGCGCGATTCATAGGTGACCCAGGAAAAGATCACCACCTCGTCGTCCTTCGCCAGAACGGCGCGGGGAAACGAGGTGAGCTCTCCATAGGGCACGTCGTCACCGATGCATTCGACATAATCGATCGCGCCGAGCTCCTTCCAGACATCGCCCGCCGTGCGTGCCATGTCCTTGTACCGCTCCAGATTGGCCTTCGACACGGCCAGCAGGAATCCATCGACATAGGTCATGATCGTCTCCTTCTTGGGTTTGGACATGACAAGGACGTGTGTCGGAAGGCCGATCCGACAAGGGGGCGTAATTTTATGCGATGACGGGCGCGCAGAAGCCTGAACCTACCAGCGCGGCGGAGGAGCGTTGCGGATCGCCGCCTCTATGAAATCCCGCTTTGCAGCGGTGTAGGCATCTCCATCCAGAAAGAACCGTCTGGAAAGTTGCTGCTTCAACGCGCCGTAGGCTTCACGAAGCGCCCCGTCTTGACGCAGCCTGTCACGAAACAACAAGCGCTTGCGATGCGTCTCATTTCCCGGTGGGCACAGATAGACACGGCAGGCAGGCTCCCATTTTGCCAGAAAGGCCCACATATCGTCGTCATAGCGGTTTCCCCGCGCGCCGTAGCCCGCCTGCACAATGCGCTGGCAGGCAGGCTCGATCAGCTCCCGGCCGCAAAGCGTCACATCGATATCGATGATTGGCTTGGCGGCAAGCCCCGGCACGGCGGTGCTTCCGACATGGTCGATTGCATTGACGGCATCGCCGAGCAGCGCCCGAAGAGACTTTGCAATCTCCGCGAACAAATCCGGCCATGCCGCGTCATAACCGACGACGATGACGGGAGTGGGCAAAGCCGATCTCCTTGTCCCGATGGAAGCTGCGCGCGGAAACACCAGCGTGCACGACCGAAACGCTGAACCATCGTAGCGGCAATCCGTCCTGCCTACCATGCCCCGCAATTCTTCAACTGTCGCGAATAGCTGACCGCCATGTTCGACGCGCGCTTCGCGCCGGCCTTGGCCGTGCCGCTCCAGTTGCCGCGCGAATAGCCGGCATGGCCGTGGTAGTAGGCGATGTAGAGGCGGTAGGTGTCGTTGAGGGCGATGCCGTTCCTGCGGTTGCTCTCGGCGTGATACCAGGCGATGAAGCGGATCGCGTCGGAGAAATCCGTGCGGTTGGCGGCCCAGCGGCCGGTCACGCGCTTGTATTGCGCCCAGGTGCCGTCGAGCGCCTGCGAGAAGCCGAGCGCGCTCGATTGCCGCTTCCAGGGGATGAAGCCGAAGAGCTTCGTGCGCGGCGGGCGCGCATTGTGCCGGAAGCCGGACTCCGTGTAGATCGTCGCCATGAGCACGGGAACGGGCACGCCATATTCCCGCTCGGCGCGGTAGGCGGCACGCCGCCAGTTGTCGAACAGGCCGTCACGTTGCTCGAAGATGGCGCAGGCATTCTGCGTCTGCCGCGGAACAGACGCGCATCCGGCAAGCAACAGGAGGACGACGATCAAGACGCAACGCATCGCAGTTCCTCAGAATTTCCCGGATATTTATAAATCGTAAATCTTAACAATCCGTTTTGATTCAATTGCCGCATACCGCCTTCCATTCACGCGGGTGATCCGCCCATCAAATATGCAAATGCATTATTTTGTTGCGCTTTTTCCCCTTCCGGCCTAATCAATCTGCAGCACGCCGGCCTTTCGTGAACGATTGTTCCGGACCGTGAAAGAACCCGCTCCGCATCGGAATCCGGCAAGCGCCGTCCGGACGCGTGAGCATCTGCGACCGGGCCGCCCCATGGCCCCAGTTGAGGAGACTCCCATGAAGAAGCAGATCTTTGCCGGCGCCCTGCTCGCCGCATCCGTCGCCTTTGCCCCGCTCGCCCATGCGGACATCGTCATCGGCCTCGTCGCCCCGCTGACCGGCCCGGTCGCCGCCTATGGCGACCAGGTGAAGAACGGCGCGGAAGCGGCCGTTGCCGAGATCAACAAGAACGGCGGCATTCTCGGCGAACAGGTCGTCCTGAAGCTGGCCGACGATGCGGGCGAGCCCAAGCAGGGCGTTTCGGCCGCCAACCAGATCGTCGGCGAAGGCATCCGCTTCGTCGTCGGCCCGGTGACCTCGGGCGTCGCCATCCCGGCCTCCGACGTCTTTGCTGAAAACGGCGTGCTGATGGTCACCCCGACGGCGACCGCGCCGGACCTGACCGCGCGCAGCCTTGAAAACGTGCTGCGCACCTGCGGGCGCGACGACCAGCAGGCCGAAGTCGCCGCCGCCTATGTGCTGGCGAGCCTGAAGGACAAGAAGGTCGCCGTGATCCATGACAAGGGCGCCTACGGCAAAGGGCTGGCCGATTCCTTCAAGGCCGCGCTCAACAAGGGCGGCGTCACTGAGGCGCTCTACGACTCGGTCACCCCTGGCGACAAGGATTTCAGTGCGCTGATCACCCGCCTCAAGGCCGATGGCGTCGAGGTCATCTATTTCGGCGGCTACCATCCGGAAGGCGGCCTGCTCGCCCGCCAGCTGAAGGATCTCGCGGTCAACGCCACGATCATCGGCGGCGAAGGCTTGTCGAACAGCGAATACTGGGCGATCGGCAACGAAGCGGCTGCCGGCACGCTCTTCACCAATGCCTCCGACGCGCTGAAGAGCCCCGATTCGCAGGCCGCCGTCGCCGTGCTCAACGAAAAGGGCATCCCGCCGGAAGCCTTCACGCTCAATGCCTATGCCGCCGTCGAGGTTCTCAAGGCCGGTATCGAGAAGGCCGGCAGCGCAGAGGATTCGGCCGCCGTCGCGGCAGCGCTGAAGTCCGGCGAAGCCATCCCGACCGCCATCGGCAAGCTGACCTACGGCGAGAACGGCGACCTCACCTCGCAGAGCTTCTCGCTCTTCAAGTGGGAAGACGGCAAGATCGTCGCCGCCGAATAAAGCGAAAGAAGCCAAGAACGGAAAACGCCCCACATGCCGCGTGGCAACTGTGTTCAAGCGAAGTTAGTTTTGTCGCGCTGCATTGCATTGAGGATCGTGATGAGCTTTCTTGCGACGGCGATGATGCCGGCCTTTGCGGAGCCTGTTCTGGCTGAGACGGCCTGATGGAAGGCGCGCAGGCGCGCTGAGGCCTTGATCGCGCCGAGGGCCGCCATGTAGAGGGCCTTTCGCACCCTTGGCCTGCCGCCCTTGATGCGGCGGCGGCCGGATCTCCTGCCGGAATCGTCATTGAAGGGAGCAAGGCCGGCAAGGCTTGCGGCTGTTTTGGGCGAAAGGCTGCCGAGTTCGGGCATATGGGCCAGCAGGGTCAAGGCTGTCACCTTGCCCACGCCGGGCGCGGAGGTAAGGCGGTGCGCCTGCTGAGCGAGATGTCCATTCTTCATCTGCTCGTCGATCGCAGCCTGGATCGAGGCGATCCTCTCGCCGAGGATGGCGATCATGGCCTCGATGTCGGCGCGGACGGCGGGATCGAAGGCATCGCAAAGATGCCGGCGCTCGGTTGCACGGGCATCGACGAGCTGGTCCCGGCGGCGGGCAAGGGCCGCCAGCCGTTCGCGCACCGGGCAAGGCGGCGCCTCGGCCGTCAGGCCGAACATGGTTCCCATCTCGCAAAGCGAGCGGGCATCGATGCGGTCGGTCTTGGCCAGCCGTCCCCGCGCTTCGGCAAAGCGCCGGGCCGTCTTCGGGTTGACGCGGGCAAAGGCGATGCCGGCCTGCGAAAGACACAGGCGCAGCAGCCGGTCGCAATGACCTGTCGCCTCGAAGACGACCAGGTCGGTGGCCGGGTCGAGGCCACGGGCAAAAGCGGACAGCGCGGTCTGCTCGTTGGGAATGCGGCAGAACCTGGCCGTTCTCGGATCGAAGATGTCGATCATGTCCTTGCCGATGTCGCAGCCGATGAAGGTATGGTGTATCGTCATGGCGCCTGCTCCTGTGTGCGGGGTCTGTGGCGACAGCCCCGTGCAACTGTTCAGGTTGATGGGCGAAGCGGGAAGGGACCAAGCCACGCCGCGGCCTGCCGTCACAAACGGCGGCCTGGATCCTCTCGGCCTCCTTCCCGCAACCATCTTACATCAGACCAAACACACAGGATCCTCGGGTCAGGCCCGAGGATGACGGCAGTGGATGGGGCTGGGTTTACCGGCGAATCTGACGCCGGGGCGAGAGCCCCGGCGTTTTTGTTTGGCGACGTCCGCCTCGCCTCTCCTCCGTCATGGTCGGGCTTGACCCGACCATCCATCCAACAAACGCTGCGCTTGCCGCTGGTTGACGGCAGTGGGTTGGGTGGGGTTCACTGGCAAACTTGGCGCCGGGGCGAAAGCCCCGGCGGTCTTGTTTGCCCTCACGCGTCGCCGTCGGAATGGGCCCAGTCGAAATAGAGGTCGCGCGCCTTGGCGGTGACCGGGCCGGGCTGGAGGTCGCGGTCGTCGAGGCGCGTCACCGGAACCACCTTGGAATAGTTGCCCGAGGTGAAGATCTCGTCCGCGCTCTCGAAATCGGCGACCGTCAGCGTCGTCTCGACCACCTCGAAACCGGCTTCCTTCAGCAGGCCGATGACGCGCATGCGCGTGATGCCGGCAAGGAAGGTGCGGTTGGCGGCGGGCGTGAAAACGACGCCGTCCTTGACCATGAAGATGTTGGACGAGGCGGTTTCGGCGACATTGCCCAGCATGTCGCGCACCAGTGCATTGTCGAAGCCGCGCTTGCGGGCCTCCACCAGCATGCGGGCATTGTTCGGATAGAGGCAGCCGGCCTTGGCATCCGTCGGCATGCATTCCACCGTCGGGCGGCGGAAGGGCGAGAGGGTCAGCGAGGATGCGGCCTTCGGGTCGCCCATCGGCGCCTCGAAGAGGCAGAGCGCGAAGCGGGTCGATTCCGCGTCCGGCGCCACCACGCTGAACGCGCCGTGCTCGGCCCAGTACATCGGCTTGACATAGATCGCCGTCTTGCCGTCGAACTTCTTGACGCCTTCCCAGGACAGCGCCTCGATCTCCTCTGCCTTCACCACCGCCTTGAGGCCGAGCGCCTCGGCGGAGCGGTTGACGCGCTGGCAATGCAGGTCGAGGTCGGGCGCGATGCCGTCGAACCAGCGCGCGCCGTCGAAGACGGTCGAGCCGAGCCACATGGCGTGCGAGGTGGGGCCGATGAGCGGCGGGTTGCCTGAAACCCATTCGCCGTCCACGAAGGTCCAGGTCGTCGAGCGTGGTGAGGTATCGACTGGCATTTTGTAAACTCCTTTTTGCCCATCAAGGCCCGGCGGGCCGGACCGGTCAAGTCACAAATGCCTTCCGACAGCCGGTCGCGCTTGTCCATTCAAGATGTTGAATGGGTGCATCAGGCCTTATCATGGGTGGCGCCGTTGAGGGCATTCGGGGCGCATGCGATACAAAGGCGGAAGGGAGATCACCATGCGCGCGATGTATTACGAAGCCTTCGAGGCGACACCCGAGATCCGCACCCTGCCCGACCCGACACCGACACCCGGCGGCGTGGTAATCAAGGTGGAGGCGACCGGGCTCTGCCGCTCCGACTGGCACGGCTGGATGGGCCATGACCCGGATATAAGCCTGCCGCATGTGCCGGGCCACGAGCTCGCCGGCAAGGTGGTGGCCGTCGGCAGGAACGTGCGCCGTTTCCGCGAAGGCGAACGGGTGACGGTGCCCTTCGTCTCCGGCTGCGGCCATTGCGGCGAATGCCGCTCGGGCAACCAACAGGTTTGCGAAGAGCAGTTCCAGCCCGGCTTCACCCATTGGGGCTCCTTCGCCGAACTCGTCGCCATCGATTTCGCCGACCACAATCTCGTGCACCTGCCGGACGCGATCGACTATGCGACGGCCGCCAGCCTCGGCTGCCGCTTCGCCACTTCCTTCCGCGCCGTCGTCGACCAGGCGCGCGTGACGGGCGGCGAATGGGTGGCCGTACACGGCTGCGGCGGGGTGGGCCTCTCCGCGATCATGATCGCCGCCGCGCTCGGCGCCAATCCCATCGCCATCGACATTTCCGCGGAGAAACTGGACTTCGCCAAGAAGATGGGCGCCGTCGCCGCCATCAACGCGCGCGAGGTCGCCGATGTCGCGGAGGCCGTGCGCGAGATCACCGGCGGCGGGGCGCATGCCTCGGTCGACGCCCTCGGCTCGCCCGTCACCTGCTTCAACTCGATAAAAAACCTGCGCCGGCGCGGACGGCACGTGCAGGTCGGCCTGATGCTCGCCGACCATGCGACGCCCCAGATTCCCATGGCTCAGGTCATCGGCCACGAACTGGAAATCTACGGCAGCCACGGCATGCAGGCCTGGCGCTACGACGCCATGCTGGCGATGATGGAAAGCGGCAAGCTCGCCCCGCAACGGCTGATCGGCCGGCATGTCAGCCTGGAGGAGGCCGTGCCCGCCCTGACGGCGATGGACAAGGCAACCGACCTCGGCATCAGCGTCATCACGCGGTTCTGAAGGGGCCATCCGGCCTGGCTTCGCCGCCAGGCCCCTCATCCCGCTGCCGCGACCTTCTCTGCCTGCGGCAAGGCCGTCGCATATGGAGTGCGACGTTGCCCCAACCCCTTCTCCCCCGCGAGGAGAAGGTGGCCCGAAGGGTCGGATGAGGGGGTGAGACAGGCGCGATATTGCAATCATTTAAGCCTTCGGCCTCCCCCTCATCCGCCTGCCGGCACCTTCTCCCCGCGGGGGAGAAGGGGATGGGGGACGGTTTCCTTCCCTGTACGATGGCCCTGCTGCGGACAGAGAGAAGAAAGGGAGGCAAAGTTCCTCCCAACCAATACGCGTTCGGGAAGGGGAAAAGCGTGCCTCCTTCCCTTCTCCCCCGTTTACGGGGGAGAAGGTCGCGGCAGCGGGATGAGGGGCGGGCGCCAAATAATTTGACATTCCCACGTCGATGGCGACCAATCGCCGTCGACAATGCCAGAAGGAATCGCCGCCCATGTCCCATGCCGCCTATGTCTTCGACGCCTATGGCACGCTGTTCGACGTGCACGCGGCGGTGCGCCGCCATGCGGGGGATGTCGGGCCGAACTACCAGATCTTTTCCGAGATCTGGCGGGCCAAGCAGCTCGAATATTCCTGGACGCGGGCGCTGATGGGCGCCTATGCCGATTTCTGGCAGCTCACCGAGCAGGCGCTCGACTATACGTTCAAGCGCATCGGCGGCATCGATCCGACGCTACGCCAGAAGCTGCTCGACGCCTACTGGAAGCTCGACTGCTATCCGGAAGTGCCGGCCGTGCTGAAGGCGCTGAAGCAGCGTGGCGCGCATATCGCCATCCTCTCCAACGGCTCGCCCGCCATGCTGGCCTCGGCGGTGAAGAATGCCGCGCTCGACACCGTCATCGACGACATCTTCTCGGTCGATGCGCTGAAGACCTACAAGACCGCCCCCGCCGTCTACGATCTCGTGACGACGAACTACCGGCTCTATCCGAATGCCGTCTCCTTCCAGTCCTCCAACCGCTGGGACATTGCCGGCGCGACGAAATTCGGCTTCCGCACCGTCTGGATCAACCGCAGCGACATGCCGGACGAGTATTTCGACCTTGGCCCCGCGCTGATCCTGCCGTCGCTCGAAAGCCTCTGAACGGAGCCGCCATGGCCTGGTCCGCCGCGCAATACCTGAAGTTCGAGGACGAGCGCACCCGCCCTGCCCGCGACCTGCTGGCACAGGTGCCGGCCGACCTTGTCGCCGGAACCGTCTACGACCTCGGCTGCGGGCCGGGAAACTCGACGGAGCTGCTGGTGGAGCGCTTTCCCGGCCGGGGCGTGCGCGGCGTGGACAATGCCGGCGACATGCTGAAGGCCGCGCGCCGGCGCCTGCCCGGCGTCGATTTCGTCGAATGTGACCTTCTGAAATGGCGCCCGCACGAGCCGGCTGCCCTGCTCTTCGCCAATGCCGTCTTCCAATGGCTGCCCGATCCGGTGGCGCTGATGGCGCGGCTGGTGGAGGGCTTGCGGCCCGGCGGCGTGCTGGCCGTGCAGATGCCGGACAACCGCAACGAACCCTCCCATCTCCTGATGGAGGAAAGTGCCCTTGCCGGCCCCTGGCGGGGCGCATTTGCCGAGGGCACGCCACGGCGCGGCCCGATGCCCGATCCGGCCGCCTGTTTCGACGCGCTCGGTCCGAAGGCCGCCCGCGTCGATGTCTGGCACACCGTCTACAACCATCCCATGGCGGATGCGGCCGCCATCGTCGACTGGGTGAAGGCGACGGGCCTGCGTCCCTATCTCGACCGCCTGCCGACAGGAGAACACGACGCCTTCCTCGCGGACTACGAGAACCGGATCGCGAACGCCTACCCGCCGATGGCCGACGGGCGCCGGCTGCTGCGCTTCCCGCGGCTCTTCATCATCGCCGTCAAGGGCTGATCACCGCCCCGCGCGGAACCTCTCCTTGAGTCTCGCGATGTCCGCCGCACTCCAGTCCGTCACGTCCGTCACGGCGATCCACGGATCGACATAATGCTCGCCGGCATAGACATGGCCGAGCCCCATCGGCGTCGTGGTCGCCATGGCCATGTCGAGCGTCAACTGCAGGAAGGTGACGACCGGATACCATTCGAAATCCGGCGAGACATCCGGCCCGCGCGGCACGGCCATCCAGGCCGGCTGGCGGTAGAAGGCATAGGGATCGTAGAAGGTGATCGGGTCGCTGGCATACTGCAGGTAGACGATGCGCATCGGCCCCCAATGGTCGCCCGCCGCCGGCAGCGCGTTCTTCTGGCTGGTGAAGCGCACATAGGAGCCGTCACGGAAGCGCGGCAGCCAGGCGGGCGTGCCGGGATTGCGGTCCGCCGTCATCTTGCGCCAGATGCGGCTCGGAAACGGCGGGCCGGCCCACAGCGCCCCCTGGTAGGGATCGCCGATCACCTCGAAGAGTTCGGCCGACTGTTCCGACGACAGCGCGCCGAGGCTGAGGCCGTAGAGATAGAGCTTTGGTCTCCTGTCCTTCGGCAGGCTCGTCCAGTGGCCGTAGACCGCGCGGAAGAGCGCCCGCGCGGCCTCGGCGCCGTAATCCGGCTCGGCGAGCAGCGAAAGCCAGCTGGCGAGATAGGAATACTGGATGGCGACGCTGGCGATGTCGCCATGGTGCAGGTACTCGACCGTGTCGATGCCCTCCGGATCGATCCAGCCGGTGCCGGTCGGCATGACGATGACGAGCGTCGCGCGCTCGAAGCCGCCGACACGGATCAGCTCGTCGAGCGCGACCTTTGCCCGCGCCTCCGGCGTCTCGGCGGCGTTGAGGCCGGCATAGACGCGCAGAGGCTCCATCGCCGGCCTGCCCGTGAAGGCGGCGATGTCCTCTCCCGTCGGTCCGCTCGCCACGAAGGAGCGGCCCATGCGGCCAAGCTCGTCCCAGCGCACCAGCGAGGCGGTGCTGCCGGATTTCCGGGGATCGGAAGGTTCGGCCGTGTCCGGCTCGATCACCTGGTCGAGCCGGCGGAAGGAGGAATCGGCCGTGTGCAGCACGAAGCGCACCAGAATGCCGTCGGCCAGCGTCCAGAACAGCGTCGCGGCCAGCGCCGTGCCGATGACGGAGGAGAGCCGCCGCGGCGCCGCCCGGCGCGAGGTCCTCGCGAACAGCCGGGCGAGAAAAGCAAAGAGCCGCCCGAGGCCGAAGAGCACGAGGAAGACGGCGAGCGCGATGAGCCCGACATAGAAGGGATGCGCCGTCTCGATCGGCGGCAGGTGCATCAGCGTGCGGATGGAGTTCTGCCACTCCGCCGTGCGCCAGAGGAAGACCAGCGCCACGACGCCGCAAAGGCCCCCCGCGCCCGCGGCAAGCCAGAGACGGACCCGGTCCTTCGCCTCCGGCAGCTCGAGCCAGAACCACAGCGCGGCAAGCGCCACGCCGAGCCCGTAGCCGCAGGCCATGGCGACGCCCGAGAGCACGCCCTGCGTGACATAGGTGCGCGGCAGGAGGCTCGGCGTCAGCGAGGCGGCAAAACACAGCGTGCCCAGGATCAGCCCGGTGGCGGAGAAGGAGAGGACGAAGCGCCAGAGCCGATCCCGCATGACTACCCTTCCGTCGTTCCATTCACCTTGCGCGGGCAAGCCTTGCACGGCGGCGGGAGCGAGGCAATCCGCACGTCGGCTCGTGTTCGGCAAAAGCCCCCGCATCCACAGGCCAAGACCGTCGCCCTTGCCGGCCGTTCGCGGTAAGCTCCGGCGGTTTCGGGAGGAGAGCATGATGCGCAAGGAAAAACCGGCGGACAGCCCGGATGCCTATGTCGCGGCCCTCGACGGCTGGCGACGCGAGACCGTCGAGACGCTGCGCGCCGCCGTCCTTGCCGCAGGAGCGCTGGAGGAGCGCATCAAGTGGGGTCACATCGTGTGCTTTTCCAACGGCCCGGTGCTGTTGATCCGCGCCGAGGCGGCCCGCGTGCTCTTCGGCTTCTGGCGCGGCAAGCGGCTGCGCGAGATCGAGCCGCGGCTGAAACCCGGCGGCAAATACGAGCTGGCGACGATGGTCTACGTCGAGGGAGATCCTGTGGATGCGGCGGTCGCCGAACGGCTTGCGAGCGAGGCGGTGCACTTGAACGCCGAGATCGGTGATCCGACGAGGAGTTCCTAGAACAGTTCCAGCCGAAGCGAAATCGCTTCAGCGTCGGATAATGGTTCTAGATGAGTTGTGGGCCGCCCCTCTTCTCCGAGCTGTCTTGTAGCACCGCCATCTCTCCTCCGTCATCCTCGGGCTTGACCCGAGGATCCTGTGTGTTTGGTCTGATGTAAGATGGTTGCGGGAAGGAGGCCGAGAGGATCCAGGCCGCCGTTTGTGACGGCAGGCCGCGACATGGCTTGGTCCCTTCCCGCTTCGCCCATCAACCTGAACAGTTGCACGGGGCTGTCGCCACAGACCCCGCACACAGGAGCAGGCGCCATGACGATACACCATACCTTCATCGGCTGCGACATCGGCAAGGACATGATCGACATCTTCGATCCGAAAACGGCCAGGTTCTGCCGCATCCCCAACGAGCAGACCGCGCTGTCCGCTTTTGCCCGTGGTCTCGACCCGGCCACCGACCTGGTCGTCTTCGAGGCGACAGGTCATTGCGACCGGCTGCTGCGCCTGTGTCTTTCGCAGGCCGGCATCGCCTTTGCCCGCGTCAACCCGAAGACGGCCCGGCGCTTTGCCGAAGCGCGGGGACGGCTGGCCAAGACCGACCGCATCGATGCCCGCTCGCTTTGCGAGATGGGAACCATGTTCGGCCTGACGGCCGAGGCGCCGCCTTGCCCGGTGCGCGAGCGGCTGGCGGCCCTTGCCCGCCGCCGGGACCAGCTCGTCGATGCCCGTGCAACCGAGCGCCGGCATCTTTGCGATGCCTTCGATCCCGCCGTCCGCGCCGACATCGAGGCCATGATCGCCATCCTCGGCGAGAGGATCGCCTCGATCCAGGCTGCGATCGACGAGCAGATGAAGAATGGACATCTCGCTCAGCAGGCGCACCGCCTTACCTCCGCGCCCGGCGTGGGCAAGGTGACAGCCTTGACCCTGCTGGCCCATATGCCCGAACTCGGCAGCCTTTCGCCCAAAACAGCCGCAAGCCTTGCCGGCCTTGCCCCCTTCAATGACGATTCCGGTAGGAGATCCGGCCGCCGCCGCATCAAGGGCGGCAGGCCAAGGGTGCGAAAGGCCCTCTACATGGCGGCCCTCGGCGCCATCAAGGCCTCAGCGCGCCTGCGCGCCTTCCATCAGGCCGTCTCAGCCAGAACAGGCTCCGCAAAGGCCGGCATCATCGCCGTCGCAAGAAAGCTCATCACGATCCTCAATGCAATGCAGCGCGACAAAACTAACTTCGCTTGAACACAGTTGCCATGCTACGAACTCAAGCTATGCCGCGGGACGTGGGGATCCTCGGGTCAAGCCCGAGGATGACGGAGGAGAGGTGTGTGCCCTGATTCCATAAACAAAAAAGCCCCGCGGCCTCTCGGTCGCAGGGCTCGTTTCATCTCACCGTCGCCTCAGCTGTCGAGGAACGAGCGCAGCTTGCGCGAGCGGCTCGGGTGCTTCAGCTTGCGCAGCGCCTTCGCCTCGATCTGGCGGATACGTTCGCGCGTCACCGAGAACTGCTGGCCGACTTCCTCCAGCGTGTGGTCGGTGTTCATGCCGATGCCGAAGCGCATGCGCAGCACGCGTTCCTCGCGCGGCGTCAGCGAGGCCAGCACGCGGGTCGTCGTCTCGCGCAGGTTCGCCTGGATGGCGGCGTCGATCGGCAGCAGCGCGTTCTTGTCCTCGATGAAATCGCCGAGGTGGCTGTCTTCCTCGTCGCCCACGGGCGTTTCAAGCGAGATCGGCTCCTTGGCGATCTTCAGCACCTTGCGCACCTTTTCGAGTGGCATGGCGAGCTTTTCGGCCAGTTCTTCCGGCGTCGGCTCGCGGCCGATCTCGTGCAACATCTGGCGCGAGGTGCGCACGATCTTGTTGATCGTCTCGATCATGTGCACCGGAATGCGGATCGTGCGGGCCTGGTCGGCGATCGAGCGGGTTATCGCCTGGCGGATCCACCACGTCGCGTAGGTCGAGAACTTGTAGCCGCGGCGATACTCGAACTTGTCCACCGCCTTCATCAGGCCGATATTGCCTTCCTGGATGAGGTCCAGGAACTGCAGGCCGCGGTTCGTGTACTTCTTGGCGATCGAGATCACGAGACGGAGGTTGGCTTCCACCATCTCCTTCTTGGCGATGCGCGCCTCGCGCTCGCCCTTCTGCACCATGTGCACGATGCGACGGAATTCCGAGATGGAGATGCCGGTCTCGGTGGCGAGATTCTGGATCTCCTGACGGATGTCGCGGATCGTCGTGTTCTCGCTCTTGGCGAATTCCTTCCAGCCGCGGGCCGCAAGGTTGGCGATCGACTTCATCCAGTTCGGATCGAGCTCCGCGCCGTTATACTGTTCGAGGAACGAGTCGCGCTTGACGCCGTAGCTCTCGGCAAGGCGCAAGAGGCGGCCCTCGTTCTGCACGAGGCGCTTGTTGATGTCGTAGAGCTGCTCGACGAGGCTGTCGACGCGGTTCTGGTTGAGCGACAGCGACTTGACGGCGGTGATCAGCTCGTCCTTGAGCTCCTTGTAGCGGCGCTCCTGGGCGGGCGAGAGCGTGCCGGTCGCCTGCAGACGGGCTTCCACCTGCTGGTCCTGCAGCTTGCGCAGCTTCTTGTAGGTCTCGGCGATCGTGTCGAGGGTCTCCATGACCTGCGGGCGCAGCTCCGCTTCCATGGCGGCGAGCGAGAGGTTCGACTCGTCGTCGTCCTCTTCCTCCTCCTCCGGCGGCAGGCCTTCGCCGCCGACATTGGTGATGTCGTCGTCGTTAGCGGCGCGCGGCTTGCGGGTCTTTTCCTTCTCCTCGGCCGCCTTGCGGTCGGCCTCGATCTTCTCCGGCGACTGGAACTGCGGGGCAGCCTTCGCCTCGGGGCCGGAATAGGTCGTCTCGAGATCGATGATCTCGCGCAGGAGGGTCTGGCCTTCGTTGAGTTCATCCCGCCAGATGATGATGGCCTGGAACGTCAGCGGGCTCTCACAGAGACCGGCGATCATCGTCTCGCGGCCGGCCTCGATGCGCTTGGCGATGGCGATTTCGCCCTCGCGCGACAGAAGCTCGACGGAGCCCATCTCGCGCAGGTACATGCGCACCGGGTCGTCCGTGCGGTCGGTCGGCTCCTTCTTCTTGGCGGTCGCAAGCGCGGTGCCGCCGGAAGCGGCCAGCTCCCCGCCTTCGCCCTCGTTGTCGTCGTCGCCGCCGTCTTCCTCGCCGCCCTGGGCCGCCTCTTCGGCGTCCTCGTCCTCGATGACGTTGATGCCCATGTCGGAGAGCATGGCCATCGTGTCCTCGATCTGCTCCGAGGTCACTTCCTCGGACGGCAGGACCGAATTCAGCTCGTCCATGGTGACATAGCCGCGCTTCTTGGCGGCCTTGATCATCTTCTTGACGGCATCGTCGGAAAGATCGAGAAGAGGGCCGTCGGATGCGCCTTCGCGTTCGTTTTCGACTTCCTCGTTCTCTTTGACCTTTGTCGCCATTTATTTCGTCGCTTTCCTGAGCATCAGTTTCCAAGCGGTTAGGGGCTCCGCGCCGATCGCCTTCCGGCGTCGTTAGCGCGAATCAGCGTCCCTGACCTAACGGATTGACAATTAAATCCCGATTAACCACATCCCGGCCCTCGGGCGTGTGGCGATGTTGCCGAAGCAACACAATTGACATGACTTCCCGATCCGCCGTACCCATTCCTTCTCAGCCAACAATGGTGATTCCCAGAATTTTCGGTTACGTCAAGCTTTTCCGGCAAAAAAGCCGGAAAAGGTTCCGATTCGGGTTCGCGGACAGGAAAGTCGGCGGATCCGGGCGATTATCCCTCATGTAGGCGCCCTTCAGAAAAAGACAAGGGCCGCCAATCGCCCGGAAATCAATGTCTTGCGCCGACCGATTCGCCCTCCCGGTCAAAAAGAGCGCCCGTCGACCTTGTTGATCGTCAGGGCCTCCAGATCGATCGCCGGAATACAGCGCAGATTGACCGCCGCCATCCTGTTTCCTTTCGGGTCGCTTCCCTCGCCATAGGGCGCGATGCCGCACTTGGCGCAGAAATGATGCTGGATGACATGACGGTTGAAGGTGTAGGTCGAGACATCCTCCTTCGGCGTGGTCAGGCGCAGGTTTTCCGCGGGCACGAAGGCGAGCAGGCCGCCGCGCCGGCGGCACATCGAACAATTGCAGTCGAGCCCGCTATCGAACTCGCCCTCCACCTCGAAGGCGACGGCGCCGCAGTGACAGCTTCCCTCGTATTTCATGTCCAGACCTCCTGTTAATTCCAGTCCATGACGACCTTGCCGGAATTGCCCGAGCGCATCGCCTCGAAGCCGTCACGGAATTCATCGATCCTGATGCGATGGGTGATGATCGGCGCAAGATCGAGCCCGCCCTGCACGAAGGCGATCATCTTGTACCAGGTCTCGAACATCTCGCGGCCATAGATGCCCTTCAGCGTCAGCATCTTGAAGATCACCTTGTTCCAGTCGATGCCGAAACCGTCGGGCGCGATGCCGAGGATGGCGATCTTGCCGCCATTGTTCATCGTGTCGATCATCGAGCGGAAGGCCGGCGGCGCGCCGGACATTTCCAGGCCGACATCGAAGCCCTCCGTCATGCCGATCTCGGTCATCACCTGCGAAAGGTCCTCCTTCGAGGCGTCGACGACATGATCGATGCCGACCTTGCGGGCGAGATCGAGGCGGACGGGATTGATATCGGTGATCACGACCTTCCGCGCGCCGGAGCGCTTTGCCACCATCGCCCCCATGATGCCGATCGGCCCGGCACCGGTGACGAGCACGTCCTCGCCGACGAGGTCGAAGGACAGCGCGGTGTGCACGGCGTTGCCGAACGGGTCGAAGATCGCCGCCACCTCGTCGGGAACATCATCCGGGATCGGCACCACATTGTGCTCGGGAATGCAGACGAATTCTCCGAACGAACCCGGCCGGTTGACGCCGACGCCCTTGGTATAGTGGCAGAGGTGCCCCCGGCCGGCGCGGCAATTGCGGCACTTGCCGCAGACGATGTGCCCCTCGCCCGAGACCCGCTCGCCGACATGGTACTTGGTGACGGCCGAGCCGATCTCGGCGATCTCGCCGACGAATTCGTGGCCGACGACCATCGGCACGGGGATCGTCTTCTGCGCCCACTGGTCCCAGTTCCAGATATGCACGTCCGTGCCGCAGATCGCCGATTTCTTCACCCGGATCAGCACGTCGTTCGGGCCGACCTCCGGCACCGGAACATTTTCCATCCACAGGCCGACTTCAGGTTTTGCTTTAACCAGCGCACGCATCATGTTCGACATGACGAAATCTCCGCAAGGGATTCAGACGATTCTCTAAATGACGCCCAGTTCACGCCCGACTTCGGCAAAGACCTCGATCGCCTTGCGAACGTCCGCCTCGCCATGCGCCGCCGACATCTGGGTGCGGATGCGCGCCTGGCCGCGCGGCACGACAGGGAAGGAAAAGCCGATGACGTAGACGCCCTTCGCCAGCATGCGCGAGGCCATTTCCTGCGCGAGGCTCGCATCGCCCAGCATGACCGGGATGATCGGATGCCCCTCGCCCGCAAGCGTGAAGCCGAGCTTCGTCATCTCGGCGCGGAAGAGATCGGCATTGGCATAGAGGCGCTCGCGCAGCGCATCGCCATTGTCGATGAGATCGAACACCTTGAGCGAGGCGGCCGCGATGACCGGCGCCAGCGTGTTGGAGAAGAGGTAGGGCCGCGAGCGCTGGCGCAGCCACTCCACGACCTCCCGCCGGCCGGACGTATAGCCGCCGGAAGCCCCGCCCAGCGCCTTGCCGAGCGTGCCGGTGATGATGTCCACCCGCCCCTCCACGCCGCAATGCTCGGCCGAGCCGCGGCCATGTTTTCCCACGAAGCCGACGGCATGGCTGTCGTCCACCATGACCATCGCGCCGTATTTTTCCGCAAGGTCGCAGACGCCCTGAAGGTTGGCGATGATGCCGTCCATCGAGAAGACGCCGTCCGTGGCGATCATCTTGAAGCGCGCGCCTTCCGCCTTCTTCAGCTCCTCCTCCAGGCTCGCCATGTCGTTGTTGGCATAGCGGAAGCGCTTCGCCTTGGAGAGCCGCACGCCGTCGATGATCGAGGCGTGGTTCAGCGCGTCAGAGATGATGGCGTCCTCCTCGGAGAGCAGGGTCTCGAAGAGGCCGCCATTGGCGTCGAAGCAGGATGAATAGAGGATGGTGTCCTCCAGCCCGAGGAAGGACGAGATGCGCGCCTCCAGCTCTTTGTGCTCCTCCTGCGTGCCGCAGATGAAGCGCACCGAGGCCATGCCGTAGCCGTAGCGGTCGAGCGCCTGCTTGCCGGCCTCGGCCAGGTCCGCGTTGTCGGCAAGGCCGAGATAATTGTTGGCGCAGAAGTTCAGCACGCGCTCGCCCGAGGCGACGGCGATCTCGCCGGCCTGCTTGGAGGTGATCACGCGCTCCGACTTGTAGAGGCCTGCGGATTTGAGGCCGTCGATTTCGGACTGGAGATGGGCGATGAAGGCGGAGGTCATGGGCACGCACTCGCGGAAATGATGGAAAGGTTCAGGCGGCGACGGCTCAGGCCGCGCTCGCCGCATAGGCGCCGATCAGTTTCTCGTAGTCCTCCATCGGCGGGAACTTTTCATAGCTGTGCGCGGCCGGCGTCTGCGCCCAGGCGAGCTTTTCGCTCGTATAGGTCTCGATGAACGGGCTGTACCAGCCGGTCTCGTCCAGCATGGTCGGCCGCACATTGACGAAGAAATCGAACCCGGCGGGCCGGGTGAACATCCAGGTCATGCAATCCGGGCAGAAATGATGGCCGGCCTCCGCGCTCGCCCCGGCGACGACGGGCTCGCCCGCGATGACGGCAAAGCCCTCCGCCGGGATCGCCGCGCTCAACGAATAGGCGCTGCCCGACATGCGCTGGCAGCCGGTGCAATGGCAGGCCATGGTGAGCATCGGCGGCGCGCTGATGCGGATTTTCACGCGCCCGCAGCGGCAGACGCCGTCGAGCGGCAGGCTCGGTCTTTTCATGGGCACGGCTCCCCTTCCGTTAAACGCCGGCTTGTCGTTCTGATCATGGTGCCGGCGAAGTGCTCCACTGCGATAGTTCTAGCGCAGCGGAAAGCGACGTAAAGGGTTGCGCCGCTCTTTTCGCCGTTTCAGGACCGTTCGCAGGCGATCAGCAGGAACATCGGCCGGTTGAGCTCCACCTGCCATTCCGGATGTGCCGCAAGCTGCGCTTCGCTCGGCCGCCATTCCTCGACATGGCGGATGGAAAAGCCGGCGGCGATCAAGGCATTGAGGGTCGTGCCGAGCGTACGGTGGTGCTTGACGACGCCCTTGGCGAGCCAGTCCGTCGTGCGCGGGCCTTCGACGAGATAACCGTCGACCGGCCAGACAGTCCGGCCGTCTATCTCCGACCAATCCGGCCGGGACGGCGCCATGTAGAGCGGATGCTCGATGGTGAAGACGAAGGAGGCGCCCGGCACCAGCGCGGCATGGACGGTGCGCACCAGCCGGTCGAAATCCGCGATATAGTGGAAGGCGAGCGAGCTGTAGGCGAAATCGAAGGCTCCGGCCGGCAATTCCAGCCGGTCGAGATCGGCGATCTCGTAGCGGACGGCGGGAGACGCCGTCTCCGCCCGGGCGCGGGCGATCATGTTCTCCGAGAGGTCGAGGCCGAGCACGCTTTCCGCCCCCGCCTCCGCCGCGTGGCGCGCGAACCAGCCGAAACCGCAGCCGAGATCGACGATGCGCTTGCCCGCCAGGTCCGGCAGCAGCGCGCGCACCGCCTCCCACTCCGCCGCGCCCGCAAGGCCATGCACCGAACGGGGAAGACTGGAATAGCCCTCGAAGAAGGCGGGCTGGTCGTAGATGTTCTGGGCCATGGCGATCCTTTCGCACCGGAGATAGCGCCTTTTTGCGAAAGGACAAAGTCGTGCATTGCCTTAGCCCCGACGGCCGCAGGGTTGACAGGACAGCGCTTGCCCTGTCCGGTGGCGGCGCGAAAGGATTTGGGCCATGACGATACTGGAAAGATTCTCCCAGAAGGGCCGCGTGGCGCTCGTCACCGGCGGCGGCCGAGGCCTGGGTTTCGAGATCGCCAAGGCGCTGGCCGAGGCCGGCGCCCATGTGGTGGTCACGGGCCGCACGGCCGCGACGCTCGACCGGGCGGTCGAGAGGATCGCGGCAGCCGGCGGCAGCGCCGCCGCGGCAGCCTTCGACATCGCCGACCGGACCGCCCAGCGCGCCGTGCTCGCCGGGATCGAACAGGCGCACGGCCGGCTCGACGTGCTCGTCAACAATGTCGGCGCCCGCGACCGCCGGCCGCTGTCGGAGATGGACGACGCAGCGATCGACGAATTGATCCGCACCGACCTTTCCGCCGCCGCGAGCCTCTCGCGGGACGCCGCCGCGCTGATGAAGCGCAACGGCCACGGGCGGCTGATCGCCATCACCTCGATCGGCGGGCATGTGGCCATGCCGAACGACGGCATCTACCCCGCCGCCAAGCACGGCCTCACCGGCCTCATGCGCAGCATGGCCGTCGAATACACCCCGCACGGCATCACCAGCAACGCCATCGCCCCCGGCTGGTTCGCGACGGAAACCAACGCGGCGCTTGCCGCCGACGAGGGCCTGATGCCCTTCGTGCGCCAGCGCATCCCCGTCCAGCGCTGGGCCCGCGCCGACGAGATCGCCGGCGCCGCCCTGTTCCTCGCCAGCGACGCGGCGTCCTTCGTCAACGGCCATGTGCTGGTGGTCGACGGCGGCATGACCGTCCGCATGTAGCGGCCGGGCCTGCGCCTCATCCGGCTTGCCGCGCCGCGGCCGCCTCCAGCGGCGCGATGTCGAGCTTGACCATCTGGAGCATCGCCTCCGTCACGCGCTTGACCTTCGCCTGGTCCGGGTCGCTCATCAGTTCCCCGAGCCGCGTCGGCGCGATCTGCCAGGAGAGGCCCCAGCGGTCCCTCAGCCAGCCGCACTGCTCCACCGAACCGCCGTCCCGCAGCGCATCCCACAGCCGGTCGAGGTCGCCCTGCGTCTCGCATTCGACCATGATGGAGAAGCTGTGGTTGAACGGGTCGAGCGGGCCGGCCTCGATCGCCATGTAGCGCTGGTCGCCGAGCGTGAAGCTGGCGATCTTCACGCTGCCCGGCGGTCCGCTCGGCGTTTCGGCCGGAAGCGACGAGACCCAATGGACCGAGGAACCGGGAACGAGCGACGTGTAGAAGCCGATCGCGGCCTCCATGTCCTTCTCGAACCAGAGATGCTGCGTAACCTTCATCGGACTGTCCTCCTTGCTTGAACCCACACAAGGACGAGGAGGACCGGAACGTTCCGACAGCGGCACTAAAAAATCAGCCGCTGAATTCGTCGATGACGGCGAGGAAGGCATCGCCGAACCGGTCGCGCTTGGAAACGCCGATGCCGGGAATGTCCAGCAGCTCCTCCCGGTCGCGCGGACGTTCCCTGGCAAGCGCGATCAGCGTCGTGTCCGGGAAGACGACATAGGGCGGCACGTCGAGGTCCTTGGCGATGGACAGCCGCTCGGCGCGCAGCAGCTCGAAGAGCTCGCGGTCGGAGCCCGCAAGGTTGGAGCGTTCGCGGGCGGCAGGAGAGCCGCCGGCCTTGCCCTTGCGCCCCGCCTGCGGGCGATCCTTGCGTAGGAGGACCTGCCGCTCGTGGCGGAAGACGGCGCGCGCCTCGGGCTCCAGCTTCAGCGCGCCATAGGCGGCGTGGTCGACGCTGATGAGGCCGGCCGCCAGAAGCTGCCGGAAGATCGACTGCCAGACGCGCCCGGCAATGTCCTTGCCCGCCCCGAAGACCGGCATGGAGGTGTGGCCGAAGCGCTCGGTCTTCTCGTTGACCGCGCCCACCAGGACGTCGATGACATGGGCGGCGCCGAAGCGCTCGCCGGTGCGGTAGACGGCGGCGAGCGCCTTGATCGCCGCCTCCGTGCCGTCCCAGGTCTCGACCGGGTTGCGGCAGGTATCGCAATTGCCGCAATGGCCGGAATGGCTTTCGCCGAAATGCGCCAGGATGGCCTTGCGCCGGCAGCCGGCCGTCTCGCAGATGGCGAGCAGCGCCGTCAGCTTGGCGCGCTCGATGCGCTTGACCTCCTCGGACGCCCCGCCCTCGTCGATCATCTTGCGGCGCTGCACGACGTCGGCCATGCCATAGGCCATCCAGACCTCGGAGGGCAGGCCGTCGCGCCCGGCGCGCCCCGTCTCCTGGTAATAGGCCTCCACCGAGCCCGGCAGGTCGAGATGGGCGACATAGCGCACATCCGGCTTGTCGATGCCCATGCCGAAGGCGACCGTCGCGACGAGGCAGAGGTTCTCCTCCTTCAGGAAGGCATCCTGGTTGGCGTCGCGCACCGCGCGGTCGAACCCGGCATGGTAGGGCAGCGCGCGAACGCCCTGCGCGTTCAGCCAGTCGGCCGTGTCCTCCACCTTGGCGCGCGACAGGCAGTAGACGATGCCGCTCTCGCCCTGGTGGCGCGAGAGGAAGCGCAGCAATTGCTGGCGCGCCTGGTCGCGCTCGGCGATCTCGTAGGAAATGTTCGGCCGGTCGAAGCTGGTCGTGAAGACCGCCGCGTCCTGAAGGCCGAGCCGCTCGATGATGTCGCCGCGGGTGTGCGGATCGGCGGTCGCCGTCAGCGCGACGCGCGGCACGCCGGGATAGCGCTCGCCGAGAACGCCGAGCGCCCGGTATTCCGGCCGGAAATCATGACCCCATTGCGAGACGCAATGCGCCTCGTCGATGGCGAAGAGCGCGATGCGCGCATCGGCGACGAGCTCGGCAAAGCCTTCCGTGACGATGCGTTCGGGCGTGACGTAGAGGAGATCGAGCTCGCCCGCGCGCATGGCATCGCGCACGGCGAAGAATTCCTCGCGCGTCAGGGAAGAATTCAGCGCGGCGGCCCTGACGCCGAGTTGCTTCAGCGCCTCCACCTGGTCGCGCATCAGCGCGATCAGCGGCGAGATGACGATGCCGACGCCCTCGCGGCAGAGCGCCGGGATCTGGAAGCAGAGCGACTTGCCGGCACCGGTCGGGAACAGCACGACGGCGTCCCCGCCGCCGACCACATGCTCGACCACCGCCTGCTGCTTGCCGCGGAAGGCATCATAGCCGTAGACGCGCTTGAGCACGTCGAGCGGATCGTCCGTCGGCGCATCGAACAGGGCGGCAAGGGGGGCGGAAGGTCGGGCTTCGATCATCATCTGCACTTTCGTTCCCCCCATTCTGACCAAGCGGGCGTGGTTCGGCAACCGCCCGCGCGCCGACGTCCACCGCTCAATAATGTTCTTGATTTGTTCCGATTTCAAGATAAGGTTGCAAAAAACCGACATGGGAGAGGCAGGAATGGATGTCTATGCAACCCTCGGCACATCGGACGCCGCGGCCACCACGCCCTTTTACGATGCCGTCCTCGCGACGATCGGCTGGGCCGTGCGGGCGGATTATCCGGGATTGCGCGGCTACACCAGAGGCGGCGGCGCCGACGGCTTCATCCTCTGGCTGTGCACGCCCTTCGACGGCGCGCCGGCAAGCCCCGGCAACGGCACCATGATCGGCTTTCCCGCCGCCTCGCATGACGAGGTGGGGGCCTTCCATGCGGCCGCCCTCGCCCATGGCGGAACGGACGAAGGCGCGCCCGGCCCGCGCCCGCATTACGGCCCCAACTGGTATTCCGCCTATGTCCGCGATCCGGTCGGCAACAAGCTTGCCATCGTCTACGACGAATGAAGGCCGGGGCGGCGGCTACTTGCCCGCCGGCCCCTTCACGCGGCCGGAGAGCACGCCGAAGCCCTCGATGATGGCTTCCTGGTTCTCCAGGCGCACGGTCTCCATCTGCACCTCCTGCAGCGCGCGCAGGATTTGGGGAACCCGTTCGCCGTCGCCCTCCTCGGTCGCAACGGCAAGCTCGCGCTCCAGCTCGCGGCGCTGCCAGAGCAGGGCGCGGGTGCGCTTGTGCAGGGCGAGCGCCTGGAGGAAGCCCTCGCGGGCATCCTCGGGCGCGGCCTCCGCCGTCGCGGTCCACAGGCGGGAGTTGCGGATCTGCTGGTCGAGCCCGCGCAGCAGCGTGTCGAAGCCTGCCGCCTCCAGTTCCTCGACCAGCCGGTCGCGTTCCAGCCGGGCGCCGACGGAGCCGGCAATGCCGAGCAGCGCCGACCAGAGCCGCTGCAGGTCGCGGTTCTCGTATTCGATGATGGCGATCTCGTCATAATCGCTGAAGAGGAGGCCCGGATGGTTGACGACGGTGAGCGCCAGCACGCTTTCGCGCAGCGCCGGCAGCTCCTGCGCGCCACGCACCAGCGCCGAGCGCGCCAGCCGGTCGGAAATGCCCGAGGAGACGGACGTGCCCTGCGGCGCGCCGCTTCCGAGGCGTTGCCCCGCACGGCCTCTGCCGGCGACAAAGCCGCCCTGCCGTTGCGCGGGGCGGAAGAAGGCGTTCAGCCGGTCGCGCATGTTCTGCTGGTAGTGGCGGCGCACATCCTCGTCGGCGATCACGCCGGTGACCTGGCGCAGGCGCGCCTCGAGCGCCGCCCGGCTTTCCGGCGTCTCGAAACTCACACCCTGCACCTCGCGGCTCCAGATCATCTCGGCGAGCGGCCGGGCGCCTGCCATCACCTTGTCGAAGGGCGCGCGGCCCTCCTGGCGCACGAGGTCGTCCGGGTCCTTGCCGTCGGGCAGCAGCGCGAAGCGCACGGTGCGCTCCGGCTTGATGAAGGGCAGCGCGAGGTCGGCGGCGCGGTTCGCCGCGCGAATGCCCGCGCCATCGCCATCGAAGCACAGCACCGGCTCCGGCGTCATCTTCCACAACAGGTCGAGCTGGTTTTCCGTGAGCGCCGTGCCGAGCGGCGCGACGGCATTCTCGATGCCGGCCTGGTGAAGCGCGATCACGTCCATATAGCCTTCGACGGCGATCACCGTGCCGGCGGTCTTCTCGTCCTGTCCGGCCCGGCTCGCGCCCTGCGCGGCCTTGCGGGCGCGGGCATGGTTGTAGAGTACGTTGCCCTTGTGGAAGAGCTCGGTCTCGTTGGAATTGAGGTATTTTGCCGGCGCATCCGGCGACATGGCGCGCCCGCCGAAGGCGATGACCTTCTCGCGCACCGAGAGGATCGGGAACATGATGCGGTCGCGGAAGCGGTCGTAGGAGACCGGGATGTCCGGCCCGTGCACGACGAGGCCGCAAGCCTCGATCGCCTCCTTCGGCACGCCCTTGCCGGCAAGGAACTCCTTCAGCGCATTGCGGCTTTCCGGCGCATAGCCGAGCCGGAAGGTCTCGATGGTGCGCCCCGTCAGGCCGCGGTCGCGCAGGTAGGCGCGGGCCTTCGCACCGGCCGGCGTCTGGAGCTGGTCCTCGAAGAAGCGGGCGGCCATCTCCATGACCTCGACGAGGCCGGTGCGCTCCTTCTCGCGCTGCTCGGCCTCGCGGTCGGGCTGCGGCATGGCGACGCCCGCCATGTCGGCGATCTGCTGCACGGCCTCCGGGAAGGACAGGCCGTCGAGATCGGTGAGGAAGCGGAAATGGTCGCCGGAGACGCCGCAGCCGAAACAATGGTAGCGGCCCTTGCGGTCCTCGCAGTGGAAGCTCGGCGACTTCTCGCCATGGAACGGGCAGCAGGCCCAGTAGTCGCCGCGCGACACATTGGTCTTGCGACGATCCCAGGTCACGCGTTTGCCGATCACCTCCGAAATGGAGACGCGGTCGCGGATCTCGTCTAGGAAGGCATTGGAAAAGCGCATGGGTCCCTCGGTCGAGGTCCATATAACCATGCGCGGCGCCTACCGCCAGCGATAGTCGCCTGCCCACAGCAATTCACAGGCACCGTCAGAAACCCATGTCCGGCGCATAGAAGCAGCGCGGCGTATCCTCGGTCGGGTATAGACAGAGATGGTACTCGCCGTCCTGCGAGCGGCGCGTCATGTCCTGCGGCATGAGGAAGATATGGCTGCGGGTGGCGAGGCGATGGTCGCCGGGCGCCAGCGTCACCCGGTAGCCGCCGGCGATGATGCGCACGGTGGTGGCGGGAATCATCTGGCAGTCACCGTTATGGCTGTTGCCGTTGCAGCAGAAGGCCTAGTACTGCCAGCCGCTCGCCGCGTCATGCGCAACGGCCGGCCCCGCAACAAGGAGCGGCGCGAGGGAAAGAAGGAACGTCAGACGCATCGGCTCGGCCTCCTTGGACGGCCACCGGGGCATTCAACGCAAAACATATCCGGCGGCATCGCATGCACTTCGCCGGGGCGAGCCGATGGGCGGTCACCGCCGCATCGTCGGGCTCCTGTTGACCGATACAACGGCATTCGGCGCGTTTGGTTCCCGCCGATTGCCCGGCATGCGTGCCGCGACGAAACCCACCCGCCGAACAGAAAGGGCGGCCGAAGCCGCCCCTCGTCCGGATAATGTCGTTGCCGGCCTACTTCAGGAGGTCCTTCACCACGCCGGAAGCCTTGGCGAAATCCATCTGGCCGGGATAGCGCTCCTTGAGCACGGCCATGACCTTGCCCATGTCGCGCAGGCCCTGCGCGCCGATTTCGGCGATGGCCGCGGCGATGAGGTCCTTCATCTTGTCCTCGGCGATCTGCTCGGGCAGGAAGCTCTCGATGACCTTGATTTCCTCGCGCTCCTGCGCGGCGAGTTCCGGCCGGCCGTTCTCGGAGAAGATCTTGGCCGATTCCTCGCGCTGCTTGATCATCTTGGCGAGGATCTGCAGCAGTTCGTCGTTCTCGACCGGCCCCTTGCCGACACCGCGGTTGGCGATGTCGCAGTCCTTCAGCTTGGCCTGGATCAGGCGCAGCGTGGACACACGGCAGGCATCCTTGGCCTTGAGTGCATCCTTGAGGGCATTTGCGATCGTATCGCGCATCATTTTCTCCATTGGAAGCCGCCGGCGCCGGATGCGCGGCTGGGCTTCGATCATCGTTCGATTGTGCATGCTCATAGACCGGCAAAGGGCCTGCCGGCAAACGGATTGCGCAAGCGATTGAATCTCAACGCTTTATAATTCCACGCAATCCACAGGCAACGGTTGACCCCGTCATCCGCTTTGTCTATTTTCCGGCACCTGCACGAAAATCGGCAATCAGGGCGAACCAACGCGGGCTTCCGCGCGCCTTTGCCTGCGATCTTAAATGGTGCCCGGTCCATCGGCTTTCAAGCCCGGGGCCAGGCGCCGGAAACGGGATGAACATGACCTCGACCCCCGCATGGACCACTGAAAAGCCGACCGCCCTGCTCGTTCTCGCCGACGGCACCGTCATCGAAGGCAAGGGTATCGGCGCCACCGGCAAGGTGACCGCAGAAGTCTGCTTCAACACGGCGCTGACCGGCTACCAGGAAATCCTGACCGACCCGTCCTATCTCGGCCAGATCGTCACCTTCACCTTCCCGCATATCGGCAATATCGGCGCCAATGACGAGGACATCGAGGACCTGACGCCCGCCGCCCGCCACGGCGCCGTCGGCACGATCTTCAAGGCCGACATCACCGATCCTTCCAACTACCGCGCCGCCAGGCATCTCGACGGCTGGCTGAAGGCCCGCGGCATCATCGGCCTTTCCGGCATCGACACGCGCGCGCTCACCGCGTGGATCCGCGAGAACGGCGCACCGAACGCGGTGATCGCCCACGACCCGAACGGCGTCTTCGACATCGAGACGCTGAAGGCGGAGGCGAAGGCCTGGAGCGGCCTCGTCGGCCTCGATCTCGCCAAGGTCGCCTCCTCCGGCCAGTCCTCGCGCTGGAGCGAGAAGCCCTGGGTGTGGAACGAAGGCTACGAGGACCTCGCCGAGGGCGACGTGAAGTACCACATCGTTGCGCTCGACTACGGCGTCAAGCGCAACATCCTGCGCCTCTTCAGCGGCCTTGGCTGCAAGGTCACCGTCATGCCGGCAACCTCCAGCGCCGACGACGTGCTGGCGCTGAAGCCGGACGGCATCTTCCTCTCCAACGGCCCGGGCGATCCGGCGGCGACCGGCGAATATGCCGTGCCGGTCATCAAGACGCTGATCGACACGGGCATCCCGATCTTCGGCATCTGCCTCGGCCACCAGATGCTGGGCCTTGCCGTCGGCGCCACGACCGAGAAGATGCACCAGGGCCATCACGGCGCCAACCACCCGGTGAAGGACCACACGACCGGCAAGGTGGAGATCGTCTCGATGAACCACGGCTTTGCCGTCGCCTCCGCCTCCCTGCCCGACGGCGTGGAAGAGACCCACATCTCGCTGTTCGACGGCACGAATTGCGGCCTGCGCCTTGCCGGCAAGCCGGTTTTCTCCGTACAGCACCATCCGGAGGCCTCGCCAGGCCCGCAGGACAGCCACTACCTCTTCCGCCGCTTCATCAACCTGGTGCGCGAGAAGAAGGGCGAAGAGGCCATCCCCGAACGGGTGTAAGCCGTCGCCGATACCTCTCCCCCGTCATGGTCGGGCTTGACTCGGCCATCCACGCCCCACCCGTGACTTGGTTCATCGGGTCGAGCCCGAGGATGATGGAGTGCTTGGAGCGATGTTTGCCGCCAAACTGAAGCCCCGGATATGGTCCGGGGCTTTTCTTTTTCCGAATGAAGCCATTCCGTCGGGGAAGCATCCTGTGCGCAGTAGAGCAGCAGGTCGTCATAATCGTTTCAATCCACGCTCCCGGAAGCAAGCGACCAAGAGGCTCAGGCGAGCCGATCGCCGCCGCGCTGCTTCACCAGCCGGTAGAATCGCCAGTTGAGCAGCACGGACGCCGCCGCGAGGCCGGCGAGGAAGCCGAACCAGACGCCGATGCCGCCGAAGCCGGCCGGGAAGGCGAAGAACCAGGCGGCAAGGAAACCGATCGGCCAGTAGGAGATGACGGCCATGATCATCGGGATGCGCGTGTCCTTGAGGCCGCGCAGCAGGCCGGCGGCGATCGCCTGCAGGCCGTCGACGAGCTGGAAGATGCCGGCGATCACCACGAAGGGGCCGGCGATCGCCAGAACGGCAGCGGAATCCTTGCCGGCCTTGTCGAGGAAGATCGAGGCGAGCGTCGTCGGGACGAGGGCGAAGAGGATGCCGCCGGCGACCGCGATGATCGCGGCGATGATCAGCACCGCCCAGGCGGCGCGCACGACGCCGAGATGATCGCCGCGCCCATGCGCCACGCCGACGCGCACCGTGCCGGCCTGCGCCAGGCCGAGCGGGATCATGAAGGCGATGGAGGCAAGCTGCAGCGCGATGCCGTGGGCGGCCAGCTCCAGCGTGCCGATATTGCCCATCAACAGCGAGGCGCCGGTGAAGAGGCTGACTTCCGCCAGCATGGTCAGGCCGATCGGCAGGCCGAGATGGACGACCTCGCGGAAGGCCGGCCAGTCCGGCCGCCAGAAGCGCACGAAGAGCTCGTAGCGGCGCATTTCCGGGCGGGACTGGATATAGGCCGTCAGCAGCACGAAGCTCAGCAGGTTGACGCCGAGCGAGACGATGGCCGCCCCCTCGATGCCCATGGCCGGGAAGCCGAAACGGCCCAGCACCAGCGCATAGGCGAAGAAGGCGTTGACGGTCAGGATGACGATCGTGACGTAAAGCACGATGCCGGCCCGGCCATGCGCGCTGACGAGGCCGCGCAGCGTCATGAAGAGCAGCCCCGGCGCCATGCCCCATTGGGCGATCTTCAGGTAGCTGCCGGCCAGCGCCGCCACTTCCGGCTTCTGGCCGGCATAGAGCAGGATGCTTTCGGCATTGTAGAAGAGCGGCACCATCAGCATGGAATAGAGCAGCACCACCCACATGCCCATGCGCACCGCACGGCGCACGGAAACCGCATCGCCGCGGCCATAGGCCTGCGCCACCATGGGCATGACGGCATTGGCAAAACCCGAGCCGAGGATGAAGATCGTGAAGAAGAACTGGCTCGACAGAACGATCGCCGCCAGATGCGCGGCGCCGAGGCGGCCGAGGATGACCACGTCCGTCGTGTGAATGCCGAGCTGGGCGAGCTGCGCGCCGATCAACGGCACGCCGAGGGTGAAGGTCGCCCGGAAATGGGCGCCCCAGCGGTTGTCCTCGCGGTGCGGTGCCATGTGCATGATACTTCTCACTTTCGCATCGCTTCGGATCACAAGTTCCCGCCGCGATCAATCGAATAGATTTGATGCTTTCATCAAAAACGCCGGAATCCGGCTCCGTGCGGCGCTCGCGGGCGGAATTTTCGTCCGGATTTCCCGTTTTGAAAGCGCTTCAGGCCCTTTCCGCCGCCAGATTCCCGCTCGGACCCGCTCCGGCACCACGCAGCTTCACGACGAAGATCACGAGGCCGATGAAGAGCATCACGGCCGCGAGCGCGAAAGGCGCGCCGGCAAAGACGACCGGCGCGGCCGGCCCCGTGAAATGGCTGAATACCTGGGTGAAGATCAACGGACCGATGATCGTCGTGATGCTGGAAACGCTCGTCAGCGCCCCCTGCAATTCGCCCTGCGCGGAAGGCGGAACGCGGGCCGAGGCGATGGAGCGCAGCGGCGGATCGGCCAGGCTTTCGAGCGCCGTCAGCACGATCACCGCATAGATCATCCAGCCGTGGACGGAGGCGGCGTAACCGGCAAGGCCGAGCACGGCGAAGGCGAGGCCGACGACGGCCGTGCGGAACTCGCCGAGCCTCGGCACGACGCGCGGCAGCACGAAGGCCATGACGATCGCCCCGCCGACCCCGAAGACGCCGAGCGACAGGCCGATCTGCCCCTCACTCCAGCCGTAGCGCAGCGCCGAGACGAAGGACCAGACGGAAGGATAGACGGCATGCGCCAGCCAGTAACAGAAGAAGACGAGGCCGACCCACAGGACGCCCGGATAGTTGCGCATCTGGAGGAGCGCGCCGAGCGGATTGGCACGGGCAAGCTCGAAGCGGCGGCGGTGGGCCGTCTCCAGGCTTTCCGGCAGGAGGAAACAGGCCGCGACGAAATTGAGGAAGGCGAGCACCGCCGCCCCGTAGAACGGGATGCGCGGGCCGAACTCGCCGAGCAGCCCGCCGATGACGGGGCCGAGCGCGAAGCCGGTGCCGAAGGCGATGCCCATCAGCCCGAAATTCTTCGCCCGCGTCTCGTCCGTGGAGACATCGGCGATATAGGCGGCGGCCGTGCCGAAGCTGGCGCCGCTGATGCCCGCCAGCACCCGGCCGACGAACAGCATCCAGTAGCTGGTCGCCAGCGCGCAGATGAGGTTGTCGATGGCGAAGGTGAGGATGCAGGCGAGCAGCACCGGCCGCCGGCCGAAGCGATCGGAGAGATTGCCGATGAAGGGCGCGAAGAGGAACTGCATGCCGGCATAGACGAGCAGCAGCCAGCCGCCGTCGATCGCCGCCTGGCTGATATCGTCACCCGTCAGCTCGCGCAGATAGGTCGGCAGCACCGGCATGATGATGGCGATGCCGATCACGTCGAGGAACATGATCATGAAGACGAGAAGGAGCCCGCGCCGGGTGGACCTGGCATCGATCATGGCTTCACCCCTGGTAAGGATAGCGCCCGGCACGCGTGGGCGAAATGTCAGGCGAAGACTTCTATTTCACTTTTTACCGTGAAACAATCCGTGAACATTGCAATTTTTTTGATGAATTAGTCGCGATCCGCTGATGAAAGGCCTCATTCCGGCCAGGGATGCGCCTTCACGAAATCGACGAAGGCCCGCAGCGGCGCGGGCATCAGGGTGCGGCTCGGATAGTAGAGGAAGGGGCCGGAGAAGGTCTGGATCCAGTCGGGCATGACGACCTGCAGCGCACCGGAGGCAAGGGCCGGCGCCAGGAATTCCTCGAAGGTGCAAACGATGCCGAGGCCCGCCGCGGCGGCATGCTGCTCCACCTCGTTCGATTCGGAGATCAGGCAGGCCGGCGGCATCAGCGAAACCTTCTCCTCGCCCCGCTCGAAGGCCCAGGGCAGCACATGGCCGCTGGCGAAACGGTGCAGGATGCAGCGGTGCCGCATCAGGTCGCGCGGATGTTCCGGCGCCCCGTGCGCCTCGATATAGGCGGGCGCCGCGGCCACGACGAAGCGCTGCCGGCGCGGGCCGATCGGCACGGCGATCATGTCCTGGTGCAGCGCCTCCTCATAGCGGATGCCGGCGTCGAAACCCTCCGCCAGCACATCCACCAGCGCATCGTTGGACGCGACCTCCAGCGTGATGCCGGGATAGGCCTTGAGGAAGGGCGTGGCGATCGGCGGCAGCACGAAGCGCGCGACGATGCCGGGCACGTTTAGCCGGAGGCGGCCGACCGGCCGGTCGCGCAGGCTGTTCACCCCGTCGATCGCCGCCTCGACCTCGGCCAGCGCCGGCGCCAGCCGCTCCAGGAGGCGCGCACCGGCATCCGTCAGCGTCACGCTGCGCGTCGTGCGGTTGAAAAGGCGAAGATCGAGCCGCCCCTCCAGCCGCCGCATCGCCTCCGACAGCGCCGAGGCGGAGACGCCGCGCAGCTTGGCGGCGGCGCGGAAGCTCTTCACCCGGGCGATGGTGACGAAGGCATCGAGATCGGCAAGGGGAATCTGGCTCATTGTTCGAAAAACCGCACGGCTTGTTCGGGATGGATCGGATTATCGCACAACGGCGATGGCGGTAAAAGAGCATCGACCGAAAGGCAGCGAACAGGAGAAACCCCATGAAGACCATCACCCTCGGCAAGACCGGCCCCGTCGTTTCCACCATCGGGCTCGGCTGCATGGGCATGTCCGGCATGTATGGCCCCGCCGACCGGGCGGAAAGCATCGCCACCATCCATGCCGCGCTCGACGCCGGCATCACCCTTCTCGATACCGGCGATTTCTACGGCATGGGCCACAACGAGATGCTGATCGCCGAAGCGCTGAAGGAGCGCCGCCGCGAGGACCTGCTGCTCAGCGTGAAGTTCGGCGCGCTGCGCGGGCCGGACGGCGCCTGGAGCGGCTACGATTCCCGCCCCGCGGCGATCCGCAACTTCCTCGCCTACTCCCTGCAAAGGCTCGGCACCGACCATATCGACATCTACCGCCCCTCCCGTCTCGACCCGGCTGTGCCGATCGAGGAGACGATCGGCGCGCTCGCCGACCTCGTGAAGGCCGGCTACATCCGCCATATCGGGCTTTCCGAAGTGGGCTCGGAAACGATCCGCCGGGCGGCGGCCGTCCATCCGATCGTCGATCTCCAGATCGAATATTCGCTGATCTCGCGCGGCATCGAGGACGATATCCTGCCGACCTGCCGGGCGCTCGGCATCGCGGTCACCGCCTATGGCGTGCTGTCGCGCGGCCTGATCAGCGGTCATTGGCAGAAGGGCGAAACGGCAGGCGGCGATTTCCGCACGCTGAGCCCGCGGTTCCAGGAGGGCAACATCGACCGGAACCTGGCGCTCGTCGAGGCCCTGCGCCGTGTCGCGGAGGAGAAGGGCGCCACCGTCGCCCAGCTCGCCATCGCCTGGGTCGCCGCGCAGGGCGCCGATATCGTGCCGCTTGTCGGCGCCCGGCGGCGCGATCGCCTGGCCGAGGCGCTGGCTGCGCAGCAGGTCGTGCTCACCGAGGCCGATCTCGCCGCGATCGAAGCCGCCATGCCGAAGGATGCCGCCGCGGGCGAGCGCTACCCGGCCGCCATGCTGGCGCATATGGACAGTGAAAAGCGGGCCTGAGGCCATGGGACGGGCTGCGGCTGCGGCCGGCAGCCCGTTCCCGCTCCAATCCTGCCCGCTTCGGGCGCGACGGGCGGGAGCCGTCAGCGAATTGTCAGCTTCCTCATGAGAGAAATGCGCGAGATGGGGGCCGCTTGTCATTCGCCGGTAACGGCGCAGGGCGAGATATGTCCTCCGCATGTCAGCGTTCGAGGACCGGCAATGTCATTCCGCTCAGTTCAGGGCCGCTCAGCTCAGCGCCGCTTTCCCGCCGCAAGGCCCGCCTTCGGCAGCCTGACGGTCAGCCTTGCGACCGGCCTCTATCTCTTCCTTGTCACCAGCCGCGATTTCTGGATGGAGAGCTGGGCCCTGCTCGGCGCCCGCCCCGGCACGCTCGCGCTGGTGACGGGCGGCTTCCTTTGCCTCTTCATCGTCACCTGCGTCGCCGTCTCCTGGAAACGGGTGATGAAGCCGCTCTTCGCGGCGCTCCTTCTTCTCGCGGCCGCGGCGGCCTGGTTCATGGACGAGGACGGCGTCTTCCGGCCGCAAGCCTCCGTCCAGCCGCTCTCCCTTGCCGTCCACATGCTGGTCTTCGGCGGCCTGCCGGCTGCCCTACTCCTCTGGGTGAAGGTGGTGCACCGGCCGTTCTTCTGGCAGCTGCGCGGTAACCTGGCGATCGCCGTGCCGATGCTCGCGGTCGCGCTCGCCATCGCCCTGACGCACGCGACCAAATATGCCCTAATCGTCGAGGAAGACCTGAAGCTCGCCGACGGCGGCAATGCCGCCGGCGCTTCGATCATACGTCGCCCTTGAACGTGTCGCAGGCATCGACCCGGCCGGTGTCGAAGCCGCGCTTGAACCAGCGGCGACGCTGCTCGGACGTGCCGTGGTTGAAGCTTTCCGGCACGACATAGCCCTGCATGCGCTTCTGCAGCGTGTCGTCGCCGATCTGGGTGGCGGCATTCAGCGCCTCCTCCAGGTCGCCGCGCTCCAGAAGGCCCTTCTGCTCGGTGTACTTGCCCCAGATGCCGGCATAGCAATCGGCCTGAAGCTCGACGCGGATCGACATCTGGTTGGCCTCCACCTCGCTCATGCGCTGGCGCTGCTGGTTGAAGCGCGGCAGCACGCCGGTGAGGTTCTGCACATGGTGGCCGACCTCATGGGCGACGACATAGGCCTGCGCGAAGTCGCCGGACGCGTCGAACTTGCCTGCCAGCTCGTCGAAGAAGCTCATGTCGAGATAGACCTTGCGGTCGCCCGGGCAGTAGAACGGGCCGGAGGCCGCCGATGCAAAGCCGCAGGCCGACTGCACGGAGCCCGAGAAGAGCACCATCTTCGGCTCCTCGTAGCGCTCGCCGGCCGACTGGAAGATGCCGTTCCAGGTATCCTCCGTCTCGGCGAGAACGGTCGCCATGAAGGCCTTGGTCTCCTCCTCCTGCGGGGAGGTGCGGCGGCTTGCGCTTTCGGTCTGCTCGAAGCCCGGCATGCTGACCTGCCCGCCGCCCTCGCCCATCACCTGCAGGAGATCGATGCCCATCGCCTTGAAGACGAAATAGATGACGACGAGGAAGATGATGGTGCCGATGCTCATGCCGCCGCCGGCGCGGCGTCCCGTGCCCATCGGGATGCGGAAGCCGCCATTGCCGCGGCCGAACGGGTTGCTGCCTCCCGCCGAGCGACCGGCTCCGCGCTGGTCCTCGATATTGCTCGACTGGCGACGACCTTTCCATTCCATGGCGCATTTCCCCGAATTGATTGCCGACGAACGCTCACCGCATGAATTCGTTCCTCAGCAACGACTTATAGGGCCTGCCGCGCCGCCATGCAAAACGAAAAGCGGAGCCTCAGCGCCGCCGGAAAACCGCCTCGAAACGCTCCGTCCAGCCGGCCTGGCGCGCCGCAAGGGCCCCGGCCGCAACGAAAAGCGCGCTGACGACGGCCGCCGCAAGCACGCTCGCAAAGCCCGAGGCGCCGTCGAAGATCATCGCGCCCATCACCCGGTTCGGCACCAGCGTGAAAAGCCCGGCAACGACGATGCCGCCGAAATACATGCCGGCGACATGGGCGCGGTGCGCGCGGATATCGCGGCGGCGCGCGGCGCGGATCGCAAGGGCGCTGCCGGCGATGACATAGACGGAGAGCAGGTGGATCGGGCTGAAATCGCCGACCGTCTTCAGGTCGTGGATGAAGAAGGTCGAAAAACTCGTCAGCACCATCAGGAGCAGCCAGACCTTGCCGAGGCGGCGATGGGCAGGCGTGCCCTTGGGGCGGGCGAGCAGCACGGCCCCCAGCACCGCCGCCGGCAGGACGGTGGCGACATGGAACTTTACGGCAAAGGGGGCGGCGAGAAGCGGCTCGAGGGTCATGGCGGGCTCCGGGACGGTTGAATTCGCCATCGTCTTCCGCCATTGATCGGGCCGCCTCAAACGCTTTGGCCCGAACGGACGGAAAACTTCGTGGAACGCCCCCTCCTGCAATCCGCGCTTCGTGAACTGCAGGTCTTCCTCAGTGCCCCGCGCTTCTGGGCGACCTTCGGCGCGGTCGTGCTGATCTTCTGGGTGACCGGTCCCTATGGCACGGCGGAACGGCTGGCGAGCGTGCCGCGGCTCGGCTTCTGGCTCGTGGTGCACGCCGTCGCCTGGGCCATCGCCGTTCTCGCCATCGTCACCGTCAACACGCTTTTCCGGCAGAGGGTGCCGGGCCTCCTCGCCCGCATGGCGCTCGGCACGCTGGTGGCCGGCGTGCCGGTGGGGCTGGCCACGGAGGCGATCAGCCTGATGACCTTCGGCGGCACGCCCACCCCGGCAAGGATCGCCGAAAGCATCGCCACGGGGCTTCTCCTCTCGGCGCTGTTCTGCGCGCTCACCTTCATGACGATGGGCAGCAAGCAGGCCGAGGTGCTGTCCACCGCGCCGTCGCCGGCCGCGGCTTCGGAAAACCGGGCCGAAATCCCCCTGCTGAGCCGTCTCAGGCCGGAGAACCGCGGCCCCATCCTGCACATGACGGTCGCCGACCACTATACGCAGGTGACGACGAGCCGCGGCCGCGAGCTGATTCTGCTGCGCTTTTCCGATGCGCTGGCCGAATGCGGCGATACGCCGGGCCTCAGGGTGCACCGCTCGCATTTCGTGGCCGACGCCCATGTCGACAAGCTGCTGCGCACGGAGGGCCGGCTGGCGATCCTCCTGAAGGACGGGCAGGAAGTGCCGGTCAGCCGCAGCCGCGTCGAAGCGGTGCGCGCCCGCTGGGGGTAAATTTTCGCGTGTCTGTCGGATCGCCGTCCCGTCCTGCGTCTCTAGATATCAGGCCATCAAACCATCGGGAGAAGATCCATGCGAAAGATCATTGTCGGCGCCTTCGTCAGCCTCGACGGCGTCATGCAGGCGCCGGGCGGACCGGAGGAGGACCCGGTCGGCGGCTTCAGGTTCGGCGGCTGGGTCGCCCCGTTCTTCGACGAGACGGCCGGTGCGACGATCGATGAACTTTTCGCAAAACCCTTCGACCTTCTGCTCGGCCGCAAGACCTACGACATCTTTGCCGCTCACTGGCCCTATGCCGGTGCCGATGATCCGATCGGGCCGCTCTTCGATCGCATCAACAAATATGTCGCGACCCGAAACCCGGCCTTCAGGACCACCTGGCAAAACAGCCATGTGCTCGGCCCGGACGCACTTGCCGCCGTCAAGGCGCTGAAGAGCGAGGACGGGCCGGACCTCCTGACGCAGGGGTCGACCGACTTTCTCAAGGCGCTGTTCGAGAATGATCTCGTCGACGAGATCAACGTCTTCACCTTCCCGGTCATTCTCGGCAAGGGCAAGCGGCTGTTCGGCGACGCATCCTTCCCGCGGGCCCTGACGCTGGTGAATTCGCGCGCCAGCGAGAACGGCATCGTCATCAGCAAATATGCCCGCGCCGGCGAGGTGACGACGGGCTCCTTCGAGTTCGACACGCCGACGGATGCCGAGCTGGAGCGTCGCCGCAACCTGACGTAAAGACGGAGCGGCCTTGACCGGCCGCGCCGTTGCGGCTCCTATCTCTCCGAGGAAAACGGGAGGACGGGATGAAAGCAGCGCGGCTGGAGGCGATCGGCGAATTCTTCGTACGCACGGTGGAAAAGCCGGAGCCCGGCCCGGACGATCTTCTGGTCCGGATCGAGGCGGCCGGCATCTGCGGCACGGACCGCCACCTCTTCCACGGCGAGTTTCCCTGCCGGCCGCCGGTGACGCTCGGCCATGAATTCTCCGGCATCGTCGAGGCCGTCGGCAAGGCCGTCATCGATGTCCGCCCCGGCATGCGCATCACCGGCGATCCGAACATCCATTGCGGCCGCTGCGCGCAATGCCGGCGCGGCCGCGTCAATCTGTGCGAGAACCTGCAGGCGATCGGCATCCACCGCGACGGCGGCTTTGCCGACTATGTGCTGGTGCCGCAGAAGCAGGCCTATCAACTGCCGCTCTTTCTGCCGCCGGAGCACGGCGCCTTCTGCGAACCGCTCGCCTGCTGCCTGCACGGCACCGACATGGCCGGCATCAAACCCGGCAGCACCGTCGTGGTGCTGGGCGGCGGGGTGATCGGCATGCTGGTCGTGCAGCTCGCCCGCCTTGCCGGCGCGACCACGGTCATCCTCGTCACCCGCCAGGCCGTGCGCCGGAAACTCGCCGAGGAGATCGGCGCCACCCATTCCTTCGATCCGGGCAGTGGCGACACCATCGAGGGCATAGCCGGCAAGGCTGGCCTGCTGCCCGGCGGCGCCGATGTCGTCATCGAATGCGCGGGCGTTGCCGAGACCGTGGCCGAGGCGCCGAAGCTTGCCCGCAACGGCGGCACGGTCGTCATCCTCGGCGTGCTGCCGCAGGGCGAAACGGTGGAATTCGAGCCCTTCGACCTGCTCTTCCGCGAGGTGAAAATCCTCACCTCCTTCCTCAACCCCTTCACCCATGGCCGCGCCGCGGCGCTGATCGCCTCCGGCACGATCAAGGTCGATCGCCTTATCTCCCGCCGCATCGGCCTCGACGACCTGCCGGACGCCGTCGCCAACCCGCCGCGGCCGGGCGAGGTGAAGGTCCTGGTCATGCCGGGCCTGAAGACCTAGCCCAGCCCCTCCTGCGCCACCGCCTCGGCCAGCCAGGCCGAAAAGGCGGCCATGGCGGGGGTGAGGCTGCGCGATTGCAGACGGGTCAGCCAGTAGCTTCCGAGCGCAAGGCTCGTCTCGAACGGCTGGACGACGGCACCGGCCGCCAGAAGGCGCGAGAACATCAGCGGCGGGGCAAGGCCAACGCCGGCGCCCTGCAGCACGGCCTCCATCATGGCGAGCGAGGTGTCGAAGACGATGGCATTCTGCGGCGGCGGCGTGCGCGGCAGGCCGGCGGCCTCGAACCAGCGGGTCCACTCGTCGCGGCGGTAGGAGCGCAGCAGCGTCAGGCCGAGCAGGTCCGCCGGCTCCCTGAGATCGCGCGCGACAGCGGGGATGGCAAGCACGGAGAGCGGCGCATCGAAAAGGCGCACCGCATCCGTGCCGTGCCAGGCGCCGGCGCCGAAGCGGATGGCGAAATCGAGCCCCTCGGCGGCAAGGTCGACGCGGTTGTTGTTGGTGGACAGCCGCACCTCCACGAAGGGATGGCGCTCGCGGAAGGCGGCAAGCCGCGGCAGCAGCCAGCCGACGGCGAAGGTGCCGACGGCGCCGACCGTCAGGATTTCCCGCACATGGCCGCCGCGAAAGCGCTCCACCGCATCGGCCATGCGGTCGAAACTGTCGCGCAGCACCGGCAGCAGGCTTTCCCCCTCCGCCGTGATCATCAGCCCGCGCGGCAGGCGCTTGAAGAGCACGACGTTCAGCTGCTCCTCCAGGCTCTTGACCTGGTGGCTGACGGCCGCCTGCGTGACATTCAGCTCGATCGCCGCCCGCGTGAAGCTGAGATGGCGGGCGGAGGCCTCGAAAGCGCGGAAGGCGTTCAGCGGCAGATATGGCCGAACCATGGCAAAGCCCCAATTTTCCTAATGGCTGAGACCAGTATTGATCTTTTGCCAGCGCATCAAAGCACTGCTATCCAGAATGCACAAGCCATTCAAATTTCGAGGAAAACGTGATGGACATGCGTCTTTTCGCGGTCGGCATCCTGCTGGCCGCAGGCTTCAATGCGCCGGCAGAAGCCCGCATTATTTGTACGATCGTCGCCGATGCGGCGAGTGACGAGGTCATCCTGGAAAAGGGAGACTGCGAGAGCCGCGTGACGCCCGCCTCCACCTTCAAGGTGCCGCTCGCCGTGATGGGCTACGATTCCGGCTTCCTGGAAGACGCGGACGAACCGGTCCTGCCCTTCATGAAGGGCGATCCGGACTGGGGCGGCGATGCCTGGCGCCAGCCGGCGACGCCGAAGCGCTGGATGGAGTTTTCCATCGTCTGGTATTCGCAGCGCATCACCGCATTCCTCGGCTACGAGCAGCTGCGCGACTATGCCGATGCCTTCGGTTACGGCAATGCCGACATGGCGGGCGACCCGGGCAAGGACAACGGGCTGGAGCGCGCCTGGATCGCCTCCTCGCTGAAGATCTCGCCGCGCGAGCAGGTGGCCTTCCTGAAGAAGCTGGTGAACCACGAACTGCCGGTCTCCGCCGATGCGATGGACCGGGCGATGGAAATCCTCGAGCGGCGCGACCTTGCCGACGGCTGGGGCGCGCAGGGCAAGACCGGCATGGCCTATCCCCGCAAGGCCGACGGCAATTTCGACTATGCCCGGCCGTGGGGCTGGTATGTCGGCTGGGCCCGCCGCGACGACCGCACCGTCGTCTTCGCCCGCCTCATCCAGGACGAGAAGAAGCAGGAGCCGCGCACGGGCCTGCGCGCGCGGGACGGCATCCTGAAGGAGCTGCCGGGGCTTCTGGCGACGGAGTGAATGGGCAGGCGCAGCAGCGCACGGCCCCTCACCTGCCTGCCGGCATCCTCTCCCCGCAAGCGGGGAGAAGAGCGATGGGCTCGCCGTTTTCCCCCTTCTCCCCGCCTGCGGGGAGAAGGTCCCGGCAGGGGGATGAGGGGCAAGCACGCAGCCTAGCGTCGGGGAACCATCCCGAGCCCCTTGCGGGCGAGGCCGGAGAGGTTGAGCGCCAGCTTGCGGCGGAAGACCGGCGATGCACCGAGAAGGCGCAGGACGAGGTTGCGCAGGATACGGCCGGCAAGGCTGCGCATGGTCGCGATCCGCGTCAGGCGGTCGGCGAGCGCCAGCACCTCCGCCGCGGCGGGACGGCGTTTCTCCTCATAGAGGTCGAGCGTCGTGTCCGGCGCCCTGCCGGCGATGACGTCCGCCAGCAACTGTCCCAGCACGACGGCATCGACAAGCCCCGTATTCATGCCCTGCCCGCCGGCCGGGCTGTGCACATGGGCGGCATCGCCCATGACGAAGAACGGGCCTGACCGATAGCGCGCAGCGACGCGGTGATGCACGCGGAAGCGCGAACTCCAGAGGACCTCGCGCACGCGGCCCGGTGACTTGCGCGGGCCGCGGGCATCGAGCAGCGCCTGCACGAAAGCCGCGTCCGGCGCTTCGGGGGCATCCTCGACGGGCGCCACGATGCGGTAGCGATTTGCCGGCAGCGGCGCGACGACGCCCATGCCTTCCGGCGAGAAGAACAGCGTCACCTCCGTGCTCAGGGCCCAGTCCATATGGACATCGGCAAGGACGAAGGAACCGGCAGCGCTCTCCCCGTCGAAGGCGATGCCCGCGGCCTCGCGCACGACGCTGTGCATGCCGTCGCCGCCGACGACATAACGGGCGCGGATGGCCTGCGGCCCCTCCGACGTCTCGACATGGACCACCGCCCCCGCCGCATCGCGCTCGATCCGCGTCGCCGTGACGCCCCGCGCGACGGCGCCGCCGAGGCTTGCCAACCGGTCGGCAAGGATCGCCTCGGTCTCGTCCTGCGGGATCATCAGGATCTGGGCATAGCGCGACGGCAATGTGGAGAAATCGAGCTCCAGCAGCGCCCGGTCATGGTCGCGCAAGGCAAAGCGGGTGAGCGGCAAGCCGCGGCGCTCCAGGTCGTCCGTGACGCCGAGCCGTTCCAGCACCTCCAGCGTATGGGCATGGATGACCGCGGCGCGCGAGGTGTTCTGGCCGGCCGCAAGGCGGTCGACGATGACGGGCCGCACGCCCGCCTGTTGCAGGGTGACGGCGAGCGCAAGGCCGGTCGGCCCTGCCCCGACGATCAGCACATCGGTTTCCTGCGGCAGCATGGTTCGCACTCCAAAGAAATCAACATGTGTTGACTTTTATGCGGAGCGCTTGAATTTGTCAACACGCGTTGGCATTTTCTGACCATGACCGATTCTCCCGCGAAGAAAACCAAGTCCGACCGTACCCGCGAGGCCATTCTCGAAGCCGCGCGGCTGCTCTTTGCGCAAAAGGGTTATGACGGCACGACGGTGCGCGACATCGCCGCCGCCGCCGCGATCGATCCGGCCATGGTGATCCGCTACTTCGGCGGCAAGGACGCGCTGTTCGCCCGCGCGGCGGATCTCGATCTGCGGCTGCCCGACCTCACCATCCTTCCCCGCAACGCGGTGGGCGAGGCGCTGGTGCGGCACTTCCTCACGGTCTGGGAAGGCGACGGCGGCACCACCGCGTTGCCGATCGCCCTGCGCTCGGCCGCCTCGAACGATCTTGCCGCCGCGCGGCTGCGGGAGATCTTCGCGACCCAGGTCGCCCCCGCCATCGCGCGACTTGCCGGGCCGGATGCGCCCGCCGTCGCCGGCCTCGTGGCGACGCAGATCCTCGGCCTTGCCTTCACCCGCTACGTGCTCAAGCTGCCGCCCGTCGTGGCGCTGCCGCGCGAGCGCCTCGTCGCGGAAGTCGGCCGCTCGATCCAGGCCTATATCGACGGCGCGCGGCCCTGAGGCAACCGGCGCGGAGGGCCGGCATATTTCCTGTCGATTGGTCCATTTTCGGGGTTCCGCTCGCCTCCGCATTTGCCTATAAGCCGCTTCTAGCCTTGAAAGACCTTTTTTGCGCGCCCGGCCGGTGAACCCATCACCATGCCGGTTTTTTCGCGCACGCGGCCGAAGCGAAGAGAACGGATAGAGAGATGCCCAAGCGCCAAGATTTGAAATCGATCCTCATCATCGGCGCGGGGCCGATTGTCATCGGGCAGGCCTGCGAATTCGACTATTCCGGCACCCAGGCCTGCAAGGCGCTGAAGGAGGAAGGCTACCGCGTCATCCTCGTCAACTCCAACCCGGCGACGATCATGACCGATCCGGGCCTCGCCGACGCCACTTACGTCGAGCCGATCACCCCCGAGGTCGTTGCCAAGATCATCGCCAAGGAGCGCCCCGACGCCCTGCTGCCCACCATGGGCGGCCAGACGGCGCTCAACACCGCCCTCTCCCTGAAGCGCATGGGCGTGCTCGACCGCTACAATGTCGAGATGATCGGCGCCAAGCCGGAAGCCATCGACAAGGCCGAGGACCGCGCGCTCTTCCGCGAGGCCATGGCCAAGATCGGCCTCGAAACGCCGAAATCGATGCTGGCGAACGCCACCGAGATCAAGGACAAGGACCGCAAGGTTCATGAGGCCGAGCGTGCCAAGCTGAAGGCCGAGCTTTCCGGCGATGCGCTGGACAAGGCGCTGGACGAGCTGGAAAACCAGTGGAACCTCGGCGAGACCGACCGCAAGCAGCGCTATATGAGCCACGCCATGGCGATCGGCGCGCAGGCGCTCGACGAGATCGGCCTGCCCGCCATCATCCGCCCGTCCTTCACGCTGGGCGGCACCGGCGGCGGCATCGCCTACAACCGCTCGGAATTCTTCGAGATCATCAATTCCGGCCTCGACGCCTCGCCGACGACGGAAGTGCTGATCGAGGAGTCGGTGCTCGGCTGGAAGGAGTACGAGATGGAGGTCGTCCGCGACAAGGCGGACAACTGCATCATCATCTGCTCCATCGAGAACATCGACCCGATGGGCGTGCACACGGGCGATTCGATCACGGTTGCCCCTGCCCTCACCCTGACGGACAAGGAATACCAGATCATGCGCAACGCCTCGATCGCGGTGCTGCGCGAGATCGGGGTTGAGACCGGCGGCTCGAACGTGCAGTTCGCCGTCAATCCTGCCAATGGCCGCCTCGTCGTCATCGAGATGAACCCGCGCGTCTCGCGCTCCTCGGCGCTCGCCTCCAAGGCGACCGGCTTCCCCATCGCCAAGATCGCCGCCAAGCTCGCCATCGGCTACACGCTGGACGAACTGGAGAACGACATCACCGGCGGCGCGACCCCGGCGTCCTTCGAACCGTCGATCGACTATGTGGTGACGAAGATCCCGCGCTTCGCCTTCGAGAAATTCCCCGGCGCCGAACCGACGCTGACCACCGCCATGAAATCGGTCGGCGAGGTCATGGCGATCGGCCGCACCTTCGCCGAATCGCTGCAGAAGGCACTGCGCGGCCTCGAAACCGGCCTGACCGGCCTCGACGAGATCGAAATCCCGGGCCTTGGCGACGGCAACGACAGGAACGCCATCCGCGCCGCCATCTCCACGCCGACGCCGGACCGCCTGCGCATGGTCGCCCAGGCGCTGCGCCTCGGCCTTTCGCTGGAAGAGGTGCACGAGGGCTCGAAGATCGACCCGTGGTTCCTCGAGCAGTTCAAGGCCATCGTCGACATGGAGGCCCGCATCCGCGAACACGGCCTGCCCGAGGACGCCGAGAACCTGCGCATGCTCAAGGCCATGGGCTTCTCCGATGCGCGCCTCGCCACCCTTTCGGGCAAGCGCCCGAAGGAAATTGCGGAACTGCGCAACCGCCTCGATGTGCGCCCGGTCTTCAAGCGCATCGACACCTGCGCCGCCGAATTCGCCTCGCCGACGGCCTATATGTATTCGACCTACGAAACCCCGTTTGCCGGGGCCACACGCTCGGAAGCCGGCATTTCGGATCGCAAGAAGGTCGTCATCCTCGGCGGCGGCCCGAACCGCATCGGCCAGGGCATCGAGTTCGACTATTGCTGCTGCCACGCCGCTTTCGCGCTGAAGGATGCCGGCTATGAGGCGATCATGGTCAACTGCAACCCGGAAACCGTCTCGACCGACTACGACACGTCCGACCGGCTCTATTTCGAGCCGCTGACGGCCGAGGACGTCATCGAGATCCTGAAGGCCGAGCAGACCAACGGCGAGGTCGTCGGCGTCATCGTGCAGTTCGGCGGCCAGACGCCGTTGAAGCTCGCCGAAGCACTGGAGAAGAACGGCATCCCGATCCTCGGCACCGCGCCCGACATGATCGACCTTGCCGAAGACCGCGACCGCTTCCAGAAACTCCTCCAGAAGCTCGACCTCGCCCAGCCGAACAACGGCATCGCCTATTCGGTCGAGCAGGCCCGGCTCGTGGCGGCCGAGATCGGCTTCCCGCTGGTCGTGCGCCCGTCCTATGTTCTGGGCGGCCGCGCCATGCAGATCATCCATTCGGAAGGCCAGCTCCAGACCTACCTGCTCGACACGGTGCCGGAACTGGTGCCGGAAGACATCAAGCAGCGCTACCCGAACGACAAGACCGGCCAGATCAACACCCTGCTCGGCAAGAACCCGCTGCTCTTCGACAGCTACCTGTCGAACGCGGTCGAGGTCGACGTCGATGCGCTGTGCGACGGCAAGGACGTCTTCGTCTCCGGCATCATGGAGCATATCGAGGAGGCCGGCATCCATTCGGGCGACTCGGCCTGCTCGCTGCCGGTCCACACGCTGTCAAACGAGACCGTCGACGAACTGGAACGCCAGACGAAGGCGCTGGCCAAGGCGCTGAATGTCGGCGGCCTGATGAACGTGCAATACGCCATCAAGGACGGCACGATCTACGTGCTCGAAGTGAACCCGCGCGCCTCGCGCACGGTGCCTTTCGTGGCGAAGACCATCGGCGCGCCGATCGCCAAGATCGCCGCCCGCGTCATGGCCGGCGAGACGCTCGACGCCGCGATTGCCGCCTATGGCGAGAAGCCCGACCCGCGCAACCTGAAGCACATCGCCGTCAAGGAGGCCGTGTTCCCCTTCGCCCGCTTCCCGGGCGTCGACACGCTGCTTGGGCCCGAAATGCGCTCGACCGGCGAGGTCATCGGCCTCGATACCGATTTCGCGCTGGCCTTCGCCAAGTCCCAGCTCGGCGCCGGCGTCGACCTGCCGCGCGAAGGCACGGTCTTCGTCTCCGTGCGCGACGAGGACAAGGACCGCGTGCTGACGGCTGTGCGCCTGCTGACGGAAATCGGCTTCAAGGTCATGGCGACCTCGGGCACCGCCCGCTTCCTCGCCGAAAAGGGCATCGAGGCGACCAAGGTCAACAAGGTGCAGGAAGGCCGCCCGCATGTCGAGGACGCCATCCGCAACCGCCAGGTCAGCCTCGTCATCAACACGACGGACAGCAACAAGGCGATCTCGGATTCGAAGTCGCTGCGCCGCGCCGCGCTGATGCAGAAGGTGCCCTATTACACGACCATGGCCGGCGCCGAAGCCGCCGCCCAGGCGATCAAGGCCCTGAAGCAGGGCCAGCTGGAAGTACGGCCGCTACAGGCCTATTTCTGAAACTGAAACGCGCCGTCGAAAGCCGGGCGAGGCCCGGCTTCAGGCTGCTCGGCGGCCGCGCGGATCCTCGGGTTGAACCCGAGGATGGCGGCAGCGGGTGGGGCGATGTGTCATCAAACCCGGCCGTGCATCGCCCGGCTTTGTCATGCGCACCCAACCGCCGCGGCCTGCACGCCTCCCGCGATAAGCGGCAGGCCGCAACGCGGAGTGATTGTTCCTGCTTCTGTGGGCGAAGATCCGCCTGCGGCGAAAAAACTGGCTTTCGGACGACGCAATCTGCTATAAGGGCCGTTCAAACGCTTTCGACGGTTCCGGGGATTCCTCTCCGGAGACCGTTTTCTTTTGCGTTCGCGCAGGCGGGAGCCTGGGCGGCGCGGGCTGAAGGACGGGATAAAATGGTTGAAAAGGTACCGATGACTCAGGGCGGTTTCGTCAAGCTGCAGGAAGAACTGCGCTGGCGTCAGCAGGAAGAGCGTCCGCGAATCATCGAAGCGATCGCCGAGGCACGCGCCCATGGCGACCTGTCGGAAAACGCCGAGTACCACGCCGCCAAGGAAGCCCAGAGCCACAATGAAGGCCGCATCACGGAGCTGGAAGACTTCGTCGCGCGCGCCGAGGTCATCGACCTTTCCAAGATGTCCGGCTCCAAGATCAAGTTCGGCGCCAAGGTGAAGCTCGTCGACGAGGACACCGAGGAAGAGAAGGTCTACCAGATCGTCGGCGACCAGGAAGCCGACGTGAAGCAGGGCCGCATCTCCATCTCCTCGCCGATCGCCCGCGCGCTCATCGGCAAGGAAGTCGGCGATTCGATCGAGGTGAACGCGCCGGGCGGCTCCAAGGCCTACGAGATCCTCGCCGTCACCTGGGGGTGACGGACAAGGCGAGCCCCATGCTTTCCACAGGGAAGAACGGCACCGCCGCGACGGTGGTCAAGGTCATGGACCGGGTCAACCGGACCCACGGCATAAGCCCCCTTGCCCGGCAGGTGCCGTCCGGCTTCTCCGCGACGCGCGGCCTCGCCTTCACCTTCGATCCCGAGGCGCGCGACTACGACTGGCTGGTGGTCTACGAGAACCTGCCGTCGGCCGGCAGCGAACGCCGCTCGATGCGGGTGGAAGAGCTCGCCTGTGCGCCCGAGAACACCATCCTCTTCACCACGGAGCCGTCGGGCATCAAGATCTACGGCCGCGCCTTCACGCGGCAGTTCGGCCATGTGGTGACGAGCCAGGAGCCCTTCGCGCTCCACCATCCCGGCCGCATCTGGAGCCAGGCGGGCCTGCGCTGGTTCTACGGCGAAGGCAGCCGCCACCTGATGACCGCCGACGAGATCGCCGGCCATTTTCCGGAAAAGACCAGGGTCATCGGCACGGTCTGCTCGACGAAGCGGCAGGGCCACACGCTGCATCGCCTGCGGTATGATTTCACGCAGGCCATGGCCGCCCGCATGCCGGACCTCGACGTCTTCGGTCGCGGCCACCGGCCGGTCGACGACAAGGCGGAAGCGATCGATCCCTATAAGTACCATATCGCCATCGAGAACCACCTCGCCCCGCACCACTTCACGGAGAAGCTGGCCGACCCCTTCCTCGGCCTGTCCCTGCCCTTCTATTTCGGCGCGCCGAACGCTGCCGATTATTTTCCGGCCGACAGCTTCATCGCCATCGACATCCGCAAGCCGGACGAGGCGTATCGGATTATGCGCGAGGCGATCGACAACAACGAATATGAGAAGCGGCTGCCTGCCATCCGCGAGGCGCGCCGGCGCGTGCTGGAGGATCACAATCTCGTCGCACTGATCGCCGATGTGGTGGAGAAGAACGGTACCAGGCCGAAAGGCGACGACAAGGCCGTGCTGAAGAGCCAGCGCGCGGCGCGGCAGGGCCACCCGCTGCTGACGGCCGGCGATTTCCTCTTCCGCGAGGCGCTTCACCTGAAAAACCGCATTGCCGGCCTGCTGACACGCTGAACGGCTCCGACAAAGGCCTGCTCTAAAACCCGCATTCATCCTGGAGAACAGACGTGTCCAAGAAACCGGTGGCTTTGATAACGGGTGTGACGGGCCAGGACGGCGCCTATCTCGCGCAGTTGCTGCTCGACAAGGGCTACATCGTGCACGGCATCAAGCGCCGCTCCTCCTCCTTCAACACGGGCCGCATCGAGCACATCTACGAGGATCCGCACGAGCCGGACCCGCAGCTTTTCCTGCACTACGGCGACATGACGGACGCGACGAACCTCGTGCGCATCGTGCAGCAGACCCAGCCGGACGAGATATACAACCTCGCCGCCCAGAGCCATGTGCAGGTGAGCTTCGAGACGCCGGAATATACGGCCAATGCCGACGCCATCGGCACGCTGCGCATGCTTGAGGCCATCCGCATCCTCGGCCTCGAAAAGAAGACGCGCTTCTACCAGGCCTCCACGTCCGAGCTCTACGGCAAGGTGCAGGACGTGCCGCAAAGCGAGACGACGCCCTTCTATCCCCGCTCGCCCTATGCGGCGGCGAAGCTCTACGCCTACTGGATCGTCGTCAACTACCGCGAAGCCTATGGCATGCATGCCTCGAACGGCATCCTCTTCAACCATGAAAGCCCGCTGCGCGGCGAGACCTTCGTGACGCGCAAGATCACCCGCGCCGTCGCCGCCATCACGCTCGGCCAGCAAGACCAGCTCTTCCTCGGCAATCTCGACGCCAAGCGCGACTGGGGCCATGCGAGGGAATATGTGCGCGGCATGTGGCTGATGCTGCAACAGGCGGAGGCCGACGACTACGTGCTGGCGACCGGCGAGACGACCACCGTGCGCCAGTTCGCCGAATGGTCCTTCGCCGAGGCCGGCATCACCATCCGCTGGGAGGGCAAGGGCATCGACGAGAAGGGTTTCGACGCGGCGACGGGCAGGCAGCTCGTTTCCATCGACCCGCGCTACTTCCGCCCGACGGAGGTCGATCTCCTGCTCGGCGATCCCTCGAAGGCCGAACGGGTGCTCGGCTGGCGCCATGAAACGGGCGCGCACGAGCTTGCCCGCGAAATGGTGCGGGAGGACCTGAAGCTCATGCGGAAAGAGTTTTCAGAAAAGGGCCGTCCCTGAATGTACGACCTTGCGGGAAAACGCGTCTTCGTCGCCGGCCATCGCGGCATGGTCGGCAGCGCCGTCGCCAAGCGGCTGGCGGCCGATAACTGCACGGTGCTGACCGCGCCGCGCGATGCGGTGAACCTGGAGCGCCAGGCGGATGTCGAGCGCTTCTTTACGGCCGAGCGGCCGCAGGCGGTGGTGATGGCGGCGGCGAAGGTCGGCGGCATCCTCGCCAACGACCGCGCGCCCGTGGACTTCCTCCAGCGCAATCTCGCCATGGAGATGAATGTCATCAAGGCGGCGCACGAGGCCGGCGTCGAGAAGCTGCTCTTCCTCGGCTCGAGCTGCATCTATCCGAAATTCGCGGACCAGCCGATCACCGAGAGCGCGCTCCTGACCGGCGCGCTGGAGCCGACCAACGAATGGTACGCCATCGCCAAGATCGCCGGCATCAAGCTCTGCCAGGCCTATATGAAGCAGCACGGCGCCCGCTTCATCTCGGCCATGCCGACCAATCTCTACGGCCCGAACGACAATTTCGACCTTGAGACCAGCCATGTGCTGCCGGCGCTGATCCGCAAGGCGCACGAGGCGAAGCTTGCCGGCCTCGACCATGTGACGATCTGGGGCACCGGATCGCCGCGCCGCGAATTCCTGTTCAGCGAGGATTGCGCCGATGCGCTGGTCTTCCTGCTCAAGCATTACGAGGACTATGAGCACGTCAATGTCGGCTCGGGCGAGGACATCGCCATCCTCGACCTCATGACGCTCGTCGCCGAGGTCGTCGGCTTTACGGGCCGGATCGAGACCGATCCCTCCAAGCCGGACGGCACGCCGCGCAAGCTGATGTCGAATGCCAAGCTGGCGGCAATGGGCTGGAAACCCGCCACGGGGCTCCGCGAGGGCATCGACCGTGCCTATCGCTGGTATCTCGACACGCTCGGCCGATAGAGCATTTCCAGCTGAAGCGAAGTCGCTTCGGCGTCGGATAATGCGGCAAAAACAAGAATCCAGAACATTTTCGGTGAACCGGAGTTCACCGAAAATGTTCTAGAGGCCGGCACGCCTCAGCGCCAGTTCTCGTCGATCCAGCGCGTCGGCCGGACGTGCTTGTAGGCCTTCTTCCACCAGGCCTTCACCGGCCATTGGCCGATCACGGCCTCGTCGGGGTCGGGCTTGCCGGTGAACGCGACGATGCGGGTGCCCGCGGGCAGCGGCACGTCCTTGAAGAAGTTCAGCGGCCAGCGCGGCAGGAGCGTATGCTTGAAGCTGACGCACCATTCCGCCGGCCAGTAGGTCATGGTGTCGGCCGCGGCGGAGACGTAACGCTGCGAGATCGTGTGCTTGTTGATCTTGGCGTCCGGGTCGCGGACGAAATCGTCGTAGATATGCGTGTTGGTGCCGACCGTCCAGCGATAGACCGAGGTGTTGCCGATGCCCTGGCCGGGCTGCGTCCAGTTCTCGGCGATGCAGAACTTGCCGGGCGCATAATCGAAGAAATCGTCGAGCGGCCCGGTGATGACCACGTCGAGATCGACGAACAGCACGTCACCTTCGAGGTCTGCCAGCGGGGCCTGCCAAAGCGAGATCTTGCGCCACGGCTTCCAGGCGACGCGCTCGGGAATGGTGATCGGCGGCAGCGGGAAGACGGAGACCGCGGGATCGATGCCGTCGGCATCCTCCGTGAAGCAGACGAGCCGCGTCGGACGCACCGTGTTACGCTTGATCATGGACCACAGGCGGTTGACATAGTCCGCCGGATAGCGCGTGCCCCATTTCATGCATACGATCGTCTGCATCCGCATCATCTCCTCTGGACCGCGCCGATTGAGCGCCGGCGCCTCCATAGACCATATCGCCGGCCGGTGGTAGGAGTTCCGCGAACACGCCGCATTTTCGAGCCCCACATCCCATGAACATCCTCATACTCACGCAATGCTTCCCGCCGGTCGTCGGCGGGATCGAGAACATGATGGGCTCGATGGCGCTTGCCCTGCAGGAGGGCGGCCACACCGTCACCGTGCTGGCCGACGACGATCAGGACGCCGCGGATGGAAGCCGCCCCTACCGCATCAAGCGCTTCTCCGGCTGGAAGCCGCTGCGGCGCTGGCGCAAGGCGCGGGACGCCGCAAGGCTTGTCCGCTCCGGCACCTACGACCGGATCATCACCGACACCTGGAAGAGCGCCGAGAATCTCGCGATAGACACCGTTCCCGTCACCGTGCTCGCCCATGGCATGGAGTTCCCCGCGGCCCCGTCGCGGCGCAAGACACAGCGCATCCTGGCGGCCATGGCCAAGGCGAAGGACGTCATCGCCAATTCCAGCTTCACCGCCAGCCTTGCCGCGCCCTATGTGGCGGCCGGCCGGGTGCGCACCGTCACCCCCACCGTGCCGGCGCAGGCGGCGGCCGATCCCGACCGGCTGGAGGCGCTGCGGAGGGCCTATGGCGACGGCTTGCAGGTCGTGACGCTCTGCCGGCTGGAGCCGCGCAAGGGTGTGGACCGGCTGATCGAGGCCGTCGCGGCCCTGCATCCGGCCTATCCCGGCCTGACCCTGCACGTCGCCGGCGACGGCGCGGACCGCGCCCGGCTCGAAGGCCTCGCGAAAGACGCCGGCATCGCCGGCGCGGTCATCTTCCACGGCCGCGTGTCGGACGCGGAAAAGGCCGCCCTCCTGGCACGCGCCGACGTCTTTGCCATGCCCACGCGCCGCGAGGGCAATTCCGTCGAAGGCTTCGGCCTCGTCTATCTGGAGGCGGCCTGGTATGGCGTGCCGGCTCTTGCCGGCCGCGACGGCGGGGCGGCGGATGCCGTGCACGACGGCGAGACTGGGCTTTTGTGCGACGGCGCCGATCCGGCCTCGGTGACGGCGGCGCTGGACGCGCTGCTCGGCAACCGTGACTTCCGGCTCCGGCTCGGCGAGAATGCCGCCCGCCATGCCCGCGAACAGACCTGGCAGCACAAGATCGAGGATTTCCTGATGCCTCCGCCGGAAGCACAGACGACCACCGGACCGCGCGTTCTCCAGCTCCTCCCGGCCCTCGGCGATGGCGGCGTGGAACGCAGCGCCGTCGAAATGGCCGGCCATCTTGGCACGCTCGGCCTGCCGAACTGGATCGCCAGCGCAGGCGGCCCGCTCGTCGCCGCCGCGGAGGCGGCGGGCGCCAGGCACGTCACGCTGCCGGTCGGAAAGAAGTCGCCCTTTTCCGCCATTTCGGCCGCGCGGGCCGTCGCACGGCTGGTCGACGCCGAGGGCATCGACATCATCCATGCCCGCAGCCGCGTGCCGGCCTGGGTCGGCCTTCTCGCCCGCCGCCTGGCGCGCCGGCCGGTGCGTTTCGTCACAACCTTCCACGGCGTCTACAGCCACGGCAACGCCCTGAAGCGCTTCTACAACAGCGCCATGCTGCGCGCGCCGCTGGTCATCGCGAATTCCGGGTTCATTCGTGACCACATCGTCACCGTCTACGGTTTTCCGCAGGCGCGCGTCGTCGTCGCCCCGCGCGGCGTCGAGCCGGAGCTCTTCGATCCCGCCGCCATACCGGCCGAAACACGGGCGGCCCTGCGCAGCGAGCTCGGCGCTGCGCCTGACGGTCCGCTGGTGGTGATGGTCGGCCGCATCACGCGGTGGAAAGGCCATGCCGTGCTGCTGGAGGCCGCCGCCCGGCTCGATCGTCCCGATCTTCGCCTCGCCTTCGTCGGCGGCGGCTCGGACGCGCTGGTCGCCGAGCTCCAGCGCGACATCGCACGGCTCGGCCTAGACGGCCGCGTCATCTTCACGGGCAGCCGGCGGGATATTCCCGCGATCCTCGCCGCCGCCGATCTCGCTGTTTCGGCCTCGACCGATCCGGAAGCTTTCGGCCGGGCGGCGATCGAGGCGCAGGCAATGGGCACGCCTGTGATCGCCACCGATCACGGGGGCAGCCGTGAGACGGTCCTGCCCGGCAGGACCGGCTGGCTCGTGCCGCCCGGCGACGCCGCCGCGCTTGCCGACGCCCTTGAAGAGGCGCTTGCCGACCCGGGCCGCCTGAAGGCCATGGGCGCGAACGGCCGGGCGCATGTGCTCGCCAACTTCACCACCCGGCAGATGCTGGAGAAGGAGTTTTCCGCCTATGAACGGCTGATGGCGGAGCCGCGGCGCTGAGATGGCGAAGGGCGCCCCTCCCGTCGTCTGGGTCCTGACCGACGGCAAGGCCGGCGACGAGCAGCCGCTGATCGGCCTTGCCGAGGCCATGGGGTCGGTACCGATCCTGCGGCGCGTGGCGCCGCGGCGTGCTTTCACCTGGCTGATGCCATGGGGGCCGATCGACCCGAAGGATGCGCCCGCGAAGGCCGGCTCGCCGCTCGCCCCGCCCTTTCCGGACATCTGCCTTGCCACGGGCCGGCGCGCGGTGCCCTATCTGCGCCGGCTGAAGGCGCTGGCGCCTGCGACCTTCTGCGTGCTCTTCAAGGATCCCCGGACCCGGCGGCACGGCGCGAATCTCCTCATCGTGCAGCAGCATGACGCGCCCCGCGGCGCGAATGTCCTCGTCGTCACCACCGCGCCCAACCGGCTTTCCCCGGAACGGCTGACAGACGCGCATGCCGCCTTTGCGGAGGCGCTCGCCCCCCTGCCCCGACCGAGGGTCGCCGTGCTCGTCGGGGGCGACAGCCGGCACCATCGGTTCACGGACGCCGACAACGACCGGTTCCTTCGCGGTCTCGAAGCAAGGCTGGAGGATGGCTGCGGACTGATGATCACCACGTCGCGCCGCACGCGGGCACCGCTCGCCAACGCCCTCTCCGGCCTCGGCAACCGCCCCGGGGTGCGCTTCTGGGACAGCACGGGGGAGAACCCGCTCCTTGCCTACCTGTCATGGGCGGACGAGATCGTCGTCACCGCCGATTCGACCAACATGGTGGGCGAGGCGGCCGCGCTGGGCGTGCCCGTGCAGATCTTCCACCCGTCCGGCGGCCATGCGAAGATCGACAGGCTCATCGCCGCCCTGTCACAGGAGACCGTCATCGGCCGGTTTCCGGAGTCCCCCGCGCACGGCCATGCCAAACCGGTCAATTCGACGCCCGGGCTGGCGGAGGAAATCCTGAAGCGCTGGCGGGTGAGCTAGAGTTTCGGCGCAATTCCGGACGCAGAACCGCTTCGCGCTTTTGCCGGTATTGCTCTAAAGCTCGACCAGCCCGACCTTCTTGACCTGGCGGATCGTCAGCATGGTGCGCACGGTATCGACCTGCGCATTGGCGGTCAGTTCCTCGATGACGAAATCCTGAAAGCGCGTGAGGTTTTCGGCGACACAGTGCAAGAGGAAGTCGCTGTCGCCCGAGACCATCCAGGCCTGACGCACCATCGGCCATTCGCCCGTCGCGGCGGCAAAGGCCTTGAGGTTCGCCTCCGACTGGTGCTTGAGCCCGACCATGCAGAAGGCGACGAGGTCGTAGCCGAGCGCCGGGGCGTTCAGCATCGCGGTATAACCTTCGATGATGCCTGCCTCCTCCAGCTTGCGCACGCGGCGCAGACAGGGCGGCGCGGAGATGCCGGCACGGGCGGCGAGCTCCACATTGGTCATCCGGCCATCGGCCTGAAGCTCCTTCAGGATACGGATGTCGATGGCGTCGAGTTCGGCACGAAACATGGGAGTTTTTGAAACCTTTCAGGGCGGCGACCGGAAGTGACCCGAATCGCCCACATCAGCGCAACATTGTTACCGCAAGCGGCACAAATATGTCACGCGCCTTCGCTTGCCTGTTGGCAAAGCCTTGCGCGCACTTGAAACTCACGGCACTCCCTTCATAAATGAGGGTCGAAAAACGACACGCCGGCCAATGCCTGCGCGCCACCCGCGCGGATTGGCCCATTGGGGCGGAAGGCCCGGAAGGAACGACCATGTCCACCCGCCACGTCAAGGTGCTGATCATCGGCTCCGGCCCCGCCGGCTACACCGCCGCCATCTATACCGCCCGCGCCATGCTGGAGCCGGTGCTGATCGCCGGCATGGAACAGGGCGGCCAGCTGATGATCACCACGGATGTGGAAAACTACCCGGGCTACGCCGATCCGGTGCAGGGCCCGTGGATGATGGAGCAGATGCTCAAGCAGGCGAGCCATGTCGGCGCCGAGATCGTCAACGACCTCGTGACCCATGTCGACCTCGACGTGCGCCCCTTCCGCATCTCCACCGACAGCGGCGCCGAATGGACCGCCGACGCGCTGATCATCGCGACGGGCGCCAAGGCCAAGTGGCTCGGCATCGACACGGAGCCCAAGTTCATGGGCTTCGGCGTCTCGGCCTGCGCCACCTGCGACGGCTTCTTCTATCGGGGCAAGGACGTCATCGTGGTGGGCGGCGGCAATTCGGCCGTGGAAGAGGCGCTCTACCTCTCCAACCTCGCCAGGACCGTGACGGTCGTGCACCGCCGCGACAGTTTCCGCGCGGAACGCATCCTTCAGGAGCGCCTGTTCGCCAAGGAGAACGTCAAGATCGTCTGGGACCATGAGGTCGTGGAATATCTCGGTGCCGATCCCAAGCCGCCGATGCCCGCCTCCGTCAACGGCGTGAAGCTGCGCAACGTCAAGACCGGCGAGACGCGCGACATGGCGACGGACGGCGTGTTCGTGGCGATCGGCCATGCGCCGGCGGTCGAGCTCTTCAAGGGCAAGCTGCGCCAGAAGCCGAACGGCTATCTGTGGACGGCGCCCGATTCCACGGCGACGGACGTGCCGGGCGTTTTTGCCGCAGGCGACGTCACCGACGATATCTATCGCCAGGCGGTGACGGCGGCCGGCATGGGCTGCATGGCAGCCCTCGAAACCGAAAAATACCTTGCAGGTCATATGCCTGTCGCAATTGCGGCCGAGTAGAAGCCGCCAACAAAGGGTGGCGGGATAGTCCGACCGCCCGCGTGGGAACAGTTGAATCAGCGACCGGGCGGGAAGCACGCGCTCCCCGCCACAAAGACATATGGGGGTCAGAATGCCGCTCGATTGGGACAAGCTGCGGATCTTTCATGCCGCGGCCGAGGCGGGCTCGTTCACGCATGCCGCAGACAAGCTGCATCTTTCTCAATCGGCCATCAGCCGCCAGGTGAGCGCGCTGGAGCAGGATGTCGGCATCAAGCTCTTCCACCGCCATGCCCGCGGCCTCATCCTCACCGAACAGGGCGAGATCCTCTACCGCACCGCGCACGACGTGCTGATGAAGCTCGAAAGCGTGCGCGTGCAGCTGACGGAAAACACCGAGAAGCCGAGCGGCAAGCTGCGCATCACCACCACGGTCGGCCTCGGCCAGGGCTGGCTGACCGACAAGGTGCAGGAATTCCTCGCGCTCTACCCCGACATGCAGGTGCAGCTCATCCTCGACAACGAGGAGCTGGACGTGAACATGCGCCATGCCGACTGCGCCATCCGCCTGCGCGAACCGCAGCAGTCGGACCTCATCCAGCGCCGGCTCTTCACCGTGCACATGCACATCTATGCCGCGCCCTCCTACATCAACCGCTACGGCGAACCGCAGTCGATCGACGATCTCGACAACCACAAGATCATCAGCTTCGGCGAGCCCGCGCCGAGCTACCTGCTCGATGTGAACTGGCTGGAGATCGCCGGACGCGATTCCGACAATCCGCGCCCGTCCGTCTTGCAGATCAACAGCCAGACCTCGATCAAGCGCGCCTGCCTGCTCGGCATCGGCGTCGCAATGCTGCCCGACTACATCGTGGGGCGCGACCCCGGCCTGCTGCAGCTGCCGCTGAGCGCGGATATCCCCTCCTTCGACACCTATTTCTGCTATCCGAGCGAGATGAAGAACTCCGCCAAGCTCAAGGTTTTCAGAGACTTCATCGTCGCCAAGGCGCGCAACTGGAACTTCTGAGGGAGCGGATTCGGCAGGCCTGCGTCCCATGCATGGCTGGCATGCACATTAAATGATTGATGTATGCCCATAAAACCATCATATCGCACGCAGCTGATGCACTTTGGTGGCTTTTTCCTCCCAGTGCCACCGCACCAGCTGTTCCCCTCTGGAGGTTTTATTACCTTCAAAACTATAAAGGGCCCAAGTTGACCTTGCGGCCCTCTTTTTTTGCCTTCCGTTAACCAAGACGGAATTTTCACGCTTCCTGCAAAACTTGGCACGCGTTTCCCTTGAAGAAGCGGCCTGTCTCCCCCATATTCAATTCAGCCGACGCACTTGCGGTCTTTCTCCTCCCAGTGCCGCGCGTTGGCTGTTCCCCTCTGGAGGTTCTAATACCTTCACACCTGCAGGGCCCAAGCTTCGCTTGTGGCCCTCTTTTTTTGCCTGGACCTCTTGCATCGGAAAACGGCGAACCCAATATCGTTGATATACGATATACTCATCGCTGAACCACGATCGACATGACCGAGCTCGACGCCGACGAAATCCTCAAGGCCCTCGCCCATCCCAAGCGGCTGGAAATCCTCGCCTGGCTGAAGGAGCCGCAGCGGCATTTCGCCGGCCAGGAGCACCCGCTGGATTTCGGCGTCTGCGCCGGCCAGATCGAAAAGCGCTGCGCGCTCTCGCAATCCACCGTCTCCGCCCATCTTGCCACCCTCCAGCGCGCCGGCCTCGTGACGACGCGCAAGGTCGGCCAATGGGTGTTCTTCAAACGCGACGAGGAAAAGATCGCGGCCTTCCTCCACCACATCAACCGCTCGCTTTGAGCGCTCTCCCAAGCCAGAAGAAGGACTACCATGACCTCGCTTTTCGACCCCCTCAAGATCGGCGACATCCAGCTTGCCAACCGCGTCGTCATGGCGCCGCTGACGCGCAACCGTTCGCCGGGCGCCGTGCCGAACACGCTGAATGCCGCCTATTACGAGCAGCGCGCCAGCGCCGGCCTGCTCATCACCGAAGCGACCGCCATCAGCCACCAGGGCCAGGGCTATGCCGACGTGCCGGGCCTCTACAAGCCGGAAGCGCTGGAAGGCTGGAAGGAAGTCACCGATGCCGTGCACAAGGCCGGCGGCAAGATCGTCGTGCAGATGTGGCATGTCGGCCGTATCTCGCATGACACGCTGCAGCCGAACGGCGGCAAGCCGGTCGCCCCGTCGGCGATCCGCGCCAAGTCGAAGACCTATCTCGTCAATGCCGACGGCAGCGGCAGCTTTGCCGAGACCTCCGAGCCGCGCGCGCTGGAGAGAACCGAGCTGCCCGGCATCATCGAGGACTATCGCCGCGCCGCCCGCGCCGCCATCGACGCCGGCTTCGACGGCGTCGAGATCCATGCTGCCAACGGCTACCTGATCGACCAGTTCCTGCGGTCCGGCAGCAACACCCGCACGGACGACTATGGCGGCTCGATCGAGAACCGCGCCCGCCTGCTCTTCGAGGTCGTCGACGCCATCACCGGGGAAATCAGCGCCGGCCGCACGGCGATCCGGATCTCGCCGGTCACGCCCGCCAACGATGCCTTCGACCCGAACCCGCAGCCGCTCTTCACCCATGTGGTCGAAGGCCTCGCCAAGTATGGCCTTGCCTATATCCACATCATCGAAGGCGCGACGGGCGGGGCGCGTGACCACCAGCAGGGCGACGCACCCTTCGACTATGCGGCGTTGCGCGCGGCCTACAAGGCCGCCGGCGGCAAGGCGGCCTGGATGGTCAACAACGGCTACGACCGGGCGCTCGCCATCGACGCCGTCGAAAGCGGCAGGGCCGACCTCGTCGCCTTCGGCAAGCTCTTCATCGCCAACCCGGACCTCGTCGAGCGGCTGAAGAACGACACGGTGCTGAACACGCCGGACAAGGACACCTTCTACGGCGGCGGCGCCAGGGGCTACACCGACTATCCGATCCTCGAAAACGTCGCCTGACATTTCTCACCGGGATGCTGCGCAATCCAGCGCCCCGGTGCCTCCTCCCCCGAGGGAGGACAGAACGCCCGCAGTCTCCTCCCTGCGGGCGTTTTCTTTTTGCGCGGCTCGGCTACATCTATTCCAGCACATCTGTCGAAAGGCGCCCGCCCATGCTCTCCAGCCTGCTGAAGGAACGTTTCCTGTTCGTCGGCCTTGCCGCCGCCCTCCTCGCCTATGCGGGGGAGCACAGTCTCCTTGAGATGGGCCGCCTGCCGGTGCTCGTCGCGGCCTTCGCGCTCGTTTCCGCCATCATCCTCGTCTCCACCCGCATCGCCCATCACGCGGAAATCCTCGCCTCGAAGGTCGGCGATCCCTACGGCACGATGATCCTGACGCTGGCGGCGGTGCTGGTGGAGGTCGTGGTGCTGGCGATCATGATGCAGGGCGAGACGTCGCCGACGCTGGTGCGCGACACGATCTATGCCGCCGTGATGCTCGACATCAACGGCATCCTCGGCCTCGCCGCCCTCCTCGGCGGCATCCGCCATGGCGAACAGCCCTACAACGACGATTCGGGAAAGACCTACGGCGTGATGATCCTGACGGCCATGGGCATTTCCATGGTCGTGCCGGAATTCGTGCCGCGCGAAAGCTGGCATCTCTATTCGGCCTTCACCATCGGCGCGATGATCGCGCTCTACGCCCTCTTCCTGCGCATGCAGGTGGGTGCGCACAGCTATTTCTTCAGCTACGCCTATCCGCGCGCCGAACGAAAGGAGGGCCTGCCGAGCAAGGCGCCGGACGACAGCGAGGCGGCGAGCGTCTCGATCGTCATCATCGTCTTCGGCGTGGTGCTGATCGGCGCGCTGGCCGAAGTCATGTCGGTGCTGCTCGCCACCGGCCTCAAGGGCACGGGCGCCCCGCCGGCGCTGATGGCCGTCATCGTCGCGGCGATCTCCGCCGCGCCGGAAATCCTGACTGCGCTGCGCGCCGCGCTCGCCAACCGCATGCAGTCCGTCGTCAACATCGCCATGGGCGCCTCGCTTTCGACGGTCATCCTCACGGTGCCCGTCATGGAGGCGATCGCCCTCTATACCGGCCAGCCCTTCATCATGGCGATGACGCCGGTGCAGACGGTCATGGTGATGATCACGCTGATCGCCGCCGCCATCAACCTCAACGACGGCGAGACGAACGCCATCGAGGGCATGACGCACTTCATCCTCTTCGCCACCTTCGTCATGCTGACGATGATCGGGCTCTAAAGCATTTCCAGCAAACGTGCGCAGCGGCTTTGCGTCCGGAAATGCGTGAAGAGCAAATGCTCCGGGACAGGGGCAAGGACCGTTACGGCCGGTCGTATTCCCGGGTCAGGCCCTTGTAATATTCGCCGGGATCGTAGCGCAGCGTGCGGGACTTGCCCGGGTTGTTGAAGAAATAGTCGTAGAACGACATGTACTGCGCCCGTTCGCTGACGACGCTGCCGCGCGGCGCGCGCTCGTCGCCGTTCTTGTAACCGTCCGCGGCAATGGCGGGCGCGGCGACGGCAAGGGCCGCCAGGGCGGTTACGGCGAGTGACTTCATTTTCATGGTCCTGCTCCAGGATTCGCTTTCCCCCAATATCGGCAACGAAAGCGGAAATTTCACGGGGGGACGGCAATAAAAAACCCGCCGTCGCCGGCGGGCCGAATTGTCGAGAAGATCCGCCAGCCTCCCCATCCACCCTCCGGATGCGGTGGCTGGTCCTCGGCTCAAGGCCGAGGACGACGGCAGCGGGCGGGCGGGGTTTGTCGCACCGCCCTTGCCGGCGGGCTTGGCTCGCCGCTTACGTGCAGGCCGCGCAGAAGCGCTGGATGCGCTTGCAGGCTTCCTCGAGCTGGGCTTCCGAGGTCGCATAGGAGATGCGGAAGTTCGGGCCGAGGCCGAAGGCCGAGCCATGCACGACGGCGACGCCTTCGGCTTCCAGAAGCTCCGAGACGAAGTCCTCGTCCGTCTCGATGACCTTGCCCGACGGCGCGGTCTTGCCGATCAGCCCCTTGCAGGACGGATAGACGTAGAAGGCGCCCTCCGGCGAGGGGCACTCGATGCCCTTGGCCTGGTTGAGCATCGAGACGACGAGGTCGCGGCGGCCCTCGAAGACCTTCTTGTTCGCCGGAATGAAATCCTGCGTGCCGTTCAGCGCCTCGACGGCCGCCCACTGGGCGATCGAGCACGCACCCGACGTCTGCTGGCCCTGGATCATGTCCATGGCCTTGATGAGGGCGAGCGGACCGGCCGCATAGCCGATACGCCAGCCGGTCATCGCATAGGCCTTGGAGACGCCGTTCATGGTCAGCGTGCGGTCGTAGAGGCCGGGCTCGACCTCGACCGGGGTAGCGAACTTGAAGTCGCCGTAGGTCAGGTGCTCGTACATGTCGTCCGTTAGCACCCAGACATGCGGGTGGCGCATCAGCACGTCCGTCAGCGCCTTCAGCTCGTCATGGCTGTAGGCGGCGCCCGAGGGGTTGGACGGCGAGTTGAAGATGAACCACTTGGTCTTCGGCGTGATTGCCTTTTCGAGGTCCTCGGCCTTCAGCTTGAACTTGTTTTCCTGCGTCGTGGCGACGAAGACCGGCGTGCCGCCGCACAGCGACACCATTTCCGGGTAGGACACCCAGTAGGGCGTCGGGATGACGACTTCATCGCCCGGATTCAGCGTCGCCATGAAGGCGTTGAAAAGAATCTGTTTTCCGCCGGTGCCGACGATCGTCTGCGCGGCGGTGTAGTCGAGGCCGTTCTCGCGCTTGAATTTCCTGGCGATCGCTTCGCGCAGTTCCGGAATGCCGGAGACCGGCGTGTACTTCGTCTCGCCGCGGTTGATCGCGTCGACGGCGGCCTGCTTGATGTTGTCGGGCGTGTCGAAATCCGGCTCGCCAGCACCGAGCCCGATGACGTCACGGCCTTTCGCTTTCAGTTCACGCGCTTTCTGGGAAACGGCGATGGTGGCGGAAGGCTTCACACGGGAAAGGGCGTCGGCAAGAAAGGCCATGATGGAGATGTCCTCATCGGGTTCAAAGACGGCTTGACGCCATGGACCCGGAGCGCCGGGCTCCATAGCGGTTAGGTCTATGTCGAATGTGGGCGGGTCTTGCAAGCACGAAGGACGAAAAAAGCGGGAAATGCGGGCTCTACCGCAAAAATTCATGAAGCCCATCAACGAAGGGAATGGATTGCGGGCCTGCCTGGAAAGCGGCACACCAATTGGTTGAAACGAGGTGCAACAGAAGAGATTTTTACGCGAAGGATTAAGCCGGTATTAACGGGTGTCGCCTATGATCGTGCGGTCGGGACGTCCCAGCGGATGGTGCGCTGCATGAGCGAAAGAAGCATCTTCTCCAATCTCGTCCGGCAGCCGGACGGCGCCTTCGGCGCAGCCTACGGCCCGTTCCTGCTGCAATCCGCCCTCCAGCCGATCTTTTCGGAGCGGCCGGACGGCCGGCTGCAGATCGCCGCGTTCAAGGGCCTGATCCGCGCCAGCGCGGGCGACATGCCCTGCTCCCCGGCGGAATTCTTCGCGCGGGTGCCGGAGGAGGAGCGCACGGCTGTGGACGGGCTTTGCCGCAGCCTGCACATCCTCAACGCCGGCGCGCTCGGCCGGCGCGAGGCCGCGCTGATCATCAATTTCCACGCCGGCCTCTACACGACGCCCCAGGCGATCCGCCAGGAGGTGGAATGGCTGCGGCTCGCCGCACACGAGGCGGGCCTGCCGCCGGCGCGCATCGCCTGCGAGATCCGCGAGCATCCGCAGGACGAACTCGACATGCTGGCGTCCTTCGCCGCACGCCTGCACGGCGCCGGCTTTGCCATCGCCATCGACAACTATATGGGCGAGGACCGCGATCTTGCGCGGCTGGAGCGCCTGAAGCCGCAATTCGTCACCTTCGACACCGCCTGGCTGCGCAGCTTTGCCGAAAATTCCGCCGGCCTCGCCCTGTTGCGCGTCGTCATCGGCCAGTTCGCCCACAAGGGCATCCGTGCCATCGTCGGCGGCATCGAGGAACCGGAGATGATCGCGCTGTGCCGCGACATGGGCGGACCGCTGATGCAGGGCTATCTGCTCGCCCGGCCGGAACCGGCCCCGACGAGCTTCAACCTCACCTTTCCCGAAGGCGACGACGTGCCGGCGCAGGCCCCCGCGGCCGCATCTGCCACGGCAGGCTCCGCAACGGTGGAAAACCGCGCCACGCGCCCCGTCCGCCAGTTCGGCCGAAGAGGCATCTAGGACGGCGGAGCAGCGCGCTCTATTCGGTCGAACGCACTGAGAATCCGCCTTTTTTACCCTGCCACCTTTTCGCCACAATAAATGTCGGGCCTTGCCGCAATTCGGTCGTCGTCGCGCCGATTTCGGCGGGCTTTTTCGATGCCAAGGCAAGCGAAGGACAGGAGGGGAAAACGATGTTTCTGGATGAAGACAAGATCGGCAGGAAGCCGAAGGCACGCGAGTCCCGCGCCATGTTCCTGATCGCGATGACGGCGCTCGCCGCCTGCGTCGCGATGGTGATCAGCCTGATGTCGCCGCCGGCCGTCGCGCTCGACACGATCAAGACCTCCGGCATCGAAAAGACGGAGCCTCACGTCGAGCCCACGCAAAAGTGAGCCGCCCGCCCCGGCTCCGCCCTTGAAAGCCGCTCGCCTCTGGGCCAGTTAACGGCAGAAGACAGGAGACGGCGATGCGACAGGACAATCGGCCCTTGAAAGGCATTTTGGCGGGCACCGCCGCGACGCTCCTCCTGACCGCGACGCTTCTGGCCTCCCCCGCATCCGCCGCCGAAACCCGCGAAATCCCCAGCAAGAAGGCCGCGCTCGTCGTCGAGACGCTGGCGACGGGCCTGAAACAGCCCTGGTCCGTCGAGGTCCTGCCCGACGGCGCCTACCTCGTTTCCGAAAAGGGCGGCACGCTCCGCCTCGTGCGCGACGGAAAGGTCTCCGCCCCGCTTCGCGGCGTGCCCGAAGTCTCGACCACCGGCCAGGGCGGCCTGCTCGACATCGCGCTCGCCCCGGATTTCGCCGGCAGCCGCACGCTCTATATGACCTACAGCGCCCGCGGCAATGGCGGCTCCGGCACGGCAGTGGCCAGGGCGAGGCTTTCGGCCGATGGCACGGCGCTGGAGGACACGACGCGCATCTTCCTGATGAACCGCCTCACCGCGCGCGGCCAGCATTTCGGCTCGCGCATCGCCATCGCCGGGGACGGCAGCCTGTTCTTCGGCATCGGCGACCGAGGCCAAGGGCCCCGCGCGCAGGACCCGCGCGACCATGCCGGCGCCATCCTGCACATCAACCCGGACGGCAGCCCGCATGCCGACAACCCGTTCCTCGGCAGCGCCGAGGGGCTGGCGGAGATCTGGTCGAAGGGCCACCGCAACCCGCAGGGCCTGACCATCGACCCGAAGGACGGCACGCTGCTCACCGTCGAGCACGGCGCGCGCGGCGGCGACGAGATCAACGCCCCGCAGCCCGGCCGCAACTATGGCTGGCCCCTCGTCTCCTACGGCAGGCATTATTCCGGCGCGGAGTTCGATCTCGGCTCGGCGGCGGAAGGGTTCGAGCCGCCTCTCTATTATTGGGACCCGTCCATCGCGCCGGGCGCCATCGCCGTCTATCGCGGCGCGATGTTCCCGGAATGGGAGGGCAACCTGATCGTCACCGCCCTCAAATACCAGCTCGTCGCCCGGCTGGAGCGCGATGAAAGCGGCGCCATCGTCGCGGAGGAGCGGATGTTCGGCGGCGAATTCGGCCGCATCCGCGATGTCATCGTGGCGCCCGACGGCGCGCTGCTGCTCGTGACGGACGATACGAACGGCGCGCTGCTGCGCGTCTCGCGCTCGACCACGACGGACTGACATCATCTGGCCTTGGCTGGCCGGCCGCGTCCGCCCAAATATGGCGGCACCGCACATGCACAGCCCTTCCTTCGGTAGCGCAATATAAATCATACGAAAACTGCAAAGCCCCGCAGAGCCTGCGGGTTTTTTCGGCAATCGCCCGGAATTTGACCAAAGTGAGGCGCGGCAAACCGGCGGCAAAACTTTTGCTTGCCAATTTAACGCAAACACATCACTCTTGCGCCGTTCGGGCAATTTGCGAACACGGGAAGACCTTGAATAAAAGCGCGCCGGAGACGCGAAACAATTCCGGGCAGCCAAGATCCGGACGGTCCACGGGACTATCTGGCTGGCTGGCTGCGGTGAAAACAGGACCCTTTCCTCAACCTCGAGAACTGCCTGCCTAACGCCCCTTGGGGCAAAACTGATATGCTGCCCGCCGCCAAATATACGGGCAGAGAGAAAAGGACCTGACGCATGGCCGAGACTGGCACCGTAAAATTCTTCAACACCGAGAAGGGCTTTGGCTTCATCAAGCCCGACAACGGTGGTGCGGATATCTTCGTACACATTTCCGCTGTGCAGGCCTCCGGCCTGAACGGCCTTTCCGAGAACCAGAAGGTAAGCTTCGACACGGAACCCGATCGCCGCGGCAAAGGCCCGAAGGCGGTCAACCTGCAGATCGCCGGCTGATCCAGCGGCTTTCAGGAATTTCAGTTGAAGCCCGGCAGAGATGCCGGGTTTTTTCGTTCAGCCGCCATTCAGCCTCGTTTGTCTAGTTTCCTCGCCATCAGCCGGCATTGGGCCGGAGCGTAGGGAAAGACGTCATGAACAAGTTTCTCAAGACCCTGGTGCTGTCCGCCGCCGTCGCCGCGACGACCCTCACCGCAACGACCGGCGTCGTTGAAGCGCGTGACCGCAACCGCGATGGCTACTGGCGCGAAGGCGATACCTATGAATACCGCAAGCCGCGCCGCCATCACCGCGACCGCGACCATGGCCGCGACGCTGTCGTCGGCGGTGCGCTCGGCCTTGCCACCGGCCTGATCATCGGCGGCGCGATCGCCTCCCAGCCGCGTTACGAGGAACGCCGCGTCTATGTCGAGCCGGATTATTACCCCGAGCCCGAGCCGCGCGTGATCTACCGCGAGCGCGTGGTCGTGCCGACCTATGAGCCGTGGACGCAATCCTGGTACGATTACTGCGCCCAGCGCTACCGCTCGTTCAACCCGCGCACCGGCACCTTCGTCGGCTATGACGGGCTGGAGCATTTCTGCACCGCCGGCTGAGGCCGGACCGGACCGGCATCGAGAGGCGGGCGCCATCACGGCGCCCGCCTTGGTTTTTTGCCGATCCCAACCCCACGCGCGACGTCATCCTCGGGCATGGCCGGAGGATCCGCCAGCGTGCCCGGAGCATGGATGGCCGGGTCAAGCCCGACCACGACGGAGGAGAGGTTTGGCGGAAATCATCAACGGCCCGACAGGCGCGGCACGGTGTCCGCCTTGATTTTTTTGGCGACCTCACCCCACCCCCCGGCGTCATCCTCGGGCTCGACCCGAGGATCTACCGCGGTGCCCGGAGCGTGATGGGTCGGGCCTGACCATAACGGCACGCGCCTTTGTCTTTAAAGCCCGCGCAGGAACGGATTGCTGCGCCGCTCCTCGCCGATCTTGCCGCCCGGCCCGTGTCCGCAGAGGAAGCCGACCTCGTCGCCGAGCGGGAACACCTTGTCGCGGATGGACTCCAGGAGCTGCTGGTGGTTGCCGCCCGGCAGGTCCGTGCGGCCGATCGAGCCGTGGAAGAGCACGTCGCCGAGATGGCCGAAGCCCTGGCCGCGGTGGAAATAGATGACGTGGCCCGGCGCATGGCCGGGCGTGTGGTAGACCTCGAACGTGTGGTCGCCGAAGGATACCGTGTCGCCGTCCTCGAGCCAGCGGTCCGGCACGACATTGCTCACCTTCATCGGCACGCCGAACATCGAGGCCTGTGCCTCCAGCCGCTGCAGCAGCGACAGGTCGTCCTTGTGCGGCCCGACGATGTCGACGCCGAGCGCCTCCTTCAGTTCCTTGGCGCCGCCGGCATGATCGATATGGCCATGCGTCAGCCAGATCGCCTTCACCGTGATGCCGTTCTCCTTGAGCGTGTTGAGGATCACGTCGACATCACCGCCCGGATCGACGACCACGCCCTCCTTCGTCTCGCTGTCGAAGAGAATGGTGCAGTTCTGCTGGAAGGGGGTGACGGGAATGATGCCCGCCTGAAGCATGCCCATGGGGTCCTCGCTCAAAGTGCCGCGTTGCGCCTGATATAGCCATTACGGCGCCGCGCGCAAAGCATGCTGCAGAACGTCAGGTCTTGCGCATAAGCCCTTCAACCGACTCCAAGATCATGCGGCGGCCCGCGCGAAGACCGGGCGCCGGCTCAGCGCAGGCTGGCGATCTCCTGCGCGGGGCCGGTCGCCAGCGTCGGCGAGACGGTGGAGAAAAGCAGCGCCACAACGGCGATGTTGACCGCGGCATAGAGGTAGACGACCGGGCGAAGGCGATTGGCGACCGGGTTGTCCTGTTTCGGGGTGTTCGTCTGCATGATCCTGTTCCCTGACTGTCGGCCGTGCTCGGCGCTGTCTCGTTCGTTGTGATCGGTTTCTACAACGGCGGCAGAGTCGGACGTGTTCCCGCGGGAACAGGGCAACGGGGATCACTGTTGCACACCGGCAACAGTGCTCAGAGCGGCAGCGCCATCGTCTCCTTCAGCGTATCGAGCACGATGGCGGTCTTCACATGCGAAACGGATTCGTGCGGCAGCAGCACATCATTGACGAAGGCCGACAGCGCCTTGAGGTTCGGCACGACCACCTTGATGATATAGTCCATCTCCCCCGTCAGCGAAAAAGCCTCCAGCACTTCCGGCAGGTTGGAGATCAGCCGCGCGAAGCGCACCGCATTGTCGCGGTTGTGCGTCGAAAGCGTCACCGTGACGACGATGACGATGCCGAGATCGAGCTTCTCGCGGTCGAGCTCCGCCCGGTAGGCACGGATGATGCCCTCCTCCTCCAGCCGGATGCGCCGGCGCGAACATTGCGAGGGGGAAAGATGGATGCGCTCGGACAGTTCGTTGTTCGTCAGGCGCGCATCCTCCTGCAGATGCGCGAGCAGTTTACGGTCGAAGTCGTCCAGTTGCACGGATTTCCCTCCAAATCTCCATATGATGCACGAAGATCGCATGAAATTGCCAAAGCGCAAGCACTATGCATGCACATTGCATGGAAGACGCGCCATACTTCCCGCCATCACCATCGAGGAGGACGAAGGATGGGCCCTTTCCCGCATGACGCACCGCCGGCGCTGATCACCGCCGACAACCCGGCCGGGACCGATGGGTTCGAGTTCGTCGAATTCGCCCATCCCGAGCCGGAAAAGCTGGAAGAGCTGTTCGCCCGCATGGGCTACAGCAAGGTCGCGACCCACCGCACCAAGGCGATCTCCGTCTGGCGCCAGGGCGACATCAACTATGTCATCAATGCCGAGCCCGGCTCGCACGCCATGACATTCGCCGGCCTGCACGGCCCGTGCGCCGCCTCCATGGCCTGGCGCGTGGTCGATGCGAAACACGCCTTCGCCCATGCCGTCTCCAAGGGCGCGACGCCCTATGAAGGCGAAGACAAGGCGCTCGACGTGCCCGCCATCGTCGGCATCGGCGGCTCGCTGCTCTACTTCGTCGAGAAATACGGCGCCAAGGGCTCCGCCTATGACGCGGAATTCGACTGGACGGGCGAGCGCGACCCGAAACCGGCCGGCGTCGGCTTCTACTATCTCGATCACCTCACCCACAATGTCTATCGCGGCAACATGGACAAGTGGTGGGACTTCTACCGCGAGCTGTTCGGCTTCAAGCAGATCCACTTCTTCGACATTGACGGCCGCATCACCGGCCTCGTCTCGCGCGCCATCACCTCGCCCTGCGGCAAGATCCGCATTCCGCTCAACGAATCGAAGGACGAGACGAGCCAGATCGTCGAATACCTGAAGAAGTACAAGGGCGAAGGCATCCAGCACATCGCCGTCGGCACGGACGCGATCTACGACGCCACCGACAGGCTGGCCGACAACGGCGTGAAGTTCATGCCCGGCCCGCCGGACAACTATTACGACCGCTCCTATGTGCGCGTCGTCGGCCATGAAGAGCCGGTCGAGCGCATGAAGAAGCACGGCATCCTGATCGACGGCGAAGGCGTCATCGACGGCGGCATGACGAAGATCCTGCTCCAGATCTTCTCGAAGACCGTAATCGGCCCGATCTTCTTCGAATTCATCCAGCGCAAGGGTGACGAAGGCTTTGGCGAGGGCAACTTCCGGGCACTCTTCGAATCGATCGAGGAAGACCAGATCCGCCGGGGCGTCATCGCAGCAGAATAACAACCGCGGCAACCAAGCCACTGCGGGGAAGGAAGAGGCGGTCGCTGAGCGGCCGCCTCTTTTCGTTCAAAAAAACTCCGGTGCAGGAGCACACGGGCAAATTGACTTATCCCAGTTTTGTCCGCACGTTGCCGGTGCCGAATTTTTCGGCAACGGGCGCGCGGGCTCCAGGCCGCGCCCCGGTAGCGAGGCAAGTGTTCGGTCCGGATCACTCTCCATTCCGGGCGGACCTTTCGGAGGGGAAGTCATGGAAGCATTGATGCCCATCATCACGCAGCTCATCGCCGGTGCCATTGGCGGCAACGTGGCCGGCGCCGCCCTGAAACAGGCGGCCGTGAGCGCGATCGTCCGCACCATCGTCGGCGCCATCGGTGGTGTCGGCGGCGGCTTTCTCCTGCAGATGCTGGGCGGGGAAGCCGGCCTCTCGGGCCTCGTCGCCGACGGCATCGGCGGCCTCGTCGGCGGCGGCGTGCTGACGGCGATCGTCGGCGCGGTGCTGGGCAAGAAGCCGGCCTGAGCAAACGAAAGGCGGCCCGAAAGGGCCGCCCGGTTCATCACCCGGATTAGCCGCTCACTCCGCGGCGGCGGCGACCGGATACACTTCCTTCATGTAGTCGTTCATCAGCGTTTCGCAGATCGTGCCCGGCGTGAAGCGGTAGGGGCCGATTTCCGAAACCGGCGTCACTTCCGCCGCCGACCCCGTGAGGAAGCACTCGGAGAAGTCCGAAAGCTCTTCCGGCAGGATCGCCCGCTCGACCACCTGGTAGCCGCGGCGCTTGGCAAGCTCGATGACCGTGCGGCGCGTGATGCCGTCGAGGAAGCAGTCCGGCACCGGCGTGTGGATGACGCCGTCCTTGACGAAAAAGATGTTGGCGCCCGTGGCCTCCGCCACCTGGCCGCGATAGTCGAGCATCATCGCATCCGCATAGCCCTTGGCTTCGGCGGCGTGCTTGGAGATCGTGCAGATCATGTAGAGGCCGGCGGCCTTCGACTTCGAGGGCGCGGTCCTCGGGTCGGGGCGGCGGTACTCGGCGATGTCGAGGCGGATGCCCTTCAGCTTTTCGGCCGGGTTGAAGTAGCTGCCCCACTGCCAGATGGCGATGGCGACGTTGATGCGGTTGTTCTGCGCCGAAACGCCCATCATCTCCGAGCCGCGCCAGGCGATCGGCCGCGCATAGGCCTCGGAAAAGCCCTGGCGCTTCAGGAGCTCGATGCTCGCCGCGTCCAGCTCCTCCACGGAATAGGGAATCTTGAAGCCGAGGATCTCGGCGGACGTGTGCAGGCGCTGATTATGCTCGGTGAGCTTGAAGATGCGCCCGCCATAGGCGCGCTCGCCTTCGAACACCGCGCTCGCATAGTGCAGGCCGTGCGTCAGCACGTGGATCTTCGCGTCCTTCCAGTCGACGAACTCGCCGTTGAACCAGATTTGTCCGTCCAGTTGATCGAAAGGAACTGCCATCGTCTCATCCTCCGGCGCGTCCGCGCCATTCTTTCAAGTTGATTGTTTCGCCCGTTACGGTCTAACCAGAAACGGGCCTGGATTACCCGATCACAAGCGTAATCCAGATTGGGGATCGGAAAAACACCGGATTTCTTCGGCGCCCGGGAACCGCACGATGCGCGGGACCCTAACAAGGGTGGCAAAATATGTCAACAAAGCTGACATATTTTGCTATAAATTACGCGGAGACGGCAAGGCATGAAAGGAAATGACAACGTGGCGCGACAGATGCCGGACAAGAACGGCGTGAGCGAGCTGCACCACGACGCCATGACGGGCGGCGGCCGCATCGATTTCGAGATCATCGAGGGCTTCTTCTTCGCCTATCGCGACTTCATTTCCGATCCCGACGCGATCCTGGAAAAGAGCGGCTTCGGCCGTGCCCATCACCGGGTCGTGCACTTTGTCAACCGCGAGCCCGGCATGACGGTCGCCGACCTGCTCGACACGCTGAAGATCACCAAGCAGAGCCTGGCGCGCGTCTTGAAGCAGCTCATCGATTCCGGCTATATCCAGCAGGTGGCCGGCCCCGAAGACCGCCGCCAGCGCAAGCTCTATCCGACGCGGGCCGGACGGGAGCTGGCACTGGCGCTCGCCGAGCCGCAATCCCGCCGCATCGCCCGTGCATTTGAGGCGATGAGCGCGGACGAGCGCCGGGTGGTGATCCAGTTCCTCACCGGCATGCAGAACGCCAAGAGCGAATGAACGACTGAAAAGCAGAAAAGGCAGGACAGACGATGACCGCTGCCGGCACGCCTTCCGACGATGCATCCCATCTCCTCGTCGTCGACGACGACACCCGCATCCGCGATCTGCTCAACCGCTACCTGATGGGCGAGGGTTTTCGCGTCACCGTCGCCGCCGATGCGGACGAGGCGCGGCGCAAGCTGCGCGGGCTCGACTTCGACCTCATCATCATGGACGTGATGATGCCCGGTGAAAGCGGCCTGTCGCTGACGAAGAGCCTGCGCGAAATCCGCCCCGTGCCGATCCTGATGCTGACGGCGCTCGCCGAATCGAAGGCCCGCATCGAGGGCCTCGAGGCCGGCGCCGACGATTACCTCTCCAAGCCCTTCGAGCCGCGCGAACTGGTGCTGCGCATCAACAACATCCTGAAGCGCAACGCCGCGCCGGTGACGCCGAAGATCGAACAGGTCATGTTCGGCCCCTACACCTTCTCCATCGTGCGCAAGGAGCTGAAGCGCGGCAGCGACGCCATCCGCCTCACCGACCGCGAACAGGAGATCATGCTGCTGTTCTCGCTGCGCGCGGGCGAGACCATTCCGCGCCACGAGCTGATCGGCGAAGAAACAGAAGTGGGCGAACGCACAATCGACGTGCAGATCAATCGCTTGAGGCGTAAGATCGAGGACGACCCGTCCAACCCGGTGTGGCTGCAGACCGTACGCGGCATCGGCTATCGATTGAGCGTGGAGCAAGGCTGACCGTGCGCTGCCGAGTCCAATTCAAGAAGAGGTTCAACGCGGCTTTCCGCGCGCATCCGCATGATGAAGGCCTTGCGGCAAGGTCTTGGCGCGACTCGCACAATCGTCGCTGCACCATCGTGGAAAATCCGGTCCCATGACCACCTTCGAGAGCTTCAAGCGGGATATCGAACGCGCGCCGGCGGCCGGCTGGAAGCGCCTTGCCCGCTGGCTGCGCCGGCAGATGCCGACGGGCCTCTATGCCCGCTCGCTGCTCATCATCATCATCCCGATGGTGCTGCTCCAGTCGGTCGTCGCCTTCGTCTTCATGGAGCGCCACTGGCAGCTCGTCACCCAGCGCCTTTCGACGGCCGTCACCCGCGACATCGCCGCCATCATCGATCTCATCGACACCTATCCGCAGGATGCCAACTATTCCGAGATCACGCGCATCGCGCGCGAGCGGCTGGAGCTCAACATCGCCATCGAGCCCGGCACGGAACTGCCCGCCCCGCGCACCAAACCCTTCTTCAACATCCTCGACGAGATCCTGAGCGAGGAGATCGTGCGGCAGATCCGCCGCCCGTTCTGGATCGACACGGTCGGCGAAAGCAATCTCGTCGAAATCCGCATCCTGCTCGACAATAAGATCCTGCGCGTCTATGCGCGGCGCAACCAGGCCTATGCCTCGAACACGCATATCTTCCTGCTCTGGATGGTCGGCACCTCGCTGGTGCTGATCACCATCTCCATCCTCTTCCTGCGCGGCCAGATCCGGCCGATCCTGACGCTGGCGCAGGCGGCGGAGAGCTTCGGCAAGGGCCAGAAGATGCCGGAGGACTTCGCGCCGCGCGGGGCGGACGAGGTGCGCCGCGCCGGCCTTGCCTTCATCCTCATGCGCGAGCGCATCGAGCGGCAGATGGAGCAGCGCACGGCCATGCTGACCGGCGTCAGCCACGACCTGCGCACCATCCTCACCCGCTTCAAGCTGCAGCTCGCGCTTGCCGGTGACAATCCCGACCTGCAGGGCCTCAACAAGGATGTCGCGGACATGCAGACCATGCTCGAGGGATACCTCTCCTTCGCGCGCGGCGACGTGGAGGAGGACGTCGGCCGGCTGCGGCTCACCGACCTCTTCGACAAGTTCGCCATGGAGGCGGAGTTGCACGAACGCGCCTTCTCCAGCGAGATCGACGGCGAGGACGAGGTCATGGTGCGGCCGAACGCCTTCAGCCGCCTCGTCGGAAACCTCGTCTCCAATTCCATGCGCTATGCCAAGACCGTGCATGTCGAGGCGCGCCACCGCTCGAAATGGCTGACCATCACCGTCGACGACGACGGCCCCGGCATTCCCGAGCGCTCGCGCGACGATGTGTTCAAGCCGTTCTTCCGGCTCGACGAGGCGCGCAATCTCGATGCATCGGGTACCGGCCTCGGCCTTGCCATCGCCCGCGACATCGCCCGCAGCCACGGCGGCAATGTCACGCTGTCGGACAGCCCGATGGGCGGCCTTCGCGCGACGATCCGCATTCCCGCATAGGGCATTTCCAGCCGAACCGGCATCGCTTCGTTGCCGGGTAGTGCGGCAAGAACAGGAACCGAGAAGGGGCCGAGCCTATGAGCATATCCACTTTCGACGGCCTGGCCTGGCTCAACCCGCCGGCCGAAAGCGCGATCCGCGACGGCCGCCTCCATGTCCGCACCGGTCTTGAGAGCGATTTCTGGCAGCGCACCTATTACGGCTTCCAGCCGGACAGCGGCCATTTCCTGCACCGCCCCTGGACCGGCGATTTCACACTGGAGACGACCTTTTCCGGCCGCTACGAGACGCTCTACGACCAGGCCGGCCTGATGGTCCGCCACGACGAGACGACCTGGATGAAATGCGGCATCGAGTTCACCGACGGCGCAAAACATTTCAGCGTGGTGGTGACACGCGGCCATTCCGACTGGTCCGCCTTCCGCATCGATCATGATTTCGAGGCGATGTCCGTGCGCGTGACGCGCAACGGCGATGCACTCTTTATCCAGTATCGGACGGATGCCATGACGGACTGGCGCATGGCGCGCCTTGCCTATTTCCCGCCGGAGCTTTCGGACCTTTCGGTCGGCCTGATGGCCTGCTCGCCGCAGCGCGAGGGTTTCGAGGCGGAATTCACGGAGTTCCGGCTGGGACCGCCCCTGTCGCGGGATATTCATTAGAACAAAAGTCCGTTCTCCCCAAGACAGTCGCCTTCACCTCTCTCGCACAAGGGCCCCCACCCCCCCTCCGTCATCCTCGGCCTTCGAGCCGAGCATCCACACCCGGGAGCATGGATCCTCGGCTCGAAGGCCGAGGATGACGTTGTGGGTGTGGCAGGGCAGGCCGTCTATTCCCTGAATCAGCACATCTTCCTGCCGTTCGGCACCGGCCGTTCGACGCCGGCAAGGACGATGGCGCCGGTCTCGTCCTCGAAGCCGAGCGTCAGCACTTCCGAGCGCACCGGACCGATCTGGCGCGGCGGGAAGTTGACGACGGCCAGCACCTGGCGGCCGACGAGGTCTTCCAGCGCATAGTGCACGGTGATCTGCGCCGAGGACTTCTTGATGCCGATCTCGGGGCCGAAGTCGATCGTCAGCTTGTAGGCGGGCTTGCGCGCCTCCGGGAACGGCAGCGCCTCGATGATGGTGCCGGCGCGGATGTCGACCCGTTCGAAATCGGCGTAGCTAATGGTCTCGGTCATGAGAAATCCTCGCGTTACAGCATTTGCCCTGGCCCCTCATCCCGCTGCCGCGACCTTCTCCCCGCAAGCGGGGAGAAGGGGATATGCCGCACCGCGTTCCCAGATCACTCACCCCTCGTGGGGCAAGTCCCCTCTGCCCGTTTACGGGAAGAGGGTTAGGGTGAGGGGCAAAAATTGAGAACGGCCGGAAAGATCAGCCCGCCAGTTCCTCGGCGCGCTTGCGGGCGGCGGCGATCGCCTTGTCGAAGAGCGGCTGCATGCCGTCCTCGGCCATGAGGACGGCGAGCGCCGCGGCGGTTGTGCCGCCGGGCGAGGTGACGTTCTGGCGCAGGCGCGCGGCGTCGTCGGGGGACTGGTGAAGCAGTTCACCAGCCCCCGCGACGGTTTCCCGTGCGAGCCGCATGGCGAGGTCCGCCGGCAGGCCCGCTTTGCGTCCTGCCTCCGCCATGCACTCGACGAGATAGAAGACATAGGCCGGGCCGCTGCCCGAGACCGCCGTGACGGCGTCGATATCCCCCTCGGATGCGACCCATTCGACGGGGCCGCTCACCTTGAGAAGGGCATGCACGAAATCGCGCTGGCCCGCGGAAACGCGGGCATTGGCAAAGGCGCCCGTCACGCCGCGGCCGATCATGGCCGGCGTGTTCGGCATGGCGCGCACCGTGGCGGCCGCGCCGAGATGGCTTTCGAGATTGGCGACCGTCTTGCCGGCGGCGACCGAAACGATGACCGTCTCCGGCCCGACGAGCCCCTTCAGCGGCGGCAGCACCTGGTCGATCACCTGCGGCTTGACCGCGACGAAGATCACCCCGGCCGTCACGCCCTCGGGCGCCGACGTTTCATGGCGCACGCCGTTGTCGGCGATCAGCTTCGCCAGGGCCGGCTGCGGGCCGGGATCGATGACGATGACCGAGGAACCGGAAATGCCGCTCTTCAGCCAGCCGGCAAGCATGGCGCCGCCCATGTTTCCGGCACCGATGAGAATGATGGGGCCCGAACCTGCAACCGTCATCCTTACGCTTCCCCGACCGTCTCGAACAGGACGGCATCGACGGCGGACTGGGCGTCCATGCCGGACCAGACGACGAACTGGAAGGCCTGGAAATAGGCCTCGCAGGCTTCAAGCGCGCTGGACAGCAGCACCTCGACCTGCCTGTTGGTGGGCTCCGCCCCGCCGGCGAGCAGCAGCGACTGGCGGAAGATCACGACATCCTCGCGGCGCCACAGGTCGAAATGGCCCATCAGCACCTGGCCGTTCACATGCGAGAGCAGGCAATGCACCTCGTTGACGCGGCTCTCGGGAACCTTGATGTCGAAGGCGCAGGCAAGGTGCAGCGCCTCGAACTCCTCCATCCAGGAGAAGGAGACGTGGTAATCCGTCCACTTGCCTTCGACCGTCATCGCGATCTCGTCTTCGCCGGACCGCTCGAACGTCCAGTCATTGTTGGCTGCGACGAACTCGATCATGTCGACCGGGTTGGACTGACGCCCGATATCCAATTCCATAAGGCTCATGCATCACCTTCAAGGCCGGAAGGCATGCGACATCGTGCTCACACACACGACGCGGCAAACCGTACTCCGGATACAACACTGAATGATTGCTCGGCACTTTGCGCAATCTGGACGACTTACCCTGCCCGAAGCTTGCGCTGCCCGTCTCGAATCATCATTTAAAATCAGTGTATAACGCCGGAGTCACGACGCCAGCCCCTGGCTTGCCATTTTCTCCGTCCGGTTGTGGACAGAGGTTGTGAAAAAGATTCAGGTCGAAGGCTTAAGAGACTCTTCGAAAAGGGCTTTTCGCAAGTGTCCACAGGGGTAAAAATTTTATTAAAAAAAACGGTTGGCGCGGGGTGAATCACGCCAACCGAGTCCTGTCGGTCAAAACCCGTGCCGGAACGGCTCAGCCGCCCGCGTTGAGGCGGGCTTCCAGCGCCTCGATGCGCTTCAGGAGCGCATCGTTTTCGTCCCGCGCCTTGATCGCCATCTCGCGCACCGCCTCGAATTCCTCGCGCTTGACGAGGTCCATGCCGTTGATGAAGCGCTCGGCCTGGGCGCGGAACATCGTCTCGGCCTCCTTGCGCACGCCCTGCGCGGCGCCGGCGGCATCGGTCATCAGCTTGGCGAAGTCGTCGAGAATGCGGTTCGCACCGGTGGTCATGGTCTGCCCTCCTCGGGTGTCGATGGTCCTTTCGGGCGCCAGCGCCCGCGTCTTGTCCCTGAGGTAGGGTCTGAGGCCGCCGCTTGCAAGCGGATTCCGGTGGATCGCCGCCGGTTCACGCCGTCACGCCGCCCCCGATCACGATTTATCGCCTTGACCCTGCCCCAAGGCGCCGCCATCTTCCGCCCGAAAACGCAAAAGAGCCCCATCTTGACGAACCTTGCCCAACTCCTCGCCATCATGCCCTATCCGCAGATCGATCCGATCGCCTTTTCCATCGGCCCGGTCGCCGTGCACTGGTACGGCATCGCCTATGTCGTGGGCATCCTGCTGGGCTGGGTCTATGCGCGCCGGCTGATCGAGACGCCGCGCCTGTGGGCGGGAGCGGCGCCGATGAGCCGCACCCAGCTCGACGACTTCCTCGTCTGGGCCGCCGTCGGCATCATTCTCGGCGGCCGCATCGGCTATATCCTGTTCTACGACTTCCCGAACGTCGCGGCCGATCCGCTGCGCGCCCTGCAGGTGTGGAACGGCGGAATGTCCTTCCACGGGGGCCTCGCCGGCACGACGCTCGCCATGATCCTCTTCGCCCGGCGCAACGCCATCCCGGTCTGGAGCCTCTTCGACATCGTCGCCGCCGTCGTGCCGATCGGCCTGTTCTTCGGCCGCATCGCCAATTTCGTCAACGGCGAGCTCTGGGGCCGCCTCTCCGACGCGCCCTGGGCCGTGATCTTCCCGGAGGCCGGCCCCTTCGCCCGCCATCCGAGCCAGCTCTACGAGGCGGGCCTCGAAGGCATCGTGCTGCTCGTCGTGCTCGCGCTCGCCATCTATCGCTTCGCCGCGCTGAAGCGGCCCGGCCTCGTCACCGGCCTCTTCGTGGCGGGCTATGCCCTGTCGCGCATCACGGTCGAGTTCTTCCGCGAGCCGGACCCCCAGCTCGGCTATCTTCTCGGCGGCTGGCTCACCATGGGCATGCTGCTCTCGCTGCCGATGCTCGCCCTCGGCCTCTGGGCGATCTTCCGCGCCCAGCCGGCCGCAGCGGCCAGTGCCTGAGCGAACGCGCCAATGCCCACACCCCTCGCCCGCAAGATCAAGGCGCTGATCCGCACCAACGGCCCGATCAGCGTCACCGATTATTTCGCCCTGTGCCTTGCCGATCCCGAACACGGCTACTACCGCACCCGCGACCCCTTCGGCGCCGCCGGCGACTTCGTCACCGCGCCCGAGGTCAGCCAGCTCTTCGGCGAGATGCTCGGCGTCTTCCTCGTCCATGCCTGGCAGAAGCACGGCGGTCCGGCGGACGTGCGCATCGCCGAGATCGGCCCCGGCCGCGGCACGATGATGGCCGACATGCTGCGCGTCGTGGCAAGGATCGCCCCGCAGCTCTACGAGAGCGCGACGATCCACCTGATCGAGACCAGCCCGAAGCTGCGCACCATCCAGCACGAGACGCTCGGCACCCATGCCGCGCGCGTCTCCTGGCACGACAGTTTCGAGGAGCTGCCGGACGGCTTCGTGCTGCTCGCCGCCAACGAGCTCTTCGACGCCATCCCGATCCGCCAGTTCATCAAGACCGCGGCCGGCTTCCGCGAGCGCCTCGTCGGCCTCGATGCGAATGACGCGCTGACCTTTGCCGCCGGCGTCGCGGGCCTCGATCCCGCGCTCCTGCCGGAAAGCCACAAATCGGTGCCGAACGGCACGATCTTCGAGATCGCGCCGGCCCGCGAAGCCGTCATGGCGACGATCGGCGAGCGCATCGCCCGCTTCGGCGGCACCGCGCTCATCATCGACTACGGCCATTTCGTCACCGGCTTCGGCGATACGCTGCAGGCGGTGCTGAAGCACGACTTCGACCCGCCGCTCGCCCATCCCGGCGAGGCGGACCTGACGAGCCATGTGGATTTCGAGCGCCTTGCCGGTGCGGCGGCAAGCGTGGGCCTGCATGTGCACGGCATGCTGCACCAGGGCGATTTCCTCGTCGGCCTCGGCATCGGCGAGCGGGCCTCCGCCCTCGGCCGAAACCGCGACGCAGCGACGCAGCAATCGATTCTTGCCGATGTCGACCGGCTCGCCGGCGCAGGCGTCGGCAAAATGGGTGATCTTTTCAAGGTCTTGGCCGTCGGCAGCACGCCGCTTGCGCTCTTTCCCTTCCGCCAGCCGGATTGACACCGGGCGTCAGGCCGGACAACATCCGGCCCGATTTGCACCCCGCATGCCCCGGCCGAAATCCTTGGCCCGACGGGCCGCCCAAAGCCCAGCCGAGAGACCGATGAAGGACGACGCGCTCCCCTCCCCGATCGAAAGCCCGCTTCTGACGGAGCGTGCCGGAAAGGCCGCGCAGCACGGCTTCTTCACGCGCGCCGGCGGGGTTTCCGACGGCATCTACCGCGGCCTCAATGTCGGCCTCGGCTCGAAGGACGAGCGCGGGAAGGTCGAGGAGAATCGCGCCCGCGTCGCCCGATGGTTCTCCGTAACGCCCGACCGGCTCGCCACCGTGCACCAGGTCCATTCGCCCGACGTCGTCGTGGTCGACGGCGACTATGACGGCGCGCGCCCGCAGGCCGACGCGCTGGTCAGCGCCGCGCCCGGCATGGTGCTCGGCGTCCTCGCCGCCGATTGCGGCCCGATCCTCTTCTGCGACCCCGAAGCCCGCGTCGTCGGCGCCGCCCATGCCGGCTGGAAGGGCGCGCTCTACGGCGTGCTCGAAAGCACCGTCGCGGCGATGGAACGGCTCGGCGCCCATAGGCGGAACATCGTCGCCAGCCTCGGCCCCTCGATCAGCCGGCGGAACTACGAGGTCGGGCCGGAATTCGTGGAGCGTTTCCTCGGCGTCGACAAGGCGTATGAACGCTATTTCACGCCGTCGGAAAAGCCGGGCCATGCCCTGTTCGACCTGCCGGGCCTGACGACGCAGCGGCTGACCGACGCCGGGGTGACGGCGGAAAACCTCGACATCTGCACCTATCCGGACGAAGACCGCTTCTTCTCCTATCGGCGCACCACGCACCGCCAGGAGCCCGACTACGGCCGCCAGATTTCGGCGATCATGCTACGGGGCTGAGGCCCCCAAAACGACACAGGACGAGGGAGACACCGCCATGGCACTTCACTTCGACAGCGAGGAATACGCCAACCGGCTCCAGCGCCTCACCGCCCGCATGCGGGAGGAGAAGATCGACGCCATGCTGCTCTTCGCACAGGAGAGCATGTACTGGCTGACCGGCTACGACACCTTCGGTTACTGCTTCTTCCAGACGCTCGTCGTCAAGGCGACCGGCGAGATGGTGCTGCTCACCCGCTCGGCGGACCTGCGCCAGGCGCGCCACACCTCCAACATCGAGAAGATCGAAATCTGGATCGACCGCGTCAACGCCGATCCGACGATGGACCTGAAGAACCTGCTCTCCGATCTCGACCTGCTCGGCTGCCGCATCGGCGTCGAATACGACACGCATGGCCTGACCGGCCGCAATGCGCGCCTCCTCGACAACCAGCTCCAGAGCTTCGGCCAGATCGTCGATGCGTCGGGCCTCGTCAGCCGCCTGCGCCTCATCAAGAGCCCGGCCGAGATCGCCTATGTCGAGCGCGCCGCCGCCCTTTCCGACAATGCGCTGGCCGCCGCCCTGCCCCTCATCGTGCCGGGCGGCGACGAGGCCGCGATCCTCGCGGCCATGCAGAACGCGGTGCTGGCCGCCGGCGGCGACTATGCCGCCAATGAATTCGTCATCGGGTCGGGCGCCGACGCCCTGCTCTGCCGCTCGAAGTCCGGCCGGCGCAAGCTCGATGCCGAGGACCAGCTCACCCTCGAATGGTCTGGCGTCAGCGCGCGCTATCACGCACCGATGATGCGCACCGCCATCATCGGCGAGCCGACCAACCGCCACCGCGAGCTCTACAGCGCCTGCCGCGAGGCCATGCAGGCGATGGAAATGGTGCTGCGCCCCGGCAACACCTTTGGCACCGTCTTCGAGACCTTCGCCCGCATCATCGACGAGCGCGGCCTTGCCCGCCACCGGCTGAACACCTGCGGCTATTCCGTCGGCGCGCGCTTTGCGCCCTCCTGGATGGACCCGCAGATGTTCCTGATGGGCAACCCGCAGGAGATCCAGCCGAACATGTCGCTCTTCGTGCACACGATCGTGCTCGATTCCGAAAGCGGCACGGCCATGACGCTCGGCCAGACCTATCTGACGACGACCGACACGCCGAAGGCGCTGTCGCGCTACGGTCTCGATTTCATCGAGGTCTGACGGGTCAACCGCAGGCCCCGCAAGATCCCGCGATTGACAGGCCTTGAGGCGGCACCCATAAATCGTTGCGGGGAACGGAGGAGGCGAAAAGCCTTCCGCAGGACACGGACGACGACGATGCAAGAGCTGATGAAGCGGCTGGCACTGATCGGCCTCATTGCCACCCTTGCCGGCTGCAACAGCACCGACGCGCTGACGCCGCAGGTCGATGTCGGCGGCGGCACCTTCAATTCGCCCCCGGTCACCCAGAACGACCTCGACCAGATGAGCGCCCAGACGACGCCCGTCACGCGCACCAGCCAGGAAACCGCCTTCACCCCGTCATCCGGCACCGGCGCCACGACCGGCGCGGACACCGCCGGCACGCTGCAGGGCCAGGCCGACGCGCTCGCCCGCAACACGGGGCGCCGGACGACGGATGCGGAGCTTGCCCGCACCACCGCCCAGCGCTCGCTCGCGGCGGAAACATCGACCGGCGCGGAAGAGGTCGCCGCCGTCCCGCCCGCCGCCCAAGCCGGCGAGACGATCCGCTTCCTGCCGATCATCGGCGCACCGGTCGAGGCCGTGACACCGCTCTCCAGGCGCCTCGGCGCGGCGGCGCGCGGAAGCGGGCTGACGATCCGCAGCGCCTCGGACAATTCCAGCAAGTACATCCTGAAGGGCTACTTCTCCGCCATGAACGACAACGGCAAGACCACCGTCGTCTATGTCTGGGACGTGCTCGACGGCAACGGCGCGCGGCTGCACCGCATCCAGGGACAGGAAAGCGTCTCGGGCACGGCCTCCGACCCGTGGGCCGCCGTGCCGGCGCGCACGATGGAGGGCATCGCCGACACGACCATCCGCCAGTATCTCGACTGGCGCGGCACCACTCGTGGTTAAGCGCGTTGCGCTGTTAATCACAGCGAAATGCGAAGAAACGCTTTTCCACGGCGCAAGACCCTTGCATTCGCGGATTTTGCCGCTTAAAGCCCCCCCATCAGCATAATCCACAGGCGGACCATAGATGAAGGTTTTCGCGGGCAATTCGAACCGGCTCCTGGCCGAAGCGATCTGCAATTATCTGAATGTTCCGCTCGGCCGGGCCACGGTCAGACGCTTCGCAGACCAGGAAATCTTCGTGGAAATCCAGGAGAACGTGCGCGGCGAGGACGTCTTCGTCGTCCAGTCGACCTCGTTCCCGACCAACGACCACCTGATGGAAATGCTCATCATGATCGATGCCATGCGCCGCTCCTCGGCGCGCCGCATCACGGCCGTGATCCCCTATTTCGGCTATGCCCGCCAGGACCGCAAGCCCGGCCCGCGCACGCCGATCTCGGCAAAGCTCGTCGCCAACCTCATCACCGAGGCCGGCGCCGACCGCGTGCTGACGCTGGACCTGCATGCCGGCCAGATCCAGGGCTTCTTCGACATCCCGACCGACAACCTCTACGCCGTGCCGATCCTGGCGCGCGACGTGAAGGAAAACTACAATCTCGAAAACGTCATGGTCGTCTCGCCCGACGTCGGCGGCGTGGTGCGCGCCCGCGCGCTGGCCAAGCGCCTCGACTGTCTGCTTGCCATCGTCGACAAGCGCCGCGACCGGCCGGGCGAGTCCGAGGTGATGAACGTCATCGGCGACGTCGCCGGCAAGGACTGCCTGCTGATCGACGATATCGTGGATTCGGGCGGCACGCTCTGCAACGCGGCCGAAGCGCTGCTGAAGAACGGCGCGACCAGCGTCACCGCCTATATCACGCACGGCGTTCTGTCGGGCGGCGCCGTCGCGCGCGTCACCTCCTCCAAGCTCAAGGAGCTTGTGATCACCGACACGATCCAGCCGACCACGGCGGTCCAGTCGGCGCACAATATCCGCGTCATCTCGACGGCCAACCTGCTCGGCGAGGCGATCAACCGCACCAGCGCCGAGGAATCAGTGTCGAGCCTGTTCGACTGACGGATTTTTGCCGGGGCCGATATCGGCCCCGCGATTTCTGCGCTAAGTTCCCCCTAGATTCGACAGGGGAAATCCATGATCTCGATGCCATTTCTGTCCCGGCTCGCAGGGCCTATCGCCATCCTTCTCGCGGCCGGCACCTTGGCGGCCTGCTCGGTCGAGGCCGACCAGGGCGGAGGCGGCTACAATCCGCGCCCGCCGCAATTCTGCACCCGTGAATATGCCCCGGTCTGCGGCGAGCGCGGCCGCGACCGCCAGACCTTCGCCAATGCCTGCGAGGCGCGCTCCAGCGGCTACGGCATCATCGGCCGCGGCGAATGCCAGTTCCGCCGCCCGGATCGCGACCGGGTCGGCTGGCAGGACCAGGATCGCGACGGCTGGAGCAATGACGGCCGCGATCGCCCGGACAGGGACAGGGACCGCAATCGCAACGACAGGGACCGCCGGGATCGTGACCGCGACGACCGGGGCGATCGTGGAGACCGCGAGCGCCCGCGCGACCAACGCGTCTGCACGATGGAGTACAACCCGGTCTGCGGGCGCCGCGGCACCGACTTCAAGGAATTCGGCAATGCCTGCTCGGCGCAGGTGGCCGGTTTCAGTGTCTATCGCGCGGGCCGGTGCCCGGTGCGCTGAGCCCATCCTGACACGCGGAAGGCCCCGCAGCCCTCGTCATGGTCGGGCTTGACCCGACTATCCACAAACCCTTGAGAACCATGGCAACTGTGTTCAAGCGAAGTTAGTTTTGTCGCGCTGCATTGCATTGAGGATCGTGATGAGCTTTCTTGCGACGGCGATGATGCCGGCCTTTGCGGAGCCTGTTCTGGCTGAGACGGCCTGATGGAAGGCGCGCAGGCGCGCTGAGGCCTTGATCGCGCCGAGGGCCGCCATGTAGAGGGCCTTTCGCACCCTTGGCCTGCCGCCCTTGATGCGGCGGCGGCCGGATCTCCTGCCGGAATCGTCATTGAAGGGAGCAAGGCCGGCAAGGCTTGCGGCTGTTTTGGGCGAAAGGCTGCCGAGTTCGGGCATATGGGCCAGCAGGGTCAAGGCTGTCACCTTGCCCACGCCGGGCGCGGAGGTAAGGCGGTGCGCCTGCTGAGCGAGATGTCCATTCTTCATCTGCTCGTCGATCGCAGCCTGGATCGAGGCGATCCTCTCGCCGAGGATGGCGATCATGGCCTCGATGTCGGCGCGGACGGCGGGATCGAAGGCATCGCAAAGATGCCGGCGCTCGGTTGCACGGGCATCGACGAGCTGGTCCCGGCGGCGGGCAAGGGCCGCCAGCCGTTCGCGCACCGGGCAAGGCGGCGCCTCGGCCGTCAGGCCGAACATGGTTCCCATCTCGCAAAGCGAGCGGGCATCGATGCGGTCGGTCTTGGCCAGCCGTCCCCGCGCTTCGGCAAAGCGCCGGGCCGTCTTCGGGTTGACGCGGGCAAAGGCGATGCCGGCCTGCGAAAGACACAGGCGCAGCAGCCGGTCGCAATGACCTGTCGCCTCGAAGACGACCAGGTCGGTGGCCGGGTCGAGGCCACGGGCAAAAGCGGACAGCGCGGTCTGCTCGTTGGGAATGCGGCAGAACCTGGCCGTTCTCGGATCGAAGATGTCGATCATGTCCTTGCCGATGTCGCAGCCGATGAAGGTATGGTGTATCGTCATGGCGCCTGCTCCTGTGTGCGAGGTCTGTGGCGACAGCCCCGTGCAACTGTTCAGGTTGATGGGCGAAGCGGGAAGGGACCAAGCCACGCCGCGGCCTGCCGTCACAAACGGCGGCCTGGATCCTCTCGGCCTCCTTCCCGCAACCATCTTACATCAGACCAAACACACAGGATCCTCGGCCTTGGGCCGAGGATGACGTCACGGATGGCCGGTTTCCGGAAAATACCGGGCCACGTGCCGCGGGCTTTCGTCAACGCCCCGGCAGCGGGCAGGCCTCGCCGCCGGTAAAGAGGCGCGAGCGGGTGAGGAAGCGTTTCTCGCGGCCATTGTCGAGCGAGAACATGCCGCCGCGGCCGGGCACAACGTCGATGATCAGCTGCGTGTGCTTCCACACGTCGAACTGGCTCTCGCTGATATAGACCGGCACGCCGCCGATCTCGCCGAGCTTCACGTCCCGGTCGCCGACGATGTAGTCGTCCGCCGGATAGCACATGGGCGAGGACCCGTCGCAGCAGCCGCCCGACTGGTGGAACAGGATTTCCGGATGATCCGCCTGGATCTCCCGGATAAGCGCAAGCGCGGCATCGGTCGCCACCACGCGCGGCTGGGTCGTGACTTCAGACATGACGGCTCTTCCTCCAAACGATTTTCCCTCCCCCCGGAACGGGGAGAGGGATGGGGCGGAAGCGACGGCGGACAGGGCTCCCGCACCCTTTGCGCGCCTTCTCCGGAGGAGAAGGGGGCGGTCGCTCAGAAGAAACCGAGCGCCTTGGGAGAGTAGCTGACCAGCATGTTCTTGGTCTGCTGGTAGTGATCGAGCATCATCTTGTGCGTCTCGCGGCCGATGCCCGACTGCTTGTAGCCGCCGAAGGCCGCATGGGCCGGATAGGCGTGATAGCAATTGGTCCAGACGCGGCCGGCCTGGATGTCGCGACCGAAATGGTAGCAACGGTTCGCATCGCGGCTCCAGACGCCGGCGCCGAGGCCGTAGAGCGTGTCATTGGCGATGGCGAGCGCCTCCGCATCGTCCTTGAAGGTCGTGACCGAGACGACCGGTCCGAAGATCTCCTCCTGGAAGATGCGCATCTTGTTATGCCCGCGGAAGACGGTCGGCTTGACATAGTAGCCGCCGGAAAGATCGCCTTCGAGTTCGTTGCGCCCGCCGCCGGTCAGCACTTCCGCGCCTTCCTGCTTGCCGATGTCGATATAGGAGAGGATCTTCTCCAGTTGCTCGGACGAGGCCTGCGCGCCGATCATCGTCGCCGTGTCGAGCGGGTTGCCCTGCACGATCTTTTCCACGCGCTTGACGGCCTTTTCCATGAAGCGGTCGTAGATCTTCTCGTGCACCAGCGCGCGGCTCGGGCAGGTGCAGACCTCGCCCTGGTTCAGCGCGAACATGGCGAAGCCTTCCAGCGCCTTGTCGAGATAGTCGTCGTCCTCATTCATCACGTCGGCGAAGAAGATGTTCGGCGACTTGCCGCCGAGCTCCAGCGTCACCGGAATGAGGTTCTGGCTGGCATATTGCATGATCAGCCGGCCGGTCGTCGTCTCGCCGGTGAACGCGATCTTGGCGATGCGCGGGTTGGAGGCGAGCGGCTTGCCGGCTTCGAGGCCGAAGCCGTTGACGATGTTGAGCACGCCGGGCGGCAGGAGGTCGCCGATGAGCTCGGCCCAGATAAGGATCGAGGACGGCGTCTGCTCGGCGGGCTTCAGCACGACGCAATTGCCGGCGGCAAGCGCGGGAGCGAGCTTCCAGGCGGCCATCAGGATCGGGAAGTTCCACGGGATGATCTGGCCGACGACGCCGAGCGGCTCGTGGAAGTGATAGGCGATCGTGTCGTGGTCGACCTCGCCGATCGTGCCCTCCTGCGCTCGCACGCAGGCGGCGAAATAGCGGAAGTGGTCGATGGCGAGCGGAATGTCGGCCGCCATGGTCTCGCGCAGCGGCTTGCCGTTGTCCCAGGTCTCGGCCTTGGCGAGGAGTTCGAGATTGTCCTCCATGCGCTGGGCGATCTTCATCAGGATGTTGGAACGCTCGGTGGCGGAGGTGCGGCCCCACTTGTCCTTGGCGGCATGGGCGGCGTCGAGGGCGAGCTCGATGTCGGCGGCGTCGGAGCGGGCGATCTCGCATAGCTTGCCGCCGGTGATCGGCGTGATGTTGTCGAAGTAGCGGCCCGCGACCGGCTCCTTCCACTCGCCACCGATGAAGTTGCCGTACTTTGCCTTGTACGGGTTTTCGACGATCTTCTGATGCAGCATGTCATTCCTCCCATGAAGGGCCCGGATGGGCCGTCGGGAAGGATGGTGCTGCGCTTCGGCCGATTGCGGTAGGGGCCGCAGGACGATGGTCGCCGCGACTGTTTCAGAATTGAGACAGGCCGGTGCGACAGCCTGTGCTGCGCTGCAATATCAGTTGATCGAGAGCTTCTTCATCTTGCGGTACAGCGTCGCCCGGCTGATGCCGAGCAGGTCGGCGGCCTGGCTGACATTGCCGCCGGCGCGCGTCAGCACGCGGCGCAGCGCGGCCCGTTCCGCGTCGTCGAGGTCGCGCCCGTCCTCCGCCCTGTCCTCGTGCAGGAGATCGGAGGCGGCGACGCCCGTGGCGATGCGCCGGTCGTCGAGGCCGAGCACCTGGCGTGCGGCGCGCGTTGCGCCCAGCACGAGGTCGTCGCGGTCGACGGCGAGCAGCGCCGGCGCGGTGCGACCCTCGACGGGCACGAGCAGGATGCGGGCGGCGGAGAAGGCGCGGCGGAAGAGCCCCGCCTCGATGCGCGCGGCGGCATCGCGGACGGCCTGGGAGAGGATCGACATGGTCATCTCGCCCGCATCGTCGCGGCAGGTGGAAATGTCGATGGCGGCGGCGATGCGCCCCGTATGGTCACGGATCGGCGCGGTGGTGCAGGACAGGCCCGTGTTCTGCGAGAGGAAATGCTGGTCGCGCAGGATGAGCACGGGCCGCTCGTCGGCCAGCGCCGTGCCGATGCCGTTGGTGCCGACGCTCGCCTCGCTCCACACCGTGCCGGACCAGAGCCCGACGCCGCGGAAATCGCGATCGTCGCTCGCCGCCCCGCGCCGTTCGAGCGCGATGCCGTGCTCGTCCGTCAGCAGCAGGCAGCAACCGGCCTTGCCGACGGTGGCGAAGAGCCGGTCGATCTCGCCCCGCGCCTCCTCGATCAGCACGCTGGAGCGCGCCCGCGCCTGGCGGAATTCCGATTCGGTCAGGCGCCAGGGCGTCCGCGCCTCCTCCGGGGAAAGGCCATGCAGCGTGAGGCAGCGGCGCCAGGACGCGGCAACAGGCGAACTTGCCGCCGCCGACGCATGGGCCGCCACGGTCTGCACATGATCCGCGTGATCGAAACGCTGAGGCATCCGCTCTCCTCCCCGAAAGCTTCGACCGATCGTCGCACCAGAATACAACGCCCAACGACTATACCCATGTTTGCGCCCGCGGGTCCAGCGGGACGAAGGTACAAGGCGCCGAGCGTGGCGCAGGCGGGCGACGGCCTCCGCCTCTCCCTGGCTGTGGGGACAGGAGCGGTCGCCCATGGAGTTGGGAGGGCGGGCACCTCCTGCCCCTTCTCCCCGTCGGGAAGAAGGGGGGAAGGGGCGACCTCGCACGATATACGGTTGCCCTGGTCAGCGCGGAGACTGGCGGAATGCCGGTGCTCATTCAAGGCACACCGCCCCTGCTCTCGCCACAAGCCTGTTCCCAAGCCGCCCGGCGCCTGTTACCAGTGCACATTCCTTTCCAGCATCGATCCTGCCATGTTTCGTGATTTTTCCGCTCAAGCCCTGTTCATGGGCCTGCTCACCGCCTTCGTCGGTTTTGCCAGTTCCTTCGCCGTCGTGCTGCACGGGCTGACGGGCGTCGGCGCGACGGAAGCCCAGGCGGCCTCCGGCCTGATGGCGCTGTCCGTGTCGATGGGCCTGTGCGCCATCGTTCTCAGCGCCGCGACGCGGCTTCCCGTCTCCATCGCCTGGTCGACGCCGGGCGCGGCGCTGCTTGCCAGTTCCGGCGCGGTGGAGGGCGGCTTTGCGACAGCCGTCGGCGGGTTCCTCGTCTGCGCGGTGCTGATCGTCATAGCAGGCCTCTGGAAGCCGCTCGGCCGCATGGTCGCCGCGATCCCGGCGACGCTCGCCAATGCGATGCTTTCGGGCGTGCTGATCGGCCTCTGCTTCGCCCCCGTGAAGGCCATCGCCTTCGATCCGCTGCTCGGCCTGCCGATCGTTCTTGCCTGGGTGGTCGTCGGCAGCATCAACCGGCTTTATGCCGTGCCCGCCGCGCTTGCCGCCTTCGTCGCGGTGCTCGCCTTCGGCATCGACATTCCCGAGGGCGCCTTTGCCGGGCTCACCGATGCCCTGCTGCCGCAGCCCGAGATCGTCGCGCCTGTCTTCACCATCGCCGGGCTCGTCGGCATCGCGCTGCCGCTCTTCATCGTCACCATGGCCTCCCAGAACATTCCGGGCATCGCCGTGCTGAAGGTCAACCATTACGAGCCCAGCCCCGGCCCGCTCTTCGCCGTCACCGGTCTCTTCTCGCTACTGTCGGCGCCCTTCGGCGGCCATGCGGTCAACCTCGCCGCCATCACTGCGGCCATGTGCGCCGGCAGCGACGCGCATCCCGACCCGGCCAGGCGCTACTGGGCGGCGATCAATGCCGGCGTCTTCTACGTGATCTTCGGACTTGCCGCGGGTGCCGTCACGGCCTTCGTCAGCCTCGCCCCGCCGATCCTCATCCAGGCCGTCGCCGGCCTCGCGCTGATCAGCGCCTTCGCCGGCTCGGCGCTCAACGCCTTCCACGCCGTGGAAGGGCGCGAGGCGGCTGCGGTGACTTTCCTCGTGACCGCCTCGGGCGTCTCCTTCGCCGGCATTTCCGGCGCCTTCTGGGGGCTGATCGCCGGCGGGCTGATGCTGGCGCTCGCCCGCCTCACGGCAAGGCGCCGCGCAAGATCCTGATGCCTACTGCTGGAACGGCAGCGGCTGACCGTTGATCAGCACCTTGCCGTCCTCGCCGACCTTGACGTCCCAGACCTGCGCGCCGCCGCCGGCATCGCGCGCAAGGCCCTTCATCATCAGGAGGCCGAAGGCGGCCTGGCCGAATTGCGGCACGGTGGCGGCGTTCTTCTGGAGATAGGCGACCGTCTTGTCGAAGTTGCGCATGGTCAGCGTCACCTCGGCGCTGTGCCGGTCCTTCTGCTCGGGATAGACCTGCATCTTGCCGGCAAGGTGCACGTCATAGATCGGCGAAACGGCGGAAACGTCCTCGAACTCCACGGTCATCGCGCCATCCGGCAGGACGATGCGGCCGATTTCCTTGTTCTGCTCGTCCGTCAGCGGCTCGGACTTGGTGAAGTCCGCATGGTCGATGAGATAGTTGACGGCGCCCGCAAGGTCGAGATCGGTCACCGCCGCCTTGAAGGTCGCGCGCTCCGGCACGGCCTCCGCGAAGGTGGCGGGCAGGATGCCGGCCGGCGGCCTGGGCTTCTCCACGCCGAAGCCGAAGCCGACACGGGTGGAATGGGCGATGCCGTTCATGTCGATGACATAGCTGACGCTCTCGGCGCCGAATATGCCCCGCTCCGTGCCCACGGTCACATTGGAGGCCCTGATCGTCTCGGTGAGATTGTCGAAGACCGGCAGGGCGGAGCGCAGCATCTCCTTCAGCCGCGCCGCATCCGCCGCCTCCAGCCTGTCCTTGTGCAGGTTGTCGAGCACGAAGAAGACGAGGTCCTGGACCACCTTGTTGCGCGCGCCGTCCATGCTGACATCGATGTCGACCGTATCGGCGCTTATGTCGACCCGGCCGTTCGTCCCGCCGGTGATCGTCTCGGCAAAGGCCTTCATCACGCCGGTGCTGGATATGTCGAGGATGCCCTCCCCCTTCTTCTCGGCGGCAAGGCGCATCGCCGTCTCGCCGAAGCTCGCCGTGATGCTCTCCTGCGGCGAAGTGCTGGTGAAGGCGATCCTCTCGGCCGTCCAGTCGGCGGAGGTGAAGTAGAGGATGTCCGGATCGTAGATGCCGTCGAGCTTCATCGAGGCGATGATATAGGAGAAGGAGTTCTTGCCGGGCGCGGCATCAACCGAGCCCTTGATGTCGAAGCTGTCGCTGGCCTCGACGCGGTAGGTGCCCTCCGGCATGGGCCGGAGATAGGCCGTCGTCGGCTTCAGCCCCTCGACCGTCACCGCGCCGGACTTGTGCTTTTCGACAAGCACGGCCGGATTGAAGCGCAGTTCGTAGAACGAGGTCGCCGCCTTGACGGTGACGAGGCCGGCCTCGATCATGTCCTGCGGCAGGTAGCGCGTGAGCTTCTGCTGGATGCTCTCGGCTTCGGCGGGCGAGACCGCCTGGGCGAGCGCCGGGCTTGCGGATGCCAGCGCGAATGCGGCCGAGGCCATCAGGATCTGTCGTCTCATCGTGGCCTCCTTCGCCGAACCGGTTTGCAGGCGAACATCCAATCATGACCGCATCGTGTCAATCCGGCCACGGGCCTTGCATTTCCGGGCATTCTCGTTTATCGAGCCCCCGTCCGCGTAGACACCCTTGGAGGCAACGTGGATGAGGCTTTCACGAAATCCTCAAGCTTTTTGCGCGGCGGAGTGCTCTCCGCGTGCGAAGGGCTCTCCAGTAACACATGAAAGGTAAAGCCATGAGCCACGAAACTTACGAGCTCAAGGCCGAGACGCGCGAACGGGTTGGTAAGGGGTCCTCCCGTGAACTTCGCCGCAACGGCCTTATTCCCGCAGTCATCTATGGCGACAAGCAGGCCCCGCTCTCCATCGCCATCTCGACCAAGGACGTCACCCAGCGCATCCACGCCGGCGGCTTCAAGACGACCGTCGCCACGATCGACGTCAACGGCGAGAAGATCAAGGTCCTGCCGAAGGACTACCAGCTGGATCCGGTCCGCGACTTCACGATGCATGTCGACTTCCTCCGCGTTTCGGGCAACACCCACGTCGTGGTCGAAGTTCCGGTTCACTTCATCAACGAAGAGAAGTCCCCGGGCATCAAGGCCGGCGGCGTCCTGAACATCGTTCGCCACGCTGTCGAGCTGCACGCGCTGGCCGGCGACATTCCGGAATTCCTCACGGCCGACCTCACGGGCCTCAAGGTCGGCGAAGGCATCCACATCTCCAACATCAAGCTGCCGAAGGGCACGAGCCCGGTCATCACCGACCGCGACTTCACGATCGCCACGATCGCCGTCCCGGCTGCCGGCGTGAAGGAAGAAGAAGCAACGGAAGCGTCCGAGTAATCGGCTCCGTTCAGAAACGATCCTGAAGACCCCGTATCCCACCGGATGCGGGGTTTTCTTTGTCCGCCGCAAAGCACTACCGTTGCGGGAATCCTGAGCAACCAGCACTTTTCCGGATCGCCATTTCAGCAACATTTAAGACTTTGGTGAAAATCTAAGCCTCCAAAATGACGAAAGCCAACGAGGGGCATCATGGGCGGGCTTGGCATCATGGCAGGGGGGCAACCGGCATGAAAATGCATTCGGTGGAAAGCCGCTTCATCGCCATCGTCATCGGCGCCCTGCTCATCTTCGTCGCCCCGCTCTTCGTGCTGTTCCTGATCCTTTCGTCCGACCGCGTGGCGCGCGAGCGCCTGCAGAACACCGAAGTTCTGCTGCAGGCCAATGTCCAGGCGCTCGGCAAGCCGCTCTGGGATTTCGACAAGGACAGCATCGACCAGATCGTCGGTGCGTTGCAGGCGGATGCCGACATCGCCTTCGTCCATGTGCGCGACACGTCCGACCTCATCGACATCCGGAAGCCCGCTACCCGTCCCGATCCGGACGACACGCGTTCCATCGTCAAGGCAGACATCCTCTACAAGGCGAACGACGGCATCAAGAAGGTGGGCACGGCGGAAATCTGGATCCGCAAGGCGCATCTGCTCTCGCGCTTCTCGAAAGACGAGATGAGCATCTTCACCATCTTCTTCTTCGCCGTCGCCACCCTCTTCACCGCCGCCATCATCGGCAACCGCATCACCATCATCCGCCCCCTGATGCGGCTGACGGCGGCCATCGAGGCGACGCGCCGGCTCGGCTCGCGCCACCATGTCGACTGGACCTCGAACGACGAAATGGGCGCGCTCGCCCATAACTTCAACGAGATGCAGAGCAAGCTGGAGCGCGAGGAGAAGGAGCTGAAGCTCGCCCATGCCCGCGCCACCGACATCTACAACCTCACGCCGGCCATGCTCTTCTCCATCGATGCGGACAACCGCATCACCGCCGTCAGCGACTACTGGCTGACGGCGACCGGCTATCGCCGCGCCGCGGTGATCGGCCAGGAATTCACCGATTTCGTCGCCGAGGACTGGCGCGACACCTACCGCAAGCGCCACGACGAAAACAGCGTGGAAGGCGGGATCTGCGAGGCGACCGTGCGCTTCCGCTGCGCCGACGGCAGCATGATCGACGTGCTGATCCTCGAAACCGGCGTGGCGGCCAGCAGCAGCCGGCAGGCGCTGTCGCTGTCGGTCATGACCGATGTCACCGACCTCAAGGAGGCGGAGAACCGCAACCATCGCCAGGCGATCACCGACCATCTGACGGGGCTGCTCAACCGGCAGGGTTTCGAATCCGTGCTCGACGAGCTGATCGGCGACGTCGACAAGCTCGGCCAGCAGCTCGCCTGCCTCTTCGTCGATCTCGACCGCTTCAAGTGGATCAACGACAATCTCGGCCACGCGGCGGGCGACGACGTGCTCTGCCAGGTGGCGACGCGCCTGCGCCGGCAGCTGCGCGCGGGCGACCGGATCGCCCGGCTCGGCGGCGACGAATTCGCGATCCTGCTTTGCGCGCCGAACGCATGCCAGCTCGCCATGGATGTCAGCGAAAGGCTGGTCGCCAGCCTGCGCACCCCGCTCACCGTCAACGGCGCCGATCTCCATGTCAGCGCCAGCATCGGCGTCGCCGTCTATCCCGACCATGCCGAGACGGCGGCCTGCCTGCTGCAGAAGTCGGACATGGCCATGTATGCGCGCAAGCGCAGCGGCAAGAACGGCGTGCAGCTCTTCGACAGCAACATGGTGGACATCGCCCGCAAGCGGCTGGAGACCGAGCAGTTCATCGACCAGGGCCTGCGCGAGGACTGGTTCATCGCCCATCTCCAGCCGATCGTGTCGCTCGCCGACGGGCGCGTCGCCGGCTTCGAGGCGCTGATGCGGCTCAACCACCCCGAGCGCGGCCTGCTGCCGCCGGCCGAGATCATCGGCATTGCCGAGGAGAACGGCTCGATCGGCCGCATCGGCGACTGCATCCTGTCGAAGTCGATCGCCAGCCTTGCGATCATCTCGAAGCTCGACGGGCTTGCCGACGCCTATCTCGCGGTGAACTTCTCGCCCCTGCAGTTCGAGCCCGCCCTGCCCGCGCGCCTTGCCGCCCTGCTTCTGGAGCACGGCATCACGCCGTCGCGCATCGTGGTGGAGATCACCGAGGCGGTGCTGATGCTCGACAATCCCGTCGTGCGCGAAGTGCTCGACGCGCTCTCCGACCTCGGCTGCCGCATCGCGCTCGACGATTTCGGCACCGGCTATTCCTCGCTGTCCTATCTCAACCGCTTCCCCGTCGATATCGTCAAGGTCGACCAGTCCTTCACCCGCTCGCTTTCCTCCGACCAGCCGGACGTGCGCCGCAAGAGCCGCATGCTGGTGGAAGGCATACGCACCATCTCGCACCAGATGGGCTGCGCCGTCGTGGCGGAAGGCATCGAGACGACGGAACAGTGGGATATCCTGCAGGCCATGCAGGTGGAATTCGGCCAAGGCTACCTCCTGAGCCGCCCTCTGCCGCTTGACGCATTGCTGGAGAAGCTGGACGAATTCACGGTGACGGAGAGACCCGAACGGCGGGCCGCCGCCTCCTGACGAAGGACAAGGACGAGACGATGAAGACGCTGCTCTTGACGCTTTGCCTGTCGCTCGCCCCTCTTTCCGCGCCGCTTGCCGAAACCCTGCATTTCGTGACGGAGGAATACGCCCCGTTCAACTATTCCAGGGACGGTAGGATCACCGGCATCGCCGTCGAGCAGGTCGCCGCGATCACCAAAGCGGCGGGCGTCGACTACACGATCGAGATCATGCCGTGGGCCCGCGCCTTCGCTTTGGCGGAGAACCAGCCGATGAACTGCGTCTTCACGGCCGGCTACAACCGTGAACGCGCCGGCCGCTTCGCCTGGGTCAATCCCCTTCTGAAGGACGAGATGGTGCTCCTGAAGCGCAAGGACGGCAGCAAGGGGCCGGACAGCATGCAGGAGGCGCTCACCATGAAGGTCGGCTCGCAGCGCGGCGACTTCGCCGTCGAGGCGCTGGAGGATCTCGGCTTCAAGGATATCGACCTTGCCGTGGACATCGACATCTCGGTGCGCAAGCTGCTCTCCGGCCGCATCGACCTGATGCCGACCTCGATCAAGACCTATGAGAACCTGGTCAACCAGGGCCAGCCGGTCGAAAAGGCCATGCTGATGGCCGGCCAGATCTACGGCCTCGCCTGCCACAAGGACACGCCGCCCGACCTCATCACGCGGCTGCAGGCGGCGCTCGACCAGCTCATCGTCAGCGGCGAGCAGGATCGCATCTTCGCCGCCTACGGCCTGCCGCCGAACACGCGCACGGCCGATGGCGGCGCGAAGAAATGATCGCGGGCGGTTGACTTCCGGCCGCTTTCGCGGTGGTGAAGGCGGGACAGATCCTTTTGGCGGACCATTCCATGCAGATCATCGCGGGGCTCGGTAATCCGGGCGCAAAATATGCGGGCAACCGCCACAATATCGGCTTCATGGCGCTGGATGCGATCCACCGCAAGAACCCGTTCTCGCCCTGGTCGAAGAAGTTCAAGGCGGAGATCTCCGAGGGCGAGCTTGCCGGCGAGAAGGTGCTGCTCGTCAAGCCGCAGACCTTCATGAACCTGTCCGGCGAATCCGTCGGCGAGGCGATGCGCTTCTACAAGCTCGCCCCCAAGGACATCGCCGCGATCTACGACGAGCTGGACCTTGCCCCCGGCAAGGCGCGCATCAAGGTCGGCGGCGGCCATGGCGGGCACAACGGCATCAAGTCGATCGACGCCCATTGCGGCAAGGACTACCGGCGCCTGCGCCTCGGCATCGGCCATCCGGGCGCAAAGGAACTCGTCACCCACCATGTGCTCGGCGATTTCGCCAAGGCCGACCATGGCTGGCTCGATCCGCTGCTCGACGAGCTCGCCCTCAATGCCGACATGCTGGTGCGGGGAGAGGATTCGCAGCTGATGAACAAGCTCGCGCTCGCCACCGGCAGCAAGCCGGAAGCGGAAAAGGCACCCGCGCAGAAGCCGGCCGGCCAGTCGCACATCCGCCAGGCGCGCAACCACGCCCAGCCGAAAATCCTGCCGACGACGGGGCCGATGGCGGAGATGCTGAAAAAGCTGCTCGGCAACAAGGGCGAGTAGGACCTACAGCCAGCGGATCGTTTCGAGCCGGTAGAGGAAAAGGTCGCACAGCCAGGCAAGCGCCGTATCGATGCCCCGCGCGACGAGGCTGGAGGCGCCGTCGGAAAACAGCATGACGGCGAGACCGGCCAGGCCGCAGCCGACCGTCACGTTCCGGAAATTCCGCCAGGAATCGAGCCGGTAGTAACCCGCATCGTCATATTGGGTGCCGAAGATCCGGTCGTTCCAGTCGTAGCCGTCGCTGACGACGAGATCGAGCATCGTCCGGTCGGAAAGCCTGTCGGGAAAGACATTGAAGACGGCGCGGCAGACGTGCCCGATCGCCCCCACAAGAAGGAAGAACACGAAGGCGACGGCATAGTGCCATGTGGCGGCTTCTTCGATCATGGCCGCAGCATGGGCGAAGACCGCTAATATCGGATGAAGCCTATTCCTCCGGTTCGGTCTGGAAGAGCAGCGGGAAGCCCGCCTCCTTCGCCAGGTCCGTCGCCTCCTTCGCCTTGGTCTCGGCGATGTCGCGGGCGCAGACGACCACGACGGACGTGCCCATCTTGTGCGCGGTCATCATCACCCGGTAGCTCGTCTCCTCCGCCATGCGGAACACGGCTTTCAGCACCAGCACGACGAATTCGCGCGGCGTATAGTCGTCGTTGACGAGAATGACCTTGTAGAGCCTCGGCCGCTCCAGCTTCGGCTTCGTCACGGTTTTCGGGGTCAGGGTCGTGTCACCATTGCTCATGGGAAGCTCCTCGTATTCCGGCTTCGAGCGGTGTGCGACCCATTGTGCACCGCAGGAGAGGCGACTTCAAGGCCCGCGCGGCCCGAAGCCCTTGACCCTGCCCCCGCCATCCCCCATAGCGATGGCAACGATTTTCTAAGACGAATGGACCACCTTCCATGGGCTTCAAATGCGGTATCGTCGGTCTGCCGAATGTCGGCAAGTCGACCCTCTTCAACGCGCTGACCAAGACGGCGGCGGCGCAAGCGGCCAACTATCCCTTCTGCACCATCGAGCCGAACACCGGCGAGGTGGCGGTTCCCGATCCGCGCATGAAGGCGCTCGCCGCCATCGCCGGCTCCAAGGAGATCATCCCGACCCGCATCTCCTTCGTCGACATCGCCGGCCTCGTACGCGGCGCCTCGAAGGGCGAAGGTCTCGGCAACAAGTTCCTCGCCAACATCCGCGAGGTCGATGCGGTCGTGCATGTGCTGCGCTGCTTCGAGGACGATGACATCACCCATGTCGAGGGCCGCATCAACCCGGTGGGCGACGCCGACACGATCGAGACCGAGCTGATGCTCGCCGACCTCGAAAGCCTGGAGCGCCGCGTCGAGCAGACGCGCAAGCGCGCCACCGGCAAGGACAAGGAGTCCATCGCGCAGCTGCCGATCATGGAAGCCGTGGTAAAGCTGCTGAACGAGGGCAAGCCGGCCCGCCTTCTCCTGAAGACGCTGGCGCCCGAGGAGATCGACGTCCTGCGCGGCCTCAACCTGCTGACCTCGCACCCGGTCCTCTATGTCTGCAACGTCGCGGAGGCCGACGCCTCGACCGGCAACGAGCACACCGAGGCCGTTGCCGCCATGGCGAAGGAACAGGGCGCCGAATGCGTCATCATCTCGGCGGCGATCGAATCCGAGGTCGCCCAGCTTCCGGAAGAGGAAGCGGCCGAATTCCTCTCCGCGCTCGGCCTCGAGGAAGCGGGCCTCGACCGGCTCATCCGCGCCGGCTACCACCTGCTCGACCTCATCACCTATTTCACGGTCGGCCCGAAGGAGACCCGCGCCTGGACAATCGTGCGCGGCACCAAGGCCCCGCAGGCCGCCGGCGTCATCCACACGGATTTCGAACGCGGCTTCATCCGCGCCTTCACCATCTCCTATGACGACTACATCGCCTACAAGGGCGAAGTCGGCGCCAAGGAAGCCGGCAAGGGCCGCGACGAAGGCAAGGAATATGTGGTGCAGGACGGCGACGTCATCCACTTCCGCTTCAACACGTAAACGCCCATGACGGACGCGCAGCTGACCTTCGAGGATTTCACGCCCGGCCGCCGCTTCGACTTCGCGGAGCGGACGCTGACGGCGGACGAGATCATCGCCTTCGCGCGGGAATTCGATCCCCAGCCCATGCATCTCGACGAGGAAGCCGGCCGCACCAGCATCCTCGGCGGGCTCGCCGCGTCCGGCTGGCACACCAGCGCCGTCATGATGCGCATGCTCTACGAGGCCTATATCCGCGGCTCCACCTCGGAGGGCTCGCCGGGCGTCGATGCCATGGAATGGAAGCGCCCGGTGCTCGCCGGCGACACGCTCGGCGGCCATTGCGAGGTGCTGGATGCGCGCGTCTCGCGCTCGCGGCCTGAGATCGGCATCGTGCGCATGCGCGCCACGGTGACGAACCAGCGCGGGGAAACGGTCGCGCTCTGCGAATATATCAACATGATGCGCCTTGCCGAAAAGGGAGCCGACCATGCGCATGGCTGAGCTCTACGCCTTCGGCGAGGCCGTCGAGATCGGCAGCCTCACCTTCACCGCCGAAGACATCATCCGCTTCGCCAGGGATTTCGACCCGCAGCCCTTCCATCTCGATGCGGAACTGGCCAGGCACGCGCTGTTCGGCGGCCTCTGCGCCTCCGGCTGGCATTCCAGCGCAGGGTGGATGAAATGCTTCGTGCCCTTCTGGACGGGCGAATGCCGGCGGCTCGCCGCCGAGGGGATCGCGCCTCCGAAGCTCGGCCCCTCCCCGGGCTTCACGAACCTGCGCTGGCTGAAGCCGGTCTTCGCCGGCGACACGATCACCTATTCGGTGACGCTGACGGCCTCGCGCGAACTCGCCTCGCGGCCGGGCCGGCTGATCAATACGATTTTGTGTGCGGGAAGGAACCAGAATGGCGAGCCGGTCATCCGGTTCGAGAGCACGGTTCTGGAATTCGTCTGAACCGCACGTTCGGTTTGCCCCTCACCCTAACCCTCTCCCCGCAAGCGGGGAGAGGGAACTTGCCCCATGAACAGTATGGGCTGGGGAAACCGGCGCGGCCTATCCTTTCGCCCCGCTTGCGGGGAGAAGGTGGCCGGCAGGCCGGATGAGGGGCGACACGGCAGATCGCGGGCAGCTATGCTCAATGCCCGTCGAACGCCACCAGCGTGCGCACTTCCACGTCGAGCGCTTCAAGCTTCTTCCGCCCGCCGAGTTCCGGCAGGTCGATGACGAAACAGGCCGCGACGATATCCGCCCCCATCTGGCGCAGCAGCTTCACCGCCGCCTCCGCCGTGCCGCCGGTGGCGATCAGGTCGTCGACGAGGATGACCTTCTCGCCCGGCTTGATGGCATCCTTGTGCATCTCCATCTCGTCCACGCCGTATTCCAGGCTATAGGCGATGCGCACGGTCTCATGCGGCAGCTTGCCCTTCTTGCGGATCGGCACGAAGCCGGTCGACAGCTGGTGTGCCATGGCGCCGCCGAGGATGAAGCCGCGCGCCTCGATCCCGGCGACCTTGGCAACGCCGATGCCCGCATAGGGATGCACCAGCTCGTCCACCGCGCGGCGGAAGGCGCGGGGATTGCCGAGCAGCGTGGTGATGTCGCGGAACATGACGCCGGGCTTGGGGTAATCCGGGATGTTGCGGATCGCGGCGACGAGTTCGTTTTCGAGTGTGGACATGGGAATTCCGACTGCGGAGGGCTTTTTCCGGTTATTGCAGGTGCGGCATCGCCCCACAACAAAAAAGGCGGCCCGAAGGCCGCCTTTCGACAGAGCGGCAGGACCGCTCAGTGTTCCTTGTTCGCGTAGACCGACTTCTTCGTCAGGTAGATCAGGCCGGTGAAGATCACCAGGAAGACCATGACCATGAAGCCGGTGCGCTTGCGGTCCTCCAGGTGCGGCTCGGCGGCCCACATCAGGAAGGCGGAAACGTCATGCGCATACTGATCCACCGTCTGCGGCGAACCGTCGTCATAGGTGACCTGGTCGTCGGAGATCGGCTTGGCCATGGCGAGCGCCGCGGCGTTTGCGAAATACGGGTTGTAGTGCGTGCCTTCGGCGACCTCGACATGCGCCGGCGGCTCTTCGTCATAGCCGGTCAGCAGCGAGTAGATGTAGTCCGGGCCGCCTTCCTGGTACTGGGTGAAGATGTCGAAGACGAATTGCGGGAAGCCGCGGGTGATGCCGCGCGCCTTGGCGATCAGCGAGAAGTCCGGCGGGGCCGCGCCATTGTTCGAAGCGGCAGCCGCCTCGTGGTTGGCGTAGGGCGACGGGAAGTAGTCGGACGGAACGGCCTTGCGGGTGAACATCTCACCGTCGCTGTTCGGGCCGTCCTCGACCTCGTAGTTCGCCGCGAATGCCTTCACCTGGGCTTCCGAGTAGCCGAGACCTTCCAGCGTGCGGAAGGAGACAAGGCTCATCGAGTGGCAGGCAGAACAGACTTCGGTATAGACCTTCAGGCCGCGCTGGAGCTGGCCCTTGTCATACTTGCCGAACGGGCCGGCGAAGCTCCAGTCCTGCTGCTTGGGCTTGTGGATCGGGTAGTGGGGCGTGGCGTGCTCCGCTTCGGCGCCACCGGCGGCATGCTCGTCCTGCGCGGTCGCGAAGGAGACGCCGATACCGGCGACGAGGGCGAGCGACAGAATGCCTGCAACAAGCTTTTTCATTGTCATGGTTCCTTTCGTCGCTCGCTATCAGGCTCTGGCCGCCTTGGCGTTCTTCTTTTCCAGAACCGCTTCCGTGATCGAATTCGGAATGCGCTTCGGGGTCTCGATCAGGCCGAGGATCGGCATGAGGACGATGAAGAAGCCAAAGTAGTAGACCGTGCCGAGCTGCGAGAGGATGACGTAGATGCCTTCGGCGGGCATGGCGCCGAGCCAGCCGAGCATGATGGCATTGGCCACGAAGATCCAGAAGAACAGCTTGTACCACGGACGGTAGACGGCGGAGCGAACCTTGGAGGTGTCGAGCCACGGCAGGAAGAAGAGGATGATGATCGAGCCGAACATCACCAGAACGCCGCCCAGCTTGGAGTCGATCGGGCCGATGTTGAAGGTGATGGCGCGCAGCATCGCGTAGAACGGCAGGTAATACCATTCCGGAACGATGTGGGCGGGGGTCTTCAGCGGATCGGCCGGGATATAGTTGTCCGGGTGGCCGAGATAGTTCGGCATGTAGAAGATGAACCAGGCGAAGACGATCAGGAAGACCGAGACGCCGAGGGCGTCCTTCAGCGTCGCATAGGGCGTGAAGGCGACCGTGTCGGTCTTGGACTTCACCTCGACGCCCGTCGGGTTGGTCTGGCCGGTGACATGCAGCGCCCAGACGTGCAGGACGACGACGCCGGCGATCATGAACGGCAGCAGGTAGTGCAGCGCGAAGAAGCGGTTCAGCGTCGGGTTGTCGACGGCAAAGCCGCCGAGCAGGAACTGCTGGATCCACTCGCCGACCCACGGGAAGGCCGAGAAGAAGCCGGTGATGACGGTCGCGCCCCAGAAGGACATCTGGCCCCAGGGCAAAACGTAGCCCATGAAGCCTGTCGCCATCATCAGGAGGTAGATGACGACGCCGAGGATCCAGAGGATTTCACGCGGCGCCTTGTAGGAGCCGTAGTAGAGGCCGCGGGCGATGTGGAGATAGACCGCGATGAAGAAGAAGGATGCGCCGTTGGCGTGCATGTAGCGCAGGAGCCAGCCGTGGTTCACGTCGCGCATGATCTTCTCGACCGAGTTGAACGCGACGGTGGTTTCGGCGGCATAGTGCATGGCCAGCACGATGCCGGTCAGGATCTGCACGATCAGCATCACCGACAGCATGGCGCCGAAGGTGTAGGCATAGTTCAGGTTGCGCGGGACCGGGTAGGACACGAAGCTGTCATGGATCATGCGCGGCAGAGGCAGCCGCGAATCGACCCATTTTTCGATGCCAGTCGTCGGCTGGTAGGTTGAATGTTCAGCACTCATTATCAGTAGTCCCCTCAACCGATCTTGATGACTGTGTCGGATACGAACGAGAAGGTCGGCACGGGCAGGTTCTCGGGGGCCGGACCCTTACGAATACGACCGGCGGTATCGTAGTGAGAACCATGGCAGGGACAGAACCATCCGCCGAAATCGCCGGCCTGGCCGAGCGGAACACAGCCGAGATGGGTGCAGGAACCGATCATGACGATCCAGTTCTCCTTGCCCTCGCCGGCCGAGCGGTCGAGATCCGTCGCCTGGGCGTCGGAAGCGATGTTGGCGTTACGGGCGACCGGGTCCTTGAGGTCGGAAAGCTGGACGGCCTTCGCCTCCTCGACTTCCTTGTCGGTGCGGTTGCGGATGAAGACCGGCTTGCCGCGCCACTTGGCGGTCAGCGACATGCCCGGCTGCAGGCTGGAGACATCGACCTCGATGGAGGCGAGCGCCAGCGTGGACGCGTCCGGACGCATCTGGTCGATGAACGGCCAGGCAACCGCAACGCCGCCCACGACGCCCGCCATACCGGTGGTCAGGTAAAGAAAATCGCGGCGAGTGGGCTCGCCCAGGGATTCGCTTGTTGTCTCGTGTTCGCTCACGGCTAAACCATCCTCTCACGCAAAGTCTGCGGAAAACCGCAACGCCCCTTTGGAAACCGGCAAGATCCGGACACAATACGGCCATAGATTCCCCGTCAATCCGGCGCGTTCTATGCTTGATCGCAAATTATGTCCAGCCTTGGCAAGGGGAGGTGGGCACATTGTCGCGGGAAAAACGGGGCATCTTGACAAGGCGCAGGCATCGCCTTGAACATCCAGCGCTTCCGGGCTTGGAAAGGGCGTGGGAAACGACGCTTTGCGGCCCTATTGCGCCGCTTCCTCGTGGCCGAGGAACCCGCCCGACTGGCGCGACCAGAGATCCGCATAGAGCCCGCCGCACGCGACGAGTTCCGCATGGGTCCCCTCCTCCACGATATGGCCGCGATCCATGACGATCAGCCGGTCGAGCGCGGCGATGGTGGACAGGCGATGGGCGATGGCGAGCACGGTCTTGCCGCGCATCAGGCGCTCGAGGTTCGACTGGATCGCCGCCTCGACCTCCGAATCGAGCGCCGAGGTCGCCTCGTCGAGCACAAGGATCGGCGCGTCCTTCAGCATGACGCGGGCAATGGCGATGCGCTGGCGCTGGCCGCCCGACAGCTTGACCCCGCGCTCGCCGACATGGGCGTCATAGCCCTTCCGGCCGCGCTGGTCCTCCAGGGCGAGAATAAAGTCGTGCGCCTCGGCCTTCCTTGCGGCCTCGATCATCTCGGCCTCGCTGGCGTCCGGATTGCCGAAGAGGATGTTGTCGCGGATCGAGCGGTGCAGCAGCGCGGTATCCTGGCTGACCATGCCGATATTGGCGCGCAGGCTCTCCTGCGTGACGGCGGCGATATCCTGCCCGCCGACGAGAATCCACCCGCCTTCGAGGTCGTAGAAACGCAACAGCAGGTTGACCAGCGTCGACTTGCCGGCGCCGGAGCGGCCGACGATACCGACCTTCTCGCCGGGACGGATCGACAGCGTCAGGTCGTCGATGACGCCGGACGGACGGCCGTAGTGGAAGCGGATGGCTTCGAAGCGGATTTCGGGGCGGGCGACCTTCATCTCGACCGCGTCCGGCGTGTCGACGAGGCCGATCGGCTGGGAGATCAGGTCGGCGGAATTCTGGATCGTGCCGATGTTGCGCATGATGCTGTTGAGCTGCGTCATCAGCCGGTTGAGCAGGAAATTCAGCCTGAGCACCAGCGCCATGGTGAAGGCGACCGCGCCGGAACTGGCGATGCCGCCGAGCCACAGATGGATGGAGAGCACCGCCATGGCGACGATCATCAGCCCGGAGACGAAGGCCATGGAGGCGCGCACGCCCGTCAGGAAGCGGGTGAAATCGAGCGTTGTCTTCTGGAAGATGTCGAAGCCGCTGCGCATGTAGCGGTCGTTCGCCTCGTCGCGGCCGAAGAGCTTCAGCGTCTGGATGTTGGAATAGGCATCGACCATGCGGCCGCTGAGCATGGACGCGGCTTCGGCGGTCTGCCGCGAATGTTCGCGGATGCGCGGCACGAAGTAGCGCGCCAGCACGGAGAAGACCACCAGCCACACGCCGAGCACGGCGGCGAGCCGCCAATCGAGCCCGCCGAGCAATACCAGCGTCGAGGCCGTGTAGATCGTCACGAACCAGACGCTTTCCATGAAGGAGGTGATGACGTCGCCCGTCGCCTGCCCCGCCGACCAGACCTTCGTGACGATGCGGCCGGAGAAGTCGTTCTGGAAGAAGGAGAGCGACTGGCGCGCGACATGCACATAGGACTGCCAGCGCACCAGATTGTAGAAGCCGGGCGTGATGACCTGCTGGTCGACGAGCGCCGTGAGGAACGTGACGACGAAGCGCACGAGGCCGATCAGGCCCAGCATCATCAGCAGCTCCGGCCCATGGGCGGCCATGAGGCCGCTCCACCCGTCCGCGGGCTTGACCGTCGCCAGGATATCGACCAGCCGCCCGACGAACCAGAAGGTCGCCGCCTCGATGCCCGCCGTGACGCCGCCGAGCACAAGCATCGCCGCAAACGGCGCCTTCGCCTGCCCGACATAGAACCAGATGAAGGCGAAAAGACCCTGCGGCGGGCGAAGGTCATCCCGCCGCGCGAAGGGCTGAATCCAGTTCTCGAACCAGGAGAAGAGCGGGCGGAAGATCATGCCTCCGATATAGGCGGTTTTTGACGGGGGACAAATTAAAGATTGGAAAGGTGGAGGTATCTGACAACGGTCGGCAATTCTCTTGATTTTCGAGGATTGTAATATTAAAGTTACAGATTAGATGACGCTCCTGATCAAGCAGACCGACACCTTTCGCAAATGGGAGCGGGCGCTCGACGACCGGAAAGCGCGCGCACTGATCGCCGCCCGGCTGAACCGGATCGCCTACGGCCTCATCGGCGATGTAAAATCCGTGGGAGACGGCATCAGCGAAATTCGCGTCCACTATGGCCCCGGATATCGCATCTATTTCACGCGGCGGGGCGACGAGATCATCGTGCTGCTCTGCGGCGGCGACAAGGGTTCACAGAGACGGGATATCGCCAAAGCCAAGACCTTGGCAGCCCAAATGGATGAATGACATGAACGAGACACTGCACAGTTACGACCCGGCCGAGGCCCTCGGTTCCGACGAGGCGGTCGACGTCTTCATGAAGGACGCGTTCGAGACGGGGGATGCGGGCTATATCGCACAGGCGCTCGGCGTCGTTGCGCGGGCCAAGGGCATGGGAAAGGTTGCGGAAGAGACCGGCCTTGCCCGGGAAGCGCTCTATCGTTCGCTTGCCAGCGACGGCAATCCAACCCTCAAGTCCATGCTGGCGGTCATGCGCGCCCTCGGGCTGGAGCTCACCTCCAAACGCACCGGCACGGATTGAAGGCGCCCCTTCCGCTGGAAAGGGCGCCCTCTTACCAGTTACTCCGCCGCCGCTTCCGCCTCGGCGTCGTCGGCGATGAAGCCGCCGGACTGGCGGGTCCAGAGATCGGCATAGATGCCGCCTTTGGCGACCAGTTCGGCATGGGTGCCGGTCTCGTGGAGACGACCCTTGTCGAGAACAACGAGACGGTCCATCTCGGTCAGCGTCGAGAGGCGGTGGGCGATCGCGATCACCGTCTTGCCCTGCATCAGGGCGAAGAGGTTTTCCTGGATCGCCGCCTCGACCTCCGAATCGAGCGCCGAGGTCGCCTCGTCCAGCACCAGGATCGGCGCGTCCTTGAGGAAGACGCGGGCGATCGCGATGCGCTGGCGCTGGCCGCCGGAGAGCTTGACGCCGCGCTCGCCGACCTGGGCATCGAGGCCCGTGCGGCCATGCTGGTCGACGAGACCTTCGATGAAGTCCCAGGCATTGGCGCGCTTCGCCGCCTCGATGATCTCCGCATCGCTCGCCTCCGGCTTGCCGTAGGCGATGTTGTCGCGGATCGAGCGGTGCAGCAGGGAGGTGTCCTGCGTGACCACGCCGATCTGCGAGCGCAGGCTGTCCTGCGTCACCGTCGCGATATCCTTGCCGTCGATGGTGATCTTGCCGGATTCGAGATCGTAGAACCGGAGCAGCACGTTCATCAGCGTCGTCTTGCCGGCGCCGGAGCGGCCAACGAGGCCGACCTTCTCTCCTGCCCCGATCCTGAGCGACAGGTCCTCGATCACGCCCTTGTTCTTGCCGTAGTGGAAGCGGACATGATCGAAGTCGATCGCGCCCTTGGCGGCCGGCAGGGCCGGTGCCTGCGGCGCATCCATGATGTCGTGCGGCTTGGTCATCATGCCCATGCCGTCATAGACCGTGCCGATGTTCTCGAAGAGCGCGGTCACTTCCCACATCACCCATTGCGACATGCCGTTGATGCGCATGGCAAGGCCGACCGCCACCGCCACGGCGCCGACGGACACGTCGCCGGACATCCAGAAATAGATGCCGATCGCCGTCGTACCGAACAGCGCGATGACATTGTTGATGTCGATCACGATGTTGAACAGGGTGATGAGCCGCATCTGCTTGTGCACGGTCTGCAGGAACGCGTCCATGCCTTCGCGGGCATAGCTCTCCTCCCGGCCGGCATGCGAGAACAGCTTCACCGTCGCGATGTTGGTGTAGCTGTCGACGATGCGGCCCGTCATCATCGAGCGCGCATCGGCCTGCTCGCGGGAGATGACCATGAGCTTGGGCACGAAGTAGCGCAGGATGCCGAGATAGATCACCAGCCAGACGAGCAGCGGCACGACGAGCCGCATCTCCGCCGAGGCGATGATCGCGATCATCGAGATGAAGTAGCTCACCACGTAGATGAAGACGTCGATGATCTTCATCACCGCTTCGCGCACGGCAAGCGCCGTCTGCATCACCTTCGTCGAGACGCGGCCGGCGAACTCGTTGGAGAAGAAGGTCATGCTCTGGCGGATGAGGTAGCGGTGCATCTGCCAGCGGGCGATCATCGGGAAATTGCCCGCGAGCGCCTGGTGCATGGTCATGGTGTGCAGCGCGCCGAAACCGGGGATGATCAAGAGCAGCAGCGCCGCCATCCACACGAGCGTGTCGCCCTCTCGGGCGAGGAACGTGCCGGGATCACCGGCCGAAAGCCAGTCGACGATGCTGCCGAGGAACTGGAACAGCACGACCTCGGCGATGCCGAGCACCATGGAGCAGAAGCCAAGCAGGGCCAGCCAAGGGGCGGCCGGGCGCGTATAGTGCCACAGGAAGGCGAAAAGGCCCTTCGGGGGCAGCGAGGGCGCCTCGGAAGGATAGGGATTCAAGCGTCTTTCGAACCAGCCGAACATGGCTTTCTCCGTAATAGAAAGACGGAACCGGCACGGACGGCGCAAAACGGGCGCGGTCAGGAACGGGGTTCCGGCAGGATTGCCGTGGGGCGACGAAAAGCGTCACACGACGAAGTAAAATGAAGAAACGGTGGGAATCTTGGTGGCGAAACGCCTACGCGAGAAGAGGCGTCAATCCAGCCGGGAGGCGCGGTCGATACATGGTATCCATAATGATCCTCCCTTTTCTCGCGTTGAAGATGCGCCTTGGTTAGCGCGAAACGACGCAATTTGCCAGCCGCTTTGTCGCAGTTTCGTCTTTCCGGCCAATTCTGTTGCCCTGCCGCCACATCCGCGATGGCATCCCGCCGCTTTTCGCCGAAAGGCGGGTCGGCACCATCTTTTTGTCTTTCCGCGATTTTGAAGACGAAACCGCTTCGCACTTTGGCCGGAATTGCTGTAGGCGAGGCCGTATGTCCGCACTTCGCATCGCCCTCTACCAGCCCGACATTGCCGGCAATACCGGCACGATCCTGCGTTTCGCCGCCTGCCTCGGCCTTTCCGTCGACATCATCGAGCCGGCCGGCTTCGATATTTCCGACCGCAGCCTCAAGCGGGCCGGCATGGATTACCTTGCCGCCGTGACGCTGACGCGACATGTCAACTGGGAGCGATACGAGGCGTGGCGGCGGGAAAGCAGCCGCCGCCTCGTGCTCGCCTCGACCAAGGCCGCCGAACGCTACACGGATTTCGCCTACCGGCCGACCGACATCCTGCTCTTCGGCCGCGAAAGCGCCGGCGTGCCGGACCACGTGCATGGCAGGGCGGACGGTCGGGTGCTCATCCCCATGGTCGAGGGGCAGCGCTCCATCAATGTCGCGCTCGCCGCCGCGATGATCTGCGGCGAGGCCCTGCGCCAGACGGGTTTTGCCTGACCGCACGCATTTCCGCTCCGTCCCGAATCGCAAAAGCGCTCCGCCTTTCCGTCTTAGCGCGGCTACGGGAATCGCCCTAGCCATCACCCGGCCACAACCAGCGCAACGCGAAGGCCACGACGCCGAAGGCCAGCACGATGGCGCCGACAATGGCATAGGCGCCGTCGTAACCCGATACGGCGATCAGCGGCTGCGAGACGACGGGCGAGAGGAACTGGCCGGCAAAGATGCTGGACACCAGGAGGCCCGAGACGCGGCCACGCCGGGCCGGCGGAGCGAGCAGCATCGCGGCGGCCGCGAAATTCGGCATGATCGTGCCCATGCAGACACCGGAGACGGCCATGGCCGCGAGCACGCCGGCATAGCTTTCTGCCCCCGAGAGCAGCAGGAACGACAGGCCGGCCGAGACGAAGCCGAGGCCGAAGACGCCCATGATGCCGGCGAGGCGCCGAAAGGGCGCGAAGGCGAGCGCGCTCACCACGCCGACGAACTGGCCCGCGCCGATCGCCGTGCCGGCAAGGCTCGGGGCGGCAAAGCCGAGCGTTTCGAGGTAGAAGGGAAGCTGCGTCGGGATCATGTAGAAGGCGATCATGTTGACCGCGGCGGCGAGGAACAGCAAGGCGAGCAATGCGGTGGCGCGCCCGCCGAGCCGGTCCGCCCCGGTGGCGGGGCCGGCCGGCCGCGCGCGGCGCGGCTCCGGCAGGAAGGCGAGCGCCGCCGGCACCAGCAGGACCGCCACCGTGTAGATGAGGAACGGCCCGCGCCAGTGGACCTCCGCAAGGAAACCGCCGCCGGTGAGGAAAATCGTGCCGCCGACGCCGACGAAGGCCTGCTGCAGGCCCATATAGCGATCGCGCGCCGCGCCCTGGAAGAAATCGCCGACCAGCGCCGTCGTCGCCGTCATGATGCCGCCGACGGCAATGCCGAGCGCGGCGCGCCCGACCAGGAGGCCCGGCAGCGTATCGAGGACGAGGCCGGACGCCCCCGCAATGGCGAACAGCGCGAGCGAGACCGTGAGCAGCGGCTTGCGGCCGAAGCGATCGACCAGGAAACCGGCAGCCGGAGAGAACAGCGCGATGAAGACCGCAGGCAGCGTCAGCACCAGCCGGCTGAGCAGCGCGACATTCTCCACATCGGCGAACCGCGCCGCGATGCCCGGCAGCGAGGCGGAAATCGTCGCGCCGGACATGATTGTGAGCGTGCTGATGAAGAGCAGCGTCGAATTGCGCCGGAGATCTGCCGGGGAGCGGGCGACCTCCGCTGCCGCATAGTGTTCCGGCTTCATGCCGCGGCCTCGTCATAGCGCGTCGCGATGCGCGCCGCCTTCAGCGCGTTCGCCCACCAGGTCAGGCGCTTCATCAGGACGGCAAGCTGGCCGTTGAGCTGGCCTTGTCGGAAAGGGTTGCCGACCGGGTCGAAATGCGTCCAGGCATGGGCAAGGCTCACCGTCTCGCGGATCGCCACCGCATGCAGCTCGGCAAAGACCAGCCGCAGCTGCTCGACGGCGCGCAGGCCGCCGGAGACGCCGCCATAGGCGATGAAGGCGATCGGCTTGGCATGCCAGGGACGGAAGCAGCTGTCGATGATCGCCTTCAACGCCGCCGGATAGGCATGGTTGTATTCCGGCGTGACGATCAGGAAGGCATCCGCCTGCGAAATCCGGCTTTCGACCAGCTCTGCCGAGGCTTCGTCGAGGCCGCCGGGCGTGAAGGCCAGCTCCATCGGGTCGATGCGCACGATGTTGAACTGGCCGAAACCGGCGAGTTCAGGCTCCAGCCATCCCGCGATCGTATCGGCAAAGCGCCCTTCGCGGCCGCTGCCATAGATGAGGGCGATCGTCAGTCTGTCAGTCATGCGGCGGCTCCGTCTTGGAAATGCGAGGAGCCGCTGGTATAAAACCTCAACTTAAGTTGAGGTCAACAGCCATGACGGAAAAATGTCCAAGGACCGGCATGCCCCGGGAACTCAGCGTCGGCGAGGTTGCCGAGCGTAGCGGCATCGCGGTCTCCACCCTGCATTTCTACGAGACGAAGGGGCTCATCCACAGCCAGCGCAACCGCGGCAACCAGCGGCGCTATCCGCGCAGCATCCTGCGCCGGGTGGCGGTGATCAAGGTGGCGCAGCGCACCGGCATTCCGCTTTCGGAGATCGCCGACGCCCTGTCGGTCCTGCCGCACGACCGGCCGCTGACGAGCCTCGACTGGCGCAAGCTCTCAGAGACCTGGCGCCGCCAGCTCGACGAGCGCATCGCGCGCCTGACGAAGCTGCGCAACCAGCTCGACGGCTGCATCGGCTGCGGCTGCCTGTCGATGCAGGAATGCCCGCTGCGCAACCCGTTGGACGAACTGGCCGCCGAAGGGCCGGGCCCGAGGCTGCTCGAGCCCTGACCTTCAGGAACGCGCGACCGCGGCTTGATGGGATCGGCTCAGTCCAGCCGCGTGGCGAGCAGCTTGTCGACGCGGCGGCCGTCCATGTCGACGACCTCGAAGCGCCAGCCCTGCGTTTCCGTGACCTCACCGGTCTTCGGCAGCTTCTGTAGCGATTCGATGACGAGGCCGGCGGCGGTCTGGTAGCTGCGGCGGGCCGGCAGCTGCAGGCCGAGGCGATCGGCCATCTCGTCGATCGGCATGGCGCCGGCGATCAGCCAGGAGCCATCCTCGCGCTGCACGGCATAGTCGTCGTCGCCTTCCTCGATATCGGCGCGGAACACGCCGGCAATCGCCTCCAGCACGTCGGCAGGCGTGATGACGCCCTCGAAGTGACCGTATTCATCGTGGACCAGCATCATCGGCACTTCGGAAGTGCGCAGCTTGTCGAGCACGCGCATCGCATCCATCGTGTCCGGCACGATCGGCGCGGGGCGGATGAAGGCGCGGATATCGAGCGGTTGGCCGGCCAGCACGGCCGAGAGCAGCTCGCGCTTCTGCACGATGCCGACGATCGTCTCCGGCCCGCCGTCGGCGACCGGCAGACGGGAATGCTGGCTCTCGTTGAGGGTCTGGTGGATTTCCTCCATCGTGTCGCCGAGGTCGATCCAGTCGACATCGTTGCGCGGCGTCATGAGACCGCGCGCCTCGCGGTCGGAAAAGCGCATGACGCCGGCGATCATCAGCTTTTCACCGCCCTCGATGACGCCGGCAGCCTCCGCTTCGGCGACGATGGTCTTGATTTCCTCGTCGGTGACGACGCTCTCGGCAACCTCGTGCTGGCCGGTGAGGCGGAAGATCAGCCGCGTCGAGGCATCGAGGATCCAGACCGCCGGGGCGCCGATCTTGGAGAGCAGCGACATGGCCGGCGCGACGAGCGCGGCGAAGCGCTCCGGGTTCTTCAGCGCGATCTGCTTGGGCACCAGCTCGCCGACCACCACCGAAAGATAGGTGATGATGAAGATGACGATACCGTAGCCGAGCGGATCGGCCAGCCAGTCCGGCACACCTTCGGCATAGAGGATGTCACGCAGGCGCCCGCCGAGCGCGGCACCCGAAAAGGCACCGGCGAGAATGCCGATGAGGGTGATGCCGATCTGGACGGTGGAGAGGAACTTTCCGGGGTGGTCCGCCAGCTTCAGCGCGGCGGCGGCGCCGCGCGAGCCCTGCGCGGCCATGGTCTTCAGGCGTGGTTTTCGCGCGGAGACGATGGAAAGTTCGGAAAGGGCGAAGACCCCGTTGAAGAGGATGAGGAAGACAGCAATCGCGAGTTCGAACAAGGACTGTGAGCCGTGCTTCTGAACCGCAACGGCGCCTTTCTGTTGATGACGATGGCCGCAAGATAGGGGCGCGGCGGGCCGCCGTCAATCGAACTTGCCGATCACGGTCGCGTCAGGTGGGGATCACGAGCATTTCGAGGAGGATGTCGCGCAGCCGCCCGACCGGCGCGGACGGCGCCGCCTCGGCCGTGTGCAGCATCAGGTCGACGCTGCCGAGCGCCGGCAATCCGGCCCGTTGCGGGTCGAGCACGCGCAGATGCGCGGGCATGCCGGTGGTGGTGCGGATCGTCACGCCAAGCCCGGCCGTCACCGCCGCCCAGAGCCCGGCAAGGCCGGGGCTGGAAAAGACCTGCCGCCACTCCCGCCCGGCCGCCGAAAGCGCATCGACGGCGGCGGCCCGGAACGAACAGGGCGGATCGAAGGCGATGAGCGGCACCGGTTCCCCGGCGGAGACGTCGTAGTCCGCCGCCGCGATCCAGACGATCGGATAGGTGGCGATGTGCCGGCAATGCGCGCTTTTCTGCCCGCCCCAGGTGACGGCCATGTCGAGGTCGCCGCGCTCCACCGCCGCCACCAGCCTGGCGCCGCGATCGACCCGCGCCTCGACGCGCAGCTTCGGATGCGCCCGGGAAAAGCGGCCGAGCACCGGCGGCAGCGACGTCTCGGCAAAGTCCTGCGGAATGCCGAGCCGCAGCCAGCCGTCGAGCGCCCGGCTGGAGCCGAGCATCATCATCGCCTCGTCGTTCAAGTCGAGGATACGCACCGCATAATCATGCAGCGCCTCGCCGGCATCGGTGAGCGCAAGGCCCCGGCCCTGTTTGGTGAAAAGCGTCTGGCCGCTGAGATCGGCAAGCTTCTTCAGTTGCAGGCTGACGGCCGGCGGCGTTCGCCCCAGCGCCTCCGCGGCTTTCGCAAAGCTGCCGAGCCGCACCCCCGTGACGAAGGTGCGCAGCACGTCCATGTCGAAGTTGCGGGGCGAAACCATTCAGTTTTCCAAAACCATTTCTGCAATGCTTCTCAATTTTAAAAACGATAGTCGCGCAATAGGCTCATCCCGTCAACACGAGACAGGAGACGACCATGCCCTTCCTCCATATCCGCCTCGCCGGCAGGAACCTGACCGACGGCGAGCGCCTGCACCTCCAGGACGAGGCCACCCGCCTTGCCGTCACGCTGCTCAGCAAGCGCGCCGAAGCGACCGCGGTCCTCGTCGAGGGAACACCGATCGCCGACTGGACCATCGGCGCGCGTCGGCAGAAGGTGGCCGGCCATTTCGAGATCCTGATCAGCGAGGGCACGAACACGGCGGAGGAGAAGGCCCGCTTCATCGCCGCCGCTTATGCCCTGCTGGAAGAAGCGCTGGGCGCGCATCTCAATCCGGTGACCTATGTGGTCATCCGCGACATCGCGACGGACAGCTGGGGCTATGGCGGCCAAACGCAGGAAAGCCGGCGCGTTGCCGTTGCGGCATGAAGCGTCAGTCGGCACTCGGCAGGCGGCGCATGGTAAACTCGATGCGGTCGCCCTCCATGGCGCGCCAGCTCTCGACCTCGGTCCAGTAGGCAGCCTTCGGCCAGAGGTCGAACCATTCGCGCGCCTTCTCCCGCGCCGCCTGCCGGTCGAGGCAGAAGGTCTCGCGGACGAAATGGCCCTCGCCGGCGGGTTTTTCGCGACGGCGACGCTCGATATGGCGCCGGAGCCCTTCGAGAGGGGGCGGACCGGGAACACGCGCCATGCAGATTTCCTCCTGGCAGCACATTCGACGGAAGAAACATAAGCCGCCCCCGCGCATTTTGCGAGTCCCGCCGTCCCCAGCCGATGCCCCGCCCGCGGTTGCCAAACGGCGCAAAGTTTTGGACTGTGGCGAAAATGCGATTCGGCGGGCTGCCCGCCAGCGGGAAGCACCATGGAACGACCAGACCTGCCGAAGGGCTTGCCCGAGGACATCGAAGACAAGAAGAATGCCGCCCGCGCCTGGTTCGAGCGGCTGCGCGACGCGATCTGCGCCAGCTTCGAGGCGATCGAGGACGACCTGCAGGGGCCACTCTCCGACATGCGGCCCGGCCGCTTCGCCGGCAAGGACTGGCTGCGCGAGGGGGGCGAAGGCGGCGGCGGACGCATGTCGATGATGGAAGGCCGCGTCTTCGAGAAGGTCGGCGTGCACACGTCCACCGTCCACGGCGAATTCTCGCCGGAGTTCCGCGGCCAGATCCCCGGCGCCAGCGAGGACCCGCGCTTCTGGGCCTCCGGCATCTCGCTCATCGCCCACCCGGTGAACCCCAACGTGCCCGCCGTGCACATGAACACGCGCATGGTCGTGACCACCAGCCGCTGGTTCGGCGGCGGGGCGGACCTGACGCCGGTGCTCGACCGCCGCCGCGTGATGGACGACCCCGACACCACGCTCTTCCACAAGGCGATGGAGATCGCCTGCAACCGCCATCCCGTCGCCGACCACCGGAAATTCAAGGAATGGTGCGACGACTACTTCTTCCTGAAGCACCGGGGCGAACCGCGCGGCACCGGCGGCATCTTCTACGACTGGCTGCATTCGCCGGAAGAGCTCGGCGGCTGGGACGCCGACTTCGCCTTCACGCAGGATGTCGGCCGGGCCTTCGCCATGGTCTATCCGAAGATCGTGCGCGCGAACTTCAACAAGGGCTGGACGGAAGAGGACCGCGACGAGCAGCTCGTGCGGCGCGGCCGCTATGTCGAGTTCAACCTGCTCTACGACCGCGGCACGATCTTCGGCCTCAAGACGGGCGGCAATGTCGAATCGATCCTCTCCTCGCTGCCCCCGGTGGTGCGCTGGCCCTGAAGGCCGGCCCTCGCCGCCTTGTGATTACAGATCCGCACTGTCCATGGTATGATGCCGCCTGCATGAGTCCATGGAGGAAGCAGTCATGAAGATTGCAGCACAAGAGGCAATGCAGGCGGGTCCCGACCCGAAATCCCCCGAATTTCTCGATCGTTTCGCCGAAACCATCCGTGCCGAGAGCGGGCTCGACCTGCCGCACGCCTATTTCGTCGAGGAAGCCCGGCTGCGGCTTGCCAGCGGCGTGGTTCACCATCTTGTCGATCACCACACGACCCCGGCCCAGTTCCAGTCGTCCTGCTGCTTCGACGCCTGGGCAAAGGACGACGCGGCCTGACAATGGCCGCCCGCAAAAGCGGCGATGAATCCGCGCCCGGGGCGGAACCCCGGGCCGCTTTCGCCGTTTCTTGGGACGGCCAACCGAGCCACCGGCCCGGCCGCGATTTGGCCGGCGGGCCCTCATCTGCTACACTGGTTCCGTTGAAACGACAGGAGATAGGTCATGAGACTTTTTGAATGCGGTTCACTCGTCCCCGGATGCGACTGGCATACGCGGGCCAATGACGACGCCGAAGTCGTCCGCCGCGCGGTCGAGCACTTGCGCGCCGTCCATGGTGAGGCGATCATCCGGGAAAGCATGGTCGACCACATCAAGGAACGCATCGTCGACGAGAAGGCGGCCGACGCCGCCTGACGGGCAGCGCCCCGCAAGCCCCTTGTCGATCTGCCGCACCTTCTCCCCGCCGGGGAGAAGGAAATTGTCGGTGTGACTGGACGTTCCTGCTTCTAGGCCTTCGAAGGCTCTCCCTCCTGCCTGGCCAGTGCTTCCAGGCGGGCAAGCAGCTTGGTGCGGCCGTCATGAAAGTTGCCCGCCACCCACGCGTCTTCGATCGCGCCGAGTACCGCGCCGACCTTCGGGCCGGCGGGAATGCCGGCGGCCAGCACATCCGCGCCATTCAGCGGGAAGGTCGGCTTGTGCCATGTCTCCGCCTTTGCGAGGAGCCGCTGGCAAAGCCCGGCAAAGGCGAGCGCCTGCGGATCGGCGAGCCCGCGGGCCCGGGCGGACGCGAGCGCCAGCTTCAAACGCATGGTCAACCCCTCAGCGCCGTTGCGGTAGAGCAGCCGCTCGAACGCCGTCTCGGCGAGTTTCCGCGCGATTTCCGGCGCGCCTGCCCAATGGTCGAGAGTGGCCGCCTCGGCCCTGGAAAGGCGCAGGCGCCCGGCAAGCGCCTTCAGGCGCGCGCGGTCCGGCGGCACCATGGCGGCAAGGCGCAGCAGCGCGTCCGGCATCCAGCCGAACGCCGTCTCGGCATCGACCAGGCCGGGGATCGCATCGATGCCCCATTTCTCCGTCTCGGGCAGGATCGCGGTGAGCGCGCCCGCCTGCCGCATCCACAGCAGCGCCCGGCCAGGGTCGGGCGCGGCCAGCAGCTTCTTCGTCTCGGACCAGACCCGTTCCGCCGAGAGTTTTCCCAGCGTATCCTTCGCCCGCGCGCAGGCCTTCAGCCCCTCCGCATCCGGCCGGCCGCTGCCGTAAAGCGCGAAGAAACGGAAGAAGCGCAGGATGCGCAGATGGTCCTCCGCAATGCGCGTCGCCGCATCGCCGATGAAGCGCACCGTGCGGCTCTCGATATCCGGCAGGCCGTTCACGAGATCGATGACCGTGCCGTCGTCGGTGGCGTAGAGCGCATTGATCGTCAGGTCGCGCCGCTCGGCATCCGCCCGCCAGTCCGTGCCGAAGGCGACGTCCGCGCGGCGGCCATCGGTGGCGACGTCGCGGCGCAGCGTCGTCACCTCGAAGGGCTTGCCGTCGAGGACCAGCGTCACCGTGCCGTGCTCGATGCCCGTCGGCACCGCCTTGATGCCGGCCGCCTTCGCTCGCTCGACCACCGCTTCCGGCCGCAACGTCGTCGCGATGTCGATATCGGCGACCGGCAGGCCCATCAGGCTGTTGCGCACGGCCCCGCCGGCGATGCGTGCCTCCCCGCCGTCGCTGTTGAGCAGCGCCAGCACGCGAACGAGCGCCGGATCGGCGAACCACGCCTCGCCCGAAACAGACGTCATGCATAAAGCCTTTCATAGATCACCCGCACGATGCCGGCGGTGATGCCCCAGATATTATGCCCCTCATAGGGCATGCGATAATAATGCCGCTCGCCGCCGAGCCAGATGCCGCTGCCCTGCTCGTGGTTGCGCGGATCCATCAGGAACGACAGCGGCACGTCGAAGACCTTTTCGACCTCCGCCGGATTGGGCGTCAGCGCGAACCCCGGCTGCACCACGGCAAGGACGGGCGTGATGGAAAAACCCGACAGCGCCTTGTATTGCGGCAGACGCCCGACCGGCTCGACGAAGCGGCGGTCGAGGCTGATCTCCTCCTCCGCCTCGCGCATCGCCGCAGCCTCGACGTTCTCGTCCTCGTCATCGACCGCGCCGCCCGGAAAGGCGATCTGGCCGGAATGTTTCCGCATGGTGGCGGTGCGCTGGGTGAAGATGACCCGCGCCTCGTCGCCATCGTCGACGACGGGGATCAGCACCGCCGCATCGCGCAGCTTCATGTCTTCGAGATGCGGAATGACGCCCGGATTGAGCAGGCTGTCGCCATGCTCGCGCCAGGTCCCCTCGCCGAGCGTCAGCATCTGTTCCAATGCCCGGCGGCGGAACTCGGCGGCGCTGTAGGGCGGAAAACTCATCGGGTGAGCGCATCCAGCTCGGCGGCCGGCATGATCGGGAAGACCACGCCGCCGGAGCGCACCGCGAACATGTCCGTCCCGTCGATCTCGACCGTCTCGCCAAGCGCGACCAGCTCGTACATCATCGCCCGCGAGACCAGGGCCTCCAGCCGCCCGCGCACGAGGAGGTAGGGCTTCAGCTCGCTGTTCCCGCCCGCGATGACGAAGCGCAGCGGGTGCTCCGGCCCCGCCTCCACCACATCGCCGACATTGGTGCGGAAGGTGAGCTTCTGCACCTCCCCCTCGCCCGACGCATTCATCTCGACGGCGAGGAACGGCGCGTCGACGACCCGGATGCCGACCTTCTCGACCGGCGTCACCAGATAGGTCCTGCCGTCCTCGTCCTTGCGCAGGACGGTGGAGAACAGCCGCACCAGCGGCGCGCGGCCGATCGGCGTTCCCAGGTAGAACCAGGTGCCGTCGGCGCGGATCTCCATGTCGATGTCGCCGCAGAATGGCGGATTCCAGCGCTCGACCGGCGGCAGGCCGCGCCCGCCGGTTTCCGCGCCGGCCCGTGCGATCAGCGCGGCCAGTCCTGCCGCATCGCTGCTTTCGCGAATTTCGCCCGTTGCCATTGTTCCGTCCCGGTTGAACCCTATCTCCGCGAGAGGCCCTTCTTCACGAAGAGGAAAGGGTGGATACACTCACGAGATAGTCATTTCGTGGCCGCTTGTCAGCCACGGGTGAGCTAATAAGCTTTCTATCTATGAAGCGGACGCGGCAAGACCACGATTCGCCGAAGATTTTAGGACCGATAGTGGAGAGACCCATGGGCGTTCAGAATTCCCCCGAGGCAGGCCTGGACGAAAAGGCGGTGATCGCCGCCGCGGAACGGGCGCTCTCCGACATCGCGATCATCCGCAAGGAGGTGGCCAAGGTCATCTTCGGCCAGGAAAGCGTGGTCGAGCAGACGATGCTGGCGGTGCTCTCGGGCGGTCATGCCCTGCTCGTCGGCGTGCCCGGCCTTGCCAAGACCAAGCTGGTGGTCACCCTCGGCACCGTGCTCGGCCTTTCCTCCAGCCGCATCCAGTTCACGCCGGACCTGATGCCCTCCGACATCCTCGGCTCGGAGGTGATGGACCAGGACGAGAACGGCAAGCGCTCCTTCCGCTTCGTGCCCGGCCCGATCTTCACCCAGCTCCTGATGGCCGACGAGATCAACCGCGCCTCGCCGCGCACCCAGTCCGCCCTGCTGCAGGCCATGCAGGAATATCACGTCACGGTCGCCGGCCGGCCGAACGACCTGCCGAAGCCCTTCCATGTGCTGGCGACGCAGAACCCGCTGGAGCAGGAAGGCACCTATCCGCTGCCCGAGGCGCAGCTCGACCGCTTCCTGCTGCAGGTCGACGTCGACTATCCGGAACTTGCCGCCGAACGCCAGATCCTGCTCGAAACGACCGGCGTGCACGAGGCACAGGCGAGCGCCGCCATCTCGGCCGCGCGCCTGATGGAGATCCAGAACCTCATCCGCCAGATGCCGGTCAGCGAAAAGGTGCTCGACGCCATCCTCTCGCTCGTGCGCTCCGCCCGCCCCGGCAACGGCATCGCCTCCACCGACAAGCACGTCGCCTGGGGCCCCGGCCCGCGCGCCGGCCAGGCCATGATGCTCTGCGCGAGAGCCCGCGCGCTCTATGAAGGCCGCCTCGCGCCTTCCGTCGACGACGTTCTCGCCCTTGCCGAACCCGTGCTGCAGCACCGCATGGCCCTCACCTTCGGCGCGCGCGCCGAAGGCATGTCGGTTCGCGACGTCATTGCAGGCCTCGTCCGCCAGGCCGGCGGCTGAGCGGGGCCGATCACATGGCGACCGTCGGCCAGATCGTCCAACCGACCCCGACCCGCGAGGTTCTCTCGCGGGCGCAGGCCCGCGCCGCCCTCATCCCCGATTGCATGGTGGAGGCCCAGCGCCTCGCCAACACCGTGATCGCCGGCTGGCACGGTCGCCGCAAGCGCGGCATCGGCGAGAACTTCTGGCAGTTCCGCCCCTATGTCGACGGCGAGAGCCTGTCGCGCATCGACTGGCGGCGCTCGGCCCGCGACGACCATACCTATGTGCGCGACCGCGAATGGGAAGCCGCGCACACCGTCTGGGTCTGGGCCGATCTTTCTCCGTCGATGATGTACAAATCGACCTTCGGCAGCGTCTCGAAGGAAAGCCGCGCGCTCGTGCTGATGCTGGCGCTCGCCGAAATCCTCGCCCGCTCCGGCGAGCGCATCGGCTGCCCCGGCATCATGGAGCCGATCGCCGCGCGCAACGCCGCCGAACGCCTCGCCACCGCGCTGATGCACGCCGGCATGACCGGCGGCCTGCCGGAGACGAGCATGATCCGCGGCAACAGCGATATCGTGCTGATCGGCGATTTCCTCGATCCCGTCGAGGATGTCATGGAACGCCTCGCCCCCCTCGCCCGCCGGGGTCTCAGAGGCCATGTCGTCGAGATCGCCGACCCGGCGGAAGAGACCTTCCCCTATGTCGGCCGCACCGAGTTCACCGATCCCGAAAGCGGCCAGAAGCTCACCGCCGGCCGCGCCGAGACGCTGAAGAACGACTATGCCCGCGCCTATGTCGCCCGGCGCGAGACGCTGGCCGACAATCTGCGCCATCTCGGCTGGAGCTTCGTGCCCCACCGCACCGACCGCCTCGCCTCCGAGGCGCTGGTCGCCGTGCACATGTATCTCTCCGGCATGCCGGCGATGAGGACGGAGGGCCGCGGCCGATGAGCGCCTTTGCCTTCGCCTTTCCCGCCGTCCTCACCGCGCTCGTGCTGCTGCCGGTCATCTGGTGGCTGCTGCGCCTGACGCCGCCGAAGCCGCTGACCGAAGTCTTCCCGCCCTTCGCCATCCTCGCCTCGATCATGAAGCGCGAGGAGACCCCGGCGCAAAGCCCCTGGTGGCTGACGCTGCTGCGCATGCTGATGGCCGCCGCGATCATCTTCGCCATCGCCGACCCGGTCTTCAACCCGCGCACCAATACGCTGGCAAGCAGCGGCCCCCTCGCCCTCGTCATCGACAACAGCTGGGCCTCGGCCACCGACTGGCAGCAGCGCATCGACACGGCCTCGACGCTGATCGACGACGCGGAAAGCCGCGACGTGCCGATCTCATTGGTGCTGACCGCCGACCGCCAGCACGACGCCGTGCCGGTCGATGCCGCGACGGCGCGCAACCGCCTCGCCGCCGCCGAAGTCCGCCCGCTCCCGGCCGACCGCGCGTCGGCCGTCGCCTCGCTGCGCACCGCGCTCGACGGAACCGCGCCGGGCACCCTCGCCTTCATCAGCGACGGCATGGCGGGCAGCGAGACGGACGAGACGGTCTCCGCGCTGCAAGCACTTTCACCGGCCGATTTCCGCCTGATCGCCGGCGACGGCGCCCCCGCCGTCGCCATCACTACCGCCAGCAACGGCGCGGACGCGCTATCCGTCACCCTCACCCGCCTCGACGGCGGCCCGGCACGCAGCCTGCCGCTGACGGCACACGATTCGCGCGGCCGCCCCATCGCGACGGGCACCGCCGATTTCGCCGCAGGCAGCACCACGACGACCGGCACGATCACCGCGCCCTTCGAGCTGCGCAACGACTTCGCCCGCATCACCATCGACGGCCTCGCCAATGCCGGCGGCACGTATCTGCTCGACGACGGCTTCCGCCGCCGCCGCGTCGCCTTCCTCTCCGGCGAGGTGGTCGATGCCAGCCAGCCCCTCCTCTCGCCGCTGCACTATATCAACCGCGCCCTCGCCCCCTATGCCGACCTGATCGAGCCGAGCGTCGCCGACCTCTCCGTCGCCATCCCCGAACTGCTGGAACAGAACCCCTCCGTGCTGATCATGGCCGATATCGGCCGCCTGCCGGAGGACGTACAGGCCGAAGTTCAGCGCTGGATCGAGGCCGGCGGCATGCTGATCCGCTTTGCCGGCCCGCGCCTTGCCGCCGCACCGGCGGACGATCCGCTCGTGCCGGTCATGCTGCGCAAGGGCGAACGCGCGCTCGGCGGCGCTCTTTCGTGGTCCGAGCCGCAGCCGCTCTCCGCCTATCCGGCGAACAGCCCCTTTGCCGGCATGCGCGCGCCTGAAGGCATCCTCGTCAAGCGCCAGGTGCTCGCCGAGCCGACGCCGGACCTTGCCGAGCGCACTTGGGCGAGCCTTGCCGACGGCACGCCGCTGGTGACGACCGGCCCGCTCGGCTCCGGCCGCCTCGTGCTCTTCCATGTCAGCGCGGAAACCGGCTGGTCCAACCTGCCGCTCTCCGGCGATTTCGTCGAAATGCTCCGCCGCACCGTGCAGCTTTCGCGCGGCGGCGGCGTCTCCACCGGCAACGGCGCCGAGACGCAGGGCCTGCCGCCCTACCGGCTGATGACGGCGAACGGCACGCTCGCCGCCGCCACCGGCGAGGCCAAACCGCTTGCCGCCGGCAACGCCACGAGGGCGATCGCCAGCTTCGACAACCCGCCTGGCCTCTACGGCACGGAGGACGGCTACGTCGCCCACAACCTCTTCCCGCCGGGTCACGAAATCCGCCCGCTCGCCGTCGCCGAAGGCGCCGCCGTCCGCGAGCCGCTCGCCGGCAAGGAGACCTGGTCGCTGAAGCCGCATCTCTTCACCCTCGCCGCCCTCTTGCTGCTTGCCGACTGCGCCATCGTGCTCTTCATGGGCGGGGCCTTCGCCGCCGCGGCCCGAAGCATGCCGAAGCGCGGCGCCACCGCCGCCGTGCTGCTGACCCTCATGGCCGGCGCGCTGGCGGCGCTGCCGTCCGAAAGCCGGGCGGATGACGCAAAACCGGGCGACGAAAATATCCTGTCGCGGCTCGACACCACACATCTTGCCTATGTCGTCACCGGCGAGGGCGAGGTGGACCGCATTTCCGAGCGCGGCCTAGCCGGCCTCACGGAATTCCTCACCTACCGCACCACGCTGGAGCCCGGCGAGCCGGTCGGCATCGACATTTCCAGGGACGAGCTGTCGCTCTACCCGATCATCTACTGGCCGGTGAGCGCCAGCGCCGAAATGCCCTCCAGCGCCGCGATCAGCCGCATCGACGCCTATATGCGCAATGGCGGCACGGTGCTGTTCGACACGCGCGACCAGTTCGTCTCGCTCGACGGCAGTTCGACGAGCCCGAACACCGAACGCCTCCAGGCGATCCTCGCCAGCCTCGACATTCCCCCGCTCGAGCCCGTGCCCACCGATCACGTCCTGACCAAGGCCTTCTACCTGCTCGCGAATTTCCCCGGCCGCTATGCCGGAAGCCCGCTCTGGATCGAGGCGGAGCTGGACCGTGCCGAGGACCCGAGCCGGCCGGCCCGCGCGGGCGACGGCGTCTCGCCGATCATGATCACCGGCAACGATTTCGCCGGCGCCTGGGCGGTCGACGCCAACGGCATGGCGCTGCTGCCGACCGTGCCGCCGGACGAGATCCAGCGCGACCACGCCTTCCGCGCCGGCGTCAACATCATGATGTACATGCTCACCGGCAACTACAAGGCGGACCAGGTACACGTGCCCGCCCTCCTCGAACGGCTGGGGCAGTGACATGACCCTGCAATTCTCCCCCTTCCTGCCCTGGCTCGCCATCGCCGCGATCGGCCTTGTCGGCCTTGCGCTTGCCGCCCTCGGCTTCTGGCGCGGCCTGCGCGGCGCCGTCATCCGCGCGCTGGCGCTCGCCCTGCTGGTCCTCGCCCTCGCCAACCCGGTCTTCCTGCAGGAGGACCGCGAGGCGCTGTCGACCGTCGTGCCCGTCATCGTCGACCGCAGCCAGAGCCAGGACAACGAGCAGCGCACCGCCCAGACCAACGCCGCGCTGGAAGGCCTGAAAGAACGCTTCGCCCGTTATCCCCGCATCGAGCCGCGCATCGTCGAAGCGGGCGACGACGGCACGTCGGACACGCCTTCAACGCGCCTCTTCGACGCGCTCAACGCGGCAATCGCCGATGTGCCGCGCTCGCGCGTCGGCGGCGCGATCCTCGTCACCGACGGCCAGGTGCATGACATTCCGGAGGCTTCCGCCTTCTCCAGCTTCGAGGCGCCGGTGCACGCGCTCGTCACCGGCCGGCCGGACGAGTTCGACCGCCGCATCGAGATCGTCAGCGCGCCGCGCTTCGGCATCGTCGGCGAGCCGCAGGAGCTGAAATTCCGCGTGGTGGACGACGGCGCCGGGCCCGGCGACACCGCCCGCGTGACCGTGCGCCTCAACGGCAACGAGATCGCCTCGGAAATCGCGCAGCCGGGCACGGAACAACCGCTCCGCTTCACCGTGCCGCGCGGCGGCAACAACATCCTGGAATTCGAGGTCGAGCCGGTCGAAGGCGAGATCACCACGGCGAACAACCGTGCCGTCCATGTCATCGAGGGTATCCGCGAGAACCTGCGCGTGCTGCTGGTCTCCGGCGAGCCGCATGCCGGCGAGCGCGCCTGGCGCAACCTTTTAAAGTCCGACACCGCCATCGACCTCGTGCACTTCACCATCCTGCGTCCGCCGGAAAAGCAGGACGGCACGCCGATCAACGAACTCTCGCTGATCGCCTTCCCGACGCGCGAACTGTTCGTCGACAAGATCAACGAATTCGACCTCATCATCTTCGACCGCTACCAGCACCGCGGCGTGCTGCCGATCCTCTATTACGACAACATCGCGCAATATGTCGAAAACGGCGGCGCGCTGCTGATCGCCGCCGGGCCTGAGCATGCGGGCAACGATTCCATCGCCGGCACGCCGCTCTCCGTCGTGCTGCCGGCGAACCCGACCGGCGCGATGAACGAGGCGGCCTTCTACCCCCGCCTCTCGGACCAGGGCAAGAAGCACCCCGTCACCCGAGGCCTCGAAGGCGCGAACGAGGAACCGCCCCATTGGGGCCGCTGGTTCCGCACCGTCGACGTGCAGCGCCCGGACGGCAATGTCGTGATGGAGGCCAATGACGGCAAGCCGCTCCTCGTGCTGAACCGCGCCGGCAAGGGCCGCGTCGCCATGCTGCTTTCCGACCAGGGCTGGCTCTGGGCGCGCGGCTTCGAGGGCGGCGGCCCGCATGTCTCGCTTTACCGGCGCACCGCCCACTGGCTGATGCAGGAGCCGGCGCTGGAAGAGGAGGCGCTGACCGCGCGCACCTTCGGCCGCACGCTCCAGATCAACCGCCAGACGATCGGCGACGCACCCGGCGAGGCAACGCTGAAGCTGCCTTCCGGCGCGACGCAGCAGGTGACGCTGAGCGAGGCCGAGCCCGGCCTCTACCGAGCCGAGGTGCCGACGGCGGAGACCGGCCTCTACGAGATCACCAACGACGATCTCTCCGCTCTGGTTCATGTCGGCGCGGTCGACGCGCCGGAATTCAAAGCGACGATCTCGACCACCGAGAGCCTGATGCCGCTCGCCGACGCCACCAAGGGCACGGTGCGCCGGCTGGTCGATGCGGAGGGCGAGACGGTTTCCCTGCCGCCGCTGCTGCCGGTGTCGGGCCAGGTGCGCACGGTCGACGAGAACCGCCTGTCGCTGCGCATGACGGACGAGACGGTGCTGAAGGGCATCAACTCGCTGCCGCTCTTCGCCGGTTTCGCCGGCGTCGGCCTCCTGCTGCTTGCCTTCTCGGCCATGTGGTATCGCGAAGGGCGATAGTCTCTCTGGCGTCGCGCCTGCCGTTCGGCTAGTCTCGCCGCACGGCCGGAGGCGGCCGGCAGACCCGCGCCTTTTCCGAAGGCATGGCGAACGCCTCCCTGAAAACCTTTCACCACCGTTCATCGTTGGCGAAGGCGTCGGCAATGCGGGCACTGACGAAGACTTCGCCTTGAGATGAGGAACGGACATGCGCGATTTTCGCGACGCAAAAACCATGGCGAAAACCCTGCGGGAGGCGCTCGCCGCCCGCGCCATCGAGATCACCCACAGCGAAGCCCTCGAAATCGTCGCCCGCCAGTTCGGCGTCGAGACGTGGAACATCCTGTGCGCCAGGATCGAAGCGAAGCCGGTGAACGGTATCGAGTTCGAGCAGGCGGTGCCGATCGTGCGCATCTTCGATGTGCCGAAGGCGCACGAATTCTATCTCGGCTTCCTCGGCTTTACCGTCGATTGGGAGCATCGCTACGGCGAGAACTTTCCGCTCTATACGCAGGTCTCGCGCGGCGGGCTCAGGCTGCACCTTTCCGAACATGCGGGCGATGCCACGCCCGGCGGCAACATGGTCGTCTACATGACCGGCATCCGCGCCTTCCAGAAGGAGCTGATCGGCAAGGACTACCGCTACATGAAGCCGGGGCTGGAGGACGAGGGTTCGCGGCTGGAGGTGACGGTGACGGATCCGTTCAACAACCACATCCGCTTCATGGAGTTGAAGGACTGAGAAAGCCCCTCATCCGGCTGCCGGCACCTTCTCCCCGCAAGCGGCAGAGCGATCGCATATGGAAGGAAACCGTTGCCCCATCTCCTTCTCCCCCGCGGGGAGAAGGTGCCGGCAGGCGGATGAGGGGGAGGTCGGAAGCGCAGACGATCCGGCGGAACCACCCCCTCATCCGACCCTTCGGGCCACCTTCTCCCCGCGGGGGAGAAGGGGAGAACGGCAATGTCGAATTCCATAGGCGACCGCTCTGCCGCTTGCGGGGAGAAGGTGGCGGCAGCCGGATGAGGGGATGCCTCAAACGCTGGGAGTAACCCCCTCGTCACACCGCCACGCAATCACCCCCTTCAGCCGCTCATGCGTATCGGCCGCAAAGGGCATGACGAGCACGCGGGCGGGATCGACGGGGCCGGGGAAGGTCAGCGCGTTCCAGGCGACCTTCTCGAAGCCGAGCGGGCCGTAATAGGGCGGATCGCCGACGAGCACGACGGCTTCCGAGCCCTTGCGTTTTGCGGCGGCGCAGGCGATGCGCAGGAGCTCCCGGCCGATGCCCCGGTTCTTGTGCGAGGGCCTGACGGCGAGCGGGCCGAGAAGATGCCCCTTCACGCCGCCCGCCAGAACCGGCGTCATGCGCACCGAGGCGATCGTCTCTCCATCATCGGTACAGATGAAGGACAGCGACAGGTCGTGCGGCCCCTGCTCGCGGATGCGCGCAGCCGCGCGGACATGCCGGCCGGGGCCGAAGGCTTCTTCGTTGATGTGTTCGATGGCCGCGTCGTGGGAGGCATCTTCCGTCAGGTAGACGAGGTCGTGCTTGAGCATGTTCATGGATCGGGGAACCGGAGACGAAACGAGGGATGCGGGGGATCGCGCCGCCGCCAGGGGGCGCAGCAGGAGCATCAGCGTCGTCGTGGGGTTCCGGTGTAGAACATGCGCGTTTCGTCTTCCCTGCCGGCGTGAGCGCCGGTGCTGGTCTGCGCGGATAGCAGAAATTTCGTGTCTGTCAAAGAGCAAAACGCACTGTTCATCAAAATGCACCTATCCACGTCCCGCCCATGCGCTCACTATGGCCGCACGTTTTGGCCGCGAAGGGCCGCAGAAGGAGACCATCATGGGCATGCTCGTGGACGGCGTCTGGCATGACGTCTGGTATGACACGAAATCGACGAAGGGCCATTTCAAGCGCGCCGCCTCGCAGTTCCGCAACTGGATCACGCCGGATGGCGCCCCGGGGCCTTCGGGCGAAGGCGGCTTTGCCGCGGAGGCGGGGCGCTACCACCTCTATGTCTCCTATGCCTGTCCCTGGGCGCATCGCACGCTGATCTTCCGCAGGCTGAAGAGGCTGGAGGACCTGATCACCGTCTCCGTCGTCGATCCGCTGATGCTGTCGAAGGGCTGGGAGTTCAAGGGCGAGAACGGCGGCACGCTCGATCCGCTGTTCGGCGCCGCCGCGCTCCACGAAATCTACCAGAAGGCCGATCCGCACTATTCCGGCCGCGTCACCGTGCCCGTCCTGTGGGACAAGAAGCAGAACCGGCTGGTCTCGAACGAATCGGCCGAGATCATCCGCATGTTCAATTCCGCCTTCGACGGCCTCACCGGCTCGCGCGACGACTACTATCCCGAGCCGCTGCGCGCCGAGATCGACGCCCTCAACGAGGCGATCTACGACAGCGTCAACAACGGCGTCTACAAGGCCGGCTTCGCGACGACGCAGGAGGCCTACGAGGCCGCCGTACAAAGGCTCTTCGAGATGCTGGACCAGCTCGAAGAACGGCTTTCGAAGAGGCGCTATCTCACCGGCGACCGCCTGACGGAGGCCGACTGGCGGCTCTTCACCACGCTGGTGCGTTTCGATCCGGTCTATGTCGGCCACTTCAAGTGCAATATCCGCCGCATCGCCGACTATCCGAACCTTTCCGGCTACCTGCGCGACCTGTACCAGGTGCCGGGCGTCGCCGGCACGGTGAACATGCGCCACATCAAGGAGCATTATTACCGCAGCCACACGACCATCAACCCGACGGGCATCGTGCCGGTCGGCCCGGAGCTCGACCTGACCGTGCCGCATGGCCGGGATCGGCTGAAAGCGGCCTGAACCTACCAGACGTCCGAAAACGGTGCCCGGCCGGCAAGCTCCTCCAGCCGCCTTCGGGTGGCGGCGGTCGTGTCGGCCGGCAGCGCGTCGAGCGCGAAGAAGCCGGCCTCGACGATCTCCCGGTCCTTCAGGCGCGGCGCCGACTGGGTGACGCCCTCGCAGCGATAGAGGAGGACATGGTCGCGCCTGCTGGTCTGCCGGTTGAAGTAGACGTGCACGAGCCGCGGCGGCGCCCCCGGGATGAGGTTGCCCTCCTCCCGCATCTCCTTGGCCAGCGCCTCCAGCGCCGTCTCGCCGCGCTCAATGCCGCCGCCCGGCAGGTGCCAGCCGGGCACGTAGCTGTGGCGCACGAGGAAGAGGCGGCCGGCCTCGTCGAAACAGGCGGCGCGCACGCCCATCGTCATGCCGCGCGAAAGCGCGAAATAGCCGTGCAGCACGCGCGTCGCGAGCCGCGTGAGGCGGCTGCGGGTGGGCGGGGCGGCGGGCTTGTCCTGGTCCATGGCGGCACTTCGCCGGAAGCGTTCGGCCAAATCAAGTCTCACCGCGCCAAAGGCCAGGGAATATCCACGCCTTGCGTTCCCCTTGCGCATCTTATGCTCTAAGGAAGGATATGTTCAGACTTGCCCATATATCGGACGTCCATCTCGGCCCGCTCCCCGCCCTCACCTTCCTGGAGCTTTTTTCCAAACGCATCACCGGCTTCGTCAACTGGCATCGCAACCGCCGCCGGCACCTCTTCGCCAACACGCTGGACATCGTGCTCGACGATATCGAGCGGCGCGATCCCGATCATCTGGCGATCACCGGCGACCTCGTGAACCTCGCCTCTTCGCTGGAAATCACGGCCGTCAAGCGCTGGCTGGCAGAGGCGGGCACGCCGGAAAACGTCTCGGTGGTTCCGGGCAACCACGACGCCTACGTGCCGGGCGCCTACGAAAAATCGACCAGGGCCTGGTATCCCTACATGCGCGGCGACAACGGGCCGGCCGAATGGCATGACGACTTCCACGTCTTTCCCTACATGCGGGTGCGCGATCAGGTGGCGATCATCGGCTGCTCGACGGCGGTCGCGACGCCGCCCTTTGCCGCATCCGGCTATTTCGGCAGCCGTCAGGCCCGCGAGACCGTCAATCTCCTGCGGGCAGCCGAGGAGGCCGGCCTCTTCCGCGTCGTGCTGATCCATCATCCGCCGATTCGCGGCGCGACCTCGTTCCACAAGCGCATGATCGGCATCCGCCGCTTCGCCGCGACCGTCTCGACCGGCGGGGCGGATCTCGTGCTGCACGGCCACACCCACCTCAACACCGTGCACTGGCTGCCCGGGCAGGCAAAGCAGATCCCGGTCGTCGGCATCGCCTCCGCCTCGCAGGGGCCGGGCGGCCACAAGCCGCCGGCCGGCTACAACCTGTTCTCGATCTCCGGCGCGCCGGGGAACTGGAACGTGATGCGCGAGCGATACGCCCTGACGCAGGACGGCCTGGCCCTGTCTCTCGCGGAAACCACGCGGTTCTGAAAAGCGCGAATAAAACCCCTCCTTCGCCCGTATCATCTTCTTAGAGCGGCCCGCCCTCCAGGGTCACCAGAGGGCCGGCCCGCTCCCGGACGGCCAGCGCCAGGCAGGCGAACGATCGAGAGGGAACCCATGACCATGCTCCGCCACACCATGCTGCTTTCATTCTGCGCCGCCGTCTCGCTGACGGCGCTTTCGGCCGCGCGTGCCGCCGATTCCGACACGACGACGCCACCGGTCGCGACCGAGACGACGACGACCTGCACCGACGGCAAGATCTGGAACGACGAGAAGAAGGAATGCGTCGCGCCGGAGGACCTGAAGCCGGCCGAGGGCACGGCGCCCGAGGACGAGGCCAAGGAGGAAGAACAGAAGAAGACCGAGCGCACGATCGACGACAAGCTCTACGAGGCGGCGCGCGAATTCGCCTATGCGGGCCAGCATGAGAACGCGCTGCGGGCGCTGCGCGCGGCCTATGACCAGGAGGACCCGCGCATCCTCAACTATATGGGCTACAACACCCGCAAGCTCGGCGACATGGCGCTGGGCATGACCTACTACGAGCGGGCGCTGCAGAAGGACGAGAACTACATCCTCGCCCGCTCCTATATGGGCCAGGCCCTGCTCGAACAGGGCGATGTCGAAGGCGCCCGCGTCCAGCTCGTCGAGATCCGCGACCGCGGCGGCGAGAATACCTGGGCCTACCGTGCGCTGCTTCAGTCGCTCGGCGGCGAGCGCACCACTTACTGACACATGGTTGGCGACGCCGTGCCAAAACGGCACGGCGCGGGCCAACAGGGGATCAATCTTGGAGGGAACGCGGGAAACTGCGCTCCCGGATGCCGTTCATGCTTGCAGACACTAGGAAGAATGTTTCATATCAGACGGTCGCCGCCCGCCCGGCAGCGAATAGAGTTTTGATCCCGAACGTTTCCTTGGAAAAGCAATGCGTCCGACGGCAGAATCGAATGAGTTCCGGCGAGAACTGGTCAATTTGCTGCCAAAGTTGCGCCGTTTCGCCATGACGCTGACGCGCAACGGCAGCGATGCCGACGACCTCGTACAGGAGGCATGCGAAAGGGCCATCACGCGGAGCCATCTGTGGAACGGGGAAGGCCGGCTGGAAAGCTGGGTTTATGCCATGACGCGCAATCTCTGGGTGGACGAGATCCGCAAGCGAAAGGTCCGCACAGGGTCCGGCACGGTAGATGTCGCCGAGCAGGATAGCCTGCATATCGAAGCGTCAGCCGACAAGGCGGTCTATGCCAAGCAGTTGCACAAGTTGATCATGACCATGCCGGAAGGTCTTTCGAGCGTCTTTCTCCTCGTCAATGTCGAAGGCCACAGCTATCGGGAGGCGGCGGATATTCTGGGCATACCGATCGGCACCGTGATGAGCCGGCTCTCGGCCGCCCGCATCCGCCTTGCGGCCATGATCTCCGAACAGATGGAAAGGAGGGCCTGATGGTGGAGAGCACACAGGGTCTTCCGCTCGAAGTCCGCCTGTCGGCCTATCTCGACGGCCAGCTGCCGGAAGCGGAAATGGACGAGATCAACGCGATCCTCGCCGAGAACGACGATGCGCGCATGGTCTTCGAGAAGCTGAAGCTCGGCAGCGAGTTCGGCGCCCGCGCCTTCGACAAGCTGCTGCAGGAGCCGATCCCGCTCGATCTGGTGCGCAACATCAAGGAGGCCGGCAAGAAGGACGACGAGCCGTCGCCGGCGGGTTTCGCCGCCATTCCGGTCGCCGCCGCCGCCCCGCGCCGTCCCTCGGCCTTCTGGCCGAAGGCACTCGCCGCCTCGCTCGTATTGTTCCTTGCCGGCGGCGCCGCCGGCTATCTCGTCGGCGAACGGCAGGACGGCGTGTCCCGGCTCGCCTCCAACCAGTTCGCCCCTGCCCGCACCTGGCTGGATGATATTGCAGACTACCATCGCATCTATGCCCGCCAGACACGCCATCTCGTGGAAGTGCCGGCAAGCGAGAAGGAGCATATCGTCGAATGGCTGACGGCCAGCACGGGCGTGCCCTTCACGCTGCCCGACCTTTCCGACCAGAACCTGACCTTCGAGGGCGCGCGCCTGCTGGTCGCCGGCGGCAAACCGGCCGCCCAGCTTCTCTATCGCAATGCGCAGAACGAGGTCTTCGCCATCTGTTTCGTCCAGAGCGATCCGGTCGAAACCGTCACGGCCCTTGCCGAAAGCATGCGCAACGATATCGGCCTCGTCTCCTGGCAGAAGGGCAGCGCGTCCTATGTCGTGGTCGGCCCCTCTGCCGATCCGGCCCTCGAGCGCATCGCCGAGACGGTTTCCTCGACGATCTGAGCATCCGCGCAACAGGCGCCGCAGATCACGGACACCAAAAAGCCCGGCAGCGATGCTGCCGGGCTTTTTCTGTTCCGGGATCGTCGCGGCTCAGCCGCGGACGGCGAGCACGCGGTTGGCGGCCGAGACGATGGCTTCGAGCGAGGCCGTCACGATGTTCGTGTTGATGCCGACGCCGAACAGCTTGCCGCCCGGATGCTCGACTTCCACATAGGCGATGGCCGCCGCGTTGGAGCCGTGCTGGAGCGAGTGCTCGGAATAGTCCGCCACCGACATCGGGATGCCGAGATAGATCGACAGGGCATTGATGAAACCGTCGATCGGACCGGTCCCCTTGCCTTCGATGCGCTTCGTCTCGCCGCCATCGGTGATCTCGGCGGCAACGATGCGCGTGCCCTTCTGGCCTGCGTCGTCCGGATAGGTGTGATGGTCGACGAAGCGCAGGCGCGTGCCGGGCTGCGTGACGTAGCGCTGCATGAAGCTTTCATGGATGCGCTTCGACGGCAGCTCCACGCCCTCTTCGTCGGTGATGCGCTGGATCTCCTCGCGGAACTCCACCTGGAGGCTCCGCGGCAGGTTGATGCCGTAGTCCTCCTGCAGGATGTAGGCGATGCCGCCCTTGCCGGACTGCGAGTTGATGCGGATGATCGCCTCGTAGGAGCGGCCGACGTCCTGCGGGTCGATCGGCAGGTAGGGCACCTCCCAGATCGGCTTGTTGGCTTGCCTGATGGCCTTCATGCCCTTGTTGATGGCGTCCTGGTGCGAGCCGGAGAAGGCGGTATAGACCAGTTCGCCGACATAGGGGTGGCGCTCGGGAATGGCCATCTCGTTGGAATATTCGTAGACCGCCTTGATGCGCTCGATGTCGGAGCAGTCGAGCTTGGGATCGACGCCCTGCGTGTACATGTTCAAGGCCAGCGTCACGACGTCGACATTGCCCGTGCGCTCGCCATTGCCGAACAGCGTGCCCTCGACGCGGTCCGCGCCGGCCATCAGCGCCAGTTCCGTGGCGGCGATGCCGGTGCCGCGGTCATTGTGCGGGTGCAGCGAGATGATGACGTTCTCGCGGTTGTCGATGTTGCGGCACATCCATTCGATCTGGTCGGCATAGATGTTCGGCGTCGCCATCTCGACGGTGGACGGCAGGTTGAGGATCAGCTTGTTGTCCGCCGTCGGCCTGACGATCTCCACGACCGCGTTGCAGATCTCCAGCGCCACTTCCAGCTCGGTGCCGGTGAAGCTCTCCGGCGAATATTCGAAACGGTAGCCGCCGCCGGCCTTGGCGGCCATGTCGGTGATCATCTTGGCGGCATCGGTGGCGATCTGCTTGATGCCGGCGACGTCCTTGCCGAACACCACGCGGCGCTGCAATTCGCTGGTGGAGTTATAGAAGTGGATGATCGGCTTGTGTGCGCCTTCCAGGGCCTCGAAGGTGCGGGTGATCAGCTCCGGCCGGCACTGCACCAGCACCTGCAGGGACACGTCCTGCGGCACGTTGCCCTCCTCGACGCACCAGCGGGCGAAGTCGAAGTCAGTCTGCGAGGCGGAGGGGAAACCGATCTCGATTTCCTTGAACCCCATGTCGAGCAGGAGCTGGAACATGCGGGCCTTGCGGTCGTGGCCCATCGGGTTGATCAGCGACTGGTTGCCGTCGCGCAGGTCCACCGAACACCAGATCGGCGCCTCGGTGATCGTCTTGCTGGGCCAGGTCCGGTCCGCAATGTCGATCGTCGGATAGGCCTGGTACTTGACGGGCGCCTCGGGCATGCCCTGCTTGGGGGAATGGGTCTTCAAAATCATCGTCTTCGTCTCTTCGTCGTCCCGGCATTCGCGAAATGCGTCATAGCGCCTAACGAGGGCGAATGCACCGGAATTCATGCGTAGGGGTGAAACGAGGAGCTATCGCCGGACGGGCTTTTCGGCCGCCGGGCGCTCCTCAGCGAACCCGGCAACCGCGCGTAAGGCCGAGAAGAAGAAGCGAGGAGAAGCCGCGCGAACGCTCGCGGACAGCTGCGCTGCCGCGGGAAACTCGTTCGATGATCTGTGCGCTGGTCTTCAACATGAGGCGGCTTATAGCGGGGGAGAGACGAAAGGGCAAGCGGGGCGCAGGATTTTTGCCGAAGCGCACCTCACCTGCCTGCCGGCATCCTCTCCCCGCAAGCGGGGAGAGGAACGATGGGCTCTCCGTTCTGCCCCTCCTCCCCGCTTGCGGGGAGAAGGTCCCGGCAGGGGGATGAGGGGCAAGGGCGGATCAGATATCCGCCTGCGAGGTCACGATGCGCGAAACGAGGCCGTAGCCCTTGGCTTCCTCGGCCGAGAGCCAGTAGTCACGGTCCGTGTCCTTGGCGATCTTCTCGATCGGCTGGCCGGTGGCGTCGGCGAAGATCTTGTTCAGGCGCTCGTTCATCTTGATGATCTCGCGGGCCTGGATCTCGATGTCCGACGCCATGCCGCGGGTGCCGCCCGACGGTTGGTGCAGCAGGAAGCGGGTGTTCGGCAGGCAAAGGCGCTGTTCCTTCGGCGCGGCGACATAGATCAGCGCACCGGCCGAGGCGACCCAGCCCGTGCCGATCATCCAGACCTTCGGCTTGATGAACTTGATCATGTCGTGGATCGAATCGCCCGATTCGACATGGCCGCCCGGCGAATTCACGTAGATGCGGATGTCCTCGTCGCTGGCGGCGGCGAGCGCCACGAGCTGCGAGCAGACCTTCTGCGCCAGTTCCTGGTTGATCGGCCCGTAGATGAAGATCGAACGCGACTTGAAAAGGTTCGCCTCCGTTTCCTTGCCCAGGGGCAGTTCCGTCTTCTTGTCGTCTTCGTCGCTCATCCAAAGTCTCCGGATTGCTCGTCAATAGTCCTGTCGCTGTCAGATAATGCGACTCACTGGCCAAGACAATGCAACAAAACCGATAAGGGGCGATAGAGCCTCGCCGCGCCACCGGAAAACAGGGTAAATACGCCCGGCGCGTTGCGCACTTTGCGTATGGACTTGGCGCCGGCACCGCTCCTACGATGCGGCCTTATCGAAAAAGGCGCCGGCTGCTCCCCAAGGCCGGCGGAACAGGGGACATCATGATCAGACGCATCCCGCTGGCGCTGGCCGCGCTCGCCGTCACGGCCGCACCGGCCTTCGCCCACCTCAATCCGGAAGAGCACGGCTCCTTCATGGCCGGGTTCTCGCATCCGCTCTTCGGCCTCGACCATATCCTCGTCATGGTCGCCGTCGGCCTCTGGGCGGCGCAGATCGGCGGCAAGGCGCTCTGGGGTGTGCCGGCCGCCTTCGTCGCCACCATGGCGATCGGCTTCGGCCTTGCGCTTGCGGGCGTCGATCTGCCCTTCGTCGAGCCGGCGATCCTCGCCTCGGTCGTCGCGCTCGGCCTACTCGTGGCCATGGCGGTGAAACTCGACACGGCGGCCTCGGCCGCGATCGTCGCCGTCTTCGCGCTCTTCCACGGCCATGCCCATGGCGGCGAGCTCGGCAGCGCCGGCGCCCTCGAATTCGGCGCCGGCTTCGTCGTCGCGACAGCGCTGCTGCACGTCGCCGGCATCGGCCTTGGCTTCGGCATCGCGCGCCTTTCGGGCGGCGGCGCAGCGGCGCGCATCCTCGGGGCCGTCACGGCGCTCGCCGGCCTCGTGCTCGCCTTCGGCTGACATCCGGGGGCGGCGGAAGAACCGCCGCCTTCACCCCCGCCCGCGATAGGGCTGCACGCCCTGCTCGGGGATCCACACGCCCTTCGGTGCATCGCCCGTCTGCCAGAACACATCGATCGGAATGCCGCCGCGCGGATACCAGTAGGCGCCGATGCGCAGCCATTTCGGCTCCAGCAGCCCGACGAGCCGCTTGGCAATATCGATGGTGCAGTCCTCATGGAAGGCACCGTGGTTGCGGAAGGAGTGCAGGTAGAGCTTCAGCGATTTCGATTCGACCAGCCAGCCGTCCGGGATGTAGTCGATGACGATATGCGCGAAATCCGGCTGGCCGGTCATCGGGCAGAGCGAGGTGAATTCCGGCGCCGTGAAGCGCACGACGAAATCCGTGCCTCCATGGTTGCTCGGCACCTTCTCCAGAACGGCGGCCTCCGGGTTGGACGGCAGGTCGACCGCCTGGCCGAGCTGCGACAGTCCCGATACGTCAGTCTTGCTCATTGTGAACCTCCTCGATCTTCACCTTGATTCCATGCGCCTTTTCCGTCTCCGGCTCGACATGGATGGCGATCTGCGCGCCGGGCTGCACGGCACGGATGGCATCCTCGAGCCGGTCGCAGATGTCATGCGCCTCGCCCACGGGCATCCGCGCCGGCACGACGAGATGGAAGTCGACGAAGGTCGCCGCCCCTGCCCTGCGCGTCTTCAGGTCGTGCACGCCGAGGGAGCCCGCGCCATGCGCGGCGATCGCCGCCTGGATGGCCTCGGCCTCCTCCGGCTCGACCGCATGGTCCATCAGGCCATCGACCGAATGGGCAATGACCCTCCAGCCCTGGTAGAGGATGTTGAGCGCGACGAGCACGGCCAGCAGCGGATCGAGCACCGCATAGCCGGTGGCGATGGCGAGAAGGAGGCCGACGAGCACGCCCGCCGACGTGACCACATCCGACAGGATATGCTGCCCATCCGCCGACAGCGCCGGCGAGCGATAGCGTTTTCCCGCGCGAATGAGGGTGAAGGCCCAGACCGCGTTGATCACGCCCGCAAGGAAGTTGATGGCAAGACCCAGTGCCGGCGCCTCCATCGGCGCGGGCGCAAGCACCGCCGGCGCCGCCTCCGCGACGATCAGCAGCGCCGCGACCACGATCAGCACGCCCTCCAGGACCGCCGAGAGATATTCCGCCTTGTGGTGGCCGAAGGGATGCGTCTTGTCCGCGGGTTTTGCCGCATAGGTGATCGCCGCGAAGGCGACGATGGCGGCGACCACGTTGACGCTCGATTCCAGCCCGTCGGAGAGGAGCGCCACGGAGCCCGTCACCCACCAGGCGATGAGCTTCAGCCCCATCACGAAAAGCGAGAGCGGAATGCCCCAGAGCGCCAGCCGCTTGACCCGATCCGAATTTTCCATGCCATTCTCCATGCGCATGCAACCGAGTTGCAAAAAGCCTGGTCCATCAACGCAAAACCGCGCGCACGGGGACGTGCACGCGGTTTTCTCTTGGCGTCGGTATCGGCCAGTTCGGCCGTTTTGTCAAAGCCTCAGGCGGCCTTTATCTTCGCTTTCTTGGAAAGGTGGGCGACCACGTTCTCGATCATCCGCATGCCGGCGTCCTGGCCGAGCGTCATGATCGATTCGGGATGGAACTGCACGGCGGCGACCGGCTCGCTGGCATGCTCGATGCCCATGATCGTGCCGTCCTCGCTCTCCGCCGTGATGATGAAATCGCGCGGCAGCGTGGCGGGGTCGGCGAAGATCGAGTGGTAGCGCCCGACCGTCACCTCGCGGCCGAGGCCGGAGAAGACGATGCCCGGCTCCAGCACGCGGATGCGCGAGGGCTTGCCGTGCATGGGAATGGCGAGCTGGCGCAGCTCCCCGCCATAAGCCTCGGCGAGCGCCTGCAGGCCGAGGCAGACGCCGAAGATCGGCAGGTTGCGCGCCCGCGCCTTCTTGATCGTCGCCTTGCAGTCGAAATCCTTCGGGCTTCCCGGGCCGGGTGAGAGCACGACGAGATCCGGCTTGATGCGGTCGAACACCTCTTCGGGAACCGGCGTGCGCACGGTCGTCACATTCGCGCCCGTCTGTCGGAAATAGTTGGCGAGCGTGTGGACGAAACTGTCCTCGTGGTCGACGAGCAGGATGTTCACGCCCGCACCCACGGCCGCGACGTCGCGCTGCACCTTGGCGGAGTTGCCGGACTTGGCGTCGCGGATGGCTGCGATCATGGCGGAGGCCTTCAGTTCGGTTTCGGCTTCTTCTTCCTGCGGATTGGAATCATAGAGCAGCGTCGCCCCGGCGCGCACCTCTGCAATGCCGTCCTTGATGCGGATGGTGCGCAGCGTGAGGCCCGTGTTCATGTCGCCATTGAAGCCGACCATGCCGATCGCCCCACCATACCATGCGCGCGGGCTCTTCTCATGCGCCTCGATGAAGCGCATCGCCCAGAGTTTCGGCGCGCCGGTGACCGTGACGGCCCAGGCATGCGAGAGGAAACCGTCGAAGGCGTCCATGTCGTCGCGCAGGCGCCCCTCGATATGGTCGACCGTGTGGATGAGGCGCGAATACATCTCGATCTGCCGGCGGCCGATGACCTTGACCGACCCCGGCTCGCAGACGCGGCTCTTGTCGTTGCGGTCGACATCCGAGCACATGGTGAGCTCGGATTCGTCCTTCTTGGAGTTCAGCAGCTTCAGGATCTGTTCCGAATCGGCGATCGGATCGTCGCCCCGCTTGATCGTGCCGGAGATCGGGCAGGTCTCGATGCGCCGGCCGGAGACGCGCACGAACATTTCCGGCGAGGCGCCGACGAGATATTCCTGGTTGCCGAGATTGATGAAGAAGGAATAGGGCGACGGGTTGATCGCCTTGAGGCGGCGGGAGATTTCCGACGGCTTGCTCTCGCACCGCTCGAAAAACTTCTGGCCGGGCACCACCTCGAAGAGGTCGCCGCGGCGAAAACTCTCCTTGGCCTTGACCACCAGCTCGGCATATTCGCCGGGACGATGGTCGCCATGCGGCGGGATCACGTCGACGGTCTGGAACGGCTCCGGCGCGATCGCTTCGCCCCTGCCCTCCGTCGAAAGCCCGTCCTTGGCGAAGTCGTAGCGGTCGATCCAGGCCTTGGCGGCATAGTGGTCGACGACGAGGATCTCGTCCGGCAGGAACAGCACCATGTCGCGCTGGTCGTCCGGCCGCGTCAGCTTCAGGTCGATCGCATCGAACTGGAAGGCGAGGTCGTAGCCGAAGGCACCGTAGAGGCCGAGGCTGGCATCCTGGTCCGAATGGAAGAGGTCGGTGACGGCGCGCAGCACCGTAAAGACCGTCGGCATCTTGGAGCGCTCTTCCTCGGTGAAGACCCGGTCGGGCAGCTTCACCTCGAGATCGAGACGGTTTTCCGTGCGGGCGCCGAGCGCGAGTTCCGGCACATCCGCCAGGCGGTCGGCGATGAGGGAAAGCAGCACCGTGCCGCGGGCATTATAGGCCTCGATCCAGACGGCGCGGCCGAAGGAGGAGATTGCGAGCGGCGGATCGACGACGGCGGTGTCCCAGCGGGTATAACGGCCGGGATATTCGTAGTTCGACGAGAAGACCGCGCCGCGCCGTTCGTCGAGCTTGTCGACATAGGCGGAAATCGCGTGCGCATAATCGGCGGCGCGGCGGCGGCGCGTGACGGTCACCCCGCCCTTCGTCTCGTAGGCTTCGGCGCCGTCTTCCAGGATTTTCGTGGCCATTCCCCAACTCCGTTTCAGGCCCGCTTCGCTCAAGACGGCCCAAAAGAAAAAGCCGCCTCGAAGGTTTCGGGCGGCTTGTCGTCTCAATCACGCATGACTGGTCAAGGCCGCCTCAGCGAGCCCACCACCAGCCAGCGATGATGATCATCTTTTTCATGAGCGGAGTGTTAGCGTGAAGTGCGGGCGTGCGCAAGACCGATTGCGACGGCCCTGACGCTGCTTTCCGGATGTTGCGCCTCCGCATCACCGGCCGTTGTGCTTGCTGCGCGAGGAAACGGCATGGTGAAACAATCTGTCAATATGGCGAATTTTCGCCATGTTCGGAAGTTTGCTCCTTTTGTGAGCGCATGCTAATGGCAGCGCCCTAGACATCGACATCAAGGCATGAAACCCATGGTCTCCATCATGGTGGAACAGTTCCGTGAAATGCAGGTCCTGCTCGCGGAAACGATCGCGGATTATGAAACGCCGGAGTTCAAGGGACTGGACGGCAGGATCGCCCGCGCCTTCGACACCATCTATCGGCACGACCCGCGCGATGCCGCCGAAGCCTGCACCATGGTGCGCTTCTTCCTCGACATCATCGAGGACAATGACAGCGGCGACAGCATCCATCTCATCCAGCGCGTGCGCACGATCATAAACGACTGCGCCGGCCGCTGTCCGCCGGCAATGGAAATCACCCACGGCGCGGGCATCTGACCGCTCAACCGGCAACCAAATCGGTTTTCCGGCGTTTCCTCGCTGATCTTGTCAGCCGGGAGACGGAACCATCGCCACGCTGCCTCGCCCAGACCGCTTCCGCGTTCCTTCGCCCCGTGGAAACATGCCCGCTCCCGGTTTTCATGCAAAACCGCTGCGCATTTTCGCCGGGATTGTCCTGGCCCTCTTCGCCGCCGCCCTCATCCTGGCCGGCGCTGCCGACCTGCCGGAGGAAGGCCCCCTCCCGGTCACACGGCCGGAGCAGACGGCCGGCGACGATGCCGGAAAGGCGCCGCCGGAAACGATCGAATCCGGGCAGGAGATGAAGGACGACGTGGAGAAGGCGAAGGAACGCCCTCGGGAGGACGACGGGCAGGAGGCTGCCTGCCGGGTGGCGCTGAAGGCCATCGGCGCCCTGTTCGAGGAGGCACCCGCCGTCGACGACGGCAAGGCCTGCGGCATCGACAGGCCCGTCCTGCTCGAGGGCCTGTCGGGCGGCATCAAGGTCGAGCCCGCGGCGACGATCCGTTGCGAGACCGCGCTGCAGCTTGCCCGCTGGATGGAGGAATCGGTGAAACCGTCCCTTGAGGCCGCCATGCCGGGCGAGGCCATCACCGTGCTCTCCCAGGCCTCGGCCTATGTCTGCCGCAACCGCAATGGTGCGGACGAGGGCAGGATTTCCGAGCATGCCTTCGGCAATGCCGTCGACATTGCCGGCTTTGCACTGAAGAGCGGCAAGACCGTCACGATCCGCCCGGCGGACAAGGAGCCGACGCTGGAAGGCGCCTTCCAGCGCGCGATCACGGAGGCGGCGTGCCTCTACTTCACCACGGTGCTCGACCCCGGCAGCGACGCCGCGCACCAGAACCACCTGCATCTCGACGTGAAGGAGCGGCGCGGCGGCTACCGCTATTGCTGGTAGATGCGATTATATTTTACCCCGCTCCTGAAAAGGCCCGGCGGCAGCGCCTATGTCAGGCATGGCCACTTGTGGCCATCCGCCATTCCCGCCCAACAAGGTTCCCGCCATGTCCATCACCCCCTACGACCTCTCCATCCCCGCCTTCCAGCGCGGTTTCACCGTGCTTTCCAAGCTGCTCGACAAGGCCGAGGCCTTCGCCGAGGAAAGGAAGATCAAGCCGGAGATCCTGGTCAACGCCCGCCTTGCGCCGGACATGCTGCCGCTCGCCGGCCAGATCCAGCGCATGAGCGACACCGCCAAGGGGGCAGCCGCCCGCCTGACCGGCACGGAGGCGCCAAGCTTTGCCGACGACGAGACGACGCTCGCCGACCTGCGCGTCCGTATCGCGAACACCGTGTCCTATCTTGCCACCGTGCCGGAATCCGCCTTTAAGGACGCGGCGGAACGCACCGTCGTGGTGAAGACGCGCGGCGGCGAGACGAGCTATGCCGGCAAGGACTATCTCCTCACCTTCGCCCTGCCGAACTTCTATTTCCACCTGACCACCGCCTACGCGATCCTGCGCCACAACGGCGTTCCCGTCGGCAAGCTGGATTATCTCGGCCGGACGTGAACGGGCCGAGCGGCGCAGGTGCCATATCCCTAGCGCTTTGTTGTTAAAAACCTTTTTCCCCTCTCCACCGTCATCCTCGGGTTTAACCCGAGGATCCTGTGTGTTTGGTCTGATGTAAGATGGTTGCGGGAAGGAGGCCGAGAGGATCCTGTGTGTTTGGTCTGATGTAAGATGGTTGCGGGAAGGAGGCCGAGAGGATCCAGGCCGCCGTTTGTGACGGCAGGCCGCGGCATGGCTTGGTCCCTTCCCGCTTCGCCCATCAACCTGAACAGTTGCACGGGGCTGTCGCCACAGACCCCGCACACAGGAGCAGGCGCCATGACGATACACCATACCTTCATCGGCTGCGACATCGGCAAGGACATGATCGACATCTTCGATCCGAAAACGGCCAGGTTCTGCCGCATCCCCAACGAGCAGACCGCGCTGTCCGCTTTTGCCCATGGTCTCGACCCGGCCACCGACCTGGTCGTCTTCGAGGCGACAGGTCATTGCGACCGGCTGCTGCGCCTGTGTCTTTCGCAGGCCGGCATCGCCTTTGCCCGCGTCAACCCGAAGACGGCCCGGCGCTTTGCCGAAGCGCGGGGACGGCTGGCCAAGACCGATCGCATCGATGCCCGCTCGCTTTGCGAGATGGGAACCATGTTCGGCCTGACGGCCGAGGCGCCGCCTTGCCCGGTGCGCGAGCGGCTGGCGGCCCTTGCCCGCCGCCGGGACCAGCTCGTCGATGCCCGTGCAACCGAGCGCCGGCATCTTTGCGATGCCTTCGATCCCGCCGTCCGCGCCGACATCGAGGCCATGATCGCCATCCTCGGCGAGAGGATCGCCTCGATCCAGGCTGCGATCGACGAGCAGATGAAGAATGGACATCTCGCTCAGCAGGCGCACCGCCTTACCTCCGCGCCCGGCGTGGGCAAGGTGACAGCCTTGACCCTGCTGGCCCATATGCCCGAACTCGGCAGCCTTTCGCCCAAAACAGCCGCAAGCCTTGCCGGCCTTGCTCCCTTCAATGACGATTCCGGCAGGAGATCCGGCCGCCGCCGCATCAAGGGCGGCAGGCCACGGGTGCGAAAGGCCCTCTACATGGCGGCCCTCGGCGCCATCAAGGCCTCAGCGCGCCTGCGCGCCTTCCATCAGGCCGTCTCAGCCAGAACAGGCTCCGCAAAGGCCGGCATCATCGCCGTCGCGCGAAAGCTCATCACAATCCTCAATGCAATGCAGCGCGACAAAACCAACTTCGCTTGAACACAGTTGCCAGGCCGCCGTTTGTGACGGCAGGCCGCGGCGTGGCTTGGTCCCTTCCCGCTTCGCCCATCAACCTGAACAGTTGCACGGGGCTGTCGCCACAGACCCCGCACACAGGAGCAGGCGCCATGACGATACACCATACCTTCATCGGCTGCGACATCGGCAAGGACATGATCGACATCTTCGATCCGAGAACGGCCAGGTTCTGCCGCATTCCCAACGAGCAGACCGCGCTGTCCGCTTTTGCCCGTGGCCTCGACCCGGCCACCGACCTGGTCGTCTTCGAGGCGACAGGTCATTGCGACCGGCTGCTGCGCCTGTGTCTTTCGCAGGCCGGCATCGCCTTTGCCCGCGTCAACCCGAAGACGGCCCGGCGCTTTGCCGAAGCGCGGGGACGGCTGGCCAAGACCGACCGCATCGATGCCCGCTCGCTTTGCGAGATGGGAACCATGTTCGGCCTGACGGCCGAGGCGCCGCCTTGCCCGGTGCGCGAACGGCTGGCGGCCCTTGCCCGCCGCCGGGACCAGCTCGTCGATGCCCGTGCAACCGAGCGCCGGCATCTTTGCGATGCCTTCGATCCCGCCGTCCGCGCCGACATCGAGGCCATGATCGCCATCCTCGGCGAGAGGATCGCCTCGATCCAGGCTGCGATCGACGAGCAGATGAAGAATGGACATCTCGCTCAGCAGGCGCACCGCCTTACCTCCGCGCCCGGCGTGGGCAAGGTGACAGCCTTGACCCTGCTGGCCCATATGCCCGAACTCGGCAGCCTTTCGCCCAAAACAGCCGCAAGCCTTGCCGGCCTTGCTCCCTTCAATGACGATTCCGGCAGGAGATCCGGCCGCCGCCGCATCAAGGGCGGCAGGCCAAGGGTGCGAAAGGCCCTCTACATGGCGGCCCTCGGCGCGATCAAGGCCTCAGCGCGCCTGCGCGCCTTCCATCAGGCCGTCTCAGCCAGAACAGGTTCCGCAAAGGCCGGCATCATCGCCGTCGCAAGAAAGCTCATCACGATCCTCAATGCAATGCAGCGCGACAAAACTAACTTCGCTTGAACACAGTTGCCATGCCACTCCCTCCGGCGTGCCGTGTGGGTGGATCCTCGGGTCGAGCCCGAGTTTTCACCGAGACCGACAAACGGGTTGAACCTACGTCGGGATTAGGTCTGTAGCCGGGTTTTCCGGTACGTTCGATCCAGTCGAGGATTGTACCCAACTCGCCTTGCAGGGTGATAGAAAAGTCGCGGCGCGTCGGGACGGGGGTGATGACGATGCGGTCGATGATCTCCCGGACGGCTTCGGCCGCTTCCGCCGCGTCGTCGGGGTGTTCGAGTGCAGTTGTCAGGCGCTCAATCCTGCGTCGATAGGTTTCGGCGATGCCGGGATGAATGTCGGGAGCGCCCTGCGGGGCTTCCGGCAGGCGGGCGGTAAGGCTGTCTTGCTTCGCCTCCAACTCGGTGAGGCGGTCGGACAGAGCGCGGTGCCATCCGCCTTGCTCGATGACGCGCACGATTTCGGCAATGGCCTTAATCGTCTCGGCCAGATCGCGGCGGGTCGCGTCCTGCGTCTGGCGGCACTCGCGGTTGAGGCGATTGGTTTCCTCTGCGTAGGCGCGCATGGCTTCTGCCGCCATTTCCGGCGTCATCATGCGCTCGCGCAGACCGGTCAGAACACGGGCTTCCAGAGCCTCGCGGGCGATGCTCCGGGCGTTATCGCAGCCGTTACCAAGCACATGGTTGGTGCAGGCGTAGCGGTCCTGTCCGCGACGGGCATACGAACCACCGCAGCAACCGCAGAACAACAGACCGGACAGCAGAGTGCGCGGACGGTGGGTGGCGTTGAGCGCGCCATTCCTGGCAAGGCTGCGCTTCATGCCCTCGCGCGACGCCTCGATCTGGTTCTTGTAGAGCGCAGTCAACTCGTCCTGCCGCACCTTGGCCGCATCCCATAGCTCTTGCGGCACGATGCGAAGCTCGGGAGCCTCCGCGCGTATCCATTCGCTTTCAGGGTTGAGCCGATAGGCGAAGTGGCCAGTGTCGGGATTCTTGAGCTTCTTCTGTCGGTTCCAGCGGATGATGCCGACATAGAGCTCGCAATTCAGGATGCCGGAACTGATGATCCGGTTACCTCGGATCGTGGTGTCGTTCCAGCGTTTGCCGGTGGGGCTGGGGATGCAGTCGCGGTTCAAGTCTGCCGCGATGCGCTGCGGCCCTTTTCCGGCGACATATTCGCGGAAGATGCGGAGGATGACCTCGGCCTGTTCCTCGATGATCTCGCGTTCGCCCCGGATCGGCTCGCCGCGTTCGTCAAGTTGATGGACGACGCGATAGCCATAGGCATTGCCGCCGCCGATCTTTCCTGCTTCCACACGGCCCCTGATGCCGCGATGGGTCTTGATGGCGAGGTCTTTGAGGAACAGGGCGTTCATGGTGCCTTTGAGGCCGACGTGAAGCTCGTTGATCTCGCCTTCGGACAGGGTGACGATGGTGACGCCTGCGAAGCGCAGGCGCTTGAAGACGCCCGCCACATCCTCTTGATCGCGGCTGATGCGGTCCAGCGCCTCGGACAGCACGATATCGAAGCGGCCTGCCTGCGCATCGGCAAGAAGCGACTGGATGCCGGAACGGATGAGCGACGCGCCTGATATGGCGCGGTCGGAATAGCTCTCCACGATGGTCCAGCCCTCGCGGGCGGCGCGCTCGCGGCATTGGCGCAACTGGTCCTCAATGGAGGCGTCGCGTTGATTGTCGGAGGAATAGCGGGCGTAGAGGGCGACGCGGGGCGCTGAACGGGTAATGCTCATGGGGACGATCCTTTCAGTCGGTTTCGGCCCCGTCCTCCGTGTTGCCGGCTTCCAAGGGCCTGTTGTCGTTTGCGGCGGTCAGCCGCTCGAAATCTTCTCGCGCCATGCGGCGGCCGATGATGCGGGCCAGTCGGATGGCGACCTCATCGATCCTGCGCCACGTCACGGCGTCCGGCTCGTCCTGCGGGCCGGTATTGTCGTTGGCCGGCCTGAACCGTTCCTGCCTCGGGTCTGTGTCGTCTTCCATGCAGCGGCCTGTTTGCAATTGAAGTCAAACAGGCATGAAGCAGCTCGTAGAGAAGAACCGAAGACGAAATCGAACGCTGTGCGGCTATAGACGGCCATCGGCGGCAAATAGGACGGGTTATGATTCATCGTCGCCTCCGCGTTTACTGTCGGAAGGGGAGCGCTTGCGCTCACCTCTCGCCTTATCTGCTTGATAAGCCCGCTGCCGGGGCGGCGGCATCCGGTCCAGGCTGGCGCGCAGCGCCACCGCAAAGCGGCTTGGCCTTGACGGGAAGACGGCGCTCCGGCCTCCTCTGCAAAGCAGAAAGGCTTTCCAACGGTCATCGAACCGTCCCGCGTTTCATCTGCTCGGCTAAGTCCAGCAGGTTCCGAAGCGCCTGGCTGCGGTTGTAGGGTAAGCGTGTAGGCGATCCCACGTAGCGCGTTTGTTCGCGGAAGCTCATTTTCTGCATGAATCATGCGGAGAGTCATATGAGCGACAAGGTGAATCAGGTCCGGACATTCGAAGTTTTGACGGCAACGCCGTCGCGACGTTCGCCGCGGCATTGGTCTGATGACGAGAAAGCGCGGCTTGTGGCGGAAGCTTTTTCGCCCGGAGGGACGGTTGCGGAGGTTGCGCGCGCCTATGAACTGGACGTGTCGCAACTTTATGCGTGGCGCAGGAAGGCGCTTTCCATGGGGACGATGGCGCCATTGACGGTGCCATTGGGCGGTCGAACCATGATGGAAAGCGAGCCGGCGAAGTTCACGCGCTTTGAGGTGAGCGGCGGCGCGACGGTGGAGATTGTGGTTGGCGATATCGTCATCCGGGTACGCGGCGATATCGATCCGGATCAGTTGGCGGGCATTATCGGCGCGGTGCGCAAGGCATGATCGCTTCCGGCGTTGTGGTTTACGTGTCTTGCCAACCGGTCGACTTCCGCAAGGGAGCCGCATCGTTGATGGCGTTGGTGCGGGATGGCGGCCTCGACCCGTTCAATGGCGCGCTTTACGTCTTCCGGTCGAAACGGGCGGACCGTGTCCGCATTGTCTGGTGGGACGGCAGCGGGGTCTGCCTCTATTCAAAAACCCTGGAAGAGAGCAGCTTCTGCTGGCCGGGCATATCGGCGGCGCGGGTGCGTCTCGACCATTCGCAACTGATGGCGCTTCTGGCCGGAATGGATTGGAAAAAGATCCGTCCAGCCAAGGTCCGGCGACCGCTGCTGACGGGCTGATACCGGCCTGCGGCAAGATGAATCATGTCGCGGGAACGCTTGGGAAAACGGCCGCTTTTGTGCTCTATTCCTCCCATGGTTTTGCCTGTTTCCGAATTGCCAGATGACGTCGATGCGCTGAAGGCGATGGTCCTGGCGATGGCGCGCGAGCAGGCGGCAAACGAGGCGCGGATAGCGGTTACAGAAGCTCGGCTCGTCACCTCCGAGGCAGAGGTTATCCGGTTGCAGGCGGTCGAGGCGGCGGCCAACGAGCGGATCGCCAACCTCACGACGATCATGAAGGTCCTGCAGCGCACGCAGAATGGCACGCGGTCCGAGCGATTGCACCTGGCCGTCAATGACGAGCAGGTGTCCTTTGCCTTCGAGGAGGTCGAGACGGGTCTTTCGGCGATCCAGTGCGAGCTTGATCGCGCTGCCGGGGACAAGCCGAAGCGTGCGCCGCGTCCGCGCAAGGGCTTTGCCGCTCACCTCGAACGCATTGAGGAGATCATCGAACCGGAAATCCCTGCTGAATGCGAGGGTCTGGAAAAGGTGCTGATCGGCGAGGACCGCTCCGAACGGCTGGATGTCGTGCCGCCGAAGTTCCGGGTCATCGTGACGCGCCGCCCCAAATACGCTTTCCGGGGGCGTGACGGCGTGATCCAGGCTCTGGCACCGGCGCGCATCATCGAAGGCGGCCTGCCGACGGAGCGGCTGCTGGCCTATATCGCGGTCTCCAAATACGGCGACGGCCTTCCGCTTTACCGGCAGGAAGCGATCTATCTGCGCGATGGCGTCGAGATTAGCCGGAACTTGATGGCGCAATGGATGGGGAATCTGGGCTTCGAGCTTCAGATATGCGCCGACTACATCCTGGAGCGCGTCAAGGAAGGCGAGAGGGTCTTTGCCGACGAAACGACGTTACCCACCCTTGCGCCCGGTTCGGGCAAGACCATGAAAGCCTGGCTTTGGGCTTACGCACGCGATGATCGGCCCTATGGCGGAACCAGCCCGCCGATGGTCGCCTATCGCTTCGAAGACAGCCGAGGTGCGCAGTGCGTGGCGCGGCATCTCGTTGGCTTCAATGGTATCCTGCAAGTCGATGGATACACGGCCTACACCAGCCTGGCCAAGACGCGGGCCAAAGGCGGCAACAACGAGACGATCCAACTCGCAGGCTGCTGGGCGCATCTGAGGCGCAAGTTTTACGACCTGCACATCACCGGGGTCTCGCAGGCCGCGACGGATACGGTCGTCGCCATGAGCGCGCTATGGAAGGTCGAGGATGAGGTTCGCGGCAGGGACGCCGATACCAGAGCGACGCTGCGACAGCAAAAGTCCGCAGTCATTGTCACCGGCCTCTTCGATCTGTGGGAGAGAGAGCTGCGCAAAATCTCCGGGAAATCCAAGACCGCCGATGCGATCCGCTATGCGCTCTCCCGGCGGGACGCGCTGGAGCAGTTCCTGGCGGACGGCCGTGTCGAAATCGACTCCAATATCGTCGAACGCGCGATCAGGCCTCAAACAATCACGAGAAAAAATAGTCTATTCGCCGGCAGCGAAGGTGGTGGACGCACCTGGGCGACATTGGCCACTCTCCTTCAGACTTGTTTATGCCGCGCGCGGCATAAGGCCGTTTATGCCGACCGGCGAACTATGCCGATTAAGCAAACTTTTGCCAACGTTTTCTGTAACATAGCGGTAACCCCAGCGGCATAGCTTAGGGTCTCTCCGTCGTAATTGACGCGAAGGAGAGGACATATGATCGCAAGTGACTATTTGAAGCGCAGCGCACTGTATCGGAAGCTGGTCCACGGTCCATATCGGGAGTTTGCGCGCGTTTACGCCACCAAGATGTCAAACGAAGGTTTGGGTCGGCACTGCACGCGGCGCTCGCTGAGCCTGTTTCGAGACCTGATGGACTGGTATGTTGGCAATGGACATCATCCGCAGGATTTAAGCGAAGCTCATGTCGATCGTTTTCTTGAGCATCGTTTCGAACACTGGAGCCCTGACACGGGCGACCGATCAGCGCTCCGACGCTTACTCTCCGCGCTACGGGAAGAGCGCTTAATACCAACTGCCCTCCCGGTTGAGCGTACAGAGCACGAGCAGATTATCGATGTATTCGCGGTATATTTGTCGAATGAGAGAGGACTCGCTGCCTCGACGGTGGAAAGCCACAAGCTGCTGTCATATCGATTTCTGCGGGAGGTCTGTCCTGCCGGCGCAGACGGGTTTGAAGCGCTCACCCCGGAGATTGTCATCGGGTATGTCGAACGACATGCGCTCGATGGCTCCGCCGACAGCGGCAAGGCAATGTGCGGAGTCGTGCGTGCCTTTCTGCGTTACTTGCATCTGAAGGGCTTCATTTCGACGGCGTTGGCCGATTGCGTGCCGTCCATCCGCCGCTGGCGACTTGCCGGCCTTCCAACATTCCTACCGCCAGAGAAGGTCCAGAAGGTTCTTGATGCCTGTGATCGGACGACGGCAATGGGTCATCGGGACTATGCGGTTCTGATGATCCTTGCCAAGCTCGGTTTGCGCGCCAGCGAAGTTGCCACCCTCAATCTCGATGATATCGACTGGCAGTGCGGCACGATCCTCGTACATGGAAAGGGGCGACGGCAAGCGACTATGCCGCTACGTCATGACGTCGGAACAGCTATCGTCGCTTATATCCGGCATGGGCGGCCCGCTTCGGCATGTCGGCGAGTTTTCTTGCGAACTCTTGCGCCGCACGTGGGTTTTGCGTCCGGCTGCGCCATCACGATGATCGCGAAGCAGGCACTCGAACGGGCAGGCATTGACGGCTATGCGCATCACGGTGCCCATCTTTTCCGCCACAGCCTCGCGACCGACCTTTTGCGGTCAGGCGCCAGCTTTGCCGAGATCGGCCAACTGCTCCGCCATCGAAGCATCGACAGTACAAGGATCTATGCCAAGCTCGATATCGAGAAGCTGCGTGAACTGAGCCTGCCCTGGCCGGGAGGTGCCCAATGAGCCGGCTTCGCACCGCGCTTGAGCGCTACGTCGGCATGCGCCAAGGGCTGGGATACAAATATGACGGTCCGGCAAAACGATTGTCGGAGTTCGTCGCTTTCATGGAAGCCCGCGGCGCCGAGACCATCACGACAGACCTTGCAATGGAGTGGGTCACCTCAATGGGCCGGCAGCCGAGTTGGTCCGTCCGCCTGGTTGACGTGCGCTGCTTTGCCCAGCACCTGGCTCATTTCGATCCTCTGACGGAAGTACTACCAAGCGACGCTGTACCGCCGGCACGGCGCACAAAGCCCTACATCTATAGTGAAGTCGAGATTCAGGCGCTTCTGGCAGCAGCACTGTCGCTGCCGCCGGCCGGCGCCCTTCGGCGATGGACATATAACTGCCTGTTCGGATTGATAGCGGTGACCGGGCTGCGCCATTCCGAAGCGCTCGGCCTGCTCCGGACCGACGTTGATCTCGACCAGGGCATCCTCACCATTCGAGAGACTAAGTTTGGTAAGTCACGGCTAGTGCCGCTACATGCCACGACAATCGCCATCCTTTCAGACTATGCCGCCCGACGCGATGCACACCTTGGTACGCCGCGCAGTCCCTATTTCTTCGTCGCCGAACAGGGCGGCAGATTGCTGCATCAATACGTGCACCGCGTGTTCTGGCGATTATCCCGGCAAATCGGATTACGGCAGGAGGGGAATCGCAATGGCCCACGGATTCATGATCTTCGTCACCGTTTCGCCGTCCAGACCCTGATCAACTGGCATCGGGCTGGCGAAGATGTGGAACGCGAACTGCCGGTTCTCTCGACCTTTCTCGGCCATACCAATGTTCGCGACACCTACTGGTACCTGTCCGCCGCGCCGGAACTGATGAACCATGCGGTCCGGCGATTGGATAAGCGTTGGGAGGCTCGGTCATGAGACGCACGAACGACTTGGCCGTGCTGATCGAGCGGTGGTTCACAGATCGGCTTATGAAGCATCGAGGTGTAAGTTCTAACACCATCGCCTCCTATCGCGACACCTTCAGGCTCCTGTTTGCGTTCGCACAGACGCGCCTTGGGAGATCCCCATCCCAGTTGACGCTGCGGGATTTGGACGCTCCCTTCATCGGCGCATTCCTGGAGGACCTTGAGACGAAGAGATCCGCCTCAGTGAGGACCCGGAATCTCCGCCTCACAGCCATCCGATCCTTCTTCCGGTATGCAGCGTTCGAGGAGCCCACACATAGCGCCCATATTCAGCGTGTGCTCGCGATCCCCAGCAAGCGATGTGACAAGCGGCAGCTTCAGTTTCTAACCAGGCCCGAGATTGAAGCGATCCTGGACTGCACGGATCGAAGCACGTGGCTGGGACGCCGCGATTACACTCTGCTATTGTTGGCCGCGCAAACCGGATTGCGGGTCTCGGAGATTGTCGACCTGGACCGAGACTCCGTAATGCTCGGCCAGGGCGCGCATGTGCGATGCGTTGGCAAGGGCCGCAAAGAGCGATGTACGCCGCTCACAAAGGTTGCACGGCAAGCCCTTCGTCACTGGCTCAACGAGCCCAGAAAGCGAAGCGCAACGGCGCTCTTTCCGAACATGCACGGTGGCAAGCTCAGCGCTGACGGCGTGCAGGCACTGCTGAACAAATATGTCGCCAAAGCACGTGAGCACTGCATCTCCCTTCGCTCAAAGCGGGTCTCGCCCCATGTCTTGCGGCACTCCGCCGCCATGGAGTTGCTACAGGCTGGCGTCGACTGCTCGGTTATTGCCCTGTGGCTGGGCCATGAAGCGATGGAAACAACCCTGACCTATCTTCATGCACATCTTGAACTGAAGGAATCTGCACTCGCAAAGCTGAAGCCGTACGAACGCGCTAAGGCCGAGCGATTTCGACCAAACGACCGGCTTCTGGAATTCCTGAACGCCCTCTGAGCATGAGAACTATGCCGAGTGTCAACCACCGGCATCCGGCCGAACCTGCCGGGAACGCGCCATGGACCGTTCCTATCAGAAGAGGCATTCGGCATAGTTCGCCGGTCGGCATAAACCTGCAAAATGAACAGCGTTGATCCGCTCGCCTGGCTCTGCCAAACCTTGACCCGCATCGCTCAAGGCTGGCCCGCGTCTGACATCGAAGCCCTCATGCCCTGGAACTTCAGGTCCGACGCCATCGGCTGACCGCTTACGTTGTAGGGCGACCAAACGGCGTGAAACTCTGCCCGTTCTGGCTCGTCGGCAATGGGGCGAAAGACAAGACCGGAAACGGGAACGGATGCCACCGACTCCGTTGTGATCGTCACTCCCCAGCCTTGGGCGACCATGTGAAACAGCGTCTCGCGGCCAACATCCCAACGCAGAATCCGGGGGTGATGGCCCAGCTCCGCGATCCGCCGCGTCACGTGATCATGCGCCTGCGGGCCGGTTCCGCCATACCGGACAAGGAAGGTTTCGGCCGTGAGGTTTGCCCATCCGAACGTTGGACGATCCGTAAGGGGATGGTCAGCCGGGATAACGGCCATCAACGGCTCCGACCATAGCAAGCGAGAATGGCAGTCCTCGGCCTTCGGCGCTCCGATGACGAAGGCAATGTCGAGTTGGCCTTCTCGCACCAATTGCATGATGTCGGCTGATCGGCCCTCTGTTACGTCGATGCCGATGCGGGGATATTGTTCATGATGGCGGGCAAGCAGATCAGCGAGGAATCCAGCCAAGGGGGGCACATGCAGCCCGATCCGCAAACATCCTTCCTCGCCGCGCGCCAGTGCGCCGGCCGTCTTCATGGCGTGGTCAAGTTGGTCGATGCCGGCGGATACGCTCGTGACAAATTGGCGCCCGGCCTCGGTCAGCCGGACGCCCCGCGCGTGACGCTCAAATAGGAGAACGCCAAGGTCTTCCTCCAATGTCTTCACGCGGGCGCTGACGCTGGACAGGCTGACACCCAGCGCTTTGGCGGCATGACGGAAGTTCAGATATTCGGCGACAGCGCATGTCTGTATCAGAGCGGCCATTGGAACCCGGCCGCCCAACAGCTTGGATGATTGGTCGTAATCCAAAAATCTATTCTGCCGCCGTCTCATGCTGCCTCACGATCCCGCTGAAATGCACCGAGCATCACGGCGACGAGCAGGAGCAGCACGGACGCCCACAAGCCGCTTGATAGATTCTGCATCGCATCGTTGACCAAGCCGATAGCGACTGGCCCGAGCATCTGGCCGATCCCGAAGACGACGGTGAGAATGCCGATGGCAGACGCCCATTGCGTTTGCAGGAGGTTGCGTCTCACGAAGGCGGTCGTTGCAGCCACCACCGCGAAGAACGCGCTACCGAACAATGCCGCCGATGCGAGCAGCATCGGCACCGTATTGGATACGAGCGGCAGCACGGCCCCGATGGCGGTAATGCCGGTCAGGATCGCAAAGGCGTGCCCGTGCAGGAACCGCTTGAGGATCACTGTCCACAGCCACGGCGATGCCATCGTCGCCAGTCCGATAGTCGCCCAAAACAGAGCTTGGAAACTGACCCTGCCGCCGCTGCCCTGCACCCAGGCGATCATGAACGTCATGTAGGCGATATAGCCCGCGCCGAAGAACAGATAGCCGCACAGTAGCCAGCGCATATCCGCGTAACGCGGACTCGCCTGCACAGATGGTGGCGCGGCGGTGCTTTCACCCCGCGCAAGAAGCAAACCGACAGCCAGCGGCAGGGAAAGGACCGCAAGCGCGGCCCATGCCGCGCCCCACGATCCCGCGCCGAACCGTTCGAGCGTGAACGGAACCGCGACGCCGGACAGCAGAATGCCGAGGCCCGGTCCCGCATAGAACAGGCCGAGCAGGAAGGCGGCGCGTTCCGGGTTGCGCTGCGCCACGCCGGCCGCGAGCACACCGCCCGACACGAAGGCGAAGCCGCCGCCAAGCCCAGCCAGCACTCTGGCGGCGTTGAGCGGTATGGCGTGACGGAAAACGGCGCAAAGCATGAGCGCCACGACGCAGGCCCATGCGCCGGCCACCATGACACGATATGCGCCGACCGAAGCGATTGCCCGCGCAGCGACCAAGGCCCCGAGCAGATAGCCGGCGGCATTGGTGGTGTTCATCCAGCCCGCATCCGCATAGGACCAGCCAAGATCGGCGCGCATGTCGGGCAGGACCAGCGCATACGCGAAGCGGGCAATGCCGAGGCCGATTGCAGGCGCGAGCGCCAGCGCCGCAACAACCGCAACATCGCGGCGGGCGTGCTCCGGTTCAGGGCTGGTCAGTCTGTCGGCGCTGGACCGCGAGGGCGTGGATAACAGGTTCCAAAGCGAACGAAGGCCACAAGCAATTGTGCGGCGCATCGCTACGTTTCGGCTCCGGTGCGCGCGGCGGCGATGATGGTCGATCAGCTCCAGCGTGATAATCGGCTGCGACATTGCCATCTGAGTCCATTTTTCATACCCAAACTATCCGCTCTGGGTATGAAAATCAAACTCTGTTATGCTGACCGCATGACCGAATGCGCCTCCAAGATCGTTTCCTCCCACCAAGCCCCTGTGCCACTCGCAGAATGCGCGCTCGCGCGGGCCATCCGTGCCATCGGCGACGGCTGGACGCTGCTGATCCTTCGGGAAGCCTTGTGTGGGGTGGAGCGGTTCGACGCGATGCACGACGATCTCGGCATTCCGCGCTCGGTGCTCGCGGAGCGGCTGTCAAAGCTGGTCGCGGAAGGCATCCTTGAACAGCGACCCTATCGGGAGCCGGGCCGCCGGCAGCGCAATGGCTATGTGCTGACGGAGAAAGGCCGCGCGCTCACGCCGGCACTGGTCGCTTTGCGCGAGTGGTCGGAAGCCTATCTGCCCGGCGGCCCCTCACGATTGCGCCTGCAAACTGCGGACGGCCAAGAGGTCGTCACCCGCCTCATGCGCGCCGATGGCTTGGTGTTGGTCAGCCCTTCCGAGATCGTCGCAGTAGCCAAGCCGGAATAGCTGCGCATTGACCCATTGATGCGGTGGAAGATCGCCCCGCGCCGCCTGATGACAGGCGCTGGCGTCCCCTGATCCAGAGCAAGCAATCTGCCGCGCTGGTTCATCGCCTCGCGCACCCGCTGGCCAAAGTCGGTCGGTGCGACGTCGTCCGTCTTGCCGGAGGGTTAACCGCCGGTCGAGCTAATACGGCCCCTCACTGATCAAAACCCATTGGCCCATTCTCTGCGTCCGATCGACATGACGCGCCATGGCTGGCTTTCGAGCCGCCGCCAGGCATCGCAGCAATGATCGACGATGTCGTCGTATGATTTGAACACGCGGTTTGATAACCAGTTGTCGCGCATGAAATGCCAGAGGTTTTCGACCGGGTTGAGCTCCGGCGATTTCGGCGGGAGTGGCAGAATGGTGATGTTTTCGGGCACGACGAGATTGTTGGACATGTGCCAGCCTGCCTGATCCATGATGAGGACAGCGTGCGCGTCGAGATCGACGTGACGGGCAATTTCGGCCAGATGCTGGGTCATTGCGTGGGTGTCGCACCATGGCATGACCAGCGCGGCCGCCTTGCCGAGCTTCGGGCAGATTGCGCCGAAGATGTAGGCCGACCTTGTGCGCTGATCGTGCGGTGCTGAAGGCCGTGTTCCTCGCCTGGCCCATCGGCGGGTGATCTTGTTCTTTTGCCCGATACGAGCCTCATCCTGAAACCAAATCTCTATGCGTTTTCCTCGGGCGGCTCCAGCGGCAATCTCTGCCACTGCGGCGGGGAAACTTTTTTAAAATCCTCAATGGCTTGAGGGTCTTGCGCGTGATGTTTGGGTCGGACAGCCAGCTTGCGATAGCCCATGGACCGGACTTCACGGCTCAGCGTTTGCTCGCTCACCGAAACGCGAAACTCTTCCCAAAGCCATTGCGCCAGATCGCACAGACGCCAACGAACAACGCCGTCGAGATAGGGTGTCGGCCCACGCTCGATTGCTTGCGCCAGGGCCGCACGCTGCTGATCGTTCAACCGCGACTGTGGACCGGGAGCCTTGCCATTGATCAGGCCTTTGGGACCGTGTTCGTTGAACCGCATGACCCAGTCCCGGACAATTTGGAGCGTGACGCTGCCGAGGCGGGCGGCATCGGAACGCGAGCCTCCATCGTAGATCGAGGCGAGTGCCAAAAGACGTCGTGCCTGAGCGGCATCCTTCGTCTGCCGCGCCAGCCGCCGCAGACCGTCTCCATCAAAATCCGCCCGTAGTGAAATCCCTGATCGCATCGCAGACCTCCGGTTTGCACCAGAGATTCAGATTCACCGCACTTTGGGAAGACAAAAGAGTCAAGCTCAGCGAGGCGGCGTATAAGTCGCGCCATTCCCATATCGAGCAGAAAAATTTGGGCTCCGGCTAGAGGCAATTTTGCCGCCGCCGCTCATGGTGGCGTCCCGGCCAAATCTCACGAAAATCGGACGTTCGGCGGCCATGGTGCCGGTCGAAAACCAACAAAACCAAGGCTTTGCACGAAATCGCGGCACCAAGGGGGTAAAATATGGGGTGCCGCTCTCGCACCACCTAAACAGTGTGCAGACAACGATAATTTCCAGAACATGGGCGACGTAGTGCCATGTTCTTTAATCTTGCCCTCCGAAAATCCGCCCCTTTCCGCCCAAAACGCCGATTTCCGGTTTTGCACTAAACACGCCGATTTCCTGCATGGACACTGCAAGGAAGTTTGCTGCCGAAGGCGCATTATTTCGACCGCCGATCTGCAAAGCGGCTGCCGGATTCACGCCGATCTGATGCACATTCCACGCCGCCCGATGCGCACCGAGCGCGTAGGTGAAGTGCATGAGTTTCGGCAGTGATCGCGTCGTCAACAGTGCTTGCTGTGCAAGCATCAGGACGCTGCAGGCGTCTCTATTCGCTGGGACAGGCGCGACGGTGGATCGGACGAGCAACTTCATTGGAGCGACCGCTAAGTGTCAGGTGTGGGCGGCCCGCTTCAAGAAGATACAAGAAATCCCTAGTCCACCAATTCAACGTTGAGCTTATCCAGCGCGCTACCAACCTCTCCAAGTTGGGCAAGCGGTGCGATACATTTTTCAACGAGATGTGACGTGATTGCGCGATCGAATACGACGACACAGTTCTCGCTGGTTAGCCGCGACGCATAGAGGATACCGTCGATCGTATGGTCCTTGTATACGAAATCGGCGAATTGCTGTGCTTCATCGAAGCACTTAGCCCCAGTTATATCGGTGGATATGCCGAGCTTGAGACAGCCTCCTTTGCGCAAGTCTACGAGCCGCAGGGGTTTGATCGTGCCGAGTTGAACCGCAGAGCGTTCGGTAAGTTCCGTGGTGAAGAGACGACGATCCTCAAGACCTTCATACCGATCACGCACAACGGTCTCGGCGAGCGCTGTCGCAAGGTTGCGGGCGGCATACAGAACCGCAAAATCTTTCTTGGTACCGCCAAAACGTGAAACTCCAGCCGCACAGCCGAGCGGTGTCGCTTGATGGACCGAAGGGATAATTCGGACATAATTCGAAAACTCGAAGACTTTGGTCTGACTTGCGAGCGCCCCTCCCACGATCATGGTCAGCCGAAATCGCGCTTGGCCAAGTCTAGTACCCGATTGATCGCACCTGCCTTCAGCAAAGCTATCGGAGCTGGTTCATCGGTCGCTGGCCGAGGTGTTCGCAACCACAGCCAAGCCACATTCGGTTTGCCCACATTCTCGACCACCGATCGCACGCCCGGCGTCGGCTTGCCTTTCATGAACTGCTCCAAGGGGTAGACAGGCTCGCCCGAGTCACCGCGAAGCGCGATAACTGCCCCCTCAGCCACCCAGCGCTCCAGTTCATCTGGCGACAGCGCCAACCTCGTTTCGAGGGCCGCGGCGTCAAACACCTCTCCTGCCCAGTCGCTTATAGGAATGGAAACGGTAGCCTCTGCCAGCCTGCGCTCGCCAATGACGCGTGAGACGATCGGACCAAGCCCTTCGCCTTCGTCATGCTCGATGGTTTCAGATGTGAACAAGCCCGGCGTATGATCATGATCATCACGCGCACGCTTGATCCGTCGCCTACGCGACGTCCTGCCAAATATCGGGCGATCATCACCCATTCTTGACAGAAGCGCCCTCCGATCCGCGCCTACAAGGCCATAGGCATCAAGAACCAGCGCGTCGATTGCCGCGAGTTTATCAGCGAGTTGTTGAGGATCGGAACCACGTGCCGCCTCCGCAGCATAGGCACGACTAAGCACGCCGAGCTCGGGGGGAAGCTTGGCGGGAATAGGTGCCTCTTCCAGCTTACCGATCCGAAACCTCTTATCGAACGAATGCTCGGTCAAGAAAGCGTTAATCACCGGGCCATTAATAACCGCAGCCAGCGCATCAAGATCGATCTCGACGCCGGACCGCGGCCACAGACCCAAGAACTGCTGGGTTGCGCGACGCCCTAGGCGGTCGACAGCTGCTGCAAGCCGCCAATAGCCACGGCTGAGGCGTGTCGCGTTGCATAGAATTTTGGGCTCGTCCCAAGCCAAATTCCCACCAGCCAGAATTTGACTGGATCGCACATCCATCCATCTCGCATTTTCGAGCAGATACTGGTGGACGCTCGAACTGTCCTGATAGCCCAATTCCCGATCCGGACCGGGTACGTCGCTGGTCCGTGCTCGCTGTCCCGAATGCCACCGGAGACCCCAGCTTCCCTTTACTACCGATCCGAGCTTCGGCAGCTTCTGGAAGCGGTCCCATAACTCCTGTGAGGGATAGACCCAGAGTTCGCCGGATGGCGCATCCGCCTGCGGTCGCGAACGCTCCCGTTGCAGCGATGGCAGGCCCGTCGCTGCAAACTTCTTCTTATCGCCGTCTAGGACGACTGCCGAGCGGATAATCTGGCGGCTTCTGTTTGACGCCTTACGCGCAATCACTAGTGCGCTGTTTGCTTGTGACACATTGAAGATGCCATCGGGAAGCGCCACAAGCTCGATTTCGCGATACAGTCGTTCGAGAGCGACGCGTTGGCTCCGATACCGTCGATCGACCAGCACCGTGTTAGGTAGCACGAATCCCAACATGTCGGGCTCGGCGCGCAATGCCATCTCGAGAGCATAAACCGCCTTTGATCGGCTGATCTTGAATGCTTCGGGATAGGCTTTCGCCTCATCTTTGGTAAACGCTTCGAATGGCGGATTGCAGAGCACGACACGCGCGCCGTCGAGGCATGCGCCAAGCGCTTCTTCTTCGAACAGATCAATCTCGTCGATCTTCCAGCCGTTCGCGTTGGGATAGTCAGCAAGAATCAGGGACAGCTTAGCCACCTCGGCCGCAAACGGGTCGATTTCAGCGCCTCCGATATGCTTCACTAGAAGATCGTGGCGCCGCTTATCATTCCAATCGGCAGGTAAGGCGTCGCGCATGAAGCGGAGTGCCGAGCCAAGAAATACGCCCGCGCCGGCAAATGGCTCGACCACCCGAGGGGGCGCTGTGCCAAACTCCCACAATCTTAACCGGCCGACGATATAATCAGCAACATGCCGCGGCGTGCTATGCGTACCGAACTCCGCCCGCGCCTTGTCGGTGACGAGTGTGGATTCATAGACATAGGCAAGATCATCGGCGGAAATGTTCGCGACGTTGAAGCCCGAACGAAAGATTCTCCATACCGGTTTGAGCGCGGCGATCGCAGATGAGGGCCACGCCTGCGACACATTGCCAAGCTCGTAGAAGTCATCCATCGCGTTGAGCACCGACCGGACGTCGTCGGCGTTCCAGCTTTGCGCGCGCGCGTGTTGGCGGTCCATTAGGATCTTTGCAGCAAGCAACCGGAATACACCGCGGAAGAAGATGCGAATAGCATCGTCGCCATTGAATTCACGCGTGTCGGCGACAGCTTCACGGATCAGTCGGTCGAGCTTTACATGAATTTCTCCGGCGATCGCCGGCATCAGACCTAGGTCGACGAAGTCTAGCTGTGCCTTGGGTTCGATATGGCCAATGGATTTGGCGCGATGGATACGATCAGGTGCCCAACTTCCGCGTCTTTCAGCAAAGAAATAAGGGATCGCATCAAGGCCAAACTCGGCAAATTTGTGCGGAGGCTTATTAGCATAGACCTGCCAAGCTGAAATCTGTCCTGGCTCGATCACCAAGAACACCGGAGCGCCGAGAGCACGATGTTCACGGATAATCTTGGCAGCGGTCTCAGGCGTCGCCTCGATTACTGCAAAGGCTGCTGAACGGTAGGAAGGTGGGGTCTGCGTAAATGCGGCGAATGGTACGATGCAGGTGGTGTCGCCCTTACCCCAAACATTGCTGAACGTATAGTTCCGGCGCAATGCCTCGTAGCGATAGCCGAGCTTGACTGACTCACGTTCGATGATGTCGATCAAACTCATCGGCGTGACCTAGCGATCATCGGCGGAAAGGCAAGATCACCTTGTGGATCGGGAATGCTGGCGAGCAAACGTTCGCGAAGCTCAACAACAAGCGGTGCTAACTCGATGAGTAACGCAACGGCGGCGGGAGGTATGTGGCACTCATGACCCACAAGCTCGACCCGACGAGACTCGAAATCAATCGCCACGCTCGATCGCTCAAGCTGCGGCCAAGGATGTGCAGCGCACAATTCAAACAGCGGCATTGCGGTACCTGTGAAGGCGGGCAATGGCATTGAAAGTGATGTATTGATTTTGTGCACCACGCTGGTTGCGAGCAGATCGGCTGCTGAGAAGCAGCCTGACCGACTATGATCTTTCGCCAGCGGTGGCAGCGCTTCACGATAGCTGCGCCATTGCTGCTTGCTCAGACCAAAGGCCGAGCGCAATTGCCCAGTCGTGAAAAGCATGACGAATATCACCCCATGGTGTTGATCAGCAACACCATGGGGTGATTAGCACAGGCGTGCGGAAAGAACAAACCAAGATTCTCATAATGTGCTAGAGTTGGCTCGATTGGCTTCGCTTCAAGCGAGTTGCAAACGCAAATGGCTATGAGGAAAGGCCCGCCAAGCTGGAAAGCCGTCCGGTTTTTCCGATACTGACGCTTCAAACCTCTACGATCAGCAAATGTCTGTCTCGGTCAAAACCTGCCCGAGGATGACGAAGGAGAGGGTATGGCTTGGAGCACCGTCCAAGCGTCGAGAAAGCGACGTGCCGAGGCTTCAAAGCCTCTAGCGCCTTGCCTCGCCTCAGAACAACCCCTCGATAAACCCCTCCTCGTTGAGGAAGATCTTCTCCGACGACGGCACCTTCGGCAGGCCGGGCATGGTCATGATCTCGCCGGTGATGACGACGACGAAGCCGGCGCCGGCCGAGAGGCGCACCTCGCGCACCGGCACCGTATGGCCGGAGGGCGCGCCGCGCAGGTTCGGATCGGTCGAGAAGGAATATTGCGTCTTGGCCATGCAGACCGGCAGGTTGCCGTAGCCCTGCTCCTCCCAGATGCGCAGCTGGTCGCGCACCGACTTGTCCGCGATCACCTCGCCGGCATGGTAGATGTCCTTGGCGATGGTCTCGATCTTCTGGAAGAGCGGCATCTCGTCCGGATAGAGCGGCGAGAACTGCGACAGTCCGGATTCGGCAAGTTCCACCACCTTGCGTGCCAGGTCCTCGATGCCGGCCGAGCCGAGCGCCCAATGACGGCAGAGGATCGCCTCTGCTCCGAGCGTCGCGACATAGTCCTTCACCGCCTGGATTTCCGCATCCGTGTCCGAGATGAAATGGTTGATGGCGACCACGACGGGCACGCCGAACTTCTTGACGTTCTGCACATGGCGGCCGAGGTTGGCGCAGCCCTTCTTGACCGCGTCGATATTCTCCCGGCCGAGATCGTCCTTCTTCACCCCGCCGTTCATCTTCATGGCGCGCACGGTGGCGACGATGACCGCCGCATCCGGCTTGAGCCCGGCCTTTCGGCACTTGATGTCGAAGAACTTCTCCGCCCCGAGATCGGCGCCGAAGCCGGCCTCCGTCACCACATAGTCGGCAAGCCTCAGCGCGGTCGTGGTGGCGACGACCGAGTTGCAGCCATGGGCGATGTTGGCAAAGGGACCGCCATGCACGAAGGCGGGATTGTTCTCCAGCGTCTGCACGAGGTTCGGCTGCATGGCGTCCTTCAAAAGCACGGTCATCGCGCCGTCCGCCTTGATGTCGCGGGCAAAGACCGGCGACTTGTCGCGGCGATAGCCGACGATGATGCTGCCAAGGCGCTTTTCGAGGTCCTTCAGGTCGGTCGCAAGGCAGAGGATCGCCATGACCTCCGAGGCGACCGTGATATCGAAACCCGTTTCGCGCGGATAGCCGTTGGCAACGCCGCCAAGCGAGGCGACGATGTGGCGCAGCGCCCGGTCGTTCATGTCCATGACGCGCCGCCAGGCGATGCGGCGGATGTCGATGTTCTGCTCGTTGCCCCAGTAGATATGATTGTCGATAAGCGCGGAAAGCAGGTTGTGCGCCGATGTGATGGCGTGGAAATCGCCGGTGAAGTGGAGGTTCATGTCCTCCATCGGCACGACCTGCGCATAGCCGCCGCCGGCCGCCCCGCCCTTCACGCCGAAGCAGGGCCCGAGCGAGGCTTCGCGGATACAGGTGATCGCCTTCCTGCCGATGCGATTGAGGCCGTCGCCGAGGCCGACCGTCGTCGTTGTCTTGCCCTCGCCCGCCGGCGTCGGGTTGATCGCGGTGACGAGGATCAGCTTGCCGTTCTTCCTGCCCTTCTGCGCGGCGATGAATTCGGCACTGATCTTCGCCTTGTCATGGCCGTAGGGCAGCAGGTGCTCGGGCGGAATGCCGAGCTTCTCGCCGATCTCCAGGATCGGTCTTTTCTTGGCGGCGCGGGCAATTTCGATATCGGATTTCACGTCGGCCATGCGGTGTCGCTCCCTCTCGGCACAGCTACCGCAACCGGGTCTCCTCCCCTGACGGCGGTGCTTCCTTCATTATCTGCCGCGCCATTTCATCGTGAAGCCGGGGGCAATGCCACACCGGGTTTTGCCGCTTGTTAGACCAGAAACGACATGGGGGGATAAATTTGCGGCGAATAGCGAATAGCGAATAGCGAATAGCGAATAGCGAATAGCGAATAGCGAATAGCGAATAGCGAAAGAGATCGCGCCCCTATTCGCTATTCGCAACTCCCTATTCGCTCCCTACCGCGCCAGCACGTCGCGCATCTCGACGAGATTGGACCGCACGCGCAGGACATAAAAGCCCATCGTGGCAAGATGGGTCGGCATGATCCAACCGTCCTCGCGGCCGTTGGAGATGATCGCCGGCTGGATGTTGAGGGCGGACCGCAGCTGCTTGATGCTTTCCGTCCAGAGCGGCTCGATGCCGCGCAGCCTGATGACCGCATCGAAATCCGCGCCGGCGGCCGAAAGAATGCCGTAATAGCCGTAGAGCTGGCCATAGGCGAACCAGTAGCGGTCGTCCGCACGCGTATCGAACCAGCCGCCATTGTGGAACTCCGACCGTTCGCGAATGATTGCGGAGGTCGAGCCGATATCGTTGGCGATGCGGTCGAGGAATTCGATCAGGTTGTCCGAACGGCCGTCGAAGATCGCCTCGCAGGATTCCAGCGCGGCGTTGAACTTGCGCAGGTCCGCCATCGCCGTGCGGTAATAGGTCGGCGTCGGCGTCTTCGGCAGCAGCGAATCCGAGCCGAAATACCACGTCTCCTCATCGAACTGGATATTGCCGCGGGCCCGCTGGAGGTCGGCATTGATGCCAGAGGTGCCGCGCACACGGCCGAGCGAATCGACGAGCTCGACCGCCGTGCGGCGGACCGCCTGGTTGATGCCGCGCTGGAACGAGGCCTTGTTGTCGAACCAGGGCGTACGGTCCCAGTCGAGCCCGAAAAGGCCGAGCTTATAGAGCAGCATGGACGAAATCCAGGCATTCTGGTTGACGTTGTAGTCGATGAGGTCGGCCGTCACATCGACGATGGCCGAGCGCACGCAGGTCTTCGGCTCCGGCTCGGCGACCTCGCCCGCTGCCGGCGTGGTCGCCTGCCCGCCCGATGCGCTGCCGGCATCCTGCTTGCGCTGGGCGAGATTGTAGGCGTTCACGTAGTCCGGGCTGAAGCCGGTCCACATCTGGGTCTGCCAGATGAAATAGGCGTAGAAGCCGACAAGCAGGAGCAGGCCGATGCCGATCGGCCCCTTGATGATCCAGCCGCGCGCCCGATACCAGTTCGTCACCGTCATGAACGGCCAGAGGATCCAGGCGATCACGAGGCCGATGCCCCGGCCGATGGCCGCGAAGATGCGTTGGAAAAACGCGACAATCGGGTCAAGCATTAGGGTCGTCCTCTCTGATGCCGAAAAGTTTCCTGCGGAAGGCAGCCTTGTCCTGCAGATAGGTCCGCGTCAACGTCGCCACAACATAGGCGCGGAACTTTTCGCTGTAGTGTTCGTAGGCGGCGTAGAACCCCTGCTTGTCGAAGACGAAGCGGGAGACGAAATCATAAGGAACCATCTGTGAAATCAGGCGGTTGACCAGCCACTGGTCCGGATGCTCGGGCGCTGCGCGCACCAGCATGAAGCGCCGCTGCGGCGGCACTTCGGCAATCTTGATCTCCCCCGTCGATGCAAGCGTTCGGATCGCCTCCTGCAGGAAGGGATAGGTGCCGTCGCGCGCCATGAGCTCGGCATTGCGATGCATCCAGGTCTGCAGCCAGATGCGGTCTGCCTTTTCGAGATCGGCGGTCGGATCACCCCGGTTGACGAGGCCGACCACCGTCATCTCCGCCCGGTGCTGGAAGAGGCCCGACGGCTCCACCCAGGAGGCGCGCGGCAGTTCCAGCCGCTTCGTGGAGGCGAGGAAATCGAAGATACGCTTGTGGTCGTCGAGCGCGATATAGCTCACCTGCCAGGGCCGGGAACGGCGGAAGCCCGGCACGGTCGGGTCGCAGATGACCGTCGTCGTCTTGTCGTCGAGGAAGACGTAGACGCCGCCGAAATGGTTCGCCCAATAGGCCTCGTGGCGGAAGACGAGCTGGTCGGGCACCAGCGCGTTCTGGCGGATGTCGCCGGTCTGTTTCACCAATTCCACCATGCGGTTGAGCATGGCATCGTCCGCCCAGGCATTCGGCACGGTCTTCAGCCGGTCGACGAGGCCGCGCAGCTCCCCCGCCTTGCCGAGCATGTCCTCGGCCGACAGGACCTTGAAGCGCACCTCGTTGATCGAGAGCAGGTCGTCGATGTCGTTGACGACGGAGACGGAGTCCTCGATCTCGCCATAGAGCGCATCGCGGATGGTGATGGCGTTGATCGCCCGGGCGTTGGCCGAGAAGAACTCGTGCATCAGCGCCGCGGTGTTGGAAAAGCTTGTATGCACGACCGGCAGGTTCACCTGCTCCGGCGTCATGATGATGAAGCGACGGTTGACACGGTTCGGATCGAGATAGTCCCGATCGCCGAGTTCGTCGGCGATCTCCGGCGAAAATCCGGTCATGTCGATGCGGAAGCTGGGAAGCGCCGTGCGGCGCATGCCGAACCCGTCGAGCGCCTTGTTGTAACGCTCCACCAGATGCGGCTCATCGACCGGCAGCAGCCGTCCATAGATCAATTCGGCTTCGAGGAGGCGTTTCATGCGTCTTGAATCACTCGCTTACCGGCCTTTTATTGTCTTCACCCCAGAAGAGATCATCGAGATCAACACGCAAGGCCTTGGCGATGCTCCTGAAAACCGAAATGCTGCCTTCCTTCTTGCCGGTTTCGATCTCGGAAAGATAGGCCGCGCTGATGCCGATGGCCTTCGCCAGGTCCTTGCTCGTCATGCCGCGGAAATCGCGCCAGACGCGGATCGGGCTCTCTCCGTCGATCAGCCGGTCGACGAATTCGGACGGAACCTTGAGATCGTCGCCCTCCGCGATGCGCCGTTTGGCTTCGTCGTAGGCGGCGACGTCCTCCAGCATTTCCGCCATTTCGACGAGCGCCTCGTATTCGGCCCGCGCGAGCACGACCATCTCTTCGCCGCCCGGCGTGGTAAATCTGGTCACCTTGTTCATCGCCCGCTTCCTTCAGTAGATGCTTCCGCGGCTATCGACTTCAAGCACATCAAGAACGTCGCCATTTGCATCGAAGATCACACGCCAGTTACCGACCCGCAATCTAAAGCCCGCACGTCCCTGCAGCTTTTTGACATTTGCTTTCTGCGCTGCAGGATCGGCAGCATATTGGTAAATCTTCCGTCTGATCTTGTCGGCTTCGTTTCTCGGTATCCGGGCCAGCGTCCTTAAAGCCGGTGCATGAAAGACGACCTGTTTCATGGACACTAAACCTCACCCGGGCAACAGGCAATAAAATTCGCTAACAGCTAATTTTTACCACCGTCCCTCCGCCTTCATCGTCTCGATCTCGCGGATCGCCTTCTCGCGCTGGCGTTCGCGGCGGATGATGTCGGAAACCGCCGCGTCGTCGGATTTGTCCGTGTAACGGAATTCGCTGTCGGCGTAGCGGTTGATCTCCTGGAGGACCATTTCCATGGTGATCGGGCCGCGCAGTTCCTCGATCATCGCCTTCTTCTCGTCGTAGCCCTTGTGCATGAAGGCGCCCGCGGTGGCGAACCAGTCGTCCGGCAGGTCCACATCCATGGCGCGCATCTTGATCGCGTCGGTGATGTTCTTGATGGCGCGGCCGGTGAAGCGGGGCTCGGCGATCTTGATGCGATGGAGATAGGCGCCGACATCGGCGAGCGACTTGATGGCACCGTGCTCCTTCTCGTGCATTTCCCACACGGCGAGAAGGCCCTCTTCCTGTGGTTTTGCATGTTGTCCGTAGGAGGTGGAGACGGCACGCTTGATCTCCTGGCCCTCGAAGAGCGTGTGCGCGCCGAGTGGGATCGAGTGGTTCTTGCCGACCAGCATGGCGAAGATGTCGATATAGTCGTCCTCGGTCTGCGGCCCGTCGACCAGCCAGCGGGCACCGGCGCGCTGGCGCAATGCATCGTCGACATTTTCCGGATAGTTGGAGAACATGCCAAAGGTGCAGTTGCCGCGCACCACGGTCGAGGCGCCGGCAAAGCTTTCCATGAGGACCGCGGTCACCTCGTGCTGGCCGGCCGAGGCCCGGTCGTCCGAACGTTTCGCGGCGACCTGGTCGACGTCGTCGATCGTGCCGAAGCCGATCGCCTTCGGGTTGATGACGTTGTTGACGAATTCCTTGCAGTTCTGGCCGGATTTGCCCTGGTAGGAGGAAATCTGGTCGACGCCGAAATTCTCGTAGTGGAAGGCGTAGCCGGCGGTCTGGCAGTAGTCGTTGACGAGGCCGGCGAGCATCTGGATGAGGATCGTCTTGCCGGTGCCCGGCATACCGTCGCCGATGAAGGTGAAGAGGAAGCCCCCGAGCTCGACGAAGGGGTTGAGCTGGCGCTCGAAATCATAGGCCACAAGCATCTTGGCGAGCTTCATCGCCTGGTATTTGGCGATGTGGTTGCCGATGATCTCTTCCGGCTTCTTGAAGGTCATCGTGAGCGGCTTGCGCTTCTGGCCGGGCGCGACGTCGAAGCCGGAGAGGGTGAAATCGTCCTGCTCGATGCGGATATGGGCATTCTCGAAGCCGGCAAGGCCGGTGAAGCGCGCGCGGCGGCTGATCAGCCCCTCGATGGCGACGCGGGCGAAGGCCCGGGCGCGGGAAACGAGCGCCGCATCGTCCGGCGCGCCGGCAATCGTCCGGTCGAGGCCGGCGACCATGCTCTTCAGCGCGTCCTGCGGCGTGTCGAAGAGATAGTCCGGCTCGCCGCCGTCCTCCACCGGTTCGCCCTCGCCCGGCAGCGTCGCACCGAGATAGGCGGCGAAGGTGAAGGCGGCGATATAGGCGGAGGCGGAAAGCAGCGCCTTGAACTGGTTCGCCTCGTCGCCTGCCAGGGGCGAGGCGAGATTGCGCGATTGCAGGCCTTCGAGATTGGTCTGGCGGGAAAAGGCATCCGTCACCGCCAGGGCGACCTGAAGACCACGGCGGGAGCGGAAGAGCACGGCATGCTGCTGCGGCGAGAGCAGCGGGTCGGCGGCGCGCACGGACTGGATGGTCCTTGCCAGCTCCACCTCGCGCGTGCGCCGCGCGCCGGCGGTCGAGACCGTCGACACGAAACGTCGGCCGGTGCCGGCAAGCGAGGTGCCCTGTCTGCCGTCGTCGCTTTCGAGGATGACGAGCTTGGTGACGAGGCTCTGCGCCGTCGCCTGATGCTTGGCGATATCGTCTTCGTGGATCGTCGTCAGTCCGGCATTGAGGCTCATCGGTCTCAGTCCTTCTGATGGCTCGGTGGCAAAAACCACCGAGGGATTTGGGCTCCGTCAGGAGCAGTTTGCCGCCGGTCTCCCCGAAGCATCCGCGAGAACGCGACGGGTGGAGCGTGAAAGCGGCCGGCGGATCGGCGCCCGCCTGGCCGGGCGGATGTTCACCCTTCGCTGATCACCTGGTTTCCCGAGATCACATGCACCTTGTAGGCGCCGAAAATGCCGGCGGTCTCGCCCGCGGCATAGAGCGCCTGATAGGCATCGTGCGGCACCAGCGCGTGTTTCTCATAGGCGCTGACGCCCATGCGGGCGGCCTCGAGATCGTCGGTCTCGATATGGAACTCCTCCTGCGCCGGGGTGGAGCTCCAGAAACCCTTCTTCGCCGGGCGCTCGGCCTTGGAGAAGACCTCCTGCACGGTCCAGGTCAGCAGCCAGGCGTTTTCCGGCTTCCGCACCTTGGAAAGGATCTCGTTAACCCGCTCGTTGTTCTCGGTGATGCCGGCCGAATAGAACGGCCCCAGCACGATGCGGCGCAGCTGCTTGGGATGCAGCGTCGGAAAATCCCGGTCGAGATTGGTGGCGATCGTCGCGGGGGTGAGCGAATAGGCACTGTTCTTCAGCGCGAAATCGTCGAAGCGGCTGGCAAGCTCGGGATTGAGCAGGCCGCCGACCGGCAGCGGGATGTCCACCTCCGGATTGAGCTTGCCATCCTTCGTCACCAGCATCTTGATGACGTTCTCGCTCGAATCCTCGATCGTCGCCATGTAGACCATCGGCAGCGTCGCCGTGCCGTCGAAGGCGCCCCAGCACACGACGTAATAGGGCCGCATGGTCTTCGGGTTGACGGCGACGCGGATCGTCTCCGGCAGCACGAAGGGCGAGAAGATGTCGCCCTTGCCGATCTGTTCCAGGTAGAGCCGCTCGGCCATGCGCGCCTGGAGATCGCCCGGGAACTCCTTGTGACGCAGGATGAAATCCGCCATCTCGCCGCGCAGCTGGTCGGCATTCGGGATCGCGGCAAGCCGCTTTTCCGCGCTCTGCCGGTCGTTCTCCAGTTCCAGCACGTTCTGGAACACCGGAAAGCCGCTCTCGGCGCGCGAGACGCGGAACTGCTGGACGAAGCCGATGCGGTTCTCCCAGCAGGCGAAGGAGGCCTTCAGCCGGGCAAGGTAGGGCACGACGATCTCGCCCACCACGCTGTTGCGGTAGAGCGGCGAGTTGCGGTCGGCAAGGAAGATCTCAAGGCCGCCGAGGGCGGCGCGGATGGTGGAGAAATATTGTGCGACGGCGCTGTCGGCGGGGGCGTTCATGAGAGCGTCCCTTCCTTGCCGGCGAGCACCCCCCTCTGCCCTGCCGGGCATCTCCCCCACAAGGGGGGAGATTGGATGGAGCAAACGCTTCGCCCATGACTGACGCTACGCCTGGAGCCTTGTTCGCGCCTCTTGCCGATCTCCCCCCTTGTGGGGGAGATGCCCGGCAGGGCAGAGGGGGGTAACGCGATGCGCGACGTCGGCATTCGGGGTATCACTGCTTCACGTAGTTCGCGGTGTTGTGCTTGTCCATGACAGCCTGGAAGCGCCGGGCGAAGGCGTCGTCGGCGAGCTTCTTGCGGCGCTGGATGTCCTGCGTCGCCAGCATGTTCTTCTCGTGCATTTCGAGGAGATCGCCGATATGGCGCTGGGCGGCCGAGCCGATGCCGGCCATGGTCTCTTCCGCGGCCGTGTCGACCTGCGAGCCGAGCGTGTTGATCTTGTGCGCCACGTCCTGCTGCGCGGCGGTCTTCAACGAATCCTCCAGCGCCTTGTAGAGCACGATGCGCTGCTCGGTATCGATGGTCAGCTTGTTGATCAGCGTGTTCTGCGCGGCGATCTGGTTGTTGAGCGAATCGACGAAGGTCTGGAACATCGAGGTGTAGCGTTCCAGCGTCTGGCTCTCGGCAAGCAGCTCCTGCTCCTTCGCCTGCATCTGGTTGTATTCCGTCGCCAGCGCCGAGCGCTCGCCTTCAAGGTCCGTGCGGGTCTTCTGGTCCGTCGAAGCGGCGATGCGGTTCTCGAGATCCATCAGCAGCGGGTTCAGCTCCTCGATGCGCTTCTGGGTGGCCTCGAGATTGGTCATCGTGCCCTTGCGCCGCTCGATCACCTGCACGAGGCTCGCCTCGGAGGTCTTGTAGCGCTGGTCGAGGATCGACTTCTGCTCCTTCAGGATGCCGACGATCGTGTCGGACTTGGAAAGCAGTTCCTGCAGGTTGCCGGCGAGCGACATGTTGCGCACGCGGTCGGTGCGCATGCGCTGCATCTTCTGCTTGGAGAAGATGCCGATGAACTTCTCGTAGCCCGTATAGCTCTTCATGCTCTCGAATTCGGTGCCGAAGATGTTCGTCGCATCTTCGAGGCCGATAATGAGGTCGGCGATATTGCCTTCCATCACGCGCTGCTGGGCGATGACGTCCTGGATGCGGGCGTTCTCGATGTCGAAATTGACATCGCCGAGCTTGGTGTCCGCCTTGGCGAACTGGTCGAGCACGGTGCTCGACTGCTCCAGCTTGCTGCGCATCTGGTTGACGACGCTGCGAGTCTTCTCGATTTCCGCATCGAAGTTCTGAAGTGTGGCCATGCTTGTCCCCTTGAAACTCTCCACGGCAGACGTCTGCGCCGCCCGATTTATTCCATCGCGGCAACACTATACGATTTCAGGCAGATAGGAACCTGCCCGCCGCCTTTACCGAACAAGATGTGGGACGGCACGGACCGCCCACAAGAGCGGTGCCGAAAATTTCGGCGGCGGCTAATGGCCCGCCGGCGCTTTCAGATAGGCGATGAGGTTGGCGATATCCTCGATCTTCCTCAGTCCCGCGAAGGCCATGGCGGTGCCCGGCACCATGGCCTTGGGCGACATCAGATACTCGGCGATCAAGGCCTCGTTCCACATCTTGCCGCCCTCGGCGAAGGCCGTCATGGCGGCGGAATAGCGGTAGTCGCCGACGGAGGCGACCGGCCGGCCGACAATGCCGGCGAGCGTCGGCCCGACGCGGTTGACCGGCTCGGTCGAATGGCAGGGCGCGCATTTCTTGAAGACCGTCTTTCCCGCGACGGCATCGCCCTCCGCCAGGGCGGGGGCGGCGAGACAGAGGAACGCCGCGGCGGCGGCAGGAAGTCGTTTCATCATTTGTCCCCTCGCCGCCCGACGGCCGTCAATCGGCGTTCATGATGTCGTCCCAGTGGCGGCGGCAATAGGAAACGTACTTGTCATTGCCGCCGATTTCCACCTGCGCGCCTTCGCGCGCCACCTTGCCGTCCGCGCCGAGCCGGACGACCATCGTCGCCTTGCGGCCGCAATGGCAGATGGTGCGCACCTCGCGCAGCTCGTCGGCGATGGCGAGCAGCGCTTGCGAGCCGGGAAAGAGCTTGCCCTGGAAATCGGTGCGCAGGCCGTAGGCCATGACGGGGATATGCAGCCGGTCGGCGACGCGGGCGAGCTGCCAGACCTGCGCCTCGGAGAGGAACTGCGCCTCGTCGACGAAGACGCAGGCGATCTCGCCGCCGCCGTCGCCATTCAGTTCCTCGACATGCTTGTAGAGGTCGTCGGCATGGTCGAAGGCGATGGCTTCCGAGGTCAGGCCGATGCGCGAGGAGATGCGGCCCTGGCCCGCGCGGTCGTCGAAGGAGGCGATCAGGATCGCCGTGCGCATGCCGCGTTCGCGGTAGTTGTAGGACGCCTGCAGGAGCAGCGTCGACTTTCCCGCGTTCATCGTCGCGTAACTGAAATAGAGCTTGGCCATGATTTTCTCCGTCCCCGCCTCATGGCCCGGCAGGGCGCGATTTTCCAGTCGAAAAGGCCGGAAAACCACAGAAAACCGCGCGGCCCGCCTTCTGCGACATCCATGTGCAAAATTGCGAACAGGTCCGAAATTTATTGGACGTTTCAGGGGCTTCCGGCTACGCCAAGATGCTTGAAAGCATATCGTTTTGATGATTGGCTAAACCATCAGTTATAAGGGGAGCAATAAAATGAAGTCTGCATCGCCATTCAAGACCCTTCTTGCCGCAGCCGTCTCCGTCCTCGCGCTTGGCGCCGCCAACGTCTCGGCCGCCGAAGCCGAAAGCTGTGGCAAGGTTCGCTTCTCGGACGTGGGCTGGACGGACATCACCGCCACGACCGCCACCGCGACCGTTCTGCTGAAGAGCCTCGGCTACGAGACCGAAGTGACGGTCCTGTCCGTTCCGGTGACCTATACGTCGCTGAAGAACAAGGACATCGACGTCTTCCTCGGCAACTGGATGCCCACCATGGAAGCCGACATCAAGCCGTTCCGCGAGGACGGCTCGGTCGAGACCGTGCGCGAGAACCTGGAGGGCGCGAAATACACGCTCGCGACCAACGCCAAGGGCGCCGAACTCGGCATCAAGGACTTCGCCGACATCGCCAAGCAGAAGGATGCGCTCGGCGCCAAGATCTACGGCATCGAGCCGGGCAATGACGGCAACCGCCTGATCATCGACATGGTCACCAACAACAAGTTCGATCTGTCGGGCTTCGAAGTGGTCGAATCCTCCGAGCAGGGCATGCTGGCCGAAGTCGCCCGCGCCGAGCAGGAAGGCACCCCGGTCGTCTTCCTCGGCTGGGAGCCGCACCCGATGAACGCCAACTTCAAGCTGACTTATCTCACCGGCGGCGACGATGTCTTCGGTCCGGATTTCGGCGGCGCGACGGTCTATACGAACGTGCGCCAGGGCTATGTCGCCGAATGCCCGAATGTCGGCAAGTTCCTGCAGAACCTCAAGTTCACGCTGGAAATGGAAAACCAGATCATGGGCAAGATCCTGAACGACGGCCAGGATCCGGAAACCGCCGCGACCGACTGGCTGAAGGCCAACCCGGCTGCCGTCGAGCCGTGGCTTGCCGGCGTCACGACCAAGGACGGCAGCGGCGAGGCCCTGCCGGCCGCGAAAACGGCACTCGGCCTCTAACAGGGAAGAAGGGGAGCGGGGAGAAGACCTCCCCCCTCCTCAGGTTGTTGACAGACCTCACCTCTCCCGCTGCCGTCATCCTCGGCCTTGAGCCGAGGATCCACATACCACGACGGCGATGGATGCTCGGGTCAAGCCCGAGCATGACGGCGGAGAGGTTTTCGGAACTTTGTCAGCGCTCTGTGGGCGAGAAGGAAACTTTCCCGCCCTTACTTCCCGCCGATAGTCGTTGCATCGTCAACCTCCAGACTAAGGCTTGCTGCCGTGGATTGGCTCACCGTCTCCAAAATTCCGATCGGCCCGATCGCCAAGGAAGTCGTCAACTGGCTGACGACCAACGGCAAGGGACTGTTCGACTTCCTGAAGGTCTTCCTGCAGGCCGGCATCGACGCCGTGCTCTTCCTGCTGCAGGGTCCGTTCTCCAGCGCCGGCGGCAGGTTCGGCTATGCGCTGTTCCTCATCGTGCTCGTGACGGGTCTCAGCTGGTGGTTCCGCCGCTCGATCGGCGTCGCCGCCTTCACCTTCCTCGGCCTGCTGCTCATCGTGAACCAGGGCTACTGGAAGGAGACGACGGAGACGCTGGCGCTCGTGCTGGCGGCGACCGGCGTCAGCATGGTGGTCGGCGTGCCGCTCGGCATCGCCGCCGCGCGCCGGCCGTGGTTCTATTCGATCCTCCGGCCGATCCTCGATCTCATGCAGACGATCCCGACCTTCGTCTATCTCATCCCGGCGCTGATCCTCTTCGGCCTCGGCATGGTGCCGGGCCTCATCGCCACGGTGATCTTCGCCATCCCCGCCCCGATCCGCCTCACCCGGCTCGGCATCATCTCGACGCCACCCTCGCTGGTGGAGGCCGCGCAGGCCTTCGGCGCGACGCCCGGCCAGGTGCTGCGCAAGGTCGAGCTGCCCTATGCGACGCCGCAGATCATGGCGGGCCTCACCCAGACCATCATGCTCTCCCTGTCGATGGTGGTCATCGCCGCGCTCGTCGGCGCCAAGGGCCTCGGCGTTCCCGTGGTGCGCGCGCTCAACACCGTGAACATCTCCATGGGCTTCGAGGCGGGCCTGTGCATCGTGATCCTCGCGATCATCCTCGACCGTCTCTTCCGCGCCGCCGATGAGGGAGACGCCAAATGACCGAAACCGTCGTCTTCAAGAATGTCTCCATCATCTTCGGCGACAGCCCGCAGAAGGCCCTCGCCATGGTCGATGCGGGCAAGACCCGCGACGAGATCGGCGCGGAGACCGGCCTGGTGCTCGGCGTGGCCGATGCCACGCTGTCGATCACGGAGGGCGAGATCCTCGTGCTGATGGGCCTTTCGGGCTCCGGCAAGTCGACGCTGCTGCGCGCCGTCAACGGGCTTGCGCCCGTGGTGCGCGGCGACGTGCAGGTGAAGGCCGCAAGCGGTTCGGTGAACCCCTATACGGCAACGCCCAAGGCGCTGCGCGATTTCCGCATGCACACCGTCTCGATGGTGTTCCAGCAGTTCGCGCTGCTGCCCTGGCGCAGTGTTGCCGACAATGTCGGCTTCGGCCTGGAGCTTGCCGGCGTGCCGGATCGCGAGCGCAAGGCGCGCGTCGCCGAACAGCTCGAACTCGTCAACCTCGCCAAATGGGCGGACCGCAAGGTGAACGAGCTGTCGGGCGGCATGCAGCAGCGCGTCGGCCTTGCCCGCGCCTTCGCCACCGGCGCGCCGATCCTGCTCATGGACGAGCCGTTCTCCGCGCTCGACCCGCTGATCCGCACGCGCCTGCAGGACGAGCTGCTGGAGTTCCAGCGCCGGCTGAAGAAGACCATCCTCTTCGTCAGCCACGACCTCGACGAGGCCTTCCGCATCGGCAACCGCATCGCCATCATGGAAGGCGGGCGCATCATCCAGTGCGGCACGCCGCAGGAGATCGTCAAGAACCCGGCCAACCAGTATGTCGCGGACTTCGTGCAGAACATGAACCCGATCAACATGCTGACGGCCGGCGACGTGATGCAGCACGGCGCTTCAAGCAATGGCGGCGTGACGGCGACCGCGGCACCGCAGACCCCGCTCGTCGACATCCTCGACGCCATGGCCCGCACGCCGGGCAATGTCGGCGTCGTCGACAACGGCACGGTCGTCGGCACGATCAACGCGCAGGATATCGTGAACGGATTGACGCGGCACCGCCGGCGGGGGTGACGGTTCGCCCGCGGGTGGTCCCCCCTCTGCCCTGCCGGGCATCTCCCCCTCAAGGGGGGAGATCGGAAAAAGACAAGAACCTCGCTTATCCCGCAGCGTTGACGATGGACGAGACGGTGCTCCATCCAATCTCCCCCCTTGAGGGGGAGATGCCCGGCAGGGCAGAGGGGGGTATCCTGCAAGCGGAAGGACCGAATCATGGCAGAAGAACAAAAGGACAGGCCGAGCGTCCTGCGCGAAACCGATGATGACGCGCGGCGCCTCGCCCGCACGCTGCTGCGCTCCGCCCGGAGCTGCGCGCTTGCGGTCATCGAGCCGGAAAGCGGCGCGCCCTTCGCCAGCCGCACGCTGACGGGCACCGACACGGATGGCACGCCGGTCATCCTCGTCTCCGCCCTTTCCGTCCACACCCAGGCGCTCCGGCGCGACCCGCGCGCCTCGCTGCTGGCGGGCGAGCCCGGCAAGGGCGATCCCCTCGCCCATCCCCGCCTGACGGTGCTCTGCGAGGCAGAGGAAGTGGCCCGCGACAGCGCCGCCCATGCCGCGCTGCGCGAACGCTTCGTCCGCCGCCACCCCAAGGCGAAACTCTATGTCGATTTCCCCGATTTCGCCTTCTTCCGCCTCGTGCCGCTGCGCGCCCATCTCAACGGCGGCTTCGGCAAGGCCTTCGTGCTGACGGCGGACGACCTCATGATTCGCTCCCCGGCCCGCGGCGCGCTTGCCGAGATGGAAACCGGCGCCGTCGAGCACATGAACAGCGACCATGCGGAAGCGGCCGGCATCTATGCCCGCCACTATTGCGGCGCGAAGGACGGCGACTGGATCATCGTGGGGCTCGACGCCGCCGGCATCGACCTTGCCAGCGGCGACAAACTGAAGCGGCTGGAATTTTCACGCGAACTTGATGAGGCCACGGAACTTCGCGGGGAGCTTGCGCGTTTGCTTCGGGAAGCAAGGGCGGCGGGCTGAACCGTCTGCATTTGCGCGAAATCCGCTTGCCGCGCCTTTTTCGACAAGGGAAGGCGCCTATCGCTATACGTGCAGGATACCCCCATTTCTGGCACTTGATGAGGGGTATTTTGTTTATATGCTAACAAGCGGATTCAAAAAATTACTTAATTTGAAGCGGAAACGCCCAAAGGAGTTTCAGATGGACAAGATTTCAGACGCAGAGCACGCGCAGGCCGAGGTTGCATCCGACTTTCTGTCCGCCATGGCCAACCCGAAGCGCCTGCTCATCCTGAAGGTCCTGGTCGAAGGCGAAATCGCCGTCGGCGCCCTCGCAAACCAGGTCGGTCTCAGCCAGTCGGCGCTGTCGCAGCACCTGTCGAAGCTGCGGGCGCAGAATCTCGTCACCACGCGCCGCGATGCCCAGACTATCTATTATTCCAGCAAGTCCGATGCCGTGCTGACCATTCTCGACGCGCTTGAGCGCATCTACAGGGCCCCCGGCAACGGGGCGTCGGAAAAGAAGCTTCGCATCGCCTGATCGCCTCCCCGCCTATCCCGTTCGCAACGCCCCGGCCGGAATCCGGGGCGTTTTGCATGGAATCATCCGCTTGACGGCCCCGGGCGCCTTGATACTTTGACCAGCGGGTAAAAATTCCATCCGCAGTGCCCGCCGGGACGGCCCCCGCATTCAAAGGCCCAGCATTTCAAGGATCACGGAGAGACCGCATGTCCAACCGCCTCAACACCCCCAATGACCTGCGTGCCTTCTGGATGCCGTTCACGGCAAACCGGCAGTTCAAGAAGGAACCGCGCCTCTTCGTCGGCGCCAAGGACATGTATTACACCACCCATGACGGCCGCCAGGTGCTCGACGGCACGGCGGGCCTTTGGTGCGTCAATGCCGGCCATTGTCGCCCGAAGATCACCGAGGCGATCCGCGAACAGGCCGGCGAGCTGGACTATGCGCCCGCCTTCCAGCTCGGCCATCCGAAGGCCTTCGAGCTCGCCAACCGCCTCGTCGACATCGCGCCCGAGGGCATGAACCATGTCCTCTACACCAATTCCGGCTCCGAATCGGTCGAGACCGCGCTGAAGGTGGCGCTCGCCTATCACCGTGCCAAGGGCGACGGCGCGCGCTTCCGCCTGATCGGCCGCGAGCGCGGCTACCACGGCGTCAATTTCGGCGGCATCTCCGTCGGCGGCATCGTCGCCAACCGCAAGATGTTCGGCACGCTGCTGACGGGCGTCGACCACATGCCGCACACCCATTTCCCCGACAGGAACGCCTTCTCGCGCGGCGAGCCGGAACACGGCGGCGACATCGCCAGCGAATTGCAGCGCATCATCACCCTGCATGACGCCTCCACCATCGCCGCGGTCATCGTCGAGCCGGTCGCCGGCTCCACGGGCGTCCTCATCCCGCCGAAGGGCTACCTCCAGAAGCTGCGCGAGATCTGCACGCAGCACGGCATCCTGCTGATCTTCGACGAGGTCATCACCGGCTTCGGCCGCCTCGGCGCGCCCTTCGCCGCGCAGTATTTCGACGTGAAGCCCGATATCATCACCACCGCGAAGGGCCTCACCAACGGCGTGATCCCGATGGGCGCCGTCTTCGTGACCTCCGAGATCCATGACGCCTTCATGAACGGCCCGGAGCACATGATCGAGTTCTTCCACGGCTACACCTATTCCGGCAACCCGATCGCCTGCGCCGCCGCGCTCGGCACGCTCGACACCTACAAGGAAGAGGGTCTCCTGACCCGCGCCGCGGAACTCGCTTCCTACTGGGAGGAAGGCCTGCATTCGCTGAAGGATTGCCCGAACGTCATCGACATTCGGAATGTCGGCCTGATCGGCGCCGTCGAGCTCGCCTCCATCGCCGGCGAACCGACCAAGCGGGCCTTTAATGCCTTCCTCAAGGCCTATGAGAAGGGCCTCCTCATCCGCACGACGGGCGACATCATCGCGCTCTCCCCGCCGCTCATCATCGAGAAGCGCGAGATCGACGAACTGTTCGGCAAGCTGCGCGAGGTTCTGCAGAACAACATCTGATCCGGACGATCCGGCAAGCGGGATGGGGCGGCTTCGGCCGCCATTTCCGTTCGCGTCAGAGCCGACGCAGCCGGCCGGAATAGTGCACGACCTCGCCGATGACCGGCAGCCCGATCGGCACGTCGAAGCAGAAATCCTCGCCTTCGGCCCATTCGCGCGCCGTGCTGCGAGGCGCCAGCGCCAGCGGCATCGGAAGGCCGAAGACGGACCATCCACGCATCACCATCGCCAGGCCGGAGGCATCCACCGGCAGGTCGAAGGAAAAGCGCATCGGCCCGAACCGCTCGACAAGGCGTGCGCCGCTCTGGCTGAGTTCGCTTGAAAAGACATGGCCGGCAAAATCCCGCGTCCAGCACTCGACGCCATCCCTCTCCTCGAAGGAAACGTGCAGGTCGTGCTCGCCCTCCGGCGGAAAGCGCATGACGGCACAGACAAGCCGCGCCAGACGCGACCGTCCCCGCCGCACGCGTCCCCAGCCCGCGGCCCCGGCATCGCCGACAAGGTCGTGCATGTCCCGCACCGGCTGCGGCATCGTGCCGTAGGCCGCACCGATGACACGGCGGTAAAGCGGCACATAGGGCAGGCTCTCGATCGCCTGATGGAGGGCGAGCCTTTCGAAGTGGGGAGAGAATTCCGCAAGGCTCATCTCGCCCGCCGCCGGCCGCGCGCCCGGCGCAAGGCGTCCCGCCGCGATGGCATCGGCCGCGACATGGGCCGCGATCGTCGGGATCTCCGGGCCGTCGCCATTTTCCGCGATCAGCGTCCAGCGGCGGAGGACCGGCGCCCCCTCGAAAAATCCCTTCACTTCGATCACCATGGCGGAACGATCCGTGCCGAAACGGGCGCTCAGCTTCTGCAGCGGCAGCAGCCATCGAGCGAAGCGCGAAAGCGAGCCCAGCCATCCCCATTTCACCGGCCAGCTCAAGAGCCAGAGCGTCAGCAGCTGAAAGGAGAATTCCGGTCCCGCGCGGAAAATGCTCGCCGGCCGGCCGGGCAGCGACGCCGGCACGATATCGTGATCCGGCACATCCGCAAGCACCACCAGCCGCCGGATGGGCGGCCGGCCGGCAACAGCGTAGTCCTGCCGGCGCAACCGGTGCCAGCCCGTCTCCTGCCGCCAGCGCCCGCCGCGCCAGAGGCGCACCGGCTTTCCGACATAGCTGAGGATCGCGGCCGCCACGGAAGCGCCGGCCGTCGCGCGGTTCGAGGCGCTGATCGACATCTCGACCAAGCAAACCCGCTCCATGTCCCGCGCCAGCTCGGCAATGACCGCGCCCGAAAGCGCCGGCACGCTGGAGCCGCCCGAGACCACCACGACACCGGCCGCCCGCGCCGCCGCATCCAGCCGTCCGACACCGCAGACGAAGTCCCGCGCATCCGCAAGGTCGACATAATGCACTCCGCGCGCGATGCAGGCTTCCGCAACATGGTAGCCGCTGCCCTGAAAGGGTCCGGCCGCATCGATCAGCAGGAAGGGACGATGCGCCTCGAGGACGGGGCCGAGATCGCCGTTGCGATCGACGGCAAGCGCCGCTGCATTGGACAAGTCTTCGGCGAGACGCAGCGCCGCCGCCCTGTCGCGGCCCGCGACCAGCACCGCCCAGCCATCCGCCGCCAGCCGCCGGGACAGCCGGGCGCCGAAACCGCCATATCCGCCGAGAACGATGACCCGCTTCACAACACCCGGTCCGCATCCTCCGGCGCGGGGATCCAGCACGCCTCCCGTCGCCCGAACACCCGGTAGCGGTTGCGCGCCAGCCAGCGATAGGCGGGATCGCGCAGGAAGCGCGGGATGAACCGCAGCGCGGACAGCGCCTTCCACGGCCAGCCGAGCCCGGCATAGATCGCCAGCACCGCATCACTGTCCTTGAGCAGCCGGTCGCCATCCACGACGATCATCGATTCGGGATCGGCCGGATCGATGCCGAAGCGGCGATAGAGCGCTGCGCCGACCGCATTCTGCATGGAGGCAAGACGGAACCGCCGGGCGCGATCGTGCCGGAGCACGAATTGCGCATTGGCCGAGCAGAGAATGCACTCCGCATCGAAGACGATGATCGGGCCTGCCGCGTCGTTCCGGGTCATGTCCTCAACATAGGATGGCGGCGATGCGCCATCAATCCGCAACCGCCGGAGAAAGCCGCTTTTCATAGCGCCAGACCTCCAGATCGAAAGGCCCCTCCGTCGTGTCCAGCCGGTGGACGACGGTCGCGGCAAGGTGCCAGCCGCATTTCTCGTAGAAGCGGGCGGCGCGGTGGTTGCCGATCGCGCAGGCGAGCCAGGCGGTCGCCACGCCACGGGCGGCAAGGCGCCCTTCGGCATCCGCCACGAGCGCGGCGGCAACGCCCCTGCCGCGCCCTGCCGGCGTCACGAAAAGCTGGTCGAGCTCGTCATGCCGGATGGCGCAGAAGCCGAGCGGTGCGTCCGCATCGCCGATCACGCGCACATCCGCCAGCATGGCCGACAGGCGATCGGCAAAACTCTGCCGCGTGCGCAGGCGGGCAAGCGCCGCTGGAAGCACCGCCGCATGCGCATCCTGCCATCCGTCAAACCAGAGCCGCGCCAGCGCCGCGATCTCCGACGGTCCCGGTGTCCTCGTGGTCCATGCCGGCTGCATCCGCTTCTCCCTGAATGGCACGCCGCGATCTTTCAGCGCATGCCATTGTCGCAAGTCCGCTGCGTTCTTTCGCGCGGCATGCTTTAACCGTGGCCGGATGGGCCTTGCAAGTCCGGTCCGTTTGAGGGCTATTCTGCGCGCCAGAAACCTTAAGGGCGAGCCCATGCCGACCACCACCCGCATAGCGAACGGCCTCCTGTCGATCGATGTCTCCTCGCTCGGTGCCGAAATGCAGTCGATCACCACCCGGGACGGGGCGGAATGGCTGTGGAACGGCGACGCCACCTTCTGGACGGGGCGCTCGCCGGTGCTCTTCCCGATCGTCGGCAAGGCGCCCGACGATACGCTCCTCATCGACGGCAAGCCCCATGCGATGGCGCAGCACGGTTTCGCCAGGCGACGGGAATTCTCGCTGGCCGCCGCAAGCGACATGCTGTGCCGCTACAGCCTGGAGGCCTCTGACGAAACCCGCGCCGTCTATCCGTTCGACTTCCTGCTCTCCGTCGAGCACAGCCTGGACGGCCCGACCCTCACCGTCGTCGCCGAAGTCGAAAACCGCGGCAGGACCGCCATGCCCTTCGGTCTCGGCTTCCACCCCGCCTTCCTCTGGCCCCTGCCCGGCGCGGCGGGAAGGCCGCATGCCGTGACGCTCGGCAATGCCGGGGAACCGCGGCGCCAGCCGCTGGAAAAGGGCCTGCTGTCGCAAGGCCGCACGCCCTCGCCCTTTGCCGCGGGCCGGCTCCGCCTCTCCCCCGATCTCTTCGAGAACGACGCGCTCGTCTTCCCCGAAGGCGCGGGCGACGACCTCGCCTACGGCGCCGAAGGCGGGCCGGCGCTGGCCTTCCGCTTCGAGAACCTGCCGAACCTCGCGCTGTGGACCAAGCCCGGCGCGCCCTTCCTCTGCGTCGAGCCCTGGCACGGCACAGCCGCGGAACTCGGCGGCTCGCGCGAATTGAGAGACCGTCCCTACACGACCGTGCTTGCCGCGGGAGCGCGCGCCCGCTTCGCCTTCACCGTCACCTTCCCCGCCTGAACGCGCAATTCGACGCGCCGGCCCTTCCCTCTTCCCGCCGCACCGCTAGAGTCTCCCCAATGGAATCGGGAGACTTCGCCATGACCGACTTGGAACGCTTCATCGATCAGGGGACCGGCCGGGAGCCTGCCGACATCGTGCTGAAGGGCGGGCAGTTCTTCGATCTCGTGACAGGCGACCTCGTCGCCTCCGACATCGCCATCTCGGGCGATCGCATCGTCGGCACCTGCGGCGACTACGAGGGCCGCGAGGAGATCGACATTTCCAGCCGCATCGTCGTGCCCGGCTTCATCGACACGCATCTGCACATCGAATCCTCGCTCGTCACCCCGCACGAATTCGACCGCTGCGTGCTGCCCTATGGCGTGACGACGGCGATCTGCGACCCGCACGAGATCGCCAACGTGCTCGGCACGGAAGGCATCGCGTTCTTCCTCGACAGCGCGCTGGAGGCGATCATGGACATCCGCGTGCAGCTGTCGAGCTGCGTGCCGGCGACGCATCTGGAAACATCGGGCGCGGACCTGCCGATCGAGCGCCTGCTGCCCTTCCGCGACCATCCAAAGGTGATCGGTCTTGCGGAATTCATGAATTTCCCCGGCGTCATCCACAAGGATCCCGTCTGTCTTGCCAAGCTGGAGGCCTTCCAGGGCGGCCATATCGACGGCCATGCACCGCTGCTCTCGGGCAAGGACCTCAACGGCTATCTTGCCGCCGGCATCCGCACCGAGCACGAATGCACCACCGCCGAGGAAGCGCTGGAGAAGATCCGCAAGGGCATGCACATCCTCGTGCGCGAAGGCTCCGTCTCCAAGGATCTCTTGGCGCTGCTGCCGATCATCACCGAGCGCCTTTCGCCCTTCATCGCGCTGTGCACGGACGACCGCAATCCGCTCGACATCGCCGAGCAGGGCCATCTCGACTACATGATCCGCACCGCCATCAGCCATGGGCGCGCACCGCTCGCCGTCTACCGTGCCGCCTCGATCTCGGCGGCCAGGGCCTTCGGGCTGCGCGACCGCGGCCTTGTCGCGCCCGGCTGGCGCGCCGACCTCGTCATCGTCGACACGCTGGAGACCTGCAAGGCCGAGATGGTCTTCTCCGCCGGCCGCAGGGTGGGCGATGCGCTTTTTGCGACGCGCCGGCCCGTCGCGCCGGTCGGGCTTGACAGCGTCAAGGCCCGCCCGGTCGCCGCCGCCCAGTTCGCCGTGCCCGTCACCGATGGCGAAACGCCGGTCATCGGCGTCCTGCCGGGCAAGATCATCACCGAGCACCGCCGCTACCGGCTGCCCGCCAAGGGCAACCAGACGACCGTCGATCTCGCGCAGGACATCGTCAAGGTCGCCGTCATCGAGCGTCACGGCAAGAACGGCAACCATGCCAACGGCTTCGTGCAGGGCTTCGGGCTGAAGAAGGGCGCCATCGCCTCGACGGTCGGCCATGACAGCCACAATATCTGCGTCGTCGGCGTCGACGAGGACGACATGGCGCTCGCCGCCAACCGCCTCGGCGAGATCAAGGGCGGCTTCGTCGTGGTGGAGGGCGGCAGGGTGACCGGCGAGATCGCGCTCCCCGTCGCCGGCCTGATGAGCCTCGAACCCTACGAGACCGTCCGCGACACGCTGCACCACCTGCGCCAGGCCGCCTTCGCACTGGGCGCCACGCTGGAGGAACCCTTCCTCCAGCTCGCCTTCCTGCCGCTGCCGGTGATCCCGCACCTGAAGATCTCCGACCGGGGGATGGTGGACGTGGACCGGTTCATGCTGATGGGGTGAGGTTTGCCTTTCCGCGTTCGGCTCCTTCGAATAGAATAGACATGAAAGGAGCGCGACATGACGAAACTGGAGCAGATTGAGAAAAGCGTGTCTGAACTCAGCCCAGAAGAGTTCGACCGGTTTTCCGCATGGTTTGAAGCGCTTCAGGCGGAGCGGTGGGATCGGGACCTTGCCGAAGACACCGCAAACGGCACTCTGGACGAGCTCGCCGAACTCGCTTTGGCTGCATTCCGCAACAATCGGACACGCCCGCTTTGAAGCATCATGCCACGGACACGTTCTGGACGTGTTACGCGGCGGTGCCTTCTCATATACGCGAACAGGCCGACAGGAATTTCGCCCTCCTGAAAGCTAACCCCGCACACCCATCCCTGCAGCTCAAACCCGTTGGCCGCTTTTGGTCGGTCCGGGTGGGCCTTTCCTGGCGCGCCCTTGCCGTCAGGGATGCGGAGACCGACACTCTCGTCTGGTTCTGGATCGGCTCACATGCCGACTACGACCGGCTCGTCGGACGAAAACGGTAGAATGCTCCCAGAGGGGGGGGAATACTGGCAGACCGTGCTTCCGCACGGTCAGGAATTGCCGGAAACCCCTACAGCCGCACGCAGGCCATATCCAGCCCGTCCAGCTCGATCGTTCCGTCCTTCAGCTTCGCCCCGAAGCCGGGCACCGACAGGGGGGCGCCGAGTTTCAGCGACTTGGCCGGCACGAATTCGGCCTTTTCATGCGTCAGGTTGAAGACGAAAAGCAGTTTCTCGCCGCCCTTCTCGCGGGTGAAGGCGAGGATGTCGTGGTTGGAGTGCAGGAAGGCCATGTCGCCGTCGTGCAGCGTCTCGTGTTCCCTGCGGAAGGCGAGCGTGGCGCGGTAGTGGTTGAGCACCGAGCCGGCGATCTTCTCCTGCACGTCGACGGCAAGCCGGGCGTGGTCCTGCGGCACCGGCAGCCAGGGCTTGCCGGTGCTGAAGCCGGCATGGGCCTCGCCGTGCTGCCAGGGCATCGGCGTGCGGCATCCGTCGCGCCCCTTGAAGGCCGGCCAGAAGCGGATGCCGTAGGGATCGCGCAGGTCCTCGAAGGCGAGGTCGGCTTCCGTGAGGCCGAGTTCCTCGCCCTGGTAGAGGCAGATCGAGCCGCGCAGGGTCGACAAGAGGGTGATGGCGAGCTTGGCGATGCGCTCGCGCTCCTCCGGCGCACGGATGAAGCGGCTGACATGGCGGTTGACGTCGTGGTTGGAAAAGGCCCAGCAGACCCAGCCGTCCGTCACCGCGCGCTGGAAGCTCTGCACGCATTTGCGCACATGGTCGGCGGTGAAGTCCGGCCCGAGAAGATCGAATGTGTAGCACATGTGCAGCTTGTCGCCGCCGCTCGTATAGTCGGCGACGGTCTTCAGCGAGCGGGCGCCGTCGCCCACCTCCCCCACCGTCGCGCGCCCCTCGTATTCGTCGAGCAACGCGCGGAACCGCTTGAGGAAAGCGACGTTCTCCGGCTGCGTCTTGTCGTAGCGATGGGTCTGCATGCCGTAGGGATTGACGTCCGGCGCATCGAGGCCGACCGCCTCGGGATCGGGCTCGTGGGGCGGGTTGTCGCGCAGCTTCCTGTCATGGAAGTAGAAGTTCACCGTGTCGAGGCGGAAGCCGTCCACGCCGCGATCGAGCCAGAAGCGCACGGTCTTCAAAAGCGCCTCCTGCACATCCGGATTGTGGAAATTGAGGTCGGGCTGCGAGATCAGGAAGTTGTGCATGTAATATTGCTTGCGCACGCCGTCCCATTCCCAGCCTGGCCCGCCGAAGATCGACAGCCAGTTGTTGGGCGCCGTGCCGTCGGGCTTGGGATCGGCCCAGACATACCAGTCCGCCTTGGGGTTGCTCCGGCTGGAGCGGCTCTCGACGAACCAGGGATGCTGGTCGGACGTGTGCGAGATGACCTGGTCGATGATGACCTTGAGGCCGAGGCGATGAGCCTCCGCCAGCATGGCGTCGAAATCGGCGAGCGTGCCGAACATCGGATCGACATCGCAATAGTCCGAGACGTCGTAGCCCATGTCGGCCATCGGCGACTTGAAGAAGGGCGAGAGCCAGATGGCGTCGACGCCGAGCGAGGCGATGTGTCCGAGCCGCTTCGTGATGCCCCGCAGGTCCCCCATGCCGTCGCCGGTCGTGTCCTGAAACGAGCGGGGATAGACCTGATAGATCACCGCCCCGCGCCACCAGTCATCAGCCTTCTTGCGGGGCTTCGCCATGCTTTTTTCGCTCCGGTTTCCAGTTGTCACCGGCAAGATGTAACGCGGCCCCGGCGGAGCGTAAACGGCCCGGACCGCGATTTTTCGAAGGTTGACGCGGGGCCGGTCGATCGGGATGATGCCGGCAAATTCCATAGAGAAGGTTGACCCCATGACCGATGCCGTCACCCTTTCCCCGCAGGAAGCGCGCGACCTTGCCCGAACGGCGCTGATGCGCGTCGGCATGGTGGAGGCCGCGGCGGCGGCCCTCGCCGAGGCGACCGTGGAGGCGGAACTGGCGGGCAAGCCGGCCGTCGGCTTCAGCCATCTGACGGACTATCTCAGAAGTCTCGTGGACGGCAGGATCGCCGGCAAGGCCGAACCGCTCATCACCTCGCCCGTGCCGGCCATCCTGAAATGCGACGCGATGGGCGGCGTGGCGCAGCACGGCTTCTCGATTGCGCGCGAAGAGCTTGCGTCGAAGGCGAAGACCTTCGGCATCGCCGTCTTCACCGTTTGCAACAGTTACACGACCGGGGAACTCGGCTGGTATGCGGCAAATCTCGCGAGCGAAGGCCTCGTCGCCCTCGTCGCGACCAACAGCCATGCCGTGCTGGCCGGCGCCGGCAGCCGCCATCCGGTCTACGGCACCAATCCCCTCGCCTTCGCCGCGCCGCGCGATGACGGCGGGATCCTGCTGATCGACCAGTCGTCGAGCGCGACCGCACTGGTCAATATCCGCGCCGCCGCCGCACGCAGCGAGCCCATTCCGGACACCTGGGCGGTCGATCAGGATGGGCGGCCGACGACCGATCCCTTCGCCGCCATGCAGGGCGCGCTGACCGCCTTCGGCGGCAGCCGCGGCGCCAACATCGCCCTCATGGTCGAAGTCCTGGCCGCGGGCCTTACCGGCGGCAACTGGTCGCTCGACGCCGCCGATTTCCAGGCCGGCGACACCTCGCCGGGTGTCGGGCTGTTCGTCCTGGCGCTCTCGCCGCAGCTCTTCGCCGACAATTTTCCGGTGCGGCTGGCGCGGCAGGCGGACAGGCTGTCGACAGACCACAACGTGCACGTTCCCGGCCTCGACCGGGTGAAACGGCAGCGCGAGGCCGAAAGCGCAGGCATCCGCTTGCCGCAGCAACTCTTTGACAGTATTTCCTCTTTCCGGCGGAACTAGCCGGGAGGACCTTGGAACATGACGGCACGATTGCTCACGATCGGTGAATGCATGGTGGAACTGATGCAGGCCGAGGGCGGCCTCCTGCGCAAGAGCTTTGCCGGCGACACGTTCAACACCGCCTATTATGCCCGCCAATACCTGCCCGACGACTGGAACGTCGACTATTTCTCGGCCGTCGGCACCGACATGATCTCCGACGAGATGCTTGCCTTCATGGATGGCCACGGCATCGGCACCGGATATGTCGCGCGCATCGAGGGCCGCTCGCCGGGCCTTTACATGATCCACCTGAAGGACGGCGAGCGCAGCTTCTCCTACTGGCGCTCCGTTTCGGCGGCAAAGCTGCTGGCACGCGACGGCGACCGGCTGCGCGCGGCCATCGACGCGTCCGACATCGTGGCCTTTTCCGGCATCACGCTGGCGATCCTGCCGGCCGAGGATGTCGAGACACTGCTCGCCGAGCTGCGCCGCGCCAAGGCCGCGGGAAAACGCGTCGTCTTCGACCCCAACATCCGCCCGCGTCTTTGGGACGATGCCGAGCGCATGCGCGCGACGATCACCGCGGGCGCGCGCGCCGCGACGCTGGTCATGCCGAGCCTCGACGACGAGACGACGCATTTCGGCGATGCCGGGCTGGAGGAAACCATTGCCCGCTACCGCGCGCTCGGCGTCGACGGGCTTGTCGTGAAGGACGGCGCCGAAGGCGCGACCCTCGTCTTCGGCGAGAAGCGCAGCCATGCGCCGTCCGCCAGGGTGGAGAAGATCGTCGACACGACCAGCGCCGGTGACAGCTTCAACGGTGCTTTCCTCGCTCGCCTCGCGACAGGGGCAAACCCCGAGGCGGCGGCGCGCTTTGCCGCGGATGTCGCCGCGGCCGTGATCCAGCATCACGGGGCGCTGGTGGCGAAGGACAAGCTGCCGGAGGGCTGAGGTCACCCGGGCAACGACTCCGGCCCCTCATCCGGCCTGCCGGCCACCTTCTCCCCGTAAACGGGGCGAAGGGGATATGCCGCGCCGGTTTCCCCAATCAATGCCCGCAAGCGCGGCACGTCCCCTCTCCCCGCGTGCGGGGAGAGGGTTAGGGTGAGGGGCAAACGCCATATCCGCCGAAAGGCAAAAAGGTGCTCAGCGCCTCTTCTTCGCCTTGTTCGCGAACGGGTTGTCCGATGCGCGGAAGTGGATGCGGATCGGCACGCCCGGCAGGTTGAAGTCGTTGCGCAGGCCGTTCGTCAGGTAGCGGATGTAGGATTCGGGCAGCGCATCGGGGCGCGTGCAGGAGATCATGAAGCCCGGCGGACGGGCCTTCACCTGCGTCATGTATTTCAGCTTGAGGCGGCGGCCGGAAACGGCCGGCGGCGGATGCTGCGTCTGCTGCGCGTCCAGCCAGCGGTTCAGCTTGGCGGTGGAAACGCGGCGGTTCCAGGTGCGGTCCGTGTCGATGACGGCCTGCATCAGCTTGTCGAGGCCGCGGCCCGTCTGGCCGGAAACCGGCACGGCGCGGATGCCGCGCGCCTGCGGCAGCAGCCGGTCGGTCTTTTCGCGCAGTTCCGCCAGCACCGCCTGCGGGTCGTCGATCAGGTCCCACTTGTTGAAGGCGAGCACGGCGGCACGGCCTTCACGCAGCACGAGGTCGACGATCTGGAGGTCCTGCTTCTCGAAGGGGATGGTCGAATCGAAAACGATGACGACCGTCTCGGCAAAGCGGATGGCACGCAGGCCGTCGGCGACGGAGAGCTTTTCCAGCTTCTCCTGCACCTTGGCCTTGCGGCGCATGCCGGCCGTATCGAACATCTTGATCGTGCGGCCCTTCCAGTCCCATTCGACGGAGATCGAATCGCGCGTGATGCCGGCCTCCGGGCCGGTCAGGAGCCGGTCCTCGCCGAGGAAGCGGTTGATCAGCGTGGACTTGCCGGCATTCGGGCGGCCGACGATGGCGACGCGCAGCGGCTTCGTCTCGTCATATTCCGGCTCGAAATCCTCGTCCTCTCCGGCGCCCTCGGCAGCCGCCTCGGCGCGCACGTCGACATCGGTGACGGCCTCGTCGTCCTCGGGAAAGGCGCGGTCCTCGCCGATCGCCGCGACGATGGCGTCGCGCAGGTCCAGCATGCCCTGGCCGTGCTCGGCGGAAATCGGCGTCGGCTCGCCAAGGCCGAGCGTGAAGGCATCGTAGAAACCGCCGTCGGAGCCGCGGGCCTCCGACTTGTTGGCGACGAGCACCACCGGCTTGCCCTTGCGGCGCAGCATGTCGGCAAGCGCCTGGTCGACCGGCGTCAGGCCCATCTTGGCATCGACGACGAAGAGCGAGAGGTCCGCCTCGTCGATCGCCGCCTCCGTCTGGGCGCGCATGCGGCCCAGCAGGGTATCGGGCGCGGCCTCCTCGAGGCCAGCCGTGTCGATGATGCGGAATTTCAGGTCGACGAGCCGCGCATCGCCGGGACGGCGGTCGCGGGTGACGCCGGGCGTGTCGTCGACAAGCGCGAGCTTCTTGCCCACGAGCCTGTTGAACAGGGTGGACTTGCCGACATTGGGGCGTCCGACAATGGCGACGGTGAAGCTCATGGATGTGTTCCGTTTCGGTGGCCGGCTAAAGCAATTCCGGTAAAAGGGCGAAGCGGTCTTTCATCCGGAACTGCGTCAAAAACGATACGAGATCAGGAGGACAGCTTGCCGCTTGCGGCGATCAGGTCAAGCAGCATCTGCGCCCGGTTGGCGACGTTGCGCGGGCTCTCGTTGTCGGAAAGGATCGCGTCGAACCATTCCTTGGCGCGCGCATAGTCCTCGTGCTTGTAGGCGGAGAGACCGAGAACCTCGCGCGCGGAATGGCGCAGCGCGCTTTGCGGCGTCGCAAGCTGCTCGGCTTCGGCGGAAACCTGGTCGTAGGTGCCGGTGTCGACGAGCAGATAGGCGGCGCGCAGGCGCGCGGCATCGCGCAGCGCCTGCGGCACGGAGCTATCCTTGGCGATCGCCGTGAAGGCATTGACGGCGCCCTGCACGTCCGTCGTCGCCAGCAGCGAGGCGGAGCGCATGCGCGCCAGCACCGGATAGGAGCCGAAGCCGTCCTTCTCCAGTGCGGTCAGCGCGGCGAGCGCCTCCTCGTTCTTGCCCTCGCGGGCAAGCGTCAGGGCAGCCAGGAAGCTGTCGCCGGCGGCCGAGGCCTCGCTCTCGCGCCAGTAGTCGTAGCTCACCTTGCCGATCGTGCCGAGGACGACCAGGACGGCGGCGCCGATGAAGATGCGACCGAAACGCTTCCAGACCAGACGCATCTGGTCGGAGCGCAGTTCCTCGTTCACCTCGCGGATAAAGCTGTCGTCCTGATTTGCCATGTTCTGCCCGGCTCGAATTCACGCTTAAAGTTAGCGCCTTCTACCCCATTTTGGCGGCGTTGTAAGGGGGCAGGCGCGAAAAGCCGGGGATCAGGCGATGATCACGGCAGGGGTGGAACACCGATCACCCATTCGTGAAGCTTGAGGACGATCACCGCATAGAGCGCAAGGCCGACGACGACGGAAATCAGATCGTATTTCGCCGAAACGAAGACCGGCAGCTTCGTCTCGCCGGCCGCGATGCGCTTCTTCAGCGTGATGCGCAGGATGACCGCCCAGGCGAGGATCGTCACGAAGAGCAGCACCGAATAGCTCTCGCCATTCGCCAGGAGATGGGCCAGCGCCCAGATTTTGATGGCGACGAGCAGCGGGAACTTCAGCTTCGTGCGGATATGCCCGGCCGGCAGGAAGCCGGCGACGAGACAGATCGAGGCGATCAGCATCAGCGTCAGCGCGATATGCGACAGGAAGGTCGGCGGGAAATAGAGCATCTCGCCGCCATTCTCGCGTGCATCGACGAAACCGTAGGCGATGAGCGCGAGGCTGAGCAGCGAGACGATGCCATGCAGCGCCATCCAGCCCGGCTTGCCGAGGGCGGCGATGCCCGCATTGCGCAGGCCCGGCGCGAAGGGGCGCAGAAGATGGGTGACGATGAAAAGAACAAGACCGGCGATGAGCAACGTCATGAAAATGCCCCTTGAAGAAAAGACGGCCCGCGGCCGTTTCCTCTGGAATAGCCCTCGTGACGCGACAATTCCAGCCCGATCAAAGGATTGCCGCATTCGCGAACCATGAAAACCCCTTTGCAAATTGTCGCGGGTAGCCATGTCGTCTTCAGTCTCGTTCCGGATCGTCCTCCTTCCCCTCGCCGCCGCACTTACCGCCGGCCCGGCCCTTGCCAAGGACGACACGATCGAGACCGCTAAGCGCAAGCAGCTCGTCATCGCCTCCTTCGACGGGGCACACGACAATCTCCTGTGGGAGAAGAGCCGCGCCATGGCGAAACGCACCGGCGCGCATTTCACCTATTTCCTCTCCTGCACCTTCCTCTTCCCGAAGGACGAACGCGCCAGATACCAGGCGCCGCACGAAAAGCGCGGACGCTCCAATGTCGGCTTCTCCCCGGACCGGGAGGACACGATCCTGCGCCTCGGCGAGATCTGGCTGGCAAAGCTCGAGGGCCACGATATCGGCAGCCACGCCTGCGGCCATTTCGACGGGGGCAAATGGAGCGCGGAGGACTGGAAGGGCGAGTTCACCTTCTTCCACGAGACGCTGAAGAACGCCTGGCAGAATGCCGGCGTCGGCGAGCGGGAGCCGGCGGACTGGCAGCGCTTCGTCAAGGAGGACATCAAGGGGTTCCGCGCGCCCTATCTTTCCGCCGGCAGCGGGCTGATCAAGGCGCTGGAGGCACACGGCTTCACCTATGATGCCAGCCTCGTCTCGAAGGGACCCGCCATGCCGGTCGCAAGCGGCGAGATCGCCCGCTTCGCCCTGCCCCTCGTGCCGGAAGGCGCCGCCCGGCGCCCGGTCATCGCCATGGACTACAACCTCTACGTCCGCCATTCCAAGGGCAAGGAGGCGCCGGAAAAGAGCGCCGCCTTCGAGGAAAGCACGCTTCAGGCCTATCGCGACGCCTTCACGAAGCAATATGACGGCGAGCGCATCCCCCTCCAGCTCGGCTTCCATTTCGTGGAGATGAACGCCGGCGCCTATTGGCGCGCGCTCGACCGATTCCTGACGGAGACCTGCGGCAAACAGGACGTCGCCTGCGTCAGCTATGCCGAGGCGATGGACATTCTCGCGAAAGAGAAGAAGGCGGCCGGAGCCGCCCTCTGACGGTCAAGCCTACCGCGCCAGCTCCTCGTTGCCGCCAGCCGCGATGAACTGCTGGTCGATGCTCGGCAGCTCCTGCCCATCGATCGCCGCTTCGAAAGCCTTGAGGCGCTTGTGGATCGACTGCAGCTCGATGATCGTCGACCACGAGTTCACAAGATACTGGAACGAGCTGGAGACCTGGCCAAAGGCCGTCAGGATCTGCTGCAGGATGCCGTAGGTGATCTTGCCGGTGACGATGGTCGGCACGAGGATGAAATAGACGAAGAGGTTGTCGGCCTGCAGATAGAACATGCGGGCGACGTTGAAATAGAGATAGTGGAAATAGAGCCGGAAATAGTTCATCCGGACGTTGTCGAACAGCTCGCGCACCGTCGGGGGCTGGGCCTTGGTCTCGTCGTCCTCGCCATAGACCAACTCCTTGCGGTAGGCGGCCTCGACACGCTGGTTGCGGAACTCGAGGCCCGGCAACTTGATCCCCACGAAGGCGAGCAGGAAGGTGCCGAAAGCCGACCAGAGGATCGCCGCCCAGAACAGCGCATGCGGCACTTCGCCGATGACCGGCAGCGGGCCGATATGCACGGAGAGGGCGAAGAGCACCGGCAGGAACGCGATCAGCGTCATCACCGCGTCGATCAGGCTGACGCCGAGGCCCTCGGTGATCGTCGCGAAGCGCATCGTGTCTTCCTGCACGCGCTGCGAGGCGCCTTCGATATGCCGCACGCGCGGCCAGAGCGACATGTAGTAGTTGTTCATCGCCGTGCGCCAGCGGAAGACATAGTGGCTGACGAAGAAGCGCGTGATGACGTAGACGAAGACGCTGATGAAGGCGATCTGGCAGAAGATCAGCATCAGGTCGAAGAAATTCTGTGTGGTCACACCGCCCGTGCCCTGCAGCGCGTTCTGCAGGGTATCGCCGAAGGGGCGGCGCCAGTTGTTGATGGCGAGCGAGACCTGCACGCTGAAATAGGTCGAGAAGATGATGAAGGCCGAGCCCCAGATCGACCAGTTGGTCCAGGGATGATCCTTCGCCCGGATCTGCCAGAACAGGCCGAAGAGGCCGGTGCAGATCAGGAAATAGAGATAGAACCAGATGTTGTCCGGCGTCACGAAGTAACCGAGGCCGACCGGCGGTTCCGTGCCGGCCGGCAGCGGCGGCAGGCCGATCAGCGCACCGAAATTGGCGCCGACCGTGTACCAGGCCGCGATCGAAAGCAGCGTCCAGACGACAAGGGAGGAAAAGAACAGCTTCGGCTGCGGGAAGAAGGAGTGGAACAAGGTGCGAAACTCTCGTTTGCATGGGGCAGCAACGCCGCCGGTTCGCGCAGAACCTAGAGGAGTTTACGCATCGCAACAATCGCCAAGCGCCCGGATTACCGAGATTTAATGGAAGGCGCGCCGCCAAGAACGGTGATGCCCGCTGCCAACATGGCTACCATGCCGCCAACGCGAATGTCCCTTTACGCCGGTCCGGACAATGGGCACCGCTGTAACACCCCGAGCCGCGACGGCCCCGTTGAACGACAAGGCTGGTAAAGACGGTTCCTGGCTTCCCGGTTCAGCCCGGCAGCGTCACCACGAGCGGCCCGTTGCGGGTGGCGACGACCGTGTGCTCGAACTGCACCGTCGGCGCGCTCGGCTCGCTGTAGAGCGTCCACTCGTCGTTGCTGCCGCCTTCCGCCCAGTTGGCGCCGAGCGAGAGGAACGGCTCGACGGTGAAGACGAGGCCTTCCGTCATGCGGCGCTTTTCCTGCGGGTCCGGCCAGGTGGCGATTTCCGTCGGCTCCTCGTGCAGCGAGCGGCCGACGCCGTGGCTGGCGAGGTTGGCGATCAGCGTATAGCGGTTCTTGCGGGCGAATTCGCCGATGGAATTGCCGACCTCGGCGAGCGGCCTGCCGGCCCGCACCGATTTCAGCCCGACCCAGAGCGCGCGCTTGCCGTCGCGGCACAGGCGCTCGACGGCCGGCGTCGACCGCCCGACCGTGAACGAGGCGCCGGTATCGGCGAAATAGCCGTCGAGCTCGGCGGAGACATCGATATTGACGAGGTCGCCGTCGCGGATCACCCGCTCGCCCGGAATGCCGTGCGCCACCTCTTCGTTGACGCTGATGCAGGTCGCGCCCGGAAAGGCATAACAGCTTTCCGGCGCCGAGCGCGCCCCTGCGGCCTCCAGCATGCGCCGGCCGATCAGGTCGAGCTCGGCGGTCGTCATGCCCGGCCGGATGGCGGTCGACATGTGTTGCAGCACATTGGCGCAAATCCGGCCGATGGCCTTCAGGCCGTTGAGGTCTTCATCGTTTTCCAGGGTCATCGCGTCTCTCTTTCGCGGGCCTCTTACCATGCCCGCGCGCCCTTGTCAGGCGGAAGCGGCCACGTCGCCCTTCGCGTCGTCCGCCAGCATCTCGCGCACCAGCGGGGCGACCTTCGTGCCGTAGAGCTCGATGCCGCGCAGCACCGCCTCGTGCGGCATCGGGCCGATCGCCATCTGCAGCAGGAAGCGGTCGTTGCGGAAGATCCGGTGGTGGGCGACAATCTTCTTCGCCACCGTTTCCGGATCGCCGAGGAAGAGATGGCCGGTCGGCCCGATCGACTGGTCGAACTGCGCCCGGCTCGTCGGCCCCCAGCCGCGCTCGCGGCCGATGCGGTTCATCACCTCGGCCTGCGGGCCGTAGAAGGTGTCGGCCGCAGCCGCGGTGGTGTCGGCGATGAAACCGTGCACGTTGATGCTGGTCTTCAGCCCGCCCGCATCCTGCCCGGCGCGGCGCGCGGCCTCGCGGTAGAGATCGAAGAGCGGCGCATAGCGCGACGGCGTGCCGCCGATGATGGCAAGCGCCAGCGGCAGCCCGTAGGCCCCCGCCCGCGCCACCGATTGCGGCGTGCCCCCGACGGCGATCCAGATCGGAAGGCGGCCATGCGCCGGGCGCGGATAGACGCCGAGCCCCGGCAGCGGCGGGCGCATCGTGCCGTTCCACGACACGGTCTCGCTCTCGTTGAGCGCCAGCAGCAGGTCCAGCTTCTCCTCGAAGAGCCGGTCGTAATCATCGAGCGCATAGCCGAAGAGCGGGAAGGATTCGATGAAGGAGCCGCGCCCGGCCATGATCTCCGCCCGGCCGCCGGAAAGAAGGTCGACCGTCGAGAACTGCTGGAAGACGCGCACCGGATCGTCCGAGGAAAGCACCGTCACCGCGCTCGTCAGCCGGATGGTCCTGGTCCGCGCGGCGGCGGCGGCCAGCACGACGGCCGGCGCCGAGGCGGCATAGTCCGCCCGGTGATGCTCGCCGAGCCCGAAGACATCGAGCCCGACCTGATCGGCAAGCGCGATCTCCTCCAGGAGGTCCTTCAGCCGCCGCTCCCCTGCCCGCCCCTTGTCGGCAGCATTGGGATCGACGTCGGCAAATGTATAGAGGCCAAGTTCCATGGGATATTCCAGGCAAGAGGGATTTGCCCAGAGATATGGCCGGCGCAGGCGGGTTGAAAGGGCCGTTCGGGAAACAGTGTGTTCACCCGGCGAGCCAGGGGTTCAGCAGGTGGATATCCATGTCCGCGAAATCCGCGACATTACGCGTGACGAGGATCATGTTGTGAACGTGAGCCGTCGCGCCGATCAAGCCATCCCGCTCCGGCCGCCGATCGGGAACCGACAGTTCCGCGCAGCGCAGCGCCACGGCAAGATCGACCGGAAGGACACGCCCGGCGAAGAACGGCAGCACCATCTCGTCCAGCCAGCGACGGAGAGCCAGTCCTTGCGGCTCGTCCCGGCGTTCCATCTGGCGCACGCCGATCTCCAGTTCGAGCATCGACATTGCCGAGATATGGCAGAGCGGCGGCGGCACAGATTGCGACCAGCGCACGACATGGGCATCGACGCGGCCGGACGAGGTTTTCCGCAGTTCGGACACGACATTCGTGTCGAGCAGATACATCAGCCGAGATCCGCCGGCTTCACGCCGATATCGGAGAGCTTCGGTGGGTCGAACTCAACGTCCTCGCCGGACGGCATGGCCAGCAGGTCGGCAAGCGTCTTCTCGCCGCTGATCAACCGCCTGTAATCCTCGATGGAGAGCAGGACGTGGCCCGGCCGGCCACGATCCGTGATGAAGACGGGGCCATTTTCAGCGGCCCTCTTGGCCTTGCCCGTATCCTGATTGAATTCCCGGCTGGACATGACCGTCATGGCGCCCTCCATGTGTAGCAACATTACTACACATGGAGGGCAATGCAAAGCGTCTTCATCAGAGCCGCGAAGCCACTGCTTCCAGCTGCGTCGCCACCTGGCCCCAGCCCTCGTGGAAACCCATCTTCTCGTGCATCTCGCAGTCCTCGACGGTCCAGTGGCGGGCGATGGCGGTGTAGCGGGTCTTGCCGTCGCCGAGGTCGTCGAAGAGAATCTCGGCGCTGAAGAAGGCCTTTTCGGTGGGCTTCCAGTCGGGGCCGAAGGCATCGGTCGTGATGATGCGCCTGTCCTTCTCCACCTTCAGGAAGATGCCGGTGTTGTCCATGTGGAAACCGTCCGGGCCGGTCATGACCGTGCGGAACTTGCCGCCGTCGCGCGGCTCGATCTCGATGACCGGCGTCTCGTAGGGTTTCGGCGCGAACCATTCCTTCATTAGCTCCGGCGTCGTCCAGGCCTTGAAGAGCTGGGCGGGCGTTGCGTTCAGCACGCGGGTCAGCACCAGTTCGCGGTTGTTGGCGGGCTTGATCTCGGCGTCGGTCATGTCTGTCTCCTCGTTGGATATGTTCGGCGGTTCATCGCAAGGACGCCCGGCCGACGGCCAGTCCGACACCGAAAAGGGGTTATTTTTCGGCTGCGGCCCTTTCGCGCTGCATGCTGTCGAGATGCTGGCGGATATGGGCCGCCTCCGCCGAACTCGTGGCGAGCGCAATGGCGCGGTCGAAGGCTTCGTGCGCCTCGCCATAGCGGCCGAGCTGCTTGAGCAGGCCGCCGCGCAGCCCGTGGAAATAGAAATAGCCGTTCAGCTTGTCGGCAAGCGGCTCGATCAGCGCCAGCGCCGCCTCCGGCCCTTCGCGCTTCGAGACGGCGACGGCGCGGTTGAGCCGCACCACCGGCGAGGGCTGCAGGCGCTCCAGCGTCTGGTAGAGCAGGTCGATCTCGAGCCAGTCCGTCTCCGCCGCCGTTTTCGCGCGGGCATGCAGCGCGGCGATCGCCGCCTGGACCTGGAAGGCCCCGGGCGCGCGATGGCGGATCGCCTTGTCGATCAGCACCAGCGCCTCGTCGATCAGGCTGCGGTCCCAGAGCGAACGGTCCTGGTCCTCCAGGAGCACGATCTGCCCGTCCTTGTCGAAGCGGGCCGCAAGCCGCGAATGCTGGAGCAGCAGCAGCGCCGTCAGGCCCATGATCTCCGGCTCGGCCGGAAAGAGTTTCAGGAGCAGCCGCGCCAGCCGGATCGCCTCCGCGCAGAAGGGCGTATCCGCCTTGTCGGGAACGCCCGCCGAATAGCCCTCGTTGAAGACGAGATAGATCATCGCCCCGACGAGGCCGAGCCGCTCGGCCCGGGCCACCGCATCCGGCGTCTCGAAGGGAATGCCGGCCGCGCCCACCTTCGCCTTCGCCCGGGTGATGCGCTGCTCCATCGCCGCCTCCGAGACGAGGAAGGCGCGGGCAATCTGCCGAACCGACAGGCCCGAGACGATGCGCAGCGCCAGCGCGATCTGCTGGGTCGCCGGCAGGTCCTTGTGGCAGCAGACGAAGAGCAGGCGGAGAATGTCGTCCCGGTAATGCGCGCCGTCCAGCCGGTCCGCAAGGTCGCTTTCCGTATCCTCCAGGTCGGACAGCACCTCCTCGGGCGGCAGCGGCTGGTGCCTGGCGCGCTTGCGCACCTGGTCGATGCCGCTGTTGCGGCCGACGAAGATGAGCCAGGCTGCCGGATCGCGCGGCGGGCCCTTGTCGGGCCAGGTCTTCAGCGCACGCAGGCAGGCCTCCTGATAGGCCTCCTCCGCCATGTCGAGGTCGCGGAAGTAGCGCAACAGCGCCCCCATGGCCTGCGGCCGCGCCGAGGTCAGCGCCAGATCGATCCAGGCAAGCTCTGTCATGTGATGGGTACTCCCGGATTGAAATACTGCAGCGGCCGGACCTCATAGGTGCCGTTGGCCGGATTGACCGCCGAAAGCTCACGGGCGAAGGTGATCGCCTCCTCCAGCGTCTCCACGTCGAGCACGAAGAAGCCGAGGAACTGTTCCTTGGTTTCGGCGAAGGGGCCGTCCATGATGATATCGTCCGTCGCGCCCTTGCGCACGGTGACGGCCGCCGTCGTCGGCATCAGCCGCGCGACCGGACCGAGCTTGCCCGCCTCGGCATAACGCTGGTTGACCGCCCCGAGATCGGCCATGACCTTCGCGTCGAGCTCCTTGCTCCAGGCGTTGACTTCACTTTCGGCGTCGTAACAAAGAACGGCATACAGCATGGTGAACTCCCGTTGGTTGAAAGACGTAGGAGTAGCGTCTCAGCCGACAGGGCGCACCGGAATATTTTTGATGATAGGGATAAAGGCGGGTGATGAGAGCCTAGGAAAGATCGAAATCCGCGGGCGTCAGCCGGCCGGAACGCAGCAGGTGCTGCAGGACAAAAGCGACGGATCGGGCATCGTCGACGGCATCGTGGGCGCGGAGCGAACCCTGGTCGAGACCGTATAACGACATGAGCCCGCTGCTGGGCGTCTTCTGCATATCCTCATACGCCATGCCGCCGCGCAGCAGCAACTTGCACGCATTGTCGAATCGGTTCGCGGCGATGGGCGGCGTAATCCCGGCGACATAGCAACTCGTCGCCAACATGCCGAGTTCGTCCTTGCCCCACGACCAGAGCACCAGGCCGCGCGCATAGTCGGCGAACCGTGCGAGCGCCGTTTTCAGGTCGATTCCGGAAGCATCGATCATGCCGTCGCCAATACCTGTCAGCGCCGTGAGGAAGGGATCGATCGCGCAGCGGCGGCCATACCTGTCGCGCGGCTCCACATAAACGTTGAACGCGTCTTCGATTTCGAAATCACCGGCCAGCCGAAGCTTGACCGCCCCGATCTGCACCACCAGCGGATCAGGATCGTAAGGCCCGCACCAGAGCCGCCGCTGAGCGCCTTCGGCCGAGAGAAACTCGCAATCGAAAATCACCGCCGCTTCAGGCATCACGCTCTCCCCGTCACCATCAGCCGCACAGGCAGTTGCCGGTAGCCTATCCGTTGCTCAGCGTGCGCCGCACCGCGTCCTTCCAGCCCTTGATCTTCACCGCACGGGTCTTCTCGTCCATCTTGGGCTCGAAGCGCGTATCCCGCGCCCAGGACTTGGCGAACCCCTTGCGGTCCGGCCACACGCCCGCGCGCTGGCCGGCGAGCCATGCGGCGCCGAGGGCGGTCGTTTCCAGGATGGTCGGACGGTCGACGGGCGCGTCGAGGATGTCGGAAAGGCGCTGCATGGTCCAGTCGGAGGCGACCATGCCGCCGTCGACGCGCAGCACCGTTTCCTTGCCGTTCGCCTTCCAGTCCTTGTGCATGGCGTCGAGCAGGTCGCGCGTCTGGTAGCAGACGGCCTCCAGCGCGGCGCGGGCGAATTCCGCCGGCCCCGTATTGCGCGTCATGCCGTAGATGGCGGCGCGGGCGTCGGGGTCCCAGTGCGGCGCGCCGAGGCCGGTGAAGGCGGGCACGAGGTAGACGTTCTGCATCGGATCGGCCTTGGCGGCAAGGTCGCCGGTGTCGGGCGCGGCCTTGATGACCTTCAGCCCGTCGCGCAGCCATTGCACCGCCGCCCCGGCGATGAAGATCGAGCCTTCCAGCGCATAGGTTGTTTCGCCGTCGAGCCGGTAGGCGATGGTGGTGAGCAGCCGGTTCTTCGAGCGCACCATGTCGGTGCCGGTGTTGAGCAGCGCGAAGCAGCCGGTGCCGTAGGTGGACTTCATCATGCCGGGTTCGAAGCAGGCCTGGCCGATGGTCGCCGCCTGCTGGTCGCCGGCAACGCCGAGGATAGGGATTTCCGCGCCGAACAGGCCCTTTTCCGTCACGCCGAAATCGGCGGCGCAGTCGAGCACGTCGGGCAGCATGGCCTTCGGCACGCGCAGGATGTCGAGCAACTCGTCGTCCCAGGCGTTGGAGGCGATGTTGTACATCAGCGTGCGGCTGGCATTGGTGGCATCGGTGACATGGGACTTGCCGCCCGTCAGCCGCCAGATCAGGAACGTGTCGATCGTGCCGAAGCAGAGGTGCCCGTGGGCAGCCCGCGCCCGCGCGCCCTTCACGTTGGAGAGCATCCAGGAGAGCTTGGTGCCCGAGAAATAGGGATCGAGCAGCAGGCCCGTCTTCCTGGTGAAGGTCTTTTCGAGGTCCTGCTTCTTCAGCTTCTCGCAATAGGAGGCGGTGCGGCGGTCCTGCCAGACGATGGCATTGTGGATCGGCCTGCCGCTCTCGCGCTCCCAGACGACGACCGTCTCGCGCTGGTTGGTGATGCCGATGGCGGAAATGTCGGAGGCGGCAAGGCCCGCCTTCTTCAAAGCGGCCTTGACGGACCAGACGACGCTGTCCCAGATTTCCTCCGGATCGTGCTCGACCCAGCCGGACTGCGGAAAATGCTGCGTGAATTCCTTCTGGCCGGAACCGACGACCTTCTGCTTGCCGTCGAAGACGATCGCCCGGCTCGATGTGGTGCCCTGATCGATCGCGAGAACATATCCGCCCATCTCTTCCTCCCAGCTGCGGGTCGCTCCCAGACCCTTCGGAATCTTCAATACGATACTAAAACGAATGTCAAAGGAAAATAAAACGCAAGTCACGCTCTGCCCTCAGCGGGACTGTACCGCGCGGAAAACGCAATTGTCATCGCGCGAGTTTTGGGCGTAGGCTACCGCAACGCAGCATGAACGGGAGACAGCAAGCATGAAAAGCGTCGTCGTAACGGGCTCCACCAGCGGCATCGGCCTTGCCATCGCCACCGCCTTCGCCGAAAGCGGCGCCAATGTCGTCATCAACGGGTTCGGCGCGGCGGACGAGATCGAGGCGATCCGCGCAAGGCTCGACGGCCTCGGCAAGGGACGCGTGCTCTATCATCCCGCCGACATGACGAAGCCGCACGAGATTTCCGACCTCGTCGAGACGGCGGTGGAAGCATTCGACGGCGTCGACATCCTCGTCAACAATGCCGGCATCCAGCACGTCGAGAAGATCGAGGATTTCCCGGTGGAGAAGTGGGACCAGATCATCGCGATCAACCTCTCCAGTTCCTTCCACACGATCCGCGCCGCCATTCCGCACATGAAGCGCAAGGGCTGGGGCCGCGTCATCAACGTCGCCTCGGCGCACGGCCTCGTCGCCTCGCCGTTCAAGTCCGCCTATGTGGCCGCGAAACACGGCATCATGGGCCTGACGAAGACCGTCGCGCTGGAAGTCGCCGAGAACGGCATCACCGTCAACGCCATCTGCCCCGGCTACGTGCTGACGCCGCTCGTCGAAAAGCAGATCCCCGACACGGCCAGGGCCCGCGGCATCAGCGAGGCTGAGGTGAAGTCCGACGTCATGCTGAAGTTCCAGCCGACCAAGGAGTTCGTCGGGGTCGACGAGGTCGCGGCCATCGCGCTTTTCCTCGCCTCCGATGCGGCAAAGTCGATCAACGGCACCCATATATCGGTGGATGGCGGCTGGACCGCCCAGTAGAAACGGAAGCGCGGGCACCCTGTGTATCCGCGTGTTCGCGATGGCGGGGCACCGTGCTCCGCCACAGGCCGCCCCTTCCCGGCGGCGGCCAAACCGCCCCACGCCCAGGCGCGTGTCGGCCATCGGACGGCTGAGGGCCGTCAAAGAAGGATGACATGAACTTTCTGCAGGACAGTCTGGAGGGCTTTCTCGCCCGGGAACACCGCGTCGTCATCGTCGAGGTCACCGTCGCCAAGGGTTCGACCCCGCGCGACGAAGGCACGTTCATGCTGGTGGCGCCGACGGAAATCCACGGCACCGTCGGCGGCGGCCAGCTCGAATACGACGCGATCGAGAATGCGCGAAAGATGCTGGCGGATGCCGGCGGCGAGGCGAGGCTCGACATTCCGCTCGGCCCCGAGATCGGCCAGTGTTGCGGCGGGCGCGTCGAGCTCACCTTCACCTTTGCCGACGCGCAGGCCCGCGAGGCGCTCGAGGCACGCCTTGCCGAAGAGGAACGGCGCAAGCCGCAGGTCTGGGTCTTCGGCGCCGGCCATGTCGGCCGGGCGCTGGCGGATGCGCTGACCATGCTGCCGCTCAACATCTTCGTGGTGGAGGCGCGCCAGAGCGAACTCGACCAGCTCACCTCCGAGGTGCACCACCGCCTTGCCGCCCTGCCGGAGGCGCTGGTCGCCGACATTCCGCCGGGCTCTGCCGTCGTCATCGTCACCCACGACCATGCGCTGGATTTCCTGATCGGGCAGGAAGCGCTTGCCCGTACCGACCTTGCCTATGTCGGCATGGTCGGCTCGACGTCGAAACGCGCCTCCTTCCTGCACCATCTGGAACGGCAGGGCATCGACCGCAGCGCGGCCGACCGGCTGGTCCTGCCGATCGGCGGCACGGCGGTGGACGACAAGCGCCCGGAGGTCATCGCCGCGATGACCGCCTCGGAAGTGCTGCTCGCCTTCGCCACCTGGCGGCAGAACGGGGACGCCCCCACGGCGGCAGGCTAGCCGCGGCCGTCGAGAAAGCCGAGATCGCGCTTCATGTAGTCGGAAAGCTCGCGCGGATCGAGGCGGGGGACGCGCTTGCGCCGCCGCCCCAGGAAGACGCGGGAGAGCTTATGCCAAAGGCTTTCCTTGCGAAACGGCAGGCGGGCCGCCGGCGCCTGATCGACGATGCATGTCATGGTAAAACCTCGTAAATTCCATCCATTGGCTTGCAGGATGCGCCGAAAGATGATGGAATTCCAATCGAAGCTTCGTCTGTATCCATAAAGAGAACTTGGCCTTGAAGATGTCGCGCAACTTCCCGCTCAATGCGCTTCGCGTCTTCGAGGCGGCCGCGCGGCATGCCAGCTTCACCCGCGCCGGCGACGAGCTCGGCATGACGCAGACCGCTGTCAGCTACCAGATCAAGCTTCTGGAGGAGACGCTCGGCGAGACGCTGTTCCTGCGCCAGCCGCGGCAGGTGATGCTGAGCGAGGCCGGCGAGCGGCTGGCGCCCAAGGTGGCCGAGGGGCTGACGAAACTGGCCGAAGCGGTGGCGGACCTGCGCGGGGCGGCCGAACAGAAGCTGCACATCCATTCGACGCCCACCTTCGCCACGCAATGGCTGAGCCGCACGCTCGGCGACTTCCAGCTCAAACACCCGACCATCGCCGTCCGGCTTTCCACCTCGCAGGAGCTGATCGACTTTGCCCGGGAAGAGGCGGATGTCTCGATCCGCTGGGGCAAGGGCGATTGGCCGGGCCTCACCTGCCACCGCGTCATGCGCATGGACTTCGCCCCCATGCTGAGCCCGGCGCTGGCCGAGACGATCGGCGGCATAAGGGAGCCGGCAGACCTTCTGAAACTGCCGATCATCAGCCCGCTGGACATCTGGTGGCGCACCTGGTTTTCCGCCGCGGGCATCGACGATCCGGGCCTCGAACGGTTTCCCCCGAACGAACTCGGCGTGCAGACGATCGACGCCCAGGTGGCAATGGCCGGCCAGGGCGTCGCGATCCTCAATCCCGGCCACTTCCGGGCCGAGGTCGCCGCCGGCCAGCTCTACCAGCCCTTCGAGCTGACATGCAACGATGGCCGCGACTACTGGCTCGCCTATCCGGAAAACCGCCGCAACATCCTGAAGATCCGTGCCTTTCGCGACTGGATCCTGGCGACGATGCCGGCGGCGGTGTAACCGTTAGGCCTTGGCGTCCAGTTCGGGATAATGGCGGAAGAGATCACTTTCGTTACCGGGAAGCCGACGATCGCTGGCGAGATAGGCGCTGATCCGCGAATGCCCGGCGACCGCGGCGCAGAGCGCCTTGATCTTCGGATAGCGCGGATAGAGCCCGTCGATCAGCACAGGGAAGGCGTAGGTCAGGCCGTCCATGACCTGGAACAGCGAGAGATCCGCATAGCTGAGCCTGTCGCCGACAAGATGCGTTTGACTGTCCGGGTTTCGCGCAAGGATGCCCTCGAACCAGTCGAGGAATTTCGGAACGCGCTGCGCGCGGAATTCCGCCGCCCGCCGCAGCGATTCGGGCTTCTGGTTCTCGTAGTACTCCCCCGCCCCGATGGGATGGTGGACGTCATGGCCCTCCAGGACGAAGTCGGCGATGGTCAGCTGGATCTGATGCGTCCAGAGCCGCAGCCGCGGCTCGCGGGGCGCAAGGTCGAGCTTGTCGCCGAGATAGAGCAGGATGGCCGCCACCTGCCCGACGACCACGTCGCCGTCCCTCAGGAAGGGCGGCGCGAAGGAGGGCGTGGCCACCTCCCGGCTTACCTTCGACAGGATGCCGTCGCCCTCCTCGCGCGCGACGTCGCGATAGGGCGCACCGGCCGCCTCCAGCGCGAGGCGGATATATTCTCCGCGCCCCTGGATGCCGGTCCAATAGTACAGTTCGTAGGTCATGGCGCAAAACACCCTTGGCCGGGCGGCGGTTCCGCCCGGGGCGAATTTTCGGGCGCACTGCAATCGAAATCAGAGGGATAGCCGTTTGGACCGCCCTTCCCTCGCCGCCGATTATTGCGCAATGTGCGCGGTGCGGAAAGAGCATGAGGGGACGCGCCGATGTATGAATATGCCATCGCCTGGGAATGGCTGACCTTCGCGGTCCGTTGGCTGCATGTCATCACCGCCATCGCCTGGATCGGCTCGTCCTTCTATTTCATCGCGCTCGATCTCGGCCTCGTGAAGCGGCCGCATCTGCCGGCCGGCGCCTATGGCGAGGAGTGGCAGGTGCATGGCGGCGGCTTCTACCACATCCAGAAATACCTGGTGGCGCCAGCCTCGATGCCCGAGCACCTCACCTGGTTCAAATGGGAAAGCTACATGACCTGGCTTTCCGGCTTCGCACTGCTCTGTCTCGTCTATTACGGCGGCGCCGACCTCTTCCTGGTCGACCGCTCGGTGCTCGACGTCTCGACGCCGGTCACCATCCTCATCTCGCTCGCCTCGCTGGCACTCGGCTGGATCCTCTACGACCTTCTCTGCAAGTCGCCGCTCGGCAGGAACACCTGGGGGCTGATGCTCGTCCTCTATTGCATCCTCGTCGCCATGGCCTGGGGCTACACGCAGGTCTTCACCGGCCGGGCCGCGTTCCTCCATCTCGGCGCCTTCACGGCGACGATCATGTCGGCCAACGTCTTCTTCATCATCATGCCGAACCAGCGCGTCGTCGTCGCCGACCTCATCGCCGGCCGCACGCCCGATCCGAAATACGGCGTCATCGCCAAGCAGCGTTCCACGCACAACAACTACCTGACGCTGCCCGTCATCTTCTTCATGCTGTCGAACCACTATCCCCTCGCCTTCGCGACGGCCTTCAACTGGATCATCGCCGCACTGGTCTTCCTGATGGGCGTGACGATCCGGCACTGGTTCAACACGAACCATGCCCGCAAGGGCAAGCCCACCTGGACCTGGCTCGTCACCGCGCTCCTCTTCCTCCTCATCATGTGGCTTTCCACCGTGCCGAAGGTGCTGACCGGCGAAAGCGCGAATGCCGGTCTTCCCCCCTCCGCGCAGCGGTTCGCATCGAACGGCCATTTCCCGGCGGTGCGCGATCTCGTCTCCACCCGCTGTTCGATGTGCCATGCCGCCGAACCCGTCTGGGAAGGGCTTCGCGCGGCGCCGAAGGACGTGGTGCTCGAAAGCGAAACGGCGATTGCCCTCCATGCCCGCGAGATCTATCTGCAGGCCGGGCGCAGCCATGCCATGCCGCCGGGCAATGTCACCGGCATGACGAGGCAAGAGCGCGCCCTGATCACCGCCTGGTTCGAAACCGCAGCAGAAGGACGCTGACCGCCATGACGACAACCCTCATCCGCGGACGCCTGCTCTCCTTCCTCCGCCGCCCGGTCGCGATCGACGATACGGCAAGCTATCGCTACGAGGAGGACGGCGGCCTGCTGGTGGAGGACGGGAAGATCGCCGCCGTCGGCCCCTATGCGGACATGCGCGCGGCTGCGCCCGCCGAGGTGGAGGAGATCGACCATCGCCCGCATCTCATCCTGCCCGGCCTCATCGACACGCATCTGCATTTCCCGCAGATGCAGGTGATCGGCTCCTATGCCGCCAACCTCTTGGAATGGCTGAACACCTATACCTTCCCGGAGGAATGCCGCTTCGTGGAGAGCGAGCATGCCGCCCGCATCGCCCGCCACTTCTACGACGAGATGATCCGCCACGGCACGACGACCGCGGTCGCCTATTGCTCCGTGCACAAGACCTCCGCCGACGCCTATTTCGCCGAGGCGCTGAAGCGCGGCATGTGCATGGTGGGCGGCAAGGTGATGATGGATCGCAACGCGCCGCAAGGCCTGCTGGACACGCCCGAAACGGGCTATGACGAGACGCGCGCCGTGATCGCCGAATGGCACGGCAAGGGCCGCAACCATGTCGCCATCACCCCGCGCTTCGCCATCACCTCGACACCGGCGCAGATGGAAATGGCGGCCGCGCTCGCCCGCGAATTCCCGGACCTCCACATCCAGACACACCTTTCCGAAAACCACGACGAGATCCGCTTCACCCGCGAGCTCTATCCCGATGCGCTCGACTATACGGATGTCTATGCGAAACACGGCCTGCTGGGCCCGAAAAGCCTGTTCGGCCATTGCATCCACCTCTCCGAGCGGGAAGCGGATGCGATGAGCGAGGCGGGCGCCGTCGCGGTGCACTGTCCCACCTCCAACCTCTTCCTCGGCTCCGGCCTCTTCCCCCTCAAGGCGCTGTCGCGCCGGGAGAGGCCGGTGCGCATCGCCGTCGCGACGGATGTCGGCGGCGGCACGAGCTATTCGATGCTGAAGACGATGGACGAGGCCTACAAGATCCAGCAATTGCTCGGCGAGCGGCTGAACCCGTTCGAGAGCTTCTACCATATGACGCTCGGCAATGCCGAGGCGCTGTCGCTCGAGGACCGCATCGGCACGCTGGATGCCGGCACGGACGCCGACTTCGTGGTGCTGGATGCCGCCGCGACACCTGCCATGGCGCTGAAGATGGAAGTGGTGCGCTCGCTGACGGACGAACTCTTCCTGCTCCAGACGCTCGGCGACGACCGGGCCGTGCGCGAGACCTACGTGGCCGGCAAGCCCATGAAGGCGGCGCTCTAACTGCCGCGATAGGTGGAGTAGCCGTAGGCCGTAAGCAGCAGCGGGACGTGGTAGTGGCTCGACGGATCGGCGACGCCGAAGCGCAGGGGTATGCGGTCGAGGAAGGCGGGTTCGGTGGTGACCGCCCCCGTCGCGCGCAGATAGTCGCCGGCGTGGAACACCAGCTCATAGGTGCCGGCCATGAAGCCGACGCCCTCCACCAGCGGAGCGTCGACGCGCCCATCGCCGTTCGTCACCCTGGTCACGATGTGCTGGTGCTCGCCGTTCTCGATCCAGAAGAGATCGATCGTCAGGCCGGCCGCGGGCTTGCCGAGCGCGGTGTCGAGGACATGGGTCGTGAGGCGGCCGGGCTTGTTCATGGGTTCCTCAGGGATGTTCGATGATGAAGGGTTCGTCGAAGAAGAACTCCTCCAGGTTGACGCCGCCGCCGAGGCGGTCGACCACGAGGAAATCGCTCACCGCGTCGAGGGTCATCAGCGGATGGTGCCAGACGTTGCGGCGATAGTTGACGCCCTGACGCCCCCCGGCGCGGAAGACCTGCGGCCTGCCCGGCCTACCGCCCTCGTCCTCCGCCACCACGACCAGCCAGGGCCGGTCGTCGATCGGCGAGAAGCTCTGGCTGCCGAAGGGATGGCGCTCCATCATGTCGACGGCATAGGGGAAGGCCCTTGGGCTGCCGCGGAAGAGGTTGATGATGACCTTCGCATCCTCGCCGACGGCCTCGGCCTCGGCGAGCGCATGGTAGCGCTCGGTATTGCCGCCGTTGATATGGCGCATCGTGGCGGGATCGGCCTCGATCACCGTGCCGAAGGGGGCGAAGGCTTCCTGGGTCAGCGGCCGGATCGTCAGTTTCTCAGCCATGAGACAGCCCTCCCGGGGAGAGGAAGGGCAGTCTTTGGTGGTCGGGCATGTTCATTCTCCGGGGAGAGCAGCGGTCAATCTGAGGAGCGCGATGCGCTCCACCTGGGTTTTCGCGGTTTCGAACTCCGCCGCCGCCGTGTTGCCGATGCGGGCCTCGAAGGCGGCCAGGATGTCGCCCTTGTTAAGCCCTTTCACCGCAATGATGAAGGGGAAGCCGAACTTTTCCGTATAGGCGGTGTTGAGCTCGGTGAAGCGGGCGTGCTCGGCCGGAGAGAGCCGGTCGAGGCCGGCACCGGCCTGCTCGTTGCGGCTGTCCTCCGTCAGCTCGCCGGCGATCGCCAGCCTGCCGGCAAGATCCGGATGGGCACGCAGCACGCCGAGCTGCTCGGCCTCGCTCGCCGTGCGGAAGGCCTCGACGAGCGCGGCATGCACGCCCGCTGCCGTCAGCGGCAGGGCGACGGTGCCGGCATCGAACGCGCGCTCGGCGATGAAGGGCGAATGCTCGAAGACGCCGCCGAAACGGGCGAGGAAATCGGCCCGGTCGATCATGCGCCCTTCCCCTTCGACGGGTGGTGGTTCTCGATCCAGTGGCGCGCGATGTCGATGCGCCGCGGGATCCAGACCTTCTCATGGCCGAGCACGTAATCGACGAAGCGGGCGAGCGCGGCGGCGCGGCCGGGCCGGCCGACGAGGCGGCAGTGCAGGCCGATGTTGAGCATCTTCGGGCTGCCTTCGGCACCCTCCTGGTAGAGCACGTCGAAGGCGTCCTTCAGGTAGGTGAAGAACTGGTCGCCGGTGTTGAAGCCCTGGGGCGTCGCAAACCGCATGTCGTTGGTTTCGAGCGTATAGGGGATGATCAGGAAGGGCTCGCCGTCGAGGCCCGGCACCCAGAAGGGCAGGTCGTCCGCATAGGAATCGGAGGAATAGACGAAGCCGCCCTCCTCCATGACCAGGCGCAGCGTATTGCCGGAGGGCTTGCCCTGGTACATGCCGAGCGGATGAGAGCCCGTCAGCTCCTTGTGCAGGCGCACGGCCTCGCGGATGTGCTCGCGTTCCTTCTCCTCGGAAAAATCCTTGTATTCCAGCCAGCGGTAGCCGTGGCTGGCGATTTCCCAGCCGGCTTCCTTCATGGCGGCGACGGCTTCCGGGTTGCGCGCCATGGCGAGCGTCACGCCGTAGACGGTGGTCGTGACGTTGCGGCTGGTGAACAGGCGATGCAGGCGCCAGAAGCCTGCGCGCGAGCCGTATTCGTAGATCGATTCCATGTTGAGGTTGCGCTGGCCCGGCCAGGGCTGCGCGCCGACGATTTCCGAGAGCAGGCACTCCGACGCCCCGTCACCGTCGAGGATGCAGCTTTCGCCGCCCTCCTCATAGTTGATGACGAACTGCACGGCGATGTTGGCATCGCCCGGCCAGCGCACCTTGGGGGGCGTGCGGCCGTAGCCGATCAGGTCGCGCGGATAGGTCTTCTCAGTCATTCGATCACCTCGACAATGGGCGGAACCGGTGCAGCGGACGGCCGGAAGCCGAATTGAATCCGATGCATACCCTCATGAAAGGAACCATTACCGCCTCGGCCCGTTTCCTGTCCATCACAAGCAAGGAGAAACACCTATGGCCATGCAGGATGCAAACATTCGCGAAACCCAGGATCTGATCGCCAGCGACAAGGTGGAGGGCACGAGTGTCTACGGGGCCGACGGCAAGCATATCGGCTCGGTGGAGCGTCTGATCCTCGACAAGCGCAGCGGTCACGTCTCCTACGCGGTGCTCAGCTTCGGCGGCTTCCTCGGCCTCGGCCAGGACCACTATCCTCTGCCCTGGGCGAAGCTGAGCTATGACGAAGGCCTCGGCGGCTATCGCGTCGACGTAACGAAGGAGCAGGTCGAGCGCGCACCGCACTATGAAAGCGATGCCGAATACGACTGGAACCGCCGCAATGGCAAGGTGATCCACGACTATTACGGCGTGCCGCCCTACTGGATGTAAGCACGGGTCACACCCGTCCGGCTTCCTCGAAGTGGGCCGCGACGGTGAACGAGGGCGGTACGCCAAGCGTGCCGCCCTTGATTTCGTCCAGCACCGCGCGCGCCAGTTCATGCGCCAGGCCGAAGCTCACCTTGAAGCCGCCGGTTATCAGGCTGACGGTCGGGTGATCGGGATGGCGGCCGACCATCGGCTCGCGGCCGATCGCCTTGGGCCGCAGCCCTGCCCAGCGCTCCACGACCGGCGCTTCCGCCAGAACCGGCGCCATCTGCCGTGCCCTGGCGATCAGCGCGTCGAGAAGCCCGTCAGTGCCGGAGGGATCGGCAAAGCTGTTTTCGCTGGTGCTGCCGATAGCGACGAGGCCGTCCTCATGCGGCACGATGTAAAGTCCGTCGGCAAAGATCACCGGCAATGCCGGATCGACGGGCGCCCGAAGCAGTGCCGCCTGCCCCTTCACCGCGCTCCCCACCGGCCTTGCCAGCGGGGGAACGAGCGGCGCGAGCAAGGCGAAGGTCTCGACGCCGGCCGCCAGCACGCAATGGCCGAAGGCCAGGCTGGCGCCATCCTCGAACCGGGCGATGCCGCTCGCCGGGTCCAGCGCGGAAAGCCCCGCGCCTTCGCGGATCGTGACATTCGGCAGGCGCGCGAGCGCGGCCCGCAAGGCGGCGAGCAGCGCGCGGGGCGCAAGGCGGGCGGCGAGATGATCATGGACGAGCCCCGAAGCCATCGCCGTTTCCGCCGGCCATCCCGCGACGGGGGACGCGTCCAGCACCTCGAAGGCGAAGGTGCGGCCGGGCATCGTCCAGACGGAAAGCGCATCCTGTGCATGGCCAAGCGCGATGGCACGGTTGTGGGGCTTAGGAAGGGGAATAAGGCGGCCGGTGCGGCGATAGCCGGCGGAGAGCCCGGTTTCGGCCTCCAGCGCCGCGATCTCCGCCTCGAGCGAAACCAGCGCGGAGAACTGGAAAGCCTTCTTGGCGTTCCAGCGGTCCGGCAGATGCGGCATCAGCGCGCCGAGCACGCCGCCGCTGGCGCCGGCGCCGATCGCACGCCGCTCGGCAAGATGCACGGACAGGCCCTGCCGGGCGGCAAGAAGCGCGGTCCACAGGCCCATCACCCCGCCGCCGGCGACGATGAGGTCCACGGCCGGTTGACCGGCGGCCTTCCCGCGATTATCGGCATTCGCCATGGCTGACCACAATCCTGAAAACACGCCGCAGACCGAAGCCGTCCTCGACTGGCACGACGGCGATATGCCCTATTCCCGGGCCTTTGACGACCACTTTTATTGCCGCAGCGACGGCCGGCTGGAATGCGGCCATGTCTTCCTCGCCGGCAACGGGCTGCCGGACCGCTGGCAACGGAAAGCACCTTTCCGCATCGCCGAACTCGGCTTCGGCACCGGCCTCAACCTCTGCGAGACCTGGCGGCAATGGCGCGGGACTGCGCCGGAAGGCGCAAGCCTCCACTTCACCTCCTTCGAGCGTTTCCCCATGGCGCGCGCCGATATCGCCCGGGCACTCGCGCACTGGCCGGAAATCGAGCACGAACGCACGATCCTTACCGACAAATGGCCGGATGCATCGGCCGGGCGTGTCGAGATCGACCTTGCGCCCGGTGTCCGCCTCACCGTGGTCTGCGGCGCGGCGCTGGAAAGCCTCGGGAGCGAGACGACACCCTTCGACGCCTGGTTTCTCGACGGTTTCGCGCCTGCGCGCAATCCGGACATGTGGTCGGCCGAGCTGATGGCGGCGGTCTTCCGGCTGACCGTTCCCGGCGGGCGCTTCGGCACCTATGCGGCGGCCGGCTTCGTGCGGCGCAACCTTGCGGCCGCCGGTTTCGTCGTGGAACGCCGGCCGGGTTTCGCGGGAAAACGGGAAATGCTGTGCGGGGAAAGACCGGTCGGCTGAACGCTCACGACAGCGTGCCGGTCACGGCGTCCCTGCCGCTGCGCTTCAGCCAGCGGTCGAGCTTTTCTTCGAGCTTCTCGATGCTGATCGGCTTCGTCAGGTAATCGTCCATGCCCGCAGCCAGGCAGTCCTCGCGATCGCCATCGAGCACATGGGCGGTGACGGCGACGATCGGCACCCGGCGGCCGGAGCCGCTTTCGATCGCGCGGATCGCACGGCTCGCCTGCAGGCCGTCCATCACCGGCATGGAGATGTCCATCAGGATCATGCCGGGGCGGGACGCGCGGAAAACCTCCACCGCCTCCTGCCCGTTTTCCACCAGCCGGAAGCGCAGGCCGGAGGCCATCAGCATCTGGGTGAAGAGGATCTGGTTGACCTCGTTGTCCTCGGCCACGAGGACATCGAGGATTTCGCCTTCGGCGGCCGCGACCCCGGAGGTGGCCGCATGCGGGCGCAGCGGCAGGACCTTGCCCTCGCCCGCGCCTTGCGCCGGAGCCTTCGTTCCGCGCATCGCCCGCAGCACCTCGGACACCGTCTCGCGCAGCAGGTCGGCCCGCACGGGCTTCATGAGATGGGCCTGGATATCCGGCGAGGCGAGCAGCCTGTCATCGGCCGGCAGGGTCATGGATGTGAGCATGATCACGGCGATACCGGCGGTTCGAGGCCCTTCCCGCAGCGCCCGCACGAAATCGAAGGCACGCTCCGGGTGGTAGTCGAGCAGGACGGCATCCACCGAGACGCCCATGTCGCCTGCCGCGGCGAGCACGGCAAGCGCCTCCGTCTCGGAGCCGACGGCGGTCGCGTCGAAACCCCAGTCGAGCAGCATGTCGTGCGCGGCCTTGCGGGAGAGGTCGTGCCCGTCGACGACGAGGATGCGCGCGCCCGGCGCCCTGGCCGGCACGATACGGGCCGGCAGGGCGGCGACGGCGAGCGCCATCGGCAGGCGCACGGTGAAGGCCGAACCGCTGCCGACCTCGCTGGTCGCCGTGAGCGTGCCGCCGAACAGGCGCGTCAGCCCGTCGGTGATGGCGAGGCCGAGGCCGGTTCCCTCGTGGCGGCGGGTCGAGGAAGCGTCGACCTGCGAGAACTTCTCGAAGATCGATTCCATCTTCTCGGCCGGAATGCCCGCCCCCGTATCCTCGACGCGGATGATGATCTCCACGCCGCCATCCCCGCCCGTCTGCGCGGAAAGATCGATGAGGACATGCCCGCGGTCGGTGAACTTGACGGCGTTGCCGACGAGATTGGTGACGATCTGGCGGAAACGGCCCGCGTCGCCCATCACCACGGCCGGCATGTTGGCAGCGCCGCGCACGACGAGCTCGATGTCCTTCTCCGCCGCCTTAGCCGACAGCAGCGTCGCAACGTCCTCGATCGCCTCCACCGGATTGAAAGCGGTGGCACGCAGCGTCATCTGGCCGGCATCGATCTTCGAGAAGTCGAGGATGTCGTTGATGATGGTGAGCAGCGCATTGCCGGACTTCACCATGATGTCGATGAAGGTCTTCTGCCGCGTATCGAGGTTCGATTTGGCGAGCAGCTCCGCCATGCCGAGCACGCCGTTCATCGGCGTGCGGATTTCATGGCTCATATTGGCGAGGAATTCCGACTTCGCCTTGTCGGCCGTCTCGGCGCGGGTAACGAGGCGGCGCAGCTCGTCCTCGCGGCTCTTGAGGTCCGTGATATCGGAAAAGACGATGACGTCGCGGCCGCGGCTCGTCGGGGTCACGTCGAGACGCAGCCAGCGCTGGTAGCCGCTGAAGACCGTCAGCGACGCCGGCTTGCCGGTGAAGAGGATTTCCCCGAACCGGCTGGCATCGACGGGCTCCTCGCCGAGGAAGCCGGCGATGTCGCGGTCGATGCAGCTTTGCAGAACGTCCTTGACGAGCGCGCCCGGCTGCAGCAGTTCGCGCGGCATGGCGATCATCGCGGACAGCGCCTCGTTGGAGAGCACCACCACGCCGTCCTCGATGATGAGGAGGCCCTGGCTCATCGAGGAGACCGCGTCCTTGACGAGGCTGCCGACCTCCTCGAGGGCGCTGCGGGTCTCCAGCACCTCGCGCTCGCGCTCGCGCCGCTCGGTGATGTCGATATAGGTCAGGAGGCAGCGGCCGCCGGAGATCGCACAGCCGGCCTCGATCACCGTCCGGCCGCTGGCATAGGCGACCTCGCGCGCTGGCGTCTCGCCGGCCCGGATACCGGAAATGCACGCCTCGTAGGCCTCGGCAAGCGTCCCCTCTTCCCCGTAGGCGCCGCCCTGCGCCTGCTGGAAGCGCAGGAGGTCGCCCAGCGGGCGGCCTTTCATCGGCGGCAGCGCGCCGTCCCACAGCTCCTCGAAGGCGCCGTTCACCAGTTCGATATTGCCGGCCACATCGACGACGACGATGCCGACAGGCAGCGATTCGACGATGCTTTCGAGGTCCGCCTTGGCGCCCTCCGCCTCGCGTTGGGCCTCGATCAGCTGGCCTTCGCGCTTCTTCAGCACCGTGGTGTCGGTGATCGAGCCGATGAGATAGCGTTTTTCGTCCAGCGTCGTGACGCGGCAGAGCCGCGAGATCGTCGGCAGCACCGAGCCGTCCGGCCGGACATGATCGATCTCGGCTTCAAGCAGTTCGCCGGTATCGAGCACGAGCTGGTTCTGCGCGTGGAACTTCTCGCCCTGCCCCGGAAACATGTCGAGCGTGGTGAGGCCGAGCAGTTCTTCCGGCTGCCGGCCCGTCAGCGCGACATAGGCGCGGTTGGCGAAGATCATGCGCTGGTTCTCGTCGCGCATGAAGCTTGCGACCGGCAGCTCGTCGAGCAGCGCCCGATAGAGGCTGATCTCCTGCGAATGCTGCTTCAGCCGCCCTTCGCTCTCCTTCAGCGCCGTCACGTCGAGGCGCAACGCAACGAAGGTGCCATCCGGCCGGCGCTGCGTGACGAGGCGGACCCAGCCGCCGGCAAGACGGACGACGCATTCGTGCAGCGGCAGGTCATAGCAGGCAAGCCGCGCGGCGACCCAGTGCTCGCGCTCGTCCTCGGACGTGTGTCCCACTTCGATATCGTGCAGCGCACGCGTGAGCGCGGCGAGGCTGACGGGGCCGTCCGCAAGCGTGCCGACGAGCAGCCGGTAGAACTCCCGCATGCTGCGATTGGCGTATCGCAACCGGTTGTCGGCCTCGAAGACGGCGACCCCCGCCCCAAGCGCATCGAGCGCATCTTCCACAGGCTCGCCAGACGCGGTATCGCCGCGCTCCCCGGCCGCGGCGTCCGCCAGCCGCGCCGCAACGCCATTCAGATTGGCGGCGGCACAGATCGTGGCGGCCGTCCCCTCGGCCGAGGGCGTGAAAAGGCCGACGAGCACCGAGAGGGTCGGGGAGATTCGCTCGCGCTTCATGGCGATATCGAAGCTGCCGCCGCCGAAGGGGTGCAGATAACGGGCCCGCTCGGGGTTTCCGAAGATCAGGCAGCGGCGTTCCGGATCGTCGCGGTCGCCATGGCCCGGCGCCTCGCCGCTTTCGTCGCTGCTAAGGCCGATCATCTCCGCGGGACCGTGGCCGAAGAGGCGCGCATAGGCCTCGTTCACCGCCAGATAGCGCAACTCGCTGCTTTTGACATATGCCGGATACGGGTGTTCGCGAACGCGCGCACAGGCCGCCACCAGCAATTCGTCTTGAGTTTCAGCCACGCCACGCGCTCCCCGAAGCAGGACGGAGGGAGAGATTCATACCCCTCGGGGGGTACCACTAATCCTTGAACGGATGGTTAACCTTTCGTTGCCGGAAGTGACGCATCCAGGAAGGCGCATCCCGAAACCGCTTATCCACCAGGGCATTTGGCTGTCGCAAATGGCGGGGCATGCCGTTGCAGGACATGCGACAAAGGCGCGAGGCAAACCAGACCGGGGCTGCGCTGCACATGGGCGACGTGATCAAACTCGAAAGTCACCTCGAACAACCGGAGGCGTCCGAGACGCCCGTCGAGCGCCGGCGCCGCAGCGGCGGGCGCAGCGCAGAGCGCATCCGCCGGCCGACGGCCACCTCCAGATACCTCAATCTCGTTAACACGACGGCTTCCTCCACGGTGCTTTCCGAGGATGCGCTGGAGGCCGTGCACCAGGCATCGCTCACCATCCTCGAAGAGATCGGCATGGACATCATCCTGCCGGAGGCGCGCGAGCGCATGAAGGCGGCCGGCGCCGAGGTGACGCCCGGCACGGACCGCGTGCGCTTCGACCGCGGGCTCATCCTGGACATGATGGCCTCCGTCCCGCCCGCCTTCACGATGCATGCGCGCAATCCCCTGCGCAATGTCGAGATCGGCGGCAACAACCTCGTCTTCGCGCAGGTTGCCTCCGCCCCCTTCGTCGCCGACCGCGACGGTGGCCGGCGCGCCGGCAACCAGGAGGATTTCCGCAAGCTGGTCAAGCTCGCCCAGTCCTACGACGTCATCCACACGACGGGCGGCTATCCGGTCGAGCCGGTCGACATCCACGCCTCCGTCCGCCATCTCGACTGCCTGTCGGACCTGGTGACGCTGACCGACAAGGTGTTCCACGTCTATTCGCTCGGCAGGCAGCGCAATCTCGACGGCATCGAGATCGCCCGCATCGGCCGCGGCATCTCGATGGAGCAGATGGAGCGCGAGCCCTCGCTCTTCACCATCATCAACACCTCCTCGCCGCTACGGCTCGACGGCCCGATGCTGCAGGGCATCATCGAGATGTCGTCGCGGGGCCAGGTCGTGGTGGTGACGCCCTTCACGCTGGCCGGCGCCATGGCGCCGGTGACGATCGCGGGCGCCGTCGTGCAGCAGAATGCCGAGGCGCTGGCCGGCATCGCCTTCACGCAGATGGTACGGCGCGGCGCGCCGGTCATGTATGGCGGCTTCACCTCCAATGTCGACATGAAGACGGGCGCGCCCGCCTTCGGCACGCCGGAATACATGAAGGCGGTGATCGCCGGTGGCCAGCTCGCCCGCAAGTACAACATCCCCTATCGCACCTCGAACACCAATGCCTCCAACACGCTGGATGCACAGGCCGCCTATGAATCCGCCTTTTCCCTCTGGGCGCTGACGCAGGGCGGCGGCAACTTCATCATGCATTCGGCCGGCTGGAGCGAGGGCGGCCTGACGGCCTCCTTCGAGAAGTTCATCCTCGACGTGGACATGCTGCAGATGGTGGCCGAATATCTGGCGCCGCTCGATGTCAGCCCGGACGCGCTGGGCGTTGAGGCCGTGCGGGACGTCGGCCCGGGCGGCCACTTCTTCGGCACGCCGCACACGCTCGCCCGCTACGAGACGGCGTTCTACGCCCCGATCCTGTCGGACTGGCGCAATTTCGAGACATGGACGGAAGCCGGCCGGCCGACCACCTACGATCATGCCAACCGGGTCTTCAAGGAAAAGCTCAACGCCTACGAGAAGCCGCCGCTCGACCCGGCGATCGAGGACGAACTGGAAGCGTTCGTCGCAAAGCGCAAGGAAGAGGGCGGCGTTCCCACGGATTTCTGAGGCTTTTTTCCTACGACCTCAGGCATCGAACATGATGGAGCGGACGGAGGAAATCAGCTTCTCCGTCGGCAGGTTGGAAAAGTTCTTGTCGATCTCGGCCATGGTCAGCGTGCGCGACTTGTCTGAGAGCTTGTTGCGCAGGTCGCCGAGCGTCTGCGGCGCGGCGCAGACCACGAGCCGGTCGAAGGCGCCTTCGGCGGCGTAGTCGTCGATGCGGCCGGCAACTTCCGCTGTGAACTTCAACTGTTCCTCCCGCACCGGATCGCTCGAATATTCCATGGCGGAACGGCCGGGACCGACCGAGGAATGGCTGCGGCCGGGCTTGTCGGCCATGATGTCCTGCGCCTTCTTCGGCTCCCAGCGAAAGACCTCCTGCTCCGGGCTCTGCTGGCCATCCTTCAACAGGTTCACCCCTTTGAGCAGGCGGGCCTGGTTGCCGTCAGCGGCGAGAATCCAAGTCGTAGCGGTCATGTTTCACTCCCGTAGCGAGGTTCATGGACAGGCAGACGAATCCGCCCTGCGCAACATCCAACAGGATTGTGGCAGGATGCGCGTTGATCCAACGCAACGGCCGGGCGCATGTTCCGGGTGGCATCGATAACGAACCTGTTGGAAAGCGGTGTCCGTCCCCTATCCCCGCGCCGCCATGGTTCGCTAGGGTACGGCAAAGGACAGGAGAACCCCGTGGCCGAACCGCTGAAGAACCTGCTGCATCCCGGACTGGTGAAGGAGATGGCGGAGCACGTCTCCCGCGCCGCGCCGGATTTCGACGCGGACCGCTTCACGCGGCTTGCCACGGACGGCATGGCGGCGCTGGAGCTGATGCAGCGCGCCGAACGGATCAAGGACGCGCTGGTACAGACGCTGCCCGCTGACTATGCGGCCGCTGCGAAGATCCTTCGAAGGGCACTGCCGCAGGAGGAGGGCCCGGGGCTTTCCGGCTGGGCCCTGCTGCCGGTCAACCAGTTCGTCGCGCAACAGGGCCTGCAGCATTTCGACCTGTCGCTCGCCCTGCTCAAGGCATTGACGCCGCATTTCACGGCGGAGTTCGGCATCCGCCGCTTCATCCACGCCGAGCAGGACCGGGCGCTTGCGGAAATCTCGGGCTGGACGGCCGATCCCGATCATCACGTCCGCCGGCTTACCAGCGAAGGCACCCGCCCGCGCCTGCCCTGGGCGATGCGCCTGCCGGCGCTGGTCAGGGACCCGGCACCGGTCCTGCCCATCCTTGTCTCCCTCCTCGACGATCCGGAAGACTATGTGCGCCGCTCCGTCGCCAACAGCCTCAACGACATCGCCAAGGACCATCCGGCCCTCGTCGTCGATTTCGTCGAGCGGCACATCGAGGGCGCCTCCGCCGAGCGCCGGCAGTTGCTGCGCCATGCCTCGCGCACGCTCCTGAAGAAGGGTGATGCGAAGGCGCTCGCCAATTTCGGCTTTGCGGCGGCCAGGGGCATCGGCGCGGCCCTCACCCTTGCTGCCCCCGCTATCGTCTTCGGCGACAAGCTCGGCTTTTCCATCGTGGTGACGAACGCGGATGCGGCGCCACAGCGGCTGATGATCGACTATGCGATCCACCATGTGAAGGCGAACGGCACGCTGGCGCCCAAGGTCTTCAAGTGGAAGCAGCTCGACCTGCCGGCCGGCGCCAGCCAGACGATCGGGAAGGATCATGCGATCCGGGCGATCACCACGCGGCGCTACTATCCCGGAAAACACCGCATCGAGATCCTGATCAACGGCACGGTTTGCGCCGCGGCCGACTTCGACCTGCACATGGCGTAGGGGCAACTCTTTTCGCATCTGCGAAAACTAAGGCTTGACTTTTCACCACAAAACAACGACATGAGCCGCAGCGTCGCCCTTCGGCCGCCGCGTGAGCGAGCCTGAGATTTCCCCGCAACGGGATACGAAGAAGGACAAGCGCAAGAGAACGATCCGCCTCCCATTTGCGGATGACTGCGCAGACGACTGCCAACCAACCCACAAGTTCCCAATTCACGCGGGGTTCTTGACGCCAGACGAAACCGGAAGCGCATGGTGCGGTTCCGGCCTGATGCAGTTCGAGCAAAAGCGTGACGCGATCTTGCGTCCGGAACTGCGGTCGGGACAGTCGCCTGGCGCCCCGAAAGGTATCAGACTTGACCACGTTCCACGACCTCGGCCTCTCGAAGACCATCGTCGCCACGCTCTCCGCCCTCGGCTTTGAAAAGGCAACGCCGATCCAGGAAAAGGCCATCCCGCTCGTCCTCGAAGGCAGCGACCTGATCGGCCTTGCCCAGACCGGCACCGGCAAGACGGCCGCCTTCGGCCTGCCGATGATCGAAAAGCTTCTCGCCGAGGCCCGTCGCCCCGACCCGCGCAACATCCGCGCCCTCATCCTCGCCCCGACCCGCGAACTGGTGAACCAGATCGCCGACAACCTGCGCGACTTCGTGAAGAAGACGCCGCTGCGCGTCGTCACCGTCGTCGGCGGCGCCTCCATCAACAAGCAGTCGGAAATGCTCTCGCGCGGCACCGACATCCTCGTCGCCACCCCCGGCCGCCTGCTCGACCTTGTCGCCCGCAAGGCCGTGACGCTGACGCAGGCCCGCTACCTCGTGCTCGACGAGGCCGACCAGATGCTCGACCTCGGCTTCATCCACGACCTGCGCAAGATCTCCAAGCTCGTGCCGAAGAACCGCCAGACGCTGCTCTTCTCGGCCACCATGCCCAAGCTGATCGCCGAGCTTGCCGGCGAATACCTCGTCAACCCGAAGAAGGTCGAGGTCACCCCGCCCGGCAAGGCTGCCGACAAGGTGGAGCAGTACGTGCACTTCGTGCCCGGCAAGGACCAGAAGACGCAAATCCTCAAGCAGACGCTCACCGCCAATCCGGATGGCCTGTCGCTCGTCTTCTCGCGCACCAAGCATGGTGCGGAAAAGCTGATGAAGCATCTCGACCATATCGGCTTCAAGGCCGCCTCCATCCACGGCAACAAGAGCCAGGGCCAGCGCGAGCGCGCCCTCAAGGCCTTCCGTGACGGCGAGATCCGCGTGCTGGTCGCCACCGACGTCGCCGCCCGCGGCATCGACATCCCGGGCGTCACCCACGTCTACAACTACGACCTGCCGGAAGTGCCGGACGCCTATGTCCACCGCATCGGCCGCACGGCGCGCAACGGCCGCGACGGCATCGCCATCGCCTTCTGCGCGCCGGACGAAGCGCATCTCCTGCGCGACATCGAGAAGCTGATGGGCATCAAAATCACGGTCGCCAGCGGCGAGGCCCCGGCCATCGTGACGGCCGGCCCCGGCGGCAAGTCGCGCAAGGGCCGCAACAATGGCGGCGGCCAGCGTTCCGGCAACGGCCGCGCTGCCCAGCGCCCGCAGCGCAAGCCCTTCGGCGATGGCACGCAGGCCGCCTCCGAGGGCGGCGCCCCGGCTGCCGGCAAGCGCGCCCATGGCGGCCGCCCACAGCAGAAGCAGGGCGAGCGCCAGAACCGCAACCACGGCGGCGGCAACGGCCAGGGCCGCCCGAACCACCACGGCAAGCAGCGCCGGCCGGAAGGCCAGCGCCGCGAGCAGGCGTAAGCAGGTTGAGCAGTAGATGAGCAAACGGCGGGCTTCGGCCCGCCGTTTTCGTTTGGGCCAACCATCGGCGTCGCGGGTGTCGCGTGGATCCTCGGCTCGCAGGCCGAGGATGACGGAGGGGAGGTGAGGCTGCCCGCCCGTCAAACCGTGCGGCATGCGGCTTCGTTGCCTTGAGCCTGCAAACCTCCCTTCTTTCGTCATCCTCGGCCTCCGAGCCGAGGATCCTGTGTGTTTGGTCTGATGTAAGATGGTTGCGGGAAGGAGGCCGAGAGGATCCAGGCCGCCGTTTGTGACGGCAGGCCGCGGCATGGCTTGGCCCCTTCCCGCTTCGCCCATCAACCTGAACAGTTGCACGGGGCTGTCGCCACAGACCCCGCACACAGGAGCAGGCGCCATGACGATACACCATACCTTCATCGGCTGCGACATCGGCAAGGACATGATCGACATCTTCGATCCGAAAACGGCCAGGTTCTGCCGCATCCCCAACGAGCAGACCGCGCTGTCCGCTTTTGCCCGTGGTCTCGACCCGGCCACCGACCTGGTCGTCTTCGAGGCGACAGGTCATTGCGACCGGCTGCTGCGCCTGTGTCTTTCGCAGGCCGGCATCGCCTTTGCCCGCGTCAACCCGAAGACGGCCCGGCGCTTTGCCGAAGCGCGGGGACGGCTGGCCAAGACCGACCGCATCGATGCCCGCTCGCTTTGCGAGATGGGAACCATGTTCGGCCTGACGGCCGAGGCGCCGCCTTGCCCGGTGCGCGAACGGCTGGCGGCCCTTGCCCGCCGCCGGGATCAGCTCGTCGATGCCCGTGCAACCGAGCGCCGGCATCTTTGCGATGCCTTCGATCCCGCCGTCCGCGCCGACATCGAGGCCATGATCGCCATCCTCGGCGAGAGGATCGCCTCGATTGAGGCTGCGATCGACGAGCAGATGAAGAATGGACATCTCGCTCAGCAGGCGCACCGCCTTACCTCCGCGCCCGGCGTGGGCAAGGTGACAGCCTTGACCCTGCTGGCCCATATGCCCGAACTCGGCAGCCTTTCGCCCAAAACAGCCGCAAGCCTTGCCGGCCTTGCTCCCTTCAATGACGATTCCGGCAGGAGATCCGGCCGCCGCCGCATCAAGGGCGGCAGGCCACGCGTGCGAAAGGCCCTCTACATGGCGGCCCTCGGCGCCATCAAGGCCTCAGCGCGCCTGCGCGCCTTCCATCAGGCCGTCTCAGCCAGAACAGGTTCCGCAAAGGCCGGCATCATCGCCGTCGCGCGAAAGCTCATCACGATCCTCAACGCAATGCAGCGCGACAAAACCAACTTCGCTTGAACACAGTTGCCACGCGACACCCGCCGACCGCCGCCTTATTCCGCCGGAGCGACATCCTTGCGGTTGGTGAGATAGACCCCGACAACGACGATCGCCGTGCCGAGGATCATCGGCACCGTCAATTCCTCGCCGAAGACGGCGGCGGCCTGGACGGCGGCGATCGGCGGCACGAGGTAGATGAGGGAGGCTGCGCGGGAGACCTGCCCGCGGCGGAGAAGGTAGAGCAGCAGCAGGACCGCCCCCATGGAGATGCCGAGCACCGACCAGGCGAGCAGCGCCACGAAAGCCAAGCCGAATTCGACGTGCAGGCTTTCCAGGCAGAGCGCGAAGGGCACGGTAACGATGAGCGCCCCGACATATTGCAGCGTCGCGATGGCCCGGATGTCGCCGGCCTGGAGATGCTGCTTCTGGTAGATCGTGCCGTAGGTGACGGCGGCCATGCCGAGCATGTTGACGACGATGGCGAAGGCCGGGATTGCCGCGGCCCCCTGGCCGAAGAATTTCGGCAGCACCGCCAGCAGCACGCCGAGGAAGCCGAGACAGAGGCCGGCCTTCTGCGTCGGGCTCAGCCGCTCGCCGATGAAGAAGGGCGCGGCCAGCGCCGTCATCAGCGGCTGGAGCGCCGCGATGATGGAGGAGAGCGCCGCCGGCACGCCCTCGCCGATCGCCCACCAAACCGCCCCGAGGTAGAGGCCGTGCAGGAAGGCGCCGGAGACGACGGCATGCGCGATCGTGCGCCGGTCGCGCGGCCAGGCGACGCCGGACGCAAGGCACAGGCCGGCGAACAGAATGGCGGCGGCGGCATAGCGGATGCTCAGAAACGTCAGCGGCTCGGAGACGATGGCGCCGAACTTCGCGACGACCCAGCCGGTCGACCAGAGCAGGACGAAGATGGCCGGAGCCAGGCGATCGAGGGACATGGGACTTCCGGCGAAAGGACAATCGGTGCGCGAGCGATAGGCGCCGCCTCCGCGATGGTCAAAGGAATTTCCTTGATGATTAGGTTCAACGAAAGATCGGGCGGAACGGCTTTTCGGCATCTGCCCATGTTTTCGGCAGAACCGGCCCCGGCGGCGTCCCGCGGTTCGGCACGGCGCGGGCAGCGGCATGTTTCCCTTGCAGAAAAACCGTCTTGCCGGCCGGTTTAGCCGCCTTCAAAGCGGTGTGAGAATTCTTTCCTGCTAATTGAGCATGGTTCTTGCATTGCCCGGGATGTTGTACTCAAATGGCGAGAAATGGGGAACACGCCTTTGGCATTTGATGAAATGATGAATGCGGACCAAGGTCCGCGGCAGCCATACGAAAACTACCATGACTGGTACGAAGGACAGGATCGGGCTCGCCTGATCGCCAAATCAAGGGACGCCGAGAACCTCTTTCGAAAGACCGGCATCACCTTCGCGGTCTACGGACACGAGGACAGTTCCGAGAAACTCATCCCCTTCGACATCATCCCCCGCATCATTTCCGGCCGAGAATGGCGCAGGCTCGCCCAGGGCATCGAACAGCGGGTCATCGCCCTCAACGCCTTCCTCGACGACATCTACCACAAGCAGGAGATCATCAAGGCCGGCCGCGTGCCGCGCGAACTGATCGAGCGCAACGAAGCCTTCCTGCCGCAGATGATCGGCTTCAAGCCGCCGGGCGGCGTCTATACCCACATCGTCGGCACCGATATCGTGCGCACCGGCGAAGACCAGTTCTACGTGCTTGAGGACAATGCCCGCACCCCGTCCGGCGTCAGCTACATGCTGGAGAACCGGGAAACCATGATGCAGATGTTCCCGGAGCTGTTCCACATCAACAAGGTGCGGCCGGTCGAGGACTATCCGAAGCTCCTGCGCCAGAGCCTCGCCTCGCTCGCCCCGCCCGGCTGTTCGGGCAAGCCGCGTGTCGCGGTGCTGACCCCCGGCATCTTCAACTCGGCCTATTACGAACACGCCTTCCTCGCCGACATGATGGGCGTGGAGCTGGTCGAGGGCTCGGACCTGCGCGTCGTCGACGGCAAGGTGAAGATGCGCACCACCCGCGGCTACGAGGCGATCGACGTGCTCTACCGCCGCGTCGACGACGATTTCCTCGATCCCCTCACCTTCCGGCCGGATTCCGCCCTTGGCATTCCCGGCATCATGGATGTCTACAAGGCCGGCAACATCACCATCGCCAACGCCCCCGGCACCGGCATTTCCGACGACAAGGCGATCTATTCCTACATGCCCGAGATCGTCGAGTTCTATACGGGCCGCAAGGCGATGCTCGAAAACGTGCCGACCTGGCGCTGCTCGGAAGAGGACAGCCTGAAATACGTGCTCGAGCACCTGAGCGAACTGGTGGTGAAGGAGGTGCATGGCTCGGGCGGCTACGGCATGCTCGTCGGCCCCACCGCCTCCAAGAAGGAGTGCGCGGCCTTCGCCGAAAAGCTGAAGGCCCGGCCGGCGAACTACATCGCCCAGCCGACGCTGTCGCTCTCCACAGTCCCGATCCTCGTCAACAAGGGCATCGCGCCCCGGCACGTCGATCTCCGGCCCTATGTGCTCGTTTCCGACAAGGTGCAGATCATTCCCGGCGGGCTCACCCGCGTGGCGCTGAAGGAAGGCTCGCTGGTGGTCAACTCCAGCCAGGGCGGCGGCACGAAGGACACCTGGGTACTGGAGGACTGAGCCGATGCTGGGACGAACTGCAAACGGCCTCTACTGGATGTTCCGCTATATCGAGCGGGGCGAGAACATCGCCCGCCTCATCGATGCGGGCCTGCGCATGGCGCTAACGCGCACCGGCTCCTCCGACGAGGACTGGGACGGCGTGCTGCAAAGCGCCGGCGTGCGCGAGGACTTCGACACCGTGCACGGCAAGCTGACGAGCACCGACGCGATCGACTACCTCCTGCGCGACCGCTCGAACCCGTCGAGCGTGATGTCCTGCATCGAATCGGCGCGCAACAACGCCCGCATGGTGCGCACGGCGCTGACCCGGGAGACCTGGGAAGCCACCAACGAGTGCTGGATCGAGTTCAAGGACATGCTCGCCAAGCGCATCCGCCCGGCGGAAATGCCCGAGGTGATCGACACGATCAAGCGGCGCACCGGCCTCATCCGCGGCGCCTTCCACGGCACCATGCTGCGCGACGACATCTACAACTTCTCGCGCATCGGCACCTTCATCGAGCGGGCGGACAACACCGCGCGTATCCTCGACGTCAAGTATTACGTGCTCCTGCCGGCGATCGCGAAGGTCGGCTCCTCGCTCGACAACATGCAATGGGAATCGATCCTGCGCTCGGTCTCCGCGCACCGCTCCTACAGCTGGGTCTATGACGGCGACTATTCCTCGACCAACATTTCCGACTTCCTGATCCTCAACGACCGCATGCCGCGCTCGCTCGCCTACAGCTACGACAAGATCGTCAGCAATCTCGGCTATCTTGCAAAGCTCTACGGCGACAACCACGCGGCGCACGAAACGGCCTCCGCCACGCTGATGCTGCTGAGAAGCCGCACCATCGACGACATCATGGAACAGGGGCTCCATGAGTTCATCGAGGAGTTCATCGTGCACAACAACCGCCTCGGAGAGGAAATCTCCGAAGGCTACCGCTTCTATCGATAGGGCTGGCGAGCGATGCGACTGAAGATCAGCCACACGACCGAATATCACTATGAAGATCCGGTGCAGTATTCCCTGCAGCGGCTTCGCCTGACGCCGAAGACGCAGCCGGGCCAGATCGTGCGCACGTGGGCGACCACCGTGCACGGCGCGCGGCTGGAGGCCGGCTATACCGATCACTTCGGCAATCATGTCGATCTCGTCAGCACCAATGCCGAGCAGGTGGCGATCCGCATCGTCGCGGAAGGCGAGGTGGAGACGGAAGACCGCGCCGGCGTCTTCGGACCGCACCAAGGCTTCGTGCCGCTCTGGCTCTATCTTCGCGAAACGCCGCTGACCAGGCCCGGCAAGCTGGTCCGCGACCTTGCCAAATCTGCCAGCGGCGAGAATGAGCTCGCGCACATGCATGCGCTGATGGCTGCCATCCACGAGACCGTCGCCTACAAGCCGGGCGAAACCGCCTCCGACACCACGGCCGAGCAGGCCCTGGAAAAGAAGCAGGGCGTCTGCCAGGACCACGCCCATGTCTTCCTTTCCGCCGCGCGCCATCTCGGCCTGCCGGCCCGCTATGTCTCGGGCTACCTGCTGATGGAAACGCCCGAGCAGACGGCAAGCCATGCCTGGGCGGAGGTGCACCTGCAGGGGCTCGGCTGGGTCGGCTTCGACGCGGCCAACAAGATCTGCCCGGATGCACGCTATGTGCGCCTGTCGACCGGCCTCGACTACAAGGACGCCGCTCCCGTTTCCGGCATGGTGCTCGGGCACTCGGCCGAAACGATGAGCGTCGCCATCACGGTGGCGCCCGCCGGACAGAGCCAGTCGCAGAGCCAGAGCTGACCGCCGGACTTGAATCAGGATGCGCAAAGCACGCCGTAAATCCCTGAATCGATTCACAGGCCCTTAAATCGAAATCGCTTTAAGGGCCTGTGCCGATGCTTTAACGCGCTGCCGTTTCGAGCAGGCGGCAGAGTTTCACCAGCGCCGCATCGTAACCATCGCTGGTGACGCCGCGGCAGCGCTTGATGAGCTGCATACGCTCGCCGCCGGAAAGCCGCGAGAATTCGCGCACGACGGTGCGGTCATCCGGATCGGTGCGCCACCGGTCGTCGTCGCCGGGCGTGCGCGGGTCGCGGCGATCCGGCCGGGTGAACGCGTCGTCGTCGCCGAGGCTGACATCGACATCCGCATCGACGAGGCCGCGCCCGCCCACCGTCGCACCGACCCCGGCCGCAAGACCGTCACGCCCGCCGACCGTTGCCCGGATATCCGCATCGGCAAGGCTGTCCGAGCCGCCGACATTGGCTTTGGCACGCGCGTTCACGCCGTCCCGCCCGCCGAGGCCCGCTTTCACATCTACATCGGCAAGCCCCCGGCTGCCGCCGACATTCGCCTTGGCATCGGCCTTGAGGCCGTCCCGGCCGCCGGCCCGCGCCCGGACATCCGCGTCGACGAGCCCCCTGCTGCCTCCGACCCGGGCATCGGCACCGGCCTTTATGCCGCCGACGCTGACACCGACGCCGAGCCCGAGGCCATCCCGCTTGCCGCGATCGGCCGCCTGCGCCGGCAGGGCAAGAACCGCCGCGATCAGCACACCGGCCGAGAGGCGGAGAAGCGATTTGCGATTTGACGTTCCAGACATGGGAACCTCCCTTTCCGTGACCGGCCCGGGAGTGGACCGGCCTTGCGAAACGAAGGTCGAACGACCGCGGGCAGTTCCGCGCGGATGCAACCGACGCGGTGCAAAGGGAAAGGAAACCTTGCGACAGGCGGGAAAACACGCCCAGGCGTGCCGAAATGAAACAAAGAGGGCGCGATCCGAGGACCGCGCCCGAAAAACTCAATGGCTGTCCTTGCCGACCGCGCTGCCGCGGCAGCCCTTGAGGAAATCGAGGTCGGCGCCGGTATCGGCACCCTGGACGTGCTGCTGGTGCAGCCAGGCATAACCGGAGGTGGGCAGGTCGTGGTTCGGCGTCCATGCGGCGAGCCGGCGCGCCAGTTCCTCCTCGGAAATGTCGAGATGCAGGCGCCGGTTCGGCACGTCGAGCTCGATCATGTCGCCGTTCCTGACGACCGCAAGCGGCCCGCCGACGGCCGCTTCCGGGGAGGTGTGCAGGACGACGGTGCCATAGGCCGTGCCCGACATGCGCGCGTCGGAGATGCGCACCATGTCGGTGATGCCCTTTTTCAGCACCTTCGGCGGCAGGCCCATATTGCCCACCTCGGCCATGCCCGGATAGCCCTTCGGCCCACAGTTCTTCATGACCATGACGCAGGTCTCGTCAATGTCGAGAGTGTCATCGTTGATCTTGGCCTTGTAGTCGTCGATGTCCTCGAACACGACCGCCCTGCCCCGGTGCGTCAGAAGATGCGGCGAGGCGGCCGAGGGTTTCAGCACCGCCCCCTTCGGCGCGAGATTGCCGCGCAGCACGACGATACCGCCCGATTGCGTCAGCGCCTTCTCCGCCGGCAGGATCACGTCCTCGTTCCAGTTGACGACGTCCTTGACCTCATCCCACATCGTCTCGCCCGATACCGTCAGCGCGTCCTTGTGCAGAAGGCCGGCCTCGCCGAGGCGCTTCAGCACCACCGGCAGGCCGCCGGCATAGAAGAACTCCTCCATCAGGTACTTGCCAGAGGGCATCAGGTTGACGACGGTCGGCACATCGCGGCCGCAGCGGTCCCAGTCGTCCAGCGTCAGGTCGACGCCGACCCGGCCGGCGATGGCGAGCAGATGGATCACCGCATTGGTCGAGCCGCCAATGGCCGCATTGGTGCGGATGGCGTTCTCGAAGGCGTCCTTCGTCAGGATGTCCGACGGCTTCAGGTCGTCCTTGACCATCTGGACGATGCGCCGGCCGGTAAGCTGCGCCATCACCCTGCGGCGGGAATCGACCGCCGGGATGGCGGCGTTGCCCGACAGCGCCATGCCCAGCGCCTCGGCCATGGAGGCCATGGTGGAGGCCGTGCCCATCGTGTTGCAGGTGCCCGACGAACGGCTCATCGACGCCTCGGCCTCGAGGAACTCGGCCTGCGTCATCTCGCCGGCCTTCACCATCTCGGAGAATTTCCACAGATGCGTGCCCGAGCCGACGCGCTCGCCGCGGAAATAACCGTTCAGCATGGGACCGCCGGTGACGACGATCGACGGCAGATCGACCGAGGCCGCGCCCATCAGGAGCGACGGCGTGGTCTTGTCGCAGCCGACCATCAGCACGCAGCCGTCCATCGGCTGGCCGCGGATCGCCTCCTCCACCGCGAGCGCGGCGAGGTTGCGGTACATCATCGCCGTGGGACGGAAGGTGTTTTCAGAGGCCGAGAACACCGGCACTTCGAGCGGGAAGCCGCCCGCCTCCCAGACGCCGGCCTTCACCTTCTCGGCGAGCTCGCGCAGGTGGCCGTTGCACGGCGTCATGTCCGACCAGGTGTTGAGGATGCCGATGACGGGACGCCCATCGAACAGGTCATGCGGGTAGCCCTGGTTCTTCATCCAGCCGCGATGGTAGATCACGTCGCGGCTGGTGCCGCCGTACCATTCCTGTGATCTCAGCCTGCGCGGCCATTCGGCTTTCTTCTTCATCTTTCCAGTCCTTGAAGGGGCCGTCCGGCACAGGGCACCGGCCGGCCTTTGTCTCACGCCAGGGTGTAGGCGGTCTTGACGGTTGTGTAGAATTCGCTGGCATAGCGGCCCTGCTCGCGCGGGCCATGGGACGAGCCCTTGCGCCCGCCGAAGGGCACGTGGAAATCGACGCCCGCCGTCGGCAGGTTGACCATGACCATGCCGGCCTCCGCATAGCGCTTGAAATGCGTGGCATGCTTGAGGCTGGTCGTGGCGATGCCGGAGGACAGGCCGAAGGGCGTGTCGTTGGCGACGGCGAGCGCTTCCTCATAGTCCTTGACGCGGATGACCGCGGCGACCGGGCCGAAGATCTCCTCGCGCGAAATGCGCATGTCGTTCGTCGCCTCGGTGAAGAGCGCCGGCGCGAGGTAGAAGCCGGGCGTGTCCCGCTTCAACAACTCGCCGCCGAAGGCGAGCCTTGCGCCTTCCTTTTGGCCGATCTCGATATAGTCCGTGTCCTGCTTGAGCTGGCTCTCGTCGACGACCGGGCCGATATGCGTGCCGGCCTTCAGGGCATCATCGACGACGACGCTCTTCAGGCGCTCGCCGACGGCGGCGACGAAACGGTCGTGGATGCCTTCCGTCACGATGACGCGCGAGGAGGCGGTGCAGCGCTGGCCGGTGGAGAAGAAGGCCGAGTTGACGGCGGCTTCCACGGCAACGGAAAGGTCCGCATCATCGAGCACGACGAACGGATTCTTTCCGCCCATCTCCAGCTGGTACTTGCGGTTATGCTCGACGGAGGCGAGCGCGACGCGTTTTCCGGTGCCGGTGGACCCCGTGAAGGTGATGGCGTTGACCTCGGGACTGTCGAGCATGGTCTGGCCGACGACGGAGCCCTTGCCCATGACGAGGTTGAGCACGCCCTTCGGCAGGCCGGCGCGCACGAGGATATCGACGATGGCCCAGGAACAGCCGGGCACCAGCTCGGCGGGCTTGAAGACGACCGTGTTGCCATAGGCGAGCGCCGGCGCGATCTTCCAGGCCGGGATGGCGATGGGGAAGTTCCAGGGCGTGATGATGCCGACGACGCCGACCTGCTCGCGAGTGATCTCGACGCCGATGTTCGGGCGCACCGAAGGCAACGTCTCGCCGGCAAGGCGCAAGGTTTCGCCCGCGAAGAAATCGAAGATCTGGCCGGCGCGTACCGTTTCGCCGATGCCTTCGGCCAGCGTCTTGCCCTCCTCGCGCGAGAGCAGCCGGCCGAGCTCGTCCTTGCGGGCCAAAATCTCGTCGGCGGTCTTCCTGAGGATGGCATGGCGCTCCAGGATGCCGGAGCGCGACCAGGCCGGAAACGCGGCCTTCGCCGCCGCGATCGCCGCCTTCGTGTCTTCGGCGGAGGCGCGGGCATATTCGCCCACCACGTCGTCCGTGTTCGACGGGTTGATGTTCCGGATCGCGTCCGAGCCGACCCATTCGCCGGCAATCAGGTTCTGGTGGAGCGTCATGGGCAAGGCCTCCTGTCTGTCCCGTCCCGCACGAAGGCGGCACATCCCTTACAATTGGCGGATTTCGATTTCTTCTTCCCTGGCAATCGCCAAGGGATTGCGCAGCGGCAGGCCGAAACCGTCGGCCCCGATCTCGAACATATCCCCCGCCTCGGTGCGGATGCCGTCGCCGAAGGAGAGCGTCGCCGTGCCGAACATATGAACATGGATATCGCCCGGGGCGCGGAACAGGCCGTATTTGAAATGGTGGTATTCGAGGTTGGCGAAGGTGTGGGACATGTTCGCCTCGCCGGAGACGAAGGGCTTTTCCCACAGAACCTTGCCGCCGCGGACAATGCGCGAGAAACCGCGGATATCGTCCGGCGCGGCGCCGACGCGGATCTCCGGTCCGAAGCTCGCCTGGCGAAGCTTCGAATGAGCGAGGTAGAGATAGTTGATGCGCTCTGTCACATGGTCGGAGAATTCGTTCGACACGGCAAAGCCGATGCGGAAGGGCGCGCCGTCGGCGGCGATGACATAGATACCGGCCATTTCCGGCTCCTCGCCGCCATCGAGCGCGAAGGAGGGCGAGGTAAGCCGGCTACCCGGCGCCACCGCCTGCGTGCCGTTGCCCTTGTAGAACCATTCCGGCTGCACGCCCTTTTCGCCGGGCTTCGGCTTGCCGTTTTCAAGGCCCATGCGGAACATCTTCATGGAATCGGTCAGGGTCTCCTCGGCCGCCTCCGCCGTCTTCTTGTGCATGGAATCGCGCGTGGCCGCGGAGCCGAGATGGGTGAGGCCCGTACCGGTCAGGTGGAGATGGGCGGCGTCCGGATGGGTGATCGGCGAGAGCAACCGGCCCGCGGCATAGGCCGCCTCCAGATCGACGGCCTCGCCGAGGCCCTTCGCGTCGATGACGGCCTTCAGGGACTGCCCGCTGTTGGCGGCTTCCATGGCGAGCGCGTAGACGCTGTCCGCCCCCTTCACCGCGCGGCCCTCGCCCCCATCCTCGCGCACGACCACCGTGATCGAGCCGTCGGCATTTGCGACCTGTGACATCAGCATTTTCGTTTCCTTCCTGAAGCCTGGACCCGGCCAAAGCTCCGCACCTGCGGGGACAGACGTCACCGCACTGGCCGCATCCGCAGCCGGTCAAACACGTTTGCAATCCTTGGGCGGGCCGGTGTTCCCCGGTCAGCCCTTGTTCTTGTTGTAGACGTCGAAGAACACGGCGGCGAGCAGCACCAGGCCCTTGATGAGCTGCTGGTAGTCGATGCCAATGCCCATGATCGACATGCCGTTGTTCATGACGCCCATGATGAAGGCGCCGATGACCGCGCCGGTGATCTTGCCGACGCCACCCGAGGCCGAGGCACCGCCGATGAAGCAGGCCGCGATGACGTCGAGCTCGAAGCCGACGCCAGCCTTCGGCGTCGCCGAGTTGAGGCGGGCGGCGATGATCATGCCGGCGAGCGCGGCGAGCGCCCCCATGTTGACGAAGGTGTAGAAGGTCAGCCGCTCGGTGTTGATGCCCGAGAGCTTCGCCGCCTTCTCATTGCCGCCCATGGCGTAGATGCGCCGGCCGATCGTCGTGCGGGTCGTGACGAAGGTATAGAGCGCGATAAGCAGGCCCATGACGACGAGAACGTTCGGCAGGCCGCGATAGGTCGAGAGCTGGAAGCCGAGAAAGATCGCCACCGCGCTGATGACCGCCATCTGCACGGCGAAGAAGGCGAAGGGCTCGTTCTCCGTCTCGTGCAGCGCATTCATGCGCCGCTCGCGAAGCCCGGCATAGATGGCATAGCCGACCAGCAGGATGACGACGAGGAGCGCGAAATAGTTCTTGATGAGGCTCGTCGCCGGGTCGGTGAGCGACAGGAAATCCGGCACGAAGCCCGTGGAGAGGATCTGGAACTCCTTCGGGAACGGGCCGACCGGACGGCCGCCGAGCACGACATAGGTCATGCCGCGGAAGACGAGCATGCCGGCAAGCGTGACGATGAAGGACGGGATCTTCTGGTAGGCGACCCAATAGCCCTGCGCCGCGCCCATCAGCGCCCCGACGAAAATGCAGAGCGGCACGACGATGATCGCCGGCATTCCCCATTTCACCAGCATGATCGCCGAGATCGCGCCGATGAAGGCGACGATCGAGCCGACCGAGAGGTCGATATGCCCCGCCACGATGATCAGCAGCATGCCCAGCGCCATGATGACGATGAACGAGTTCTGCAGCACCAGATTGGTGATGTTGACCGGGCGGAAGAGCACGCCCTGGGTAATGACCTGGAAGAAGATCATGATCACGACGAGCGCGACGAGCAGGCCGTATTCGCGGATGTTCCGGCGCAGGTAGTCTCCCACCGAAGGCTGGGTCGTCTTGGTCGCGGTATCGGTGGACATCAGTGTTTCTCCCCGGAGCGCATGATGGCGCGCATGATGGATTCCTGGCTTGCTTCCGCCTTGGAAAGCTCGGCCACGATGCGTCCTTCGTTCATGACATAGATGCGATCGCAGGTCCCGAGCAGTTCCGGCATCTCCGACGAGATCATCAGGATGCCCTTGCCCTCGGCGGCAAGCTGGTTGATGATTGTGTAGATTTCGAACTTGGCGCCGACATCGATGCCGCGCGTGGGTTCATCGAGGATCAGAACCTCGGGATTGGTGAAGAGCCATTTCGACAGCACGACCTTCTGCTGGTTGCCGCCTGAAAGATTGACCGCTTCCTGATAGATCGAGTGCGAGCGGATGCGCAGCTTCTGGCGATAGCCGGAGGCGACCTTTGCCTCCTGCCGGTTGTCGATGACCGTGGCCTTCGAAACGCCGCCGAGATTGGCGAGCGTCGTGTTGTGCATGATGTTGTCGATCAGCACGAGGCCGAGCTGCTTGCGGTCCTCGGTCACATAGGCAAGGCCGGCCTCGATCGCCTTCGGGATCGTGCTCACATCCACCGGCTTGCCGCGCATGAAGACGTCGCCGGTGATCTTGTGCCCCCAGCTCCTGCCGAAGAGGCTCATCGCCGTTTCGGTGCGCCCCGCGCCCATCAGGCCGGCAATGCCGACCACCTCGCCGGCGCGCACGGCGAAGCTGACGTCGTGCAGGAACTGCCGGTCGCGATGGTGCTGGTGGAAGACGTTCCAGTTCTTCACCTCGAGCAGCGTCTCGCCGATCTTCGGCTCGCGCGGGGGATAGCGGTCCTCCATCTCGCGGCCGACCATGCCCTTGATGATGCGGTCCTCGGAAATGTCCTCGTGATGACAGTCCAGCGTCTCGACCGTGCCGCCGTCGCGCAGGATGGTGATCTGGTCGGCGACCTTTTTGATCTCGTTCAGCTTGTGCGAGATGATGATCGAGGTCATGCCCTGGCTGCGGAACTCCATGAGCAGCTTCAAAAGCGCGTCGGAGTCCTTCTCGTTCAGCGAGGCGGTCGGCTCGTCGAGGATGAGCAGGCGCACCTTCTTGGAGAGCGCCTTGGCGATCTCGACGAGCTGCTGCTTGCCGACGCCGATATCGGTGATCAGCGTGCCCGGCGGCTCCCTGAGGCCGACCTTGTCGAGCAGTTCCTGCGTGCGGCGAAAGGCGAGCTTCCAGTCGATCACGCCGTTCGTCGCCACCTCGTTGCCGAGGAAGATGTTTTCCACGATCGACAGCAGCGGCACCAGCGCCAGCTCCTGGTGGATGATGATGATGCCCAGATGCTCGCTGTCGGAGATCGTGGAGAAGCGGCGGACCTCGCCGTCGAAATGGATTTCGCCCTCGTAGGAGCCGGCCGGATAGACGCCGCTCAGCACCTTCATGAGGGTGGATTTGCCGGCGCCGTTCTCGCCGACAAGGGCGTGGATCTCGCCTTCGCGGACCTTCAGGTTGACGTTGTCGAGGGCCTTCACGCCCGGAAACGTCTTCGTGATGCCGCGCATTTCGAGAAGGGTCTTGCTCATGTACCAGTTTCCAGCGGCCGGCCAACCCCATCGAGGGGAAAGCGAGCCTATTCGCTCTGCGATCCGGAGAAAAGAGGGTTCGCGCTGGTCGGCGCGAACCCGGAGTGGGAAGAAGAGATCAGTTCTTGATCTGGTCGGCCGTGTAGTAGCCCGAGTCCGTGACGAGGATCTGTTCCGCGTTGGACTTGTCGACGGCGACGGGCTTCAAGAGGTAGGACGGAACGACCTTGACGCCGTTGTCATAGGTCTTGGTGTCGTTCACTTCCGGCTCCTTGCCGTCGAGGATCGCGTTGACCATGCCGACCGTGACCTTGGCGAGTTCGCGCGTGTCCTTGAAGACCGTCGAATACTGCTCGTCGGCGAGGATCGACTTGACGGAAGGCAGCTCGGCGTCCTGGCCGGTAACGACGGCCATCGGCTGGTCGCCCGAGCCGTAGCCGACGCCCTTCAGGGCCGACAGGATGCCGATGGACAGACCGTCATAGGGCGAGAGCACGCCATCGACGCGGCCGTCGGTGTATGTCGAGGAGAGCAGGTTCTCCATGCGGGCCTGCGCGACCGCGCCGTCCCAGCGCAGCGTGCCGACGGTTTCCATGCCGGTCTGGCCCGACTTGATGACGATGTCGCCGCTGTCGATCAGCGGCTGGAGAACCGACATAGCGCCGTCATAGAAGAAGAAGGCATTGTTGTCGTCCGGCGAACCGCCGAAAAGCTCGACGTTCCACGGCTTGGTATCCGGGAACTTCGCCTTCAGGCCGTCGACGAGGCTGGTGGCCTGGAGGACGCCGACCTGGAAATTGTCGAAGGTGGCGTAGTAGTCGACATTGCCCGAATCGCGGATCAGACGGTCGTAGGCGATGACCTTCACGCCGGCATCGGCCGACTTCTGGAGGATGTCGGACAGCGTCGTGCCGTCGATGGCGCCGATCACGAGCACCTTGGCGCCCTTTGTGACCATGTTCTCGATCTGGGCGAGCTGGTTCGGGATATCATCGTCAGCGAACTGCAGGTCCGGCGTGTAACCGGCTTCCTTGAAAAGCTTTTCCATCGTCTCGCCGTCGGAAATCCAGCGGGTCGAGGTCTTGGTGGGCATGGAAATGCCGACCATGCCCTTGTCCTGGGCGAAGGACGGCGCCACGAACGACGCGACGCTGATGGCAGCGGCGGCGAGAAGCGAAGTGATCATTTTCATTGAAAGGTCTCTCCCTGGTGCGCACTGGCCGAAATTGCGGCCAGGCATTGTTCTGTGCACGGGCGGGGTCGCATTCAGACGACGGCCTGGACTGGAGGGCAGAAAGCCCACCGGTCCCCACTCCCAAGGACCCCAGCGCACATTGGCGCAACGTCCACCGAATTGCCATAACTGTCAAATGCAATGAGCTTCTAATTCGATATCAAAATTGGTATATAGTATCGGATATATACTATTTTTATCGATCGAGGTAACGATGCGTTTGGACGATGACGTCGACGAACAGCTTTTCCCCGGCGAGGGCGGCGGCGATCTCCAGAGCGTCGGCCTCCTGCGCAGCGGCCTGAAGCTCAGCCATCTGCGCATGATCGTCGCCATCGAGGAGCACAGGCAGGTCAGCGCGGCAGCCGATGCGCTGAACATCTCGCAGCCCGCCGCCTCCCGCATGCTGACGGAAATGGAGACCATCCTCAAGGCGCAGCTGTGCGAGCGCGTCTCGCGCGGCGTGGCGCTCACCGCCTTCGGCAGGGCTTTCGCGCGGCGCGCGCGCACCATTCTTCTGGAGCTGCGCGAAGTCGACCGCGAGCTGTCCGCCCTGAAATCCGGCACCGGCGGCTCGGTTTTCCTCGGCTCGGTGACCGCGCCGGCGATCAGCCTCGCCGTGCCGGCGATCCAGCAGGTCAGCGCCGCCTATCCCGGCATCGAGGTGAACGTGCGCGTGGAGACGAGTAACGTGCTCGCGCGCGAGCTGCTGGCGGCGCGGCAGGACTTCATCATCGCCCGCGTGCCCGACGATCTCAATCCGCGGCTCTTCAACGTCACCGAGATCGGCATCGAAAAGGCCTGCCTCATCGTGCGCAAGGGCCATCCGCTGCTCGAAAAGCCCGTCGCCAGCCTTGCCGATCTGCCGCACTACGACTGGGTCTTCCAGCCGGCCGGCACGCTTTTACGCCGGCGCATCGAGGAGCTGTTCCTCGCCGCCGGCGTGCCGCTGCCGTCCACCGTGGTCAACACCTCGTCCATCCTGCTGACGACCGCCATCGTCTGCGGCTCGAACGCGATCGCCCCCGTCGCCCGCGACATGGCCGTCTTCATCGCCGATGTCGGCGCGCAGGCGGGCGAAATCAGCATCCTCAACACCGATTTCGAGATCGACATCAAGCCGTACAGCCTTATCTCCGTCAAAGGCAGGGCGCTGCCGCCGAGCGCCAAACTGCTCTATGATCTGATCCTGCAACGCAGCCGGATGCTGGCGCCGGACTGAGGAGGCCTTTCATGTTCGGCATGACCGTGTTCGAATCCGTGCTGGAACGGCTGAAGGCCGAGGCGCGCCAGGCCGCCGGGGAAGAGGCGGAGGACGAAGCCCCCGACGACGACGTCCAGGCCGAGGTGCGCGGCCTGCCCTCCGGCTTCGCCGGCCTCGGCACGGGCGGCGCCTTCGTCTCCGGCTCCCAGGCCGCCGCCGCCTATCTCGATCTCTACGAGGAGCCCGCCCCGGTCGAGCCGGAGCAACCGGCGCCCGCCGAACCGCCTCCGCCCCCGCCGCATCTCCTGCGCATCGCGCCGGAGGAGGTGGCCAGCGACCTTGGCCTTGACGGCAGGGAGAGCGTGGACGAGCTGCTCGCCCGTAGGCGCGGCTTTGCCCGGGAAAACCATCCCGACCGCGCGCCGGAGGAACTGCGTGCCAATGCGACCCTGCGCATGAAGATCGCCAACATGCTGATCGACGAGACGATCCGGCGGATCAATATCGAAAGGAGCCTCGGCCTGTCGCGCTGAGCCCTGTCGCGAAAACCATCGCGATGCGCCTTAGCCCTTCGGCTCCTGTTCCGGCGGCTTTGTGGCCGGATCGGAGGGCTTGAAGAAGAGGATGAGCTGCGCGAAGGCATAGGCCGAGACGACGAGGAAGATCGTGCCCCAGGTCTGCTCGCCGTTGTAGAATTCCACCGCCGTCCAGGCAGCGCAGACCCCGACCAAAAGCAGCCGCCGCCAGAGCGGACGGTAGAACGGATGATCGGGATCGATGAATTTCATGAACGTCTCCTCACGCTTCAGCGCCTACATAGGCGGTTTTCCCGCGCGAGGGAACGGCTTTCAAGCATCGACCCGGTCCAGGAACGCCGAAAGCTCGGCCGGCGCGATGTCGACGAGGTGACCCTTTTCAGGATAGGCGCCCGAGCGCACGTCGTCGGCATATTCGCGGAAGGCGGCGATGCGCTCCTGCTGCAGCCGGTCGTATTCGGCGGCGAAGTTGCGGTAGACCTTCGCATGGCGCGGATAGTGCCCGCGGTTCTGGCCGAGCACGTCCTCGGCGAAGAGATATTGCGCATCGCAGCCCGTGCCCGCGCCCATGGAGAGCATGACGAGCCCCGTCCTCACGCTGATCGCCGCGGCGATCTCGTCGGGCACTACCTCGATCTCGGCCGCGAAGGCGCCTGCCTCCTCCAGCGCCTTTACCTGCCGGAAGATTTCCATCGCGCTCTCGGCCGTCTTGCCGACGGCGCGGAAACCGCCGGTCCAGGTGGCCTTGGAGGGGATGAGCCCGACATGGCCGCAGACCGGGATGCCCTCCTCGCGCAGGCGCCGGACGGTGGAAAGCCCGGCGGCGCAATAGACGGCATCGCCCCCCGCCTTCATCGCCTGGAAGGCGCCGCGCAGATAGTCGTCCGCCGTGACGAAATCGCCGTATTCCAGTCCCGGAAAGGCAAAGACCGTGGGCGCGGCCTCGCGGAAGGCCGGCCCCAGCAGCGCCGGCGGCACGGAGACGAGGTCGATGCCCGCCTTCTCGGCGGCCTCCGCCTCCTCCAGCGTCACGACGCGCAGCATGGTGAGCTGCCGCTTGCCCTTCATCGCCTTGAGGTCGGCAACGGTTGGTCTTTTGGTCTTCATCCTGTCCTCCGGACCGCCCTTCAGGCGGCAAGCAATGTCTTCAGTTTGGTTTCCGGCGCGGCGAGCGCGGCCGGATCGGGATGCCGGCGGGCGGCGATCAGCATCTCCGCAAGGCGGATGTCGCGGGCGACCGCATTGCCCTTGCCGATGCCGCTTGCCGCGATCAGCCGGCCTTCGGCATCGAGATGGAAGAGGAGGAAGGCGTCCTCGCCGAGGTCGCGCCGCACGGTCGTCGCAGCGCCGTCGGCCAGCCCCGCGATCTGCAGCGTCATGTCGTACTGGTCCGACCAGAACCACGGCACGACACAATGCGCTTCCCCGCCGCCGAGCATGTTGGCCGCCGCAAGCTGGCCCTGCTCCTGCGCATTGCGCCAGGATTCGAGCCGGACGCGCCGGTCGCCGTAGAGCGGCAGCGGATAGGACGTGCAGTCGCCGGCCGCGAGGATATCCGGATCGGAGGTGCGCAGCAGGCCGTCGACGGCGATGCCGTTGTCCACGGCAAGCCCCGCCGCCTCCGCCAGCTCCGTGTTCGGCACGGCGCCGATGCCGACGACCAGCAGGCTGGCCGAGACGACGCGGCCGTCCTCCAGCGTGAGGCGAACCTCGCCCGGCCGCTCCTCGATGCCGGCAACCTTCGCGCCGCACAGCACCTCGACGCCTTCGGCCGCATGGCGGCTGGCGACGATCGCGGCGATCTCCGCCGGCACGCCGCGGCTGAGGACGCGCGGCAGGGCCTCGACGAGCGTCACGCTCGCACCGAGCTTGCGGGCGCTCGCCGCCAGCTCCAGGCCGATGAAGCCGCCGCCGAGAATGGCGACGTGGCTTCCCTCCACGAGATGGGCGCGAATGCGCGTTGCATCGTCATGGCTGCGAAGGGCGGCGATGCGCCCGCCGCAGGCCATGCCCGGCAGCGTGCGCGGGCGCGCACCGGTCGCCAGCAGCAATTTGTCATAGGGAAGCGTCGTGCCGTCGCCGAGCCGTACCCGCCGGCCGGCCCTGTCTATCTCAAGGACCGTGCGGCCGGAAAGCACCGCGATACCGGCGGCGGCATAACGTTCCGCGTCCGCGACGAGTTTCGGGCCTGCGCCGGCGACCAGCGCCTCTTTGGAGAGCGGCGGACGCTCATAGGGCAGATGCGTTTCGCTGCCGATCAGGGTGATCGTGCCGTTAAAACCCTTTTCCCTGAGCGCGAAGGCTGCGCGCGCGCCGCATTCGCCGGCGCCGACGATGACGAAATCCGCCATGACGTGATCCTCCCGGGCGGTTCCGGCAGCCAGAACCGCGAAAACAAGAAAGCTAGAGCCCGATGAAGACCGTACCGCCCTCGACCTTGACCGGATAGGTCCGAAGGTCGACGCAGACCGGTGCGCCCTTGGCCTCGCCGGTCTTGTAGTCGAAGCGGCCGTTATGCTTGGGACATTCGATGATGTGATCCATCACCAGCCCGTCGGCAAGGTGGATCTTCTCGTGGGTGCAGAGCCCGTCCGTTGCGTGATAGGTGTCTTCCGGGCTGCGATAGATCGCGAAGGTGCGGCCTGCATGGTCGAAGCGGATGACATCCTCCTCGTCGATCTCGTCCGCTGCGCAGACCTCGATCCAGGTGTCGCTCATGGTCTCTCCTCCGATGATGTGCTGGTTTATTCGGCGGCCGCGACGGCCGGCTCGCTGTGGAATTCTTCCTTGTAGGGCCGCGCCGTCGCGGGCAGGTCGCGCTTGAGGAAGTAGTCCTCGTTGCGAAGCTGGCGCAGGAAGGCGGGGATCATCTCCCGGTAGCCGTGCCACATGGACGGGTTCGGCGCCGGCAGGTCATGCTTGATCATCGCATGCAGCCGCGGCAGCGCATGGTAGGGCACCATCGGGAACATGTGGTGCTCCACATGATAGTTCATGTTCCAGTAGATGAAGCGGCTGACCGGGTTCATGTAGACGGTGCGGCTGTTCAGCCGATGGTCGATGACATTGTCGGCAAGGCCGCCATGCTGGAGCAGTCCCGTCAAAACGTGATGCCAGGCGCCATAAAGCCGCGGCAGGCCGATGAGCATGGCCGGCAGGATCGAGCCGAGCGCGAAACAGAGGGCGATGGTCGCACCGTAGATGGCGAGCCAGATGCGGGCGATGCGGATCGCCTTCGGCTGCTCGGAGGCGGGGATGAAGGTCTTTTCCGCCGCGCTCATCACGCCCGCCGCATTGCGCAGCATGTCGATGACGGCATGCCAGGCATCGAGCAGGCCGAAGAAATTGAGCACGAGACGGGCGAGGTCCGGCGGGCGCATCACGGCGATCTCCGGATCACGGCCGACGATGACCGTGTCCGTGTGGTGGCGCGTGTGGCTCCAGCGCCAGGTCACCGGGTTGCGCATGATCATGAAGCAGGCGATCTGGTAGACGGCGTCGTTCATCCACATCGTCTTGAAGGCCGTGCCGTGGCCGCATTCGTGCCAGCGGCTGTCGGAGGCCGAGCCATAGAGCACGCCATAGACGAGGAAGAACGGCACCGCCCACCAGCTGCCCCACAGCCAGATGCCGGCAGCCCCGGTGACCAGCATGGTGCCGAGCCAGATCGCGGTGTCGCGGATCGCCGGCGCGTCGCTGCGCTGCATCAGCGCCTTCATGTCCTTGCGGGCGATTTCGGTGTGATACCACTCGGCCGCGGCCAGGCCATTGGCCACGGCGGCCTCGGCATCGCGGCCAAGAAGGCTGTAATCCCGCTTCGTCGGCTTCATCCCTCGTCTCCTCCCTGCGGCGGCGCTTGCAGGCACTCGCCTCGTCTGATGCACAAACGATACCGCCCCAGCTTGCATCTCTCAATCCTGCCATGATAGAATACATCAAATTCCATCATTCACTATCATTCCGCTTTGATGGAAAGATTTCAGGGAGGGGACCATGGCATCGCGACCCACCATTACGGATCTGGCGAAGGCCGCCGGCGTCAGCGTGGCGACGGTCGACCGCGTGCTGAACGGGCGCCACAAGGTGCGCGAGGAGACGGCGCGGCGCGTCTACGATGCCGCCAATGCGATCGGCTATCACGCGATCGGGCTCATCCGGCAGCGGGTCTTCGAGGACCTGCCGCAATACCGGCTGGGCTTCAGCTTCCAGCGCCCGAGCCAGGCCTTCTACCAGAATTTCGCGCGCGAGATCGAGATCGCCTGCAATGCCTGCACCACGGCACGCATCGTGCCGCAGGTCGACTTCATCAACGCGCAGACGCCGGCCGCGATGACGGACATGCTGCGGCAGCTCTCCGCCCGCAACCAGGCCCTCGCCGTTGTCGCCCCCGACTATCCGGCGACGACCGCCATGGTGGAGGACCTGAGGAACCGGGGCATTCCCCTCTTCTGCCTGCTCTCCGACTTCGCCATGGACGTGCGCCAGGGCTATATCGGCCTCAACAACATGAAGGTCGGCCGCACGGCGGCCTGGATGATCGCCCGCGGCGCCCGCCGGCCCGGCAAGGTGGCGATCTTCGTCGGCAGCCACCGCTTCCACGGCCACGAGCTGCGCGAGATGGGCTTCCGCTCCTTCTTCCGCGAGAAGGGCCAGGATTTCGAGGTGCTGGACACGCTCGTCAATCTCGACACCAGCGAGATCACCCACGAGGCGACCGCCAACCTGCTCGCCCAGCACCCCGATCTCGTCGGCCTCTATGTCGCCGGCGGCGGCATGGAAGGCGCGATTTCCGCCATCCGTGAAGAGGGTTACGGCGGGAAGATCCAGCTCATCGTCAACGAACTCACGCCCGAATCGAAGGCCGGCCTTGCGGACAACGTCGTCACCATGGCGATCAGCACGCCCCTGCCCGCCCTCTGCCGCGAGCTCGTCTCGCTGATGGTGACGGCCATCGAGAAGGGCGAGGCTGCCGTGCCCGGGCAGACGTTCCTGCCCTTCGATATCTTCCTTCCCGAGAACATCTGACAGGCTGGATGATGGTTTTCCATCATCCGCCCGATGAATCTGTCAGCAATGAGGGCGTGGCCGGCGCCTTCGGCTTTGACGCCCGTCAAGCGCTTCCCGATCCTCATGCGTGCATGCGAGGCCGCCCTGTCGGCGGCCCCCGAAGACCGGAGGACCTCCATTCCATGCCGCCCCTTGATTTCGCCCTCAACCACATGACGGCGCCCGCGCTGAACCTCGACGCCTTCTTCGCCCTCGCCGTCTCGCTCGGCATCACGAAGGTCGAGATCCGCAACGACCTTGACGGCAACGCCATCCTGGACGGCACCACGCCAGCCGAGGTGAAGGCGCTCGCCGCCCGCCACGGCGTCACGGTCATCTCGATCAATGCGCTCCAGCGCTTCAACGAATGGACGCCCGCCCGCGCTGCCGAGGCGAAGGAGCTCATCGACTACGCCGCGGCGGCGGGCGCCCGCGCGCTCGTGCTCGTGCCGAAGAACGACGGCACCGGCCAGGCCGACGGCGAGCGGCAGGCCAACCTTGCCGAGGCGCTGGCCGCCCTGAAGCCGATGCTGACTGCGGCCGGAATCATCGGCCTCGTCGAGCCGCTCGGCTTCGATATCTGCTCGCTGCGCTCCAAGCGCGAGGCTGCCGAGGCGATCGAGGCCGTGGGCGGGGAACAGACATTCCGCCTTGTGCACGACACGTTCCACCATCACCTCGCCGGAGAGCCGGAGCTCTTCGCGGCGCTCACCGGCCTCGTCCATATTTCCGGCGTCGAGGATGCCGATGTCACCGTTCCCGCCATGCGCGACGGTCACCGCGTCCTGGTCGGCCCGCAGGACCGGCTCGGAAACATCAGCCAGATCAAGGCCCTGGCTGCTGCCGGTTATGCGGGACCGCTCTCCTTCGAGCCCTTTTCGCCGTCCGTACACGACGTCATCGATCCCAGGGCGGCCGTGGCGCAGAGCGTCGCCTTCATCCGCGAAAACATCTAGGGCCGGCGGGGCCGGCGGCCTGTCCGCCGGCACTTTTCCCCAGGGCCTTGCGGGATTCCCGGTCCTGAAAAATGGAACGGGCTTGACGTCCCGAGCAGAAAATGGAATAAACATTCCGCAATACGGAATTCGCGGTTTGTTTATTCTGTTTTGGCCTCTTGCCTCCCGGGAGGAGCAAGGGGCCGGCTGCCCGCAAGGGCCAGCTGTCCGGACAATCGAGTGGCGCTGCCGGACGCCACGTTGAGGAGGAGAACGACATGAAAAAATTCATTCTGAGCTCGGCGCTTGCCGTGATGATGTCCACCGCCGCCCATGCCGAGACGATCGGCGTGTCCATGGCGCTGTTCGACGACAACTTCCTGACCGTCCTGCGCAACGGCATGTCCGACTACGCCAAGACGCTCGACGGCGTCGAGCTGCAGATCGAGGATGCCCAGAACGACGTGGCCAAGCAGCAGAGCCAGGTGCAGAACTTCATCGCCTCGGGTGTCAGCGCCATCATCGTGAACCCGGTCGATACCGACGCCACCGCCGCGCTCTCCAAGGCCGCGGCCGATGCGGGCATTCCGCTGGTCTATGTCAACCGCGAGCCGGTCAACGTCAACGAGCTGCCGGAAAAGCAGGCCTTCGTGGCTTCCGACGAAAAGGAATCCGGCACGCTGGAAACCAAGGAAGTCTGCCGCCTGCTGAACGGCAAGGGCAAGGTCGTCGTCATGATGGGCGAGCTTTCCAACCAGGCCGCCCGCGTGCGCACGCAGGACATCAAGGACGTCATCGCCACCGACGAGTGCAAGGGCCTCGAAATCGTCGAGGAGCAGACCGCCAACTGGTCGCGCACGCAGGGCTCCGACCTCATGACCAACTGGCTCTCCGCCGGCCTGGAGTTCGACGCCGTCATCTCCAACAATGACGAGATGGCGATCGGTGCCATCCAGGCGCTGAAGGCTGCCGGCCGCTCGATGGACAGCGTCGTCGTCGCCGGCATCGACGCCACGCAGGACGCGCTTGCCGCCATGGCGGCCGGCGATCTCGACGTGACGGTGTTCCAGGATGCCGCCGGCCAGGGCAAGGGCTCGGTCGATGCCGCGCTGAAGCTGGCCAGGGGCGAGCAGGTCGACACCAAGGTGTACATCCCCTTCCAGCTCGTGACCCCGGCCAACATCGCCGACTTCCAGTCGAAGAACTGACCGGTTCCCACCGGTCGCGGAAAACCGCTAGACTGCTGTGGACGCGCGCACGCAAGCGTGCGCGCGTCCGACCCGTTTCTGGTTGCTCCGGGAGGGAGGGGACGATGGTCAGTCCGACCACCATGGCCGCGGTTCGTGCAAGCGGCGCCATTCCGAATGCCGAATATCTGCTGTCCGCGGAAGGTATCCGCAAGGAATTTCCGGGCGTCGTCGCGCTTGACGACGTCGAGTTCAAGCTGAAGCGCGGCACCGTGCATGCGCTGATGGGCGAGAACGGCGCGGGCAAATCCACGCTGATGAAGATCCTCGCCGGCATCTACACGCCCGACCAGGGCGAGGTGCTGCTCAAGGGCCAGAAGATCCGCCTGCAATCGCCGCTCGACGCGCTGGAGAACGGCATCGCCATGATCCATCAGGAACTCAACCTGATGCCCTTCATGACGGTCGCCGAGAACATCTGGATCCGCCGCGAGCCGAAGAACCGCTTCGGCTTCGTCGATCACGGCGAGATGCACCGCAAGACGGCCGCGCTCTTCAAGCGCCTCAACATCGTGATGGACCCGGAAACCCAGGTGCGCGACCTCTCGGTGGCCAACCGCCAGATGGTCGAGATCGCGAAGGCCGTCTCCTACGAGAGCGACGTGCTCATCATGGACGAGCCGACCTCGGCGCTGACCGAGCGCGAGGTGGAGCACCTCTTCACCATCATCCGGGACCTGCGCGCGCAGGGCATCGGTATCGTCTACATCACCCATAAGATGAACGAGCTGTTCGAGATCGCCGACGAATTCTCGGTGTTCCGCGACGGCAAGTATATCGGCACGCATGCCTCGACCGACGTGACGCGCGACGACATCATCCGCATGATGGTCGGCCGCGAGATCACCCAGATGTTCCCGAAGGAGGAGGTGCCGATCGGCGACGTCGTCCTCTCGGTGAAGAACCTCACCCTCAAGGGCGTGTTCCACGACGTGTCCTTCGACGTGCGCGCCGGCGAGATCCTCGGCCTTGCCGGCCTCGTCGGCTCGGGCCGCTCGAACGTCGCCGAGACGATCTTCGGCGTGACGCCGGCGACCTCGGGCAGCATCGAGATCAACGGAAAGCCGGTGACCATCGACAGTCCGAACACGGCGATCCGGCATCGCATGGCGTTCCTGACGGAAGACCGCAAGGACACCGGCTGTCTCTTAATACTCGACATCCTGGAAAACATGCAGATCGCCGTCCTCCAGGACAAGTTCGTCAAGAACGGCTTCGTCGCCGAGGGCGAGCTGACCAAGGTCTGCGAGGAGATGAGCCGGAAGCTGCGGGTGAAGACGCCGAACCTTCACGAGCGCATCGAGAACCTGTCAGGCGGCAACCAGCAGAAGGTGCTGATCGGCCGCTGGCTGCTTACCCATCCGCGCATCCTCATCCTCGACGAGCCGACCCGCGGCATCGATGTCGGCGCCAAGGCGGAAATCCACCGCTTCGTCACCGAGCTCGCCCGCGACGGCGTCGCCGTCATCATGATCTCGTCGGAAATGCCGGAAGTGCTCGGCATGAGCGACCGCGTCATGGTCATGCACGAGGGCCGCGTCACCGGCATCCTCGACCGGGCGGAGGCGACGCAGGTCAAGGTCATGGAACTGGCTGCCCAGTGAAATCAGCCCAAGGAATATTCAGGGCCGCCGGGCGGCCGCAAGGGAGGTAATCATGAGCACGAATTCCGCCGCGCAGGCCCAGGCCGCTGCGCAGAAATCTGCCCGCCGGCTCCCGCCGGAACTCAACATCTTTCTCGTCCTGATCGGCATTGCGCTGGTCTATGAAATCCTCGGCTGGATCTTCGTCGGCCAGAGCTTCCTGATGAACCCGCAGCGCCTGACGATCATCATCCTGCAGGTCTCGGTCATCGGCATCATCGCCGTCGGCGTCACGCAGGTGATCATCACCGGCGGCATCGATCTCTCCTCCGGCTCGGTCGTCGGCATGACGGCGATGTTCACCGCCTCGCTGGCGCAGGCCTCCACCTGGCCGCGCGCGCTCTATCCCTCGCTGACGGACATGCCGGTCATCGTGCCCGTCGCGCTCGGCATCGGCGTCGGCCTGCTCGCCGGCTTCATCAACGGCCAGCTCATCGCCAAGACGAAGATCCCGCCCTTCATCGCCACCCTCGGCATGATGGTCTCCGCCCGCGGCATCTCCAAGTGGTACACCAAGGGCCAGCCGGTCTCGGGCCTGACGGAACAGTTCAACTTCATCGGCACCGGCATCTGGCCCGTCGTGATCTTCCTCGTCGTCGCCGTCATCTTCCACATCGCGCTGCGCTATACCCGCTACGGCAAGTTCACCTACGCGATCGGCGCCAACGTGCAGGCCGCCCGCGTGTCCGGCATCAACGTCGAATCCCATCTCGTCAAGGTCTACGCCATTGCCGGGGCGCTCGCCGGGCTTGCCGGCGTCGTCACCGCGGCCCGCGCCCAGACCGCCCAGGCCGGCATGGGCGTGATGTACGAACTCGATGCGATTGCCGCGACCGTCATCGGCGGCACCTCGCTTGCCGGCGGCGTCGGGCGCATCACCGGCACGGTCATCGGCACCGTCATCCTCGGCGTCATGACATCGGGCTTTACCTTCCTGCGCGTCGATGCTTTCTACCAGGAGATCGTCAAGGGCATCATCATCGTCGCCGCCGTCGTCGTCGACGTCTACCGGCAGAAGAAGCGCAAGACGTAGTTAAAAGAGCGAATAGGGAATGGCGAATAGCGAATAGTTCGCCAAAAATTTCTCCCTATTCGCTACTCCCTATTCGCTATTCGCTCCCCACATAACGAGGACAACATGACTGTAAGATTTGGTCTTCTCGGCGCCGGCCGCATCGGCAAGGTTCACGCCAAGGCCGTGACCGGCAATCCCGATGCCGTGCTCGTCGCCGTCGCCGATGCGTTCCCCGCCGCGGCGGACGCCATCGCCAGGCAATATGGCTGCGAGGTCCGCACCATCGAGGCGATCGAAGCGGCGAAGGACATCGACGCCGTCGTGATCTGCACGCCGACCGACACCCATGCCGACCTCATCGAGCGCTTCTCCCGCGCCGGCAAGGCGATCTTCTGCGAAAAGCCGATCGACCTCGACGTCGACCGCGTCCGCGCCTGCATGAAGGTGGTCGACGAGACCAAGGGCAAGCTGATGGTCGGCTTCAACCGCCGCTTCGACCCGCACTTCATGGCCGTCAGGCAGGCGATCGACGACGGTCGCATCGGCGATGTCGAGATGGTGACGATCACGTCGCGCGACCCTGGCGCCCCGCCGGTCGACTATATCAAGCGCTCCGGCGGCATCTTCCGCGACATGACGATCCACGACTTCGACATGGCCCGCTTCCTGCTCGGCGAGGAGGTCGTCTCGGTCTCCGCCACCGCCGCCGTGCTGGTCGATCCGGAGATCGGCAAGGCCGGCGACTATGACAGCGTCTCCGTCATCCTGCAGACCAAGTCCGGCAAGCAGGCCGTCATCTCCAACTCGCGCCGCGCCACCTATGGCTACGACCAGCGCATCGAGGTGCACGGCTCGAAGGGCATGGTGTCTGCCGAGAACCAGCGCCCGGTCTCCATCGAGGTCGCCAACGGCGACGGCTACACCCGCCCGCCGCTGCACGACTTCTTCATGACCCGCTACACCGAAGCCTATGCCAACGAGATCGCGGCCTTCATCGCCGCCATCGAGAAAGGCGCGACCATCTCGCCGTCGGGCGCCGACGGCCTCGCAGCCCTTGCGCTTGCCGATGCGGCCGTGACGTCGGTCGAGGAAAAACGCCAGATCTCCGTCGCCTGACGGAAACCGCCTCCCAAGCACCTGGCCGGGCGATTTTTTCGCCCGGTCTTTTTGTTTAGGCCCCGCCCGCCCCCTCCTCCGTCATCCTCGGGCTCGACCCGAGGATCCAGGCCACAAACTCCAGATTAGCGGTGATACGTGGATCCTCGGGTCAAGCCCGAGGATGACGGAGGAGAGTGGGGTGAGCGTCCAGGCATCAGGGCCATCCGATTACCCCCTCACTCTCCCACCGCCCTCGCAGCGATGACATCGTGGTCCATCTCCGCCAGCGCCCGGTCGAGATGACCCTCCAGCACCAGCGTCGCCTCCTCCGGCACGACGGAGATCGGCGGCGCGCCGAAGAGGCGGACCTGCTGGGATTGCGCCAGCCCCTCCTCCAGGCCCCGCTGGATGAGGTCGAAATAGCGCGTGCCGGGGCCGGTGATGGCGATCGGCATGTTCTCGTAGAGGCTCACCACGCGCGAAAGCCCCTGCCCCAGCGCCAGCCCGGCCTGACGGAAGGCATATTCCGACATGCGGTGGCCCTGGCGGGCGCGCAGCGCGATCTTATCCATCTCCGCCAGCGGCACGAACTTCGCCGGGATCGTGTCCGGCGGCACCTCGAAGGCCGTGCGCAGGATGCCGTAGAAGCCGGCGGAGGCCTCGATGCAGCCCTGCGCGCCGCAGCGACACAGCTTGCCGTCCGAGGAGTTCAGCATGTGCCCGAAATTCGGCGCCGTGACCGAGAGTTCCCCCGACCGGTCGAACCGCGCGATGCCGAGACCGATGCTGTGGCCGAGCGACAGCGCGGCTACAGCCCGCAGGTCGCGCACCCCCGCCTTCTCCATGCGCAGCGCCATGGCATGGGCGACAAGCAGCGTCTCGTTGCTGATGAGGATCTTCGCCCGCCAGGGCGGCTGGAGCAGCGCGGCGAAATCCACCTGCTGCGCGCCAAAAACCGGCGACCAGACGAGCCGTGCCGTCAGGGGATCGACAAGGCCCTTGCTGCTGATCGACACGACCAGCACCTGCCCGCGGTCGATCCGGGACCGGTCCGCCAGCCTGTCGAGCGCGGCGACGAAGGCTTCCGTGAAGGGCCGCGTCGCGGTATCGGCATGGTTGCGCGGCTCCTCGAAGCGGTCGAGCAGCGTGCCGCCGTAATCAGCGAGCGAATATTGTACCATGTCGGAGGAGATGCGCACGGTGGCGAGATAGCCGGCATCGCGCCGCTGGCCGAAGATGACGCGCGGCCGCCCGCGCGAGGCCGACGCCTGCTGTTCGCGCCGCTCCAACACCTCGGCCTTCTCCAGCTCCGCCGTGATCACCGAGACGGTCGCCGAGGCGAGCCCCGTGTGATGGGAGATGTCGGTATGGGCGAGCGGCCCGTGCCGGCGCAGCGAGGCGAGCACCAGCGCGCTGTTCTGCTGACGTACAAGCTCCGTGCTCGACTTGGTCAGCATCGTCGGTTTCCGCTCGCTTTCAAAGGATGCAACACATGCTCCTCCCAAAGCATCTGTCACGCCGTCGTTCAAGGCCTTCAAGCCGTGTTGACAGCCTACGAAACTTCTGACATTTATTTTCTCGACTGTCGAGAAAAAAGTCCCGGCACCGTCGGGAGGGGCATCGAGACAGTAGATCGTGGCCGGTCGTTGATTGGACGGGAGGTTCGTCCAGGCGGCCGGTGTTCACTTGGGAGGATATCATGAAGTTCGTTCTGAAGCTGATGGCAGGGGCTGCCGTCATCGTTTCCCTGCATTCCGTTGCGCACGCCAAGGACCTCGTGGTCGGCGTTTCCTGGTCGAACTTCCAGGAAGAGCGCTGGAAAACCGACGAAGCCGCCATCAAGGCAGCACTCGAAGCCTCCGGCGACAAGTACATTTCGGCTGACGCCCAGTCGTCCGCCGCCAAGCAGCTGACCGACGTCGAATCGCTGATCGCCCAGGGCGCAAACGCCATCATCGTCCTCGCCCAGGATTCGGAAGCCATCGGCCCGGCCATCGAAAAGGCCGCGGCGGAAGGCATCCCGGTCGTCGGCTACGACCGCCTGATCGAGAACCCGTCCGCCTTCTACATCACCTTCGACAACAAGGAAGTCGGCCGCATGCAGGCCCGCGAAGTGTTCAAGGTGAAACCGGAAGGCAACTATGTGTTCATCAAGGGCTCCTCGTCCGACCCGAACGCTGACTTCCTCTTCGCAGGCCAGCAGGAAGTGCTGAAGGAAGCCGTCGACGCCGGCAAGATCAAGAATGTCGGCGAAGCCTATACCGACGGCTGGAAGCCGGAAAATGCCCAGAAGAACATGGAGCAGTTCCTGACGGCGAACGACAACAAGGTCGATGCGGTCGTCGCCTCGAACGACGGCACGGCCGGCGGCGCGATCGCCGCGCTCGCCGCACAGGGCCTTGCCGGCTCCGTCCCGGTCTCCGGCCAGGACGCCGACCACGCCGCGCTCAACCGCGTCGCGCTCGGCACGCAGACCGTCTCGGTCTGGAAGGACTCGCGCGACCTCGGCAAGCGCGCCGCGGAAATCGCGGCTGAACTCGCCTCCGGCAAGACCATGGACGAGATCGAGGGCGTCACCACCTTCAACGGCGGCCCGAAGGGCGTCGAGATGAAGTCGGTCTTCCTCGCGCCGGTGCCGATCACCAAGGACAACCTGAACGTCGTCATCGAGGCCGGCTGGATCCCGAAGGAAACGGCCTGCCAGGGCGTCGCCGCCGGCTCGGTCGCGGCCTGCAACTGACGGGCAATGATCCGGTACTGACCTGACCATCACCAGGCGCCGCAACGGCTTCCGTTGCGGCGCTTGCGCAAGATGGACAGCGGGCGGAGGATGAGGCGGCGATACATCCTCGAAGCGGGATATCAACCGAGCGCCCGAACGACACGTTCAACAAAAGTGGGGGGACGGCAAAGCCATGGCCGACATCACGAATACCACGCATGCCAATCGCGCGCGATCGGCGAGCGAGAATCCGGTGAAGCGCTTCTTCCGCGCCACCGAGATCGACACGCGCCTGCTCGGCATGGTCGGCGCCATGCTGATCATCTGGATCGGCTTCAACATCCTGTCGGGCGGCCTGTTCCTGACGCCGCGCAACCTGTGGAACCTCTCGGTCCAGACCGCCTCCGTCGCCGTGATGGCGACCGGCATGGTGCTCGTCATCGTCACGCGCAACATCGACCTCTCCGTCGGCTCGATCCTCGGCTTCGTCGGCATGATCATGGGCGTGCTGCAGGCCGAGCTGCTACCGCAGCTTCTCGGCTTCAACCACCCCGCCACCTGGATGATCACCCTCCTCGCCGGCCTCCTGCTCGGCGCGGGCATCGGCGCCCTGCACGGCGCGATCATCGCCTTCCTCAGCGTGCCCTCCTTCATTGTCACGCTCGGCGGCCTGCTCGTCTGGCGCGGCGCCACCTGGTTCGTGACGAGCGGCCGCACGGTCGCCCCGATGGACGCGACCTTCCGCCTGATGGGCGGCGGCACGGAAGGCTCGATCGGCGCCACCGCCAGCTGGATCGTCGGCGTCATCGCCTGCATCGCCATCGTCGCGACGATCGCCAACTCCCGCAAGCAGCGCAAGCGCTTCGGCTTTCCGCTGCGCCCCATGTGGGCCGAATATTTCCTGACCACCGTCGGCTGCGCCCTCGTGCTCGGCGCCATCGCGGTCGTCAACAGCTATCCCTGGCCCGTCGCCATCGCCCGCAGATATGCCGACGCCAACGGCATCGCCTGGCCGGAAGGCGGCCTGTTCATCCCGCACGGCATCGCCATTCCCGTGCTGATCGCCATCGTGGTCGGCATCGTCATGACCTTCATCTCGACGCGCCTGCGCTTCGGCCGCTACGTCTTCGCGCTCGGCGGCAACCCGGAGGCGGCAGAACTCGCCGGCATCAAGACCCGCTGGGTGACGGTCAAGATCTTCGCGCTGATGGGCATGCTCTGCGCCATCGCCGCGGCGATCTCCACCGCCCGCCTCAACGCCGCGACCAACGCGCAGGGTGAACTCGACGAACTCTACACCATCGCCGCGGCCGTCATCGGCGGCACCTCGCTTGCCGGCGGCATGGGCACAATCGCAGGCGCCATGCTCGGCGCCCTCGTCATGCAATCGCTGCAATCGGGCATGGTGCTGGTCGGCATCGACACCCCGTTCCAGCGCATCGTGGTCGGCATGGTCCTTGTCGTTGCCGTCTGGCTCGACACGGTCTACCGCGCCCGCGCCAAGTAAGAGGAGCCCATAAAATGACGGACACCCGTACGCCCCTCGTGGAGATGAAGAACATCTCCATCTCCTTCGGCGGCATCCACGCCGTCGACAATGCCTCGGTCGATCTCTATCCCGGCGAGGTCGTCGCCCTGCTCGGCCACAACGGCGCCGGCAAGTCGACGCTGATCAAAATCCTCTCCGGCGCCTACAAGCGCGATGGCGGCGAGATCCTGATCAACGGCGAGCCGGCCGACATCAACAATCCGCGCGACGCCAAGAAATACGGCATCGAGACGATCTACCAGACGCTCGCCGTCGCCGACAATGTCGACGCCGCCGCCAACCTCTATCTCGGCCGCGAGCTCAGGACCCCCTGGGGCACGCTCGACGACGTGGCGATGGAGGCGAAGACCCGCGAGGTGATGGGCCGCCTGAACCCCAATTTCCAGCGCTTCAAGGAGCCGGTGAAGGCGCTTTCCGGCGGCCAGCGCCAGTCAGTGGCCATCGCAAGAGCGATCCTCTTCAACGCCCGCATCCTGATCATGGACGAACCCACCGCCGCCCTCGGCCCCCAGGAGACGGCGCAGGTCGGCGAACTGATCAAGCAGTTGAAGAAGGAAGGCATCGGCATCTTCCTGATCAGCCACGACATCCACGACGTCTTCGACCTCGCCGACCGCGTCTCGGTGATGAAGAACGGCCAGGTCGTCGGCCACGCCCGCACCGAGGACGTGACGAAGGACGAGGTGCTGGGCATGATCATCCTCGGCAAGGTCCCGGAAAAGGCCATCCCCGGCCCCGGCGCCATGCAGACCGCCTGACGAGGACGACCGAAAGCCGCCGGCCACCCGGCGGCTTCCTATCCCAGGCGGCCCAAAGCGCACAGCCGCCAGAACAGATTGCCCTTTCTGCATTTTCCCGATTGAAGCCCGCCCCCAGCTAGGCTAAGAACCCTCTCATCGGACAGGCGAGTCATCGCCTAGGCAAGCACCCGTAGCTCAGCTGGATAGAGTGTTGGATTCCGATTCCAAAGGTCACAGGTTCGAATCCTGTCGGGTGCGCCACCGAACTTATTGATTTTATTGACTTATCAGTCTTCGCTTGATCTCTGATATTCCAGAAATAAGCTAGCGCAGTCCTAGCCCAGTCGCATTTTTGCGTTGGAAAAAACTCAAACTTTTCAATGCCGGTGAAAACTGTGCGGGACGCCCGTTAGCACAGTCTTAGCGCAGTCGCGCTATCGTAGTAACACCATTGGAAACCGGGTTCATGTTACAGCGTACCAAGCAGCCATTCGTTCTTTTCCAGCGCCCAGGCACGAAAAACTGGTCCATGCGATACAGCATGGACGGCAAGCAGATCAAAAAATCCCTGCAAACGCCTGACGAAGCCGAAGCCTTGCGCCTCGCAAACCAGATCTGGCACGAGCAGACCTATCGGTTGAAACAGGGCCTCACCATCGACGAGCAACCTTTCTCCAAGGTGGCAGAGGAATTCATCAAGAAGGTCGAGTTCGAGGCTTCCGCCGACGAACGCAGCAAATACCACCCGATCTATTGGCCTCCGATCATCCGCCGTTTCCCGATGGCTTATTTCGGCGACAAGCCTATCGACACCATCACATCGGCCGATCTCGAACGCTATCTGCAATGGCGCAAGACCTACTGGACATCCGGCCCCGGAACGAAGATCGAGAAAATCCGCTGCGAGCGCAATGGTCGGATTTATAGCCGCGCTGCCCCCCGAAAGGTGGCCGCGCTCAGCACCCTCAACGGCGAGATGGTCATCATCCGCGGCATTTTCGAGCAAGCGGCTCGTTGGGGTTATTGTCAGCCGCTCGTCATGCCATCAACAAAAACCCGCAAGCGCGTGGATAACCGCCGCCCGAGCTTCACAGGCGCAGAGTACAACACATTGCTGCGAGTTTGCGAAAAGCGCATCTATGAGAGCTTTACGAGCGAAAGGCAGGTTCAGGCAAAGGACGGCAGAACGTGGAAGCTGCCACCGCCTAGCAAACACATCCGTGCGGATCGCATCCGGCTTTACGCCTATATCCTTCTCATGGGCAACACGGGCTTGCGACCGACGGAAGCCAAGAACCTGACTTGGGGCAACATCCTGCTTTTCCGTGAAACCCGTAACAAGCCCGATCATCAGCAAGACGCTCGATTACAGGTAAGAGGCAAGGGAAAGCACGGCATCAGCGTGCCTCTTCCCAGCGCGATCTACGCTTTAGGCATGTTGTGGGACCTGTTCGAGCAGGAGCTTAAACGCGAGCCGAACGACGACGATCCGCTCTTCGCCAATCATGAGGGAAAACGGATCAGTTCCTTCAAGCGTGGCTTTGCCGAAGCGTTAAAAGCGGCCAATCTGGAACGCGATCACCGTGGAGTGCGCCGAACACCCTATTCCCTTCGGCACTACTATATTTCGTCGCGCATCGAAGAAGGCGTTCCTGTCCACGACATCGCCCGCAACACGCGCACCTCGATTGCCATGATCGACAAGCACTATGCGCAAGTCAGCACGGAGCAAATCAAGGACAGTCTCCGTCGCGGATACGAAGATTGGTATAGCGAAGCTGAGTTTGATGCGGCAGATCGGGCGACCGACTACAAAGTTTCCGCTCTCGAAAGGCATTCGCGGAAATTGAGAAAAGGCGAAGATACAGGCAATCTGCATTCTTCCGAAAAACGCAAGACAGGATCGGAATAATAGCCGTCAGGCCGCAAACGCATCGAACCTGCGTTCAATCCGGCCGTCGCGAATGATGTAGGCCCTGATGCCGTTGGCGATGACAAGCATGGCGGTGTCACTGAAGCTGTCGAAAGTGACTTCCGTTAGGATTTCGCGAATAGCTGCATGAGCTTCTGAGCGCAATGCATATCGCTCGTCACTGTTGCTCGTCGTTTCCCATGCCTTTCGTAAAGCACCGAGGCGTTCATCGGCGGCAACAGGGCGATGCTGCTTGGCGACAAGTCTGTGCCGGTCCTGCTGGAGCCTGCCAATCTCGATTTCGATCGATTGCCGTTCCGCTTGCCGCACTCCCAGCAAGTCGAGGATCGTTTCGAGCGACTGGCCGTTGTCTTCCACCGCCTGAGCCAGCCGATGTTCCTTTCGGCGCAGCTCGTCACGTTTCATGATCATTTCCGCGAGCGTCTCGTCCAGCTTCGTGACTGCCTGTTCCTGCGTTGCCGTTTGCAACGTGGCCGCAAGGGTCAGTTCGCCATGCAGCAGGATTTCGCGACTGTCTTGCAGGATTCGATTAGCAAGGGCATTGGCCGTCTTGTGGATGCGGATATGAACGAGGCATCGACCCGGCTCAAGGCACTGCAAACACAGCAGCAGCTTGCCATCCAGTCCCTGTCTATCGCCAACACGAACGGCGAGAATATCCGGCAACTATTCCAGTAGGATCGGTAATCTTTGGTCGCTCTTTTGGCAGACGACTGTATCCCGAAGACACTTCAACGTTTTCGGAAAGGATTGCAGCATGTCGCACCTGAAGGCCCTCAAGCTCGCCAATGCAGAGCCCGCCCGTCCGTCTTCCGATCCGGTCGAACGGGCACGAGAAACCGTCATCGCTGCCCTTTCGGAACAGAAGGCGATGGCTGAGGCCAAGATTTCCGGCACCGAATACATCGCCGTCCACATCGTCACCCGCAAGGATGCAGCAGGAAATCGCGTTCGTGTCGAGGCGAAGAAGCGTCTTCGCCCTGGCTGGTTCACCGACAAGACCGGCAAGACGTTCTTCGCATTGCGCTATGCTGGCAAGGCCATCGAGTTCGCCAAGGACAAGAACGCCGTCGAGATCGGCGAATTCGGCGCGCTTCCCGCCGTTCTCGATACGCTTCGCGAAGCCACCCATGCAGGGGAACTGGACCAGCAGCTTCTTGCAGCGATGAATGCCCGGAAGGCAACGCGGCGCAAGGCAAGCTAAGCGTTTCCAATATAGCAGTTTCAGGGCGGGACATGTTCCCGCCCTTTTCGTTGCTCGAAGCGGGCTTCGGCAACCTCACCTCGCCCCGTAGAGGCTCATGGACGCCGGGTGCAGGCTGGAATGCTAGCTGAGGCTATCCCGCCCCTGCAAGCGCCCTGAGAGGCGCGCAATCCAATTCTCCGGCTCGCTCTTTGAAGGGACTGGCATTAGCTCCCGCTGCAACAAACGGAGCGCGGATGAGAAGAGGCGGAAACAGCAGGGACGAAGACGGACTTTCCCCCGAAGTTCGAGACCTTGCCCTCCTGTTCCTGGCGGACCTGCATATAGACGGCAAGTCGATCCATAAACTGAGAGCCAAGCGGCCGTTCCGCGTTCGATACGAACTCGACGGCCATATCCGGGATCAGGCATTTCTTTCCAGCCTGTCATGGAGAGCCGTGATGCTGTTTGCTCTGGAAGACCGAAAATGCCTGACTGTTCACGAGATGGACGAGACGGGCCGACTGGCGCAAACCTTCCCCGCGCACATCATGGCGAGGCTGGCGGAAAATGCGAGGAATGGCGGCGACGTCATTCCCGCGCTCCGTCTGGTCGATCCTGAACGCGGTGCATCGGCCATCGTCACCAGAAGTCGAGGTCGAGGCCATGCCGTCGATGTCCTGCATGATCTCGGCGGTTCTCCCGTATTCCAGCCCCTCTGGATTTCCGACCTGCTGCGCCTTGACGCCTTGATCGGCATCATGAAGCTGGTGAGAGACGAAGCCTTTGCGCCGACGATGCCGATCAGCACCTATCTCGAAGCTGCGGCCATGACGGGTAGGATCGTTGCTGAACCGGAACTGGCGACGATGCAGCTCACTGGCATCGTGCCCCGATTGCCTCAACCTCGTCCTCTCCCGGCGGTGCTGGCGATGTTTGAGGAGAGATGCAGAACGTTCCCGGCACTTGCAAGGCTCCGGGAACGCACAATTTACGACGAGTACAAACTTCGTGGTGCGACATAGGGTACAGGCTCGAGAACGACAAGAGGCTCCGACGGAGCCGGAGCCTCAGACGGCGAACCTGTTTCAGCCCGCCGCGCAAATTCGTGTAGACGAATTTTTAGATGACCCGCTCAAGCAGGTTGAACATGCTGCGATAGTCGAGCCGGTCACCCTGCGCCTTGGAAGCAAGAAGGCGCTCAAGCGTGTTCCTCGGCATCGTCTTCTTCTCAGCGGCAAGCACCTGAGACGCATACTCGACCATCTGCGACAGTGACGGGGCTTTGACATGAACCGACTGGCATCGGTTCTGGATCGCTTCGGGAACCCGGTTGAGATGATTCGTCGTCATGAAGAAGTAAATGCCGGCGTCGGCGCTGTTCGTCGTAAACTGTACGAGCCCCTTTAACGCGTTCATCGCTGGCGCGCTGAGACTATCGACCTCGTCGACGACCAGGAAACGGGTGCCGTCATCGTTCTGCGACACCGTCTTTACGAACCGCTCGAGCGCCTTGATTTCCCTTGCGGTCGGATTCGCGGTGGCGTCGAAGAACCGCACGTCACTGGCGGGGTCCACGCTGGGGGTGATCGCGTCTGGGAGCACCTTCGCCAGCGTCGTCTTGCCGGTACCCGGTTCGCCAAACAGAATTAGCGGAGTGTTGATCGCCCCCGACGTGTACCTCGCGAGCAAGGTACTAAGCGACTTGTCGAAAAGCTGGCACCCGAGGAGCTTGTCGGGAGCGTGGTTGAATCGAAAACTTTTAGCCATGAGAAATCCTTTCTAAAAAGACTAAAAAACTCTTTGGGGAGAGATCGGGCGGCCGAAGCCGCCCGTTTTTTGCCTGCAACCGTCAGGCGGCGTCGATGTTCTCGACGGTCTTGGTCGCATCAGCGATGGCTTCATCGACCTCGGCGTTATTGTCGTTGGCGGTCTTGGCTACCACTTTCGACACTTCGCTAACCGCATCGGACACCATTGCCGCCTTAAGCGCGAGGTTCATGGGCTGCATGACGGCCTCGGACTGCGTCACGAACATGATCGCGAAATCGCCCGAACTGGTCGCCTTGACCATAAGTGCGAACTCATCGCCCTTCATCGGAAGGTCCGCAGGCATCGCATCCTTCTCGATGACGAAGCCGCTCTTCCCGTTCGCCTTCAGGTTATCGAAGGCGGCGTCTACATCGGCAGCCGTCATCTTCACCCGAACACCGTCCTTGGTGTACTCCTGCTCGTCCGATGATCCTTCGGATTCGGACTTGACGTTGCGGATTTTTTCAATGCCGCCGTTCTCTTTGATCCAACCGACCATTTCGTCAGAAGAGATTTCGTTTGCAATGGCGATTCGGACCACCTTCGCGTAAACGCTAATCCTCTTTCTGAACTCTTTGTCGGTGGCCTTCTGGAACGCGATCTTTGTCGCGACCATAGCCGGATCGTCCGTCTTGCGGGGTTCTTCACCGAGGCTGGCCTGAAGGTCATTCTCGGTAAAGTCTTCCGTCAACTTCCGGATTATCGCGAGGACGTCATATGTACGGTGACGCAGAGTAACGTACATGCGTTCAAGCCGAACCACCTTGGCTTGAACTTCATTAATTCGGTCGAGGACCGAGGTTCCTTTTTCCATTCTACACTCCTTCGAGCTTTAAGTCGTGAGCGCCATTGCTCAGGACAAGAAGGAGAATAGTTCAGAGCATCGAACTGCTCTCTGACGCCGCGTTAATAATTATCGATAAAAATCAATATGTTGTTTAAATCCGGTTTTCACCCAACATTTTCTTCGCTTTTGCCGAACGGCGACGGAAGCAGAACAGAATGTAGTGGTGAGTAACTTTTCGCGAGAGCGTTTCATTATGGACGTACTCGCCACCAAGCCTGTCCGGGCGATCTGCACTGGTGATGGCAATAGCAAGCCGTCCGCCATGGGTAATAGCAGCACGTTTTGTTCTGGACACGAATAGCATGCCGACCTTGAAGCGTTCGGAGGAGCAAATAGTGTATTGGTCCTTTAAGTTCGCGTCGAACCAATCTGCTACGATTTGCAACGCATTACAGGCTTTAAGAATTTCGCGATCTCGCCATTGAATACGACTTCGGGCGTATGGCGACCTTGCATAGACCTTCTCCAGTTTCAGAGGAGTAGTGCGTTTACGCCCTAATGATTTCTCAGGCAGGCTCGGCAAACCTATTTGAGAAGCTGAGAGGTCCGCTCGCATTTTGGGGTTTAGGCTTGCATTGTGCTCGAGCGTTTCTCGTGAAAGCGCAGGATTTGGATCGATGAATAGCGGGTTTTCGTCCGAAATCACGGAGGTCCCGAAATTCTCGATGTCCCATCGCCGCAAAACACGGTTCAGCAATACTGTCCGATGATCCGCCCCAGTAGCGGCCAAAGCCAAGACATCCTGTTCAACCTGCGCAACCTTCTCTTCGATAGAACTCTCGTAATCGAAACCGCCTTCTCGAATATCCATCATATGGGATGGCATGGATAACGCCATTTTGACGGCATTATCTCTACGGTCTTCCCAAGTTTCATAGGCAGGAAGCCCAATTTTGAGGCGTTTCGGGTCTGGTTGCCCGAAATGCAGGGGCTTTTGGGCTTCGAGCAGTCGCTTTGTTTGCTCGTAGATCATCCCCATATCGTCAGTATCGAACGCCATGCGTCGGTCACGAAGGCGCTTTACCGCCTCGTATATGCTAAAGTCGTCATGATGAATATCTGTGAGGTGGTCAGTACCGGACATCAAGAGGCTCCTGCCTAGAAAAGCATGTCCTCACAACTAAACTAAAAATTCGTGTAAACGACATTTCTGAGACCAATAGGACTGGCCTCAGTCTTGACGCATCGCTCTAACGGCTATGCCAGTGTTCATCATCGCAGATGTCTATATGCTTCAAGTGCGCCGCGTCTTAAGCTGGTTTCAATGCTCGGGATTTGCTTTTTCCGATCACCTGCAACGGAAGCGCTATCTGGATAGTGCTGGTTCAGAAGACGATGAACCTCCACCAAGTCGTGCCCCGACGATCTCAATTGCGCGGCAAACCTGAAGAACCCGTCATTTCCTTCTCCAGCAGAGGTGGCTTTCCACGCCTCTAACGCCCGCTCGTAACCGTTCTTCTTGCGAGCTTCGGCACGAAGGAATTTGTCGCCATCGTCCTGACCGGCATCATGCAGCTTTAGCGCGTCGATCAGGGCGCGCAATTTCTCACCGTGGTTCATGACAACGTCGGCGTCGATATATTCTGGTGTCTCGGCTGGCATGCGGGAAATCCATTCGGCGGGTTGAAGGATCGGAGCTTCCCAGTTCGACAGCCAGAACGAATGCTGCTTCTTCGACGCCTGACTGGGCAGGTACATCCACGAAACCGGCGTCCTCTTGCTCATGTCGAGGCCGGAAGCCAATCCAGAATGACGGCCCGTTTTTCCAACGCTGTACCCGGCATCAACGACGCGAGCAGCAATGATGTCCCAGAAACCTTGGTAGATTTCGACGGTGACAGGGGAGGCAAGCGGAACGACGACGCGATAACGGAAAAGACCATCCCGACCGTTGTTGAAGCTGTTATAGGCGACATGCTTGATGTCGGAGAGCAGGAGCGCCAGTTCCCGCGGATCAAGCTCGCTGTCGTCGAAATCGAGCTGAAGCATGTGGCTATGGGTGAAATTGTCGAGCCCCTTGACGGTCTCGCCATCTCCAACCCGGAAAATTCCACCGTTCATGAGCAGGTTGTCGTGCTTGTCCTTGATGGTCAGGGACCAGACGTTTTCCAGAAGACGATACACCTCGTCCCATGTCTGGAAGGTCTCGGCAGCGATATTCCTGCTGAAGATGTTTTCCTCGAACGAAAGCTGGATCGGTGCATCGCGTTCGTCGGCAACGCCATGGATATTCCTGATGAGATGGCCAAGCTGTTCAAGGTCGCTCTTGCGTTGCACCTCTCTCTCGTAACGCTCCTTCGAGCGTTCCGTTGCCGTCTTGGCCGGAGCCTTGCTTGGCGTATTGCGTCTGTTTTCACCGAGTTCGCAAATGCCGAGATCGAGGAAGTTTTGTTTCGATCCGGGCAGCAGATCGCAAATGTAATCGGCAGTACGACGATCAGGAACGATGACCGTCACCTCTGCTACGCCATCTGCCTCACGCAGGTTCGTGCGCATGATCATCTGATAGGCGACTTCCTGAGCCTTCGCCTTGCTGAGTTCGCATGGCTCGATGCCCCACTGCTTCTGCATCCACGTAAAATGCGGATTGCAATCGTTCAGGGCCGCGAGAAACACCGCGCGGGTATGGTCCCGGAAGTCGTTCAAGCCATGAGCGACAGCAGGAAGCCGGGTTCCCTGTTCAAGCTTCCAGTGCCAGTCCTCGACATCCTTGTTGGCGACCCAGATATGCTGTCCGGGCACCGATGGCTGCAATGCGCCGGTAATCCTCGGCATGCCGATCTTGTCACGCAACGTCTTCGACCACCTGCGTTCGGTTATATAGAGAACGCGGCACCGACGTCCGGTTTCTTTCGTGTGGGTCGGCGCAGCAATATGGATCAGATCGTCAGGAACGAAACCGACGCCCTGCTCCGACCAGACCATGTGCATCAGGGAGTTCTCGAAGTTGGCCCCCATAATGGTGACGCGGTTCCAGCCATCGAAGATCGTCGGTTTCAGCCAGGAATGGGCTATCATCTGCGCCGTCCCTTTATACCCGGCCGTCTGCCAACTGCTACGGGTCATCACGGAAGACCAATGCGCATTGGCAAGGCGCTCCCATAGAGGCTGAGTAACCTTGATCACGTCATCGCCCGGTTCATTGTGGGCGTACGTCTCGACCAACGCATGCTGGCCGGCCTTGACGTGGACATCGAGCACATTGTCGCAAAGCTCGTTGTCCGAAACGTCGATGAGCGAGGTCCACCAGTCCCATGTTATGCTGAGATTGGCGCGGAAGGTTGCGTCGATTGCCGGGATTTCGTCCACGATCAGGTTCCAGCGGTGCTTTCCCGCAATGCGCCAGCACGACAATAATGTGGCGTGCGTGGTGATGATCGCCGTTTCTTCTTTGCTGCCGATTGCGGCGATGAATTCACTGCGGGCCTTTCCCGGATGCTCATCGCTGGTGATTGCGCGCCAATTGATTTGCGGATGCAGGGCGCGGGCTCGTTCCAGTGTCGAATGGACGAGAAGCTTGGTGGGCTGGGCGAGAACGAAGCGAAAGCCTGCTCGCTCGATACCGTTGCTGATTGCCTGAAGTGCCGCCGTTGTTTTTCCTGAGCCGGCGCACGCGCTCACGTAATTGATAATATCCATAGTCACTTCCAAAAAAATGTGCCGAACCTGCGTTGGGCGATCAGGTTCGGCAGTTCATTTTTTGGGAAGCCCACGAAGTCGAACCATCTGAACATCTCAGTCGCCCAACCTCGTGTTCCTTCTATTTATCTCCAGCGGTTCGCCCTGTTGCCGATTTCGAGGGTGCAGGTGAAAAAAGTTGCAGGAGTACAACGGACTTGTCAGGTACTAATGGTTCCCCTTGAGCTTGCGGGAGCCCATTTCTGCTTGCGTGTTCCCGACCAAGTTTTGTCTGGTTGCCACAACATAAGGGCCAATATCGCCTCCGGTTTAGGGGCGATAAAGTTTGCACGAAACGACCTTATATAAGGTCGTTTCGTGCGAAAGTAGCTTCTCCTAATGTAATACTTCTCGGCTTCGCCACTAACGCGAAGCTGCTTTATTAGGGGAAGACAGCAAGGCCGATGATGAAAGCCAACACGGATTTCGTCTGGTGCAGAGGCAAGCGAAATGTGGACCTCCAGCAAGCAAATGCAGGTGCTGTTCATGCTCAGAGGAAATTTTGCCTCCCAAAAGCAAGCAAAGCTTGACGAGGAAATACCTTGAGAGGTTCGCCATGCAGAAAGTCCGGTCCGTGTTCCTCCAAGAGGAAGATGTTGCTCTGAGAATGACCGTTCCCGCCGATCCTTAAATACGAATGCAGCAGCAAGCAGCACGTATGCACGCATAGGAAGGATCGAGCATGGAACGGAATTTAGAATTTATCAGTCGGGTGTATGACCGCATGAAGGAGATGGGTATCGTTGCCGGGCAAGCACAGTTTTCTGAGATGTGGCTGGGAAGAGGGCCAAGCTATCTCTCTTCCTCAAAAGCCAAGGGCCGCGCCGTCCCTGACAGGGTTATCGACCATTTCGAAGAGCAGATAAAAGAGCGGGCGAACAGAGCGAGGCGGATGCTGGACCTTTACACCGATCTCAGCCGGCACCAGCAGGAACTCCTAGCCATGGTCGATATTCATCGGCTTGAGAGGAAGCTACCGGATCATGGCGATGAGGGACACCTTGCAAACTGCAACCGTCAGCAACTGGAGGAGAGCCGACGTCCTGCCGAGCAAATTCGAGGTTTCCTCGACAAGCTGACGGCGTTCAAGGTTTTTTGATTATCGACAGCCCATTCCGTTCGGAATGGGCTCCCTTGTCGCCATTGGCGACAAGCCTATCCTAAAGCAGATCGACCGCCGCCTTCATCATGTCGTCCCGAACGTCGATATAGCGTTGCGTCGTCGTCAGGTTTCGATGACCGGCCAACGTCATGATCACCTTCGGGCTGACACCGGAATGCGCGAGCTTCGTGATGAACCAGCGCCGCCCGCTATGCGATGTCGCACCATCGAGACCGGCAAGCCGATATAGCTGTGCCATCAACTGGCAAAGCGTGTTCGGGCTGAACGCCGTTCGCTTTTGCGTCATCAACAACGGAGCATCATCATTTCCGCCCTCGGGCCAATCGGTTCGGTATCGTTCGATCTCCCGGCGGAGCCGTTCATTCAGGAAAACCGTTCGGGCATGGCCGCCCTTGGTGATCTCTGCTCGCAACCGCAATTGCTCCCGGACCTTGCCGTCGCCATCGACGACATCACGCACCGTCAAGGCCGCAATCTCACCAACGCGCAATCCTGCGAGATGGGACAGCATCAGGGCCAGCCGGTTCCTTCCCGCGTGCTTCATCTGCGCCACGACGGCCAGCAGCCGTTTGAATTCCGTTTCCGTCAACACGCGGGCCTGTTTCATGCAAACCTCACAAAAGGCAGGGGTTTCGTGCCTTTCGTTATGTTGCCGTCTGGCGAAAAGAGCGACCGGAGATTGGCGCGGAAAGAAGCTCTGCTAAATCAAGGTGTTCCTACCCGCCGTATCGAGAACGTCAGAAAATACGTGTTTTATGAGGTTTTCCTCACCGTCCTGGGAGAACGGCAGCTATGCTCCGATTCCTGCCGTTCAGGTTCTTTGAGACCATACCTCCAAGCCGCCAATCGCTTATTCATGGGAACGCCGTGAACGCCTCGTCTGCGGACGACTCAGTCATTCATGTTAACGCTGCGAATGCCGGAAAGGCTTGGCGCGATTTGAGCTATGTTCTACCCCTGATTAAGCGGGTCGAGGGGCGATTCGTTTGGACGCATTATTCGGGGTGGCGACGCCGGGGGGAGCAGTGGCAGCAACACTTAGATCAATACATATTGAAAACTTCAGATCCATAAAATCTGTAGACGCCGATCTTTCGCAATTGGCGATTTTCGTTGGCCGGAACGACTGCGGTAAATCAAACATCCTTCGGGCCCTGAACCTTTTCTTTAATGAACAGACCAATCCAGGCGTCGAGTTTGCATTCGCAGAAGACTATAATTTTTTCGCGCCGGTGCGAGCGCGTAAGGCGCGCGAGGTGCTTGTTCGTGTCGAGATCGCGCTGCCAGAAAGCTACCATGCGACCAACGGTCAGGTGATTATCTGGACCAAGCGTTGGCGCGAAGACGGGCTTTGGAGCGAGGAGTATGACTACTACGGTCAACGCATCTCAAAGGGAAGGCGGGGTCAGGAAATTCGAGAAGACGTCAAGATTCCAGAAAAATCGAACGTCCACGCGCTACTTCGTAAGATCGAGTTCGAGTACGTGCCGGCTATAAAGGATTCGGATTACTTCGATGACTTGCGGGGGCGGATTTACGGCATCATCTCGGAAGTCGCTGCCCGCACCTTCCATGAGTCCAGTACCGCGTTCGAACAATCGATTGGCGATCACCTCAACGAGTTGACGACGAGTATCTCGGCGTCTCTTGGCTTCGAGACGAAGCTGGCGCTGCCTAGGGACCTCTATCACATTTTCGAAAGACTTGACTTCCTCAGCGGAGAGAAATCGGTCTCGCTGAACAATCGGGGCGACGGGGTAAAGGCGAGACATATCCCACTAATTCTGCGCTTCATGGCGGAAAAGAAGGCGGCACTGCAAAAGAGAGGGGGCCCCCCAATTAGCAGCATTTGGGCGTATGAAGAACCCGAAAACAACCTAGAGATTGGAAGTGCCGTCCAGCTAGCGGACGAACTCCACCAATTGGCCAAGGCAGGCACCGCACAGATCCTCCTAACCACCCATTCGCCTGCATTTTACGATCTGGGCCAGCAAGAAAATGAGATCGCGCTTCATTTTGTAACGCGTGCCACCGACACGGACGGTACGATGACCAAGACCGGAGTAGAGGGAATCGATGAGAGCTTGGGTACGCTCGCCATGCTTGCGCCCCGTATTGCAGAAATGGTTGCACAAGTCCGGCAGCAGGAGGAGACGAAGGCCATTGCCGCCCAACTGGCAGAGGTAAATTGCCCTCGTATCTTTGTTGAAGGTGAGAGCGATCGTATCGTGCTGGCTCGGGCTCTTGAACTCTTTTTCCCCAAAGCGGTTGGGCAGGTCCGCTTCGAAACGAAACGGGATGGTGCCGGTCACACCTACGTCATCGACATGCTGGTCGGATGGCGATCCCAGCACAAGCATCACCCCGAGCGTCCCAAAGCGGTCGGCATTGTTGATGGGGACGCCGGCCAGGCAAAGGCCGCGTTCAACAAGCAACCTGATAACGTCAAGTCGGCAAAGTGTTTTGTCTACCCACCGCCAGCGAACTTGCAAGCCGCCCGCGCGGCTCATTTCGAGGTCTACGCGTCACTCGAAGCGCTCTATCCCCCGGATGTCTGGCGGGAGGCAGAGAAGAGGGAAAAATTGGAGAGGCGGGCCTTGGCGAAAGTCTGCCCACCAGACCTCGTTGACCAAATTTTGCTCGGCGAAACTACCTTCGAAGAAACCCTGGATCCTACTTGGGCGTATTTGGTCAAGTTCGACTTCGCTAATGAGCATAAGATCTCAACGGCCGAACGAGTGTGCAAGCAGGAAGACGCGAATTGTAAGACCACACTTGCTAATTTTGAGCCCTTGTTGAGAGACGCGCTTTCCTTCCTCGGCGTAGCCGATTGACGAGCGGCTTTGCGCCCCATTCTTGCCGTTCGCTGCCTCGTTATCAGTGCCATAAGCTGCTGAAGTCGAGACGATTGGGACGTGATGCTTTGCTGATCGTCACTAACGGTTTTATCGCTCCGCTACATGAGCGGCGCTCGGAGAATCCTCCGCAGGCGGCGCCTCTGGCGGGCGCATTGAACCGCACAGATTTAGTGCAGCTATAGCTACAACTCGGATCATTTTAGGAGCGTTTGCCGACGCCAACTTTCGACCGCCTTATCCAGCGCCGCAGCGGCTGCGGCATCGGCCCAGCGGTCCCAGAAATCGATCGTCCCGCTGAGCGGTTCATTGACTGGCTTCGCTATGCGGATGCGCGTCGGCAACAAGATAGCATCACCGACCACCAGCGCTTCGCCGGTGTCGAGCACCGGCAGCAGGTCGCCGAACCCACCCAAGCTGTCCGGCAGCAAGCGACGCACGACGGTCTGATCGTCACCGTTGGTCAGCCGCATGGCAATCAGATTGTTGCATTGGCTTACGACGGTTCGGTTTACCTCCGCGGGGCGCTGGCTGATCACCACCAGTCCAACGCCATATTTGCGGCCTTCCTTAGCGATGCGCTCGAAGGTCGCAATAGCATTCTCCGCTGCCCCGGATGTCACGTCCTGCGGAATGTAGAGATGCGCTTCATCGCAGAACAGCGCGACCGGATGCCGGGCGCCTTGGGCACTCCACTGCTGGACGTGGAATGCCATGCGCGCGACCATGCCTACGATCAGCGGCAGAATGTCCGAGGGCACCTCAGAGAAATCAATCACTTTCACGCCGCCCTTGCCACCCTTCGCAGCCCGCCCCCCGAGCAACAGCGTGACGGCTTCGTCCAGCCATTTGTAGCTGTCGGCGACGCCAGGCGCAGGAAACAGGAACCCGAGCCGGCGATCAGTGCGCTTACCTTCGAGACGCTGGATCAGGCGGCTGAGCTTCCCGTGGAAATCGCCCTGCTTTTCGGTCCGGGCGCCGGGCACCATCTCAGTGTTCAGCCGGTCCAGTTCGGCGAGCACGGATGCGATCGCGAACGGCACAGGACTGTCGATCGTGAAATTGGCGAGAACGTCAGTATGGCCGCCAGCCGTCAGGAAGCCAGTTTTGGCCTCGACGATGGCGCGAGACATAACCATCGCCTGATTGGGTGCGTTCTGGTCGCTGCGATCGACGAACATCGAGACCAGTGCCTCGTAGCTCATCAGCCAGTAGGGCAGATGAAGCACCCCGTCGGCGAGACCCTTGCCCGCCTCGATGTCACCAGGTCCCGCGACGCGGAGATGCACGAAGCCGTCGCCCGCCATGGAGGCGTATTCCCCGTGCATGTCGAAGACGATCGCATTGGCGCTCTCCAACTCGGCGACCTGTTCGAGCAGCCGGGCGGTCGTCCAGGATTTGCCGGAACCCGTGCTGCCGACGACGAGTGCATGGCGCTGAAAGAGCTTGTTGCCGTTGACATAGGCTTCGGCGTTGGGATCAAGCGTGTAAGCGCCGAGCGAAAGACGCTGGGCGCGCCCTGTTACCTCCGAAATCACGCCCATGAAGCGGGTCAGCCGCTCGCCTTCGAGTGCGAAGCAGCAGGCATCGATCTCCGGCACGGTTTCGAGGGTGCGGCGGAAGATGTTTGCGCGGCTCCCGTCGCGGTCGAGCAAGGTGCCGATCAACGTGATTCGGACCAGATTAACCTCGGGATGGGCTTCCTCGCCCCGTTCCACCTCCGCCACTTTCGCCTCTTCGAGCGCGGTGCGGGTGATCTTATGGATGACGCCGATGAGTTTGTGGCCGGCGAGGCTGCTCTGGAGCGCGACCAGCCGGTTGACCTGGAGGGCGCGCAGCGCCTCGACGTCGTCGACGCGAACGATAACTGTGGCGGTGTCTACTGATTGGACGCGCCCGAGCGCTTCTTCGTCGGTGAAATCGAGTATGCTCATGCCGGTGTCCCTGTTATGTGGTCGAGGAATCGGTCGAGCCGCCACAGCGGCTGGTCGAGATCGAAGCCCGTTGGCGCATCGTGCATATAGGCACGCGCTCCCGCTGGGCCGTCTTCAATGGCGAGAAACCGCCGACAACGGCCGCTCGTCAGAAAGGTCTTGGCGGTCGGCGTCAGCTCCTTGGTAATGACGACGAGTGGCGTGGAATCGCGGTCGCAGCGCTCGATGAGCTTGGTCTGGACATGCTCGTCATTGAAGCCGTAACCGACGCAAAAATATGCGCGGGCATTCTCCAGCGCGTTATCGCTGCACCCGAGGATCGTCCGGAAGGGTTCCCCGTGGGTCAGGCGATATTTGTCGATCCCTGGTGTGATCATGAGCGGCGCATAGTCGGGCGGGACGGCGAGGGCGCTGCGTATCCCGATGATTTGCTTTGCGGCGTCCTGGAACCAGTCGAGCGAGCCATGAACCTTCCAGATCGCGACCGTGCGCGTCTCGCGACCTCTGATCGTGATCCGCGTTCTGGGATCGCGCGCGCGCGATTGAAGATAGCCGTAATTGAACCCGGTGAAGGTGCCTACGTCCGCCGCATCGGCGGCATATTCGGCGAGACGATCGTAATTGGGTGTGACGACGTGGAGGGTCGTGTGGGTGCTGTCGAAGAGGTGCCTATAGAGCCTAGACAGAGGCAGATGGTGCCGGTCCGCCAGCAGCGTCGACAGCACGGCCAAGTCGGATGGCAGCAGGAATTCCCGCGTCGCGCTGGCGATGAAATGGGTCTGACGGTCGGTCGGCCGGACCGCCTGCAAAGAGCTTTCGAGATCGGTCCCAGCCTTGAGATGCGACAGGAAGGCATCCCATTCCCTGTTCTCCTCGACCGTCCATACAGGGGGCTGTGCCGCCCCCATGAGATGTGCCGCGAGCGCTCCCATGCCAGGGACGCCGTGGGCGGCTGATGCGCCGCTCCCGAGAATGATTACTGGGGTCGCACTTAGTGCACTTTGGGCAAACCCTTGCGCGATTTCGGCTGCGCTCTTGGCCGCCATATATGTGCCCCCTTGATCGATCTAAGCGAAACGAGATGCCGTCTGCATGGTCCGCAGTCAGCGCATCCATAGCGTTAAGTCGCGCTTCAAGGAGCGCGGTGCGCGCCCGAACGGTTTGCCAAACTGCGAGTCAGATGTGTGAATATACCGCATTACTTCCCCCCGCACTCACCATACGTCAAGGTTCGTCTAGCGAAAAGCGTCTGTTGCGGCGGAAACGTCGGCTAACGCGTCCCGCGCGCGTAAAAGGGGCGTGACAGAAAAAGGCACCCTGCGCGCTGGGAGCAATCTGCGCAGGCGGGGTTGGTAAAATTTTTCTGCAACAGAGGTATCATTCTGCTATTGCACGGAAAAACCTCGACGGGACTTATTCTGCAGGGTAGACGGAGTGGTCTATCGGGAGGGTTGCATGCGTCTTTCATGGAATGAAATACGATCACGAGCGGCTGCGTTTTCCCGGGAATGGGAGGGCGAAGGTTACGAGAAGGGACAGACCCAGCTTTTCTACCGGGATTTCTTCGAGGTCTTTGGCGTTCCAGTCCGCCGCGTTGCCAGTTTTGAAGAGCCGGTGAAGAACCTCGGCGAGAGGCGCGGCTTCATTGATCTGTTTTGGAAAGGCGTGGTTCTGGTCGAACAGAAGAGTGCCGGTCGCAACCTGAAGAAGGCAAAGACGCAGGCCCTCGACTATTTTCCTGGCCTGAAAAACGATGATCTGCCTCGCTACATCCTCCTAAGCGACTTTCAGACATTCGAACTCTACGACCTCGAAGAAGGAGACGAGCTGAAATTCCCCCTCGTAGATCTGCACAAGCACGTCCACAAGCTCGGGTTTATCACAGGTGTCCAGAAGAAGACCTTCAAGGATCAGGATCCGGTCAACATCAAGGCGTCCGAACTCGTTGGCGCGTTGCACGACGCCCTCGAGGACTCGGGCTACGTGGGCCACGACCTCGAGCGCTTCCTAGTCCGTGTCGTCTTCTGCCTCTTTGCCGATGACACCGGCATTTTCGAGCCCCGTGGCGCATTCGAGGAATTCATCGAGGGCCGCACCCGGGAGGACGGTTCTGACCTCGGCGGCTGGTTCGCAGCTCTGTTCCAAACTCTCGACACACCGGAGGAAAGGCGCGCCAAGACGCTGGACGAGGATCTTCAGCAGTTTCCTTACGTGAACGGCGAGCTCTTCCGAGAGAACCTGCGACTTCCGTCCTTCAACACCGAGATGCGCAACCGGCTTCTTGCGGCCTGCGGCTTTGACTGGTCAGGAATCTCACCCGCGGTCTTCGGATCGCTGTTCCAGTCGGTGATGGATCGCAATGAGCGACGCGAGCAAGGCGCGCACTACACGAACGAGACGAATATCCTGAAGGTTATCGAGCCACTCTTCCTGGATGCACTTAGGGACGAGTTCGAGCACTTGAAGGCACGCCGGGACAATCGGCGCCGGGCCGAGCTTGAGCGGTTTCGCGAGCGTCTTGGCCAGATGAAATTCTTTGACCCCGCATGCGGCTGCGGCAATTTCCTTATCATCGCGTATCGGGAGCTTCGCCTTCTCGAGATCGAGGTAGTGCGCGAGTTGATCGACTATCAGCGCGATGCCCACGGGCAGTTCATCGGGCTTCTGGACGCGTCTGACCTTTCGCGGATCAACGTCGACCAGTTCTATGGGATCGAGATCGGCGAGTTTCCCGCCAGGATCGCGGAAACCGCTATGTGGATGATGGACCACATGATGAACAACCGGCTGAGCCTCGAGTTCGGCCCGTATTATGTCCGCATACCACTCCGGAAGTCGCCGCACATTGTTGTTGGAAACGCACTCGACATGGACTGGGGCAGCGTTCTGCGGCCCACAGATTGCACGTTCCTGTTCGGCAATCCGCCATTCCGCGGCCACCAGTACAGGACGGCGGACCAGCAGGCGGACATGGCGCGCATTTGGGGGCGCCGAGGCCAGGTTAATCGGCTCGATTACGTCAGCTGCTGGTTCAAAAAATCAGTCGAGTACAGCTCGGCAAACAAGGCGATCAAGATCGCGCTCGTGTCCACCAACTCGATCACCCAAGGCGAGCAGTGCGGCATTCTCTGGCCGCAGCTTTTCAGCTTGGGCGTCTTGATTCATTTCGCCCACCGGACTTTCCAGTGGAACAGTGAGGCGCGTGGTAAGGCTGCGGTGCACTGCGTCATTGTAGGCATGACTTGGGGCGAGCCGAATGATCGGACCATCTTCGAGTACGATCATGTCCGAGGCGATCCTCACGCGTCCAAGGTCTCGCGTATCAATGGGTACCTGATCGACGGACCGCAGTACTCGGTCCCGGCGCGATCGCGGCCGCCGGACGGCCGTCTACGGATGCACAAAGGGAGCCAGCCAACCGACGGTGCGCGTCTTCGTCGGCCGGAGGGCGGTTACATCACTCATAGCAACCTAATCCTTGACGAAGCGAACCGTGCTGAGTTGGTGGCACGGGATCCAAATGCCGTAAAATGGCTCCGGCCTTACGTCGGTGGTGACGAACTGATCTCGGGACAGTGGCGGTGGTGCCTCTGGTTGAAGGATGCCGACCCGGCCGAGCTTCGTCGGTCCGCTGCGGTACAGGAACGCCTCGATCGCGTGCGCGCTGGGCGGCTGCAGAGTCCGACGGCCAGTGTTAGGGAGTACGCGAAGTACCCGACGCTCTTCACGCAGGACCGTCAGCCTGCGGAGCCTTACCTCGCGGTACCGGAAGTTTCCTCGGAGACAAGGGAATATATCCCCATGGCGGTTCTGCAGCCCGACGTGATCGCCTCAAACAAGCTGCAGATCATTGTCGGCGCACCGCTTCTGTACTTCGGAATACTTACCTCTGCGATGCATATGGCCTGGATGCGAACGGTCGCAGGACGGCTGGAAAGCCGCTACAGCTACGCGCCTGCCGTCTACAACTCCTTTCCGTGGCCCGAACTCACCCCAGCCAAAGAAATTCAAATCTCGACATTGGCGCAGGATGTGCTGGACGCGCGATCAAAATTTGCGCAGCTGACTCTTGACGATCTATATGACCCGGACGCTATGCCGCCCGTGCTGCGCCGAGCGCACGAAGCTCTCGATCGCGCAGTTGACCGACTTTACCGCCGATCTGGTTTTCGGTTTGAGCGAGAGCGCGTGGAGCACTTGTTCCAACTCTTCGAGAAGAAGGCTGCGCCACTCGATGCCACGCTCGCCGGGCGATCGCGGCGACGCAGCAGTTCAGTGACTAGGTAAAATGCTGCCATGATCTTCGTGCATGTTTGGTCGTGACGAATATCTTCCGCAAACCACGCGGGCCAGCTTGGCCTCGTGGCCCAATGAATCTTGGCTCAAGCGGGAAGCCGCAATTTCACTGCCGCGCGTCTGCTTCTTGCACATAGCTACGTGCTGGGATCCTAAATTTCGAGGGGTATAGCGTAGGCACAGCTTGTTTCGTCCGCTGCGGCCCGCTGGACGAGATTCGAGCCGTAATTGGGTAAAAGTCCGTTTCAGGGCCTCACTCTTTAAAAGCCGCCAGTCCGCTCACGGCTCCAAAGCGGCCATAGCAATTCACAACGCCAGAAGTTGCAATTTATAGGTTTATCGGTCGGTCATAGAGCTTCCAGAAGACTGCGGACACCCAACGGATTCGCGCTCCTTGAAATAATGCGCCTCTTGCACTATTTTTATGTTGTCATAGGAGATCGGGATGCCAACGCTTGTCATGCTCGGAAATCTGAAAATTCAGGTTTTCGCGGGCGACCACAACCCTCCCCATTTCCATGTCGTGTCACCGGATCGAGAAGCTTTGATCCGTATTGCAGATTTCGCAGTTATCGCCGGCGCATTGTCAGGCCGTGAATACAAGCTGGCGATCGAATGGGCATCGAGCAACAAGGAGCGTCTGGAGCATGAGTGGTATCGCCTCAATCCCTGACATCGGTGACGATGACATCATCACAGCCGGCCCCGCTCTGCCGCGCCTTGCGTCTGTCGTTCCGCTCAAAGGTCGCAAGCTGCACGTCCGCTTTGAGGATGGCCGAGAAAAAACCGTGGACCTTGCACCGGCACTGGAAAGCAGACGCTTCTACAAGCCGTTGCGTGGAGACGACACGCTGTTTCGTTCTTTCCGCATCAGCGAATATCGTAACGCGATTGAATGGAACGACGATCTCGATTTCTCCGCCGTCTGGCTGGAAGCTTTGCCGGACGCGGAGTTTTCAAACGAGGAGTTCCGCGCAGCGATGGACCGCATGGGTATGACGCTAGACGGAATGGCCGAGGCACTGGAGGTCTCCCGCCGCCTTATAGCCGACTATCGCAAGGACAAACGCATTCCTCGCCATATTGGCCTCGCTACCCGTTATCTTGTCGAGCACACGCCAAGCCAATGAGCGGCTTGGCTGCTGTGGTAACCCCCGTGTGAATGCAGCGCGAAGAAATGCTGTGGGCGTGTAAATTGTAGCGCAGTCCTAGCGCAGTCGAGACAACTAGCCAGTAAGATCAAAGGCCTATAACCAATTTCTACCAATTCCGATTCCAAAGGTCGCAGGTTCGAATCCTGCCGGGTGCGCCAATCTTTTTAGAGCGACATATATGAGCGGCTTTGTTCCGTTTAATCGAACGCTAGCGCTCACAAGAGCGGGTTCTTGGCGGCTTTCAAAGCATTTGTAAAAGCCAGAAGGCCTTGTATAGCGTTATTGCGATTTTACGCCGCAGAAGCGATCTCAGTATTGGCTTCCTATCTTCTCGTCATCTCACCCGCATCAAAGCCTGCCGCGTGGAACGCCTAGTGGCGGCCGTACCGCGGAAGGATTCGAGGCGATTTGTCGGATCGATATCTAAGCAACCTGTGTTGCAGAATTACAGATTTTCGGCCTTTTCGGCCGCTCAACTAGAAAGAGATCGCGATGAAAACTTTAAGTATTTTTTGAAAACTTACATCGAATTAATACATATAAACTATAAAATTAATACAATTCTGATCTTACCAAGCATGATCGCCAGAGGGGTCTGCGAGAAGGACTCGAGGTTGGGCCGACAGGATTCGCGAGTCACTCAACGAGAGATTGGGCAAATCCGCACAGGACGCCACTGTCAAGGTCTGCCACTACGACAACCTGAAAGCCTCAAAGCGCCCTCCTAACCTTCGTCATTAGTTACAGGTTCGCCAAACACCTCAAGGAATTACGAAAGCGAACGCTCTATCAGGCAATCTGCGATACTTGGAAAAGGACCCATAAGTCTTCAAAATCAACCTATACTACCTCATTCCGAGACCACGCACTAGCCTTTCGGTACACTTAGCAGCCCCCCAAGAACTGGTTGCGGTTGGCCTGCGATTTCTGAACTGCTAGGCTTATTCACCGCCTCGGTGAAATCAACACGATGTTGCGGTTGGCCTACGATTTCTGAACTGCTCGGCGTCATCGACTATGAGCGCGTCTTGTTGCGGTTGGCCTGCGATTTCTGAACTGCTAGGCTCGCGACGGTGAAGGAGGTCGCCGTATTCCAGTTGCGGTTGGCCTGCGATTTCTGAACTGCTAGGCTGGGGGCGCTAAGGTGCGGTACGGCTTACCGGTTGCGGTTGGCCTGCGATTTCTGAACTGCTAGGCTGCCGAGGGGGAAGTGCTCGGGCTCCAAATCGTTGCGGTTGGCCTGCGATTTCTGAACTGCTAGGCTTGAGGCCCTGATAGGCCGCGCCGAGCGCAGGTTGCGGTTGGCCTGCGATTTCTGAACTGCTAGGCTGGCGGGGTCGAACATCGGTGCGGCAAGAACGTTGCGGTTGGCCTGCGATTTCTGAACTGCTAGGCTGATGCGGCCAGCGACAAGCCCGAGGACGTCGTTGCGGTTGGCCTGCGATTTCTGAACTGCTAGGCTGTGGACGTTGATGCCTACTTCGCGATGCAGGTTGCGGTTGGCCTGCGATTTCTGAACTGCTAGGCTCCAGCGATACCTTGCCCGACGCCACGAGTTGTTGCGGTTGGCCTGCGATTTCTGAACTGCTAGGCTCGATACTGCCCCAAGCCCCTGTTTCGACAGTGGTTTTGGGGCTTTATCACGCTATGAAAGCGTCCATGGGCGCTAGAAAAGAGCAATCTGTTCGGGATTTTTCTTTCGGGCACGGCGGCTTTGATCGCTGAATCGGACGATATTTTCATACTGTCGGTCTGTAAATTGAAAGATGAAAACATCGCCCCGCTCCGGGAGGTTGGATCCGATTCGTCGCGTGTAGGTTTCAAACTGTTCCTGCCCGTTCACCAATCGAAGATAATTCGAAAGCTGGCTCATCTCAAAGCCCTGATCAAGCAGGAACTGGCGAAATTTCGTGGCGTCGGCGCGGTGTCTTTTCGTATCCACCGGCAGATCGAACGTGACGAGCATCCACATCATCCGATAAGCGGACATATAGGATGGTTTGGTCCGCTCTCCCCGTTTTTCCGTATGAAGCGTTGTCATTGCGTCTCGCCCTGCCGTGCAAGGCCAGATAACGTCAGCGGGTCAAGTGGCGAAGGCAGATCCAGGCCCACGTCCTCCTTATCAAAAAGCGCCGCCAATTGCTGTGCAAGTCGCGTTGCATGTGCAGCGGGCTCATGCCCTGCGGTGCCGGCAGATCCAGCGCCGTCAATGTCACCAGTGCAGTTTTCGCTTTGGGCGAAACCTCTCGCAAGCCATCCTGCACGAGATTGTAGACGGCCCTGTCAACGATCGGTCGATAAGGTTCCATCAGGTCATCCGCCAGGGCAAAGGCATTGGCGCGGTTGGAATGATGAAGCCCGATCGAGGGATGCAGACCGGCTGCACAAATGGCGCGGCTGATGATCGCGCGCAGCACCGTGTAGCCGTAATTCAAGAGCGCATTGACGCCTTCGCCGTCCTGATCGCGCCGGAAATCCGGCCCCATGAACGCTTGCCAGTAGCGCCGCGCCGCCTGCGCTTCCACATTGTCCGGATCGCCGGAGCGGACCTTGCGGGCGAGCATGTCGAATGCACCGGGCTCCGCCCCGACCGATGCCAGCACCGCGCCCTGCATCCGGATCTTCGCGACCACGATGTCGCGCCAGATGCGCTTGGCCAAGGGCCGCGAGGCGTCCACCTGGGCGTTCAGCCGCCTGCCCTGCAGATGATTGCCCTGCAGCGGCCAGACACACGCCACCGGCGCATGGTTCGCCGCGCACAGCACAACCGGCACCGCCCGCTCCGAAAGGCGAACGAAGACCGTATTCGACCATGTCAGCCCGTGCGCATGGGCGATAACGCCGCCGATGTCATCGAGCGCTACGCGGCCCATCTCCTCCCGATCCTTCGACACGGTAAGGAAGCCACGATGAACGGCCACATGCAGGCCGTCAGAGGAAAGATCAACCACACGCTGCATGACGGGAGACTAACTCAATCATGCCTCTTCGTCCGGCAAATCTTAATCTTTGGTTAACCGTCCTGCTTTTCCCACCACGGGCCGGGATCGAACACCTGACCGATCTCATCGATACGAACCTGCCTCGGCCTGTATTTTTTCAATGGGTTGGGCATCGGGCGAAGCGGCTTGTAGGTCTTCTCCTTTTCCCGCCTGTCGAGATTGCCCGCCTCGTTGTGCGGATCGAGATAAAGCTGCTTGTTGCGCTGGTCGAACTTGCGGACGATGGCGATGATACGTTTCCCGCTATCGGGGTCGTCATAGGCGACCATATCCCCCTTCTTCAAACTCATGATCTTGCGGGCATTGTGGTTTTCGAGCCGCATTCGGGGCACGAAGCCGGGCCGGTGCGCATCGAAGGTCGTCACCACCTCGGCATCCCATTTGCCGTCTGCCAGCTCCCAAACGTCGAAGCGATCGTTGCCGCCCGGCAGATAGCCCTTCCTGTACCGCCCGCCCCCATGCGTGATCCAGACGGGATTCGCCACCTCGGTGATGCGGACGTGGCGGATGCCCCTGAATTTCACATCGCCCTTGACGAAATCCAGCACCGCCTGTTCGAACGCCTTGCCCTCCAGCCCGCGTGTCGCCTCGTAAAGCCGGTCCCTGAGCTCCGAATGGCCGTGTGCATTGGTCCTGATCTTCATGATATCGGCGGGATTCCTGATATCGGTGATGGCAATGCGGCGCACGACGATATCGTTGCCGCTGGCGTCCTTTTCGCCAGTGTGCCCGTAGGCGGTATCGTTATGCAGCTTGCCCGCCGTCTGCCCGCGACCCCTTGCATAGCCTTCGCGGCTCACCGTTCCGTGATCCGGTTTGTGGCTGACGACGATGGCGCCCACCGCCGCACGGACATCCTCGCGGAAGCTGGACCAGGGCGGATCGATCCGCTCGACGACACGCTCGGCCCCGCGCTCCTCGGCCGCCGCGGAAGCCGTCGCCAGCCGCTGGATGAGCGCGCGCGAGGTGCAAGCGATGACAATGGCATCGATCGCGTGGTGGCGATGATCCAGCCGGTTCTTCGGCTTGGCCACGTCGCCTCCGATGAGATTATGGTCATGCAGCAATTCGTTGAGACCCCACTGGCGGCGCAGCATCTCGGTCATCCGCCCGGGCAAGGCACGCACGCGGGCGTGGCGCTTGTAGATACCGTCAAGATCCACTTCCTCGTAGTCGTAGAGATGGGCGAGATAGGTCAGTGCCAGCCGGGAAATATACTGCATGTCGGTCAATTGCCGGGCGAGAAAGCCCTCCTCCTCGCCGAAGCGTGTCATCGCGTCTTCGCCAAAGCGCCATTGCTTGGGTTTCGGAAGTGTCGTGACGCGCGCCAGGATCTCGCCATAGCGACTGCGCCACTGCGGCACGCTCGACGGAGGCCGGTTCTTTTTCTCGCGATTGCAGGACGTGCAGCACAGAATCCGGTTTGCCTTGCTGTCATCCAGCGTCTTCGAATAGGGCAGGATGTGATCGATATCCGTCTCGCCGTTGAAGAGCATGTGGCCGGCGATGGCCTTGCCGCAATAGATGCAGACGCGGTTTTCCGGCTTCTGGTTCAGGTCTTCCCACAATTCCAGCCGGAGGCGGTTGTAACCGGTGTCCAACTGCCGGAAGGTGTCGGTCAGCTTGCCCCCTCGTTCGATCGCCGCTTTCGTGTTCCGCGCGATCCGGCGATTGATCTCGTCGCGCTCCCTGTCGTTCATTTTCAGTTCGCGGCCAACCTCGATGGCGATCCGGTCCGGTTTGCCGTATGTCCGGATCAGCGCATTGACCACGCGGCGTAACTGATTGAGCGCGATATGAACCGTCGGGTTGGTGATGCGCCCCATGAAATCGTCATAGGGATCGTCGGGCTCGCCCGTTCCCGGAGGAATGTGGCGCGCCAGAACCTCCTGATATTTCGGCAGTTGGTCCACGCCCTTACGGTTCGGATCGGCTTCGGAATTGGTGCGGCCGTAAACCCGCTTCGCCGCCTCGGCCTCGGTGATGACGAAGCCGCCCTCACCCACTTCGTTCTCCAGCGCGTCGATGAGCGCGGTCAGCGCGGATTGCCCCAGCCTGCCGAAACCGTCCGGCACCGGTGTGTCGGCCACCGCCCGGGCATGCGCCTCGTCCAGCCCCGCCTCCGTTCTCAGCCAGTTCATGAGGGCGTTGTAGTCAGGCTCGGTGCGCAGTCTCTCGGTGATTGCCGCCTGCACCTCCACCGGCAGGTCCGCCCAGCGGTTGCCGAAGCATTCCGGGCGCGACATGCGAAAATAGATCACGTCGCCTTCGAGATCGCTGCGGTTGTCGGTCTCCTTGTTGAAGCGCACTTCCCGCCCGAGCTTCAGCGTGCTCCGCAACTTCGAGAAGGGCACCTTTCCCTGTTTGGTGAGGCTCGTCCGCAACTGAAGTGCCAGGGCATTGCGCTGCTCCGGCGTCAGCTTGATGTGTTTCTGGTCCTCCCCGACGATTTCCAGTTCGTTGAGTTCCTTGAGCAGCCGGAATTTCTGGAACAGGGGATGTGCCTTCGCCAACCGCTCCTCCAGCGGATTGTAGGAGCATTTCCCCGGCTTCACCGGTCTCAGCGGACGCTGGTGGAAGATCACTTCGCGCAGTTCCCGGATGACCGCATCGGTGAGCAGGTCGGGATGGAAAAGCGTCTGGCGGGCCATGATCCGGTCGAATTCGCGCTCAAGCGCGCCACGCGAGGGATAGAAGGCATAGCCCTCCCCGTCAGGCGCGATACGGGCACGGACCGGCAGGCCTTGCAGCCGGCGCATGTGCAGCCATTCGCCGATGGTCCGCGCGCCCGCCTCCGCCATCTTCTCATCGAGCGCGCGCATCCCCTCGGAGATCACGCCCTGTTCGGGGTCGTTGCTGTCGGCCTTGCGATTGCTCTTGAAGCCGCGGCGCTGGTTGAGGTGGAAAATCGCGCGGCCGATCTCATGGGGCGACAGCGCCTCGTCCAGCGCCCGCGCGCGCAATGCATAGACGGATGACGAGAGGTCGCCCGTCTTTCCATCGCCATGGTTCTTCACCAGTTCCGCGCGAGCAGCCTTGTCGGCGGGCATCAGCCCGAGATCGACCAGAAGGTCGACAAGACGCTCCCGCCGCTTCAGATAGCGATCCCGTCGGCGCCTGGCACCGCGCGCCTGACGCCGCGCCACGGCCAAGGAAGCCTTCGATTGCGGATCACGTCCCGCCATTTCGGATTGAGAGAAGATGCGCACACCGCTGGCGACGATGCGTCCCTCGTCATTTTCGCCCGGTTCACCGCGCGTTTCGATGATCGCCCAGCCGAGCGAGTTAGTGCCGAGATCGAGTCCAAGCGTCTTGATATATCCAGCCATAGCCACCTCTCCGCGAATGCTTGCAGCATTGACAATCAGGGCGAGCTAGGCAATATGCATATCGTTCAGAAATCGCAGTCCAGCCGTTAACAAGCTGAGATATGCACCAGATAAGGCGTCCGCTCCGGCGGACGCTTTTTCATTTTCCCGGATAAAAACTCTCTTCATGGTTGGACCCTCACCCGGCCAGTGGACGTGGCACGCGCTGCCATGCTCAGAGAGAGCGAATTCCCGTCGAAAAATCAACTCTCACGAGTGAAAGGCCTTCTTCACGGTAAAAAACAACGCTAGTCTCCCAGTGGGGGAGGCATACCGATGCAGACTGAAAGCGAAAGTAATTCGGAAGAATTCGATCCGAATATCAGCAACACCCGCGAAGGACCGGTGATCGTTGCCGATATCGCCGCGAGCTTCACTTACGTATCCTATCAGAATGCCATACCGGTTATTCGCTCCATTCTGATCGAGAACAGCAGCGACAGGCACTTTACCAACTGCAAGCTGGAATTGACCTCTTCCCCCTCGTTCCTGAGGCCGAAAACATGGACGGTCGATCGGCTCGTGCCGGGCGACAGACTTGCGCTGAGCGACAGGAAAGTGGAGCTCGACGCCGGCTATCTCGCCGGCCTCAACGAGGCGGAGCGCGGCGAGATCACGCTTCGTCTGTCATCGGCGGGAGACGTCCTTGACGAACAGCACCTTCCCGTAAGGCTGCTCGCCCGGGACGAATGGGGCGGCGTCGCCGACATGGCGCAACTGCTTCCGGCCTTCGTCATGCCGAACGATCCGAGCGTGGCATCCATTCTGCGCAATGCGGCAGAGCGGCTGGCCGCACATGGACATCAAAGCGGCCTGGATGGCTACCAGTCCGGCAGCCCGCAGCGGGCCTACCTGCTCGCTGCCGCCATCTACTCGGCGATTGCCGGCATGGCGCTGCATTACGCGGAACCGCCCGCCAGTTTCGAAAGCCGCGGCCAGAAGATCAGGCGCCCGAGCACGATTTCCGAGGAGCGGCTGGCGACATGCCTCGACACCACGCTTCTTTTCGCCGCGGCCCTGGAAGCTGCCGGATTGTATCCTGTCCTTCTGATGTTCCAAGGGCATGCGGCAGCCGGTGCATGGCTGGCCAAGAGAACCTTCGCCAACGCGATTGAGACGGACCAGATGGAGGTCCGCAAGGCGCTCGCATCCCGCGAGTTGATCGTCTTCGAAACGACCGGCGTAACGCATCGCCCCGCCATGACGATGGAGAGCGCACAACAGGTTCTCGATCATCGTCTCGGCGAGACCGAAGCCCATGCCTTCGTGGCGGCAATCGATGTCCGGCGGTCACGGAGCGGCGGGATCATGCCGCTTGCCTCGCACGAGCCGATTCGCCGCACCGTTCTCGATGAAGAGGTTACGCCCCTTGCGGACCTGCCTTTGCCCGTGGCGCCATCCTTCGGCGAATTGCCGGCCGAAACCATCGAAGTGAAGCCGACCACCGCTGCCGGCCGCATCGACCGGTGGCAGAAGAAACTGCTCGACCTCACTCTTCGCAACCGGCTCCTCAATTTTCCGGATTCAAGGAAGACCATCCCGTTTCTCTGCACGGACGTCGCCTACCTCGAGGATCGGCTGGCGGGCGGTGGTGCAATCCGGATCATATCTCTTCCCGAGCAAAATCCGCTCGGCGAGCGCGATGCCGCGCTATATCGCGACGTTCACGGCAGAGACCTGCAACGCGGCTTCGCGGCCGAAGCGCTGCTCAGGGATGAACTCTCCTCGACGCTCGGTGCATCCGAGCTTGAGGCACGGCTGATCGACCTTCACCGGCAGGTCCGAAACGACTTTGCCGAGGGCGGCGCGAACACCCTGTTCCTCGCCGTCGGGTTTCTGCGCTGGAAGAAGAAGCCGGAGGATGATCGCAGCTACCGGGCTCCCCTTCTGCTGGTCCCCGTGAAGCTTGAGCGCCGCAGCGCCAGCTCGCGTTTCACGGTCCGTTTCCACGAGGACGAGCCGCGCTTCAACGCCACGCTCCTGCAGTTCCTGGAGCGCGATTTCGATCTGAAGCTTCCGCAATTTTCGGGAGACCTTCCGCTCGACGACAACGGCATCGACGTTCCACGCCTTCTTGCCATGATGCCCAGGCGATCCGCGACGTTCCGGGGATGGAGGTCGTCGATGAAACCGCATTGTCGACCTTTTCCTTCGCAAAGTTTCTCATGTGGAAGGATCTGGTGGAGCGTACAGAGGCGCTCCGCGCGAACAAGGTTGTCCGCCACCTGATCGACACGCCTGAGCAAGCGTTCCAGGCGGGCGACGGGCAGCCACCGTTTCGCGAGGAACGCGAGCTCGATCGCGCCTATGCGCCGTCCGACCTCATCTGCCTTCTTCCATCGGATTCATCGCAGATGGCGGCGAGCCTTGCCGCCGCCGAAGGGCGGGACTTCGTCATCGTCGGCCCACCAGGCACCGGCAAGAGCCAAACCATTGCCAATATGATCGCAAGCTGCCTGGCTGTGGGAAAGACGGTCCTGCTCGTCGCCGAGAAGACGGCCGCGCTCGATGTCGTCTATCGCCGATTGCGCGAGCACGGCCTCGGTAATCACTGCATCGAGCTGCATTCGAACAAGGCCGATCGCCGCCATTTCCTGGGACAGCTCAAGGCGGCCTGGGAACAGGGCGGCGGGATCGATGTATCCGAATGGGTGGCGGTCAACGAGCGCCTACGGCTGCGTCGCGACGAGCTGAATGCCTATGTCGAGGCTTTGCACAGGCGCTACCCGAATGGATGGACGCCCCATCTGGCGCTCGGAATCGCCCTCAAGGCTACGGACAGCCCGGCACCAGGCCTTGCGTGGCCGGAGCGGGATGCCCATGACGCGCAAACGCTCCACGATCTGGAAGAGCTTGCCGGCGAGCTCGGCCTCGTTTTCGCTTCCGTCGAGCGTCAGCCGGCGCTGGATCTTGTCGATGTCGGTGACTGGAGCTCCGGCTGGCAGGAAAGCCTGCTTGCGGCGGCACAATCCCTAAAAGATGCGATCGAGGCGGTGAGGATCGCTGTCGAGGCCTATCTCGCAAGCCTTGGCCTCGGGTCGCAAGGCCGATCTTCACAAGCCGAAATCCAGGGGCTAGCCAACCTCGCGAGGGTGGTGCGGAAATGCCGGGGCCGCGACATCACCATCGTCTTCGATCGAGAGCTTCCGCAATGCGCCGGCGCACTGGAGACGCTCGCGAATTCCATCAAGAGCTACCGCGAAGCGGAGCGCGGACTTTCCGCCGCCTACGCCGTGACCGCAGTGCGCGACCTCGATCCCGATGCGCTGGACCGTCAGTGGCGGGAGGCGAACGCGTCATTCTGGCCCACGTCTGCGCTCGGCAAGCGCAAGGTCCAGAAGTTGCTGCAAAGCTACGCTGATGGAGGAACAGCAGAGCCGGAACGGGATATCCCGCTGTTGCGCCACATGAAGGAATGCCTGTCGGCGATCGATCGGAATCAATTGGCGGGCAAGCCTCTGCCGATCGAGGGTCTGGCGACCGACGTCGTCGCCGTCGCGGAAATCCTCGAACTCGCGTGGGAGTTTCGCGCCACCGTTCCAATTCCGGGGCGCAGCCAGGAAGAGACACGATCGATGCTCCGCTTCGTTGCCCCATGCCTGCGCGGGACGTCCGAGAATGACGGGGTCCGGCAGTCGGGAGACAGGCTTCTCACCGCGATCGAAGGTTTTCAGGCTGCACGTAAGCACTTCCGCGAGGTTTCCGGGCGAGAGATTTCAGCCGGATCGGACGGACCCGACCTCGCGACACTGAGCGAGAATCTCGGTGCTCTCGTGAATGGGCGGCATCTTCTTCGCGACTGGTCGGCCTGGTGCCGCATCAGACGCCGGGCGATGGCCTCCAGCCTTGCCCCTCTTGTCGAGCAGATCGAGAAGGGGATGGTCCGTCCCGAAGACGCGCGATCGGCGTTTCGACTGGGATACGCCAGATGGTGGCTTCCGAAGGTTCTCGACAGCGATCCTGTTCTGCGGGGTTTCCGGCGATTCCAGCACGAAAACGCTATCAAGGAATTTCGTGAGATCGACGATCTGGTGCGCTCGCACGCCACTCGCCGCGTGATCAGCGCAATTGCGCATGGACTGCCCGCCGTGCAGAGCGTTTCGCGCAATTCGGAGCTCGGGCTGCTGCGCCACCAGATGGAACTGCAGCGGCCGAGCCAGTCGATACGCGACATGATCGGCAAGATGCCGCAGAGCTTTCCCAAGCTAGCGCCCTGCATGCTGATGTCGCCGCTCTCCATCGCCCAGTACCTCCCGCCGGATCAGGCGCTATTCGATGTCGTGATTTTCGACGAGGCGTCCCAGATCACCACCTGGGATGCTGTCGGCGCCATCGCACGGGCACGCCAGACCGTCATCGTCGGCGACCCGAAACAATTGCCGCCGACGAACTTCTTCGGCCGCAACGAGGATGAGGATGAGATCGCCGATCACGAGAAGGATCTGGAAAGCATTCTGGACGAGGCGAAAGCGGCCGGCATTCTGGTACGGGATCTGAGGTGGCACTATCGCAGCCGAAGCGAATCGCTGATCGCCTTCTCCAATCACTACTACTACCAGAATCGTCTGGTGGCGTTCCCCTCCCCACTGGTCGAAGACCGTGCGGTGCGCCTGCATAAAGTGCCCGACGGTGTTTACGATCGCGGCAAGAGCCGGACGAACAGGATCGAAGCGGAAGCCGTCACGCGCGAAGCGGTTTGCCGCATGAAGGGCTGGCTGAAGCTGCCGGAAAAGGATCGCCCGACGCTCGGCGTCATCACCTTCAACGCCCAGCAGCAGTCGCTGATCCTGGACCTTCTCGACGCGGCGCGCCGGAACGACCCCGAGCTTGAATGGTTCTTCGCTGAAGAACGGGTCGAACAGACGATCGTCAAGAATCTGGAGAACGTGCAGGGTGATGAACGTGACGTCATCTTTTTCTCGATCACGTTCTGGAAGGACGCCGCCGGCAAGCTGACGATGGATTTCGGTGCGCTCAACCGCGACGGCGGAGAGCGGCGCCTCAACGTCGCTGTGACCCGCGCGCGCCAAGAACTGGTCGTTTTCTCCGGCTTCACGGCCGATCAGATCGATCCGGCGCGGACGAAGGCGCTGGCGGTGCAGCACCTGAAGACGTTTCTCGATTATGCCGAGCGCGGCGCGGTCGCGTTGCCCGCCCAGGACATCGGATCGGTCGGTGGCTTCGACTCCCCCTTCGAGGAGGCCGTCGCCCTGCAACTGGAGCGGCGCGGCTGGACGGTCGTGCCACAGGTCGGGATTTCCGGCTTCCGGATCGACCTCGGCATCCGCCACCCCGATCTTGCCGGCGCGTATCTCGCAGGTGTGGAATGCGACGGCGCCACCTATCACAGGTCGGCCACCGCACGGGATCGCGACAAGGTTCGCGAGCAGGTCCTGAAGGGGCTTGGCTGGAACATCCTCCGTGTCTGGTCGACGGACTGGTGGTTCGATGCCGCAGGCTGCGTCGAGAGGCTCCACGCCGGGCTGGAAAGTCTGCTGGAGGAAAGCAGGGCGCACAAGGCCGCCGAAAACGAGGACGTTGCCACTCATTGGGATATGGGACATGAGGTGGAGGGGATCGAGGAGATTCGCGATGACGGGGCTGCTCCTGCCGAGGAACCCGCGCCGCCGTCAGCGACCATTGAGACGGAACTCGTCTCGGCGGACGCACCAATGGTCTCCCGCGATATCGAAATAGCAATGCAGACGCCTACGTCTGCAACCGTAACCGAGGTCGCTGGGAAACAGGGATATCATGTCACCGATCTTTCCGGTTTTCCGGCCGATCCCGATCAGTTCTTCGAATTCGGCTATCGGGATATCTTGCGGAGGATGATCGAAGCCATCATCGAGACCGAAAGTCCCTTGCGCACCGACATCCTTGCCCAGCGGCTGGCCCGCGCCCACGGCTGGCTGCGGACAGGTGGACGAATCCGTGAAAGGATAGGCCTTCACTTGCGCGATCTGGACAGGACCGTGGAATCGAGCGGCGAGTTCATCTGGAAGAAGGGGGCCGTGTCGGATATCCTTCCGTATCGGCAGCCTGCAAGCGAGGAGGCGCGCAGGCCGATCGGAGACATCCCGCTCGCCGAGCTCACTGCCGTCGTGCTCGATAATCCCGACCTGCTGGACGAGCCCGACCCCGTGCGCGACCTCGCGCGTCTCCTGGGCGTCGAACGCCTCGCAGCCGTGTCTCGCGCCCGTCTCGACGAAGCGATCGCACAGGCCCGCAAGCATATCGTGAACATTCAACTGTCCGGATAAACCATGTTCCGTGAAACCGAAGCGCTCAACTTAGCGCCGGCAGGCGCTTGCCAATATATGGCATCTCCACCACACAGTTGTTTTCAGAATTTTTCTGGCTGCTCAACTTCCGCATTACAATTTGAGCCTGCCGCACTCATGAAGTGGTGCCAATGCTCCAGTTTTCATCTTCGCCATGCCGGGTACGCCATTTCTGCCTGATGCACAGACACAGCAAAGGACGCTCGGCTGTAGAGTTTAGACGCCGATGGCGACTTGCATGCCTTCCGGGGCGGCATACATTGCCATGTTCTTGCGCGACAGGTCGAGATGCGCGCGCACCAGCGCCTCGGCGCGGTCGGCGTCGTGATGGGCGATGGCGTCGATGATGTCGTCGTGCTGGCGGCAGGCCTCTTCCAGATTGTCCTGCATCTGCGCATTGGCGGGACGGTAGAAGATCTTTCCGATCCGCGCGTGATCGATCAGCAGCCGGCGCAGGCTCGGCAGCAGGTAGGGATTGTTCGCGACCTCGCCGATGCGCAGATGGAACTGGTCGTTGTAGAAGACGCGGCCATCGATATCGTCGCCTTCGACGGACTGGCGGAAGCTGGCCTGGATTTCCCGAAGACCCGCAATATCCGCTTTCGTCGCGGTTTCCGCGGCAAGCCGCGTGGTCGCGGCATAGATGAGCGGCGCCACCAGGAAGAAGTCGCGCAGCGACTGATAGCTCATGGAGGTCACGCGCGCGGGACGATTGGCCTCAAGCTCGATGAAGCCCTCGCCGGCAAGCTGCCGCATGGCTTCGCGAACCGGCGGCCGTGAAAGGCCGAATTCCTCGCTGAGCGCGATCTCGTCCAGAACCGAGCCCGGTGCGATCTGCATCGTCAGGATGCGATGGCGCAGGCTCGAACTGAGGGCGGTCTTGCGGTCGACCCCGGCGCCTGCCTCGGTCGGGATTTGCTCTGTGGCCATGACGAACTCCTTTGAGCGGCAATCTGTCTACAATCGATAGGCGGGTCAATGCGGACACCGCGGTTTTCGCCGGGCGCAAGCCGGCGCTACGGCCTCCTCCACAAGCCATTCGAAGCGAATTGCGCGGGCATGCTAGCATCATGCATATTGACAGTCTATCAATTGTCTACTTATTGTCTTTCAAAGATAGCCCTGCATGACATCCGGAGCCATCGGTGCATTACGCACCGCCGGCCTCATCCGATCCCGTCGAACCGCGGACCTGCTGCCATGACCGACTTCCCCTTTGCGGGCCTGAACCTTGCCATTGCCACGCCGTTCGACGCCGAGGGCCGCATCGACCATGCGCGGCTGGAACAGAACCTCGAACGCTACCTGGCGCTGGGCGTGCCTGGCTTCGTCCTCAGCTCCGGCACCGGCATGCATGTCTATCTTTCGCGGGAAGAGTCGGACGAACTCGTGCGGCGCGGATCGAAGATCATCAACGGACGTGCAAAGCTCATCGTCCAGACCTCCGCCCTTCTGACGGACGACGTCGTCGCCCGGACGAAGCATGCGGCCGATTGCGGCGCTGACGGCGTCATGGTGCTTCCGCCCTTCTTCGAGGGGCCGACCGACGACCAGGGCATCATCGATTTCTATACGGAGGTCGCAGCCGCCGGACTGCCGGTCATCGGCTACAACGTTCCCCATGCGGTGGGCGTCACGGTCACGCCGTCGCTGCTTGCGGACTTGTGCGCGATCCCGAACTTCTGCGCCGTCAAGGACAGCAGCGGCGACCTCGGCAGGCAGGCATCCCTCATCCGCACCGGCCTGCCCGTCATGAACGGCGCCGACAATCTCGTGCCCTTCGCGCTCTGGTCCGGCGCGAGCGGCCTGATCTGGGGTGGTGCGAACTTCGCGCCGCGCACCGCACTTGCCCTCGTCACAGCCGCAATGGCCGGCGACTGGTCGAAGGCACGCGCGATCTGGACGGTCCTCGAGCCTGCCATGTCCCTGATCTGGGAAGGCGACTACGTGCAGTCCGTCTACGCCGCCGCCGAACTCACCGGCTATGGCGCGGGCGCGCCGCGCAAGCCGCTCAGGGCCCTGTCGCCCGAGCGGATCGACATTCTCCGCACGGCGCTCGGCACCCTCGTCGAACGCGAAGCCTGAGCCGTGAACCGTCCCGCGAAAAAGGTCTTTGCCGCATCGAGGCTCCCGACGAACACGGGCGTCTCCGGATGGGTGGCGATGCTCCCTCCCCGCCAGGCGAAGCCCCGGCTCGCGGGCCGCTCCACCGCCGATGTGGTGATCATCGGCGGCGGCTTCGCGGGCCTCTCCGCCGCGCGCAGGATAGGGGATATCGATCGGGCCCTGCGGGTCGCGGTGCTCGAGGCCGGCGTCATCGGGGACGCGGCCGCCGGTCGCAACTCCGGCTTCATCATCGACCTGCCGCACGACGTCTCTTCCGAGGACTATGGTGGCGACACGATGGCCAAGAACCGCGAGGCCATCGAGATCAGCCGCACCGCGATTGCGCTGGCAAGTGCCGTCGCCGAGGAACAGCGCTGGGGACGCACGATCTTTGATCCATGCGGACGCTACAGCGTCGCCATCAGCGACGAGGGCGATCGGCACCTGGTCAAATACGCGGAAGGCCTGGCGGCGCTCGGCGAAGAGCATCAGTTGCTCGATGCGCGCGGGATCGCCGGTATAACGGGTGTCGAGACCTATACGTCCGGCCTCTTCATGCCGGGAACGGTGATGGTCCAGCCCGCTGCCTATATTCGCGGACTGGCCGACAGCCTGCGTGATCCGGTCACGGTCTATGAGAATTCGCCCGCGGTGCGGATCGAAGGCTGCGGCGGTGAATGGACCGTGACGACGCCGCACGGCGCCATCAGCACGGGCAGGATCATCCTGGCAAACAACGGCCACGCGGAAAGCTTCGGCTTCTTCGAAAGCCGCCTTCTCCACGTGTTCACATGGGCATCGATGACGCGCGCGTTCGATCCCGGCCGCCTTCGCGGGCAGAGGAACTGGGCGGCCACGCCGGCGCTGCCGATGGGAACGACGGTCCGCCGTATCGCGGGGGAGCGCGGCGACCGCATCCTCGTGCGCTCCCGCTACAGCTATCACGCGGGCATCGAGGCCGGAAACGGGACGCTTCGACGTGCCGGCGCGAAGCACGACCAGAAGTACAGCGCGCGCTTTCCCGCGCTTGCAGACGTCCCGATGGAATATCGCTGGGGTGGGGCGATGGCGCTCACATGGAACGCTGTGCCCGCCTTCGGCGAGATCGAGCGCGGCATCTTCGCGGCATGCGGCTGCAACGGCGTGGGCGCGACGAAGGCGACCGCCAACGGCATCGCCGCGGCCGACCTGATGCTCGGCCGGAAATCGCGGCTCACGGAAATCTTTGCACGCTTCGAGGCGCCCAGACCGCTCCCGATGCAGCCGTTCAGGACCATCGGCGCGAAGGCGAACCTGGCCTTCAAGGAATGGAGGGCAGGCGCGGAGTGATCCCGAAGCACCTGCCGGGCGCGGTGCGATCCATCGAAAAAGTTCACCATCAGGCCGGATCTCGCGGCGCTCCGGCGCATCTCAGCTTCGCCGCTAACACAAAGGGAACGCAAATGAAAATTCTGCTTGCATCAACCGCATTGCTCCTGGGCACCGTCGCCGGCGCGTCGCTGGCCAGCGCCGCCGAATGCGGCGACATCACCATCGCCAGCATGAACTGGCAGAGCGCCGAAGTGCTCTCCAACCTCGACAAGATCATCCTCAACGAAGGCTACGGCTGCAATGCCGAGATCACCATCGGCGACACGGTCCCGACCATCACCTCCATGGCCGAGAAAGGCGAGCCGGATATCGCGCCGGAAGCCTGGATCGACCTCTTGCCCGACGTGGTCAAGAAGGGCACGGATGAAGGCCGCATCGTGCAGGTCGGCTCGCCGCTTCCCGACGGCGGCGTCCAGGGCTGGTTCATTCCGAAATATCTCGCCGACGCCCATCCCGACATCAAGACGATCCAGGATGTGCTGAAGCATCCCGAACTCTTCCCGGATCCGGAAGATTCCAGCAAGGGCGCGATCTACAACGGTCCGCAGGGCTGGGGCGGCACGGTCGTCACCGCACAGCTTTTCAAGGCCTATGACGCGGAGGCGGCGAACTTCACGCTGGTCGATACCGGCTCGGCCGCCGGCCTCGACGGCTCGATCGCCAAGGCCTATGAGCGCAAGGAAGGCTGGGCCGGCTATTACTGGGAGCCAACCGCCCTCCTTGGCAAATACGAGATGGTGAAGCTCGGCCATGGCGTGCCCTATGACGCGGCCGAGTGGAAGCGTTGCAACACCGTCGCCGATTGCCCGGATCCGAAGACCAACGACTGGCCGGCCGACAAGGTCGTGACGCTCGTGGCAAAATCCTTCTCCGAAACGGCCGGCCCCGAGGTCATGGACTATCTGGCGAAGCGCTCCTGGTCGAACGACACGGTCAACAAGCTGATGGCCTGGATGACCGACAACCAGGCGAGCGGCGAAGACGGCGCAAAGCACTTCCTCGAAGAGAACAAGGACATGTGGAAGGCCTGGGTCTCCCCGGAAGCCGCCGAAAAGATCGAGGCTGCGCTCTAGGCCATGCCTTTGGGGGCGAGCAACAGCCGCCCCCCGCGAAAATCGGTGCGATGCGGGCCTGCGCGTCGCACCAATCCTGCCGGCAGAACAAGAAGAACACACGAGGTCGGCTCTTTGGAAAAGGGGAACGGAATGGACTGGTTTTTCAAATTCCCGCACATGGACGACAATTCGCTGCGGGACCTGAAAAAGGCCATCGACGATGGCTTTCGCGGCTTCACCCGCAGCTATGGCGATATCATCGAGGGCTTCTTCTCGCCCCTTCAGCATTTCCTCATCGCCTCGGAGCGCTTCATGCTGAAGACGCCGTGGCCCATCATCACACTGCTGATCCTCGCCATCGCCTATGCCGCGACGCGCAGCCTGCGCATCACCGCCGGTTGTCTCGCGACCCTCATGATCATCGGCTATTTCGACATGTGGGACGATACGATGCGGACGATCTCCATGATCTTCGTCTGCACGGTTCTTTCGATCGCCATCGGCATCCCGATCGGCATCCTCATGGCACGCTCCGACAGGATGCAGCGCGTCGTCAACCCGGTCCTCGACGTCATGCAGACCATGCCGAGCTTCGTCTATCTCATCCCCGTCGTCATGCTGCTCGGCATCGGCAAGGTGCCGGGGCTGATCGCCGTCGTCATCTACGCCATCCCGCCGATGATCCGCCTCACCGACCTCGGCATCCGCCTCGTCGACAAGGATGTTCTCGAAGCCGCCGACGCCTTCGGCGCGGACAACCGCCAGAAGCTCTTCAAGGTGCAACTGCCATTGGCCCTTCCCACCATCATGGCCGGCATCAACCAGACGATCATGATGGCACTCGCCATGGTGGTCATCGCCTCGATGATCGGGGTACAGGGCCTCGGCCAGCCGGTGCTCAAGGCCATCGCCAACCAGTATTTCACGCTCGGCATCTTCAACGGCCTCGCCATCGTCGGCATCGCCATCATGTTCGACCGCGTCAGCCAGGCCTATGGCAAGCGCCTGCAGAAGCACCGGGAGATCGTCCATGGCTGAGCACGCCTTCGGCGGCATCAAGATCCGCAACCTCTACAAGATCTTCGGCCCCAATGCGGGCGCCCATATCGAGGCCGTCAAGAACGGCCTCACCAAGGCGGAGCTCAACGCCAGATACGGCCATGTGCTCGGCCTCAGCGACATCAACATCGAAATGCCCTCGGGCTCGATCCAGGTCATCATGGGCCTTTCCGGCTCCGGCAAGTCGACGCTGATCCGCCACATCAACCGGCTGATCGATCCGACGGCCGGCGAGGTCCTGGTCGACGGCGTGGACGTGGTGACGATGCAGGAGGCCGAGCTCAGGGAGTTCCGCCGCCACCAGACGGCGATGGTGTTCCAGAAATTCGCGCTGCTGCCCCACCGCACCGTGCTCGACAACACGATCTTCGGGCTGGAGATCCAGGGCATGCCGCGCCAGAAGAGCCTCGACACAGCCATGCGCTGGCTCGAACGCGTCGGCCTCAGGGGGTTCGAGGAAAAATACCCCAACCAGCTCTCCGGCGGCATGCAGCAGCGCGTGGGCCTTGCCCGGGCGCTCGCCAACGATGCGCCGGTCCTTTTGATGGACGAGGCCTATTCGGCGCTCGATCCGCTGATCCGGACGGACATGCAGACCGTGCTGCTCGACCTGCAGAAGGAGATCAGGAAGACCATCGTGTTCATCACCCACGACCTCGACGAGGCGCTGCGCCTCGGCGACCAGATCGCCATCCTGCGCGACGGCGAGGTCATCCAGCAGGGCACCAGCCAGGATATCGTGCTGCGTCCCGCCGACGACTATGTCGCCAACTTCGTCAAGGAAGTGAACCGCGGACGAGTGGTGCATGTCGAAGCGGTGATGACGCCGGGTGCGGTACAGGCATCGGGCAAGCCGACGGTCATGACCGGAACGACGGTCGAAGACACCCTTCGGGTCCTCTCCCGCGAGGTCGCCGACGAGGGCGTCGTCGTCTCCTCGAGCGGCGAAACGCTCGGAGTGGTGACCGTGCGGCAACTCGCCGGCGCCATGGTGAATGCGGCGCGCTGAACCGCAAAGGAGATGACCGCCCGCCGGGCGGTCATCATACGTTCGATCAGGCCACGCGAGCTTCCTGCCCGCCCGCTGCGGCAGAGGGGATCGCCATGCCGGCGCGCCGGCCCTCGTAGAAGGCGTAGGGCGCCTGGCGCGGCGCGACGCCGTCGCCGATCTCGACGAAGGGAATGCCCAGTTCCGCCAGTTCCAGCGCCAGCCAGTTCGCCGCGACATTCGTCGTGGAGAAGACGAGGCTGTCGGCCTCGATCGTCTCGTTCCTTCCGGTGAGGTGCGAGACGAGTGTCGCGGCGTTGCCCTGCCAGCTCTCGATGCTCGTCTCCGTGCGGAACTGAACGCCGAGCCGGCTCAGCGTGCGCCGCAGGGGAACGTCGGCGGCGGTGCGCTGGAGTTCCTTGCCGACCAGCGCATCGGGCGTCACGAACGTCACCGCGTGGCCCTGCTCGGCAAGCTTCCAGGCCGTACCGCAGCCCTTCCAGCCACCGGTCTCGTCCAAGATCACGACGCGGCGGCCGAGCCGAGCCTGGCGGGCCATGACGCTTTCGGCGGAGAACACGTTGCCGCGCTCGACACCCGCGAGCGACGGATGGTCCGGCCGGGCTTTCTGAAAGCCGCTCTCAAGCGGCAGGGAGCCGGTGGCGAGGATGACGACATCGGCGCCGATCGCCGAGACGTCTCCGCCTTCCAGATAGCTGTTCAGCCGAACCTCGACGCCGAGCTTTGCGAACCGGGTCTCGTACCAGCCGATAAGGTCGAGGATCTGCGCGCGCCGCGGCTGTTCGCCGGCGATGCGGAAGGCGCCGCCGAGCCTGTCGGCGGCTTCCGCCAGCACGACGCGATGGCCCCTTTCCGCGGCGGCCCGCGCGGCCTCCAGCCCCGCCGGCCCGCCGCCGACGACCAGCACGGATTGCGGGGCCGCCACGCGCTCGAAGCGATCGCCGCCCCATTCGGCCTCCCGGCCGACCGAGGGGTTGATGAGACAGCTGATCCAGTAGTCCCGCGACCGCCGCCCCCAGCACATCTGGTTGCAGGAAAGACAGCCGCGGATATCTTCCGGCGTGCCGCTGCGCGCCTTGTTGGCGAGATGCGGATCGGCGATCTGGCCGCGCACGATGGAAACGAGGTCCGCCGATCCCTCGCCCAGCGTGATCTCCGCATTGTCAGGCGTGCGGATATGGCTTTCGGCCGTGACCAGGGCATGGCTGACGACCTTCTTCAGGCGTGCCGAAAGCTCGATCCCGAGCCGTTCGGGATAGAGGAAGGTCGGCATCAGGCTGCCATAGTCGAAATAGCCGCCGGACCCGCAGGTGACGTAATCGATCAGCCTGTCCGCATCGAGACCGGCGACGATCTCCGTGATCTGGTCGCGGGTAAGCGCGGTGGGACAGCCCGGCTCGTCGCTGACGGTCAGGCCGACGATGAAATCCGGGCCGCAGAGCCGCCGGATGCGGCTCAGGATCTCGCGCGAGAACCGTGTCCGGTTTTCCAGGCTGCCGCCCCATCTGTCCTCGCGCCTGTTGTAGAACGGCGTCCAGAACTGGTCGAGCAGGCCGCCATAGGCCGCCCAGACCTCCACGCCGTCGAAGCCCGCCGCCTGGCAGCGCCGCGCCGCACTGACGAAGGCTTCGATGGTCTCTTCGATCTCGGCCTCCGTCATCGCATGGGAGCCGTCGCTGTCGTGGTAGCTCGGCCCGCCGGAGGGCGACCAGTGCGCATGGAAGGACAGGTCGGAATCACCATGGCTGCCGACGTGATAGAGCTGCTGGAGCACGACCGCACCATGCCGCTTCACGCTCTCCGTCAGCCTGCTGAAGGCGGGGATGACGGAATCGTCGCAGGTGCGGAAATTACCGCGTGTCAGCACGGTCGCCGGATGCACAGGCATCGGCTCGACGACGATCATCGCCGCGCCGCCGATCGCCCGCTCGACATAGTAGGCGATCGTCTGTTCGCTCGGCAGTCCGTTGACGGACATGTTGGCCGTGTGCGCGCCGAAGACGATCCTGTTGCGCAGCGTATGGCCGGCGAGCTTGATCTCGGAAAAGGTCTTGGGAAAGGGGGGTGTCATCTTGGATCCTGGAAAGCTGCTGCGAGGCACAATGCAGTGGCGCGGGCCTCGAAAGACCCGCGCCGGAAGTTCAGAGGGCGGCGGCAATCTTGTCCGCGACGTCGGCGCCCAGCCAGGATTTCCAGAGGTCCGGGTGCTCCTTGAAGAAATGCGCCGCGCCATCCTCGCCGCTCGCCTGCGTATCGGTCATCCATGACATCACCGCGCTGACAGTCTGGTTGTCCCACGACCTCTTGCGAAGATAATCGATCACGCCGGCATTTCCACTATCGACGAGACGCTGCGAGACGAGCGTCACGACATTGTCCTTCGGCCATTCGTTCTTCTTCGGATCGGGACAATCGGCGACGGTGTTGCAGCGCTTCCATTCTGCCGCATCGTGGGCCACGCCGGCATCGAGGCGCACCATCTCGTATTTCCCAAGCAATGCCGTCGGCGACCAGTAATAGCCCATCCAGCCTTCCTTGCGCTCGTAGGCCTTGGCCATGGCACCGTCGAGACCGGCCTGCGTGCCGGGATCGACGAGGTCGAAACCCTTGGCCTCGCCGCCATAGGCCTTGAAAAGCTGCGCGCTGACGACCGAGCCGCCGGAACCCTGCGGGCCGTTGAACACCGCGCCCCGCGCGGCATTCTCCGGCGCCGGGAAAAGCTCGGGACGGGCGAAGGCGTCGTCGACCGTCCTGATGTCGGGATGGGCATCGACAATGAACTTCGGAATATACCAGCCCTGGATGCCGCCATCCGAAAGTGCCGGTCCGATATTTACAATCCTGCGCTCGTCGACGCCACGCTTGACGATTTCCGGAACGAGGTCCACCCAGGACTCGCCGGCAATGTCGGGCTGGCCTTTTTCGACCATGGAGGTGATCGTCGGCACGGTGTCGCCGGGCACGAATTCGACCTGACAGCCGAAGCCCTGCTCCAGGATGAATTTGTCGACATGTGCGAGAAGTTCACCGCTTTGCCAGTTCATGTTCGCCACCGTGACCGTGCCGCAGTCGGCATGGGCGCCGTGGGCGAAACCGACGGCCAGAACGACCGTCGAAAGTGCGAGAAGCTTGTTCATCCTGTTCCCCTGTTCGCATTTTTGATGGATCTGCTCGGCGGGGCGGGAACGGCCATTCCGGTGCTTCGGCACTGGACCTCCCCTTCCCTTACCAACGCAAATCAATGCTATTTGCCTTCATCGGCGCCGTATTGTACGTTTAGGACAATTTCGATGGCGCGGAGACCTGTCTTGCAGCGTGATTACGCCCCTCTGGGACCGAGCAAGCCGCCACCGGACATCACGGCGCCGCTCCGGATCGGCATTGTCGCCACCCCGAACTTCACGCTGATGCCGCTCGGCTGCTTCACCGATTTCCTGCGGCTGGCCGGGGACGAAAGCGACTACAGCCGACGGATCTATTGCGACTGGCATCTGTTGTCGCACACGCTCGATCCCGTGCGCGCGAGCTGCGGACTGGCCTTGACGCCCGGCCGGACCTATGGCGACCCACGCGACTATGACGTCATCGTCGTGCATGGCGGCATCCTTCATGGCGACCACCGAATCCCGCCGGAGCTCTACGACTTCGTGCTTTCCGCCGCACGAACGGGCGTTCCCGTTGCCGGCAACTGCTCGGGAAGCTTCGTGCTGGCGGAGGCAGGCCTTCTCTCCGGCAAACGGTGTGCGGTGCATTTCGCGCTGGCGGGCGTGCTGCGCCAGACCTTTCCGGATGTCATTCCCGTCACGGACCGGCCGGTCGTGGTCGACGACGGCGTCATCACCTGCCCCGGCGGCCTGGCCTCGATCAGACTCGCCATGTATCTCGTCGCCAATGCCTGCGGCGAATCCCGCGCCCACAAGGCCTTTCATTATCTTCTCGGCGATCAGGGCTTCGAGAAGGACGCGGCGGTCGAGGAGCAGGATATCGGCCTCAAATGCGAGGATCGTCGCGTGGCCAACGCCATCGGCCTGATGCGCCAGAAAATGTACGAACTCTGTTCCGTCGCCGAGATCGCCGCAAGCGTCGGCACGTCGGAGCGTGAACTGTCCCGCCTGTTCCAGAAACACCTGCAGGTCGCGCCCAGCCAGTACTGGCGCCAGATGCGGCTGAAGGCGGCGAAATGGATGGTGCTGAACAGCGATCGCTCCATTGCCCAGATCGCCTATGAATGCGGCTTCACGGACTGCGCCCACCTCGTGAACTGGTTCCGGCGCACCTACCACATCACGCCGGCGAAGCTGCGCCGCTCGCATCGCGAACTCGGCCTGCGCTGACCGGTTTTCCCGAAAATCCAAAGCCTTGGCGCCGGAACGCACGCGTCCGCGCGGGTTCCGGAAGCATGCGCTCAAGCTGAGTATTTTTATTGTAGACATTATGTCTTCTATTGAGCTACAGTATGTCTACTTCGATGGGGCCGATGAAAACGGAAACTTCCGGCTCGGCTATCGAACCGACAATCCCAGGAGGACTTCATGAATTTCGACGGCATCTACACGCCGGTGATCACGCCGCATCGCGACGATGGGTCGATCGACCGGGACGCGTTTGCCCGCATGATCGAGCACCTGATCGCCTCCGGCGTGCACGGCCTCATCAATGGCGGCTCGACGGGCGAGTATTACGCCCAGTCGATGGACGAGCGCGTGGAGATGGCCAGGTTCGCCAAAGAGGTGATCGGCGATCGCGTGCCGCTCGTGGTGGGCACCGTCGCCATCCGACTGGAGGATTCCATCACCATGGCCGAGACCGCGGCGAAGATCGGCGCGGCCGCCATCCTCGTCGGCTCACCGCCCTACTCCGTGCCGACCGAGCGGGAAAACGCGTTGAACGCGCTCGCCATCGACCGCGCCGCCGATCTGCCAATCATGCTCTACAACTATCCCGGCCGCATGGGCATCGACATGGGCGAGGAATTCCTCGACCGCGTCGGCCGCAGCCGGAATTTCTGTGCCATCAAGGAAAGCTCCGGCGACATCAACCGCGTGCACCTCATCGCCCGCGACTACCCGCATATCCAGATGTCCTGCGGCATGGACGACCAGGCACTGGAATTCTTCGCCTGGGGCGCGAGGAGCTGGGTCTGCGGCGGTTCCAACTTCCTGCCGGCGGAACATATCGCGCTCTACAGGGCCTGCGTCGTCGAAGGAAACTTCACCAAGGGGCGGCGCATCATGTCGGCGCTGATGCCCTTGATGCGCGTGCTCGAACAGGGCGGCAAGTTCATCCAGTGCATCAAATACGGCTGCGAGATGAACGGCTTTACCGCCGGCCCGCCGCGCCCGCCGCTAAAACCCCTGAACAAGGATGACATGCGGCAACTGGAACAGGTGGTGCGCGTCGTAAAGCGCACGATTGCACAGATCGAAGCGGAGGCATGAACATGGGCGATCTTCTGACACACGACGAATACAAGGCGATTGCCGCAGGCCTCGACTTCCCGACCCAGGCCTTCATCGACGGCGCCTTCCGGCCGGCGATCTCGGGCAAGACCTTCGAAACGACCAATCCGGCAACGGGCGCGGTGCTAGCCAGGGTCGCGTCCTGCGGCCCGGAGGATGTCGACTTCGCCGTCGCCAAGGCGCGGGACGCCTTCGAGGACGGCCGCTGGTCGCGTCTGCATCCGACGGTGCGCAAGGAAATCCTCCTCCGCTTCACCAGGCTCCTGAAGCGCAATGCCCGCGAGCTTGCGGTGCTGGAAAGCCTCGACAGCGGCAAGACGATCTACGACTGCGAGAATGTCGACGTTCCGGAAACCATCCATTGCCTGGCCTGGCATGCCGAACTCATCGACAAGATCTACGACCAGGTCTCGCCCGCCTCCGACAACCATATAGCCATGGTGGTGCGCGAGCCGGTCGGCGTAGTCGGCCTCGTGCTGCCCTGGAACTTCCCGCTCCTCATGCTCGCCTGGAAGATCGGCCCGGCGCTGGCGGCGGGCAACTCCGTCATCGTCAAGCCGGCCAAGGAAACGACGCTGACGGCGCTGCGGGTGGCGGAGCTCGCCATGGAGGCCGGCATCCCTGCCGGCGTGTTCAACGTGCTGCCCGGCGGCGGCGCGGATGTGGGCGAACCGCTCGGCAGGCACATGGATGTCGACATGGTGTCCTTCACCGGCTCAACCGAGACCGGCCGCCGATTCCCGCGCTATTCGGCCGAGTCCAACCTCAAGGAAGTCACCCTCGAAATGGGCGGCAAGAACCCGGCCGTGGTGCTCGACGATGCGGAGAACCTCGACCGCGTCGCCGCCCATCTCGTCAACGGCGCCTTCTGGAACATGGGCGAGAACTGCTCGGCCTCCTCGCGCCTGATCGTCCAGCGCGGCATCAAGGACGAACTGTTGAAGCGCATGGTGGCGCACGCCCGGGAATGGCCGATGGGCGATCCGCTCGCCCCGGAAAACCGCGTCGGCGCGCTCGTCTCCAAGGCACATTTCGAGAAGGTCGCCTCCTATCTCGAAAAGGGCCAGAAGATCGTGCTCGGCGGCAAGGCCAGGGACGGTTTCGTCGAGCCGACGATCATCGACGTCGCCGACCGCGACGCCAAGGTCGTGCGCGAGGAAATCTTCGGCCCGGTCCTCACGGTGCTGACCGTCGAGAGCTATGACGAGGCGATCGCGCTTGCCAACGACACCGAGTACGGCCTCGCCGCCTCGATCTACACCGCCAATGCCAAGCGGGCGATCCGCGGCGCCCGCGCCATCCGCGCCGGCACCGTGACCGTGAACTGCTTCGGCGAAGGCGACATCACGACGCCGTTCGGCGGCTTCAAGTCGTCCGGCTTCGGCGGCCGCGACAACGGCATCCATGCGCATGACCAGTACACGCGCATCAAGACGATCTGGATCGACCTTACCGACGACGTCGACGAGGCCGTGTCTTGATCAATCTTACGGCCGAAAGGCTGCCGGTCCATCGCGGGCCGGCAGCCTGGAGCGCGATCCTTCCCGACCAGCCGCCACCGGAAAGGCTCGAGGGTGACCTTGCCGTCGACGTCGCCATCGTCGGCAGCGGATTTGCCGGCCTCTCCGCCGCACGGCGGCTACACCAGATCGACTCGAAAATCCGGGTCGCCGTCCTCGACGCGGGACGGCTTGCGGAAGGCGCCTCGGGCCGCAATTCCGGCTTCATGATCGACCTGCCGCACGACGTCTCCTCGGAGGACTATTCCGGCAAGGAGATGAGCGCCGACCAGAAGACCATCGCGCTCAACCGCAGGGCCATTGCCTTCGCGCGGTCGGCCGTCGAGGAATACGGCATCGACCCGGCATTCTTCGATCCGGCCGGCAAGATCAACGGCGCGGCGAGCAGCAAGGCCCATGCGCTGAACGCCAGCTACGCCACCCATCTCAGGCATCTCGGCGAAGCGAGCGAGATGCTCGACGAGACGGCCATGCTGGAGGTCACCGGCAGCCGGCACTATCGCTCCGGCCTCTATACGCCGGGCACTGTCATGATCCAGCCGGCCGGCTACATCCGCGCCGTCGGCGCTGGCCTGCGCAAGGCCGGCGCCGGCGTTTTCGAGGGGACCCCGGTGGCGCGCATCGCCCGGAGCGGGCAAGGCTGGGCGTTGACGACGCCCCGCGGCACGGTCTCCGCCGCCAGGGTCATCCTTGCCAACAACGGCCATCTCGAAAGCTTCGGCTTCAAGCGCGGCCGGCTGATGCATATCTTCCTCTACGCCTCGATGACCGCGGACCTCGACCGCAGCACGCTGGCCAGGCTCGGCGGCCAGCCGCGCTGGGGCATCACGCCCTCCGACCCGATGGGCACGACCATGCGCCGCATCGATACCGCGCAGGGCGGCAACCGCATCGTCACGCGCACCGGCGCCACGTTCCTGCCCGGCATGGTGCCTTCCGAAGCGGCCCTCGCCCGCACGGCCCGCGTCCACCGCAAGAAGTTCGCCGACCGGTTCCCCGCCCTTGCCGGCGTGCCGATGGAATACAGCTGGGCCGGGCATCTGTGCCTGACATGGAACGGCGTCTCCGTGATGGGCGAACTGGAGCCGGGCCTCTACGCGGCCTGCGGCTGCAACGGCCTTGGAACGGTTCGCAGCACGCTGATGGGCATCGCCGTGGCCGACCTCGTTGCCGGCAGTCCTTCGGACATCTCGGCCCATTTCCTTGCCGAAGAAGAGCCGGCCAGGCTCGCCCCCCCGCCCTTCGCCGGGATCGGCGCGAACCTCTATCTCAAATGGCGGGAATGGCAGGCGCGCCGGGAATAGCACCGCCGCCGCGAAGGAAACGCAACGATGACCAAAGCCGCCCAGAACCCGCCGGCCTTGCGGATAGGCTTCATCCTTGCGAGGCGCTTCACCCTGTCGGCCATGGCGCTCTTTGTCGATACCTTGCGCCTGGCGGCCGACGACGAGGACGGCTCGCGCAAGATCCGTTGCAGCTGGGACGTGCTCTCGCATGCCCGCGGATTTGCGACATCGAGCTGCGGGGTGCAGGTCGCGTCTACCACCGAGCTGATCGATCCGCGCAAATACACCCATATCGTCGTTGTCGGCGGCCTGCTCGAGGTCGAGGAGCCGCTTGATGCCGCGGCGATCGCCTATCTCCGCAAGGCCGGACAGGCCGGCGTCGGCCTTGTCGGCCTGTGCACGGGGAGCTTCCTCCTGGCCGAAGCCGGGCTCTTGAAGAACCACACCAGCTGCGTCAGCTGGCTGCACCACAAGGCGTTCATGCGGCGCTTCCCGCATCTGAACGCGACGAGCGAGCAGATCTTCAATCTGGACGGCAGGATTGCGACATGCGCGGGGGGAAGCGCCTCGGCCGACCTCGCCGCCGCGCTCGTGCGGCGCCATGTCGGCGAGAGCGCCGAACGGAACGCCACGGAAATCCTGCAGATCTCCCACCGGCGCGAAGCGACCGAGGCCCAGGCGCGGAAACCGCTCGGCATCGAGATCGGCGACCGCCGCGTGCACCAGGCGCTCCGCCTGATGGAACAGCATCTGGAAGACATTCTGCCGGTCAGCGCGCTTGCGACGCTCATCGGCCTTTCGCGGCGCCAGCTGGAACGGCTTTTTCTCGAATGCCTCGGCACGTCGCCCAGTGCCATCTACCTGCGCCTGCGCCTGGAGAGCGCCCGCCGCATGATGGCCGAGGACCCGAAGCGACCGCTGATCGACATCGCGCTCGCCACCGGCTTTTCCGGGCCGTCGCACTTCTCCATCCGCTTCCGCGCGCATTTCGGCATCAGCCCGACGGAGGCGCGGCGCCTCGACGGCCAGCGGAAGGCGGGGCAGGCCGGCTGAGCCTGTGCTTTTGCGCCCGCCCCGGCCAAAACACCAAAAAAGCCGGGCGAGGCGGTCCAAGACCGACCTCGCCCGGCCGTCCGGGTAGGGCTAGTACGCGGACATCCTGATCATTCCAGTTCGCTTTTTACTTCGCGCCCTGCACATATCCCTGCCAGCGGGCCAGGAAATCGCTGCGCCCGGCGGCGGCTTCGGCCTCGTTGGTGGCGAAGATCTTGATCTTGTCGAGGGCCGGCAGGTCCACATGGTCGCTCACCACGATGTCGCTGCGGCTCGGGCGGCGGAAGGTGTTTTCGAGCAGCGCGATCTGCATGTCCTTGGAAAGCAGGGCGTCCATGGTGCGGCGGCCGAGATCGGCATTCGGCGCGCCCTTGATGAGGGCCATGAATTCCGGCGAGGTGAAGGTGCCTTCCTCCGGATAGACCAGCGCGATCTCGGCCTGGCCGCCGGCGACATAGGCATAGGCGTTCGCCTCGAAGGTAAGCCCGGCGACGAACTCGCCCTGTGCCACGCCACGCAGGATCGACGAGGCGGAGCTGTTGACCAGCACGTTGCCGGCGAGTTTCTCCAAGAATTCCTTGCCCATCAGCTGCTCGATGCCCCAGAGGATCGTGTAGGCGGTCGAGCTGTTGTTCGGATCGGCGATCGCCACCTTGCCCTTCCACTTCGGATCGAGGAAATCCTCCCAGCGCTTCGGCGCCGGGATATCGCCGAGGAGATTGCCGTTGACCATGGCGACCACGACATGGGTGATCGTCGCGCTCCACAGGTCTTCCTTCTGGTGCAGCGTCTCGGGGATCGCCGACAGTTCCTTCGAGCGGTAGGGCTCGAACAGCTGGCGGAAGGCACCGAGCGTATTCTCGCTCGAGCTCCAGAACACGTCGGCCTGCGGGCTGGCCGCCTCGGCCTCGATACGCCGCAGAAGCTGCCCGCTGCCGCCGGTGATGGTGCTGAGCGAGATGCCCGGCTCGATCTGGCGCAGGCCCTCGGTGACGGCGTCCACCACCTGCGCTGGATTGGGCGTATAGACGACGACCGTGCCGGAGGCCGACTGGGAGAAGGCGATTTTCGGCAGCATCGCCGCTGCAAGGCCGGCAAGCACGCCGCGTCGGGAAATCGTGAAGGTCATGTCGTTCCATCCTCTTTTTGGCTGCCTTTAGGGTTGGCTCCGGCCGCGGGGCAGTCGTCCACGGTCGCATGAATTCGGGTATGCGGGCGCGGGGCCGCAGCTCAGCCGGACGAGAACAGCTCCACCTTGAACACCTTCGTCGCGATGACGATCGGGATCAGGATCACCGCCAGAAGCAGCACGCCCATCGCCGAGGCCGAGGCCATCAGGTTGCTGTCGATCAGCTTGTAGATCTGGATCGGCATGGTCTCGCGACCGCCGGAATAGACGATGATCGACGTCGAGAGTTCGGAGACCGTGACGGCCCAGGTAAGCACCATGGCCGAGGCGATGGCCGGCAGCATCAGCGGCAGCACCACCTTGAAGAAGCTCGGCACCGGCGGCACGCCGAGGCTGATCGACGCCTCCTCGATGGAATCGGGGATGTTGTAGAGCGTCGAGGAGGCGTTGCGCATGGCGAACGGCAGGCGGCGGATGACATAGGCGAGCACGATGATCGCGCCGGTCCCCGTCAGCGGCAGCCAGCCGCTGTTGAAGGACATGGCGAGGCCGATGCCGATCGCGGTGCCCGAAAGGGCCAGCGGCAAGGTGCCGAGATAGTCGAGCAGCGGCGTGAAGGTGTTGCGCTTCTTGACGATCATGTAGCTGATGATGGTGCTTGCCATCATGCCGATGACCGTTGCCGTGCCGGCATAGAGAAGCGTGTTGAGGATCGGCGCGGGATTGGTGAGAAGCAGGCGCTCGAAATTGGCGAAGGTCCATTCGCCCCAGGCCATGACCGGGCCGCGGGCCCGGGTGAAGGCGCCGGCGACCAGCATGACGAGCGGCATCAGCGAGATGACGACCACCGCCCCCGCCGCCCCGCCGAGCAGCAGCGCCTGCCCGCCGGCGAGCGGAACCGGCCGGGCGCTGCGGCCCTGTACCACCTGATAGCGGCCGCGTGACAGGATCCAGCGCTGGCAGAACAGCACGATGACGATGAGGCCGACGGCGACGCTCGCCAGCGTGCTCTGCATGACCGGGTCGCTGCCGCCTTCGGCGACAGCCGCCTGGTAGGTCATGACCGAGAGCAGCTTGACCGGCCCGCCGAGGATCGACGACGTGCCGAAATTGCCCATAACCATGGTGAAGACCAGGAGCGCGCCGGCCATGACCGAGGGCAGGATGACCGGCACCAGAACCTTGAGGCGCGACTTGACCGGCGAGGTGCCGAGGCTTTGCGCGGCCTCCTCGAGCTGCACGTCGAAGCCGCGCACGGCGGCGAGCGTGCTGATATAGACATAGGCGTAATAGGTGAAGGTCAGCGAGACGATCAGCCCGTTCCAGCCGTAAAAGCTCGGCAGCGCAATGTCATAGGCGCGCAGCGCGCGGGTGATTACCCCGTTGTTGCCGAGCAGCATCAGCCAGGTCTGCGCCGTGATGACCTCCGGGATGACCAGCGTGATCAGCGGCAGCAGGGCAAGCGCCGATTTGCCCGGGAAGCTGTAGCGCGAGGCGAGATAGGCGAGCGGCACGCCGATGAGGACCGACAGCAGCGTCACCGCGGTGGCGAGGATGAGCGTGTTGCCGATCGCCTCCAGATAGGTCGTGTCGGCAAGGAGCTGCGCCCAGCCGTTGCGCCCGCCGCTGCCGAAGCTGCCGGTCAGGATGTTGAGCAGCGGATAGAGCAGGAAGACGGCCATGACGACGAGCATGGCAAGCGACAGCCACCACCAGACCGCGCGGGTTCCGGACGCGCCGCTCATGATGCCAGCACCAGGGTCTTTTGCGGATCGAAGCCGAGGTCGACGGCCGCGCCCGGCACGTGGCGGTCGTGGCCGTCGCCGTGGGTCTCGACGGCAAGAGTGATGCCCTCGCCGATCTCGACCACATAGCTGGTCTTGCCGCCGAGATATTGCCGGCCGGTGACGGTGCCCGCCACGCGGTTGCCGCCGCCCTCGCCGCGCGGGGCGAGCGAAATATCCTCCGGCCGCGCGACGAACATCGCCTTCGGCCCGGTGAGCGGTGCGGGAACGCGCGCCGCCATGGCATGGCCGGCAAGGCGGATGCTGGCGGTGCCTTGCACCGCGGTTCCGGCCGGCGCGTCGATCTCGATCGTGTTCGCCGCGCCGACGAAATCGGCAACATAGGCGCTGACGGATTCGCGGTAGATCTGCGACGGCGTGCCGACCTGCTCCAGCTTCCCGCTCTTCATCACGCCGATCCGGTCGGACATGGCGAGCGCCTCCTCCTGGTCGTGGGTGACGAAGACGGTGGTGATGCCGGCCTCGCGCTGCAGTTCGGTGATCGTGCCGCGCACCTGCAGGCGCAGCTTGGCGTCGAGGTTCGACAGCGGCTCGTCCATCAGCAGCACCTGCGGCTGGATGACCAGCGCGCGGGCAAGCGCCACGCGCTGGCGCTGGCCGCCGGAAAGGGCGGCCGGATGGCGCTCGCCAAGATGGCCGAGGCCGACCCGCTCCAGCGCCTCGCCGATCTTGCGCCGCATCGTGGCGCCCTCCTCGCCGCGGGCGCGCAGGCCATAGGCGACGTTGTCGTTGACGGTCTTGTCGGGAAACAGCGCGTAATCCTGGAAGACCATGCCGATGTTGCGGCGATGGGCGGGAAGCCGCGTCACATCCGACCCGCCGAACAGTATCCTCCCGGCGGAGGCGTCGATGAAGCCGGCTATGGTGCGCAGGAGCGTGGTCTTGCCGCAGCCGGACGGGCCGAGCAGCGTGAAGAACGAGCCGGGCTCGATCGCCAGCGACAGCCCCTCGATGACCCGGTGATTTCCGTAGGTCACACCGAGGTTCTCAATCTTGATTCCCATCTCGTCCTCCTCCCCTTTTCCGTCCGTCAGCCCATCGCGGCCTGAACGAGCGCCAGCGCATCGCGGTGGCGGGCCGGATCGCCGGCGGCCAGGATACGAGGGCCGCTTTCAAGCGTGATCGGCTTTCCGTCCCAATCGGTGACGACACCGCCCGCACCCGCGATGATCGGCGTATAGGGCGCAAGGTCGTGGATCTTGAACTGGGTGTCGATGTGCACGTCGGTCCGGCCGGAGGCGAGAAGGCCGAAGCTGAGGCACGCCCCGCCATAGATGCGCCAGGCCGTCGCCTCGCGCAGCGCGTTGAGCGCCGGGTGCTCGGAAAGATGGAAGAAATCCGGGTTGCAGACGGAGAGCATCGCGCTGCCGAGGTCGGGGCAGCCGCGCGTCCTGCACGGCGCGCCGTTCAAAAGCGTCTGCCGCCCTTCGACGCCGACCCAGCGATTGCCGCCCGACGGTTGGTCGATGATGCCGATGACGGGACGGCCATTGTGCATCAGCGCGACCAGCGTGCCGAAGACCGGCATGCCGGCGATGAACGGCGCCGTGCCGTCGATCGGATCGAGCACCCAGACGAACTCGGAATCGACCGATGCGCCGCCCTGCTCCTCGCCGATCACGCCATGGTCGGGATAGGCCTCGGTGATCAGCTCGCGCAGCCGCCGCTCGATCGCCAGATCCATATCGGTCACGAAGCTGCGGTCGGGCTTCATCTCGATGGCGCGCTGCTGCCCTATCACGTCGAGAAGCATCCGCCGGCTTTCGTCGGCGAGAACCCCGGCAAAGGCTGCCAAGCGATCGAGCACCGCATCGTTCAATGTATTCCCGCCCGTCGACATCCTGGCTCCTTCTCCCGATTTTCCACACCGCGAACGTTCATTCGCTCTTCTAACGGGGAATGTTGCATAATGTAGCAAATGCGTCAATCTGTAATTTGCGTGCGATGAGCGAAGGAGGATAATGGACAAAACGACAGGTCTGCACAGCAACGGGAAAAAACCATGTGGCAAGAGGAACGACACCAGAAGATCCGGGCTATGCTGACATCGTTCGGCCAGGTTTCGATCGATCGAATCGTGGAGAGTTTTGGCGTTTCGCGTCAAACTGTACGGCGCGACCTGATCGATATGGAACAATCTGGAATATTGCGCCGCATCCGCGGCGGCGCGGTTCCGGTCGATACCGAGGATATGGAGTTCAGCGTCCGCATCACGCAGCGGCTGCATGAAAAGCGCGCGCTCTGCGTCGCCGCGCTCCGGCTATTGAAAAGCCACCAGACCATCTTCCTGGACGCCGGCTCGACGACGACGATCATGGCGGAGGTCCTGGCGGGCCCGACCGGCCTCACGGATCTCACGGTCGTCACCAACTCCCTTGAGGCGGCCACGCGGCTTGCACAGGTGCCGAACAGCCAGGAGAACGGCATCCGCGTGCAGCTCCTGCGCGGACCGGTCAAGCGCGATCCGCTGGAAACCTGGGGCGGCGCCACGGTTGCCGATATCTACAGCTATCATGCGGACATGGCCCTGCTCTCGCCGCTCGGCATCGACGCCGCCTCCGGCGCGACCTACTATCAGCTTCACGGAGCCGAGATCGCGGAGGCGATGGCGCGCCAGGCGGCCAAGATCACCATTCTTGCCGATCATGCGAAAATCGGCGTGACCAGCCGGAAATGCGTCTGCCCGACGGGCGAGATCGACTATGTGGTCGTCGATTCCAAGGCGCGCGAGCGTCCCGGCTTCGCCGCGCTCGAGAGCACCGTCGCCGAGCTCGTCGTTGCCGAGGGCTGATCACGGCAGCGCCACGCCCTCGGCCTCTGAGCGAGCAAGCCGCGCAGCCGTTTCATCGGCTGGCGTTCCCGTTTTGGTCGAAGCGATGGATTCGCGTTTCGTCTGGCGTTAGGAAGACGGTGTCGCCGTGTGTTACGGGGAAGTCGCCGCCGGCGCGCACGGTGAGCATGCCGATGGCCTCGGCATTGACGTGCAGGAAGGTGTCGGAGCCGAGATGCTCTGCGACGCCGACGACGCCCTTCCAGGTGCCGCCCTCCTTGGACAGGCGGATATGCTCCGGCCTTATGCCGACGGTCGGGGCGTTCCAGGGCCTGGCCGCCTCGCCCTTGACGAAGTTCATGCGCGGCGAGCCGATGAAGCCGGCGACGAACAGGTTGTCGGGCTTGTTGTAGAGATCGAGCGGCGAGCCGACCTGCTCGATGTTGCCGGCGTTCAGCACGACGATCTTGTCGGCCATGGTCATCGCCTCCACCTGGTCGTGGGTGACGTAGATCATCGTCGTCTTCAGCTGGTGGTGCAGCTCGGAGATCTCCAGCCGCATCGTGCCGCGCAGCGCCGCGTCGAGGTTGGAGAGCGGCTCGTCGAACAGGAAGGCCGAGGGCTCGCGCACGATCGCCCGGCCGATCGCCACGCGCTGGCGCTGGCCGCCGGACAGCTGGCCAGGGCGGCGTTCGAGATAGTTGGTCAGGTTGAGCACGCGCGCCGCTTCCGCCACCTTCTTCTCGATGACGGCCGGATCGGTCTTGGCCATCTTCAGGGGGAAGGCGATGTTGTTCTTCACCGTCATGTGCGGGTAGAGCGCATAGGACTGGAACACCATGGCGAGCCCGCGCCTGGCCGGGGCGGCCGATGTCACGTCCTTGCCGTCGATCTCGATCGTGCCGCTCGTCGTGTCCTCCAGGCCCGCGATGAGGCGCAGCAGCGTGGACTTGCCGCAGCCCGACGGGCCGACGAAGACGACGAACTCGCCGTCCTCGATCGTCAGGTCGATGCCCGGAATGACCTGCGTGGCGCCGAAGCTCTTGTTGACCTTTTTAAGGATGATCTTGCCCATGATGGTCCCTCCCGTCTGTTTCGTTACTTCACGGCGCCGAAGGTGAGGCCGCGGACAAGCTGTTTCTGGCTGAACCAGCCCATGATCAGGATCGGGGCGATGGCGAGCGTCGAGGCCGCCGAGAGCTTGGCCCAGAACAGACCCTGCGGGCTGGAGAACGAGGCGATGAAGGCGGTCAGCGGCGCGGCGTTCGTCGTCGTCAGCCGGATCGTCCAGAAGGCCTCGTTCCAGGCGAGGATGATGTTGAGCAGCATGGTGGACGCAATGCCCGGCACCGCCATCGGGGTCAGCACGTAGACGATCTCGCCCCACAGCGACGCCCCGTCCATGCGCGCGGCCTCCAGGATCTCGCCGGGGATCTCGCGGAAATAGGTGTAGAGCATCCAGATGACGATCGGCAGGTTGATCAGCGTCAGCATGACGGTGAGCCCGACGCGGCTGTCGAGCAGGCCCGTGTCGCGGAAGATCAGGTAGATCGGCACCAGCACGGCGACGGCCGGCATCATCTTGGTCGACAGCATCCACATCAGGATGTCCTTGGTCCTTCTCGTCGGCGAGAAGGCCATCGACCAGGCCGCCGGCACGGCGATCAAGAGCGCCAGCAGCGTCGAGCCGACCGAGATGATCACCGAGTTCAGGAAGAACTTGAAGTAGTTGCTCTGCGCCTGCACGGCCGCGTAGCTCTCCACCGTGCCCGACGGCAGGATGTCGAAGCCCTGGATCGCCTCGGTCTCGGACTTGAACGAGGTGATGATCGTATAGAGGATCGGGAAGAAGAGGATCAGCGCGATGATCCAGGCGGCGATGGTGAAGACGGCGGTTCGTCTTGTCGAGACGGCTCTGGCCATGGTCTTGTCCTCCCTAAAGGCTGTTCCGGGACCGTGCGGAGCGGTTCCGTCCGGAACGGCGGTAAACTACTTGTCCAGGTTCTTGCCGACGGCGCGCATCAGGAAGAAGGCGACGATGTTGGCGAGGATGACGGCGATGATGCCGCCGGCCGAGGCGCCGCCGACGTCGTAGCCGAGCAGCGCCGTGCGGTAGATCAGGAACGGCAGGTTGGTCGAGGCATAGCCCGGCCCGCCGTTGGTGGTGACGAGGATCTCCGCATAGACGCCGAGCAGGAAGATCGTCTGGATCAGGATGACGACGGTGATCGAGCGGGAAAGGTGCGGCAGCGTCAGGTAGACGAAGCGGGAGACGAAGCCGGCCCCGTCCATCTCCGCCGCCTCCTTCTGCTCGCCGTCGAGCGATTGCAGCGCGGTCAAGAGGATGAGGGTGGCGAACGGCAGCCATTGCCAGGCGACGATGATGATGATCGAGAACAGCGGATACTGCGCGAACCAGTCGACCGGCTGCAGCCCGACGGCGCGGTTGATGTCCGCCAGCACGCCGTAGCCCGGATGCATGATCATGTTCTTCCACACCAGCGCTGCCACCGGCGGCATGACGAAGAAGGGCGAGATGATCATGATGCGCACGATGCCCTGGCCCCACATCGGCTGGTCGAGCAGCAGCGCGATGGCGATGCCGCCGACGACGGTGATCAGCAGCACCCCGCCGACGATCAGGAGCGTGTTCCAGATCGACTGGAAGAAGGCCGGGTCGGTGTAGAAATACTGATAGTTGAACAGCCCCGCCCAGCTGACATTGGCCGGGTTCAACAGGTTGTAGTTCTGGAACGAGAACCACAGCGTCATCGCCAGCGGAACGATCATCCACACCAGAAGCAGCCCAACTGAGGGCGCCAACATCAACCGCGCCAAACCACGCGTGTTCTCCGTCGCCATGAAATTCCCTCCCATTCCTCAGGCGGCGGCCTCATCCTGCCGCGCGCTTTTCTCCGTCACGGCCGATTGGCAGCCGCGCCGTCATAGATCGCCAGAACGCGGTCCACCGCGGCGATCAGGATGTCTTCCGCGCGGTCGGCCTCCTGCGGCGCGATCGTGGGCAGATACTGGTGCAGCACCGTTTCGGGAATGCGAACGCCGGAAAGCGCCGACAGCAGGGCCGCAACGGCGGCCTCCGCCTCCGGACGCGTCCAGTAGTAGCGGATGCGGTCGCTGTAGCTGAAATGGCGCTGGATCCTGAGCGCCGTCTCATCGCCGTGGTAATAGCCGCTCCAGGACCCGGGCACATCGACCATCAAGGCTTCCATCGCCCGTGCCAAGGGTCGGTCGCCATAGCCGGGCACGATGTCCGAGGCGACGAGATCGAGCGCATAGAGCGCCTCGCGGTAGGCAAAGGTGAGGCCCGGCCCGACCTTCAGGATGGGAAAACCATCGCCGACCAGCGCGGCCAACGCCTCTTCCGTCTGGTAATCGGTGGAATGCGCCTCGAAGACCAGCGCCGGCTCCTCGTCGAGCAAGGCGCTGAGGGCCGCGGCGCGCGGCGGATCGTAGGCGACGACATTGTCGCTGCCGAACTCCACGCCGGGCTGCACGACGAAGGCGATGACCCGCGCGAAGGCATCGGAAAGCCCTGCCTTACCGAAAGCGGCACGGTGCACGGCGATCGTCTCCCGCGCAGCGTCGGGCGCGGTCGGCTCGACCGTCGCCAGCGCATGGTCGGCACCGCCGGGCACGGGCACCTCCGTGCCGAGGATATAGGCGGGAGCGGGCAGGTTCCCGCGCCGGGCGGTTTCCTCCGCGACGGCGCAAAGAGCCGCGGCCCGTTCGGCAACGGTGCGGTCGTCCAGGGCGGCCGGCTCGCCGGCGCAGCCCATCGAGGCGTCGAGATGGATTTTCGTGAAGCCGGCCGCGACATAGGCCTCCACCATGCCGGCCGCTTTTTCAAGCGCGGCCGAAGCCTGCTCCCTGCGCCAGGGATTGGGCCCGAGATGATCACCACCGAAGATGATCTTGTCCCGCGCAACGCCTTCCTCGGCGGCAATCGCTTCGACGAAGGCGATGAAATCGGCGGGCGCCATGCCGGTATAGCCGCCGAACTGGTTGACCTGGTTGCAGGTCGCTTCGATCAGCACCGGCCCCTCGCCCTTCGCCGCCCGGCGCAACGCGGCACGCAGCACGGTCGGGTGGGCGGAGCAGACAGAGGCGATGCCATAGGGACGGCCCGCGCGGCGGGCCGCGGCCAGGCCCGCGAGGAAGCGGCTCATGCCCCTACCTCCCGGCCGGCGGCCGCAATGAATTGATCGAGCGCCTGCCGGCTGGACACGCCTTCCATCGGCCCCTGCCGGTTGACCGCGCACGCCCCGGCGGCATTGGCGTAGAGCAGCGCATGAGCCGGCGGAAGGCCAGCGCGGCGGCCGGTGAGATAGGTGGCTCCGAAACAGTCGCCCGCGCCTGTCGGATCGATCTCCTCCACGGCAAAAGCCGGGCAATCGATACGGCCGGAATCCCGGCTGAAATGGCTGGAACCGGCGCTGCCGCGCTTCAGCACGACCTCGCCGATGCCGAGGCCGAGCAGGCGCTCCACCGCGGCCTCCTCCGTCGCCTCGCCGGCCGCGACGAGCAATTCGTCTCCGGAGGGCAGCAGGAGATCGGTGACAGCTAGCATGTCATCGACGAGCTTGCGGCCCTCGCCGTCCTGCGCCAGCTCCTTGCGGATGTTCGGATCGAAGGAGACCGAGCCGCCTCGCGCCCTGACCGAAGCGACCGCCTTGAGGAGGAGGTCGCCGATACCGCGGATTGCGAAGGCGGACCCCATGACATGGACATGGCCGGCACGGGCGATGAGCGCGCGCGCCGCGTTCGTCATCGTCGTGTCGCCGGCCGCGGAATGGGCGATATTGTAGACGAAATCCCGCGAGCCATCCGCCCGATAGCGCACGAAGGCACTGCCGGTCGGCTTGCCGGGAATGACCGCGATGGCCGACACGTCGACGCCATCGGCGCGCAGCCGCTCCACGTTGAGCGTGCCGAAGTCATCGGCGCCGACCGCCGCCACAATGCCCGCCGCACCGCCGAACCGCGCCACCTGATCGATGAAGATCGCCGGCGCGCCGCTCGCAAACGGCCCGACGAGCGGCTGCGGCGCAAAGAACCCCGCCCCGACCGTCGTCGCCATGATCTCCACCAGGATCTCACCGACAGTCACCGTCGGCCCCAGGCCTTCCGGCGCCACTGCGCTCACTCTCATCAATGCACCCTCCCTGCGACGGAGCCCGAAAGCATACCGCGATCATTTCCCATTGGTGATAGCGGATCGACCCTGCAAAAGTCAACAATTTTTTACGTACGTAAATTTATTTATGTGAAATTCGATTGCAACCCCTCAAGAAGGCTGGAGAGAAAATCTACAGTTTCATATTAATTCCCCTTTTATTACAGCGCATTACCGGAAATCCTCGCCATTGCACCATCGCAATCGCAAAATTTGTCGCTTGACAACAATGGCTGCTTCACCACATAAAAACTTTACGCATGGAATTTTATGCGTAAACATCCGTAAAGGAGGAACGGACCCATGAGGAACATGACCCGCATTCTATCGTCGTCCGCCATCGGCCTTGGATTGCTGACCGGCCTCGCACAGGCCGAGGAAATCAGCATCGCCACCGTGAACAACGGCGACATGATCATCATGCAGAAGCTTTCCGGCGCCTGGGAAAAGGAAACCGGAAACAAGATCAACTGGATCGTGCTCGAGGAGAACGTGCTGCGCGAGCGCGTGACCACCGACATCGCCACCAGGGGCGGCCAGTTCGACATCATGACCATCGGCGGCTACGAGGCGCCGATCTGGGGCAGGCAGGGCTGGCTGGCGCCGGTCGACGACCTCGGCGATGACTACGACTACGCGGACCTGCTGGAGCCGATCAAGGCGGGCCTGACGGTCGACGGCAAGCTCTATGCCGTCCCCTTCTATACGGAAAGCTCGTTCACGCTTTACCGCAAGGACCTGTTCGATGCCGCCGGCCTTACCATGCCGGAACAGCCGACCTACGAACAGATCAAGGAATTCGCCGCCAAGCTGACCGACAAGTCCAAGCAGCAATATGGCATCTGCCTGCGCGGCAAGCCGGGCTGGGGCGAGAACATGGCGTTTGTCGGCACGATGGTGAACGCCTATGGCGGCCGCTGGTTCGACATGGATTGGAAGCCCCAGCTCAGTTCCGAGCCGTGGAAGAAGGCGATCACCGACTATGTCGCGCTGCTTTCGGACTACGGCCCGCAGGGGGCCACCGCCAACGGCTTCAACGAGAACCAGACGCTCTTTGCGACGGGCCACTGCGCCATGTGGATCGACGCGACGTCGGCCGCCGGCCGCGTCTACGACCCCAAGCAGAGCCAGGTCGCCGACAAGATCGCCTTCACGCGCGCGCCGATCGCCGAGACGGCGAACGGATCGAGCTGGTCCTGGTCGTGGAACCTCGCCATTCCGGCGACCACGCAGAAGGCCGAGGTCGCCAAGTCGTTCCTCAAATGGGCGACCTCCAAGGACTATGTGAAGCTGGTCGGCGAGAGCGAAGGCTGGGTCGCCGTGCCGCCCGGCACGCGCAAGTCAACCTACGCGCTGCCGGAGTACCAGAAGGCGGCCCCCTTCGCGGAAACCGTGCTTCAGGCCATCCTCTCGGCCGACCCGTCGAAGCCCACCAAGGATCCGGTGCCCTATACCGGCGTGCAGTTCGTCGCCATTCCCGAGTTCCAGGCGATCGGCACCTTCGTCGGCCAGCAGATCAGCGCGGCCCTTGCCGGCCAGCAGACGGTCGATGCGGCACTCGATGCCGCCCAGGTCCAGGTCGAGCGCGACATGACCCGCGCCGGCTACATCAAGTAAGGCTCCCGCCTGCGGGCCAAGCCCGCAGGCCTCCCAGGAGGGCCCGGCACTCCGGTGCCGGGTTTCCCGCACGACGAACATTTCCAACGAACGCATTTCGCGGCACCGGCTTTGCCCCGCAACGCATGGAGAAGAGACATGAAACTCAAGGACAAGGTCGCGCTCATCACCGGCGGCGCACGCGGCATCGGCCTCGGCTTTGCCGAAGCCTTCGTGGCCGAGGGCGCCAAGGTCGTCATCGCCGACATCAATCTCGCCCGCGCCGAGGAAGCGGCGGCGGCGATCGGCCCGGCCGCGGCAGCCATCAGGATCGACGTCACCAACCTTCAGGACATCGATGCGGTCGTCGGCAAGATCGACGCCGATTTCGGCGGCATCGACATCCTCGTCAACAATGCCGCGATCTTCGACATGGCGCCGATCCAGGCGATCACCGAGGAGAGCTACGACCGTGTCTTCGACGTCAACCTGAAAGGTCCGCTCTTCACCATGAAGGCCGTCGCCAACGTGATGATCGCCCGCGGGCGCGGCGGCAAGATCATCAACATGGCGAGCCAGGCCGGCCGGCGCGGCGAGGCGCTGGTAACGCTCTACTGCGCCTCCAAGGCCGCGATCATTTCGGCAACCCAGTCTGCAGCGCTCGCCCTCGTCAAATACGGCATCAACGTCAATGCGATCGCCCCCGGGGTGGTGGATGGCGAACACTGGGACATCGTCGACGCCAAATTCGCCGAATGGGAAGGCCTGAAGCCCGGCGAGAAGAAGGCTGCCGTGGCGAAATCCGTGCCGATCGGCCGCTTCGCCACGCCCGACGACATCAAGGGCCTCGCCGTCTTCCTCGCCTCCAGCGACAGCGACTACATTCTCGCCCAGACATACAATGTCGACGGCGGCAACTGGATGAGCTGAGCCATGGCGAACCGCATGAAAGCGATCCAGTTCACCGCCAAGGGCGAGGCAAGGCTCGCCGATCTCGGGGTCGGCGATGTTCCGGCCGGCCATGCCCTCGTCAAGGTCAAGGCGGCCGGCCTCTGCCACACGGATATCGACGTGCTGCATGCCCGCTACGGCGACGGCGCCTTTCCGCTCGTACCGGGCCATGAATATGCCGGCATCGTGGAGGCCGTCGCCGCTGACGTCACCGGCCTCCAGGTCGGCGCGCGCGTCGCCGTCGATCCGAACCTGCCCTGCGGCACCTGCCCCGCCTGCCGCAAGGGCCTGACGAACCTCTGCCGCGACCTGAAGGCCTATGGCGTTTCGCACAATGGCGGCTTTGCCGAATACAGCATCGTGCGCGCCGACCAATTGCACGGCATCGGCGACCTGCCTTTTCCCGTCGCGGCCCTTGCCGAGCCGCTCGCCTGCGTGGTGAACGGCCTCAACAGCGCGGGCATACGCGGCGGCGCACCGCTGCCGAACGACGCACTCGTCATCGGCGCCGGGCCGATCGGGCTGCTCCTTGCGCTGTCGCTGAAGGCGGAGGGCATCGAGACCGTGACGGTCGCCGATATCAACGAGAGCCGGCTCGCCTTCGCCGCCGGTCTCGGCCTCGGCGGCATCGTCTCCGGTTCCGATGAGCTTGCAGCCAAACGGCGAAGCTACGACTTCGTCGCCGACGCCACGGGCATTGCCAGCGTCGTCGAAGGCATGATCGATCTTCTCGCCGACGGCGGCACGGCGCTTGTCTTCGGCGTCTGCGCCCCGGATGCCCGCATCTCCGTGGCGCCCTTCGAGATCTTCCGCCGCCAGCTGAGGCTTGCCGGTTCCCATTCGCTGAACCGCAACATTCCCGATGCGCTCGATATCCTGAAGAAGGATGACGGCGGGATGGCGCGGCTCGTATCGCATCGGCTGGCGCTGGAAGAGGTTCTGCCCTTCTTCACGAGGAAGCCGACGGACCCCGCGACGATGAAGGTGCAGTTCGCCGCCGACTGATCACCGAACCGCCGATAGCCGGCCTCGATTTCGGCTTTTCCCGCGAAATGAGGCCGGCTAAGAAGGCGAACACCGGAACCGCAGGAGCACCGCTTGGCCAAGTCGATCAGAACAATGGAGGATTTTTCCGAGTTCGTCGGCCTGTCCCGGCCCACGGTGTCGAAATACTTCAACGACCCCTCCTCCGTTCGCAAGAAGACGCGGGACGCCATCGAGGAGGCGCTGAAAAAGTCCGGCTTCCGGCCGAACATCTTCGCCGTCAACCTCAACCGCCGTCGCAGCAACATCATCGGCATCGTCGTGCCGACCTCGATCGACCCCTTCTACATGGCGCTGACGCGGCGCATCGAGCTCATCGCCAACGAGGCCGGCTTCCACGCCTTCGTGCTTTCGGCGGATGGCCGCGCCGATATCGAGGACAACGCGATCAAGACGTTCAAGTCGATGAACGTCGCCGGCGCCATCATCGCTCCGCTCGGATCGGCCGCACGGCCGAAGACGCTGGAGCAGCTCGGCCAGTCCATCCCCCTTGTCTATGTCGACTCCCCGCTCAACGAGACCTCCGCCTTCGTCGGCACGGACAACCGCCAGAGCTTCGGCCTCATCGTCGATTACCTCTGCCGCTCCGGCGAGCCGCCCTGCTATCTGGGCATGCCGCATGTCAACACCAACGCGCTCACCCGCGAGACCGCCTATCTCGAAGCCATGGCGCGCCTCGGCATGGAGCCGCATGTCCTGCCGGTCTCGGAAGCCGCAAGCTGGGATTTCGAACGCTTCGCCTTCGAGGAAGCGAGCCGCCTGCTCGAAAAGCCGGCCGCACTCAAGAGCCGCACCATCCTGTGCGCCAACGACCGCCTCGCTTTCGGCGTCATCGCCGCCGCCTGGCAAAAGGGCCTGAAGGTCGGCCACGGCGCCGACTATGACCTGCGCATCGCCGGCCACGACGACCATCCCCTCTCCCAATACGCCTGCCCCCCGATCACCACCGTCGCCCAGAACTACGACGAGATCGGCCGGCTCGCGATCCAGCTCCTGCTGCACAAGCTTGACGAAGCGGACCACCCTGCATTGGGCAAGGAGCAGATCTTGCTGAAGTCGGAACTGATGCTGCGGCATTCGGCCTAAAGCCCTTGAACGGACCCGAAACGGCGGCAGCACATCGCTCCGCCTTCCTCAAACGGCCTTCAACCATTCCGCCCAGCGCGGATCGCTCATCACGAAGCGCGCCCGCATGTGCTTCCAGAAGCCGTATTTGAAGAAATCGAAATCGAGGCGGGAGATCCGGTTCTGCACCATCGCCCAGGTCGACCATTTGAGATCGACCAGCGCCTTGAACAAAGAGACCCGCGCCAGGAGAGCCGGATCGAGGCGGCCGTAATATTCCTCGATCATCTCCGCCTCCACCTCCGGCGAGAAGCACATTTCGCTGAACCACAGGGCAAGTTCGGCCGCCCGGTCGTTGGTCGAGGCATATTCGAAATCGACGAGCATGACCCGCTGGTCGGCATGAAGCAGGAAATTCCCGGCGAGCGTATCGTTCATGCAGGGGGCGAGATCGAGGCCGGACGCTTCCAGCGCCTGCCGCGCCTCACGGTAGCGCGCATTGAGCCAGCCGAAATCGCCGGGAAACTCGCCGCCCAGCACCAGGGCCTGCTCGAAATGCTCGTCGATCATGTCGAAGGTCGTCTTGCGCTGGGAGAGCGGCGTGCTGTCGTTGAAGGCCTTCAGGGCGCGCAGGCCGTTGAAGCGCACGACCGGATCGAGAAAGTCGGCATTGGTGGATGTGCGCAGCCCCTCGACGAACTCGCTGACCTCCACGCCGGTCTCGGGGAAGAAATCGATGATGCGCGCGCCGACGCCGGCGGCATGCGCCTTGCGGCCGGCCTCGTTCGCCGTCCGGCGGTCGATGAACATTTCCGTGCCTTCGCCCGGGATCTTGACGAAGAAGCTGTGCGGCGCGCCATCGACATGCACCCGCCAGTTCGGATTGCTGATGCCGCCGGGCACCGGCTCGTAGGAAACCGGCCGCTCCCGCCAATCCGCGACGGCGAGAATGGCGGCCTCGATCGCCCGCTCCGCCGGAGATACGCCTTCACCCAGGCTGCGTCGCATCCGCCCCTCCCTCAGACCTGTTTCAGCCACGTTTCGAAGCGCGGCCCCTCGATCACGGTCCGCGCCCTGAGCAGCCGCCATTCGGCATATTTGAAGAACTCGACGTGCTTTCGCGGCGAGCGCGCCGCACTGACGAAGCCCCACAGCGCCCACATCAGATCGTCCGCCGCGCCATAGAGGCGTGCGCGGGCAAGGATCTGCCCATCCGGTTTACCGGTCGCGATCTCGATCGCCAGCAGCGCCTCGCCATCGAAGGCAAGCAGTTCGGCAAGCACGGTTCCAAGATCATGGGCGGGATCCGCCTGTCGCGCCCATTCGAAATCGACCAGCCGGACGGCGTCTTGCGGCCCGACCATCACGTTCGACGACGCGCCATCGGCATGGCAGGCGACGCGATCGACGCCGGCCGCCGCGATCGCCGCGCCAATCCGCTCGACGGCCGCTGCAACGGTCCGCACCGGCGCGGGCAGGATCACGCCGGGCGCTTCGGCAAGCCTTCGATAGGCGGCGACGAGATCGAACACGCTGCGGTCTTCGGCGAGCGGTGCAGCCTCCTGGAAGCGGCGCTTGGCGGCAAGCAGGTTTTCGAGCACCGCGGGACGGCGAAGCACATCCGCACGGCCCCATGCCCATTCCTCGCCCAGCGCCTCGAACATGAGGACACCCCGCGCGGGATCGGCATGCAGCAGCCGGGGCGCGATACCGAGCTCTCCCGCCTTGCGGCTGGCCTCCGCAACGCGGTCCAGCGCGATGAAATCGGCCATGTCGTCGTGACGGTGCTTGAGGAAGACCGGCGGCCGGCCGGGCGCCGTGGCGAAAAGGCAGGTGTTCTCGACGGCCCGGTGAATGGGAGAAACAACGCCCCCGACCGGCGGAGAAAGCACCGCGCCAGACAGGCCGACGGCTGCGAGCGCGAGCAGGATCGCCTCATGGTTCTGCATGAAATCCTCCCTCGGCGAGCTGTCGCAACAGTGCTGTCAAAACCTTGAGACCCGCCTTCATATCCTCCGGATGGGTCAGTTCGTCGGGATGGTGCGCGATGCCGTCGACGCTCGGAATGAAGATCAGGGCCGAGGGAATGCCGGTATTTTGCAATGCGACGGCGTCGTGCCCGGCGACCGAGCGCATGACCAAGGGCTCGAAACCGCAGGCGCGCGCTATGTCGCCGGCAAGCGCCGCCAGACGGTCGTCCATGCTGGCGGGCGGGCGCAGCCCATCGGCGGCAATCTCCAACCGCGTGCCGGTTTCGAGCGCCGCCTTTTCGAAGGCCGCGATCACCGCCCGGCCAGCGATGTCGAGTTCGGCGACGTCGAGACCGCGCAGTTCGAACCAGACGGTCGCGCGCTCGGCCACGACGTTCGGCGAATTCGGCTCGATGACGAGGCGCGCAGCCGAGCGATGGAGGTGGGGATGATGCGCGGCGACAATGGCCTCGAAGGCCGTAATGCCCCGCGCGGCGGCGAGAAGCGCATCGCGCCGGTCCGCCATGGGTGTCGGTCCCGTATGGGCGGCGCGGCCGGTCCAGGCCGCGGTGATCTTGCGAGCCGCCCAGGTCCCCTCGACGACGCCGATCCGCCGCTCGGCCTCCGTCAGGACCCCGCCCTGCTCGACATGCAATTCGACATAGGCTTCGGGGCAAGGCGGAACGCTTTCGGTTTCGCCGGCCACACCGATCGTATCGAGGGCGTCGCGGAGCGCAATGCCGGCCCCGTCCTGGAGAGCAAGCGCATCGTCCAGCGGCAGGGCACCCGAAAAGACGCCGCTGCCGGTGAGGCTCGGCTGGTAGCGCGCACCCTCCTCGTTCGTCCAGTTGACGACGGCGAGATTGCGGCTTGGACGAAAGCCGCCGGCGCGGATTTCCGCATCGAGATCGAGCGCTGCGCAGCCCGCCGCGAGCACGCCGAGCGCGCCGTCGAAGCGGCCGCCGCGCGGCTGGGTGTCGAGATGCGACCCGGCAAAGACCCAGGAAGCCCCCTCACCCGCCCAGTCGAAACAGGCGAACTGGTTGCCGATCGCATCCTGCGCGATACGGGCGCCGCCCCTCGACATCCAGTCGGCAAAGAGGCGGCGCGCCGCGCCATCCTCGGCGCTCGCCGCCAGCCGCGTGATCCCAGCCCCGGGACGCGCGCCGATCGCGGACATCCGGTCGAAAACCGCCGCCAGATCGGAGCCGGCCATAGCCGCTGCGCTATCCATGGATGATCTCCAGTCCCTCGGCCTGGACGGCCGTGACGAGAGCGGGCGGAGGACGGCGGTCCGTCACCAGCGTATGAACCCGGCCGAAGGGCGCGGTGATGACGTTGCCGACCTTGCCGAACTTGGAGTGATCGGCAAGCATCACGCTTCGCGACGTCTGCTTCAGCAGCACCTGGCGGATGCGCGCCTCGTCCTCTTCGAAGTCCATGAAGCCGTAACCGGCATTCACGGCGGCCGCGCCCATGAACACCATGTCGAAATGGAACTGCTGGATATAGGCGATCGTGTCGTAGCCGACGAGATCCTGCTCCACCGGCCGCAGGTGCCCGGGCGTCATCAGCACCTGAACGCCGAAATGCTCGCAGGCCGCCTGCGCGATGCGCAGCGAGTTGGTGTAGAGCCTGAGTTTCTTGAAACCGACGAGCCGGCGGGCGAGCGCCAGCGTCGTCGTGCCGGTGTCGAGGAAGATGACGCAGTCGTCGACGATGAGATCGCGCGCAAGGCCTGCGACCTCGTCCTTCTCCAGCGCATTCAGCTTGATACGCTCGGTGATCGGCGTGTCGGCGGTGCGGCCCGCCGGAATGGCGCCGCCATGCACGCGCCGCACGGCGCCCTCGGCCTCCAGATCCTTGAGGTCGCGCCGGATCGTTTCACCGGAAACGCCGAATTCGGCCGAAAGCTCGAGCACGCTGACGCGCTGATCGCGGTCCAGGCGCTCCAGGATGACCTCCTTGCGGATCTCACTCGACATGAACGGCTTCCTCCTCATGCGGCGCCGCGTGCCGGTGCAGGCAGGCGGCGTAGTTGCCGCCGGCAAGGGCCAGCAGCGGCGGGTCGGTTTTCGCGCAGTCGCCCTGCGCGCGCGGGCAGCGCGAACGGAACGAACAGCCGAGCGGCAGATCGATCGGGCTTGGCGGCTCGCCGTCGAGCAGGTAGCGCGGGCGCGGAAAGCGGTTGTCCTCCAGCGTCGGCATGGCGCTCAGCAGCGCCCGGGTATAGGGGTGGTGTGGCTGTTCGAAAAGCGTGCTGTTGTCGGCCAGTTCCACGATGCGCCCGAGATACATGACGGCGATACGGTGGCACATCCGACGCACGAGCGCGAGGTCGTGCGAAATGAACACATAGGAAAATCCGTGTGTTGCCTGGAGCCGGTTGAAAAGGTCCAGAAGCTCGGCCTGCTCCACCTGGTCGAGCGCCGACAGCGTCTCGTCGAGGATGAGGAGGCGCGGCTTCAGCACCAGCGCGCGGGCGATGTTGATGCGCTGGCGCTGGCCGGCGCTCAGACCCACCGGCAGCCGGTCGGCAAGCTCCATGTCGAGCCCCACCTCGGCCATCGCCTCCTGTGCCCGTTTCCCCGCCTCCGCCCGGCCGATGCCGTGAATGAGCAAAGGCTCCTCGATCATGCGCTGGAGCGGCATGCCTGACGGCAGCGAACCGTAGGGGTCCTGCAGAAGCAGCTGGAAGGACCGGCGCATTTCCGTCAGCGAGCGGGCGGAAAGGTGCGAAAGGTCCTTGCCGAGGAAGGCGATGCGGCCGCCGTCCGGCTGCTCCAGCCAAGCGAGGAGGCGGGTCAAGGTGGATTTGCCGCAGCCGCTTTCGCCCACGATGCCGAAATTCTCGCCGGCCTTCACGGTGAAGGAGACGTCGCGCACCGCCTTCACCTCGTTATAAGCGTTGAAGGAGCCTCGCCGGCGCACGAGGTAGGAGCGCATGACGTTGTCGACGGTCAGCACCGCCTCGCCTTCCTGCGCCGCCGGGGCCGTCACATCCTTCCAGATCGAGGGGATGCGCGCGATGAGGGTGCGCGTATAGGACTGGCGGGGACGTGCGGCGAGCTCCGCCGTGCGCCCCTCCTCCACGATGCGGCCGCGCTGCATGACGAGCGTGCGCTCGGCGATCTGCGCCACCACCGGCAGCGACGACGAGATGAAGAGGAAAGCGGTATCGAGGCTCTGCCGCAGCCCGTCGATGAGACGGATGATCTGCGCGGCCACCGTCACGTCGAGCGGCTGGGTGATGTTGTCGGCGATGACCAGTGACGGATCGGAAACAAGCGCATCGACGATCATCACCCGCTGCATCATGCCGCCGGAGAACTGGAACGGCGCCTCGTGGAAACGGGCGCCCGGCGAAGGGATGCGCACGCGGGCGAGCAGGTCGAGCACCTTGTCGCGCGCCTCGGCCCGGCCGATCCCGGGCCGCACGCAGCGCAGCTTCTCGACGATCTGCTGGCCGATCGGCAGACGGGGATCGAGCGATCCCATGGGATTGGCGCCGATGAAACCGATGCGGTTGCCGCGGATGGCGGAGAGCGCGCGCGGCGGCAGCGACAGGATGTCCTTGCCCTCGAAGACGACCTTGCCGGCGGTTATTTCCAAGGGCGTGGAGACGGCGCACACCAGCGCACGGGCGAGCACCGACTTGCCGGAACCGGCCTCGCCGACGAGGCCGAGCACTTCGCCGGGCGCCAGGGCGAAGCTGACATCGTCGACGACGCGCCGGCTGCGCCCTTCACGCTCAAGATCGACGCTGAGATTGGAGACGGCGAGAATGGGACCGGCCATCACGCTTCTCCCCGCAGCACGGCATTGCGCGCGCGCTCCAGCGCCGATCCCATCAGGTTGAGGCAGGTGAGCGAAACCAGCATGAAGACGCCGGGCATGGTGGCGATCCACCAGGCGTTCAGAAGGTATTTTCGCGCATCGGCGATGACATTGCCGAAGGTTGGGGTCGGCGGCTGCACGCCGAGGCCGAGAAAGCCGAGAATGGATTCGAAGATCATCATGCGGGCGATGTCGAGCACCGCGACGAAGGCGATGGGCGGCAGAACGACCGGCGCGACGAAGAGCAGCATGATGCGCAAGTCCGAAGCCCCGAGCACCCGCTCGCCGAGCACATAGCCGCGGCTGCGCTCGCCGAGCGCCACGGAGCGGGCGACGCGGGCATAGAGCGGCCAGCCGGAAAGCCCCAGAACGAGGATGATCGCCGGCACCGTCGGGCGGGAAACGCCGAGAATGGTGATGGCGAGGATGATCATCGGGATCGAAAGCTGCGCATCGGTGAGCCGCATGATGACGGCATCGACCCAGCCGCCGCGGAACCCGGCATAGAGCCCGAGGCTGCAGCCGACGACGAACATCAGGACGACGGTGGTGATGCCGATCAGCAGCGAATAGCGCAAGCCCACCAGACAGCGCATCAGCACGTCGCGGCCGAGCTGGTCCGTGCCGAGCAGATAGGGCCACTTCCAGCCCTCGGCGGGGAACGGCGGCAGCAGCTTGGAACCGTAGGCGATCTTGATCGGATCGACCGGGCTCACCAGCGGCAGCAGGATCGCAAGGCCGACGAGCAAGGCAAAGCCGACGAGGCCGATGCGGAAATCCGTGCGCGCCGCGGCGATCTGGAGCATGCGCCGGGTGGGCGTGACGCCCCGTTTGGCCGCGGGGCGCGGGGCGACATTCTCATGTGCGATATCGGCCACGTCAGTACTCCAGTCTCGGATCGATGGTCATCGCGATGAGGTCGACGAGAACGTTGATCATCACGAACATCACGGAAATGAAGATCGCGATGCCCTGGATGAGCGGGAAATCGCGTTGCAGCACGGCATTGATCGTCAGGAGGCCAAGGCCGGGATAGTCGAAGATGAACTCGATGACGAGGACCCCGCCGAGCAGCATGCCAAGCTGCACGCCGAGCAGGTTGATGAGCGGGATCGCCGAATTGCCCAGCGCATGGGAGAAGATCGTGCGGCTGCGCGAAAGGCCGCGGATCGGCGCGAGCTGGATGAAATCCTCGCGCATCACCTGCGCCACCGAGACGGTGAGCGTGCGCAGGATGAACGGCACGATCTCCACCGCGAGCACGATCGCCGGCAGGATGGTGTAGCTGAAGCCGCGATAGCCGATGGCCGGAAGCAGTTTCAGCTTCACCGACAGGAACAGCGTCAGCACGATGCCGAGCCAGAAATTCGGCGTCGACACGCAGATGGAGCCGATCGCAAGCGCCAGCTTGTCCGGCCAGCGCCCCGGATAGAGCCCGCCGAGCGTGCCGAGCGGCGCGGCCACGAGCAAGGCGAGTGCCAGCGCCACCGCCGCAAGCTGGAGCGTCATCGGCAGGGTCGTGAGGATGAGATCCAGCACCTTGGCGCGCTCCTCGCGCGTCGCATCGTCGAAGGACGAGCCGCCGAGGCTTGCGCCGCTTTTCGGGCGCACGAAGGACGTGCCGAGATCGCCGGTCACGAGATCGCCGAGATAGGAGACGAACTGCACGGGAATGGGCCGGTCGAGGCCGAGTTCCTTCGCTTTCATCACCACCACCTCGTCGGGCGCCATGCCGCCGACAATGAGGCGTGCCGGATCGCCCGGCACCACACGCAGCAGCGTGAAGATGATGAAGGTCACGAGCAGGATGATGAGCGCCCCCTGCAGGAGCCGTCTCAACAGGAACGACAGGACGAACATGCGGTTTCCCTTGCGCTGATCGGTATGGAAGCGGCCGCCCTCGACGGCGGCCGCCGCTTGCCATCAGGCCAGGGTCGCCTTGTTCGCGTCCATCATGCCGTTCGGGTAGAAGTACATGCCGTCCAGCCCGTCGCGCATGGCGTGGATGAAGACCGAGGTGAACAGCGATAGCGCCGGCACCTTGTCCGCCAGCATCGGCATCACCTCGTTCTGGATCACCGCCTTGCGCTCCGCCGGATCGAGCGTGTTGCGCTCCTTGTCGAGAACCGCATCCAGATCCTTGTCCTCGATGCCGCAGATGCGCTTCGAGCTCGAATGGAAATGCGTGCGCAGCACGAGGTCCGGTTCCGGCGAGCCCGTCGACCAGCCGCAGTCGATCATGTGACCCGGCCCGCCGCCCGGCCGGTCATAGAGCCGCTCGTTCCAGGCGGCGACCTCCATGACATTGAGCTTCACGGGGAAACCCTGTTCCTGGAGCATCGCCGTGATGACCTCGCCATATTCCTTGGTCTTCGGATAGAAGCCGACCGAGGTGATGTATTCGAGTTCGGGCAGGCCCTCGCCCTTCGGGAAGCCGGCCTCGGCCAGAAGCCGCTGGCTTTCCTCCGGATCGTATTCCGGATAGTTCGGCGTATCGACATAGCCGAACTTCACCGGCGAGATCCACGCCTTGGATGCGTGGCCGGAGACGCCGAGAATGTCGAGCAGCACGGCACGGTCGATGGCATGGGCGGCCGCCTTGCGCACGCGCGGATCGTCGAAGGGCGGCTTGGAGCAGCGGAACCAGAGATATTTGTTCTCGACGGACACAGCCTTGCTCAGCGTGTAGCCGCCGGTCTCCTCGATGGTCTGGACCTGCTCGGCCTCAAGACGCTCGATGAGGTCCGCCTCCCCGTTGAGCAGCGCCAGCGTGCGGGTGGTCGCATCGCCGACGAAGCTGAAATTGATGCCGGGAATGGCCGGTTTGCCGAGATAGAAGCCGTCAAAGGCCTCCAGCACCGTCGTGTTGCCGTCCTGGCGGGCGAATTTGAAGGCGCCGGTGCCATTCGGGCGCGAGGACAGCGTCTTCGGATCGGCGACGTCCTTTGCGGACATGATCGGCAGGAAGGCCGACAGGAACCAGAAGAGGCTCGCCGGATAGCCGGCCTTGTCGGTCTTGATGCGGGCGACATGATCGCTCACCACCTCGACCTCGCAGGGGCCGGGATACCACGCCGCCGGCCGGTCGGGCTGGCTGGCATATTCGAAGGTCGCCTTCACGTCTTCGGCGGTGAAGGGCTTGCCGTCATGGAAGGTCACGCCCTCGCGCAGCGTGAACTCCAGCGTATGCTCGTCGACGAGCTTCATGTCGGTCGCCAGTTCCATCACCAGTTCGTCCGGATTGTCCGGCCGCATCGGCGCGCGGGTGAGATAACCGAAGACGAAGCTCTCCAGATTGATCTGGGCGAGCGTGGTGTGCGAGGACGGGTCCCAGTTGCCGGTCAGGTTCTCCGCCGACATGAAATTGAGGACCTTGCCCTCGGCGGCATGCGCCGGATCGACGAAAAAGGCGGTGTTGAGGACCGGAAGGCCGACGGCGACGCCAGCGAGCGCGGAACTCTTTAGGAATGCTCTCCTGTTGAATTGCATGACGATATCTCCGCAGTTGGATTGCTGGGTGTTCCCCACCCCGCTTTGCCGCCAGCAACGACAAGCGGAGGTATTTTATTGTGGAAAAGATGGTCTTCGGCCTGCTGGCAGAAGGCCATCACAAGCGCATCGGCATGCCGCCGGCCAACGACCTGAAGGCCGACCGGCAGGCCATTCGCCGTCAGCCCGCAGGGCAGCGAGGCCGCCGGGTTGCCCGACAGGTTGAAGGGATAGGTAAAGGGCGTCCAACTCGTCCAGGCCAGCACCTCGGACGGCGACGTGAACCCTTCCGGCGCCTCGCGGTCGGCGGCGAAGGGCTCGACCGGCACGGTTGGCATGAGCAGGAGGTCGATATCCTCAAAAAGCGCGTGGACGCTGCCGGCGAATTCGGCGCGCGCCTTTGCGGCCGCAAGATAGTCGGCGAGATCGTAGCGCGCCGAAGCCTCGACGAGACCGCGAAAACCGCTCCCAAAAGCCGAGAGGTCCGCCTGCGCGCCATAGGCGACGCCACGGCCGGCGACCCAAAGCGTTTCGAAAATCCCGATCGGGTCCTGCCAGTCGAGCACGACCGGGCGGATGTCGATGCCGAGCGCCGTGGAGAGGGTCGCAACGGCGTCCCGCACCACCCGCCCGATTTCGGGCGCGACGGAAAAGCCGAACAGGCTCGGGACGAAACCGATGCGCAACGACCCGAGGGATCGCGGCGCGGTGTAGTCGGCGCCGTCATCGGGCAGCGCCTGATGGTCGCGCGGATCCGGCCCCTTGAGGATGTTGAACAGGAGGGCGCTATCCTTCGCCGAAAGGCTCATCGGACCGGCATGGGAGAGCATTTCCGTTGCGCTCCACGGCCAGGCCGGTACGCGTCCCAGCGAACCCTTCATGGCGAAAATTCCACAAAAGGCTGCCGGGATGCGCACGGAACCGCCGCCGTCGGACCCCAGCGTGAAGGGAACCATCCGCGCGGCGAGCGCCGCACCGGAACCGGAACTCGAGCCGCCACTCGTCAATTCCAGATTCCAGGGATTGCGGGTCGGCCCGTAGAACTCCGAGCAGCCGGATCCGGACCAGCCCATCTCAGTCGTCGTCGTCTTGCCGATCATGATCGATCCGGCATCGATCATCCGCTGGACAATCGGTGCCGTCGCCTTGGGAGCGAAATTCCTGTAGGCGGCCGAGCCTCGCTGACAGAGCCGGTCCGCCACGAAGAAGAGGTCCTTCACCCCCATGGGGATGCCGTGCAGCGGGCCGCGCAGGCGCCCTTGCGCCCTCTCCCGGTCGCAGGCGCGCGCCTCCTCCAGGGCCTCCCTTTCGTAGACCTGGCTGAAGGCGTTGACGACCGGGTTCAATCGCCGGATGCGCTCCAGGCTTTCCTGCACGAGCGCCTCGGAGGTGAGGCTGCCGGAAGCAATTGCCGATCTGAGTGCAAGAACCGAAAAATCCACGACCTTCGTCTCCAGTTATGTGGATTTATGTTGATTTTGTGGAAATTGTCAATATGCAGAAAATCAACAAAACACAGCCAAACCGGCACGCCTTACGCACCGCACGGCAATCGCGTCGATTTGCAATGAGAACTCACCCGGCACTGCCCCGGTCAGCATGAAGTTGCGCGGCGAGGGCAAGGCAAGGCGGCACCCGCCGACCGCGACCGAAGCGTCCTTGCCGACCGATGGATTGTCAGATTATCTATAATCCATGAGCAAGACCGACAAGACACTCGCGATAACAATCGAGGCGACGCTTGCCGAGCGGATAATCTCGGGCCGGATACAACCCGGATCGCGCCTGCGCCAGGACCATGTTGCCGAGGAATTCGGGGCAAGCCATGTGCCGGTGCGTGAAGCCTTCCGGCGCCTTGAGGCCAGGGGGCTGGCTTCAAGCGAGCCCCACAAGGGCGTCCGCGTCACCTCCTTCGACGTGGCGGAGCTGCGCGAGGTCGCGCAGATGCGCGCGTCGCTGGAAGCGCTCGCCTTGAAGAATGCCGCCCCGAAACTGACCCGGGAACTGCTGCTGGAGGCGGAAAACGCAACCGTGAGGGCCGAAAATGCGCAGAATGTGCGGCAGTGGGAAGAGGCCAACCGCGCATTCCACCGCATGATCCTTGCTCCATGCGGCATGCCGCGACTGATGGCCGCGATCGACGATCTTCATCTCGCCAGCGCACGTTTCCTGTTTGCGGCCTGGCGCTCGGACTGGGAGGCCCGCACCGACTACGACCACCGCGCGATCCTCGCGGCCCTGCGCGGCGGGCAGGTGAACGCCGCCTGCGATGTGCTGGCGCGCCATGTGGGTTGGATGGGGCGTGGCGCCGGCGCGCGGCCGAGCGTGGAAACCCAGGTCGCTGAAAAGCTTCTTGGCTGATTATCTATAATCCGCATTGCGACCGGTGGAATTTTCTCGTTGTTATAGATTATCCGTAACAGCAGGAATGACATCATGCACCGATCCTCGCCGGCCAATATCGTCCCCATCGATCTTCTGCGCGCTTGCGGGCTTGTGATCGGGGCGGCAGTCCTGATTGCAGCCAGCGCCAAGGTGCAGATTCCGTTCTGGCCCGTTCCCATGACGCTGCACACGCTCGCGGTCCTGTCGTTGTCGGTCATCCTCGGGCCGCGCCTCGGCCTGGCGGCAATGGCGGCCTATCTCGGTGCGGGGCTCGCCGGCTTCCCCGTGTTCTCCGGGTCTCCCGCAAGGGGCATTGGAGCGGCCTATCTGCTGGGGCCGACCGGCGGCTACCTTCTCGGATACCTGGCGGCAAGCTGGCTCACCGGCCGGCTCGCCCGGGATGGCGGCGCTCTCCGCATCGCCCTGGCCATGCTTGCCGGCCTCTGCCTTGTCTACGCGGCCGGGCTTTCCTGGCTTGCCGGGTTCGTGCCCTCAAAATCCCTCGTCGCGACGGGCCTTGCCCCCTTCCTTCTGGCGGATCTGCTGAAGGTCGGGCTCGGCACAGCCATGATCTGCGGCTGGCGCAGCCTGCGCAGCGGGGCTGCGCGATGATCCGCACCGATTGGACCATTGAAGAGGCGCAGGCCATCCACGACCTGCCCTTCCCCGAGATCGTGTATCGTGCGCAGGACATGCACCGACGCAATTTCGATCCAACGGCCATCGAGACCGCAAGCCTGTTGTCGATCAAGACGGGAGGCTGCCCGGAAGATTGCGGATACTGTTCACAAAGCATCCACAACGATACGGGCGTCAAGGCGACCAAGCTGATGGAACTGGACGAGGTGCTGCGATCGGCCCGGCGGGCCAAGGCTTCCGGGGCACAGAGATTCTGCATGGGCGCGGCCTGGCGAAGCCCGAAGGACCGCGACATGGACAAGCTCTGCGCCATGATCAAGGGGGTCCGGGAGATGGGGCTGCAAACCTGCATGACCCTCGGAATGCTTTCGCCCGAACAGGTGGAGCGCCTCAGAGCAGCGGGGCTCGATTTCTACAACCACAATATCGATACCTCGCCCGAATATTACGGCGAGATCGCCACCACCCGGACGATGGAAGATCGCCTGGAAACCGTCGATCGCGTGCGCAAGGGCGGGATCAAGGTTTGTTGCGGCGGCATCCTCGGCATGGGGGAAGAGGCCGCCGACCGCATCTCCATGCTCGTGACGCTGGCGACCTTGCCCGTCCATCCCGACAGCGTCCCCATCAATCTCTGGAACGAGATCCGCAACACGCCGGTTGAGAAACGGGCAAAGCCCGTGGACCCGTTCGCCCTCGTCCGGGCGGTCGCCCTGGCACGGATCCTGATGCCGCGCAGCGTAGTTCGCCTGTCGGCCGGCCGGACAGGCATGAGCCAGGAACTCCAGGCGTTGTGTTTCGTCGCGGGCGCGAACTCCATTTTCGTCGGCGACGTGTTGCTGACAACGGAAAATCCGGCGGCCTGGCAGGATCGGGAGTTGATCGACAAGCTGGGGATGCGGTTTGCCCCGCTGCGGGCGGCAACCGTGCCAATCGCCGCCGAGTGAGGTCATGGCGCCGGCAGCGGCGCCACAATACACCGGCGCCGGCGGCAAGGCGGCGGGCCGCCCTCGCGTCAGTTCAGCAGATGCACCAGCCACAGTGAGATCGCCGGAAAGGCGAGGAGAACGACAAGACGGACGAAGTCCGCGATGACGAAGGGGAATACCCCGCGATAGGTGCTCACGATCGGAACGTCCCGGGCGATTTTGTTGATGATGAAGACGTTGAGGCCAATCGGCGGCGCGGTGAGGCCGATACCGACGACGACGAGCACCAGTATGCCGAACCAGATTGCGACATCCTCGGTCGGCATGCCGAAGTCGAGCGAGAGCACGACCGGCATGAAGACCGGCAAGGTCAGCAGGATCATGGCCAGTTCGTCCATCACCGCGCCGAGGACGATATAGGCCAGCATCATGCCGCAGATGGCGGCATAGGGCGGCAGGGACGATTCGCCGATCATCGAAGCGAGCGTCATCGGCATCTGGGTCAGCGCCAGGAATGCGCCGAAGACCTCCGCGCCCAGCAGGATGAGGAAGATCATGCCGGTCGTTTCCGCCGTCTGGAGGAAGCTGTGCCGGATATCCTCCAGGTCGAGGCGCCTCTGCGCAATGCCGACCGCCAGCATGATGGCGGCCCCGACGGCCGCTCCCTCGGTCGGCGTGAACACCTGACCGTAGATGCCGCCGACGACGACCACCGCGATGGCCGCCGCCGGAACAACGGCGAAATCGGCAAGGACCATGAGCAGGCCGAGGATCGCCAGCAGCACCCCGCCGACCGCGCCGAGATATCCCGCAAGCCAGGCGCCCGCGGCAAGGAGAACCAGCACGGCGCCCGCGGGGCGGGCCCATGCGGGGCGCGGGGTGGCTGCCGGCGGCGCGAATTCGATCGGCGGTGCCAGCTCGGGATTGCGCCGAACGGCAACGGCGATCGCGACGATGTAGAACGCCACCGCGATGAGCCCCGGGATCAGGGCCGCCTGGAAAAGCTTGGCGATGTTCTGCTCGGCGGTAATGGCATAGATGACGAGGATGACCGAGGGCGGAATGAGGATGCCCAGCGTGCCGCCGGCCGCGATGGTGCCCGTGCCGAAGCCCGGATTCACGTTCGCCCGGCGCAGTTCCGGCAATGCCGCCCTTCCGAACGTGGCGGTGGTGGCGACCGACGAGCCGCAGATGGCGCCGAAGCCGGCGCAGGCGGCAATCACAGCCATCGGCATGCCGCCCCTCAGGCGGCCAAGGCTGTGTTCCGCCGCGCGCAGGAGCGTTGCCGCGATGCCAGAGCGCTCCGCCAGCGCCCCCATCAGCACGAACAGCGGAATGACCGACAGCGTATAGCTGGCGAACTGGCTGTAGGCGTTGGTCTGCAGATAGTAGATCAGGGCGTGGGGGCTCGACAGCCATGCATAGCCGGCAGCGCCGACCACCAGCATGGCCAGGGCGATGGGCATGCGCGCCGCGATCAGCAGCAGCATGGCGCCGAACCCGAGCAGCGCGATGGAGAATCCGCTCATCTGCCGCCTCCAAGCTTGCGAAAGGCGACCGCGAGCGTGATCAGGCAGGCGAGCGCTGCGAGAAGGGCGCAGGTGACATAGACGGGCCAGATCGGCCAGGCGATCTGGATCAGCGTTTCGCCATAGGCGCGTGCGCTCAACCCTCCAGCCAGGAGCCCCCAGGAGAAGAAGCCGAGGAAACCCGCCAGCAGGAGGTTCCAGAGCCCGTCGACAACGGCATTCAAGCGCGATCGCAATTTGAGCGTGAAGGTATCGACGGCGATGTGGCCGCTCTTGGCAGCCGTATAGGCCAGAAAGGCGAACACCGCGGTTCCGACGCTGATCTCGACCAGCTCGTAGTCTCCCGGGATCGGTTTGTTGAACAGCCGGCGTCCGGCGACGCTGACCGTCACCAGCACGGCCGCAAAGCAGATGAGAATGCCGCCGGCCACGGCCAGCAGGCCGGCCAGGCGCTCGACCCAGCCCGCTCGATGATCCGGGCGCGGTTGTTCGACCTTTTCCATGAAAGGCTCCATAGCGATCGTGGAGGGATGCCCCGGAACGGCCAGGGCACCGTCCCGGCGGTCCTGGTCAGGCCTTGGCGTATTTCTGGATCGCGTCCTGCGCAGCCTTGAGAAGCGCCTCGCCGTCGAGCCCCTTCGCCTTCATGTCGGCGACCCACGTGTCGCGAACCGGCGCCGTGGCTTCGACCCAGCGCGCCCTTTCCTCCTCGCTGATCGTGGTGACCTTGTTCTTGCCGCCGGCCTCGACCTTGGCGCGAACCTCGGCGCCAACCCTGTCCCACATTTCACCGGCGGCGTTTGCGAAGGCAAGGCCGCTGTTGCGGTCCAGGATCTCGCGCAGTTCGGGGGCAAGGCCCTCATACCGCGCCTTGTTCATCGCCAGGAAGAAGGTCGCGGTATAGAGCGTCGGCGTGCCCGGTATTTCCAGATGATACGAGGTCAACTCGTCGATCTTGAGCGAGGGCACAACCTCCCACGGCACGACGCAGCCGTCGATGGCGCGCTGCGCCAGCGCTTCCGGAATCTGCGGGATCGGCATACCGACCGGTGTTGCGCCGAGCGCGCCAAGTGCTTCGCCGGCCAGGCGGGTCGGGTTGCGCAGCTTCAGTCCGGCAAGGTCTTCCTTCGTCCTGATTTCCGTGTTGCTGTGGATCAGGCCGTGGTCATGGGCCCAGAAGCAGAGGATCTTGGTATCCGTCACCCCCGGAACGACATGGGCCTGGGAATATTCCTCGCAGGCCGGCGCGTTGACCGACGCCTTCTGCGCGGCGACGAACGGCAGTTCGAAGACCTCCGTCGAGGGGAACCGGCCGGGCGTGTTGCCCGGCAGGGTCCAGACGATGTCGACGACGCCGTTGACCGCCTGGTCATAGAGCTGCGGCGGCTTTCCGCCGAGCTGCATGGCCGGGAAGATCTCGACCGTGAGCTTGCCGCCGCTCTCGTCGGCCAGCGTCTTGGCCCAGGGCATCAGCAGGTGCTGGTGGACATTGGCGGCCGGCGGCAGGAAGTGGTGCAGCCTGAGCGTGACGGCATCCTGAGCGCGTGCGATGGTGGACTTCAGGACAGCCGGGGCGGCAAGCGCAATCCCCGCGGTCGCCATGAACGTTCGCCTGGTGAATTCCATTCTCTCCTCCTTGGGTCCGGCCTCCCCGCCTGCTCCTCCTCGAGCAGACGAACGCCGGATGTCATGCTGGAAGCGGCCGCGCCACACCAGCATATTTAACATGCTAAGCAAATTATGCAGGTTTCACCCGATAATCAATAGGCGTGATCGCGGCCAGAACATTTACAGCCGAAGGCACATCGCTTCGACGCCATGCTCGCCCAGGATGGAGCCGCCCGCCCCAGCCGACGGCAGGGGGAGAAGGAACGTTATTCATGGCGGGGGATCACGGCTACAGTAGCGGCCCGACGATCGCGAGGGCATTGTTCCACAGGCGCCGCCCGACGCCCCAGGAGCCGACCTCCTCCGGCAGGATCCGCAGGCATTGCGTGAGATAGGTCTCCTGCCGGGCACGCAGGGTCGCCGTCAGGTCCGCGTCCTCGACGAGGATGTTGTTCTCGTAGTTGAGGTCGAAGCTGCGCCGGTCCATGTTGGCCGAACCGATCAGCGTGATTTCCCCGTCCATGGTCAGCGTCTTGGCGTGAAGCAGCCCGGCTTCGTATTCGAAGATCTTCACCCCCGCATGGAGAAGGTCGGAATAATAGCTGCGGCTTGCCGCCGCGACGGCGAAGTCGTCGTTGCGCGCGGGGAAAACGAGGGTGGTGTCGACACCCCGGTTGGCGCAGGCGCAGAGCGCCGCCTGCATCGCCGCGTCCGGCACATAGTAGGGCGTCGTGATAAACAGCGAGCGCTTCGCCGCATAGATGAGGCTCTCGAACATTTCCGGCATGGCCGAGTTGCGGAAGGTGGGACCGGTGGCGATCACCTGCGCGGTGAAACCGGGCTTCACCGCTTCCATCGGCCGGCGCAGGAGATCGCTGATATCGCCACCGCCGTTGCCCATCCAATCACTGGCGAAGAGATGCTGGTTCTGCCGCACCACCGGCCCCTCGAACCGCATCAGCACATCGACCCAGGGGGCGAATTTCCTCTTGGGCAGGAACTCGGGATCAGCGCAGTTCTGGCTCCCGCAATAGGTGATGCGGTTGTCGATGACCGCGATCTTGCGGTGGTTGCGCAGATCGATGCGGCCGGTAAGCGCGCAGGAGCGGGTTGCCAATCACCAGCGCCCGGCGGACCTCCGCCCCCGCCGCCGCCATGTCCCGCCAGAGCGGGCCACGCACGAGATCGCGCGAACCGAGATCGTCGACGAGGACCCGGCAGGCAACCCCGCGCCGCGCGGCACGCTGCACCGCCTCCGCCACCTTCGTGCCGTTGCGGTCGGCAAGCCAGATGTAGAACAGGAGATGGACATGGTCGCCCGCCGCGTCGATATCCTTGACCATCGCATCGATGGCGGCGTTCGAGTCCTCCATCAGGCGGGCACTGTTGCCGCCCACGGGCAGGTAGCCGCTGATCGACTGGCCGACGGCGAAGAGCGCCTCGTGCCTGTCCGGCGTCCGCGGCGCGGCATGCCAGCCCGGCGCATCCTGTGGCCGCGGCAGGCCAAGGAACGCCGCCTTCAGCCGTTCCACACGCTTGCGCCCGACATTCGTCCGCCCGACGAGAAGATAAGCCAGCGCGCCGAGATAGGGCAGCGTCAGGACGAGGACGAGCCAGGCGGCGCGCGATTCCGGCTGCCGGTGCGGACGCAGGAGGATATGCGCGGCAGCAACCGCGACAACGAGAATGTGCACGGCCATGAACACCATATTGCGCCTCCACCCGTCGCATTCCCTTCACCGATCCCGTACCATCCCGAAAACCCTTGGGAAAGGCGAGACCACCCATGCGCGCATTGCGTCGTATCGTTGACGATATCCGGGCGCTGGTCCGTGCCAGCAGCATCCCGCACTCCCACCTGCGCGACAGGCTGAGCGCCGCCCTCGCGCTGACCTTCCTCGTCGACATCGTCGCGAGCGGCCTTCTTTTCCTTCTGGAGAAAAACCATTCGCAAACGGACATCCATACCTTCTGGGATGCGCTGTTCTTCACCACCTCGCAGTTGACGACGCTCTCCTCCGCCATGGCAAACCCCGTCACCGTGCCCGGAAAGGTGCTGTGCCTGCTGATCGATATCTATGCGATCACCGTGGTCGCGACCGTGGCCGGCATGTTCGGCGCCTTTTTCTCCCACCGCAGCGCCGATATCGCACGAGACGGGCAGCGGGATGGCCCCGACAGGCCGGCGTGAGGGATGGCCGGCCCGCCCCTCAAGGGGCATGCCCGTAGAGAAGATCGAGCGCGGCGAGCACGATGAGAAGATAGGTGCCGTTGCCGGCGGCGTCCTCGTCTTCGGAAAGGTCGAAGCGTTTCCACGCGCCTTGCCGGTTGCCGGCCTCGTATTCGCGGATCACCGTCTCGGCGGTCTCACGGATCTCGGCGAACTGCGCGGGATCGAAATGCAGCCCCTCCCCGTCGGCGAAAAGACCGTGCGCCCTCAGAAAAGCCGCCATGGGCATGGACGTCCCGGAAAGATAGAACAGGAGGTCGCCGGCATCCATCGGCTGGTCCGCCGATTGGGGCACCAGGCCGGCACGGTCGGTCAGCAGACCGGCTTTCGCCTGGATGTCCTGCGTCAGTTGACGGGTCGTCACGAGGGTCATGACGTGCTCCCTTCGTCCTCGACGAGACTGAGAGCGCCGCCCTTGTGCGCGGCGATGTGGTCGGTCTTGTCGCTCTTGATCTCATATTGCGGATCATCGGGCGATGCCCGGTGGGTGTGGCCCTTGTAGTCGAAGTCTTCGGTATGGACGGCGATGATGGTGCCCGACACCCGGCCGGCCTCCGAATTCCAGGTGACATGGTCACCGACTGCAAATCGCCTGCTCACTCCGTCCTCCTTTCCTGCCGTTCCGCCTCACTCCGGCACCAGCGCCACTGCCGCTTCGGTCGTCAGCGTGCGGAAGGTCAGGCTTTCCTGCACATAGAGATCGACGGTCGTGGCCGAATGGCCGAGATAGCCGATGGAGAAATCCTGCCCGACGGTCAGCTCGAAATCGCCGCCGCGCAGCGACAGGACGAGGCCGCCTTCGATGGCCGGCGCCCAGACGATCCCGCCGTCGACGATCCGTTCGATATGGTGGAAGACCGGATAGCCATCGTCGCTGCCGCCGCTCGCAGCGATATAGGCGTCGCTGCCGAGCACCAGCGCATATGGCCCCTGCACGCCGGCAAGGCGAAGCTGGCCGACCGCCCGCGCCACCGCATCGGAATAACGCTTCACGCCGGCCGGCAGCGGCACGGCGGGATTGCTCGCGGCCGCGCGGATACCCTCGATGCCGGCGGCGGCATAGCCGTCGAACACGGCGCGGTCCTCGGCAAAGGCGATCGTACGCATCGCCTCCTTGACCGGCGACCAGTCGCTGTCGAGCGCGCCGCGCTCCACGTCGTCGATGGCGCTGCGCGAAAGCTGGAAGGGCACGCGAAGCTCGACCAGCGCCTTGACCTCGCGTTTCACCGACTGCACGCCTTCGGCAGGCGGCGCGATCGACATCACATGGCCCGTTCCGACCGCCGAAAGGCCGGAGCCGGAGGGGCCGACCATGTCGACCACCCGGCGGGCGGCAAGGTGACGCTTGAGCGTGCGCGACGCCTCATCCTCGATTTCCGCCCAGGCGGCCTCGGAGACGGGTGCAAGTGCGCGGTGCAGGTTATTCATGGGAAGCCCCTTTCCGGAGAGAGCCGATGCCGAGCGATCCGTCGCCGCGGCGCGAGGGTGGCGGGTCCGCCGCCGCCTCGGGCGCCGCAACGCCATCGGGCAGGACCGCGTCGAGGAAGGAGGCGGAGGGAATGAAGAACAGCGTGCCGGTGACCGCGCGGCTGAAATCGAGCAGCCGGTCGTAATTGCCCGGCGGACGGCCGATGAACATGTTCTCCAGCATCATCTCGATCCGCCGCGGCGAGCGCGCATAGCCGATGAAATAGGTGCCGAACTCGCCCTTGCCGACGCTGCCGAACGGCATGTTGTCGCGGAGGATCTCCAGCTGCTCGCCATCCTCCTCGATCGTGGTGAGCGCGTTGTGCGCGTAACTCGGCTTGGCGGCATCGGAGAGCTCGATGTCAGAAAGCTTTTCCCGGCCGATGATCCTCTCCTGTTCGCAAACCGGCACACAGTTCCAGGCGGCGAGGTCATGCAGGTATTTCTGCACGATCACATAGCTGCCGCCGGCAAAATCCGGGTCCTCGTCGCCGATGATCGTGGCCGCCACGGCAGCGCCGTCGACCGGGTTTTCCGTGCCGTCGACGAAGCCGATCAGGTCGCGGTCGTCAAAATAGTTGAAGCCGTGCACCTCGTCTTCCGTCGAAACGAAGCCGGTCAGCCGGCTCATGATCTGGCTCGCCAGCTCGAAACAGAGATCCATGCGCGCGGCGCGGATGTGGAACAGAAGATCGCCGGGCGTGGCGACCGCATGGTGCTGGCCGCGGATTTCTCGGAAGGGATGCAGCTCCTTCGGGCGCGGCGCGCCGAACAGCCGGTCCCAGGCATCCGAGCCGATGCCGAAGACGCAGGAGAGCCCGCCCTCCAGATCGCGGAAACCAACCGCCCGCAAAAGGCCGGACAGATCGGCGCAGAGCGCTCGAACCGCAGTCTCGGCCTCCCGGCCGGGCCCGAGCGTGACGACCAGAAAGATGGCTGCGCGCGTCAGCCGCGCCGCGACCGGCTGCGGGACGACGGAAGGGAGGACTGCATTCATGGGCGACCTGTTCGGCAATGGCGGGAAGAGACGAAGCCGGCTGGAAAGCCGGCTCAATCCATGTCGCGGAAGGCGTGTCCGTTTGCCTCGACCGCCTTCACCACATCGGAAGGTAGCGAGTCTTTTTCCACCGTGCCATCGAAAATCCAGTCCTTCGCATCGGCAATGTCGGGCAGGCCGGCGCCGGTGCGCACATAAAGGCCGATCGCCGGCTTTTGAGGGTTCAGGTAGAGATCGTAGTTTTCCATGAGGGCGCCCTGTGCTGGAGAAAACGGGGCGGCCGGAGGAAAGCCGCCCCGGAGCTGGTCAGAGGTCGACCGGACGGCCGGATTTTTCCTCTTCCAGCGTCACGGCGATATTGGCATTGGCCGACAGGCGCACCTTGTCGCCCTCGACGCCGGCCACGAAGCCCATCTCGATGTAGTGGTGGTGGCCTTCGTGATGGCCGAAGCTGTCGCTCTTCTTCAGCTTGATGCGGTTGCCTTCCACACGGTCGACCGTGCCCACATGCACGCCGTCGGCGCCAATGACTTCCATGTTTTCCCGGACCTTGTCGCTCATGCCATTTCTCCCTTTCGGATGATGTTCAGACCATGTCGAATTCGTCTTCATCGACGAATTCAGGCTTCCTGCCATTGAAGGTGATATCGCCATCGGCGGCGGAAACGCGAACGCTCGTTCCGTCGCGCACCTCGCCGGCGAGGATCATTTCCGCCAACGGATCTTGTACATAGCGTTGGATCGCCCGTTTCAAGGGACGGGCGCCGTAGGCCGGATCCCACCCCTTTTCCGCCAGCCAGTCGCGGCCGGCGTCATCGAGCGTGACCGCGATCTTGCGCTCTTCCAGCATGCGGGCGAGGCGCGCGAACTGGATGTCGACGATCTTGCCCATGTCGCTCTTCTGCAGGCGGTGGAAGAGGATCACGGCATCGATGCGGTTCAGGAACTCCGGCCGGAAATGCGCCCGGACCATCGTCATGACCTCATTACGCACGGCGCTGGTCTTTTCCCCCTCCGGCTGGTTGACGAGGAATTCCGCGCCGATGTTGGAGGTCATGATGATGAGCGTGTTGCGGAAATCGACCGTCCTGCCCTGCCCGTCGGTCAGCCGGCCGTCATCCAGCACCTGGAGCAGGATGTTGAACGTGTCGGGATGGGCCTTCTCGATCTCGTCGAAGAGGATGACCTGATAGGGACGGCGGCGAACAGCCTCCGTCAGCACGCCGCCTTCGTCATAGCCGACATAGCCGGGCGGCGCGCCGATCAGCCTTGCGACGGAGTGTTTCTCCATGAATTCCGACATGTCGATGCGCAGCATCGCGGTGTCGTCATCGAAGAGGAAGGCCGCGAGCGCCTTGGCAAGCTCGGTCTTGCCGACGCCCGTCGGGCCGAGGAACATGAAGGAGCCGATCGGCCGGTTCGGATCCTGGAGGCCCGCGCGCGACCGGCGCACGGCGGTGGAAACGGCACGTACCGCCTGCGCCTGCCCGACGACGCGCCTGCGCAGCGTCTCTTCCATGTGCAGCAGCTTTTCCTTCTCGCCCTCCAGCATCCGGTCGACCGGCACGCCCGTCCAGCGCGAGACGACCTCGGCGATATTGTCGGCGGTCACCGTTTCGCCGGCGGAGGAATGTTCGCCCTCCTCGATGGCCGCGAGCTTCTTTTCGAGCTCCGGGATCGTGCTGTAGGCAAGCTCCCCCGCCCGCTGGAATTCGCCCTTGCGCTGGGCGTTGGCGAGTTCCGTGCGCAGGTTCTCGAGCTCGCCCTTCAATCTCTGGGCGTCGGACAGCTTGCCCTTTTCCGCCTGCCATTTCGAGGTGAGATCGGCCGAGCGGCGCTCCATGTCCGCCAGTTCCGTGTCCAGCGCCTTCAGCCGGCTTTTCGAACCTGCGTCGTGCTCCTTCTTCAAGGCCTCCTGCTCGATCTTGGCGCGGATGATCTCGCGGTCGAGGGAATCCAGCTCGTCCGGCTTGGAATCGACCTGCATCTTCAGCCGCGCCGCCGCCTCGTCCATCAGGTCGATGGCCTTGTCCGGCAGGAAGCGGTCGGTGATGTAGCGGTTGGAGAGCGTGGCCGCGGCGACGAGAGCGGAATCGGCGATGCGCACGCCATGGTGCAGCTCGTATTTCTCCTTGAGGCCGCGCAGGATGGAGATCGTATCCTCCACCGTTGGCTCGGGCACGAAGACCGGCTGGAAACGGCGGGCGAGCGCCGGATCCTTCTCCACATGCTTGCGATATTCGTCGAGCGTCGTCGCCCCCACGCAATGCAGCTCGCCACGCGCCAGCGCCGGCTTCAGGAGGTTGGAGGCGTCCATCGCGCCGTCCGTCTTGCCGGCACCGATCAGGGTATGCATCTCGTCGATGAAAAGGATGATGCCGCCGGCCGCGGAGGTCACCTCCTGCAGCACGGCCTTCAGGCGCTCCTCGAACTCGCCGCGATATTTCGCGCCGGCGATCAAGGCCCCCATGTCGAGGGCCATCAGGGCCTTGTCCTTGAGGCTTTCCGGCACGTCCCCGTTGACGATGCGCAGCGCCAGCCCTTCCACGATCGCCGTCTTGCCGACGCCCGGCTCGCCGATCAGAACCGGGTTGTTCTTCGTGCGGCGGGAGAGGACCTGGATGGTGCGGCGGATTTCCTCGTCGCGGCCGATCACCGGGTCGAGCTTGCCGTCGCGGGCGGCGCGCGTGAGGTCACGGGCATATTTCTTCAGCGCGTCATAGGCGTTTTCGGCCGAGGCACTGTCGGCGGTGCGGCCCTTGCGCAGCTTGTCGATGGCGGCGGCGAGGAGCGCCGCGTCGAGCCCGCTGCGTTCCAGAAGCTTGCCCGCGTCGCTCTGCCTGTCCTCCAGCATGGCCTGGAGCAGGCGCTCGACCGTGACGAAGCTGTCGCCGGCCTTCTGCGCCAGCTTTTCCGCCGCGGACAGCAGCCGGGCGGCCTCCGAGGCGAGATAGACCTGGCCCGAGCCGCCCGTGACCTTCGGCAGCTTCGCCAGCTCCGTCTCCGTCACCGCAAGAAGGGTGCGCGCGCTGCCGCCGGCCCGTTCGACGAGGCCCGAGACCAGCCCCTCCTCGTCGTCCAGAAGAACCTTGAGCAGATGCAGGCTGGTGAATTGCTGGTTGCCCTCGCGCGTGGCCAGCGACTGTGCCGACTGAATGAAGCCGCGCGCGCGATCGGTAAATTTCTCGACGTCCATCGATCACCTCTCCCATGGGGCCGGCCTGCCGCCGTCCTGCCTCGGGAAAGGAATTGCAACGGGCATGCCAGTCCACATGGCGAGAGAAATCAAGGGCTTGCGCTGCAGATTGGCAGCCACTCAAGACAGAGTGTCGAAAAGCCCGCGGACATTCTGTCCGGCATTCCCGTCAGAAATCATCCTCTGTCGCCGGCAGCCAGACCTTGAAGGTCGTGCCTTCGCCGGGCTGGCTGCGGACCGTGATCTTGCCGCCGTGCTGCGACATCAGCATCTGGCTGATCGAAAGGCCGAGGCCGGTGCCTTCCCGGGATTTGGTAGTGAAGAAGGGATCGAAGATCCTGCCCATCACGTCCGGCGTCATGCCCGCGCCGGTATCGCTCACCTCGATCTCGACGCCGTCCACGCCGCCATGCGCGGCATCGACGGTGCGCAGTCCAAGGCGCCCGCCCCGCGGCATGGCATGGATGGCATTGACGATCAGGTTGACGAGAACCTGCTGAAGCTCCGTCCGGCTCATCCGGATCAGGCGCAGCGCGCGGTCCTCGCGCTCGACGGTGATCATCGTCTTCTTCAGGAGATGCTGCACCAGGGGCAGAGTGTCGGAAATGACATCGGCGGGGGCATAGTCCTCGGTGAAGCCGGCATATTCCTGCGGCTTGGCGAATTGCAAGAGCTTGGTGACGATCTCGGTGATGCGGTTCATCTGCTGGTTGATCAGGCGAAACTCCGTCTTCGCCTCCTCGGCGCCCGGCCCCATCATGTCGCGGATGATTTCGAGGTTGCCCTGCATGACGGCGATCGGGTTGTTGATCTCGTGGGCGACGCCGGCCGTGATCTCGCCGATGGCGGCGAGCTTTTCCGACATGACGAGCTGACGCGTCGTCGTCTCCAGGCGCGCGGCGGTATCGCGCAGTTCGAGCGCCCGCTGCTCCGCCCGCTGGCTGAGCTGGTCGTTCCACAGGCGAAGCTCCGCGTCACGCGTCTGGATGCCGTCGAGGAGCCTGTCCAGCTCGCTCGCCACGAGGCCGATCTCGTCGCGGTTTTCGACCGCCCCGGTCCGCGCCGCAAGGTCCCCGTCATCGACCCGCGCGATGGTCTCCTTCATGCGTTCGAGCGGCCTGAAGATGGTGCGGGCCCAGATGAGGAAGAGCGGCACCGTGGCGAGGACGGCAAGCAGGAAAGCGATGCCCATCGTCAGCCATGTCTCGTGTTTCGCCTTGGCGAAGGGCGCCTCGACGAAGCCGGCGTAAAGCATGCCCACCCGGCGGCCGTAGCTGTCCACGATCGGCTCATAGGCCGAGACATACCAGTCGTTGACGACGAAGGCACTGTCGAGCCAAATCTTGCCGTGGTCCAGCACCGTGCTGCGCACCTCTTCGGAAACGCGGGTACCGATGGCGCGCCGATCACCGAACAGGCGTACATTCGTGCTGACGCGTATATCGTCGAGAAAGAGCGTGGCGGTGCCCTGCGTGCCGTCGGGCTGCGTGGAGCCGTGGTAGATGAGATCGTTGATCGCATCGACGAAACCGAGGTTGCGGTTGAGCAGGATGCCGCCGACGAGCGCGGCGCGCCGCCCGTCCGGCAAAAGCAGCGTGGCGGCCGATTGGAGAACGAGCCCGCGCGTCTCGACGAGGCCGCCCGGCGCGCCGTCACGCACCACGGGCACGATCTCGACGCGCGCCCTCTCCGCCAGTTGCGGGGAGAGCGCCGAAAGCTCCGAACCGGCGAACACGTCGATCGCCGTCCTCGACCGGCCGGCAAGCGCCGAAACCACCACCGGCCAGTCCCAGCGCAGCGTTGCGGGCGTCGCCGCCTTGTCGCCGGCAAGGATCTCGCCATCGTCAGCAACCACATACAAGAAATCGAACCCGCCGCGCTGCGCGGTCGCCTCGAGATAGACCGGAAACGCCCGGTCCGACTCGTGCCCGGCGCGCAGCAGCTGGCGGAAGCGCTCGGATTCTCCGATGGCGACCAGCCTGTTTTCGGTGTTTTCCAGAATACGGGAAAGATATTGGCGTGCGATCGTCAGGTCGTCGTTCACCTTCGCGATCGTCACCGCGTCGAAACGATCGTTCCACCGGTCGATGCCGATCGCGAGCAGGACCGGCAGGACGACCAGCATCGGAACCAGCGCGATCGCCAGCAGGCGGTAGCGTACCGACCGCCGGAAGAAGCCCGATTTTTCGCTCGCCTCAGCCATACCAGCTTGCATATTTTCGATCGATGGTCTTGCGCGAAATGCCGAGGCGCCGGGCCGCCTCCTCCCGGTCGCCGCGCGCCTCCCGCAGCACGGCAAGGATATGCCGCCGCTCCATATCGGCAAGGTTCTCGCTGCGCGGCTGGTCATCATCGGCCGCGACAGGGCCGATGCTGGCGGGAAAGCCGCCGAGGATGACGCTGCGCTCGATCAGGTTGCGCAGCTCGCGAATATTGCCGGGCCAGTCGTAGCGGAGCATCGCGGCTTCCGCCTTCTCGTCGATGCGAACGGGCGGCATGCCGAGCTGCTGGGAGAGTTCCCGCATGAACATGTCCGCCAGTTCCAGCACGTCCTCGCCCCGGTCGCGCAGGGGCGGAAGATGGATCTGGATGACGTTGATGCGGAAATAGAGGTCCGCCCGGAAGGTGCCTGCCTCCACGCGCTTGGCGAGATCGGCATTGGTGGCGAAGATGAAGCGGGCATCGAAGGGAACCTCCCGCTCCGAGCCGACCGGCCGCACACGCCGGTCTTCGAGGACGCGCAGCAGCTTGGTCTGCAGCGGCAGGGGCAGCTCCCCGACCTCGTCGAGAAACACCGTGCCGCCATGCGCATGCAGCATCAGGCCTTCACGGCTGCGGCTGGCGCCCGTGAAGGCGCCCTTGAGGTGGCCGAACAGTTCGCTCTCGATCATGTCCGCCGGAATCGCGCCGCAGTTGATCGGCACGAAGAGCTTGTCGGCCCGGTCGGACAGCATATGCAGGGAGCGCGCCGCCACCTCCTTGCCGGTGCCCGACTGGCCGGTCAGGAGAACGGATGTCGGCAGCGGCGCGATACGGGCAATCGTCTCCCGGATGTGCTGGATGGCCTTGGACCCGCCGAGAAGCTTGTTGCGCAGGAGAAGCTGGTGCGACGGCGAGGTCAGTTCGTGGCGCAGCACGTCGTTCTCGCGCTGCAGCCGCTTGCGGTCCAGGCAGCGGGCAATGGCGTTGAGCAGCTGGTTCGAGCGGAAGGGCTTCAGGATGAAATCCACCACGCCGGCCCGCAGCGCATCGATGGCCGTGTCGAGGTCGGCATAGGCCGTCATCAGGATGACATCGGCAAAGAAGCCGATGGCGCGCTGCTCGGCCAGCCATTCGAGACCGGTCTGGCCGGGCATGATGTTGTCCATGATCACGACGTCGAAATTCTGCTCGTCGAGCTTGCGGGACGCCTCCACCGTATTGGCGGCGACATCGATCAGCCGGCAGCGCGGCCGCAGCGTCTTGATCAGGAAGTTGCAGATGCCGGGCTCGTCGTCGACGATGAGGATCGCGGCCTGGGCCAGCCATGGCCCGAACTCCGCAAGGCCGGGCGGCTCCGCCGCGCTTCTGTTCTGTCCCATCGTCCCGTCCTTTCCGTTTCCGCCGTCAGTCCCTGTTTTCGCCGACGTGCCTTCGCAGGGCGTCGAGCGCCTGGCGCATGCCGTGCAACTGGTCCATCAGGTGCAGGATGACGTCGATGCCGGCATCGTTCGCGCCGAGGCCCGCGCGCAGCTCCAGGATCAGACGCGCCCGGGCGATGTCGATCTCCCGGAACCGCGGGCCCGACGGCGTCTGCTCGGGCACCAGCCATTCCTGCGCGATCCACACGTCCACAACCGGCCCCTTCAGCCCGGCGCTCTCCAGGAACGCCTCCTTGCTCATCGCCATGATCACGCCTCCTCACGCGGATTGAACGCCTGCCCCTTCGCCCAGCCGGCCACGAAGGCCTCCAACGCCGGGTCCGGCGGGCTCGGCAGAACCACCTTCAGCCGCACCAGCTGGTCGCCGAAGCCCCCGCCCCGACGCGGCGCCCCCTTGCCCTTCAGCCGCAGCGTCGTGCCCGTGTTCGAGCCCTTCGGAACCGTCATCGTCACCGCGCCCGTGGCCGTCGGAACCCGCACCCGGCCGCCCAGAACCGCCTCGCCCAGCGAGACCGGCAGCTCGAGCGTGATGTCGTCGCCCTCCCGCGTGAAGCGCGGATCGGCCAGCACCTCCACCTCGATCAGCGCATCGCCCGCCCCGCCGCCGCCCGGCGCCCCCTTGCCCTTCAGCCGGATCACCTGGCCGCTGACCAGGCCCGGCGGGATCTTCACGTCCAGCGTGCCGCCGTCCGGCAGCGTGATGCGCCGCGTCGCCCCGGCGATGGAATCGGCAAAGGCGATCTCCAGCCGGTAGTGCAGGTCCGCGCCGCGCCGGTTCGCCCGCCCCTTCTGGCTGCGGCGCAGGAGGTCGGCGAAGATGTCGTCGCCGTCCATGAAGTCGGCATAGGCCGAGGCATCCGCATAGGGATGGTCCGCCGGCCCGCCGGCATAGTCGCGGTAATAGCCCTGGCGCGGCGGACGCTCGGCGCCGGCGGCGTCGATCTCGCCCGCGTCGAAGCGCTTGCGCTTGTCCGCATCGCCCAAGAGGTCATAGGCCGCGGCGACCTCCTTGAACTTGTCCTCCGCCGCCTTGTCGCCCGGATTGAGGTCCGGGTGCAGCTTCTTGGCAAGCTTGCGGTACGCACTCTGGATCTCGGCCGCCGTCGCGCCGGGCAAAACGCCGAGAACATCATAGGGACTTGTCACGACCGGCTCCAAATGCGGGTTGTGTCGATCATAATTAGGCCATGGCGGGCTTCCGGCAACGAGGCAGACTGCCCTGCCGCCGATTTTCCCCCATCATCCTCATTTGCGCTCGTCGTCGGGAACCTCGCTGAACTCCGCATCGACGACGCCGTCCTCCGCCGGGGCCGACGCCGCCGCACCGGCGGACGCGGAAGACTGGGCGAGCGCCGAGACCTTCGCCTGCAAGGCCTCCGCCTTCTCGCGGATCGCGGCCGCATCCTCGCCGCCCAGCGCATCGCGCACGGCCACCACCGCGGCTTCGACCGCCTGGCGGTCCGCAGGGGCGGCGACCGTCCCCTCTTCGGCAAGCGCCTTTTCGGCCGTATGCAGCACGGCTTCGGCGACGTTCCGCGCCTCGACGACCTCCTTGCGCTTGCGATCCTCGGCCGCATGCGTCTCGGCATCCCTGACCATGCGCTCGATATCCGCCTCGGAAAGGCCGCCGGAGGCCTGGATCTGGATGCGCTGCTCCTTGCCGGTGCCCTTGTCCTTCGCCGAGACGTTGACGATGCCGTTGGCGTCGATGTCGAAGGTCACCTCGATCTGCGGCACGCCGCGCGGGGCGGGCGCGATGCCCATGAGGTCGAACTGGCCGAGCATCTTGTTGTCGGCCGCCATCTCGCGCTCGCCCTGGAAGACACGGATCGTCACGGCGCTCTGGTTGTCCTCGGCGGTGGAGAAGGTCTGGCTCTTCTTCGCCGGCACCGTGGTGTTGCGCTCGATGAGGCGGGTGAAGACGCCGCCGAGCGTTTCAAGGCCGAGCGAGAGCGGCGTCACGTCGAGCAGCAGCACGTCCTTGACATCGCCCTGGAGCACGCCCGCCTGGATGGCCGCGCCGACAGCGACCACCTCGTCCGGGTTGACGCCCTTGTGCGGTTCCTTGCCGAAGATCTTCTGCACGGTCTCCTGGATCTTCGGCATACGCGTCATGCCGCCGACCAGCACCACCTCGGCGACATCCTTGGCGTCGAGGCCCGCGTCCTTCAGCGCATTGAGGCAGGGCTCGATGGTCCGCTGCACGAGGTCCTCCACCAGCGCTTCGAATTTCGAGCGGGTGATCTTCACCTGAAGGTGCTTCGGCCCCGTCGCGTCCGCGGTGATGAACGGCAGGTTGACCTCGGTCTGCGTGGAGGAGGACAGCTCGATCTTCGCCTTTTCCGCCGCTTCCTTCAGGCGCTGGAGGGCGAGCTTGTCCTTGCGGAGGTCGATGCCCTGGTCCTTCCTGAATTCGTCGGCGATGTACTCGACCAAGCGCATGTCGAAATCCTCGCCGCCGAGGAAGGTATCGCCATTGGTGGACTTGACCTCGAAGACGCCGTCGCCGATGTCGAGGATGGAAATGTCGAAGGTGCCGCCGCCGAGGTCGTAGACGGCGATCTTGGCCTGCTTCTTCTTCTCGAGGCCATAAGCGAGCGCGGCGGCCGTCGGCTCGTTGATGATGCGCAGCACCTCCAGGCCCGCGATCTTGCCCGCATCCTTGGTCGCCTGGCGCTGGGCGTCGTTGAAATAGGCGGGAACCGTGATGACCGCCTGCGTCACCGCCTCGCCGAGATTGGCTTCCGCGGTCTCCTTCATCTTCTGCAGGATCATCGCCGAGATCTGCGAGGGCGAGTAGGGCTTGCCTTCCGCCTCCACCCAAGCATCGCCATTGCCCGCCTTGACGATCTTGTAGGGCACCAGCCCCTGGTCCTTGGTCACGGTCGGATCGTCATAGCGCCGGCCGATCAGGCGCTTGACGGCGAAGATCGTGTTCGTTGGATTGGTCACGGCCTGCCGGCGGGCCGGCTGCCCGACGAGCCGCTCCCCGTCGCTGGTGAAGGCGACGATCGACGGGGTCGTGCGCGCGCCTTCCGAATTCTCGATGATACGCGCCGCCTTGCCGTCCATGACCGCCACGCAGGAATTGGTTGTCCCCAGATCGATACCGATGACCTTTGCCATTGCGAACTCCTCCTTGCTGTTGCTCTTCCGGTCGGCGGATGCCGTCGCCATCCGTTTTCTCAGCAATGCCCATGCCAGTTCGCAAGTCGCGGAAATTCAATCATTTAAGAGAAGGAAGGCCACCGTCGCTGACAAGCTGTCCGCCTTTCGGGGGACAATCTGTCGGCGTGGGGGCCGCCTCGACGCACAAATCGTTGATTTCGCAATCGCGGCCGCATGGCACGTTTGTTGCAGTCCGTTCGCCGGGAGGGCCGTGTGCGGTGACCTTCCGGCATGGCAGACAGCGAGGACAGCAGATGACGATGCTCGGAAAATGGCGCGCGGCAGCGCCATGCACAGCCAAGATGGGGCTCAGGGAGGCGCAGACCATCCTGCGCTCGCAAGCCGAGCCTGCCGGAACCGAACGGGTTCTGCTCGGCAATGCCGGCTTTCGCATCCTGGCCGAACCTCTTTTCGCCCGCATCGACTCTCCGCGCGAAACCGTCGCCGCCATGGACGGTTTCGCGGTGTCGGAAAAGGCCGTTCAGGCCGGCTGCCTCACCTTCGCGCTCGCCGGCGCCAGCTATCCCGGCGACAGCGCTCCTGCCGGCTGCGATCCCTCCGCAGCCGTACGGGTGACGACCGGGGCGCCGATGCCGCCGGGCAAGGACCGCGTCATCCCCTTCGAGCTCGTGGAGGAGACGCCGTCGACCATCCGCCTCGCCGGTCCGCTTCCCGGCGCACGCCATGTCCGCCTGAAGGCCTCGGGCTTCGAGGCCGGCCAGCCCGTCCTGCCGCGGGGTACGCTTCTCGACCCCGCAAAGCTCCTCGTGGCGGCGGCATCGGACAATGGCGACGTTCTCGTCCACCGGCGGCCGAGAGTGCGCGTCATCACGAACGGCAGCGAACTGGTCGGCGCGGGCCTTACCGCCGAGACCGGCAATCGCGTGCCCGACAGCCTTTCCCTGCCGCTGCTTCTGATGGCGCGGCAATGGGGTGCCGACGCCGTCGGCGGCATGCTCTGCCCAGATTATGCCGGCGCGATCCGCAAGGCCGTCCTGGCGGCGCTTGAGGATTGCGACGTGCTCGTCATCGCCGGCGGCGCCTCGAACGGCGATTGCGACCTCGCCCGTCCCGTCCTGCGCGCGCTCGGTCTCGTCCCCTTCTTCGCGGGCGTTTCGATCAAGCCGGGAAAGCCCGTCTGGTATGGCAAGGCCGGCGGCGTCCATGTCCTCGGCCTCCCCGGAAACCCCGCCGCCGCGATGACCATCGCCCGGCTTTTCCTCGCGCCCCTCCTCTCCACCCTTTCCGGCCGGCCTTTCGCGGCGGCGCTCGACTGGCAGGAGAAGCCGCTCGGCGCGGCCGCCGTGGCGGCGGACCCGATGCGCGACATGGCGCTGTTCGGCCATCGCGGCCCGGATGGCACCGTCACCATCCTGCCTCGCCAGTCGGCTTCCGCACAATTGCCGCTGGCGAAGGCGGAGTTGCTGGTGCTGCGCCCCGCCGGCGGACCGGCCCTGCCGGCAGGAGCGCCCGTGCCCGTGCTCGACCTGTAGGCGGCCGTTTCCACCGCCCTGCCCTGATCATCGTCCAAGGCCGCCTCGCACTTTGCCCGAAACGCCTAGCCGCCATCCGCCGCCGCCGGACCGCCCCGCGCCACCCCCACCTTCGCGGCCCGCAACGGGCGCGAGCCGATGGCATAACCCGGCGAGACGACCGTGCTGACGGTGCCGCTCGGCACCGAGGGATCGGCCACCTCGAACAGGGCCTCATGGAGGTGGGGATCGAACCGCTCGCCAAGCGGTTCGATCCGGCGAATGCCATGTTTCTCGAAAACCTGCATCAGGTGCTTGCCGGTCAGCGCAACGCCATCGGCAAGCGTCTTCAGCACGGCCGAGCCTCGCCTTGCCTCCGCCGGCACGCTGGCCAGCGCCCGTTCCAGATTGTCGGCGACGCCGACGAGGTCGGTCGCGAACTTGCTGACGGCATATTGCCGCGCATCGCTGACATCGCGCTCGGCGCGGCGGCGCAGGTTCTCCGTCTCCGCGAGCGCCCGCAGCAGACGGTCCTTGAGGTCGGCGACCTCCGCTTCCAGCCGCACGACGGCCTCGACGGCGGCTTCGCCGGGTTCCTCGCGGGGCGTCTCCGTTTCCACGTCGTTCGGAGTTGCGGGTTTGCTCATGATCTTCTCCTCGCTCTTCATCGTTGATGGCTACCGGCCGGATGCCGCCTCGCTGAACATCGCCGCGCTGCCCGTGAGCACGGCGGCGACGAGCTTGGTGACGGCCACGGCCACATTGCCGGCCAGTGCCGCATAGACCGAGGCATGGGCGGCATGCGGTGCCGGCGGGCGCGGATCGGAAAGTGCTGCGTTCAAATCCGTTCCTCCCTTGCCGCCGGCCGTCAGGCCCGTAGCCAGAACCGCAGGATCGCGGCGACGAGGCCGAGCACGGCGACGCTCGACAGCCAGATCAACAGCATCCAGCCGACCTGCCGCACGGTCGGCATCAGTGATATCCGTGGGTGCCGACCTTACCGCGGAACACCCAGTAGGCCCAACCGGTATAGGTCAGGATCAGAGGGATGATGACAAGCGCGCCGCCCAGCATGAAGCGCAGGCTTTCCGTCGGCGCGGCCGCATCGCGGATCGTCACGGCCGGCGGCACGACATAGGGGTAGAGGCTGATGCCGAGCCCGACGAAACCAAGCAGGAAGAGCGCCAGCGCCATCAGGAAGGGAAGCCGCTCATGCCCGCTTCGAAGGCTCCAGAAGAGGGTGGCCGCGGTGATGACGACAAGCAGCGGCACCTGCGCGGTCAGCAACACGCCCGGCATCTCGAACCAGCGCCGCCAGTATTCGTAGTGGAGGTAGGGCGTGGCGGCGCTGACGGCGGCAAGCGCAACCAGCGTCATGATGCCGAGCCTCCACGCCATCGTCTGCGCATGGCGAAGGCTCGACCCCTCCGTCTTCCAGACCAGCCAGGTGGCGCCCAGCAGCGCATAGCCGGCAACCACGGCAAGGCCGGTCAGCACGCTGAACGGGCTCAGCCAGTCCAGCCAGCCACCGGCATAGGCGTCGTTCTCCACCGTTATCCCCTGGAGGATGGCGCCGAGCGTCATGCCCTGCGCAAGAGCCGCGACGACCGAGCCGAGGCTGAAGGCGACATCCCAGACCGGGCGGTGGCGCGGATCACGCCAGCGGAATTCGAAGGCGACGCCACGGAAGATCAGGCCGAGCAGCATGGCGATGATCAGCGGATAGGTCGCCGGCAGCACGATGGCATAGGCGAGCGGAAAGGCCGCGAAGAGCCCGCCGCCGCCCATCACCAGCCAGGTCTCGTTGCCGTCCCAGACCGGCGCGATGGAATTCATCGCCTGGTCACGCTCCTCGCCCACCTGGAACGTGGGAAACAGGATGCCGATGCCGAGGTCGAAGCCGTCCATGACCACATAGGCCATGACGGCAAAACCGATGATGCCCGCCCAGACGAGCGTGAGGTCGAGGCTTTCCATGGCGCTTACTCCCTGCCCACCGTGCGGGCGGCGACACCCGAAGCGGGCGTGATGCCCGCTGCGCGCTGCGGCACCTTCTGCGGTTCGCTCTCGCCCGGCTCCGGCGGTTTGGCCATCAGGCGCAGGAGATAGTAGGTGCCTGCGCCGAAGGCGGCGAAATAGACGATCACGAAGGCGATCAGCGAAACGGCGACGGCGGGCGCAGCGAGCGGCGAATGGGATTCGGCCGTGCGCAACAGGCCGTAGACGGTGAAGGGCTGGCGGCCGACCTCCGTCGTCACCCAGCCGGCGATGACCGCGACGAAGCCGGACGGCCCCATGAGGACGGCGGCGCGGTGCAGCCACGGCCAGTCGTAGAGCTGCCGGCGGTAGCGCGCGAAAAGGCTCCACAGGCCGATGCCCAGCATGGCGAAGCCGAGGCCCACCATCAACCGGAACGACCAGAAGACGATCGGCACCGGCGGCCACTGGTCACGCGGGAAATCCGTGAGGCCCGGCAGCGGCGCGAACGGATCGTGCTTGAGGATGAGCGATCCGAGATGGGGGATCGACACCTCATAGCGCACGTCCGCGGCCTCGCTGTCGGGCCAGCCGAAGAGGATGAGCGGCGCGCCATTCGGGCTCGGGCGATAATCGCCTTCCATCGCCAGCACCTTGACAGGCTGGTGCTCCAGCGTGTTGAGGCCGTGCGCGTCGCCGGCAAGGATCTGGACCGGCGCGACGAGCGCGGCCATCCACATCGCCATCGAGAACATTTTTCGTGCCCCCGGATTGGCCCGATCCCTGAGCAGATGCCAGGCGCCGACGGCACCGACCGCAAAGGCCGTGGTCAGGTATGCGGCGATGACCGTGTGGACGAGGCGGAACGGAAAGCTGGCCGTGAAGACGATATCGAACCACGAGCCCGCCGGAATGAACTGGCCCTTGTCGTTGATGGCGAAGCCGGCCGGCGTCTGCATCCAGCTGTTGACGGCGATGATCCAGGTGGCCGAGATCAGCGTGCCGAGGGCCACCATCGATGTCGCGAAGAAATGCAGGCCCTTGCCGACCTTGTTCATGCCGAAGAGCATGACGCCGAGAAAGCCCGCCTCCAGGAAGAAGGCCGTCATCACCTCATAGGCCATCAGCGGCCCGATCACCGGCCCCGCCTTGTGCGAGAAGACGGACCAGTTGGTGCCGAACTGGTAGGACATGACCACGCCGGAGACGACCCCCATGCCGAAGACGACGGCGAAAATCTTCAGCCAGTAGCGGTAGAGGTTGGCGTAGACACCCTTGCCGGTCTTCAGCCAAAGGCCCTCCAGCACCATGAGATAGCTGGCAAGGCCGATGGAAAAGGCCGGGAAGATGAAATGAAAGGAGACGGTGAACGCGAATTGCGCGCGTGCCAGCACCACCGGATCGAGCCCATCGAACACTGCCCTTGCCTCCTGTTCCGGCAAGGCTCCGCCCTCGCCCGCCGGGGCGGCGGGCGGCGCCCTGCATCTCGATAATCGTTCAGACCCGCCTTCTATCCGGCGACCACCCGCACCGGTATGGACTTTGCCGCCGGCGTGCCGCTGATCCGGTCGTAATAATCGAGCGGCAGCAAGGGGTTGAGTTCCGGATAGTAGCCGGCGACCGCCCCGCGGGGCATCGGATAGTCGAGCGCCGTCAGGCCGTCGACGCGCCGCGCCATGCCGTCCGTGCTGATGGTTTCGAGCGCGATCCGCGCGCCGGAGGCAAGGCCCCGTTCCGCGAGGTCCTCGGCGTTCATGAACAGCACCATGCGGTCGTTGTAGACGCCGCGATAGCGGTCGTTGTTGCTGTAGATGGTCGTGTTGAACTGGTCGTGCGAGCGCACCGTGGCGAGCCGCAGCATGGCAGGATCGTCGACGACATCGTTCACCTCCAGCCCCGGCAGCAGCAGGAAATTCGCCTTGCCGTTCTCCGTCGGCCAGACGAGCCGGCGCGGCGGGATGTCGAGGTGGAACCCCTTCGGATTCTTGATGCGCTCGGAAAAGCCCGCATAGATTTCGGGATAGACCTCGGCGATCTTGTCACGGATGAGATCGTAGTTGTCGATATAGCTTGCCCAGGGCACCTTGCTGTCCGGCAGCGTGGCCATCGCCATGCGACAGACGATCTCGACCTCCGGCAGCACATGGGGGCTTGCCGGCGTCAAGACGCCGCGCGAGGCCGTGACGTTCGCCATGGCGTCCTCGATGGTGACGAACTGCTCGCCCGCCGCCGTGCGGATCCATTCCGAGCGGGCGACGACCGGCAGGATCAGCGCATCGCGCCCGTGCACCAGATGGCCGCGATTGAGCTTGGTGGCGATGCCCACCGTCAGCGCCAGCTTGCGCATGGCGGCGTAGGACCGGTCCGTATCCGGGATCGCGCGGACGAAATTGCCGCCCATGCCGATGAAAACCTTGGCCGTGCCGTTCTCCATCGCCTCGACGGATTCGACCGTATGGTGCCCGTGCCCGCGCGGCGGCTCGAAGCCGAAGACGTCGCGCACACGGTCCAGATAGTCCTGCGAGGGCTTTTCGTCGATGCCGACGGTGCGGTCGCCCTGCACGTTGGAATGGCCGCGGATCGGCGCGATGCCGGCGCCCGGCTTGCCGTAGTTGCCGCGCAGGAGCAGTAGGTTCGACACCTGCTGCAGAAGGCGCGACCCCTGCTGGTGCTGGGTGAGGCCCATGCCGTAGCAGATGATGCTGGCGCGCGAACGGATGTAGATCTCCGCGCACCGGCGGATCTGCGCCTCGTCGAGCCCCGAGACGCGGACGATCTCGGCCCAGTCCTGCGCCAGGGCGTCCGCGCGGATCGCCTCGATGCCCACCGTGTGCTTCGCGATGAAATCCGCATCGAGCACCCTTTCGCCGGCCGCCTCGCGCTCGAACATCACCTTCATCATGCCCTTGATGAGGGCAAGGTCCCCGCCGATCCTGATATGCACGAACTCGCTGGCGATCGGCGTCGAGCCGAAGGTCGCCATCTGCACGACGTCCTGCGGTTCGGTGAAGCGGATCAGCGCGCGCTCCGGCATGGGATTGACCGCGACGATGGGCGCGCCGCGCTTGCGGGCCTCGACCAGGTTGGTCATCATGCGCGGCGAATTGGTGCCGGTGTTCTGGCCGATGACGAAGATCGCCTCGGCATGCTCGAAATCCTCCAGCACGACCGTGCCCTTGCCCACGCCGATGGCCGGCGGCAGGCCGCGGCTCGTCGGCTCGTGGCACATGTTGGAACAGTCCGGGAAGTTGTTGGTGCCGAACGCGCGCACGAAGATCGAATAGAGGAAGGCCGCCTCGTTCGGCGTGCGGCCGGACGTATAGAATTCCGCCTCGTGCGGGCTCGACAATGCCCGGAGGTGCCGCCCGATCATCGCGAAGGCCTCGTCCCAGCTGCACGGCACATACCGGTCGCTCGCCGCGTCGTAGCGCATCGGCTCGGTAAGGCGCCCCTGCATCTCCAGCCAGTAGTCGGACTGCGCCATCAATTCGGTGACGGTGTATTTCTGGAAGAACTCCGGCGTGACGCGGAACTTCGTCGCCTCGTGGGCGAGCGCCTTGGCGCCGTTCTCGCAGAATTCCAGTGTCTTCTTGCAATCGGCATCCGGAAAGGCGCAGCTCGGACACTTGAAGCCGCCCGGCTGGTTCATCGCCAGGAGCGCGCGCGACCCCTTGGTGATGACGCTCTGCTCCATCAGCACCTTGGCGGTCGCGGCAGCGGCGCCCCATCCACCGGCCGGATGGTTGTAGGTCTTGTATTGCGGCTTCCCATCGGCCATGGCGGACACTCCCCGGATGCGACAGAAATCAAGTAAACCATGTTATATCATTGAAATCCATAGACAATTTGTCCGAGCAACCATGGACAAACTGTCCGAAGCCGCGCAATTGCCACAGCCAAGCCGTTGAGTTTGCTCAGCCCTCGCCGCTGGCACGCATCCTGCTAAGGGGGAAGAGGCGTGCACGCCGCCGCGCTGTCCCATCTTGCCGACACTCCAATGATCCTGCGTTCAAAACCGAGCTTCAAAGACATCATCTTCGCGATCAACGGCTCCATCCTGCCGAGGATCGCCTGGCACCTCGTGGCGATGACGGTCCTCTCGGTCATCGCGATCTTCGCCGCGCGGGAACATCCCGGGATCTTCGCGAGGATCAGCGCCATTCCCTTCACGCTGACCGGCATCGCGCTTTCCGTCTTCATGAGCTTCCGCAACAATGCGTGTTATGCGCGCTGGTGGGAGGGCCGGATCCTCTGGGGCGAGCTCATCATCGCCTGCCGGTCCTTCGCGCGGCAGACGGCGGCTCTTGGCGATGACGACCGCCGCTTCCTCCTCCATCGTCTGTGCGCCTTCACGGCGGGCCTCGTCGCACGGCTCCGCGGCGAGGACGAGCCGGACGCCATCCGCCGCTGGCACGATACCGACGTCGATGACCAAAGCCCCAACCCCACCAACGACGTCCTCGACGGCATCGGCCGGCACTGTCTCGCGCTGGTGCGCGAGCATCGGATCGGCGAGATCCACTATTCGGTGCTGGAGGGGCAGCTCGCGGCGCTCGCAAAGGTCCAGGGGGGATGCGAGCGCATCGCGCTGACGCCCGTTCCCTTCGCCTATTCATTGCTGCTCCACCGAACGGCGCTGGTCTTCTGCCTGATGCTGCCCTTCGCGCTGGCCGGCTCGCTGGACTGGTGGACGCTGCTTCCGGTGCTTCTCGTCGCCTATACGTTCTTCGGCCTCGAAGCGCTCGGCCACCAGCTGGAGGACCCGTTCGGCCTCGACCCCAATGCCCTGCCGCTGGAGGCGATGCAGCGCACCGTGGAGCGGGAGATGCTATCGGTCCTCGGGCATGCGGACCTGCCCGAGCCGATCCTGCCGCGCGACAACGTGCTGCGGTAGCGGCGGGCATTTCCGTCCATGCCGCGCTTCCGGCCGTCGGCGATCGTCTCCGCCCTCAGATGATTGTCGGCGGATCGGTTTTCGCGCGGGGAATGGTCGCATCAGTGGCGCATCGCAGCCATAGAGGCCTTCCACCAGCCCGGCTGAAGCCGTTCGAAAAATTTAGTTGAATAATTCAACTATTATGTCTAGCCTGATCTCGAAATTCCACGCATGGAAAGCAGCGGGGTTGCCGTCGATGAGCACGCGCAAGAGTCAGGAACTGGCGGCCCAGGTCGATCTGGGCGTGCTCGACGGCCTGCTGAGCTTCTATGTCCGCGTCTTTGAAATCGCCGTCAGCCGGCATCTCGACGACCGGCTCGCGCCCCTTGGCTTTACGGGGCGAAAGGGCACGATCTCCTCGCTCCTGCTGATTGCCCGCCACGCCGGCATCCGGCCGACCACGATCTCCACCCTTCTCGGCATAGACAAGTCGATCACCGTCAAAACCGTTGATGAGCTGCGGCGCGCGAAACTCGTCACCCGTCGCAGCGCGGCGGACGACAAGCGCGCCCAGGAGCTTTTCGTGACCCCGGAAGGGGCCGCGCTTGCGAACAAGGTCGAGACGCTGATCGTCGCGCATTCCGACGAGTTCTTCGCCGGCCTGATGACACGGGAAGAGCACGACATCGTCGTGAACATATTCCGGAAAGCCTTCAACCGGCTGCGCGAGGTGGGAGAATGAGCAAGGGTGTGGCGATGGTCTCGGGCGCGAGCCGGGGCATCGGAGCGGCGGTCGCGTCCCGCCTCGTTTCGGAAGGCTGGAAGGTTTCCCTCGGCGTGCGCGGAGGCAGGATGCCGGACTGGGCGGCGTCGCTGCCGGCGGAGAGCGTCCTTGCCTGCGCCTACGATGCGGCGGCCGGCAATGAAGAGGCGCGATGGCTTGCACAAACCCGCGCGAGCTTCGGCCCGGTCGGCTGCATCGTCGCCAATGCGGGCATCATGGTGCCGAAATCGGTCATCGAAGCCGAGGACGACGAGGTCGCTGCGATGATGGAGGTCAATGCCTTCGCGCCCCGCCGGCTTGTGCGGGCCGCCTGGCAGGATTTGCGCGCCAGTGGAAGGGGACGTGTCGTCATCGTCGCCTCTCTCTCCGGAAAACGCGTGAAATCGGCCCTTTCGGGAAGTTATTCCATGTCGAAATTCGCGGCCGTGGCGCTTGCGCACGGCATCCGCCATGCGGGTTTCGACGTCGGCATCCGCGCCACCGCGGTCTGCCCCGGTTTCGTCGCCACCGATATGGGGCTTTCGCTCTCGGGCCGGCCGGCCGAGGCCATGACGAAGCCCGAAGATCTTGCCCGCATCGTCTCCATGCTGATCGACCTGCCCAACGAGGCGAGTGTCGCCGAATTCGCCGTCAACTGCCAAGCCGAGGAATTCTTCTGATGCCCGGTCCCTTCGTCGTACCCGTCCCTGGCGACACCGAACTGCCTGCGGAGGTCGATGTGGTCGTCATCGGCGGCGGCATCATCGGCGTTTCGACCGCGCTGGAGCTTGCCGAGGCGGGCCAGCGCGTGGCCTTGTGCGAAAAAGGCGGCATCGGCCACGAACAGTCCAGCCGCAACTGGGGCTGGGTGCGCGTGGCGCGGCGCGACCCGCGGGAAATCCCGCTGGTGCTGGAGGCCCAGCGCATCTGGCAGGGCCTGAATGCCCGGACCGGGCGGGACACGGGCTATGCGCGGGCCGGGATCATCTTCAATGCCGAGAACGAGGCCGAGCAGGCCTTCTACGAGAAATGGCTGAAGCATCTCGATGGCCTCGGCGTGGATTGCCGGATGCTCACCGGCGCGGACTTCGCGGCGATGTTTCCGCAATCGCGCCTTCGCCCGCCGGCCGCGCTCTATTGCGCCGACGACGGCCGGGCCGAGCCGCAGAAGGCAGCCCCCGCGATTGCCGAGCGCGCCCGCGAATGCGGCGCCCATATCCTCACGGAATGTGCCGTGCGGGGCATCGAAACCTCCGGCGGCGCGATCTCGGCGGTCGTGACCGAGCGGGGCACGATCCGCTGCGGCGCCGTGGTGCTGGCAGGCGGCGCCTGGTCGGAGATGTTCACCCGCAGCCTCGATGCCGGCATCCACCTGCCGCAATTGAAGGTGAAGAACTCGGTCCTGCGCACCGAGCCGCACGATGCCGGCCCCGAACAGGCGATGTGGGCGGGCGACTTCGCCATCCGCAAGCGGCAGGACGGCGGCTACACCATCGCCTCGGGCCTCGGCAACATCGTCGACATCGTGCCGGCGTCCTTCCGCTATGCGCGCGACTTCGTGCCGGCATTGCGCGCGGAGTGGCGCTCGCTGATGCTGCGGGCCGGCTGGCGCTTCTTCGACGAGGCGCGCATGCCCGGTCGCTGGGACCTCGACGAGCCGAGCCCCTTCGAATATTGCCGCGTGCTCGACCCCAAGCCCAGCCGCAAGCTGGCCGACATGGCCATGGCCTCGGCGCGCAGGGCCTTTCCGGCCCTCGCCTCAGCAAAGGTCGTACAGCGCTGGGCCGGCTATATCGACGCCACGCCCGACGCCATCCCCGTCATTTCGGGCGTGGCGGCAATTCCGGGCTTCTTCATCGCGACGGGCTTTTCCGGCCATGGCTTCGGCATCGGCCCCGGCGCGGGCCGGCTCGTGGCCGATCTCGTGCTCGGGCGCAAGCCCGTCGTGGACCCCAGGGAATTCAGGATCGAGCGCTTCGTCGACGGTTCGAAGATCGAACTGCTCGCCGGATACTGAACCAACAAGAAGCCGGAACGGCCGACAAGGGAACGTCAACATTCACACCACCGGGAGAATGACATGTCTGAAAGGGATTTCCAGTTTACCCGCCGCCAGAGCCTGAAGTTCTTCGGCGCCGCCGGTCTCGCCGCCATGGCCCCCTCCGTTCTCGGCATGGGAGCGGCAAGGGCCCAGGATACGCCGAAGGGGCAGATCGTCGTCGGCTTCTCGCAGGAGCCAACGGTCTTCAATCCGCATCTCCTGCATATCGAGGTCGACGAGGGCGTGCATTTCGCGATCTTCGATCCGCTGTTCGACGTCGATGCCAAGGGCAATTTCTATCCGCTGCTCGCCAAGGAAGTGCCGACGGTGGAAAATGGCGGTGTTTCCGCCGATGGCCTGACCTGGAAGGTGACGCTGCGCGACGATGTGACATGGCATGACGGCACGCCGTTCACGGCCGAGGACGTGAAGTTCACGCTCGAGCTGCTGGTCAATCCGGATTTCCGCAGCTGGCGCCGCACGGGCCACAGCCTCGTGCGCGACATAACCGTCGTCTCGCCGACGGAAATCAGCTGGCGCATGGAAAGCGCGTTTGCGCCCTATACCGCGATCCTCGCCTCGACCTTCATCGTGCCCAAGCACGGCTTCGAGGGCGCCGATCCGAACAATGCGCCTTTCAACAACGCCCCGATCGGCACTGGCGCCTACAAGTGGAAGCAGCGCGTGGCGGGCGACCATATCGAGCTTGAGGCCAATCCCGGCTATTTCGGCGACGGGCCCTATCTCGAACGGCTCGTGCTGAAATACATTCCCGATATCACCGTGCTCTATACGCAGCTCAAGACCGGCGACATCGACGTGCTGGCGCTGCAGTGGATCTCGCCCGACAACTACGAGGAGGCGAAGACCCTGCCCGACCGCGTGGTGGAGGTCTTCGGGGCACCGTTCTTCGAAGGCCTCAGCTTCAATCTCCAGCGGCCGCAGTTCAAGGAGCGCGCCGTGCGGGAGGCGCTCTATTACGCCGTGGACAAGCAGACGATCATCGACGCACTCTACTACGGCGTGCCGCAGGCGACCGAAAGCTACATGCCGCGCGAATCCTACTACTACAACGCCAACCTGCCGGTGCAGGAATACAACCTCGACAAGGCGCGGGCGCTGCTCGACGAGGCCGGCTGGAAGCCGGGTTCGGACGGCATTCGCGAAAAGGACGGCGTCCGGCTTGCCTTTACCTGCTCGACGACCTCGGGCAACCATCTGCGCGAGCAGGCGCAGCAGTTCCTCCAGCAGTCCTTCCGCGAGATTGGCGTCGACATGCAGATCGGCAACCTGCCGCCGGCCGTCATGTGGGGCGACCACTGGATGCTATCGCAGTTCGACATGGCGCTGGCGGGCCTCAGTTGCCTGACCGGTCCCGACCCGGACACGTCCGACTACTTCCTCTCGACCTCCTCCCCGGCCAAGGGCGGCAACGGCCAGAACACCTGGGTCTACGAGAACCCCGAGGTGGACGAGCTGCTCAAGAAGGGCGGCGCGCTCGTCAGCCCTGAAGAACGGCTGCCGATCTACCAGCGCATCCAGGAGATCATGCGGCACGACCTGCCGTTCCTGCCGATCTTCCAGTACGCCAACATCCGCGGCTACAAGACCGGCATCCAGGGCGTCGAAGCGAACATCAACAACCGCATCGACACCTGGAACGTGCGCAGCTGGCGCTGGGCGTAACGTCCGTTTCCACCGGATCCGGGGTGGGTGTCCCCACCCCGGTCTGCATCGCCCTGCAGCAAGGACGTCCATCTCGCCCAGGGCCCGCATTCACTGCAAGGAACCGGAAAATGGCCCGATTTCTGATCGGCAGGCTTTGGCAGAGCATCGTCCTCCTGCTGCTCGTCTCGCTCATCGGCTTCATGGTGCTCAACCTCGCCCCCGGCGGCCCGCTCTCGCAATTCGCGCTGACGCCCGGCATGACGAAGGAGGCGCTGGACCGTATCGCCGAGCAGATGGGGCTCAACAGGCCGCTGCCGGTGCAATATCTCGACTGGCTTTGGAAGCTGGTGCAGGGCGACTGGGGCCGGAGCTTTCGCGACAACCGCCCCGTTCTGGAAGTGATCAACAGCCATCTCTTCGCCACACTGCTGCTCATGGGAGCTTCGACCTTCCTGTCGATGCTGATCGGGGGCTGGATCGGCATCCGCAGCGCGATCCGGCAGGGCTCCGCCTTCGACTACGCGATGACGGTCGCGTGCTTCGTCGCCCTCTCCATCCCGACCTTCTGGGTGGGTCTAGTGGCGATCTTCCTTTTCTCGCTGCGGCTGGGCTGGCTGCCGGCGGGCAACATGTACACCGTCGGCGACGGCTCCTTTTCGGACATCCTCGTGCATCTGGTGATGCCCGCCTGCGTGCTCGCGCTCGTCAACGTGGCGATCTGGGCCCGCTACATGCGGACGGCCACGCTGGAGGTCATCAACCAGGATTTCGTGCGCACCGCCCGCGCCAAGGGCCTGCCGCCGCGCCGCATCCTCATGAAGCATATCGTCGGCAACGCCCTTCTGCCGATGATCACCCTCGCCGGCATGCAATTGCCGACGCTGCTTGGCGGCGCACTCGTGACGGAGACGGTCTTCACATGGCCCGGCATGGGGCGGCTCTTCCTCGATAGCCTCGGCTACAACGATTATCCGGTCGTGATGGGGCTCCTCATGTTCTCGGCCATCCTCGTTCTTATCGGCAATCTCCTCGCCGATCTGCTGGTCGCCTTCGTCGATCCGCGCATTCGTCTTGAATAGGAGGCGTGAAAATGACATCCGCTTCTTCATCTCCCACTCTCCGCCGCCGCTTTCGCGACAATCGTGCCGTCCGCCGCTTCGCGCGCAACCCGCTGGCACTGCTCGGCCTGTTCATGGTGCTCGGATTGACGGTCGCCTGCTTCCTCGGGCCGCATCTTCTGCCCTTCGACGAGCTCTATATCGACCTGCGCGCCCGTTTCGCGCCGCCCCTGACGGGCGCCCATATCTTCGGAACGGATCCGCTCGGCCGCGATATCGCGGCACGGCTGTTCCATGCCGGGCAGGTTTCCATGACGGTCGGTTTCCTCGCCATGGTGATCTCCACGGTCATCGGCACGGTGGTCGGTGTCGTCGCCGGCTATCGCGGCGGCTGGACGGGAACGGTCCTGATGCGCCTCGTCGATGCCTTCCTGTCCTTCCCCTCGGTCTTCCTGCTGCTGACGCTCGCCGCCTTCATCAAGCCGAGCCCGATGACGATCACGCTCATCATCGCCTTCACGAGCTGGATGGAGGTGGCGCGCATCGTGGAGGCGGAGGTCAAGTCGTTGCGCGAGCGGGAATTCGTCATGGCCGCGCGCATGCTGGGCCTGTCGAACGGCTGGATCATGTTCCGCGAGATCCTGCCGAACGTGATGGGGCCGATCGTTGTCGCGGCAACGCTGACCGTGGCGCGGTCGATCCTGATGGAGGCCTATATCTCCTTCCTCGGCTACGGCATCCAGCCGCCGCTGCCGAGCTGGGGCAACATGCTCAACGGCGCGCAGCAGTATCTCGCGGCCGCTCCCTGGCTCGCCATCGTGCCCGGCCTTGCCATCACCATCGCCGTCACGGGCTTCAACTTCATCGGCGACGGCCTGCGCGACGCCCTCGACGTTCGTTCACACAATGGGTGACAGGATGACCAAGTTTTCCCCCTTCGACCAATCCTACTGGTTCGCTTCCGCGCCGCCACCGCCGGAAACCGAACGGCTTACCGGCGAGAAGGTCGTCGACGTCTGCATCGTCGGGGCCGGCTATACGGGGCTCACCACCGCGATCGAACTCCGGCGCAAGGGCGTTTCAGTCGCCATCCTCGAGCGCGAGGAAGCCGGCTACGGCGGATCGGGCCGCAATGCCGGCCATTGCAGCCCCACCTTCTCCTACTATTCGCTGGACAAGATCCGTTCGCTTCTCGGCCAGCCCTGGGCGGAACGCCTCATCCACCGCCAGACGCGCGCCGCCGATCGCGCCGCGGACTATATCCAGCACTACGGCATCGACTGCGAATGGGTGCAGAACGGCCTCGTCATCGGCGCGATGCGCCCCGGCCACCTGCCGCCCCTCGAACACAAGACCGAAAGCTACAACGCCGTGGGCGCGCGCACCCGCATGCTCGACCGGGACGAGATAACGCGCATCACCGGCAGCCCGCGCCTTTACGGCGGCTGGCTGCACGAGGAAGGCGCGCACATCCATCCGCTGAAATATGCCCGCGGCCTTGCGGCGGCGGCGATCAGCGAGGGCGCCACGCTCTATACCCGGTCGCCGGCAAAACGCTGCGAGAAGACCGGCGGCAAGTGGAAGGTGGTCGGCGAAGCGGGCCATGTCATCGCAGACAAGGTCATCTTCGCCACCGGCGCCTACACGGTGGAGGGCTGGCCCGATCTCGACAAGAGCTACCGCATCATGCCGGTCTATGTCTGCGCCACCAATCCGCTGTCCGATCGTGCCCGCGAAACGGTGCTGCCGCAGAACACGACCATGATCGACGGACGCGGCGACTTCTACTGCTACAAATGGACCGCCGACAACCGCATCGTCGCCTCCATGTTCCTCAAGGGGCCGCGCGGCCGCGACATCGCCTATTCGAAGACGGTCATGACCGACCGGCTGAAATGGCTGCACCCGCAGCTGACCGAGGCGGTGCGCTGGGACTACTTCTGGTTCGGCGAGCTGGACATGCAGTACCGCACCGTTCCCCGGCTCTACGGCCTTGCGCCGGGCGTCGTGGCCCTCACCGGCCTTTCCGGCCGGGGCGTGCCGACCGGCACCATGCTCGGCGGCATCCTTGCGGACTGGGCGATCGGCACGCCGGAACAGGATCTCGACCTCAAGGTCGAGCCCCTGCATCGTGCGCCGTGGTGGATGGACTACGGCCCGAGCTACAAGCTGCGCGAGATGCGCGCGGTCGACAATTTCATGAGCAAGCGGGGCGGCGTGGAGCTGCCGCCGCATTCTTGAGAAGGAGGACGAACCATGTCGATCTACTGGAACGTGAAAGACGATACCGGCCGCACCGAGGCGGCCGTGGCGGAAAACGGCGCGCAATCCTATCGGCGCATGATCTGGGAGGACGAGGGCGACAGCGCGGCTGCGGTCAAGGCTGCCGTCTGGATCGCCGAGCCCGGCATCTATCCCTACCCCGCCCGCGCGCTGGAGGAGACCTTCGTGGTGATCGAGGGCGAAGCCGATTGCCGCATCGGCGACGGTGAGAAACGGCGCATCGGGCCGGGCACGATCGTGGTCGTTCCGAAGGGAGAGACAGCCTGGCTGGACGTGCTCACCCCCTTCCGCAAATTCGCGATGGTCGTACCCAAGCCCTGACCCGCCTAACGAAGGGGAGCCCCATGACAGACCTTCACCGCAATCCGGCCGGAACGATTCTCGCAGTCCGCTCGCTCGACGTGAGCCTTCCGCGGAACATGGAACGCAGTCATGCGGTGGAGGGCGTCTCGCTCGATCTCAGGCAGGGCGAGATTCTCTGCGTCGTCGGCGAAAGCGGCTCCGGCAAGTCCGTGACCGCCAGCACGGTCATGGGCCTGCTGCCGCCCGCCATGCGGGTGACAGGCGGGGAAATCCTCTACAAGGGGCGCGACCTCCTCACCATGCCGGAGGCAGAGCGCCGCCAACTGCGCGGCAAGGCGATCTCGATGATCTTCCAGGATCCGCTTTCGGCGCTCAATCCGCTGATGACCATCGAGGAGCAGATCGACGAGGTTTTCGTCGCCCACGGCGTGACGAACCGCGCCGAGCGGGAACGTCGCGTGCTGGAACTCATCACCGAGGTCGGGCTTCCCGATCCCCCGCTGATCCGCAAGCAATATCCCTTCCGTCTTTCCGGCGGCCAGCGTCAGCGCGTGATGATCGCCATCGCGCTGGCCCTCGATCCCGACATCCTGATCGCCGATGAACCGACGACGGCGCTCGACGTGACCATCCAGGCGCAGATCCTCGACCTGATCCGCCGGCTGCAGGCGAAGAAGAACACGAGCGTCATGTTCATCACCCACGACTTCGGCGTGGTGGCCGACATCGCCGACCGGGTCGTGGTGATGGAAAAAGGGCATGTGGTGGAGGAAGGCACCGCCGATGCGGTGCTGCGCAATCCGCAGCATCCCTACACACGCCGGCTGATCGCCGCGGTTCCCCGCCTGCGTGAGGCGGAGAACGAGGTGAAGGCGGGCGAAACCGTTCTGGAGGTGCGCGGCCTCAGCAAGACCTATCGCAGCCATGCCGGCCTTTTCGGCAAGGTGCGGGTCGTTCCGGCCGTCGAGGACGTCTCCTTCACGCTTCACCGCGGCGAGACGCTGGGCGTCGTCGGGGAAAGCGGATCCGGGAAATCCTCGATGGGCAAGGTGCTCATGAAGCTCGTGGAGGCGGATGCCGGCGAAATCCTGCTCGGCGGTCGCGACATAAGGCCGATGGGCGAGGCCGAGTTCCGTCAGCTCCGGCCCCGCATCCAGATGATCTTCCAGGATCCCTTCGCCTCGCTCAATCCGCGCCTTACCATCGGCACGTCCCTGACGGTGGGTCCCGTCGCCCATGGGCTCGACCGGAAGGAGGCCCATCGCCGGGCGCTCGGCCTCCTGGAGCGCGTCGGGCTCGGCGCCGCCGCCTTCGAGCGCTATCCGCACGAGTTCTCCGGCGGCCAGCGCCAGCGCGTCGGCATAGCGCGTGCCCTGATGTTCGATCCGCAGATCATCGTCGCCGACGAGGCCGTCTCGGCGCTCGACGTCTCCATCCAGGCGCAGATCCTGCAACTGCTCGCCGAGGTACAGGCGGAAAAGCACCTCGCCATGATCTTCATCACCCATGACCTGCGCGTCGCCAGCCAGATCTGCGACCAGGTGATCGTGATGAACCGTGGCCGCGTGGTCGAGGCCGGCACGCCGATGCAGATCTTCCACAACCCGCAGGAAGCCTATTCGCGCCAGCTCATGCAGGCGATCCCGGGCACCGACCTGTAGCATTTGCCGTTGCTCTGCGGGGCATTGCCTGCTGAAGCCCTGCGATTGACGACACGCTACAGAAGTCTACCCTTGTCAGTCGATATCGGCACCAGCTCCATCGGCCGGTGCGTCTTGCCCTCGCCGAGAAGGGTGTCCGTGCGCATCTTTTCCGACGGACGCGTCCGCAGTCGAAAACCTCGCTCGCCGTCGCCCTTGGGTCAGGCTTGCGGCGGCGCCGGCTGATCCGTGCCCGCAAGGCCGAGGGCGGCGCGCAGCGTCGACTCGCTCTGCCGGGCGAACCGGTCGGCGGCCAGGCGGCCGCGGGCTTCGTCCCTCGGCGGCAGCGGGCCGGCCAGCCGCTCCGCGATCCCGTCCGCCGTCATCGGCACATGCGGGATGTTCTCGACGATGCACAGGCGATGGGCAACGGAACCGTAGCGCACGACGGCCGGGATTCCGAGCTGCGCGGCCCGTCCGAGAACGCCCGAGGCGTGGTCGCCGATGGGCGGATAGAAGCACCAGATCGCATCGCTCGCGGCATAGGCTCCGAGCAGTTCGGCATCCGAGACGCTGCGGTTCACCGCAACGCCGCCCGCCTCGCGGAAGGCCGCCGCATAATCGTCGACAGCCCGCTCGATCCTGCCGCAGGAAATGAACTGGAAGCGCGTCCTGAGGGCGGCAACGCGCACATAACTGTCGGTGAAAAGGTCGAAACCCTTGCGTCGGCTCTGCGTGCCGATCGCCGTCAGAACCAGGCGCGCACCCGGCTGCCGCTCGCTGCGCAGCAGTTCCACCGCCTCCCGCTCCTCGTCCGTCAGGTCCCAGAGCTGGAAATCGTAGATCCAGCCTTTCGCGATCGTAGAAAAGGCAGGGAATACGCTGAAGGGAAGGATGGTCAATGTGTGGATGGCGCGGAAACGCTTCAGCCACCGGAGGACGGCGCGTTTCCAGCGACAGGAGCGGCGGGACGAGACCGACAGCGGCATCGGCCGTAACAGCAGGCCCGCCGTCCGCCGCCCGGTGAGGGCCCGCAGCAGGCTGACCGCGACATAGAGCAGGAAGGCCTCCTCCACCATCAGGAACAGAACGGGCGCACGCGACAAAAGCACGGCGCGCAAACCGGCCCGGCGCGCACCGAAAAGCCGCTCCAGGACGCGCAGGTAGGACGGGCGGCGACCGCTCTCCCCCCTGGAATAGACGAGCGGCGCGCCCGTACGCCCCCGGACCCGCGCCCGCCGCGTCCGCCAGAGCCATCCACGCGCAGGTGTGCCGAGATTCTGTGCACCGAGATTTTGAGGCTGCAGATCCAATCGCGCAGACGAACCCGTTGCAGCCGGCAAGTCCGAGCCCGCCTGCATGACATTCCCCCGAAAATCATCGCCAAATGTCGTCCGGACCGTCCCGCCCGGGAAGAAGTGCAATGGCCGCCTCCGCCGCCATCACGGAAACATCAAAATCCTGGAGTGACGCTCGCCCCGCCACAACCCTTTCGTTAATATTTTCACTTTAGCGTGTCATTCTGGGAATTCAAGCCCAACCCCACAACCATAGCGGACGGTCGGCGTGCAAGGTCCGGCTTCACCGGGATATAAGCCCCAGCTTGCCGCCGCGTGCCGGAGGGGCCATAAAGGCCCGGAACAGACCGGCCGCGCCCAGGGACGAAGGATGAACCTCAAGGAATTTGCGGCCCGCATCGGCCTTTCGCAGACCACCGTCAGCCGGGCGATGAGCGGCTATCCGGAGGTGCGGCCCGAGACGCGGCGACGCGTGCTGGAAGCGGCGGAAAAGCTCGGCTACCGGCCGAACATCAGCGCGCAGCGACTGGCGACCGGCCGGGCCGGCGCGATCGGCATGGTCTTCCAGGGCGGCGGGCGCTTCGGGCCGCATTCCAGTGAATTCATGGGCGGGCTCTCGACCCGGCTGCAGGAGGACGGCATCGACATTCTCGTCTCGACCGTCGAGACGGAAGCGGAGGAGGCCGCCGCCTATCGCCGGCTGGCCGCCAGCAAGCGGGTGGACGCGGTGGTCGTCCACACGCCGGCCTGCGCGGATGCCCGCATCGCTCTTTTGCAGACCTTGGCGCTACCCTTCATCGTGCACGGGCGCAGCACGGCAGAACGCCCCTTCGCCTTTCTCGACATCGACAATTTCGGGGCGATCGCGACGGCGGCGGGCTATCTTGCCGATCTCGGCCACCGGCGCATCGCGCTCATCAACGGCGACACGACCAGCACCTATGCGCAGGACCGGAGCAGCGGGTACCGGACGACGCTCGAGGCACGCGGCCTCACCCTCGATCCGGCCCTTGTCGGCCATGGCGAGTTCACGGACGAGACCGGCTTCCGGCTGATGCAGGCTTTCCTCGCCCTCCCCGCGCCGCCGACGGCGGTCATCGCCGGTTCGATGATGTCGGCGCTGGGCGCCATGCGGGCGATCCGCATTGCGGGGCTTGCCGTGGGTGCGGATGTCTCGCTCATCGCGCATGACGACGTCTTCCCCTATCTCAGCCCGGACAACCTCGTGCCATCCGTCACGACGACGCAATCGCCGATCCGCGCGGCGGGCGAGCGCATCGGCGACATGGTCCTGCGGCTGTTGCAGGGCGAGGCGCCGGAGGCGCTGCAGGAGGTCTGGCCCGTCGATTTCCGCATTCGCGGCTCGACCGGCCCCACCCCGGCCTGAGGTCAGACCTTCAGCTCGCGGCGTTCCCTTTCGGTCTCGATCGCAAGGTCCAGAACCTTCTGCAGCTCGGCCGCATGGCGGAAGCCGGGCTCGACCTGCCGGCCCGCCATCACGGCGGCGGCGAAGCGCTCGTAGTTGGTCGGCACGGTGCCGGCATCGAGCTCGCGCCAGACGGCCTGCTCGACATCCTCCCCGAGGCACCCGCGAAGGCGCGACCCTGCGGGCGTGTGGATGACCTCCAGGGCGCCCCTGTCGCCATGCATGCGCAGGCGCAGCTCGTTGAGGTGGCCGGTCGCCCAGCGGCTCGCATGGATGACGCCGAGCGCGCCGTTGGAAAAATCGACGGTCATGGTGAAGCTGTCATTGGCGTCAAGGTCGTATTCGCCGATCCGGTTGTCGGGCGCCTTGTCGAAGGCCCGCAGCCGCGCGAAGACATGCTCCACATCGCTCGCCGCGCCATAGCTGGCGAAATCGAGGATGTGGATGCCGACATCGCCAAGCACGCCGTTCGAGCCGTGCCGGGTGGAAAGCCGCCAGAGCCACTGGCTTTCCGTCGCCCAGTTGCCCCAGGCCTTGGAGACGAGCCAGCTTTGCAGGTACGAGGCCTCGACATGGCGCACATGGCCGAGTTCGCCGGCCAGCACCATCGCCCGCGCCTTCTGCAGGGGCGCCACGTTGCGGTAGGTGAGGTTCACCATGGTGACGAGGCCTGAGGCCTCGGCGGCGCGCGCCATCTCGTCCGCCTTGGCATAGTTTTCCGCCAGCGGCTTCTCGCACATCACATGCTTGCCCGCCGCAAGCAGCGCCAGGGTGGTCGGGTGATGGGCGCGGTCGGGCGTCACGTTGGTGGCGGCATCGAAGCCGTTCCAGGTAATGGCGTCCTCCAGCGAGGTGAAGACGTTGGGAATGCCGTGCGTGTCGGCAAAGGCCTTGGCGCGCAGGGGGTCCACATCGACGGCGCCGACCAGGTCGACGCCATCGATCGCGGCAAAGTGCTGGGCATGGGTATTGGCCATGCCGCCGGTTCCAAGAACGAGCAGGCGCATTGTTTCCTCAGCGATATCCGGCTTCGCCGGCTTCATGCAGTTTCGGGCCGCGCTCGACGATCGGCTCCAGCGCCTTTTCGACCGGCACGTTCGGTGCGTCATGGATCGCCGTGTAGGTGCCCTGCGGGTTGAAGGCCCATTTCACGCCATTGGCGAGCACCTTCTGCACGGTGGCATCGTGATAGGTCGGATAGGTCTCGTGGCCCGGGCGGAAATAGAAAATGTTGCCGGCGCCGCGGCGCCAGGTCATGCCGGACCGGAAAACCTCGCCGCCGGCGAACCAGGAGATGAACACCGTCTCCAGCGGCTCCGGCACGGAGAACTGCTCGCCATACATCTCCTCGTTTTCCAGCACGAAGTTCTCGCCGAGACCCTCGGCGATCGGATGGCGCGGATTGATGACCCAGAGGCGCTCGCGCTCGCCGGCCTCCCGCCATTTCAGGGCACAGGGCGTGCCCATCAGCCGCTTGAAGATCTTCGAGAAATGGCCGGAATGGAGGACGATGAGGCCCATGCCTTCCCAGACCCGTCTCGCCACGCGCTCGACGACGTCGTCGCTGACGGCGCCATGGTCCTTATGCCCCCACCAGACGAGTACATCCGTCTCGGCAAGCCGCGCCTCGGCAAGGCCGTGCTCGGCTTCCTGCAGCGTCGCCGTGCCAGCGCTGATCGACGGATCCCGGTTCAGCGCCTCGGCAATGGTGGTGTGCATGCCGTGCGGATAGATCGAACGCACGATCTCGTTGGTCTGCTCGTGGATGTTCTCACCCCATACGATGGTGCGTATTGCCATGTGCCGTTCCTCTGAGCCAAAAATTGAAACCGCTTTCAATTCGGCGGAACCGATAGAGACAGACCCGATTCTTGGCAAGCGGGGGTCTTGTCGATTCCCGTCGTCTTTCAGTGGAATGTCGATTTGGAGAAAAGGTTCAGCACAAGCACGCCGGCAATGATGAGGCCGAGGCCGAGAACGGCGGCAAGATCGAGCTTCTGGCCGAAGACGAAATAGCCGACGAACGAGATCAGCACGATGCCGAGCCCGCTCCAGATGGCATAGGCGATGCCGACCGGCACATAGCGCAGGCTCCAGGACAGGAAGAAGAAGGCGATGGCGTAGCAGACCACCATCATGGCGGTCGGCACGACCCGCGTGAAATGCTGCGCGGCCTGCATGGCCGAGGTGCCCAGCACTTCGAAGACGATGGCGACGACGAGGGCGGCGTAGACGGAGGTGAGGTTCATGGCGTTTCTCTGGCGCCCGCGGGCGCAAATCGTATCGGGGATCAGGAGCGCGTCAGCGCCAAGAGCCGGTCCAGCATGGCCGCGCGGGTTGGCGCATCCATGGTCGGCGAGCCGAGAAGATCGGCAAGCCAGAGGCCGTCCACGGCGTAGCGCACCAGCATGGCGTCGAGCGCGGAATCCGTGCCGACATTTTCCGCAAGGTATCGCTCCACCCATTGTCGCCAGCGCTCGCGCAGGTGCGGCTCGGAAATGAGCGCGACGGTCAGCACCTTCCACTTCTCGCCGTCGGCCAGCCCCTCCGGCAGGAAGAAGACCGAGATATAGGCGCGGGTGAAGCGGCCCTTCGGCTCCGGGTCGTCCCGCATCCTGTCGGCGATCGCCCGGTCGAACTTGTCCGTCAGATCGGTGAACAGGCCGTCGAGCAGCGACAGCTTGTTCGGGAAATGGTGCAAAAGGCCACCCTTGCTGACACCCGCCGCCTGGGAGACCGCGTCGAGCGTCACGCTCGCCGGCCCCTTCTCCAGCGACAGCTTCGCCGCGACCTCCAGCAATTGCTGGCGGACGGCTTCCGGGTGCTTCTTGCGGTGGTGGGCCTTGCTCATGCCGTAAACATACCGTCTAGACGGTTTCTTGTCAATCACGCTGAAAATGCGGAGGACGGCGCGCTTCGTCGCAGGCGAATAGCCGGCATTGCCTGCCGCGAATGCGGGCGGTAAGACCGGGGAAACGGGAGAGACCCATGACGGACACGACCGACAACCAGCAGCGTCAGGGCGAGACGATCACCCTCTACGAGGCGATCGGCGGCGATACGGCCGTCAGGGCGCTGACGCACCGCTTCTACGTGCTGATGGACACATTGCCGGAAGCCGCGCGCTGCCGCGCGATCCACCCGCCGGACCTTTCCGGCAGCGAGGAAAAACTCTACGAATACCTGACGGGATGGCTCGGCGGGCCGCCGCTCTACACGGAAAAGCGCGGCCACCCCATGCTGCGCCGCCGCCATTTCGTGGCGCCGATCGGCCCGGCCGAGCGCGACGAATGGCTGCTCTGTTTCATCCGCGCGCTGGAGGAGACCGTGCCGAGCGAAGGCCTGCGCGCCATCATCCTGGAGCCCGTCACACGGCTCGCCCATCACATGCAGAACCAGGAATAGCCCGATGTCGTTTCCGCTCCGCTCCGCGAGCCTCTTCGTTGCCGGCCTGATGGGGCTGACAGGCGTCGTCACCGCCGCCGCGGCCTCGCATGGCAGCGATCCGCGCCTGATGGCCGGCGCCTCCGCCATGTGCCTTGCCCATGCCCCGGCGCTGGTGGCGCTTCATGCCGCCTGGCCAGGCCTGCGCACGGCGGCGCTTGCGTCCCTGCTGCTTGCGCTCGGCACCGCGCTTTTCGCCGGCGATCTCGTCCTGCGTCATTTCGCAGGGCACGGTCTCTTTCCCATGTCCGCCCCGACCGGCGGCGTCACCATGATGGCAGGGTGGCTGGCGGTGGCGCTCGGCGCCTTTCTGCCGCGCAGGGAGCGCTGAGATCAGCGCTTCGGAATGCGCCCGAAACGCAGGAGATTGCCGTGCGGATCGTGGATGTGGAACTCTTCCATATTCCACGGCCGCACCGTCATCGCCGACAGCGTCGGTACATTCCGGGCGCTGAACTCGCGATGAAGCTCGCCAATGCCGCCGCCGCGCAGATAGACGGAGGTGCGCTCGCAGAGCGTCCGGTCATCGGTGCGCCAAAAATGCAGCTCCATGCCGGGGCGTCGGACGATCAGGTAGTCGTCCGCCCGGTACACGACCTCACCGAAGCCCAGCAGCGTCGTGTAGAAGCCCCGTGTCTCGTCGATATCGAGCGACGGCAGGACCGGCAGTACCTCGATGCGGTCGGGATCATCGATCCCGCTCATGCGCCCTCGACGACGCTGAAGCCTTCGAATTTCGGCGGGCCGAGATAGATGCCCTTGTCGGCCGCGGCGCTCTTGTGCGCCTGCCGGAAGTTTTCCGATTTGGTCCAGGCGATGAAGTCGTCCTTGCTCGACCAGACCGAATGGGAGGCGAAGAGGGTGAAGCCCTCTTCCGCATTGGTGTCGCCCCTGAGGAGATGGAATGACTGGAAGCCCGGCATCTCGCCAAGGCTCGAATCGCGCCCCTTCCAGATAGCCTCGAAGGCCTCTTCGTGACCGATGGCGATCCGGAAGCGGTTCATGGCAAAGAACATGGAAAGACCTATCCTTTTCGACCGCGATCCCGGATGCAAGCCACTTTGCACATTTGCCGGAAAGGCGTCCTGTCAGAGCGAATCCCGCCGCAGGCGGCGCGGCTGCGGGAAGGCTACGACATTGTCGTTGCGCGCTTCAAGAGCCGGCGTGCCCTCAAAGCTTGCAGTGCGCGCCGGCGGGCGGGCGCTTGCCAGCGGGAATTCCGTGACATTCTCGCTTTCCAGCATATCCGCCCGACGCGTCAGGAGGGCATAGAGTTCCGGCACAAGGCCGTCGCCGTTCTGGGCGGCCAGCTTGTGCAGGCCGATCATCATGAAGGCGTCGGGTCTTTCTTCATTCACTGGGTGGTCTCTCCCTGGCTCATGCTCTGCAGGGCGCGCTCGAAGGAGGATTTGCTGCCGTTGCGCAGCGGCACGAAGGCCTTCTCCCACTTCTTGCAGCCCGTCTTCACGCGGATGCAGGCATCATGGCTGATACAGTCGATGGGGCAGAAGACGCAGTCGACCGAGGGCAGGACGTTGTCGATGCGGGAAACCGCCTCACGCAGGCCGCCGTCATGGTGGATGAGGTTGGCGCCATAGGAACTGGCGATCTGGCGCAGATGCGCCACCTGGCAGTCCCGGCCGCCGACATAGAGGAAGCTGCGCCCCTCGAGGCCTGCCTTGCCATCCGCCTTGTCAGCCGTTTCCGTCTGCTGACGGGCCTGCTGCTGCTGCCTGTGCTTCTCGCGCATCGCCTTCCTCTCCGCTTCGCCGGTCCGGCGCTTGATCTTGGTGACTTCCACGCTGCGGGGCGCCTGCGGCGCCCGTATCTCGACCCGCGGGGCCGCGGCCGGCGCGACCGCCGCCGTCGTCTCCTGCGGTGTCGCAATCTGCTTCTTGAGTGCGGCGACCTGGCGCTCCAGATCCGCAATGCGCCGGTCACGCTCGGCGATCATCGATTTCAAGACCGCTTCGGCGCGGCCTGCAGTCACATAGTTCATGCATGGTCCCCGTTGGCACTCCGCGTCGGCGGAGCCTCAGTTCGAGGGGCAACCTACAAAACTTGATTTTCAGAGTAAAGTATAAACATGACTATGAAAGTCATATTTTCGTGCAAAAAATTCCCGCCGGATGGATCACGACGGGAATGCGCGCCTCAGTTGAAGACGATTGGCACGTTGAAGGCCCAGGAGGATTTTCCGGCAGCCTCGGGAATCTTGGCGAAGGGCGCGGCGCGCTGCACCGAATCGACCGCCGCCCTGTCGAGCGCCGCGATGCCCGAGCTGCGCGCGACGCGGATGCCGCTCGCCGCCCCGCTGGCGCTGACGGTGAAGCTCACCACCACGCTGCCGCGGTCGCCGCCCGAGACGCGCCGCTTGGCGCGGTTGATCTTGTTGCGCACCTTGCCCGGATAGTTCGTGACGGCCGCGTTGCCGGCCACCGACGAATTGCCCTTCTTCTGGCCGCCGACCGCCGCGGACTTCACGTCCACCGAGCCGTCGACCTCGCCACGGGTGGCGTTCTGCTTCGCCTTGCCTTTCTCGCCGGCCTTGCGGACCGGCTTTTCCTTCGGCTTCTTGCGTTCGACCTCCTTGACCGGCTCTTCCTTCTTCACTTCCGGAACCGGCTTGATCTCTTCGTCCGGCTGGATCTCCGGCTTGATTTCCGGAACCGGAATCGCGGCGATCTCCACTTCGGACGATGGCACGACGAGTTCCTCGACCGGCTCGGAGGTGATCGGATCCGTCGGCGTCATCACCTCGGTCACTTCCGGCTCGATTTCGGTCGGCTGGATTTCCGCCACTTCCTGCGGCACCGGCTCGGTAACGTCGGGCTGGATCGTCTCGGGCGTGATCGTATCTTCGGGATTGCCGGATTCCACCGCCTCGAAGGCGCCGTTGCCCAGCATGGCCACTTCCGCGACGACACCGCCGGCGATCAGCGCCTGATCTTCCTCCGGCGCAGGCGCCATGGTGAGGATCGCGGCCGCGGTGGCATGCGCCAGCAGGGAAAGGGTCCCCGCGCCGAGCCAGAGCCACTTGCTTCCAGACATGATATCACCCGTCATTCCGTTTCATGCGTCGCAGCGCCTCATGCGCCGCGCTACCCGATACTCAACCTTCGAGGCTGGCCGTTGCCTTGCTGCGCGTCACGATGCCGTCCATGCAGCGCCCCTTCTCGATGCCCTCGCCCTCGCAGACCGGCGCGTCGTTGATCAGGAGGTTCTTCACCGTCTCGCACTTGATGCCCGGCACGTCGAACTGGCGCACCTTGGACTTGCCCGCCGGCAGGTCGCGGAAATCGAGCAGCGCCAGGCGCTCGACCGTGCCCTTGTCGTTGAAGATGACGAATTCGAAGGAGACCTTCGAGACGTCCTGCGCGAAACCGTTGGCGGCGACGAAGGTGAAGAGGCAGCCCTTCTGCGAGCCTGCAAGGGCGTTCAGTTCCACGTCCAGTCCCCTGGACGCTGCGGCCTCCTGGCCTGCGGCACTGGTGATGGCGGCAGCAGAAAGCATCGCGGAAAGAAGAAGGGTGCGTACGGTCATGAACTCGCCTGTTTCATATCGATTTGCTGTCGGCCGAGAACGACGGCCGCGGTCAGTCTAACCGGTGAGTGCCAGAATTAACATGACTTTATCGTACCGGTATTGCGTGCATAGATAAATATGAGTAATGAAGTCAAGATAGTAAACGCAAAATCCGCGTCAAACCCCTGTTCCTCCAACAAAATTTACCGGGACCGGAGCAGGCGACAGGAAACTCGATCAAGGCCGAGCCCATGACCAACACGACCCGACCGACCCCCGCCGAAATCCGCGCCTTCCGCGCCGAGAACCCGAAGATGCGCGAGCGCGACATCGCAGCCACGCTCGGCATTTCGGAAGCCGCGCTCGTCGCGGCCGAGGTGGGGCTGACGGCGGTGCGCATCGACGGCGACGCCAACCGCTTCCTCGAGCGTTCGGAAGCGCTTGGCGAGGTCATGGCGCTGACCCGCAACGAGAGCGTTGTGCACGAGAAGATCGGCGTCTTCGAGAAGATCAACACCGGCAAGCACGCCTCGATCGTGCTCGGCGAGAACATCGACCTGCGCATCTTCCCCGGCATCTGGGCGCATGGCTTTGCCGTGACCAAGACGGACGGGGAACAGGTGCGCCGCAGCCTGCAGTTCTTCGACAAGGCGGGCGTCGCCGTGCACAAGGTGCACCTGCGCCCCGCCTCCAACCTTCAAGCCTACGAGGCCATCGTCGCCGACTTCCGCCTGGAAGACCAGTCGCAGGACTTCGTCGAGGTCCTGTCCGAGAAGGTCGAGGAGACCGGACCGGTGGACGTGGCGGCCCTGCGTGAGAACTGGGCGGCGATGACCGACACCCACCAGTTCTTCGGCATGCTGAAGAAGCTGAAGATCGGCCGCCAGGACGCGGTGCGCAGCGTCGGCGAGGATTTCGCCCGGCAGGTCGCCGCCGATGCCGTCGGCCACCTGATGCGCGCGGCCGCCGAGCGCGACGCCGACATCATGTGCTTCGTCGGCAATCACGGCACGATCCAGATCCACACCGGCCCGGTGAAGAACATCCAGCCGATGGGCCCTTGGCTCAACGTCATGGACCCGACCTTCCACATGCACCTGCGCATGGACCACATCGCCGAGTGCTGGGTGGTGCGCAAGCCGACCATCGACGGCCACGTCACCTCGCTGGAGGCCTATGACGCCAGCGGCGAGATGATCATCCAGTTCTTCGGCAAGCGCAAGGAAGGCATGGCGGAGCGCGCCGACTGGCGCGAGATCCTCGACAGCCTGCCGCGCCCCGACAGCGTCGCGGCCTGAGACCGCCGCAGATAAAGACGAGTGGCGCGTTCCCGCGTTTTGCAGGGGCGCGCCGGTTACCCGCGAAGGACCACGATCATGAGCAAGAGCTTCGATTTCCGCCGCGCCCGCCCGTGGGAAGTGGCCCTCACCGTGTTCGCCCTCTCCGCCCCCCTGCTCCTGCCGCTCGCGGCGACGGGCTCGAACGGCTTCATCCGCAAGGCCGTCGCCCAGGAGATGCAGCAGGTCGACAGCTCGAAGCTGGTGGCCATCGGCGGCGCGGTGACGGAGATCGTCTACGCGCTCGGCGAAGGCGACCGCCTCGTCGCCCGCGACTCGACCAGCACCTTCCCCGAGGAAGCGCTGAAGCTCCCCGATGTCGGCTATATGCGCCAGTTGTCGCCGGAAGGCGTCATCGCCGTCAACCCGACGGCGATCCTCGCCGTCGAGGGCAGCGGCCCGCCGGATGCGCTCGCCGTCCTGAAGAGCGCCGGCATCCCCTTCGAGATCGTGCCGGAAGGCTATGACCGCGCGGCGATCCTCAAGAAGATCGACGTCGTCGGAAAGTTTCTCGGCGTGGCGGACAAGGCGAAGAAACTGGAGACGACGGTCGCCGCCGATCTCGACGCGGCCGTTGCCGATGCCGCCAAGCGGCCGGAAAGCGAGCGCAAGCGCGTGCTGTTCATCCTCAGCTTCCAGAACGGCAGGGTCATGGCGGCCGGCAGCCACACGGCAGCCGACGGCATCATCGGTCTTGCCGGTGCGATCAACGCGACGGAGGGCGCCTTCGAAGGCTACAAGCCGCTGAGCGACGAGGCGATCATCAAGGCCAGGCCCGATGTCGTCATGGTCATGACGCGCCCTGGCGCCGGCAGCAGCGACGAGGAAATCCTCGCCCATCCGGCGATCTCGGTGACGCCGGCCGCCGCCAGCAAGGCGGTCCTGCGCATGAACAGCCTGCATCTGCTCGGCTTCGGCCCGCGCACCGCCTCGGCCATCCGCGACCTCAACAAAGAACTTTATGGCAATGTCTCTCAATGACGCCGTGCGCGGCAAGGACGCACGCGGTTCCTTCCTGATGCGCTCCGTCCAGTCCCGGGCGGCCGGCGACCGCACGGCGATCGCGCGCCTGACGCTCGTCGCCCTTGTCGTCGTCTCGGCCGTCGCGCTCGCCCTGTCGATCGCCACCGGCGCCTCGGACGCCTCGGCCATCAACGTCATCGGCGCGCTCTTGAGCGGCGCGGAGGACACGGCGCTCAGCGTGCGCGACCGCATCATCGTCTTCGACATCCGCATGCCGCGTGCCCTGCTCGGCTTCCTCATCGGCGCGGCGCTCGCCATGTCCGGCGCGGTCATGCAGGGCCTCTTCCGCAACCCGCTCGCTGATCCCGCCCTCGTCGGCATCTCCTCCGGCTCCGCCCTCGGCGCGGTGCTGATGATCGTGCTCGGCGCGAGCCTGCCGGCGGGCGTGATGATCGCGCTCGGCGCCTTCGCCCTGCCGCTCGCCGCCTTCGCCGGCGGTCTTCTGACGACGCTGCTGCTCTACCGCATCGCCACGCGCGGCGGCCAGACCTCCGTCGCCACCATGCTGCTCGCCGGCATCGCGATTTCCGCGCTCGCCGCCGCCATCACCGGCATTCTCATCTACATGGCCGACGACAAGCAGCTGCGCGACATCACCTTCTGGAGCCTCGGCTCGCTTTCCGGCATGACCTGGGCGAAGCTCTTCGCCGCCGGGCCAATCATCCTGCTCGCGCTTCTCGTCGTGCCGTTCCTGTCGCGCGGGCTCAATGCCATCACCCTCGGCGAGGCGGCCGCCTTCCACATGGGCGTCAAGGTGCAGCGGCTGAAATACATCGCCGTCGTCTCCGTTGCCGCCGCGGTCGGCGCCTCGGTCGCCGTCAGCGGCGGCATCGGCTTCGTCGGCATCGTCGTGCCGCATCTCCTGCGCATCGTCATCGGCCCGGATCACCGGTACCTGCTGCCGGCCTCGGCCCTTTTCGGCGGCGTGCTGATGCTCGGTGCCGACATGCTGGCCCGCACCATCGTGGCGCCCGCCGAACTGCCGATCGGCATCATCACGGCGCTCGCCGGCGCGCCGTTCTTCCTCTGGGTGCTGCTGCGCGACCGCACGAGGAACGGCTGGTAAGAACATGATCACCGCAAGAAACCTCACGGTCAGCCTTTCGGGCAAGACAATCGTGCACGGCGTGTCGCTGGAGGCCAGGGCCGGCCAATTGACCGCCATCGTCGGCCCGAACGGCTCCGGCAAGACGACCATGATGAAGGCGGTCGCCGGTGAACTGCCCAGCAAGGGCGAGATCAGCATCAACGGACACGCGCTGGCCTCGCTGGAGCCCTGGCAGCTCGCCGTCAAGCGCGCCGTGCTGCCGCAGGCCGCCACCATCGCCTTTCCCTTCACCGTGCGCGAAATCGTCCGCCTCGGCCTCACCGTCGGCCCGAACCGCCATGCCGAACGTATCGACGCGATCACCGCGGAGGCGCTCGCCGCCGTCGATCTCGCGGGCTTTGCCGGCCGCTTCTACCAGGAGCTTTCCGGCGGCGAGCAGCAGCGCGTGCAGCTCGCCCGCGTGCTCTCGCAGATCTGGGAACCCGTGCTCGACGGCGAGCCCTGCTTCCTGATGCTGGACGAGCCGGTCTCCGCCCTCGACATCCGCCACCAGCTGACGATCATGACCCTCGCCCGGCGCTACTGCGAAGGCGGCGGCGGCGTGATCGCCGTCATGCACGACCTCAACCTCACCGCCATGTTCGCCGACCACATGGTGATGATGAAGAGCGGCCGCATCGAACGCGCCGGCCGGCCCGCCGAGGTAATGACCGACGATGCGATGGAGGCGGTGTTCGGCTGCCGCATGCGCATCAACGGCGTGCCCGCGACCGGCGTGCCCTTCGTTCTGCCGCACACCGCTTCGGCCTGATTTTCCAGCGTCTTACGGAACCTTTTGCTCCCGTCGCCGTTGTCTGCACGGAAAAACCGTTCCGCCAAGGGGGTGGAGCGCTGTTCGGCCCGCGCATCCGCGGGCGACCGCAAAAGGAGAAACGGCATGGCCACCGGACTGTTTTCATCGCGCAGCAAGAGCCTTCGCAACGGGCTTCATGACGAAGCCCAGGCCGTCGAGGAGCAGATCGCGGACCTGCGCGCGGAGATCGCCTCCCTCGCCAAGCTGCTCGCCGACGACGCCACGAGCGGGGCAAGCGGCATCCGCAAGAAGGCCCGTGCCGCAAGGGCCCAGGCGAGCGAAGCCGCGCACGACCTGAAGGATCGCGCCGAAGGCGACATCCGCGACATGATCGCCGCCGGCGAGGACATCCTTGCCGAGTTCCAGGAACGCTATCGCGATTCCGGCCGCCGCGCCCGCAAGGCGGTGAAGGAGCATCCGCTCGCGACGCTCGGTGTCGCAGCCGCTGCCGGCTTCCTCCTCGCCGCCCTCCTGCGGCGCTGATCCCATCCTCCCACGATCCCGGGACGCCGGCCGGCGTCCCTTCCTATGCGGAGCGTCAAAGGCATGCTTTCACTGGGGGCCATTCTCCTGCAAAACCTCGTCACCCGCGTCACCGACCGTGTCGACGAGACGATGGACGTCGCCAAGCGCAATGCGATCGCCGGCGCTGCGATCGGCCTTCTGCTGGTCACCGCCTATGGTCTCGGCGTTGTCGCCACCGCCGTGCTGCTCGCTCAGCGCCATGGCACCGTGCCGGCGCTCTTCGGCCTCGCCGGCGGCTTCCTGCTGCTCGCCCTTATCGTGCTGGCGGTCGTCGCCATGCGCAACAAGCGGGAGCGCGAGCTGCGCCGCATCCGCCGCCAGCAGCTGGCCGCGCGCCGCGACCTGATGGCGGCAGCCACGACCGTCGCCATGAAGAAGCCCTTTGCCGCGACCGCCGTCGCGCTCGCCCTCGGCTTCCTGCTCGCGCCGAAATCCCGCCGCGACGACGACTGATCTTCCCGATATTCGCGAAAGGGCATGCCGCTCAGAGCGGCATGCGGATGACCGCCGTCACGCCCTTCGGCAGATACTCGACATGCACGCTGCTGCCGAGGACCTTGTCGAGGCTGCGCTCGATCAGCACCGAACCGAAGCCGCGCCGTCCGTCCGGCTTGACCGGCGGGCCGCCGACCTCGTGCCAGGTCATGTTGAGCACGCGCTGGTCGTCTTCCTTCACCACGCGGGCGGTGATCACCACCTTGCCCGAGCGCACCGACAGCGCGCCATATTTGCGGGCATTGGTGGCAAGCTCGTGCAGGACGAGGCCGAGGCCGACCGCCTGGTCCGGCCCCAGCTCCACCTCGTCCTTGTGGATCTCGATCTGGCCGTCATAGTCGATCGCATAGGGCATGATCTGCTTTTGCAGCAGCATCTTCAGGTGGATGACGCCCCATTCGTGGTCGCTGAGCAGGCCATGCGCCTCGGAGAGCGATTGCAGGCGGCCGGCGAAGGCATCCATGAACTCGACCGGATCGCTCGTCTGGCGCAGGGTCTGTCGGGCGAGCGACTGCAGCATGGCCAGCGTGTTCTTGACTCGGTGGTTGAGTTCGCGCAGCAGGAGCCGCGTGCGTTCGGAGGCAAGCTGCCCGTCCGTGACATCGACATTGATGCCGAGGAACACCGTCGGCCGCCCGTCGGAATCCCATTCGTGCACCCGCCCGCGCCCGAGCAGCCAGCGACCGGATTTGGCGGCCCGGAAGAGACCGTCATATTCCTTGCCCGAGGCAAGCGCATCGCGCAGGCGGCCGATGGTGACCTTGCGGTCCCCCGGATGCACGGCGGTGAAGAACTTGCGCGCCCGCATAGGCTTGGCCGGCTTGACGCCGAGCATGCGATAGAAGGTCTCGTTGCCGGAGACCATACCCGTCGAAAGATCCCACAGCCAGCTTGCGACATTGGCCGCATCGAGCGCCAGGGCATGGCGCTTCTCGTCACGCGAAAGCGCCTCGGCGGCCAGCATGCGCCGCCGGGCCTCATCCTTCAGCGTGATGAGCGAACCGGCAAGCGAGGCCAGTTGCCTCAGCCGCAGCACGGGGTCCGGGGCGGTGCCTTCGCGCGGCCTGACGTCGAAGACGCAGACCGTGCCGATCGGCTGGCCGTCCACGATGATCGGTGCCCCGGCATAAAAGCGAAGATGCGGCTCGCCATTGACGCTCGGCAGCCGGGCAAAACGCGCATCCTTGCATGCGTCGGCGATGACGAGCGGCTCCGACGCGCTTTCGGCAATCATGCGCGCGCAGAAGGAATCTTCCGACGGCGCACGGATTTCCGGCGTTCCTTGACGCGAAAGGAACCATTGATCCGTGCGACCGAGAATGGTGACAAGAGAAATCGGCGCGGAAAAGAGCCCCGCCGCGAGGCCGGCGATGTCGTCGAAATCGGGATCGGGGCCGAGAAAGACCGGCACCGCGGCGTCGAGCGCCGCCAGGCGGCCTGGAGCGTCCAGAACCGCTGCAACATCGGACGATAATGTCAGAACGTTGTCCTTCATACGCCTTCGGTATGCGATTCCGCGCCCGGTTTCACCCTTGGCTTTCGCCGGTGGACGCTCTTCGCCCCAATCCCCCTCAATTTATCCCGCCGCCCGCAGGATCGCGGGCGGCAGATGTTCCGTCATGATGCGAAGGCGCGCGACGTGATCGGCGCCGAAACCGCATCCGGGCCATAGTCGCTTTCCCCGCTCACCTGCAAGAGCTCCTGCAGGCGCTGGCGGGCGCGGTTGACGCGGCTCTTGATCGTGCCGAGCGCGCAGCCGCAGATTTCCGCCGCCTCCTCGTAGGAAAAACCGGAAGCGCCGACGAGAATGATCGCCTCACGCTGCTCGTCCGGCAGCTTTTCCAGCGCCTTCTTGAAATCCTGCATGTCGAGCGAGCCGTACTGCGAGGGATGCTGCGCCATGTTCTCCGTGAAGAGGCCGTCCGAATCCTGCACCTCGCGGCCGCGCTTGCGCATCTTGCTGTAAAGCTCGTTGCGCAGGATCGTGAAGAGCCAGGCCTTCATGTTCGTGCCCATCTCGAACTGTTCCTGCTTGGCCCAGGCCTTCATGATCGTGTCCTGCACGAGATCGTCGGCCTGGTCGTGCCGGCCGATCAGCGAAATGGCGAAGGCACGCAGGCTCGGCAGGACTGCCAGCAGTTCCCGCTTGAACGTCGTCTGTTCCTGATCCATCGTATCCTCACTCGGCCCGTTGGACGCGGCTTTCCACAGCATCCAGTTTCTCGAGAAGATCCAGGAACCTTTGGGGAAGCGCCTCATCCTGTACCTGATGGTAGAAGGCGCGAAGCTTCATCGCAATCTGCGCATTGGGGTCTTCGCTCGCGGGGGATCGTTTCCCGCCTCTTTTCTTGTCCACGCTGTTCACAGTGCCACTCTCATCTTTCATCTGCGCCTTGCGACGAATTCGGCGTGAAAATGCCCGGCGTCAAAAAAAGTTCCCGGTACCGGAACCTTAATTTGGCTTCCGCGTTCAAACCGTCAACTGCCATTGCAACAATTTCTAAACAGGGGACCCTCATGCCGATTTCCGACCGTATCGGGCCGCACCTTCCGGCGCTTCGCCGCTATGCCCGCGCCCTCACCGGAACGCAGCCTTCCGGCGACGCCTATGTGGCAGCCACCCTCGAAACCATTCTCATCGACCCCTCCGTCATGCCGGAGGGCGAGGACGACAAGGCGAAGCTCTTCGGCCTTCTCAGCCGCATCATTTCCTCCCTGCCCGTTTCGGTGAGCCGCAGCACCGTCGCCATCACGCCCGGCACCGAGGCCCCGTTCGACCTTTCCGGCGTGCCCCCGCTCGGCCGCCAGGCGTTGCTGCTGGCGACGGTCGAAGGCTTTACGGTCGAGAAGACGGCGGAAATCCTCGACGCGGAGGTGAGCGCCATCCGCGCCCTTCTCAACGCCGCCTTCGCGGAAATCGCGGCACAGGCGGAGACCGGCATCATGATCATCGAGGATGAACCGCTGATCGCCCTCGACCTTGCCCACATGGTCAACGGCATGGGCCATCGCGTCACCGGCATCGCCCGCACGCAGGCCGAGGCCGAAATGCTCTGGAGCGACAGCCGGCCCGGCCTCGTCCTCGCCGACGTGAAGCTCGCCGACGGAAGCTCCGGCATCGATGCGGTCAATTCCATCCTCGCCCGCACGGACATTCCCGTGATCTTCATCACCGCCTATCCCGAGCGGCTGCTCACCGGCGAGCGGCCGGAACCGGCCTTCCTCGTTTCCAAACCGTTCAATCCGGAGCAGGTGAAAGTACTCATCAACCAGGCTCTCCTCTTCACCCCGCAAGCGCGCGCCGCGGCCTGATCTCGCTCCCGGACGGCCGCAGCGGCGGCGCGGCCGGCGGCGGTGGGAGGCACGCCCACCGCCGCCTTTATTTAACTGGATTCTGGGTCGGTGGGAGGCACGCCCACCGCCGCCTTTATTTATCTGGATTCTGGGGCAGCAGGACGCACTCTCGCCACCCTCGGGTTTCTCGCCCGGACTTCTCACGCGCCAAAGAAAACAGCCAGCGTCTGGGAGACACTGGCTGCTTGAGTATCCACGGACCGGAGGGGGACACGGTATCGTGGTCGATCACCGGTCGAGGGCCTCGCATTTGGGGGATATGCGCTGACCGGTGACGCAAGGAAAACCCGCAGCGCACGATTTGGTTCCAGCCGGTCGGAATTTTTTTCACGCCGCCGTCAGTCGATCGCTTCCAGCTCGGCCCTGTGCCGGTGGAGTGCGAGGAACCGGCGATAATCCCGGTCATAACCGGCCTTGCGGGCGGGATCAGGAAGAAGGGTACTGCTTCCCGGATACATCTGCCGTCCCGCGGCCGGCAGATCGGCATGGAGCCCGCCGGCAACCGCCGCCGCCATCGCCGTCCCGAGCAGCACCGCATCGCCGGTCTCCGGCACCACGACCCGGCAGCCGGTGACATCCCGGTAGAGCTCCATCAGCAGCGGATTGCGCACATGACCGCCGGTGACATGCAGCGTATCGAGCGGATAGCCGCCGGCGCCGAGCTTTTCGAGGATATGGCGGATGCCGAGCGCGATGGCGACCGAGGTCCGCCAGTAGAGACGGCAGAGCCCGTCGAAGGAGGCATCGAGCGAAAGGCCGCTGATCACGCCGAGCGCATGCGGATCGGCCAGCGGCGAGCGGTTGCCGTGAAAATCCGGCAGAACATGCAGCCGCGCGGCGAACGCCTCGCCCTCCTCCGCCTGCATTTCGCGAATGCGCGCGACGATGCGCGCATGGTTCGCCGCCGAAGGCTCGCCGCCCGCGCTGTGCGTGCGCACGATATGGTCGAGCAGCGCCCCCGTCGCGGACTGGCCGCCCTCGACCAGCCACCAGCCCGGCAGCACCGCCTCGTAGTAGGGGCCCCACATGCCGAACCCGAACCGCTTCTCGCGCGAGAAGGCGACGATGCAGCTCGACGTGCCGCCGATGAGGGCGAGCTGCCGCTCCAGCGCCTCCGGTGCGCCGGCAAAGGGGCCGAGCACGCCGAGCGTACCGGCATAGGCATCGATGAGGCCGGCCGCCACCACGCAGCCGGTATCAAGGCCAAGCTCCGCGGCCGCTTCCGGCGCAAGGCGCCCGACAGCCGCGCCGACCGCCAGCGTCTCCTGCGGCAGCGCGCCGCGTTCGCGCAGGTCCTCAAGGCCGATCGCCTTCAGGAAACCGTCGTTCCACGGCTGTTTTTCATGGGAGAGATAGTTCCATTTCGCCGTCATCGTGCAGCGCGAGCGGGCATTCACGCCCGTCGCCCGCCACGCCATGAAATCGGCGAGATCGAAGACATGGCCCGTCTTCGCCCATTGTTCCGGCCGGTGGCGCTTCAGCCACATCAGCTTGGGCATTTCCATTTCCGGCGACATGACACGCCCGGAATGGAGCAGCGCCGGATGCTCCGTCGCCGTGCAGAGGTCGGCCTCCTCCAGCGCGCGGTGATCGAACCAGGCGATCGTGTCCCAGCGGGCCTCCTCGCCGCCGGAGACGGCCAGCGGCCGCCCCGCCGTATCCCTGACGACGAGCGAGCAGGTCGCGTCAATGCCGAGCGCGGCGATACGGTCCACCTCGACGCCCGCAAGCGCGCGGGCCGCCCGGATCGCCGTGCAGGCCGCCTGCCAGATGTTCTCCGAATCATGCTCGGCGTGGTCCACGCTGGGCCGGCGCAGGGCGATCGGATGTTCGGAGCGTCCCAGCAGAGTGCCGCTCCGGTCGAATACGCCGGCCCGGGCACTGCCCGTGCCGATGTCCACCGCAACGATCAGATCGCGCATCAATGCTCTTTCCCGCCGGCCTCTTCCTTGCGGACAAACTGTAACAATTCCCGCATGTCGTCAAACAGGGCGTCGGGGCCGAGGCTCAGCAGCGCGTCGCGGTGGCGCGGCGTGCGCGCATGGGAGCCGCCGGTGAAGGCGACCACCCGCATGCCGGCGGATTTCGCCGCCGTGATACCGGCCGGGCTGTCCTCCACCACCACGCAATGGCCGGGCGCGACGCCCATGGCCGCGCTGGCATGCAGGAAGAGATCGGGCGCCGGCTTGCCGCGCGCGACCATGCTGGCGCTGAAGATGTTCGGCTCGAACCTGTCGATGAGGCCGGTGACGGAAAGCGACAGGCGGATACGCTCGAGCTGGCTGGAGGAGGCCACGCAATGGGCGATGCCGAGCCCGTCCACCGTTTCGGCAATGCCGTCGATGGGCTGCAGCTCGGTGCGGAACCGCTCGTAGAGCACTTTTCGCATCGCTTCCAGAAAGGCCGCATCGATCGCCAGACCGTAATCGGCATGCAGGATTTCCGACATGCTCTTGAGGCTGCGGCCGAGGAAACGCTCATGGGCCTCCTCCGCGCTCATCGCGACGCCCGCCGCGGCCAGCGCCTCGACCAGCACCGCAATCGAGATCGGCTCGCTGTCGACGAGGACGCCGTCGCAATCGAAGATCACCAGTTCTGTCTGTTTGGCGGCCATGACGTCCCGTTCCATTGTCAGGCCCCCGTGGTACTGTCTGCTCCCTTCGTTGGAAAGCCCCGGATGTGTGGGGATTTCCTCAATTCACCAGCCTGTCGTCCAGATAGGCCTTCAGCGTCGCCCGCGTGCCCTTCTGCTGGAGGGACCGGAGCGCATGGGCAAACCGCCCGGCGAAGAGGTCGGACGCGGCAACCGTGCCGAAGATGTCCTTCAGGGCGAGGAAGGCGCCCGGGTCGCTCTTGGCCGCCGTCGCCGCCGCGCGGACGCGCTCGATATTGGGATCGTTGAAGGCGATGTCCTTGCCGCTGTCCGTCGTGCCGGCGAGATAGTGGCACCACAGCGCCGAGACGAGCGAGAGGCCGATGACGTCCTCGCCGCGTGACAGCCGGTCGGCGGTGGAGGGCAGGATGAATTTCGGCTGGCGGTTGGAGCCGTCCTGCGCGAGCCGCGGGATCGTGTCGGCGATCTTGGGGTTGGAGAAGCGGCGTTCGATCAGCGAGAAATAGTCGTTGAGGTCCGTATCCGGCACGGGCGGGATGACGGGGATGATTTCCTCGCGCTCGAGCTTGGCAAGGAAGGCGCGGATGTCGGGATCCTCCATCGCCTCGTGCACGAAATGGATATCGAGCAGCGCCGCCGGATAGGCGATCGCCGCATGGCCGCCATTGAGGATGCGGATCTTCATGTGCTCATAGGGCGCGACATCGGGCACGAACTGCACGCCGACCTTTTCCAGCGCCGGGCGGCTTTGCGGAAAATGATCCTCCAGCACCCACTGCTTGAACTCCTCGCAGAAGACCGGCCAGGCATCGTCGATGCCGTACTCCTCCGCCACGATGCCGATCTCGCGCGGGCCCGTCGCCGGCGTGATGCGGTCGACCATGCCGTTCGGGAAGGCGACATTGGCGTCGATCCAGTCGGCAAGATCGGGATCGGAGAGGCGGGCGAGGCCGGAGACCGCCGCATGCGTCACCTCGCCATTGCCCGGAATGTTGTCGCAGGACATGACGGTGTAGGGCGCAATGCCCTTGTCCTTGCGTGCCTTGAGGCCGGCGAGGATGAGGCCGAAGACCGTTTTGGGATCCGACGGCTGGGCGGCATCGGCGGCGATCGCCGGATGGGCCGGATCGAAGACGCCGGAAGCGGGATTGATGAAATAGCCGCCTTCGGTGATGGTCAGAGAGACGATGCGGATCGCCGGGTCCGCCAGCTGGGCAATGGTCGCCGCCGCATTGCCGGGCGCGAGGTAGCCGATCATCGCGCCGGTGACGCGCGCGCCGGACCGGTTGTTGTCCTGCTCGACGACGGTGGTCAAGAAGTCCTGGCCGGCCAGCTTGTCGCGCATCGCCGCGTCGGACGGCAGCACGCCGGCGCCGATGATCGCCCAGTCATGATCGAGGCCGAGATTGAAGAGGTCGTCGAGATAGACCGCCTGGTGCGCCCGGTGGAAATTGCCGACGCCGAAATGCACGATGCCCGCGGCAAGGTCGCCGCGTCCATAGGCCGGAACGCCTGCGGTCTTTTCGACCGCATCGAGGGTGGCGAGCGACAGTTTCGTGGTCATGGTCCATTCCTTCCGGTTGTCCGGTCTATTGCGAGGCGAGGTCCGCGTGGCGGGCCTCAGCTCATCCAGTTGCCGCCGTCGACATTGTAGGTCTGCGCGACGATATAGTTGCTCTCCTGCGAGGCGAGGAAGATCGCCATTCCCGTCAGGTCGTCCGCCGTTCCCATGCGGCCGAAGGGCACTTCTTCGCCGACCAGCCGCTTCTTCTCGCCGAGCGGCCGGTTCTCGTATTTCGCAAAGAGCGCGTCGACGCCGTCCCAGTGTTCGCCGTCGACCACGCCGGGCGCGATCGCATTGACGTTGATGCCGTGCTTGATGAGGTCCAGCCCTGCCGACTGGGTGAGGCTGATGACCGCCGCCTTCGTCGCGCAATAGACGGCGACCAGCGCCTCGCCGCGCCGCCCGGCCTGGCTCGCCATGTTGATGATCTTGCCGCCGCGCCCCTGCGCGATCATCTGCCTTGCCGCCGCCTGGAGGGTGAAGAGCGTGCCGGCAACGTTGATCGAGAACAGCCTGTCGTAGCTCTCCCGCGTGATCTCGACGATCGGCGCGAGGTCGAACAGCGCGGCGTTGTTGACGAGGATGTCGATGCCGCCGGCCTCCTTCACGCAGGTCGCGATGGCCGCGTCGATCGACGCCTGCCGTGTCACGTCCATCTCGACCGCGTAGGCGGCCGGCCCGATCTCGCCTGCCGTCGCCTGCGCCCGCCCGATATCGATGTCGGCGATGGCGACCCGCGCGCCCTCGCGCATATAGGCCTCCGCGAAGCTGCGGCCGATGCCGCGCGCCGATCCCGTGATCAGCGCGCTTTTGCCCTCGAGCCGTTTCATCGGCTGGCGTTCCCGTTTTGGTCGAAGCGATGGATTCGCGTTTCGTCTGGCGTTAGGAAGACGGTGTCGCCGTGTGTTACGGGGAAGTCGCCGCCGGCGCGCACGGTGAGCATGCCGATGGCCTCGGCATTGACGTGCAGGAAGGTGTCGGAGCCGAGATGCTCTGCGACGCCGACGACGCCCTTCCAGGTGCCGCCCTCCTTGGACAGGCGGATATGCTCCGGCCTTATGCCGACGGTCGGGGCGTTCCAGGGCCTGGCCGCCTCGCCCTTGACGAAGTTCATGCGCGGCGAGCCGATGAAGCCGGCGACGAACAGGTTGTCGGGCTTGTTGTAGAGATCGAGCGGCGAGCCGACCTGCTCGATGTTGCCGGCGTTCAGCACGACGATCTTGTCGGCCATGGTCATCGCCTCCACCTGGTCGTGGGTGACGTAGATCATCGTCGTCTTCAGCTGGTGGTGCAGCTCGGAGATCTCCAGCCGCATCGTGCCGCGCAGCGCCGCGTCGAGGTTGGAGAGCGGCTCGTCGAACAGGAAGGCCGAGGGCTCGCGCACGATCGCCCGGCCGATCGCCACGCGCTGGCGCTGGCCGCCGGACAGCTGGCCAGGGCGGCGTTCGAGATAGTTGGTCAGGTTGAGCACGCGCGCCGCTTCCGCCACCTTCTTCTCGATGACGGCCGGATCGGTCTTGGCCATCTTCAGGGGGAAGGCGATGTTGTTCTTCACCGTCATGTGCGGGTAGAGCGCATAGGACTGGAACACCATGGCGAGCCCGCGCCTGGCCGGGGCGGCCGATGTCACGTCCTTGCCGTCGATCTCGATCGTGCCGCTCGTCGTGTCCTCCAGGCCCGCGATGAGGCGCAGCAGCGTGGACTTGCCGCAGCCCGACGGGCCGACGAAGACGACGAACTCGCCGTCCTCGATCGTCAGGTCGATGCCCGGAATGACCTGCGTGGCGCCGAAGCTCTTGTTGACCTTTTTAAGGATGATCTTGCCCATGATGGTCCCTCCCGTCTGTTTCGTTACTTCACGGCGCCGAAGGTGAGGCCGCGGACAAGCTGTTTCTGGCTGAACCAGCCCATGATCAGGATCGGGGCGATGGCGAGCGTCGAGGCCGCCGAGAGCTTGGCCCAGAACAGACCCTGCGGGCTGGAGAACGAGGCGATGAAGGCGGTCAGCGGCGCGGCGTTCGTCGTCGTCAGCCGGATCGTCCAGAAGGCCTCGTTCCAGGCGAGGATGATGTTGAGCAGCATGGTGGACGCAATGCCCGGCACCGCCATCGGGGTCAGCACGTAGACGATCTCGCCCCACAGCGACGCCCCGTCCATGCGCGCGGCCTCCAGGATCTCGCCGGGGATCTCGCGGAAATAGGTGTAGAGCATCCAGATGACGATCGGCAGGTTGATCAGCGTCAGCATGACGGTGAGCCCGACGCGGCTGTCGAGCAGGCCCGTGTCGCGGAAGATCAGGTAGATCGGCACCAGCACGGCGACGGCCGGCATCATCTTGGTCGACAGCATCCACATCAGGATGTCCTTGGTCCTTCTCGTCGGCGAGAAGGCCATCGACCAGGCCGCCGGCACGGCGATCAAGAGCGCCAGCAGCGTCGAGCCGACCGAGATGATCACCGAGTTCAGGAAGAACTTGAAGTAGTTGCTCTGCGCCTGCACGGCCGCGTAGCTCTCCACCGTGCCCGACGGCAGGATGTCGAAGCCCTGGATCGCCTCGGTCTCGGACTTGAACGAGGTGATGATCGTATAGAGGATCGGGAAGAAGAGGATCAGCGCGATGATCCAGGCGGCGATGGTGAAGACGGCGGTTCGTCTTGTCGAGACGGCTCTGGCCATGGTCTTGTCCTCCCTAAAGGCTGTTCCGGGACCGTGCGGAGCGGTTCCGTCCGGAACGGCGGTAAACTACTTGTCCAGGTTCTTGCCGACGGCGCGCATCAGGAAGAAGGCGACGATGTTGGCGAGGATGACGGCGATGATGCCGCCGGCCGAGGCGCCGCCGACGTCGTAGCCGAGCAGCGCCGTGCGGTAGATCAGGAACGGCAGGTTGGTCGAGGCATAGCCCGGCCCGCCGTTGGTGGTGACGAGGATCTCCGCATAGACGCCGAGCAGGAAGATCGTCTGGATCAGGATGACGACGGTGATCGAGCGGGAAAGGTGCGGCAGCGTCAGGTAGACGAAGCGGGAGACGAAGCCGGCCCCGTCCATCTCCGCCGCCTCCTTCTGCTCGCCGTCGAGCGATTGCAGCGCGGTCAAGAGGATGAGGGTGGCGAACGGCAGCCATTGCCAGGCGACGATGATGATGATCGAGAACAGCGGATACTGCGCGAACCAGTCGACCGGCTGCAGCCCGACGGCGCGGTTGATGTCCGCCAGCACGCCGTAGCCCGGATGCATGATCATGTTCTTCCACACCAGCGCTGCCACCGGCGGCATGACGAAGAAGGGCGAGATGATCATGATGCGCACGATGCCCTGGCCCCACATCGGCTGGTCGAGCAGCAGCGCGATGGCGATGCCGCCGACGACGGTGATCAGCAGCACCCCGCCGACGATCAGGAGCGTGTTCCAGATCGACTGGAAGAAGGCCGGGTCGGTGTAGAAATACTGATAGTTGAACAGCCCCGCCCAGCTGACATTGGCCGGGTTCAACAGGTTGTAGTTCTGGAACGAGAACCACAGCGTCATCGCCAGCGGAACGATCATCCACACCAGAAGCAGCCCAACTGAGGGCGCCAACATCAACCGCGCCAAACCACGCGTGTTCTCCGTCGCCATGCTTTCATCCTCCCGAAAGCCGGCATGGCCGGCCTGTACAATCGCTTTACGAATTTATGGCGCAGCCCGCCCCTCACCTGCCTGCCGGCATCCTCTCCCCGTAAACGGGGCGAGGAACGATGGGCGCGCCGTTTTCCTCCTTCTCCCCGCCTGCGGGGAGAAGGTCCCGGCAGGGGGATGAGGGGCGGACCCGGATCAGCACTCGTCTATCGGCTGCCCGGAGCGCGTCCGGGCAGCCTGTCCTTGGGGAGGAGGTAATTACTTGATGTAGCCGGCGCGGGTCATTTCGCGTGTCGTGACCTGCTGGGCCTGGGCGAGCGCGTCGTCGACCGACATCTGGCCGGCGAGCGCGGCCGAGAAGAGCTGGCCGACCGTCGTGCCGAGACCCTGGAATTCCGGGATCGCCACGAACTGCACGCCGACATAGGGCACCGGCTTGACGGCCGGGTTCTTCGGATCGGCGGCGTTGATCGAGTCGAGCGTCATCTTGGCGAAGGGCGCGGCCGCCTCATAGTCCGCATTCGCATAGAGCGAGGAGCGTGTGCCCGGAGGAACGTTCGCCCAACCTTCCTTCTCCGCGACGAGCTTGGTGTAGTCCTTGCTGGTCGCCCAGGCGATGAACTTTTCCGCCGCCTCGGCCTTCTGCGTGCCTGCGGGAATGGCGAGGTTCCAGGCCCAGAGCCAGTTGCCACGCTTGCCGAGGCCCGTATCGGGGGCGAGGGCATAACCAACCTTGTCGGCGACCGTCGATTCCTTCGGGTTCGAGACGAAGGAGGCGGCGACCGTGGCGTCGATCCACATGCCGCAATTGCCCTGCTGGAACAGCGCCAGGTTCTCGTTGAAGCCGTTCGAGGACGCGCCCTGCGGGCCGGCATCGTTCATGAGCTTGACGTAGAAATCGAGCGTGTTCTTCCATTCCGGCTGGTCGAACTGCGGCTTCCAGTTCTCGTCGAACCAGCGGGCGCCGAAGGCGTTCGCCGTCGCCGTCAGGAAGGCCATGTTCTCGCCCCAGCCGGCCTTGCCGCGAAGGCAAATGCCGTTGATGCCGGCCGTGCGGTCGGTCATCTTGCGGGCGGCGTCGGCGATGAACTCCCAGGTCGGCGCGTCGGGCATGGTGAGCCCGGCCTTCTCCATCAAGTCCTTGCGGTACATGACGAAGGAGGATTCGCCGTAGAACGGCGCGGCGTAGAGCTTGCCGTCCTCGCCCGTCAGACCGGCGCGGATGGCCGGCAGCAGGTCGTCGACGTCGTAGTCGGCGCCGAGATTGTCGAGCGCCACGAGCCAGCCCTGCTTGGTCCAGATCGGAACCTCATAGGTGCCGATCGTCATGATGTCGTACTGGCCGCCCTTCGTCGCGATGTCGGTCGTGACGCGCTCGCGCAGCACGTTCTCCTCGAGCGTCACCCAGTTCAGCTCGATATCGGGGTTCTTGGCCGTGAAATCGTCCGTCAGCCCCTGCATGCGGATCATGTCGCCATTGTTGACGGTGGCGATGGTGAGTGTTTCGGCATTGGCGAAACCGCACAGGAGCGCAGCCGAGCAGGTGCCCAGCAAAAGGGTCTTCAAATACATTATCTTCCTCCCAGAAAGGTATTGAGCATTTGCTTTGCTCATGAGCAATTACTCGCATATTGCCGCAACAAGTCAACGGCCAATCGTTGCTGCACCGCACAAAGCATGGCAGCGGCCGTTGAATCTCATAGAGAATTTTTACCGGGACAGCGGCTCGGATCAGGCCGAAAGCAGGTGGCGGGCGGTGGCTTCGTCGGTGATGACGCCGTTGATCATGCGCCCGCGAAGCGCCGCCAGAAGCGCCGCATACTTGCGCTTGCCCTTGGCAAGGCCGATGACGGTGGTGGTCTCGCGCGGCGGCAGCGGCACGGAGGCGACACGCTCGTTGATACTGCCTTCGAGCAGTTTTCCGTCCCGGTCGAACATCCAGCCGCAGATCTCGCCGGCGGCCCCCTCCTCCATCAGACGGGCCATCTCCTCCGGATCGAGGAACCCGTCGAGGCAGAGCGGCGCATCCGCGCCGAGCTCGCCGATGCCGACGAAGGCGACGTCGGCCTCGCGGCCGAGCTGCAGCGTCGATTGCACGAGGCTCTGCTTGTGCAGGAGGTCGCGCTCCTCCGTGGAGGAGACGAGAACCGGCAGCGGCATCGGATAATGCCGGGCCTTCACCGCATCGGCCATGGAGAAGATGACGTTGTAGTAGGCCGCCGAACCGTCCGGCCCGATATTGCCGGTCAGCGACATGATGCGGTGCTGCGGACATTCCATCGCCGGAAGCTGGTCGATCGCCGCCTTCAGCGTGCGCCCCGTGCCGACGGCGAGCACGATCGGCTCGGATTTCTTCAGCCAGCGCTCGATCTCCGCCGCACCTGCCTCCGCAATGCCGATCGTCGTGGAGGTGGAGCCCGGATCGCTCGGCACGATATCGACATGCACGAGGCCGAACTTCTTCTTCAGTTCCTCGCCAAGCTCCAGGCATTCGGCGATCGGGTGGTCGAGCCGCACCTTGATCAGCCGCTCGGCGACGGCGAGTGAGACGAGGCGCTGCGCCGACTGGCGGGAGATGCCCATGGCCGCGGCGATCTCGTCCTGCGTGCGGCCCGCGACATAGTAGAGCCAGCCGGCCCTTGCCGCATCGTCCAGCCGCCCGGTGGTTTCCGCCCGCTTCGCCATGGTTTTCCCCTGCTGTTCCAGACGATTTGCTGCATCTTTTCCGGCGACCTGTCAAACGCCATCTGATGGCGCAGCCGGAACAGCGCTCCGGAAAGCGGCAGAAAAACATAACCATAATTCTCATGTTTATTTTCGCTGGAAGCCCTGAAAAACCAGCCTTTCTTTTGAAATTTTACCGTTTGATAAAAAAATAAAGCTGGGTTACCGTTCTCTCATCGAAAAAGCCCACGCGAATGGGAGATAATCATGGGAACGACGCAATCTGGGATCCATCGGGGGCGTCTTGCGCCGGCCGAATACGAGACGAACTTTTCCGACCTTCATCCGCGCCTCGACGATCACGAGGCCTTGGTCGCCGCCGACCGCTGTTACTTCTGCTACGACGCGCCGTGCATGACGGCCTGTCCCACCTCCATCGACATTCCGATGTTCATCCGCCAGATCTCGACGGGCAACCCGATCGGCTCGGCCAAGACCATCTTCGACCAGAACATTCTGGGCGGCATGTGCGCCCGCGTCTGTCCCACCGAGACGCTCTGCGAGCAGGCCTGCGTGCGCAACACCGCCGAGCAGCGCCCGGTGGAGATCGGCCGCCTGCAGCGCTACGCGACCGATGTCGCGATGACGGAGAACAAGCATTTCTACGAGCGCGCCGCCCGCACGGGCAAGGCCGTGGCGGTCGTCGGAGCCGGCCCGGCAGGCCTCGCCTGCGCCCACCGCCTCGCCATGAACGGCCATGACGTCGTGATCTTCGAGGCACGCGAAAAGGCCGGCGGCCTCAACGAATACGGCATCGCCACCTACAAGGCGGTCGATGATTTCGCCCAGGCGGAAGTCGACTACGTGCTGTCCATCGGCGGCATCGAGGTGAAGAACGGCCTGAAGCTCGGCCGCGACTTCACGCTTGCCGACCTCACCGCCAATTTCGACGCCGTCTTCCTCGGCATGGGCCTTGCCGGGGTCAACGCGCTCGGCGCGGAGGGTGAGAACCTGCCCGGCGTGGTCGACGCGGTCGATTTCATCGCCGAGCTGCGCCAGGCGACGGACAAGGCGACCATCCCGGTCGGCCGGCGCGTCGTCGTCATCGGCGGCGGCATGACGGCGATCGACGCCGCCGTGCAGGCGAAACTGCTCGGCGCGGAAGAGGTGACCATCTGCTACCGCCGCGGCAAGGAGCACATGAACGCCTCGGAATTCGAGCAGGACCTTGCGGCCTCCAAGGGCGTGATGATCCGCCACTGGCTGCAGCCGAAGCGCGTCATCGCGCGCGACGGCCATGTCGCCGGCATCGAGGTGGAATATACCGAGATGCGGGACGGCAAGCTGACAGGCACCGGCGAGACCGGGGTGCTGGCCGCCGACCAGATCTTCAAGGCCATCGGCCAGACCTTCGAGGCTGGCGGTCTCGGTTCGCTCGCCATGGTCGGCAACCGCATCGCCATCGACGCAGAAAGCCGCACGTCCATCGCCAATGTCTGGGCGGGGGGCGACTGCGTGAAGGCCGGCGAGGACCTGACGGTCACCTCCGTCGCGCAAGGGCGCGATGCGGCCGATTCCATCAACCGCATGCTGGCCGCCGGTGCGCAGCCCGCCGTTGCCGTCGCTTGAAGGGGAGGATGAGACATGGCTGATCTTCGCAACAATTTCGTCGGCATCAAATCGCCCAACCCTTTCTGGCTGGCCTCCGCGCCGCCGACCGACAAGGCCTACAATGTCGAGCGCGCCTTCAAGGCGGGCTGGGGCGGCGTGGTCTGGAAGACGCTCGGCGAGGAAGGCCCGCCGGTCGTCAACGTCAACGGCCCGCGCTACGGCGCGATCTGGGGCGCCGACCGCCGCCTGCTCGGCCTCAACAATATCGAACTGATCACCGACCGCGACCTCTACACCAACCTGCGCGAGATGAAGCAGGTCAAGATGAACTGGCCGGACCGGGCGCTGATCGCCTCCATCATGGTGCCCTGCGAGGAGGAGAGCTGGAAGGCGATCCTGCCGCTGGTGGAAGAGACCGGGGCGGACGGCATCGAGCTCAATTTCGGCTGTCCGCACGGCATGTCCGAGCGCGGCATGGGCGCGGCCGTCGGCCAGGTGCCGGAATATATCGAGATGGTCGTGCGCTGGTGCAAGCAGTACACCCGCATGCCGGTCATCACCAAGCTGACGCCGAACATCACCGACATCCGCAAGCCGGCCCGTGCCGCCAAGGCAGGCGGCACGGACGCCGTATCGCTGATCAACACGATCAACTCTATCGTCTCCGTCGACCTTGACAATTTCGCACCGAACCCGACGGTCGGCGGCAAGGGCACCCATGGCGGCTATTGCGGCCCGGCGGTCAAACCTATCGCCCTCAACATGGTCGCCGAGATCGCCCGCGATCCGGAGACCTACGGCCTGCCGATCTCGGGCATTGGCGGCATCACCACCTGGCGCGACGCGGCGGAGTTCCTGGCGCTCGGCGCCGGCAACGTGCAGGTCTGCACGGCGGCGATGACCTACGGCTTCAAGATCGTGCAGGAGATGATCACCGGGCTCTCCAGCTGGATGGATGCCAAGGGCCACCGCAGCCTCGACGACATCATCGCCCGCGCGGTGCCCAACGTCACGGACTGGCAGTACCTCAACCTCAACTACATCGCCAAAGCCCATATCGACCAGGACGCCTGCATCAAGTGCGGCCGCTGCCACATCGCCTGCGAGGACACTTCGCACCAGGCGATCACGCAGTTCGTTGATGGCGTCCGGCATTTCGAGGTGATGGAGGACGAATGCGTCGGCTGCAACCTCTGCGTCAACGTCTGCCCGGTGGAGAACTGCATCACCATGGTCGGCCTGGAGCCCGGCGTCCTGGATCAGCGCACCGGCAAGCCGGTCGATCCGAACTACGCCAACTGGACGACCCACCCGAACAACCCGATGGCGCGGCAGGCCGCGGAGTAGACGGCGCAATTGCCCCTCACCCTAACCCTCTCCCCGCAAGCGGGGAGAGGGAACGTGCCCCACGAACCGGTAATGACCGAGGAAAACGGCGCGGCATATCTCCTTCGCCCCGCTTGCGGGGAGAAGGTGGCCGGCAGGCCGGATGAGGGGCTGTCCCATCACCCGAAGAAATGAAAACTCTGCCCCGCGCTATAGGCCAGAAACGCAAGCGCGGCGAAATAGACGATCGTCAGCGCCACCATCACGTAGCCCGCAAGCACCACCAGCCCGTCGCGCTGCGAAATGCCGGCGGCGAGCAGGAGGATGGCGACGCCGGGAAGTGTGTTGGAGAAGGGAATGAGCCCGAGCGGCGCCATGAGCAGCAGCCCCGCCCCCATCAGCACCAGCCCGTTGATGCGGTTCATAAGCGCGCCGGTCGTGAGCGCCGTCATGCGCGGCTTGAAGAACCGGTCGATCTTGCGCAGGAACGTCACCCCGCGCTCCAGCACGGGCCGGAGCTTGCCGCTCTCGAGCCGCCGGTCGGCGACCTTGCCGGGCAGCCAGGGCAGCCGGTTGAGCGTGATCGCCGCGCTGATCAGCACGATGCCGGCGCCGAAAACGGTGGAGACGCCGGGGATCGAGACCGGAAAGAGGAACGGCAGAGACAGGAAGGCGCAGAGCAGCAGCAGGCCGCTTTCGCCCATCATCGCGAGCAGGTCGCGCAGCGTGATGTGCTCGCCCTTGATCGACTGGATGATGTCCTCGAGCAGTTCGCTCGTCTTGCGGTCCGTGTCCTTGAAGCCGATGGCCGTCGTCATGCAATGTCCTCTCGCGTGCCGCCGGCCTATGGGCGGCGATTGCGGCTTTCCTGTGGGAGCGGCGCACCCCGATTTTTCGCACTTGCGGACAAAAGACCGCTGCGCACACTTGCCGGAATTGCTCTATGAGCATGCCGCGCCGCAGACAATAGGATGATTTTCTTGACGAAGCGTATGCCGGCCCCGGCAGGCCTTTCCATTCACGCCAAAGGCCACGAAAAGCTGAAGGGCCACCTCGCCATGCTGCTCTTTGCGGTGCTGATCGCCGGCTCCTTCTCCTTCGGGGGGCTTGCGGCGCGCGCCATGGAGGCCGAGCCGTTGATGCTCTGGCGCTATATCCTGACCGTCGTCGTGATGGCGGCGCTCGCCTTCGGCGCCTTCCGGATTCCGATGGCCCTGCCGAAGCAGGCCTGGCGCTTCCTGCTGCTCGGCGGGCTGATCGCCGTCTACATGCTCACCATGTTCATGGCGCTGGAATTCACCAGCCCCGTCGCCACCGGCGCGGTCTTCACGCTGATGCCGCTCCTGAGCGCCGGCTTCGCGCTGCCGGTGCTCGGGCAAAGGACCCGGCCCGGCGTGCTCGCCGGCCTTCTCATCGCCGCCGCCGGCGCTGTCTGGGTCATCTTCCGCGGCAATATCGAGGCTATCCTCGCCTTCGACATCGGCGCGGGTGAGATGATCTTCTTCGTCGGCGTCATCTGCCATGCGCTCTACGTGCCGCTGATCCGCCGCTTCGACCGGGGCGAGCCGGCCGTCGCCTTCGGCTTCTGGGTGACGGTGGGCGCGACGCTCTGGCTGGTGCCGCCCGGCATAGGCGGCCTCATCGAAACGGATTTTTCCGCCCTGCCCGTCGCCGTCTACGCCGCGGTCACCTATCTCGCTGTCGTCACCACGGCCGGCACCTTCCTGCTGCTGCAATATGCCTCGATGCGCCTGCCCGCCTCCAAGGTGCTCGGCTACGGCTACCTCACGCCGAGCTTCATCATCCTGCTCGAAGGGATTCTCGGCCATGGCTGGGCAAGCCCGCCGGTGCTGGCCGGTGCCCTCGTCACCGCCTGCGGCCTGGCGCTGATGGCGTGGCTGCCGGATTGATTTTTCCTGGAACGATCCGCCGCCTCATGCGTTGCCATCCCGTTGGGGCGTATCTTGAGTATCGGCGGAGCGCATATTTTGAAGCGATTTGAGATTATCGACGGCATGCGGGGCTACTTCCTCGTTTTCATGCTGATCAATCACCTCGTCTTTGTCGGCGGCTACTGGATGATGGAAGTGAACCATCGCCAGTTCGCCTTCGTGGAGGACGCCCAGGGCTTCGTGTTCCTCTCCGGCCTGCTCATCGGCATGGTCTATGCCCGCAAGATGCTGAAATACGGCTATGACACCGGCCGCCAGCTCATCCGCAACCGCGCCTTCGAGCTCTACCGCTACGCCATGGGCACGGTCATGGCAGTGCTCGTCGTGCAGATGTTCCTGCCCGACGCCTACCGGCTCTGGTACAACTGGCTCGGCTATACGAATTTCGACCAGCCGCTGCGGCTGGCGGCGATCGCCACCTTCCTGTTCCAGCCGACATTCATGGACATCCTGCCGCAATACATCGTCTACATGCTGTTCGCCCCGCCGCTCGTCTGGCTCTGCCTGAAGGGAAAGTGGGCGCAGGTGCTGGCCGGTTCGCTGATCGTCTGGATGGCCGCGCAGCTCGGCCTGCAACGCTTCGTCACCGATCCCCTGAACACGCTGTTCACCGGCTCCGACGACCAGGGCATCCGCGCGAGTTTCAACATGCTGGGCTGGCAGATCGTGTTCATCTCGGCCCTGGTCATCGGTGCGCTGACCGCGCAGGACAGGATCGACTGGAACCGCATCTTCTCCCCGGAAAAGACGCGGCTGCCGAAGGTCGCGCTCGCCATCTGCCTGTTCTTCCTGCCGCTGCGCATCGTCACGGCCTGGGACCTGTTGCCGCAATCCGTGCTCGACAAGTTCGCGACCATGGAGATCCGCGCCGATTTCGGTCCGGTCTACCTCCTGAACTTCGCGGCCGTCGCGACCGGCCTCGCCTGGCTCCTGATCGCCGGGCCGAAGCACCACAACCTGTGGGTCCGCAAGCTCGCGGGAATCGTTATTGGCGTCTTCACCCTGCGCTTCCTGCGCCTGCTCGGCCGCCATTCGCTGCAGGTCTATGTCTGGCACGTCGCCATCGTCTACGCGGTCTATTATGCGGACGGGCGCACGCCGGAACTCTCGCAGCTCACCAAGACGTCGATCGCCGTCGTCTGCATTGCGCTTCTCGCCCTGCCGGCCCTGTGGCGCGAACGCGAGCAGATCGCCGCCAGCCTCTTCGGCCAGCCCAAGGCGGAGCCGGCCAAGTCGAAATCTACGCCGGCTGCTCGCTGACATTGAGGCCGGTTAGGAACAGCTGCTCGAGGAAGCGCGCCGCATCCTCGAACCGCCCCTCGCCGGCCTGATTCTGCCCCAGCACGGCGCGCACCTGCACGTCGAAATCGGCATAGTGCTGGGTGGTCGACCAGATCGAGAAGATCAGGTGGTACGGGTCGCATTTGGCGATCTTGCCCGCTTTCGCCCAGGTGCGGATGACTTCCGCCTTCTCGTCGACGAGCGATTTCAGCGGCCCCTTCAGCTCGTCCTCGATGTTGGGCGCGCCCTGCAGGATTTCATTGGCGAACAACCGGCTCTCGCGCGGAAAATCCCGCGCCATTTCCAGCTTGCGGCGGATATAGCTGCGGATCTCCGACACCGGATTGCCCTCCGCATCGAATTCGCGCAAGGGATCGAGCCAGGTATCGAGCACCCGGGTGATCAGCGCCCGGTGCATCGCCTCCTTGGTGCGGAAATAATAGAGCAGGTTCGGCTTGGACATGCCGGCGACCTCGGCGATCTGGTCGACGGTGGCGCCGCGAAAGCCGTGCAGCGAGAAGACCTCCAGCGCCGCTTCGAGGATCTGCTCCTCCTTCGCCTCCTGGATGCGCGTGCGCCGCTGTGTCCTCGCCGCCCTTGGTAATGCCATCGTGCCCCCTCGGCCATCCCGTCGCCGGGAAAAGTGCCGCCAAATTCACCAGTTTAACCAGCCGCCATTTTCTTGGATGCAGCCCAAGTTTTTGGTTTTTCGGCTTGAGTGCCGCAACGGAAGCTGTAATGTTTACCAACCGGTCAAATTATCAGTCAGTTATCGCGCAAAGGCAACTGCTGATCGGAAGGCGCAAAACAACAAGGGCGCCGCCAGCCGGTGGGAACGAAAATGGGGCTGCAAAAGCCCGATGACATGGGAGCATAGACATGGCCGCACCCGGCGAGAACATGCGTGTCAACGCGGACCGCCTGTGGGATTCCCTCATGGACATGGCGAAGATCGGCCCCGGCATTGCCGGCGGCAACAATCGCCAGACGCTGACCGATTCGGACGCCGAGGGCCGCCGCCTGTTCCAGGCCTGGTGCGACGACGCGGGCCTTACCATGGGCGTCGACACGATGGGCAACATGTTCATGACGCGCGAAGGCACGGACCCCGACGCCCTGCCCGTCTATGTCGGCTCGCATCTCGACACGCAGCCGACCGGCGGCAAATATGACGGCGTGCTCGGCGTGCTGGCGGGCCTGGAGGTCGTGCGCTCGCTGAACGATCTCGGCATCAGGACGAAGCACCCGATCGTCGTCACCAACTGGACGAACGAGGAAGGCGCGCGCTTCGCCCCCGCCATGCTCGCCTCCGGCGTCTTCGCCGGCGTGCATACGCAGGATTACGCCTATGGCCGCAAGGACCCGGAGGGAAAAACCTTCGGCGAGGAACTGCAGCGCATCGGCTGGGTGGGCGACGAAGAGGTCGGCGCGCGGAAAATGCACGCCTATTTCGAATATCACATCGAACAGGGGCCGATCCTTGAGGCGGAAGGCAAGGATATCGGCGTCGTCACCCACTGCCAGGGCCTGTGGTGGCTGGAATTCACGCTGACCGGCCGCGAGGCGCATACCGGCTCGACGCCGATGACGATGCGCGTCAATGCCGGGCTCGCCATGGCCCGCATCCTCGAAATGGTGCAGGCGGTCGCGATGGAGAACCAGCCGGGCGCCGTCGGCGGCGTCGGCCAGGTGTTCTTCTCGCCGAACTCGCGCAACGTGCTGCCGGGCAAGGTCGTCTTCACCGTCGACATCCGTTCGCCGGACCAGGCCAAGCTCGACGGCATGCGCGCCCGCATCGAGGCGGAGGCGCCGAAGATCTGCGAGGCGCTCGGCGTCGGCTGTTCCGTCGAGCCGGTCGGCCATTTCGACCCCGTCATCTTCGACCCGACGCTGGTCGCCACCGTCCGCAAGGCGGCCGAGGACCTCGGCTACAGCCATAGGGACATCATCTCCGGCGCCGGCCACGACGCCTGCTGGGCCGCCCGGGTGGCGCCGGCCACGATGATCATGTGCCCCTGCGTGGGCGGCCTCTCGCACAACGAGGCGGAGGACATTTCCAAGGAATGGGCCGCCGCCGGCGCCGACGTACTGCTCCATGCGGTAATCGAGACGGCTGGGATTGCGGAGTGAGCGGATGCTTCCGGTCGTGACCACCCCCTCATCCGACCCTTCGGGCCACCTTCTCCCCCCGGGGGAGAAGGAGAGACTTGCTGCAACGCCTCTGCCCACGTCAGTGCCGCATACGCTGATCGGACGAAAAGAAGAAAACGGCGCCGCGAAATTCCCCTTCTCCCCCGGGGGGAGAAGGTGGCCCGAAGGGCCGGATGAGGGGGGTATGCCGAGCGAAGCCGACATAACCAAACGGCCCCCGGGCAAGACGCGGTATGCCCGAGGACTGCGGAAAAACGAAACCGAGGAAGAACGCCGCCTCTGGAGCGACCTGCGCGACCGCCGGCTCAACCGCTTCAAATTTTCCCGGCAAGTGCCGCTTGGAATCTACGTCGTCGATTTCCTTTGCCGCACGCGGCGCCTCGTCATCGAAATCGATGGCTTTCAGCATGCTGCGAAGCAAGCTGACGAAACACGGACCCGCTGGCTCAACGAACATGGCTATTCCGTTCTCCGCTTCTGGAACCATGAGGTCACGCGGGAACGACGTATGGTCCTTGAAACGATCCTCGCAGCGTTGAACGGCCAAATGACCGAACGCTGCCACATGGCGGGGTTTTATCCGGCCATTTTCGCCGAGAACCAAGAGACAGGGGAACGATCATGAGCACAGTCATCAAGGGCGGAACCGTCGTTACCGCGGACCTCACCTACAAGGCCGACGTAAAGATCGACGGTGGCAGGATCGTCGAGATCGGCCCGGACCTTTCCGGCGACGAGGTGCTGGATGCGGCGGGCTGTTATGTCATGCCGGGCGGCATCGATCCGCATGTGCATCTCGAAATGCCCTTCATGGGCACCTATTCGGCCGATGATTTCGAGAGCGGCACGCGGGCCGGCCTTGCCGGCGGCACCACCATGGTGGTCGATTTCTGCCTGCCCGATCCCGGCCAGTCGCTGCTCGACGCGCTGAAGCGCTGGGACAACAAGTCGACCCGCGCCAATTGCGACTATTCCTTCCACATGTCCGTCACCTGGTGGGGCGAACAGGTCTTCGACGAGATGAAGGCCGTCGTCGAGGAGAAGGGCATCAACACCTTCAAGCATTTCATGGCCTACAAGGGCGCGCTGATGGTGAACGACGACGAGATGTTCGCCTCGTTCCAGCGCTGCGCCGCGCTCGGCGCGCTGCCGCTCGTCCATGCGGAAAACGGCGATGTCGTCGCCGCCATGCAGCAGAAGCTGATGGACGAGGGCAATAACGGGCCGGAAGGCCACGCCTATTCCCGCCCGCCCTCCGTCGAGGGCGAAGCGACGAACCGCGCCATCATCATCGCCGACATGGCGGGCGCGCCGCTCTATGTCGTGCACACTTCCTGCGAACAGGCGCACGAGGCCATCCGCCGCGCCCGGCAGAACGGCATGCGCGTCTACGGCGAACCCTTGATCCAGCACCTGACGCTGGACGAGAGCGAATATTTCAACAAGGACTGGGACCACGCCGCCCGCCGCGTCATGAGCCCGCCCTTCCGCAACAAGCAGCATCAGGATTCGCTCTGGGCCGGCCTCGCCGCGGGCTCGCTGCAGGTGGTGGCGACGGACCACTGCGCCTTCACGACCGACCAGAAGCGCACCGGCGCCGGCGATTTCCGCAAGATCCCGAACGGCACCGGAGGCCTGGAAGACCGCATGCCGATGCTCTGGACCAACGGCGTCAACACCGGCCGGCTGACCATGAACGAGTTCGTCGCGGTCACCTCCACCAACATCGCCAAGATCCTCAACGTCTATCCGAGGAAGGGCGCGATCCTCGTCGGCGCGGATGCGGATATCGTCGTGTGGGACCCGAAGCGTTCCAAGACCATCTCCGCCAAGAACCAGCAATCCTCGATCGACTACAACGTCTTCGAGGGCAAGGAGGTGACGGGCCTGCCGCGCTATACCCTGACGCGCGGCGTGGTCGCGATCGAGGAGAGCACCGTGAAGACCCGCGAGGGGCACGGCCAGTTCGTCAAGCGCGAACCGTTTGCGGCCGTCAACAAGGCGCTGTCGACCTGGAAGGAGATCACCGCGCCGCGCAAGGTGGAGCGTAGCGGCATTCCGGCGAGCGGCGTATGATCCGCGCCGGCCGCCTCGCCCTTCTCCTCGGCATGGTTCTCGCCGGTCCGGCGGGGGCGGCGGCCGACATCGTCGATGGCAGCTATGGCGACGCGGAAGGCTGCCGCTACGCCGAGACGGGCGAATCCTCCGGCGCCGACTTCTTCTTCCTGTTGAACAAGGATGGCGTCACCACCGCCGCCTCCTATTGCGCGTTCAAGGGTGAAGGCAATCGGGTGGGCGGCGCGACGAAGGTCGCTGCTGAATGCCATGAGGAAGGATACGAGGAGACCACGCCCTACGAGCTGACGCTGACGCCCGACGGCGGCGGCTACACCGTGAGCTTTCCCGATGGCACGCGCTGGGGGCCGCTGATGCGGTGCAAGACGTGAGGAGCCTGCGAACAGCATTCACCCCCCTCTGTCCTGACGGACGTCTCCCCCTCAAGGGGGGAGATCGGAAGGCCGGTCCGTTTTCCCGGATCGCACAGGCATCGCTCGCGGCAAGAGCGCATCCTGGTTTGAGATATGGTCGGCGCTCCCAGCCGATCTCCCCCCTTGAGGGGGAGATGTCCGGCAGGACAGAGGGGGGTGCGTTCCCCCGCCGCCTAAATCACAACCAGCGCCTCGAGATGCGGCAGAAGCACCACGCTCTCCTGCTCGTGGGGATCTGTCCTGGCGATGACCGCCGAGGCGGGTTCGCCGGAGAGATTGGCCGGCAGGTGCGGCACGCCGGCGGGGATGTAGAACATCTCGCCCGCCTTGACGATCACGTGATTCTCCAGCCGCGCGCCGTACCAGGTATGCGCCTCGCCGGAGAGCATGTAGATCGCCGTCTCGTGGCTCTCGTGCATGTGCGCCTTCGCCCGCCCGCCCGGCGGGATCGTCAGGAGATGCATGCAGATGCCGGAGGCGCCCACGCTCTCGCGGGCGATGCCCTCGAAATAGCTGAACCCCTGTTTTCCGTCATAGGTGCTGCCCGGGCGAACCACCCGGCATTCGGCCTTCGTCTCCACCGCCATCGTCTCTTCCCCCGGTTCCAGCGTGAGAATTCCGTGCCCAAAGTGATACTGCAGACAATGCCGATTGCAATGCTGAGAATGGACATGCAGTCTGCCGCAACCCGCGCCGAAAGATGACCGCCATGTCCCATGCAACAGCCGCCAGCACCGTCGTGTCCGCCAAGGGCCTCGGCCTCACCTTCCAGACCGCCGATGGCCCGGTCACCGCGCTGACGGGCGTCGACCTTTCCGTCGAAAAGGGCGATTTCGTCTCCTTCATCGGCCCTTCCGGCTGCGGCAAGACGACCTTCTTGCGCGTTATCGCGGATCTGGAGAGGCCGACCTCCGGCACCATCACCGTCAACGGCATGACGCCGGAAGAGGCGCGCAGGCGCCGCGCCTACGGTTATGTCTTCCAGGCCGCCGCACTCTATCCCTGGCGCACCATCGAGAAGAACATCGCCCTGCCGCTGGAGATCATGGGCTATTCGAAGGCGGACCAGAAGGCACGCATCGAGCGCACGCTCGACCTCGTCAACCTTTCCGGCTTCGGCAAGAAATATCCCTGGCAGCTCTCCGGCGGCATGCAGCAGCGCGCATCGATCGCCCGCGCGCTCGCCTTCGACGCCGACCTGCTGCTGATGGACGAGCCCTTCGGCGCCCTCGACGAGATCGTGCGCGACCATCTCAACGAACAATTGCTGAAACTCTGGGCCGCCACGCGGAAGACGATCTGCTTCGTCACCCACTCGATCCCCGAGGCCGTCTACCTCTCGACGAAGATCGTCGTCATGAGCCCCCGCCCCGGCCGCGTCACCGACGTGATCGAATCGCCCCTGCCGAAGGAGCGCCCGCTCGGCATCCGCGAAACCCCGCAATTCCTCGAGATCGCCCACCGGGTGCGCGAGGGCCTGCGCGCCGGCCACAGCTACGAGGAGCACGCCTGATGAAGCTCTCCTACGTGCTCTGGCTCTTCGGCGCGACCACCGTCTTCATCGGTGCGGCGACCGCATCGCGTGCCTATATCGGCACGACGAACATCCTCTACCTGCTCTTCTCCATGGCGCTCTACATCGTCGGCAACCTGATGATGCTGAAGCTGATGCGCGAAGGGGGGCTGGGCATCGCCATTTCGCTGTCCGCCATCACCCAGCTGCTGCTGATCAACGTCATCGCCTTTCTCTTCTTCGGCGAACGCCTCAACAGCACCCAGCTTGCCGGCGTCGGTCTCGGCATCCTGGCGATGGGACTGATGCTCATGCCCGCCCCGGCAAGGAGCTGAGCCATGGGCAAGGCCAGCTTCCTTCGCGACCGCCTGCTGCCGATCGGCACCGTCCTCGTCGCGCTCGTCGCCGTCTGGTACGTCTTCGTCGTCGTGCTGAACGCCCCCTTCGAGCGCGACCAGGCGGCGCGCGCGGGCGGCACGATCGGCTTCATGGAGCTGCTGCCGAAGACCATGGCGCAGGAGCGGCCGGTATTGCCAGCGCCGCACCAGGTCTTCGCCGAACTCTGGGACACGACCGTCAACAAGGCGGTCACCTCCCGGCGCAGCCTCGTCTACCATGCCTGGATCACGCTGTCGGCGACGCTGCTCGGCTTTGCCATGGGTGCGGCGCTCGGCATCCTGCTGGCCATCGCCATCGTGCACAACCGGGCGATGGACCGCTCGCTGATGCCCTGGGTCATCGCCAGCCAGACGATTCCCATCCTCGCCATCGCGCCGATGATCATCGTCGTGCTGAATGCGGTCGGCATATCCGGCCTGATGCCGAAGGCGCTGATCTCGACCTACCTCTCCTTCTTCCCGGTGGTCGTCGGCATGGTGAAGGGGCTGCGCAGCCCGGAGCAGATCCAGCTCGATCTCATGCACACCTACAACGCGTCCTCCGCACAGACCTTCTGGAAGCTGCGCTGGCCCGCCTCCATGCCCTACCTCTTCACCTCGTTGAAGGTGGCGATCGCCATCTCGCTCGTCGGCGCCATCGTCGGCGAACTGCCGACCGGCGCCGTCGCCGGCCTCGGCGCGCGCCTGCTCGCCGGCTCCTATTACGGCCAGACGGTGCAGATCTGGGCGGCGCTCTTCATGGCGGCGGCAGTGGCGGCGCTGCTCGTCATCGTCGTCGGCTTCGCGCACAGCCTCGTCCTCAAACGCATGGGGGCGCGGGCATGAACCTTTCGATCCTGATATCCGCCATCGTCTTCTGGCTCGCCGCCTGGGCCTTCAACGAATGGCTCGTCCGCCGGAAATTCGCGAGCCCGGCCATGGACCGCGCCGCGCGCCTCGCCGTGCCGCTGGTCTTCGGCGTCACCATCCTCGTCATCTGGGAAGGCATCGTCAGGGGCTTCAGCATCCCCTCCGTGCTGCTGCCGCCGCCGAGCATGATCTGGGTACGGCTGATCAGTTCCATCCCGACGCTCTGGGCGGATTTCCGCCAGACGTTCCTCAAATCCGTGCTCGTCGGCTATGCGCTCGGCTGCGGCCTCGGCTTCCTCGTCGCGATCCTCATCGACCGCTCGCCCTTCCTGCAGAAGGGCCTGCTGCCGCTCGGCAATTTCGTCTCGGCGCTGCCGGTCATCGGCGTCGCGCCCATCATGGTCATGTGGTTCGGCTTCGACTGGCAGTCGAAGGTCGCCGTCGTCGTCATCATGACCTTCTTCCCCATGCTGGTGAATACCGTTTCCGGCCTTGCCGCGACGAGCCACATGGAGCGCGACCTGATGCGCACCTACGCCGCCGACTGGTTCCAGACACTCGTCAAGTTGCGCCTTCCCGCCGCTTGGCCCTTCATCTTCAACGCGCTCAAGATCAATTCCACGCTCGCGCTGATCGGTGCGATCGTTGCCGAATTCTTCGGAACGCCCATCGTCGGCATGGGCTTCCGGATCTCCACGGAAGTGGGCCGCATGAATGTCGACATGGTCTGGGCCGAAATCGCGGTCGCCGCGGTGGCTGGCTCCGCCTTCTACGGGATCGTCGCGCTCGTCGAGCGGGCCGTCACGTTCTGGCATCCGTCTGTCCGCGGTGGGCAGGCGTAAAATAAAGAAAAGAGGGAACTGACATGAAAACGAAGATCGCATCGCTCCTTTTGGCAAGCGCCTTCTCGCTTGCCGCGTTCCAGGCCGAGGCCGCCGACAAGGTGGCGCTCCAGCTGAAATGGGTGACCCAGGCCCAGTTCGCCGGCTACTACGTCGCGAAGGACAAGGGTTTTTACGAGGAAGAAGGCCTCGACGTGGAAATCAAGCCGGGCGGGCCGGACATCGCACCCGCCCAGGTGATCGCCGGCGGCGGCGCCGACGTCATCGTCGACTGGATGCCGTCCGCCCTTGCCACCCGCGAAAAGGGCGTGCCGCTCGTCAACATCGCCCAGCCCTTCAAGTCCTCGGGCATGATGCTGACCTGTTTGAAGGAATCCGGCGTCAAGGGGCCGGAGGACTTCAAGGGCAAGACGCTCGGCGTCTGGTTCTTCGGCAACGAATATCCCTTCCTCTCCTGGATGAGCCACCTGAAGATCCCGACCGACGGCGGACCGGACGGCGTGACCGTGCTGAAGCAGGGCTTCAACGTCGATCCGCTGATCCAGAAGCAGGCCGCCTGCATCTCCACCATGACCTACAATGAGTACGGCCAGGTCCTCGATGCGGGCATCAAGCCGGAGGATCTCGTCACCTTCAAGTACGAGGACCAGGGTGTGGCCACGCTGGAGGACGGCCTCTACGTGCTGGAGGACAAGCTCAAGGACGCCGCCTTCAAGGAGAAGATGGTCAAGTTCGTGCGCGCCTCCATGAAGGGCTGGAAATATGCCGAGGAGAACCCGGACGAAGCCGCCGACATCGTTCTCGAAAACGATTCGACCGGCGCCCAGACCGAAGCGCACCAGAAGCGCATGATGGGCGAGATCGCCAAGCTGACGGCCGGTTCCAACGGCGCGCTCGACGAGGCGGACTACAAGCGCACCGTCGCCTCGCTGCTCGCCGGCGGTTCCGATCCGGTCATCTCCAAGGAGCCGGAAGGCGCCTGGACGCATGAGATCACCGACGAAGCGCTGAAGTAGTCCTTCCGCCTGATCGCGCGACATGCGGGGCCTTAGGCCCCGCATGTTTCGTTTCGAGGGGCCGTACAATCGCGGCCCGGTTGCGACAGTCCGTCGTGATTGCCATCGAAATGCCAAACGCATAAAATAATGAGGCACCATTTCGTTGCCTCTTGCAAGGACAGGGCGCGCCGACTACATAGACCGCACAGCGGGAGCGTGGAGGAGCCGGGGAGCCGTTCCGTGTCCGCCATATTGCTAGGAAATAGGGTCCGGCAAGAACCTCAAGAACAGCGCCCGGGCCGAGATCATAAAGTCATGCTTTTGGGAAAGTTCGGCCTATGGCTTCTGGACGCAGGAAAGTTCTCTCTTTTTCCGTCGCGACATTCTTGACGGTGACGCCGCTTTTCGCTCTTGCCGCCGATCCGGCGGAGGGCGAGGCCGACAAGCAGCAGGCGCAAAACCTCCCGGCAATCGTCGTCACCGCCGCTGAAACGCGCACGCTGGTCGACCGCGTGGTTGCGACCGGCTCGGTCCAGGCGGTGGAGGACGTCTATGTCACCCCGCTCGTCGAAGGCCTCTCCATCCGCACGCTTGCCGCCGATGTCGGCGACCGGGTCGAGGCGGGCGGCACGCTCGCCACGCTGAACGACGATGCGCTGGTGCTGCAGAAGAGCCAGACCGAAGCCTCGCTTGCCAAGGCGAATGCCGCCCTCGCCCAGATTGAGGCCCAGCTCGTCGAGGCCAAGGCCAATGCCGATGAGGCCGTGCGCGTCCGCGACCGGGCCCAGCGGCTCGTCAAGTCCGGCTCGCAGTCGCAGGCCGCCGCCGACCAGGCCGTTGCCGCCGCGGATGCGGCGCTCGCCCGCGTCAATTCCGCCGAGCAGGCGATCGCCGTTTCGCAGGCCGATATCAAGGTCGCCCAGTCGCAGATCGACGACATCGACCTGAAGCTTGCCCGCACCGCAGTCAAGTCGCCGGTCGCCGGCATCGTCTCGGCCCGCACGGCCAAGATCGGCGCGATCGCGAGCGGCGCGGCCGCACCGCTCTTCACCGTCATTCGCGACGGCGAGATCGAGCTGAAGGCCGACGTCTCCGAGGACGGCATCCTCAAGCTCGCCCCGGACCAGAAGGCGACCGTCACGCTCGCCGGCGGGGCCGCCACGCTTACCGGCACGATCCGCCTCGTCGAGCCGACGCTCGACCCGCAAAGCCGCCTCGGCCGCGTCTATATCCGCTTCGACGAACCCGGCAAGGCACGCGCCGGCATGTTCGCCAGCGCGCAAATCGTCGTCGAGGAGAAGGAAGGCGTCGTGCTGCCGCTCTCCGCCGTCACGACGGCGGGCGGCAAGACGGTCGCCCGCAAGGTCGAGGGCGGCGTGGTCAAGCTGGTGCCGGTCGAAACCGGCATCCAGGACGGCCAGGTGATCGAGATCGTCAGCGGCCTTGCGGCCGGCGACGAGGTGGTCGCCAAGGCCGGTGCCTATGTCCGCGAGGGCGACCGCATCAATCCGGTGCATGCCGTGCAGGCCTCGGCGACGAAATGACAGGAGGGCTCCGCTGCGGCGGGGCCGCTTCCGCGCAAGGCGGGAGGCAATGCCGGGCTGGGGCGCCCGGTCGCATGGCGGGCGATCCGGGATTGGGCTGGATGCCTGGAGCAGGATCGGCAAGGGCGCAGCTTGGCTTGCGCCGCGGAACTGCGCCGAAACATACGGAAACGTCTGGTCTCTTATCGAGGACTTTGGGGACATGAATTTTTCAGCTTGGTCCATTCGCAATCCGATTGCGCCGCTGCTCGCATTTTTCCTGCTGATGTATGTCGGCATCCAATCCTTCTACGCCCTGCCGATCACGCGCTTTCCCAATATCGACGTCCCTCTCATCGCCATCAGCGTGGAGCAGAGCGGCGCCGCCCCGGCCGAGTTGGAGGTCCAGGTCACCAAGGAGATCGAGGACGCGGTCGCCGGCATAGAGGGCGTCGACCACATCATGTCGACGGTCACGGACGGCAGTTCCGTCACCTCCGTGCTTTTCGAGATCGAGAAGCCGACCAACCAGGCGCTGCAGGACGTCAAGGACGCGATCGACCGTATCCGCAGCGACCTGCCGGCCTCCGTGGAGGAACCGGTCGTCACCAAGATCGACGTGGAAGGCCAGGCGATCCAGACCTTCGCCGTCTCCTCGCCCAACATGACGCTCGAGGAGCTCTCCTGGTTCGTCGATGACAAGGTCAAGCGCGCCCTGCAGGGCCGGCCGGGCATCGGCAAGATCGACCGCTTCGGCGGCGCCGACCGCGAGGTGCGCATCGACCTCAATCCGGGCAAGCTCGATTCCTTCGGCATTTCCGCCGCCGACGTGAATCGGCAGATTCGCAGCATGAATGCCGATGTCGGTTCGGGCCGCGGCCAGGTCGCCGGCGCGGAGCAGGCGATCCGCACGCTCGGCGACGCCCGCTCCGTCGAAAAGCTCGAAAGCACGATGATCGCCCTGCCGAACGGCCGCTTCGTGCGGCTTTCCGAGCTTGGCACGGTCACCGACACCTACGAGGAGCCGCGCTCCTTCTCGCGCTTCAACGGCAACCCGGTCGTCACCTTCGCCGTCTTCCGCTCCAAGGGCGCCAGCGAAGTGACGGTCGCCGAATCCGTCGCGACATCGCTCGATACGGTGCGCAAGCAATATCCGGATGTCTCGATCGAACTGGTCGACGATGCCGTCTACTTCACCTACGGCAATTATGAAGCGGCTCTGCACACACTGCTGGAGGGCGCCTTGCTCGCCGTCGCCGTCGTGCTGCTCTTCCTGCGCAACTGGCGGGCGACGCTGATTTCGGCCGTCGCCCTGCCGCTTTCGGCGATCCCCACCTTCTTCGTCATGGACATGCTCGGCTTCTCGCTGAACCTCGTCTCGTTCCTGGCGCTGACGCTGGCGACCGGCATCCTCGTCGACGACGCGATCGTGGAGATCGAGAACATTGCCCGGCATATCCGCATGGGCAAGACGCCCTACCGGGCCGCGATCGAGGCCGCCGACGAGATCGGCCTCGCCGTCATCGCGACGACCTTCACCATCGTCGCGGTCTTCGTGCCGGTCTCCTTCATGCCGGGCATTCCGGGCCAGTATTTCATCCAGTTCGGCCTGACAGTCGCGGTGGCCGTGTTCTTCTCCCTTGCGGTGGCCCGCCTCATCACGCCTGTCATGGCGGCCTATCTCATGCGCTCCGGCGATGCGGACGGCCATGGCGAGGAGAAGGAAGGCGCCTTCATGCGCTTCTATACCTGGCTCATCGGCAAGACGACGGGCACCTGGTATGCGCGCTATGCGACGCTCTTTGCCGCCATCGCCTTCCTCATCGGCTCGGTGATGCTGCTTTCCACCGTGCCCGGAAGCTTCCTGCCACCGGAAGATGCGTCCCGCATCGTGCTGTCCGTCGAGCTGCCGCCGGATGCGATGCTGGAGGATACCGACCGCACCACCACGCAGATCTATGAACGGATCAAGGACATCGACGGCGTGGAAAGCGTCTTCGTGCTCGGCGGCTCCTCGCCGAAGGGCGACCTCGAACTGCGCCGCGCCTCGGTGACCGTCATCCTCGACAAGCTGGAGCATTCGCTCACCCACAAGCTGGTGAACGACGTGCTCGGCCGGATCCCCGTCGTCGGCGCCTATCTGCCGAAGATGGAGGCGAAGGGCCGCCTGCGTCCGCAATGGGATATCGAGCGGGAGCTCTTCGCCGACCTGCGCGACATTCCGGATGTGCGCGTCATCAAGCTCAACGACCGCGGCGAGCGGGACCTTGCCTTCAACCTCCTGTCCAACAACGAGGCAGACCTCGCCAACACCGTCGCCGTGCTGGAATCGAAGCTGCGCGCCGATCCGGTTCTGGCCAATGTCAGCTCCGAAGGCTCGCTGCCGCGGCCGGAACTGCAGATCCGTCCGCGCGACGACCAGATGGCCCGCCTCGGCATCACCACGGCGCAGATCTCGGAGATCGTGCGGGTCGCCACCATCGGCGACATCGATTCCCAGCTCAGCAAGGTCTCGCTGGACGACCGCCTGATCCCGATCCGCGTGCAGGTCGACCGAGACTTCCGCGCCGATCTCTCGGCCATCCGCAACCTGAAGATCCAGACGGCGGCCGGCCAGTTCGTGCCGCTGTCGAGCGTCGCCGACATCGATTATTCGGAAGGTCCGAGCTCGGTGAAGCGGCACAACCGCAACCGCGTCGTCTCGATCGGTTCGGACCTCAAGCAGGGCGTTGCGCTGGACACGGCGACCGCCCGCTTCAAGGAGATCGCGAACAGCATCGACATGCCGCCCACCGTGCAGTTCACCGAAAGCGGCGACGCCGAAGTGCAGACGGAAATGCAGCAGTCCTTCGCCAATGCCATGCTGCTCGGCCTGCTGCTCGTGCTGATGGTGCTGATCCTGCTCTTCAAGGATGTGATCCAGCCGTTCACGATCCTCCTTTCGCTGCCGCTCGCGATCGGCGGCGTGGCGGCCGGGCTGATCCTGACGCAGAACGCGCTGTCCATGCCCGTCCTCATCGGCATCCTGATGCTGATGGGCATCGTGACGAAGAACGCCATCCTGCTCGTCGACTTCGCCATCGAGATGATGCACCACGGCATGGAGCGGGTGCATGCGATGATCGAGGCCGGCCGCAAGCGCGCCCGCCCCATCGTCATGACCTCCATCGCCATGTCGGCGGGCATGCTGCCCTCGGCGCTCGGCGTCGGCGAAGGCGGCTCCTTCCGCTCGCCCATGGCGATCGCCGTCATCGGCGGCATCATCGTCTCGACGGTGCTCTCGCTCGTCGTCGTGCCGTCCTTCTTCCTCATCATGGACGACCTTTCCCGCCTGCTCGCCTGGACGTTCGGCCGCTTCGTCGGCAAGAAGGACGATGAGTTGCTGGCGATGGAGCCGGAAGCCCTGACCCGCCTTGCCGACCAGACGAGCCGCGATGTCGCCGATCTCGAAAAGCGCATCGAGACGCTCGAGAAGAAAAACGGCGAGCGAAAGCCGTTCAGCGTCGTGCACCACTCGCCCTTGGCCGCGGAATAGCCGCCGGATGAAACAAACGGCCGGCTCGACACCTGTCGAGCCGGCCGTTTTCGCGTTCATTGATCGAAATCAAATAAGACTTCCCCTTCCTCGACTATCGTTCTCCCATCGAAGACCGATGATGCCTGCGGGAGCATGGAGTGAGATCGATGAACAGGCTGATGAAACCCGGTGCCCGGGAACGGGAAACCCTGCTGAATTCCGGCCTCCTGTCCGCCCTTGGCGTGGAGAGCGTGGCGGCGATGATGGAGATAGCGGCCATCGGCAACCTGCCGGCGCGCCAGATGCTGTTTCGCGAGGGTGAGCCGGCGGACATGCTGCATTCCGTTCTCTCCGGCTATGTGCGCGTCTACAAGCTGGACCCGGACGGCCGGGAGGCGGATGTGGAGCTCTACGGTCCCGGCGACCTGATCGGCGCCAGCGTCGTGCTCGACGGCGGCCGCTACGGGGCGACCGCACAGGCGGCCGAGCCCTCCCTCATCGCCCGTTTCGACCTGAAGCGCGTGCGCGACATCGCCGGGCGGCGGCCGGACCTGGCGATGGCGCTCGCCAACGCGCTCTCCGGCCAGTTGGCGCGGGCCTTCGCCAGCCTTGCCGACGATCGCCTGCACACCGCACCGCAGCGCGTGGCGCGCTACCTGCTCGCCCAGTGCCCGGCGGAGGACAAGGCCACCAGCTTCCGCCTGCCCTACCAGAAGAGCCTGCTTGCCGGAAAGCTGGGACTGGCGCCCGAGGCACTGTCACGCGCCTTCTCCATGCTGCGGGGCCACAGCGTCAATGTCCGCGGCCGCCTCGTCCATATCGGCGACCCGGAGGCCCTGCGCCGGATCTGACGGCCCATATAGCCGGGGCGGGATCAGAGCCCGCCCTCGACGCGCAGGAAGTCGACGATGCGTCCGACGCCCTCCCCCCGCTTCATATCGGAAAAGACGAAGGGCCTAGCGGCCCGCATGCGTTCGGCATCGCGCTGCATGACATCGAGATCGGCCCCGACATGGGGGGCGAGGTCCTTCTTGTTGATGACCAGCAGGTCCGAGCGCGTGATGCCCGGCCCGCCCTTGCGCGGGATTTCCTCCCCCTGGCAGACCGAGATGACATAGATCGTCAGGTCCGCGAGGTCCGGTGAGAAGGTGGCGGCCAGATTGTCGCCGCCCGATTCGATGAAGACGACATCGAGATCGGGGAACCGCCGGTTGAGGTCGGCAATGGCCTGGAGATTGATCGAGGCGTCCTCGCGGATCGCCGTGTGCGGGCAGCCGCCCGTCTCCACGCCGACGATGCGGTCCGAGGAGAGCGCCTGCATGCGCACCAGCGCCTCGGCATCCTCCTTCGTGTAGATGTCGTTGGTGACGACCGCGACGGAAAAATGCTCGCGCATCGCCTTGCAAAGCTTTTCGGTGAGCGCCGTCTTGCCCGAGCCGACGGGGCCGCCGATGCCGACGCGCAGGGGACCATTCTTCGATATCATGGGAAGCCTCCGGAAGATCCGGGATGGCCGGTCGGGAACGCCGCCACCCCTTTATTGGAAATCTGCGCCGCGTTGCACGCAGCCGCAAGCGCCGTCATGAGCGGAACAGCCGCGTCGCCAGCGTCTCGTGCCGCAGGCTGGCGATATCCGCCCGGATGGCGGCCGAACCGAGATCGTCGAGCGTCGAGCGGGCCGCGGCCGCGGCGAGCGTGAGTATCTGCCCTTCCAGCTCCGCCAGCAGCGCCACGCCGTCCCGCTGGCCGATGACGCCGCAGCGGATGGCGACCGAGACGAGGTTCGAGGCAACGGCGTGCAGATAGGCGGCGAGCGCCGCCTCGGCCGCAATGCCGTGGCCGCCCGAAACAGCGCCGACGGCCACCGGATAGGCGGCTGCGCCGCCGAGCGCGGCCAGCACCGGATGCGGCCAGCTCGCCGCGGCGGCGAGGAAGGCCTCGCCCTGCAGCATGGTCTCGCGATGCCGCTCCGCCGAGCCCGACAGCGCCGCCGCGAGTTCAGCGACCGCCGCCAGCCGCGCCGCATCCCCGCAGGCCCGATGTGCCTCGGCAAAAAGCACCGCGTCGTTCCAGAGATTGCCATGCGCAAGAAGGCTCGAAAGCCAGGCGCCAAGGGTCTGCGCATCCTCGACATCCCCGTCGCTCACCACCTGTTCCAGGCCGCCGGAATAGGAGAAGGCGCCGACCGGAAAGGCTGGCGAGAGCCAGGTCATCAGGCGCACCAGGGCCGCGGGCGACGCCGTGTCAGCCATGGCCGTGATGGTGATGGCCGTGTCCCGTGCCGTGATAGGCGCCACGCAGCGGATGGAAGGGTTCGACGACGTCCCGCACCGCGGCGCCAAGCCCGATCAGCATGTCCCGGATGACGTGGTCGCGCAAGATGAGGATGCGGGCATCCTCGATCTGCGCCGGCAAGTGCCGGTTGCCGAGGTGCCAGGCAAGCTCGACGAGATGCAGGCGATCCTTCGGCGTCACCTCATGGAGCTCCTCCTCGGCGGCGATGACCTCGATCACCTCGCCCGCTTCGGTGAGCAGGAGGTCGCCATGGGCAAGCTGCACCGGCTCCTTGAGATCGAGCATCACGACATCGTCGCTGCGCATGTGCAGGAGCTTGCGGCGCACATGGCGCTGGTCGTGCGCCAGAACGACGGCATCGATGGGCGTGCGAATTCCGCCGGTTCCGCGCGGCAGGATTTCCGTGGAGCGATAGGGCAAGAGGCGGCCTCGGGTCTCGGTGGATCAAGTCCCGCCGACAAAAGCATGTTTGTCCTGTGAAGGAAACCGCCGAAGCACCGGCCTACGTCATTTGGCGTAGGGACGCCATCAGCGCCGGCGTCCGCCGGCCGCGACACGGCGGCTCGGCTCCAGCAGCCCCTCGCCCTCGTCCTCATGGATCGTCCGGTCGCGGCCGAGCGACTTGGCGAGATAGAGCGCCCGGTCCGCCGCCTCGAAGACCGCCTCGAACCGCCGGCCCACGGGGCGGTCGGCAATGCCGGCCGACAGCGTGACGCCGATCGGCCCCCTGTCGGTCTCGACCCGGCGCGCGGCCACGGAACGACGTGCCTCCTCCACCAGAAGGCTGCAATCCCCGCGATCGTCGTTCTCGATGAAGACGGCAAACTCCTCGCCGCCGAAACGCCCGACGAGATGGGGGGACGCGAACACCCGCTCCAGCTCCTCCGCGATGGCGACGATGACCGCGTCCCCCACCGCATGACCATGCGTATCGTTGACGAGCTTGAACCGGTCGACATCGAACAGCACGAAGAAACCGTTAACCCTTTTCTCCGCCATGTCCTCGACGAAGGCCCGCCGGTTGAGGAGGCCCGAGAGCGAATCCAGCCGGCTGAGCCGCTCGAACTCGGCGCGCGACAGTGCCATTCCGTGGATCGCTATTCCCAGGAGCCAGGCAATCAGGGCCGATACGCTCGCCGCGATCAGCACCGCCGTGGACGTGCCGAAACCGAGGGCGGAGGCAAAGGGATAGGGGAGAAGGTGAAAATTCGCGAGGATGGCCGCGACCATCAGATAGGCCGCGGTGGCGAGCGTGATGGCCACCAGCACGGTGTTCAGCACGAACATCGAAATATCGGCCCGCGTCTGGAAGACACCCGCCTCCCACTGGGCCCTCAGCCAAAGGGCCAGCCTGCCACGCATAAAACTCTCCACAATGAACAAGGAGACCCTACGGCACTTTCTTTCAGATTCAGCTAATGCCTTCGCTAGAAGTTTAACTGTCCCGTTTTGAAACTTCCGTTAAGGGATTTGCGGAAAGACGCGTGGCGGGCGGCCGTCTAGAAAAGGAAGTAGCGCTGCGCCATGGGAAGCACGGTCGCGGGCTCGCAGGTCAGCAGTTCGCCGTCCGCCCGCACTTCGTAGGTCTCCGGGTCCACCTCGATATGCGGCGTCAGGTCGTTCAGCACCATCGACGCCTTGGAGATGGCCCGGGTGTTGCGCACCGGCAGGAGCTGCTTGGCGACGCCGAGCCGCTCGCGCAGGCCGAGATCGATCGCCGCCTGCGAGACGAAGGTGACGGAGGAATTGGTGCGCATCTTGCCGAAGGCACCGAACATCGGGCGGTAATGCACCGGCTGCGGTGTCGGGATCGAGGCGTTCGGATCGCCCATCGGCGCCATCGCGATCACCCCGCCGAGCAGCACCATGTCCGGCTTCACGCCGAAGAAGGCCGGGTTCCACAGCACGAGGTCCGCCCGCTTTCCGACCTCGATCGAGCCGATCTCGTGGCTGAGGCCATGGGCGATCGCCGGGTTGATCGTGTATTTCGCGATATAGCGGCGGATGCGCAGGTTGTCGTTCTCGCCCGTCTCGCCGGCAAGGCGGCCGCGCTGGCGCTTCATCTTGTCGGCCGTTTGCCAGGTGCGGATCGCCACCTCGCCGACACGGCCCATCGCCTGGCTGTCGGAGGAGATGATCGAGAAGGCACCGATATCGTGCAGGATGTCCTCCGCCGCGATGGTCTCCTTGCGGATGCGGCTCTCGGCGAAGGCGATGTCCTCCGGGATCGACGACGACAGGTGATGGCAGACCATCAGCATGTCGAGATGCTCGGCGATCGTATTGACCGTGTAGGGCCGTGTCGGGTTGGTCGAGGACGGGATGACGTTGGCATGGCCGCAGACCTTGATGATGTCCGGCGCATGCCCGCCGCCTGCCCCCTCGGTGTGGAAGGCATGGATGGTGCGGCCCCTGATGGCGGCCATCGTGTCCTCGACGAAGCCGCTTTCGTTCAGCGTGTCCGTGTGGATCATCACCTGCACGTCGTAGTCGTCCGCGACGGAAAGGCAGCAGTCGATCGCCGCCGGCGTCGTGCCCCAGTCCTCGTGCAGCTTCAGCGCGGAAGCGCCGGCCTTCACCATTTCCTCGATGGCCGCCGGCAGCGAGGCATTGCCCTTGCCGGCGAGTGCCAGGTTCATCGGAAAGGCATCGAAGCTCTCGATCATGCGCTCGATATGCCAGGCGCCGGTGCAGGTGGTGGCAAGCGTGCCATGCGCCGGGCCGGTGCCGCCGCCGAGCATCATGGTGATGCCGCTCGCCAGCGCCTCCTCGATCTGCTGCGGGCAGATATAGTGGATATGGGCATCCATGCCGCCCGCCGTGAGGATCTTGCCCTCGCCCGCGATCACCTCCGTCGAGGGACCGACGATGATGGTGACGCCGGGCTGCGTATCCGGGTTGCCCGCCTTGCCGAGGGCGGCGATGCGGCCGTCCTTCAAGCCCACATCGGCCTTGAAGATGCCGGCATGGTCGATGACCAGCGCGTTGGTGATGACCGTATCGACGGCCCCTTCGGCACGCGTCGCCTGGCTCTGGCCCATGCCGTCGCGGATGACCTTGCCGCCGCCGAACTTCACCTCGTCGCCATAGGTGGTGAAGTCCTTCTCCACCTCGGCGAAGAGCTCGGTATCGGCAAGGCGCACCCTGTCGCCGACGGTCGGGCCGAACATGTTGGCATAGGCGGCGCGGGACATTCTGTAGGACATGGTCAGCTTCCCCGGGAGGCAGGAGTCTTGTTCAGATGGTCTGGAGCCTTGCCGGCCGGGGCGACATCGCTCCGGCGCCGGACAATGCGATAAAAACCCTCGGGCATTTCCCGCGAACCGGAGTTCACCGGACATGCTCCAGACGATCGAGACGACCAGCGGCGACCTGGGCATCCACCCAGCGCCGTTCCGTGGCAAAGGGGTGCCACTGCCAGCCCTCATGACCGAAACCGGCGATGGAGACGCGCCCGCCCGCCTTCGCGGCGGTGTCGAGCACATGGGCAATGACGATCAGACCGGAGCTCGGCACCACATAGGGCGGCGGATCGAAAGCGGCCAAGGCGGCATCGAGCGCGTGGTGCACCGCGGCCGGGATCACAGCGAGCCGCCGGCCGGTGGCGCGCGCGAACGTCTCGAAGCCGAGCGTGTAGTCGTCACAGAAATCGTCGAGATCGGGATGGCGCGCGGCAAGCGCCGGGCGCATGGCAGCGAACATCTCCGCCGTCCGCACGCACCAGATCTCGCGCGCCTGCCGCACGGCGGCGCTCGTCTTCCACCGTCCGCCGCCGAGCATCGCCAGGGCCGGGCGACCGGTGTTGCAGACGGCGACGATGTCGGTCTTTTCACCGCCACGCCCCATGGAGCGGCAGTCGTTGAAGCGGATCACGACATCGGCGGCATCGATAGCCTCCGCGAACCCTTCGGGCACGGGACCGTTTCCGACGATGATGATCCTGCGTGACACAGCCAGCCTCCTCAGTTTCCGGAGATGGCGGAGACGGCCTTCAGTTCGGCCGTGCGCTTGCGCGTCAGATCGGCAAGGCAGCCGGAGACCAGCATCGGCTCCATCGAGCCGCCGCGCGCCTCGAAGCCGGCCAGTTCGCACTGGCCGTCCCGGTAGCCGATCCAGGCGCGCTGGGCCCGCTTCAGCGCGTCGACGGCGCCGACATAGTGCTCGCCCATCTCCCCGGCCTGTTCGTCCATCTCGCGCGCCGCGGCCATGGCCGCCTTGTAGGCGGCATTCAGTTCGCCGTCGGCAGCCTGGTAGTCGTGGTCGGCGCAGATGTTCATCTCGATCTGCGCCTGGGCGTTTTCGCAATCGACCTCAGGCTCGCCATCCTGCGCGGCGGCCAGCGGGGCGGAAAGCAGAAGAAACGTCGCGGCGAGCATGAGGCGGGAACGCGTCATCATGTCAGAGCTTCCCCATAACGTTCTGGCGGAAACCGTAGATTTCGCGCTTGCCGGCAAAGGGGATGAGATGGACCGTGCGGGTCTGCCCCGGCTCGAAGCGCACCGCCGTGCCGGCAGGGATATCGAGGCGCAGGCCCCGCGTCTTCTCCCGGTCGAAGGAGAGGCCCGGATTGGTCTCGTAGAAATGGTAGTGGCTGCCGACCTGGATCGGCCTGTCACCGGTATTGGAAACGTCAAGGGTGGTGACCGGCAGGCCGGCATTGAGTTCGATATCACCTGGAGCGGCAATGACTTCACCGGGGATCATAGTGCCTTCCTCATGCTGCCGCGGCCGGTCCGCAGCCTTCGGCTTTCAGGACCCGCCTGGTGGATGCCGGATATCTTGCGAGCAGCGCCGCGGGCCGGATCGGCCGGCGCACGAATTCACCGCCGCAGTTCGGGCAGCTGCCGCCCAGGACGCCCGCCACGCAATCGGCGCAGAAGGTGCATTCGAACGTGCAGATCATCGCCTCCTTGCTTTCCGGCGGCAGGTCGCGGTCGCAGCATTCGCAGTTCGGTCGAAGGTCCAGCATGGTCTCACCTGATCGGTTCGTGCACGGTCACAAGCTTCGTGCCGTCGGGAAAGGTCGCCTCGACCTGAATGTCGTGGATCATCTCGGGAATGCCCTCCATCACCTGGTCGCGCGTCAGCACATGGGCACCCGCCTCCATCAGCTCGGCGACGGCGCGGCCGTCACGCGCGCCCTCGACGACGAAATCGGTGATCAGCGCGATCGCCTCGGGATGGTTGAGCTTCACGCCGCGCTCCAGCCGCTTGCGCGCCACGATCGCCGCCATGGCGATCAGCAGTTTGTCCTTTTCGCGGGGGGTCAGGTTCATGGGCGGTCCATCGCTTGATTCCTATCGTGCGATACTAAGCAGGGGTTTTGCGCGCACGACATACGCAAAACAGGAACCCGGCGCGAAACTGCGCGGATCAGAGAGTCCAGACTTTCGGTACGCCCGTGCCACCACGCAAGTGCGAAATGACCGGGATGAGCTTTTTTCTCAGCGCAAAGCCATCGGGCGCGACGAGGCGCAGGACGAGCTTGTCCTGCCACTGGCTGGCACCACCCTCCCCGTCCGCCAGCAGCCGGCGCAGCGGCTCCACATGCGCCTCGGCAGCGCGGCCGCAAAAGAGCACGGTGGCAAAGGCACGGGCGCCGGCCAGCACCGCCGCCTCGCCCGCCAGCGCCGCGACGCTGCCGGCAAGCGCCGTTTCCTCCGCATGGATCAGCCGTCCGGCGCGGCGGATGCGCCAGCGATCGCGGAAAAGGCCCGTCTCCATGCGCTCGCCCATCGCCTTGCGGCCGAGGAGGATGGCCTCGACCGCAAGGAACGTGGCGTCTCCGGCAAGGTCCACCTCCAGCCGGCGCTCGAGCGCAGCCTGGTCGAAAAGAATTGTCTCCTGCGGCAGCCAGTCGACCCGCGCGCCCGCGCCGACGGCAATGCGGGTCTCGACCGTCGCCGTGGATGCCTGCGCCTTGTAGGCCCGCTCGCAGGCCTGTGTCGTCGCAGTCAGGCGCGTTCCGCCACGGGCCTCGAGCTCCCAAGCGATGCGGTCCCCGCCGGTGAGCCCGCCGGCCGTGTTGATCAGCACCGCCTCCATCGTGCCGTCGAAGGTCTTCGGCAGGCGGATCTTGGCGCAGCCCTCCTGGAAGAGCACGTCGAGCCGCGTGCCATCGGCGGAGGCCTTCGCGGCAAGCCGCCCATGCCCGCGCGCGCGCTGAAGGCGCCCGGAAGGCGCCGCCTCTTCATGACCAGATTTCGCATAGACGTTCATGACAGTCGGTACCGGATGTCGGGACATGGGGAGGCAGCGCCCGATCCCTTGCTGCAGGTTCCACCAGGGCGCCTTGCCGCGCAAGTCCCCAACCGGGGCCACGCCGCCGCCGCGCCCCGTCGGCGACAAAAAAGCCCGGCGCGAAGGCCGGGCTCAAGGTCAGGCGGCCGGGCGGCGTGCAATGCGCCGCCCGTTCCGGCAGAACGACTACTCGTTCTGCACGTAGGTGTACTTGCCGTCTTCACCCTTCTTCCAGGTGTAGAGGACGTAGTCCGGACGGGTGATGTCGCCCTTCTCGTCGAAGCCGAGTTCGCCGATGGCGGTCTGGAACGGGCCCTTGGACTTGATGGCTTCGGCAATGGCCTGCGGGTCTACGCCGCCGGCAGCCTTGGCACCTTCAGCGATGACCTGAACGGCTGCGTAAGCATAGAGCGTGTAGGCTTCCGGCTCGAAGCCGGCAGCGCGGAACTTCTCGACGAGGTCCTTGGCGGCCGGGTTCTTGCGCGGATCCGGAGCGAAGGTCATCAGCGTGCCGTCGACGGCGTCGCCGGCGATCGAGGCCAGTTCGTTCGAGACGATACCGTCGCCCGAGATGAACTGGGCCTTCAGGCCCTGGTCGGCGGCCTGACGCTCGATGAGGCCGAACTCGGTGTGCAGACCGCCCCAATAGACGACCGTTACGCCGGCTTCCTTCATCTTGGCGATGAGAGCGGAGAAGTCCTTGTCGCCGACATTGACGCCTTCGTAGATGGCTTCGGTGATGCCGGCTTCGTTCGTCGCCTTCTTGGTTTCGTCGGCAAGGCCCTGGCCGTACGGCGTCTTGTCATGCAGGACGGCAACCTTGGCGTCCTTGAAGTTCGCCGCGATGAAGGCGCCGGCAACGGCACCCTGCTGGTCGTCACGGCCGCACACGCGGAACGTATTCCACAGGCCGCGCTCCGTGTAGGTCGGGTTGGTCGAGGCCGGGGAGACCTGCAGCACGCCGTTTTCGGCATAGATTTCCGAAGCCGGGATGGAAACGCCCGAGTTGAAGTGGCCAACCACGAACTTCACGCCGTCGGCAACGAACTTGTTGGCGACCGAAACGCCCTGCTTCGGGTCGGAAACGTCGTCGCCGAGCACGATCTTGACCTGCTCGCCATTGATGCCGCCGGCTGCGTTGATGTCGGCAGCAGCCTGCTCGGCACCCTTCTGGAGCTGCGCGCCGAAGGCGGCGTTCGGGCCGGTCAGCGGGCCGCCGACGCCGATCAGGATGTCGGCCCAGGCGCTGCCGCTGAAGGCGACCATTGCAGCCAAAGCAACAGCCGACATGAGAGACTTCTTCATATTGTTACTCCCAAATTTAAAAGCGGGCTCGTTTCAACCGGTCGCAACACCCGCATCATTGCGCCGATATCGTTATACCGCGACCGGAGGCCGGCCGCGGGCTTCCCTCTGGCTATTTGGCTTTCCAGGAAAAGGGCGATGCCTTTTCATAGAGCCAGTAGTAGTTGTTGGTCATCTGCCGCGTGCGGTAGTAGCGGTAGCCGAGCGTAGCAAACAACAAAAGCACGACCGTGTCCACGACATAGTATTGCACCGTCAGCATGGTGCCGTGGAACAGCGCGTGGTGAACGAAACGGATCGCCCCGCCGAGCAGAAGCACGTAGATGACCAGCGTGGCGTAGCTCTGCCAGTTCTCGGCAACGCTCTTGCCGGTGCGCCAGGCCGTCCAGCCGCCCATGATGACGGTGATGAACAGGAACTGCCAGATCGACGGTTCTTCGTAGAGAATTCCTTGCATAACACATACTCCCCTTACAGCACCGCGCGTCGTTCAGGATGCGCGACGGTCGCCGTAAATCCCAGGATCGGCGCAGGATCCTTGCGGGTCCTGCGCGGGACCATCCTCAGTGCCGGCCGCCTTCGAGATAGGCGGCACGCACTTCCGGATTGGCCAGAAGTTCCTTGCCCGAACCGCTCATCGTCACCTGCCCGTTGACCATCACATAGGCCCGGTCGGAGAGTTTGAGTGCGGCGAAGGCGTTCTGCTCGACGAGGAACACGGTGAGCCCCTCGTTCTGGTTGAGCTTCTTGATCGCGTCGAAGATGCCCTTGACGATCAGCGGCGCAAGGCCGAGCGAGGGTTCGTCGAGCAGCAGGAGCTTCGGACGCGCCATCAGCGCGCGGCCGATGGAGAGCATCTGCTGCTCGCCGCCCGAAAGCGTGCCGCCGCGCTGGCTCTGGCGTTCCTTGAGGCGCGGGAAGAGCGTGAAGATCTTTTCCACGTCCTCGTTGAAATACTTCAGATTGTCGAGGCTCGCCCCCATCTGGAGATTTTCATAGACCGTCATGCGCGGGAAGATGCGGCGTCCTTCCGGCGACTGCGCGATGCGGCGGCGGGCGATGAGATGCGTCGGCAGGCGGGTGATGTCCTCGCCGTCGAAGGTGACGGTGCCCGTACGGGCCTGCGGGCTGCCGCAGATCGTCATCATCAGGGTCGACTTGCCGGCGCCGTTCGCGCCGATCAGCGAGACGATCTCGCCCTTCTTCACCTCGACATCGACCCCGGCCAGCGCGCGGATATTGCCATAATAGGTCTGCACGCCCTGAACGCTGAGAAGTGTATCGCTCATCAGTGCGATCCTCCTTCAGTGCCTTCGCTCTCCGCGATCACCTCGATTTCCTCGATCACCTCTTCGACCTCATCATCTTCAACGCCGAGATAGGCCGCGATAACCTTCGGATCGTTCTTCACATGGTCCGGCGTGCCGTCCGAGATCTTCTGCCCGTATTCGAGCACGACCACATGGTCGGAGATCTCCATCACCACCGACATGTCGTGCTCGATGAGCAGGATCGACGTGCCGCTGTCCTTGCGGATGGAGCGCAGGAGTTCGTTGAGCGCCAGCGATTCGCGCGGGTTGAGGCCCGCCGCCGGTTCGTCGAGGCACAGGAATTCCGGCCCCGTGCACATGGCGCGGGCGATTTCGAGACGCCGCTGCGCGCCATAGGGCAGGTCGCCGGCCGGGTCGTCCGCGCGCTCGATGAGATGCGCCTTTTCCAGCCAGTGCTTGGCGATCTCGATCGATTCCGCCGAGGCGTGCTTGTAGGCCGGCAAGCCGAGCAGGCCGAGGATCGTATAGCCGGAGGCCTTCATCAGCATGTTGTGCTGGGCGACGAGCAGGTTTTCCAGGACCGTCAGGCCCGAGAAGAGCCGGATGTTCTGGAAGGTGCGCGCCACCTTCGCGTCACGGGTGATCTCGAAGTCGGCCATGCGTTCCAGAAGGAACTCCTTGCCCGCCTTCTGGCGCATGGTGATCATGCCCATGGTCGGCTTGTAGAAGCCGGTGACGCAGTTGAAGACCGTGGTCTTGCCGGCGCCGTTCGGGCCGATGAGGGCCGTAATCTCGCCGCGCTGCGCTTCGAAGGACAGATCGTTGATGGCCATGAGGCCACCGAAGCGCATCGACAGATGCTCGACCGTGAGGATGGGATCGTTCGTCATCGTGTTCGTCGCTACCGTGTTCGCACCGAGGGCCATCAGCCGTGCCCTTCCTTGGTGAAGCTGCCCGAGACCGCCTTGCGCTCCCTGAGGAAGGCGGTCGGCTCACGGCTTCCGACGAAGCCGCGCGGCTTCCAGACCATGACGGTGACCATGGCGAGACCGAAGATCAGCATGCGGTAGAGTTCTGGGGTGAAGTCGGGCCCGAAGATCTGCTTCAGGAAGGTCATCTCGCGCAAGAGCTCGGTACCGCCGACCATCACGGCCGCCGCAACGGCGATGCCGACGAGAGAGCCCATGCCGCCGAGCACCACGATGGCGAGGATGATCGCCGATTCGAGGAAGACGAAGCTTTCCGGCGAGACGAAGCCCTGGCGCACGGCGAAGAAGGAGCCGGCAAAGCCGCCGAACATCGCGCCGATGGAGAAGGCCGTCAGCTTGGTCGTCACCGTGTTGATGCCGAGCGAACGGCAGGCGATCTCGTCCTCGCGCAACGCTTCCCAGGCGCGGCCGATCGGCATGCGGCGCAGGCGGATCGTCACATAGGCGGTGAGCAGCGCCAGCGCCAGGATGAGATAGAAGAGGAAGATCTTGTAGTAGGCCGAGGACATCGGCAGGTCGAAGGCCTTGGCGAAGTTGTTCGGCGCGCTGACGTCGAACGACCAGATGCCGAAGACGGACGCCTTGGGAATGCCGGAGACGCCGAAGGTGCCGCGGGTCACTTCCGTCCAGTTGATCAGCACGAGACGGATGATCTCACCGAAGGCCAGCGTCACGATGGCGAGATAGTCGCCCTTCAGGCGCAGCACCGGGAAGCCGAGGATCATGCCCCAGAAGGCGGCAAGGATGCCGGCGAGCGGCAGCAGGATCCAGAAGGAGAAGCCGAACTGCTGCGAAAGGAGCGCATAGGAATAGGCGCCGACCGCATAGAAGGCGACGTAGCCGAGGTCGAGCAGGCCGGCAAGGCCGACGACGATGTTCAGGCCCCAGGCCAGCATCACGTAGATGAGGATCTGGATGCCGAAATTGTCGACCCATTTCAGCGAGCCCTGCACGCCGAAGAGCATGACCATGATCGGCGGGTAGAAGATCAGCGCGACGATGGCAATCTTGCTGAAATTGCGCTTGAAGAAGCTTTCCTCGCCTTCCGCCGGCTTGGCCGCGGCGGCCGCCTTGCGGGCGGCAAGCCAGGGCCGCAGATAGGCGACGGAGAGGAAGCGGCCGACGGCGGCGACGATCACGAAGATCGCGAGCAGCCCCCAGCGCTGGTTCAGCACGAGCTCGTTGCGGATGTTCTGCGTGGTCTCCAGACCGACGAAGAGGACGAAGAGGCCGAGCGAGACGAGGCCGGCGAAAAAGCCCTCGCGCAGAGCCTGCGCCGTCAGGTTCCCGCCGGCGCGCTCATGAGTGTTCGAAATGTTGGACATGGATCAAACCTTCTCGACTTCCGGTCGTCCGAGAATGCCGGACGGCTTGAAGATCAGGACGATGGCGAGGATGGAGAACGTCGCGACGTCCTTGTAGTCGATGGTGAAGTAGGCGGACCAAAGGCTCTCGATGAGGCCGATGAGCAAACCACCGAGCACGGCGCCCGGAAGCGAGCCGATACCGCCGAGAACCGCAGCCGTGAAGGCCTTGACGCCCGGAATGAAGCCGTCGGTGAAGACGGTCACGCCATAATACATCAGGTACATGGTGCCGGCGACGGCGGCGAGAGAGGCACCCATGATGAAGGTCACCGAGATCGTCCGGTCGACGTCGATGCCGAGCAGCGCCGCCATCTTGCGATCCTGTTCCGTCGCGCGCTGGGCGCGGCCGAGCGAGGTCTTGTTGACGATGTACCAGAAGGTAGTCAGCAGGATGACCGTCAGGAGCATGATGATCAGCTGTTTCAGCGAGATCGAGATGCCGAAGACGTTGTAGACCGACGACACCAGCGGCGGGATCGGCTTGTTGCGCGGACCCTGCGTGACCTGGATGAAGTTCGACAGCGCGATCGACATGCCGATTGCGGTGATCAGCGGCGCCAGGCGGAACGAGCCGCGCAAGGGCCGGTAGGCCACCTTCTCGATCGTCCAGTTCCACAGCGATGCGGTGAGCATGGCCGCGGCGATCATGACCAGCAGCAGAAGGACGACCGGAAGGCCGACGAACACGCTGGTGAGGACGAGGAAGATGATGAGAGCGGCGAATCCACCCAGCATGAAGATATCGCCGTGGGCGAAATTGATCATGCCGATGATGCCGTAAACCATGGTGTAGCCGATGGCTATCAAACCATAAATAGATCCAAGCGTCAGCCCATTGACGAGCTGCTGGACGAAATATTCCATTTGCTATCCCCCGGATGCGGTTCCTGAGGGCCGCATCTCTTGTTCTTGCCGCTCTTTTTCGAGCTTGTTAGACAGTCGGGATTCCATACCGCTTTCGATACAAAAGGGAAGCCCAAAAAGCCGGGATCGACAATTTCTTTAGCAAGGACGGTTAAATGGCGCATTTGACGCCACGCAAATCAAAAAATCGGCAGGAAAATCGGCGCTTTTGCCCAGAAAGATGCACGAAAGTCACAAACGGCGATGCCCCGATCCGGAGCACCGCCCAACGGGCCGGGACAAATCAGCCGCGCATGCGCGCACCGGACGGATCGAACAGCGGCTCGGCCTGCAGGCGCGCCGGCAGCATCTCGCCGAGAAGCTCGATCGACCAGCCGGTTTCGACATCGGCGATCTCCTTCGGCACGTAGCCGACAGCGACCGAAAGGCCGGCGGCATGGGCATAGCCGCCCGAGGTCACCCAGCCGCGCACCGCACCGTCGAGATAGATCGGCTCGTCGCCGATGACGTCGGCATCCTTTGCCGCGACGACGAAGGTGCGCAGCCGCAGCGCGCCGCCCGTTTCCCGCTCTGCCCTTGCCGCTTCCCTGCCGATGAAATCGGCCGCCTTGCCGACCGCTACGAATCGCTCCAGCCCCGCCTCGACCGGACCATAGAGCGGGCGATATTCGCGCGACCAGCTGCCGTAGGACTTTTCGAGACGCAGGGCATTGAGCGCCCTGAGGCCGAACAGGCGGATGCCGAATTCGGCCCCGGCTTCGAGAATGAGGTCGTAGAGATAACGCTGATACTGCGGCTTCATCCAGATCTCGTAGCCGAGATCGCCCGTATAGCTGACGCGCCCGACGATGGCCGGCGCCATGCCGAGATCCATCCGGCGCACCGCCATGAAGGGGAAGGCCTCGGTCGAAATATCCCGGTGCGTCAGCTTCGCCAGCACCTCGCGCGCCTTCGGCCCCGCGATGGCAAGGCCGACGAGGGAGAGGTTCAGCGCCTCCAGCGTGACGGAACCATCCCGCGGCAGGTGCGTCTCGAACCAGCGCATATGGTAGTCCTCGGCGATGCCCGAGCCGATCAGCAGGAAGTCCCCCTCGCCCAGCTTGGCGAGCGTGAAATCGCCGATGAGCTTTCCGTCGTCCTTCAGCATGGGCGCAAGCGTCATGCGCGCCGTTTCCGGCAGCCGGCAGGCGAGCAGCCGGTCGAGCCAGGCCGCCGCGCCCCTCCCCTTCACCGCATATTTTGCAAAGCCCGAGGTCTCCATCAGGCCGACGCCCTCGCGCACCGCGCGGGCTTCCGCGCCGACGGTCTCGAAATCCGTCGAGCGGCGCCAGGAGAACCGGTCCTCCACGCCATCAGGCGCGAACCACAGCGGCTGCTCCAAGCCATAGGACGCTCCGAAGACGGCACCAGCTGCCTTCAGCCTGTCGTAGATCGGCGTCGTCTGCAGCGGCCGGCCGGCCGGCAGCTCCTCGTTGGGATAACGGATGGAGAAGCGGCGCGAGTAGTTTTCCCGCACCTTGGCATTGGTGTAGGCGAGCGTCGCGTAGTCGCCGTAGCGCGCGACATCCATGGCGAAAACGTCGAAGCCGGGATCGCCGTCGATCATCCAGTTGGCAAGCGCCAGGCCCACGCCGCCGCCCTGGCTGAAGCCGGCCATGACGGCGCAGGCGGACCAGAAGTTCGTCATGCCGCGCACGGGCCCGACGAGCGGGTTGCCGTCCGGTGAGAAGGTGAAGGGGCCGTTGATGATCTTCCTGATACCGGCCTTGTTGAAGGCGGGGAAGTGCCGGAAACCGACCTCCAGCTCCGGGGTGATTCGCGCAATGTCCTCTTCCAGCAGTTCATGGCCGAAATCCCACGGCGTGGTAAGCGGCGACCAGGGCCGGCAGGCCTTTTCATAGGTGCCCATCAGCATGCCGTTACGCTCCTGGCGCAGATAGATCTCCCCGTCGAAGTCGACGCAGTGCATCAGCTCCTTGCCATGCGTCCGGTTGAATTCGATGACCTCGGGCATGTCCTCGGTGATGAGATACATGTGCTCCATGGCAAGGACAGGCAGTTCGAGGCCGACCATGCGGCCGATCTCGCGCGCCCAGAGGCCGCCGCAATTGACGACATGCTCGGCGACGATCTCGCCCTTGTCGGTGATGACGCGCCAGCTGCCGTCCTCGCGCTGCACGAGGTCTTCCACCTTGGTGTGGAGATAGATCTCCGCGCCGTTCCTCTTTGCCGACTTGGCATAGGCATGCGTCGTGCCATAGGGGTCGAGATGGCCCTCGACGGGATCGAACACCGCGCCGACGAACTGGTCGGGATCGAGCAGCGGCATCAGGTCGTGCGCCTCCTTCGGCGTGAGGAGATGCGCATCGAGGCCCATATAGCGCCCCTTGGCGAGGATCGACTTCATCCAGTCGAAGCGATCCTTGGTGGATGCCAGCATCATGCCCGAGGTCATGTGCAGGCCGATATCCTGTCCGGAATAGTCCTGGATCTCTTTATAGAGCTCCACGGTGTATTTCTGCAGCTTGGCGACGTTCGGATCGCCGTTGATCGTGTGCATGCCGCCGGCCGCATGCCAGGTCGAGCCGGAGGTCAGCTCCGAGCGCTCGACGAGCACGACATCGGTCCAGCCGAATTTCGTGAGGTGATAGAGGACGGAGCAGCCGACGACGCCGCCCCCGATAACGACGACCCTTGCATGGCTCTTCATGAAAACTCCGGCTTTTCCGGGTTGAAGGGAATTCGATGCGGCGCGGAATGCAGCCTATTGGGTTCCCCCGACGCCCGGCAAGCCCGAGGTGCGAAGCGCCATGTCGCTCCGGATGTTTTTGTCAGCGGGTGGCGAAATCGACGGAGAGATCATGGCTGCGCGCCATGACCTTGAGATCGGCGACCAGCGCCTCGGCAAAGCTGCGCATCACCACGAGATCGAAACGGTCGATGCCGGTGCGGGCGAGATTGACCGAAAGATGGTTGCACAGCATGGTCGCCGCGCGCCCGACGGCAAAGGCCTCGGAATGAAGATCGACGGCGATGCCGTTCGCGAGGATGCGCGCCGCGTCGGGGCCGGACAGCGTCAGCGCGACGCGGCCATGGCTCTGGTCGACCACAAAGGCGAAGGCGCCGAGCCGGATGGCCAGTTCGGCGGCGAGCGTTTCGGGCGCATGCACCTCCGACAGCACCAGCCATTCGCCCGGGCCGCAGAAGCGGGCCTCGAACGCGCCGTCCGCGACGAGAATGCCGGCTGCTTCGGCACCATGGCCGGGCGCCGCCAGCACCACGGCAATGGCCGTCGCGCGGTGGACGGCGAGGTGGTTGGCCCGCTGGCCGGGGACCGCCCCGATCGTGCCGTCCAGCGCATGCACTGCCTGATAGTCGTAAGCCATAGCCTTCACCTCACGCCATCAGCCTGCGGTTTTCCGGATCGACGAAGACCGGATCGCAGACTTCGGCAACTGTCTCCACGCCCCGCAACCGGTCCCACACGATAATCTTCTCGCCGTAGCGCTCGCGGCCCGACTTCAGGAAGGCAAGGGCGATATGGGTGCCGAGCGTCGGCGAGAAGCAGACGGAGCTGACCCAGCCCTGGTCGTTGACCGTCGAGGGCTTGGCACCGTCCTTGAGAAGGTGCGCGCCGGCGCGCATGTCCTTGTCCGCCTCCAGTGCCTTCAGGCCGACGAGCTGGGCGCGGTCGGCGGCCGTCAGGCCGAAGCGGGTGGAGAGCCACTTGCCGATGAAATCCGGCTTGCTGGTGCCCATCATGCGGCCGAGGCCGGCATCGTCCGGCGTCACGCGGCCATCGAGCTCGGCATGGGTGACATGGCCCTTCTCGATGCGCAGCACGTTCAGCGCCTCGACGCCATACGCGCAGAGGCCCTGCGGTTCGCCCGCCCGCATCAGCGCGTCGGCCACCGCTTCGCCATAGCCCGCCGGCACCGCCAGCTCATAGGCAAGCTCGCCGGAAAAGGAGATGCGGAAGAGCCGCGCCTTGAGGCTGCCCTTCAGGCGCACCTCGCGGGCGGCAAGGAACGGGAAGGCCGCATTCGAGAGATCGTCCTCGACGACGGCCTGCAGGATCGTGCGCGCCTTCGGCCCGGCGATCGACATCTGCGCCCATTGGTCGGAGACGGACAGGAAGCGCACGCGAAGCTCCGGCCAGAGCGCCTGCGCGGCAAACTCCATATGGGAGAGCACGCCGGCGGCCATGGCCGTCGTGGTCGTGACGAGGAAATGCGTCTCGCCCAGCCGGCTCACCGTGCCGTCGTCATAGACCATGCCGTCCTCGCGCAGCATCAGCCCGTAGCGGGCCTTGCCGACGGGAAGCTTCAGCACGGGATTGCAATAGAGCCGGTTCAGGAACTCGGCGGCATCCGGCCCGAAGACCTCGATCTTGCCGAGGGTCGAGACATCGCAGAGACCGGCATGTTCGCGCACGGTCCGGACCTCGCGGTCGACGCTTTCCCGCCAGGTCTTTTCCCCCGCCTTCGGGAACCAGGAGGAGCGATACCAGAGCCCGGCATCGATGAAGACCGCGCCGTGCCGCGCCGCCCAGCCATGCAGCGGCGAGCGGCGGACGGGCATGGCATGTTCGTCGCGCGAGGAGCCGGCGAGCGCGCCGAAGGAGACGGGCGTATAGAACGGCCGGAAGGTGGTGGTGCCGACCTCGGCAGGGCTGACGCCGCGCATGGCGGCGAGGATGCCGATGGCATTGACGTTGCCGAGCTTGCCCTGGTCCGTCGCCATGCCGCTCGTCGTGTAGCGCTTGGCATGCTCGACATGGCCGAAGCCCTCGCGAAGGGCAAGGCCGAGATCCTTGCCGTGCACGTCGTTCTGGAAGTCTACGAAGGCCTTGGACCTGGCGCCCGGCACATGCCAGAGCGCCGTGAAGGACGGATCGACCTCCTCGCCGACGACGGGGCGCTCGAAACCGGCGACGGGCCGGCCGAGCGCTTCCACGATGGCCGAAGCCTTGCGCGCGCCATCGTCGAGACATTCGGAAAGCCGGGAGTGCCCCGCCGCGGCGCCGGCCATGACGAGGCCGCCGCCGACCTCCGGTGCCAGGAACGCCTGCAGGGCCTGCGACCAGACCGGCCTGCCGCCGCGCTGGCAGGCAAGGTGGATGACCGGGCTCCAGCCGCCGGACATGGCCACGGCATCGCAGGCGATCATCTCCTCGAAGCCGCCGCGATCGGCAATGACGGCGCGGACGCGCTGGCGCCCCTTCGTATCGACGATGCCGCCGCCACGCACCACCCGCACGCCATCGGGTGCAAAATCCGACGCATCCGCGCGACTGTCGATCAGCGCCGCGATCTCCACGCCCCGGGCGGAAAGGTCCGCAGCCGTGCGGTAGCCGGACGAGCCGTTGGTGAAGATCGTCACCGACCGGCCGGCGGCGACGCCGAAGCGGTTGGCATAGGTGCTGGCGGCGCTCGCCATCATTATGCCGGGACGATCATTGCCGCCGAAGACCAGCGGCCGTTCCTCCGCGCCGGTGGCGAGGATCGCGTGCTTCGCCACGATGCGCCACAGGCGCTCGACCGGCCGTGCCGCGTCGATCGTGGCACTGTGCTTCTGCACCCGCTCGACGGCACCGAAGACATTGTCGTCGTACCAGCCGAAGACCGTGGTGCGCGGCAGCAGCGTGACGCCGGGATGGCCGTGCAGTTCGTCGATCGCGTGCCGGGAGAAGATGTACGGCGCCTCGCCGTCGAGCTTGGTCGTCTCCGAGAGAAGAGCCCCGCCGAGGGCGAAATCCTGTTCGGCGAGGATGACGCGCAGGCCCGAGCGGGCGGCGACCAGCGCCGCGGCGAGCCCCGCCGGGCCGGAGCCGACGACGAGAAGGTCGCAATGCGCCCAGCTCTTCTCGTAGGCGTCCGGATCGCGCGGAAGGTCCGTGCGGCCGAGGCCGGCGGCGCGGCGGATCAGCGGTTCATAGACCTTTTCCCAGAAGGCGGCGGGCCACATGAAGGTCTTGTAGTAGAAGCCGGCGGACAGGAAGCGCGACAGGCGATCGTTCACGGCGCCGATATCGAAGGCAAGGCTCGGCCAGCGGTTCTGGCTGGTGGCGGCAAGGCCGTCGTAGAGCTCGGCGACGGTCGCCTTCGTGTTCGGATCGCGCCGCGCGCCCGTGCCGATGGTGACCAGCGCGTTGGGCTCCGCCGGCCCGGCCGTCACGATGCCGCGCGGGCGATGGTACTTGAAGCTGCGGCCGACGAGCAGCCGGTCGTTGGCCAGCAGCGCCGAGGCGAGCGTATCGCCGGCATGGCCGGAAAGGCTCGCCCCGTCGAAGGTGAAGCCGATGGTGTTGCTGCGGTCGATGAGGCCGCCGGAGGGAAGGCGATAGGCGGTCATTGCGCGCCTCCCCGCGCCGCGGCGGCATCTGTCACGGAAAACACCTCATGGGTAAAGTTGTCCCGCTCGACCACCAGCCAGCGCCGGCAGCCGGCGACATGCTGCCAATGTTCGCGGATGCGCCCGCGCGGATTGGCACGGACATGGACATAGTCGTTCCACGCCTCGTCCGAGGCCATGGGCGCCGGACGGACCGGCGTCGCATCGCCGCGGATCGAAAACTCTTCCTTGGGCCGCACCCCGCAATGGGGACAGGAAATCAGGCTCGCCATGGCATCCTCAATGCAGGTTCGGCTGGGTGCCGGCACCCGCCTCGTCGATGGGGAAACCGCGCTCGAAACGATCGAGCCTGAGCGCGCGCGCCACATGGTGGCTCTCCCCCTTGGCGATGAGATGCGCAAAGCAGAAGCCGGAGGCGGGCGTCGCCTTGAAGCCGCCGTAGCACCAGCCGCAGTTGAGATAGAGGTTGTCGATCGGCGTGCGGTCGATGATCGGCGAGCCGTCCATCGACATGTCCATGACGCCGCCCCAGGCGCGCAGCACCCTGACGCGGGAAAGACCGGGGATCATCGTCACCCCCTCCTCCATGACATGCTCGGCGGTCGCAAGGTTGCCGCGCTGGGCATAGGAGGAATAGCCGTCGATCTCCGCGCCGAAGACGAGGCCGCCCTTGTCGGACTGCGAGATGTAGAAGTGCCCCGCGCCATAGGTGATGACGTGATCGATGCAGGGTTTCAGCCCTTCGGTGACGAAGGCCTGCAGCACATGGCTCTCGATCGGCAGCTTCAGCCCCGCCATTTCGCCGACGCGGGAGGTGTTGCCGGCCGCCGCGAGCGCCAGCCTGTTGCAGCCGATGAAGCCCTTCGTCGTCTCGACGCCGGTGACGATGCCGTCTTCCCGGCGGATGCCGGTGACCTCGCAGTTCTGGATGAGATCGACGCCGAGCCGATCCGCGCCGCGCGCAAAACCCCAGGCCACGGCATCGTGCCGCGCCGTGCCGGCGCGCCGCTGCAGGAGGCCGCCGATGATGGGGAAGCGCGCATGGTCGAAATTGAGGAAGGGCAGCATCTTCTTCAGCGTCTCGCGGTCGAGCTGCTCGGCCGCCACGCCCTCCATCATCATGGCATTGCCGCGCCGGACATAGTGATCGCGCTGGCCGTCATTGTGATAGAGGCTGATGATGCCGCGCTGCGACAGCATGACATTGTAGTTCAGCTCCCGCTCCAGCCCTTCCCACAGCTTCAGCGAGAACTCGTAGAACGGCTCATTGCCGGGCAGCATGTAGTTGGAGCGCACGATGGTCGTGTTGCGCCCGACATTGCCGGAGCCGAGATAGCCCTTCTCCACCACGGCGACGTTGCGGATGCCGAATTCCCGGGCAAGGTAATAGGCCGTCGCAAGGCCATGCCCGCCGCCGCCGACGATGATCACGTCATAATGCGGTTTCGGTTGCGGTTCCCGCCAGGCGGGCTTCCAGCCGAGGTTGCCGGCAAGGGCTTGCTTGAAGATCGAAAGGGCGGAGTAGCGCATGCGAAATCCCGGATCAGTCGCCCCACATTCGCATATGCAGCACAAACGGCAAGTCCGGCGTCATCTTGTCGCATCCGGGCCGGCGACTTTCCACATGCTGCCGCCATGATGTGGCGGCAGGAGCAGGCAGGGCATTTGCTTTCAGGCCGTCCCGCGGCTAAGGCATGCGCAGAAACAGCAGGACGACGACAGTATGCAGGCGAACGGAATGGAACTCGGGCAAGTCTTGGAGAGCGCGGCACTGGCCGCCGGCGCCGCCATCATGGCCATCCACAAGGCAGGAGCCGATGTCCAGTACAAGGCGGACCGGTCGCCGGTCACCGCCGCGGACGAGGAGGCCGAACGGCTGATCCTCGCCGCGCTTGCGCGCCATTTTCCGGAGGTTCCCGTTATCGCCGAGGAGGCTGTCGCGGCCGGCCGCGTGCCGGATATTTCCGGCGGCGTCTTCTTCCTCGTCGATCCGCTCGACGGCACGAAGGAGTTCATCGCCGGGCGCAGCGAATTCACCGTCAACATCGCCCTGATCCGCGACGGGGCTCCGGTCGCGGGCATCGTCTACGCGCCCGCGCTCTCGACCGGCTTCATCGCGGACGGCGAGCGGGCGGAACGCTTCGAGGTGCGCGGCGAGGCCACCATCGCAAAGCGGCAGTCCATCGGCTGCCGCAGCTGCGGCAGCGCGTTGACGGCCGTCGCCAGCCGCTCGCATGCCACGCCCGAAACGACCCGCTTTCTCGACGACCACGGCATCGACGCCTGCACGGCGATCGGCTCCTCGCTGAAATTCTGCCTTGTGGCGGAAGGACTTGCCGACGTCTATCCGCGCTTCGGCCGCACCATGGAATGGGACACGGCCGCCGGCGACGCGGTGCTGCGCGCCGCCGGCGGACAGACCCGCACGCTCGACGGCGCGCCCCTCCTCTACGGCAAGATCCGCCAGGCGCACGACGCGGATTTCGCCAACCCGAACTTCATCGCCTCGAGCACCGACTGGAGCAAGGGATCGGCGACGACCACAAAATGACCAGATTGCTCGACGAGGAATGCGCGTCGACCGGAAAGGGCGGGATGTTCCGCTCCCGTTCGCCCTGCGGGCGGCCTTCCCGGCCGCGGCATTTTTATTGTCTGTAAAGGCAATTTCGAATAAGTTGCGGCGACAAGCATTTAGGCGACGACCCCGTTTGCTGTTGGAAAGAGTGAGCCGACGTGAAAGATGAGAAAGCGCCCCTCCTGGCGGAGACCCCGACCCACGTCGCCGACAATACGAGCAGCCTGCTCGAAATCGCCAAGCGCCGCGCCCGCCAGCGCGCTGCAGAACAGAAAGTCGTGAAGATCAAGCAGGGTGCGGTCAAGCGCCCCGTCAATCCGGCTATCGATGACGACGAGAATCTCGGCTCGCGGGCCGAAATACGCGCGCGCAAGCCCGCCGACCTCGTCAGCACCGTCCTGACCCTGCCCGCGATGCCCAAGCAGAAGCGACAGCTTCCCTGGCCCATCATCTCCTTCGTGCTGGCGGCGATCCTGCCGACGATCCTGACGGGCCTCTACTATATCTTCATCGCCAGCCCGCAATATGTCGTCGAGACGCAATTCTCGGTGCGCGGCTCGAACTCCTCCTCGCTGAACGCCCTTGGCCTCACCGCGCTTGTCGGATCGAGCGCGCAGTCGGGCGATTCCTATGTGGTCGCCGACTACATCCAGTCTTCCCAGATCCTGCCGGACATCCAGGAGCAGACCGGCGTCGACATCCGCACCGTCTATTCCCGCCCGAACATCGATTTCCTCTATCGCGAGAACGAGAGCCGCCCGCTCGACGAGTTCCGCGACTATTGGCGGGACATGGTCAATGTCAGCTACAACTCCACGACCGGCAACGTGACGATGCGCGTCTTCGCCTTCTCGCCGTCGGATGCAAAACAGGTGGCCGACGCGGTCCTCACCGTCTCGGAAAACCTGGTCAACACGCTTTCGGAAAAGTCGCGCCGGCAGTTCATCGAGGTGGCCAACGTACAGGTCGCACGCTCGGAAGAGCGGCTGCGCAACATCCGCGGCCAGATCACCGACCTGCGCATCTCCGAACAGGCCGTCGATCCGACGGCGGTCGCGACCATGGAAGCGACGATCATCAGCTCGCTCGAGCAGGAGCTGGCCTCGCTTCGCACTCGTTACAAGGCGCTGGTCGATTCGGTCAGCAAGGACGCGCCCTCCGCCCGCGTCATCGAGCGGCAGATCGTTGCCCTGGAAAACCAGCTGGTCGAACAGAAGAAGCGTATCAGCGGCGACGGCGAGAACGATAACGACGCCAGCAACAAGACGACGCGCAGCGGCTTGGACGCCGGCCGGGCTTTGCCCGAAATGATCGACCGGTTCACCGAGCTCAGCGTCGAGCAGGAGTTCGCCGTCAAGGCGTATACGACCTCGCTCGCCGCATTGGAAACGGCCATGCAGGAGGCGCAGAAGCAGGAGCGTTACTTCGCCGTCTACGTGCAGCCGCGCGAGCCGGAAATCGCCCTCTATCCGCTGGGTGCGATCAACACGCTCATCATGCTCGCCGCGGCGTCGTGCCTTTGGCTCATCGGTTACTTCGCCTTCCGGTCCGTGAAGGATCACGCGATCTGATCGCGCTGATCGCGATGAGGAGAGAGTGGCGGAATGGCTCTGCTCGCTGAAAAACCCCTAAGCTATGCGCTGCGCGAAAACGCGCGGGTCATTTCCGCGCTCGTCGTACGCAGCGCGGTAACGCGTTTCGGGGAAAGCCGGCTGGGCTTCATCTGGATCCTCATCGAGCCCGCCGCCTATGTCGGCATCTTTCTTCTGATCCACACCCAGTTGAAGGCCCATGTCCCCTTCGGCGACAATGCGCTGCTGTTCATCCTGGCCGGTGTCTTCGGCTTCCGCATGACGCGCGGCATATCGCGCAAGACGGAGCGCGCCATCATCAGCAACCAGCCGATGCTGACCTATCCGCTGGTCAGGCCGCTCGATACGCTGGTGGCGACGTTCCTGCTGGAGACGACGATCTGGCTGATCATCTGCAGCCTGTTCATGGTCGGGCTTGCGATCTCGCTCGACCGTGACGTCATCGTCTATCCCGGCGAATTCGCCGAGGGCATGGCCGCGATCCTCTACTTCGCCTTCTCCTTCGCCGCGTTCAACGCGACGATGAGCGCGCTCGTGCCGCGCTACGATACCTTCCTCAGCATGCTGAGCATGCCGCTGATGCTGTTGTCCGGCGTCTTCTTCATGCCGGCGGAAATGCCGCCCGGCTTCCAGGCCGTGCTGTGGTGGAACCCGTTCCTGCACTGCGTCGAATGGTTCCGCACCTCGACCTATCTCGATTATCACGCGCTGCTGAGCAAGTCTTATCTGCTCGGGCTTTCCACCGCGCTGCTCACGGCCGCGCTCGTGCTGGAACGCCTCTTCCGCCGAAAGATCATAGACTGATGATCATCTTCGACAATGTCAGCAAGGCCTTCCCTCGCCCCGGCGGCGGCAAGAAGGTCATTCTGGACCGGTTCACGGCCGCCTTCCGGCCCGGCACCAATATCGGCATTCTCGGCCGCAACGGCGCCGGCAAGTCCACGCTGATGAGCCTGATCTCCGGCGCGGACATGCCCGATTCCGGACGCATCCTGCGCGAGGGCAAGATCTCCTGGCCGCTGGGCTTCAGGGGCGGCGTGCACAGCAAGCTGACGGGCGCGCAGAACACCCGCTTCATCGCCGACATCTACGGCAAGAACCGCAACAAGGTTCTGGATTTCGTCGCCGATTTCTCCGAGCTCGGCCCCTATCTCGACATGCCGGTGAAGACCTATTCGGCGGGCATGAAGGCGCGCCTCTCCTTCGGCATCTGCATGGCGATCGGCTTCGAATACTACCTGATCGACGAGGTGATCGCCGTCGGGGATTCCACCTTCAAGCAGAAGTGCAAGGACGTCTTCGACGAGCGGCGCGAGAACGCCACCCTGCTGCTCGTCTCCCACTCTTCCGGCCTGTTGCGCTCGTTCTGCGACATCGGCGGCGTCATGAACAACGGCCAGCTCACCTTCTACAACGACATCGAGGAAGCGATCGAGGTGCACGAGGAAATCCTTCGCACCTCCGCCAGCCAGCGCCGGTCCGCCTGATCCCCTAAAGTACGGGCAGTGGCCCACGCGCGCCCTCGGGGCGCACGATTATCCTAGCCGTCCTGAAAGCGGCGTGCCGCCCTTACTGCGACTGCGCCAGCAGCGGCATGACGTTGGACACGTCGGGCAGTTCCACCACGCGGCCCGCAGCATCCATGGCCCGGAGCTTTTCCAGCAGCGAATTCACCGCGATCTCGATGCCCTCATAGGCGTAGTAGTCGCCGGGATGCAGGCATTCCCGGGCAATCCAGTTCAGGTAGTCGCGCCGCTGCGCCGTCGGTGCGACATGGCCGGACGACCAGAAACTATCCAGCTCTATACCCTTGTTGACGCAGAAGGCGAGCGAGGGATGCCGGTAGAAGGCCTGGCCGAGAACGGCAAGCGGAATGCCGTGCTGGAGCGCCGAGAGGCCGGAGGTGCTGTTGATCGTCACCATGCCCGCGGCATGCCGCGTCATCAGGCCCAGCGAACCGCTGTCGAGGATGTGGATGCGCTCGGAGACATTGTTGAGCACGCCGACCTGGCGGATGAACTGCTTGTCCTGGCTGTGCCCGCGCTCCATGGGATGGATCTTGAACACCAGCTGGTGCGTCGGCGGCGCGTTTCGCGCGAAGGAAACGATGGTCTTCAGAATGAGCTTCTGATTGTTCCAGCCGCTCGCGGCCGCGCCGAGCTGGCTGTCGTCGTGCACCTGCAGCGGCACGATGTAGTACTTCTTGTCATGGTGCTCGAGCAGCCGCTCCATGGTGCGGTAATTGCTGCCGAGATTGCGGAACTTCCGGTAGTAGTTCTTGATCCAGTAGAAGGCCTCGGGTGCCAGCGAACGCTTGTGCTTGTGGAAGAGCTTGCGTTCGCTCAGCGTCGAAAAGACGCCGCGCACCGAAAAATAGATGAAGGCATAGGTCGCCATGGCACCGAAGGACGACGGGAAATTCGTCCCGCGCGGCCGCTCCCGGCGCTTCTCCTCGTCGTTGCCGGAAGGCAGAAGACCCGCGAGCGGCGAGCGCCAGTTGTTGCCGCCGACCTCCATCGTCACGAAGCCGGGGCGGATATATCCCTCCTCCAGGCTGAGGACGGGAATGTTGAGCGTGGCACATTGCTCGATCGCGATCTTGTGGACCTCGCGCTCGCAGCCGAAGAGCACGACATGGTCGAAGCCATGTTCGCCGACGATTTCGGTGAACCAGTCCCGCCAGACATCGGCCGTGCCGGAGAAATGCAGGATCTTGCCGCCCCGGGCAAAAAGCCGGTCGCCGGCGTTGAAACAGATGCGCCAGGCATCGAAACCGCTGTCATTGAGCAGCGCCTGGGCCTTGCGGAAGAAAGGACCGACCGGCCCCTGCAGAAAAAGCACGCGCGGCGCGCTCTTGGAGGGGAACCGCTTGGAAAGCTTGCGGCGCAACGCCAGATTGATCAGCCGGGACCCACGCGCGGAAGCGGCGCCTTCGGCGTCGGAGCGACCCGCCTTCAAATCGGTATCATGCTGTACGCTCATGACAGGTCGGCTCAACTCAAATTATGCTGCTGGATGGAATGGTATTCGCACAAAGGCGCCGTTTTAGCAACCGCATCTGCCATACTCCCCGATTTTGTCGCCGATCCCCCGGCATACGAATGACCGCTGCGCTCAAGATGGCGACTCGGCCCCGTTCCCATTTTTCTGGCCGCCTTTTACCGCAACCGCGAGTCGCGAAGCAACACCCCAACACGGTTGATTTGTTGCGCCGCACACAAAAAGACCTTCCGTCCGACTCCGGGCGATTTCATGGCGGTACCCGAAATTTCCTCAACCAAATCCTCCGGCCGACACGGTAAGCCACTGAGGGGATGGATATAAAGCGGATAGCAGATGAGACTTGCGGCCACCAGCGACTCAAGGTCGATGCGGCGCACACGGCGTGGAATGGGCAGGCGATCGTCCGTCAGGCCCCAGCCGGCATAGAACGGTGCCCCATGCACGCCGACGGCCTTGCCGCGCAACAACGCCTCGAAGCCGGCCAGCGAGGTCATCGTCTCGACCCGGTCGGCCCAGCCGATCCATTGCAGGATGTCGCCGCTGCGAACGATGAGATCGGCCTCCTGCGGCTCAACGCCGCCGTCGCGCACGCCGGACACGACGTCCGGATGCGCCTTGTAGACGATGAAGGCATCGGGAAAGAGCGCCCGCACAGCGCGCACGAGATCGGCATTGGAGCGCACCGCGGGGGAGCCGTAGCGAATGGAGGCGTCCTTCTCCACCTGCCCCGGCACCAGGATCTTCATCCGCCCGTCGGCAACCGCCGGCAGGTCGGCAGCCGTCCCGAGATTGTACTTGGACACGCCGCGCTCGACCAGCAGGCGCACGAGATCGCGCGCCCGCCGCCGCAGCCCCTCGTCGACCGTGCCATGCGCGATCAGCGCCTCCAGCCGGCTTTCACCCCGCGCGTCGTAATAGACATGCGCCCCGTCGAGCGCGACCGAGGACGGCATGGCGAGGTTGACACCCAGCCCGCGGGAGCGGATGAACCCGTCTTCGAGACGCATCGCCGGCACGTCGGCCGGCATCGCCGCATCGCTTCCCCAGAGCGCGACGACGCCGTTCGCCGCGCGTGCCGCCGCCGCCGCGGCCTCGAGCGAGCGGGCATGAACCGGATCGCCTGCCATGCCCTTCAGGAAGGGGGTCATGGCCCTGCGCTTCCACGGCGAGAAGCCGGCGGTGAACACCTTGCGCTCGATGCGCGCACGCTGGTCGCGCACCGTGATCGCCTGTTCCACCGCCCGTTCCGGCGTGCAAGGCGCACGCGTGTGCAGGTCGAGGTAATGCGAATAGTCGATATAGGCCGCGTGGAAAATCCGTTCGAGCGAGGCCGGCGGGCGGGCGGGCGACAGGCGCCCATGGTCGACGGTGAGGCCGCGGCCGGAATAATAGGTCGTCCCGAAACAATGGACGGGCCGCGCCGCCATCAGCGCCTCGAAGCCGAGCTGGCTCGACACCGTATAGACGCAGTCGGCCTCCTCCAGCAGCGGCCAGGGATTCATGCGCGCGGGCACCACGATCTCGGCCCCGATAGCGTTTGCCGCCTGCCGCAAGAGGCTGCGGTCGCCCGCCGCCGGATGGGTGCGCACGACCAACGTCTTCCCCGGATGGTGGGCGACCGCATGTTCCAGCATGGCGCGGAAGCTTGACGCGCTCGCCCCGGCCCCGGCAATGGAGGCATCGCCGGCCACCTGATCGACAAGCAGGACGAAAGGCCGGCCGTGCGGCACGCCAGCCGCCATCGGCGTCATCACCGGGCTATTGTTGTATTTCGACAGGCGCGCGCCGCGCAGTTGCGCCATCAGCCGGCCGGCGCGGCCGAGCGCGGCGGCATCTGTCACCGGTTGCGACAGCAGCCGGTCGAGATCGCTCGGCTGGAGTGCATCGAAATAGATGCCCTCCCGGTCGATCACATAGGAATGGCTCGGTTCCCCCCGCCCCGCCGCAAAGCCGCGCAGGAACCCGTCCTCAAGGGTGATGGCCTCCTTGCCGCCGCGTGCCGCAAGGCGCACAGCGCGACGGCCGGACGACCGGCGCCCCCAGCCGATGAACCCGTCGATCCGGCCGGGCAGCGCGAAGGGCCAGGCGACAATCTCGGCATCGAGCAGACGCGCGATATCCGCCCGTTGCTGCCAGAGACCGAAGGAAAGAAGCGCATAGGTTTTGCGTGCCTGGCCGGCCATGCAGTCCTCGAGAGCAATTCCGGCAGGCCCGCGCGCCGTCTGCCGCCGGCAGACCGGCCGCGAGTGGCGCCGGCATCACCGCGTCAAGCGGACCAGGGACCTGTCAGAGCAGGTCCGCGGTGCGCTGGATGTTGTAGGCCGCGCTCGCCCCGCTGGAAACGATCGTCAGGAACTTCGCAAGGTCCGTCGCCATATGACGCGCCAGATAGACCACGTCCTTGTTCCGCACCGGGAAAGTCTGCGCCACGATATAGCTCTGCGTCGCCGCCAGATCGAGCCGGTAGACGATCGGATAGCGTCCCTCCCCGTCCGGCATCATGCCGCGCGCGATCAGGTCGCGGAACCGGTCGTCGCCGACGACGCTGCGGTAGACGCCCTCGTCCTCGTAGCGGAAGACGAAATAGCCCTTCGGGTCCGCCGTCGCCACATTGCCGCCGCCGGCCAGCGCCGCCGCCTCCACCAGGCTCAGCCTGGCCGCGTTGAACGGGATCTTGCCCGTCTTGCCCGTCTGGCCGAGCGCCGCGAAGGTCTGCGGGTCGTAGCTCACATAGATCTGGTCGTCCGGCTTGACGTAGATGTCGTCCTTCGGATTGTCGATCAGCGACTGCAGCAGCACGCTGCGCGTCCGGCCGTCGCGCTTCAGGCTCACATAGGTGTCGTAGGGCGGCTTGGACGCGCCGCCGGCAAGGGCGATCACCTCGCTGAGATGCTGCCCGCTCAGCCCGAGCGGCAGGATGCCAGACCGGTTCACGTCGCCCTGGATCGACACCGTGCGCGAGGCATTGGTCGCCAGCGAGACGATGACGTCCGGCTCCACCGCCTTGGCCTTCAGCGCATCGACGATCGTCGCGCGGGCCGAATCGATCGTCATGCCGGCAAAGCGCACAGAGCCGACATAGGGGATCTGGCCATGGCCGTCCGGCTGCACGACGACGGGGATCGACGTCGATTTGCGCTCGGTGGTGGAGAACAGGCCATCCGGGCCCGCCTCGAAGATCGTGACCTCCAGCCGGTCGCCGACGCCGATGACCGGCGTGCCGCCTCCGCCGCCGAAGCCGAAGGTGCTGGAAAGACCGGGCCGCTTGCCCGCGCTGACGCGGCCGGCGACGCGCTGGTCGATGCTCACGACGTCGAAGACCAGCTTGGTCTGGGGAATGTCGTAGGACCTGCCGTCCGCGCCGGCCGAGAGGACCTCGTGGGTCAGCGGCCCGTCGCTCGGAACCATGCAGCCGGCCAGCGTCAACAGGGTGCCCGCCGCAAGAACCCGCGCCCATGCGCTCGAAAGCCTGCGCGGCCTGCCCCCATCTTCAATTGCGATCATCACGTAGCATTTCCCTTCGACCATGCCGCACAAGGCATGGGGCAAAAGCCGGTCGCCTGCTGCGACAAGGCGCCATAGGCATGCAGTTCCAATGTCTCGTCAAGTCCCATGACCAAACCTTGTCCCAAACCGGCACACCCCTGCGGCCCTCGCCGACACCATGGAGCAAGTTCCTTGCACATTCGTTACGCTCTGAAAAGCCGGCTGGCGCTTTGGCGTTGAAAATCAACTTTTTCCACCAGCTTTTTTCAGGGAGGGTGCGGCAAAAAGAACGCAACTTTCCTCCATCCGCCCCGCAACGAACGGGCCTGCGATCGCCCAGCCTGCCTACGCCTTGCCAAGACTCCAGCCCTCCGGAAGCGGCCTGTCGCTCAAAACGGCGGCGGGTGAGACGGGCAAAAATATGAGCCCTTTCCCTGCGCCTGCGCGGGGCGGTCCCGCCGCGCAGGCCCGGCCGGCGTCACGCCGCCTCGATCGGCTCGGGCGCCGGCGCCGCCTCTTCCGCTTCTTCCGGCTTGATGCGGAACCAGGCGATATAGAGCGCCGGCAGGAAGAGCAGGGTCAGCACCGTGCCGACGATGATGCCGCCCATCATGGCATAGGCCATCGGCCCCCAGAACACCTCGCGGGAAATGGGGATGAGCGCGAGGCTGGCCGCCGCCGCCGTCAGCATGATCGGCCGCATGCGGTGTTCCGTCGCCTCGCGCACGGCCGTCCAGGCATGCATGCCCTCGCGCCTCAGGTCCTCGATCTGCACGACGAGGATGACCGAGTTGCGGATGAGGATGCCGATCAGCGCCAGCACGCCGAGAATGGCGACGAAGCCGAGCGGCGCCCCGCTGCCGAGCAGCGCGATGACCACCCCGATGAGCGCCAGCGGCGCCACGGCAAAGACGAGGAAGAGCCGCGAGAAACTCTGGAGCTGGAGCATCAGGATCGTCGCCATGGCAAACAGCATGAGCGGCACGACCGCGACGATCGGCGCCTGGCTGTCGGCGCTTTCCTCCACCGTGCCGCCGACCGCGACCTCGTAGCCGGAAGGCATCTGCGCCTGGAAGGCGGCAACGTCCTTTTCCAGCTGCGAGACGATCGTCGCCGGCTGCACGCCGCCGGTGATGCTGGCCTTGACGGTGATGGTCGGCTGGCGCGAGCGGCGCCAGACGACCGGCTGCTCCATCTCGTAGCGGAAGTTCGCCACCGCGGCGAGCGGCACGGAGGTGCCGTTGGCCGTCGGCAGCTGGAGCTGGCGCAGCGTCTCGATGGATTCGCGCTCGGCGGCCCGCGCCCGGCCGATGACGTCGATCAGGTAGACGTCGTCGCGGATCTGGGTGACGGTCGTGCCGCCGACGACGCCGTTCAGGGCGGAGGCGATGTCCTGCGAGGTGACGCCGAGCTGGCGGGCCTTGTCCTGCAGCACGTCGACTTTCACCACGCGGGCCGGCTCGTTCCAATCGTAGACGACATCCCCGAGCCGGGTGTCCTTGCCGATGAGTTCGCCGAAGGCGAGCGCCTGCTTGCGCACCTCCTGGATATCCGGGCCGCTGACGCGGTACTGGATCGGCCGGCCGACCGGCGGGCCGATGTCGAGCAGCTTCACCAGCGCATCCGTGCCGACGAAGGTCTCGCGGAGATAGGCCTGGAGATCGGCCCTGAGGCGGTCGCGCGCCTCCAGGTCCTTGCTGACGATGACGGTCTGGCCGAAGGCGGGCGACGGCGGCTGCACGTCGAAGGACAGGAGGAAGCGCACCGCGCCCTGCCCGACATAGGAGGACCAGCGCTCGATATCCGGGTTGCCCTTGAGCTTCTCCTCTTCCAGCCTGGCGATCTGCGCATTGGTCTCGGCGATCGAGGCATTCTGCGGCAGCGACCAGTCGATGATGAGCTCCGGTCGGTCCGAAGACGGGAAGAACTGTTCCTGCACGAAACGCATGGCGAAGACCGATACGCCGAAGACCAGCACGGTCGCGACGATGGTCGTCCATTTCCAATGCATGCAGACATCGAGCAGGCGCGCGAAGCTGCGGGCGAACCAGCCTTTTTCCTCGTGATGCTTCTTCATCGTCTTCGGCAGGATCGTCACGCCGAGCAGCGGCGCGAAGATGACCGCGACGACCCACGAGACGACGAGCGAGATGGCGATGACGACGAAGAGGCTGAAGGTGAACTCGCCGGCCGCGCTGTTGTTGAGGCCGATCGGGATGAAACCCGCCACCGTTACCAGCGTGCCGGTGAGCATGGGGAAGGCGGTGGACGTATAGACATAGGTCGCCGCTTTCCTGAGCGAATCGCCCATTTCCAGCCGCGCCACCATCATCTCGACGGCGATCATCGCGTCGTCGACGAGTAGGCCGAGCGCGATGATGAGCGCGCCGAGCGAGATGCGTTGCAGCGATATGCCGTCGTAGTACATGAAGACGAAGGTGATCGCGAGCGTCAGCGGGATCGACAGCGCCACGACGAGGCCGGCGCGGATGCCGAGGCTGACGAAACTGACCGCAAGCACGATGACGACGGCCTCGAACAGCGCCCGCGTGAAGCCCGACACCGCCTCCTCGACCACCTTCGGCTGGTCGGAGACAAGGTGCACGTCGACGCCGACCGGCAGTTCATGGGAAAGCAGCTCGATCTCCCTTTCCACCGCCGCGCCGAATTCGAGAAGGTTCGAGCCCTGCTTCATGCCGATGGCAAGGCCTATGGCCTGTTCGCCGTTGAAGCGGAACAGCGCCGATGGCGGGTCCTCGTAGCCGCGGGTGATCGTGGCGATATCGCTGAGGCGGAAGAAGCGGTTGTTGACGCGCAGGTTGACGTCGCGCAGGCTCGCCTCCGAGCTGAACTGCCCGCCGACACGCACGCTGACGCGCTCGCCGCCGGCCTGCACCACGCCGGAGGGCGCCACGGCATTCTGCGCCTGCAGCGTGGACACCACCTGCTGGGTGGAAATGCCGAGCGCGGCAAGCTGGCGCGTCGAGAATTCGAGATAGATCACCTCGTCCTGCGCGCCGACGAGGTCGACCTTGCCGATATTGGGCACGGTGAGGATGCGCCGGCGGGCATCCTCGACATAATCGCGCAGCTGGCGCGGCGAGAGGCCATCGGCGGTGAAGGCGTAGATATTGCCGAAAACATCGCCGAAACGATCGTTGAAGGCCGGGCCGACGACGCCGGACGGAAACTCGCCCCTGATGTCGTTGATCATGTTGCGCACGGTCACCCAGGTGGGGGCGACGTCTCGCGCGCGGGTCGTCGGCTTCAAGTTGACGAAGATCAGCGTCTGGCCGGGCGTCGTGATGCTGCGGGTGAAATCGAGCGATTCCAGCTCCTCCAGCTTGCGCTCGATCCGCTCGGTCACCTGCAGCGTCGTCTCCTCCACGGAGGCGCCGGGCCAGGCGGCGCTGATCGTCATCGTCTTGATGGTGAAGGAGGGATCCTCCTCGCGGCCGAGATTCTGGTAGGTGAAGAAACCGAGCAGCGCGAAGACGATCATGAAGTACCAGACGAGCGATGCGTGATCGAGCGCCCAGTCCGAAAGGTTGAACTTCTTCATAGGCCTGCCTCGTCTTCAACCTTGATTTTCTGGCCCTCTTCGAGGCTGTTCACCCCGGCGGTGGCGATGCGGTCGCCGGCTTTCAGCCCGCCCGCGACCTGAAGGGCGCGGCCCACGGCGGGACCCGTCTCGATCGGCACCAGATGCACCTCGCCCTTCTCCCCATCGACCCGCCAGACATGCGGCTTGCCATCCTTCTGAAGCACGGCGGTCTGCGGGATCATGATGGCGGTGAGGTCCGGCCCCTCGAGCTCTGCGGTGATGGTCGTGCCGAGGCGGACCGTATCCGGCGGGTTTTCCAGCGCGATCTTCACCCGCCGCGTGCGCGTGGCGGCATCGGCCGACGGCGCGACCTCGCGCACCGCGCCCTTCACCGTGACGTCGGGATTGATCTGCAGGGACACGGTGAAGCGGCTGCCGAGCGCGATGGCCTCCGCCGTCTCCGGAATGTCGACCACGGCATCGCGCTCGTCGGGCCGCGCAACCGTGACGATCGCCTCGCCGGGCGAGACGGTCTGCCCCACCTCGGCGCCGGTGGCCACGACGACACCGTCGAATTCGGCGAGGATGCGCGTATAGGAAAGCTGTTCCTCCGCCTTGACGAGCGCCGTCTTCGCCCGCGTCAGGCCGGCATCGGCCGCCTCGCGCGATTGCTCGGCGCTCTCGACGGCGGCCCTTGCCGCGGCGTTCGACTGGAGCAGCGTCTTCTGCCGCTCCTCCGTGGCGATCGCGCTCGAAAGCGTTGCCTCGGCGCTGGAAAGCTCGGCCCGGGCCGAGCGCACGGCCAGCTCATAGGCCGTCGCATCGAGCACGGCGAGCTCGTCGCCCTTCTTCACGAGATCACCGACATGGACGGTGCGCGAGACGAGGCGGCCGGAAACGCGCGAGCCGAGCGCGGCCTGCACCTTCGCCTGCACCGTGCCGGCAAAGCGCGTGCCGGGCAGCGCCGTCGGGGCGACCACCATGGAGAGGACCGGGCGCGGCGGCGCGGCGGCTTCCTCTTCCTTCTTGCAGCCGGCCAGCGCCGCGGCGGCGATGGCGACCGTTGCGAACAGGACGGGTCTTCTCATCGGGCGGTTCCTTCGATCGCGCTGACGGTCTGGCCGGGCCGGAGCAGCTTCGTGCCGTCGGCGACATAGGTCTCCCCCTCCTCGATGCCGCCCGAAAGCAGCGCGGCGCCCGTCTCGAAGGAGAGCACCTCGACCGGGCGCAGGTCCACCGTGCTGTTCGCCTTGTCGACGATCCACAGCGCCGGCTTGCCGTCAAGGCCCGCCGACAGCGCCTGCCAGGGCACCACCGCCACCCGGCGCGGCGCCAACGCACCGACGCCGACGACCGAGGAGCCGAGCGTCATTTCCGGCGGCGTGCGGTCCATGGCGATCTTGACGCGCACCGTGCCGGTCTGCGCATCGATCGTCGGCGAGACCTCGCGCACATTGCCGGTCGTGCGCACCCTGTCGTCGCTGAGCAGGGTGACGACCACGCCGTCCTCCGCCGGCTGGGCGAAGAACAGCGATTCGTAGACATCGAAGACCGCGTCGCGCGGGCCGGTGTCGGCAATGGTGAACATGGTCTGCGCCGCCTGCGCCACCTGCCCCGTCTCGGCAAGGCGCACGGTGACGATGCCATCGGCGGGCGCGCGCAGTTCGGTATAGGACAGCACCTCCTTCGCCGTGTCGCGCTGGGCGATCGCCGCTTCGCGGGCGCTTTCCGCCGTGCGCAGCGCCGTTTCGGCGTCGTCGAAATCGCGGCGGGTGCTGATGCCGTCACTCAGCAGGGATTTCTGGCGGTCGAAATTGGCGCGGGCGAGCTTGAGCTGCGCTTCCGCCGCGCGCACCCCGGCTTCCGCCGCCTCGACATCGGCGTTCTGTTCCTCCGGATCGAGCCGCGCCAGCACCTGGCCTTCCTTGACCGCGCCGCCGACATCGACGAACCAGCCGGTGATGCGGCCCCCGACGCGGAAGGAAAGATCCGTCTCCACCCGCGCCACCACTTCCCCGGTTATGGTGACCGTCTGCTCGCGTTCTTCGAAATGCACGGCGGCGGTGTGCACCGGCCGCGCCGCGCTGTCGGCCCAAGCCGGCCAGGCGGCGGCAGAAAACGCCAACGCCGCCAGCAGAACCCCGCCTGCCCTGTTTCCCGCTGAGCTCATTGCCGTCTCCACCGTTGCAGAAAACCCATTTAGTGTGGGTCCTCATTATATCGCGAAGATCTGACTGGCAAGCCGCGTCCTTTGCGAGACGCGATCTTGCCGCGGGCGAGTGTGGCGGAGTCCTGCAAAAAAGCCAACCCGGGAAGATTACTTGATAGAGGAATATGATAAATCATATTTTTCAGCGCACTAACGGCAGCGGCCGTCCCCGCGCAGACAAGAAAGCCGCCGGCGGCCGCGAAACCTTTCCGGTTCCCACTGGGCTGCACGGCGGCTTTATCGGAGCGTCATTCGTTGGACGCTTCTCTTTCGGCCCCCTCTGGACCTGCAGAAGAGAAAGCAGAAAGCGTGCCAGATCGACAGGCGCACGAAATACAAAAATGATTTCATATTACTAAAGATACACCTAATTAAAATTCAGGGCGCACAGCCATGCCGGCATGGCCAATTTGTGTGCAACGCACAAACGTTGTGCGCCTTTTTCATCCAACAAAAAGGCGGCCCGTCCTATCGGGCCGCCTTTCGGGATGGTGCATCGGGAAGGCTCAGAATTCTTCCCAGTCCTGCGCCGCCGCATTGGCCGAAGCCGCCTGTCCGCCGCCGAAGGCGCGGGCCAGCGTGTTGCCGAGCGCCCGCGCGCCGGAGGCAGCCGGGCGATGCTCGGCAGCAGAGGCAACCACCGGGCGAACGGTCGTGCCGGTGCCGAGGCGGAACTGCGCGATCAGGCTGTTGAGTGCGGCGGCCTCGGTCGCCAGCGCATGGCTCGCCGCCGTCTGCTCCTCCACCATGGCCGCGTTCTTCTGCGTGCCCTGGTCGATGGAATTCACCGCCGCGCTGATCTCGTTGAGTCCCGTCGACTGCTCGCGCGCCGAGCGCACGATCGCCGCGACGTTCTGGTCGATCTCCTGCACCTGGTCGACGATCTCCGTCAGCGCCGAGCCCGTCTCCCCGACCAGCGCCACGCCGAGATGCACCTGTTCGCCCGACTTGGTGATGAGCGCCTTGATCTCCTTGGCGGCGTTGGCGGAGCGCTGGGCGAGCTCGCGCACTTCCTGCGCGACGACCGCAAAGCCCTTGCCCGCCTCGCCCGCCCGCGCCGCCTCGACGCCGGCATTCAGCGCCAGAAGGTTCGTCTGGAAGGCGATCTCGTCGATCACGCCGATGATGTTGGAGATTTCCCGCGAGGAATTCTCGATGCCGCTCATCGCATTCACGGCGCGCTGCACCACTTCGCCCGATTTTTCGGCGCCGAGGCGGGTCCGCTCGACGAGCTGGCCGGCATCCTCCGCCCGCTTCGTGGCGTCCTTGAGCGAGGTCGTGATCTCCTCCAGCGCCGCCGCGGTCTCCTCGACGGAAGCCGCCTGCTGCTCGGTGCGCTTGGCAAGATCGTCGGAGGCCGAGCGGATTTCCGCGGAACCGGCCTGGATGGCATTGGCGTTGCTGCCGACGGAGCGCAGCGCCGATTGCAGCTTTTCCACCGAGGCATTGAAATCGTGGCGGACGCGATCGAGCGAGCCGGCAAAGGCATGCTCGATGCGATGCGTCATGTCGCCGTCGGCGAGCTTCTGGAGGCCGTCGGCGAGCGCTTCGACGGCGATGCGTGTCTGGCGCTCGCGCTCGTCCGCTTCCTCGGCACGCTGGCGGCGCTCGTCTTCCGAAAGCGCGCGGTTCTGCTCCGCCTCGCCTTCGAGCCGGATCTTGGCGAGCGTGGCATCGCGCAGCACGGCAAGCGAACGGGCCATTTCGCCGATCTCGTCCTTGCGCTCGGATTCGCTGAGATCGACATCCGTGCGACCCTGCGCGATCTCGCTCGTCGCGACGATGACGGTTTCCAGACGCTTGCGGAAGCGGGCGGCAAGCAGCCAGCCGATGGCGATCATCAGGCCGGCCGCGATGGCGATCACGATGATCGAGGTGACGGCAAGCGCCGACAGATTGGCAAAGAGCACCGATTTCGGCACCGCGACCACCGTGTACCAGGTCGTGCCCGGCACCAGCGGCACGGGCACGGCGACCGCCATGGAGGTGAGGCCGTTGGCATCGGTGATTTCCATGGCCTTTTCCGGATTGGCGATCAACGCCTGCCAGGCCGCCGCGTCGAGGCCGGAATCGGCGAGCGCCTTGCCGAGCAAGGCCGAGTCCGGGTAGCTGACGATGCTGCCGCCCTGGCTGAGCAGCGCGACATAGCCCTCGCCGAGCGGCTTCAGCTTCGCCATGTCGGCGGCGAGCGCATCGAGCGCGATATCGACGCCGGTGACGCCCTTGAAGACGCCGTCGAAGGCGAGCGGCACCATGAAGGAGGTCATCAGCACGTTCTTGCCGCCGATGACATAGCTGTAGGGCTCCGTCAGCAGGTCCTTGCCCGTGGCTTTCGGCACCTGGTAGTAGTCGCCGGGGCCGGGCTTGTCGTAGTCGACGAGCGCGACCATGTCGACCTTGCCCTCGTTGCGGACGAAATAGGGAATGTAGCGGCCCGTGGCGTCGTGTCCGGGCTGGTTCACATAGTGCGCATCCTTGCCGTCGAAGGCATCCGGCTCCCAGCCGGTGCTGACGCCGAGCGCGAAGGGATTGTCGGCCATCAGGCGGTCGAAGATGCCGTTCATCGTCTCGCGGCTCGGGGCGTCCGTCGCCTTCACGGCATAGAGCGCCGAGCGCATGTTCCAGCTCAGCGCCTTGACCTGCGCAAAGTAGGTCTCCACCTCGCCGGCGCTCGCCTCCGCCGCGTTGACCATTTCCGAGATGGAACGCTCCTCCACGGCACGATAGGATAGAAAGAGCAGAACGCCCGCCGTCGCAACGGTCGTGGCAACGCCGGCCGCCACGATGGCGAGCATGTTTCGGGCAGTCGCAGTCTTCGGCAGCATGACGTCTCCTCCCATCCGCGCGGGAAAGTCCGCAGCGGCAGTCATCACAAATGGCGGAACATGCCGGCGGACGCGGCGAAACAGAGACGAAGTCATTTCGCAGGCCGGCAGCGTAAGCGAATGCTGGTTTATGAAAGGATAAAATTTGAACGAAGCGATCGAACCCGGCCTCGCCCGCCGGCCGGCAGGCGCGGCAATGGAGGTTGCCGTTCAGGATAAGTGAACGATCCGTTCGTCCGCCCCGATCTTCCGGCACCGCCCGCGAAGGGCGATATTCGCCTCAACGCAAGGCCTCGCAACGGGGCGGCACAGATATCCCGGACTGTCTCCGGGGAGAGGAGCTTCATCATGACCCTGCAGCTCACGGGCATCCACCATCTGACGGCGATCACCGCGAACGCGCCGGAGAACCTGCGCTTCTACACGCAGGTCCTCGGCCTGCGCCTCGTCAAGAAGACCGTCAACCAGGACGACACCAGCGCCTACCACCTCTTCTACGCCGACGGCCTCGCCTCGCCCGGCACGGACCTCACCTTCTTCGACTGGCCGGTCGGCCACGAGCGGCGCGGCACGCACAGCGTCTCGCGCACCGGCCTGCGCGTCGCCAGCCTTGCGACGCTCGAATGGTGGAAGGCCCGCTTCGGCGAGCTGAAGGTCAAAGCCGGCGAGATCCGTGATGTCGGCGGCCGCGCCAGCCTCGATTTCGAGGATGGCGAGGGGCAGCGTTTCCGCCTTGTCGCCGACGATGCCGGCGCGCCTGCCAATCCCTGGTCAAGAAGCCCGGTTCCGGCCGGGCACCAGATCAAGGGCCTCGGCCCCATAACGCTCAGCGTGCCGGATATCCGCAACACCGAAGCCGTGCTGGTCCAGGTGATGAACATGCGGGAGACCGCGACCTATCCCAATCCGGACGGCGCGGGCGATGTGCATGTCTTCTCGATGGGCGAAGGCGGCCCGGCGGCCGAACTGCATGTCGCCGTCGAACCGGACCTGCCGGTCGCCCACCAGGGTGCCGGCGCCGTGCACCACGTCGCCTTCCGCGCGCCGGACGAGGAAGCGCTGCATGCCTGGACGGAACGCCTGCGCGGCTTCCGCCTGCCCTCCAGCGGTGAGGTCGAGCGCTTCTACTTCCGCTCGCTCTATTTCCGCGAGCCGAACGGCATCCTGTTCGAGATCGCCACGGACGGCCCCGGTTTCGCCGTGGACGAGCCGCTTGAAACGCTGGGCGAGAGCCTTTCGCTGCCGCCCTTCCTCGAACCGCGCCGCGCGCAGATCGAGGCCCGGCTGAAGCCCCTGGTCTAGAACCGAAGAAACCCCGGCGTGACAAACCGTCCGCCGGGGTTTTTTATGCCCATGTTTTGGAAAGGAGAGTCGGGATGACGAAACTGGTGGCAATCTCGGGGAGCCTGCGCAAGGGTTCCTACAACACGGCGCTGCTGCGCGCCGCCCTCGCCATGGCGCCCGAAGGTGTGACGATCACCGAAGGCTCGATCCACGGCATTCCCCTTTATGACGCCGACGTGGAGGCAGAAGCGGGCCTTCCGGAAGCGGTGACACAGCTGAAGGACCTCGTGGCGGCGGCGGACGGCGTCGTTCTCTTCACGCCGGAATACAACAACGGCATTCCCGGCGTCTTCAAGAACGCCATCGACTGGATGAGCCGCCCCTCCTCCGACATTGCCCGCGTCTTCGGCGGCAAGCCCTTCGCCATCACCGGCGCCTCGCCCGGCAATTTCGGCACGATTCTGTCGCAGGAGGCCTGGCTGCCCGTCATGCGCACGCTCGGCACCGTGCCCTGGTTCGGCGCCAAGCTTCTGGTCTCGCGCGCCGGCAGCGTCATCGAGGACGGCCGGATCGCCGACGAGGCAACGCAAAAGAAGCTCGGTGATTTCATCGCCGGCTTCTCGGCCTTCGTGACGGAATACAAGCGATAAAAAGAAGGGGCGCGCCCTGCGACGCGCCCCTTTTCGTTTGCCCCGGCTTCAGCCGAGGATGCGTTCCCGGTAGGCCTTGGCGGCTTCCAGGTCCGCCGGGCCGATGTCGTGACCGGCGGCAAGCAGCCGGTTCTCGACCGATGCGCCGGCCGCCTTCAGATGTGCCTCGAGTTCGCCGGCATAGGCGCCGTAGGGATCCGACCGACCGGTGAGCATCAGCACGTTCGCCCCCGAAAGGTCCGCCTCCGGCACGGTTTCCAGCACGTTCATACCGCGCAGCAGTACCGCGTTGCGGATGATGCCGGGATGCAGCAGCATGATCGCGCCGATCATGTTCGCGCCGTTCGAATAGCCGACGAACAGCGTCCTGTCCGGGTCGAGCCCGTAGGCCGCGTTCGCCCTGTCCATGAAGGCCGCGAAGGCTTCCGCCTCTCCCGCAATGTCCCTCTGGTCGAAGGTCGTCACGGTCAGCCGGCGGAAGAAGCGCGGATAGCCCTCGTCGAGACTGCGGCCACGCGGGCTGAGCAGCACGGCATCGGGCGCGAGCTTCGTTCCGAAAGGCAGGAGGCTCGCCTCGTTGCCGCCGGTGCCGTGCAGGAGCACGACGGCGGTGCCATCATGGGTTTCCGGCCGGTGCACCCGGTGGATGAAGGGCAGGTCCCGCTCGCTCATGCGCTCTTCTCCCGGCAGGGAGAACTGGGGAAGCCGCGCCCGGACATCCTCCGGGTCGGCGCGAAAATGCCTGGGCACGAACAGTTTCTCGCCAAGCGCCTCCAGCGGTTCATCCACCGTCATGCCGGGGCCGTCCGTCGCATATTCGAGCAGCGCCCCACCGGGTTCGCGCACATAGAGCGAATAGAAGTACTTCCGGTCGTGCATGTTGGTCTCGCCCGCCCCTTCGCTGGCAAGCCGGTCGGCGAGCGCCTCCACGGCGGAGCGGTCCGGTGCGCGCAGCGCGACATGGTCGATCGTGCCGGTGCCGGGCGCGGACGTCCAGAAGCCGCTCGCATCGCGGATGTCGAGCACGTCGGCCGCTTCGCCCGAGAGCCGGGTAATGCCGTTCGCCGCCGCCACCGTCCGATAGCCGAAATGACCGGCGATGAAGGCTGCCGTCTCGGCCGGCTTCTCGGAGAAGATTGTCGCGCCGCGGATGCGCTGGACGGCATCGGCCGCCGCAATGTCCTTCGTGACATGGGGCGCCGGGCCGTCCACATCGGCCTCGCCGACGAGCTTGACGATGATGCCGTCCGGTTCCTTCAGCCGGAGCACGGGTTCGCCGAACTCCTGCGCCGGGCCGCTCGTCGCGATGTTCTGCGTCAGCGCGCGCGTCAGCCAGAAGCCGATCGCCTCCGGCTTGATGGCAAGGGCGATCTCGGCGGGCTGGCCGAGGCCGACGCGGCCGGGCGACCCGTCCTCCCAGGCAAGGAAGGTGACCAGCGAGCCGGGGCTGGCCGCCGCATCGCCATAGATGAGGTGAAGCTGGTCGGCGTCCTCGTAACCCGCCGTGCGCTTGACGAGGCGCAGGCCGAGAAAGCCCACGTAGAAATCGACGTTCGCCTGGATCTTCCGGGTAATCGCCGTGATATGATGGATGCCACTAACCATGGGGCACCTCCTTTCGCGGGCTACACAACCAGCATTCGGCGCCCCGCGCCAGCCGCCGCCCGGTGAATGCACTGTCCACAAAACGAAACCGGCCCCGCTGGCGGGCGGGGCCGGTGGATCCCGGTGCCAGGGACACCGGATCATCTGGATTGGGCTCAGGCGGCCGCGATACGGGCCGGCGACATCGCCCGCGTGGAGGCGGACGGATCGTTAAGGAGACGGCGGATCGCCACACGCGCCTCGTCTGCCGAGGAGAAGCGCTGGGAATCCAGATCCCACACGGAATATTTGACAGCCACGAACTTCAGCCGATCCTCATCGGGAACGACGACGCCGACGGCCTCACCACCGATTTCGATAACCTGCTTTTGCATAACAACTCCTGCCGCACCGAAGGCACAGCTCATTCAAATCTTGCGCTAAAATCGAAGAGGGACGTCAGATCACATTCGGCAGAGGGCCGTATGCGCTTTCCCTGTAATCGTTTCACGACAGGAGTACGCCACACGCACGGAGGCGATGCAGTTGATATCGTACATGACACACTCCCTCTTGTTGGCGCTGACGCTCTAAAATGGACGCGTCAGAGTGGACCGGGATAAAACGCATTCGGTCCTCATGCGATGCTCCAACACATAAGCGGCTCTTCCTTCCTTGTCAATGGAATCCGCAGAATTTTGGAATAAATTACTGCCGGATTTGTGTGACAATTCGAATCAGAAAATAATGTTCGCGCTCGCAGCATTTTTCAGGAAAATATGTCGCGAAGACGAGGATTCCGGGGAAATGCCGTGGCGCAACCTGATCGCGCAGCCACAACCACCCGCTTGCGCCTGACGAGCAAAGACGGGAGCCCTGGGCAAATGCTCCAGTTGCCCCGCGGACACACCTTCCGAATGAAGCGGGGAAAAAACGCTGTGGGACCATTCTTTTTTTAGGGGAAGGCTCGATCTTCCCTCCAAACATGAATAAAGAGTGAATCTCGATTTTGTTCTGTTAATAAGTACGCCACGAGCGCTGGCAGGGTAGGCCCATGAATTTCACCAGGACGCTTTTTCCGTTGAGCATGCTTCTCCTGTCCGGCTGCGTCGTCGGCCCCGACTATCAGAAGCCCGACACCGCCCTTCCTGCCAAGTTTTCCGAAAGCAAGGCCACGAGCGGCGAGAACGTGACGCTCAATCCGTGGTGGGAATCCTTCCGCGACAAGCGCCTCAACGATCTCGTCCATCAGGGCATGGCCGAAAACCTCACCGTGCTGCAGGCCCTGGAGCGCATCACGGCGGCCGAGGCGAATGTCATCGTCGCCGGCGCCGGCGCGCTGCCGAGCATCGGCGCTTCGGCGGAAGCCTCGGCAAGCGGCCAGGACGGCGACTACCTGCGCCGCACCTCGGGCCGCGATTCATCTTCCTCGAAGTCGCTGACTGCCGGTGCGAGCGCCTCCTGGCTGCTCGACTTCTTCGGCCAGTACCGCCGCTCGAAGGAAGCCGCCAACGCCTCGCTCGACGCCGCCTATGACGATGTCAACGTCGCGCGCCTCGCCTATCTCTCCGACCTCGTGTCGAGCTACGTCAATGCGCGCTACTACCAGGAAGCGCTGGCGCTCAACCGCAAGAACCTGGAATCGCGCCGCGAGACACTGAAGCTGACCAACGAGATCAAGGAGGCGGGCGCCGCCTCGAGCCTCGACGTGCTGCAGACCGAAGGCCTCGTCAACCAGACGCTGGCCGAGCTGCCCGCGCTTGAAACCGGCTTCCACCAGTCGGCGAACCATATCGCGACCCTGCTCGGCCTGCCGGCCAGCACGATCACCTCCAGCCTGATCAAGGGCGCGGCCCAGCCGATGCCGCGCTATGCGACGCGCACCGGCATTCCGGCGGACCTCATCCGCAACCGTCCGGACATCCGCGCGGCCGAGCGGCGCCTGCAGGCGGCAACCGCGCAGATCGGCGTGGCCGAGGCCGATCTCTATCCGAGCATCGAGCTCGGCGGCTCGATCGGCGCGACGCGCAACTTCACCAGCGCCGCCACCGGTAACCTGACGAGCTGGTCCTTCGGCCCGACGCTGTCGCTGCCGATCTTCAACGGCGGCTCGCTGAAGGCGCGGGTCAAGATCGCCCGTTCGGAAGCCGAGCAGCAATACCTGACCTGGAAGTCGACGGTTCTCAACGCCGTCGAGGAAGTGGAAAACGCACAGACGGCGCTGATCCGCGACGGCCAGACGGTCGCCGCGCTGCGCAAGGTCGTCAATTCCTACGAACAGACGCTGAACCTTGCCCGCGAAAGCTATCGCGGCGGCGCCAGCACCATCCTCGACGTGCTCGATGCCGAGCGCAACGTCGCCTCGGCCCGCCTGTCGCTCGCCTCCGCGATCCGCCAGCTCGCCCGCGACTACGTCGCCCTGAACGTGGCGATCGGCGGCGGTGCGGAAATCGGCTCGGCGACCGTCGCCAGCAAGTAAGGCGAAACGCTTCATCCAGGTCTTACCCGGTATCGAACGGGAGCGGCAGGCCTCGGCCTGCCGCTCCCGTCTTTATTCCGCTGTCCTGAACACGGGGCCGCACCAGAACGGTTCTAGACCGCAAAAAAGCCCTCGAGCGCCGCCGCGGTCCGGCCGTAATGGTCGCGCAATGCCGCGGCCGCGCCCTCGGCATCCCGCGCAAGCGCCAGTTCCATCAGCCGGCGATGCTCCCCCGCAACGTCCCGAGCGGTGCCGAGCAGGCTGACCGACAGGCGCCGATAGCGGTCGGCGCGCGAAAACAGCTTCTCGCAGATTTCCAGGAGGGCCGGCGAGCCGCAGGCCGAAATGAGCGCGGCATGGAAGGCGGCATGCCGCGCCTCCCAGTCCTCGCGCATCGCCGACGGGATATCCTCGCGCGCCTGCGGGATGCGCGCCATCAGGTGATGGGCGGCGATCACCCTTCCCTCCCAGTCGGCGTCCCCCCGCAGCACCGAAAACCGCAGCGCCTCCCCCTCGCAGAGCTGCCGCGTCGCCGTGATGTCGCGCAACTCCTCCAGCGACAGGCGCGCGACGCTGTAGCCGCGGTGGTCGTCCAGCACCGTGAACCCCTCCGCCGTCAGCCGCGCCAGCGCCTCGCGCACCGGCGTCACGCTCATGCCGCACAGCGCCTGGAGATCGGCAAAGCGCAGCCGGTCGCCGGGCTTGACCGCGCCCGTGCGGATCGCCTGCCGGATCGCCTCATAGGCGTCTCCCGCCAGGGTGCGCCCACCTACCTTCTTCTGCTCCATCACGCCTCGCCGAATTTATAAAAGTCGCAGGATTTTCGAAAATCATTGACTTGATGTAAAACCAAGGGAATGGTGCGCGCAACCGAAATCGGTGACATCCAACGGAGGTTCTCATGAAACTGGTGCGCTTTGGCGCGGCGGGCGCGGAAAAGCCCGGACTGATCGATGCGGACGGCAAGGTCCGCGACCTTTCCGGCCTGGTGCCGGATATTGCCGGCGACGTGCTCGGCCGCGAGGGCCTGAAGCGCCTTGCCGCCGTCGATCCGAAGAGCCTGCCGCTCGCGCCGGAAGGCAGCCGCTTCGGCGCCTGCGTCGGCCGCGTCGGCAATTTCATCGCCGTCGGCCTCAACTATGCGGACCATGCGGCCGAAAGCGGCATGGCCGTGCCGAGCGAGCCGGTGCTGTTCAACAAGGCCCCCTCATGCGTCGTCGGTCCCGACGATACGATCCTCATCCCCCGCGGTTCGGAAAAGACCGACTGGGAAGTGGAGCTTGCCGTCGTCATCGGCGAGCGCGCCTCCTATGTCTCGGAGGCCGATGCCCTCGACTATGTCGCCGGCTACTGCGTCTGCAACGACATTTCCGAACGCGCCTACCAGCTGGAGCGCGGCGGCCAGTGGACCAAGGGCAAGGGTTGCCCGACCTTCGGCCCGATCGGCCCCTGGCTGGTCACCACGGACGAGGTGGATACCGCCGATCTTGCCATGACGCTCAGCGTCAACGGCGAACTGGTGCAGAACGGCTCCTCGAGCACCATGGTCTTCAAGGTGCCCTTCCTCGTGCATTACATCTCGCAGTTCATGGCACTGGAGCCCGGCGACGTCATCACCACCGGCACGCCGCCCGGCGTCGGCATGGGCATGAAGCCGCCGCGTTACCTGAAGCCCGGCGACCGCATGGAAGTCTCCATTGCCGGCCTCGGCGTGCAGCGCCAGGTCGTCGCCGCAGGGTAAGTATTGTAGCGGATGGCCCAAAAGCGAGAGGGGCCTCAAGGGCCCCTCTTTCGTGTCGGCGATCAGTGCACCGTCGCGGGTGGGGCCTCGTCGCCGAGGATGCGGAAAGCTTCGTCCAGCGCCGCCACGAGGATGTCCGTCAGCTCATCCGCATCGTTTTCGAGGAGAAAGAGCGCGACCGTTGCATTGTCCGGATCGCTGTAGCGCTCGAGGTCGTTCGACATGTCATTGTCCCTTTCCAGCCGGCACCATCCCGGTTAACGGAAAGCATAGGGACGCAGGCTTGCGTCTGGCTTGTGCCGGAAAGGCACAGGTTGCGCAAGGCCGAATCCGTCAACCGCACCAGGATTGATGCTTGCCCGTCCAGGGCCTCGCAAGCCCTTCCGCGACCAGCCGCTGGCCGACCGACTGCCCGCCGCGCAGAACAAGATGCGGCGCCGCGCCAGCCTTGCCGGACGCCTCGCCCTTGGCCACCAGCGTGACATCGCCCTCGTTGAGGATCTCGCGCAGCCGGAGCTTCGCATCGCCCCCGCGCAGGCGCTCCGCATCGCAGCGCGCGCCGGCGATCGCCGGCGTGTCGACATCGGCAAGCCGCACCTTTCGGCCGGCATAGAGGATGGTGCTGCCGTCGAGCACGCAATAATCGGTCTGCGTCGTGCAGATGAACCATTTGCCCGAGAATGCCGGCAGCTTTTCCGGCATCGGCAGCGCCTGCTCCACGGCCTTTTCGGCCGGCCGCTGCTTCGGCCGCGCCAGCACCGCCTCGCGCTCGACCGTCTTTTCCTTGCGCTCGATCGAGGCCGTCTTGATCCCCGTCGCCGACGTTTCTGGCCCCGGCAGGCGGTTGTCCATGTAGAGAATGCCGCCGATCACCCCCGCGCCCAGCAAATACCAGTGCACCATGCCGCCGCGCCGCGTGGCCGCGGATCGCCGTGGTGCCGTTGTCTTTCTCCGCCTGCTCGTCTTCTTCGCCATACCCGGTCTCCTGGCCGGACAGTGCGACGATCTCATAAAGATATGGTTAGCAGGATATGAGGACGCCGCCCCGGCCTCGCTCAGGACCCCGGACAGCAACCGCAAGGCTCGCCAGCTCGCAGCACCGCCAGCCAAGTCTGCACCAGGAATATTCTACTAATCTAGTCAACTACGCAAAATTATCACAAGCTTTCTGGATACAGGGAACGATTCATACTACAGTTCTCCTGAATCAAGAAAGCGCCACGGGAAATTGCGCCTGACCATTCGCTTGAAAGAGCGAGCCGACATACTGAGTTTTGAGGAGACTGCCTTGGTCGTTACAGTGGATAAAATAAAAGTTGCTTATTTCCCCGTCCCAAAGGCAGCGAATACTTCAATGAAGCATCTCCTCCACAGCATCAAGACTGGAGAGGGATTTACAACCATCAAGGATGAGGCGACCGGGGCTATCCGGCATATTCATAAAGAGTATAAGACGCCCAAATTTTCGACGATCAATCCCGACGACTATCAGAAATTCTTCAGAATAGCGATCGTCCGAGACCCGGTGGACAGGGTAGTTTCCGCCTGGCGAAACAGGGTGATGCACCACAAGGAGTTGGAAGGCGAAAATATCGCCGAAAGGATGGCTTCTCTCGGTCTCAGAAAGACGCCAACACTTCAGGAATTCGTTGATAGACTTTCAGAATACAGAAACGTAAGCAAATCCATTTCGATTCATACAGACCCTCTTACAGATTTTCTTGGAAAAGATGAAAAATACTACAATCTCATTTTTAATATCTCCGATTCGCAACAGATAGAGGCTTTCTTTTCGACTCTCACAGGCGAGCAGAAAAAGCTCCCGCGCAAGCAAATGGGAGGACCACCGGCAGACAGAAGCGAATTGACGGGAGAACTGATAAAAAAGCTGGAAGAGATATACGGGGACGATTACAGGGTCTTCGGAAAATTTCTTTCAAACAAGACAGACATTGAAAAAGTTATTTACTTGGCAAGAAAACATAAGTCCTCTCTTAGAGGATTTTTTGGAAGATTGCGATTCTTATTGAAATAATCGGGGAAATACATTTTTTGAATCATCGCTAATATATGGCGGCATTCCGAAAAATACACATACCGCCATTGCGATTTTCGACGTGCATCCGCTTCCAAAAGGAATTTTTACCATGTCGTATCAAGCAACGCGCCAGCATGATTGACGGCGCATATACCACGGCGCAAGCGGAAGCTCAGATGTGCGGCGGTACTCTGCCCACAACCACCACATCATTCTACAATGTCCACCCACCGCTCCAAAGCTGCCGTGCTTTTCAGGCCATATCGGAAGAACCGACTACTCCGTAACCCTGCCCGGCAGAACTCGCGCTGGTCGCCACATCGACGTCCACGAAGAATGATGTCTCGTACCGCGAAATTGCATAAGAAGAATACGCTTGCCGGAAAGCAGAAAGCCGGCTGCTGGCGGAGGAAGCGCTCATATCAGACGCGATTCGTCTAAATATTTCAAACTATTAGAAATTCATAACATTCCAAGCTGCCAACAATACGTTTTCGCGTGCCACTTTCAACGCGACGGTAGAGTGCAGAGCACCATTTGATGTACCAGCGAACACCCATCGGCTACGCGGTGCATGGTGAAGTTGGCGTTCAGGCGCTCCTCGTCCCAGGCTGGGTACGGCCAAACCTGCAACAGCTCGATCTTGCTCACGGGGATTCTCAAGAGAATGTGGTGGCCGGATTTCGTGCTCACGCAGGATCAGGCGCTGGCAAGGGCGCTCTTTACCGCGGCCAGGCCGCGGCGCAGGAACGGATCGGAGTGGACGTAGAAGAACTGCACTCCTCGCTCGCGCCAGTGTAGGATTTCATCGAGCGTGGCGAGCGTGCCGGCCACCTTGCCGGCGGCGCGGATTTTTTGCACCGCCTCGGCGACCTTTTCCGTCACCACCGCCGGGCGCGGCTCGCCGAAAGGCGGGGCGGGCGCAAAGCCCATGTCCTGCGACAGGTCGCCGGGACCGATGAAGAAGACGTCGATGCCCCCGACGGCGAGCATGGCTTCGAGATTATCGATGGCGCGCACCGTCTCGATCATCGCGACGACGAGGCGCTTTTCATGGTCGGCCGGCAGGGCGTAGCGCACCGCCTCCACGATGGCGCGGGCCTCCTCCGCCGTGTCGACCATCGGCACCATGATGCCGTCCGCCCCGGCATTGAGATAGCGGATGATCAGCGGGCGCTCATGCGACTGCGGGCGCACGATCGCAGCGCCGCCGACGGAGCGGACGATCTGCGCCGTCATGCGCACGTCCTCAAAACTCCAGGTGCCGTGCTCGCAATCGACAAAGACGCTGTCCGCCCCGAGCTCCACCAGCCGGGCGGCAAGACCCGAAGAGGCGTGGTGCGGGGTGACCATGGTGACGGCCTCGCCGGCGGCAAGCCGCGCGCGCAGTTTCGCGCCGTTCATCGGCGTTTCTCCTTGGGAAGGTCCGGCGTATCGGCGGGGGCGCCGACCCAGCGCGCGGTCTCGATATCGGCGGAGGTGTCGCGCATGAATGTCGGGCAGATGTGCAGCTCGGGGATCATCGCGCCCTTTTGCAGGCTGGCGCAGAGCAGGATGGCGCGGGCGACGTCGTGCGGGTTCAGCATCACCGCGCGCTCGCTGTCGAGCGGCGGGCGGGCGCGGTTGTCCATGATCGGCGTGTCGGTCTCGCCGGGCAGGATCGTCGTCGCGCGGATACCCTGGTTGCGATAGGTGTTGTGCAGGAAGGTCATGAAGTTCTTCACGCCCGCCTTGGCCGCGCCATAGGCCGCCCCGCCGAGGAGGTTCGGATTGACCACGGCGAGCGAGGAGACGGTGATGATCGTTCCCCCGCCTTTGGCGATCATGTCCTCCAGCACCGCCTGGGTGAGGTTGAAGACGGCGGTCAGGTTGACATTGACCGTCGCATTCCACTCTTCCTCGCTGATGAAGCGGGCGTTCAGCACCTTGCTGGCGCTGCCGGCATTGTTGACGAGGATGTCGACCGGCCCGAGCGTCTCGCGCACCCATTCGACGGCGGAGAAGATTTCCTCCCGCGAGGCGATGTCGAGCGGGCGCACCGCCGCCTTGCCGCCGTGCGCGGCGATCTCGGCCGCCACGTCCTCGAGCGGCCCGGCGCGCCGGCCGGTCAGCACCACATGGGCGCCCTCGCCGGCCAGCAGCAATGCCGTCTCCCGGCCGATCCCCGTTCCCGCGCCGGTGACGAGCGCAATCTTCCCGTCGAGCAATCCCATCTTCATCTCCTCCTATTCGGCCGCCGCCCGTTCCTTATAACCGTAGCGGGTGCGCGCCGCTTCCGGCGTGACCAGTCCTTCAGCGAGATCCTGCGCGATCAGCTCGGCGCTGCGTTCGGCCGCCCGGCCCCAGCCGCCGCCGCCGGGGGTCTCGACCTCCAGCCGCTCGCCGGTCTTCAGCACGACCTTGCCCTTGGGAAACTGCGGCCGGCCTTCCTTCATCACCTTGCCGGGCGTGCCGCTCTCGCCCTCCACCACGCCGAAGCAGGGATGGCGCACGCGCTCGGAGGCGAGATAGATGCTCATCGGGTTGCGGCCGAGATTGCGCAGCACGACGCGCTGGCCGAGCCCGCCGCGATGCTTGCCCGCCCCGCCCGAGTCGGCGATCAGCTCCTTGCGCTCGGTCAGCACCGGCACGGCGATCTCGAACATCTCCACCGCCGTCACCTTGCAGTTCGACGGGAAGCTCAGCGTGTCGAGCCCGTCGAATTCCGCCCGCGCGCCCTGTCCGCCGTGAAAATTCTGCACGGAGCCGTATTGCGAACCGTCGTCGCGCTGGCCGACGCAATTGGCCGCCCAGATCGGCGCGCCGCCGCTGTCGCCCATCACCTTTTCCGGCACGACCTTCTCCAAAGCCCTGAAGATCAACGAGGGGATGACATGGCCGATCAGGTTGCGCGAATTGCCCGCCGTCCATTGCTGCGGATTGAGAATCGAGCCGAGCGGCGCCTCGTCGGTGATCGGCACGATGCAGCCCTCGTTGTTCGGCGTTTCCGGATCGAGCAGGCATTTCAGCGCATAGACCGAATGGGCATAGCGGTAGTTGGTGCGGCAATTGATCGAATGCAGCACCTGATCCGAGGTGCCGGCGTAGTCGACATGGATCGAGTCGTCCCTGACGATGACGGAGGCGCAGAGTTTTACGTCCGTATCGTAGCCGTCGAGCAGCACCTCGGCCGAATAGGTACCGTTCGGCCATTGCCGGATCGCCTTGCGCGCCTGCGCCTCGGAGCGCGAATGGATCGCCTCGGCGAGCCCGTCGATGTCGTCGAGCCCGTATTCGTCGAGGAACTTCACCAGCTCCCGGCCCATGACATTGTTGGCGGCGATCATCGATTCGAGGTCGCCCTTCACCTCCGTCGGCAGGCGCACGGAGGCGGCGATGATGTCGAAGACATCCTCGTTCGGCACGCCGGCCTTGAGCAGCTTGACGATGGGGAAGCGGATGCCCTCTTCGAAGATGTCGCTCGCCTCCGAATGCAGCGGCGCGCCGCCGATATCGGGGAGATGCGCGATGGAGCCGGCATAGGCGACGACCTTGCCGTTCTTGAAGATCGGCGTGATCATCGTCACGTCCGGAAGGTGGCCCGTGCCGATCTCCGGATCGTTGGTGGCGAGCACGTCGCCTTCCTGCAGGGTCTCGACCGGGAATTTCGGCAAAAAGTATTTCTGCGCGGCGACGGGCAGCGAGGTGATGAAGACGGGGATCGACCAGGTGCACTGGGCAAGTGCCCTGCCCTTGCTGTCCATCAGCACGGTCACATAGTCGTGGTTCTCGCGCACGATGGGCGAGAAGGCCGTCTTGCCGAGCACGGTATCGGCCTGGTCGGCGATGAAGATCAGGCGGTTCCACATCACCTGGAGATTGATCGGATCGTTGAAATCGGTAGCGGTCTTCGACATCTGCCGTCCCCTTAATCGATGTTGATGACGAGGTTGCCGCTGGCATCCACGTGGAAGGTGCTGGCCGGGCCGACGACCGCGGTCGATTCGCGCTGTTCGACGATGGCCGGTCCCTTGACCGTTTCGCCGACCGGCAGCTTATAGTGGTCGTAGACCGCCGTTTCCGTATAGGTCCCGATCTCCGAGAAATAGACCGGCCGGCTGCCCTTCTTCGCATCCGCCACCTCGGTGCGGTGCGGCCGCGTCACCTGGTCCTTCTCGCCGCTCGCGCGCAGCCGCCAGGTGATCGCCTCGACGGGCGCGGCGACGGTGCGGCCGAACAGCTCGCGATAAAGCTTGAAGAAATTGTCGAGGAGCTGCCGGCGGAACGCGTCCAGCGGCAGGCCGCGATCCGGCAGGGCGACGGTGATCTCGTGCCCCTGCCCGACATGGCGCATGTCGACGGTATAGCGGTTGCTAATCGTCGCCTTCTCGACGCCCGCCGCCGAGACGACTTCGGCGCCCTGGCCGGCGAGATCGTCGAGAATGGCGTTCATCGCCACCATGTCCCAGCTATCGACCGCCATCGGATGGCTGACGGAAAGATCGACCGCGACGGGCGCGATGAGGAGGCCGATGGCCGAGGTGACGCCCGCCCCCGTCGGGCAGATCACCCGCCTGATGCCGAGCTTGCGGGCGATGCCGTAGGCATGCACCGGCCCCGCGCCGCCGAAGGCGACCATGGGCAGCGAGCGCGGATCGACGCCGAGGTCGGTGGCATGCATCGCCGCCGCCTTGCTCATGGATTCGTTGACGAGGTCGTGGATGCCCCAGGCGCAACGCTCCACGGAGACGTTCAACGCCGTCGCGAGCTTGGCCATCGCCTCCTGCGCCGCCTCCTTCGAGACCTTGAACGAGCCGCCGACGAAGGAGCCGGTGCCCATGTAGCCGAGCAGGATGTCGGCATCGGTGACGGTCGGTTCCGTGCCGCCGCGCTGGTAGGCGGCCGGACCGGGCGCGGCGCCCGCCGAGCGCGGGCCGACATCGAGCAGGCCGAGCGGGTTCTTCGCCGCGATCGAGCCGCCGCCCGCGCCGATCTCGATCATCTGGATCGACTGGATTTTCAGCGGATAGCCGGAGCCCTTGCGGAAGCGATGATAGTGCGCCACTTCGAGGTCGGTCCCGACGGTCGGCTCGCCGTTCGGGATGAGGCAGAGCTTTGCCGTCGTGCCGCCCATGTCGAAGGAGAGGACGCTCTCCTCCCCGGCGATGCGGCCGAACTCCGCCGCCGCGACCGCGCCGGCCGCCGGGCCGGATTCGATCAGCCGCACCGGCAGTTCCGCCGCGCGCTGGCTCGGCACGAGGCCGCCGGAGGAGGTCATCCACAGCACCTGCCGGTCGATGCCCTTCTCGGCGAATTCGCGCTGGAGATGGGCGACATGGCCGGCCATCTGCGGGCGGGTATAGGCATTGACGACGGTGGTGGAGGCGCGGTCGAACTCGCGCATCTCCGGGCAGACCTCCGAGGAGAGCGAGACGAAGATGTCCGGGTCCTCCTCGCGCAGCAGCGCAGCGACGCGCTTCTCGTGCTGCGGATATTTATAGGCATGCAGCAGGCAGACGGCGACGGAGCGGATGCCCCTCTCGCGCAGCCGGCCGGCGATCTCGCGCACGCTCTCTTCGGAAAGCTCGGTCATCACCGCACCGTCGGCGGCGATGCGCTCCTCCGCGCCGTGGCAATTGGCGCGGGCGACCAGCGGATCGGGATACTTGATGTTGAGGTCGTAGAGGTCGTAGCGCCCCTCGTTGCGGATGCGCAGCATGTCCTGGAAGCCGGCGGTGGTGACGAAGCCGGTCTCGACGCCCTTGCGCTCCAGCACGGCATTGGTGACGACGGTGGTCGCGCCGAGCACCTGCAGGCCGGCGATGTCGATCGACCCGCCGTGCAGGTCGAGCAGTTCCGTGACGCCCTGCACCACGGCCTCGGCCGGGTTGTGCGGCGTGCTCAGCACCTTGTGGAGATGCAGCTCGCCCTTGTCGTCGAGAAGGGCGAAGTCGGTGAAGGTCCCGCCAGTGTCGAAAGCCAGTTTTGCCATGTTTCCCTCGGAGCGGTCGGATGGTTCGAGCCTCGAACCCGTTACTGCCCCGAAGGGTAGGAGACGGAAGCGCGCCTTGGCCAACACAACTACCGTCTGCCGCCATAGGGTTTGGTTATGGCCGTCCTGCTCCGCCACACCCCCCTCTGCCCTGCCGGGCATCTCCCCCTCAAGGGGGGAGATTGGATGGAGCGCCGTTTCGCCCATCTTTGACGTTGCTGATGGAGCAGGGTTTTCGCTTCTTGCCGATCTCCCCCCTTGAGGGGGAGATGCCCGGCAGGGCAGAGGGGGGTGTGGCGGAGCAGGACGGCCGATGCTTAAACCGGCCGAATCCCCTGATGATGACTGCTCATCAGCCGCGAAACGATCTCAAGCAGCACCGAGCGGGCGGCGATCGCCGGCTCCGACAGCGGCAGGTGGTCGGAGACGCAGAGCGATATGGTGGCGTCGATCACCGGCTTGGTCAGCGCCCGCACCTCCGCGCCGGCAAAGCCCGAGGTCTCGGTCACCACGGAGGCCGGCAGGATGGTCGAGCCGAGGCCATCGAGCACGGCGGCGCTGAGCGCAGGGACGGATTCGATCTCGGAGATGACCTCGGGCGAAACCCGCGCCCGGGCCAGCGCGTCGTCGATGAGGCGGCGGAGCAGGTGCGCCTTGCTGGGGAGCAGCAGGGGCACGTCCTGGAGCGCGGCGAGCGGCAGAGGGCGGCCGGGTTCGGCGGGGAACTGCGTGCCGGGCGGGGAGACGAGGAACATCTCCTCGCGGAACAACGGCTGGAGCGTCACGCCCTTGATGGGATTGGCGGCATAGATCAGCGCCATGTCCATCTTGCCGGTCATGATCAGCTCGGACAGGATATGGCCGAAGCTGTCGTTGACATGCAGGATGATATGCGGATGACGCGCCCGCATTTCCTTCAGCAGGGGAAGCGAAAGCGCGCTGGAGGTGGAGTAGGTGGCAAGGCCGATGGAGACGCGGCCGGCGACCGATTTCGCCGCCTGGTCGATGTCGATCTGCGCCTGGTCCAACTGCTTCAGCATGAGCTGGGCGTGACGGTAGAGGATCAGCCCCGCCTCGGTCGGCGCGATGCCGACATTGCTGCGGATCAGCAGCTTGTGCTTGAAATGGGTTTCGAGCGAGGCGATCTGCTGGGACAGCGCCGGCTGGGCGGTGCGCAGGATCGCCGCGGCGCGGGAAACGCTTCCCGTGTCGACGATCTTGACGAAACTCTTCAGCTTGCGGAAATCGACGCTCATGGTCCCTCCCTTTGCCGGACCCTAAGCGTTCGGATGGGCGGGGCGCAAGGGCCAGTTGCTTGTGGTTCGGGCATCACCCCCCTCTGCCCTGCCGGGCCTTGAGGTCGTTCTGCCCCTCACCCTAACCCTCTCCCCGCAAGCGGGGAGAGGGGACGTGCCCCACGCAAGGATATCGGGTTGGGGAAGCCGGCGCGGCATATCCCTTCTCCCCGTTTACGGGGAGAAGGTGGCCGGCAGGCCGGATGAGGGGCAATTGCCCGCACGATCCTCAACGGAGCGCCGCAACAGCCCTCTCGATACGATCGCACGCCTCCCGGATCGCCTCCATCGACGTGGCGATCGACAGCCGGAAATGGGGGGAGAGGCCGTAGGCGGCGCCTTGCAGGGCGGCGACGCCGACGCCGTCGAGGAGGTAGAGCACGAAATCGAGGTCCGTCTCGATGACCTTGCCCTCGGGCATGCGCTTGCCGATCACCCCGGCGCAGTTGGGGAAGAGATAGAAGGCGCCGTCCGGCACGGTGCAGGAGAGGCCCGGTATGGCGTTGAGCCGGGCGCAGGCATAGTCGCGGCGCTCCTTGTAGACCGCGACGCTGTCGCGCACGAAAGCCTGGTCGGCCGTCAGCGCGTAAGCCGCGGCGGCCTGGCTGACGGAGGACGGGCACGAGGACATCTGCGACTGGAGCTTGTTGATCGCGGCGACGAGCGGCGCGGGACCGGCGGCGTAGCCGATGCGCCAGCCGGTCATGGCGTAGGATTTGGAGACGCCGTTGGTCAGCAGGATGCGGTCCTTCAGGGCGGGGACGGCGGCGGCGAGCGTCGTCATCGGCTCGTCGCGGAACCAGACCTGGTCGTAAATGTCGTCCGACAGCACGAACACCTGCGGGTGGCGGAGGAGCACGGCGCCGAGCGCCTCCAGCTCGGCGCACGAATAGGCGGCGCCCGTCGGGTTGGAGGGCGCGTTGAGGATCAGCCACAGCGTCTTCGGCGTGATCGCCGCCTCCAGCGCCTCGGGCGTCAGCTTGAAGCCCTGCGCCTCCGGGCATTCGACGATGACCGGCGTGCCGTCATTGGCGATCACCATGTCCGGATAGGACACCCAGTAGGGCGCGGGCACGATGACCTCCGCGCCGTTCTCGACGCTCGCCATCAGCGCGAGGAAGAGGATCTGCTTCGCCCCGCCGCCGACGCAGATCTCGTTCTCCGCATAGTTGAGACCGAGGCGGCGCTTGAAGTCGCCGATGATCGCCCTGCGCAGGGCCGGCGTGCCGTTGACGGCGGTGTATTTCGTCTCGCCGCGGTCGATGGCGGCGTGGGCGGCGGCCTTCACGTCGTCGGGCGTGTCGAAATCCGGCTCGCCGACGGTCATGTCGACGATGTCGCGGCCGGCCGCCTTCAGGTCGCGCGCCCGGGCCGACGCGGCTGAGCTGGGCGAGACCTTTATGCGCGAGACGCGGGAGGCGGGGGTGAACGTGCTCATGAAAATGACCTCGATTGGTGGATCAATGCGGCGCCTCGGCTTCCCCGCGCATCTTGCCCGTCAGGAAGAGTTCGCCGAGTTCGTCATGGGTGATATCGGCCGGCCGCCCGTCCCAGATCACCTTGCCGAGCCGCAGGATGACCGCCCGCTCGGCGACCTCCATGGCCTTCTTGGTGTTCTGCTCGACGAGCAGGATCGTCTGGCCGGAGGCGTGCAGGCGCAGGAGCTCGTCGAAGACGATGCCGATGGCGGCGGGCGAGAGGCCCACCGAGGGCTCGTCCACCAGCAGCACCTTGGGGCGCTGGAGCACGGCCATCGCGACTTCGAGAAGTTGCTGCTCGCCGCCGGACATGTTGCCCGCCAGCGTCGTGCGGCGCTTCTTCAGGATCGGGAAGAGATCGTAGACATAATCCCGTTCGGCCCTCACCTTCTCGTCGCGGATCGTGTAGGCCGCCATCTGGAGGTTCTCGTCGACGGTCATCACCGGGAAATTGCAGCGCCCCTGCGGCACGAAGGAAATGCCCTCGCCGAGGATCGCCCGCGACTTGTAGCCGGCGATGTCTTTTCCACGCCAGTTTATCCTGCCGCCCTTGATGGTGGTCATGCCGTAGAGCGTCTTGAGCAGCGTCGATTTCCCCGCCCCGTTCGGCCCCATCAGCGCGACGAACTGGCCGGCCGGCACGTCGAGGTCGACGCCGTTGAGGATGTCGAGATTGCCGTAGCCGGCGCGAAGGCCGGCGATCGAAAGGTTCGTCTCAGCCGCCAAGATAGGCCTCCCTCACGCGCTGGTCCTGGATGATGTCCTGCGGCAGTCCCTCGGCCAGCTTCTGCCCCTGGTCGAGCACGATGACGCGCCGGCAGATGCTGGTGACCACGTCGATATTGTGCTCGATGACGAGGAAGCTGACGCCGAGCGAGGTGTTGGCGTAGAGGATGGTCTCCACCACCCGCTCGATGATCTTCGGGTTGATGCCGGCCATCGGCTCGTCGAGCAGGATGAGCTTGGGCTCCGGCATCAGCATGGAGGCGAACTGGATCAGCTTCTGCTGGCCGCCGGAAAGATTGCCCGCCGGCTGGTGGCGCACGTCCCAGAGGCCGGCCATCCTGATGAGCTCGCGGGCGCGCTCGCGCAAACCCGCGATGCGCTGGCGCGACAGCTTCCCGATGCTGAAGGTCGACAGGATCGACGGGAAGGTGAACATCTGCCCGGCGATGATCAGATTCTCCTCCACGTCGAGCGAGCGGAAGGTGACGGTCTTCTGGAAGGAGCGCAGCATGCGGCCCTCCCGCGCGATGCGGTTCAGCGACCAGCCGGTGATGTCCTGCCCGTCGAGCACGACCGTGCCGGTATCGGGCTTGGCAAGGCCGGTGCTGCAATCGAAGAAGGTCGATTTTCCCGAGCCGTTCGGCCCGATCAGCCCGGCGATCTCGCCGCGGTCGATATGCAGGCTGACATCGTTGACGGCCTTCACCGCGCCGTAGCTCTTGGTGAGGTTCCGGATGTCGAGAAGCGGAAGATGAGTCGTCATTTCGCGCCTCCGATGGCGTTCCACACCCGGTTGATGACCGGCGCGAAGCCCCGCTTGAACCAGAAGACCAGCACCAGGAGGCAGAGGCCGTAGGCGATCATGCGCAGTTCCGGCGTGATGCGCAGAGCCTCGGTGAGGCCGACGAAGAGCAGGCTGCCGAAGATGGTGCCGGAGATCATGCCCGCCCCGCCGCCGAGGACGATGATCAGCATGGTGGTGGAATAGTACATCTGGAAGGTGAGCGGGCTCACCACCGTCAGATAATGCGCATAGAGGCTGCCGCCGACGCCGGCGAAGACGGCACTGAGCATGAAGACGATCAGCTTGTAGTGCCAGGTCGGCACGCCGAGGGATTCGGCCAGCGTCTCGTTCTCGCGGATCGCCACCATGTTGCGGCCGGCCGGCGAGCGGACGACGGCGAAGACCGCGAGCGTCGCGAGAATGCCGATGGCGAGCGCCAGGTAATAGAAGCCGGTGGTGCCGCCCACGGTGAAGGAGAGCGGGCCGAGCTCGAAATAGGGTTTCGGGATGCCGGAAAGCCCCATGTCGCCGCGCGTCACCGAGATCCAGTTCTTGGCGATGGCCTGGCCGATGATGACGAAGCCGAGCGTGCACATGACGAAGGAGGTGGAGCGCAGGCGCAGCGCAGGCACGCCGAGCGGCAGCGCCACCAAGCCTGCCGCAAGGCCTGCAACGATCGCGTTGACGTAGAAGGGCGTGCCGTAGCCGATGGCGAGCAGTCCCGCCGCATAGGCGCCGATGCCGAAGAAGGCGGCCTGGGCGAGCGAGAGCAGCCCGGTATAGCCGACGAGCAGGTTCAGCCCGTGCGCCGGCAGCATGAAGACGAGCGCGATGACGAGCGCGTGGATGACGTAGCGGCTGCCGATGAAGGGCGCGGCAAGCGCCACGGCGAAGAGCAGGATGCCGAGCGGGATGCGATAATCGCGCCGGCGCGCCCGTTCGCTGGTTTGCGTGAGAGACATGTCGGGTCCCCAAAAGTTCGAGAGGAGTTTCACGCCCGGAGCGCCGAAGCGTTTTCCGCTTCGGCTGACTGCCCCTAGAAGCGCGCCTGCGTCGAGAACAGTCCGTGCGGCCGCCACATCAGCATCAGGATCAGCGTCGCAAAACCCACCGTGTCGCGGTATTGCAGGCCGACATAGGTGGCGACGAGGCTTTCGGCGATGCCGAGGATCATGGCGGCGAAGAAGGTGCCGCGCACATTGCCAAGGCCCCCCATGATGATGATCGGCAGCGTCTTGAAGGTGATGAGCTCGCCCATGCCACCATAGACGCTGACATTGACGGGCGCGGTGAGGACGCCCGAGAGCGCCGCCAGCGCCGCGCCGAGGATGAAGGTCCTCAGCACCACCTGCGGCACGTCGATGCCGACCACCTCGCAGCATTCGACGTTCTGCGACACCGCCCGCATAGCCTTGCCCATGCGGCTGTGCGTCACCATCAGCTCCAGCCCGATGAAGACGAGCAGGCAGACGACGAGGATGAGCACGCGCTGCTCGGCGAGCGAGAAGCCGAGGATCGAGACGGGCTCGATATAGCCGCCGGAGAAGAACTTGTAGCCGCCGCCGAAGACGAGGATGACGGTGTTCTGCAGGACGAGCGCGATGCCGAGCGTGGCGAGCACCCCGGATTCCGCCGGGGCCCCCACCATGCGGCGCATCACGAGCTGCCCCACCACATAGGCGATGACGATGGTCGAGAGGATACCGACGACGATCGAGGCCTCGTAGGACAGACCAAGATAATCGATGGCGAACCAGGCCCCGAAGGTGCCGAGCATGTAATATTCGCCATGGGCGAAGTTGATCGCCCTGAGCACGCCGAAGATCATCGTCATGCCGACCGCGACGATGGCATAGACCGAACCGGTCACGATGCCGTTGACGATCTGCTCGATAAGGGTCGAGACCATGGGCCTGTCCTCCCGACCGGCTCAGTTGGCAGGATACTGGATATCCGCCGTGAAGGCGCCCTTGATGCTCGGCTTGCCGTCCTCGATCTGCAACAGGATCATCGGCAGGCGGGCCTGATTGTGGTCGTCGAAGGTCACCTCGCCCACCGGGCTCTTGTACTTGATCTTCGACAGCGCGTCACGCACCGCCTCGCGCTCGACGCTGCCGGCCTCGCGCACCGCGGCGGCGAGCAGGTTCACCGTGTCCCAGTGGACATAGGCATGGTTGTTCGGCGCTTCATTGTAAGTCGTGGTGAACTTTTCGACGAAGGCCTTGCTTTCTGGCGAATCCCAGGCCGGCAGCCAGGCGGCGGCCTCGACGGCACCCTCAAGCGCCGTCGGCGCGGAGGCGATGGTCTTTTCGGTGTTGAACTCGCCGTTGCCGACCAGCGTCACCTTACCGGCAAGGCCGAGCTCGACCATCTGGCGGGCGATGATCGGCGTCGTGTCGGCAAGGCCGTACATGATGATCGCCTGAGCCCCGCCGTCGCGGATCTTCGCCAGCACGCTGCGGAAGTCGACCTCGCCTTCCTTGTAATAGTCTTCCGAAAGGATCTCACCCTTGAACTCGGGCAGGTATTTCTTGGTGAACTCGATGGCCGAGCGGCCGTAGTCGCTATCGACGGACAGCACGGCGAACTTGGTGAAGCCGCGCTGCTCGGCGGCGTATTTCGCCACGACATAGGCGCGGTTCTCGTCGGTCGGATAGTTGCGGTAGGTCCACTTGAAGCCGCCGACGCCCGCGCCGTAGGTGATCTTCGGGTTGGACGACGCGGCGTTCAAGAGCAGCACGCCGGCATCTTCCGCGACCGGCTGCATGGCGAGCGTCACGGAGCTGGAGACGTCGCCGATGACGAAATCCACCTCGTCCTGGTCGATCAGCCGGCGGGTCGCCGAGACGCCCTCGACCGGCGTGCCCTGGCTGTCGGCATTGTAGAGCTCGATCTTGTGGCCGTTGACGCCGCCGGCGTCGTTGATCTCCTTGACCGCCAGTTCCGCGCCATGCATCGAGAAGGCGCCGTAGCGGGCGTTCGGGCCGCTCATCGGCGCGACGATGCCGAGCTTGATCGGCGCTTCATCGGCCTTCGCCTCGCCGGCAAGACCCGGCGCAAGGGCGGCCACGGTGAGGAGGGCGGTGGAAAGGCAAAGCATTCTGCGGGTAAGCGTGTGTGTCATGTTCCCACTCCTGGTTCGGATATCCTCGTCCGGTCCATACCGCACGATCAAAGGCCGTTTTCCCGGCTCTTTTGGTCAGCCAGTCGCCAACTCCGGTCAGAGTAGGGTCATGCACGGGGCCTTGGCCAACACAACTCCATTCTGCCGCCATAGCGTTTCGCGATAGCAAACTTTAGGAGTCGCGTTCTTTTTCAGTGTCATGCAATTGGGGCATGCCTACGCTGCAGGCATGTGCATGTTCATCGGTCAGGAAGGCGTCTATATATTGTTCAACAAAAGGAGTTGATCATGAACCTCTTCGCAAAGCTCAAGAAATATGCCGCCGACCGCCGCGCCGTCCATGAGCTCGGCGCCCTGGACGACCGCGCCCTTCAGGATCTGGGCATCTCCCGCTCCCACATCCGCTCTGCCGTCACGGGCAACGGTCGCTAAGGCCGGACAGAATTATCGCAACCGGTTGAAGACAGCGCAAAGGCGGCCGCTTCTGCGCTATTTTCTTGTCTATCGGCAAGGAGTCGGACGTCTGAGCTAATGGCTCTGACGTGCTCCCCTGAAATATCCTCGGTTTGAGGTTAGTCTGTTCTCCGGAGATGGAGACAGAGAATGAATCGATCCCGTTTCGGCAACGTGAACTGGGCCATGAAGGAGAAGGCTATTCGCAGCACCACGCCTGCTGCCTAGTGGACATCGATCCACGCGTCTTCCGGTATCGGTCGACACGCGGCGATGATGCTGCCATCCGGGCGCGGCTGCAAGAGTTGGCCCGCGAGAGGCGCCGCTTCGGTTAGCGTCGCTTTCATATCCTGCTGAAGCGGGAAGGTGTCAAGGTCAACTGGAAGAGGCTCTATCGGCTCCACAAGGGAGCGGCTGACCGTACGCAAGCGCCGCGGCCGCAAAAGGGCGCTGGGAACGCGAGCGCCGATGGCAGCCCCACGGTGACCACCAGCGCTGGAGGCTGGTCTTCGTCTCGGATGTGCTGGTCGACGGTAGGCGCTTTCATGTCCTTGGCGTCTTCGATGACTTCAGTCGCAAGTGTCTTGCACCGTGGTCGACAACTCGCTGTCCCACCAGCGTGTCGGCCGTGAACTGGACAGGATCGCGCTCAGCACGGGTTATCCCTGCATGACTCAACGAACAGCTCTTCACCAGCTACCGCCATGCCGGAGAGATTATCGAAGACTGGAGAAACGACTACAACTTGAACAGCCCCCGTACGGGCCTCGGCGGCTTGACCCCTTATGAGTTCGCAACCCGGTCCAGACAGGACCAAACTCGAAAAGGGCTAACTTATAAACGCGGACAATCAGGGGAGCACGACACTTGCAGACCGACGACAGCGAGCGCCGGGAGGCGGCGAACGTCATCCGCTCGCTGGTCATGAGCATTGTCATGCCGCGCGAAGGACGGGGAGAACTGGAACTGGGGGCCTACGGCGCGCTAGCCGAGTTGCTCAACCTGTCGCACCGGAAAACGGGAGAGTTGCCACGCACTGCATTGATGGTAGCGGAGGTCCGTTCTGATCAGGACAGCCGACACCCTGAACGGACCGAGATCAGCCTGGGAACATGGCAGATACGGCTTGGCCGAGCGATGCGGGAATATCTGAAGATCCGGCCACCAGAGGCCGCAAACTCGGACGATGCTAGTATTGGAGGAGCCGCCTCGCTATTATCAACAGACAAAAAAGGGAATGGATGATCACCACCAACCTGTGGCACCTTGATCACCAGCACGACATGCTCATTGAGCTTGGGAGGCTGACGATCCGATGGGCGGAAGCAGACCGCCTTATGGTCGGCATTTTAGATGCCACCTTGGAGAACAGAGCCGCGGCTCAAAACATCGTCTTCGCAGGATCCAATGCCGGCCAGCAGCGCTTCAACGCTTTCGTTGAAACGATAGGAACATCGGGTCTCCCGCAAGAGGAGCGTCAGTCGATCATCAAACACATAGGGCGCCTGAAGAGTCTCTATGGCGCTAGAAACGCGCTGACCCATGAGCCAATATTTACGGACATTCGGTTTGATAACGGGAAGCTGAAGTTCGGAGCCCGGTCCCTGACCAGAGATGGATCGAGCCGCCCAATGGATGTTGCTAAGATCAAGGCTCATATCCGCAAGGTTGATGCGATTCTAAGCGACCTTGAGGACATCCACGACCAGATGGTCGCCGATAGACATGACCCGGATGATGAGCCGGTCTCGAGGTAGACGACATCCGTCACGGTTAGGACGTCCACCCGAACTTGATGAGAAGCCACTTCCCCGCCGTGGCGAGCGTGGCGCCGAACGCGGCAGCGACGAAGACGATCAGCATGCGCATGCCGATGAACCGCTCCTTCCACCGGTCGATTTCGGCCGTCGTCGTCTTCACCTGAGTAAGCTGGTCCTTCAGGTCTTCCGACTTCCTGTCCACGTCGTCGAGCCGGCGCTCAAGGTTCTCCAGCTTGGAATACTGCTGCTTGCGGTCGGATCGCGCCTGGTCCTGGTCGGCCAAGACACGGTCCATCTTGGCGTCGAGTGCGCCGAGTTGCTGATGAACCGCGGCGTCGATCTCCGGCGGACTCATTTCCAGCACCCCTGCCGGACACCGTGTGCATTGTGGCCGGCAACGCCATTGGCGAACTGGCGATCCATTGTGGCGATGTGAACAGCAGTCTCAAGGCTTGGCTGAAGCTTCCGCCAACCGTCGCAGGCATTCCCTTTCGTCGTCTCGGAGCAGCCCGAGATGACGGCACAGGCCAGCAAGATCGGAACGAGATATCTCATCGTCGGTAGCGCTCCTTTCGCGCAGGGCTTTGACGGATTGTTCAAGGGCGGCGACGGCGGCCTCCTGCCGCCCCTCTCGCTTGCCAAGGTAGTGCGCGGCCGGCGTGGCGATCAGCGCGCCAAGGGCGATACCGCCGGCAATCTTGGCCGCATCGAGGAGGCCGATCACGTCGCCCACCCGAGACGCTTTGCAGCGGCATAGGCCATTTCGACGCCCGCGCCGATGGCGAGGCCCAGAAGCATCAGGATATCGGGATCTGCGCCAATCTGGTTGCCGAGGTCAGCGTCCAGAAGCCCGGCTGTGACCAAGGCGGCCGCAAGATAGCGCAGGGCGATTCGAGCGATGACGGCGGTCATGGCTATTTCCTTCCGAACAGGCTGAGGATGGCGGCGACAAGAGCGGACAGGCCGGAGCGCGTCGGTGCGGGCGCTGGTTCGGCCACAGGAGGCGCAGGAGCGGGTTTGGGCTCTGGGGCAGACTGAGACGCCTTCTGGCTATAACCCGCGTCCCTGAGCGCCTTTTCGAACGCCTTGGCATAGGTGGCGATCTTCGCCCCATTGCCGGCCGTATCGCCGTTCACGATGGCGCGGGAATTGTAGTATTTGAAGCCCGGCACATCAGGGCTTCGGGTGACGAGATAGTCGTAGTCGGCGAGCTTTTTCCCGGTGAAGAGTCCCTTCTCCATCCCGTCGAACGTCGCGCGGACAGAGGTCTTCAGATCCAGCGCCGACTCTTTGGAGAGTCCCAGTTTGCGGTAGTTCTCTTCGTGAGTTACCTGGATCAGGCCCCTCCCGAACCATCCCTGACGCCAGTAGGGCTTTGATACCCAAGGCAACTGGCCCTTGGCATAGGCGGTATCGAGGCGCTTGATTACCGTGGCGTCGGACGGGTTGCGGTCCTTGCTGTGAGCGTAGACCGTTTCCTTCACCGGCTGCATCTGCCCGCCGGTCTCGTGATAAACCTCGGACAGGATGGCCGCGAGATGGAAGAGCGAGGTCCCTCGCCTCTCCGCCTCGTCAAGGATGGCCTCACAGCCGTTGACCTGGCCTTGGGTGAGCGAGGTGCCGAAGATGCCGGACGCGCGCTGGCGCACGCTGGCGTAAAACGCTGCGCGGTTCATGTGATGTCCTTTTCGATAAGAAGCGCCGCCTGCGCGGCTAGGTGCAGTCGCGCACGGAGGCGACGGGAGGGAGATGGAATTTCAAAACGCGGCGCGGTACAAAGGCGCTGCCGGGTGTTCCCCCAAAGTCCTCCCGGCGGGACCCGGTTGGGCGATAGGGCGCTTGGCCGGGTCTTTTGGTTTTAGTATCCTGAGTTGCATTCTCTTCTTCGGCATGCTTCATAAGCTGCTAACGAAAGGAGAGGCCCATGGAAGATAGCACAAACAAGGCTAGTGACGCGGACAAGAACGAACGCCCTTCAGAGCCGCCGGTTGTCGGCGAGGATGGCGATGTCTATTTCTTCAATCCATGGGACAAACATTTCGAAGCTGAGCAAAAGGCTCAAACGCACAAATTCGAGTTCTGAGCATCACCGCCGGCAGCGCTGCATGTTTTCATTCCGGCCCGTTCGAGCTAGACTTCAAACATGGACCTGTTCGCGCGGCTTGCATTGAGGATGGCATACTGGCTTCGCCATCCGCCGTCGCGCCAGCAGGTCTACGTGATGGCTATCGTCGTTGCCGTTGGCGCGCTTATCGTCACAATCGAATATCTCGGCTACTGGCCCGAATGGATGAGAGCGCAGCGCATGCCTCGTACTCCCATTTGAAGAAGCCTCCGTTGTCTCATCCAACCGGTTGATCCGGCCAGGCGGACATCAGATCAGCCCGTGCTTGGCCATAAGCCACGTCTCGATAGCGCCCCGCGCCGCCGCCTGATCGGCCGCACCAAGGTCGCGGTCGTAGAGGCAAACATCGCCGATCCAACCCTTGAAGTCCGGCGCGATGGTGAAGCCCGTGACATCGAGGGGCACGACGGTGGTCGACGAAAACGCCATCTGCACGCCATTGATCCTGATGCGCGATCCCGAAGGGCCGCGACTGAACACGCCCACGATCGTCTGATCCGCCCAGACGTTCGCGCCGGTCGAGATCTGGGCCGTGGCATCACCGCGCCGGATGGCCAGCGCCGCCTTGCCTTCCGCATTTGCGGTGGCGAGCGCGATGCGGACGCCGGCGCGGGAATCGGAGATGGAGGGCTCGGGCTGGATGATTGTCGTCGCACTCGCGCCCAGAGGCCACCTCATGGCAAGCGCGACCGACCATTCGGTGTTGTTTGCAACCACATTCGGCCGGTAGCGGATCGCCGTCGCTTCCGCCGTTCCCGTGTCGAACATGGGAGACGGACTGTCGGGTACCGTCACCACCGACCAGATGCGGCCGGTCGTGTAAGGCGTCATGGCCCCATCGGCTGACGCCCTGTTGGCGATCGCGCCGGAGGGAGAGATCAGCTTGTCGCCGGCCGAGGCGATAAGCCGCCAGGACGGGAGGCTCGCAACGGCAACTTCCCGCGGATCGACGGTGATCTGGCGCAGGCCGGCGCCGGCCGACAGGTCTACGGATTCGTGGGTGCGGACGATAACGGGCATCAGAGGCTCCTTTGCTGATGGACGGCCCAGTTGTGCAGCGGCGCGCCGGTATATGGATGGAGGCGGAGAAGGCCGGCGGAATCACGCACCGCCCCGCGCGGCACGGTGGCCTGCACGCGGCCGGAGCCGATGTTGTGGCCGTCGAGCGCATACTCGATGCGCTCCGCGCCGCCGGACGGAACGGCGGCGAGCGTCAGGCGGATCACGCCGGTCCGATCGCCGACACCATTGTCTATCACCGTTGCGTTCGACACAGCCGTCTCGGTCGATCCGGCGAAGAACCGGATGCCGAGCCTGTCGGCCGCGGCGGTGGCGTCGATGACCAGCGGCGGCGACGGGACATGATACGTGACATCGACCTGCGTTCCCGTCCGCACGGCGGACTTGATGCGCAGGCAGTCCCAGCCCTGCGCGCCCCAAAGACCGTCCGCCATCGCATCGCCGAAGGTCCAGCCGTTGGCGGCCGAGCCGGAGCCGTTGAGGTGCAGATAGTCCGAGGACCACGCATGCTGATAGATCGGGCCGGCCAGGACATGCGTGCGCTGATGGATCGGAAGGGCCAGGCTGGCCTCGTGCAAGGAAATCATCGCCAGCGTCGAGCGCCGATGCGCAACCGTGTTCCCGAAGTTGCTCGGTTGAGACAAGAAGAACGGCACGCTGGCCACCTGTCCGTTGATGGCCTTGAGGCGGGTTTCGATGTCGCCCTGCCACTCGATGAGCATGTCGCCATAGGTTGCCTCGGCCATATCGGCTTCCCCGTGTGCACAGGGCGCAGCGGCGAACACAACGCGCCAGCCGAGCGCATTGGCAAGCACGGCCGCACGGTTCGCAGCCGCGATTGCGTTCTCGAATGCAACGGTGCCCTGTTTAAGATTTGCATAGGACATACCGCTGGCGGCGCCGTTAATGACCAGCACGCGTGTTCGGGCCCTCGCAGCGTCCGCATGCTCCATCATGCGATAGGCGGACGCGGAAGCGGGATCCTGGCCGATCACAGCCTTAAGCGCGGTGAAGCCAGTCATCGTGGCAGGGTTAAGGACCGGGGGCGTCTCTCCACCCGGGACCCCGTCCGTAATGCGTACGGTCGTGCCGGGACCTCGGTCCAACATCAGCATGCGGTCAGGATGGGCGGGAGCGATCGTGACGAGCGGGTTCTGGCCCCAGCTGTACATATTGCTCTGACCGAGCGCGAGAATGATGTAAAGCGCCGTGTCGTTGGACCATGCGTAATGGCGGCCACCGAAGGCTGCCGCAAAGCTGGTCACGGCGGACAGCCCCGGCCGCGTCAGCGCCACACGGAAGCTGGCTTTGTCGATCCCGGCTGAAACCGCACGGGCAGCTTCGCCGGTGCGCATTGCCGGGACCGTGGCACCATCCGTCGCAGAGAGACTGCCATCGGGCAGGATGACAGCCATAGGCGCTTCAGCGGTCGCCTGATCCTCCGTCACCGCTTCGACGCGCACCGTGCCCCCCCGGTCGATCGTCTGGAATATACGGCCGCTGCGGTCGATATCGACGAGTGCCGGCGCGGGATCGGTCGACCAGCGCAGGACGGGCAGTCCGCCCTCGGGCGTCAGTTGGCGGGTGATGCCGAACTTGTCGACTTCGCGCACAACGGAAACGGGGCTTCCCTGCACGAGACCGGCGGCCTCGACATAGCCGCCGCCTGGAGAAATCGAGCTACGCAAGGCGGTTTTTGCCTCCAGCTTTTCGCGGGCGATCGCCTCGGCGGCCGCTGCGGTTTTGATTCCGGTTAGGTTCGTGGCGAGATCGGCGGCACCTTGCCGCGATGCGACAATCTCCGAGGCCAGGCCCTCGGCGTCGGCTTCCGGCAGAGGACCTATGCGCGCCCAGGATCCGGAACCGGAGGCGCCCGACTTCTTGTAGACGCCCCGGTTCGCAAGGTTCGTATCGCCCAGCACCTTGCCGACGCTGCCTGCCGGCCATCCGAGATCTGCGAAGAGCTGTATCCGCGTCTCGTAGCTCGGGCCGTTGATCGCTCCGAGCTGAGCGGAGAGGAGACCAGGCTCGATCTGCCGCGCACCACCACCGCGCACGACGATGACGCTATCGGCAAGGCTGGTGAGCGGAAGGTTGGTGGCTTTAACGCCCGGAAGGCTCATGTGTCATCTCCATCGGGATCTAGGTGACAGTCACGGTGATCGGCCCGAGGGCGGGTCCGGGAATGCCGTTTTCGTTCTGAGGCTCCAGCCAAATCCGGTGCGTACCCTGGCTGAGGCACTTGTTCGTCTCGACGAACAGCACGATGTCGTCGATCGAGCCGTCGAGGATGTCGACGCCATGGAAACTGAGCCGGTTCGTGCCGGTAACGGCCTGGAGCCGGTCGCGCTTGACGCCGTTCGTCGTGGCGGGTGTGCCGCTGACCATGCCGCCGCCAGTGAGCTGCGGCGTCACGCTGCCGGCGACCATGTTCCTGCAACGGTAGGAGATACGGCACCAGCGGCCGGCCGTGACGGCGATTTCCTGCGCGGCGTCTCCATCGAATTCGGGCCAGTGGTACAGGCGGCCATTGTTGACGTACCAGGACGAATGCAGTTCCCAGTTCGCGTCGCCGCTGGAGAAGGTGCCGTTCTCGATGAGGTTCTTGCGCGTGCTGTCCCCGACGACCAGGCTGTAGTTCTGGCCCGGCCGGGTGGGGACTGGATCGCCCACCGCGTCCGTTGCGCGATTGAGCGTCGTCGACGTCGAGCGGTAGACCTGCACCTGTGCCGTCTTGTCGTCGGCCGTCGCAGTCCATTTGACGGTGACAGCGCCAAGGCCGCCGACAACGTCGACCAGGTCGTTGTCGAGCAGTGTCGGCAGATCGCCGTCCTCGCTGCCGACGACAACGGTGACGGTGACCGAGTATTCGGACGGCGTGCCCTCAGCCGTGAGCGCCCGGGCGCGCACCTGCACTGTGTTGCCGCGCAGGTAGCCGTTAAGCGTGACGCCGCCGGCAGCAGGCGGCACGTTGATCGTCGTCCACGCTCCGGACGTGCCCAGGCGATGGTTGATCTCAATGCGGCTGGTCGGGACTGGCCCGCCGCGCGGCTGCACGAACACCACGATGCCGTCAAGCGACCCGGTGCCCTCGATGCCGGTCACCACCCGTGTGATGCGCGGTTTCTGCGGCGCATCAAGGTTTGGATCGATCTCACCGCCGACGCGGCCGTTCCACGGGGGCGGTTCCTCGGCGTCGGTCAACGTGTCGATGATCTCCGCCGCATCGATCATGTGGACGATGGAGGAAAATTCCGTGCCCGCCTCGACGCCGGTCACAATCAACGGCATGTCGAGCGTCGCCATCTCCCCGAAGTGCACAAGCTCGTCTATCGGCGGTACGTCCGAGCCCGTCATGTAGAGCACCGTCGTTCGGCCAGGCCGCGTCTCGACCTCGCGCACGATGCTGGTGCCGATCGGGTTTTCCGACGTCACGCCGACGCGCCAGCGCAAGGCGTAGGTCGCGCCGGCCGACATGCTGACCTGCTCGTCGATCTCGACCATCCGGCCCTCGGCCCAGCGCACGCGGCCGGCGAACTGTGTGCGGTTGATCACGTCCGTCGAGACCATGACCTTGTCGCCCCGCGTGACGACACGCGCCGGGCCTTCCTGCACGACGGAATAGCTGTCGGGCCGGTGCATGACCTCGTACATGCGGCGCCGCGCCTCGATCCAGACCTCGTCCGGGTCGGTCTTGCCCGGCAGCTCCAGTTCCTCGATTTCGGTGATGGGACCGACATGTCCAGGCCACGGGATGATGCGCTCGCCGAGCTGATAGTCGTTGGTGGCGTCGAGGAACTTGACCCTGAACGCATGCGGCAGGCGCAGGTACATCCGCGAAGCCTTGAACGAATGCGAGTTGCGCGGGTTGATATGGTCGACGATGAGCGTCTGCGGTCGATCGATCACGCCGCCCCAAAGGATGCCGTCATGCCGCTGGCGCGCCCGGCCCGCGGCGCAGATCTCGGCGAGCAGGTCTCGGAGTGAAATCTCGAAATCGATCACCCGGTCATACTTCAGGCCCTTGACCCGGCAGAAGTCGTGCCATTCCTGCAACCACTCCATGTCCATGGCATAGGCAGGCACCGGGCGGGCGAGCACGCCGCTCTCCAGCACGAAACGGTAGAGAGAAGCCGGATTGGAAGTCTCCCGAATGATCCATGTGCCGGAGGCGTGATCCCAATCCAGGCACCACCGGGAGCACATGGCGTTGATGGTATCGAGCGACCCGTTGAGCTGGTGCGTGGCCTTGACGCGGCCGGCGATCAGCGAAAGCGGCTGTGAGAAATTGAGGGGGTACTCGGATCGTATCGTCTGGAGCGCCGACAGCACCGACCGGCTCTGGATGCGGTCGGACGTGTGCTCGTCCGTCATCCGTGTGAATTCCACTTCCCACCGCCCGCGCGACGGGAACGGCCATTCATAGGAGACGTTGAAGCCCTCGGTCTGCCGGCGCTGGATCGAGCAGGTTTCGACCAGCTGCCATGTCGACGTTCCCGCCTTGCGCTGGCGGATGCGGATCAGCACCGTCATCGGGTGCTTTTTCCCCTTCTTGTCGAAGCTGACCAATCCGCTCGGGAAAGAGAAGATCGCGTAGGCGCTCGTGGCATCAAGGCCCGTGTAGCGCACGACAGGCGTCTCTTCGGCCGGCCCGCTGATGACCTTGCCGGCGTCGTCGCGCGGCAGCGGTCGCGTCAGTTCCGTGCCGATGTTCTCTTCGAAGATCTGCCGCGGATAGAGCGAGATCCTGCCATCGGCCGGCACGCCGTCGCGCAGCTCAAGATCGACCTCGTCGTATTCCTCAATCGCCGTCTCGCCGATGCGCAGATCCGAACAGACGACGCGGCCATAGCCGGCCGTCAGGAGGAACCGCACGTACTGTAGATCGCCCGAGATCTCGGAATAGCTGGACGAGGCGAACGGCGGCGCGTAGCGCACCTTGCCGAGCACCAGCGGCACCACGCCGTCCGGCCGCATCTCGTTGCGCATGCCGCTGATCTGGTAGCTCCGCCGCTCCTTGTCGGCCTTCACCGGCGGCACCAGGGCATTGATCAGCAACCCGCCGATCGCCGTCACGCCGAGGCCGATGATCCCCTGCCATGCCCCGGCCGACAGACCGAACGTGCCGGCGAGCCCGACGCCCCACCACTGGCCGAGCGCGACGGCCGCGATCGACACGACCACCTGCAGAATGGACCGGAGGCCGTCGTCGCCCGGCAACAGACGGATGACGACATGCACGCCCGGCCGGGGGCGGACCCGATGCCAGTGCCTCAACTCGACAACGATGCTGCCGGCGGCATTCACCAGCATCACGCGCACGCGCGGAAGGGCATCCTTCGCAAGCCCGGGCAGCGCGACGGCGACGATATCCGCGATGGTGGACGTCTCCGGCATCGTCAGCAGGCGCCGGCCAGCGCCCGCGTCGATCATCGGCGCGGCCAGAACGGGCACGAAGCCCGACCTTTGATTCATGTCTGGATTTCCCTGGAAAGGAGATCGGCGTGGCGGAACACACCCGTCAGCCGATGGCGCCAGCGCCCTTGTGAATATTGCTCATGCTTGGCCTGCTCGCGGGCCATGACGTGGAGCATCAAGCCCGCCTGCACGACGAGCCCGACATGGGTGTCGAGGCTGCCGCACCGGAAGACCAGGACATCGAAAGCCCGGGCGGATGCCGGTTCGATTGCGGACCAGATGCCGCCCCGAGTGACGTTCCCGATATGCGCCGAGACTTCCGCCTGCTCCGTGACGGACGCATAGGCGCCGACATAGGACGGCAGGTCGATGCCGAGCACGTCGGCATAGGCGAGCCGCACCAGCCCATAGCAATCCACGCCCCGGCGATCACGGCCGAGATCTGCCCACGGCGTGCCGACATAGTCGTTGCTCCACATCGCTACTTGTGCAGCCCCGGAAAGCTGTCCTTCGTCATCCGGCCCGCCGGGCACGGATCGTTCTCGATATCCGCCCGGGAGAAGGTCAGGATCACCTGGTCCGCGCCGATGTCATGCGACACGATATCGAGATCGCGGACCTCGTACTCGATCAGGTTCGGCGAACTGGCGAGGACCACGGCGATATGCACCGTCGGCACGGTCGAGACGGCGCGCACCGCCGTCACCAGCGCCTGGTCGACGAGCGCAAGGGCGATCTGGCCCGCCGCGGGCGCATCGTCCATGTCGGACGGCAAGACCGCCTCGGCGATGATATGCGCAAAGCCCTCGGTAATCGGGTTGCTGCCCATCCAGGTCGAGCGCGTGCCGCGGATATAGGGATCGAGCGACAATTCGTCCTTGTTGTCGGTCGAAAGCCGGATCGGCGAGGAAAGCTCCGGATGGGTGATATAGAACAGCACCACCTCGATTTCCGGCGAGGCCTGCGCATCCTGCATCTGCCGGGCGTTGAGCGAAACACGTCTGCTCATGGCATCACCACCAGAGAAAAGCTGATCCGAAAATCGATGCCAAGCACCGTGTCGGACGGCACCTGGTCACCGAATGAACAAAGCCACTGCTCCCCCAGGAGGATCGGCAGGCCGTCCCCCGTCAGGATGAATTCCGGCGTCTCGGTCAGCAGCCCCCAGCCATCCGTCACCGGGTCCGGCATCCAGAACAACGTTGATCCGCCATTCGTCGTGTCGTCATAGAACCGATCAAAGATCGCCTTCCCGTCGCGGCTGACGACCATGGAGAGCGACACGATCCGTCCCGTCGCGGAGAACCGGCGGCGGTAGCGGGGCGGGCCTGCGGCGCGCTGCGACCGCAGACGCCCGTCCTGCCGCGTGAAGTTCCATGTATCGCGCTCCGGCGGAGGCAGCGCCGCCGGCCAGGTCGCTATTGCCATTTGTTGTTCATCCGGCGCTTGACCCCGAACTGCTGCTCCATCTGGCGCGCCAGGGGGCTGCCCGGAGTGCCCATGGCTTCCGCCACAACGGAGCCGATGGTGACGATCTGCCGGCGACCGCCGCGACCGTCGGGCCGCTCCTCGGTCTTCACGGGCTCGCCGGAGTAATTGTTGATGACCTGGCTGAAGCCGCCGCCCTGCGAAACCTCGTTCCGGCCCGCAGCCGCAAGGCTTTCGGTCCGGTGGTTCGAAACGACCTGCGAGCCACGCGGCAGCCGCACGATCTCGCGGCCGCGCTCGCCCACCATGGCCAGTCCGCCCCGCGTCCATTCCGTCCCGTCGGCAAAGCCGTTGATCAGGAAGCTTCCGAGCGTGGTGTTCGGCGTGAAGCCGCTGAAGAGCGAGCCCCAGTTGAAGCCACCGCCCCCGGCACCGCCTCCGAGATTGATGCTCGAAAGCGCGTTGCCGAACTTGTCGAGACCGGTTCCGAAGGTGCCAAGCATATTCGTCGCCGAGCCCGCCGTTCCACCGAATTTCGCCAGCGCCTCATTCGCCCCATTCAAACGCCCGACGAAATTGTGCGCCCCCTCCGGATTTGCCCACGAAAAGCCGGAAGGGCGTTCGAAGCCGGCAAAAGCTGCCGTGGCGCTCCGGACGTCAGTCGAGTTTTTCAGCGCGGCCCAAGCCCGGCTCTCTGGGCCCATCAGTTCCGAATAGGCAAAACGATGCTGCGCAAGGGCGTCCGAGAGATTACCCTTCCCGCCGATTGCATCGAACAACCGGAAACGCCGGTCATTGTGCTGGTAGAGCCCGAACGCGTTGCCACCGTCGCCCACCGCCAGCGGATTGAAGGCACTCTCCGCTTTGATGTTGCCGAGGATGCCGGCCACCTGATGGTCCGCGAGGCCCTTCGATTTCCAGAAGTTCCAGGCAAGCGAGGCGCCCGAACCGCCGAGACCGGCGCTTCCCTTGGAGGCGCCGCCTGCGCCGAGCAGGTCGCCGAGCGTCGTCGTCGGCGAAAAGTTGTCATTGGCCGGACCAAATGGATTGCCGATCCCCGGCATCCCGCCGTTGACACTGACCGCCGTGGCCGTGACCGACATCGAGGCCGTCGACATTCCGCCGCCGAAGACCTTCGAGAACAGGCCGTTCAACCCACCGATATCGTTCAGCGTCTCGTGGTTCGTGCCGAGGAGGCCATTCTTGAGCGGATTGGCCACGCCCAGCTGGAGGATGGTCTTCGACCATTCCTTGGCTACATCCGCCAGGCCGCCAAGGGGATCGCCCTCGATGAAGCGGTCAAGAAGCGTGTCGATGCTTCCCTCGGCCGTGTCGCGCACGCGGCCCAACGCGGCCTCCTGCTTGCGCAGTTCGTCCGTCTGGAGCGCGATGTATTCCGCCTTGCGGAGATACTGCTCGGCCTCGCGGCTGCCGAGGTTGATCCCCATTTCCCGCAAGCGCATCTCCGCCTGCATCAGGGCGTTCGTACGGACCTGCGCAGCTTCGGACTGGCCGACCAGAGAAAGGCGTTGATTGATCGCGGCGATCTCACGATCCTGGCCGAGAAGGGCGCGCTGCGCGGCCATTTGCTCCGCCAGCCGGCCGTACTCGCTCGACTTCGCTCGAATGCGGCTGATCTCCTCTTCGTCGACGCTCGTATTGTTGCGCGCCGCCTCCGCCCGAAGCTCCGCTATGAGGCGGTGCTCCATCCGCAAGCGTTCCTGCTCGGAAATCGTCCTGCCGATCAGGGAAAGCTCGACCTGCTGCTGCGCCATCGATGCGTCCAGCGCCCGAGCACGGTCCCGACGGGCGTCAAGAAGCTGCCGTTCCGCCTGCGCCAGGGCAAGCGCACCGGCCTGCTCGATCCGCTGCCGCCGCACCGCGGCGGTCTCATTCATGTCGAAACGGGCGCCCTCCAACCGCCTTGCGGCTTCCGCTCTCTCTTGAGGGGAGCGAGCCGACAAGCCGTACATCTCGGCATCGAATGCCTGCTGGCTCAGATTCAGCGCACGACGGGTTTCTCGCTGAAGTTCCTCATATGCAGCCATATCCTTGCGTGAGATAAGTCCTTGGGACAGGAGCATAGGGTTTGTCGAGAGCGGGCCGACCGAATTGAAAAACCGGTCAGCCTCCTGGTTGGCCTTCTGCGCCGCCCGAGCGTATTCTTCGACGGGCTTCGTCGCAGCGACGATATCGTCGGCAAGCTTGCGGATACCGTTGTTCTGGCTGACCAGCGCCAGCTCCGAGATTTCTCGCTGAAGGTCAAAAATGTCTATGGCGAGTTTCGAAATATCTGGCGACGCACTGTTGGCGTGCTCCGTAAGGAGCCCGACTTTCTCCGTGAGGAGGCCGAACATCGGCTCGTTGCGGAATGCACGCGGATCAGCGCCTATCGCCTGACGATTGGCCGCAGCGGCGCTCGTGATGCTTTGCAGAATGTCGGGGATTTGCCTGCGCAGCGCATCCCTCATCTGAGCGCCACTCATCTCAACGCCTAAGCTGATGACCGCCGAGCTGCGCTGGCCGTACTGACTTTGCTTCTCAATGACGCCGCCCCACTGCTCAGCGAGATCCTTGAGGGTCTGCTGATGTCGCTTGAGGATGTTGTCGAAGTTTTCGGCTTCCTTGCTGGAGCTCAGGAGACCCGATCCAAACTGGATGGCTGCGGCGGCGGCCGTCGTCAGGCCGATCGCGATCAGCGAAACGGGATTGACCATGCCGGCAAGGCCCGCAAGGCTGGTGGAAAGCGCCTCGCGCCCAGACATGCCGGCATAGGCACCCGCGAGCTGGGAGCCCTGCTGAAGCCCGATCATGGCCGGGTTCATGCCCATCGCCGCCGTCATCGCAATATCTTGAAACTGGAACATCGCATTCGTCGCGGCGAAATTCCGTCCGCCGACGCCGCTGGCCGGCTCTGCCAACCGGCCACGGGCCATGGCCTGAGCCCGTGCCAGTTCGGTCGCGCTGATCTCGCCACGCTGCGCGAGGACTGCATACTCCGCGAGTTCGGCATTCACCCGTTCCTGTAGCGCTCGAACAGGATCGAGCTGCGCTCGCAAAAGGGCAGCCTTCTGTGCGTACCTCTCCGCCTCGCGCGCGGCCTCCTCGAACACGGCGGCGGATGCCCTGGCATCTGTCCCGAAACCTCCGATCCCGAGGCGGGTATTCAGATCCGACGCGAAATAGGACGAGCTTTGGGCGGACCGCATCTTGGCGATCTGCTCAAGCTGAGCGATGCGGGAAAACTCCGCTTCGAACACCGACGCCGAGGAGGCCGCCGCGCCGACGGGACTGATGCCCACGCCGAGGAACTGGTCAAAGCGACTGCGGTTCGCCTCCGCCGCCTGGGCCGCGCGCGCTTCAGCCGCCATGCGAGAATATGACGCTGTCAAATCCTCGACGGCGGAGGACTGCGAGGTCAGGCTCTCCATCGCCATGCGCGATGCGGCCGCGAGATTGTGGTTGCCCTGGGCAAGCCGCGATTGCGGGTCGATTGCCTGGCCGTATCGGCGGCTAAGGTTCTCGATCGCAACGGCGGCCTGCTCGGTGGTGAGCTTGCCCCTGTCCAACCCTGATCCGACGATCTTCAGGTTTCGCTCGAAATCGGCGGCCGCGGCATATCCCGTGACGAATTGGCGCTTCAACCTCTCGACCCCGTCGGACGCGCGGCTCAGGGAGGTCTCGGTGACGGTCGCCTGTGCCCCCACGCTCTGGATCGCGCTCGCCGCCTCTCTCGAAGATGCGACCATGGCGTCGTCGGCCGCCTTCTTCTGCTGCGCGCCACGAACATAGCCCGCCACGTTCATGTCGGCGGTCACAAGGAGTTGCTTCAGTTGAACCGTCATGCACGGGTCTCCCGGTCCTTTTTCAGCGCCTCTGCCTTGTCGGCTTCATCGCGCTGCATTTTCAGGTATTCGCCGTCGATCGCGTTCATGAACATATGAAAGAGACGCAGGTCGTCCCCTTCGATCCCATGGTCGCGGGCGTATTGGCTGAGGGCCTGGTAATAGATCGGCCCCTCGCCGCCCATCGAGCCGATGAAGCGGTCGTACTGCAGGGCGTCGAAGGCCACAAAGTACAGATCGTGCCAGGCGCGAGTTTCAAACTCTGCGAGAACACGAGCAGATTGCTGAAGCCACTCGACATCTGGCTCAGCAGCGGCGATTTCCGCCTTCCAGTCTTCCAGTTCGATCTCCTGCGCGGATTTGCCGGCTATTCGAAACTTTTCGCGGAAGGCGATGCGGAGTTTTTTACCTCGTCCCCCAGATACACCGCGTCCGTCAGAGAGATCATCGCCGCGGCGTTCTGGACCGATGCGATGAAGTTGCGCCCCTCCGGAACGCACAGCATTTCCGCCGCAGCCTCCTTGGAATAGGGCACGTCGAAACCGTCCCAGTCATGGAGGATGTGCTCGTACAGCAGCTTGCCGATGCCGACCGTACGGACATCGGCGGGCACCGGGTCCAGCTTGTATTTCCGGGCCCAACTCTGCTCCAGCAGATGGAGCGCGGTCTGGTACGCGGGCAGATGGAGCGATGAGACGAGGAAGCGCGCGCCCGGGAATTCCGCGCTGGGCATCCAATCGCCTTTGCGCTCACGGTCGAGGTCGACTTTCAGGGAGGAGAGCTTGATGGTCACTTAGAAATTCTCCATGCTCGCCACGGTGCTGATAACGCTACGTGGAGGGTGGGATGAACAGGCTCTTTTTGAGCGTGGCTATGGCGGCAGGCCTGTACGGCGCAGCCTATGCGGAAGACGGCACAAAGTGTGCCGCCGGCTCCCCTGACATCGTCAAAGTCGACTATTGGTCACCATTTCTGGCCGGCGTAATGGTGGATTACATCAATGCCACCGGACGGGAGATACAGATGATCCACGCGAAGGCGATCGTTACCGATGCGCTCGGCGCGGTTGTCGCTGAAGCGGAATTGCCGCCGGATGAGGCGCTCGGAGTGAAGGCGATGAGCTATGTAATTATTCTTGTCGACCCGAAGCGGAAGATTTCGAGCGACAATATTGGAAACTTTAAGGCCGTCGTTTGCACCACTTCCGTGCTTTACAAGGGTGGTGAAACGCAATCCTTTTAGATTCTCTATGCGCAGTCACGCCGACCTTACCCTGCCGCAGACTGCCGGGTCATTTTCGCATTGTCGATCCAGCCAGCAAACCCTTCGACCGGATCAGCGCAGCATACGCGGCGGGCACCGGAACGCTTTCGACGCCGGCCTGAAACTCCACCGGCGTCTTCCCGTCGGGATACCCCGTGAAGGAAACCGCCGGAACGAAGGTCTCGGTAGCCGGAGTGGCCGGCGGTGCATCGGAGGTCTTCTTCGTCATGGCGCCACCGCCCGGGTGATCGACATCGTCGCGGCCGACGTCGCGTCGTAGTAGGCTTGGAAAGGCACGTCCATGATCACGGCGTTGCCATTGCCCGTCCCGCGCGGCCCGCCGTCGAGAAGCTTCATCTTCGGCATGGCGATCGTGTACGAGTTGCCCAGCTCGTCGGTGAGCGGAACAGTCAGGCCGACGTCGTCATGGTCGAGGATCGCCTGATAGGCGTACAGGTTCTCGAAATATGTCGTCATGGTCCCGGTCACCTCGAAACGGCCGAGACCGTGGCCATAGGGCTCGTACTGGCCGAGCACGTCGTCCTGCCGGACATTGCCATTGATGCGCATCGTCAGCGCCTGCATCTTGGGCGAGGCCGTGACGCCGCCGAGCGCCAGTGCGCCGACATTGAGCGCGGCATTGAAGACCGGCGTCTCGGTCGGATTGGTATAGGTGGCGCCCGAGATGATGGCCGACGTCGGCGTCGGGCTGCCGATACCCATCACACCCCAGTTTGCCTGGACCGACTGCCGCGCGCGCAGCGTCAGGTCGAGCGTGTTCCAGCGGACCCCGTAGTACCGCAGGAAGCTGCTCGTCGCGCCATGCTTGAAGGTGTTCTCCAGCGTCCCCGTCTTGTCGAGCACGCTGTTCTTGAGGACGTCGCTCGACCATTCCGACCGGAACAGGCGAGCGAGCCAGGTGTCGAACGTGCCGAAGCTCAACAGCGTGTTGATGCTGCCGGCGACCGAGCGGCCGACATCGACGATGGACCGCACGTTCAGGTCGGGCGTGACCTCGTTCGGCACGTCCGTCTGCTTGGCGACGCGCAGGTCGGAATCGACGTAGCGCATCACCTGGAAGGTCGGGGTGGCGGGGATCGTGCCCGGCGTCGCTTCCGTGACGTCGGCAAGCCGCACCTGAGAGCCGTCAGCAACGGTCATGGTGGAAACTCCTTATCGTAGGTTAGGGATGTGACGGATCGTCAGGCTGTGGCTTCCCGCCGATGCCAATGGATGGCGGCGGTGAGAGCCCAGTAATTCGGAATGTCCTCGCCGGGCTCGCCGGCGCCGATGCTCATCTCCGGCATCTGCAAGGTCTCGCCGGTGGCGATATCGACAAGCACCGCCTGCTCGCGGAAGAGCGCCAGAAGATCCTTCGCCCAGACGCGTGCCTGCTTGCTACCGCCTCCCGAGGGGATCATGACGTGCATGAATGTCGAACCGCGCTCCAGCCAGAGGTTCGCGCCGGGCGCCCCGATGCTCTCCTGGTTGAATTCGTCACCGTAGATCTCGACGTAGACAAAGGGCTGGCCGGCCTCCACGAGATGCTGGCTAGGCTCGTTCTCGAAGGCGAGCGGCGTCGCGGTCCAGTTCTCGCGCAACCGCGCCTCGAAGGCGTCGTAGACTTCAGGGCTGGCCATGGATCACACCGCGTTGATAATGATTGCCGGATAGGTGATTGGCATCCCGGCCTGCCGGTCCTTCCGGCGGCCCTGACTGCGCTTCAGGATGTACGGCACGCCGGCGTGAAGTCCGGATGATGCGTTCAGGAACCTGACATCGAAGCTGAAGATGTCGCGATACCGGCGAGCGAGCGCGTTTTTCGCGTTCTGGAAATGGCGCCGGCCCGGCCCATTGGCCCCGACCTCCATCTTTCGTGTGTACGGCCGGACGTTGATGATCACGACTTCCGCCGTCGCCGGGATTGACTTGTATTCGGCAACCGGCCGCTGATCGGCCAGCACCATGAACCCGCTCGCATACCGCCCACTCTTCCGCGGCACCCGCTTTCGCAACTCGTCCAGCGCCTCGCGAATGACGACGGGCCAGTTGACGAACTGGTAGACGATCGGCCCTGGAGCGATGACGCTCTCCTCCGGCGCGCCCTGAACGCCGTTCACATAGCGCTCGTAGTTGGTCGAGGCCTGCCCGGAGGAGATGACGCGGCGCAGCTCCTGCTTGGCGAAGGCGGCGAGCGTGCGGTTGATCTCCTGCGGCTCCAGGCCGGCCGTCGCAAGCTTCAGGTCTCGCTCGAAGAATTCGAAGCCGGTCGCCACGGTCAATCGCCCTCGATGACCTTTACGACGCCGTGGCGGCGTTCGATCTTGGCGCATTCGCCGTCGAGCACGAGCCGACCGTCTTCGCCCTCGGCGTAGATATCGACATATCCTTCGTCGGTATCTACCTCCCGCACGCGCTTCATCTCGGCGCCGTCCAGAAAGACTCGCTGGTTGCGATAGTGCAGCCGCCAGTAACTCGGCGTCCATTCGTCGACGGTCAACTTCATCCTGCCACCACCATGTCGGAACGAACCCAGGCGCCATTGAGCAGCTTCGGTTTCGGTGCCTTGATTTCGCGCGGGCGCCCCTGAACCAAGACCTTGTCGCTCGATTTCGGAATGCGCTGGTCAACGTTGTTGCCGGCGATGATGTTCTCGTCCGTCCCCGGCCAGCCCGCGGCAACAATCTGTGTCGGCGAGATGATGACCTTTAGATCGTCAACGGTGATCTTGCCGGCGATCTCGTCGGCGGAGACGGCCCGCACAAAAGCACGGCATGTAACCGAAACGGTGACATTAACGCCGCCGCGCTTCACGACACGGCTGATGACGATGTCCTCTCCGTGTCGCGCAAGCTGCCGGTCGAGCATGGCGATAGCGGCATCGGGCGTCATGTGCGCGACACCTTGAGACCGCGAAGCAAGCGCTCGGCAGTGTTTCTGATGATGTTCCCTGCTTGCTCGCTGACGGTGTAGGTGGTGGTGCCGACACCCTCGACTTCCTCGGAGCGAAGGAAGAGGTTTTCAGCAGCGAGCGCCTTCATATTCTGCACCGACATGATCACCGCCTGCTTCACCTGAGGCGGGATCGGGCCGGTGTCGTCGGCTTCGCTGAACCCCGCTTCATATCGAATTCGAAGGCCGATACAGTGCCGAAACACCTGCGCACCCTGCTTGAACACGATGGTTTCCCGACGCTTGAAGTAATATCCGGCGTCGAGCTCCGTTTCGGTGCCAGTCGTGTCGGTGTAGTGCGCGCTGACAATGCGGATGATCGGCGGAAGCGGAAGGTCCACCCACCAACTCGACCAGAAGCCCGAGATTTCCAGCGTTTGCTTGCCGATCGAGCGGCGCAGCCAGCCGTAGGGACCGTCGATTTCCCCCACCGCAGCAGCGATCATCGCCGCAATGGCGGGATCGTCAGGCGCGTGAGAACCGGGGATGTCCGCCGGCGTCACGAATGGCTGCGGTGGGATGATGACGGTGATCATGGCTTACTTGCCGGCCTTGTCGGCGTCGGTGACCTTGGTGTTGACGCCCTGAGCGTTCAGCATGTCCGCGACGGCCTCGGCGCCCGACTTGTTCGGGTCGTTGAAGTCGATGCGGTTCTGATCGATGGAGGTCCCTTTGCGCGGGTCGGCATCGACAGCCGGATGCGTCATATCGACGTCCGGAACGATCTGCATCGGGGCGCCGGACGGATCAACTTCCGTGGCCGGGGGGATGTTCGCCGGCTTATCGCCCGCGTTCTCGGTGGGTTTGGTGTTTGCCATGTTCCTGTTCCTTTTGCTGTCTCAGGAGGGTGAACGGCGCCGAAAGGCGCCGTCCAGATGCGTCAGGCCGCAATCTTCAGCGCGCGCATAGGCTCGGGGTTGTAGACACCGCCGCCGACGCGCTTGGTCGTGTAGAAGTGCACGAACGGCTTGTTGGTGAAGGGGTCACGAAGAACGCGAATGCCCACACGGTCGACAACGAGATACGTCGCTTCCATGTCACCGTAGAGCGCAGCGATGTTGCCGGCCGCGATGTTCGGCATATCGGCAACCTCGACGATCGGAACGCCGGCGAGCGTGGACGGCTGTCCTTGGGCATAGCTCGGCTGCCAGAGGTAGTTGTTCTGGCCATCCTTCAGCTTGCGCATCGAGCCGATGCTCAGGCGGTTGGTGTAGAGCTTGGCATTGCCGGAGAACTGGCCCGGGAGATCGTAGAACAGGTCGATGAAGCCGTCGGAGGTCAGCGCGGCGGCAGCACCGCTGTTCTTTACCGCAATCGCGCCCCACGGATGGCGTGCGGCGTTTGCGGCGCCGGTGACATAGGTCAGGATGCCATGCGGCTTGTTGGTGCCATCGCCACCCACAAAGGCGATACCTTCCTGGCGCGCGAATTCGGTGTCAACTTCGTCGCCAAGCCAGACTTCCAGATCGATCGCCGAATCGTCGAGCATGCCCTGAGAAATTGCCGGGTTGGCGTAGATCTCGCCCGGGACGAAATCGAGCATGGCAAGCTGCGGCGTGCTCGTGGCCGGGCGCGACGCGGTTTCGCCGACCCAGCCGGAGCCGACCGCGCGATCCGTGAACAGCTTCTTGAAACCGGCGGTGGAAATCGAGATGACGCGCGAATTTGCGCGGATCGGCGAAATCACCTTGAGCTTGCCGGTGATCGTGCGGTCCCACTCGATCGGAGCGAGATAGCCGCCATCGGCGTCCGCGCTCTTCTGCATGGCGGCGGAGACGTCGCCGCGGCGCATATGGGCCTTGAAGTCCTTGATGTACTCGGGGTCACCCGGCAGATCGCCGATAACCCCGACGCCGGACGCCGCCGCCAGCTTGGCATTCAGATCGTCGACTGCCTTCTGGAAATTGGCCTCCATGTCGGAAATCGCCGTATTGATGCGCTCGACCTTCTCGGCGACGATCACGTCGGCCTTGCCCTTCAAGTTGTCGTCGTTCGCCTTCTTGAACTCTTCGAAGGCGGCCTTGATCTCGGCAAGCATGGCCGCCGGGTTGGAGGCATCGGCGCGGGGCATGGTGATCACGGCGCGCGGGCGTGCGAGGGCCATTGCGCCCTTTGCGAAATGCATGGTCATGGGATTTCTCCTATTTCGACCGGATTGAGGAAAGCAGGTCGGTCAGTCCCGACCAGTCGTCAGCGCCAGCGCCGGGCGTGGCTTCAAGGGCAGCGCCAGGCGTACCCTTGATCTTGTTGAGGCGGGCGCGCGCGTCACTGCGCTTCATGCCCGCCGACACGAGCGACAATTCCATCGCCCGGATTTCGTTGACCTCAGCGTCGCGCGCCTTGGCGTCCTCGTCGATTGTCATTGCATCAGCCGGCAGGAGGGCATCGGCAAAACCACGCTCAATCGCCTGCGAGCCAGACATATAGGTCTCGGCGTCCATCCACTTGGCGATAAACTTCGCATCCTTGCCGGTGCGGGACGCGTAGAGGTCGACCATCGCCTGGTCGAACGGCTCCAGCCATTCCGCGGTCTCGCGCATGTCGTGGCGGTTGCCCATAGCGAGCACCCAGCAGTTATGAATCATGAGGAAGGACGCCGCGCCGATCTCGATCGTGTCGCCGGCCATGGCGATGATCGACGCCGCCGAGGCTGCCATGCCCATGACCTTGACCGTCACCGGCTGAGGGTGCTCTCGGAGGATATTGAAGATCGCAATCCCTTCGAACATATCGCCGCCGGGGCTGTTGACGTGGACCTCAACAGGGCGCGGACCAATTGCCTTCAGCTGCGAAGCGACCTTCTTTGCCGTGACGCCACCGCCAGTCCAGAAGTCTTCGCCAATGGTCTCGAACATGGTGATGACGTTGTCGCCCTTCTCCAGCGCACGAACGCCGGCCGCGTCATCAGTCCACCGGTCGAAAACATTCGGCTTCGTGAAAGCGCTGACTTCTCGGTTCGCCGGCAGCGGCAGCGCGCCCGGACGCGTCCTGGCATTCGGCCTGCCGGTCGCACCACGGGGCGGCTTGGCAACCGAACTGCCGACGATCACCGCCGACGGCTTCGGCTTTGAAGCGGATGGGCTATGCGTCATCTTCGTCATCCTCAACAGGAGATTTCTTCTTCGGCGTTTTCTTCGGCTCAGGCTCCGGGTCATCGAGCCCAGGGCCACCGTTGTGGCCCATCATCGGGTTGACCGGCGCCTCACGCTCCGGCAGGTCCATCACGTCGCGGACCTCGTCATAGTGCATCCAGCCCTGATGACCGCCCGCCCCCATCGCCTTCGCGAAATAGTCGGCCTGGTCCTTGAGCGAGCCCCGCAGGAGTGCGCCTGGGTTGAATTTCGCCTCGTAGATTTCGGCCTCGTCGTCATCGAGGAGGCAGCGAGCAATTGACTGCTCCCAAGCCTCGAACCAGGGGCCGAGGGCGTAGGCGACGAAGAACTGGCCAAGCGCCTCGATGCCAGACCCCCAACTGGTCTCATCGACCATGAGAAGCGGGCGCGGCACACCGGTTACGCGGGCAATCTCTTCGACCTGAAGCTTGCGCAGCTCGGACATCTGCGCATCTCGGGCCGACGATCCGAGGATCTTGTACTGTGCCTTTTCAAGGATCGGCGTAGATCCGGCCTTGTCGGCGCCCGTGTGGCGTTCAGCCCAAGACGTTTTCAGACGCTCGTAGGCGTCTTCACTCATTTCGTCGGCGGATTCGATGACGCCATCGATGAATGAGCCGTTCTTGAAGATGCGGCCCGCCGCGAGCTCGGCAGACAGCGCAAGGCCGATCGCCTCGCGTGCCTGCTCGACGAGCGAGAACCCGTTGATACCGTCGAGCGACACGCCCCGAAGATGAAAGATGTCAGAGGCCTTGTATCGTACCCTCTGCCCCGTTACCGGCTGGTACACGTAATCGAGCGTCCAGTCCGGCAACATCTTCACCGTCATGCGGCGCGGGTCGAGCGGCACAAGCCCGGTGATGATCTTTTTGCCCGTCCGCAGGCTCGTGGACCGCAAGATCAACGCATAGGCGTTCTTGTGGACCAGCGCGCGAAGCTGCATGGTTGCCCGGAAATCGAACGCCGATTGGAAGCTGTTGGGCTTGCGGTGCAGCACCTTGAACAGCGGGTGCTCCGTGGCTTTCTTCTTGGTCTCCTGATTCTTCAGGTGGAGCGGGAGCATGCCCATGGAATTCGAGATGAGGCTGACGGCCCGAAACATGGCCGGGTTCTTCAGCGCGGTCTCGACGTTGACGGTGAATCCAGACGCCGCCAGAAGCCCGTCGCGAAGAAACGCGATGACGTTCGGATCTGACAGCGACATCGTCACGTATTCTTCACCGCTCGCGCGCGGCGACGATTTGCCGGCAGCTTTGCCACTACCCGGCCAGAAGCGCTCTAGAATACCCATCAGGTTATACCGTCCGGATTCCGCGTGTTGCGTAAGGCGATTTCTTCGCCTCTTCGAGCTCGTTGTCGGCCGCGCCGACGGCCATCGCGATCGTCACCATTCCGTCGATCCTTCCTCGGGAGCGGTTCTTGTCGAACGCGCGGTTATTCTGGCCATCGGTATCGACCGCCGCGTTGGCAGCGCAGGAGTAAGTCACGGGCGAATTGTCGATCGTGATCGTCTTTTTCAGTATGCGATCCTCAAGCTTTTCGATGGACCGCGGCATGGTAAGTTGCTTGTCCTCGAAGCGGACAAGCTTGCCCTGCGCGTGGCTGACGAGCTTCAGGCCGACGCCTTTCGCCTCCTTTGGCCCCTTGTATCTCCAGACCGGGAAACCGATGTCCTCGCAGGCCGCAATGAAATCGGCGATGCCGGCCGGGTCGAAGGCCATGAACTCGACCTCATGCTCAGCGCATATTCTTTTGACCTCTGCAGCGATGAAGGACTTGTCGATGACCGCGCCCGGCACCGCCGTCAGCGCAACGTCAGGATTTGCGGCCCAGGTCTCGTAGGGCGCATGGTCGGCAAGACCGCGCTCCTTCAGCCGGTCGTTCGTCGTCCAGTAGAACGTCTTGGCGTGAAGGTGGCCCTTCGCGTCGATCCAGACGACGGTCAGGGCCGTGAGGTCGTTTTTCTGCGACAGGTCGAGCGAGAGCCAGCACTTGCAGCCCTTCATCTTCTTCTCGTCGACTAACCCCTGCACCGCCGACCAGGCGTCTTCCGCAATCCAGAAATCGGTTGAGCCGATCGGGATGCCGAAATACAGCCTCTTGACCGAGAACGCCGTCGAAAGAAGCTGTTTGGCGGTGTTCACCCGCCCCTGAATGTTCTCCAGCGGGAACGTGACGCCCAGCGCCGGCAAGGCCTTCTGCCAAACCTCCGGTCGCTCGAAGACATCGGCTCGGTCAGCAACGTCAACGCGGGCCACGAAAGCAAAGGCCTCGTCGTCCTCGAATTCCCCTTTCGCGACCTTCTGATAGTAGTCGGAATATTCGGTTCCGACGATCTGGGTCGATGCCGGAGTGTTCGTGCCGAGCAGCATCAGCGCGTCGCCCGGCATCTTCGCAATTGCTTCTTTCCAGAGCTCAATCGAGGCGTTCGATTTGAACTCGTGGATCTCGTCTGCCGCTACCAGCGTCGGCTTCGGTCCAGACACCGCCTCGCCGTTCGCAAGCGACTGGAAGATCGAAACATTGTCGCCGTCGCCGGGGAACTCGATCTTCCAAGCGTTGTCGCCTTCGCCGCGAACAATCGCTTCACCTCGGGCGACCATCGTGTCGCCGTCCTCATGTCCCGGCGTCGTTGCCCGGCACATCGCCACGGCATCCTTGAATAGGACGTTCGCCGTGTTCTTGTCCTGGCCGATGGCGAAGACCTTGGCGCGCTCTATCCCGTAGAACCCGGCCATGTAGATGCCGATGCCGGCCATCAGCGGGCTTTTCGCCTGGCCCTTTCCGGTCTCCAGCCATCCGGACCGGAAGCGCATCCGCCCGCTCGCGCGCCGCCATCCGAAGAGCGACCCCGCGCAGAACACATGCCAGGGCAGCGGGTCAAATGGGTGCCCGACCTTGGCGCCCTCCGTGATCGACAGCATCGCCGGCAAGAAGCGCAGCGGGCGTGTTGCGGCTTCAACCGACCAATACAGGCCGCGCGACGGGCCATCCCGCAAATCCCGAAGATGCCTTTCCGCAGCCGCGGCGACGAGCTCGCCGACAACAATCTTCTCGTCGAGGGCGTCTTTCGCCCACGCCGTTACAGGATCATGAGCCCTTTCGCTTGGTGAACTCATCGGACGGCCGGGTCACTTTCGTTTTGCGCTCTGCCTTGGTGGCGGCCGACCGGCGCCGTGGCGAAAGGCCGAATTCTGCTTCGAGCACCGCGGCGTCCGATGCCATTTCGCGCATGGCAACGAAATGAGGGCTGGTGCGGGCTATTGCTTTCGGATTGCCTCGCTTCGGGCGAGTGACCGCGCCGTTTTCGGCGACCTCCCGCAAGGAGCGATCGTAGAGGACATACGCGACGACGAGACGCTGCAGCGCATGGGCATTGCCCGGTGACATCAGGGCCCGGTCCTTGAGCTCCGTCGTGATCCGACGCCAATGCTCATGTGCCTGGCCGATTTCGAGCACATCGTTGAAGACGCTTTCCCAATCCGGTTCGGCGACAATCTCACCGGTGCCATCAATTCCGACAACGTTCATGACAAATCACCCCTTCGGGGTGGCCCCAACTTTTTGTTCCAGTTTTGATCTCAGTGCGAACGCTGCCCCCGGCCGGTCCAGCCCCCGAGGCCACCTGGACTTTCGCACCCCCCGGGTTAGGGTGAAGGTTCTGCATCCAACGGGAGAACCATCAATGTTGATCCACAACTACGGCCTGTTCTGGCGTCGGAATGTCATTGCTTCAGACGGGCCGTGGCCGCGTTCTGGCGCCCTGTTAGGGATCGGAGTTAAGCAGAAGCGACGGGGTAAGGTGGACTTCAGTCGACAGCGGGGCATCTATGCGCTGTACGATGACAGCTTCAGGCTCATCTATGTTGGTCAGGCCGGCCGTGGAGATCGTCGCCTCTACGCCCGCCTCCGCGCCCACTCCATCGGCAACCTTGCTGAACGATGGAGCAGGTTCTCTTGGTTCGGTATCCTGCCTGTTGAGGTGGAGGCCAACTCCCAAATGCTTCGTCTCGTGGACGACCACCAACCAACTGCGCCTACGCGAGAAAATATCCTTGATCACATGGAGGCTATTCTAATCGCGGCGGGTGAACCAATCAGGAATGCCAAGGGAGGCGTATTCGGAAAGTCGGTTACGCTTTACCGGCAATCGAGCCCGATGGGGTCGTTAGGCGAAGACGATCTTGACGTCAACGAAGACTGACAGTGTTCCAGGGATGATCGGGATCGAGGGGGCGACCGTCTTCCCCCGTGCCGCTCCTCACTTTCCCGCGCTCCTCCTGCTGGATGCGGATATCGTGATGGTCGGGGCAGGCAACTTCCCAATTCGACCGGTCCCAGAACAGACGCCGGTCACCCTTGTGCGGGATGCGGTGGTTGACGACGAGGTGCATTCGACGAGGGTTCGTCTGCGCCGTTCCATCCATCCGCAGATTGCCAGCGTTCAGAAGGCCGGCGGACCTGCATCGCTCGCAGAATTGGTTCTCAGGTTCGGCAAGAAAGGACTTGCGGGCTTTCTCCCACTTGCTGTCGTAGCCGCGCTGGCGAGCTGACGGGCGATAGTCTGTCTTCATAGGATGCTCCCGCGCTGCTGCTGTCGGTCGCCTCGCATCGGCGGGCGATGGGCGGGAGGACGTGATGGCATCGCTACCCCTTGAATGCCTCCAGGCTTACTTGGGCGCCCGCGTCGGCCTTTTGGCTCAAAACGCAATCTCGCATGCAGCTGCATATCAAGACATGACAAAGGAAAGTGAAATTAACCTTCCTTATTATATATCATTTAAAAATGGCTGCGCCTTTCGCAAACTCCCTGAGTTAACCAATAAGATATTTCGAATTTGACGCTCACGTTTCAGGAAATTACATTTGCGAGAGGCTGTCATCTGCAAGAGCGAACATGTTTAATCTATCTTCCGACCAACTCTCCGAAATAGCCATTGTGCCGCACTTCAGTGAGGGGCACTATTCCTCTCTCGATATCGAGAGAACTATCGACTTCTTTTTTAGGTATTATATCCAGCCTTTGAAGCGAGTTCATGAATTCACCGCCGACACAGTAGTAGCCGACCTCGGCGCAGGATATGGCTGGCTGGCTATGGCATGGGCAATTCATACACCAGTACAACTAATTGCAGTTGATATGGATGCCGAGCGCCTCGAAGCGGGCCGCCGCATAGCAACCATTTTGGGTATCGGCGACCGTATCGACTGGCGCGTCGGCCGACTGGGCAATCTTCCACTGGAAGACGCTTCCGTGGATATCGCCTGCTGCATAGAAGTGCTGGAACATGTCTATGGCGATAAAGCAGCGGTTTCGGATCTGGGGCGGGTGGCACGGGACCTCATTCTCTTCACCACGCCCAATAAATGGTTTCCTGTAATTGCACACGACACGCGTTTGCCGTTCTGCCATTGGTTGCCGGTACGGCTTCGGGTTCTGTACGCAGCCGCAGTGAAGCGCGACTATAATGAGATTGACAATGTTTTCTGGTCGCCTGCAGACCTGAAAAAGCTCCTTCCTGGCTTTAGGCGGCTCAACGGGTTTATGCATTTCGAGGACTTCAAGAGCTACCTGAACGTGTTTCCGTACTATTTGCCGTATGGAAGTGGAAGCACCGTGTACAAGATCGGACTTCTTAAAAGACTCTACTTTAAGTTCGCCTCGAAGTTCGGCGCACACTCACAAACTATCCTCCCAAACCTTGCATCGGTTATGAAGAAACTTTGAGTTTATCGGATGCCTATAGGGCTGGAAGGCAGCCAGAAGCGATCCTCACTCAGTGGCCATCAGATTTACGCGGTCTCCGTTGCCGCTGGATTTCGATGGGCTTTGGAATGGCGCTGCAGCGTTACCTCGCGATCGTGATCCACAATCCCTCGGAACCATTCCAAACTGAATTTTGGTAAAGCTTCGCACTACGCTGGACGCGATTTCCAGCAGTGGCCCGGCGAGTGTTCCCTATGTTGAAGGTCCGGCGGCAGCCATTCGCGTGATTTGCGGAACCTAGCACTGCGCAGGAATATATTCAACACCTAGCTCGCTTTTGGGAATTTTTCCCCACCAGCCAGTTCACGAGGATCAAACGTCGCCAGCGTAGCGCGGCCGAAGAGATTGAGGAGCATTTCCACCATGCCTTGGTGCGTGACGTTCTCGATGACGCCGGAGAACCCAGCGAATGGACCGGACGATACACGCCCCTCCTCGCCCTTCGAGAATTGCATCGCGACGGTCAAGCGGCGCGTTTTCCCTTCTTCTTCGCGATAGATGCGTGCGACGCGAGTGTCATCAAACTGCATGTCGATCTCGGCAAGGTAGATGGTTTCCACGAGGTCGCTCGAAATACGGATCGGATCGCCATCGCCTCCGCTTCGCTTGCCAACATATCCACCGTTGCTCAGGACACCCTCGACGCCGAAGCAGTTGACAGCCCTGTACAGCGAGCCGGCGGTGCCGAGAAACAGGTACCCCGGCATCAACGCCCGTTCCTTCGTCGAGTAGGTATGCGTGCGCCTGTTCTTGCGCTCTACCCGCATCGTCGGAAGATAGACCTCGTACCCTGCCGTTCGCAGCTTGTCGGCCGCCCGCCACTCCATCAGGGGCGCGGTGCGGACGACATACCAGTCGAGCTTGTGATTGATGCCGGATTTCATCAGGCGGAGCCCCCCGAAGCAGAATACGGCGAGGCCTGCATTTTCTGCCTCTCTTGTCGGAAACTATCAAGAGCGCCTTCTGAAACCAGTTTCATCGTCGCTTCGAAATCAGGGAACTCGGCCTGCGCCGCCATGTGGCCGATAATCATGGAAAGCGCCACGAAAACGTGGACCGTCCGTTCGTCCTGGCGTACCTCCGCGATCCTGTTGGCGATGACCAGCGACCGGTCGGCTGTTGTTTCATATTCGGGCCTTTCGCTGCTGGTCATGCGACGTCTCCATCGGGATCGGGCCACCAATCACGCCGCTCCATCTCGCACTCAATTAGCGTGATCAACGCCTCATTCGCGGGGTTGATGACGTCATCGGGCGCTTCTTCGAGTACCCCGTAAGCCTTGGACCCGATCGCCTCCAATTCGTCATCGTTCATTCGGCGCAGAAGCTCGGTAACGCCGCCAAACGCCCAATCGGCACAGATGAGCGTATCAGCGATAATTCCCTCGTTGATCGCGGGGCGGTTTTGGTTGTCGGTGAACTTCACGACGTTGCTCATGGCCATTTCCTTTCCGTGCGTTGCTTGATGAGGGATCGACGCTCCGGGGTCAGCTTCACCCACGCCGGCCGCCAGCTTGTGATTGTCCGATAGACGCGTTCTGGTGGATCAATGCAGAACCAGGCGCCGGAAGCGTCGAGGAAGTATTGCAGACGGTCAGCATCGAAGCTGCCGACCATGTCGGAGAACAGGAGCTCGCAGATCGTGCCGTCCGGGCTGGCCTCCTTCATCGGGCGCCAGGGGTTGAGCCGGTCGTAGGCCTCTCGGGCTTTGCGCTCGGCGATGGTCATGCCGCCTCCATCAGATGGATTACGGTAGGGGCACCGAGATAAACGGCCGGGAAATCGCAGTCGTTGAAGTGATTGAACTGGTCACCCGTCGGATCGAGCACGCGCCCGTCCGCCAGCTTGATCCAGACGTGATTGCAGTGCCCGAGGTCACTTTCGACGCATTCGCACTCGACGCCTTGAAGGCGCAGCAATGGAGCAAGCGGCCAGCAGATCGCAGCGCACATCCAGTCGCTCGGCTTGCCGTCGAGAATTCCATCCCGGAAGTCTGCTGCGAATGCGATCAGCTCTTCGTCGGTCATGGCAGCTTCCACGCGAGCCAGAGGAGACCGATGCACGGCAGAACCGTGAGCCACGCAAGGATAGCAGTTGCGGCGATCCACGCGATCATCCCTTCGATACGGAAATAATACCTCACGCCGCCCTCCCCGCCGTCGCCGGCTTCGTCTTCTTCGTGTTGCGGAACCAGTGGATCGCCAGCGCCTTCCAGAACGGCCACTTGTGCGAAAGAGCGATCCGCTTGCCTTCGTCGTGATCGGTCAGCCACGAACCGGTGATCGCCTCCGTCAGCGCCTCGGGCGTGATGGAGTGACGGTACTCGTCATCGGTCAGCAGCAGCTCGACGGCCTTGATCTGCGGCGCGAGGATCGGCGCCATCTTCGCCTTGGCCAGCACCTCAAGGATAATCCGGGCCCGCATCGCGCCGCGCGCGTCGACCAGCTTGGCAATCGCGTTGATGGCCACCGTGTCGCCGGGCTCGAAGGTCTTGACGGAATACTGCAGAACCCGAACGCCGGCCTTGGTGCAAACCTGATCGATAGTGAGGGCATCTTCGTCCTGCGCGACAAGCGCGGCCTGGTGGAGCTGGAGCGGGGTAACGTTCAGGCGCTGCGTGTTCTGGCCGACGAACGCTGCCGCCTGGGCCGATGTCTCGCGGGCTTCACAGATCATCACCGGTATCCAGTCGATGTCGGGATGGCTGGCGGCGGCGATGGCCGTGTGCTGGCCGTCGAGCACCTTCAGGACCGTTTGCCCGTCGTGCTCGGCATAGGCGCAGATCGGCGGCTTGAAGCGGTTCCAGTCGAAGCACTCAAGGATTTGCCGGATCTGGCGAAGGCCGCGCTCACCAATATCGCGCTGATAGGATGGATCGACGAACAGGGTCTTGGGGTCGACGCGCTCGCAGATCGGTTCGCCATTCTGCGGTGCGCCGATGTCAAGGCCGGCAAGGTTGATAGGCTCGATGGCGCGCAGGCTTTCGACCGGCCGGAACGCGCCGGTGCGGATATGATCGTTCACCGCCTTGATGGCGTGTTTGATGCTCACCTCGTCCGCATCCGGGAACTCGGTCGCGATCAGCAGGGCGATGAACTGCGCGCGGTCCTCCTCGCTGGTCGGCATGCCCTTTCGGTGCAGCTCGTCGACGACGTGGGCGGCGATGTTGGCGGCAAGATCAGATGGGGCAGACATCGGCGCCCCCACTCGTGGTGGATCGAGTGGCAGAGTTTGCCACTTGCCCCTGCGGCTCGACCTCCTCCGCCAGGATGGCCGCAAGGAAGTCATAGGCCGGGGCAACCTTGCCGGCTGCCGTTGCTGCAAGCTCATTCTGAACGAAGCCGTGCAGTTGCCTAGCTTGTTCGTCACCGAGGTCCGCGCAGAACCTGCGAGCGATATGCTGCAGGTCATGGGCTAGGTTGCAGAATGCGACGTAATCCTGCTCGGTCATGCGCTTTCTCCTAGAATTCCAGGGTTTCAACAACGACCGGCGGCGTGAGTACGCGAACCGCGCTACCTGTCTGTGTTTTGAAGTGCAGATAGCTTCCGATCTCGCGGCCAATCTTTTCCGCCGCACTCCGATCCGTGACGGAGACCTCGACCTCGTAGCTTCCAGCGCCGACGCAACGGATGGCCTCTATTTCGGCACAAGTCTCTGGGCCGAGTGCCGCGAGAATGTCAGACAAATCATCACGGTCAGCGGCGCTGCTGCCGTGGTGTCCTATGCGAACATGCGCATAGTACTCGCGCTCCTCGTCGACGTTGACGAGCGGGTCCATGAAGCCTTCGATCTTGGAGAACTCGCGCAGCCACTCGTTGAGCAAACTGGCGTAGACGTTTGTCGGCGCGGCCAATACCGAGTCCTGTTCAAAGAACTCCCGAAAAACCTTCTCTGCGCTGGAGAAGCTTTGGAAGTCCCCAATCAGCGCGCCGGACGAATTTTCATAGGTCGCGCTCTTTCGATCACGATGCGGGTCGTCGATCGAAAGGACCAGAACATCCTTGCCGCGAGGGATGTCCGGATCAAAGTCATTCCAGTAGAAGCATGCCTTTTCGCGCGGGATTATCGCCGTATCCGTCATGCGTGTTCTCCTCTCGGCACATACTGCCGGTCCCAGTAGAAGCGGTTATTTGTGGTGTGGTAGCGGTAGGTTTCGCGATCGAACCAAAGGCCGATCTTTCCGTCGAAATCCCCATTTCGCTGCTTGGCGACGTTAAGGATAACACTCGGCTTCTCGTCGAGAACGTCGCGCTCGACATCGTTGTGCGCTTGCCGAACCTTCTCCTCGTGGGCCTTGTTGCGCCACACGCTGATGATGTTATGAACGTTGGCGCCGATCTCCATGGCGCCCTTCACGTCTTCGGTTTCCGGTGCGCCGGCCCTATCTCTGTCGCCCTTTTTCGCATGGGCAACGAGATGAAGGTGAACGGAATTGGCAACTGTCCAATCGACGATCTGGAACACCGCCTTTTCCTGACCGCTGTAGTCATCCGACCCCACTCCCAACCGCATGAGGGAGTCGACTACGAACTGGTCACACCCATAGCGGGCTCTGGCGTAATCGAAGACATCCAGAAGGGCCTTGATGTCGGTCTTCCCGACGTGGTCGTAGATCAAGAGACCATAGTCCAGCCAGGTCAGGATTTCCTTGATCTGCTGTGCGTTCGGGCGATCGAAACCGCCAACCTGCTTAACCAATCTTCGCAACTGCTGCGGGCCTGGCATTTCGAATGAGCCAATGCAAATGCGGCTGCCTTGCTGAATAAATCCTGCGATACCGTCGGAAATGATCTGGCTCTTTCCGTGCCCGACGGCGCCTGTCCAAAGCGTTACCTCACCGCGACGGCAGGCAAACTTCGTCAGCAATTTATCGTAGGGCAGTTCGTAACCGAGAGGCTCGCCAGGCGCCGGCCAAAACAGGTGAATGACCTTGTCGACATACTCGCTCGGACGCTTCAGGCCTGCTGGATCCAGGCTCCTTGCTTCCAGTAGGAACCGCTTCATATCGCCCGTGGAAACCTCGCCCTGAAGGCAGGAGTTGGCGTCCTTGTGCGGCAGTGAAACCCGGTAGCAACGATGGCGGCCAAGACGGCTTGCAATCTCCTCGGCGGCTTCGTCGCCGGGCTGGTCCATGTCGGTCGAGATATAGATTTTCTCGAATCGGTCGAGACGGTCGAACTCTCGTTCGATCCATTTTTGCTTGTCGCCCTTGCCGCCGCCGAACGGCACCGATACGGCCGGCATGCCGAAGCAGGCCCAAGACATGGCGTCGATCTCGCCTTCGGTGATGATCAGCGTTCGTGCGTTGGGGTCGATCGCCTGCCAGCCGAATAGGATCGGCTCGCAGTTCGCTGCGGTCGGAACCGGCTTGGCCCCGTCTTCGGCCTTGCGGGCCTTGGCCATCGCCAGTTCGCCGTTCGGAAGCAGGAACGGGAAAATGATATCCCCGCCGCGCTCGCCGATCTTGTAGGCCTGTAGCACGTCCTCGGAAATGAACCGGACGTCCATCAGGTATTCGCGGACCTTGCCCTTCGGCGGGCCGCATTTCGGCTTCTCCGGCCGGGTATAGCTCTGCTGAGGCTGCTTGAAGAACTCCGGCCGCTCGACGCCGAGCCAGTCGGAAATCTCAGTGAGCGCCGCCGACAGGTCGAGACCGCGGCACTCTCGCCACAAGTCGACGACGTCGCCGCCCTCGGTCCCGCTGAAATCTGACCAGACGCCCGTCTTCGGGCCAGTCAGCCGTACCCCGAGGCTATGCCCCTTCTCGCCGGAGGTGGAGCCGGCACGCCACTCCGCGCCCTCCTTGCGGCCACCCGGCAGCAGGTATTCGCAGACCGAGACGATGCGGTCGTTCAGCATCCGCTTGAGATCGAGGATATCAGCCATCACTCGACCCCTGCGTAAATCGGGTCGTCGCGCCAGTCGGGTTGCGCGGACCCGGCCATGGTCTCAGTCCAGCAATCGTTGTTCAGCCAGGTCGACGCGTTCTTCGTGTATTTCGGATCCTGCCCGGCACGTTGCGCTGCATAGACCTTGACACCAGCAAGGATTGTTTCCTCGCTCGCCCGCTTTACGGCACGGTCGTAGGATTTTTGTCCGGCGGGCTTGCTCGCCTTTTTCGGATAGATTTTCCAGAACTCTTCGAACCGGTTTTCGGCCTTCGCATGACGCGATTTCGAACAAGAGATAGATTTATCTATCTCTAATGTATTTAATGTATTTAATTCTTTCTTGTTTGCGTCGCTTGTGCGTCGGCCCTGCGTCGCTTCCGCGTCGCTTGTTTGCGTTGAAAGCTGATATTTGTCGTAATTACAAATAGTTATCTGCGTCGCATGTGCGTCGGTTTTGATATCAATCAAGCCCTGTTTTTCAATGCGTTTTAGGTACCTACGAACACGCGCTTCCGACCATTGCCACCGGTCTGCGAGGAACCTTGTCGACACGGCGCAAACGCCGCGCGAAAGGGCGATGACGGCCCTGCCGACCCGCACGGTACGGTCCTTCCAAGCGGCCTCGCGGATCAACCAGACCCAGGCCAAGCGCTCGCAATATGGTTCGTTAGCAAACACGGGATGATCCAACATTTCTCTGGCGATCAGAATGAAGCCGCTGTCATTCACGATGACCTCGCAGCAGTTTTCCGTCGTTCTGCCGCAGCAGCTTGCCGGCACGGACCAGCGTTTCGACGATCTTTTTGACGTCGGCGGGCCTGATCCGGCACAGCGCAGCAAAGCGCCGATTGTTCTCTTCTATCGGGCCGCCCTCGCACATGATGAGGCTGCACAGCATCCAATAAACACCCTGCTCGTCTGCGCGCAGAACGCCGCCGACGCCTGCGATATATTCATCAGGATAAAAGTCGACCCGCCGGGCCTTGCCCTTCGTCATGCGCGCCGCCTTCTCAAGGCCAACCAGCGGCCGAAAAGCGCGGCCACGAGGTAGGCGTCACGAAGCGACCGCGTGCGCCGCAGATCACCCCAGGCGTCGAGATAATCGTCCCAGGCATCCCGCTCGCGGTTACGCGCGTTGGAGCTGGAAAGGTGGGTTTCAGGAAAACCCGGCTTTTCCTGCCGTGGGGCTGCATCGGGGCGTCTTCCTGCCGTGGGGCTGCATCGGGGCGTCATGCATGCACCTGACGGTACAGTTTCATGCGCTTCGCCTTGTCGACCGCCTTCTTGGCCTGCCAGTATTTCAGGCTGAACCTGTGTACGAGCAGATCGGCCGGCTCGTCGGGCCAGCGGGCGATGTCGGCGAGCCATTGCGCGGCGCGGGTGATTTCGTCGGCCGGGAGGTCGGGGCGGCTCATACGGTCACCGATGCGCTTTGGTCCGACTGGAAAAGGTCGGGGCGCAACTGCGCCTTGGAAATCGCCCCGTTTGTCGCCTTGTCGATTGCGGCCGCCAAATCGCCCGATATCCGGCCGTTCCGCTTCGCATACCAAATGGCATTCTGCGAATAGCCCGCTTTAGCGCCGAGCTTGGCCTCCGATCCTGCGATTGTGATGGCTGCCTCGATGAGGCGGGTTACCTGCGAAGACGCTTTCTTTTTTCTCATATCCCTGTCCGGTCATATAAATCTTAACACATACGCAACACATTACTCGTTATTTTGTGTTTTACAAGACGTGTTTTTTGTTTCAGAGAGAGACCATGAGTGAAAAGCAGCTGCCCACCATCATCGAGATCATGCAAAAGCGATCGGGTGAGGAAATCCGAGAAGCAAGGAAAGCTCGCGGGTTGACGCAGGCGGAGGTGGCTGAGCTAGCTGGCACGAACCAGCAGACCGTCGACCGCATCGAAAGCGGGAAAACCCAGCGGTCCAAATTTTATGCCAAGATCGCCGAAGTCGTTGGCCTTGCGGGCATGGTCAACCTGGTAAACCCTCGCGACGTCAAGCCTCTGAGACTTGATCGAGAGGGGACCCCAGAGCAGCACAGATTTATGATAGGCCTACCGCAGGCTGGTGATTATTCTGGCATTCCGGTGTTTGCGCGCGGTTCGGGCTCACTGTACCTCACGAATATTTTGCCGCGCGCCTTCCCAGTGGAGATGGTCGAGGAGGCCTATGCCCTCATCGTCAACGAACGCGATATGTATCCAGCGGTAAGCCCTGGCGACATTGTCGTCGCGAACCCTCATCTGCCGCCACAGGACGGTGCAGATGTGGTGGTATCTTACGAAATCGATGCACGCCGCGTATTTCGTGTCCGCACACTCGTCGACCAAGACGAGGAAAACTGGCGGTTCAAAACGTGGGCCCCAGCCCACATGGAAACTTTTCCGAAGCTCGGTTCAACACTGGTGCATCCGATAGTCGTGAAATTTTCGAAGTTCAGATAACACAAATTTATGTGTTGTGTGTTGACGGCGATAATTTTTGTGTGTTATCTGTCGCGCCAGTTAACGAACTGGAGCCAGCATGCGCCCGACGTTCCCGCCGCCGACCTCTATTGCCGACTGGATCAAGGATATCCGCGATGCCGCAGGTCTCGACCAGACAGCGTTCGGCAAGACGTTCGGCGTGTCCCAGTCCAGCGTTGCGCGCTGGGAGGCCGGCGAAGCTGTCCCGGAGTATCCGCGGCGCCTCGCGCTTCAGAAAATCAGCGACATGTACGGCTTGGCGAGGCCTGGTCGGGCCAATCCCGCAGAGGGTTTTGGCTCAGCCTGCGCCAAAACCTATGAGCTTAGCGAGCAGATCGCGGAACTCCTCGACCTTCTGCATGCTCTCGACAAGATCGGGGATGGGATCGGCAGCGCCGACGGCTATGCCGTCTCGGCCGTGGCGCTCAGCGCGAAGTCGATCGCCGACAATGTTCTTGATGGGTTGAAGGCACTCTCCCGCGCGCCGCGCGCCACCCGCGCATACGCGTGCATGTGCGCGAGGGAAGTGGCATGATGCGTCAGTCTTCGGGGGGGACGAAGCGAGTGAACTTGCCATGATTGTAAGCATGCTCTTTCGCCGCTTCACGTTCCTCTGGCGACATCTCAGCAGAACGCGAGATGTCGAGCATGAGATGATCCAGATCATCGGCAAGCGACATCAGCAGGGTTTTGCCCTTGAATTTCTTAAGCATTGCAATGGAGGTTCGAACGTCCGCGACAACCTCCTCAAGGGAGATTGGTCGGGGATACGCTCCTTCGAGCGTAGTCACGATCTCAGCATTCATGCTTCGATTGTTCATCTCCGCTGCCGCTTTGATGCGGTCGCGCAGCCCGTCTGGCAGGCGCAGGACGAACTTGTCCAGGTCTTTCGCGAGTGTTTCCTTCATGGCCCCATCATCAGTAGTGGCAGTATGCCACGAAATAAATGGTGGCACGATGCCACCGCCTATTGCTTGGATGGTGGCAATGTGCCATCATCCTCTTAACGAAGGATGAAGAAATGAAAGAGGACGTCGTGAAATTGATGGTTCGCCTGCCGCACGACATCAAGTCGTTCGTGGCGCAGCAGTCGGATCGAAACGGAAGCTCGCAGAACAGCGAAATCATCCGCGCCGTGCGCGAACGGATGGAGCGGGTTCAGCGGGAGGAAATGCCGGCTCCGGCCGGAAACTGAAACGGCGGCATCGAAGTTCGAGCTTCGAAAGCCGCCGCTGAGACTGCCGTGTTCGAGCACGGAAATCCATTTGTCCAAGCCGTAGGAGGTTTTATGGACGCGCTGATGAATACCACGCCTGGCGGAGGCGGTAAACCCGTGCGCATTTCGACGAAGGAAATCGCCACCCTCACCGACAAAGAGCACAAGACGGTTCTGCGCGACACGCGTAGCATGCTCGTCGAGATCTATTGCGCTGATCTGGTTGGCGACTTCGCACCCGCCGGTGTTACCCGACGGGCCGAGACGATCAGGTCGAAGGCTGACGAGATTCTGATCAAGCAGTATGGCCCCGGTACCAATTGGTACCACCTCGGCTTTGAGATCGTTCGCAGCGGTAACGCGACGGTCGAAATCCTCCTCGACCGTGAGCATGCCATGACCCTCGTCACCGGCTACGACATCAAGCTTCGCAAGCGCGTCGTCGACAAGCTGTCCGAGCTGGAGCAGGTGCAGCCGTCCATTCCGACGACGGCCGAAGCCCTTGCCCAGGTCTTCCGCATGGTGGCCGACAGCGAGCGGCGGGAAGCGCAGCAGAACGCGTTCAACTCGCAGATCGTCGAGCGCGTCGAAATCGTCGAGCAGACGGCACCGCTGAAGGCGAAGCCGCAGAACGCGGAAACGAGGTCGGAAGCCCGCAGGCGCATGAACCGCGTGCATGGCTTGTCCGAAGCGATCGTCGATACGGTGCTCGATCATCCGGGATATGGCATCCGGCCGTTCGCGATGGTGAAGAACAGTCACGAAGAGGCCCAAGGCAGCAGCTACGGCGTCTACTGGATCCGCGATATCTCGGCGCTTTTCAAGCGGTTCGTCAGCGAGTGCACGCCGCACTCAGCAACGATGGTTCGGCACCCAATCATCAGCCGCCCCTTTAAGCTTTCGAAAGGTGGAGCGAAATGATCAGCGCCAAGAACATCATGGATCTTCTCGACATTGCCAACCGCGCGCTCGTCGTGGACACCTGCGAGCAGAAGCGCCGGAAGGCGCAACGGGACCTCAGCGCCGCCTACGATGCTTGGAAGACGGAGCATCGCATCCGGGATCACATGGAAGCGGGATCACCGGAAATGGAACGCATGCTCACGGCGACGGAGGCGGAATACGACCTCCTCACCGAGGCCAAGCGCGACGAGGCGAACGCCCGTAAGCGGCTCCAGTCGGCGATCCGCAAGTATCGCAAGCAAGGCTGACGGCGCCCCGCGCGCCTCGCCTCTCCCGATTTCACCTTTGAGGATTACCACCATGCCGAACACATCAGTTCAGGCCGCCGGCGAAGCCATGCCATCACGCTTCCAGGCGATGCGTTTCGTAGATATGCGAACCTTGTTCGACGGGCTGCACGCTGCTTATCACATCCTGCTGGCAAACGAGCAGGTTTGCGAGGGCACGTTGCTGACCGGCTCCTATCTCTGGTTCAAAGCTGAAGCAGAGCGGCTTAATGCGCTGATGCAGGAAATCGCGGACGCCGCCCTCTATCGCACACCTGAGGATAAGGACGACGAATATGAACGGGAGCATATCCTCGTTCGCGCGAAGCCCTCACGATCTGGTCGCCGTATCTATCGAACCACTACGGCAGTGGAGGTGCTGTGATGGCCGACGCTCCCAGCCGCACCATCCCCGAAATGTATGCCGAATGGCTCGCCACTCGTAACCGCCCCTCGACCGATAAGACGGACGAGGAGATGGACAAAGGCTCCACCGAATATCAGCGCCTCCAGGCGCAAATCATCGCTACGGAGCCGGCAACGCCTGCTGATGTCGCAATGATGTACCTTGTCGATACCGACTATGGCGACAGCTACCCTTCCGATACGTTCGAAGCTCGTGTTCGCGAGTTGGCCGGCCAAGGCGTCAATGCCGCTCCGCCGCCGTCGCCGCTCGATGTGCTGTTGCAGCAAAAACACGAGGCCGAAAACCTTCACGATCGGCAGATCAAGGAGACCGATGCCCACATTGAGGCTGGTACGGCGACCGATGATGTTTGGCAGGCGCAGTTTGATGCGTGCAACGTGGTGGACGCCATTGTCCTTGAGATTTGCGCCTATCGGCCCGCCAATGCGGCCGAGCAGGACCGCAAAGCACGTTTCCTGCTCGAATGGACCAAAGACACCGAGGCCAGCGAAGACGAGGTGAAGGCGCTTCTTACCTCGATGCTGCTTACCGTCGACGGGAGGGCATCCGCATGACGACCAACTTCCATCGCGGCCAGTTGGTCGAGTGCATCGACGACAGGCCAGGGCCGGTCGCAGACCCGGAGACTATTCCGGAAATGAACGGCCTTACACGCGGCCGAATCTACACGGTTCGCTGGGCCGGCCTCGCCTTGCACATGGGTGAGACCTTCGACGGCGTCCGCTTGGACGAAATATTGCGGGACAACGATGATCTCCCATATTTCGCGCATCGTTTCCGACCGGTCAGGCCCGAGCGGCAGGCAATTTTCCAAGCGCTTTTGCGCGTCGTGACGGAGGATGCGTGATGACCAAGACCGCCGCAACCAAGCTCGATGACGCGTTCGGAACTGCCCGGAGCTGCCTGCACGCCATGCGTCTGATGACCGAAACCATCTTCCAGGGCAGCGGGAAGGATTACTGCTCACTGCTGACAATGATCGATGGAGCAGAGCGCGCGATCAATGATGCGCAGGCCGTTGCCGACACGCTGCTGGAGGATCGCCGATGCTGACCTCCAACTCCCTCAACGGCTCCTGCGGAAGCTGCGGCCATATCTTTCTCGTCGCCCATCTACCGATGCCGATGGAGCGGGCGGCAGGTCTCGCCAGACGGGCAGCCTGCCCGAAATGCGGGGAGGCCGACAAGGTTTTCGTGACAACGAAACCGCCTGTGGAAACTGTGGATAGCGGGGAGAAGTCGCCATGACCGACACAAACCCGCTGATCGAACTCGTCAAGGCGCTTGCCAGGCGCAGGGCGCGCCTTGACGCCATTCCGCCCTCCCCGGCTAATCAGAACGACACCAAGCCCTCTGATAAGTCCGTGAGTGAGAAATGAAGCGCGCCGCGATCTATGCCCGGTACTCGACCGATCTTCAGAATGATCAGTCGGTCGAGGATCAATTCCGCCTCTGCAAAGCCCACGCCGGCCGGATCGGCGCCGAGGTGGTGGCGGAATTCTCCGATCGGGCCAAGTCCGGCGCCTCGATGTTCGGCCGGCCCAGCCTCTCCGCCCTCATGCAGGCCGCCGAGCGCGGCGAGTTCGATATCCTGATATCGGAAGCCCCCGACCGCATTTCGCGCGACATCGCCGATCTGGCGCACATCCACAAGACCCTAAAATTTCGGGGGATTGAGATGAACTGCGTCAACGGCGGCGTGATGGACACCGTGTCGATCGGCATGCATGGCGTCATCGGGCAGATGCAGAGGGAGGAAGGCGCAAAGAAGGTCCGACGCGGCATGGTCGGCGTGGTGCGCTCTGGCCGGAATGCCGGAGGCAAGGCCTACGGCTACCGCCCCGTGGCGGGGCAGAAGGGCGAACTGGAGATTGTCGAGGAGGAGGCCGCCGTGGTGCGCCGGATCTTCGAAATGTATGCCGGCGGCATCGGGCCGAGGATCATCGCTGGCGCACTCAACGACGATGGAGTGCCACCGCCGCGCGGGACACGCTGGAACGCGTCCACGATCAACGGGAACGACAAGCGGGGGTATGGCATCCTCCGCAATCCGCTTTATGTCGGGAAAATGGTCTGGAACCGCGTCCAGATGGTCAAGGACCCGACGACGGGCCGGCGCGTGTCGCGCGTGAACGACGACAGCGTCGTCGAGACCATGGACGCCCCTCACCTCCGCATCATCGAGGACAGCCTGTTTGAGGAGGCTCGGGCACGGAAGGAAGCCGTCGGCGGAAAGCACGCCAGAACGGCACCGAAGAACAAGCGCCTGCTGTCTGGTCTTCTCAAGTGCGCCGAGTGTGGCGGAGGCCTGTCGATCGTCGGCGCTGATCGCAGCGGGCCGCGTGTCGTCTGCAGCACGCACAAGGAATCCCGCAGCTGCTCGAACAATGCCCGGTACTACGTCGAGAAGATCGAGCGGGACGTGATCAACCGCCTGCGCGAGATGTTCGCCGACACCAGCGTCATCGACGCATACGTGAAGGAATACGAGCGCGAATCGAAGCGCATTGCCGTCGAGCGGAAGAACAGCCGGGCATCGCGCGAGGCCGCGCTGGCAGACGTGCAGGCGCGTATCGCCCGCGTCCTGGATCAGGTCTCGCGCGGAACGATCGAAGACGGCGAGATCCCGATCATGATGGCGCCGCTGCGGGCTGAAAGGGAGAGGCTGAAAGGGGAATTGGCTGCGGCCGAGCCGGTATCGAACATTATCGAGTTGAGGCCCAAGGCCGTCGACAAGTTCCGGGAGGATATCGAAGCGCTCGCGGATATCCTGAAGAACCGGGGCGCGGAGCCCACGCCAGAACTGGCGATAAGGTTCAGGGAGGTGGTTTCAAGCGTGACGGTTTATCCACGCCTGCCCCGTGAGGAATATCGCTATGAAATCAAGGGATGGCTGACCGCGATAGCCGGACCGGAGCTGTCGGCTGTTCTAGTGGTAGCGGAGGAGGGATTCGAACCCCCGACACAAGGATTATGATTCCTTATTTATTCGTTGTTTTTGTTGTGTAATTTGACGCTCGTGTTGCAATGTGTTGCATGTAGTGGGTTGTACTACGCGGAAATAAGTCGTTCCTCAATAGCCTTTGCGGCTGCGGAATCGTCGTCGCGAGCTTCGAAAAGGTATCCGTACCGGTCGAACGTTTGCTGAATGCTGGCGTGTCCCATGAGCACCTGAATGCGTTTCGCCGTCACGCCCTGATCGATCCACATAGCGGCGGCTGCGTGCCGGAGCGCGTGCAGGGAATACTTCGCGTCCAGCACCGGATTGCCGTCCTCGTCCTTAGCGCCCGTCGATACTGTAACCCCGGCCTCAACCTGGATTGGCCAGAAGACTCGATTGAGAAGGTTGGCGTGCGACTCCACGTTGCCTGCGCCGTTCGGGAATACGAGATCCAGCTCACCTTTCGGACAGACCTCTTTCCAGGCGCGCAAGATGGAGATGACCATTGGGCCGCAGGGGACCGTTCGAGTCCCAGCTTCCGACTTAGGCACGCCGAGTTTGTTGTAAGGGTCCGCGCGCCGCAAGACGTGCAGCACGCCACCATCTAGATCGATGTCCGACCACTGGAGCCCGCGTAGCTCTGAAGCCCGCAGGCCCGTGAAGGCGGCGGTATAGATGAATGGCTTGTGCTTCTCTGGCGTGGCCTTAAGGATCGCTCGCAACTCCGCCATCGTCGGCATTTCCGGCCGCCCTTTATCTCGCTTCGGCATTCGGACCTTTACAGCCGAGACGGGATTTTGTGCCGCCAGCCCGCGCCTTTGTGCTTCCGTAAAGATGGACGAAACCGACCCTAAGACCTTCTTGACCATCGCTCGGGAAAGGGTTTTCGCCAGTTCATCCGCGAAGCTCTGAACCCATGGCACCGTTGCGGCTGAAAGCTTTACCGCGCCAATGCGCGGCACAATGTGGATGTCTCGGTGCTGTCGATAGGAGGCGATCGTCGAAGCCTCGAGCTTCTCATTCTCGGCCCGCTCTATCCAAAGGTCAGCAGCCTTGGAAATCGTGATGGACTGGCTATCAGCCACATGGACGCCCGCCCTCACCTCACCCCGCGCTGTGAGGAGGAAATCATCGGCTTCCTTGCGTTTGGCAAACTGCTTCGAGCGACGCTTGCCTGCGCCGTCCCGGTAGTCCGCCTGCCATACAATCTTGCCTGATGGTAGTTCGCGTTTTCGTACTGTAGCCATGCAGCACTGATACCCGACAAAAGGAATATTTGCAACACGCTACAAATTATTCCCAGAGGGGTTGACAAATTTGTAAAACGGTACTATAGTAGCCAAGTCGAGACGAATTATGTGGGCTCGATGGCGGACTGGTATCCGCCGCAGGTGCGCTGATAGGTAAGTCGCACCGCGACAGCTAGGTCCCCCAGAGGGACGGCGCCGTGAATGGCGTGTTGCAACTCAACCCGGCCAGTCGTGCCGGCTACCAAAATCCGAAGCACCCATCAGAGTCAAATTGCGCCCGGAGTCCATCTGGGCTTTGCATGAGGAGGATCCATGCACGCGCACACGCCTGCGAATGACAATATTGCCGCCGACATTTTGAAAGGCGCCGAAGAAATCGCTGAGTACCTCGGCGAAGACGTCCGCGCGATCTTCTACGCCATAAAAAAGGGACGCATCCCGCACTTCCGAGTAGGGCAGAACATCCGCGCCAGGAAGAGCACGCTGACCGCATGGATTGCTGAGCAGGAATTGGCCGCTCGGAGGGCCAGCGCATGACCATAGCGATCGACAAGATGATGAGCGAACTGGCAGTGAAGATGCTTCGTGGCGAGGACATCTCGGATGACATCGCCAAGGCTTTTGCCAGCCTTTCCCCGATCGAAAAAAGGATGTTGGCTGTTGAAGGGCTGACACACGCCATCGAAGCGGTGGCGCAAGATGACCCAGACATGGAAATTTTCCAAAACGGTGACGGAAAAACCTGCATTCGGAGGGCGGCGTAATGGGAGAGGTTATTCAGGCCGACGTCGACGCAGCGCAGGCTGCGATGGACGAACTGAACGATCGGGCATGGAGGGAACTCGGCTACGAACGTCTGCCCACAGATGCGCCTGACGCGTGGCAGTCACATCCGACTTATGACAAGTATGAGCACTGGCAACTCGACAACGAGTATCGGCGCAAGCGCCAGACTCTCGAATGGGCACAACAAGGCATCCGCCTAGTCGCCCCTCGCCCACGCGGCTCCTGATCGCCCGCTTCGAAGCTGAGATGCTCTCGGATCATAAGACCCGAGAGCGGCATCAGTCAGGATCCAAAAAGATATCTTAGGGAAAGCATTAGGGTTTCGACAATAAGCCTCGCCGCTGCATTCTAAAATATTCTTTTATACATACCGTTACTCCTTGTTTTCTTGTTATTGGTATTCAGAAACCGAATACATTTGTAGAATATCAAGGCATGGAGATGAATGTCACTATTTTTTTGTAGTGGCTCAAGAAAAATTATCCGCCGACGCATGCCGGCGGGCAACACTATGGGGAATCAATGAACATCATCTCAATCAGACCCGCTCCGCCAGGGAGCGGGAAGCTTGTCGCACGCCTCGACGTCCAGCTAGACGGCTTGCGACTTTATAATCTCTCGCTGAAACAGACCGGCTGCGGGCCGCGCGTCTTTGCGCCGTCCGCTTTCGGTAGTGCCGTCGCCACCTTCACGCATGAAATCAATGCCGCGCTGGTCGCGCTGGCCATGGGAGAGCTTGACCGAAATGGCATCGATCTTAAAGCAGCTTGAGACCAACATCGACGAACTGCGGGGAATGTCCGCCCCACTCGCCACCAACGCAGACAGCCGCGAGAAACTCGTCTTCGGAGTTTATGACCGTCTGCTCGACCACGGCCACGCCGTGGTGAACGTGGTTTTGGCGCCCGCCCTACCTGACGGCTCGCCTGACTTCGGGCATGCCGACCCCACGAATCTCGAGGCGCTGCCGGACGATATCTGGCCGGACAAGCCGCAGGACGCAGAGCGCGTGAGCATTCTCGTCGATCAGATTGACGGCTGCTCCCCGGAAACCTCGATGCTGCTGTTCTTTACTGACTTCGGCGACCCCGTCTTGGAGCAGATCGCGGGCCCGGAAGCCGACGGCGACATCGCAATGCGGATCGTCGGTCGCGACATCGGCGCACGGCCACCGGAAAGCGCACCCACGCCATTGTCGCAATCGATGGCCAAGCTGCGGGAAGAACTCTTCCAGCCCGTCGCTGCCAATGACAACGTTGCGCCTGCTGCGAAGAAGCTGTTCACGGTCATCAGCCCGGCTGATTTTGCGGACGCGCCGGTTCCGTCGCGCAAGTGGTATATCGAAGAACTCATTCCGGCTCGAAATGTGACGCTACTCTCCGGGGATGGCGGTACGGGGAAATCGCTGGTCGCCTTACAGATTGCGGTCGCCGGTTGCCTCGGCGCCGAGACGCTAGGGCTCGCGCCTGCGTTCGGTCGCACGTTGGTACTGGCGGCCGAAGACGAGTGGGACGAACTGCACCGACGGCTTGATGACATCTGTGTAGCACAAGGGACGACCCTAGCGGCCCTCCGCGGTATGCGCGTCATACCAGCCGCAGGCCAGGATGCCGAACTCGTCAGGGCAGACGCCAAAGGCCGGATACAGTTCACCAACAAGATGGAGGCGCTCGTCGACGAAATCGTCGATTTCCGGCCGTCTCTGGTGGTGCTGGACACCTCTGCAGACCTCTTTGGCGGCAACGAGATTGACCGCAATCAAGTGCGGTTCTTCATCTCGGCCTTACGTGGTCTCGCAATGGAACTCGACTGCACTTTCCTCCTGCTGTCGCACCCGTCCGTAGCTGGCATGCAGACGGGCACGGGCATATCCGGCTCAACCGCTTGGAACAACTCAGTGCGCAGCCGGCTCTACCTCACGGCCGACAAGGAGGATGACGACGCCCGCGTGATGAAGGGAATGAAGGCAAATTACGGGCGCAAGGGCGGCGAGATCCGCATGCGGTGGCAGGGCGGCATATTCGTCCTTGACGACGGGCGGCCTGCTGCGGGCTCCGTATTGCTAGCGGCGCGTGCCGAGCGGGTATTCGTCGAAACCCTCGCGAAGCTCTTCCAGCAGGGACAGAGGCTCAGCCCGTCACCTTCCGCGACCTATGCGGTGAAGATAATTGCGGCTCATCCCGATGCCAAGGGCTTATCGAAGAAGGAACTGGTTGCGGCTCAACAGCGATTGCTCGACTCCGGGAGCGTGCGGATTGTTGAGGAGGGCTCGCCGTCACGACGGACGAAGCACCTTATAGTGGTCGACGACCAGCCTTCAGACTAGGGGTACAGACTACCTACAGACTACCTACAGACCCCTTCAGACTGGGGGTGCTCACACACCCCCTTATACCCCCTGAGAGTGCGAAGGGGTTCGCACCCGCCCTTGGTGGGCGGTGCACCCCTCCACACTTTAAAAGGAGAAAGCATGACCCACGCCGCCCTACACGCACTCGCCGACCGCCTCGAACGGCTGACGAGGTCATGCCAGCACGACCTCGTCGACCGGCTGGCACGGCCGCCACCGTCCAGCGTCACGCCACCATCCGCGGGGCGCGGCCCCTACACTATTTCCTTCAAAATAGCAATACCCCTCTTGACAAATTTGTAAAAAGAATCTATACTGTGAAAATCGGCGTTGAGCGCGCCGATTCCCGCACACATCAGATCTCTCTAATCACGAGGTGACGGCCTTGGATTCAGAACTTCCGGTATTCGACCGGCGCGACGCGCTGCCTGCAATTATCGACGAGGGCGACTGGGCGCCCGCTCGAACCAGAATAAAGACACGGGGCGTGTCGGTGCGAATGCCAGGCGATCCACCGCCTGCGCATTGGTGGGCGCTTGAGCCGGACGGGCAGAAGGAAGAGTGGATGCGGCGGTGGATCCGCAACGGCGCGGCCTGGTATTCCTCGCAGTGGACCTCCGGACAGGAAGCGAACGACAATGAAGACTGGCCGCTCCAAAAACTCTTGCGGACGGAGAAGAACGAACACTGCCTGGATATCGCCATCCGCTATCGGGAGCTTCATGACATGGCGCACATGCCAACCGCGCTCATAGGGCGTGAGCCGGAAGACCTCTATGAAGTGCAAAACCGTGACAAGCAAGGCCGCTGGAAGGGACCGAAGACAGTCAATAACAAGCGCGTCAATCCCGCCATTCCTCCGCAACGGGCCGTAGCCTCAACGGAAGAAACCAAGAAGCGGGCCGCTCCGGTACCTAAGAAGTGGAACGGCGACTGGCCAATCCTTGCCGCCATTGATGCCAAGCTGGAACTTGCAGTGGTTCGTGCCAAGCTGGCATATGTGCCGGCAATCCTAGATGCCTTTGAATGGTCAGTCGTCGACGGAGAAACGCTCGAGGAGATAGGCCGCCGCCTAGGCGCAGGAAGCAAGGGCGCAAAGGGTGAAGCCCGTGCACGCATCTTTGATGGCTTCGGAATCCTTGACCGATATTGGGGCCGCCAAGATCGGGCGGCCGCATAGGGTACCCCATTTCCCAACGCCAAAAGGTATATATGTCAGAGGGCCGCATCGCCGCGGCCCTTTCGCATTTCGGGATGGCCGTCACCGTCCTGAATAGTGGGCGGCCGCGCGTGGTCGCTCACTCCCAATTCCAATCGCGCCGTCGCCTTCATCCTTCGGCGCGGTCTCCGCGTCGAGCGCTCTCCAGCGCTCCGCGGCAAGTTTCCTATTGCGGCCGCCCAGCATCGGCCGCGATCGGCCCGACGCGTCGCGCTCCATCGGCGGCGTCGGGCACCCATCCAGTCGCGGGCTTCGGCCTGCGGCTTTTTTGTGCCGCCTTCAAATTCACGCCTGCCTATCAATCACCGCCAATGAGGTAACAAATGCCCCATACCGATCTTCCGACCTCAGAAATGGGGCGTTACATCACCTTTCACGAAATCTCAAGCACGACCCAGACGCCCGCGCCCACGGTAATGTCGTGGCACCGATATCTGCGCGCGGTGGGCCTGAATCTTGGCGCCAAGTTCAAGGGCGTCTGGAATTTCTCGCCGCATGAGTTTTTCCAGCTGAACCTGGCCGGCGCTCTGTCCCGCGCGGGATTCCCTGTCGACATTGAGGTGCTTCGCCAGCTTGTGGATGCGACCCGCAGCCCTGGTCGTCCGGAAAAGCCGATCTTCATCAAGACGGCCAGCACCTTCGCCATTGTGGCCGTGGATGCACCGGCCGTCTGGGATGCGGCTGCGCACATGCTGGAAAGGGCGGAGGCGAATTCAGATGCTTAATCGCCTCAAGAACTGGCTGTCCGGCAAGCGCAGCTACCAGGCGGCCGGCGGTGGTCGTCGTGGTGCCAGCATGCAGGCCATGCCCGCCCCGCTCATTTCCGCCTATACCGCACGCGGCCCGATCGCTTCCCGTGCTCGGTTTGCCGTAGGCAACAACCCGCTTGCGCAAGGGGCGGTACAGGCGTGGGTAACGCAGGCAATCGGCACGGGTATCAAGGCGTCGAGCAGGCATCCGGACAAGCCCGTCAAGGAAACGCTCAATGCGCGTTTCATGGCGTGGACCGATGAAGCCGACGACGAAGCCCGCACCGATTGGTTCGGCATCCAAGGCGCCTTATTCCAGTCTATGGTCGTGGCCGGCGAAGGCCTCGCTCTCATGCTCAACACGTCTGCCGGCCTGCGTATTCGCGTGCTCGACCCGGAACAGCTTGACGCCGCCTATAGCGCCACGCTCGCCAACGGTGCTCGGATCGTCCAAGGGGTCGAGTTCAACGCCGACGGGCAGCGTGTTGCGTACCACATCTTCAACCATGCCATTGGCACGGAGACTTCGCTCTTCCGTGAACGCAAGCGCATTCCGGCCGAAGATGTCATTCATGTCTATCGACAAGACTGGCCGGGCCAGTGCCGCGGTCTCTCATGGTACGCTCCGATCATGGTCCGGCTCGCTGATCTTGACAAATGGCGGGACGCGCAGCTAGCGCGCCAGGGCGTGGCAGCCATGCTCGCCGGCTTCGTCACGACGCCGAACGGCAGCGGCGAGCCCTTCGATGGCGAGCAGCAGGGCGCCACGCTGATCGGCGGCCTCGAGCCGGGAACCCTGAAGTTCCTCGATCCTGGTCAGGATGTGCGTTTTTCCGAGCCGGCCAAGATCGGGGCGGAAGTCGTTGACTTCGCCGTGACCTGCGAACGCGATATCGCCACGGGTATGGGTCTTCCCGCGCACGCCTTCGGCGACGTCACCAAGGCGAATTACTCGAGCCTCAAACAGGCAGCCACCGCGTTCCGAGCCCGCGTCGAGCAGGTTCAATGGCGGATTTTCATACCGCAGGTATGCGTTCCGGTCTGGCGCCGATGGGCCACGCTAGAGGTGCTGTCTGGCCGTATCAGCACCACGGTCGACAAGGCTATGCCGGTCAAACACAACACGCCGCTTTGGCCGGATCTAGAGCCGGTGAAGGCCGTGACGGCGCAGACCATGGAACTCGACGCCGGCCTGACCACGCGCACCGCGCTGCTTGCGGCACGGGGCGAAGACATCGAACAGATCGATGCCGAACTTGCCGAAGAACAGGCGCGGGCAAAAGCGCTCGGCCTTGTCTTCAACAGGCCTCAGCCAGGCAACGACAACGAACCGGCCGCTGAGGCCGACTAATCTTTCGGAGACATCATGACTGATACAACCGGCCCGTTGACGCGGGCTGCGCCTCTGCGCGCGTCTACATGGGACGCGGAAACACTGACCTTCGATCTTGTTCTCAGCGCCGGAGCTGCCGTCGAGCGTGGCGGTTTCGACGAGGTTCTGGATCTCTCCGGCGCCACATGGCCCGCCACGATTCCGCTCTTGGCTGACCATCGTGGCGACCTCGATAACGTCCTCGGCGACGTCAGTAACATCAGGCGTGAAGGCGACCAGATCGTCGGGACGGCTCACCTCTCCAAGCACTCAGAGAAAGCGAAGCGCATCGCGGCCGAGCTTTCCGATGGTCGCTCGTTCTCCGGCTCCATCGGCTACAAAGTCGACAAATGGGCCGAGACAAAAACCGCAGGGAAGCGAACGCTTACCGCGAAAACATGGCGGATCTTCGAGGCCAGCTTGGTCTCCATCCCCGCCGACCCCGCCTCCAAAATCAGGGAACTACCAATGACCGAATCCACCACCACGCCGGCTCCGGCCGCCATGACCCGCGCCCAGATCAACACCGAGATCCGCAGCATTGCGAAGACGGCTGGCCTTGACGCAGCCTGGGTCGACAAGCACGTCGACGCCGACGACGTCAACCTCGATGCCGTCCGTCAGGACGCCTTCGCTGCCATGCAGGCTCGCACGTCGACCACGTCGAGCGTCCGCACTATCTCCATCGGCCAGGACCACACGGACCCCGTCGAGATCCGCTCGGCGATGGCCGACGCACTGGCGCATCGCCTGGCACCGAACGCCGTCAAGCTTGAGGGCCGCGCCACCGAATTCCGCAGCCACCGCCTGCTCGATATGGCCGGCGACCTTGCCGTTGCCCGTGGCGAGCGTGTCAACCTTCGCGACACCGAAGGTCTGTTGCAGCGCGCAGTTGGCGCCCATAGCACCAGCGACTTCCCCGAACTCGTCTCGGCGGCCGCGAACAAGGCCCTGCTTGCACAGTACGCCATCGCAGCACCGACTTATAGGAAGTGGGCCGCACGAAAGCCCTTCGCTGATTTCAAAGAACATTCGTTCCTTCGCGTGGGTGATGTGCCCAAGTTCAAGGAGATCGTCGAGGGCGGCGAAACGAAGTATGGGGCCCTGTCTTCCAGCGCCGAAAAGGTCTCTGCGAAGGAGTACGGCACAGGCATCGCACTCGGACGTCGCCTGCTCATCAATGACGATCTCTCGGCACTGTCCGACTTCTCCAGCGGCATCGCTATCCGTGCGGCCAATGATGAGAACGCGCTCGCGTACGGCGTGCTGAAGTCGAACCCGACGATGGCGGACGGCAACGCTCTTTTCTCGGTCGCGCACGGCAACCTTCCGACCGCAGCCGCATTCGGCGCCACGACAATCGCCGCGATGGTGAAGGCACTCCGCGGCCAGACCAGCCTCGACGGCATGAGGCTGAACCTTCAGCCTGGTATGCTCGTCGTCGGCGTTGATCTTGAAGTCGCCGCCCGCACGCTGCTGACTGCAATCCAGGCGACGAAGACCAGCGACGTCAACCCGTGGGCGAACTTCGCCGAACTTGTCGTGGATTCGGAGCTTGGCGCGACCGAACATTATTTGTTCACGTCGCCGGCAGCCGCCCCGACCGTTGTCTACGGGTATGTCGGTGGTGCCGAAGGCCCGCAGATCCGCAGCGAACGGGATTTTGACACTCTCGCTCTCAAGATTGCCGCAAACCTGGACTTCGCGGTCGGCGCCATCGACCACCGAGGCGCTGTGAAGCAGGTAGGCGCCTAAGAAATGGATGAGCTCATCGCTCAGAGGGCGGCCCTGGTGGCCGCCCGATCCTCCGGCCACCTCGAAGTAGAATTCAATTCCGGCGGCACCCGGCATCGAATGATCTATCGCAGCATGGCCGACATCATAGCGGCAATCGCCGCCATCGACCGTGACATTGCCGCTCTGAGCGGTACGCGGCCGCGCACCTTCCTTCCTACTTTCAAGACGGGATTCGAATAAAATGAAATCGTTCATTCAGACCGGCGACTACCTCGAAGTAACCGCCCCTTATGACGTAACCAGCGGCTCCGGCGTCCTGGTCGGCAAGCTCTTTGGCATCGCCGCCACGACCGTGGCCTCCGGCGGCAAGGTCAACATCCTCCGTCGTGGCGTCTTCGACCACGCCAAGACCTCGGCGCAGGCATGGACCCAGGGCGCGGATCTTTACTGGGACGACAGCGCGAAGGTCTTCACGACCGTGTCCACGTCGAACACCCTTGTGGCGAAGGCCGCGGAAATCGCAGCCAATCCCTCGGGCACCGGTCGCGTAGTCCTGAACGGATGACCGTGGACTGGCAAGCAGCAAAGGCGGCCGCCATCGCGGCCGTCCACTCCGCCTTTGCGGAACCGGTGCGCCACAGCCCTCTGAAGAACGGCACGGCCGACCCATCGCGCCCGCTGACCGACCTCACGGCCATCCTGCATTCGCCCTCGGTCGACGGGTCGATCTCACTCGGAAACGGGATGATCACCACCGTCTCAGCCAGCGCGCACGCCTTGGTCATCAATCGCTCTGCATATCCATCAATCGCGCTGCGGTCGAAGGACAAGGTGCGCGCCACGTCTCGGCCCGGCCAGCCCTGGTTTGAGATTTCCAAAATCTCTGACCGGCACAGCGGCATCATCATCGTGGAGCTTACAGAAGCATGACCCAAGAACCCACCTGGCACCTCGAGGCTATCGAGGATGACAACGGCGCCATCCTCGAAGCCCTCCTGGACTTCCCCGACTCGGCTGTCGAAATCTCGGTGGCTGCGCCGGACATCATCGCCGCCGTGAACCGCTTCGGCGACCTGATTAATGGCTGGCGAAAGTACCTCCCCGAACCCGATCCGGAGGCCGTCGTCTACGATACGGCCACGATTGCACGCCTTCTCAAAGGAGAATCCGCATGAACGACGAAACCGTAACCTTCGCACTCTCCAAGCCCGTCGAGCACGGCGGCACGACCTACACCACGCTGACCCTTCGCGAAGCTCTGGCCGGTGATCTAGCCGCTGCAGACGCTGTGACCGGCGACATGAACAAGAGCTTCGCCATCATCGCCAGCCTCGCCGAGGTGCCCATCCAGGTCATCAAGAAAATCCGCGCTCGCGACCTCGGCCCGCTGATGGCGCAGGTGGCCCCCCTCTTGGGGGAGCCGGCAGCGGCGGCTGGACCGACATAATCTCGGTCGTCGCCTCCGAGCTTTCAACGCCTGTTCCGGTGGTCGAGTCATGGCCACCGGAAAAGGCAATCCGTTACTTCGGCGCGGCCGAAAAGCTGATCAAAGCAAAATCGGGAGCAGCCGATGGCGGTCCGTGAATCAAAACTCATTGTCAGTTTGCTGGACAAGCTGACCGGTCCATCGCGGGCGATCTCGTCCGCGATGGGTCGCATGAACGCCCTGGCCGCCACGAACGCCGCTCGACTCGATGCGGTCCGCGGCCAGATGATGGACGCGGTCGGTGCTGGTTATGCACTCTATAGGGGCCTGGCCGCGCCCGTAAATGCGGCCATCCAGTTCGAATCGGCGATGGCGGACGTCAGGAAGGTGGTCGACTTTCCGACGCCTGAAGCCTTCCAAAAGATGGGCGCCGACATCCGTGGCATGGCGCTCGAAATCCCGATTGCAGCCGACGGCCTGGCGCAGATCGTGGCGGCCGCCGGTCAGTCTGGCATCGCGACCAACGAACTCACGAAATTCGCCGAGATGGCCGCGAAGGTTGGTGTCGCATGGGACATCAGCGCTGGCGAGGCCGGCGAGTCGATGGCCAAGCTGAAGACCGCTCTGGGCCGATCGGTGGAAGACACCGGCCTGCTCGCCGATGCCATCAACCACCTCGGGAACAACAGCGCAGCCAGCGCACCGCAGATCTTGGACGTCGTCAAGCGCGTCGCCCCGATGGCAAGCCAATTCGGCATGACGGCCGAGCAGGTTGCCGCCCTCGGCGCGGCGATGACCGGTTCGGGTTTCGGCAGCGAAGTGGCGGCGACTTCAATCATGAATATGGGCCGCGCCCTCACGAAAGGCGGCTCTGCCACCGACCGGCAGGTCGCGGCATTCAAGAAGCTCGGGCTTTCGGCGAAGACCGTCGCGAAGACGATGCAGAAAGACGCCGTCGGGACGCTGCAGGACGTCCTGGCTCGCATCAACAAGCTGCCGGCTGAGACCCGCGCCGCAGCCATCTCCGACCTTTTCGGCGACGAAGCGCGCGCCCTCGGCCCGCTGATCAGCAACGGAAAGTTGCTGGCGGACACCCTCGCGCTGATCTCCGACGAATCGAAGTATGCAGGTAGCGCGGCGAAGGAATACACGGTTGCCAGCAAGCGGACCGCGAACGCTCTTCAGCTGTTCAAGAACCGTGTGAATGATCTTGGAATCAGCGTTGGCGATGCCTTGCTGCCGGCCCTCAACGCTATCCTGGAGAAGGTCGGCCCGATCGTTACCGACGTCTCGGAACTCGCCAGACGCTTCCCGGTGGCAACGCAGGCCATTGTTGGTATCACGAGCGCCTTTATTGCTCTCCGCGTCGCAGTGACCGCCCTTCGCTTCGCCGGCCTCTTCGCGTTCGGCTCGGTCCTGTCTGCTGGCATCGGCGCACTTGGCGGCGCTTCGGCCATCCTGACTGGCGTGTCGGGCGGCCTCACCGCGCTAGGCGCCGCAATCGCGACTGTCTCGGCGCCGGCGCTCTTCGCCATAGGGCTCGCGGTCGGTGCGGTGGGTGCGGCCGGTGCATGGCTCTACCGCAACTGGGATAGAGTCAGCAGTACCGTAATCGGTGTTGCGCGTGCGCTTGGGGACGAACTCAAGCCGGTTATCGACTTCCTTCAACCCGTCATTGACCCCTTCGCCCAATCGTTCAGCGCCCTCGGCGATGCGGCGCAATGGGCGTGGCAGCAGGTCAGAGAATTGTCGACGTGGTTCGGCTCATTGTTCCAGCGAGACGACCTGACGCGCCAACATGAGCTGATGCTGGAGGATTCGGCATACAGCACGACGCGGAAGATCATCGAGGCATTCAAGGCCGTGAATTCCGCCATGTTCCAGGCGGGCATGGATATGATCCAATCGGTCATCGATGGCGTCACGGCCAAGGCTACGGAACTCCTTAATTGGTTCCGGGATCTGCCCAGTAAGATCCGCGAGGCCGTCGGCCGGATCGACCTGTCGGGCATCATCAGTTGGCCCAATCTCAACCCGTTTGGCGGCGGCTCATCCGAGCCGGCAGTCGACGGTGCGCGAGCCAAGGGCGGGCCGGTCGGCGCAGGTAAAACGTACCTGGTTGGCGAGAAAGGCCCCGAGCTATTCAGCCCTGGCCGCTCCGGTGTCATTAGCCCGCACGCGGCCTATCGAGCCGCTTCGGCAGGTGCGGCGACCTCCAGCACAGCGACCACGCGCGAAGTGCATGTGCATGTCAACGTACCGGCCATCAACGTCTCCGGCGTGCAGGATCCGCGCACCGCCGCACAGATGACCGTGGCCGAACTCGGCGGGGCGATCAAGTCCGCCGTCGAAGCGGCCGATACGGATTAAGGAGCAAGCATGGCCATCAGCATCAAATGGGCGGACAAGCATCTAATGCAGTTCGCCAAGGACATCGATCGTCTCAGCCGCGAATTCCCGAAAGTCCTGCCACGCATCGTCAACCAGGTGGGCGACAAGGCTAAGACGCAGGTCATCCGCACGCTGACCAAGCAGACGGGCTTGGACCGTCGGGTTATCGTGGCGGCCATAGGCGATCCACGTCGCGCCCACGGTGGTAAGCTCTCATACGACATGATCACCCGTGGCGGTAACATCAGGGTGAAATACCTCAATGCCAAGGAGACCGAAGACGGTGTGGTCGCCAAACCATTCGGTCGGACGGCCACCTATGAGGGCGCGTTCATGAAGGGCGGGGTATTCCCCAACCGTACTGACGTGCCGCAGTTCGGGGGCCATGCCTTCTACCGCCTCAATCCAAGGGGCACCAAGATCACGTTCGTTCGATCGGGCGTCGTCATCCCTGATGAGATGACCACAGGTGCCACGGGTGCAGCCTTCGACAAGATCGCAGCGCCTCTCCTTCAAGAACGTGTCGACAAGGCCATCACCAAACTGTTGCGCTGATGTAACACCTATCCCCTTGCCAACGGGTCCTCCCCAGCGGCGGGGGGAGCGGGTGGGCGCGAGTGCCGAAAACCGCCATCCGCCGCAACACCTAAGGGGGTTCCGCCGCCAATGTCCGAAAACAACGTCAGCGCCAAGGCGCTCGGCGAATGGCTCGACACGTCCGAAAGGACCGTCCGCGAGTTGGCCGAAAGGGGCATCGCCGTCCGCGTTGGCCGGGGGCGCTATGACCTGCGGCAGTCCGTCATCAACCATGTCAGACACCTCCGCGAAGTCTCCGCCGGCCGCGGCGGAGAGAAGCAAATCCTTGATCTGACGGCCGAGCGCGCCCGCCTGGCGAAGGAACAAGCCGATGGTCAGGAACTCAAAAACGCGCAGTTGCGCGGCGAGCTCCTACACGTCGATGAGGTGGTTGCCAACTGGTCCGACATCTACCGCCGCTTCACCGCCCGACTGGTCGCCGTCAGCGACCGTATCACGGCCCGCATGTCAGTTCCTGCCGAGATCGCGCAGGAATTTGACCGCGAAATTCGAGAAAGCTTAAATGAGCTCGCCGACATTGAGGAAGGCTCGCCGACTGGCCGCAGCCAGCCTCCGGCCGCCGATGAAGTTGAGGCTGAGCCAGTGGGCTGAGCAGAACATCCGGCTTCCCGCCGGCACTGCTGTCCCAGGCCCGCTGCGCCTTTACGCCTACCAGCGTGGCATCGCCGACGCCATCACCGACCCGCAATACGAAAAGGTGTCGATCCTGAAGTCCGCACGCATTGGGTACAGTATGCTGCTGTCCGTCGCGATTGCGAACTTCGTGGTCAATGACCCGGCAAACGTTCTGTCGGTCTTCCCGACCGACGAGGCGGCAAGCCGGTTTGTTGTCTCCGACCTCGAGCCGATGTTCGCGGCTTCCCCCTCTCTTCGGAACGCATTCCACGCCGACAAGAGCCGGAAGAGTCGCAACCGCATCCTGGCGAAGCGTTTCCCAGGCGGCGAACTGCGTGCCGTTTCTGCCATTCCACGCCATTTGGACGCGCATACCAGCCGCATCGTCATCGCCGACGAAGCGGACCGCATGGAGCCCACCATCGAAGGCTCGCCGCTCGCTCTCGCGGAAAAGCGAACCCTGACCTTCCGGAATAGGAAGATTCTTGTCGGTTCGACGCCGAGGTTCACCCAGACCAGCTTCGTTATCGCCGCCTACAACGAGTCGGACCGTCGCGTGTACGAAGTGCCTTGCCCTGGCTGCGGAGACCACTGCGAAATCGAGTGGAAGGACATCAAGTGGCCGCCCGGGGAGCCGCACAAAGCGTTCTGGTGCACCCCATGCTGCGGTACGGTCGTCGAGGAGGATCAGAAGCTAGACCTCGTCGAGAAGGGCCGCTGGCGCTCAACCCGGCCGGAAGTCATCGGGCATGCCGGCTTCAAGGTCAACGCGCTGATCAGCCCTCTGCCCCAGGCCACATGGGCGAAGATTGCCACCGAATTCTTGCGGTGCGGCAAGGACCCGACCTTGCTGCAGGCGTTCTTTAACACGATCATCGGTGAAGGATGGGATGCCGCCCAAGGCGAAGGCGTTGACGAAACAGCGCTGTTCAACAGTCGCGAAGGCTTCGGCCTCGACGCCATTCCGGAAGACGTGCTCGCCATCGTTTGCGGCGTGGATGTGCAGCACGATCGTCTCGAGGTGACGCTGGTCGGATATGACCGGCACGGCGTCGCCTACGTCCTGGCGCACCAGATCATCTATGGCCGATGGGATGACAACGAGACGTGGGCCGACCTCGACGCGCTCCTTAAGACCCGTTGGAAACACCCGCTAGGCGGCTCCATAGGCGTCGATGCGGCCTGTGTTGACAGCTCAGACGGCACGACCATGGACCGCGTCTATGACTTCTGCTTTCCGCGGTATCGCCGAAAGGTCATGGCGATCAAGGGCCGCGCCGGGAACGTGCCGTGGATCGTTGCGCACGCGCAGCGCAAGCGCGCCGGCACGCTCTGGCAGGTCGGCGTCGACGGCATCAAGGGCGCCCTTTTCGAGCGCCTGAAAGCCGGCGGGTTCTATCGCTTCTCCGAAGACCTGGACCTCGAATTCTTTGAGCAGCTTAACGGCGAGCGCCTCGTCGAAAAGCGGAAGATGGGCGTCAAGGTGCTGGAGTTCGTGCCGGTCGCAGGGCGGCGCCATGAGGTGCTCGACTGCGTTGTCTATGCCATGGCCGCGCACAAGACCCTCAACATCAACTGGGATCAGCGAGCCTCCGAGCTCCGGCAAGAACCGCAGGCCACCCCAAGGCCGCGGGTGATTGAATCTGACTGGATAAAAGGAATGACAGGATGAAAATTGAACTGAAGAACTTCAAGCTCAACGGTGAGAAAGTCGGCTACGTCGCGCACTTCGACGTTCTACTAGACGATATAGTAATGGTGCGCGACCTGACACTGCAGCGGCCCGAAAAGTTTCCGGACGAAGCTTGGCTGCTCCTGCCGGCACTGGCGCGGGATGACCGTCGCTCGGCTTGGTTCGAAAACGACTTGCGCGCGGCTATAGGGCAGCGCGCTGCAGCGGCGTTCAGTGCTGTGACCGGTATTGATCTTGAATACGTAGCGCCGCGCCGTGGACGGCTGACCGAGGAGGAGGCCGTCGAGGAAGCGAAGAAGCCGGCCGGGAAGCCCAAGGCGGTCATCTCCAACTGGCTGGACCGGCATGAACCGGATGACGCTGGCCTGAAGCGTACAATCCGCATGGGAGAAGCAGCATGATGGTGGCGATCAAATCCATGGGCCTGACCCGCGGTGCCCTCCGCCAGGACGGTATGCGCATGCTGGCGGCATTCACCGCGACCATCGGCCCGATCGAACTGCATCACTGCACCATCATGCAGAAGCCGGACGGCCACCTTTCCGTCGGCACGCCGTTCGTCAAAGTGGCGAGGAAGAACGTATACGCGATCCGCGTGACCGACCGCGAGATATGGGACGAGCTCGTGCGGGTGGCGCTCGCCGAGTACCGCAAGCTGGTGGACGCGGAAACGGATGTGCCGCGCGTGCTGTGTGCCGGCGAGATGGAAGTGCTTGAGCGCGCGGGGATTTAGGATGGCCATCCCTGCCGCTGTACTGTCTATGCGTCTTCTGGGGGATCCGCGAAGTCGTAGATGCTGTCTATCTGATATTCCTCGGAGGGCTCTTCCTTTTTCACCTGCTTTAGGATGGAAATCGCGGCATCTAACTTTATCAGTTGATCGATGCGTTTTTCAGAGGCTGTCCTTGTTAGATAGTTGATTACGCTCCGACGTTCTTTAATAAGCGTCTGCAGCGCAGCTTCGGCGTCTTTCCGCGGGCTTATCGTTCGTGCCATTTCTACCTCTTCGTTTAAGTCGCGCCATCATCTCACCGCACGGCGTGGTTGTCGAGATGGGTGTCCCCAATTTCGGGGAGACCACTGAGCGCAATTTTGCGCCGAGTGAAATCAAGGGGATAGCACTGGGCTTGATTTTAAGCCGAGCGTTTTCAAGGGGATGGCGGCGGCCGACGCAAAATTGCGTTGGTCAAAACCGCAGCATGTTGCGGATTTTCCAAAGTTTTGAATTTGCAAAATTTGGGATTTCGCCGCCCCGCACCAAACGAAAAAACCGCCCGCCGGGTGAGGCGAGCGGCTGAGCCGGCGGGCGTTCCAGGGTTTGCGCATGGCGATCGGCCGGCTAATACCGTATGGGAGCGCCCCGTCTGATGTGGGCGACGGTGGTGATGGGCGCTCCCCGGTGTTCGAATAAAAGGCCGGGGCAGCTAAAGAGCGCCACCGGCAAAGGCCAGCCGGACAATGCGGCGAACGGCTGGCAGGAAACTTCTAGGCTGCTTCGGCTAGATCATCTTCCAATTCGACCACGGCGAGGGCTGCCATGTGCCTTCCCGCGGCCGCCCTCATCATGCCGGCGATCATCTCGAACCAAGCCGCGCCGCCTGAGATGTTTTCGATCAGATCAAAGCCGGCATCGGGTGTCGCTCGGTATCGGTCGACCATGGCGTCCTTGGTCTGGAACATCGATTTGTATGCAAAGTACGCGTAGACGAACGGCCCGTTGTTGGCGGCTTCAGTCAGGTTGGCCGGTGTCATCTCGGCCTCCATGCCCGGCACCCATGGCTGGAACTCGGTCGACGCCAGTTCGTGGAGCGTGGTGAGGGTTTCAGCGTCGTGGGTCATGCCGCCACCTGCATCTGCTCGGTGGCCTGAAGGCCGTCTTCCATGACGTGGCGCGTGCCGGGCTCACCGGCCAGCTGCACTGCGTACATCGCCCGGCCGGTTGCCGTTCTTAATCTGCGGGTGACCGTAGCCTGGAAGCCGCGGAGGCGGACATCCTGGCCGACGTGGAACTCAAACGGTCTTAATCTGGGTGCGGCAAGGGTCATGGCTGGTCTCCTCGTGTTGCGTTTGGGATGTGCATTTGTTACAACACGATGCAAAATACATTGTTTTGCGGATAAGTCAATACCTTTTGCGTAGGACGATGCAAAATGTCTATCTCTGCCGCTCAAAGCCGCGCCGCACGCGCACTCCTCAACTGGTCCCAGCAGCGCCTATGTGATGCCGCCGGTGTTGGCCGTGCCACTCTTACCAACTTCGAGGCGGAGAAATCCGTGCCTTATGAAAGGACACTTAGGGACGTTCGCGCCGCCCTGGAGGAAGCAGGAATCATCTTCATTGAAGAGGGAGAAGTGGCGACGGGTTCGGGCGTGCTGCTTCGGGATCAGCCGAGCGCGTGATTCCCGTGTTGCAGATGTGTTGCACGGAGTGATTTGCAGCACATGGTAACGCCTTGATTTTGCTGGACCCATGCTGCAACACGTTGCAACATCACGGGCGACGCTACCAAACCTCTAAATCGTTGATTTTGTTGAGGATTTTCTGGTAGCGGAGGAGGGATTCGAACCCCCGACACAAGGATTATGATTCCTCTGCTCTAACCTACTGAGCTACTCCGCCGCCCGAAAGAGGAACAGAACGATGTCCGTTGCCGTCCGGTGCGCGGCTTATAGGGTGCTGTTCCCGCGGGTGTCAAGCGGCGTTCGCACAAAAATCGCTTTGTCCGCAAAGGCCTTGGCGGATGCAGGTGTTCAGGCCGCCGCCGGGGTCGACAGAATGCGCCTGAGGGCGTCTTCGGCGGCCGGTTCCCGCTCGGAACGCAGGATAAAGCCGCCGCCATGAATGCGGGCGTCCTCGCCTTCGCCGGAATAGAGCGCGCAGGCCTGGCCGGGCGCAACACCCGGCTCTCCTTCGGCAAGCTCCACATAGAGGCCGCCGGGGCCGGACTTGAGGCGGGCGGGGCGCGGCGGGCGCGTCGAGCGGACCTTGGCGTAACAGTCGAAGCCCGCGGCGGCCACGGCCTCCAGGTCGCCGTCGCCGAGCCAGTTGATATCGCGCAGGTAGAGGCGGCGCGTTTCCAGCGCCTCCTTGGGGCCGACGATGACGCGGCGCGAGCGGGCGTCGAGATAGACGACATAGAGCGGCTCGCCCGTCGCGATGCCGATGCCGCGGCGCTGGCCGATCGTATAATGCAGGATGCCGTCGTGGCGGCCGAGCACGCGGCCGTCGATATGCACGATGTCGCCGGCAAGCGCCGCATTGGGCTTCAGCTTGTTGACGATGTCGGAATATTTGCCCTGCGGCACGAAACAGATGTCCTGGCTGTCGGCCTTCTTGGCGACGACGAGGCCCATCTCCTCGGCAAGCGCCCGCGTTTCGGCCTTCGAGAGATGGCCGAGGGGGAAGCGCAGATAATCGATCTGCTCCTGGGTCGTGGCGAAGAGGAAGTAGCTCTGGTCGCGCTCGGCATCGACCGGCCGATAGAGCGCGCGGCGCTGCGGCGCGTCCGGCGCCGGGTTCGGCCGGGAGCGGATGTAATGGCCGGTGGCGAGCGCATCCGCGCCGAGCTCCTTGGCCGTGGCCAAAAGGTCGGCGAACTTGACAGTCTGGTTGCAGGCGACGCAGGGGATCGGCGTTTCACCGGCAATGTAGCTTTCGGCGAAGGGATTGATCACCGTCTCGCGGAAGCGCTTTTCATAGTCGAGCACGTAGTGCGGGATGCCCAGCGTTTCGCAGACCCGGCGCGCGTCGTCGATGTCCTGGCCGGCGCAGCAGGAGCCGGCGCGGTGCACCGCGGCCCCATGGTCGTAGAGCTGCAGCGTGATGCCGAGCACGTCGTAGCCTTCGCGTTTCAGGATGCCGGCCACGACGGAGCTGTCCACGCCGCCCGACATGGCGACGACGACACGGGTATCTTCCGGCTTGCGATCGAAATCGAGACTGTTCACGCGAGGTCCGTTCCGGTGCTGCGGCGCTTGAAGGCCCGCCGCAGGGCACCTTTCACTGAGGTTTGCTTGACGCAAGGACGGCGCCCCGCAATCGGCGCGGCGTCTTTCGGGCGACATATAGAAACTTGCCGCACCGAGGGCAAGAGAAGGCCGGAACCGCGTCTTTCCGGCCGCGCATCGGCCCCGCCTTCCCGGTCCGCCGGCAAGGGCCTCGCGCCAAGGAAATCAGATGAGGCGCAGGCGCAGCGCGATGGCGATCGCCTGCATGCGGTTGACCGCCTTGAGCTTGCGGGTCGCGCTCTTGAAATAGCTGCTCACCGTATAGGCCGAGATGCCGAGGATGATGGCGATCTCGTCGCTGCTCTTGCCGGCCGCCGCCCAGCGCAGGCACTCGACCTCGCGGCTCGACAGTTTCTCCCGGCTCGCCGTGGCCGCCACGAAGGTCTTTTCAAGGCACTCGAAAAGCTGGAGGGCGGCGAAATGCAGGTCCGTCAGCTCCCGGCGCGCAAGCGGGGCCTGCGTGCCGGAAAAGGCCATCAGATAGGGATCCGATGTCGTGGAATGCAAAAGGAAGGCCGTCGAGGCGGCAAGGCCGTGGCTTTCGGCAAGCGCGATCGCCTCGCCGGCCTGGCCGTTCTCCCAGTCCGACGGGGCGAGGAGCGAGCTGTCGCCCTGCACGGGCAGCTTCGTCATGCCCGTCTCGATCGCCAGCCGGCTCAGATGGAAGAGGTTCATCGCATCGTACTTGCGCACGAGATCGGCCGGCCAGTTGCTGACGATCAGCCGCTCGGCAAAACGCTGCTGCTCGTTGGCCGGGAAGCGCGACACCAGGAAGTGACTGAAGCCGAAATGGGTGGCGCACTGGCGCATGAGGTGCAGGACCTCGTATTCGGTCTGCACGGATTCGATATTGGCCGTGGACAAGAATTCAGGCGACCAGGCCTGCTGCAGGAGCATGTTGTCTGGATCTTTCATTTTCCGTTTCCAACAGCCGGCGCGAAGGCCGGGCTCGGGTGCATTCTCGATCCGGAAAATTTAAGGCGCACCCCTTCACAAGAGCGGCGACGAAAAACGCCGCGGAAGCCATATCCCGACTGGGAACAGCTCGCGGAGGAAATTCATGGTGATGCATCCCAGGGCTTCCGGTGGCATCCATCGACGCCGCCCTTAAATTTGGGGGCGTATTAGCAGGATTTGAATAAAAGGGAAATGAAATATTTGCATGGCTCCCATGCGGGTGTTGCGCAGGGCGAGCATAGCAAACGTAAGGGAAGCCAGGGCTTCCAGCCCCGGGTACAACGGGCGAAGCCGCTCAAAAGATTAGAAAATTGTTAGTATGCGTTTAGGCAAATCTTAAATGTGGCGGGCTACAGTCCCCGGCATATGGTCTTGAGTTTATGTAGAGAGTCCAATGACCGATCTGATACGACCCCGCGTTAAATACGTCATCGGCCCCGATGGCAGCCCCCTGACGATCGCCGATCTGCCGCCGGCCAACACGCGGCGCTGGGTGATTCGCCGGAAGGCAGAAGTCGTCGCCGCCGTACGTGGCGGGCTCTTGAGCCTCGAAGAAGCCTGCGAGCGTTATACGCTGACGGTCGAAGAATTCCTCTCCTGGCAGTCCTCCATCAACGATCACGGCCTTGCCGGCCTGCGCACCACGCGCATTCAGCAGTACCGCCACTAACCGTTTCATTTCCGATCAAGACCCCTACGGCTGCGCCCCGCGCGGCCGTAGTTTCGTTTGAGGGGTCAAGCGCCGCGCTCGGCCGGGCGCAGCTTCATCTGCAGAAGGCCGGTCATGATCGCCGAGGCGGCGTAGAACCAGAGGCCGGGCTGGGTGAAGGCCGAGGCCATGCCGCTCGTCTTCGCCGCGACGATGACGAGCGCCACCAGCATCACATCCATCATCGACCATTTTCCAAGGATCGGCAGCAGCCGGGCGAGCCAGTTCGCCTTGCCCTCCGGCGGCGTCGGCGCGGTCGCCTCCAGCGCGATCGCGAAGAGCTTGATCACCGGAAAAACGATGGAGAACAGCGCGACGAGCACCGCAAGCCCCCCGCTCCCCTGCCCCCAGAGCGAGACGACGATATCGATCAACGAGGGCGTCTCGTCGAAGAAGTAGAGTTTTTCGAAACGCACGAGCGGCAGGACGAGGCCGAAGGCGAGGAACAGCGCGGAGAACACGAGAAGGGCGGGAACGACAAGGATCATGGCAGACCATCGCTGGTTTCGATGCCCCTGCATAGCACCGCGGCGACGCGGATGCAGCACGGTCTGTTCACATCCCGCACGGTTGCGGGAGGGCGCAGGACAGGAAAGGATGGCACCAAAGCAACGAGAGCGAGGGCCATCATGGACATCACCAGCGAAGAAACCGGCTCGAAGGGCCGCTATTCCGCCACCGTCGACGGGCACGAGGCGGAGGTGACCTATTCACGCGCCTCGCCGAAGCTCGTCATCGTCGACCATACCAGCGTGCCGGATGCGCTGCGCGGCAAGGGCGTCGGGCAAGCCCTGGCGGCCCATGCGGTGGAGGAGGCACACAAGGGCGGCTGGAAGATCATGCCGCTCTGCCCGTTCTTCCGCGCGCAGGCCATGCGCCACAAGGAATGGCACGACGTCGTCAATCTCTGACACGGCCTCCCCTCAAAAAAACGCGAAGAGCCCTCGTGAGCGGTCTTTCGGCCGCTCGCGAGGGTTCTTCAGAACCGGATCGGGTCAGGCGCGCAGCCGGACCGCGTTGTCGCGCTCTTCGAGCGCCGAAGCCTTGGCGAACTCCGCCTCCGCCTCTTCCAGCGCCAGTTCGGCCGTGTCCTGCTGCACCTTCAGTTCCCGGATCGAGACCTGGAGGTTGTCGGAACGCTGGCGCGCCGCCTTGGCGAAGGTGGGGTAAGCGAAGTGGTTGGGATCGGTGATCCCGGATTTCTTTTCCTCGATGGCGATCTGGCTTTCCAGTTCCTTCGACATCCGTTCGAATTCGGACATCATCAACTGAAGCTGGGCCAGCTGCCGCCTCTTCTCTTTCACCTGAAATTCCTTCAGGCGAACTAGGCTCTCACGCGACTTCATACGCAATACTCCCGTGGATAGCGAGACCCCGGCATTGGAGCGAACGACCGCCAAAACGCGGCAACCGTTCACCCGGCATTCCAAATCAGTGCCCGAAGCGCGGCGTTTCACCGCACGCCGGAGACCGGCATTGAGCCCGAAACCCGGCAAAACGCGCCGGGCCTGCGAAAAAATTCAGCGATATTAATAAAACCCTACCGCTGGTAACCTTTCGTTTACGGGCATCGTTAATCATAGGTGCGATGATTTAAGGCTCAGTAAATGCGGTTCGCTAAAAAACGGGTGCGTCACATTGATGAGTCGAAAGAGTCGGTTAACCGTGCTTCTTAAAGAGACAGTTTAAGAGTCACATTTCTGATTCATCCATGAAATCAGGGGGCTGCCTAAAATAATTAACAGATCGATACACCTTGCCAAAGGGAATCAGGATTTGTTAACCAATTCGTGGCAGCCTCCAAATCAGGCAACGACTGGATCCGTATCGCGTAGGGGGCCAGGTACCTTGAGCGGCGGAAAAGGGGACAGATATGCGGGTACTACTCATTGAGGACGACAGCGCGACGGCGCAGAGCATCGAACTGATGCTGAAGTCCGAAAGTTTTAATGTGTATACCACCGACCTCGGCGAGGAAGGTGTCGATCTCGGCAAGTTGTATGATTACGATATCATCCTGCTCGATCTGAACCTGCCCGACATGTCGGGTTACGAGGTTCTGCGCACGTTGCGCCTGTCCAAGGTCAAGACGCCGATCCTCATCCTCTCCGGCATGGCCGGCATCGAGGACAAGGTGCGCGGCCTCGGCTTCGGCGCCGACGACTACATGACCAAGCCGTTCCACAAGGACGAGCTCGTCGCCCGCATCCACGCCATCGTACGCCGCTCCAAGGGGCACGCCCAGTCGGTCATCTCGACCGGCGAGCTCATTGTCAACCTCGACGCCAAGACGGTCGAGGTCGGCGGCCAGCGCGTCCACCTGACGGGCAAGGAATACCAGATGCTCGAGCTGCTCTCGCTGCGCAAGGGCACGACGCTCACCAAGGAAATGTTCCTCAACCACCTTTACGGCGGCATGGACGAGCCGGAACTGAAGATCATCGACGTCTTCATCTGCAAGCTGCGCAAGAAGCTGGCGAACGCCGCCGGTGGCGCGAACTATATCGAGACGGTCTGGGGCCGCGGCTATGTGCTGCGCGAGCCCGACGGCGACTATCTCGAAAGCGCCTGACCCGGTTCTCCTCCCCTTTTTCGCTCAAGATTTCAACCCGCCGCTTGCCGGCGGGTTTTCCTTTGTTCGAGTTGGTCGTGGGCGGGGCGAGACATCGATAAACGAAAAACGCGGCCGGCTCCTCAAGAGCGGCCGCGTTGGTCAGTCCGGTGTCGTCGTCTCAGGCGGCGGCCGAGAGGCTGCCGAAGACCTGGGTCAGGATCTTGCGGTCGAAGGGCTTGAGCAGGAAGTCGTCCGCGCCGGCGCGTTTGCCCATCATCATCTTCTTCAGGTCCGCCTCGACCACGCAGTAGTAGATGCGCACCGACTTGCCCTGCGGCAGGTTGCGGACATTGCCGATGAGTTCGAGAGCCCCGTCCATCGTCGAATCGACGATGAGGATATTGGGCAGCTCCGCCTCGCAGCGCACAAGGGCTTCCAGCGAGCTCGACGCTTCCAGCACAAGGAAATCGAAACCGGAGAGAATACGTTTGCCGACCTTACGGACGACGTCGGAACCATCGGCGATCATCAACCGCTGCATTCGCTGCTCCTAGGTCTCCCGCCCGTTAAGCGGGAACAATACAAGGTGCAACTCTACCGCCGACTGGCAAACAAAGCGTTAGCGGCCATGGTTAACGGGCCATGGCCGCCATCGATCATTCCGAGGCCGGAACGACCCGGGCCGAGAAGACGATCTCCTCGGGGCTCACGGCGACGTCGAGCGCCATGCCCGCCTCATCGGCGAGCAGCACGGTGTAATAAGGCTGGATGGAATGGGCATCGACCGCCTCTTCCGGCGTGCCGGAGAGGATTTCCGTGAACTTCGGCGGCACGCGCAGCATACGGCCCCTGGCGACGAGCTTGAAGGTGGCGTCGAATTCCGGATTGTCGAGCGTCACGTCGATCGAGCCGCCGCGCGGAATGGCGCCATAGGCGACGAGGAACAGGTTGAGCAGCAGCTTGACCCGGTTCTTCGCGACGATGGCACGCGGCCCGGTCCAGGTGATCTCCGTCTTCTTCTCGGCGGCGGTGAAATCGCGCGCGGCCTTTTCCGCCTCGCCCGTGTCGATCGACGCACCGACCGAGCCGGAGGCACCGAAGGCAAGTCGCGCGAATTTCAGCCGGACGGAGGCATTGAGCGCGCTGGTGCGGATGAGGTCCATCGCGTCGGCATCGGCGCCACCCTCGTCAAGCAGCTCCAGCCCGTTGTTGATCGCCCCGACAGGCGAGATGACGTCATGGCAGACACGGCTGCACAGAAGCGCTGCCAGGTCGGGACCGGTCAGCGTAAGGTTCGGATTTTTCGCCATAAATTTCTCCCAGATCCACGCATCACTTCACGCGGACGGCCCTAGCATGGGCACATTCGCGGGCATCCTGCGCGACGCATAGCACGCGGGAATTGCGCGAGGCGTGCCCGATTTGAAGACAGCCATAATGACACCACATTTGGTAAACCGATTGTTAAGACGATCGGATCAAATTGCAGCATGGAACGGGGCCGATACATGAAGGAAGGCGAGCGGGACATGGGTGTTTCAAATCTGGTCACGATCGCGCTCAGGATCGTAACAGCGGCGATCCTGGCGCTTTTCACGGTTCTGCCGGCGCAGGCGCAGCAGAACGGCCAATATTCCATGCAGGAGATCGTCGACGCCGGCCACGGCTTCTTCGGCTCGACCTCGGGCGGCCTTGCCAAGGTGGTCGAACGCGCCTTCGAATCCTACGGCCTGCCCAACGGCTACATCCTCGGCCAGGAAGGGTCCGGCGCCTTCGTTGCGGGCCTGACCTATGGCGAGGGCACGCTCAACACAAAGAATGCCGGCCAGCATTCGGTGTTCTGGCAGGGCCCGTCGCTCGGCCTCGACTGGGGCGGCCAGGGCAGCCGCACCATGATGCTCGTCTACAACCTGCCCGACGTCAATTCGCTCTACGAGCGCTACGGCGGCGTTTCCGGCTCGGCTTATGTGATCGCCGGCGTCGGCATGCAGGTCAACGTCAACCGCGACGTCGTGCTCGTGCCGATCCGCACCGGCGTCGGCGCCCGCCTCGGCATCAATGCCGGCTACCTGAAGCTGACGCGCGAGCCGACCTGGAATCCCTTCTGAGAATGAAAGGGCGCCCTCGCCCGTCCGGTTAACCGAGAGTTGATTTCTGGTGGAGGACCCCTCCCGCAAGGTTGGACGAGCCGCTATAGTGGGCTCGTTCGAGCCCCGTTTGGGGCCAGTTTTGGAACGAGTGGACCCGTGATCGAGTATGCCCTTCTCTTCGCGCTCGGCTTTCTCGCCGCCACGCTGACCGGCCTGCTCGTCGCGCCGGCCGTCCAGAAGCGCATCGTCAAGTTCACCGAGAACCGCATGCGCGCCACCATGCCGCTGAGCCCGCAGGAGGTGCGCGCCCAGAAGGACATGGCCCGCGCCGCCTATGCCGCGGAAAACGCCCGCCTGTCGGAAGGGATACGCCGCGAACGGGAGAAACAAACGCTGGAAATGGTGCGCAACGAGAAGCTGCTGGCGCAGGCCGCGGCGATCGGCACGGAAAATGCCGAACTGCACGCCCAGATCGCCGACATGAACATTGAGGCCGGCGATATGCGCTCCGCCCTGCGGCGTGAGGAAATGAAGGGCGAGCAGCTCAAGGCGGCGCTCGCGACCGCGGACCGCGAAATCCGCGGCAAGGTGGCCGATATCGAGGCGCTTCACGCCCGCATCCACCACCTCGAAGCCGATCTCGACGCCATGAAGATCGATCTCGCCACCCGCGACACGACGATGGAAAACCTGAAGAGCCGCATCGGCAATCTGAAGGACGAGCGCGACAGGCTGCGCGAGGATCTCAAGACGGCGAACCAGAGCGCGAAGGCCCTGGAAGTGCGCCTGTCGCGCGAGGAGGGCCGCGTGCTCCAGCTCGAAACACGGCTGACGCGCGAGCTTGCCGGCAGTGCCGACAAGGACAATGCGATCGAACGGCGCATTGCGGAAATCAACCGCCTGCGCGACAAGGTGAAGACGTTGACAGCGGAAAACAAGGAAGCGGTGAAGGCCGTGCGTTCCACAGAGCTTGCCCGCACCATCGCCGCAAGCCGACCCTCGCCCCGGCGTACCGACAAGGTCGCACCCCCGCCGATCGACATCGCCGCGCTGGAAGAGGACGTGCGCAACCAGGGCACCGCCCTCTCCGAACGGCTGATGGCGGCGAAGACCGGCGAGAACGATGCGGCACTGCGCGAGGAGATGGCCGATCTCGCCAGCAAGATGATCGTGCTGACCGCTACCCGCGAGGGCGCCGGTTCGCCGGTGCACGATCTTATCGCCACGATCGACCCCGCCCTCGACGGCGATGAGCGCAGCCTTGCCCAGCGCGTGCGCGAGCGGATCGGCCGCGACGAGGCATAGCCTGTCGCGGCGGAGGAGCGCGAGATGAAGGCAGCAATCCTGGCCCTGCTCATCGGCGTCACCGGCGCGACGGCCCCCTCGCCCAGACAGGCAGCCAGCATCGACGGGCGCTATTGCGGCCGGCTGTGGAGCAACGGCGTGCTGGTCGAGGCGATCACGGTGCTGAAGCTTGCCGGCGACGGCCGGCTGGGCGGAACCTATGAATTCGTCGACGGCGGCGGCCGAACCTCGGGCACCCTGAGCGAGGATCCGCCCGGCGAGGGCCTTGCCCGTACGCTCGACTGGCAGGACATGTACGGCAGCGGCAAGCTCTCCATCACCCTCAGCCCGGATTTCAGCGGTTTCACCGGCACATGGCAGGACCAGACCGGCGGGCCGAACGAACTGTGGGACGGCGTTCGCTGCTGAGGGGCACTGCGAACAACGGAAGGGCCTGCGAGCGCCTACGCGAGACGCCCCATGGCAAGCGCGATCTGGTAGAGCGCGATGCCGCTCGCCGTCGCCACGTTCAGGCTGTCGAGCCCCGGCCGCTGCGGAATGCGCGCCGTGCGGAAGGAGGAGAGAATGGCCTCCGGCAACCCCTCGCCCTCCGTGCCGAGCACGAGCGCGATGCGCCGCGCAGCCGGGATCTCCGCCACCGGCACCGCACCGCGCGGCGAAAGTCCCCAGATCTCGAATCCTGCGTCCGCAAGGCCGGCGAGCATGGCCTCGGCGCCGGGGCCGCAGGAAAACGGCACGCTCAGCACCGAGCCGACGGAGACGCGGATCGCCTTGCGGTAGAGCGGATCGCAGGAGGTCTCGTCGAGGAACACCGCATCCGCGCCGAAGGCGGCGGCATTGCGGAAGATCGCGCCGACATTGTCATGGTTGGACAGGCCGCAGCCCGCAAGCACGAGGCTCGTTTCCGGCAGGCGGCCGAGAAGCGCGGCCCCCTGTTCCGGCGGCGGCTTGCGGCCGAGCGCCAGCACGCCGCGATGCATGTTGAAACCGGCGATCGCATCGAAGACCGCGGCCGAGGCGACATAGACCGGCACCGTCTCCGGGAAGGAGGCCAGCACATCGGCAACGCCTGCAAGGCGGTTTTCGAGCAGCAGGATGGCCTCGGCGGCAAACCCGTTCTTGCGGGCCGAAACCCCGCCGAGCATGCGCAGCACCACCGTGCCCTCGGCGATGAACAGCCCGTCCCGGCCCGTCAGGTCGCGCTCGCGGATCGAGACGAAACCCGCAATGCGCGGATCGGCGGGATCCTCGATCAGGGCTGGCTCCGCCGCCATGACCGATCAGTTGCCTGCGATGGCGACCTCGGCGACGATGCGCCCGGCCGCGATGTCGAAGAGGAACGCCTTACGCGCGCCGTCGGCCATCACGCCGTAGAACAGGATCTGGCCGCCGGAATTGGAGACCGCGGAGACGGCGAAGCCATCGGGCAGCGTCGCGGTCGCCTTGACCGGCGCGTCGCTCGGCACGGCCAGGGCGCCGCCGGACGAGGCGACGGCTTCCGGCTTGCCATCCCGCGCGTTGATCTTATAGACAATGGCCGCAAGCACCGCCATGAACATCAGGAGCATGATGCCGCCGGAGACCAGTTGCAGGCGCATCATCTTGCGACGAACATTTTCCATCACCGGGTCGAGCGGCTTGTCTTCCTGATCGTCGTTTTCGATGTTGGACATGGCAGGCGCCCTTCCGGCAATGAATGTAGTGAACGATGACCGACCCCTTTAAAGAAGCCGACGCCACAAGAAAAGTCCTGACGGTACCGGAAGACGCCGAAGGGCGCATCGACGCCTGGCTCGCCGCCACGCTTGCCGGCGATTTCTCGCGCAGCCGCATCAAGGCACTGATCGAGGAAGGAGCCGTTCACGTCAACGGCGCGGCCATCGGCGAGCCGAAGCGCAAGATCCATCCCGGCGACCGCGTCGAGATCGCCCTGCCGGAGCCGCGCGACCCCGAGCCGAAGGCCGAGGACATCCCGCTGGAGGTGCTCTACGAGGACGACGACCTGATCGTCATCTGCAAGCCGGCCGGCCTCGTCGTCCATCCCGGCGCCGGCAACTGGACCGGCACGCTGGTCAATGCGCTCATCCACCATTGCGGGACGAGCCTTTCCGGCATCGGCGGCGTGCGGCGCCCGGGCATCGTGCACCGGCTCGACAAGGAGACGAGCGGCGTCATGGTCGCTGCCAAGAACGACGCCGCGCACCGCCACCTCTCCGACCAGTTCGCCGATCACGGCCGCACCGGCCCGCTGGAACGCGCCTACCAGGCCGTCGTCTGGGGCCGCCCTCGCCAACTCAGGGGCACGATCGACGCCCCGCTCGGCCGCGGCATGGACCGCACCAAGCGCGCGGTGAAGCGCGAGGACGCCGACGATGCCCGCGAGGCGATCACCCATTACGAAGTGGTCGAGCGCTATGGCGAAACCGAGGACGGCACCAGCCTCGCCTCCCTCGTCGAGTGCAACCTCGAAACCGGCCGCACGCACCAGATCCGCGTGCATATGGCCCATATCGGCCACCCGCTGATCGGCGATCCGGAATATGGCGGCGCCTTCAAGACCAAGGCCAACCGGCTGCCGGAAGAGGCGCGCGACGTGGTGAACGGGTTCCACCGCCAGGCGCTGCATGCCTTCCTGCTGCAGTTCGAGCATCCCTCGACGGGCGAGACCCTGCATTTCGAAGCCCCGCCGCCGGCGGATCTGGCCCGCCTGATCGAGGCGCTGCGGGCCGTCTAGCACGCCGCCGCCCCTTGATTCCCGGGCGCTGGACCCCATTTGAGGGATGTGTCGCAAAATCCGTTCCGCCCGTCCCGCCTTCACGCAGCCGTGAAGCTTGCGGAGCCTTGAAACATTGTTTCGCCACACCTATCTGTAGGATCAGTGGGGTCGCCATGACCCACGGGGAGCATGGTTGCTGACGGGGATCCGGTTTCCAGGATCAGGCTCCGTACCAAGGCTTGCCGGAATGGAAGCCGTCTCAGAAAGGGGTGCTGAATGGCCCGCAATACGCTGCCGTCGATCACGGCCGGAGAAGGTGGTCTCAACCGCTATCTCGATGAAATCCGCAAGTTTCCGATGCTTGAGCCGCAGCAGGAATATATGCTCGCCAAGCGTTACCAGGAGCACGGCGACCGCAACGCCGCCCACCAGCTCGTGACGAGCCACCTTCGTCTCGTGGCGAAGATCGCCATGGGCTATCGCGGCTACGGCCTGCCGATCGGCGAAGTCGTCTCCGAGGGCAATGTCGGCCTCATGCAGGCCGTGAAGAAATTCGACCCGGAACGCGGCTTCCGCCTTGCCACCTATGCGATGTGGTGGATCAAGGCCTCGATCCAGGAATATATCCTGCGCTCGTGGTCGCTGGTGAAGATGGGCACCACCGCCAACCAGAAGCGGCTGTTCTTCAACCTGCGCCGCATGAAGGGCAAGATCCAGGCGATCGACGACGGTGACCTGAAGCCCGACCAGGTGAAGGAAATCGCCACCAAGCTGAAGGTCTCGGAAGAGGAAGTCGTTTCGATGAACCGTCGCCTCACCGGCGACGCCTCGCTGAACGCGCCGATCAAGGCCGGCGAGGGCGAATCCGGCCAGTGGCAGGATTGGCTCGTCGACGACCACGACAGCCAGGAACAGACGCTGATCGAGCAGGATGAGCTGGACACCCGCCGCGCCATGCTGGCGCGCGCCATGGGCGTCCTCAACGAGCGCGAGCGCCGCATCTTCGAGGCCCGCCGCCTCGCCGAAGACCCGGTGACACTGGAAGAGCTCTCCGCCGAGTTCGACATCAGCCGCGAGCGCGTCCGCCAGATCGAGGTCCGCGCCTTCGAGAAGGTACAGGAAGCCGTGCAGAAATACGCGGCCGAACAGGCCCGCGCCGTGCGTGTCATCGAAGACGCCTGATAGGCGGCCATCCGACCATGAACAGGCCCGGCAGCGATGCCGGGCCTTTTGCTTGAGGCTTGCCGCATCGGCGCTTCGCCGGTCCATCCTTCGGGCAGCGCATCACGGGGCGGGCAGCGCGCCGGATTTTGCCGTGCGTGGTATTGAAACTGGACATCGACAATGACCGAAGCCTATCGCCTGCCGGAAGAATTCACGACCGAACGCTGTCTGGTCCGCCGCATCCGCCCTTCCGATGCGCAGGCGCTCTTTTCCGGATGGGCGACGGATCCCGAGGTGACCCGCTACCTCACCTGGCGCCCGCATACGGACATGTCCCAGACGCAGGATTTAATCCGGCATGCCAGCCGGGAATGGCAGGCCGGTGCGAGCTTTCCGGCGGTGATAAGCCCCCGGCAGGCTCCCGGCGATCTCATCGGCATGGTTCATCCCCGCCTTGCATCGACAAAGGTGTCCTACGGCTGGCTTGTCCGCCGGGACCATTGGGGGCAAGGCGTCGCCAGCGAGATCGTTCGCTGGGTCGTCACGCATGCGCTCTCGCATCCGTCTATTTTCCGGGCGGAAGCGACGTGCGACAAAGCCAACACCGCTTCGGCGCGCGTGATGGAGAAGGCCGGCTTGGTACGGGAGGGGCTCTTGCGCCGCCACATGCTTCATCCGAACCTGTCGGACGAGCCGCGCGACAGCTTCCTCTATGCCCGGGTGCGGTGAGCACCGGCCGGGCATGAAAAAGCCCGGCAGAGCCGGGCTTTTGCCTTGACGGAAAATCGCCTTACTGGCTGCCCGGCGTGCCGAGCGTCGCCCAGGCCTTCATCACCTTGTCGAAAGCCTCCGCGCCGGCCGTGCCCTTGTCGAGCGTGATCAGCGCACGGCGGCCGTTGCGGTAGGTGATCGGGATGTCGATCCAGCTGCGGGTGCGCAGGAGGTCCGTGTTCTTGGCGATCGCCTCGGGGAAGTCGTTAAGCGCGATCATGTGAAAATCGTCGGTGATCTTCGCCGGCACGGCGATCAGGGCGTCGCCGCGATCCTGCTCGGTGCGCTTCATCGCCACGCGCTGCACGCTTTCGATGCCGCCGCCTTCGAAATTCTCCGGCAGCGAGAAGACAAGCTCCACCAGATGGCTCGCCGGCAGGGAGCGGTCACCGTTGCGGCGGAAGGTGATCAGCGCCGTCAGGCCCTTGGAGGGCACGTTGACCTGCGCGCGCACCACCGGCTCGTCCTTGGCGTCGCCGCCCGGCGATTCTTCCGCGCTCGACCAGGCCACCGTGCCTTCGATCGCCGTCGGCGCCGTCTGGCCGAGGCGCTCTTCGTAGAGGAACATCTTCTGCGTCACGCCGATCGCCGGCTGCTCGCCGGTGGCTGCGGGCGTACCGCCCTCCGTCGTGGTCGTCGCATCGCCCGTGCCGGCAGGCGTCTGTGCCGCGCCGTCGGTTTCAGGGGTCGCCTCGCCCGTCGTCGTGCCGCTGGCTGCCGCGGGACCGTCTTCCGTCGTCACGCCCGCCGTTTCCGGGGTCTGCGCGGCGACCGACTTGCCCTCTTCCGGCGTTGCGCCGTCGAGCGCGGCGGCCGGCCCCTCGTCCACTTCGGTCCCATCCGCCAGGAGGCGCTGCGTGAACTTGCCGGTACCGCTCGGGGTTGCCACGGCAACCTCGGTGTTCGTCGATGTGCCTGCCGCGGTGTCCGGCGTCTGGGCCGTCGCGCCCGAGGTGGTGTTCGCCGCCGGCAGGCTGCGGCTGCCTTCGGCGGTCTCGGCCGTCTGCGGGGTTTCTGCCGGCGTTTCGGTGGAGGGCGCGGTGAAGGCGGCGATCCGCTCGTTGACCCAGTCGTTCACCGTATCGCGGTTGAACCAGTAGGCAGCGCCGGCACCGCCGACAAGGGCGACCAGCGCCACCACGGCTGCGAGCGCCGCGACATTGAGGCGCGACTTGCGCGGCTCGGCGCGGAAGGAGCGCTGCGGCGCGCGGGCCGTTTCCACGGTCGGCGTGGAAGATGTCGCATCGGCAAGCCCAGCCTCTGCCATGGCGGCCGCACCGGCAGCGGCCGCACCAGCCTTCGGGCCGTGGCCGAGAAGTTCGTCGAGATCGCCCCAGTCGCGTGAAGACGCCTGTTCCGGCGTTGCCTCCGGCTGTGCGGCCTTCTCCTCCGGCCAGTCCCAGGCGAGCGGGTCGCTGGCGGTGGTGTCCGCCGGCTGGACATGGTTTTCCGCCGTCATATCGGCCGGGCTCGCCTCGTTCCAGTTCCACTGGGCCTCGGCCGAGGGCATGCGGGTGTCCGCCGCCGGCTCGGCGTCGGGCACCTGCTCTTCATGCACCGGATCGCCATGCACCGGATCGGCCTGCACCTGCGGCTCGGCGGCCTCGGCCGTCTCCTCCGCTTCCGCCTCGTGCGCAGGCTCCTGTTCCGGCTCCTGCCAGGAAGGCACATAGTCGTCAGCCGGTGCGGCCTCGACATGCCAGGACGGCTCGTTGTGCGCCTCGACGATGGCCGGCTGCTCTTCCTGCCCCGCAAGGTCTTCGGCGGGCGCGGCGTGCTCAGGCTCGGGCTCGGCATAGGCTTCGGCCGGCGGGGTATCCTCCACCGGCGGCTCGGCGGCCGGCTCCTCCTCGATCGCCTGTGCTTCTGCTTCATCGGCAGGCGCGTCTACGGCCTCGGCGACTGGCTCCTCATGATGCACCGGCTCGGTCTCGGCAACCGCTTCTTCAGCTTCGGGAACGGCGGCGGGTTCCTCCGCCACCGGCTCCGGCTGCAACACCTCTTCGGCGGGTTCCGGCGCGATGTCCTCGGCAGGCAGCGCCTCGGCATGGTCTATCTCGACGCTGTTGATCGCCGCCTCGAGCTTGTCGAGCTGACGCTTCACAAGGTCATCGGAAGGGCGCGGGTTCATGGATTCGAGCTGCCGGCGGACGGCGCCGCGGGCCTTCTCGTAAACCTTCTGCCGCATCTCGGCGTTGTTGTCCGAGAGGCCGTCCACGGCCCTTCGAATGACTGCTACAAAATCCGCCATCAGAACTTTCCGTCGTGTCCGCTCGCTATCTCATTGGAATACGTCACGGAACTGGTGTTGAGCTTGAGATTAGTCCTCAAACGGGTCGGTCACAAGTATGGTGTCGTCCCGCTCCGGACTGGTCGAGAGCAGGGCGACCGGGGCGCCGATCAGCTCTTCGACCTGGCGCACATATTTGATCGCCTGGGCCGGAAGATCCGCCCAGCTGCGCGCGCCGACGGTCGATTCCTTCCAGCCTTCGAGCGTGATGTAGACCGGCTCGACACGGGCCTGCTGGCCCTGGCTCGCCGGCAGGTGATCGATTTCCTTGCCGTCGAGCGTGTAGCCGACGCAGATCTTCAGTTCGTCGAGGCCATCGAGCACGTCGAGCTTGGTGAGCGCGATGCCGGTAATGCCGTTGGTGGCGACCGACTGGCGCACCAGTGCCGCGTCGAACCAGCCGCAGCGACGCTTGCGCCCCGTCACCGTGCCGAATTCATGACCCTTCTCGCCGAGGAACTGGCCGATCTCGTCGTTCAGCTCCGTCGGGAACGGGCCTTCGCCGACTCGCGTCGTATAGGCCTTGGTGATGCCGAGGATATAGCCCAGCGAGCCCGGCCCCATGCCCGAGCCGGCCGCGGCCTGCCCGGCCACCGTGTTCGACGAGGTCACGAACGGATAGGTGCCGTGGTCGATGTCGAGCAGCGAGCCCTGCGCGCCTTCGAACAGGATACGTGCGCCGCGGCGGCGCTCCTTGTCGAGCATCAGCCAGATCGTCTCGCGGAAGGGTAGGACGCGGTCGGCGACCGAGGTCAGCTCCTGCATGATCGCATCATGCGTGATTTCGCTTTCGCCAAGGCCGCGACGCAGCGCATTGTGATGCGTCAGCAGGCGCTCGACCTTGCCCGGCAGCGTGTCGAGATCGGCAAGGTCCATGACGCGGATGGCGCGGCGGCCCACCTTGTCCTCATAGGCCGGGCCGATGCCGCGGCGGGTGGTGCCGATCTTGACGCCGGAATTGGAGTTGGAGGCCGCGTCCTCGCGGATACCGTCGAGTTCGCGGTGCAGGGAGAGGATGAGGGTCGCATTGTCGGCGATGCGCAGGTTTTCCGGCGAGATCTTGACACCCTGCTTTTCCAGCTTGTCGATCTCGGCGATCAGCGCATGCGGATCGACGACGACGCCGTTGCCGATAACGGCCATCTTGCCCGGGCGCACGACACCGGAAGGCAGCAGCGAGAGCTTGTAGCTCGTGCCGTCGATGACGAGCGTATGGCCGGCATTGTGACCACCCTGGAAGCGCACGACAATATCGGCGCGTTCGGAAAGCCAGTCGACAATCTTGCCCTTGCCTTCGTCACCCCATTGCGATCCGATCACCACGACGTTCGTCATTTCATCTTTCCCGTTTTCGCGCACGAGCGCCTTGCTGTTACGCACGCATGCGCGCGCCTGACACAAACCCGCGCATCTATACTGTGTTGTCCTTGGGATTGCGACCCTGTTATGACGGCCGCAATCCGCTTTTTGCATGACATCTGGCGGTTTTTCACCTTATGTGGGCCACCCGCCGGCCCGCCTTGCATGCATCCTTCCACCTATCGGACCCAGCCGCCTTGAACAGCAGAGCCTATTTCTACCTGTGCGTCACCTCGCTTTTCTGGGGCGCGAACTCGGTGGCCGGCAAGCTTGCCGTCGGCCATGTCAGCCCGATGGTGCTGACCACCTTCCGCTGGACCATCGCGCTCGGCGTCATCCTGGTTCTCATGCTGCCGCAGGTGAAGCGCGACTGGCCGGCGATCCGCCGGCACTGGCTGCAGCTGCTTCTCTACGGCGTCTTCGGCTTCACCGCCTTCAACGCCCTGCTCTACACCGCGCTCGGCTATACCAGCGCCATCAACGCCGTCATCGAGCAGGCCGGCATCCCCATGCTGATCTTCGTCTTCAATTTCGCGCTCTTCCGCATCCAGGCCTCGATCGCGCAGGTTCTCGGCTTTACCGTCACGCTGGTCGGCGTTCTTGTAACAGCCGCGCATGGCGAATTCTCGGCATTGGCGGAACTGGAGTTCAACTTCGGCGATGCCCTGATGCTCGGCGCCTGCATCGTCTATGCCGCCTATACGGTCTCGCTGCGCTGGAAGCCGGAGATGCACTGGCAGAGCTTCATCGCCGCGCCCGTCTTCGGCGCGTTCCTCAGCGCCCTTCCGCTGCTCTTCTGGGAAGTGTCGCGCGGCGCCGCGATCTTTCCCGATACCACCGGCTGGATCGTCGTGCTCTATGCCGGCATCTTCCCCTCGTTGCTTTCGCAGGTGCTCTATGTGCGCGGCGTGGAGATGATCGGCGCCAACCGGGCCGGTCTCTTCATCAATGCCATCCCGGTCTTCGGCACCATCCTGTCCGTCGCGCTGATCGGCGAGACGATGCACCTGTTCCACATCGTCGCCCTTCTTCTGGTACTCGGCGGCATCGCGATTGCCGAATGGGGACGGCCGAAAGAGAAGAACAACTGACAAATGCAAGAAGTCACCCGCAAGAACCTGTATTCCATGAAGATCCACCCCTGATTCGGGCGCTTAAATCTTGTCTGGATTTTCAATGTTGCAGTCCCCTGCAACATGGTCTCTTCGAGTTCCAAGTCGTGAAACCGCCTGATCCCCGTGAATGCCGCCAGAGAAAAGGCCCGCCGGAGAGATCCGGCGGGCCTTTCTGTTCGTCTTGGGAGGACGAAGATCAGTCGACGTTGAAGACCAGCGACTTGACCTGGCGGATGGCCGGGTTGACGCGCAGCTTGTTCAGGACATCCTCGGAGACGGCGGCATCGACATAAAGCAGCGCGATCGCATCGCCGCCCTGCTTGTCGCGGCCGAGCTGGAAGTTGGCGATGTTGGCGCCCGCCTCGCCCAGCGTCGTGCCGATGAAGCCGATCATGCCGGGAACGTCGGTATTGGTGATGTAGACCATGTGGTTGCCGACGTCGGCATCGAGGTTGATGCCCTTGATCTGGATGAAGCGCGGCTTGCCGTCGGAAAAGACGGTGCCGGCAATCGAGCGGGTCTGGTTCCCGGTCGTTACCGTCAGGCGGATATAGCCGTCGAAGACGCCCGATTTGTCGCGCTTGACCTCCGACAGGATGATGCCCTTTTCCTTGATCATGACCGGCGCCGAGACCATGTTGACGTCGGCCACCTGCGGGCGGATGAGGCCGGCGAGCACCGCGCTGGTCAGCGCCTTGGTGTTCATCGAGGCCGTCGCGCCGTCGTAGAGGATCTCGATTTCCTTGATCGCGCTTTCCGTGACCTGGCCGACGAAGGCGCCGAGCACGTCCGCAAGGCGGATGAACGGCTTCAGGATCGGCGCCTCCTCGGCGGTGATCGACGGCATGTTGATGGCGTTGGATACAGCACCCTTGACGAGGTAGTCCGACATCTGCTCGGCGACCTGGAGGGCGACGTTCTCCTGCGCTTCCGTGGTCGATGCGCCAAGATGCGGCGTGCAGACGACGTTCGGCAGGCCGAAGAGCGGGCTTTCGGTGGCGGGCTCGACCTCGAAGACATCAAAGCCGGCCCCGGCGACATGGCCGGACTTCAGGGCTTCCGCCAGCGCCTTCTCATCGACGAGACCGCCGCGGGCGCAGTTGACGATGCGGACGCCCGGCTTCGTCTTGGCGAGCGCCTCGGCGTTCAGGATGTTGCGGGTCTTGTCGGTGAGCGGAACATGCAGCGTGATGAAGTCGGCCTTGGCCAGCAGCTCGTCCAGTTCGACCTTGGTCACGCCCATCTCCTCGGCGCGCTCCTTGGAGAGGAACGGGTCATAGGCGATGACGTGCATCTTGAGGCCGATGGCGCGCGAGCAGACGATGGAGCCGATATTGCCGGCGCCGATGACGCCGAGCGTCTTGCCGGTGATCTCGACGCCCATGAACTTCGACTTCTCCCACTTGCCGGCCTGGGTGGAGGCGTCGGCGGCCGGAAGCTGGCGGGCGACGGCAAACATCAGCGCGATGGCGTGCTCGGCCGTGGTGATCGAGTTGCCGAAGGGCGTGTTCATGACGATGATGCCGCGGCGCGAGGCGGCCGGGATATCGACATTGTCAACGCCGATGCCGGCGCGGCCGATGACCTTGAGGTTGGTCGCCGCCGCGATCAGCTTTTCCGTCGCCTTGGTGGCCGAGCGGATGGCGAGGCCATCATAATTGCCGATGATCTCGGCAAGCTTGTCCTTGTCCTTGCCGATCTTCGGCTGGAAATCGACATCGACGCCGCGATCGCGGAAGATCTGGACGGCGGTTTCCGACAGTTCGTCGGATACGAGTACGCGAGGTGCCATGAGAGGCCTCCTTCAATAGATCAGGGAGATGAGATCAAGGGTGGCTTCGCCCTGAGGACGAAGCCAGTCGCAAAATCAGGCCGCGGCCTTGGCGAGCGTCGCCTTCTGGGTCTCGAAGGCCCAGGAGAGCCACGGCATCAGCGCTTCGAGGTCGGCCGTGTCGATGGTGGCGCCGGCCCAGATGCGCAGGCCCGACGGGGCGTCGCGATAAGCGCCGATGTCGTAGGCGACACCTTCCTTGTCGAGGAGGGCGACGAAACCCTTGGCGAAAGCGGCCTGGGCGTCGGCATCGAGCGCCAGCACGTCCTTGTCGGCGATCGTCAGGCAGACCGAGGTGTTGGAGCGCGTCGCCGGATCCTTGGCGAGATTGGCGATCCACTCGTTCTTCTCGACGAAGTCGAAGATGACCTTGGCATTGGCGTCGGCGCGGGCCATCAGGCCCTTGAGGCCGCCGACCTGCTTGGCCCAGTTGAGCGCATCGATATAGTCCTCGACGCAGAGCATGGAGGGCGTGTTGATCGTCTCGCCCTGGAAGATGCCCTCGATCAGCTTGCCGCCCTTGGTCATGCGGAAGATCTTCGGCATCGGCCAGGAGGGCGTATAGCTTTCCAGCCGCTCGACGGCGCGGGGCGACAGGATGATGACGCCATGCGCGCCCTCGCCGCCCAGCACCTTCTGCCAGGAGAAAGTGACGACGTCGAGCTTGGCGAAATCGAGGTTCTGCGCGAAGGCGGCCGAGGTCGCGTCGCAGATGGTCAGGCCCTTGCGGTCGGCCGGGATGAAGTCGGCGTTCGGCACGCGCACGCCCGAGGTCGTGCCGTTCCAGGTGAAGACCACGTCACGGTCGAAGTCGATCATGGAAAGGTCGGGGAGAAGGCCGTAATCGGCCATGATCTTGCGCGTATCGGGGAGCTTCAGCTCCTTCACGACATCGGAAACCCAGCCAGAGCCGAAGCTTTCCCAAGCGACCATGTCGACGCCGCGCGGGCCGAGCAGCGACCACAGCGCCATCTCGACGGCGCCGGTATCGGAGGCCGGCACGATGCCGATGCGGTAATCCGCCGGCACTTCCAGGACGTCACGGGTGAGATCGATGGCCTGCTTGAGCTTGGTCTTGCCGATCTTGGCGCGGTGCGAACGACCGAGCGGAGCATCGGAAAGCGCTTCGAGCGACCAATTTGGGCGCTTCGAGCAAGGGCCAGAAGAGAAATGGGTATTGTTCGGACGCACGTCCGGCGGTGTGACGGTCTTCGTCATGATCGCTATCCTTCCAGATAGATAGCTCCTCGTTGGGGAGGAGTGTCCCGCCGCCGTGAATATGGAAGAGCCGTTTTCAAGTCAAGAGGATTATGTCGCGAACGAAAAATAATGCGGCGCAACGGAAACGGCGCGCCGGTTTCCCGACGCGCCGCCGCGCAAGCAAAGAAAGGGGTGTCACCAGGTGGTGACGCGGATACCCGCACGGAACTCATGCTTCTGGAAGCCCTCGTCCCGTCCCTTGACGCTGACCGAGCCGACGCCGGGCACCTCGGCCGTGCCGCCGAAGGCCTTGCCGCCCGCCATGTCGGAGAAACGATAACCGAGGTCGAGCTTGACGCGTTCGGTGAGGTCGATGGCGGCACCCGCCATCAGCGCATAGGTGAAGCGCCAGCTGTCGTCGCCCTTCACGCGGAGCTCGTCGAAGGTCGCACCTGCGCAGGAGCCCGTGTCGTTCTGGCAGTTCGCCTGGGTGCGGAAGCTGTCCCATTTCATGTAGGTCACGCCCGCACCTGCACCGACATAGGGCGTTATGCCGGCATAGGTTCCGAGATCCACATAGCCGTTTGCCAGGAAATGGGCCGCGCTGTAGTCCGCCTTCTGGCCGAGGCGGCAGGTCGTGCCCGCCGGGGCTGCGATGCAGGGCGAATCGAGGTTCGAGCTGCCGCGCAGCGAGCCGTTGAAGAAGTCCGTCGTCAGGTCGGCGCGCAGGAAATTGTTGAACTGGTAGCCCATGCCGACACCGTAGGAGATGGGCTTGGAGAAGCGGGCATTGTCGAAATCCCCGTCAGCAAAGGTCGCGCCGAAGGCATCGATCCTGTAGTTCGGCTTGTCGTGCTTGACCCAGCCGGAGTAACCGAGATCGCCGCGGATATACCAGCCCTCGGCCACCGTGCTGCCGGAGACGTCGATTTCCGGCGCGTTGATGATGTCGAGATCGCTCGCCGTCACGCTCGTCGCGACGAGGCCGGCAAGAATGGCAATACCAAGCGGTGCGATGCGGCGGAACATGGTCTCGATCCCTCAAGGCCGGGCGGGCCGGCGGTTGCGTGATCGGCGCAGGGCCTTGCATCCTTAAGAGATCGCCACCCTACACCGTTGGTTAACCATAAATCTTAAGGCATGAAGAAACGGTTAAGTGTCCGGATCTGCAACGCGTTCGGGAATGCGAAAAGGCCGCCCGGAGGGCGGCCTTGCAAGGCGGTCGGCAGTACGCCGCTTATTTGTAGACCGGCTGCTCGATCGGGATTTCGGCCGGCGGGATATAGGCCTGCTGCTCGCAGCCGTTGAAGGCGTAGCGCAGACCGGCGCGTGCCTCGTGGCTGTAGAAGCCCTTGTCGTAGCCCGGGCCGCCGCCGGCATTGAAGCCGAACATCTCGCCCTTGGTGACATGGCGGAAGCGATAGCCGAGGTCGGCCTTCAGGTTGCAGGTGACGTCGACGGAAGCACCGGCCATCAGCGCATAGGTGAAGCGCCAGCTCTTCCTGCCGCGATGTTCGAAGGTCGGGTCGCAGTTCGTCGGGTCGCCGGTTTCGCACGAGGTGTTCTTGAGGCCCTTCCAGTTCACATAGGTGCCGCCGATACCTGCGCCGACATAGGGCGTGACGATGCCGTAGGTGCCGATGTCGACATAGGCGTTGGCGAGCAGGCTGAGGGCGGTCAGCGAGGAGACGTCGGTGGAGGTGCAGTTCACGGCGACGCCGCAGCCGCCCGTCGTCGAGCCCTTGAACTTGGACTTGAACATGTAGTCGAGCGTCACGTCCGTGCGGAAGTGGTCGTTGATCTGGTAACCGACACCGCCGCCGATGGTGAAGCCGCTCTTCAGGCGCGTGGAATCGAAGCTGCGATAGGTGTCGTTCGAACCCTGGTAGAAGCTCGCGCCGCGCATCTTGTTATAGGACCAGCCCATGTCGCCGCGCAGGTACCAGCCGCCCGTCTCGATGACGGTTTCCTGCACCGGCGCCTCGATGACCTCCGGCTGGTAGACATCGGCCGCATAACCCGACGTGCCCGTCAGCAGGACGGCAACCACGCCACTCAAAACTTTCCTCATGGCCTTGCTCCAATAGGCTTTGCTTGGGATGGCCGGCGCGCCGGATTCCAAGTCCCTCGATCAGCCACGGATAATGGCGAGGAAAGGTTAAGGGGCGATTAACTACAAAGATTTACCGTATTTGTTAATGGTCGTTCACGAATTCGGTAAAGGATGAATAAATTGCCGAAAGCTTCCGGAAGAAACTTCGACGCGACTTGAGCGGAAAAGAAAAGGCCGAAGCAGAGCTTCGGCCTTTTCAAAAAATGCGTCGGGCGGGCTCAGGCGGCGTTGCGCACCGAGCCGATCACGCCCACCAGCTCATCGACGATGCGCTCCACCTGTGCCCGGTCGTCACCTTCCGCCATCACGCGGATCAGCGGCTCCGTGCCGGAGGGGCGGATGAGAAGGCGGCCGTTGCGGGCGAGCTCGCTTTCGGCATCGGCGATCGCCTGGCGCACCACGGCGTCCTCCAGCGGCGAACCGGCCTGGATGCGCACGTTCTTCAGCACCTGCGGCACCGGCTCGAAGCGGTTGCATACCTCACTCACCGTCTTGCCGCTGCGCTTGACGCAGGCGAGCACCTGGAGCGCGGCGACAAGACCGTCGCCGGTCGTGCCGAAATCGGACAGGACGATATGGCCGGATTGCTCGCCGCCGACATTGTAATCGTGCTGGCGCATGTGCTCGACGACATAGCGGTCGCCGACCTTGGTCCGCTGCAGGCCGAGGCCCTGGCCGGAGAGGAAGCGTTCGAGGCCGAGATTGGACATGACGGTCGCGACGATGCCGCCGCCGCGCAGCATGCCGTCCGCCGCCCAGCTTTCGGCGATGACAGCCATCAGCTGGTCGCCATCGATGATCTTGCCGTTCTCGTCGACGATCTGCACGCGGTCGGCATCGCCGTCGAGCGCGATGCCGATATCGGCGCGCACCTCATGCACCTTGCGCTGCAGGGCGTCCGGGTGGGTGGAGCCGCATTCGAGATTGATGTTGAGGCCATCCGGCTCGTTGCCGATCGTCACGACGTCGGCGCCGAGTTCCCAGAGGGCGGCGGGGGCGACGCGGTAGGCAGCGCCATTGGCGCAGTCGATGGCCACGCGCAGGCCCTTCAGCGTCGTGTCGCGCGGCAGCGTGCGCTTGGCATGTTCTATATAGCGGTCATGCACGCCGTCGATGCGCTTCGCCCGGCCGATATCGGCGGCCTTCGCGAGTTGCGCCGTGATGTCCCTGTCGATCAGCTCCTCGATTTCCATCTCGATCTCGTCGGAGAGCTTGTAGCCATCGGGACCGAAGAGCTTGATGCCGTTGTCGTAGAAAGGATTGTGCGAGGCGGAGATCATCACGCCGATATCGGCGCGCAGCGACCGCGTCAGCATGGCGACGGCGGGCGTCGAGATCGGCCCGAGAATGAAGGCGTCGATGCCGGCGGCGGTAAAGCCCGCCACCATGGCGTTTTCCAACATGTAGCCGGAAAGGCGCGTGTCCTTGCCGATCACCACGCGGTGGCGATGCGCGCCACGGCGGAAGATCGTACCCACGGCGATGCCGACCCGCATGGCAAGGTCCGGCGTCATCGGGAAAATGTTGGATTGTCCCCGAATGCCGTCCGTACCGAAATAACGACGCTTCATAGTCACTCCTGAAAATCGCTGGCCGGGCGGCACTCGTGCCGCGCCCGATCCTGATGCGTTCATCCTGCCACGCCCAGCCTTTAAGACGGGCCGCGGGGCGAAACTATTCTATAGCCGCCCCGTCGTTCAAACCTTAAACATCGTGCGGCCGCCCCATTTCCTTGCCACAAAAGCGAAAAAAGAGCATCCACCCGCGCATCAGAATTCGTTACAGACCGTTACCGAAAGAAACGGCCGGGAAAGACTTCCCGGCCGTCTTCGATTCTTTTTCGGCGGCTCGCCTTATTGCGGCTGCGGCTCCAGGCCGCCTTCCGCCTCGCCGCCCTTCTTGTGGCCGGCCTTCGGCACGGCGGAACCGCGATGCGGCGGCGTGTCGTCACCGAGATCGCGCGCCGGCTTCTCGCCGCGGATGAGCGCCTTGATCTCGTCGCCCGTCAGCGTCTCATATTCGAGCAGGCCTTCGGCAAGCGCCACGAATTCATGGTGCTGCTCGGTGATGATGCGCTTGGCCTCGGCATAGGCCTCGTCGATCAGGCGGCGGATCTCGTTGTCGATCTTCTGCGCGGTCGCCTCGGAGACGTTCTTCTGCTGCGCGACCGAATGACCGAGGAAGACCTCCTGTTGGTTCTCGCCATAGGCGACCTGGCCGAGCTGGTCGGAAAAGCCCCACTGGGTGACCATGGCGCGGGCGAGCTTGGTCGCCTGCTCGATGTCGGAGGAGGCGCCGGAGGTGATGTTGTCCTTGCCGAAGGTGATCTCCTCGGCGACGCGGCCGCCCATCATGATGGCGAGGCGCGAGACCATCCACTTGTAGCTCATCGAGTAGCGGTCGCCCTCGGGAAGCTGCATGACCATGCCGAGCGCGCGGCCGCGCGGGATGATCGTCGCCTTGTGCAGCGGATCCGCAAGCGGCACCTTGAGCGCGACGATGGCGTGGCCGGCCTCGTGATAGGCGGTGAGCTTCTTCTCCGCCTCGGTCATGGCCGAGGAACGGCGCTCGGCGCCCATCATGATCTTGTCCTTGGCGTCCTCGAACTCCTGCATGGTGACGAGGCGCTTGTTGCGCCGCGCGGCCATCAGCGCGGCCTCGTTGACGAGGTTCATGAGATCGGCACCGGAAAAGCCGGGCGTACCGCGGGCAAGGACCTTGAGGTCGACATTCGGGGCCAGCGGCACGTTGCGCACATGCACCTTGAGGATGCGCTCGCGGCCGACGATGTCGGGATTCGGCACAACGACCTGGCGGTCGAAACGGCCGGGACGCAGGAGCGCCGGGTCGAGAACGTCGGGCCGGTTGGTCGCGGCGATCAGGATGATGCCTTCATTGGCCTCGAAACCGTCCATCTCGACGAGAAGCTGGTTCAGCGTCTGCTCGCGCTCGTCATTGCCGCCGCCGAGGCCCGCGCCGCGGTGACGGCCGACGGCGTCGATTTCGTCGATGAAGATGATGCAGGGCGCGTTCTTCTTGGCCTGCTCGAACATGTCGCGCACGCGGCTCGCGCCGACGCCGACGAACATCTCGACGAAGTCGGAACCGGAAATGGTGAAGAAGGGCACATTCGCCTCGCCCGCTACGGAGCGTGCGAGCAGCGTCTTACCGGTGCCGGGCGGGCCGACGAGCAGCACGCCGCGCGGAATGCGCCCGCCAAGGCGCTGGAACTTCTGCGGGTCGCGTAGGAATTCGACGATCTCCTCGAGGTCCTGCTTGGCTTCGTCGACGCCGGCGACGTCCGCGAAGGTCACGCGGCCATGCGCTTCGGTGAGCAGCTTCGCCTTGGACTTGCCGAAACCCATCGCCCCGCGCGAGCCGCCCTGCATCTGGCGCATGAAGAACAGCCAGACGCCGAGGATCAGGAGCATGGGCAGCAGCGTGCCGATATAGCTGAGGAACCCGGACGAGCCATCCGTCTCCGGCCGCGCGCTGACGACGACGTTCTTCGCCTCAAGCCGCTGGACGAGCGAATTGTCGCCGGTCGGCGCATAGGTCTGGAAGGTCGCGCCGGTCTCGACATAGCTGCCGACGATCTTGTCGCCGGTGATGACGACTTCCTTCACCCGGCTCGAGTCCACCTCTTTCAGGAACTGCGAATAGGGGATTTCCCGCGAGCCGGTCTGCGCCGGGCTCGTCTGGAACATGCTGAACAGCGCGATCAGCAAGAGGGCGATAATCGCCCACAGGGCGAAGTTGCGGAAATTGGGATTCATCGAACGTTCCGGGCACTTTCCCGGCCGGAGTTTCCCGGCCGCTTCTCTGTCGCCTAACATAGGGTCGCCATGCGGCCTTGCCAAGGCAAAGCACACGGGACCAGGGCTTTTCTCTCAATATCGTCAACGACGAGGATGGCCCTGCGGCCGCCTGCCGTCGACATTGCCTCCATTCTACCACAACGCTTTCATGCGCGCCTTCATTCGTTCGGCGGAGACGAAAACGGCGCGCGCCCGAGAATCTCCGCGAGCGCATTGGCAAGCGGCAGGTCGAAGCGCGGCAGGAAACGGGCATAGGGCGCCACCAGGGGCTCGATGGCGGCAAGATTCGCAGGCACTCGCCCGCCATGCTCGAATTCCAGGCGCGGCGCGGCGCGGCTGGCGCGCAAGGCGGGTCCGCCCAGTCCGGCGCCGTCATCCCGCCCTCGCCCGCTGCCGGCAGCCGAAACCATGATCGTCCGGCCGGCACGGTTGGCGACATGGTATCGCCCGTCCCAGACGGCCGCCGCGCCTGCCGGCAGGGCAAGGGTCTCGATGCCGCGGCATTCGCGGTAGAGGAAAAGGCCGTCGCGCCGGCGATCGAAGACCACGCGGCCGGCGGTCAGCCGCGACAGTGTGCCGCTGGCAAGGAATCCCCGCAGGCGACCGGCCGACGCCGCCTCAAGGGCATGAACCCGCCCCCCCGCCACCGCCGCCAGCACCAGAAAGCCACGCCAGGCCGCCGGATCGGCAAGCAGGGTGCCGATGGCCGCGGGTGCCAGCGCGAAGAAGGCGCCCTCCGTCCGGACGTTTTCGGCCAGGAAGGCGGCCGCGCATCGGGAAAGCAAGACCCTGTCCCCGCCGGCAGGTTCGGGCAAAACGCCGCGCGCCCGGATGCGGCCCCGCTCGAAGCGGGGATTGTCGTTGCTTGGATCCTCGCGCCAGCCTTCGCCGCGCGCGGCGAGGAAGGCGCGGATGGCCGCCCGGTCGATGGCGAGGAAAGGCCGCAGCAGCCAGACGGCACCATGGAGCAGGACGGCATCCGCCATCCCGGAAAGGCCGATCCCTTCCGCCGACCGCGCAGCGCGCATCGCCACGGTCTCGTTCTGGTCGTCGCGCGTATGGGCAGCGAGAACGGCATCGGCGCCCATTTCCACGGCGACGTCGGCGAGGAGACCGTAGCGCCTGGCGCGGGCGGCGGCTTGCAGGCCGGAAACCGGCTTTTCGCCTTCCCAGCGGCGGATGACGTGCCTCACGCCATGGCGTGCGCAAAGGGCGCCGACCCATGCAGCCTCCCCGGCGGAGCCGGGCCGCAGGTCATGGTCGATCGTGCAGGCGGAAAGGGTGATGCCGGGATAGCGCCCGGCCGCGCGAAGCGTGGCAAGCGCCACGAGGAGCCCCGTCGAATCACTGCCGCCGGAAACGGCGACCAGCAGGTGCGCGGGATGCTTGAAACTCTTCAGGAAACGGCCGGCTGCCTCAAAAGCGGGATCGTCCGCATGGGCCACGGTGTTTCTTCCGTCCGCAATCAGCAGGACAGACGGCTCTGCTCGGACGAAACCTTGGTCTTCACGGCCTTGGAGGCGTTCGGGTAGCGCTTGTTCACTTCGCGCAGCGTCGCGCAGGCGGTCTCGCGGTTGTCGAGGGCGGCAAGCGACATGCCGAGCTTCAGCAGCATTTCCGGCGCCTTCTTCGACTTGCTGAACGTCTGGTGGGCGTTGAGGAAGGTCTTTGCGGCATCGTTGAAGTTGCCTTGCGAATATTGGGCCTCGCCCAGCCAGAAATTGGCGTCCGCCGCCTTCTCGCCCTTCGGGAAGATATCGAGATAGTCGCGGAATTCGCGTTCGGCGAGCTGGTAGTCGCCGGACAGAACATGGCCGTAGGCGACCTGATAGAGATCGTCGGGATTGTCGAGCGAGGCGGAAGACGACTGCGAGGCCTGCGGCAGGCCGTTCTCCACGCCCGGCAGCGAATTGTCGTTGCCGATCGAGGCGCTCTGGTTGTTCAGGTCCGGATTGGCGTCGGCACCGATCGGGTTGCCGTTCTCGTCGAAGCGGATCGAGCCCAGTTCCTGCGGCTGGGCACCGCCACCCGTGCCGAGCGTGTCGGTTCCGGCGGTGTCATCCGCCGGCCCCCTGTTCGTGGCGATCTGCTGGTCGGCAGTCCCGCCGTTCACCGGCTTGTCGAGGGCGCCGCTCTTGCCGGAGCCTCCGCTCTTGCCGCTTTCGAGATCCTGGAAACGGTACTCGTTGTCTTCCTGCGTCTTGCGAAGCTGCTCCTGCATCTGCAGGAGCTGGTAGCTCATTTCCTCGATCCGGCCGTTGAGGCTGCGGATCTGCTCTTCGAGCTGCCCGACGCGCGGATCCATGGCCTGTGCCAGGATCACGTTGCCCTTCTCTGCCCGCTCGCTTTGTGCCGGCAGGAAGCCGTTCGCAAGCGGGAAAAGCGGCGATGCGCTGATCGGCCCGACCATGCCTGCTACCGCTGCGAGACTGAGAACGCCTGCCGCGACAAGTTTCTTCATCTATCTTCGTCCTGTTGGTCCCATTGTACGCCGAAGCGCTGCCGAAGAGTTTTCCAAATACTCTCAAAAAGCAACGGAGTTCGGCCAAAGTGTGTTGAAAAAAGAAAGGCGGCCTCTCGGCCGCCTTTTCCGCATCCTTCCCTGGAAGGAATTACATGCCGGCGCCACCCAGAACGGTCACGGCGCGGCGGTTCTGCGACCAGCAGGAAATGTCGTCGCAGACGGCGACCGGCTTTTCCTTGCCGTAGGAGATCGTCTTCATGCGGTTTGCCGGAACGCCGCGCGAAGCGAGGTACTGGCGGGTCGCGGCAGCGCGGCGTGCGCCGAGCGCGAGGTTGTATTCACGCGTACCGCGCTCGTCGGCATGGCCTTCGATCGTGATGGCGTAGTTCGGGTAGCGCTGCAGCCACTGGGCCTGACGGTCGAGCGTCGCGGCAGCATCGGCGCGAACCGACGAGGAGTCGGTGTCGAAGAAGATGCGGTCGCCGACATTGACGGTGAAGTCCTGCTGCGAGCCCGGGGTCGCCGCGCCTGCGCCACCGTTGAGGCCGAGGTCGCCGGCATTGTTCGGCATGTTCTTCTTGGATGCGCAGCCGGCAAGCGCCAGCGTCATGAACAGGGCGATCATTGCCGGGTTGCGGGCGATGGTCTGCATGCGGCCAGCGGCCGGGGAATGAATGCGGCTCATGAGCCGGTCTCCTTGCATCAGTTCTTGCGTCAAGTTCGTTGAAGCGTCGGTTTCAATCAGGGTTGCCAGACTGTAACCGCGGTCGGTTAATCCGCGTTCAACGATTATGGTTAACGATTGCTTGTAAGACCGTCCCCGGCCCCCGGCATATCAAATGGAGACGGGCCTGCCGCGTCTCGCTGCCGCCTGATTTACAGGACTTTGCGGCAAGAACGCGGCAGGCCCGCCTTACGCGTGTCGATGCTATTCCAGAAGCGGCGACCAGGCCGGGTCGGAAGCAAAACCCTTCGTCTGCACGATCTGCTCGTTGTAGCCGGAAAGGTCGATCGAATAGATCTGCGGACCGCCGGCACCGGCGGCCTGGCGGAAGAACATCAGCACCCGTCCGTTCGGCGCCCAGGTCGGCCCCTCGTTGTGGAAGCCGGAGGTGAGGATGCGCTCGCCCGAACCGTCCGTCTTCATCACGCCGATCGAGAACTTGCCGCCCGACTGCTTGGTGAAGGCGATGAGGTCGCCGCGCGGCGACCAGACCGGGGTGGAATAGGAACCGTCGCCGAAGGAAATGCGGCGCTGGTTGGAGCCGTCGGCGCCCATCACGTAGAGCTGCGGCCTGCCGCCGCGGTCGCTCTCGAAGACGATCTGCGAGCCGTCCGGCGAGTAGGAGGGCGAGGTGTCGATCGCCGCCGTCGAGGTGAGCCGCGTCGTGGTGCGCGAGCGCAGGTCCATCGTGTAGATGTTGGAATTGCCTTCCTGCTGCAGGCTCATGATGACCTTCTGGCCATCCGGCGAGAAGCGCGGCGAGAAGGTCATGCCCGGGAAGTTGCCGACCACCTCGCGCTGCCCCGTCTCCAGCTGGAGCAGGTAAACGCGCGGCTGGTTGCCCTCGAAGGACATGTAGGTGATTTCCTGGCGGTTCGGCGAGAAGCGCGGCGTCAGGACCAGCTCGTTGGCGTTGGTGAGCGCGCGGGCGTTGAAGCCGTCCTGGTCCATGATGGCGAGCTGGCGCTTGCGAGCCGTCTTCGGGCCGCTTTCGGCGACATAGACGATGCGGGTGTCGAAATAGCCCTTCTCGCCGGTCAGGCTCTCATAGATCGCGTCAGCGATGATGTGCGCGACGCGGCGCCAGTTTTCCGGCTGGGTATAGAACTGCTGGCCGGTGATCTGCTTGCCGGCGAAGGTGTCCCACAGGCGGAACTCGGCGCGCAGGCGCCCGTCACCCTCCTGCGTCACGCGGCCCGTCACGAGGGCCTGTGCATTGATGACCTTCCAGTCATCGAAGCGCGGCGCCTGGTCGGGATTGGATATCTTCTCGATGAAAGCCTGCTTGTTCACCGGCGCGAAGAGGCCGGAGCGCTTGAGGTCGGCCGCAATCACGTCGGTGACGCGCTGGCCGAGATCGCCGCCGGCGATGAAATCGGTGACGGCGATCGGCAGCGGCTCGACATTGCCTTTGTTGATGTTGATTTCCACGAGCGCCCAGGCCTGCGGCAGGGACGCCGCAAGGCCGGTCAGCACGACCAGCAAACGGAGGAGAGTGCGTCTGAACATAAATCTAGGCCTTCCTAGTTTTATACCAAGTCTCGATGATAGGAACCCATAGGCTCCTATCATCGAGACTTGGTATTACATCATCTGGCTGGGGTCGAAGTTCACGACGACTTCGCTCCAGGCATCATATTTTTCCGGGGGTAGGCCCTTGAAGGGCCGCGATTTCATGATGGCGCGGCGGGCGCCGCCGGCAAGCGCGCGGCGCGCGGTATCCGAACCGCCCGTCGCGACCACTTCCGGCTCGCCGATGATGTCGCCGTTCTGGTCGAGCTGCATCGTGACCTTGATGCGCACGTCGGCGGCATCGGCAAGGCCAGGGATGATCGACCAGTTGTTCTGGATCTGGCCGCGCAGCGCGTCCATCTCGCTGAGCGACAGCTTGGTGCCGCTCGTCGTCTTCTTGCCGCCGAGCGCCGCCTGTTCCTGCGAGCGCTTCGCACCGCCGCCGGCCGCCTTTTCCTTGTTGAGGAGCGCGGAGATCTCGTCGGCGTTGAAGTCGCTGTCGTTCAGCGAGCTCGCCTTTTCCTGCTTCTTCTTCTGGTCCTTCTTGCGGTCCGGCGTCTTGGCGGTCTCGGCCTTCGCCGTCTCCACCTTCTTCTCGGCCGGCTTTTCCGCGGTCTCCGCCTTCTTCGTCTCGAGCTTCGGCTTCATCTCGGGAAGCGGGATCCTGTCCGGCAGCGCCTCGGCATCCTCGACCTCGGCCGGCTTCTCCTCGGAAGGCGTCGCCTCGGGCTTCGGGTCGGGCTTGACCTCCTGCCTGGTCTCGGGAAGCGCCGCAACCTCGGTCGAGGGTTCGCTCGCAGGCTCTTCCTGCTTGACGTCCTCGACGGGTTTCGTGTCCGGCGTCTGCACGACCTTCTCGGCCTTTTCCGGCGCGGCGGCGGTCTCGATGTCGCGCGGCTTTTCCTCCGGCGTCGGCAGGTTCTTCAGGTCGACGTCGTTTTCGCCGGCATTTTCCGCGTTCTCGACCGGCGTTTCCTTCTTTGTCGGGATAGGCGCGGCCTTTTCCTTCATTTCGGCCTTCTTGTCGCCCTGCTGGATCTGCGTCAGCTCCTCGATCGACACGATATCGACCGGCATGGCCTCGACATTGGCGACGTCGAAGCTTTCAGGACTGCCGAGCGAAACCAGCGCCCAGGTGAGAACCAGGGAGTGGATGACGGCGGATGTGGCGAGGCTGCCCTTCATGGCGTGCGATCACCTGTCCGGTTTCTGCTCGGTGACGAGGCCGATATTGGTGAACCCGCCGGCCTGGATGCGCGACATCACGTCGGCGATGACGCCATAGGGCGCCGTGCCGTCGCCGCGCACGAAGACGCGCTCCGTATAGCCCGTGGTCGCCACGGCCTGGAGCTTTGCGGCAATCTCGTCGATCGGGATCGGCGTTTCCTGCAGGTAGACCTGGCCGTCCGCCTTGACGGAAACGGTGATCGGCTGCGTGTCGGCGTTGAGAGCCTTCGCCTGCGTCTTCGGCAGGTCGAGCGGCACGCCGACCGTCATCAGGGGCGCCGCCACCATGAAGATGATGAGCAGAACGAGCATGACGTCGACGAACGGCGTCACGTTGATCTCGCTCATCGGGGCCCTCTTGCCTCCGCCGCGACGGCGACGGCCACCGCCTGCATTTTTCGCTCCGACTGACATGCCCATGGCATCGTTCTCCGTCTAAAGGCCGGTCACTGCGCCGCGGCGCGCGGCTGCAGCTTCTCGTCGATCTGGCGCGACAGGATGGCGGAGAACTCGTCCGCGAAACCTTCCATGCGCGCCGTCAGCTTGCCGGCATCGGCAGAGAACTTGTTGTAGGCAATAACCGCCGGAATTGCGGCAAGAAGGCCGATGGCGGTGGCCAGAAGCGCTTCGGCAATGCCGGGCGCCACGACCGCAAGGCTCGTCTGCTTGGAACCGGCGATCGCCTGGAACGAGGTCATGATGCCGACGACCGTGCCGAACAGGCCGACGAAGGGCGCGGCCGAACCGATGGTGGCGAGCGAGCCGAGCCGCGCTTCCAGCGTCTCCGATTCACGCGAGAGCGTCACGTCCATTGCCCGGTCGATACGCATCTGCAGGCCGATCGGCGAACGCGCGCCGCGCTCGAAGCTCTTCTTCCATTCGCGCATCGCGGCGACGAAGATGGCGCTCATGCCCGAGGTCTGGCGGTCAGAGAGCGTGCGGTACAGCTCCTCCAGCGACTGGCCCGACCAGAAGACCTGCTCGAAACTGTCGAGCTGGCGGCGCGCCTTCCCATAGCTCACCGTCTTGTCGACGACGATGGCCCAGGTCCAGACGGACGCGGCAATGAGGCCGAGCATGACCAGCTTCACGACGAACCCGGCCTGCATGAAGAGACCCCAAAGGGTCACATTCGCCGCCGCTTCCAAACCCACTTGTTCCATAGACCTATGTCCCCGAATCCAGACACCCGGCACGGGCCTTTGCGGCTCGAACCGGGTAACATTCACGCCGTTGCGGTCTCCTGGGAGGTGGTTCCCGCATCGGCATTCACAAACATGGCGTCGCTCGGAAGGATTTACTCCGCACCCGCTCCGCATGTCCGTCAAGAATGTCCGGTTGATGCCGCCGGCCGCCATGCCGGTCAAACGCTTACAACCTGCCTTCTTGACGGCAATTTTGGTTAAAGGATGACGTGCAGTGCACAAAATCCTCATGAAGCGAGTAAGACATCATTATGGTTAAGGGAGTGTTACTGCTAATGCGCGCCGGCAACGCGCCCTGCCCTCGCAAGGAACCGCGCCGCCAGCCCCTCCGGCAGCCGCCGCGGCCGGCCCGCCGCATTGATGACGGCGATGATGACGCGCGCCGCGATCAGCAATTGCTCGCCCCGGCGGATTTCCTGGTTGAGGATCATCTTCGCCCCGCCGGCCTTTTCGGTGGCGGTGAGGATCGTCAGGATATCGTCCATGCGCGCAGGCAGCCGGAAGTCGATCTCCATGCGATGCACGACGAAGACCAGTCCCTCGCGGTCCTCTTCCAGAATGAGGCTGCCCTGCTCGACCCCGAGCAGCCGCAGGTAGTCCGTGCGCCCGCGCTCCAGGAAATGCAGGTAGCGGGCGTGATAGACGACGCCGGAGAAGTCCGTGTCCTCGTAATAGACCCGCTGCGCGAGCCGATGGCCCGCTTCGCTCAGTTCGCCTGAAAGATGGTGGTCGAAATCCGTCATGGCCCTGCCCGGCAAGAATTTCCGCCTCTCTCCCGCAAAGCGCCGGCAATTGCAAGGGTTTCACGCTCAGCCGAGTTCGACGACCATGATTTCCGGGGGTGAGCCGAAGCGGATCGGCGCGATCGAGCAGCCGAGCCCGCCGGAGACGCAGAGGTGCCGACCGTCTTCGACGACATGACCGTAGGCATAGCGGTTGCCATAGGCGGAGGGAACCATGGGCGAGTAGCCGAAAAGGCGCACCTGCCCGCCATGCGTATGCCCCGAGAGTGTCAGGGAAACCCGGGACGGCACCCGCGGGAAAACATCCGGCTCGTGCGCCATGAGGATGAGCGGCGCGTCGTCCGTCACCTGCGCGAGCGTTCCCGGCAGGTCATCCAGCCCGACGAAGCCGCCGCGATTCCATTGCCGGCCCGGCCGAAGCGCGATCTGGTCCTCGAGGCCGGCGAGCCAGAACGCGCCCGTCATTGTCTCGATCCGCACGGCCCGGTTGGAATAGACCGCGATGCCGGCCTCGCGAAGCATGCGATGGCTGAACGTTTCCCCGCCGCCGGCCGCCTGCGCTTCCAGGTCGTCCCACCAGTCATGATTTCCAAGCACCGCGTGCACGCCGAGCGGAGCCTTCAGGATCGACAGCGCCGCGGCCCAATCGGCCGGCGGCACCTTACCCCAGACGGCCCGCATGCTCGAAAGGTAGTCACCGAGCAGCAGGACGATATCGCCGCCGAGCGTGTTGGCATGTTCGCAGATGCCGCGGATGCGCGCAGCGCTCATCCACGGCTCGCAGGCATGGATATCGGCAAGCGCGACGAGGCGCAGCGTCTGGCCTGTCGGCCAGCCGGGCGGCACGATCCGGTAGGTCACCGTGCGCAGCCGCAGCATCGGCTCGACGCCCACCGCATAGGCGGAGGAAGCAAACCCCGCTGCGATGAAGCCGCCAAAAGCCTTCAGCAAACCGCGGCGGGTGATCACTCAATCGTCCTCGGAAAACAGCCTGAACTGCGTCGCCTCCAGGTCTTTCGGCGGCGTCAGGCCCATATGTTTCCAGGCATTTACGGTCAAAACACGGCCGCGCGGCGTGCGCTGGATGAAACCCTGCTGGATCATGTAGGGCTCGATGATGTCCTCGATCGCGTCGCGCGGTTCAGAAAGCCCGGCCGCGATGGTCTCGATGCCGACAGGCCCGCCCCCGAAATTGTGCGCGATCATCGACAGATAGCGCCGGTCGAGCTGGTCAAGCCCCATATTGTCGACCAGCAGCCGCGTCAGCGCCTCGTCGGCGATCTTTTGCGTCACCGCCTCGGCCCGCGCCACTTCGGCAAAATCGCGCACTCGGCGCAGGAGGCGCCCGGCGATGCGCGGCGTGCCGCGCGCACGCCGCGCGATCTCGCGCGCGCCCTCTTCCGTCATGCCGAGGCCCATCAGCCGCGCGCCGCGGCGCACGATCAGCTCCAGTTCCTCGGCGGTGTAGAAATTCAGCCGCACCGGGATGCCGAAGCGGTCGCGCAGCGGCGTGGTGAGGAGGCCGAGGCGCGTGGTGGCGGCGACGAGGGTGAATTTTGACAGGTCGATCTTCACCGAACGCGCCGCCGGGCCTTCGCCGATGATGAGGTCGAGCTGGAAATCCTCCATGGCCGGATAGAGGATTTCCTCGACGGCCGGGTTGAGGCGATGGATCTCGTCGATGAAGAGCACGTCGCGCTCTTCGAGATTGGTGAGCAGCGCCGCAAGGTCGCCGGCCTTCGCGATAACGGGACCGGAGGTCGAACGGAAATTGACGCCGAGCTCCTTCGCCATGATCTGCGCCAGCGTCGTCTTGCCGAGGCCGGGCGGCCCGACGAACAGCACATGGTCGAGCGCCTCGCCGCGGTTCTTCGCGGCCTCGATGAAGATCTTCAGGTTGGCGCGCGCCTCCGCCTGGCCGGTGAAATCGTCCAGCGTCTGCGGCCGCAAGGCGGTATCGATGTCCTCGCCGCGCTTTTCCGGCGAAAGCAGTCTGTTCTCGTCGCTCATGAGCGCCTAATCCCATTGTCGGCCAAGGAAGGCAACCGCATCACCGCGACAATTCCTTGAGGCCGAGGCGGATGAGCTTGGCGCTATCGGCCTCCTCCCCGCCATTCTTCAGTGCCGCCGCGACCGCATTGGCCGCCTGGTCGCGCGAATAGCCGAGATTGGTGAGCGCCGAGACGGCATCGGAAACCGGCGCGGAGGCGACGCCCTCGCCGAGTTCCTGCTTGAGCCCGATCGAGGCGGACGCCTCCCCCGCGAAGGCCGGCGCCTTGTTACGCAGTTCCGTGATGATGCGCACCGCCACCTTCGGCCCGACGCCCGGCGCGCGCGACACCGCCGTCTTGTCCTGCAGCGCGATGGCGTTGGCGAGTTCCCCTGGCGTCAGGGTCGAGAGAACGGCCAGCGCCACCTTGGAGCCCACGCCCTGCACGCTCTGCAGCAGCCGGAACCATTCCCGCTCCAGCGCCGTCAGGAAGCCGAACAGCCTGAACTGGTCCTCCCGTACATAGGTCTCGATGAACAGCACCGCCGCCTCGCCGCTCGAACCGAGCTTGCCGAGCGTGCGCGCCGAGCAGAAGGCGACGTAGCCGACGCCGTGCACGTCGACGACCACATGGTCCTCGCCGATCTCGTCGATTGTGCCCTTGAGTTTGCCGATCATGAGAAAATCCGTCAGGGATGGGTTTCGGGAGAGATGATGTCGAGTGCGGGGAAATAGCTGCGATAGCGCGCGGCATCGCGGGTGAGCAGGCGATGGCCCCGCGCTTCCGCCTGCGCGCCGACCAGGAAATCGGGAAGCGTGCGCTCGCGCAACCCGCCAGCCCGGCGATAGGCATAATGCGCCTTGCCGGCGGCGAAGGCGGCTTCGTAGGACAGAGGTTCGCGCCGCATGCGCAGCCAGCCGAAGGCGAGGTTGAGTTCCAGTTCGCTGAGCGGCGAGGTCGCAAGCTCCGACCAGACGACGGGATTGAGGACCAGTTCCCCCTCTTCCAAGCATCGCTTCAGCGCGTTGAAGGACCAGTTCCGCTGTGGCCGATCCGGGCCCAGCATGTCGATGAGGATATTCGTATCAACGACGGTCGAGGTCATCACGCGGCCCCCGCAGCCATTCGAAATATTCGTCCGGCGTCATGCCGTCCAGATCCCAGGTGCCCTGGACACTGGCCGCCCAGGCTTCGAAATCATCAAAGCCGGGTTTGCCGTCGCCAACCTTGACGAGCATCACACCTTCATCCGACACGACGAAATCCACTTCCGAGCCGGGCTCGATGGCGAGCCGGTCGCGGATGGGTTTGGGGATCGTCACCTGGCCTTTTTCCGTCACACGCATGGTAATACCTCTGAGGTATTACTTAACGGCCAGACCGGAACAAGTCAAGAACAAATCAGCCCGCGAGCTTGGTGAGGCGGCCGGAGAGGCCCTGGCGGTTGTGGGCGTGGCAGATGGCAATGGCGAGCGCGTCGGCGGCGTCGTTGCCGGTGAAGGTCGCCTTCGGCATCAGCACCTTCAGCATCATGTGGATCTGCTGCTTTTCGCCGTGCCCGACGCCGATGACGGCCTTCTTCACCGCGTTCGGCGCATACTCCGCCACGCGCAGGCCCGCGCGCGCCGGCACCAGCATGGCGATGCCGCGCGCCTGGCCGAGTTTCAGGGTCGCCGTCGCATCCTTGTTGACGAAGGTCTGCTCCACCGCGGCCTCGTGCGGCTGATAGCCGTGCACGACCTCGGAAAGGCCGTCATGCAGCTGGCAGAGGCGGGAGGCAAGGTCCATGTCGCCATCGGAGGTCACGGTGCCGGACGCAACGAAGCGCAACGAATTGCCGAGCGTCTCGATGATGCCCCAGCCGGTGCGGCGAAGCCCCGGATCGATGCCGATGATGCGAATCGTTTCCTGCATGGCGAAACCCTAATCCCGTCGGCCGGACCCTGCCAGCGAAATGTGAACAAAACAAAAACAGACCGGCAATTCCATCCGGCGCCGCGAAAACCCTCGGGCCATCGCTTGGATTTCACGAAACTGAACCTACATGGGAGCACAATCAAATCCGCTTACAAAGAGGCCGCGGCCATGGTGCCCTTTTCCATCCTCGATCTTTCCCCGATCATCGAAGGCGGCACCGTCGCCCAGTCGCTCGAGAACTCCCGGCGCCTCGCGCAGGAAGCCGAAGCGCACGGCTACAAGCGCTTCTGGCTCGCCGAGCACCACGGCATGCGCGGCATCGCCAGCGCCGCCACGTCTCTGGTCATCCAGCACGTCGCCGCAGGCACGGAAAAGATCCGCGTCGGCTCCGGCGGCATCATGTTGCCGAACCATTCACCGCTCGTCATCGCCGAACAGTTCGGCACGCTCGCCGCGCTCTTTCCGGATCGCATCGATCTCGGCCTCGGCCGTGCGCCCGGCACCGACATGCGCACCGCGCAGGCGCTCCGCCGCAACCTCGACAGCGCCGCCAACAATTTCCCGCAGGACGTCGTCGAGCTGATGCAGCTGATGGGGCCGGCAAGCCCCGCGCAGAAGGTCGTCGCCATTCCCGGCGCGGACAGCAACGTGCCGGTCTGGCTGCTCGGCTCCAGCCATTATTCGGCGCATCTCGCCGGCATGCTGGGCCTGCCCTTCGCCTTCGCCTCGCATTTTGCGCCGGACATGCTGCTGACGGCACTCGAAATCTACCGCGAGCGCTTCGAGCCCTCGCAGCACCTCGACAAGCCGCATGTCATGGTCGGCGTGATGGGCACGGCCGCCGATACGGACGCGGAGGCCGATTATCTCTTCACGTCCATGCAGCAATCCTTCGTGCGCCTGCGCCGCGGCACGCCCGGAGCATTTCCGCCCCCGGTCGACGATATGGACCCGCATTGGAGCGGCGAGGAGCGCATCATGGTCGGGCACACGCTGCAATATGCGGTGGTCGGCGGGCCGGAGACGATCAGGCGCCGCATCGCCGATTTCCTAGCGCTGACCGGGGCGGACGAACTGATCGTGTCGATGCCGGTCTACGACATGGAGGCGCGGCTGAAATCGGTGCGGCTCTTCGCCGAGGCGCGGGAGGCGCTGGCTGAGGCGGTATAAGGAGAGAGCGTGGCGTAAAACCGCCCCTCATCCGCCTGCCGGCACCTTCTCCCCGCAGGCGGGGAGAAGGAAGGGATGCCCCCCTTTTCCAAGACAAACAGGTATCGCGTTTGAGGAAAGCCCAGCGGCTTGTCCCTTCTCCCCGCCTGCGGGGAGAAGGTGGCCGGCAGGCCGGATGAGGGGCAGCCGCGATTTCCTGTCTCGTCAAGCCGAAAGCTTGGCCATCACCTCGTCGGAGACCTCGAAGTTCGAATAGACGTTCTGCACGTCGTCATCGTCTTCCAGCGTGTCGATGAGCTTCATCAGCGACTGCGCCTTCTCCTCGTCGACCGGCACGGTGTTCTGCGCCTTCCAGATCGCCTTGACCGTCTCGGCTTCGCCGAGCTTGTCTTCCAGCGTCTTGGAGACCTCGCCGATATCCTCGAAGCCGCAGATGATCGTGTGGCCGTCCTCGTCGGTCGTCACGTCCTCGGCGCCGGCCTCGATGGCAGCTTCCATGACGGTGTCCGCGTCACCGGCCGACAGCTTGTAGGTGATCTCGCCGACGCGATCGAAGGAGAAGGAGACCGAACCGGTTTCGCCAAGCGCGCCCCCGGCCTTGGAGAAGGTCGAACGGACGGAGGAGGCGGTGCGGTTGCGGTTGTCGGTCAGCGCCTCGACGATGACCGCGACGCCGCCCGGGCCGTAACCCTCGTAGCGGACTTCCTCGTAGTTCTCGCTGTCTGCGCCGGACGCCTTCTTGATCGCGCGCTCGATATTGTCCTTCGGCATGGACTGCGCCTTGGCGTTCTGGATCGCCAGGCGCAGGCGGGCGTTCATCGCCGGGTCGGGCAGGCCCGTCTTTGCCGCAACCGTGATTTCACGGGCGAGCTTGGAGAACATTTTCGACCGCACGGCGTCCTGCCGACCCTTGCGGTGCATGATATTCTTGAACTGTGAATGGCCAGCCATGGCACCCCTGTCTCATCTGTTCGGCGCCCGTTTCTTCGGTCGCCGGCTGTGTGCGGAGCGTGTCGCCGCGGTAAAGCGTCGCCCTGCCGCCCCGATTTTCGGAATGCCGCCTTATAATTTCATTGCCGCCGCACGTCCAGCAGTCCGGCGAACAAAGCGACGGCCGGTTTCAGTCGGCGCGCAGGCGGGCACGGCTCAAGAGGAAGGAATGACCGTCATTGCGCTCGCAGGTCAGCCCCGTGCGCTCCGAATAGCAGGTGAAGGGACCGGCCGACCACGTTTCTCCATAGGGTATGGTCCTGTCACCGCCGCAGCATCCCTGGTCGCCGACATTGGTGCGCACCACCGCCTTGCCGCTCCGACCTAGCGTCGCGCGCACATATTTCGGCTCCACCCGGTCGCAGGAGAGTTCCGGGCCGCCATCGGCCGGCTGGTAGGTCTCCGTGCCGCCCTCGGGAATGTAGATGCAGCCGATATTGCCGGACGGCATGACAAAACTCTGCGCCACGCCGAAGGCGCGTGTGGGCAGCTTTTCCACCGGCTGGGTCACGATCTCCCGCGGCTGGCCCGATTCCGCACCGGGACCGCCCGGCGTCGGCGCGCTGCTTGCGAAGGCAAGGGCGGAGGAGAGCAGGACGGCGGGCACGGCAAGAAGGAAACGCATGAAAAACTCCGGGCATCAAACGCCGGAGAGAATATGAATCGTAGGCCGCTTGGGCAAGTTGCGGATCGACACGGTGACCGTCGCATCGTCATCGGTCACGGCATCGAAGCCCTCGCCGAACATGGAGAGGAACTGGCTGATCGGCGGCCCGCGGCGGTGCATCGGCAGGATCAGCGCCGAGCGCAGGCGCTGCACGACGCGGCTCATGCTCTCCGCGCCCATGGTCAGCCCGCCGTCCACCGGCACCATCAACACGTCGAGCCGGCCGATCTCGGCATATTGCTTCTCCGTCAGCTCATGATGCAGGTGGCCGAGATGGCCGATGCACAGGCCCGCCACCTCGAAGATGAAGATGGAATTGCCGTTCGGCTCCATCGCCCCGCCCCAGCCGCGGATATCGGTCGGCACGTTGCGGATATAGGTGTCGCCGACGACGACATCATGGTCCGCGCCCTTCTCCGAACCGTCCTGCCAGCCGTGCAGCACATATTCGATGCCCGGCTCCGGGTTCGTCGTATAGTGGCTGGAATGCGCCTTGTTCATTGTCACCACGGTCGGCAGCGCCGGCGGCTTGTACCAGCCGTTATAGTCCGTCGCGATCTTCACGCCGCCCGGCGTCTCGATGAAGAAGGTCGAATGGCCGACATAGGTGATGCGCACCTCCTCGTTCGCCTTCGCCTGAACCCGCAAGGCGGCGCTTGCCGAAAAACTGGCGAAGGTGACGGCGGGAAGCGAGCGCGCGATCATCTGGCACTGGCTGACCGGCGTTTCGGCCTGCGCGAGCGAGGCCCGCGGAGCGGCGAAGACCGCAAGGACGGCAAGGATCAACGGAATGAGCAGGAGATGCGGCATGGGCGGCTCCGTTCATTGGTCGGCGCGACTATGCGCCCGCCGGGCCGACGGGTCGAGATTGTGCGGCGGGCCGGCCGATCACAATCCGTTGAGCGCTTGTTGAGCGGAACCTTGCCCGCCGCCTCACGTTCCCCGTCCATCAATCCAACGATTGCGAGGAGCAACCATGTCCAACCTCACCCAGGCACGCGAAAACCCGAAGGAGCAGCTTTTCGACGAGATCGACAGGATCCATGCCGGCATGCTCGGTGTCGACGGAAGCCACATGCACATGCAGCCGATGGCCCCGCAGCTCGACCGCCAGACCGCCACCATCTGGTTCTTCACCAAGACCGATGCGGAGATCGTCGAGGCGATTTCACCGGGCGCACGCGCCCATTTCTGCGTGGTCGGCAAGGACCATGACTATCACGCCTGCCTTGCGGGCCGCATCTCCGTGCGCAAGGATCCGATCAAGGTCGACGAATACTGGAGCTCCATCGTCGAAGCCTGGTTCGACCATGGCAAGGACGATCCGAAGCTCACCATGCTGGCGCTGGAGATCGAGGACGCGGAAGTGTGGGCCTCGACGGGCAGCAAGCTGAAATTCGGCTGGGAGATCGCCAAGGCCAACTTCAACCCGGACGAGGAGCCGGATGTCGGCGTGAAGGCGCACCTGACCTTCACCGACGGCTCGGCCGATCACCTGCGCCACATGATCTGAGGTCAGAGCGTTTCCGCTTTTCCGGCGAAAACACTCAACCTCTTGTTTTGCCGTAATACCGGACGCAAAACCGCTTCGCACTTTTGCTGGAATTTCTCTAGGTCCAGAAATCCGGCAGGGTTTCGGCAAGGCGCGGGCCGAGGCGAAGCGGCGCGATCTTTTCGGCAAGGCCGGTGCGGTCGGAGATATCGACCGCCAGGCCGCAGATCGTCGCCGGCCCGGAGGCCGCCTCGAAGCGGCCTTTCGGCATTTTCGAGATGAAGCGGTTGAGCGGCTCCTCCTTCTCCATGCCGAGGGAGGAATCGTAGTCGCCGCACATGCCGGCATCCGACATGTAGCCGGTGCCGCCGTTGAGGATCTGGCAATCGGCGGTCGGCACATGGGTGTGCGTGCCGACGACGACGCTGGCGCGGCCATCGACGAAATGGCCGAAGCACTGCTTCTCGCTGGTCGCCTCCGCGTGGAAATCGAAGATCACCGCATCGGCCTGCTCGCCGAGCGGGCAGGAGGCGAGGATCGTCTCGCCCGCGGTGAAGGGGTCGTCGAGTTCCGGATGCATGAAGACCCGGCCCATGATGTTGGCGACGAGCACGCGCGCGCCGTTCCGCGCAATGAAGAGATTGGCGCCGCGGCCGGGCGTGCCGGCGGGATAGTTGGCGGGGCGCAGGAACTGGTCGTGCCGGCTGGCGAAGGTCACGGCCTCCTTCTGGTCCCAGACGTGGTTGCCGGTCGTCACGACGTCCGCGCCGGCATTGATCGTCTCGAGGAAGATGTCTTCCGTGATGCCGAAGCCGCCGGCCGCGTTCTCCCCGTTGACGACGACGAAATCCAGCTTGAGATCGCTGATCAGCCCCGGCAGGCGCTGCCAGACGGCGGTCCGCCCGGTCTTGCCCACCATGTCGCCGAGAAAGAGAAAACGCATCGAAGAACCTTACGAAACCTGTTGGAACAAACGAAGGCCGCTTTCGGTGAGGATCGCGTCCAGCGCGACGTCGTGCGGCTCCGCGGGTACTGATGCCACTTCCTGGCAATCGAAAGCAATGCCGATCAGTCTCGGCACACGGCCTTTTGCCTTGAGGCGATCGATCGCCCGGTCATAGTGGCCGGCGCCGTAGCCGATGCGGTGGCCTGCCCGGTCGAAGGCGGAGAGCGGCACGAGGAGGATATCGGGATCGAGCACCGCCGCCTCCGGCCCCGGCCCGGTCGTGCCGAAGCCGGTCTTGATCACCGGCGCGCCGATGGCCAGTTCCCGGAAGATGATCGTCTCGCGGTCGAGCACGACGGGAAGGCAAAGCCGCGCCCCGCGCGTGCGAAGATGCGCCATCAGCGGGCGGATATCGGCCTCCGAACGGATCGGCCAGAAACCCGAAATCACCGCGCCGGGCGCAAATGCGATGCGGTCGCCCGCAAGCTCCACCATGGCAAGGCTGCCCTCGATACGCGCTTCGGGCGCCATGGCATCGCGCAGCGCCAGCCGCTCGTTGCGGATCGCCGCCTTCTGTTCCTTCGGTGTCACTGTCGTCTCCAGCCTTGCTGCGCGTGGCTTACCAGCTAGCAGCGCCGGAAGGCAAATCCCCATCCCGGTTGCGACGGCGGGACGTCGCAGAAGCCGACTGGCACGCGGGAAAGGCGGCTGTGCCACATCGGGACAAGGCGGCGAAAAGCCGGGCCGGCCCGTTAAGCATTGGGACAGCTTGTGCTTTCGGCGGCAGACTGCAGCGTTTAAGCGGGGCGCATGTCCTCGGAAAACGATCTTTCCCCCCTCCCCGAGCTGACCGAGATCGAAAAGCGGTGCCTAGAACTTGCCGCCAACGGCAGGACGCCGGCCGATATCGTGCTCGAAACCGACATCGCCATGACGCGCGTGACGGACGCCATGCGCAGCGCCATCGAAAAGCTCGGCGCCCGCAACATCACCGGCGCGATCACCCGCGCCGTCCGCCTCAGGCTGATCTAGGGCCCTATGCGGCGGCGGAAGCCTCCGCCAGCCGCAGCATGGCGAGCGCCGCCCCCTCGTCGGTGATCAGCGTGTTGCAGCCGACCCGGCGGATGGTGGCGCGGATCGCCGGCGCGCGATGCGCGCCGCCCGAGACGAGCACGATATGACGCGCCTTGCTGACCGTGTCGAGGTCGATGGACATAACCCGATGGCGGATCGGATGGTCGATCGTATGGCCCTCGGCGTCGAGGAAATTGCACATCGTATCGCAGACGCAGCCGGCCGCGATCAGCTCCTCCAGCTCGTGGCGGGCGATGAAATCGCGCGAGAGCGAACTGGAACGCGGGCCGATGTCGCCGCAGCTGACGACGGCGATATCCATGTTCTCCGCCAGTTCGAACAGCGTCTTCAGGCCGCATTTCTCGATGAGACTGCGCTTGGTCTCCCGCGAATCGACAAGCAGCGGCGCCAGGAACAGGTAGCACTCCGCGCCGAGCTGGCTCGCCAGCCGCCAGGTGTATTCGATCGGGTTGATATGGTGCGCCTCGACGACCCCGCCGAGCAGCGAGACGACCTTCACCCGCTCGCGCCGCGCCGGGCGGAAGCTGGCGAGCGAGGCGGTGAGCGTGCGTCCCCAGCCGACGCCGATCGTGCAATCGTCCGGGATCGCCTCGGTGAGGAACTGGCCGAGCGCAAGGCCCACGCCCTTGGCGGTCGTCTCGGCGCTGTCGGCCGCCGGCACCACCACGGCCTCGTCGAGCCCATAGGCCTTCTCCAGCCGCACGGCGAGCTCGACGCAATCGGCGACACCCTCGTTGATCCAGATCTGCACCTCGGAGCGCTTCAGCGCCTCGTCCAGCATGCGGATGACCGTGGTGCGGCTGACGCCGATCTTCTCCGCCACGTCCTTCTGGGTGAGGCCTTGGTTGTAGTAGAGCCAGGCCGCCCGCAGGCGCAGTGCCGCCGATTCCGAATAGGCCGTATGTGTGTCGCGCCGGAGCCTTGCCACGTCGCCTCCATCTTTCTCTGCAATGTTCGATCGCACCATAACACAGGAAACAAAAAATGCGACATATGTTCAAGAGATTGGTCAAAAGTGCTTGACTTTTCCCCGCGGAAGCGATGATAGTCCGCGTCATATCGGCTGGCGGCATTCCGTCGGCAGATTGGTTGTGCCAGCCCGCACGGCGACTGAAACAGGAAGCACGGTCGCCGCGCGCGCTATCACAGGAACATGGAGGAGGGCCCGAGCGTTTCAGCGCCCGGCGGCCCAGCAACAACCATTCGGGATTTCGGATATGACGTCCAAGCTTGAACAACTTCGTGCGATGACGACCGTCGTGGCAGACACCGGCGACATCGAAGCCGTGCGCCGCCTGAAGCCGGTCGATTGCACCACCAACCCCACGATCGTCCTGAAGGCACTCGGCACGCCGATGTTCGCCGACACCGTCACGGAAGCCATCCGCTGGGGCCAGTCGCAGGGCGGCAACCGCGAGGGAGTCGTCTCGGCCGTGGCCGACCGCCTTGCCATCTCCGTCGGCGCGGCGCTTGCCGAACTCGTGCCCGGCCGCGTCTCGACCGAAGTCGACGCCGACCTCTCCTTCGACACCGAAGCCTCCATCGCCAAGGGCCGCGAGATCATCAAGGCCTATGAGGCGCGTGGCATCACCCGCGACCGCATCCTCATCAAGCTCGCCTCCACCTGGGAAGGCATCCGCGCCGCGGAAGTCCTCCAGAAGGACGGCATCGACTGCAACCTGACGCTGCTCTTCAACAAGGCCCAGGCCATCGCCTGCGCCGATGCCGGCGTCTTCCTCATCTCGCCCTTCGTCGGCCGCATCCTCGACTGGCACGTCAAGGCCAGCGGCAAGACCTTCACGGCGGAAGAGGATCCGGGCGTGCTCTCCGTCCGCGCCATCTACGACTACTACAAGTCGAACGGCATCGACACGATCGTCATGGGCGCCTCCTTCCGCAACACCGGCGAGATCGAAGCCCTTGCCGGCTGCGACCGCCTGACGATCAGCCCGGCACTGCTCGAAGAGCTCGACGCCGCCGAAGGCACGCTGGAGCGCAAGCTCTCGCCGGAAAAGGTCGCCAGGGTCTCGCCGATCAAGATCGACGAGAAGGCCTTCCGCTGGATGCTGAACGAAGACGCCATGGCAACCGAAAAGCTTTCCGAAGGCATCCGCGCCTTCGCCAAGGATCTCGGCAGCCTGCGCGCCATGATCGACAAGGAACTGAAGGCGGCGGCGTAAATATCCTCCGACAAAGGGAAACGCGACGGCCGCCCCTCGGGCGGCCGTTTTGTTTTGCGCTTTAACCATAACGTGAGCAAACGTTCTGATAGGACTCGCGACGCCGCCGACACACGCCTAGATTATATCAAGGCAGGATAGCGGAAGGGTTCCGGCATGAAGCATTTTTTGGCGACGGTCATTCTGCTTTATGCCGCGGGACTTGCCAAACCGGCGATGGCGGAGGACCGTTTTCATGGCGAATGGCAGCAGATTTTCTCCAATGCCGGTGCATGCACGACGTGCCGGATTACCATCCTCCAAAACGGCGCATCGCTTGAAATTCTCGCCAACAATGATTGGATAGCCATTGCCGAAACAAGAGACCGCCGAACCGCGAACGGCGCAGGATTCTGGAAACAGGGGACGCGTAAGACCTATGCGGGCAAAGCCTTCGACATCAGGTTGTGGCATAGCGGCTATGACGAGCTTGCTATGACCATGAGGATCGAAGCTGCACGCGGGAAATCCCACACGATCAAGGCGTTATTCAAGAGGATCGAACGCCGAAAAGTCTAGAAAGCACGATCCGCGACGACCGATGGAGAGTTACGATCCTGGGTGCCTACAAACGTAGGTGGGCACCGTGTGACCAAGCCCACGGGCCGGGTCAGGGACAGCTCCCTTTGGATCGAGTATGGCCCCAGGGATTGTGGTTCCTGTCGGGAAGCGCAGATCGCATCCGATATATAGGCGCAAACCGGCGTCTTCGCCAGTGGCAATTCTGCCGCTCAGTTGACCGGCGGCTTGCCGGACAGTTTCGCCGCCATGCCCTGGATCTGGCTGGTCAGCTCGCCGAGCGCCTGGGCGATCGCATCCTCGTTGCGGGAAACCTCGCTCATCACGCCTTCGCGGCCCTTGCGCAGGTCCTCGGTCTCCGCCTCCAGCTTGGTCAGCCGGCGCCTGACGTCGTTGAGTTCGTCCATGACCATGATGCCGGCCATGACGGTCAGGCGCAGGTCGCCGATCTCGCCGAACTGGCTCTTCAGGTGCCCGACATATTGATCGAAGCCGGAGGCGAGCTCTTCGAGATGCGCCTCCTGGCCCTCTTCGCAGGCCATGCGATAGGCCTTGCCATCGATCTGTACGGTTACCTGTGCCATGCGGATTTTCCTGATTGCGGGGACTAGCGGTCGAGCACGGCCCGGATGGTTTCCATGGCCGTGACGAGCCGCCGGGAGACCTCGCGGTTGACCTCCTCCAGGCGATTTGCACGGAATTCGGACTGGTCGAGCTCCTGGGCGAGCCGCGAGCGGTCGGCATTCACCCGACGCACCTCGCCTTCGACCTCGCCATGGTCGCGCTCGCGGTCGAAGCGCATGTCGAGCGCATTGTCGAGGCTGAGTATCGCCCTGCGAAGCTCCTCGATCGCCGCCCTGACTGTTTCCCCGTTCGTCATAAAGCCTTCACCGGCACTCTCAAAAAACGCGAATCGCCGCCGCCAGCGCCGGTTCTCTTGCGTTGACAGTATTCAACTGCGGGCCCGAGCGTCAACAGCGCGGCCGTGCACGCGGGAAAGCCCCTGTGGATCAGCGTTCCCGCAAGGAGCGTAGGCCCCCTCCCGCACCCTTTCGAAAACGCTAAAAAAGCCGGCGGAATCGGCCTTCAAAGGCCGGAAAAACCGCCGAATTCGTTGACTCCGACGGTGCACCTGCTATGTGTCACCCCGCTTCCTAACCGATGCCCGAAAGGGCAGCGGCCCTGAACCCCGAAGAATACGGAACAGTCATGATCTCTCGCGAAAAACACGACCGGATGGCGAACGCAATTCGCTTCCTTTCCATGGATGCCGTGGAAAAGGCGAACTCGGGTCACCCCGGCCTGCCCATGGGCGCAGCAGACATCGCAACGGTTCTTTTCACCCGCTTCCTCTCCTTCGATCCGAAGACGCCGTCCTGGCCGAACCGCGACCGCTTCGTGCTGTCGGCCGGCCACGGCTCGATGCTCCTCTATTCGCTCCTGTACTTGACGGGCTACGAGGACATCACGATCGACGAGATCAAGAACTTCCGCCAGCTCGGCGCCAGGACCGCCGGCCACCCGGAATACGGCCACGCCGCCGGCATCGAGACGACCACCGGTCCGCTTGGCCAGGGCATCGCCAACGCCGTCGGCATGGCGCTTGCCGAACGCAAGCTGCGCGACGAGTTCGGTTCCGACCTCATCGAGCACTACACCTACGTCCTCGCGGGTGACGGCTGCCTCATGGAGGGGATCAGCCAGGAAGCAATCTCGCTCGCCGGCCACCTGAAGCTCAACAAGCTGATCGTGTTCTGGGACGACAACAACATCTCCATCGACGGCCCGATCTCGATCGCCGACTCGACCGACCAGCACGCCCGCTTCCGCGCCTCGAACTGGAACACGATCGCCGTCGACGGCCATGATCCGGATGCGATCGCCGCGGCGATCGAAGTGGCGCAGAAGTCCGACAAGCCGACCATGATCGCCTGCAAGACGACGATCGGCTGGGGCGCCCCGAACAAGGCCGGCACGCACAAGGTGCACGGTTCGCCGCTCGGCGCCGAAGAGATCGCCGCCACCCGCAAGGCGCTGAACTGGGAATCGGAAGCCTTCGTCGTGCCCTCCGACGTGCTCGACGCCTGGCGTCTCGCGGGCCTGCGCTCGGCCAAGACGCACAAGGAATGGGAAGCGCGTCTCGAAAAGACGGACGCCGAGAAGAAGGCCCAGTTCGTCCGCCGCTTTGCCGGCGACCTCGAGAGCGGCCTCGAACCGGCGATCGCCGCCTACAAGAAGAAGCTTGCCGAAACCAAACCGAACCCGGCCACCCGCAAAGCTTCGGAAGACGCCCTGGAAGTCATCAACGGCGTTCTCCTCGAAACCATCGGCGGTTCGGCCGACCTCACCGGTTCGAACAACACCAAGACCAGCCAGACCAAGTCGATCACCCCGACCGACTTCTCCGGCCGCTACATCCATTACGGCGTGCGCGAGCACGGCATGGCGGCGGCGATGAACGGCATGGCGCTGCATGGCGGCCTCATTCCCTATTCCGGCGGCTTCCTGATCTTCTCCGATTACTGCCGCCCGTCGATCCGCCTTGCCGCGCTGATGGGCATCCGCGTCATCCACGTCCTGACGCACGATTCCATCGGCCTTGGCGAGGACGGCCCGACGCACCAGCCGGTCGAGCACATGGCGGCACTGCGCGCCATCCCGAACCTGCTCGTCTTCCGCCCGGCCGACGCCACGGAAACGGCCGAATGCTGGCAGCTTGCGCTGGAAAGCCACAACCGCCCGTCGGCCATCGCGCTGACCCGCCAGAACCTGATGCCGGTGCGTCTGGAATACGAGGAAGAGAATCTTTGCGCCCGCGGCGCTTACGATCTCGTCTCCGCCAGCGACGCGAAGGTGACGCTGTTCGCCTCCGGCTCGGAAATCGAGATCGCCGTCAAGGCCCAGCAGGCGCTGTCGGCCAAGGGCGTTTCGACCCGCGTCGTCTCGGTTCCCTGCGTCGAGCTCTTCGCCGAGCAGCCGGAAGCCTACCAGCAGGCGGTCATCGGCAACTCGCCGGTCAAGATCGCCATCGAAGCCGGCATCCGCCAGGGCTGGGATCATTTCATCGGCTCGGACGGCACCTTCATCGGCATGTCCTCCTTCGGCGCGTCCGGTCCCTACAAGGACCTCTACAAGCACTTCGGCATCACGCCGGAAGCCGTCGTCGCCGCCGCGGAAGCCAAGCTCGCCTGAGTGCGTAAGGCGCGGCCCGCCGCGCCCTACCCCGCCAAACGTTTATTGATAGGGAGAGACCCCACATGACTGTGAAAGTTGCCATCAACGGTTTTGGCCGCATCGGCCGCAACGTTCTGCGCGCCATCGTCGAATCCGGCCGCACCGACATCGAGGTCGTCGCCGTCAACGACCTCGGCCCGGTCGAGACCAACGCGCATCTCGTTCGCTATGATTCCGTGCACGGCAAGTTCCCGGGCACCGTCACCGTTTCCGGCGACACGATCGACGTCGGCCGCGGCCCGATCCGCGTCACCGCCATCCGCGACCCGAAGGAACTGCCCTGGGGCGACGTCGACATCGCGCTGGAATGCACCGGCCTGTTCACGACGAAGGAAAAGGCCGGCGCGCACCTCGCCAACGGCTCCAAGCGCGTCATCGTCTCGGCCCCGTGCGACAACGCCGACAAGACCATCGTCTACGGCGTCAACCACAACACGCTGACCAAGGACGACCTCGTCATCTCCAACGCCTCGTGCACGACGAACTGCCTTGCTCCGGTCGCCTACGTGCTCGACAAGGCCTTCGGCATCGAGAAGGGCTACATGACGACGGTTCACTCCTACACGGGTGACCAGCCGACCCTCGACACCATGCACAAGGATCTCTACCGTGCCCGCGCGGCGGCCCTGTCGATGATCCCGACCTCGACCGGCGCCGCCAAGGCCGTCGGCCTCGTGCTGCCGCAGCTGAAAGGCAAGCTAGACGGTTCGGCCATCCGCGTGCCGACCCCGAACGTCTCGGTCGTCGACCTGAAGTTCGTGCCGAAGCGCAACGTCACCGCCGAGGAAGTCAATGCCGCCATCAAGGAAGCCGCCGAAGGCGAGCTGAAGGGCATCCTCGACTACGTCACCGGCCCACTGGTCTCGATCGACTTCAACCACGACAGCCACTCTTCGAACTTCGCCGCCGACCAGACCAAGGTCCTCGACGGCAACCTCGTGCGCATCCTTTCCTGGTACGACAACGAGTGGGGCTTCTCGAACCGCATGTCCGACACGGCCGTTGCCCTCGGCAAGCTGATCTAAGGACGCCAAACATGTTCCCGCCCCTTGTCCTCAAGACGGTCCGCTGGCGTCCGTTGGAGGGCGAGGGGCTGGAACACCTGACCGTGCGCGCCGTCGATGGCGGCCTTCGGGCCGAAAGCACCGTGATCGGCGACCACGGCAACCGGCCCTTCGGCGTTCGCTACCGCATCGATCTCGATACAGCCTGGCGCGTCCGCGCTTTCCTCGTCGAAGACATGGCCGGCCGGCGCATCGCGATGACATCGGATGGCGAAGGCCGCTGGAGCGGAGAGGACGGAAAACCCTTTCCCGCCTTCGATGGCTGCATGGACATCGATCTCGCCGGCTCGCCCTTCACCAACACGTTGCCGATCCGGCGGCTGGGTCTTTCCGTCGAACATGGGAAGACGACGCTGGCCATGGTCTACGTCCCGTTCGATACGTTCATGCCCTTCGTGGACGGCCAGCACTATACCTGCCTCGCGCCGGCAAGCCGTTACCTCTATGAAGCGGCGGATCGCACATTCAGCGCGGAGCTTCCGGTCGATGCCGACGGCTTCGTGACCGACTACCCCACCCTATTTACAAGACTTTGACGGGAGCCCACTCCTCATGACCTTCAAGACCCTCGACAACCTCACCGACATCGCCGGCAAGCGCGTGCTCGTCCGCGTCGATCTCAACGTTCCGGTCAAGGACGGCAAGGTCACCGATGCGACCCGCATCGAGCGTGTCGCCCCGACCATCCGCGAACTCTCGGAAAAGGGCGCGAAAGTCATCCTGCTCGCCCATTTCGGCCGCCCGAAGGGTGAGGTCGTTGCCGACATGTCGCTGGAGCAGATCCTGCCCGCCGTCAACGACGTCCTCGGCAGGAAGGTCGGCTTTGCCGCCGATTGCACCGGCGAGCCGGCCGCCGCCGCCATCGCCGCCATGGGTAACGGCGATGTCCTGCTTCTGGAAAACACCCGCTTCCACAAGGGCGAGGAGAAGAACAACCCGGACTTCACCGCCGCTCTGGCCGCAAACGGCGACATCTTCGTCAACGACGCCTTCTCCGCCGCCCACCGCGCCCATGCCTCCACCGAGGGCCTGGCGCACCTCCTGCCCGCCTATGCCGGCCGCACCATGCAGGCCGAGCTGGAAGCCCTCGAGAAGGGCCTCGGCAACCCGGGCCGTCCGGTCGTCGCCATCGTCGGCGGGGCGAAGGTCTCCACCAAGATCGACCTCCTGATGAACCTCGTGAAGAAGGTCGACGCGCTGGTCATCGGCGGCGGCATGGCGAACACCTTCCTCGCCGCCCGCGGCACCAATGTCGGCAAGTCGCTCTGCGAGCATGACCTTGCAGACACCGCCAAGCAGATCATGATCGAGGCGGCGACCGCCACCTGCGCCATCGTGCTGCCGGAAGACGGCGTCGTCGCCCGCGAGTTCAAGGCCAATGCCGAGAACCAGGTGGTCGACGTCAACGCCATCCCGGCCGATGCCATGATGCTCGATGTCGGCCCGAAGACGGTCGAGGCGGTCAATGCCTGGATCTCGCGCGCCGCGACGCTCGTCTGGAACGGCCCGCTGGGTGCCTTCGAGATCGCGCCCTTCGACGCCGCGACGGTCTCCGCCGCCAAACACGCCGCTGCCCGCACCAAGGAAGGCAAGCTGGTTTCCGTCGCCGGCGGCGGCGATACCGTTGCCGCCCTCAACCATGCCGGCGTCGCCGACGATTTCACCTATGTCTCGACCGCCGGCGGCGCGTTCCTGGAATGGATGGAAGGCAAGCCCCTGCCGGGCGTCGACGTCCTGCACCAGCAGAAATAACGGCAGAACCCTTGCGCTTGGCGTCGGATCGCTTACATTCCTCTTATCGTCAACGTTGAGAAAGGAAGGTGATCCAATGTCTAATGAGATTTCGGTCTTGGCTTCGGGCATGGGAATTGTGGTGAACGCAACGAGGCAGCCCTCGTTCTGATCCCCGCCTTCCTTCGGGCCGCAAGGCCCGGGTCCGCACCGGACCAAACCTCATGGGGGCCACCTTCGGGTGGCCCTTTTGCGTTTCAGGATCCAGCCGCAACCCTCGCGCCATCCACTGCCGTCATCCTCGGCCTCCGAGCCGAGGTTCCACCACCGCGCCCGGAGGATAAATGGTCAGGTCGGGCCTAAATCATGACAAGAAGACGTTTGCGGCCTTCTGGTCGCGGCTGGTCCTGTTGGACAACATCTTGTTACGGCCGGATCAGCACGGTCAGCATCATCAAGGCGATGGCGACGACGGCGATCTTCCAGAAATCCGCGCGCCGTCTCAGCCCTGGCAGGCCGAGGGGCCGGACGAGATGCAGCAGCATGACGGCGAGAAGCAGGGCGGGCAGGATTTTCGACATGGCGGCCTTTCTCCGCCCTTCCTGTCACACCTCAGACACTTTTCCAAGCGATCAGCGTGGCGCCTGAAAATCGCTCGCCCGCGCGCTTTGCATCTGGCAATCGGTGGCAGGTACGCTATTCCTTACCCATTGGCGAAACTCACGAAAACCTCATGCGTAAAAACCTCATTTCCGTCTTCGCGCTTCTCATGGGCACGTTGTTCCTCTTCCTCGGGAACGGCCTGCACGGCCTGCTCCTGCCCATGCGCGGCGCCTTCGAAGGTTATGAGACGACGATGCTCGGCCTGCTCGGCACGTCCTGGGCATCCGGCTTCGTTCTGGGCTGCCTTCTGGCGCCCACCGTGGTCAAGCGCATCGGCCATGTACGCGCCTTTTCCGGCTTCGCCTCGCTGATCGCCATCATCGCGCTGCTTACCGGCATGCTGGTCGATCCGGTCTGGTGGATCGCGCTGCGCGCCGTCACCGGCTTCTCGATCGCCGGCACCTCGATGATCATCGAAAGCTGGCTGAACGAGCGCGCCACCAATGAAAGCCGCGGGCTGATCTTCTCGCTCTACATCGCCATCACCCTCGTCGGCACCGTCGGCGGCCAGATGACCGTGGCGCTGGGCGACGTCACGACGCCGATGCTCTTCATGTTCGCCGGCATCCTCTATTGCCTCGCCATGCTGCCGACGACGCTCTCCACCGCCGCCTCGCCGCAGCCGCTGAAGCAGGTCAGGCTCGACATCCCCGCCCTCTACCGCACCTCGCCGGTCGCGAGCGTCGGCATCGTGCTGATCGGCATCGCCAATGGCGCCTTCGGCACGCTCGGCGCGGTCTTCGGCGCCAATGCCGGCCTCACCTCCAGCACGATCGCCATCATGATGAGCGTCGCCATCTTTGCCGGCGCCGTCATGCAGCTGCCCGCCGGCCGCCTGTCTGACCGGGTCGACCGGCGCATCGTGCTCGCGGCCCTCTCGGCCATCGCCGCGGCGGCGGGCCTGTCGCTCTTCGTCTTCCAGCCGGCCTCCGTCATCGTGCTTCTGGTGCTGACGGCCCTCTACGGCGCGATGGCGAACGCGCTCTACCCCATCGCCGTCTCGCACGCCAACGACTTCGCCAGCCCCGAGGACTTCGTCAAGGTCTCCGGCGGCCTCCTGCTGCTCTACGGCGTCGGCACGATCATCGGCCCGACGCTCGGCGGCCCGATCATGTCCGCGGTCGGCCCCTATGCGCTCTTCATGGTCACCTGCTGTGCGCATATCCTCATCACCGTCTACGCCATCTTCCGCAGCCGCCGCCGCGCCGCGCTGCCGGCCGAGATGCGCGAGACCTACACGACCCTCAACCCCGGCACGCTCACCACGCCGGAAAGCCTACAGCTTTCGCCGCGCGCCCTCGCCCAGCCGCAGGCCGCCGACGAGCAACAGGAGGAGCGCCCCGCATGAGCTTTTTCGAAGACGACCGCCCCGTAAAGAAGATCGCCCATGAGATCGGCAGCGACCTCTCGCTGCTCTCCGTCGACGAGCTTGCCGCCCGAATCGACCTCCTGCGCGCGGAAATCGAACGGCTTGAGGCGGAGAAGCTGAAGAAGGGCGCGAGCCGCTCGGCGGCGGAAAACCTGTTCCGCTGAACCTGTGCCGGATTGCCGCAGCCTTGCCGAAAAGGCACAGGCACGAGCAAACCACCAATAAAGTTAACCGGCCATTAAGCCTTCCCTGTTATTACTTGTGCATCCGGTCCTTCCGGATTCAGACATTTTCACCCCCCGGGGTTTCGGTCTGATTTTTCTCCCTGTTTTACCTTGAGAGCCGCTTCCCGCGGCTCTTTTTTTGCTCGCCGCCACCCCACGCACGGCCTGTCCCGAAAGAATTGTGGAGATTAACCCTTTCTTAAGAATACCCTTGCGCGAATTGGGTTATGGGATCATCCTCACGACACAGACCGGCCGATTGGAACACCGCAGGCCGACCTTCCGTTACCTGCATGTGATGCGTTCAACAGGGATAAAACCATGTCCGAAAGAGGATTGAATACCGTCAGCTTCGCTGGCCACGTTGCGGCGTCGGCGCAATTCAAGTCCCTGTACGCCGAGGGCATGGGTCTGGTCGAGGAGACCGCGAGCTATCTGGACGGCGTCGGCCGCCAGGCCTCCAAGGTGCTGCCCCGCATGGCCTCGGTGCTCTATGCGGCCGAATCGATGCGCCTCACCACCCGCCTGATGCAGATGGCCTCCTGGCTGCTCCTGCAGCGCGCCGTCAACAATGGCGAGATGAGCCGCGACCAGGTGCTTTCGGAAAAGAACAAGGTCCGCCTCGACAGCTTCAACGTCGACAAGACGGCGCCCGGCTGGAACGACCTGCCGGAAGCCTTCCGCGACCTCATCGAACGCTCGCTGCGCCTGCAGAACCGCATCGCCCTGCTCGACCGCGAGATCTATCGCCCGCAGGACGTCCAGACCTTCGCGCCCGACAACCAGAACAGCGTACAGGCCCAGATCAACCTGTTGCAGACGGCCTTCGGCAGCAACTGAGCAGCCGCAAGCGCATCACACGAGACAACCCGGCTTCGGCCGGGTTTTTTGTTGCTTACGGCGCAGCTGATCGCCCCTCACCTGCCTGCCGGCATCCTCTCCCCGCAAGCGGGGCGAGGAAGGCTGGGCGCGCTGTTTGTCCGCAATCACTTACCCACAGAAGAAGGGAAACCGGCGCGACACCCCCTTCTCCCCGCTTGCGGGGAGAAGGTCCCGGCAGGGGGATGAGGGGCGGTTTCCGCACAACAAAAAACCCGGCCGAAGCCGGGTTTCTCAAACTCTTCCGAAGCAGGCGGATTAGAGGCCGAGGCCTTCGAAGCGCTTCTTGAACTTGGAGACGCGGCCGCCGCGGTCCATGAGCTGCTGGTTGCCGCCGGTCCAGGCCGGATGGGACTTCGGATCGATTTCGAGGTTCATCGTCGCGCCTTCCGAACCCCAGGTCGAACGGGTTTCGTACTCGGTGCCGTCGGTCATCACGACCTTGATGGTGTGGTATGCGGGATGAATATCAGCCTTCATGACAATTTTCCTGCCTGTTCCGGGGGCCAATTGTCGCAATGGATTGCGACAGCGGGGCCAAAGACGTAAATGAAGCCGCGGTCGGTCGGACCTACGGCTTCCCAATTCGATGGCGAGCCTATACATGAAGGCCGTCCGGATAACAAGAGCCGAAAGACAATTCGTGCCTGAAGGCGCTGGAAACGGGGGTATGGTGTCCACAGACAGAGAGAAGGGCGCGCAGGAAAAATCGGCGCGCCGCAACATTCGTCCGCTGGGCAGGCTTGCTCCCTATATCAGTCGCTATCGCGGCCTCGTCGCCGGGGCGCTGGCAGCGCTCGTCATGGCCGCCGTCACCACGCTCGCCCTGCCGCTCGCCGTGCGCCGCATGATCGACCACGGCTTTTCCGGCGCCGATGCGGGTTTCATCAACACCTACTTCACGATGCTCTTCGCGCTGGCCGGCCTGCTCGCGCTGGCGAGCGCCATGCGCTACTACTTCGTCATCACGCTCGGAGAGCGCATCGTGGCGGACCTGCGCCGCGACGTCTTTTCCCATGTGACGAAGCTCTCGCCCGCTTTCTTCGACGTCAACCAGTCCGGCGAGATCGTCTCGCGGCTGACGGCCGACACGACGCAGATCAAGTCCGCCGTCGGCGCCACCGCCTCCGTCGCGCTGCGCAACCTCATCCTCTGTCTCGGCGCCATCGCCATGATGGTCTATACCAGCCCGAAGCTCTCCAGCCTCGTCATCGCCGCCATTCCCATCATCGTCTTCCCGCTCGTCGCCTTCGGCCGCTCCGTGCGCCGCCGCTCGCGCGAGGCGCAGGACACGCTGGCGGCCGCCTCCGCCTATGCCGGCGAGGCGATCGGCGCCACGCGCACGCTGCAGGCCTTCAATGCGGAAGACGCCGCCCGCGCCCGCTTCTTCGGCGCGGTCGAGCAGGCCTATGGCGCCGCACGCTCCGCCATCCGCGCCCGCTCGCTGCTGACCGGCTTTGCCATTGCCATGATCTTCGGCTCGGTCGTCGCCGTGCTCTGGTTCGGCGCCCGCGACGTGCTGTCGGGCACGCTTTCGGCCGGCACGCTCGGCCAGTTCCTGCTCTATGCGGTCTTTGCCGCCGGCAGCCTCGGCGCGCTGTCGGAAGTCTGGGGCGAGCTTTCGCAGGCCGCCGGCGCGGCCGAGCGCCTGACCGAGCTCCTGGAAGAGCCGCCGGCGATCACCGCGCCCGCGAACCCCGTGGCCCTGCCGCTGCCCGCGCGCGGTGACCTGACCTTCAATGATGTGCATTTCGCCTATCCCGCCCGTCCCGGCTATCGCAGCATCAACGGCCTGACCTTTGCGGTGAAGCACGGCGAGACCGTTGCCATCGTCGGCCCTTCCGGCGCCGGCAAAAGCACGATCCTCTCGCTGGTGCTGCGCTTCTACGATCCCGATGCCGGCACCGTGCTTCTCGACGGCGTCGATCTTCGTGCCGCCGATCCGCACGAATTGCGCCGCCGCATCGCGCTCGTGCCGCAGGACGTCACCATCTTCGCAGCGACCATCCGCGACAACATCGCCTTCGGCATGTCCGGCGTCAGCGACGAGGCCGTGCGGGCCGCCGCAAGGGCGGCGCAGGCGGAAGAGTTCATCGAACGGCTCGACAGGGGCTATGACACCATGGTCGGCGAACGCGGCGTCACGCTGTCGGGCGGCCAGCGCCAGCGCATCGCCATCGCCCGCGCCATCCTCAAGGACGCCCCGCTGCTGCTGCTCGACGAGGCGACCTCCGCCCTCGACGCGGAAAGCGAGACGCTCGTCCAGAAGGCCCTCGACGGCCAGATGGGCAAGCGCACGACGATCGTCATCGCCCACCGTCTCGCCACCGTGCTGAAGGCCGACCGCATCCTCGTCATGGAGGCAGGCCGCATCGTCGAGGAAGGCACCCACCAGTCGCTCATCCGGCAGGACGGGCTTTACGCCCGCCTCGCGCGCCTGCAGTTCGATCATGGCGGCCAGGCCTTCTTTGGAGAGGACCGCGCAGCCGGCTGAACGCCGGCTCTTGCCTGACGGGCCGGGCGCCCTATCCTGAGGGGGCGGACTTCACGTCACCTCGGGAGGAAACAACGTGACATTTTCGACGCTCACCCGCCGGACCCTCATGGCCCTCGGCACCACCGTGCTCGCATCTCTGGCACTCGGCCTGCCCGCCAGCGCCCAGCAATTCCCCGACCGGACGATCACGCTCGTCGTGCCCTTCGCCGCCGGCGGCTCGACGGATGTCGTCGCGCGCATCATCGCGCAGAAGATGGGCGACATCCTCGGCCAGCAGATCGTCGTGGAAAATGTCGGCGGCGCTGGCGGCAGCCTCGGCGCCGACCGCGTGGCACGCGCCGAGCCGGACGGCTACACGATCCTGATGGCGACCGTCGCGACACACGCGCTGAACCCGCTTATCCTCAAGACCAAGCCCTACGATGCGGAGAAGGACTTCGCGCCGGTCTCGCTGCTCGTCATCGTGCCGAACGTGCTGGTGGTGAACCCGGAACTGCCGGCGAAGACCGTCGAGGAACTGCTGGCGCTGCTGAAGGCCGATCCGGAAGGCTACAGCTATGCCTCCTCCGGCAACGGCACACCGCTGCACCTCTCCGGCGAACTCTTCAAGTCGATGGCGGGCGTCAGCATGCAGCACGTGCCCTACAAGGGCTCCGGCCCGGCGCTGAACGACGTGATCGGCAACCAGATCCCGATCATGTTCGACAACCTGCCCTCCTCCTCCGGCCACATCAAGGCCGGCACGCTGCGCGCGCTCGCCGTCACCACGAAGGAGCGCGCAGCCTCCTTCCCGGATGTGCCGACGGTCGCCGAATCGGGCATTCCCGGCTACGAGACCTACACGTGGAACGCGCTCTTCGCCCCGGCCGGCACGCCGGACGAGGTCGTCGCGAAGCTGAACGAGGCGGCGAATGCGGCGCTGAAGGACCCCGCCGTCGCCGAACGCATGAAGGAGTTCAGCGCCACCATCGTCGGCTCGACGCCGGAGGAGCTGGGCAAGCACGTCACGGAAGAGCTTGCCAAATGGAAGCCGGTGGTCGAGGGCGCCAACATCCAGATGGACTGAGTTATCTTTCGGTGAGTTTCAGCTCGATGCGGCGGTTGGTTGCCCGCGCCGCATCGTCGCTGCCTTCCGCGATCGGCTGGAACTCGCCGAAGCCCGCCGCGACCAGCCGGTTGGCCGGCACGCCTTTGGAGATCAGGAACTTGACGACCGACGTCGCGCGGGCGGAGGAAAGCTCCCAGTTGTCGCGATAGCGGCCCGTGCCGGAAAGCGGCACGTTGTCCGTATGGCCGTCGACGCGCAGCACCCAGTTGATCTCGGAGGGAATCTCCCGGGCGAGATCGAGCAGCGCGGCGGCGAGCTTGCCCATCTCCGCCTGCCCCGCCTCGTTGAGATCGCTGCCGCCCGAGGGGAAGAGCACCTCCGACTGGAAGACGAAACGGTCGCCGACGATGCGGATGTTCTCCCGGTCGGAAAGAATCTCGCGCAGGCGCCCGAAGAAGTCGGAGCGGTACCTGTTGAGCTCCTGCACGCGCTGCGCCAGCGCGACATTGAGGCGGCGGCCGAGATCAGCGATCTTCGCCTGCGAGGACTTGTCCTTGGCCTCCGAAGCCTGCAGCGCCTCCTCGACGGCGGCGATCTGGCTGCGCAGCGCCGCGATCTGCTGGTTGAGCAGCTCGATCTGGCTCATGGCCCGCGCGCTCACCTGCTTTTCCGAATCGAGCTCGCCCTCCAGCGTCGTGACGCGGGCATTGGCGGCATCGGAAGCGCCGGCGCCGCTGTCGAGCAGTTGCTGGAGGCGGGTGCGGTCGCTTTCCGACTGGGCAAGCGAGGCCTGGAGATTGACGAGCGCATCCTCGAGGTCCTGCTTGCCGCTCTTTTCCAGCGCCAGGAGCTGGGTCAGCTCGTTGATCTGGCTCGTCAGCCGGTTGAGCACGTCGTCCTTGCCGGAAATCTCGCGGCTCAGGAAGAACTGCGCCAGCACGAAGACCGTGAGCAGGAACATGATGGCGAGCAGCAGCGTCGACAGCGCATCGACGAAGCCCGGCCAGTAGTCGACCGCGCGCTGGCTGCGCCGGTTGCGGGCGAGCGCCATCCCTATTCGCCCCCGGCCTTGTGGGCTTTTTCCGTCGCGCGCTCAGGCAGGCGCTCGACGTTCTTCTCCCCGCTGCGGGCGGCAAGCCGGTCGAGCGTGCGGCGCAGGGCCTTCGATTCCTCCTGCTGCGCCTCGATCCAGTCGCGCAGCATCTGTTGCTCGCTGCGCATGTTCTTCACGAGGCCCTGAATGCCCTCGGCAAGGCTCGCCATGGCCGCCGTCGAACGGCCGCCGCCGCCCTCCTGCGCCAGCTTCAGGATCTGCTGGGCGAGGGCCTGCACGTCGGTGGAGGAACTGGCCGCCATGTCGACGACCGGCTGCAGTTCCGGGCCGACATCGGTGACGGAGGAGAGCCAGTTCTCCAGCTCCGTATAGAAACGGTTCTGCGCACGGCCGGCCTGCAGGTCGAGGAAGCCGAGGATCAGCGAACCGGACAGGCCGAAGAGCGAGGTGGAGAAGGCGGTGCCCATGCCGTCGAGCGGCGCGGAAAGGCCTTCCTTCAGGGCATTGAGGATGTCATTCGCGGTGCCGCCGCCAGCATCGAGCGACTGGATGACCTGGCTGATCGAGCCGATGGTGCCGAGAAGGCCCCAGAAGGTGCCGAGAAGGCCGAGGAAGACGAGAAGGCCGATGAGGTAGCGGGACGTATCGCGCGATTCGTCGAGGCGGGTCGCGATGGAATCCAGGATCGAGCGCAGCGCGGTGGCCGAGAGCGCCACGGAATGCCGCCGGCCGATTAGCGCGCGCATCGGCGCGAGCAGCACGGGATCGCGCCCGACCTTCTCGGCGCTGCCGGCGGCGCGGAAGGAGTTGAACCAGCGCACTTCCGGCCTCAGCGCCAGCACATGGTTGAAGACCAGGAGGATGCCGATCAGCAGCACGCCGAGGATGAGGCCGTTGAGGCCCGGATTGCTGAGGAAGGCAGATTGCGCCTGGCGGAAGAGGATGGCGGCCACGAAGCCGACGATGATGAGGAAGATCACCATCGTCCAGAAGAAGGCCATGGGGCTTGAGAGTTTGTGGGGATAATCCTCCGCAGTCCCGGGCGACCCTCCCCAGCCCGACAGCCCAAGCTTCGCCATATCGTCGTCTCTCCGCTTCCTCGTCGGGCGGGAGACTAGAGGAAGATTGCGCCGAATTGAAGGGCTTAGCGGCAACAGCGGCGCCGAATGCGCCGCCCATTTCCGGGTCTTAGCGCGTCGGCACCGGACGGTGCACGACTTCGCTGAGCGCCTTGTGGATATATTCGTTGCCGGCGACGACCGTGCCGGTGTCGAGCATGGCACTGCCGCCGGCAAGGTCGGTTGCGTAGCCGCCCGCCTCGCGAATCAGGAGAATGCCGGCCGCCAGGTCCCACGGCGCGAGGTCGCGCTCCCAGAAACCGTCGAAACGACCGGCGGCGACATAGGCGAGATCGAGCGAGGCCGAGCCGAGGCGGCGCATGCCGGAGACTTCACCCATCACATGGCGCAGCTCGATGAGGAACTTGCCATGGTTGCCGCGGCCGAGATGCGGGACGCCGCAGCCGATGACGGCATCCGACAGGTTCTTGCGGGCCGCCACGCGCAGGCGCCGGTCATTGAGGAAGGCGCCGCCGCCGCGTTCGGCGGTGAACAGCTCGTCCGTCGCCGGATTCAGCACGACGGCGGCGACGATCTCGCCGTTCCGCTCCAGCGCGATGGAGATCGCAAAACAGGGAATGCCGTGCAGGAAGTTGGTCGTGCCGTCGAGCGGATCGACGATCCAGCGGTGTGCGCCGTCGGTGCCGATGATCTCGTCGGATTCCTCGCCGAGGAAGCCGTAGGTCGGACGGGCCTTCATCAGCTCCTCGCGGATCAGCTTTTCCGCCTTGCGGTCGGCCTGCGAAACGTAGTCGCCCGGGCCCTTCAGCGAGACCTGCAGATTCTGCACCTCGCCGAAATCGCGCGCGAGCGACTTGCCGGCCTTGAAGGCGGCCTGAACCATGACGTTGAGAAGAGCTGAACGAGCCATGTAGCAAAAATCCTTCGGGAGTGTCCGGCGCTTCGGAACGGCAGAGCCGCGGCGCGAAACGCGCCGGGTCCGGAATATGCGGCCTCAAAACCACAAATCCCCCGAAGTTTCAAGCCTCGCCCCCCTGCGTCGGCTGCAATGCAGGGCCCCCGTTGCTGCAAAGGGTAAACGGGGGCGGTCTCAGGAGCCTGAACGATACTTGTTGGCCGCGTCGATCGCCGCCTTCTGCTGCGCGTCGCTGAGGCCGAGATAGAAGTCTTCGAGCGAGGGATCGTTGAGCCCGGCGCGACGGGCGAGAACGAACCATTTGGCCGCCTCGACCGGATCGGGCCGGGTGCCGATGGCGTGGATATAGAGCTGGGCGAGCTTGCTCTGGGCCACGGCATTGCCGCCGCCGGCCGCCCGCTTCAGCCAATTGAAGCCGGCCTCGTAGTCACGCTCGCCGCCCGTGCCGTTGACCAGCCACATGCCGAGGTCGAGCTGGGCCGTGTCGAAGCCGGCGCGTGCGGCACGCAGCAGCCATTCCCTGGCGCGCCTCGTCTTCTCCTCCGGCAGGCCCTTCAGGCTGACATAGATCTGCGAGACGGCATATTGCGCATCCGCAATGCCCTGTTCGGCGGATTTCTCGTAGTAGGGCAGCGCCGCGCGCAGGCCCTTCTCCCCCGGGGAATCGGCCACCAGAACCTGCGCGTAATTGAACTGCGCGGAGGCATTGCCGAGATCGGCCGATTTCTTCATCAGCTCGTCGGCCTTGGCCCGGTCCTCCTTCGAGCGCGAGCGCTCCATCAGCAGGATCGCATATTTGAACATGCCGGTGGGATCGCCGCCATTGGCGGCCTGCTCGTACCAGAACATGGCCTGCTCGCGGTTCCGCTTGACGCCGAGGCCGCGGTCGAGGACTTCGGCCACCAGCGTCTGCGCGGCTGGGTCGCCAAGCTGCGCACGCGGCAGGGCCAGCTCCATCGCCGTCAGGTAGCGGCCACGCTGGAAAGCGCCATAGGCCTCGTCGATCTTGCCGGTGAAGGGCTTTTCCTCCGGCAGCGCCGGCAGGTCCGCGCCCATGCGGTCGAGCACGGAAAGGCCGGTCGACGGGCCGTCGGCGGGCTTGTCCTTCTCCGCGTCCGTTTTCGTGGCGGACTGGTCGTCGGCGGAAGCGGGCTCGATCTCGCCCGCCGGGTCCTTGGTGGTCGCCGCACTGCCCGCCGTCACGGACGGTCCCTTCTTCGCTGTTTCCGCCGAGGCGGGCGCGGCAACGAGGACGCCCGCGGCGAGAAGCGCCACCGGCACGATACGGCAAGCTTGGATGAGAACGGCCCTGATCATGAGCGCCTACTATTGCTCAAACCGTGGCGCTTTTTCGTCAAGAAGGGCATTGACCGCCGCCACCACATGCGGGGCCTGCGCCGGATCGGCGAAGACCGCCTTGTCGAGGGCCACGAACTCCGCGCCGGTCTCGGCCGCGGCCAATGCGGAGTGCGGATCCGTGCCGCCGAGCACGATGCAGGGAATCTCCACCATCGAGGCCCACCATTCGGCAAGCGCGAGGTTCTTCGGATGCGCCTCCGGCTTGATGTCGCCGCCGATCTTGCCGAAGAAGATATAGTCCGGCTGCACCTCGCCGATCTCCAGCGCCCTGTGCCGGTCCGTCGCGTTGCCGCCGCCGACGATGAGCTTCGGCGTGAACTTCTCGATCGTCTCGCCGAGCTCTTCGAGTCCCCCGGTGACATGGATGCCGTCGGCCTTCGCCCGGCCGGCAACGCGGGTATCGCCCGCAACGAGCGCCGCGGCGCCCGCCTGCTGGACGATCGGCACCAGGGTTTCGGCGTGTTTCTGGAACTGGCCGTCGTCCAGCCCGTATTGCGGCAGGATCACCGAGGCGACATCACCGCCCTTCAGCGCGCCTTCCAGCATCGCGGCGCGGGCGGAAAGGTCCTCGCCCTCGGGCAGGATCAACACCAGGCGGCAGCGGGTTTCGGCATCGGACATGGATGAACTTCCTTAGAATACGGCACTCGGGCTCGTCATAACAGATCAAAGCGGATAGACGGAAGGACGAACAGGATCAATCGCCCTTCATGTCCATCGACCCCGCCATCTACTATGCCGCCGTCCCCGCTGTCCTCCTGGTCGGCCTGACGAAGGGCGGCATGGGCGAGGCGCTGGCCCTGATGGGCGTGCCGCTGCTTGCCATGGCCGTTCCTCCGGTGCAAGCCGCCGCCATCCTGCTGCCCATCCTCGTGGTGATGGATTGCGTCTCGCTCTGGATCTGGCGCCAGCACAACGACCGCACGCTATTGAAGATGCTGCTGCCCGGCGCCCTCATCGGCATCGCGATCGGCTGGGCGACATCGGCCTATGTGCCGCGCGATGTGCTGCGCCTTATCATCGGGCTCATCACCGTTCTCTTCGTCGCCCGCTACTTCTACAACGGCTGGCGCGCGCGTCATGGTTACATCGTGCCGCCCAAGCCGCACCGGCTGCTGCCCGCCGCCTTCCTCGGCACGCTGTCCGGCTACGGCAGCTTCGTCGCCCATGCCGGCGGCGCGCCCTTCCAGGTCTACAGCCTGCCGCTGAAGCTGCCGCCGCGCGACTATACCGGCGCGGCCGTGCGCTTCTTCGCCATCCTCAACGTCATCAAGCTCGGCCCCTATTTCGCGCTCGGCCAGCTCGACACGACGAACCTGACGATATCGGCCACGCTCGTGCCGCTCGCCATCGTGGCGACGGCCATCGGCGGTTTCATCGTCAAGCGCATGAAGCCCGCCGTTTTCTATCCCTTCATGTATGCGATGGCCCTCATCGCCGGCGCGAAGCTGGCCTATGACGGCGTGGTCGCCTTTCTCTGAACCGGGTCGGGCCCTTCGCAGCGCACAAAACACTTGCCGCAAATGCTGCTTTGCCATAGCGTCCGCCCATGGCGCACCCGGACCCCTTCGCTGCGATTGCCGACCCCAACCGCAGGTTCCTGCTGGAGGAGCTGCGCCGGGCGCCGCGCACCGTCAACGAGCTTTCCGAAGGCCTGCCGATCAGCCGCCCGGCGGTCTCGCAGCACCTCAAGGCCCTGCTCGACTGCAATCTCGTCAGCGTGAAATCCCAAGGCACGAAACGCATCTACGCGATCAACGCGCGGGGCTTCGACCGGCTCAATCTCTGGCTCGACCAGTTCTGGTCCTGAGCCGGATGTCCCGTCCTGAGACAGAACGCCCCGGCGCGCCATCTTGGCGGCCAGGGCGTCTCGACATCTAAGGTTTTCGTGTACCGGGAGCGGTTTCGCGAAATGGGCTCCTACCCTGGTCCTCCCATACAGACCAACTGTTCCGCGACCCTCACCCCTTCCGTAACTTTGGAAAAATCCCTGTCTTTTCAGTGAGAGGAGCCGCGAAGGCGCTCGATCTCGTCCTTGATGCGCAACTTGCGACGCTTGATGTCCGCGATCGTCTGGTCCTCCGAGGACGGCTGATTCATTGCAGCGTGCAGCTCGGCTTCCAGAGCGAAGTGCTTCTTTTCGAGCGTGGCCAGATGAGCCTCAATCGTCATGTGACAGTTCCTTCCTTTTGCTTGCACCCGGTCATTCGCATGCCGGGTGGTCCAGGTTGCAACAGAACCAGTGTGCCATGTCATTTTTCATTTGTCGAAGGCGAAAACGTGGCAAGGGATAACTTCCCGTTACCAGGGGTTTCGTGGTAGGAGCAGCCTTCATACAAGCTGGAGGACCGCGGCTCGGCCGCACCGCCGACGACGGGGAAAGAAATAGCATGGCAGACCAGGAACAGGCTGAATTGCGGCTTGCCGTTGCACGGCTGCGCCAGGAGCACGAAGACTACGATGCCGCGATCAACGCCATGATCCAGATCGGCTGCGAAGCCCTCAGAATCCAGCGCATGAAGAAGAAGAAGCTGGTCCTCAAGGACAAGATCTCCAAGCTGGAAGACCAGATCATCCCCGATATCATCGCCTGAAAGCGGGAAAGACGCCTTGGACACGACAGAAACGCCCCCCGTCGCCATCATCATGGGAAGCCAGTCCGACTGGGAGACGATGAAGAACGCCGCCGATACGCTCGATGCGCTCGGCGTCGACTACGAGGCCCGCATCATTTCGGCGCACCGCACGCCCGACCGGCTGTACAGCTTTGCCCGCGGGGCGAAGGCGGAGGGTTTCAAGGTCATCGTGGCCGGCGCCGGCGGCGCGGCGCACCTGCCCGGCATGGCCGCGGCGATGACGCCGCTGCCGGTCTTCGGCGTGCCGGTCCAGTCCAAGGCGCTGTCCGGCCAGGACAGCCTGCTCTCCATCGTGCAGATGCCCGCCGGCATTCCCGTCGGCACGCTCGCCATCGGCAAGGCGGGCGCGGTCAATGCCGCGCTGCTCGCCGCCGCCGTGCTGGCACTGGGTGATCCGGAACTCGCCCACCGCCTCGATGAATGGCGGGAAAACCAGTCGAACGCCGTCGCAGAATATCCCGTGGACGGCCCGCTATGAGCGTCCGCACGATCGGCATCATCGGCGGCGGCCAGCTCGGCCGCATGCTGGCCATGGCGGCTGCCCGGCTGAACCTCAAGACCGTCATCCTCGAACCGCAGGCCGATTGTCCGGCCGCGCAGGTCGCCAACGCCCAGATCGTCGCGGCCTATGACGATGCGGACGCGCTTGCCGAACTTGCCCGCATCTCCGACGTCGTGACCTACGAATTCGAGAACGTGCCGGTTTCCGCCGCCGAGGCGCTCGCCACGGCCATCCCGGTCTATCCCCCGCCGCGCGCGCTGGAGGTCTCGCAGGACCGGCTCGTCGAAAAGCGCTTCATCCGCGACTGCGGCATCCTCACCGCCGATTTTGCCGCCGTGGACGACCAGGCCGACCTCGAAGACGCACTCGACCGCTTCGGCGGCGTCGGTGTCCTGAAGACGCGCCGGCTCGGCTATGACGGCAAGGGCCAGCGGCTCTTCCGTTCGCCTGCGGAGGATCGCGAAGGCACCTTCGAGGCGCTCGGCGGGGTACCGCTGATCCTCGAGAGCCTGGTGCCGTTCGAGCGGGAAATCTCCATCATCGCCGCACGCGACCGCGAGGGCACCATCGCCTGCTACGATCCGGCGGAAAACGTCCACCAGAACGGCATCCTGCACACCTCCACCCTGCCGGCCCGCGTCGGTGAGGCGACCGCCAACCAGGCCCGCAAGGCGGCCCGCGCCATCCTCGACCAGCTCGACTATGTCGGCGTCATCGGCGTCGAGTTCTTCGTGCTGCCGGATGGCGGGCTCGTCGCCAACGAGATTGCGCCCCGCGTGCACAATTCCGGCCATTGGACGGAGGCGGCCTGCGTCATCTCGCAGTTCGAGCAGCATATCCGCGCCGTCGCCGGCCATACGCTCGGCGATCCCCGCCGCCATTCGGATTGCGTGATGCAGAATCTCGTCGGCGACGATATCGAGGACGTCCCCGCCTGGCTCGCAAGGCCCGGCGTGCTCGTCCATCTCTATGGCAAGACGGAAGCCCGGCCGGGTCGAAAAATGGGGCATATCACCCAGATTCTGGACTAAGCGACGCTGGAAAACCGGTCCTTGCCGCGGAAAACCCGCTGCCGATGGTTGACAGCACAAAAGTGACAAGGTACATGCCTGCCAACCTGAAAGCGCGCCCGAAACGGCGCGTTTTTGATTGAGGAAATCCGGCGAACTCGAGTCGCCCTGCAATACGCGGATCAGAAAAATGAAGATCAAGAATTCGCTCAAGTCGCTCAAGGCTCGTCACCGCGAGAATCGCCTTGTTCGCCGTAAGGGCCGCATCTACATCATCAACAAGCAGAACCCGCGCTTCAAGGCCCGCCAGGGCTGATCAGGCGTCGCGGTCGCCTTCCCGCAAGCGGATCGCGGTGGTCGAAAAATATTGATTTGACGTTCGGCCATGGCGGTTTACCATAACCGCCATGCGCATTTTTACGCCTGCAGCACTCTGTCTTTCCCTCGTCCTGATCGGGGGCGCCCCGGCCATTGCGCTTGCGCAGACGGTCGACAAGGCATCCGTCGATCCCGCTTCCGGCGCCTTCACGACCCAGGCCCAGCGCCTCGAAAAGCTCTTCAGCGAGCTGAAGCGCGAAGGCAATCCGGATAAGGCTCGCGGCATCGCCGACCAGATCCGGCGGGAATGGCAGGATTCGGGCAGCGCCAGCATCAACCTTCTCATCCAATGGGCCGACAAGGCCATCGCCGAGGAAAAGAACGCCGCAGCGCTCGACTACCTCGACGAAGCGATTCGCCTGAAACCCGACTATGTCGAGGGCTGGAACCGCCGGGCGACGCTGCACTTCAAGATGCGCAACTACCGCAAGTCGATGTCCGACATCAACCAGGTGCTGGCCATCGAGCCCCGGCATTTCGGCGCGCTCGCCGGCATGGCGGCGATCCTTGCCCAGTCGGGCCGGGACGAGATGGCGATGAAGGCCTGGGAGAAATTCCTCGACATCTACCCGACCGAACGGCAGGCGCAGAAGGAAATGGGCGACCTTGCGGAAAAGCTGACCGGCCAGCGCACATAGTCTCCGGCATGGCGCCGACGGCATGGATCGGCTATCTCAACGGAAACCGGATCGTCCTTGCCCTTCCCTCTCCGTTTCATGCTGCTCGCCCTCCTTACCCTTCCTCTCGCCCTCGCGCTTGCCGGCTACGCCTTCACCGTCTGGAAGGCACGGGCGATCGAGCGGCAATTCCCGAACATCGGCGAACGGATCGATGTCGGCGGCGTCAGCCTCAACAGCGTGCTGGTGGCCGCCGGCATGAATGCCGACCTGCCGCCTCTCGTCTTCATCCACGGCGCCAGCGGCAATCTGCGCGACCAGATGCACGCCTTTCGGGACAAGCTGAACGGCCGCGCCGCAATGCTCTTCCTCGACCGGCCGGGCCATGGCTACTCCGATCGCGGCGGCCCGGAGAACGGCTGGCCGGACGGGCAGGCCCGCGCCATCGCGCGGCTGATGGAAAAGCGCGGGCTCGACAGGGCGATCATCGTCGGCCATTCCTTCGGCGGCGCCATCGCCGCCAGCTTCGCGCTGGAGCATCCGGAGAAGACGGCCGGCCTTCTCTTCCTGGCGCCGGCCACCCATCCCTGGCCCGGCGGTATCGACTGGTACTACGATATCGCGAAGATGCCCGTCATCGGCTGGCTCTTCACCCGCATCGTCGCGCTGCCCGCGGGCCTCCTGCGCATCGACCGCGGCACGCGCTTCGTCTTCGCGCCCAATCCGCGTCCCGACGACTATGTCGCCGCGACCGCCCCTGCCCTCGTGCTGCGCCCCGACGCCTTTCGCAACAACGCCGCCGACGTCGCCAATCTCCTGGAATACGTCCGCCGCATACAGCCGCGCTACCGGCAGATCCGCGCGCCGACGGTGGTCGTCACCGGCGATGCCGATGGCGTGGTCTACGAGGAAATCCATTCGCGCGGGCTGGCGCGCGACATAGCCGGATCGGAACTCGTCTGGATCCGCAATCTCGGCCACAAGCCGGACTATGTCGTGACGGACCTTGCCGTCGAGGCACTGGAGAAGATCGCCGGGAAGGTGCGCGACCTCCAGGAATCGGCAAGGCGGGCCGAGGCCCGCCTTGCGCAAGATCATGAAGAATAGGCCTAGACGCCGCTGACGCCGTCAGCGCCGATATAGGCGATGCGCAGCATGTTCGTCGCGCCCGGCGTGCGCAGCGGCACGCCGGCCGAGATGATGATGCGGTCGCCCGGCTTGCCGAATTCTTCGGTGACGACGATGCGGCAGGCGCGGTTCACCATGTCGTCGAGGTCCTCCGCATCGCCCGTGACGACGCAGTGCAGGCCCCAGACGACCGAGAGGCGGCGCGCCGTCTCGATGACCGGCGAGAGCGCCAGGACCGGCACGTCCGGCCGCTCGCGCGCGGCGCGCAGGCCCGTCGTGCCCGACGAGGTGTAACAGACGATGGCCGACAGCTTCAGCGTCTCGGCGATCTGGCGGGCGGCCAGCGAGATGGCGTCCGCGCCCGTGGCTTCCGGCGTCGAGCGCTGGGCATAGATGATGCCCGGATAGTGCGGGTCCCGCTCGACCTTGCTGGCGATCGAGGCCATGGTGGAGACGGCTTCGACCGGATAGGCGCCCGAGGCGGATTCGGCCGACAGCATCACGGCGTCCGCGCCTTCGAAGACGGCGGTCGCGACGTCCGACACCTCGGCGCGGGTCGGCACGGGAGCGGAGATCATCGATTCCAGCATCTGCGTTGCGACGACGACCGGCTTGCCCGCGCGGCGGCAGGCGCGGATGAGCTGCTTCTGCAGGCCTGGCACGGCTTCCAGCGGCATTTCCACGCCAAGGTCTCCGCGCGCCACCATGAGGGCGTCGGAAAGCTCGATGATCTCGTCGATGCGTTCGATCGCCTGCGGCTTTTCGATCTTCGACATCAGGCCGACGCGGCCGCGCGCGACCTTGCGCACCTCGGCAAGGTCCTCCGGACGCTGGATGAAGGAGAGCGCCACCCAGTCGACGCTGCCGGTCGCCAGCACCGCATCGAGGTCGATGCGGTCCTTCTCGGTCAGCGCGCCGACGCCGAGCAGCGTATCGGGCAGGCTGACACCCTTGCGGTCGGAGATCTTGGTGCCCGAGACGACGGTGCAGACGATCGCCGTGCCATCGGACGATTCGGCACGCAGATGCAGCTTGCCGTCGTCGATCAGCAGGCGATGGCCGGGCTTGACAGCCTCGAGGATTTCCGGATGCGGCAGGTAGACGCGCGTGTTGTCGCCGGGCACGTCCTTGTTGTCGAGCGTGAAGGTCTGGCCGGGCTTCAGCTCTTCCGAGCCGTTGGCGAACTTGCCGACGCGCAGCTTCGGGCCCTGGAGATCGGCGAGGATGCCGATGGGTCGGCCGCAACGGGCTTCCACGGCGCGGATGCGGCTGATCAGCGTGCGCATCACGTCATGGCTGGCATGGCTCATATTGATGCGGAACAGGTCGGCCCCGGCCTCATGCAGCTTCTGGATCATCTGCTCATCGGACGATGCGGGTCCGAGCGTGGCGAGGATTTTGACTTTTCTGTTCCGTCTCATCAGTTCTGGCTTTCCTGGGTCCCTGGCGTATCTGAGAGCTGCACCATCCAGCTCCCCTGTCGGCCCGTGTCGTATTCCTTGAAGCCCATGCGCTGGAAACCGCGGGCGAAGCAGTCCTGCACGCCGGTGATCTTGAACTCGTTCTCGGCGACGCACATGTTGACGTCGCCGGTCCAGCGGCCGCCGCGGGCGGCATCTTCGGCATAGAGGTAATAATAGCGCGACTGCAGCTCGCCCTCGATCAGCGTGGCGCAGGTGGTCGCGGGAACCTGCCACCAGCCCTCGGTCATCCAGCCTTCCTTGGCGCGATAGCCGATAGCGACGCCGACGAGGTTCTGCGTGCCGTTGCACACGCGAAAATCGGCTTTCGCCGTGTCCGGCACGGACAGGGCCGCAAAGCCGGCAAAGGCGAAAAGGCCGGCCTGGACGAGGCCGCGGGCTTTCGGGAAAAACGGGCGATGGCTCTTGGCTCTCACGGCTTCCGATGCAACTCCGTTGATTTGATCTCGCGCTTTCTTGCGACGGCGGGGCATGAATGTCAACGCAACACTACAGCGCCGCGCGTCGTTCACGACGTGCAAAAGGCGCCGTGGAATCTGAAATCGCTGCCCAACTCCGCTGCATCGTTTCAGATGCAACGGAGTTGGGCAGCGATCGTTTGCAATTTCACGGCGGGAGAAGGATTCTTTCCCGCAAGGCAGGGCTGCGAACCTTGCAGGCGCGATCGCCCCATGCGATCAGTCGGCATGAGCGATGCACATTCGGCTAAAGGCATGCAGGATCACGCCCCCTTCGAAATCATCGACGGCGATCTCGGTCTCGGGCTCGTCATCCTGGCGGACCACGCCACCAATCGCCTGCCGGAACGCTACGGCCGCCTCGGCCTGCCGGAGAGCGCCTTCCAACGCCACATCGCCTACGATATCGGCGTCGAGGGCCTGGTGCGCGGCCTTCATGCCCGGCTGAACGCGCCGGTCGTCATGAGCCGCTTCTCCCGTCTCCTGATCGACCCCAACCGCGGCGAGGACGATCCGACCCTGGTGATGCGCATCTCCGACGGCGCGATCGTGCCAGGCAACCACCCGATCGCGCCCGAAGAATGGCAGTACCGGCTGGAGACCTTCCATCGCCCCTATCACGATGCCGTGTCCCGGACGATCGGCGCCGTCGCCGACAGAACCGGCAAGGCGCCGCTCGTCCTCTCCATGCATTCCTTCACGCCGGCCTGGAAGGGTGTCGCCAGGCCCTGGCAGGTGACGGTGCTGTGGGACAGCGACCCCCGCGCCGTCCGCCCGCTGCTGGCCGAGTTCGAAGCGCCCGGCGACGTCGTGGTGGGCGACAACGAACCCTATGACGGGGCGCTGCGCGGCGACACGATGTTCCGCCATTGCATGAAACCCGGCATCCCCCATGCCCTCATCGAAATCCGCCAGGACGAGATCGGCGATGCAGCGGGCATTGCCCGCTGGGTGGAGCGGCTTGCGCCGATCTTCGCCCGGTTGAATGCGGACGAGACGCTGCACACCTATACCGTATTCCCCTCCCGCACGGGACCCTATTGAGGCCAAGACGATGACCGAGCTGACCAAGGAACAGCAGACCGAGTTCGAGGCGGCGGCCTTCCGGCGCCTCCTCGAGCATCTTCGCGAGCGCAGCGACGTGCAGAACATCGACCTGATGAACCTTGCCGGCTTCTGCCGCAACTGCCTGTCGAACTGGTATCGCGAGGCGGCGAACGCGGCAGGCGTGCCGCTCGACAAGGAGGCCTCCCGCGAGATCGTCTACGGCATGCCCTATGAGGAATGGCGCGCGCGCCATCAGCGCGAGGCGAGCGAGGCGCAGAAGGCGGCCTTCGAGGTGAACCGCCCGAAGGAATGAGCCTTACCCCCGTGAAAATGGCGGGACAGGCCTTGATCTTGCCGGAAGTTCGCGGCAAGTCACGGCCTTCGAATTTTATCCCATCCAAGGAGAAGACCATGTCGGATGCCCACGGCGTCGCCCGCGACCAGCTTCGCGCGTTCATCGAGCGGATCGAACGCCTCGAGGAAGAAAAGAAAACCATCGCCGACGACATCAAGGACGTCTATGGCGAGGCCAAGGGCGTCGGCTTCGACACCAAGATCCTGCGCAAGGTCATCCAGATCCGCAAGCAGGACAAGGACGAGCGCATGGAGCAGGAGGCCATCCTCGACACCTATCTCCAGGCCCTCGGCATGGTCGAGCTGCCGCCGGACGCGTGATGCGCTTCCCTCGCTTTCGTCATGCTCGGGTCAAGCCCGAGGATGACGACGGAGGGGAGGCAAGGTCAGAAGACAAAAAACCCGCCGGATCACTCCGGCGGGTTTTTTTAGGAATGAACCCAAATCTCAGTTCTCGGCGCTCTGGAACTTGCGCACTTCCATGAAGTTGACGGCGGTTCCGCTGAAGCGGCCGGCATCGACCGACGCATGGCCCTCCGGCTGGAAGCCGGCCATGTAGACGGTCGTCGGCGCGGCGCGCAGCGTGCGGCTGACGAAGCGCGGCGCCTTGACGGGCTTCGAGAGCGTCGCGACACGGCCCTGGGTCAACGCCCATTGCGAGATGATCTTCTGCGTCAGCTTCGGCTCGGTGCGGATGGCACCGCGGCTCGCCGCATCGGCATCCTTCTTCTTCGGGCGCCCGCCCTTGGAGGTCGATTCTTCCGCCGGCTTGCCGTCGAAGGCATCGAGCCCCGCCAGCGAACGCGTGCCGCCGGCATTGGTGGAGACGAGCGCCGCCATTTCGACCGGATTGCCGACAGTGCCGTCCGTCGTCGGATCGGCAAGCGCGGCAAGGCCGGTGCGGTCCGCAGCCGTCGGCAGCGCGACGTCGGCTTCCGCAGCGGCCATCAGCGCGGTCTGCGTCTGGTCAAGCGAGACCTCGGGGCGCAGGCCCGGCACCGGAACCATGGCCAGTTCTTCCGCATCCTCGACGGCCGCTTCGGCCGTCATGACCGCGCCCGGCTCCGCATCGCCGGGTTCGGTGCGCGCACCGAGCAGGACAGGAAGCGGAATCTTGTAGGCGGCAAGATCCTCGAATTCAGGCTTCTGCTCCTCGGCCGTCGCCGCTTCGAGCGCTGCAACCGCACCGCTCGTCGTCGGCGCGACTAGGGCAAGCTCGCTCGTCTCGGCAGCCTTGAAGGCAGGGCGGCTGCCCGGCACCGGCGCGGTGAAGGCAAGTTCCGTCTCGGCTTCCGCGACGACCGGCTTCTTCTCTTCGGCGACCTTCGCCTTCGCGCCTGCGCCCGAACCGCCTTCATCGAAGTTGTCGGCGATGGTGGCGCTGCTGGCGATCATTTCGGGTTCTTCATCCTCGTCGCCGCCGCCGCCGAAGAGGGCCGCGAGGAACCCGCCCTTGCGCTTGGACGCCGCCGGGGTGGAGCCGCCACCGGCCACCTGGATCGTGTCTGCGCCGACCCGGCGCTTGTAGTCGGCAACCGCCTGCTGGTAGCCCGGCAGCGGCTTGCCGTCGGTCGGAACGTGCATGGTCTTGCCGTCCGGGAAGAGGCGGGCGAGCTCCTGCCGGCTCATGCGCGGCCAGGCGCGCACGCTGCCGACGTCGAGATGCACGAAGGGCGAACCGGAGGTCGGATAGTAGCCGACGCCGCCGACTTGGAATTTCATGGCGGTGGCGCGCAGCGTCGCGAGCTTGACGCCCGGAATGTAGAAGTCCATCGCCTTGCCGAGCATGTGCTGGCTCTTCTTGGCGACGCCCTTGGAGCGCGAGCGCAGCATGCCGTTCGTTGCCGGCGAGCGATAGGCGGAAACGACGTTGATGTAGCCCTTGGCGCCGACCTTCTGGTAGACCTCCCACACGAGGTCGAGGAGCCGCGGATCCATCTTCGTCGGCTCGTTGCGGCGCCAGTCGCGCAGGAACTGGTTGATCTGCTTCAGGCCGCGCGCATCATAGCGCCCGTTGCGCTTGAAGGTGATCTCGGCCTTTTCCTTGGTGTGGATGAAATAGAGCTTCAGCGTGCGATTGCCGCTCTCGGCCTGGACCGTCGCGGGAATGGCCGTGGGCAGGATGAGGGCGGCAGACAGCACAGCCGTGGTCAAAGCCTTGGGCAGCTTTTGCAACACTGTCTTGCAGAGGCTGCCCAGGGATGCCCCGGGGCGCTTCATCGATGCGAACAAATTTGCCAACTCTTTCCCCGTCCGAAGGACAACGAACGTCCGTTATCCCAGATGACTGCCAATTGCGGTGAGAGCATGGCAAATACGCCACACTCGTCGTCGCGCACCCGTTATAGTGAACAATCCACTAACAGGGAATAAACGGCAATCGAGAAATCGCAAGTGGCCGGGATTCCAAGGGTTTTTACGCAGCTTCTTTCAACGGGTCGTCCGGGTCGATGCCATAATCCTTCAGTTTGCGATAAAGAGTCGAGCGGCCGATGCCCAATTTGCGGGCAACCTGGCTCATCTGGCCATGATAAAATTTCAAGGCGAAGCGGATCAGTTCCTCTTCGACATCGGCCAGCTTGCGCACATGGCCGCCCTTGTCGACGCTGGCGATGGCGTTTTCCGGGGTCGGATCGGCGACTGATTCGCTCGGGCGGAAATCCGGATAGACGCTCGGCAGGCGGCTTTCCGCGGCCGGTTCCGGGGTGCGGACGCTCGCCGCCTCCCAGGTGACGGCGCCGTCCTCGGCAAGGCCATAGCCCGGCACCTGCGCGGCGATCTGCGGGAAATCGGCGGCGGTGAGTTCCGCCCCCTCCGAAAGCACCACGGCGCGGAAGATGGCGTTTTCGAGCTGGCGGATGTTGCCCGGCCAGTCATAGGCCGTCAGCAACGCCATCGCCCCGGCGGAAACGCCAAGCGGGCGGGCGAGTTTCTGCTCGCCGGCAAAGCGCTGCACGAAAGCGCGCACCAGAACCGGGATATCCTCCTTGCGCTTGCGCAGCGCCGGGATCGTCACCGGGAAGACGTTGAGGCGATAATAAAGATCCTCGCGGAAGCGGCCCTCGCGCACCTCGTTGATGAGGTCGCGATTGGTCGCCGAGATCAGGCGGACGTTCACCTTCTGGGGGAACCGTGCGCCAATGGTCTCGATCTCGCCCTGCTGCACCGCGCGCAACAATTTCACCTGCACGTCGAGCGGCAGGTCGCCGATCTCGTCGAGGAACAGCGTGCCGCCGTCGGCCTCCATGAATTTACCGGTATGGCGCTCCGTCGCGCCGGTGAAGGCGCCCTTCTCATGGCCGAACAGGATGCTTTCGACGAGATTGTGCGGGATCGCCCCGCAATTGACGGTGACGAAGGGTTTCTGCGCCCGGTCGCTCGCCGCCTGGATGGCGCGCGCGACCATTTCCTTGCCGACGCCCGATTCGCCTTCCAGCACCACCGGAATGTTCGACTGGGCGGCGCGACGGCCAAGCTCAATGACACGCAGCATTTCGGGGCTCGCCGAAACGATGTCGTCGAAATGCACGGCCTCGCTGCGGTGGCGGCGCCCGCCCCGGCCGCGGCCTTCCCGCTGGTCCATCTTCAGCGCATTGCCGACGGCGACGTTGAGGCGTTCCGGCGAGACCGGCTTCACCACGAAATCGAAGGCGCCGGCGCGCATCGCCATGACGACCGTCTCGATGCCGCCCTGTCCCGTCTGCACGATGACGGGAATGGTGTTCTCCCGCTCGGCGAGCGCATCAAGGAAGGCCGAGCCGTTCATTTCCGGCATCATCAGGTCGAGCAGGATCACATTGATCAGGCCGCCCTTGCGATCGAGCAGATCGAGGCCCGCACGGCCGTTTTCCGCCATATGGGCGACATGGCCGGAGCGCTCGATCATGTTCTTCAACAGCCTGCGCTGGACAGGATCGTCGTCGATGACAAGAATATGGGCCGTCACTGGAACCTCCTTGCCTGAAGGCGCGCGTCATGCACGCCCTAGGGAACTCAACACCAGGGGACCATGGCAGAAAGGGTTGAACATGCCGTTTTGAGAAAGGCTTGCATTTTAACCATTGCCGACGCAAGCAAGGGGCCGATCCGCCCATCTGGAAGAGAGACAGACGATGACCCGACATTTCCAAGCCCCCCGCATCGCCCTCGCGCCGGCCGACGCCGCCGCAGCCGCCGCGCTGGGCGATCTTCCCGGCTGGAACCTCGCAGATCTCTACCCCTCGCAGGCCTCCCCCGAATTCCAGGGCGACATGAAGAAGGCCGAGGCGGACGCGCTCGCCTTCGAGGCGAAGTGGAAGGGCAAGCTGGACGCCGCGACGGAAAAGACCGGCGACGAGGGCATCGGCGCGGCCGTGCGCGAATTCGAGGCGCTGGAAGATGTGATGGGCCGCCTCATCTCGTTCGCGGGCCTCACCTATTTCACCAACACGACCGATCCGGCCAACGGCAAGTTCTACGGCGACGTGCAGTCGAAGCTGACCGACCTTGGCGCGCATCTTCTGTTTTTCTCGCTTGAACTCAACAGGATAGCGGACGAGCGCATCGAGGCGGCGCTGGTGAATGACGCCCTTGCGGCGCATTATCGCCCCTGGATCGAGGACCTGCGCAAGGACAAGCCCTACCAGCTCGACGACAAGACGGAACAGCTCTTCCTCGAAAAATCGATGACCGGCGCTGCGGCCTGGAACCGGCTCTTCGACGAGACGATGGCATCGCTCCGCTATACGATCGACGGCGAGGAGGTTCCGCTGGAAATCGCCCTCAACCAGCTCCAGTCGCCGAACCCGGACGACCGCCGCAAGGCCGCCGAGGCATTGGCGAAAACCTTCAGGGACAATATCCGCACCTTCACGCTGATCACCAACACGCTGGCCAAGGACAAGGAAATCTCCGACCGCTGGCGCGGCTTTTCCGACATCGCCGACAGCCGGCACCTTGCCAACCGCGTCGAACCGGAAGTCGTCGCGGCGCTCGCGGAAGCGGTGCGCGAAGCCTATCCGCGCCTCTCCCACCGCTATTATGCGATGAAGGCGAAGTGGCTCGGAATGGAGCAGATGAACTACTGGGATCGCAACGCGCCCCTTCCCGAGACACCCGACGCCGTCATTCCGTGGAACGAGGCACGCGACACGGTGCTCTCCGCCTACAGCGCCTTCGCGCCCGAAATGGCCGATATCGCCAGAAGATTCTTCGACAAGGGCTGGATCGACGCGCCGGTGCGCCCCGGCAAGGCGCCGGGCGCCTTCGCCCATCCGACCGTGCCCTCCGCGCATCCTTACGTGCTCGTCAACTACATGGGCAAGCCGCGCGACGTGATGACGCTCGCGCACGAACTCGGGCACGGCGTGCATCAGGTTCTGGCCGGCGGCCAGGGCGCGCTGATGGCGTCGACGCCGCTGACGCTTGCCGAGACGGCCTCCGTCTTCGGCGAGATGCTGACCTTCCGCAGCCTGCTCGACAAGACGAAGGACAAGCGCGAGCGCAAGGCGATGCTCGCCCAGAAGGTCGAGGACATGATCAACACGGTCGTGCGCCAGATCGCCTTCTACGAATTCGAGCGCAAGGTGCACACCGCCCGCAAGGAAGGGGAACTCACGTCCGACCGGATCGGCGAACTCTGGCTCTCCGTGCAGGAGGAAAGCCTCGGCCCGGCGATCCGGATTTCGGAAGGCTATGAGACCTATTGGGCCTATATTCCCCACTTCATCCATTCGCCCTTCTACGTCTACGCCTATGCCTTCGGCGATTGCCTGGTGAACTCGCTCTACGCCGTCTACAAGCAGGCGGAAGCCGGCTTTCAGCAAAAATATTTCGACCTGCTCAAGGCCGGCGGCACCAAGCACCATTCCGAGCTTCTGAAGCCGTTTGGCCTCGATGCGAGCGATCCGTCGTTCTGGAGCAAGGGACTGTCGATGATCGAAGGGCTGATCGACGAGCTGGAAGCGCTTGATAGGGCCTGACCTTAAAAGAAGAAGCCGCGCATGACCGACCGCGAACGCTTTGTGCTCCTCAGGGACGACCGTGAGGACCGGACGGTGGTTTTCGCCGATCCGCTCGCCGTCGTCACCGTGCGCGAGCGCGCCGGCTTCGAGCACGCCTTCGCGGCCCTGCAGGCGGCGCACGCGGAGGGCTACTGGATCGCCGGCTTCATGAGCTACGAGGCCGGCCATCTCTTCGAGGAGAAGCTCGCGCCCTTCGCGGTGGACAACCGCCCGACGCCGCTGATGAGCTTCGGCATTTTCGAGAAGCCGGCGGACGGCCACCCGCTGGCAAAACCCCGCCAGCGCACCGAGAACGAACCGTTCCTGACCGAGCCGAAAGCGGACTGGGATTTCGAGACCTACCGCGACCGCTTCGACCGCCTGCACCGGCATCTGAGGCAGGGCGACTGTTACCAGGCGAACCTCACCATGCCGATCCGCGCCCGCTGGACCGGGGATCCGCTCGCCGCCTTCTGGTCGCTGATCGAGCGCCAGCCGGTGCGCTACGGCGCTTTCGTCTCGCTCGACGGGCCGCTCCTCCTCTCCCGTTCGCCGGAACTCTTCTTCGATGTCGACAGGGACGGCTGGATCGAGACGCATCCGATGAAGGGCACCGCGCCGCGCGGCGGCACTGCGGCGGAGGATGCAAGGATCATCGCCGCCATGCAGGCCGATCCGAAGTCGCAGGCGGAAAACCGCATGATCGTCGACCTCTTGCGCAACGACATCTCGCGCATCACCGAGGTGGGCACGCTTCATGTGCCGAAGCTCTTCGCCGTCGAGACCTATCCGACCGTGCACCAGATGGTGAGCCATGTGCGGGCGAAACTCACGCCCGGCCTCTCGATCCGCGACATCTTCGCCGCCCTCTTCCCCTGCGGCTCGATCACCGGCGCGCCGAAGATGAGCGCCATGAAGATCCTGCACGACCTGGAGGACGGCCCGCGTGATGCCTATTGCGGCGCGATCGGCCTGATAGCCCCGGATGGAACGATGCGTTTCAACGTGGCGATCCGCACGATCTCGATCTTCGACGGCGGCGAGGCGGTCTTCAATGTCGGCGGCGGCATCGTCTTCGATTCGACCGCCGAGGCGGAATATGACGAATGCCTGCTGAAGGCGCGCTTCGCGGTGGGAGATCAATGGATATCTCGCTGATCGAGACCCTGCGCTGGGAGCCCGCCGCCGGCTTCGTGCGGCTGGAACGGCATCTGGCGCGGCTCGCGCGCTCGGCGGCGGCGCTTGGATTGGCGGGAAGCGAGGGGGCGGAGCAGGCGTTGTTCGCTGCGCTACCCCCCTCTGCCCTGCCAAGGGGGGAGATCGGCAGGGGGGCTGATCCTTGCTCCGATGCAGCGCTGGCGGTGGGCGAAACGCCGCTCCATCCAATCTCCCCCCTTGCGGGGGAGATGCCCGGCAGGGCAGAGGGGGGTAGCCCGCAAGGCACCCCTCTCCGCATTCGCCTCGAACTTTTCCCGGACGGCCGGATCGACATACAGATGGCCCCCTTCACCCCTCTCGCGCCGGATGCGAGGTGGCGCCTGAAGATCGCCGGCACACGCCTCTCCTCTGCTGACCCGATGCTCCGCCACAAGACATCCCGCCGCTCGGTCTACACCACGGCACGCGCCGAGGTTCCCGCAACGGAAGCGGAGGAGGTGATCCTCCTCAACGAGCGCGGCGAACTTTGCGAAGGCACCATCACCTCGCTTTTCCTCGACGACGGCACCGGCATCCTCAAGACGCCGCCGCTCGCCTCGGGCCTGCTCGCGGGCGTGCTGCGGGAAGAATTGCTCGGGACGGGCAAGGCGGTCGAAGAAATCCTCAGGCCGAAAGACCTTGCCGAAGGCACGGCCTTCGTCGGCAACTCCCTGCGCGGGCTGATCCGGGGCGAACTGACATGAAGCAGCCGGTCTATACGCCCTATGACGGCTCCGCCCGCCTCTTCACCATCGGCCTCGGCCCGCTCGATCCCGCTCGCTGGATCGAGCCGGACGGCGACCTGGAGTGCTACCTTCTCGAAAAGGATCGGCTGATCGCTGACTGTCCCGACATCGTCTTCGTGGAAGAGGCCGGGACGCGCGAAGCGCAGCGGGAAGTTCTCGAACTCCTCGCAGGACACATCACGGCCCAGCATCCGTCCTTCTATCGCCGTGAAGGATCAACGATCGTCGCCGGCACGCGCACCGTCCACCTCGACACCGCCGGCGCCCCGCTCGTCACCGCCGGCGGGCTGGTGCAGGACGACCTCGTGCTGATGCGCCGCGACGACAGCGGCTGGCGGCTCGTCGCCGGATACGTCGCGTTCCCCTCCTCCTGGTCGCTGCCGGAAAAGTTCGGCCGGCGGATGGAGGATATCCACGCGCCCGTGCCGGATTTCGGCGAGGGCACGCGCAATGCCCTCCTGATCAACCGCATGTTCGACAATCTCAAGGTCGAGCAACCGGTCTTCCGCTTCAACTGGTCGATCAACCCGGATGCCGACCTGCACTACCCCGCGTCCAAGGCACATGGCGCCCTGCCCGAGGGGCACGCGCTGTCACTGGAGACCACCTTCACCCGCGTCGAGCGCCAGACCCTGCGCAAGCTGCCGGTCTCCGGCGACATCCTCTTCACCATCCGCATCTACACCGATCCGCTCGCGGCGCTGCGCACGCTGCCCGAGGCGCGGAGGATCGCGACCGTCTTCGCCGACCAGCTCGAAGCGCTGAACCTGCCGCAGGCGACCTACAAGGGGCTTGCCACGAAAAGGGCGGCGCTGGTGGCGGAATTGCGGGCGGTTGCGGCCGGTTAAGAATATCACGACGGAAAACCGCAGCCACCCTTTATTGTGACAGAAAACTGTGCTCTAGCGCTGCCATATTATGCTATGGGGCCCGTCGAGACCCTGATTTTACAGCAAAAGCGGCCGTCCGCAGGAGAACCAAATGGCAGACAGCACCTATCCGGTTTATGGCGAGATCACCGGCCCGATCGTGATGATCGGTTTCGGCTCCATCGGGCGCGGCACGCTGCCGCTGATCGAGCGCCACTTCAAGTATGACCGGAACCGGCTGATCGTCATCGAGCCGCGCGAAGACGCCGCCGACACGGAAATCTACGCCCGCCACGGCGTGCGTCACATCAAGGCGCACGTCACCAAGGAGAACTACAAGGAGCTCCTGAAGCCGCTGCTCACGGAAGGCGACGGCCAGGGCTTCTGCGTCAATCTCTCCGTCGATACCGGCTCGCTCGACCTCATCAAGCTCTGCCGCAAGCTCGACGTGCTCTATATCGACACCGTCGTCGAGCCCTGGCTCGGCTTCTACTTCGACAAGGGCATGAAGAACGCCGACCGCACCAACTATGCGCTGCGCGAAACCATCCGCAAGGAGAAGGAAAAGCACCCCGGCGGCACGACGGCCGTTTCCACCTGCGGCGCCAATCCCGGCATGGTCTCCTGGTTCGTCAAGCAGGCGCTGCTGAACCTTGCCAGGGACCTCGGCATCAAGTTCGAGGAACCCGCGCAGGACGACCGCGAAGGCTGGGCCAAGCTGATGAAGAAGGTCGGCGTCAAGGGCGTGCACATCGCCGAACGCGATACCCAGCGCACCAGGAACCCGAAGCCGTTCAACACCTTCTGGAACACCTGGTCGGTCGAGGGCTTCATCTCGGAAGGCCTGCAGCCGGCCGAACTCGGCTGGGGCACCCACGAGAACTGGATGCCGAAGAACGCCAAGAAGCACAAGAAGGGCTGCAAGGCCGCGATCTACCTGGAGCAGCCCGGCGCCAACACGCGCGTGCGCTCCTGGTGCCCGACGCCCGGCCCGCAATACGGCTTCCTCGTCACCCACAACGAGTCGATCTCGATCGCCGACTTCTTCACGGTGCGCGACAAGGACGGCCACGTCACCTACCGCCCGACCTGCCACTATGCCTATCACCCGGCCAACGACGCCGTGCTCTCGCTGCACGAGATGTTCGGCAATGGCGGCCACCAGCAGCCGGTGCTGCACGTTCTCGACGAGAACGAACTGGTCGACGGCGTCGACGAACTCGGCGTGCTGCTCTACGGCCACGACAAGAACGCGTACTGGTACGGCTCGCGCCTTTCGCTGGACGAAACCCGCCGCCTCGCGCCCTACCAGAACGCCACCGGCCTGCAGGTGACCTCGGCCGTGCTCGCCGGCATGGTCTGGGCGCTGGAAAACCCGAAGGCCGGCATCGTGGAAGCCGACGAGGTCGACTACAAGCGGTGCCTGGAAGTGCAGACGCCCTATCTCGGCCCGGTGGAAGGCCACTATACCGACTGGACCCCGCTCGACGGCCGCCCGGGCCTCTTCCCGGAAGACCTCGACACGAAGGATCCGTGGCAGTTCAAGAACATCCTGGTCCGCTGAACCGGCCTTTGAACTGAAATGCACGACGCCCGCGGCCAGGCCGCGGGCGTCTCGATTTGATGACGACCCTCGCCCCGCCCGCCGTCGTCATCCCCGGCTCAAGGCCGGGCATGACGCAGGAGAGGTTTGGCGGACTTGCCAGTGGGTCTGAAACGCTTTCAATGGGATAATGCCCCTTGCCCCGGCGGCGCGTCTTGCTTTCGACGCCTCTTCGCGGCATGGTTCGCCGAATTGGACGGGTGGTTCGCGCCGCCGTGACCCTGGGAGACCCATATGAAGCCGATCACAGTCCTCAGCCTGCTGACCGCCGCCGTCGCGCTTGCCTCGTGCCAGTCCGAGCGCGCGCCGCGCGATTTGCCGGTGGCGCAGCGCCCCGTGCCGCAGGGTGTCGAGGGCGCCTGGGTGGACCCGAACGGCATCGTCTCCACCTTCCAGGGCGGCACGTTCACGACGCGCACGACCGACACGAACCAGCTCCTTGCCTCGGGCACCTATATCAACACCTCGCCGACGCTGGTCGAGATCAACATGACCTCGCTGGTGCGCAACACCCAGTCCAAGGTCAATTGCGCGCTGGTCAGCCAGCGCCAGCTCAACTGCACGACCGCCGAAGGGGCGCAGTTCTCGCTCGCCCGCCGCGCCTGAGCGCAAGCGCTGCCGACGGAAAGGGCCGCAAGGCCCTTTTTTCGTTTCAGCGCATAAACATGCATGGCCTTCGGCCCTTCGTCTTTTCGCTTGAACTCGCCCGCGACCGGTGAAAACATCCGCCGGCCGGCTGTCATGTCTCGCGCCTCCCCGCGAAGCGGACAGCCCTCCCGCGCCGTCGCGGGCAAACAAGGAGAAGAGGACCATGACGTTTTTCCGATCCGGCCTCCTGGCCGCCTCCATCATCGCGCTCTCCAGCGGCTCGGCGCTTGCCGATTACGAGCTGAACATCCTGCATATCAATGACCTGCATTCGCGCATCGAGGCGATCAACAAGTTCGATTCGACCTGCTCGGCCGAAGAGGAAGGCAAGGGCGAGTGCTTCGGCGGCGTGGCACGCCTGAAGACCGCGATCGACACCCAGCGCCAGGCGCTGGCCGGCAAGAACGTGCTGCTGCTCAATGCCGGCGACAATTTCCAGGGCTCGCTCTTCTACACCACCTACAAGGGCGCCGTGGAGGCCGAGTTCCTCAACCTCATGAAGTTCGACGCCATGACCGTCGGCAACCATGAATTCGACGACAGCGAGGATGGCCTCGCCACCTTCCTCGACAAGGTCGCGTTCCCGGTCGTCACCGCGAACGTCGTCGCCAGCGCAAGCTCGAAGATCGGCGACCGCATAAAACCCTTCATCGTGCTCGACCAGGGTGGCCAGAAGATCGGCATCGTCGGGGCGGTGGCGAACGACACGGCTGAACTCTCCTCGCCCGGCCCGAATGTCCTGATCGGCGATGACGTCGCCGACATCACGGCGGCCATCGGCGAGCTGAAGAAAGAGGGCGTCAACAAGATCATCGCGCTGACCCATGTCGGTTACCCGCGCGACCTTGCGGCCATCGCCAAGATCCCCGACGTGGACGTGGTGGTCGGCGGCCATACGAACACGTTCCTCTCCAACACCTCGGACAAGGCGGAAGGCCCCTATCCGACGCTGGTCGACAATCCCGGCGGCTACAAGGTGCCCGTCGTGCAGGCTGCGGCCTATTCCAAGTATCTCGGCAATCTCAAGGTCGTGTTCGACGATGCGGGCGTCGTGAAGGAATCCTCCGGCGAGCCGGTGCTGATCGATTCCTCCATCAAGCCCGACGAGGCCGTGCTCGCCCGCATCAAGGAGCTCGGCGGCCCGATCGAGGAGCTGAAGAACAAGATCGTCGCCGAGAGCGCCGCACCGATCGACGGCTCGCGCGAGGTTTGCCGCGCCGCCGAATGCGCCATGGGCAACCTGGTGGCCGACGCGATCCTCGACCGCACGAAGAGCCAGGGCATGACGATCGCCATCACCAATGGTGGGGGCCTGCGCGCCTCCATCGACGGCGGCCCGGTCTCCATGGGCGAGGTGCTGTCGGTGCTGCCCTTCCAGAACACGGTCGCGACCTTCCAGCTCAAGGGTTCGGATCTCGTCGCCGCCCTCGAAAACGGCCTCGGCCAGATCGAGGAAGGCGCCGGCCGCTTCCCGCAGGTCTCCGGCATGAAATATTCCTTCGACAAGTCGAAGCCGGCCGGCAGCCGCGTCGTCTCGGTCGAAGTGAAGGAGGGTGACGCCTTCGTGCCGCTCGACCCGGCCAAGACCTACGGCATCGCCTCGAACAACTACATGCGCGCCGGCGGTGACGGTTACTCGGTCTTCGCCACGGCCGGCATGAACGCCTACGACTTCGGCCCGAACCTTGAGCTGGTCGTCGCCGACTATCTTGCCGCGCACCGCCCCTACCAGCCCTATACGGATGGCCGCATCACGGAAGTTGCCGATGCCACGGTCGTCGAGACCCCGGCAACCACCGAGACCGGGACTGGGACCGGCACGAGCGAGACGGCGCCCGCGACGGATACGGCCGCCAAGTCGGCGGAAGACACGGCAACCTCCGGCGAGGCCGCGACTGGCACCGCCGCCACGACCACGACGACCGAAACCGCGACGGTCACGGCCGGCGGCACGCATGTCATCGTCCGCGGGGATACGCTTTGGGATATCGCCAAGGCCGCCTATGGCGACGGCACGCTGTGGCGCAAGATCGCGGAAGCCAACGGCAATCCGCGGCCGCGGGCCCTGCATGTCGGCACGGAGCTGTCCATCCCGACCAAATAAGGACAATTTGTCTCCACTATTTCTGCCGGTCCGGGCTTTTCCGGGCCGGCATTTCTTTTTAGAACGATTCTGAGCCAACCGGCGTCCGCCGCACGGAGCAATTGTCGCGAACGTGCATCGCGGCCTTGCGTCCGAACCTGCAAGAAGACAAAGCCGCAAAGTAATGAACGACACCCCGCACGCTGAGGACCGCACCATGCAGGACATCGCCGCCAAGCCCGCCGACCACGCGCCCGTCAAGAACGGCAAGGTCGGTGTGCTGCTGGTCAATCTCGGCACCCCCGACGGCACCGACTACACCTCGATGCGCCGCTATCTCAAGGAATTCCTGACCGACAAGCGCGTCATCGAATGGCCGCGGATCGCCTGGTACCCGATCCTTTTCGGCATCGTGCTCAACACCCGCCCCGGCAAGGTCGGCAAGGCCTATGACACGATCTGGAACAAGGAGAAGAACGAGAGCTTCCTGCGCACCTATACGCGCAGCCAGGCCGAGCTGATGGCGCAGTCCTTCTCCGATCATCCGGACGTCGTCATCGACTGGGCGATGCGCTACGGCCAGCCCTCCATCGCCTCGCGCATGGAATACCTGCAGAAGGCCGGCTGCGAACGCGTCCTCGTCTTCCCGCTCTATCCGCAATATGCAGCGGCGACCACGGCGACCGTCAACGACAAGGCCTTCGAGGCGCTCCTGAAGATGCGCTGGCAGCCGGCCCTGCGCACCGTGCCACCCTATCACGACGACCCGGTCTATATCGACGCGCTCGCCGTCTCGATCGAAAAGCACCTGGCGACGCTCGACTGGGAGCCGGAGCGGGTGCTCACCTCCTTCCACGGCATTCCCAAAAGCTATTTCGACAAGGGCGACCCCTATTATTGCCAGTGCCAGAAAACGGCGCGGCTCTTGCGCGAACGGCTCGGCTGGTCGAAGGAAAAGCTCGTCGTCACCTTCCAGTCCCGCTTCGGGCCGGAGGAATGGCTCCAGCCCTACACGGACAAGACCGTGGAAAAGCTGGCACAGGAGGGCATCAAGCGCATCGCCGTCGTCAATCCCGGCTTCGTCTCCGACTGCCTGGAGACGCTGGAGGAGATCGCCGAGCAGGCGGCCGAGAGCTTCCTGCACAATGGCGGCGAGAAATTCGCGCACATCCCCTGTCTCAACGATTCGCCCGAGGGCATGGCGGTGCTCGAAAAGGTCGTGCGCCGGGAGCTTTCCGGCTGGGTCTGATCCCGGATAAATCTTGCCTTCGTCCAAATAGACTGGCGTCGCGGGCCGTATTCCTTAAAGTGGCGCCGCGCCGCATTGTCTGATGGAGAGAAGAACTATGGATCTGGCCGGACTGGATATCGTCGTCATCGCCCTCGTTGTGCTGGTCATCCTGATCCTCTTTGCCGGGATCAAGACGATCCCGCAGGGGTATCAGTACACGGTGGAACGCTTCGGCCGCTACACGCGCACGCTGGACCCCGGCCTCAACCTCATCATCCCCTTCATCGACCGCATCGGCGCGAAGATGAACGTGATGGAGCAGGTGCTCGACATCCCGACCCAGGAGGTCATCACCCGCGACAATGCCAGCGTCGCCTCCGATGCCGTCGCCTTCTACCAGGTGCTGAACCCCGCCCAGGCCGCCTATCAGGTCGCCAATCTCGAACACGCCATCATCAACCTCACCATGACCAACATCCGCTCGGTCATGGGCTCGATGGACCTCGACGAACTACTCTCCAACCGCGACAAGATCAACGATCAGCTGCTGCGTGTCGTCGACGAGGCGGCCAATCCCTGGGGCGTGAAGATCACACGCGTCGAGATCAAGGACATCGCGCCGCCGAAGGACCTCGTCGATTCCATGGCGCGGCAGATGAAGGCCGAGCGCGAAAAGCGTGCGCAGGTGCTGGAAGCGGAGGGGTCACGCAACGCACAGATCCTGCGCGCGGAAGGCGCCAAGCAGTCCGCCATCCTCGAGGCCGAGGGCCAGCGCGAAGCCGCCTTCCGCGACGCCGAGGCACGCGAACGCCTTGCCGAGGCCGAAGCCAAGGCGACGAAGATGGTCTCGGAGGCCATCGCGGCGGGTGACGTGCAGGCGATCAACTACTTCGTCGCGCAGAAATATACCGAGGCCATGGCCGCGATCGGCAAGGCGCCGAACTCGAAGATCGTGCTGATGCCGATGGAGGCTTCGTCGCTCATCGGTTCGCTCGGCGGCATCGGCGCGATCGCCAGGGAGGTCTTCGGCAATGGCGGCGGCGCGCAGCTGGCGAGCACGCCCCGCACGCGTCAGTCGACGCCTGCCACGACGACCACCACCACGACCGCCTCGACGCCGGCCTTCCGCAACCCGTTCGAAACCCCGCCGCAGGGAAGCTGAGCATGATCCAGCGCATCGTCACGGAACTCGGCCCCTGGGCCTGGTGGGTGCTCGGCATCGTGCTCCTCATCCTCGAAGTGCTGATGCCCGGCGTCTTCCTCGTCTGGATCGGCATCGCGGCGATCGTCACCGGCGCCCTCTCGCTGCTGCTGTGGGAATCGGCATTCTGGACCTGGCATGTGCAATGGCTGCTCTTCGCGGTGCTTTCCCTGGTCGCCGTGGTGATCGGCCGCCGCATCGTCAGCGCGCGTGGCCCGGCCTCCGACCAGCCGCATCTCAACCAGCGCGGCCAGAGCCTCGTCGGCCGTACCGCGACGCTGGAGCAGCCAATCAGCGAGGGCCGCGGCCGCATCCGCCTCGATGATACGATGTGGAGCGTGCAGGGACCGGACCTGCCGGTCGGCGCGCGTGTGCGCGTCACGGCCAGCAACGGCCGCGATCTGATCGTCGAGGCCGTCTAAAGCAGTTCCAGCAAAAGTGCGAAGCGGTTTTGCATCCGGAATTGCGTTAAAATAAAAAGTGAGAGCGTTTTCGCGATTCGCGGAAAAGCGGAAATGCTATGCATCAAAACCCCGCATCTCGAAGAAATGCGGGGTTTTGCTATGAGCCGTGGAATGCGCGGATCAGGCCACGCCGATGCGCAGCAGATCGTGGAAATGCACGACGCCGACGGGGCGGAAGGTCTCGTCGGTGACGATCAGCGCGGAAATGTTGTACTGATTGAGCAGGCCGAGCGCGGCGGTCGCCAGCGTCGTCGGCTTCACCGTCTTGGGCGCCCGCGTCATGATTTCGTCGACGGTGAGTTCGGCAAGGTTGCGCGACAGGTTGCGCGCGATGTCGCCGTCCGTGACGATGCCGACGAGAATTCCTTCGTCATTGACGACGCCGACACAGCCATAGCGCTTCTGCGACAAGAGCAGGACGGCATCCGGCATCGACGTGCCGAGCGCGACGAGCGGCATGTTCTCGCCGCTGTGCATGATATCGCCGACATGCGAAAGGCTGGCACCCAGCTTGCCGCCGGGATGGAAGGTCTTGAAGTCGGTGGCGGTGAAACCGCGCGCTTCCAGCAGCGCAACCGCGAGCGCATCGCCGAGGGCAAGCTGCATCAGCGTGGAGGTGGTGGGCGCAAGGCCATGCGGGCAGGCTTCCTGCTCCTTCGGCAGCAGCAGCACGGTATCCGCCTCGCGGGCAAGGGCCGAGCGCTCGCCGGAGGTGATGGCGATCAGCGGAATGGAGAAGCGGCGGGAATAGTTGATGATGCCCTGCAGTTCGGCGCTTTCGCCGCTCCAGGACATGGCAAGGATCACGTCGTCGCGGCCGATCATGCCGAGATCGCCGTGATTGGCCTCCACGGGGTGCACGAAGAAGGACGGGGTGCCGGTGGAGGCGAAGGTCGCAGCGATCTTCGCACCGATATGTCCCGACTTGCCGATGCCGGTCACGATGACGCGGCCGCTGATATCGCCGATAAGGCGGACAGCCTCGCAAAACGCGTCGAAGAGCCGTCCCTCGAGCGCCGCGGAGAGGGCGGTAAGGCCGGCCATTTCCGTTTCAACGGTGCGGATCGCCGAGGTGATGGCGCCGGCACTGTCAACTTTTGCCTGTCTTTTGATCATGCGCCTCGTTAGCGCTTTTGCATTCCTCTGTCCATGCACGAAAGAACGCAGATTGTTACGGCGAGTGACTTTGCGGCCGGCAACCAAGCGTTAACCACAACGGTTTACGTTCGCTTAGGAAATCGAAAGGTTCGCGGGCCGCAGTCATGGCAGAAGAAAAGGCAAGGGATCGCGGGGCAAGGCTGCCCCGCCTGTCATGGCATCTGGCCAATCTTCTGCTTGCCGGCACGGTGCTTGCCGCCGCACCCGCCTTCGCCCAGCAGCGGACGACGAACGAGACGCCGACATTCCAGGAGCCGCTCGACCCTCTCGTCCGCAACACCGGGTACGCTGCCGACGCGACGCTGCCCGGAACCGAAACGACGGCGTCGACCGGGCCCGCCCTCACCGGCGACCAGGCCGAGGCGCTCTCCGAGGCCGTGGACGGCAACGCGGCCATCCGCCGTACCGAACGCGAAGGCGAGCGGCTGAACCTGCGCGAAGGCAGCACCGAAGCGGCAAGAAGCGATTTCGGCGACCCCTACCAGCCGACCGGCATCCGCGTCGGCACATTCGTGCTCAGGCCCTCGATCACCCAGAGCCTCGGGTACGAACGCACGAAATCCGGCGGCACAACGAGCCGCACCTATTCCCAGACCGGCTTTCGCGGCGTGCTGACATCCGACTGGTCGCGCCACCAGCTGACCATCGACGCCGAGGGCATCTACCAGCGCAATATCAGCGGCACGGGAGAGACGGAGCCGCAGGCACGCATCAACAGCGACCTGCGCCTCGACCTCAGCGACGACACGATCGCCAATCTCACCGCCGGCTACAGTTTCGAGCGCGAGGATTCCAGCGATCCCAACGCCGTCGACGGCGCGAGCGCCCAGTCGGGCGTGCACGGCTTTACCGCCGGCGCGCGCGTCCAGCGCGATTTCGGCGCGATCCGCGGCACGATCGGCGCCGAAATCGAGCGCGAGGCCTACGGCTCGGCAAAGCTCGCCAACGGCACGAAACTGCGCCTTTCCGACCGCAACTTCACGGAAGGCACCCTGACGGGGCGCATCGGCTTCGAGCTGTCGCCGGCGCTGATCCCCTATCTCGAGGCCTCCATCGCCCGTTCGATCTATGACGAGAAGCGCGATTCGCTCGGTTACGAGCGCTCGAGCTCGACGCTGGGCGGCCGCGCCGGCGTGGAGATCGATCTTGGCGAAAAGCTGCGCGGCGATCTCGGCATGGGCTACAAGCGGGCCGCCTTCGACGACAGCCGCCTGAAATCGATCGCGGCCCTGACGCTCGACGGTTCGGTCACCTGGTCACCGCAGCGCGGCACGGAGCTCCGGCTCGGCCTCGGCACGCAGATCGAACCGTCGACCACCGCCGGGCAAAGCGGCTACGTCGACTACGCGACCACCGCCGAACTGACGCATGAGCTGCGCGAAAACCTCGTCGCCCGGCTGAGCGGCGCCTATACTTGGCGGGATTTCCCCTCTTCCAGCGGCGCCGACCAGAATGTCTACCGTGTCGGCACGGGCCTTACCTGGGACCTCAACCGCTGGCTCGCCCTGACCGGCGACGTCTCCTACGAGCTGACCCGCCCGTCGCGCGGCACCGACACCGGCATCACGCGCGCCGGCATCGGTCTCGTCCTGCGCCGCTGAACCTTATTTCAGCTTGGCGACGAGTTCCTTCAGCGGCCCTTCGACGGTCGGGCGGATATCCGCCCGGGCCAGCGCGAAGGCGATGTTGGCGAGGATGAAGCCGTCCTTGGCGCCGCAGTCGTAGGTCTCGCCGCGGAAGTGGTAGGCGGCGAATTTCTGGCTGCCCGCAAGTTTTACCATGGCGTCGGTGAGCTGGATCTCGTTGCCGGCGCCGCGCTCCTGCGTGGAGAGGATCGGGAAGATTTCCGGCTGGAGGATATAGCGGCCGTTGATGAAGAAGTTGGACGGCGCGGTGCCCGGCGCCGGCTTCTCGACCATTTTGGTGATGGCAAACCCCTCGCCGATCGTCTCGCCGACGCCGACGATACCGTATTTGTGCGCCTGGTCGGGCGCGCATTCTTCGACGGCGACGATGTTGGCGCCGCTGTGCTCGAAAAGCTCCACCATGCCCTTCATGCAGCCCTTTTCCGCCTTCATGATCATGTCTGGCAGAAGCAGCGCGAAGGGTTCGTTGCCGACCAGCTCGCGGGCGCACCAGACGGCATGGCCGAGGCCGAGCGGCTCCTGCTGGCGGGTGAAGCTCGTCGAGCCGGCGACCGGCAGGATGCTTTCGAGCAGCGTCAGCTCCGCGGTCTTGTTGCGCTGGCGCAGCGTCTGCTCCAGCTCGACCTGAATGTCGAAATAGTCCTCGATGACCGCCTTGGACCGGCCCGTCACGAAGATCAGGTGCTCGATGCCGGCGTCCAGCGCCTCGTCCACCACATACTGGATGACGGGCTTGTCCACGACGGTCAGCATTTCCTTCGGCACGGCCTTTGTGGCCGGGAGGAAGCGGGTGCCGAGACCGGCCACTGGGAAGACTGCTTTGCGAACCTTGCGTGCCTGCGACATATTCACCTCGTTGCGCCCGTCGCCCTCATGGCCGGGCCGTATGTGTGCCGGAATAGAAGCCAATTGCTATTTTTTTTGCAAAGGAAGACTTTTTTGCGAAGGAAGACGGGGCAAAAGTTTGATGGTAAAGAATTTGTTGACTTCGTTTTTATAAGTTTTGCGTTCAGCCGGTGGTTCCACGCCATCGTACCGAAATTTGAGAAACGGACACGACAGCTGATGACACAGAATCTGAAAACCGTTCTGCGCCGATCCGCGCTCACTCTCCTCCTGTCGGCCGGGCTGTTCGCCCAGGCCACCGCTGCCCGCGCGGATGCCCGCTTCCAGCAGTGGATCGCCGATTTCTACGCGACGGCATCCGAAGCCGGCATCAGCAAATCGACCTACCAGAAGGCGTTTTCCGGCGTCAAGACACCCGATCCGGATGTCCTTGAAAAGGCCGCCTACCAGCCGGAATTCAAGCACAAGATCTGGGACTATCTCGATTCGCGCGTCAATCCTTACACGGTGCGCGTCGGCCGGGAGATGGCCGCGAAACATGCCCGCACGCTTGCAGCCGTCGAGCGGCATTTCGGCGTCGACCGCAACATCCTGCTCGCCATCTGGTCGATGGAATCGAACTATGGCGCGGTGCTGGAGAAGGACGACCGGCTGCACTATGTGCCGCGGGCGCTGGCAACGCTCGCCTATGCCGACAAGAAGCGCGCGAAATATGCACGCACGCAGCTGATCGCGGCGCTGAAGATCATCCAGCGCGGCGACATCGCGGCCGGCAAGATGACCGGATCCTGGGCCGGCGCCATGGGCCACACCCAGTTCATCCCGACGAGCTACATGATCTACGCCGTCGACGCGGACGGCAACGGCCATCGCGACATCTGGACCTCGGTGCCGGACGCGCTGGCGACCGCGGCGAACCTGCTTGCCAAGAACGGCTGGCAGTCGGGCAAGACCTGGGGCTACGAGATCGTCGTGCCGAAGGGCGGCAGCAAGTATTCGGGCCAGACGAAGACGCTTGCCCAGTGGGCGAAGCTCGGCTTCACGCGCCCGAACGGCAGCGGGTTCAAGAACGGTGCCGACCGCGCCGAGCTGAAGCTGCCGGCCAATGGCGGCCCCGGCTTCCTGATGACCAAGAACTTCTTCGTCATCAAGCGCTACAACGCATCGGACTCCTACGCCATGGGCGTCGGCATGCTGGCCGACCAGCTCGCCGGCTACAGCGGCGTCAAGCAGCGCTGGCCGCGCCCGGACGGTGCGCTCGACATCACGGAAAAGTTCGAGCTGCAGACCCGTCTCAAGGAGCTCGGCTATTACGAGGGCGAGGTCGACGGCAATTTCGGCTCCGGTTCCAAGGCCGCCATCCAGGCCTTCCAGAACCGCATGGGCCTTGCCGCCGACGGCGAGCCGAGCCAGCAGCTGCTGCGCGCGCTGCGCCGCTAAACCGCCTGGCAAGGACGAACAGGGGCGCTGCGGCGCCCCTTTTGCTGCCGGGCTTTCCCTTAGGCCCCGCATTTGCCATCATGCCGCCACCGGGATCCGGCAGGGTTGCGGACAAGACGGGAGCCCTCGCGATGAGCACGACGACGACCATGCGGATTGTGCGCCTCGGCCTTGCCCTTGTGACGGGGGTGAGCGTCGTGGTGACCGCCCTCCCCGCCGGCGCGCAGCAGCGCAAGGAGCGCAAGACCATCCTGGAGCTGCTCTTCGGCAAGCCGAAGCAAGAGGAGGTCGCACCCGAGCCGCAGATCAAGAAGCCGCGCACCGTCACGCGCAAGAAGAAGCAGGCGACCACGGTGGCCACCAAGCCGGAGCCGGCGGCGATCGAGAAACTGCCGGACGCCAAGGTCGTGCTCGTCGTCGGCGACTTCATCGCCGGCAGCCTCGGCGAGGGCCTCGTCGCCGCCTTCGAGGCAACGCCCGGCATCGTCGTCGAGCGCCGCACCAACGGCTCCTCCGGCATCGTGCGCGAGGATTATTACAACTGGCCGGCCTCCCTGCCCGGCCTGATCGCGGAAACCAAGCCCGCCCTCGTCGTCCTCAGCATCGGCGCCAACGACCGCCAGCAGATGTCGGTGGCCGGGGAGAAGGAAAAGTTCCGCTCCGAGGCCTGGACCAGGGAATACGAGGCGCGCGTCGAACGCCTGGCGATGCTCGCCCGCGACGGCGGCAAGCCGATGATGTGGATCGGCATGCCCGCCTTCCAGTCGTCGGCCATGACGGCCGACATGACGACGCTCAACAATATCTATCGTGCCGGCGTCGAGAAGGCCGGCGGCGAATTCGTCGATATCTGGGACGGGTTCGTCGACGAGAACGGCAAGTTCGTCATCTCCGGCTCGGACATCAACGGCCAGCAGGTGCGCCTGCGCGGCTCCGACGGCATCAACTTCACCAAGGCCGGAAAGCGCAAGCTCGCCTTCTATGTGGAAAAGGAAATCCGCCGCGTGCTGGGCGATGCCGCCGCCGACGGCCCCGGCCTGCAGGGCGACCTCAAGGACCTCGTCGTGACCGCGCCGGCGGAAGACACGGAAATCACCAAGACACAGCCGATCAGCCTCGCCGATCCGGCACTCGACGGCGGCACCGCGCTGCTCGGCGGCGCCGCCATCAAGGGCAACGGCAAGAGCCTGCGCGAGAAGCTGGTGGAAAAGGGCGAGATCGCCGACGCCCCCCTTGGCCGCGTCGACGACTTCCGATTGAACAAAATCGCGACCCCCTGACCGGTCTTCGCCACGATCCATTGGATCGGCGCGTTCGGCAAACCGCTCAGGCCACGATCCGCGGCAGCATGATGCGGGCGCAAAGGCCGGGCTGGCGGTTTTCCAGCATGAAGCTGCCATTCGCCTCCTCGACGAAACTCTCGGCAATGGCCAGACCCAATCCCGCGCCTTCGCTCGTCGTATCGAGCCGGCCGCCCCGTTTCAGCACGAACTCGATCTCCCCTTCCGGAATGCCCGGCCCGTCGTCAACGACCTCGATGATCGCCGCCGCACCTTCCGCCCGGGCGAAGATGCCGACGGTGGTCCGGGCGTAACGCGCGGCGTTTTCCGCAAGGCTGCCGAGGATTTCGGCGAGATCCTCCGCATCGATGCGCAGGATGAGGCCCGCTTCGATTTCCTGCTGCCAGTCGAGATCGCGGCCAGCCGGCGTCCGCGAGACGACGCTGACGACCTGCGCGGCGACACGGCCGAGATCGCTGCGCGCCGTGTGGCCGCGCTCGGCCTGGCGGGCGCGGGCCATCTCGTGGTCGACATGGCGGCGCATGCGCAGGATGATCGCCTCGATATCGCGGGCAACCGCCTCCTCACCCCGCTCGCGCAGGCGCAGCACGTCGCCGGAGAGGATCTGCAGCGGCGTCTTGAAGCCATGGGCGAGGTCCGCCGCCCGCTCACGCGCCTTGCGCAGCTGGTTTTCGCGCGATTGCAGCAGGGCATCGACCTCGCCGGTGAGCGGCAGGACCTCGTCCGGAAAATCGTTGCCGAGCCGTTCGGCCTTGCCGGCGCGGATGGCTGAAAGGCGTTCCGTCAACGTTGCCAGCGGGCGCAGGCCGACGAAGATCTGCACGAAGCTCGCCGCCAGCAGCAGCACGGCGAGCGCCTGCAGGTAGGGCAGAAGGTCTCCTTCGAATTGATCCGTCGCGCGCGAAATATCGGTGCGGTCGATGGCGACGGCGACGCGCAGCGGCCGCGCCCCAGCCCGCTCGCTGGTCACCACCTCGCGCTCGACGAGAAGCAGCGACGCATCTCCCGGCCCGGTGATGGTCGCGGTATGGACGCCGCCGGCCGGAATGTCCGGCAGGGTCAGCACATCGTCCCAAAGCGAGCGGGAGCGCAGGCGGCTGCCGTCGCCCTCGATCTGCCAGTAGAGGCCGGAGAGCGGCCGCTCGAAGCGCGGATCGACCGGCGGCTTGACGAGATGAAGCGACGCACCCGGCTGCTCGGCAAGGCCGGCGATCACCTGGTTGAGATGCAGCATCAGCTCGGCGGCGATGCGCCGCTCCACATGCCGCTCGAACAGCGTCGACAGAACGAAGAACGCCGCCACGAGGGCGGCGATGATGGAGGCGGCGCCGGCAAGCGCCAGGCGAAGGCGCAGCGAACGGCGCGTCACGGTGCGGTCTCGCCCATATAGTAGCCGAAGCCGCGTCGCGTACCGATGGCGACTGCGCCGAGTTTCTTGCGCAGCCGCGCGACGAGCGCCTCCAGCGCATTGGCATCCCGCGAGAAATCGTCGCCGTAGAGGTGCTCCTGCAGCTCGGTCGGGGGCACGATACGGTCGCGGTGATGGCCGAGATAGCTGACGAGCCGGTATTCGAGCGGCGTCAGCGACTGCGGCACGCCGTTGACGCTGACGCGCATGGCCCGCGTATCGATGGTGACGGCACCGATGGCGATCGTTGCGGCGCCATGGCCGACGGACCGGCGGATGAGCGCGCGGGCGCGGGCAAGCAGCTCCTCGAACTGGAAGGGCTTCGGCAGGTAGTCGTCGGCGCCGGCGTCGATGCCCTCGACGCGCTCGGCCCAGCTGCCGCGGGCCGTCAGCACCAGCACCGGCATGTGCCGGCCGTTGGCGCGCCAGCGCTTCAAGAGCGCCATGCCGTCCATGCTCGGCAGACCGAGATCGAGGATGATGAGATCGTAATCCTCGGTATCGCCGAGGAACCAGGCATCCTTGCCGTCCGAGGCGGTCTCGACGGTATAGCCGGCCCCCGTCAGCACGGCGGAAACATCGGCCGCGATGCGGGCGTCGTCCTCGACGAGAAGCAGGCGCATCAGTCGTCGTCGTCCTCTACGATCGCCATCGTCTTGGCATCGAGCTGCAGCTCGATGATCTGGCCGGACGGCTGGATGAATTCCAGCTCATATATATAGCGCCCGTTCTCGCGCTCAAGCTCCACTTCGATCAGGTCGCCCTCGACATGCTTGCGGGCTTCCACGATGATCTGTTCGAGCGGGCGCACGAGGCCCTGTTCGAGGGCGCGGCGGGCTTCCTCGTGCTCCACCGCGTCGTCGTCGTCATCCGCCTGCGCGCCCATCGGCGGCATCACGGAAAGAGCGACGAACAGGGCGAGCGCCAGCGGAAAAGGGGTCAATATCTTCGTGATCATGGGCCTACCTATACGCGTATCAAGCTGACAAATCGCTGACAGCGCCTGTCAGGCAAGCAACAGGCAGCCTATGCGAAACCTCCCCCCACAACGACAGGAAAGGATTTCGCCATGCGCCTCATCACGACCGGCCTTCTCGCCGCCGGCCTCCTCGCCCTCACCGTACCGGCCCTCGCCGAAACCGCCGCGGCGCCCGTGCGCAAGACGCTGGAGCAGGTCGCCACCGAGCTTTCGGCCAAGGGCTACGTCATCCGCGAGATCGAGATGGACGACGGCCACTTCGAGGCGAAGATCGTCGACACGAAGAACGTGGTCAGCGAAGCCAAGATCGACGGCTATACCGGCGAGATCCTGCGCCTCGAGCGCGAAGACTGATCCGCGCTGACCTTTCGCCTCTGAAGACCCAATCGAACAAGGACATTTCTCATGGTTAAGATCATCGGCACCTCTTCCGCCAACACGCTCAAGGGCCAGTCGACGGCCGACGACATCTACGGCAAGGGCGGCAACGACAAGCTCTTCGGCTACGGCGGCAATGACGACCTGGAGGGCGGCGCCGGCAACGACTGGCTGCACGGCGGCACCGGCAATGACGAGCTGAGCGGCGGCTCCGGCCGCGACACCTTCGTCTTCTCCAGCGGCCGCGACGAGATCGACGACTTCTCCACGAGCGCCGACAAGATCGTCATCGACAGCGCGCTCGGCGTGAAGAGCTTTGCGGAACTCAAGGCACTCGCCAGGACCGTAGACGGCGGTGAGGACGTGCGCTTCGATTTCGGCAACGGCAATACGCTGACGCTGGAAGACACCAAGCTGTCGAGCCTCAAGGCAAGCCACTTCTCCTTCAAGTCCGTCGATACCGACGAGCCGAAGGATCCCCTTTCCGGCGATGACGTGCTGAACGGCGACAGCAAGGCCAACACGATCTCCGGCGGCGACGGCAATGACCGGATTTCCGGCCATGGCGGCAACGACAAGCTTTCGGGCGATGCCGGCAACGACAGGATCTGGGGCGGCTCCGGCCATGACGACCTGGAGGGCGGCGCCGGCAACGACCGGCTCTTCGGCGGCTCGGGCAATGACGACCTCGAAGGCGGTGCCGGCAACGATCGCCTGGATGGCGGTTCGGGCAACAACGAGCTGGAAGGCGGCGCCGGCCGCGACACCTTCGTCTTCAAGACCGGCAGGACCGAGATCGAAGACTTCCAGACCAATTTCGACAAGATCGAAATCTCCAAGAGCCTCGGTGTTTCGAGCTTCGCCGACCTCAAGGACATCGCCCGCACGGCCGACGGCGGCAAGGACGTGGTGTTCGACTTCGGCCAGAGCGAACTGCGCCTCGACGACATCAAGCTCGCCGACCTCTCGGCGTCGGACTTCCTCTTCGTCTGAGGCGGGTATCGCCCCTCATCCCGCTGCCGCGACCTTCTCCCCGCAGGCGGGGAGAAGGGAGATGGGGCAACGCTTTGCCCGGATCAGGGTAGAACAGCGCAACAGGGTCCCTTCTCCCCGCTTGCGGGGAGAAGGTGCCGGCAGGCGGATGAGGGGCATTCAAAACGACAAAGGGCGCGCCGGTTTCCCGGCGCGCCCTTTCGCCATTTGCATGAATCTCAGCGCGGCAGCGTGGTCGAGCCCATCAGGGCCTCGTCGATGGCGCGGGCGGCCTGTCGGCCTTCGCGGATCGCCCAGACGACCAGCGACTGGCCGCGGCGCACGTCACCCGCCGTCCAGAGCTTGTCCACCGAGGTCTTGTAGTCGCGCTCGTTGGCGACGACGTTGGAGGAGCCGCGCTTGTCGGTGTTGATCGTCAGGCGCTCGCCGAGGTCCTTCAGCACGCCGTCCGTAAAAGGCCCGCGAAAACCGATGGCGATGAAGGCGAGGTCCGCCTTGATGATGAACTCCGTGCCGGGTATCGGCTTGCGGCGGTCGTCCACCTGGCAGCACTTCACGCCGGTGAGGACGCCGTCCTCGTCGCCGACGAATTCGAGCGTGCCGACCTGGAATTCGCGCACCGCGCCTTCGGCCTGCGAGGAGGAAGTGCGCATCTTCGTCGCCCAGAACGGCCAGACGGCGAGCTTGTCCTCCTTTTCCGGCGGCTGCGGGCGGATGTCGAGCTGGGTGACCTTCACCGCGCCCTGGCGGAAGGCGGTGCCGACGCAGTCCGAGGCCGTGTCGCCACCACCGACGACGACGACGTGCTTGCCACCGGCAAGGATCGGGTCGGACGGCCAGCCGACGCTGTCGATGTTCTCGCGGCCGACGCGGCGGTTCTGCTGGACGAGATAGGGCATGGCATCGTGCACGCCGGCGAAATCGACGCCCGGAATGCCGGCGTCGCGCGGGGTTTCCGAGCCGCCGCAATAAAGCACGGCGTCATGCTCGGCGAGCATCTCGTCCATCGGCTTGTCGACGCCGACATTGACGCCGTAGTGGAAGGTCACGCCCTCGCCGCGCATCTGGTCGACGCGGCGGTCGATGAAGTTCTTCTCCATCTTGAAGTCCGGAATGCCGTAGCGCAACAGGCCGCCGGCCTTGGATTCGCGCTCGTAGAGGTGAACCTCGTGGCCGGCGCGGGCAAGCTGCTGGGCGGCGGCCATGCCGGCCGGGCCGGAGCCGATGACCGCGACCTTCTTGCCGGTCTTCAGCGTCGCCGGCTGCGGCACGATATAGCCCATCTCATAGGCCTTGTCGGCGATCGCCTGCTCGACGGTCTTGATGGAGACCGGCATGTCCTCGAGGTTCAGCGTGCAGGCCTCCTCGCAGGGCGCGGGGCAGACGCGGCCGGTGAATTCCGGGAAGTTGTTGGTCGAATGCAGGTTGCGGATCGCCTCTTCCCAGTTGCCGTTGTAGACGAGGTCGTTCCAGTCCGGGATCTGGTTGTGCACCGGACAGCCGGTCGGGCCGTGGCAATAGGGAATGCCGCAGTCCATGCAGCGCGCGGCCTGCTTCTGGACCTCCGGGTCCGACATCGGGATGGTGAACTCGCGGAAATGGCGGATGCGGTCGGAGGCCGGCTGATACTTCATCACCTGCCGGTCGATTTCCATGAAACCAGTAACCTTGCCCATTGTGATATCCTGATTCTTATAACGTTTCGACGAGCGCTTCGGGCGCAAAAGGGAACACCGCGCGACAGGCATTGACGGGGACGACCCCACATCCCGCTGCCGCGACCTTCTCCCCGCAGGCGGGGAGAAGGCAGATGTCGCACCGCCTTGCCGCACATCCCTTCTCCCGTTCACCGGGAGAAGGTGCCGGCAGGCGGATGAGGGACTCCTTGCGGAGCCGGCCGCCTCACTCGGCAGCGATCCCCATCCTCATGCGCTCCATCTCTTCGAGCGCACGGCGGTATTCGACCGGCATGACCTTGCGGAATTTCGGACGATACTCGGCCCATTTGTCGAGGATCTCCCGCGCCCGCGGCGAGCCCGTATAGTGCAGGTGGTTCGTGACGAGCTGGTAGAGCCGTTCCTCGTCATGGCGCGTCATGTCGTCGGAGACATCGACCATGCCCTTGTGCATGAGGTCGCCGCCATGATGGTGCAGCTTCTCCAGCATATCGTCCTCTTCCGGCACCGGCTCGAGCTCGACCATCGCCATATTGCAGCGACGGGCGAAATCACCGGCCTCGTCCAGCACATAGGCGACGCCGCCCGACATGCCGGCCGCGAAGTTGCGGCCTGTCTGGCCGATGACGACGACGACCCCGCCCGTCATGTATTCGCAGCCATGGTCGCCCACGCCCTCGACGACGGCGACGGCACCGGAGTTGCGCACGGCGAAGCGTTCGCCGGCAACGCCGTTGAAGTAGCACTCGCCCGAGATCGCGCCGTAGAGCACCGTGTTGCCGACGATGATCGATTCATGCGGTACCGCGCGGTTCTCCGCCGGGGGACGCACGACGATGCGGCCGCCGGAAAGGCCCTTGCCGACATAGTCGTTGCCGGCGCCGATCAGGTCGAAGGTGATGCCGCGGGCAAGGAAGGCACCGAAGGACTGGCCCGCCGTGCCATGCAGCTTCACCGAGATCGTGTCGTCCTTCAGCCCCTTGAAGCCGTAGCGCTTGGCGACGGCCCCGGACAGCATCGCACCGGCCGAACGGTCGACATTCTTGATGTCGACCTCGAAGGCGACGGGCGTCTTCTTCTCCAGCGCGGGCTTCGCCTCTTCGATCAGCTTGCGGTCGAGGACGTCGTGGATCGGATGATCCTGCCGCTCGGTCCAGTAGGTCGCCTCCTTCGGCGCATCGACCTTGTGGAAGATGCGGGAGAAGTCGAGGCCGTTGGCCTTCCAGTGCGAGATCATCCTCTCTTTTTCGAGCAGCTCCGAGGCGCCGATGATCTCGTTCAGCGAGCGCACGCCGAGCGAGGCCAGGATTTCGCGCACCTCTTCGGCGACGAAGAAGAAGTAGTTGATGACATGCTCCGGCGTGCCCTTGAAGCGCTTGCGCAGGACCGGGTCCTGGGTCGCGACGCCCACCGGACAGGTATTGAGATGACACTTGCGCATCATGATGCAGCCGGCCGCAATGAGCGGAGCCGTCGCGAAGCCGAATTCGTCCGCACCGAGCAGCGCGCCGATGACGACGTCACGGCCGGTCTTCAGGCCCCCGTCGACCTGCAGCGCGATGCGCGAGCGCAGCTTGTTGAGCACCAGCGTCTGGTGCGTCTCGGCAAGGCCGATTTCCCACGGGGAGCCGGCATGCTTCAGCGAGGTGAGCGGCGAAGCGCCCGTGCCGCCGTCGAAGCCGGCGATGGTGATATGGTCCGCGCGTGCCTTGGCGACACCGGCGGCAACCGTGCCGACGCCGACTTCCGAGACGAGCTTGACCGAGATATCGGCCTCGGGGTTGACGTTCTTCAGGTCGTAGATGAGCTGCGCCAGATCCTCGATCGAATAGATATCGTGGTGCGGCGGCGGCGAGATGAGGCCGACGCCCGGGGTGGAGTGACGGGTCTTGGCGACCGTCGCGTCCACCTTGTGGCCGGGCAGCTGGCCGCCCTCGCCGGGCTTGGCGCCCTGCGCGACCTTGATCTGCAGCATGTCCGCATTGACCAGGTATTCGGTCGTCACGCCGAAGCGGCCGGAGGCGATCTGCTTGATCGCGGAGCGCTCGGGGTTCATCGAACCGTCCGGCAGCGGCATGTAGCGGTCGGCCTCCTCGCCGCCCTCGCCGGTGTTCGACTTGCCGCCGATCCGGTTCATGGCGACGGCGAGCGTCGTGTGCGCCTCACGGCTGATCGAGCCGAAGGACATGGCCCCCGTCGAGAAGCGCTTGACGATGTCGACCGCCGGTTCCACCTCGTCGATGGAGATCGGCTTGCGGCCGGCCGCTTCCGCGCCCTTGATCGAGAAGAGGCCGCGGATCGTGTTCATGCGCAGCGAGGAGGCATTCACCAGGTCGGCGAACTCCTTGTAGCGATCGGCCGCGTTGCCGCGCACCGCATGCTGCAGCGAAGCGACGACGTCCGGCGTCCAGGCGTGCTCCTCGCCGCGCATGCGGTAGGCATATTCGCCGCCGATATCCAGCGTGTTGGCGAGCAGCGGATCACGCCCGAAGGCCGCCTTGTGGCGGTTGAAGGTCTCCTTGGCGATCTCGTCGAGGCCGATGCCCTCGATGGTCGTCGCGGTGCCGAAGAAATATTTGTCGACAAGCTCGGAGGAGAGGCCGATGGCGTCGAAGATCTGCGCACCGCAATAGGACTGGTAGGTCGAGATGCCCATCTTGGACATGACCTTCAGGATGCCCTTGCCGATCGCCTTGATGTAGCGATAGACGATCTCCTCCGCGTCCACCTCCTTCGGGAACTCGCCGCGCTTGTGCATGTCGGTGAGCGTGTCGAAGGCCAGGTACGGGTTGATCGCTTCCGCGCCGTAACCGGCGAGAAGACAGAAATGGTGCACTTCGCGCGGCTCGCCGGTCTCCACGACGAGGCCGACCGAGGTGCGAAGCCCCTTGCGGATCAGGTGGTGGTGCACGGCGGCCGTCGCCAGGAGCGCCGGGATCGCCACGCGGTCCGGCCCGATCTGGCGGTCGGAGAGCACGATGATGTTGTAGCCGCTGGTGACGGCCTGCTCGGCACGCTCGCACAGACGGTCGAGCATTTCCGGCATGCCGTCCGCACCGCGCGAGACATCATAGGTGAAATCCAGCGTCTTGGTGTCGAAACGGTCCTCGACATGGCCGATCGAGCGGATCTTTTCGAGGTCGCCATTGGTAAGGATCGGCTGACGCACCTCCATGCGCTTGGCCTTGGCCGCGCCGCCATGGTCGAGGATGTTCGGGCGCGGGCCGATGAAGGAGACGAGGCTCATGACCAGTTCCTCGCGGATCGGGTCGATGGGCGGGTTCGTCACCTGCGCGAAGTTCTGCTTGAAATAGGTGTAGAGCAGCTTGGTCTTGTCGGACATGGCCGAAATCGGCGTGTCCGTGCCCATGGAGCCGATCGCCTCCTGCCCGGTGGTCGCCATCGGCGACATCAGGAGGCGGGTATCCTCCTGGGTATAGCCGAAGGCCTGCTGGCGGTCGCGCAGCGAGACGTCGCGGCGCAGCGCCCGCGGCTCGACCGGGCCGAGGTCTTCCAGGATGATCTGGGTGTTGTCCAGCCACTCGCGATAGGGATGCTTGGCGGCAAGCGCGGACTTCACCTCCTCGTCGGAAATGATGCGGCCTTCCTCCATGTCGATGAGCAGCATCTTGCCCGGCTGGAGGCGCCACTTCCTGACGATGCTCTCTTCCTTGACCGGCAGCGTGCCGGCTTCGGAGGCGAGGATGACGCGGTCATCGTCGGTGACGAGGTAGCGGGCCGGGCGCAGGCCGTTGCGGTCGAGCGTCGCGCCGATCTGCTTGCCGTCGGTAAAGGCGACGGCGGCGGGGCCGTCCCACGGCTCCATCAGCGCGGCGTGGTATTCGTAAAACGCCTTGCGCTCCTGGCTCATCAGCTGGTTGCCGGCCCAGGCCTCGGGGATCAGCATCATGACCGCATGGGCCATGGAATAGCCGCCGCGCACGAGGAATTCGAGCGCGTTGTCGAAACAGGCCGTATCCGACTGGCCCTCATAGGAGATCGGCCAGAGCTTCGTGATGTCCTCACCGAACAGCGGCGAGGAGACGGAGGCCTGGCGGGCCGCCATCCAGTTGACGTTGCCGCGCAGCGTGTTGATCTCGCCGTTATGGGCGACCATGCGGTATGGGTGCGCCAGCTTCCACGACGGGAAGGTATTGGTGGAGAAGCGCTGGTGCACGAGGGCGACGGCCGATTCGAAGCGCGGATCGGCAAGGTCCTTGTAGTAGGCGCCCACCTGATAGGCGAGGAACATGCCCTTGTAGACGATGGTCGTTGAAGACAGCGAGACGGGATAGAAATTGCTCTCCTCGCCCTCGTATTCGTCATAGATGCGGTTGGAGATCACCTTGCGCAGGGTGAAGAGCCGGCGCTCGAACTCGCCGTTCGTCGCGGCGTCGCGGCCGGCGCCGATGAAGACCTGGACGTGCCGCGGCTCGGTGGCGGCGATCTCGGGAGCCCTGGAAAGCGAGGAATTGTCGACCGGCACGTCGCGGAAGCCGATGAGGACCTGCCCTTCTTCGGCGACGACATCTCCGATGACCTTCTTGAAATAATCGACGAGCTTCTCGTCCTGCGGCATGAAGATGTGGCCGACGGCATATTCACCGGCCTTCGGCAGCGTGATGCCCTGCTTTGCCATCTCCTCGCGGAAGAAGCGGTCCGGAATCTGGACGAGGATGCCCGCACCGTCGCCCATCAGCGGATCTGCGCCGACAGCGCCGCGATGCGTCAGGTTCTCGAGCATGAACAGCCCGTCCTTGACGATCTGGTGCGATTTCTTGCCTTTCAAATGCGCCACGAAGCCGACGCCGCAGGCATCGTGTTCATTGCGCGGATCATAGAGTCCCTGTTTTTTCGGCAGGCCGGGATTGGAAGCGCGTGTCGTGGCGCCCGTCGCAGTCGCCTGCGCCCGGAACTGCCGCAAATCATGTGCTTGGGTCTTCACCATCATCTTCTTCCTCCTGTGGGCCCATCCTGCGGGCAGTCCTTTTCGCCCGTGTGACCCTTTTGCCTTGGGGCAGGGCCTCGCGAGCGGCTGTTTCCTGAACCTGATGTAACCGCAAAACGACGGCCGACCAGGAATGATCATCAGGACCGTCGTGGCAACCAGGTTTTCCGAAGGAGCGGTCCTCCCTCGCCTGGTGCCGTTTCGGCAGTTTCCGCGGTCGCGGAAGGCGCCTCTTCGGTCTCTTGACCGAAATAGGACAGCAAACCTGTCCTATTTCATGGGCTCTATGCCAGAAACACCCCCGGGCCGCAAGGCCATCATGCCAAATAATCACCACCCCATGAAGAAAAATTGCCTGCTCCGCCGCAAGCTTGAAATTAAATTACGACCACCCGGCCCATTGTTTCCATTCCTTTCATTCTCCAGGGGGATGGCACTTTCAGCCGTTTTCGGCGATTAATCGCCTTCATTTCTCCATTATGGTCCTCCCGCAGCCACATTCGCACTGGAAATCGCATGTTTTTCGCTTCCGACAACTGGGCCGGCGCCCATCCAGACATCGCACAGAGCCTCGTGACGGCGGCCGGCGGCTTCGCCTCGGCCTATGGCGCGAGCGACCTCGACAAGCATGTGGAAAAGACCTTTTCGCAGATTTTCGAGCGTGACGTCGCCGTCTTCTTCGTCGGCACGGGCACGGCGGCCAATTCGCTGGCGCTCGCCAGCTTCAACCGGCCCGGCGGCCAGGTCTTCTGCCACCACGAAGCCCATGTGAATGTCGACGAATGCAATGCGCCGGAATTTTTCGCTGCCGGGGCCAAGCTGGTGCCGATCGACGGTCCCGCCGGCAAGCTCTCCCCGGACGCCCTTGCCGCCGCCATAGGCCGCTTCCCGCCGGACTTCGTGCATGGCGGACAGCCGATGGCCGTCACCATTACCCAGGCCACCGAAGCCGGCACCGCCTATACGCTCGACGAAATCGCCGCCCTCTCGGAGGTCGCGAGGAAGGCGAGCCTGCCGCTGCACATGGATGGCGCACGTTTCGCCAATGCGCTCGTCCATCTTGACGCAACGCCGGCGGACATGACCTGGAGGCGCGGCGTCGACATCCTCTCCTTCGGCGGCACGAAGAACGGCTGCTGGTGCGCCGAGGCACTCATCCTGTTCGATCCGGGCAAGGCGCAGCAGATGCATTTCCTGCGCAAGCGCTCGGCCCAGCTCTTCTCCAAGTCCCGCTTCATCGCCGCCCAGTTCGACGCCTATTTCAAGGACGGGCTCTGGCTCAGCCTCGCCCGTCATTCCAATGCCATGGCAGCGCGCCTTGCGGCCGGTTTCGAGGCCTCCGACACGGCCCGCCTCGCCTGGCCGACGGGATCGAACGAGCTCTTCGTCATCATCCGCAACGATGCGATGAAGGCCCTGCAGGACAAGGGCGCCGTCTTCTACGACTGGCCCGCCGGCCCCGAAGTGAAGGCCAGCATGCGCGCGGACGAAACGCTGATCCGGCTCGTCACGAGCTTCGCCACGAAGCAAACCGACGTCGACGACTTCCTCTCGGCGCTCTGAGCGGCATCGCCGGACACAAAAAAAGCGGTGCCCTGCGGCACCGCCCTTCTTCATTCCGATCGAACGCGAAGCCGGATCAGTTGGTCTGCGCTTCGATCTGCTTGGCGTCGCGCTGGACGGCCGTGATCTCGATACGGCGCGGCTTGGCGGCTTCCGGGATCTCGCGAAGGAGATCGATGTGGAGAAGGCCGTTCTTCAGCGAGGCGGCGCGTACTTCCACATGATCGGCGAGCTGGAAGCGACGCTCGAAAGCGCGCTTGGCAATGCCGCGGTAGAGATACTGGCTGTCTTCGGCCGCGTCGTCCTTCTTCTCGCCCTTGACCGTCAGCGCGTGCTCGCGCGCCTCGATGGAGAGTTCACTCTCGTCGAAGCCAGCCACCGCCATGGTGATGCGGTAGGTGTTTTCGCCGGTGCGCTCGATGTTGTAGGGCGGGTAGCTCTGCGCCTGATCGGGCTGGCCGAGGCTGTCGAGCATGGTGAAGAGACGGTCGAAGCCGACGGTGGAACGATAGAGGGGGGAGAAATCGACGTGACGCATGGTGTCCTCCTTTAGAGCAACGGTTGCGATCTTTCTGAAGGCTGCCCCCGATTTCCGAAGGTGCAGCCCGGTTCATCCGGCCCCGTCCCATTCTGGCGACGGAAGCCTCGACGGACCCTGTTGGCGTCCGTGACGTTGAGATGGGAATGGAATTTCAGCCGTTCAAGAGGCCTGGCCGGCCGAAAAGGCGGGTCTCGGAAAAAATTTCGAGATGAATGGAGGATGAACGGCGGCTTCGGACAGCGTTCAGATTGGTCCTGCTAGAACGGCATCATCGGAAGCGAAAACTTCTGACGACCGGGGTGTAACGTCCCTTCCTTCCCGGTCAAATTACGCCGGACTGCATGTGAAGCCCCCCGTGCCCGCATGCAGCCGGCTTTTTTCTTTGACGGCACTGGCGCCAGCGCCTATCCATCGATCATCGACGCCCGCCGAGACCCGCCCGCGCCATGGATTCCATCCTCAACGCCACCGCCGACAATCCCGTACCGGAGAACCATTTCGCCGGTTTCCTGGAAGGCAATGGCGGCGTGAAGATCCGCTACGCGGTGTTCCGCTCGAACGAGCGCGAGGCCAAGGGCACGGTGGTGCTGCTGCAGGGCCGCAGCGAATGCATCGAGAAATATTTCGAGACGATCAGCGACCTCACCGCCCGCGGCCTCTGGGTCGCCACCTTCGACTGGCGCGGGCAGGCCGGGTCCGACCGGCTGATATCGGGCAGCCGCACCGGCCATATCCTGCGGTTTTCCGACTACGAGGCCGATCTTTCGCTCTTCCTGGAAAAGATCGTGCTGCCGGATGCCCGCCTGCCTTTCTTCATTGTCGCCCATTCGACCGGCGCGCTCGTCGCCCTCTCCCAGGCACCGCTGCTCGAAAACCGCATCGAGCGCATGGTGCTCGCCGCACCCTTCATCGCGCTCGCCGGCCAGTCGATGAGCCAGCGCAAGATCACCGTCATCGCCCGCCTGGCCTCGCTGCTGGGTCTCGGCAAGCACACCTTCCGCAAGGGCGATCCGCCGCTCGACTTCGCACATAATATCGTGACATCCGATCCGCGGCGCTTTGCCCGCAATGCCGCGATCTTCGCCGAACATCCGGAGCTTTCCATCAGCTGGCCGAGCGCCCGCTGGCTGAACGAGACGCTGAAGACCATGGCGCGCGTGACGCATCAGGACCACCTGACGCGCATCCGCATTCCCACCCTGCTGCTGTGCCCGACGCGGGACGCCCTCGTGCCGCGCAAGGCGATCGGCGATCTCGCGCGCATCTTCCGCGCCGCCCGCCTCATCGAGATCGACGGCGCGCGCCACGAACTGTTCCAGGAGGCCGACCGCTACCGCATGCAGGCGCTGGCCGCGATCGACGCCTTCATTCCGGGAAGCGACGCCGAGGAAACCAGCCTCGGCGCCTGAACGCAGGCCCCCTTTAATCGAGCTGGTTCAAGGAGGGGAATCGCGAAACGGATTCCTATCCGTTCAGCAGCGCCATCGCCTCGTCATAGACCTTGCGGCTGCCGGCCGCGATGATCTCGCCGCCCATTTCCGCCGGGCCGCCGTCCCAGGCGGTGATGATGCCGCCCGCCTGTTCGATGACCGGGATGAGGCCACCGACGTCATAGGGCTTCAGCCCGCATTCGACGACGAGGTCGACATGGCCGGCGGCGAGCAGCGCATAGGCGTAGCAATCGACGCCGTAGCGGAAGAGCCGCACCTTCTCCTGCACGGCTTCGAACCGGTCCTTGCGGCGTTCCGTGAAGAGGTGCGGCGAGGTGGTGAAGAGGATCGCATCGGACAGGCGGTTGCAGGGCCGCGTCGACAGCGCCTTGCTGCCATCCGGTCCGGCATAGTGGGACACGCTTCCGTCGGCGAAATAGCGCTCGCCGGTGAAGGGCTGGTCGATCAGCCCCATGACGGCCTCGCCGTTGCGGTAGAGGCCGATCAGCGTGCCCCAGACCGGCACGCCGGAAATGAAGGCGCGCGTGCCGTCGATCGGGTCGATGACCCAGACATATTCGCGGTCGAGGCCGACCGAGCCGTGTTCCTCGCCGAGGATGCCATGGCCCGGGAAATGCTGCTCGATCAGCGCGCGGATCGCCAGTTCCGCCGCCCGGTCGCCCTCCGTCACGGGGTCGAAGCCGGCAGCCTCCTTGTTGACGACATCGGCGCCGACGCGAAAGCGCGGCAGGGTTTCCTTCCTTGCGGCATCGGCAAGGCGGTCGAAGAAGGCGCGATCAGGCAACATGGGGGATCTCTCGGAGGGGCTGCGGATCGCCTCTCCTTACTGCATCGCCGCGGAAAACGGAACCGGATTGACGCAGAAGGCCGCGCGGAGCGGGCACAGGATGTTGCTTAACGGACCGCAAATTTGTCCCGCAGTTGCGCTTGACATTTGTGCAGCGCAATATTATTGTTTTCTTACAGTCATTCGTGGCTGTAAATACCCTCCTTGGGTGTTTCCTCCCTAGACTTAACCGCGCCCCAAGCGCGGTTTTTTTTGACGGGAGGCCGGCCTATTCGGCGGCGAGCGCCCGGTCGGCGGCATATTCCTCGACATGGTCGGAAAAGTCCTGCAGGAAAGCCGAGATCGCCGTCTGCAGCACCGCGAAGTCCGGCCGCTTGGCCAGCGTTGTCTCGTCGACATAGAGGCCGCGGTTCACCTCGATCTGCAACGCATGCAGCCCTTTGGCCGGCCGGCCGTAATGCTCGGTGATGAAGCCGCCCGCATAGGGCTTGTTGCGCACGACGGAAAAGCCCATGTCCTCCAGAAGCCGCATCGCCGTGCGCGAAAGCTCGCCCGACGCGCTCGTGCCGTAGCGATCGCCGATGATGAAGTCCGGCCGCATGCCCGTGCCGGAAACGCGGATGTTGCCCGGCATCGAATGGCAGTCGATGAGCACCGAGAAGCCGAAGGTCACATGGGTGCGCACGACGAGGCGGCGCAGGCAGGCATGATAGGGCTTGTAGACCGTCTCGACCCGCTCCAGCGCCTCTTCCACGGGAAAGCGATGGCGGTAGATCTCCATGTTCTCGGCGACCACCCGCGGCACGGTGCCGAGCCCGCCGGCGACCCGGATAGAATTGACGTTCGCATAGGAGGGCAGCGCCCCCTCGAACATGCGCGGATCGAGCTCGTAGGGCTCGCGGTTGACGTCGAGCCAGGCGCGCGGGAAATGCGCGACCAGCATCGGCGCGCCGAGCGCCGGCGCGACCGAGAACAGCTCATCGACATAATGGTCCTCCGAGCGGCGGATGGCGAGCGCATCGAGGCGCGACTGCGCCAGGAAGCCTTGTGGATAACGCCGACCGCTGTGGGGGGAATTGAAGACGAGGGGCACGCTCTGCGAAACCGGTTCCAGCACTTCGAAGTGACTGTTTTCGCTTGAGGCCTCCGCCATTGCCGTCCTTTACCATGCCTGAAAGTCATTGCGTCGGCCATGTTGCCAGCGGCCACACCCCGTGTCCATACTGAGAAACGAGGGATAAGGGCTTGCCCTCACCCATTCACCGGATATTTACCGGAATACGCTCTTGTAACAGAACCGCCCGTCCGCGGGCAGACAACCTTAGCAACGGTTCCCGAATTCCATGACACCCAAGATTCTCCTCGCAGAAGACGACAACGATATGCGCCGGTTCCTCGTGAAGGCGCTCGAAAAGGCGGGCTACCAGGTGCTGTCCTACGACAACGGCGCCAGCGCCTATGACCGGCTTCGCGAAGAACCCTTCTCGCTTCTCCTGACCGACATCGTGATGCCGGAGATGGACGGTATCGAGCTTGCCCGCCGCGCGACGGAACTCGACCCGGACCTCAAGGTCATGTTCATCACCGGCTTTGCCGCCGTGGCGCTCAACCCGGATTCCAAGGCCCCGAAGGACGCCAAGGTTCTGTCCAAACCGTTCCACCTGCGCGATCTCGTCGAGGAAGTCAACAAGATGCTGGCCGCCTAACCCTCGGAAAAGACCGCAAAATCGCCCCGTAAAAAAAGCTTCAAAAACCTATTGACGCGCCTCGGGGTTTTGTGGTCTATGCGCCTCATCGGATGGGCGTGTAGCTCAGCGGGAGAGCACTACGTTGACATCGTAGGGGTCACAGGTTCAATCCCTGTCACGCCCACCATTCGAATTCCAAAGGCCTTTCGGGAAACCGGAAGGCCTTTTGCTTTTCCGGCCTGCCGTCAAGGTCAGGGACCGCCGGATCAGGTCTCCGGTGGCCCGCTGCCTCGCTTCGCGCACGCAGCTTCCTGCGAGGTTCCGGCTTCCCGGCACAACGCCTCTCTCCAGGCCTGTTTCCCGCTCTTCCGGTGGCGGCGTGGAAATACACATATGCCGCGCAGGAAACAGTTGACGGCAGAGGGTGACTTGCGGTCAAATGAACGCTGGCTCACGTCGCATATCGGGCGCCGGATCGGCGCCAAACCGGTGGAATTCCAGCTGAATCCGGCAAGCCCCAGGCACGCGGCGGACCAGCTTCCTCGCAGGATTACCCCAGAAAATCGTAAAGTGTTTATCGCCGGGCTATGCTTGCGACCGTCTGTCGCTCTACCAAAGATGGCGCACCCCGTTGGAGGACGGGAATTCGGAAGGTCGATGGGATGGGAGGAGTATCCATGAGCGACGCATCCAGCATACACCCGGTGGACGAGAAACTGCCTGCGGGCAGGCTCGCGACGCTGGGCATCCAACACGTACTCGTCATGTATGGCGGCGCCGTCGCCGTGCCGCTCATCGTCGGACGCGCGCTGCAGCTCAGCCCGCAGGATGTCGCGTTCCTGATTTCCGCCGACCTCTTCGTCTGCGGTCTCGTCACCATCATCCAGTCGCTCGGCTTCGGCCGGCATGTCGGCATTCGCCTGCCCGTCATGATGGGCGTCACCTTCGCCTCCGTCGGGCCGATGGTCTCCATGGCCACCATGACGCCGGGAACGGAGGGCGCGCGCATGATCTTCGGCGCCATCATCGGCGCCGGCTTCATCGCTCTCCTGATCGCGCCCCTGATGGGCCGGTTGCTGCGCTTCTTTCCGCCCGTGGTGACGGGCACCATCATCCTCGTCATCGGCGTGTCGCTGATGCGCGTCGGCATCAACTGGACCTTCGGCAATCCCTTCGGCCCGACCGCGCCCAAGCTGATCGACCCGGCCCATGCCGAGTGGCTCGCCCAGATGAAGACGCTGGCGGAAAGCGGCGGCCCGGCGGTTCCGAGCGGCTTTGCCATCGCGCCGACCGTTTCCAACCCGATCTATGCCGAGCCGAGCCATATCGCGCTGTCGGCGCTGGTGCTCGTCTCGATCCTCGCCATCGCCCGCTTCGGCCGCGGCCTCATCAGCAACATCGCCGTCCTCAGCGGCGTCGTCATCGGCTGCGTCGCCGCGTCGATCCTCGGCATGATGCATTTCGACCGCGTGGCCGATGCCGGCTGGTTCGCCGTCGTCACGCCGCTGCGCTTCGGCATGCCGATCTTCGATCCCGTGCTGATCGCCACCATGACGCTCGTCATGATCGTCGTCATGATCGAATCGACCGGCATGTTCCTGGCGCTCGGGGAAATCACCGGCCGGCCGGTCTCCCAGCAGAACCTGACGGCGGGCCTGCGCGTTGACGGCATCGGCACGATGATCGGCGGCCTGTTCAACACCTTCCCCTATACGAGCTTCTCGCAGAATGTCGGCCTCGTCGGCGTCACCGGCGTGAAGAGCCGCTATGTCTGCGTCGCGGGCGGCATCATCATGATCGTCCTCGGACTGATCCCGAAGATGGGCGCCCTCGTCGAGGCCGTGCCGACCTTCATCCTCGGCGGCGCCGGCCTCGTGATGTTCGGCATGGTGGCCGCGACGGGCGTGCGCATCCTCACGACGGTGGACTTCAAGTCCTCGCGCAACAACCTCTTCGTCGTCGCCGTCTCCATCGGCTTCGGCCTGATCCCGCTGCTCGCCCCGAACTACCTGATGTGGATGCCGCATGCGATCCATCCCATCATCGAATCGGGCATCGTGCTCGCCTCCATCGTCGCCGTCCTGCTGAACGCCTTCTTCAACGGCGTGCGCTTCGAGCAGTCCGATGCCGTCGAGGCCGCCCGCATGGCCGACAGCCACTAAAAGCATGTCGCGCAAAAGTGCGCAGCGGCTTTGCGCCAACGACATGCGGAAAATCAAAGACCTAAAGCGCGAGGCACGGATCTGAAAGATCGCGGCGCGCTTTAGAAGCCATGCATCGAAGGAAAACCCGGCTTGCCATGTGCAAGCCGGGTTTCTTCGTGAACAACATCACAAGGACATTTTCCCGGGGCCGCTTACGGGGCATAGCAAGGAGGGGAGCGAATGCGCGTTCCCGAAAGGCAGCGGTTTCGGGAGCAGGCATGGCCGGCATCATCCATGGGCGCGAAGCGCTCGTCCTGGCCGTCACACTCTGGACGGCGCTCTTCATCAACGATTTCCTGCTGCTCTCGGGCGGTGCCCTGGTCCTTGCGCCCGGCTGGCTGAGCAGCGTCCTGCTGGCGCTGCTGCTGGCGCAGATCCTTCAGCGGCTGCACGGCCTGCCGCGGGAAAGGGCGCTCGGGCTCGGCGTTCTGGCCGTTCTGGTGGTTGCCGCCGGCCAGGCGGCCTTCGACGTCACGGCCATCGTGGCCCTCGGGCCGCACCTGCTGCCCGGCGGCCTCGGCGTGCCCGGCTTTGCGATCGCCGCGACGTTCGACGAAGCCATCCTGCAGTTCCGCATGAGCCTGCTGTGGAACGTCGCGACCTTCGGCTTCTATGCCGCCGCGCTCTCGCTGCTCAATGCCGAGCGGCGCAAGCTGGATGCGGAGATGCGGGCGCTGCGCTACGAGCTCAATCCGCATTTCCTCTTCAACACGCTGAATTCCGTCGCGGGCCTCATCGAGGAGGGATCGGCGGGGCGGGCGGACCGTATGGTCCTGTCCCTGTCGCGCTTCCTGCAGACGACGCTCTCGCTCGATCCGCTGCATGACGTGCCGCTGGCCGAGGAGATCGCCCTTCAGCGCGACTATCTCGAGATCGAACGCGAGCGCTTCGCCGATCGCATGCGGTTCGACATCCGCCTGCCCGATGAACTCGCCACCGCACTGGTTCCCAATCTCATCCTGCAGCCGTTGATCGAGAACGCCGTCAAGCACGGCGTCGCGGCATCGCGTAAACCGGTAACCATTGCGCTGGAAGCGCGCCGGGAGGGGGATCGCATGGTCCTCACCGTCGAAAACGACCTGCCGGAAGGCGGCGGCATGTCCCGCAAACCGCCGGGCATGGGCGTCGGCCTGCGCAACATCACCGACCGGCTGCAGGCGCGTTTTGCCAATCGATGGCGTTTCTCCTCAGGCCCGACGGCCGAAGGGCGTTACCGCGCCGCGATCGAGTTTCCGCTTCGGCAGGCCTGAAGCGGTTCGGTCTACATGAGAAAGGCGCAGTTCCCGCACCGGGCCGGAACTGCGCACGCGTGTCAGTTCAGCGGAATCTGCAGGCCGCTCGAGGCCGGCGGGCGGGCGTAGGTCGTGTTGTTCGCCGCAGTCGTGCTGCATCCTGCCAGCGACAGGACCGCGAGCGCGGCGACGACGAAACCGGTGATGGGGCGCATGAATCTCTCCTTTGCGGTGTGCCCGTATGACATAGGCATGACGAGGGCCTGCGTCCACCACGGCCAGGAAAGGAAAAAGTCCGGCGGATGGCCCAGCTCTCCGGATCGATGATGCGGCGGGCTCACCACTCTGCCACGCTGCCGTCTTCATGGCGCCAGACGGGGTTGCGCCAGCGGTGGCCCTCCTTTGCCCGCTCGATGACGTATTGCTCGTCCACCTCCACCCCGAGGCCCGGTCCCTGCGGGATCGACACGAAGCCGTCGGCATAGTGGAACACCGCCTTGTTGGAGATGTAGTCGAGGATGTCGTTGCCCGTGTTGTAGTGGATGCCGAGGCTCTGCTCCTGGATGAAGGCATTGTGCGACACCGCGTCCACCTGCAGGCAGGCCGCAAGCGCGATCGGACCCAGCGGGCAATGCGGCGCCAGCGCCACGTCATAGGCCTCCGCCATCGCCGCGATCTTGCGGCATTCCGTGATGCCGCCCGCATGCGAAAGGTCCGGCTGGAGAATGTCGACATAACCGTCCGACAGCACCGACTTGAAGTCCCAGCGCGAATAGAGCCGCTCGCCGAGCGCGATCGGCGTCGCGCAATGGTTGGCGATCTCCTTCAACGCCTCGCGGTTCTCCGACAGCACCGGCTCCTCGATGAACATCAGGTTGTAGGGCTGGAGCTCCTTCGCCAGGACCTTGGCCATCGGCCGGTGCACGCGGCCGTGGAAGTCGACGCCGATGCCGACATGCGGGCCGATCGCCTCGCGGATGACGGCGACGGTCTCCACCGCCTTCTCCACCTTGTCCCAGCTGTCGACGATCTGCATCTCCTCGCAGCCGTTGAGCTTGATCGCCTTGAAGCCGCGGGAAACGACTTCGCGGGCATTGTTGGCGACGTCGGAGGGCCGGTCGCCGCCGATCCAGGAATAGACCTTGATCCTGTCGCGCACCTGGCCGCCGAGCAGGGCATGGACGGGCTGGCCATAGGCCTTGCCCTTGATGTCCCAGAGCGCCTGGTCGATGCCGGCGAGCGCCGACATGTGCACGGCGCCGCCGCGATAGAAGCCGGCGCGGTACATAACCTGCCAATGATCCTCGATCAAAAGCGGATCCTTGCCGACGAGATAGTCCGCAAGCTCGTGCACGGCCGCCTCCACCGTCAGCGCGCGGCCCTCCACCACCGGCTCGCCCCAGCCGACGATGCACTCGTCCGTCTCAACCTTCAGAAACAGCCAGCGCGGCGGAACAATATAGGTCGTGAGCTTCGTGATCTTCATGGAGTCTCCATCCCTCGTCAGTTCGTCTTCAAGCCACGGGATCTTGCGCCCGCGTCGTTCGTCATGGCGTGCCGGTGCGACTCATCAGGCCGGAAAGATCGCGCGCGGCGAGATCGAGGATGCGGCGCGAGCAGGCTTCCGCCCGCGCGCCATCCCGCAGGCGCAGCGCATCGACCAGAGCCCGGTGCACGCCGAGCGCTTCATCACGCTTGTCCGCCGCCTGGTTGGAGGCGTGCAGCGCATAGGAAAGGGCTGCATGGATGATCGAGGAAAGCTGATGGAAGACCTGGTTGTGGCTGGCCTTCAGCAAGGTCTCGTGGAAGCGCGTGTCGGCGGCGGTGAAGGCCTCGAGGTCGCCCTCGGCATCGCCCATGTCGTCGCAGGCGCGTTCGAGATCGGCGATCTCCTGCGCCGTCGCGCGCGCGGCGGCAAGGAAGGCAGCGGCGGGCTCGACGGTGCGGCGCGCTTCGAGGATGGAGCCGAGAAGGTCGGCCGACAGCACGTCCGGCCCCATCCATTCGAGGATCTGCGCATCGAGCACGTTCCATTCCGAGCGATCGCAGACGAGCGTGCCGACCCGCGGCCGGCCGCGCACGAGCCCCTTGGTCTCCAGCACCTTCAGCGATTCGCGGATGACCGTGCGGCTGACGCCGTAGGCAGCGCACAGATCGCTTTCGCGCGGCAGCACCGCACCGGGCGCAAAACGCCCGCTGCAGATGTCGCCGCCGATCGCCGCGGTCACATTGTGACGCACCCGCGGTCGGCGCGACAACGGCCGATGCGCCTGCCTTGTTGCCTTGTCCGCCACGCTTCCTCCCCTGCTTCGCATAAATGATCATACAATTACTGATCAATCATACGACAAATTGATGGCGAGAGCCATGGCCACCCTTCACGAGGCGCAGGCCAATTCACAATATTGACTTTTGCAGACAAAGTGCACAATGCGCCGGTCCCAACGAAGGAGCCGCCATGCTCGCCGACCTCCCCCCCGTGCTCGTCCTCAACGCGAAAGACAATGTCGGGGTCGTTCCCGCCAATGTCGATGCCGGCCGCCTGCTGGTGAATGGCATCGCCGCCGAAGAGCGCATTCCGCGCGGGCACAAGGTGGCGATCGCGCCCATCGCGGAAAACGAGCCGGTGCGGAAATACGGCCAGATCATCGGCTATGCGACGCGGGCGATCCGCCCCGGCGAGCATGTCCACCTGCAGAACCTCGCCATTCTCGACGTGGCGCTGCAACACGAATTCTGCGTCGACAACGCCCCGCCGGAGATGGTGCCGGAGGCCGAGCGCCGCACCTTCGAGGGCTACGACCGCGGCAACGGCCGCATCGGCACCCGCAACTATATCGGCATCCTCTCCACCGTGAACTGTTCCGCCACGGTCTCGCGCTATGTCGCGGAGCATTATGCCCGCAGGTTCCGCAAGACCGGCCACGAGAATATCGACGGCGTGGTGGCGCTGACCTATGGCGGGGGCTGCGCGCTGAACCTGAAATCCGAGGGCGGGCGCATCCTCACCCGCACCTTCAAGGGCTATGCCCGCAACCCGAATTTCGGCGGCATCCTGATGATTGGCCTCGGCTGCGAGACCTTTCAGTACGGCCCGCTCGTCGAGGAGGCCGGGCTGGAGGAAGGAAAGACCTTCCGCACCATGATGATCCAGAACCATGGCGGCACGCGCAAGACCATCGAGGCGGCCTGCGCGATGATCGACGACATGCTGCCGGATGTCGGCCGCATCCGCCGCACGCCGCAACCGCTGTCGGGCATCAAGCTGGCGCTGGAATGCGGCGGCTCGGACGGCTATTCCGGCATTTCCGCCAATCCCGCCCTCGGCATCGCCTCGGACCTTCTGGTGCAGGAAGGCGCAACGACGGTGCTGTCCGAAACGCCGGAAATCTACGGCGCCGAACATCTCCTCACCCGCCGCGCCGCCCGGCCGGAGGTCGCGGAAAAGCTGCTCGCCCGCATTGACTGGTGGCGGGACTATACCGCGAGGAACGATGCCGAACTCAACAACAACCCCTCGCACGGCAACAAGGCCGGGGGGCTCACGACGATCCTGGAAAAATCGCTCGGCGCGGTCGCCAAGGGCGGCTCCATGCCGCTCAACGCCGTCTATGAATATGCCGAAGAGGTGACGGAGCCCGGCTTCGTCTTCATGGACACGCCCGGCTACGACCCGGCCGCCGTGACCGGCCAGATTGCCGGCGGCTGCAACCTTGTCGCCTTCACCACCGGCCGCGGCTCGGTCTCCGGCTACAAGCCGGCGCCCTGCATCAAGATCGCCACCAACACGCCGATGTACGAGCACATCAAGGAGGACATGGACATCAACTGCGGCACGATCGTCGACGGCACCGAGACGATCGAGGAGGCCGGCCGGCGCATCTTCGACTTCGTCATCGAAACCGCCTCCGGCCGGAAGACGGCGAGCGAGGCCTTCGACTACGGCGACAACGAGTTCGTGCCCTGGCAGGTCGGCGCCATCACCTGAGCGTCAGACATGCATGAGGATGTTGACGAGCGTCCCCGCGGGATCGCGCACGAAGAAGCGCCGCACGCCCCAAGGCTCGTCCACCGGTCCGTATTCGACACGATAGCCGCCCCTCACCACGGCGGCGTGGACTGCCTCCACATCATCCACCTCGATCGACAGGCCCGGCACCGGTGTTCCCCCGCCGCCTTGCGAGGCGAAACTCACCTGCAATGGCATGGTGCCATCCGTGCCGTAGGTGGCGATCCACCCATGGTCCATCAGCAGATCCAGCCCCAATATGTCCTTGTAAAAGCTGGCGACAGCGACCGGATCGGCCGTCTCGACATTCGCGACGATGCGCTTGACCTTCATCGTTTCCTCCTCAGCGGGCGACGGGCATCGCATAGGCCGGCATGTCCGGCCGGTGCGCCGCGCGCAGCTCCGCGACGCGGCCGATCACCTTGGGCAGCGAAACCGTGATGTGATGACGAAGGGTTTCGGCCGCGCGTGCCCGGTCGTCCACGTCGAGCGCGCGGAACACCGCCAGGTGCTCGGCAATGAAGGGCTCGTCGGCGGGCATGCGGTGCGAAACGCCGATAATGTGCTTGCTTACATTCAGCATGAAGCGGGCGCGGCGCAGCGCGATCAGCAGTTCGCGGTTCGGGCAGTAGCCGAGGCAGGTGATGTGCAGGTCGGTTTCAAGGCCGTCCATCGCCTCGACGGAGAGAGCCGGATAGGCGGCCAGCGCCTCTTCCAGCCGTAGCGTCATGGCATGGCGCTCGGCCGGCGGGATGAAGGGCGCGGCCTGGCTCAGCGCCAGCGGCTCCAGCGCGACGCGGATATCGTGCAGGTCGCGCATGCGCTGTTCGTCGAGCGGCACCAGCGTCCAGCGCATGCGCTCGTCCTTTTCCACGATGCCGAGCGCTTCCAGGCGCGTCAGCGCATCGCGCGCCACCTGCCGGCCGACGCCGCGCGCACGCGCCAGTTCCACCTCGTTGATCCGGTGGCGGCCGAAGACGGAGAGATGCACCATCTCCCGCTCCAGGCTCTCGTAGATCGCCTCCCAGGCCGGCGCCTTGCGCAGGGCCGGCGCCTCCTCGTCGAGGCCGAGCATCTCGGCCGTCAGCACCACCCGCTTCGGCCCGCCGCGCCCCTGCCCCACCAGGAAACCGCGCCCGTCGAAACGCCGGATCTGCCCCGCCGCCTCGAGCAGCGCGAAAGCCTGGCGGACCGGCGTGCGGGTGGAGGAGAAGAGGGTTGCGACCGGCCCTTCCAGGAGCAGGGCGCCTTTCGGCAGCCGTCCGGAGGCGATCGCCTCCGCCAGCACCTCGCGGATGCGCAGATAGAGCGGGCTCTTGTCGAGCCCCCCTTCGGCGCTTTCCGCGCCCGTTTCCGCCAAAGCCTGGCCTGTGCCGATCATGGCGCGGACCTTCGCATGAATGCACCGTGCCGACAACGGTCATGTCCGCCGCGGACCGCGGCAAGGAAATTGCGTCGCACCGGCAAAAAATCTCCATTCCTTTCGTGACGCGCGGGGTGTTTTGCGCTAGGGAACCCTGCTGAGGCTCGCAATGCGGCCCGAAAAAGCCCATATGTCAGCCGCGTCCACTCGAGGAATTGACCATGCCCGCATATCGCTCCCGAACCACCACCCACGGCCGAAACATGGCCGGTGCCCGCGGCCTCTGGCGCGCGACCGGCATGAAGGACACGGACTTCGGCAAGCCGATCATCGCGGTGGTGAACTCCTTCACCCAGTTCGTGCCCGGCCATGTGCACCTGAAGGACCTCGGCCAGCTCGTCGCCCGCGAGATCGAGAAGGCCGGCGGCGTCGCCAAGGAATTCAACACGATCGCCGTCGACGACGGCATCGCCATGGGCCATGACGGCATGCTCTATTCGCTGCCGAGCCGCGAGATCATCGCCGACTCGGTCGAGTACATGGTCAATGCGCACTGCGCCGACGCCATGGTCTGCATCTCGAACTGCGACAAGATCACGCCCGGCATGCTGAACGCCGCCATGCGCCTCAACATCCCCGCCGTCTTCGTTTCCGGTGGCCCGATGGAAGCCGGCAAGGTCGTCCTCCACGGCAAGACCCATGCGCTCGACCTCGTCGACGCCATGGTCGCCGCCGCCGACGACAAGATCTCCGACGAGGACGTCAAGGTCATCGAGCGCTCCGCCTGCCCGACCTGCGGCTCCTGCTCCGGCATGTTCACCGCCAATTCGATGAACTGTCTGACCGAAGCCCTCGGCCTGTCGCTGCCGGGCAATGGCTCCACGCTCGCGACCCATGCCGACCGCAGGCGCCTCTTCGTCGAGGCCGGCCACCTCATCGTCGATCTCGCCCGCCGCTACTACGAGCAGGAAGACGACAGCATCCTGCCGCGCTCGGTCGCCAACAAGAAGGCCTTCGAGAACGCCATGTCGCTCGACATCGCCATGGGCGGCTCGACCAACACGGTGCTGCATATCCTTGCGGCCGCCTATGAGGGCGGCATCGATTTCGATCTCGACGACATCGACGAACTGTCGCGCCGGGTGCCCTGCCTCTCCAAGGTCGCGCCGGCCAAGGCCGACGTGCACATGGAGGACGTGCACCGCGCCGGCGGCATCATGCGCATCCTCGGCGAGCTCGACCGCGGCGGCCTCATCCACCGCGACACGCCGACCGTGCATGCCGAAACGCTGGGCGACGCCATCGACCGCTGGGACATCACCCGCACCAGCAGCGAGACCGTGCGCACCTTCTTCCGCGCCGCGCCCGGCGGCATCCCAACCCAGGTCGCCTTCAGCCAGGAAGCACGCTGGGACGAGCTGGACACCGACGGCGAGAAAGGCGTCATCCGCTCCGTCGAGCATCCGTTCTCGAAGGATGGCGGCCTGGCCGTGCTCTCCGGCAACATCGCGCTCGACGGCTGCATCGTGAAGACGGCCGGCGTCGATGAATCGATCCTGAAGTTCTCCGGCCCCGCCGTCGTCTTCGAAAGCCAGGATGCGGCGGTGAAGGGCATTCTCGGCGGCGAGGTGAAGGCCGGCGACGTGGTCGTCATCCGCTACGAAGGCCCGAAGGGCGGCCCGGGCATGCAGGAAATGCTCTATCCGACGAGCTACCTGAAGTCGAAGGGCCTCGGCAAGGCCTGCGCGCTGATCACCGACGGGCGTTTTTCCGGCGGCACGTCCGGCCTTTCCATCGGCCATGCCTCGCCCGAAGCGGCGCAGGGCGGCGCGATCGGCCTCGTGCGTCAGGGCGACCTCATCGAGATCGACATCCCCAACCGCACGATCAACCTCGCCGTCCCGGAAGCGGAGCTCGCAGCGCGCCGCGCCGAGCAGGACAAACTCGGCTGGAAGCCGGCCGCCCCGCGCAGGCGCAACGTCACGACGGCACTGAAGGCCTATGCCGCCTTCGCCGCCAGTGCCGACAAGGGCGCCGTGCGCATCCTGCCGGAGTAAGAAGTTCGCCGGGCGCTGGACGTATCCGGCGCCCGGCCGATTCTCAAAGGTGGCGCGTCTCGGCCGGCGTGTTCCACCAGGCGTTGTTCCGCCCGTCAAAATACTGGACCGGCAGTTCCGCCAGTTCGCCCTGCTCGATGTCGTCCAGGCAGGCGACGTTTATCGAGACATAGGCCCCGCCGATCGCCTCGATATAGCCATGCCCGAAGGGCGAGACGCCGCAGGTCTTGCAGAAGCGGTGGCGCCCGCTCATCGTGCCGAACTGGTAGTCGCCAAGATCCGCCTCCTCGCATTGCAGGCGGAAGGCGTCCGGCTTGATCTGCGCGCCCCAATAGCGCTTCTTCGAGCAGATCGAGCAATTGCACCGACCCGTGCCGGCGGAGAGATCGATATCGGCCTCGTAGCGGATCTTTCCGCAGTGGCAGCTTCCCTTGTAGGTCCTCAACATGATGCTCTCCTCGCTTGCGCCAATGGCGTCTAAATGACAATATGCTGTCAAAGTCACTTTTCGCAGAATGACAGCATGTTGTCAATATGAGCTCCGACCGCACCCCCGCCGGCAATGCCTTCGCCGCCTTCGCCATCTCGGTCCTGCGCCTTGCCGGGCATTTGCAAACCGCTGGCGATGCGCTGGCCAAACCGGCCGGCCAGACGAGCGCCCGCTGGCAGGTGCTTGCCGCCGCCGACCATGCGCCGATGTCCGTCGCCGATGCCGGACGGGCGCTTGGCATGACACGGCAGGGCGTGCAGCGCGTCGCCGATCTCCTCGAAAGGGACGGTCTGATCGTCTATGCCGAAAACCCTGCCCACCAGCGCGCCAAGCTGATGGTTCTGACGGATGGCGGCAAGGCGGTGCTTGCCGCCATCCGGGCACGCCAGGCGGTGTGGGCGGATGCACTCGGCGAGGCGCTCGGCGAAAAGGGGCTGCTCCAGGCAACCGAAACCGTCATCGCCGCGTTACAGGCTGTCGAGAAACAGTCCATCCCGGAGCGGTGAAGGCGGCACGCGCTTTGACATGGGCAAGAAATGTTGATACCAACTCATTTGTCGAAAGCCCGCGAAAGAGGAGTTCCGAGCATGAGACCGAACCACGAGGTCGTATCCCGAAAGGAATGGCTGACTGCCCGCAAAGCGCTGCTGGCGCTTGAAAAGGAGGAGACGAAGCTGCGCGACAAGGTGCGCGCCGAACGCCTCGCGCTGCCCTGGGTCAAAGTCGACAAGACCTATACCTTCGACACGCCCGATGGCGAGAAGACGTTGGCCGACCTGTTCGATGGCCGCAGCCAGCTCATCGTCTACCACTTCATGTATGGTCCCGACTGGGATGCCGGATGCCCCGGCTGCTCCTTCATGGCGGACCATGTCGATGGCATGCTGCCGCATCTCAACAACCACGACGTCACGATGATCGCCGTCTCCCGCGCTCCGCTGGAGAAGCTTGAGGCCTACAGGAAGCGCATGGGCTGGAAATTCCCCTGGGTATCCGCCTATGGCAGCGATTTCAATTTCGACTATCATGTCTCCTTCACGAAGGAGGAGCTGGCAAGCGGCAAGGTCATCTACAATTACCGCGAGACGGACGCGGCCGATGCACATGACGAGCTTCCCGGCCTCAGCGCCTTCTTCAAGGACGGGGACGGCACCGTCTACCACACCTATTCCGACTATGCCCGCGGCGGCGAGGAGGCGCTCGGCACGCTCATGATCCTCGACCGTGCACCGAAGGGCCGCAACGAGACCGGCACGCTCAGCTTCGTCAAGCGCAAGGACGAATATGCAGGGGCGCAGAAGACATCATCCTGCTGCGACTGAACCCGCCGACCGAGAGAAGGCCAACCGAAAGAAGGGACCACCGCATGCACAAGGACTATGGCACGTTCTGCTGGTACGAGCTGATGACGCCGGATGTTCCGGCCGCCGAACGGTTCTACGCGTCGGTCGTCGGCTGGTCGATGCGCGATTCCGGCATGGAGGGCATGGACTACATCCTCGCCTATGCCGGCGAAAGCCAGGTGGCCGGCCTGATGACGCTGCCGGCGGAAGCAGAAGGCATGCCGCCGATGTGGATGGGCTACATCTTCACCGACCGGATCGAGGAGACGCTGCGGGACATCGAGGCCAATGGCGGGAAAATCTGTCGCCAGCCGCAGGACATCCCCGGCATCGGCCGCTTCGCCGCCGCGAGCGACCCGCACGGCGCCGTCTTCTCGCTCTTCTCCACCGAGGATGAAGGCCCCGACCGGCCCGCGATGATGACACCCGGCCACATCGGCTGGAACGAGCTGATGGCCGGCGATCTCGACAGCGCGTGGGACTTTTATGCCAGAACCTTCCGCTGGACGAAGGATACGGCCGTCGACATGTCAGACGCCGGCCTGGGCACCTACCAGACATTCGCCGTGCGCGGCGGCGACGCGATCGGCGGCATGATGACCAATCCTCCCGGCTCGCCCATGCCCTTCTGGGGCTATTATTTCGTCGTCAAAGGCCTCGATGCTGCCGGAAAGCGCGTGACGGACGGCGGCGGCCAGATCGTCATGGGCCCGATGGAGGTGCCCGGCGGCGCCTGGATCCTCAATTGCGTCGACCCTCAGGGCGCCTTTTTCTCGCTGGTCGCCATGGCGCGTTGATCGACGCAAGGCCGGGGTGCGCAGGTCCGCGCGCACCCCGTGCCATTCCCGCTTGCAATCTCTCTTCGCATTGCACAAACTCCCGTCGATGGCGGCAGAAGACCGTCACCGAGGGGAACAAGAGAGCGCATGTCGATCAAGGCCGGTATCTACCACCTCACCCATTACAAATACGACAACCCGGTCCGTCTCGGACCCCAGATCATCCGGCTGAAGCCGGCGGCGCATTCCAAGACCAAGGTCATCAGCCATTCGCTGAAGGTCTCGCCGGAAAACCACTTCGTGAACCTCCAGCAGGATCCCTACGGCAACTACCTCGCCCGCTACGTCTTCCCCGATCCGGTCACGGAACTGAAGATCGAGGTCGATCTCGTCGCCGACATGACGGTCTACAATCCGTTCGACTTCTTCGTGGAGGAGGAGGCGGAACACTGGCCCTTCGACTATCCGGAGGACCTGCGGGAAGACCTGAAGATCTACCGAACGCCCGAGCCGATGGGGCCTGCGCTGCAGGCCTTCATGGCGGGCGTCGACCGCTCGCGCCAGCGCACGGTGGACATGGTCGTCGGCCTCAACGCGCGCCTCCAGCAGCAGGTGGGCTACGTCATCCGCATGGAGCCGGGCGTGCAGACGCCGGAGGAGACGCTGACGACCGCAAGGGGCTCCTGCCGTGATTCGAGCTGGCTGCTCGTGCAGATCCTGCGCAATCTCGGCTTTGCCGCCCGCTTCGTCTCCGGCTATCTCATCCAGCTGACCCCGGACCTGAAGGCGCTCGACGGCCCCTCCGGCACCGAGGTCGATTTCACGGACCTGCATGCCTGGTGCGAGGTCTATATTCCCGGCGCCGGCTGGATCGGCCTCGACCCGACCTCGGGCCTTTTGACCGGCGAAAGCCACATCCCCCTCGCCGCGACCCCGCACTACCGCAACGCCGCCCCCATTTCCGGCGGCTATTTCGGCGTGGCGAACACCGAGTTCGACTTCGCCATGACGGTGGATCGCGTCGCCGAGCATCCGCGCATCACCAAACCCTTTTCCGACGAGAGCTGGGAGGCGCTGAACGCGCTCGGCCACGAGGTGGATTCGGTCCTCGCCGCAAACGACGTCCGCCTCACCATGGGCGGCGAGCCGACCTTCGTCTCCATCGACGATTTCGAATCCGACGAATGGAACACCGCCGCCGTCGGCCCGACCAAGCGGGAGAAGGCCGACCAGCTGATCCGTCGCCTGCGGGAGCGCTTCGCCCCCGGCGGCTTCCTGCATTACGGCCAGGGCAAATGGTATCCCGGCGAGAGCCTGCCGCGCTGGACCTTCTCGCTCTACTGGCGGCGCGACGGCAAGCCGATCTGGCAGAACCCGGAGCTGATCGCCGAGGAAGGTGGCGATTCGGGCGTCGGGGAAGCCGATGCAAAGGCCGTGCTCATCGGCATCGCCGAGGAGCTCGGCATCGAGCCGGACATGGTGCAGCCGGCCTATGAAGACCCCGCCGAATGGATCATCAAGGAAGGCAATCTTCCCGAAAATGTCGATCCGTCGAACTCGAAGCTCGAAGATCCGGAAGAGCGCAGCCGCATCGCCCGCGTCTTCGAACGCGGCCTCACCACGCCGACCGGCCATATCCTGCCGGTCCAGGCGTGGAACGCCCGCGCGGGCGACCGGCGCTGGATCAGCGAAAGATGGCGCACGCGCCGCGGCAAGATCTTTCTCGTGCCCGGCGACAGCCCCGTCGGCTACCGCCTGCCGCTCGGCGCCCTGCCCTATCTTTCGCCCTCCAGCTACCCCTACATCAACCCGGCCGACCCTTCCGAAGACAAACCGCCGCTGCCGGATTATTCCAAACCCGGCCGCACGATGGCCGCGGCCTCGTTCCAGGCAAGCGAGGCCGGGCAGGACCGCATCGAGCAGGTCCGCAGCGAAATCGTCGGCGCGGTGCGCACGGCGATGAGCGTCGAGGCGCGCGACGGCCGGCTCTCGATCTTCATGCCGCCCGTCGAGCGGCTCGAGGACTATCTCGATCTCGTGACCGCCGCCGAGCGGGCTGCCGACCGGCTCGGCCTGCCCGTCCATATCGAAGGCTACGCCCCGCCGCAGGATGAGCGCCTCAACGTCATTCGCGTCGCGCCCGATCCCGGCGTCATCGAGGTCAACATCCATCCCGCCTCCGGCTGGCAGGACTGCGTCGACATCACCAGCGCCGTCTACGAGGAGGCGCGCCAGTCCCGCCTCGGCGCCGACAAATTCATGATCGACGGCCGCCACACCGGCACCGGCGGCGGCAACCATGTGGTCGTCGGCGGCAGGAACCCGAACAACAGCCCGTTCCTGCGCCGCCCGGACCTCCTGAAGAGCCTCGTGCTGCACTGGCAGCGCCATCCCTCGCTCTCCTACCTGTTCTCGGGCCTCTTCATCGGCCCGACCAGCCAGGCCCCGCGCATCGACGAGGCCCGGCACGATTCGCTCTATGAGCTGGAGATCGCGCTCGCGCAGGTGCCTGCGCCGGGCGAGGGCGTTCCCCCGCTGCCCTGGCTCGTCGACAGGTTGTTCCGCAACCTCCTGACCGACGTCACGGGCAACACGCATCGCTCGGAGATCTGCATCGACAAGCTGTTCTCGCCGGACGGACCGACCGGCCGGCTCGGCCTCGTCGAATTCCGCGGCTTCGAAATGCCGCCGAACGCCCGCATGAGCCTTGCCCAGCAATTGCTGATCCGCGCGCTCATCGCCAGGTTCTGGCTGAACCCGGCCAAGGGGAGCTTCGTGCGCTGGGGCACCACGCTGCACGACCGCTTCATGCTGCCGCATTACGTCTGGCAGGATTTTCTCGACGTCATCGCCGACCTCAAGGCGAATGGCTTCGACCTCAGGCCCGAATGGTTTTCCGCCCAGCTCGAATTCCGCTTCCCCTTCTGCGGCGAGGTCGAGTACGAAGGCGCGAACCTTGAGGTGCGCCAGGCGCTGGAACCCTGGCATGTCATGGGCGAGCAGGGCGCGATCGGCGGCACCGTGCGCTATGTCGATTCGTCCGTCGAACGGCTGCAGGTAAAGCTGGAGACCACCAATCCGGAGCGCTACACCGTTGCCTGCAACGGCCGGCCCTTGCCGCTGAAGCAGACCGGCACGAAGGGCGTTTCCGTCGCGGGCGTGCGCTACAAGGCCTGGCAGCCGGCCTCGGGCCTGCATCCGGTGCTGCCCGTCAACACACCGCTTACTTTCGACATTTATGATACATGGTCGCGGCGGGCGATCGGGGGATGCATTTACCACGTTGCCCATCCGGGTGGACGCAACTATGACACCTTCCCGGTCAACGGCAACGAGGCCGAGGCGCGCCGGCTGGCGCGGTTCGAGCCCTGGGGGCACAGGACGGGCGGCTATACGCTGTGGCCGGAAACACCGTCGGCGGATTTCCCGCTGACGCTGGATCTGCGCCGGCCGCCCGGCATCTGACCTCCGTTAGGAGTGAATGGATTGAAAACCACGAGTGCGGAGGCGGAACGCAGGACGGCCGAGGCGGCGCGCATCTATGCCCCGTTTCCTGGCGTGGCCGACGAGATGGTCGGCACCGAGGGCGTGGTCCGCCCCGTCTGGCGGCATTTCCTGAACGCGCTCGGACGCATGGACGAGGCCGACCTTGCCGGCCGTTTCGCCCGTGCCGACCGCTACCTGCGCGATGCCGGCGTCTTCTACCGCGCCTATGGCAAGGAGGCGGGCAGCGACCGTGCCTGGCCGCTCTCGCACATTCCGGTGCTGATCGACGAAGCCGAGTGGGAAACCCTCTCGCGCGGCCTCATCCAGCGCGCCGAGCTGCTGGAAGCCGTCGTCGCCGACATCTATGGCAAGAACGAGCTCGTCGCGAACGGCCTGCTGCCTCCCGCGCTTGTCGCCTCCAACAGCGAGTTCCTGCGCCCGCTCGTCGGCGTGCATCCCGCCGGCCGGCATTTCCTGCATTTCGTCTCCTTCGAGATCGGCCGCGGGCCCGACGGCAACTGGTGGGTGCTTTCCGACCGCACGCAGGCCCCCTCCGGCGCCGGCTTCGCGCTGGAGAACCGCGTGGCGACGACCCGCGCCTTCTCCGACGTCTATGCGGAAACCCATGTCCACCGCCTCGCCGGTTTCTTCGGCGCCTTCCGCACCACGCTGCAGGCCAACAAATCGGCCGAGGACCGCATCGCCGTCCTGACGCCGGGCCTTGCCAACGAGACCTATTTCGAACACGCCTACATCGCCCGCTATCTCGGTTTCATGCTGCTGGAGGGCGAGGACCTGACGGTCGTCGGCGGCAGGGTCATGGTGCGCACCGTCGCGGGCCTCAAGCCCATCGGCGTGCTGTGGCGACGGCTCGACGCCGCCTTCGCCGATCCGCTGGAACTGAACCAGAACTCGCATATCGGCACGCCCGGCATGGTCGAGGCGCTGCGCGCCGGCTCCGTCACCTTCGTCAACGCGCTCGGCGCCGGCATCGTCGAGACCCGTGCCTTCCTCGCCTTCCTGCCGAACATCTGTCGCCAGCTGCTCGGCGAGGACCAACTCCTGCCGTCCGTGGCCACCTGGTGGTGCGGCCAGAAGGACGAGCGGGAACACGTCGCGGCCCATATCGAGCGCATGGTCATCGGCCCCGCCTATTCGACCCGCCCCTTCTTCGACGACAACGAACAGTCCGTGCTCGGCTCGACGCTGCGCGACACTGCCAAGCAATCGATTGCCGAGTGGCTGGCGAGCGATGGCGCAAAGCTGGTCGGCCAGGAGGCCGTCACGCTCTCCACCACGCCCGCCTTCGTCGACGGCAAGCTCGTGCCGCGGCCGATGTCGCTGCGCGTCTTCGCCGCCCGCACGCGCGACGGCTGGCAGATCATGCCCGGCGGCTTCGCTCGCATCGGCGCCGGCGACAATGTGGCGGCCATCGCCATGCAGAAAGGCGGCTCGGCCGCCGATGTCTGGATCGTCAGCCAGAAGCCCGTCGAGCGCACCTCGCTGCTGCCCGCCGAAGAGGTCTTCATCCGCAACATGCCCGGCAGCCTGCCGAGCCGCGCGGCCGACAACCTCTTCTGGCTCGGCCGCTACATCGAGCGGGCGGAAGGGGCCTTGCGCATCCTGCGCGCCTGGCACGGCCGCTACGCCGAATATGCCAATCCCGAGCAGCCGCTGCTGAAGGACGTCACCGACTATCTGGAAGCGCTCGACATCGACACGTCGGAGGCCGTGCCGACGAGCCTCATCCGCAACATCGACAGCGCAGTCTTCTCCGCCAGCAATATCCGCGACCGCTTCTCGCCGGATGGCTGGCTGGCGCTGAACGACCTGTCGAAGACAGCCCGCCGTTTCCATGTCAATGTCCAGGCCGGCGACGACGCGACGCGCGCCATGACCGTCCTGTTGCGCAAGCTCGCGGGCTTCGCCGGTCTCGTGCACGAAAACATGTACCGCTTCACCGGCTGGCGTTTCCTCTCCATCGGCCGCTATCTCGAACGCGGCCTGCACATGACGCGCCTGCTCGGCCACATGTCCGGCGAGGATGCGCCCGATGGCGCGCTCGACATGCTGCTGGAGATCGGCGACAGCGTCATGACCCACCGCCGCCGCTATAATGTCGCGACCGCGCGCCTCACCGTCACGGACCTCCTCGCGCTCGACCCGCTCAACCCGCGCTCGATCCTCTACCAGCTGAACGAGATCAAGAACGAAGTCGAGCAGCTGCCGAACGCCTATGCCAACGGCCAGATGTCGCCCTTCTACCGCGAGGCGATGCGGCTGCATGCGGGGCTCGCGGTGATGACGCCGGAAACGATGACGGACGCGGTCTACAAGCGCTTCGAGACGGAACTCGAGAAGCTGTCCGACATTCTTGCGCAAACCTATCTGAGCTGAGCGAGGGGGAGGCGCCGAAACCATGCTCTACGACGTCAACCTCCATATCAGCTACCTCTACGACACGCCGGTTTCCGGCGGGCGGCATATCGTGCGCGTGCTGCCGCTGTCGATCGGCGGGCGCCAGCGGCTGATTGCCGGCACGGTCGGCGTCACGCCGGGTCCCGGTGAGCGGGTCGACCACACCGACTTCTTCGAAAACCCGATGAGCGCCATCCTCTTCCGCAACGCGCATGAGCGGCTCGACATCCGCATGCAGGCGCGCGTGCATGTCGACATGCCGGAGCCGGCCGCCGACTTCTCCCCGCGCGTCGCGGACCTGCCGGAGGATATCGCGAACTACTGGTCGCTCGATGCCGGCTCGCCGCACCACTATACAGGGCCGAGCCCGCGGCTAAAGGATTGCCCTGAAATCACCGAATACGCCCGGTCCATCGTCAAGCCGGACATGACGATCCGGGCCATCGCGACGGCCATCTGCGCGCGCATCCACAAGGACTTCACCTACGACCCGAAGGCCACCAATGTCGACACGACCCCGCGCGAGGCCTTCAAGCTGAAACGCGGCGTCTGCCAGGATTTCAGCCATGTGATGATCGTGGCGCTGCGCAGCCTCGGCATCCCCGCCGGCTATGTCAGCGGATTCCTTCGCACCATTCCGCCGCCGGGCAAGGAACGGCTGGAGGGGGCGGACGCCATGCATGCCTGGGTGCGCTACTGGTGCGGCCGGGTGAACGGCTGGATGGAACTCGACCCGACCAACAACATCCCCGCCGGCACCGACCATATCGTCGTCGCCTGTGGCCGCGACTATGCCGACGTCGCCCCCGTCATCGGCGTCCTGAAGGGCTACGGCCAGCACAAGACGAACCAGGCCGTCGACGTCATCCCGGTGCGCCAGACGGCATGAAATCCCGTTTGGAAACAGTCGGAAAGGCCGGATTTTCGGGGTCCGCGCAATTTTACGAAAACTATACCACGCGCCCGAACCGTTAAATAACACTTCGCTGCTAGCGTCGCCCCACATTATGAAGATGGTGGGTGAACTCTCATGACGAAGAACACGGAAAGAAAGACCTGGATCTCCCGCCTCCGGCGTGACCGCGGCGGCAATTTCGGCATGATGACGGCGCTCGTCTTCCCGGTCATGCTGGCAGCCGGCGGTGTCGCCATGGACCTGACCAGCATGGTGCTGGCGAAGGCCGAACTGCAGGACGCGACCGATGCGGCGGCACTTGCCGCCGCCTCCGCCATGGCCAATGACGGCATGCTGGCCTCGGACGCCAAGCTCCTGGCCTTGTCGTTCATCAAAACGCAAATGGCGGGCGGCGCCGCCGTGGACGGTAGCGAAAAGGATCCGTCCGGGGACGATGACGCTGCCGATATCGGCGCCAACAGCGAAGTGCTCATAACCGAAGAAGCGACAGCGGGAACCGGCAAGTCCTTCAAGATCGAAGTGACGTCCAGCCGAAAGATTTACTTCACACCCTTTACCCGGCTGCTCGGCCAGGAATCAGCGACGCTGACGACAAAGAGCTTCGCCGAGAGCGCGACCGAATCCAAGAACGCGCTTTCGATGTATCTCGTCCTGGACAAATCCGGCTCGATGCTCGCGAACACCACGGAGAAGAACACCTCCGTCAACAGCTGCTATCAATATGACGACACTGGACGGTTGATAAAGAACAACCCGATCAGCCCCTGCTACATCAAGAAGATCGAAGCATTGAAGCTGGCGGCGGCAAGCCTCTTCACCCAGCTCAATGCTGCCGACCCGAATACGAAGTTCGTGCGAACAGGAACGGTGTCGTACAATATTGAAATGTCGACGGCCTACAACCTCGCCTGGGGCACGACGGCATCGCTCACCCAGGTCAACGCCCTCTCCGCCGGCGGCGGGACGAGTTCCAGCGACGCCATGGCCGCAGCCTACAACAAGCTCAACGCATCGACTGAAAACACCGAGCACAAGAAGAAAAACGGCCAGGTACCGACCAAGTACATCATCCTGATGACGGATGGTAACAACAACTACACCGCCGATGACACCACGACGAAGCAAACCTGCACCAAGGCGAAAGCCGCCGGAATGGTCGTTTATGGCGTGGCCTTCATGGCGCCGACCCGCGGCCAGCAGCTGCTGCAGGCCTGCGTGAGCTCGCCGGAGAACTACTTCGCCGCAGAGCGCATGGACGAGCTGGTCGCTGCGTTCAAGGCCATCGGCGAACGCGCATCGGCAGTTGTGTCCCGCTTGACCCGTTAAGCACAAAAGCCCTCCCGACAACGAACCCGCTGTGCCGGCACAGCGGGTTTTTTAGCATATTCAACGTGTTTCAGGCATGTCGAAAATGCATGCGGCCCTTCTTGAAAAGCATGTTGCAAGCGCTTCGGATAGATGCATAAATTGATTTAAACGCGACTTTCGCGAGAACAGACGCACAGAATGCGAGGGGGCAAAGTTCGCCGATGATGAACCGGGTTACCAACAACGATCTCGCCCCGGCCCTCCGATCGTCGGATCGCGAACAGCTCGCGACGGAACTCCTGGAGCGCCTCAAATACCGTATCGGCAAGGACCCGAAAGTCGCCAAGCCGCATGACTGGCTGACGGCGGCCATCCTCGTCGCGCGTGACCGCATCACCGACAAGTGGATGGATTCCACCCGCCGGACCTATTCGACGGGTGCGAAGCGGGTCTACTACCTCTCGCTCGAATTCCTCATCGGCCGCCTGATGCGCGACGCCATGACGAATATCGGCATCATGGACGAGATGCGCCACGCGCTCGCCTCGCTCGGCGTCGATCTCGACATCATCGCCGAGCTGGAGCCGGATGCCGCCCTCGGCAATGGCGGCCTCGGGCGCCTTGCCGCCTGTTTCATGGAGAGCATGGCGACCGTCGATGTGCCGGCCTATGGCTACGGCATCCGCTACGTGCACGGTCTCTTCCGCCAGCAGATGGCGGACGGCTGGCAGGTGGAACTGCCGGAAACCTGGCTCGCCCACGGCAATCCCTGGGAATTCGAGCGGCGCGAGAGCTCCTACGAGATCGGCTTCGGTGGCTCCGTCGAGACGATCAATATCGGCGAGGACAAGCAGCGCTTCGTCTGGAAGCCGGCCGAGCGCGTCATCGCGACGGCCTATGACACGCCGGCCGTCGGCTGGCGGGCCAAGCGCGTCAACACGCTGCGCCTGTGGGCCGCCAACCCGATCGATCCGATCCTGCTCGACGCCTTCAATGCCGGCGACCATATCGGCGCGCTGCGCGAGAGCAACAAGGCGGAAAGCCTGACGCGCGTCCTCTATCCGGCCGACGCCACCTCCGCCGGCCAGGAGCTTCGCCTCAGGCAGGAGTTCTTCTTCTGCTCCGCCTCGCTGCAGGACATCCTGCGCCGTCACCTGCAGCAATATCCGGATTTCTCCTCGCTGCCGGATGCCGTGGCGATCCAGCTCAACGATACGCACCCGGCCATTTCCGTAGCCGAACTGGTGCGCCTGCTCACCGACGTGCACGGCATCGCGTTCGACGTCGCCTGGGACATCGCCCACCGCACCTTCTCCTACACCAACCACACGCTGCTGCCGGAAGCGCTGGAAAGCTGGCCCGTGCCTCTGCTCGAGCGGCTGCTGCCGCGCCACATGCAGATCGTCTACGCGATCAACGCCAAGATCCTCGTCGAGGCGCGCAAGGAGAAGGGTTTCGAGGACCAGCGCATCCGCAACATCTCGCTGATCGAGGAATCGGGCGAGCGGCGCGTGCGCATGGGCAACCTCGCCTTCGTCGGCTCGCACTCGATCAACGGCGTCTCGGCGCTGCATACCGAATTGATGAAGGAAACGGTCTTCGCCGACCTGCACAATCTCTATCCGGACCGCATCAACAACAAGACCAACGGCATTACGCCGCGCCGCTGGCTGATGCAGTGCAATCCGGGTCTCTTCAACCTGATCCGCGAAGCGATCGGCGATGCCTTCATGGACGACGCCGAAGCGCTGAAGGCACTCGACGCCTTTGCCGACAACCGGGATTTCCAGGAGCGTTTCGCCGCGATCAAGCGGGAGAACAAGAACCGCCTCGCCAATCTCGTCGGCAGCCGCATGGGCGTCAGGATCGACCCCGCCGCGATGTTCGACATCCAGATCAAGCGCATCCACGAATACAAGCGCCAGCTGCTCAACATCATCGAGGCCGTGGCGCTCTACGACCAGATCCGCTCGCATCCCGAACTCGACTGGGTCCCCCGCGTAAAACTCTTCGCGGGCAAGGCGGCACCGAGCTACCACAATGCCAAGCTGATCATCAAGCTCGCCAACGACGTGGCCAAGGTGATCAACAACGATCCGGCCGTGCGCGGCCTGCTCAAGGTCGTCTTCGTGCCGAACTACAATGTCTCGCTCGCCGAGATCATGGTGCCTGCCGCCGACCTCTCGGAACAGATTTCCACCGCCGGCATGGAAGCGTCCGGAACCGGCAACATGAAGTTCGCGTTGAACGGGGCGCTGACGATCGGCACGCTCGACGGGGCCAATGTCGAGATGCGCGACCATGTGGGCGAGGAGAACATCGTGATCTTCGGCATGACGGCGGAGGAAGTGGCGAAGGTCAGGGCCGAAGGGCACAATCCGCGCGCCATCATCGAGCAGTCGAAGGAGCTGTCGCAGGCGCTCGCCGCGATCTCCTCGGGCGTCTTCTCGCCCGATGACCGCAACCGTTTCGCCGGTCTCGTCGACGGTCTCTACAATCACGACTGGTTCATGGTGGCGGCCGATTTCGACGCCTACGCCAAGGCCCAGCGCGATGTCGACGCCATATGGACCGACAAGGCATCCTGGTACTCCAAGACCATCCGCAACACGGCCCGCATGGGCTGGTTCTCGTCCGACCGCACCATCCGCCAATACGCCAAGGAAATCTGGAGAGCTTGATGACCGCATCGCCAAAAACAGGCACGACGGGTGGGCCGTCAGAGCTTCTGGCGAAGGCGGACATCGACGCGATCTTGGAGAGCCGGCACTGGGACCCGTTCGCCGTGCTCGGCCTGCATGCGGCCGGCGAGGGCTATGTCGCCCGCTGCTTCCTGCCCGGCGCGGCTGAGGTGACCGCCGAGACACTCTCCGGCAAGGAGATCGGCGAGCTGACGCAGGTCGATCCGGCCGGCATCTTCGCCGGCGAGGTCTCCGTCAAGAAGCTCCAGCCGATCCGCTACCGCGCCAGAAATGACGGCGGCGAGTGGGTGGTGATCGACCCCTATTCCTTCGGCCCGGTGCTCGGCCCGATGGACGACTACTACATCCGCGAGGGTTCGCACCTTCGCCTCTTCGACAAGCTCGGCGCCCATCCGATGACGCTCGACGGCATCGAGGGGTTCCACTTCGCCGTCTGGGCGCCGAATGCCAAGCGGGTCTCCATCGTCGGCAATTTCAACAATTGGGACGGCCGGCTGAATGCGATGCGGCTGCGCCGCGACACCGGCATCTGGGAAATCTTCCTGCCCGGCATCACCATCGGCCATGCCTACAAATACGAGATCGTCGGCATCAACGGCGAGGTCCTGCCGCTGAAGGCCGACCCCTTTGCCCGCCGCTCGGAGCTGCGCCCCGCCAACGCCTCCATGACGACAGGGCCGATCGACCAGACCTGGGAAGACGCGGCGCACCTTGCGCACTGGGCCGCAGCCGACGCCCGCCGCCAGCCGATCTCGATCTACGAGGTGCATGCCGGCTCCTGGCAGAAGAACGACAATGGCGACTTCCTCACCTGGGACGAGCTGGCGAGCCGTCTGATCCCCTATTGCGTCGACATGGGCTTCACCCATATCGAGTTCCTGCCGATCACCGAATACCCCTTCGACCCCTCCTGGGGCTACCAGACGACCGGCCTCTATTCGCCGACCGCCCGCTTCGGCGAGCCGGAAGGTTTTGCCCGCTTCGTCAACGGCTGCCACAAGGTGGGCATCGGCGTCATCCTCGACTGGGTGCCGGCGCATTTTCCGATCGATGCGCACGGCCTGCGCCATTTCGACGGCACCGCGCTCTACGAGCACGAGGATCCGCGGCAAGGCTTTCACCCGGACTGGAACACCGCGATCTACAATTTCGGCCGCGCCGAGGTTCTGGCCTACCTCATCAACAACGCGCTCTACTGGGCGGAGAAGTTCCATCTCGACGGCCTGCGCGTCGACGCGGTCGCCTCGATGCTCTATCTCGACTATTCGCGCAAGCACGGCGAGTGGGTGCCGAACGAATATGGCGGCAACGAGAACCTGGAGGCCGTGCGCTTCCTGCAATCGATGAACAGCCATGTCTATGCCGCCCATCCCGGCATCCTGACCATCGCGGAGGAATCGACCTCCTGGCCGAAGGTTTCGGCGCCGGTGCATGACGGCGGCCTCGGCTTCGGCTTCAAGTGGAACATGGGCTTCATGCACGACACGCTGCAATACCTGTCGCGCGAGCCGGTGCACCGCAAGTTCCACCACAACGACATGACCTTCGGCCTCATCTATGCCTTCACGGAGAACTTCGTTCTGCCGCTCAGCCATGACGAGGTCGTGCATGGCAAGGGCTCGCTGATCGCCAAGATGGCGGGCGACGACTGGCAGAAATTCGCGAACCTGCGCGCCTATTACGGCTTCATGTGGGGCTATCCCGGCAAGAAGCTGCTCTTCATGGGCCAGGAATTCGCGCAATGGCAGGAATGGAGCGAGGCGCGCGCCCTCGACTGGAACCTGCTCGAATATCCGCTGCACGAGGGCATGCGCCGGCTGGTGCGGGATCTCAACGGCACCTACCGCCGCAAGGCGGCGCTGCATGCGCGCGACTGCGAGGGCGACGGCTTCGAATGGCTGATCGCCGACGACCGGGAGAATTCTGTCTTCGCCTGGCTGCGCAAGGCACCGGGCGAGAAGCCGATCGCCGTCGTCACCAACTTCACCCCCGTCTACCGCGAGAACTACGGCGTCCCGCTGCCGGTGGAGGGCCGCTGGCGGGAAATCCTCAACACCGACGCCGAGATCTACGGCGGCAGCGGCAAGGGCAATGGCGGCGCGGTGCAGGCCAAGAAAAACGCAAATGGAAGAATAGCAGCCACGATCACCCTGCCGCCCCTGGCGACGCTGATGCTCGAGCTGGACGCATAATTTCGACTGTCGGGAGGACACTATGGAGCAAAAGCGGATTCAACCCCTCGCCCGTGACGCGATGGCCTATGTTCTGGCGGGGGGCCGCGGCAGCCGCCTCAAGGAACTGACCGACCGGCGCGCCAAGCCCGCCGTCTATTTCGGCGGCAAGGCGCGCATCATCGATTTCGCCCTCTCCAATGCGCTGAATTCCGGCATCCGCCGCATCGGCGTCGCCACCCAGTACAAGGCGCATTCGCTGATCCGCCACCTGCAGCGCGGCTGGAACTTCTTCCGGCCCGAGCGCAACGAGAGCTTCGACATCCTGCCCGCCAGCCAGCGCGTGTCCGAAACGCAGTGGTACGAGGGCACCGCCGACGCCGTCTACCAGAACATCGACATCATCGAGGACTACGGCGTCGAATACATGGTCATCCTCGCCGGCGACCATATCTACAAGATGGACTACGAGCTGATGCTCCAGCAGCACCTCGATTCCGGCGCGCAGGTCACCATCGGCTGCCTGGAAGTGCCGCGCATGGAGGCGACCGGCTTCGGCGTCATGCATGTCGACGACAAGGACCAGATCATCGCCTTCGTGGAAAAGCCGGCCGACCCGCCGGCCATTCCCGGCAATCCCGACATGGCGCTCGCCTCCATGGGCATCTATGTCTTCCACACCAAGTTCCTGATGGACCTCCTGCGCCGCGATGCCGCCGACCCGACGTCGAGCCGCGACTTCGGCAAGGACATCATCCCCTATATCGTCGAGCACGGCAAAGCCGTCGCCCATCGCTTCACCGCCTCCTGCGTGCGTTCGGATTTCGAGCGCGAGGCCTACTGGCGCGACGTCGGCACGGTCGATGCCTATTGGCAGGCCAATATCGACCTCACCGACATCACCCCGGAACTCGACATCTACGACGGGTCCTGGCCGATCTGGACCTTCGCCGAGATCAAGCCGCCGGCAAAGTTCGTGCATGACGACGAGAACCGCCGCGGCTCGGCGATCTCCTCGCTCGTCTCGGGCGATTGCATCATCTCCGGCTCGACGCTGCACCGCAGCCTCCTCTTCACCGGCGTGCGCGCCAACTCCTATTCCCGCCTCGAAGGCGCCGTCGTGCTGCCCAACGTCCTGATCGGCCGCCATGCGAACCTCCGGAACGTCGTCATCGACCGGGGCGTCGTCATTCCGGAAGGCCTCGTCGTCGGCGAGGATCCGGTGCTCGATGCCAAGCGCTTCCGCCGGTCGGAGGGCGGCGTCTGCCTCATCACCCAACCCATGATCGACAAGCTGGAGCTCTAGTCGTCCTCATGAACATCCTTTCGGTGGCATCCGAAGTATTCCCGCTGATCAAGACGGGAGGCCTCGCCGACGTCGCCGGCGCATTGCCGATCGCACTCGCCGGGCATGGAATGCACATGCGCACGCTCATGCCCGGTTATCCCGCGGTCATGCAGCGGCTGGGAAGCGTCGAGGTGGTCGCCACCTTCGACGACCTTCTCGGCGAACCCGCACGCATCCTCGCCACCCGGCACGAGGACCTCGACATCCTCGTGCTCGATGCGCCCGGCTTCTTCGACCGGCCGGGCGGGCCCTATACGGATGCCACGGGCAAGGATTTCATCGACAACTGGCAGCGCTTTGCCGCGCTGTCCTTCGCGGGCGCCGAAATCGCCCGCGGCCTGCTGGCGGACTGGCGGCCGGACATCGTGCATGCCCATGACTGGCAGGCGGCGATGACCGCGGTCTACATGCGCTATACCGGCCTGCAGCACATTCCCACCGTGGTCACCGTGCACAACCTCGCCTTCCAGGGCCAGTTCGGTGCCGACATCTTCCCGGCCCTCGGCCTGCCGCCGGAAGCCTTCACCGTCGACGGGCTCGAATATTACGGCGACGTCGGCTTCCTCAAGGGCGGGCTGCGCACCGCCTGGTCGATCACCACGGTCAGCCCGACCTATGCCCATGAGATCATGACAGCGGACTACGGCATGGGTCTCGAGGGCCTGATCAATGCCCGCGCCAGCGACCTCGTCGGCATCGTCAACGGCATCGACACCGCCGTCTGGAACCCCGAGACAGACACGAACATCGCCCGCCCCTATGCCGCCGGCTCGCTGAAGCAGCGCGCGGTCAACCGGCGGGCGCTCGCCGAGCGCTTCAATCTCGAACAGGACGACGGCCCGGTCTTCTGCGTCATCAGCCGCCTCACCTGGCAGAAGGGCATCGACCTCATCGCCGAGGTCGCCGACTGGATCGTCGACCAGGGCGGCAAGCTCGCCGTGCTCGGCTCCGGCGACCAGGGCCTGGAAGGCGCGCTGCTCGCCGCGGCCTCCCGCCATCGCGGCCGGATCGGCATCGTCATCGGCTACAACGAGCCGCTGTCGCATCTCATGCAGGCCGGCGCCGACGCCATCCTCATCCCTTCCCGCTTCGAGCCCTGCGGCCTCACCCAGCTCTATGGCCTGCGCTACGGCTGCATCCCCATCGTCGCGCGCACCGGCGGCCTCGCAGACACCGTCATCGACGCCAACGAGGCCGCCCTTTCCGCCCGCGTCGCCACGGGCTTCCAGTTCACGCCGATCAATGCCGAGGGCCTGCGCCAGGCGCTGCGCCGCGTCTTCAAGGCCTGGCGCGAGCCGAAAATCTGGGCCCGTATCCAGAACCAAGGCATGAAGTCGGACGTTTCCTGGGAAAACAGCGCCGCGCGCTATGCCGACCTCTATTCCAGCCTGCTTTCGCGAGCCAACCCTTCCTGACGAGTATGAGCCGATGACCATCAAGACCGTATCGACCACGCCCTATTCCGACCAGAAACCCGGCACCTCGGGCCTGCGCAAGAAGGTCCCCGTCTTCCAGCAGACGAACTATGCGGAGAACTTCATCCAGTCGATCTTCGATTCCCTGGAGGGGTTTGCCGGCGAGACCCTGGTGATCGGCGGTGACGGCCGCTACTACAACCGCGAGGTCATCCAGCTCGCCATCAAGATGGCGGCGGCCAATGGCTTCGGCCGCATGCTCGTCGGCCGTGGCGGCATCCTTTCGACGCCCGCCGCCTCCAACGTCATCCGCAAGTACAAGGCCTTCGGCGGCATCGTGCTGTCGGCCAGCCACAATCCCGGCGGCCCAACCGAGGACTTTGGCATCAAGTACAATATCGGCAATGGCGGCCCGGCGCCCGAAAAGATCACCGATGCGATCTTCGCCCGCACGAAATCCATCGACAGCTACAAGATCGCCGACGTCGCGGACGTGAACCTCGATCTTGAAGGCACGCACGAGATCGAGGGCATGACCATCACCGTCATCGATCCCGTCTCCGACTATGCCGAGCTGATGGAGCAGCTTTTCGACTTCGCCGCCATCCGCGCCCTGCTTTCCGGCGGTTTCCGCATCGTCTTCGACGCGATGAGCGCCGTCACCGGGCCCTATGCCAAGGAGATCCTGGAAAACCGCCTCGGCGCCACCAAGGGCTCGGTGCTGAACTTCATGCCGCTGCCGGATTTCGGCGGCCACCATCCGGACCCCAACCTCGTGCACGCCCGCGCCCTCTACGAGACGATGATGGCCGACGATGCGCCGGATTTCGGCGCGGCCTCCGACGGCGACGGCGACCGCAACCTCATCATCGGCAAGGGCATCTTCGTCACCCCCTCCGACAGCCTCGCGCTGCTCGCCGCCAATGCCCATCTCGCCCCCGGCTATGCCAAGGGCCTTGCCGGCATCGCCCGCTCCATGCCGACCTCCGGCGCGGCCGACCGCGTCGCGGAAAAGCTCGGCATCGGCATCTACGAAACACCGACCGGCTGGAAGTTCTTCGGCAACCTGCTCGACGCCGGCCTTGCGACGATCTGCGGCGAGGAAAGCGCCGGCACCGGCTCCAACCATGTGCGCGAGAAGGACGGCCTCTGGGCCGTGCTGCTCTGGCTCAACATCCTCGCGGTGCGCAAGGAGAGCGTTCTCGACATCGTGAAGCAGCACTGGGCGAGCTATGGGCGCAACTACTATTCCCGCCACGACTACGAGGAAGTCGATACCGAGGCCGCCAACGGCCTCATGGCGAACCTTCGCGACCAGCTCGCTACGCTGCCCGGCAAGACCTTCGGCGCCCTCACCGTCGCGACGGCCGACGATTTCGCCTACAACGACCCGGTCGACCAGTCCGTCAGCAAGAACCAGGGCATCCGCATCCTCTTCGAAGGCGGCTCGCGCGTCGTCTTCCGCCTCTCCGGCACCGGCACGTCGGGCGCGACGCTGCGCGTCTATATCGAGCGCTTCGAACCCGACGCCGCGCGCCACGACGTCGACACGCAGGAGGCCCTTGCCGACCTTATCGCCGTTGCCGACACGATCGCCGGCATCAGGAGCCGCACCGGCCGCGATGCGCCGACCGTGATCACCTGAGATGGCGATGACCGCCCCCTCCTTCGCGCCGGGCGCCACGCTCTCCGGGGACGGGGTGGAGTTCGCGGTCTATTCGCACGACGCCGCCCGCGTCGAGCTTTGCCTGTTCGACAATGACGGCGACAGGGAGCTCGCCCGCCTGGCCATGGGACGGGACGAGAACGGCTTCCACCGCGTCTTCGTGGAAGGCGCGACCGCCGGCACGCGCTACGGCTTTCGCGCCGACGGCCTCTATTCGCCCGACCACGGCCTGTGGTTCGACCCGTCGAAACTGCTCGTCGACCCCTATGCCAGGGAGATCGACCGCCGCTTCGTCCATGACGGCCGGCTCGCCCGCTTCGGCGTGGAGACGGCGCAGATCGTGCCGAAGGCCATCGTCACGCGCGACCGGCCCGTCAGCGTGGCGCCGCCGCTCTTCCGCCCCGGCGGTTTCATCTACGAAATCGCGGTGCGGGCCTTCACCATGCTGCACCCCGACGTGCCAGAGAGGATGCGCGGCACCGTGGGCGCGCTCGCCCATCCCACCGTGCTCGCCCATCTCAAGCGGCTCGGCGTCGACGCCGTCGAGTTGATGCCGATCACCGCCTGGATCGACGAGCGCCACCTGCCGCCGCTCGGCCTTTCCAACAGCTGGGGCTACAACCCGATCGCCCTGATGGCGCTCGACCCGTGCCTCGTGCCCGGCGGCATGCGGGAGCTCGCCGACACGGTCGCGGCGCTTCGCGCCGAAAACATCGGCGTCATCCTCGACCTCGTCTTCAACCATTCCGGCGAGAGCGACCGCCATGGCGCCACGCTCTCCATGCGCGGCCTCGACAATCTCACCTATTACCGCCATGTGGAGGGCCGCCCCGGCGAGCTGATCAACGACACCGGCTGCGGCAACACCATTGCCGGCGAGCATCCGGTCGTGCGCCAGCTCGTGCTCGACAGCCTGCGCCATTTCGTACGCCATGCCGGCGTCGATGGTTTCCGCTTCGACCTCGCGACGATCCTCGGGCGCGAGGCGGACGGCTTTTCCGCCCATGCCGCGCTGCTCTCCGATATCTGCGCCGACCCGCTCCTGAAGAATCGCGTGCTGATCGCCGAACCCTGGGACATCGGCCCCGGCGGCTACCAGCTCGGCAATTTCCCGGCGCCGTTCCTCGAATGGAACGACCGCTACCGCGACGACACCCGCATGTTCTGGCGCGGCGACAGCCATCGGCTGGGATCCTTCGTCACCGCCTTTGCCGGCTCCTCGGACATTTTCTCCCGCCATGGCGGCGACATGACGCGTTCGGTCAATTTCCTCGCCGCCCATGACGGCTTCACCCTGATGGACCTCGTCTCGCATGCGGTGAAGCACAACGAGGCGAACGGCGAGGACAACCGCGACGGCCACAACGAGAACCACTCCTGGAACAACGGCGCCGAGGGGGAAACGACGGACGGCGCGGTGCTTTCCGCCCGCCGGGCGGATACGAAGGCGCTGCTGGCCAGCCTCTTCCTGTCGCGGGGCACGATCATGCTGACGGCGGGCGACGAGGGCGGACGCAGCCAGAAGGGCAACAACAACGCCTATTGCCAGGACAACGCCATCACCTGGATGCATTGGGACAAGCTGGACGAAGGGCTGATCGAACACACCGCCATGCTCTCGGCGATCCGCAAGCGCTTTGCCGCGCTCGGCGAAACGCCCTTCCTCAGCGGCGCCGGCGATGTCGAATGGCTGACACTCGCGGGCGTGCCGATGACGGCCGGCGACTGGGAAGCGCCGTTCGCCGGAACCCTGCTTGCCATCCTCAAGACGCCCGATCTACAGCAGCAGCGGATCGTTCATCTCGCGATCGCCATCAACCGGACGCACGGCGAGCAGGCGCTCGCCCTGCCGCCGCCGGAGGGGCGCGGCTGGACGAGCCTGCTTTCCGCCAACCGTCCCGCGACCAGCCTTCTTCATCCGCGCAGCGTCGAGATTTTTGTCGAAAAGCATTGATCTTCACAGCCCGGACAAACCGGGTCTTTAAGGATGTCGCGAATCGAGCGGCGGGAAAGCCTCATGCCAAGCAATATTCACCTGAAAGACATCGCCGCCCTCGTCGGCACGGAGCTCGGCCTGTCGCGCTGGTTCACCGTCGACCAGACGATGATCGACCGTTTCGCCGATGCGACCGAGGACCATCAGTTCATCCACACCGACCCTGTCCTTGCCGCAGAAACCCCCTTCGGCGGCACGATCGCCCACGGTTTCCTGACGCTCTCGCTGCTGTCGGCGATGAACTACGATTGTGTACCGCGCATCATCGAACAAACCATGGGCATCAACTACGGCTTTGAAAAAGTCCGCTTCATGACCCCGGTAAAAAGCGGGGCGCGCGTGCGCGGCCGCTTCGTGCTCGCCGAGGCCCGCTTTCGCGGCGCCGGCATGCTGACCATCCGCTACGACGTCTCGGTCGAGATCGAGGACGAGCGCAAGCCGGCGCTCACGGCCGACTGGATCACTATCATCCAGTTCGATCCGAAGGATCGGCCGGAAGACGTTTAAAGCGCCCCTCATCCGGCCTGCCGGCCACCTTCTCCCCGTAAACGGGGCGAAGGGAATATGCCGCACCGTTTTCCCCAATCACTCCCGTTCGTGGGGCACGTCCCCTCTCCCCGCTTGCGGGGAGAGGGCTAGGGTGAGGGGCGAACCCGTATCTCGGGCGTCAGAGCCCCGCATCCTCCGCGCCTTCCACCAGAAGGCCGAAGGCGTAGGGCGAGAACGAGCGCCAGCATTCCACGCGATAGTCTTCCTCACCCGAACGGAAGAGCACCACCTCGATCTTGCCGAGCACCGTGCGCGCGGCGGCGCCGACCGGGAAGATCGCATTGCCGAGATCGAGCGGGCAGGCGCTGGCGATCGCCCCGGCCGCGTCCGGGCCGGAGACGAGGATCGCCGTGTTGCGGTGCGAGACATCCGTCGCCGAATGCAGCGCGGAAACGCCTGATGCGATCCCCATGAGATCCGCCCCGTTCTCGTCGATCAACAGCCATTCGTCCGGGCCGAGCCAGAGCGCATGACGGCCGCTGACGGAGGCCGAGGTCTTGGGCCGCCTTGGCAGTTCGAGGCCGAAGGCCAGCGAGAGCGTGCCGATGGCATCGTCGCCGGCACGCAGCGACAGGCGGGTTGCGGGAGCGGCGGGCGTGACGCGCGCACCGGCCGAGCCGCCATGGTGACGGCCAAGCGGCGCCTTGCGAAGAGCGTGATCAGCCATTGAGGCGTCCTCCTTCCTTGTCGATGAAGACCATGTCGCTGACCTCGACCGCGATGGTGCGGTCGGGCATCGGCACGTAGAGCGTCTGGCCTATGCGCGACTGGCCGCCGGCGACGAGCGCCATGGCGATCGACCGGCCGCAGTTTTCCGACCAGTAGGACGAGGTCACATGGCCGAGCATCTTCATCGGCTTCGGCTCGTTCGGATCGGCGACGATCTGCGCGCCCTCCTCCAGAACCACCTTCGGATCCTTCGTCAGAAGGCCGACGAGCTGCTTGCGGCCTTCCTTGACGAGATCCGGCCGCTTCAGGCCGCGGATGCCGACGAAGTCCGTCTTCTTCTTGGAGACGGCCCAGCTCAGGCTGGCGTCGTGCGGCGTGACGGTGCCGTCCGTATCCTGGCCGACGATGATGTAGCCCTTTTCGGCGCGCAGCACGTGCATGGTCTCCGTGCCGTAGGCGCAGGCGCCGAGCGGTTCTGCACGAGCCCAGATGGCTTCCCAGACGGCCTCGCCGTAATCGGCCGGCACGTTGACTTCGTAGCCCGCTTCCCCTGTGAAAGACATGCGGAACAGCCGGGTCGGCACGCCGCAGATCTTCCCTTCACGCACGCTCATATGCGGGAAGGCTTCGTTGGAGATGTCGATGCCCTCCACGAGGGGTTCCAGAATTTCGCGCGCCTTCGGGCCCTGCACGGCGATGACCGCCCACTGTTCGGTGGTGGAGGTGAGCCAGACCTTCAGGTGCGGGAATTCCGTCTGGAGATAGTCTTCCATGTGGTGCATGACGCGCGGCGCGCCGCCCGTCGTGGTGGTAACGTGGAAGCGGTCTTCCGCCAGACGCCCGACGACGCCGTCGTCATAGACGAAACCGTCCTCGCGCAGCATGATGCCGTAGCGGCAGCGGCCGGGCTTCAGCGTGTCCCAGGCGTTGGTGTACATGAGGTTCATGAACGTGCCGGCATCCGGGCCGACGACCTCGATCTTGCCGAGCGTCGAGGCGTCGAACAGGCCGGCGGTATTGCGCACCGTGCGGCATTCGCGGTTGACCGCATCGTGCATGGTCTCGCCGGAACGCGGATAGTACCAGGCGCGCTTCCAGTTGCCGACATCCTCGAAGACCGCGCCATGCGCCTCTTCCCAGGCATGCATCGGCGTCTTGCGGGCCGGGTCGAAGAGATCGCCGCGCGAATGGCTGATCAGCGCGCCGAAGGTGACGGGGGTATAGGGCGCGCGGAATGTGGTGAGGCCGATCTTCGGGATCTCGCGGTTGAGGACTTCCGAGGCGATGGCAAGGCCGTGGATGTTGGACAGCTTGCCCTGGTCCGTCGCCATGCCGTTGGTGGTGAAGCGCTTGATGTGCTCGATCGAGTGCATGCCCTCGCGCACGGCAAGGCGGATGTCCTTGGCGCAGACGTCGTTCTGGAAGTCGACGAAGGCCTTGACGGTCGTGTCGATGCCGGCCCCCTCGCCGCTGCCTGCCATGCCGCCGGTCCAGTCGAAGGCGTTCTCGCCGGAAAGCTCGACCTTGCCGCCGCCCTCGTTGCCGGTGGCGCGGGCCATCAGCTCGCCGGCTGCCAGCGATTCCTCGATGGTCGCCTGCAAGCCGTCCGTGCCGTTGCACGAACCGACCGAGAGGCAATCCTGCGCATAGGTGCCCGGCAGGAAGCGGCCGGAGGCGGCGTCATAGGCCACCTTGCCGCGCGACTGCGAGAAGAGGTGGACCGAGGGCGTCCAGCCGGCGGACATCAGGAGCGCATCGACCGGGATCGCGCGAGCCGAGCCGCCGCTATTGCGGGCAACGGACATGGAGGAGACGCGCAGCTTGCCCTTGGTATCGACCACCGAGTGCCCGGTCAGCACCTCGATGCCGAGCTTGCGGGCCTCGGCGAGCACGGCCTCGCCGGGCTTGTCGCGATTGTCGACGATGGCGGCAATGGTGACGCCGGCCCGCTTCAGGTCGAAGGCGGCCTCATAGGCCGAGTCGTTTGCCGTATAGACACCGACCTTGCGACCGACCGCGACGCCGAAATGGTTGAGATAGGTGCGCGCGGCGGAGGCGAGCATGATGCCCGGCCGGTCGTTGTTGGCGAACACCATATGACGCTCGATCGAGCCGGTGGCGAGGATGACGCGCTTGGCGCGCACCTGCCAAAGACGCTCGCGCGGCAGCTTCCTGTCGGGACGCGTCAGATGATCGGTGACGCGCTCGACGAGGGCGACGAAATTGTGATTGTAGTAGCCGAAGGCCGTGGTGCGTGTGAGGACGGTGACGTTCTCCATCGCCCTCAGCTTGGCGGCCGTCGCCTGCGCCCAGTCGTAGCCGTTCTGGCCGTCGATCTTCACCGACGTATCATAATGCAACGCGCCGCCGACTTCCGGCTGCTCGTCGCAGAGGATGACACGGGCGCCCGCTTCCGCGGCGGCAAGCGCTGCGGAAAGACCGGCCACGCCGGCGCCGGCGATGAGCACGTCGCAATAGGCATAGCGGTTGGCATAATGGTCCGGATCCTCCTCCGTCGGCGCGACGCCGAGGCCGGCGGCACGGCGGATGAAGGGCTCGTAGACCTTCTCCCAGGCCGCCTTCGGCCACATGAAGGTCTTGTAGTAGAAGCCCGCGGCGAAGAAGGGCGACAGGAGGTTGTTCACCCCGCCGACGTCGAAGGCGAGCGAGGGCCAGCGGTTCTGCGATTCCACCTTCATGCCGTCGAAGACTTCCTGCACCGGCGCGCGCACGTTCGGCTGGCGGCGGGCGGCATCGCGCGAGACATCGACCAGCGCGTTCGGCTCTTCCGGTCCGGCAGAGAGAATGCCGCGCGGGCGATGATACTTGAACGAGCGGCCAACGAGGTGCACGCCGTTAGCGAGCAGCGCGGAGGCGACGGTATCGCCTTCCAGCGCGTCGAACGTCTTTCCGTCGAAGGTGAAACGCGCCGTCCTGGCAGGCGTCAGGCGGCCCTGACCGGCAATGCGATTGGCGCCGCTCATTTCGCGATTCCTTCCACGGCTTCATAGGTTTCGACGGTTTTTTCGGTGGCGGTCGGCTCACCGGAAAGGTTCGGCTTCGGTTCGCCGGCCTTGTAGCTCATGACGAACTTGTCGCTCACCGTGTCGCGCGCCGCGTTGAAGAAGCGGCCGCAGCCATGGATATGGCGCCAGCGTTCGAAGATCAGGCCCTTCGGGTTGTCGCGCAGGAAGAAGTAGTCCTGGAACTCCTCATCCGTGATATCGGCGATGTTCGCGGGCCGGGCGATGTGCGCGTCGCCGCCGTGGCGGAATTCGAGCTCCGAGCGCTCTTCCTCGCAGTAGGGGCAGTAGATCAGCAGCATTTTATCCTACCTGTTTAAAGCTCTGGTCCCGACACGAACGTGCCCGGAGCCTGATCGCAAAGTCGCTGGCCCATCGTGACGAAGGGAGCAATCCGCCTCACGAGTTGCTCGGCATTGTCGTAAGGGGCCAGAATGTCTGTCATTCCGAAATTGACCATGCTCATCGCAAAGACGTTCACATCGAGATTGAAGGCGCGGTTCATGTCCGTCTCGTCGGGAAGGAAATAGACCGCCCGACCGCCGAACACCTTCGCACATCCCAGCATCCCGCTCTTCGCGACGAAGGGCCAATCCGTCTCGCCCGCAGCCTTCTGGATCTTCTGAAAGCGAAAGTCTCCCGGCATCGGAAGAATGTCGCCAGCCGGCAGGATGCCGGCCGTCACAAGAAAGCCTGCAAGCAGCGCGCCGTTCATCAGTGGGCCACGGCCGCCGCCGCCGCCTCGTCGATGAGGCGCCCGGTGCGGAAGCGGTCCAGCGTCAGGCCGGCCGCCAGCTTGTGCGGCTCGCCCCTGGCGATGAGATGGGCGAAGAGATGCGCCGAACCCGGCGTCGCCTTGAAGCCGCCGGTCCCCCAGCCGCAATTGACGAAGAAGTTCTTCACCGGCGTCACGCCCTGGATCGCCGAACGATCCGGCGTGTTGTCGGTGATGCCGCCCCACTGGCGCATCATCTTGACGCGGCGGAACATCGGGAAGAGTTCGCAGATCGCGTCGAGCGTATGCGTGATGATTTGCAGGCCGCCGGTCTGGGAATAGGAGTTGTACTGGTCCGTGCCCGCGCCGATGACGAGTTCGCCCTTGTCCGACTGCGAGATATAGGCATGCACCGAGTTGGACATGACCACGCAGGGGAAGATCGGCTTCATCGGCTCGGAGACCAGCGCCTGCAGCGGCACGGAATGCAGCGGCAGCTTGACGTCGGCCATGGCCATGATGACCGAGTTGTGGCCGGAGGCCGACACCGCGATCTTCTTCGCGCCGATGAAGCCCTTGGAGGTCTCGACGCCCGTCACCGCGCCGTCCGGCCCGCGGCGGATGCCCTTGACCTCGCAGTTCTGGATGACATGAACGCCCCGGTCAGAGGCAGCGCGCGCATACCCCCAGGCCACGGCGTCGTGGCGGGCGGTGCCGCCGCGGCGCTGCAGGGCCGCGCCGTTGATCGGGTAGCGGGCGGAGGCGGAGATATCGAGAACCGGCACGAAATCCTTCGCCTGCTGCGGCGTCAGCCATTCATTGTCGATGCCGTAGAGCCGGTTGGCATGGACGTGGCGCTGGAAGGACTGCTTGTCATGCACATTGTGCGACAGCATCATCACGCCGCGCGGCGAGTACATGACATTGTAGTTGAGGTCCTGGCTCAAGCCCTCCCAGAGCTTCAGCGAGTGCTCGTAGATATCCATGCTCTCGTCATAGAGATAGTTCGAGCGGATGATGGTCGTGTTGCGGCCGGTATTGCCACCGCCGAGCCAGCCCTTCTCGATCACCGCGACATTGGTGATGCCGTGCTCCTTGGCGAGGTAATAGGCCGCGCCGAGGCCATGGCCGCCGCCGCCGACGATGATCACGTCATATTCCTTGCGCGGCTCGGGCGAGGTCCATTGCGCCTCCCACCCCTTGTGGCCGCGCATCGCCTCGCGGGCGACGGCGAAAACCGAATATTTGCGCATATCCAAGTCCTCAAAGTCTCGCCGGTCCGGCCGGCTGTTTCCTGCCCCGATAGAAAGCAAATCCTGGCGCGGCGCGCCGTATCCTTTGCGACGCATTCAGGCGTACCTTGTACCACATGCGACATGCGCGTCATCGAAGGTTTTGCGATGGTTTCAGGAAGGCCTGTCGCAAATATCCGCAGCTTCCCGGCGCTTCAGACTGGACTTCACCGCTGCGATCTGGTATCCGACACGCCAATCGTCAGCCTTCTGGGCTGCGCGAACGTCATCTATTTGCCTGACGACCCATAGAATCGCCGGGCGGCAACAAACAAAGGAACGGGATTCTCGTGCAGGTACTTGTCCGCGACAACAACGTTGATCAGGCTCTCCGCGCTCTCAAGAAGAAGATGCAGCGCGAGGGTATTTTCCGTGAAATGAAGATGCGCGACTATTATGAAAAGCCGTCGCAGAAGCGTGCGCGTGAAAAGGCCGAAGCCGTTCGTCGCGTCCGCAAGCTGGCCCGCAAGCGCGCCCAGCGCGAAGGCCTCATCGGCGGTCGTCCCGGCGCCCGTTGATCGGCCGTCTTTTCGACGTTTTCGGATGCAAGACCGGGCGGGGGCGAACATTTCGCCGCCGCCTTTTTTGACGTGACCGGTCGTTTCTTCACGGATGTGAAAGACTTCCCGTGCAATTCCGGGCGCTATTGCTACGCCCCTTCGCCGGAATTGCCGGTTCGCTACGCTGGAATTCCACCGCGATTCCTAGCGTAACGGGCAGATCGAGAGGACCACAGCGTCCTTTGCGCGCCATAAATGACGCGCGGGCTGTGGAGGCGTAGTGTTTTCATCGCGTATGAGGCGCGATAGAAGCCCACTTTGAGGATTCGCACTTGGACATGGCTGCATCTACCGGGTTCCCGACCGCTCGTTTCTCCTCCGCATCCGTCCGCCTGCGCCGTCCGCTGATGGCCGCCGTCGCCACCGCGTCGCTCGCGCTCCTCATGGCAGGCTGCCAGTCGACGACATCGACGGACGTGTTGAAGGTGGAGCGCGCGCAAGGCTCGGAAGAGAACATCTCCTCGCTCTCGGCCGTCATCGCCGCCAATCCGCAGGATCCCGCGGGCTACAATGTGCGCGGTTCTGCCTATGGCCGCGCCGGCCAGTACCGCCGCGCGGTCGACGACTTCAACCGCGCGATCGAGCTCAACCCGCGCTTCTACCAGGCCTATGCCAACCGCGCGCTCGTTCAGCGCAGCCTGGGCGATCAGGCGCAGGCGGCGAGCGACTACAACACGGCGCTGCAGCTCAGCCCGAACTATGACGTCGCCTATATCGGCCGCGGCAACCTCTATCGCCAGGCCGGCCGCCTCGATGAGGCCTTCCGCGACTTCAACCGCGCCATCCAGCTCGACACGACCGATCCGCGCGCCTATCACAACCGCGGCCTGATCTACCAGGCACGCCGCCAGCACGACAAGGCGATCGAGGACTTCTCCAAGGCCATCTCGCTCTCGCCGAACTCTGCGGAACCCTATAACGGCCGCGGCATTTCCTATGCCGCGCAGGGCGACGACGACAACGCGTTCCAGGATTTCAATACGGCGATCAACCTCGACGGCAAGCTTGCCGAGTCCTGGGCGAACCAAGCCCTGATCTACGAGCGCCGCGGCGACATGGCGCGCGCCGCGAAGTCCTATTCGCATGCGCTGAAGCTCGACCCGAACTACAAGCCCGCCAAGGACGGCCTTGCCCGCACCCGCGGCGTCGCCAGCGCCGCCAAGCCGGCCTGATCCGGCAGGGATCCTTCCAACAAAAAGCCCGCGATCATCTCGCGGGCTTTTTCGTTCCGGGCTTTGCCGATCAGTGGTTCATCGCCTTGACGATGTCTTCGGTCATCTTCTTGGCGTCGCCGAGCAGCATCATCGTGCCGTCCTTGTAGAACAGCGTGTTGTCGATGCCCGCATAGCCGGAGCCGAGCGAGCGCTTGACGAAGAGGCAGGTCTTGGCCTTGTCGACATCGAGGATCGGCATGCCGTAGATCGGCGAGGACTTGTCGTCGCGCGCGGCCGGGTTGGTCACGTCGTTGGCGCCGATGACATAGGCGACGTCCGCCTGCGCGAACTCCGAGTTGATGTCCTCAAGCTCGAAGACCTCGTCATAGGGCACGTTCGCCTCGGCGAGCAGCACGTTCATGTGGCCCGGCATGCGGCCGGCGACCGGATGGATCGCGTATTTCACCTCGACGCCCTGCTTCTTCAGCGTATCGGCAAGCTCGCGCAGCGCGTGCTGGGCCTGTGCCACCGCCATGCCGTAGCCCGGCACGATGATGACCTTGGAGGCGTTCGCCATCAGGAAGGCCGCGTCGTCGGCAGAGCCCTGCTTGACTGTGCGCTGCACGCCGTCGTCGGCAGCAGCGGCCGTCTCGCCGCCGAAGCCGCCGAGGATGACGGAGACGAACGAGCGGTTCATGCCCTTGCACATGATGTAGGAGAGGATCGCGCCCGAGGAGCCGACCAGCGCGCCGGTGATGATCAGCGCGAGGTTGCCGAGCGTGAAGCCGATGCCGGCCGCAGCCCATCCCGAATAGGAGTTGAGCATGGAGACGACGACCGGCATGTCCGCTCCGCCGATCGGCACGATGAGCAGCACGCCGAGCGCCAGTGCCAGCACGACGATCAGCCAGAAGTCGACATGGCTTTCCGACAGCGTCAGGCCGACGATGAAGAAGACGATCGCGGCGAGCAGCACGATGTTGATGACATGCCTATAGGGCAGCATGATCGGCTTGCCGGACATGCGCCCGTCGAGCTTCAGGAAGGCGATGATCGACCCGGTGAAGGTGATCGCGCCGATGGCGGCACCAAGCGCCATTTCGACGAGCGCCTGGCCATGGATTTCACCCACCGCGCCGATGCCGAAGGAGACGGGCGAGTAGAGCGCGGCGGCGGCGACCAGCACGGCGGCAAGGCCGACGAGCGAGTGGAAGCCGGCGACGAGCTGCGGCATGGAGGTCATCGGGATGGAGCGGGCGATCCACGCACCCGCGCCGCCGCCGATGGCAAGGCCGAGCACGATGAGCACGAGGCCGCCGAAGGATGGCGTCGCCAGCAGCAGCGTCGTACCGATGGCAATACCCATGCCGATCATGCCGAGCATGTTGCCGCGACGGCTGGTCGTCGGATGCGACAGGCCGCGCAGCGCCATGATGAAGAGCACGCCGGAGACGAGATAGAGGAAGGCTGCGAAGTTAGCGTTCATCGGGCCGGCCTCACTTGTCTTTTTTCTTGTACATCGCCAGCATGCGCTGGGTGACGAGGAAACCGCCGAAGATGTTGACGGAGGCGAGGATCAGCGCGACGAAGCCGAAGCCGGTCGCAACGCCCGAAAGCGAGATGCCGACGGCCAAGAGCGCGCCAACGACGATGACCGAGGAGATCGCGTTGGTGACGGCCATCAGCGGCGTGTGCAGGGCCGGCGTCACCGACCAGACGACATAGTAGCCGACGAAGATCGACAGCACGAAGATCGCCAGGCGGAAGACGAAGGGATCGATCGCCCCGCCGGAAACGCCGTGCGCCGCCGCAGCGGCCGCATCCGGCACATATTCGGACGCGGCGCGGACGGCTTCCACGGCGCGTTCGAGATCGGTGATCGCCTTGTCGAGAAGTTCGTTCGCCATCACTTGCCCTCCCCTTGCTGAACGGAGCCGCCGAAGTTCGGGTGCACGACGGCACCGCCGTTGGTCAGCATCGTCGCCTTGACCAGCTCGTCCTCGACATTGACCAAAACCGACTTCGTCTCCTTGTCGACCATGGTCTCCAGGAAGGTGAGAAGGTTCTTGGCGTAGAGCGCCGAAGCGGAGGCCGCGATGCGGCCGGGCACGTTGAGATAGCCGATGACCTTGACGCCCTCGACCTCGGCAACCTTGCCGGCCTCGGCGCCTTCGATATTGCCGCCGCGCTCGACCGCGAGGTCGACGGCGACGGAACCGGTGCGCATGGCCGCCAGCATCTGGCGCGTCACGAGCCGTGGCGCCGGGCGGCCGGGGATGAGCGCCGTCGTGATGACGATGTCCTGCTTGGCGATGTGGTCGGCGACGAGCGCGGCCTGTTTCGCCTGATATTCCTTGGACATTTCCTTGGCATAGCCGCCGGCGGTCTCGGCGGCCTTGAACTCGTCGTCCTCGACGGCGATGAACTTCGCGCCGAGCGAGGCGACCTGTTCCTTGGCCGCGGGGCGCACGTCCGTCGCGGAGACGGCCGCGCCGAGGCGGCGGGCGGTCGCGATGGCCTGCAGGCCGGCGACACCGGCACCCATGACGAAGACCTTGGCGGCCGGAACGGTGCCGGCGGCGGTCATCATCATCGGCATGGCGCGGTCGAATTCATGAGCGGCGTCGATGACGGCCTGATAACCGGCAAGGTTGGCCTGCGAGGACAGGATGTCCATCGACTGGGCACGGGTTATGCGCGGCATCAATTCCATGGCGAAGGTGGTGAGACCGGCATTGGCCATCTCGGCGATGGCCGCTTCGTTGCCGTAGGGGTCCATCGTGGCGATGACGATGGCGCCGGGCTTGTAGGTCGCGATCTCGGCGGCGGTGGGCCGGCGGACCTTCAGGACGGCGTCGGCGGCATTCGCTTCGCCGGGGCCGACGATGCGGGCGCCGGCGGCCTCGTAGTCCGCATCCAGGATGCGCGAGGCAAGGCCTGCACCGGCCTCCACCAGCACATCGAGCCCGAGGCCCTTCATTTTCTTGACCGTTTCGACGGAACCCGCGACGCGGCCTTCGGCCGGGTCACTTTCCCTTGCTACAAAAACACACTGACTCAAACCGTGGTCCTCCCCCCGAGACTGGCCGTGTTGGATCACGGCGCCGGGTGGCGCCGCATGACAAACCGCGGATGCGGTTGTTCAGGTCAACGCAGCAGGAAGTAGCCGACGACGTTGAGAATGATGAGGAGCAGAAGGCTCGAGAAGAAACCGGCGCTCGTGAAGAAGCCGGCGGCCATGGCGACCAGCAGCGCGACGCAGAACAGCGTGCCGTATTTGGCACCGGCGATGAAGAGGTCGTAGGTCTTCTCGTGCTCCGGGTAATCCATCGCAGCGCCCGTTTCGACCGGTCCGGAATGATGTTCAGCCATAGTCTACCTTCTCCTAAGCGCCCGCACCCGTCAGCCGAAAAGCCCACGACGAGCGCCAAAACAGATTCCCTCAAGCGTGAAGACACGCGTCTTTCTGGCCATACACAATGGATCGGCAAAGCGCAACGGCAAGGCGGGCGGCGCGTTTCGACCTGTATCGTTTCCGAAACAGAACGGGCCGGTTTCATACGAAACCGGCCCGGCATGCGACATCAGAACGCGGGCGCCTCACCCGGCATAGGCATTGCCGGAAAGCTCGATCCGCCCGCCGCCGAAATGCGCGCGGCGCGCCGTCGGGCGCACGGTTAGCGGGCTGAACGGCAGGTCGTCGCCGCGCGCGAACATCATGCGGCGCTCGTAGGGCTCCGACTTGAAGAACGGGAAGCGCTGGTAGAGCGAGGGCAGCGTCTCCTTGACGTTGGTCGCCAACAGCATCAGGTCGATAATGAACTTGCCCTGGTTGCTCTTCGGCGAGGCGACGAAATCGGCATCGAAGACGCGCTTGTAGAAGGCCGAATGCGCGGGCTTGACCATCTGCACGCAGCGATCCGTCTGGAAGTAGTCCGTCGCCATCGTGGCGATGCGCAGCGTCAGATACGGAATGGCCGGCATCTCGCTCCAGATCTCCGGGTCGGCGGCAAGGCGCACCGGATCGATCAGAGACATGCCCGCATCGAGGAAGGCATTGATCTCGTCCGGGAAGACCTTTCCCGACGAGGTGACGCGGTGCTCGGGCGTCACATGGTGCAGGCGCACCGTGGAGATCAGCCGCTCCTCGTAATAGATGCCGAAGACATAGGCATGGCTGTCGAAATCCACCTCGTCGATGAGGACCGCCTGTTCATCGAGATGCATGACGGCGCCGGCCTTGTAGGCCTTGTAGCGGATGCGGGCGACGTCTTCCATGTCCTCGCCCGTCTCCACGCGGCGATACTCGATCCTGTCGAGCAGTCCCAGAAGCTTGTCCGAAAAGCGGTTGGTCGCCGTCTCTACGCTGGCCATTGTCCCCGTACCCCGATTGAAAAACACCGGCAGCCACCGCGCTGCCGTCACTACAATCGTCGATATAAGACAATTTGTGTAAAATACCATTCATTAACCTTAATATATGGTTAACACTAATTTTGAATAAGCTGATATATCGTGTCGAATTCACACGTTACGAGATTGGGCGGTGGGAAGGGTCAGGCGACGCGGCGGCCGCGGCGGCGGGATTCGCCGGACTTGCGGGCAAGGGTCTCGTAGAGATCGCGCAGTGCATCCGGCGACATGGGTGCCGCAAAGACATAGCCCTGCACGAGATCGGCACACTGGTACTTGTTGATGAGGGCGAGCTGCTCGCGCGTCTCGACGCCCTCGACGACGATGCGCAGGCCGAGCTCGCGGGACAGGTTGACCGTGCCGCGCAGGAGCTTGAAGCGGCGCGCGTCCTCGCCGATGTTGCGCACGAAGGAGCGGTCGATCTTGATGACATCGAGCGGCAGCTGGTCGAGATAGCTGAGGCTGGAATAGCCGGTGCCGAAATCGTCGATGGCGATGGTGATGCCGCGGGCGCGCAGCTCCTGCAGGATCGCCTGCACCTTGACCGGCTCTTCCATGAGGCAGCTTTCGGTGACTTCCAGATGCAGCCGGTGCGGCGCGAGCCCGGCCGCCTCCAGCGCCTCGGTGACGAGATCGATGATGCCGGTGCCGCGCAGGTCCTGCACGGAAAGGTTCACCGATACGCCCATATGCGCCGGCCAGCCCGCGCAGTCGGCGCAGGCGCGCATGATCATGAAGCGCGTGATCTCGGAGACGATGCCCATCTCCTCGGCGAGCTGGATGAAGACATTCGGCGGCACCGGGCCACGCTCGACATGCGTCCAGCGCGATAGCGCCTCGCAGCACTCGATGCGCGAACCGTCCGGCACGAACATCGGCTGGTAGGCGACGGAGAGCGTGTTGCTGGCGAGTGCCTCGCGCAGGTCGTCCTTGAGCTTCTGACGATCCATGTAGCGCGCGTCCATCTCCTGCTCGAAGACGGTGACGCTGCCCTTGGCGCGCGATTTCGTCTCGAAGAGCGCAAGGTCGGCGCGAATCTGCATTTCCTCCAGCCGGAAATCGTCGCTCGGCACCATCACGGCACCGGCACTGAAGGAGACGAGGAACGTCATGCCGTCGAATTCGTAGGTGCCGCGCAGTTGTTCGTGGAAGCGGCGCATGCGTGTTTCGAGGTCGCGGCGGTTCGTTTCGTTGGGGAAGAAGAGGATGAACTCGTCGCCCATCAGATGGCCGACGAACACCTTGTCGCCGGCAAGCCGGCGCAGGCGCTCGGCAATGGCGCAGAGCAGCCGGTCGCCGGTGACGTGGCCCTTCATGTCGTTGACATGCTTGAAGTCGTCGATATCGAGCACCATGAAGCCGACCGTGCCCGGCTTCTTGCGCTCGCCCAGCGCCTCCTGCACGAGATCGGCGAAATAGGTGCGGTTCGGCAGGCCGGTGAGGCTGTCGTAGCGTACCATGTGCAGGATCTTGTTTTCCGCCCGAACACGTCCGGTCACATCTTCGAAAATAAGGACGGCGCCGCCGTTCTCGCGCGGCGAGGCGGTGAATTCCAGATAAAGCCCGTCCGTGACCTGCACCAGCGCACGGGACCGCTCGCCCTTCAGGAGTTCGTCGAGCTGGCGCAGGATCATCTTGCTCTGCTCGGCGTTGAGGAAGGTATTGCGCACGCCGAACCTGAGCACCACGTCGAGATGGCAATCCTTCAGCCGCTCCTGGTTGCCGAGATGCAGGAGTTCGCAGGCCCGGCGGTTGGCGACGAGGATCCGGTGGTCGGCGTCCAGCATGAACAGGCCGTGCGGCATGTTGTTCAGCGCCGTGTCGAAACGGTCGGCGATGATGGAGACCTCGCGGGTCGCCAGCACGTTCTTGTAGAGGAATTCGCGCACGCCGTTCGCCATCATGCGCGTCGTCATCACAAAGGGCAGGATGAGCACCGCAAGCACCGCATGGTAGAAATCCTGCAGGCCCAGGAAGCCCACGACCATTGGGAAACAGGCGGAAAAGGTCATGTAGTCGACCGCCCGCTTCGAGCCGCAATTGCGCCCGACGACGGAAACCATGGTGGCGAGCGTCACCGCGATACAGGCGAGTTCCGCAAAGCTGTCGCGGCTGAAGAGCAGGCTGTAGCCGCAGGCCGTGCCGAGCGCCAGCGTCGTGCCGACGGCGCCGAGATTGTACCAGTTCTCCCAATAGCGGATGCCGTCCATGTCGAGCGCCGCATGGTCCACCCGGTCGAAATGGCGCATGCCGACGGCGCGCAGCGACCAGATGGCGACGACGAGGCCGCTCCAGATCAGGAAGAAGGGGTCGGCGGTCTTGGCGTAAACGAAGGAGAACGTGATGACATGGGAGATCATGCCCACGAAAAGGGTCTGGCGGTTTCCGTACAGCGAGCTGACGAACGATAGGTACACATCAGCCGGCAGTGTGTTTTGACCCTTATCCTTCATGGATTCGGCACTCCCTATACCAAGAGAGGGTTACCGACCAAAATTTAATGAATGATTTCGGGAAATTACCCAATAACAAGGGTAGTGCCCGGCATCATTGCACGCCCGTTCAACCCATGGAAGGTACATTCAACCCAATATTGCAATATTGCCGATTTTCGCGCAGCAAACTCAACCTGACATGAGTCATGTGTATAATTTCCTGTCTCCGGCACGACACAGTATTACGCAGCAGCGGGGCGAGAAAAATTTAGCGTGCAATCGCTGTTTGCAAGCCTTTGGTTAACGGAGCGTGGCTGGCGGACCTCGAATCCTGTCGAATCTCGATGGAGCCGCAAGCCTCCTGTCCCCTGGAAACAGGGCATCCGTCGTCATTTCGCCGAAATGGGGGAATTGACTGATGCTGGATTTGATAGCAAATCCTCATTTGGTATTTCTTTTTCCGGAGCCCACCATGTCGAAACCCGTCGTCGCCATTCCCGCCGATATCAGGGAAATCGAAGGCAACGTCTGGCAGGCCACCCCGAACCAGTATGTGCGCGCCGCCGTCAAGGGTGCGGACGTTACGGTGTTCCTCGTACCGGCGCTCGAAACGGACACCGATTTCGACGGCATTCTCGACCGGGTGGACGGGCTCCTCGTCAGCGGCTCGCGCACCAATGTGCATCCCTCGCTCTACGGCAAGGAAGCGACCGAGGCGGAAGGCCCTTATGACACCGCGCGCGATGCCACCAGCCTGCCGCTGATCAGCCGCGCTCTGGAACGCGGCATTCCGCTGCTCGCCATCTGCCGCGGCATCCAGGAGTTGAACGTCGTGCTCGGCGGTACGCTCGCCAACGAGATCCAGGAACAGCCCGGCATGTGGGATCACCGCAAGCCGGACACGCCCGTGCTCGACGTCGCCTATGGCATCCGCCAGACGGTCATCGTCAAGGAAGGCAGCTGCCTTGCCGCCGTCGTCGGCGCCGGCGAGGTGCAGGTCAATTCGCTGCACCGGCAGGCGATCTCCGACATCGCGCCGCGCCTTGCCGTCGAAGCCGTCGCCGAGGACGGCACGATCGAGGCCGTCTCCGTCATCGGCGCCAAGGCCTTTGCGGTCGGCGTGCAGTGGCATCCGGAATATTGGGTCGGCTCCGACCAGCCGTCGAACAGGCTTTTCGCGGCCTTCGGCCAGGCCGTGCGCGACTATGCCGCCTCCAAACAGGCGACCGCGCACCGGACCGCTGCCGAATGATCGCTCAGTCGGCAGAAATCATCGTGATCATGGCGTCGGCGGGCTCGACGGCCTCGTAGGCAAGGCCGTCGCCGTCGACGACGGTCAGGATGGGCTCGCCCTGCGCATCGGCGACGACCACCGTGCCGTCGCCATTGTTGACCCAGGTCCGCGCCGCGGAGAGGCGCGGCCAGACCGCATCGCAGTCGATGTTGGCGGCAAAGCGTTCACTGCGGCTCGAGATGCGGCCGCCGCGCTCGGCAAGGCAGGCGGTGTTCGCCACGACGTTGGAAATGGTATAGCTGTGCGTTCCCGCCGGCGCGGGAATGGACCGCGTCGTCACCGGGTCCACAGCCGGCGTCCGGTCCGCGGCAACGCTCCAGAGCCCCAGCGACAACACGCCGGCCACGGCGGCAAGCATCAGCGTCTTCATGGGGCTCTCCTTCGCATGCGACTCGATGGCGAAAGCATGCGCCCGCAAACTTGCCGAAAGGTTAACGAAGGCTTTCCGGACCGTTCCCCGCTTTTCGCGTGAAGGGCGTTTCGGGCACCGGCGTCACGGCCGCGCCGCGCTCGAACCAGGCGAAGAGATTGTCCGCCACAAGGTCGGCCATGGCATCGCGTGTTGCCACTGAAGCCGAGGCGACATGCGGCAGCAGCGAGACGTTCGGCAGGTCGAGCAGCGCCGGCGGCACGTTCGGCTCGTCATAGAACACGTCGAGCCCGGCCGCCGCGATCACACCGTCCTTGAGCGCCGCCGCGAGCGCCGCTTCGTCGACCGTCCAGCCGCGTCCGACGTTGATCAGCACGCCGTTCGGCCCCAGCGCCCGAAGGATGTCCGCATCGATCGTCCGGTGCGTCTCGGCCGTCTTCGGCACGATGGCGATGAGGATGTCCACCGCGCCCGCCAGTTCCGCCAGAGACGGATAATAGGCAAAGGGCACGCCCTCGCGCGGACGTCGCGTGTGGTAGGTGATCTCGATGCCGAAACCCTTCAGCCGTTCGGCGATGGCCATGCCGATGCGCCCGAGGCCGTAGATGCCGGCCTTGCGGCCGCGCAGGCTGAGCGGCGTCAGCGGGAACGCACCCTCGCGCGCCCAGCGGCCCTCGCGCAGCCAGGCCTCGGCCTGCGGGAAGCGGCGCACCGTGTTGAGCAGCAGGCCGATCGTCGTATCGGCCACCTCGTCGTTCAGCACATCCGGCGTGTTGGTGACGGTTATGCCGCGTGCCGCGGCGGCAGCGACATCCACACCATCATAGCCAACGCCGAAGCTCGCGATGATCTCCAGCGCGGGCAGATGTTCGATCATCGCCGCGCCGAGCCCGCCGGAGACGGCAATGCCGGAAATGCCTGCCGCCTCGGACCGCGCAAGCAGCGCCGGATCCGCCCGCTCGATGCGCACCACATCGAAGGCATCCTTCAGCCGGTCGAGCACCCGCTCGCGGATCGTGCCCGGCACGAGAATGCGCGTCTTGACCACCATGGCGAAATCTCCGTTTGCCCGATTTGCCTCAGCCTTCCGGATGGGGCTTCAGCGGCCCCGTGGACTGGCGAATGCGCATTTCCGGCTTGATAAGGTGAATGCCGTCCGGCTCGTGGCTGCCCGAAAGCTTGTCGAGCAGCGCGCGGGCGGCATTGCGCCCGACCTCGGACTGGCCGTTCCAGACGGTGGTGAGCGCGGGCGTCGCGATCGCCGCCTCCTCCAGGTCGTCGTAACCCGTGACGGAGACATCGCGGCCGGGCACGAGGCCGGCGCGGGCGATGCCGTTCATCAGGCCGATCGCCACGAGGTCGTTCCAACAGACCGCCGCGGTCGGCTTTTGCGGCAGGGAGAGGAAATGCACCGCCGCCTCGAAGCCGCCCTGCTTCGTGCGTGGACCGGGAATGCGCAGGCCGGGATCCATCTCGATATTGGCCTTGCGCAGCGCGTTGACATAGCCCTGGTAGCGGTCGCGGCCGGTCGACGTCTGGTCCGTGCCGCCCACCATGGCGATGGTGCGGTGGCCGAGACCGATCAGGTGATTGGTGGCGAGCGAGATGCCGTAGCTGTCGTCGCCGCGGAAGATCGGCACGTCCAGCCCCTCGATCGAGCGCGCGATCAGGATCGCCGGCATGCCGTTGTCCTCGGCAAGCTGGATATCCTCCGGCGGCGTGCCGATGGCCGGCGACATGATGACCCCGTCCCCGCCGAGCTGCAGCAGCGTCTCGACGAAATTGCGCTGCTTTTCGACCGAATCGTAGTGGTTGGAGAGGATGAAGGTCTGCCGGTCGCGATCGAGCTCGCTCTCGATGGCTTTCAGGATCTCCGCATAGAACGGGTTCATGATGTCGTGCACGACGACGCCGATGATGCCCGACCGGGAGGTGCGCAGGCTGGCGGCGCGGCGATTGTAGATATAGCCGAGCGCGCGGGCCTGTTCCTTGATCCTGTCGCGGGTGGAGGCTGCAACCAGCGGGCTGTCCCTGAGCGCAAGCGATACCGTCGCCGTGGAAACGCCGAGCGTCTCCGCGATGGTGGAAAGCTTGATTTTCTGTGCCACGACCCCTCCCCGACGAACGCCAAGCAACGCGGCGTTTAAAACCGTTTATTTAAACAGTTTAAATCTCGTCGGCAACTGCCTTTTCGCTATCGCGCGGCGCATCCGGCAGGCCGCCATGCAGGTTTTCGTCCACGGCGCGAAGCAGCTTGAGCAATTGGCGCACGTCCTTCTCGCTCAAACCTTCCGCCGCCTGCTGCTCGCTGAGCCGGCCCGCCTCGGTGATATGACCGATGGAAGCCTCGCCGGCGGGCGTAAGGTGCACGACGGTCAGGCGGCCGTCCGTCTCGTCCGGCCGGCGCTCCACGAAACCCTGCGCCTCGAGGCGCCCGATCGTGCGCGTCATGGTCGGCGCCTTGACGCCGAGCCGGGCGGCGAGCGCCCCTGCGGTCAGGCCTCCCTCCTCGGCAAGCGCCAGGATCACCCCGTCCTGGCCGGCATAGAGGCCGGTGGCGAGAAGATTGCGCGAAAGCACCGTGCGCATGGAGCGGGCCGCATTGACGACGGCGGCGGCAAGACCTGCGCCCGAGACATCCGCGTGCCCCTTCTTCTTCTTGCCCTTCTTGCCGTCCTTGTGCTTCTTGCCCATCGATTGCCTCCGCCTCACCGTTCCCTGCGTTACCCTTGCATCGCGGGCATGGCCCTGTATGACTCATGTGACAGTCGGGCGGCAAGACGGGACGAGAGGCAGGCAATGGCGCATCCAAAGATGCGATGGAGCGAGAACGACCCGGCCTTGACGGCAGGGGACCGCGCCGACTGGATCGCCGTCCTGCCGCTCGGCGCCCATGAGGGCCACGGCCCGCACCTGCCGCTCGAAACCGACACGCTGATCGCCGAGGGCATCGTCTCCCGGCTGATGGACGTGCTGCCGGCGCACCTGCCCGTCACCATCCTGCCCACGGAGCCCGTCGGCTATTCGCCGGAACATCTCGATGTGCCGGGCACGCGTTCGCTCGGTTACGCGGAAGCGGTGGAACGCTGGCTGGGCATTGCGGGAGACCTCAAGGCGAAAGGCATCCGCAAGCTCGTCCTGCTCAACGCGCATGGCGGCAACGCGCCGCTGATGACGATTGTCGCGACCGAGGCACGCGTGCACCTCGACATGCTCGTCGTCGCCACCGCCTGGACCCGCTTCGGCCAACCGGAAGGCTGGATTAAGCCTGAGGACAAGGCGCTCGACATCCACGGCGGCGACATCGAGACCTCCGTCATGCTCGCCCTGCATCCGGAACGTGTCCGGATGGACAGGGCGGAGCGCTTCGGTTCGCGGCAGGCGGAATTCGCCGCGCGCTTTGCCCATCTGCGCGCCTATGGTCCGCATGCCTTCGGCTGGAAGATGTCCGACCTCAACCCCAAGGGTGTTGCCGGCAACGCCGCCGCGGCAACGGCGCAAAGGGGCGAGGTACTGCTCGCCCATGCCGTGCGCGGCCTCCTCGCCCTTCTTGAGGACGTCGCCGCCTTCGACGTGGAAACGCTGCGTTAAAGCGGCTCCGGCAGAAGCGCAGGGCGATTTTGCATGACGACAAAGGCCGGATCGCATTTGCGCTGGCCCGTCCGATCTCCTATATCAGACGCCAACCGGACGCCGCACGCGTCCCCGCCATCGCTCGAGGTTCCCATGACCGAAACAGCCCTTCCCAAGCCCATTCCCGTCACCGTGCTCACCGGCTATCTCGGCGCCGGCAAGACGACGCTGCTCAATCGCATCCTGACCGACAACCACGGCAAGAAATATGCCGTCATCGTCAACGAATTCGGCGAGATCGGCATCGACAACGACCTCATCGTCGAGTCCGACGAGGAAATCTACGAGATGAACAACGGCTGCATCTGCTGCACCGTGCGCGGCGACCTGATCCGCGTGGTGGAAGGCCTGATGCGCCGCCCCGGCCGGTTCGATGCCATCATCGTCGAAACGACGGGCCTTGCCGATCCGGTGCCGGTCGCCCAAACCTTCTTCATGGACGACGACGTGCGCCAGAAGACTGAGCTCGACGCCGTCGTGGCGCTGGTCGATGCAAAACACCTGCCGCTGCGCCTGAAGGACAGCCGCGAGGCGGAAGACCAGATCGCGTTTGCCGACGTCGTGCTGATCAACAAGACCGACCTCGTCAGCCCGGAAGAGCTGGCCCGGATCGAGGCGACCGTGCGCGTGATCAACCCGTCCGCCCGCATCCACCGCACCACCCGTTCGGAAATCGACCTTTCCAAGGTTCTCGACCAGGGTGCGTTCAACCTGGAGCGGGCGCTGGAAAACGACCCGCACTTCCTCGACCACGACCATCCGGACCATGTCTGCGGCCCCGATTGCGGCCACGACCATCACCATCATGGTCACGACCACGACCATGATCACCACCACCATGATCACGACCATCACCACCACGATCATGATCATGACCACCATCACCACGACCACGGCGTCTCGCCGATCCATGACGTGACGGTGCAGTCGATCTCGCTGCGCGGCGGCGAGATGAACCCGGACCGCTTCTTCCCCTGGATCCAGAAGATCACCCAGACGGACGGCCCGAACATCCTGCGTCTCAAGGGCATCATCGCCTTTGCCGGCGATGACGAGCGCTATGTCGTGCAGGGCGTGCACATGATCGTCGAGGGCGACCACCAGCGCGCCTGGAAGGACGGCGAGACGCGCGAAAGCCGGCTTGTCTTCATCGGCCGCGATCTCGACCGCGAGAAGATCGAGCGCACCTTCAAGGCCTGCGAGGCCCAGAAAGCATGATGCCGGACCGTGTGAAGCGATTTTCGGATACCGTCCTGCGCATGAAAGACAAGACCTGATGCCGACAGTCGCGCCTCTTGATCTCGACGGGCACGTCGTCGCGGCCGCCTTCCTCGGCGACGTGCCGTTCTTCGCCACCGCCTCCGGTGCCATCCACCGCCTCGACCACGGCGAGAAGGTCACCGAGGCGCATGACGGGCTGCTCGCCTGCATTCGCGACGAGGCGAACGGCACGCTGATCACCGGCGGCGAGGACGGCAAGGTGCAGCGCATCGCCGCCGACGGCACCGCGACGCTTCTGGCCGAAGTGCCGCGCAAGTGGATCTCCGTCGTTGCCGCCGGCCCGCAGGGCGCGGTCGGCTTTGCCGAGGGGCGCACGGCGCGCGTCCGCCTTGCCGACGGCACGATCAAGGAGTGCGCCGAAAGCCGCTCGGTCGAGGGCATCGCCTTCGCGCCGAAGGGCCTGCGCATCGGCGTGGCGCGCTACAACGGCGCCTCGCTGCACTGGGTGGCAATGGCCGGCCAGCCGGTCGATCTCGAATGGAAAGGCGCCCATACCGGCATCACCTTCTCGCCCGACGGCCGCTTCGTGGTCACCAGCATGCAGGAAAACGCCCTGCATGGCTGGAAGCTCGACACCAAGCCCGGCGCCGAGACGCGCCACATGCGCATGACGGGCTATCCGGCCAAGGTGAAGTCGCTGTCCTGGTCGGTGAAGGGCAAATGGCTCGCCTCGTCCGGCGCACCGGCGGCGATCGTCTGGCCGTTCTCCGCCAAGGACGGGCCGATGGGCAAGCCACCGCTGGAACTCGGCACCCGCGCCGACGTGATGGTGACCTGCGTCGCCTGTCATCCCGCGGAAGAGGTCGTCGCCATCGGCTATTCCGACGGCATGGTGCTGGCCGCCCGTTTTGCCGACAGCCGCGAAGTGCTGCTGCGCCGCCCCGGCAAGGGCGCGGTCACCTCCCTGGCCTGGAGCGGCAACGGAAAGCTCCTCGCCTTCGCCAGCGAAGCCGGCGATTGCGGCGTCATCGACCTGGCCGGCTGAGCCAGGCACCATCATCAGCTTGAAGCAAGCCTGCGCCTCTAGAGGTCCCAAGGGGATTTCCGGGGGCCGGGCAGCCATGCGCTCGCGAAACAACCTTGCTTTTTTACCGGGATCGGGCCCGACGGGCCGCGATCCCCCGCGCAGCCGTCTCCCACGCGAAGGCGGCCAATTGCGCGTACCAAAGGACGGTTCGGATGATTGAGAAATACCAATATTATGCGAGCATCTCCGGCTCGGTGGAAAGCGCGATAGAAACCATCCGCAACCTGCCCAGCGCGAAATGCTACGACATCCAGTACATCGAGCGGCAGCTGATCCCCGAACTCGGCCTGAACGACGAATATCTCGAACAGCAGCCGAACGAGCTTTCCCCCTATTTCGGCAAGGGCCTGCACCTGTGGCAGTATCCTTCCCAGCTCGCCCGCTATCTCGTCTGGCTGTCCCACAATGCCCGGCAGGTCCGCAACTTCACGGAAATCGGCTGCCGGTGGGGCGGAACGTTCATCCTGGTGAACGAATGGCTGAAGAAGATCGGCGCGCCGCTGGAGTTTTCCCTCGCCATCGATCCGATCGAGCCGACGCCGTTCATCGAAAAGTATCGGGAAATCTCCTCCACGCCCGTGCACTACATCCAGGACCTGTCGACCTCCCAGCAGGTTGGCGACTACCTGCGCTCGTTCAAGCCTGACATGGTGTTCATCGACGGCGACCATTCGCTGCACGGCGTGATGTACGACCACCTGATGGTGCGCAAGCAGGCCGGCATCATCGTGCATCACGACATATCCTCGCAGGCCTGCGCCGGCACGACGCTCTTCTGGAACTACATCAAGCAGGCCGAAAGCGAGTTCGAAGCCTGGGACTTCACCCAGCAATACGAATCGGTCGACGGCCACTTCCTCGGCATCGGCGTCCTGAAGCGCAGGTAACCGCCGCACCGAACGGTTAAAGCCCGGGAGAGCAGCGCTCTCCCGGGCCCACGGACCGCAAGGGCGGGGATGGTGCGGTCAGTGCTTGCGCTTCTTGCAGCCGCAGTCGCTGCCGCCGAGAATGCCCAGCGTATTACCGTTGAGGATGCCCGACAGGGTGCCGTTGAGCACGCCGTTCAGCACTTTGTTGTTATCGTTGTCGCTGAGGATTTCGCCGACGCCGACACTCGGGGCGATCACCACGCTGCCCGTCTTGTTGTTGTTCAGGATGCCGAGGCCGCCAAGCAGGCCACCGGCCGATGCCTGGCCGGCGCCGGCGATTGCGAAGACGGTTGCGATGGCGATGATGCGGGTCTTGTTCATGCTCTCTCTCCTTCGGTTGTGTACCTCTCTGGTACGCAATCGAAAGTAATATAAGCATCGATTTACTCAACCCGATTTCCCAATCATAGCAAAGAGTTAACCATAACGTAGACAAGTTTAACAATTCCCAACCAAAATCAATTTCAGGTAGCATAAATTGCGCTATTAAGTTTAATATCAACCATTGAGGGAATCTTTAACCATGCAACCCTAGGATTCTGTTCCAGAAACGGACAGGAACAGGATCTGATGCGCTTTCTTGGTGGCTTCCTTTGTGCGGCTGCGATGCTGGCCGGACACAACCCGGCAAAAGCCGATTCAACCGTCGATTACAAGACCGGCATGGGCTGGACGTCGAATATTTTTCAGGATCCGACCCATCTTTCGGCCGCCTTCGGCGAGGCGAAACTCGGCTTGCGCGGCAGCCTGGCGCTGGAGGGCTCCCAGTTCGCCTACGCGCTGAACATGAGTGCCCGGCGTGTGCCGAAATATCGTTTCGCGGACCAACGCACGGCCGGGATCGAATTCGGCTACGCCCATGATCTCAGCAAGTCGGCGAAGCTCACCCTGAAGGGTGGACTTGAGCACCGGCGCACGGGCGATATCTTTCTCGCCCTGCCCGGTGCGTTGATCGGCTATCGCAAGGACGATGTCTTCGCGACGGCAAGCGCCGGCCTGACGGTCGACCATTGGGGCGGCCGCAACCACCTGACCGCGACCCTCTCGAACCTTGACCGCGGCAAGGCGCATTTCACGCTTGCCGGCCTGAAGCCGACCCAGCTCGACGCCGGCTACAGCCTGTTCGACCTCACGGGCGGCCAGATCCGTCCGCTGCTCGGCGGCGAGGCGGGCGCCACGCTGCAATACAGGGCGAGCCGCATTGCCGGTTCCGAGCGCAGGACGTTCGGTCGCTTTCCGGCCGAAACGTTGCGCGGGTCGCTCGCCTATGGCCGGGCCTACGGCAACGGCATCACCCTGATGGCCGAGGCCGGCGTCGTCGGCATCGCCAGCCCCTATCTCGGCACGACCGTCGAACGCGCCCGTCCCTTCTTCAAGGGCGAGGCGGCCTGGCAATTGCCGCACAAGGCCGTGCTGAAGGCAAAACTGGCACGCGACCTCCGCCTCGTCGATATCGACGATCCGCTCGCCGAGGATGTGCGCACGGTCGGCCTTTCGCTGGAAAAGGCGGTGACGGAAAAACTGAAGCTGACGCTCGCCTACGAGCAGGCCTATAGCGACTGGCTCTACTACGACTACCGCACGCGCACGAAGTCGGTCGCCGCCACGCTGACCTATACGCTGCCCAGAGGCGCAACGATGGCGCTGGAATACAGCCATCTCGTGCGCCGCGAAAACGACAAGGCCGCCGATTTCAAGATCGACGGCCTTGCAGTGCGGTTTGCCGGTTCGTTTTAGACCATTCCCGCTTTTCTTCGAATCGCGAAAACGCTGCAATTCTTTGTCTTCACGCTTTTGCATGAAGCCGAAAGGCCTCACCATTCGAGTTCGAGATGCGGTCGGCCGTTCGAGGTCTTTTCCATGGTCCTGCCCGTTTCATCGACGGTGCAATGCACGCGCTGGCGAAAAGCGGAAAAGCTGTCGAAGGTCACCACATCGACCGGCTCGTCGAAATGCAGCACCATGCGGTAACGGCCGGGCTGACCGGTCAGCGCCTGCACGCCCAGCACCTGCGCGTCGAAAGGCTGGCCGAGATAGTGGCCGCGCACGCGCGCGCCAAGCATCCACGGATTGAACGGTGGCCGGTTGCCGGCCGCCGCGTGCAGCGTGTTCCAGTCGCGAAAGCCGTATTGGGCGGCGACGAGTTCGAGGGCGCGCGAATGGGAAAGGGCCTGGCCGTCCTCGCAAAAGCGGGCGCGCAGCCGCTTTGCTTGGTCTTTCAAGGCGTCAAGCGATGGAAGGGGCGTCGATGATGAACGCATGTCGAATCTCCAGTCGGTGCATGCGTCTTTTCGGAGGGAGCCCGCATTGCCACCGGTTCGCATGCCTGATGCTGGAAGACCGATTTTCCGAAGGAGAGACTTCACCAAAGCTTGCGCTCGCGGACGGCAGGGGCTCTCACCCTTGCCCTCGCACATAAGGCCTTGCCGGCCTTCTGTCAAATCCGCCGCCGGCTCGACCGCATCTGCGGCGCGCTGTCGGCGCTTGCCGGATGCCTTGCCTTTCACCGCCGCGCGGCGACCTGGGCCGCCTCAGCCCTCCGCGGTGCCGATGATCTTCGCCAGAAGGTCGTGCAGCTCGTCGCGGTAGCCGGAGCGCGCGGACGGCCCGCTCTCGTCGGAGGTCATGGCGACCGTCAGGCCGAGATCGGGCACGACATAGAGCATCTGGCCGCCAAAACCCCAGGCGAAATGGACCGTCCTGCCGCCGATCACGCGTTCGAACCAACCATAGCCGTAGCCGTCGTTGGAGAAGCGGGAATTGGTGCGCGACGTCCAGGACCGGCGGATCCAGTCTTCCGGCACGAGTTGCTCGCCCTTTGCCGTGCGCCCGCCATTGCGATAGAGCTCGCCGAAGGCCAGCAGCGAGCGGGTGCTCATCGCCATCTGGTTGCCGCCGAGATAGACGCCCTGCGGGTCGCGGTCCCAGGCGCCGATGCGAAAGCCCTCGACCGGCCCCAGCCAGTCGCGCGCAAGCTGCAGGGTGGATTTGCCCCCGACCTTCGTCAGGATGGCCGAAAGCAGGTGCGTGGAGCCGGTCGAATAGAGCATGCGGCCGCCCGGCTCGTCGACGAAGGGCATGGCGAGCGCGGCACGCACCCAGTTGCGGCTGGTGATCCAGCGCCCGTAATTGCCGCCGGAGGTGCGATCCAGCCCCGCCTGCATGGAGAGGAGATGGCCGATCGTGATGCGATCGAGCCGCGGATCGCGCTCCGCCGGCAGGTCGCCGGAAAGGATCGGCGCGATCGGCTGATCGACGCCTTCCAGCAGGCCCTTGTCGATCGCGATGCCGACAAGGGCGGAGATGATCGATTTGGAAGCGGACTTGATATTGGTGCTTTCGGCCGGCGTATGGCCGCCATAGCCCCGCTCGGCGACGATCTCGCCGTCCCGCGCCACGACGACGGCCCTTAGCTGCGACAGCGCGGCGGCAGCCTCCAGCGTCTCGGCGATCGTCTGCGCCGGCTGCACGACGGCCGGTTGCTGCGCATGAACGGCAGGCGGCGACGAGATGGCGAGCGCGAGCGAAAGTCCGGCGATAAGAGCGTGCGTCCTCATGCCATGGCACATAGGCGCAGGCCGGCGCGAATTCATGGCCGATCGCCGGCTTTCACGCAATGTTGAAGGCGCCCACCCTGCCGGGCGGCGGACGGGCGCTTCGGAATCCCACCGTCAGAAGCGGTAGGTGACGCCGGCACCGACGAGCCAAGGATTGAGCTTCGCCTTGCCGGTGAGCGGCGCGCCGTCGAAATCGACCTTCCATTTGGGCTCGAGGAAGATCTTCTTCACGTCGAAGTTCACGCCCCAGTGGTCGTCCAGCATATAGTCGAAGCCGACCTGCAGGGCCGCGCCCACCTTGTTCTCGATGTCGAGATTGGAGAACCTGCCCGAGCCGGACTGCTCATAGAAAAGGCTGTAGTTCACCCCGGCGCCGACATAAGGCTTGAAGGCGCCGAAATCGGTGAAGTGATATTGCAGCGTCACTGTCGGCGGCAGCAGCCAGGCCTTGCCCACCTTGCCGAGGCCCTCGATCGCGCCGTCCGCATGGACATTCGCATAGGTCGTGCCGAGAATGAGTTCGGCCGCGATGTTGTCGGTGAAGAAGTAGGAGATGTCGAGCTCCGGAATGACCGTATCCGTATAGGAGAGGTCGGAACCCGGGATACCGTTCACCGAGCCGGAATCGTTCGTGATGACGCCGAGGCCGCGCACGCGGATCTGCCAGGGGCTCTGCGCCGCGAAATCAACGGCCGCCTCGGACGGCGCCATGCGCTCCTCAAGATCGGCAGCAAACGCCTGCCCAGCCAGCAGCGCCAGACCGGCGGCAAGGGCGGCACGCCCCATCCAATTTCCCTTCATGTCGTCTCTCCATCAAACGCGACTCGTCTTTGCGAGGGCGACTATGGAGCGGCAGGGTGCGAGGCTCCTTTGAGATGGATCAAACAGCGGCAGGCGAATGGGAAGATTGGCGCGATATTCGCGCCAATCTTGACGATCATCTGGAGTGAACCCCTCGGACTGGACCAGCGAGGCGCTTCGAACTAAGCCGCCTGCTGGGCGAGTTGGGCTTCAAATTCTGCTGGCGATCTGTAGCCAAGGGCCGAGTGCAGCCGCTTGGCATTGTAGATATCCTCAATGAACCTGGGCAAGCGTTCGGCCACATCCGCGAATGTCTCGTAGCCGGCGATGTAGATGTCCTCGACTTTCAGGGTCTTCATGAAGCTCTCTGCCTGAGCATTGTGATAAGGGTTGCCGACAGCGCTCATGGATCCCTGCAGATCGGCGGCATCGAGCGCTCGTCGATAGGTCTCACTTGCGTATTGGCATCCGCGGTCCGTGTGGTGGATGCAGCCGGGTGGAGGCTTTCTGTTCTCGAGCGCCGAACGCAACGCTGCCAATGCCAGCGGCGTATCCAGGCGTTTTGACAGGCCATAGCCGACGACTTTCCGGCTGCAAGCGTCGAGAATGACGGCGAGATAGCAAAAGCCGACGGCGATGCGGATGTACGTGAAGTCGGCCACCCAGACCATGTCAGGCCGCGCCGGGATCACATTGCGATAGAGGTTCGGGTAGATCGATGAATCGTGGTTGCTATCCGTCGTGCGAACATACCGCTTGCGAGGCTTGATCCCGAGGCCATTGGCCCGCATGACGCGAGCGACACGCTTGTGGTTGACCAAGTGGCCTCTTCGCTGAAGCTCGTGCGTCACGCGCCGATACCCATAGCAGGGCAATTCATCCTGGATGTCCTCGATGATCGCAACGAGCTCGGCATCGCCGAGATTCAAAGCCCTTGCCGTGGATCGGTAGTAAAACGTGCTTCTCGGGAGGTCGATCACTTTGCACCCCCGTCTGACGGAGCAGGCCGGGGACCGCTGATGATGGAGGACTTCTCGTTGCCTTCGGCGATCGGCTGGCGCGGAGTTTTTTTCACCAGGTCCAGCTCCATCGTGAGTTGGCCGACTTTACGTTCGAGCGCCGCAATGTGGGCCTCGTACTCGGCAATGACGCTCGCCTCCGCCTCTTCATCGTTCAGCTCACCACGATCGAACTGCGTTAGCCACAACTGGATGAGGTTGGCCGAAACGCTATAGGTGCGCTGTGCATCGCGCCGTCCGATGACGCCGTTTCGGATATCCTGGCAAAGCTGCAATTTGAACGGTGTCGAATGTCGGCGATATGGACCTCGGGACTTCATGAGCCTTCTCCGATTAAGGCCCGCAGAGTGTATCAGTTTTTCCGTGTCCCGTGGTCCAGTCCGAGGGGTTCACTCCAATCCAATTAAAACAATGACACGTATCAAACGGCAAAGGGCCGGCAGGTTGCCGGCCCCGTCCTCAGGCCGCCTTGCGCAGTTCCGCCGCCACCCGGCGGCGACCGCTTGGGACGAGCACGCCGGCGGCACCGGTCAGCCAGCCGTCCTTCAGCTCCAGCCCGAGGAAGCGGCGGCGCTCGAACGGGCCAGGCATGACGAGATGCCGCGCCTTGTCGGCGAAGAAGCCGAAGCGCTCGTAATATTCCGGATCGCCGACCAGCAGCACCGCACCGTGGCCGCGGCCCCGCGCCTCGGTGATCGCCGCCCGCATCAGCGCGCCGCCGATGCCCTTGCCCTCGTGTTCGCAATCGACGGCAAGCGGGCCGAGCAGCAGCGCCGGCACGGCGTTTCCGTCCGGATCGACGCCCGCCTCGACATTCCACAGCCGAACGGTGCCGATGACATAGCCATCCGCATCGCGGGCGACGAGCGCGAGGCCTTCGGCCGGCATGCGGCCCCGGCGGATCTTTTCCGACGACTTGCGGAAGCGAGCCTCGCCCATGACGCGGTCGAGCAGACGCTCGCGCGCAACGACGTCGCCGTTGTTTTCCAGGTCGATGGTGAAAGCGGCATGCGCGAAGAACGCGCGGACAGAATCAAGAACAGTGGCCATCTCTGGGCCTCCCGCACTCAAAACCGATTCAAACGGTATCCGGAACGAATTGTGAAGGTTGGCGCTCCCGCAGGGACGGGAGCGCCAGGTGGTCAGATGACGTAGGCCTTGAGCGGCTCGAAGCCGTTGAAGGCGACGGCCGAATAGGTCGTCGTATAGGCACCGGTGCCCTCGATCAGGACCTCGTCGCCGATCGTAAGGGTGATCGGCAGCGGATACATGTTCTTCTCGTACATCACGTCGGCCGAATCGCAGGTCGGGCCGGCGAGCACGCAGGGCTCCATCTCGTCCTGATCGCGCACGGTGCGGATCGGGTAGCGGATCGCCTCGTCCATGGTTTCGGCGAGGCCGCCGAACTTGCCGATGTCGAGGAAGACCCAACGGTGGTTGTCGTTGTCGGACTTCTTCGAGACGAGAACGACTTCCGCCTTGATCACACCCGCATTGCCGACCATGCCGCGGCCCGGCTCGATGATGGTTTCCGGGATCTGGTTGCCGAAGTGCTTCTTCAACGCGCCGAAGATCGCCTGCCCATAGGCTTCGGCGGACGGAACGTCGCGCAGGTACTTCGTCGGGAAACCACCGCCCATGTTGACCATCTTCAGCTCGATGCCCTGCTTGGCAAGCTGCACGAAGACGCGCTTGGCATCGGCAAGCGCCGAATCCCAGGCATCGAGCTTCGTCATCTGCGAGCCGACATGGAACGAGACGCCGTAGGACGTCAGGCCCAGCTGGTGAGCGTAGACGAGCACGTCGACGGCCATCTGCGGCACGCAGCCGAACTTGCGCGACAGCGGCCATTCGGCACCTTCGCCATCGGTCAGCACGCGGCAGAACACGCGCGCGCCGGGCGCGGCACGGGAAATCTTCTCGACTTCCTCGTGGCTGTCGACGGCGAAGAGCGAGACGCCGAGCGCATGGGCTTTCGCGACATCACGCTCCTTCTTGATCGTGTTGCCGAAGGAGATGCGGGAAGCGGTCGCGCCGGCATCGAGCGCCATTTCGATCTCGGCGACGGACGCGCAATCGAAGTTGGAGCCCATGGAGGCGAGCAGGCGCAGGATTTCCGGCGCCGGATTGGCCTTGACGGCATAGTAGATGGCGCTGTCGGGCAGCGCGTGGCGGAATGCCTTGAAATTGTCGCGCACGACATCGAGGTCGACCACGAGGCACGGGCCGTCGGGGCGTCGGGTGTTCAGGAAGTCGATAATACGTGCAGAGGTCATCTCGGTATTCCCCATATCCAAGTTGCTCCGGGAAAACCCGGAGGACAAAGGGCAGAATGCAGGCACGCTCTGGAACCAGCCGGTGGAGACCCCGGAACCAAGCATGCGCATCATGCGCGAACGGTGAACCGAAGCCCGCCTAGGCTTCAATTCGGCTTTGTCTGCCATGGATTGGTGGGAGAACCCGACCGCACGTCCGGCAATGAAGGTGTGCCTCTTCAGTAACCCCGGCTGTTGGAAAGCCGGCAGACACCAGAAAGGCCCGCACCGTCGTTGCTTCAAGATGTCCTCGCTCTTCCGGTTGGCCGGAGAAACGACTGGAGGGGTTAATTCCAGGTACCTTACCGATTTCCTCACCAATTCGAGGGTCGGCGGACACCCACAGGCACGTGCGACTTTGGGCAAGGCGGGAGATAAGAAGAATCGCTGTCGTAATCAAGAGGTTTTTTGCGGAAAGCTATTGAAAATATTCCGGCAGCCACGACATTCGCCGGACTGGTTTTCTAGAGCATGTTGATAACGCACCGGCCACCGTTTCGGCCGCAGCCGAATGGGGACACATGGATACTCTGACCCGAATTCGCGCCTTCATCGACGTCGTCGACGCCGAAGGCTTCTCCGCCGCCTCGCGCAAGACCGGCCGATCCAAGGCGCTGCTTTCGAAATATGTGCGCGAACTGGAAGACGAACTCGGCACGCTGCTGCTCAATCGCACGACCCGCCAGTTCTCGATGACCGAGGCCGGCCATACCTATTACCGCACCGCCTCCGACATCCTGAAGGAGATCGACAACCTTGCCGATCTCGTGCGCGAGAAGAACACGGACCTGCGCGGCAAGCTGAAAGTCTCCGCCCCGCGCACCTTCGTCGACGCCGATATCGGCCAGTCGCTCATCGATTTCGGCAAGGAGCATCCGGAACTGTCGCTGGAAATCGTCTCGGACGACCGTTTCGTCGATCTCGTCGAGGAAGGCTTCGACGTCGCCGTCCGCATCACGCGGCTCGAGGATTCCGCCCTCATCGCGCGCAAGCTCGGCGATTTCTACCTGAAGATCTGCGTCAGCGAGGAATTTCTCGAACGGGTCGGCCCGATCAACCATCCAAGCGACCTCGCCCGCCTGCCCTGCATCATCGACACCAACGGCAAGTCGCACAGCAACTGGCGCTTCATCGACGAGAAGGGCACGGGCTTTTCCGTGCCGGTCGGCGGCCATATCGAGGTGAACAGCCCGACGGCGGCGGTGCGCGCGGCGGCAAGCGGCCTCGGCGTCGCGCAGGTGCCGGCCTTCATCGCCCGTCATTGCCTCGACAGCGGCAGGATCGTCTCGATCCTGGAGGATTACCTGCCGACGGACCGCGGCATCTACGCGATCTATCCGCACCGTCGCTACCTGCCGGCGAAGGTGCGCACCTTCGTCGACTTCCTGCACGGCTGGTTCCGCCGCAATCCCGGCATCGAGGCTTGAGGCGGCCGAGGAGAGGTCCCAATTCCGACCCATTTGCGTTACATTCAACCGGTCGATTCTGAACGCCGCCGCGAGAGGACATACCCCATGCGATTCCTCCCCCTCCTCGTTGCCGGAGCAGCCATCATCGCCCCGGCTGCGGCCCTCGCCCATCCGCATATCTTCGCGGAGGCGCGGCTGGAGGTGGTGGCCGGCGAGGACGGCACGGTCAGCGAACTGCGCAATGTCTGGCGTTTCGACGAGATGTTCTCGGCCAGCGTCGTGATGGATTTCGACAAGAACAGCAACGCCGAACTCGACCCGGACGAGCTGGCGGAAGTCGGCCAGACCGTGCTCGAATCGCTGGAAGAGTTCAGCTACTACACGACGATCACCGAGGACGGCAAAACCATCAAGGTCGCCAAGCCCGACGCGATCAACGTCGACTACAAGGACGGCCAGCTGCTGATGTTCTTCACCGTCAAGCCGGGCGAGGCCATGCCGCTCAAGGGCAAGCTCACCTTTGGCGTCTACGATCCCACCATGTATGCCGCGATGGACTTCGCCTCGGATGACGACCTCATCGCCGTCGGCGACAAGTTCGCTGCCTGCAAGCGGGCCGTCGTGCGGCCGGACCCGGACGAGGTGCTCGCCCAGAACCAGGACAGCCTGACGGAAGCCTTCTTCAACGACCCGGCCGGCACCGACATGTCGAAACTCTTCGCCACCCGTCTGGAGCTGACATGCTGACCCGCGGCCGGGCTCTCGGCCTTCTCACGCTGACGCTCGCAATCGCCGCAACCGCCGGCCTTGCCCACGCCCAGTCGCCGCTCGGTATCGGCTCGGCCGAACCCGGCTTCAACACGACGGGCACCTTCGGCAGCCTGTTCGGCTGGATCAACGCGCAGCAGCAGGGCTTCTACCGCGCCATGACCGGCGCGCTGAAGGAGATGCGCGAAAATCCCTGGGCAGCCTCGACGCTGGTCGGCCTCTCCTTCGCCTACGGCGTCTTCCATGCCGCCGGTCCCGGCCACGGCAAGGCCGTCATCTCCTCCTACATGCTGGCGAACGAGGTCGAGCTGAAGCGGGGCGTCTTGCTCTCCTTCCTTTCCTCGATCCTGCAGGGCATCGTCGCCATCCTGCTCGTCGGGGCGGCCTATCTCTTTCTGCGCGGCACCACGGTCTCGATGACCGACGCCACCCGGGCGCTCGAAATCGGCAGCTATGCCCTCATCGCCCTTTTCGGCGCCTGGCTGCTCTTCAGGAAGCTGCGGCCGGCGGAACGCCGGGCCTCGGCGCTCGGCGCCCAGGCGGTCGAGGTGCACGATCATGGTCATCATGGCCATGCGCATCACCACCACCATGCCGGTGAAATCTGCTCGACCTGCGGCCATGCCCATGCGCCGGATCCCTCGCTGCTGAAGGGCGAACGCTTTGCGCTGCGCGAGGCCTGGTCGGCCATCGTCGCCGTGGGCCTCAGGCCCTGCTCGGGCGCGCTGATCGTGCTCAGCTTCGCGCTTCTGAACGGTCTCTATCTCGGCGGCGTGCTCGCCGTCGTCGCCATGTCGATCGGCACGGCCATCACCGTCTCCATCCTCGCCACCCTCGCCGTTACGGCCAAGGGCGCGGCCGTGCGTTTCGCCGGCAACGGCTCGGCGGCCGCCCGCGTCGGCAGCGCCATCGAGATCGGTGGCGCCGCGCTGGTCATGGTGCTGGGATTGCTGCTGCTCGGCGCCGCGTTGCAGGGCTGAGACGGCGCAGCAGGTTTTCCCCGGCGCGCTAATTGCCGCGGCTGCGCTGGTAGCGCGCCCGGAGCCAGAAGAGCAGGAAGAAACCGAGCACGAGCAGCGTGCCGAAGACGCCCGCGAGCCACGGCGAGACGTCGCCGAGCGCGATCATTACGCGCGGCAGGAAATAGAACACCACGCCCGTTCCGAGCAGGATGAAGAGCGCTGCCAGCGCCGGCGACTTGCCCTTGCGCTCCCCGCTCATGCCGCGCCCGCCTTGATCTCGGCGCGGATGTCTTCGAGGCGACGTTTCTGCTGGCCGCCGGCATCGAAATTGCCGGGCGAGAGCCAGGCGTCGAAGGCCTTGGCAAGAACAGGCCATTCGCCGTCGATGATCGAGAACCAGGCGGTGTCGCGGTTCTCGCCCTTGGACAGCATGTGCTGGCGGAAGACACCCTCGAAAGTGAAGCCGAGGCGGGCGGCGGTGCGCTTGCTGGCCTCGTTGCCGTTGTGGCATTTCCATTCGTAGCGGCGATAGCCGAGGTCCTCGAAGACGTGCTTGGCGAGCAGGTACTGCGCCTCGGTGGAAAGCGGCGAACGGGACATGCCGCCGCCATGGGCGATGCCGCCGATCTCGACGACGCCGTTCGCCGGATCGGGCCGCATGTAATGCGCCATGCCGACGACCTTGCCGGCCGCCTTGTCGATGATGACCTCGCGCACCCAGCCGGACTTGATGACCGATTCCGACCAGGCGTCGAAATCCTCGATGCCGGCAAAATCGGCCTGCGTAAAATAGCGCAGCAGCGGATTGATCTGCATGCCGCCGAACGCATCCCAGAGCGCCTGGAGATGTTTCGCGCGCTCATAGGGCTCCAGACGCACGGTGCGCCCTTCGAGGACGACGGGCGCCGGTGGCGGGCACCCTTTCCAGTCTTTGAGATCGCGCATGAGGATTCTCCTTCGGTCTTGCCGAAGGGATAGAGCAGGCGCCCTGCCCGCGCAATGCGCAAAACGGGGAGCGGCGTTCGGCCGCCCCCCGAAAGGTTCAGACGGTGGCGGCGGAAACCGTCGCCTCGATATGGTCGACCAGCGCGTCCGGCAGGCCGAGGCGGCCGGCGAGCAGGTCGAGGTAGCCGCGTTCGGCGCGCGACTTCGGCTCGATGGCGAGGCGCGAGGCGGTGTAGAGCTCGACGCGCTGCTCCTCGGTCTTCGCCGCCCCGATGATCGCGTCGAGGTCCACCGGATTGGCAAGCTCGTCCTCAAGGAACTGCGCCGCGTCGGCGCCAAGGCCGGACACTTTCAGCTTGTCCATGATGCGGGCGCGTTCGGCCTCGTCGATATGGCCGTCGGCGCGCGAGGCGGCGATCATGGCGCGCACGAGGATGAGGGCGAAATCGGTGCTGACGGCCTCGGGATGGAAACCGGAATCGGTCGGCGGCGGCAAGAGTTCCGGTGTCGTGCCCTGCGTGGTCTCGACCGGGTTCTGGCCGGCCTTGTAGTTCTTGTAGGCCTGGTAGCCGAGGCCGGCGATGGCGGCGAGGCTGCCGAGCTTGAGCGCGGAACCGGCGACCTTGCGCCCGCCATCCGTTCCGAGCAGGACGCCGGCAATCGCGATGGTGGCAAGCGGGTTGTCCTTGGCGAGCTGCGTCACCTGGCCGGCACGGTCGCGCACGGACCCGCCGGCGCCGGGCACCTGGGAACCGAGGAACTGGTCAAGCAACTTCTTGGCGTCAAACATGGGCGGTCTCCGTTTCGCTTGTTCTCTTGTCATCGCAAGGGCCGACAGCAAGGCAAGATAGGAATGCACGACCGCAATTACAAACGCATAACGGGCGACCAAGGGCCGCCCGTCTGCAAATCCGCTGAACCTGCCTCAGCCCTTCAGCGCCGCCGCTTCCGCGGCGAGCTTCGTGATGCCCGCCCAGTCGCCCTTGGCGACGAGGTCCTTCGGCGCCACCCAGGAGCCGCCGACGCAGACGACATTGGGGAGCGAGAGATAGTCGCGGGCATTGGCAAGCGAAATACCGCCCGTCGGGCAGAACAGCGTACCGGCCAGCGGCGAGGACAGCGACTTCAGGTAGGCGGCGCCACCGGCCTGCTCGGCCGGGAAGAACTTCAGCACCTGGTAGCCCTCTTCGCGAAGGCCCATGACCTCGCTGGCCGTGGCGGCACCCGGCAGCAGCGGGATATCGCTGTCGGCAGCCGCGTCGATCAGCTCCTGCGTCGTGCCGGGGCTGACGATGAACTGCGAGCCGGCCTCGACCGCCGCCTCGAACTGCGCGGCATTGAGGATCGTGCCGGCGCCGGCGACGGCGCCCTCGACCTCGTTGGCAACCGCGCGGATCGCTTCCAGCGCGGCGGGCGTGCGCAGCGTGATCTCGATGGCCTTGAGGCCGCCCGCCACCAGGGCGCGCGCCAGCGGAACGGCGGTCGAAAGGTCATCGATGACCAGCACCGGCACAACCGGCTGCAGCTTCAGGACGGAAAGGAGCTTGGCGTTCTTCTCGCTCATGGCACGACCTTTTAAAACGATTGAATTGAGATCCGAATAGCGCGTCTGCGACGTCGTGTCGAGCCTAAAGCATGAAGGCTTCTCTTGTCATGACAGACTTATCGTGCAAGTCTTCCCCTCGCCCAAGCCCATCTCCAACAGCGAAAGCGAGCCTATGGCGAAAGAGATCGAGCGGAAGTTCCTGGTGTCGGGCCAGCGGTGGCGCACCTTCGCAGACGAAGGCATCGCCATCCGGCAGGCCTATATTGTCGCCCAGGACGACCGGTCGCTACGGGTCCGCATCTACGGCAACGGGCAGGCACGCATCACCCTCAAGGTCGGGCATACCGCGCTGGTGCGCGACGAATACGAATTCGAGATCGACCGCGACGAGGCCGAGGACATGCTGCGCCATGCCATCGGCAATGTCATCCGGAAGGTCCGCTACAAGGTGCCGCATGAGGGCCACATCTGGGAAGTCGACGTCTATGAAGGCGCCCATCGCGGGCTTGTGATCGCCGAGGTCGAGCTAGCCTCGATCCATGACGAACCGGAGCTGCCCAACTGGGTGGGGCGGGAAGTGACGGGCGAAAGCCAGTATTCCAACCAGTCCATGGCGCTCGGCATCAGCGATGGCGCGCGGCTGCACCAGCTCGCCTGAGCCGCCGCGCCGCATTGCCTGAAAAGCCGCGAGGTTGTATGTGGCGGCCATGACCCAAGAGATTTCCTCGCCCGTCCCCGCCAGCGGCTTTCTTGTCGCCGCGCTCTATCACTTCGTCGCGGTTCCGCGCTTTGCCGCGCTGCGCGCGCCCTTGCAGGCGCTCTGCGAGGAGAACGGCGTGCGCGGCACGCTGCTGCTCGCCCACGAGGGCATCAACGGCACGATCGCCGGCCCGGCCGAAGGCATCCGCCAGGTGCTCGCCTTCCTGCGCAGCCAGCCGGAATTTGCCGCGCTGGAGCACAAGGAGAGCCATGCGGCCGAAATGCCCTTCCTGCGCATGAAGGTGCGACTGAAGAAGGAGATCGTCACCATGGGCGTCGAGGACATCGACCCCACGCGCTCCGTCGGCACGTATGTGGCGCCTGAGGACTGGAACGCGCTGATCTCCGATCCCGATACCATCGTCATCGACACGCGCAACGACTACGAGACGGCGATCGGCATGTTCAAGGGCGCGGTCGATCCGAACACGAAGACGTTCCGCGAGTTCCCGGACTGGGTGCGGGGCCATACCGGCCTGCACAACAAGCCGAAGATCGCCATGTACTGCACCGGTGGCATCCGCTGCGAAAAGGCGACCGCCTTCATGAAGGAACAGGGCTTCGACGAGGTCTACCACCTCAAGGGCGGCATCCTGAAATATCTCGAGGAGGTGCCGGCGGAGGACAGCCTCTGGGAAGGCGCCTGCTTCGTCTTCGACGAGCGCGTCTCCGTTCTTCACGGCCTGGAAGAGGGCGAGCACAAGCTCTGCCGCGCCTGCCGCCATCCGTTGACCGCGGAAGAGATCGCCTCGCCGCTCTACGAGGCCGGCGTCTCGTGCCCGCATTGTCATGCAACGCGCAGCGAGGAGGATCGCCTGCGCTTCCGCCAGCGGCAGATGCAGATGGATCTTGCAAGGAAGCGCGGCGAGCGTCACCTCGGCAAATAGTCAACCGGCCGCGGCCTCGACGGGCGGGGCCAGCAGGTCGCTTATCGCCCTCTCGCTCATCGGCTTGCCGAAGAAATAGCCCTGCAGCTGGTCGCAGCCGCACAGATGCAGGAAGGCGGCCTGTTCGGCCGTCTCCACCCCCTCGGCCGTTACCGGCATATCGAAGGAGGCGGCGAGCGCCACCGTCGCCTGCAGCATCGCCCCGCCCTTCGGCGACTGTTCCCCGGCAACGGTGAGCGAGCGGTCGATCTTCATGCGGTCGAAGCCGAAGCGGATGAGATAGCCGATGCTGGAAAAGCCGGCACCGAAATCATCGAGCGCGATGCGCACGCCGCCGGCCTTCAGCCGGTCCATGACGAGTTTCGCACGGCCGGGATTCTGGATGAAGTAGCCCTCGGTGATCTCCAGCGTGACACGGGACGGCGCGATACCGGCCTCCGCGATGATGCCGAGCGCCTGATCGGGGAAATAGGGATTGCGGAACTGCGCCGGCGAGACGTTGATCGAAATATCGATGTCCGGCCAGTTGCGCACCGCCGCGCAGGCCCGCCTGAGGATGAGCGGGCCGAGTGCATCGATGATGCCGGTCGCCTCCGCCAGCGGAATGAAGACATCCGGCGGCACCGGCTTCGTTCCGCCGCGATACCACCGGGCAAGCGCCTCGACGCCGCAGATCGTCCGGCTCCGTGCCCCGACGATCGGCTGGAAGATGACGTCGATCTCGCCGCGTGCCACCGCAGCCCTCAGCGCCTCCTCCATTTCCCGCCGTTCGTCGCGGTCGTCGTCCATCAGCGTCTCATAGTACATCGCACGGCCGCGGCCGGCATGCTTGGCCCGGTACATGGCGACATCCGCCCGGCGCAGAAGCTCCTCGCCCCCGACCGCCCCCTTGCGCGAGACGGCAATGCCGATGCTGGCGCCGACGACGGCGACGCGCTCACCGATCGCGAAGGGTTCGGAGAAGAAATCCAGGATGGAGCGCGTGAGGCGCTCGGCCTCCGGCCCGTCGGGCCTGTCGATGAAGGCGATGGCGAACTCGTCGCCGCCGATGCGCGCCAGCATGGCCTTGGCCGGGACGAGACGGGAAAGCCCGGCCGAAACCCCGCGGATCAGCCTGTCGCCGACCGCGTGGCCGTAAAAATCGTTGACGTCCTTGAAGCCGTCGAGATCGAGATAGAGCATCACGACGTCGCGCTCCTCCGCCCTCGCGCGGGCGGTCAGCTCGTCAAGGCCGAGATAGAGGCCGGTGCGGTTTTTGAGGCCGCTGAGCCTGTCGGTGAGGGCCTGGGTCCGCGCCGTGTTTTCATCCGCCTTGAGGCGTATGGCGAAGGCGGCACCGGTCAGCACGAGGAGCGCGAAGAAGACGACGACTCCGGCGAGCGCCAGAAGCACGAGCGGGCGCACCTGCGCATAGCTCTGGTTACCCGGCGCATCCGGCGTCCAGGAAAGGAAGCCGAGGGTCTTTCCGTCCGGATCGGCAAGGGGCACGGCAGGCCCGCTCGAAGGAGCCGATTCCGCCAGCAACAGGCCCGAGATCAGGAAATTGTCGGCAATGCGGGAAATGCGGGCGGGTGTCAGGTGGCGGATGATGAAGAGCGTGCGCAACGCCTCCGCCGGAGCCTCGACCGCGCTGGAAACCGGCCGGATGGCGGAGGCGGCACCGACCGCGGGTCCATCCGGCGTTTGCAGGAAGACGCCGAGTTCCGCGCCCGGCTCCAGCCCGGCGCGCAGGATCTTGCGGTGCATCTCCAGGAAGGCGGCGCCGCCATAGCTGCGTGCATCGGCCTTAACGGGCGCACCGTTGCGATAGGCGAGCATCGTCCTGCCCGTCTCGTCGACCAGGAAAACCGTATCGAAAAGCGGCCCGCCCTCCGTGGCAAGACCCATATTGGCGATGAGCCAGGGCATGTCGGGCGTGCCATAGACGGCCGCGACCGCATCGTCCCAGACGGCATAGTCGCGCACGGTGGTCACCATGGAATTGCGCATGGTGGAGAGCGCGCCGAACACGGTCTGGCGCGTGCGCTCCTCGTCGAGTTCGTTCGCCCGGTTCGCGAGAAACCCGAGCGCCATCATGACGAGGACAGTGGCAAGGCTGACCACGACGGCAAAGGAGGCGAGCACACCCAGAACGACCGCAAGTCGTCGGGCGCCGATCATGCCTGAAAGGTGGCGCGCTAGCCGCAGCATCGTCTTCTCCGACCAAGCGGGGATGATGCGGCAGAACCGTTATGAATCCTTTACGTCGCGCGCGACAATGCAAGGCAGATGGCGGTTTCAGGCGGCCCGATGCCTGCCCTTGCGAAACGCGCCGGCGAGTTCGGCATACCACTTGCCGCTCTTCTTGATCGTGCGGAGCTGGGTCTCGTAATCGACATGCACGATGCCGAAGCGCATCCGGTAGCCCTCGGCCCATTCGAAGTTGTCCATCAGGCTCCAGGCGAAATAACCGCGCATCGGATACCCTTCGCGGATGAGATCCGCGGTGACGCCGAGATGCTCGGCGATATAGTCGAGGCGCGGCCGGTCGTCGACCGCGCCGTTCTCGACGCCCATATTGTAGCAGGCACCGTTTTCCGTGATGTAGCAGGCGGGCAGCGCGTAATCCGCGTTAAGCTTGCGGATGAGGTCACCGAGCGCCGGCGCAAACACCTCCCAGCCGATATCCGTCCTGATCTCGGCGACCGGCGGCGCGGGCACGGTCGCGGGGAATTCGGCGCCCTCCGCCGGATCGTGCGAAACCCGCATCGGCGTGTAGTAGTTGAGCCCCCACCAGTCGAGCGGCTGGCTGATCGTCTCCATGTCGCCCGGCTCGATCGCCGGCATGCGGGCGCCGAGCGCCGAGAGGAAGCTTTCGGGATAGTCTCCCTTGAAGACCGGGCCGAAGAAGACGCCATTGTGGAAGTCGAAGGCGCGCGCTGCCGCCGCCTGGTCTGCCTCGCCATCGCTGCCGGCATGGATGGAATGCGCATTCAGGACGAGGCCGGTGGCAAGCTGCGGGCGCTCCGCACGGATCGCCGCGACGCCGAGGCCATGCGCCAGATTGGTGAAATGCAGGGCATGGAGCGCCGCATCCATGTTGCACTCGCCCGGCGCATGAATGCCATAGAGATGGCTGAGCCAGACGGAGCACCATGGCTCGTTGAAGGTCGCCACCGCATCCAGCCGGTCGCCGAGCCGGGCGATCACGGTTTTCGCGTAGCGCTGGTAGGCATAGGCCGTCTGCCGCGCCGTCCAGCCGCCATCACCGGCCAGCATCAGCGGCAGGTCCCAGTGATAGAGCGTGGCGAAGGCCTTTATGCCGCGTGCCTTGAGGCCGTCCACGAGGCGATCGTAGAAATCCAGCCCCTTCTCGTTCACCGGGCCGGTGCCTTCGGGAATGATGCGCGGCCAGGCGATGGAGAACCGGTAGGCCGACACGCCGAGCGACTGGATGAGATCGAGATCCTCCTCCAGCCGATTGTAGTGATCGCAGGCCACATCGCCATTGTGACGGCCATAAACACGGCCCGGCATGTTGGAAAACGCGTCCCAGATCGAAGGCTTGCGGCCATCCATCTTCGCTGCGCCCTCGATCTGGAAGGCGGCTGTCGCCACGCCGAACACGAAGTCGCCGGGAAACCGGCCGGCCAGGATTCTGGGATCGTTCATTTTCGTCTCTCACGCGCAGCGAATGGTGTGAATCTTGTTACTGCAACGTTGCAGTATGATTCCGGATCGCAAAAATCAATGTTTTTTCGGATCCGGAACCAGGTTTTACGCCTGGAAGCGGCCGACTCCAAAGCCGCCCTTAAACAGGGATTGCTTAAACAAGACTTAGGGACTTGCCCTCTAAACTGCCGATAGCCCGGGACGGAGGCACTGGCGTGGTACGACGAATTGCGAAGCATCTCGTGCGGAAGGGCATGTTCGTGGAATCGCTGGAATGCCCGAACGCCGAATTCTCCGGGCGACGTTTCCTCATCCAGTCCGACGAAACCGTACGGGCCATCCTGGCGACCTCCGCCGCCTATGCCCTGGTCAATCCGCAGAAGAGCACCGTGGACATTGACCTCGCCACCGGCATAGCGCCTGCCGCGCAGGCCGCCGAAGAGCGCAGGCGCACGCTGGAGACGGTGGCGCAAACAACCCGCTCGCTGCGCAACAGTTTCGACGCGGCGCGAACGGGCCAGCTTGAAATCGACGCGCTGTCGCCGGTCGCCGACGAGATCTCCGACCGCATCGACGCCGCCCCCGATGTCTTCCTGAAGGTCACGCGCCTAAAGACGAAGGACGAGGGGACCTATGTGCATTCGCTGGCGGTGAGCGCTCTCATGATGCGGCTTGCCCGCATGCTCGGCCATGATGAAAGCGCGGTGCGCGAACTCGGCGTGGCCGGCCTGCTGCACGATGTCGGCAAGCTGATGATCCCGAACGCCGTTCTCAACAAGAGCGGTCGGCTGGACAGCGAAGAAAGACGTCTGGTGCGCGGCCACCCCGAACTCGGATACCGCCTGCTGAAGGAGCAGGCCAACGTCTCCGACCTCGTGCTCGACATCTGCCGCTACCATCACGAAGCCCTGGACGGCAGCGGCTATCCGCTCGGCCTCAAGGCCGACAAGCTGAGCCCGGAAATCCGTCTTGCCACGGTCTGCGACGTCTTTGAGGCCCTGACGAGCACCCGCCCCTACAAGCGGCCGTGGACCACGCGCGACGCGCTGAACTGGATGTTCGACCGGGGCCAGCTGTTCGACAAGAAACTGGTGATCCGCCTCGGCAGCATTTTCGCCTGAAAGGCGCCGGCCGCCGCGGAGGGCGGCGGCCGGCAATCCGGCGAAAACCTCAGACCTTGACCCAGGCCCCGTTCTTCTTCGACGACTGGACGCAGGCATCGACGAAAAGCATGCCCTTCAGGCCGTCATCCACCGTCGGATAGGTGACGGCGGGATCGACCGGTGCGCCCTTGCGCTTGGCATGGATGGCCCGGGCGGCCTCGGAATAGATGTTGGCGAAGCCTTCGAGATAGCCTTCCGGATGACCGGAGGGCACGCGGCTGACGCGCGCGGCCGCCGCGCCGGAGCCGGCACCGCCCCGGGTGATCAGGCGCTTCGGCTCGCCGAAGGGCATGTACCAGAGGTAGTTCGGGTCGGCCTGCACCCATTCGAGACCACCCTTGGTGCCATAGACGCGCACCTTCAGCCCATTCTCATGGCCCGGGGCCACCTGGCTGCACCAGAGCATGCCCTTGGCGGCGACCCCGTCCTTTTCCTTGAAGCGCATCATCACATGGGCATTGTCATCGAGACGGCGGCCCGGCACGAAGCTGTCGAGGTCCGCGGCAAGCTCGGCGAGCTCCAGCCCGGAGACGAAGCAGCCGAGATTGTAGGCATGCGTGCCGATGTCGCCGGTGGAGCCGCCGGCACCCGATTTCGAGGGGTCGGTGCGCCAGGCCGCCTGCTTCTGGCCGCCCGACTCGATGTCCTCCGTCAGCCAGTCCTGCGGATATTCCATCTGCACGAGCCGGATCGCGCCGAGATCGCCATTGGCCACCATCTCCCGCGCCTGACGGACCATCGGATAGCCGGTATAGTTATGCGTCAGAACGAAGAGCGCATCGCTCTCCTCCGCCAGCTTCTTCAGCTTGCGCGCATCCGAGAGCGTCGAGGTCAGCGGCTTGTCGCAAATGACATGGATGCCGCGCTTCAGGAATTCCTTCGCCGCCTCGTAATGCACATGGTTCGGCGTGACGATCGCCACCGCCTCGATGCCGTTCTTCAGCTTCGCCTCGCGGATTGCCATTTCCTTGAAGCTGCCGTAGCTGCGCGCGGGATCGAGCCCGAGCTCGCGGGCCGACTGCGCCGCCTTTTCCGGCGAAGACGAAAGCGCACCGGCGACGAGTTCGTAGTGATCGTCGAGCCGCGCCGCGATGCGGTGCACCGCACCGATGAACGCGCCCGAGCCGCCGCCGACCATGCCGAGCCGGATGCGGCCCTCCCGCGCCTCGCTGGCGCTTCCTTCGATTGCCATGGGGTTTCCTCCTACAGTATCTCCGGGGCAGGTGCCCCTCATCCGGCCTGCCGGCCACCTTCTCCCCGCAAGCAGGGCGAAGGGGATATGCCGCGCCGTCTTCCTCAAACAATAGCCATTCGTGGGGCACGTACCCTCTCCCCGCCTGCGGGGAGAGGATTAGGATGAGGGACAGCCCTCAAAGCCCGAGCATGCGCCGGTTGGCCGCCTGGTCCGTGCCGCCGTCGGCAAAATCGTCGAAAGCCTTTTCCGTGACGCGGATGATATGCGCCTTGACGAATTCCGCGCCTTCCCGCGCGCCGTCCTCCGGGTGCTTCAGCGCGCATTCCCATTCCACCACGGCCCAGCCGGCAAAGTCGTTGGCCGCCATCTTGGAGAAAACGGCGCCGAAATCGACCTGGCCGTCGCCAAGCGATCGGAAGCGGCCGGCGCGGTTCACCCAGCCCTGGTAGCCGCCATAGACACCCTGCCGGCCCGTCGGGTTGAACTCGGCATCCTTCACATGGAACATGCGGATGCGGTCCTTGTAGATGTCGATATTGTCGAGATAGTCGAGGCATTGCAGCACGTAATGCGAGGGATCGTAGAGCATGCAGGCCCGGGCATGGTTGCCGGTGCGCTCCAGGAACATCTCGTAGGTGATGCCGTCATGCAGGTCCTCGCCGGGATGAATCTCGTAGCAGACGTCGACGCCGTTCTCCTCCGCATGGTCGAGGATCGGCTTCCAGCGCCGTGCCAGTTCGTCGAAGGCGGTCTCGACGAGGCCGGCCGGCCGCTGCGGCCAGGGATAGACGAAGGGCCAGGCGAGCGCGCCGGAAAAGCTGGCCATGGCATCGAGGCCGAGATGCCGCGAGGCCGTCAGCGCCATCTTCACCTGCTCCACCGCCCATTCCTGCCGTGCCTTCGGGTTGCCGCGCACTTCCGGCGCCGCAAAACCGTCGAACGCCTCGTCATAGGCCGGATGCACCGCGACGAGCTGGCCCTGGAGATGGGTGGAAAGTTCGGTGACCTCGACGCCGTTCTCGCGCGCCCTGCCGGCGAAGTCGTCGCAATAGGCCTTGGATTCGGCGGCCTTCCTGAGGTCGATGAGGCGCGCATCCCAGCTCGGGATCTGCACGCCCTTATAGCCGATGTCGGCGGCCCATTTGGTGATCGAATCCCAGGAATTGAACGGCGCGGCATCACCGGCGAACTGGGCGAGAAACAGGGCCGGGCCCTTGATCGTCTTCATCTGTGGCGTCCTCCCATGGACCGGGCCCGCACCTTGCGGGCGGCCGACGATATTCTTGCGGTACGTACCGCAGCGCGTGGAAAGCTATCGGCGTTTGGCGGGGTGGGCAATGCCGATTTGCAAGGCTAGGCCCCTTCTTCTCCGTCATGGTCGGGCTTGACCCGACCATCCACACCACGCGCGCGACATGGATGCTCGGGTCACGCCCGAGGATGGCGGAAGAGAATGAGGAACTGTCGTTGTCAAACCGCCCGGGCCATCATGTCCCGGGCGGCTCGTTTCCGTCAGGTCAGAACGGGGAATCCGGGAAGTAGAAGTCCTTCGCGTTGTCCTTCGTCACCAGCGTCGCGTCGATCGTGTAGACGCCGCGGACCGGAACCTGGCCGTAGAAGTTGGCGGCCGTCATTTCGAGCGCAGTGCCCACCATCGCCGGCGGATAGAGCACGTCGACCGGGATCATCTTGTCGCCGTCCATGACCTTCTTGATCATGTCCTTCGAGCCGGCACCGGCCACGACATACTGGATGTCCGTGCGGCCGGCCTGCTCGATGGCCTGCAGGACGCCGACGGCCATGTCGTCGTCCTGGCACCAGACGACGTCGATCTTCTGGTACTTGGTGAGATAATCCTGCATGACCTTGAAGGCGTCGTCGCGGTTCCAGTTGCCGTACTGGCGATCGAGAACCTTCACGCTCGAGCCTTCGATGCCCTTGTCGAAACCGTCCTGGCGCTCCTGGTCGATCGGGATCGGCATGCCGCGGATGACGACGACCTCGGCTTCCGGCGTCGTGGCCTTGATGTATTCGCCGGCCGTCTGGCCGAGCGCGAAGTTGTTGCCGGCGACATAGAGGTCACGCACGGAATTGTCGTTCGTGCTCGGCGCACGGTCGACCAGCGCGACGAAGGTGCCGCTGTCCTTGATTTCCTTGATGGCGTTGACCAGCGGATCGGGATCCGTCGGCAGGATGACGAGCGCATCGATGCCCTGCGTTGCAAGGTCCTGCACGGCATTCGCCTGGCTTGCCGGGTCCGGCGACGTCTTGACGACGACGTTGAGGCCCGGATGGCTCGCCATCAGGAGCTTGGCGACGCGCTCGGCATGGAAGATCACGCCGGCCGTCCAGCCGTGGCTGGCCGCCGGGATCGAGACGCCGATCGTCACCTTCTTCTCTTCCTGTGCATGGGCGAAGCCGGTGAGGACGGCGAATGCCGCAACCGTCAGGCCCAGTAGTTTCTTGCGCATGAGTTTCCTCCCAAAATCAGGTCTTCCTCAGAGGCCGGGCGACCTGTAGACCCGGCTACTTCCCCGCAATTCCATGGCTGGAACTGCCTGGTCTCACGATTTGCGCACCAGCGAGCGCTGGACGAGCATCGCAATGATGATGATCGCGCCCTGGATGGCCCCGATCAGGTATTCGCTGATGAAGTTGGAGAGCAGCATGATGTTGCCGACCAATTCGAGGATGAAGGCGCCGCAGATCGTGCCCCAGACACGCCCCGCCCCGCCCTTCAGCGCCGTACCGCCGACGACGACCGCGGTGATCGCCTGCAACTCCCACAGGATGCCCGTCGTCGCCGAGGTGGAGCCGAGGCGCGGCACATAGAGCAGCACGGCGATGGCGACGCACAGGCCCTGGATGACGAAGGCGATGGTGCGCACGCGGTCTACCGGGATGCCCGAATAGCGCGCGACGTCCCTGTTCGAGCCGACGGCGACGACATGCCGGCCATAGCGCATGCGATAGAGAACGAAGGCGGCAATCGCGGTGACGACGAGGATGACGGCAATCGGCACCGGCACGCCGAAGATCGAGCCGAAATAGACCGGGCGATAGAGCGCCTGCAATTCCGGCTCGCGCAGCGTGATCGCGCCGCCCTGCGACAGCCAGGTGGTCAGGCCGCGATAGATGCCCATCGTGCCGAGCGTCGCGATGAAGGGCTCGATCTTGCCGACGGTGGTGATGAGGCCGTTCAGAAGGCCGCATCCCGCGCCGATGACGACCGTAAGAACCATCGCGGCGGTCAGCATCAGCGAGGGATCGGCGATCGCGCCGGAATTCATGAAGAGGATCATGAGGCTGGCGACGAAGGCGACCATGGCGCCGACCGAGAGATCAAGGTCGCCGGACGAGATGACGAAGGTGGCGCCGACCGCGATAATCGCGATGAAGGCGCTGCGCGTCGCCACGTTCGCCAGATTGGTGAAGCCGATGAAGTTGGGGTTCACCAGCGCACCGACGACGAGCAGCAGGGCCAGCGCCGCGAAGGGCGCGACGGCCCTCAGGTCGACATCCCGCCAGCTGCGACCCTTGCCCTTCGTTTCGACCGCGTCTTCGCTTGCCGTCATGTTCATCCCCAACCTTGAATTCTGTGTGATGCCGCCGGCGCAAGGCTCAGGCAGCGGCCTTCTTCTTCAACCCTGCCGAATAGCGCATGATCTCCTGCTCGGAGATCTCCTCGCCTTCGAGAATGCCGACGATTCGCCCTTCCCGCATCACGGCGACGCGGGTGCACAGGCCGATGATCTCCGGCATCTCGGAAGAGACGACGATGATCGACTTGCCGTCGCGGGCGAGCGCCGAGATGAAATGGTAGATCTGCTGCTTGGTGCCGACATCGATGCCGCGCGTCGGCTCGTCGATGATGATGACGTCGGGCTCGGTCTCCATGACCTTGGCAAGCAGCAGCTTCTGCTGGTTGCCGCCCGACATGCGGCCGGCGACGACGCGTCCGTCGCGCACGCGGATATCGAAGCGCCGGCGCGCATGCTCCAGCGCCTCCGCCTCGCTCTTCGGGCTGAGATAACCGTAATGACCGTGCTTATCCAGCGATTGCAGCGTGAGGTTCGCCGTCATGCGGGAGTTCAGGAGCAGGCCCTTGTGCTTGCGGTCCTTCGTCATATAGGCGATGCCGACGCGGTTGGCGGCATGCACATCGCCGCCCGGCACGCTTTCCCCGCGCACCGAAACCTCGCCGGAAAGGCGCGGGCGCAGCCCCGCCACGGCCTCCATCAATTCCGAGCGCCCGGAGCCGATCAGCCCGGAAAAACCGAGGATCTCGCCCTTGCGCACCTCGAAGCTCGCGTCCTTGACATAATGGGTCGAAAGGCCCGCCACGGCGAGCGTCACCTCTTCGTCGACGCTGGGCTCCTGCTTGGACGGGTAGAGGCTGGAAAGCTCGCGGCCGACCATCAGCTGGGCGATCGACTCGCCGTCGAGAATGGCGGTGGGCGCGGTCTTCACCCATTGCCCGTCGCGCAGCACCGTGACCCGGTCGGTGAGCTCCATCACCTCGTCCAGCTTGTGCGAGACGAAGACGAAGGAGGTGCCCTCCTCGCGCAATTTGCGCACCTGGCGGAAGAGATAGCTGGTCTCCTCGCGCGAGAGCACGGCCGTCGGCTCGTCCATGAAGATGATGCGCGCATCGCGGCTGATGGCCTTGGCGATCTCCACCATCTGCTTGTCGGCGATGGAGAGCGAGCTGATCAGCGCGTTCTCGTCGACATGGGAGCCGAGCTGGTCGAGCACGCGGCGCGTTTCGGCGCGCATGAATTTCCGGTCGAGCACGCCGTAGCTCGTCACCTCCCGGCCGAGAAACAGGCTCTCGGTGACGGTCAGGTGTTCGGCGAGGTTGAATTCCTGGTGGATGATGACGATGCCGAGCTGCTCGGCCTGGCCGTTCGGCGGCAGCTTGACTGGCTGGCCGTCGAGAAGGATCTCGCCCGATGTCGGCTGCTCGAAGCCGGAGAGGATCTTCACGAGCGTCGACTTGCCCGCGCCGTTCTCGCCCATCAGGGCATGGATCTCACCGGCGCGCAGCTCGAAATTGACGCTGAACAGCACCTGCACGCCATTGAAAGACTTGGCGATGCGGCGTGCAGCGAGAACGACGGGAGCCCCGTCGGCAGCGTCCGGATTCATGATTTCCTCCCTGCGGCTCCTCGACCGCTTGAGAAACGATGTAAACCTTTACACGATCCATGTAAAGGTTTACATCATGGGATATCAGGAATTTTCACCAAGCGCCGTTTGACCCTCAGTCCAGTCTGTGTAGTGTCCCCCGCACTTCGTTTGTTAATGCAATTCCGGATGCTGCGCTTCGCACCCCCGCCGGACTTGCCCGTGCCGAGTGAGAGCCAGTTTGTCGACGTCCAGCCCCGCCACGATCGAGGATGTTGCGCGCATCGCGCAGGTCTCGATCGCGACCGTATCGCGGGCGATCCACACCCCGGAAAAGGTGGCCAACTCGACGCGGCTGAAGGTCAACCAGGCGATCGCAATCACCGGCTATACGACCAATGCGATGGCGCGCAGCCTGCGCCTCGGCCGCTCGAACATGATCCTCGTCGTGGCACCCGACATCGGCGACCCGAACTTCTCCAACATCCTCGTCGGCCTGGAGAACGAGGCGCGCGCGCACGGCTATGGCATCCTGATCGGCCATACGCAGAACGATCCGCAGCGCGGCCTCGAATACCTGAAGTTCCTGAATTCCAACCAGGCGGCCGGGCTGATCCTCTTCACCGGCATCCTGCCCTTCGGCCACCAGTCCATGACGGCCCGCCTGCCGCCCAGCGTCGGCGTCTTCGAGCCGGTCTACAATGGCGGCATCCCCTATGTCGGCGTCGACGACATCGAAGGCGCGCGCAAGGCGGTCGATCTCCTCATTGCCGAGGGACATCGCAAGATCGCCTTCATCGGCGATTCGCGCACGCGCCTTGCCTATAGCCGGCGCCGCCAGGGCTATGATGCCGGGCTCGACGCCGCGGGCGTGCCGGCCGGCGAGCGCATCATCCTGGAGGGCGACGGCACGATCGAGAGCGGGCGCCTCGCGCTCGAGCAACTCTTCATGCGCGACACGCTGCCGAGCGCCTTCATGTGCGTCAACGACCAGACGGCGATCGGCGTGATGATCGGCCTCGGCGCGCGCGGCTACGACATTCCGAACGACTTTTCCGTCACCGGCTTCGACGACGTGCCGCAGGCGAGCTTCATGACGCCTTCGCTCACAACGATCCGCCAGCCGCGCACCGCGATAGGCAAGAGCGCCATGGCGCTGCTGTTCGAGCTTCTCTCCGACAGCGAGCCGGCTGACACGGAAATCCTGCTCCGGCCGGATCTGATCGTGCGCAATTCGGTCTCCGCGCCGTCGCGGCGGTTCCAGAAACGGTAGAAGCCCTCGATCCGGGCATGCACGCCGCCAACCCTTACCCGTAGCGGCGCTGGGCCGGCTTTGCCATTTGCTGCTCGCGTGCCGCCGAAACCGTGAACCGGTCGACGAGACCCTTCAGCGTCGTGCTGATCTGCATGAGATTGTGCGTCGCGGCATTGGTCTCCTCGACCATCGCGGCATTCTGCTGGGTCATCTGGTCCATGCTGCCGACGGCCGTATTGATCTCGGAAATGCCGGCCGACTGCTCGCGGGCGGAGCTGGCGATGGCATCGATATGCGCGTTGATGTGCACGACCTGCTCGCCGATATGATGCAGCGCCTCGCCCGTCTTGTTGACCAGCGATACGCCGAGCTGCACGTCCTCGAAGGACTTGTCGATCAGGGCCTTGATCTCCCTGGCCGCGTCCGCGGATTTCTGCGCGAGTTCGCGGACCTCCTGCGCCACGACGGCAAAGCCCTTGCCCGCCTCGCCCGCCCGCGCCGCCTCGACGCCGGCATTGAGCGCCAGGAGGTTGGTCTGGAACGAGATCTGGTCGATGACGCTGATGATCTGCGTGATCTTCCCGGAGGAGTCCTGGATGGCGCCCATCGCGGAGACTGCCTGTTCGACGATCTGGCCGGAGCGCCGGGCCTCGTCCGTGGCGCTGCCGACGACGCGGCGGGCCTCTTCCGCGCGCTGTGCGGCCTCGCGGGAAATGGTGGTGATTTCCTCGACGGCCGCAGCGGTCTCCTCCAGCGAGGCGGCCTGCTGCTCGGTGCGCTTGGCCATGTCGTCCGTGGCATTCACCAGTTCGCCGGAATTGCCGGCCGCATCGTCCGCCGCCGTGACGATGGCGCCGAGCGTGTCGTCCAGCTTCTCGATCGCCCCGTTGAAATTGGAGCGCAGGCGCTCGAACTGCGGGGCGAGCGGCGTGCTGATCGAGGCCGTGAGGTCCCCGCCCGCAAGGCGGGTGAGCGAGGTGTCGAGCGCAGCCAGCGCCTCTTCCTGCTCGGCATTCAGCGCCTGCCGTTCGGCCTCCGCCTTCTCGCGCTCCTCCTGCAGCGCCTCCAGATAGACGGAGATCGCGTAGTCCATGTCGACGAGCGCGGCCTTCACGATGGCCGAGATCTCCTCGCCGAGCGCAGCCGCCTTCTTGCGGTAGATGAAGCCTTCGAGATGTTTTGCGATGACGCTCTCGACGATCGCCTCGAGGATCAGCGCGTAACCGCCGATATACCAGCGCGGCTCCAGGCCGAGGCGGGCATGCGTCTTGCCGATCATGGTGACGGCATCGACATATTGCGTATCGAAACGCGCCGAGCCGATCAGCTCCCAATGCTTGACCTGCCGGCCCTTGGCACTCTGGATATGGGCCTCATTGGCAAAGAACCGCGCCGTCTCGGGCGTGGCCCGCGCCTTGCGGTAGAAGGTGTCGAGGGCACCATCGAGCGAGGCGGAGATCGTCGGCAGCGCGCGCTTCAGCGCATCACGCTGGCCACCGTCGAGCTCGACGAAGGAGAGGCGCTCGTTCAGTTGCTGGGTCTTGGCATCCTGCGCTGACATCCGGAAATCCTCGTGCGGTTGGAACGGCGATCGACGCCGGCCCCAAATCGGGCTCCGGCTTGCGGTCTGTCGCGATTTTTCGCAGGAGATGGTAAACAAACATCTACGAACGGGACGGCGATACTTTACAGAAATTGATAGAAGTCAAAAAAGTTGCGGTTTTCTCCAATAATGGATCCTTACCCATATAATTTTAGGGGATCTGGAAAGAAGACACCAAATACAACCTGACGCAAGGCAAAGTATATCTCACCTAAGGTGAGGCGGCTCGCCGCACGGTCTCCCCGAACAAGAAAGGGCGCCAGGAAGGCGCCCTCTCCGGTCCATGAATGACCTCTCCCAGACACGTCAGACGTAACGGTTGACGACGTTTTCCAGAAGTTCCTGCCTGCCGGAGCGCGGTTGCGGATTGATGCCGCCGGCAAGCACATAGGCTTCCAGCGCGTCCAGCGAGGAGCCGCCGGACAGTATCTTCTGCGCTTCCGGCGTCTGCCAGCCGGCATAGCGCTCGGCGAGCGGACCGGACAGCGCCTTGTCCTCGATCATGCGGGCCGCGGCCTTCACGCCGCGCGCGCAGCAATCCATGCCGCCGATATGGCCGATCAGGAGATCGGCCGGATCGATCGACTGGCGGCGCAGCTTGGCGTCGAAGTTCGTGCCGCCCGTGGTGAAGCCACCGCCGGAGAGCACCTGGTAGAAGGCGAGCGCCATTTCCGGAACATTGTTGGGAAACTGGTCGGTGTCCCAGCCGGACTGGTAGTCGTTGCGGTTCATGTCGATCGAGCCGAAGATGCCAAGCGCATTGGCAAGCGCCAGCTCGTGCTCGAAGGAGTGGCCGGCGAGGATCGCGTGGCCCTGCTCGATGTTGAGCTTCACCTCGTTCTCCAGCCCGTATTTCCTGAGGAAGCCGTAGACCGTGGCGACGTCGTAGTCGTACTGATGCTTGGTCGGCTCCTGCGGCTTCGGCTCGATGAGGATCGCGCCCTTGAAGCCGATCTTGTGCTTGTATTCGACGACCATGTTGACGAAACGGCCGAGCTGGTCGAGCTCTTGGCCGATATTGGTGTTGAGCAGGGTCTCGTAGCCCTCGCGGCCGCCCCACAGCACGTAATTGTCGCCGCCGAGGCGGTGCGTGGCGTCGATGCAGGTCTTCACCGTCGCCGCGGCGAAGGCGAAGACATCCGGATCCGGATTGGTCGCCGCGCCCCCCATGTAGCGGCGGTTGGAGAAGAGGTTCGCCGTGCCCCACAGCAGCTTCACGCCGGTCTCGGCCTGCTTCTTTTCAAAGTAGTCGACGATCTCGTTGAGGTTCTTCGTGTTCTCGACGAAATCCCTGCCCTCCGGCCGCACGTCCGCATCGTGGAAGCAGTAGAAGGGAACGCCGAGCAGCTGGAAGAATTCGAAGGCGACGTCGGCCTTCAGCTTGGCCGCCTGCATGGAATCCTCGAACCACGGACGCTCGAAGGTCTGTCCGCCGAAGGGGTCGCCGCCCGGCCAGACAAAGGTGTGCCAATAGGCAACGGCAAAGCGCAGGTGATCCTCCATGCGCTTGCCGAGCACGATCTCGTCGGGATTGTAGTGGCGGAAGGCGAGCGGGTTGGTGCTGTCAGGGCCTTCATATTTGATCCTGGCGATATCGCCGAAGAAGCCGGTGGCCATGGGTGTCTCCTCTGGTGTGCTTGCTTGTCAGTAGGCGGCGCGGATCGCCGGGTAGAGGCGGCGATAGCGCTGGTAGGTGTCCTCGTAGGCGGCGCTCAGCGCCGTCTCGGGTTCGATCGTCTCGGCTGTCGCCGGCGCGCTGCAGACCGCAACGGGGTCCGCACCGGTTGCCGCGACGAGGCCGAGGCGGGCGGCGCCGAAAGCGGCGCCGAAATCGCCGTCCGCCGGCAGGTCGACGGGCAGGTTCAGCGCGGTGGCGATCGATTTCAGCCAGTAGCGCGAGCGCGAGCCGCCGCCGATGGCGGTGACGCGGGAGAGCACCGTTCCGGCGGATTTCAACGCTTCGAGACTGTCGCGGATGGCGAAGGAGACGCCTTCGAGCACGGCCTGCGTCAACACCGTGCGGCTGCTCTCATGGCCGAGGCCGAGGAAGGCGCCGCGGATCGCCGCATCGTTGTGCGGCGTGCGCTCGCCCGAAAGATAGGGCAGGAAGGTGACGCCGGACGGCGCTTTCAGCGCATCGCCGAGTTCCTGTGTCAGGTCTGCGGCGGAGGCACCGGTGACGCGCGAATGCCAGTTCAGCGCATCGGTGGCCGACAGGATCACGCCCATCTGGTGCCAGGTGCCCGGCAGCGCATGGCAGAAGGCGTGCACGGCACTTTCCGGGTTCGGCAGGTAGCTGGCATTGGCCGCAAACACCACGCCCGACGTGCCGAGCGAGACGAAGGCCGCCCCCTCTCGCACCGTGCCCATGCCGCAGGCCGAGGCGGCATTGTCCCCCGCCCCGCCGGCAACGACGATACCGGCGCCGAACCCCCATTTTGCGGCAAGCTCCGGCCGCAGGATGCCGGCGGCATCGGTGCCTTCCACCAGCGCCGGCATCTGGCGCTCCTCGAGCCCGGTCGCCGCCAGCAGTTCGCCGGACCATTTGCGCGCGCCCATATCGAGCCAGGAGGTGCCCGCCGAATCCGACATTTCCGACATGTGCTCGCCGGTGAGCCAGACGCGCAGAAAATCCTTCGGCAGCAGGACCCAGCGGACCTTCGCAAAGACATCCGGCTCGTTGTTCTTCACCCAGGCGAGTTTCGGCGCGGTGAAGCCGGGAAAGACGATATTGCCGGTGACCCTGCGAAAGCGTGGATCCGCATCGAGCGCCGCCGCCTCGCGGTGGCTGCGCGTGTCGTTCCACATGATGCAGGGGCGCAGCACCCTGTCCTCGGCGTCGAGCAGCGTCGCGCCGTGCATGTGGCCGGACAGGCCGATGCCGCGCACAGCGGCGAGCCCGGCGGGATGGGCGGCGCGAAGGCCGGCGATCGCCTCCTCCGTCGCGCGGATCCAGTCCGCCGGATCCTGCTCGGACCAGCCGGCCTGCGGCCGCGCGGTCTTCACCTCCGTGCTGGAGGCCGAACCGACGACCGTCTGCTCCGCATCGATCAGCATGGCCTTGACGCTCGACGTGCCGAGGTCGATCCCGAGATACATGGCGTTCTCCCTAGTTGCCGTCATCCCCGTCCGGACCGGCCGGAAGGTTGTCCTTGATGAAGATATCGAGGCGGATGCGCTCCTGCGCCGCGATGACGGGCAAGCCGTCCGCCTTGGCGCGCAGCACGCGGATGGCGCTGCGCACCTCGTGGCCGGCGTCCTGGTTGAGCACGGCATCGATGGTGCCGGTTTCGAGCGCGGCGCGGGTATGGTCCGTCAGTTCGTGGGCAATCACGCAGATATCGTCGCGGTCGCCGGCGGCAAGCGCCGCGACGAGGCCCTGGTTGCCGGCACCGAGGCTGTAGATGCCTGCAAGGTCCGGAACGGCGGCGAGGCACTCCGAAATCAGCGCACGGGAGCGGGCAGGATCGTCCTGCCCCTCCAGCACCGGCAGGATCGCGCGCGTGACGGGCATATCCGCCATCGCAGCGCAAAAGCCCTCCAGGCGCTCGCGATGGTCGCGCACGCGCATCGAGCCGGCGAGCACGGCGACGGGGCCGGGCCGGCTACCGAGGAAACGCCCCAACAGGCTGCCGGCCGTTCGGCCTGCGGCAATGTTGTCGACACCGACGAAATGATCGCGGCCGGAACCGGCAAGGTCGGAAACGAGCGTGACAAGGGGAATGCCGGCCGCATGCGCCCGGCCGATGGCCGCGGAGACCTCCGGCGCATCCACCGCGACGGCGGCGATGCCGGAGACCTTTTCGGCAATGGCGCCGTCGATGGCCTTCGCCAGCGCGCCGGCGTCGAAGGCGGGAACGGTGACGACGGCAAGCCGGGTGCGCTCGTTCGCCGAATGCATGCCGGCGCGGCGCACCTCCGCCTCGAGCCCGCGCATGAAGGGATTGTCGCCCGCCGGCAGGATGAAGACGAGCGGATAGACCCGGCTCTTGGCAAGGTTCGCCGCCGCCACGTCGCGCACATAGCCGAGCGCCGCAATCGCCGCCTCGACCCTGGCCCGCGTCACGCCGCGAACGCCGGGCCGGCCGTTCAAGACGCGGTCAACGGTGGCGAGGCTGACGCCCGCCTTGTCGGCAATATCGTGAACCGTGGGTCTCATCTCTCCTCCGTGCCGAGACCCATAGAGGAATTTCTGATGTACGTAAATCAGAAATTTTCACGCTGCTGCCCGGCCGTGATTTTTCAGCCAGAAAAGCGCTTGCTGAAAGCGTGGGTGAAGATGATCGCACCCGGCTCATTTCCGGCGCGGGCCAGCACGACGTCCATGAATCCGTCCGTGACGCGGACGAGCGCAAAGCCGCCCAGGAAGGCCGCGATGGGCTTGAAGATATCGTAGCCCTCGCGGTCATAGATCATCGGTGTCGGATGCTCGTGGCCGTGGAAGATGCCGACGACATTGGAGCCCTTGAGCGTCGAAAGCAGACCGGCACGCTCCTCCTCCGTCCACCAGTGCGCGGAGCCGGTGCCCTGCGGATCGAAGGTCTTTGCCGCCGGATCCCAGTGTTCGGTGGAAAACCGGTCCCAGCCGTAGTGCTGGAACAGCACGACCGGCCGGCCATCCGCCGCATAGGTGACAAGGTCCTGCTTCAGCCAGGGCAGGCCGCTGATGGCGCCCTTGGTGTCGTCGCCGCCGAAGCGCTGGAGCTGCACGAGATGCAATCCGCCCCAGTCCCAGGAGAAATTGTCCGACTCGATATCGTAGTTCGTCACCGGCACCGGCGCCTTGTAAAAGACGGTGGAGCGGTGGTTCAGCTCGACATAGTCGCGCAATTCGCGCCGGTACCAGTCGAGATGCGGCGGCACGCCGTCCTGGTCGAGGTCGTGATTGCCGAGGCCGTTATAGACCGGATAGTGCACGCGGTCCGACCCCGTGCCCTGCTGGTAGCGGCTGGCGAACTGCTGGAGCTGCCGCCCCTCGCCCGGCACCTTTACCTGCCCGCCGCCGTCATCCGTCATGTCGCCGCCGAGCACCAGGCCGAGCGGCGCCGCGATGGTCGTGCCGGCGCCGGCAAGGCCGGACGGCCTGCCGTCGATCTCCGCCGGCCAGGCAAGGCCGCCGACCGCATTCACCGCCGCGACATGCCGCAGCAGCGCCGCATCGGTCTTGCCCTCGTCCGCACAGTTGGGGCTGAGCCCGTCCGCCGAGACGAGGCAGGCATGCACGTCGCAGGAGAAGAGGAAGGTCGCATCCGTCGCCGGCCGGGCCGCGCGCGAAGGGAACACCGGCAAGGCAAGCGAGAGCCCCAGGCCGCCGGCGGCGGTGAGGAGACGACGGCGCGTGGGATCGAACGACAAACGGGGCCTCCGGGCAGGGACAGGACCACCCCATTGTGACGGAGCGATCCCGATCACCGCAAGAGGCAGGTTCAGTGCCCGCCGCCCCGCACCGCGCCCTGCGGCTTGCGGATCGCCAGCACACAGAAGATGAGCGTCGCAAAGAGGCCGGTGAGCAGCACGAAGATGTCGATGAAGGACAGGATATAGGCCTGCTGCTGCACCAAGCCGGCCATCTGCTTGACGGCGATGGCGGGGCCGTCGAGGCCATGGGCGCTGTAGTTCGCGGCCATGCTGTTCATGCGCTCGACGGCTTCGGGATTGCCCCACTGCACATGCTCGGAGAGGCGCAGGTAATGCTCCTGCGAGCGCTGGGTGAGGATCGTGTTGATGACCGCGAGCCCCACGGCGCCGCCGAGATTGCGCGTCAGGTTGAAGAGGCCGGAGGCATTGCGGATGCGGTCGGGCGAGAGCGTGCCGAGCGCCACGTTGTTGATCGGCACCATGCAGATCATCAGCGAGACGCCGCGCAGGATCTGCGGCACGAGCAGTTCGTAGAAATCCCAGTCGGCCGTCAGCTGCGTCATCGACCAGGTGCCGAGCGCGAAACCGCCGAAGCCCATCATCATCATGACGCGCGGATCGAGCCGCGACGACATCATGCCGGCGATCGGCGCCGTGCAGAACATGGCAAGGCCGGAGATGAACAGCGTCTCGCCGATCATCAGCGAATCGTAACCGCGGATGCGCGCCAGATAGAGCGGATAGAGATAGGTGAGGCCGTAGAGGCCGATGCCCATCGTGAAGGAGAAGATCGAGCCGAAGGCGAAGTTGCGGTTCGCGAAGGCGCGCAGGTCCACCACCGGGAACGGCACCTTGAAGGCGCGCCAGAAGAAGACCACGGCGCCGACCACGACGGCGACGGATCCCATGACGATATGCTCGTCGCTGAACCAGTCCTTGTTGTTGCCCTCTTCCAGCACATATTCGAGCGAGCCGAGGAACACCGCCATGGAAATGAGGCCCCACCAGTCGAAGCGCTTCATCAGGCTGAATTCCGGCTTGTCGAAGTCGATGAGGTTCCAGGTCAGCACCGTGACGATGATGCCGGGGATGATGTTGACGAGGAACAGCCAGTGCCAGGAGAAGGCGTGGCTGAGATAGCCGCCGACCGTCGGGCCGATGGTCGGCGCGAGCGTGGCGACGAGGCCGATCATCGGCGAGACGACCGACCGCTTGGAGGGCGGGAAGATGGTGAAGGCGGCCGCGAAGACCGAGGGGATCATGCCGCCGCCGATGAAGCCCTGGATGGCGCGGTAGACGATCATCTGGTCGATGTTCGTCGCGGTCGCGGCAAGCGCGCTCGCCAGGGTGAAGCCGGCGGCCGAGAAGGCGAAGAGCACGCGCGTCGAGACGATGCGCGCCAGCGTGCCCGACAGCGGGATCATGATGACCTCGGCGATGAGATAGGAGGTCTGCACCCAGGCGATCTCGTCGGCGCCTGCGCCGAGGCCGGCCTGGATCTCCGAGAGCGAGGCCGAGACGATCTGGATGTCGAGGATCGACATGAACATGCCGAAGACCATCGCGAAGAACGCAACGACGCGGCGGACGGGAACCTTGTCGGCCTGCGCGGGCGCCGCCGTCAGGGCGCCTGCTGCCGGTTGAGCGGTCGCGGCCATCGCCCGCGCTCCCTTGCTGGAGGTCTCTACTCGGCCCGGGCGGCGAGCGCCGTGCCATCCGGCGCCGTGCGGCTGTCGACGTCGACGACGACGCTGAGGCCGGCGCGCAGCTTGCCGCTGTCCAGCACCTCCCGGGGGATGGCGATGCGAACCGGCACGCGCTGCGTGACCTTGGTGAAGTTGCCCGTGGCGTTTTCCGCCGGCAGCAGCGAGAAGACCGAGCCGGAAGCCGGCGCGATCGAATCCACCGTGCCGACAATGTCGTCCTCCTCGAAGGCATCGACATGCAGATGCACTTTCGAGCCCGGCACGAGACGGGCGATCTGCGTTTCCTTGAAGTTCGCCTCGACATAGAGGTCCTTCACCGGAACAAGGGCCGCAAGGCGCTGGCCGGCCGAGACGAGATCGCCGACCTGCACGGAAATATTGCCGACGACGCCGTCATAGGGCGCCTTCAGCACGGTGAAGCCGAGGTCGCGCTCGGCCTTGTCGCGGGCAAGCTCCAGCGTGCGGATCTGGCTTTCGGCTTCCGCGCGCTGCGCCTCGAGCACGGTGATGGCCGCCCTGGCAGCAACGATATTGGCATCCGCGCCGACGAGATTGGCCTTGGCCTGGTCCAGCGCCACGGTGGCGCTGTCGAGCGAGGCTGTGGTGCCGACGGCCTTGGCGTTCAGCTCCTTGGCGCGCTTTTCGGCGACTTGCGCGCCGCTGAGGGCTGCCTGGTAGGCCGTCTTCTGGGCATCCGCCTGGGCAAGGCTTGCCCTGGCGCCTTCGATCTGCGCGTCGATGCGGCCGAGCGAGAGCTTCTGCGTCGCGATCTGCGCCTCGGCCTGCTCGCGGGCGAGCCGATAGTCACCGTCATCGAGCGTGACGAGCGGATCGCCGGCCTTCACCGTCTGGTTGGCGACGGCGTTGACCACGGCCACATAGCCGGAAACCTTGGGGGAGATGGAGGCGATATCGCCCTCGACATAGGCGTCGTCCGTCGAGATCATGAAGCGGCCGTTCGTCCACCATTCATGGCCGTACCAGCCGGCGGCGGCGATGAGGGCGACGGCAAGGATCGGCAGCGCAAGGCGCCGGCCGCCCTTTCTGGTCTCCGGCTGGGCCACGGTGGCGGCGGGTGCAGTCTCCGCCGTGGTTGCCGGCCGCGCCTCGGCGGTCTCCGCCTCGAAATCATCGTTGACCGGACGAACCTTCGCCGTGCCGGCGCCATGGGAAGTCGACATGGGCTTGCCACCATCTCTGGGATAAAATTCCGAACTGAACCGTTCGGTTCGATTTGACATAGTCCTCTTTCTCGCGCATATCAAGTAGAAATCGAACCGCTCGGTTCGAAATAGCTGGCGAGGCTTCGAGCGCGGGAACGGAGATGCAGACGACGGAAGAAAAATCGGCAGCCCCGCATACGGGCCGCCGCATTGCCGGCGAGGATCCCGCCAAGCGCGAGCAGATCCTCGACGGCGCGAAACGCGTGTTCATGGAACAGGGCTTCGAGGCCGCCAGCATGAACGACATCACGCGTGCCGCCGGCGTTTCCAAAGGCACGATCTACGTCTATTTCGAGAACAAGGAAGACCTGTTCGGCTCGATGATCGAGCGCGAGCGCCGGCGGATCACCGAAACGGTGCGCCATGTGCTCGACGGCAGGAAGCCGATCACCGAGACGCTGAAGGAATTCGGCACGCTGTTCGCCACCCACATGACGGCGGACCAGACGATCCGTGCCATGCGCATGGTGATCGCCGCCAACCATCGCCTGCCGAAGCTCTGTAGCCGCTTCTTCTCCGCAACGCCGATCAACCCGGTCTCGGTGCTGCAGGAATATCTCGATCGCCAGGTGGCGGCGGGCATCGTCGTTTCGGACGACACGGCGCACGCGGCCAAGCAGTTCATCGAGCTCACAACGGTCGGTCTTTTCAAGCCCCGCCTCTTCGGCGCGATGGAGGAGGTGCCGCCGAAGGCCGTGATCGAGCAGAACGTCGCCTCGGCCATAAGGGTCTTCCTCGCAGCCTATGGCGCGAAGCCGTAAAGCCGGGAAAACCGCCGGCCGGCCGTCCATCAGATGACGAAATCGTGATATGAGCTTGAACGGCCCTCGCTCAGCTTGTCAGCGGTCAAATTCTGCATAAATACGGAAGTCCATTCTCAAACCCGTATTTGGAGAGGAAGACCGGATGGACAGCATTCTTGCGCTCGTGCAAGACCCGGCCGCCTGGATAGCCCTCATCACGCTCATCGTGATGGAGGTCGTTCTCGGCATCGACAACCTTATCTTCATCTCGATCCTGACGAACAAGCTGCCACCCGAGCATCGCGAACGGGCCCGCCGCATCGGCATCGGCCTCGCGCTCATCATGCGCCTTGCGCTGCTCGGCACCGTCGCCTGGATCGTCCAGCTCACCACCCCGGTCTTCGAGGCCTTCGGCCATGGCTTCTCCTGGAAGGACATGATCCTGATCGCCGGCGGCCTCTTCCTCGTCTGGAAGGCGACGAAGGAGATCCACCACAATGTCGATCCCATCGACCACAAGGAGGACATGGTCGGCGGTGCGGTCTCGACGACCTTCACGGCGGCGATCGGCCAGATCCTGCTGCTCGACCTCGTCTTCTCCATCGACAGCATCATCACGGCCGTCGGCATGACGCCGCACCTGCCGATCATGGTGGTCGCCGTCCTGGTTGCCGTCGCGGTCATGCTGCTCGCGGCGACCCCGCTTGCCAACTTCATCGAGAAGAACCCGACGATCGTCATGCTGGCGCTCGCCTTCCTCCTGATGATCGGCACCACGCTGATCGCCGAAGGCATGGGCTTCCATGTGCCGAAGGGCTATGTCTACGCCGCCATGGCCTTCTCGGCCCTTGTCGAGGTGCTCAACATGTTCTCCCGCCGGGCGCGGCAAAAGAGCAAGGCCTCTGGCCACTAGCACAGAAAGACCGGCGGGACGAAGGTCCCGCCGGCTTCCGTTTGGAAGGGTGTCGAAGACGGGCCGGACGGGTGGGGAGCTCGACTGCCGTTTCGTTGGCCACGGGAAGAAACCGGAAAAACGCCCGCATTCTCCATCTCCGTCGCGTCCGGTTGACACGGCCCGCCTTCTCTTGGCAAACCTTTCGCCGGGTGGATTGTTCCGCGAAAGTTTGTAACCGGTTTGCGCGTCGTGCAGGAACCGGAAAGGCCCGTACGGAATTCATGCCGAGCATCGTCCCGCCGCACGGACCATAACATGACCCTTGAGCAGACCTTCGCCTTCGTCGTCATCTCACTTATGATGGCGGCGTTCATCTGGGGACGGTTCCGCTACGACCTCGTTGCCTGTTGCTCGCTGCTTCTGGCGCTCACGCTCGGCATCGTGCCCTTCGACAAGGCCTTTTCCGGGTTCAGCGACGACATCGTCATCATCGTCGGCAGCGCGCTGATGGTGAGCGCGGCCGTCGCCCGCTCCGGCATCGTCAACCTCGCGGTCAAGCGCTTCTTCCCGAACCTCACCGCCGGCCGCGCGCAGCTCGCGCTGCTGCTCGTCTCCGTCGCGGTGCTCTCGGCGTTCATCAAGAACATCGGCGCGCTCGCCATCATGATGCCGCTCGCCTTCCAGTTCGCCCGGAAATCCGGCACGCCCGCCTCGAAGTTCCTGATGCCCATGGCCTTCGCCGCGCTGCTCGGCGGCCTGATGACCCAGATCGGCACCTCGCCGAACATCGTCGTCTCGCGGCTGCGCCAGGAGATCACCGGCGAGAGCTTCACCATGTTCGACTTCACGCCCGTCGGCGCCACGCTGGCGGTCTGCGGCATCCTCTTCATGCTGTTCTTCAACCGCATCGTGCCGGAACGCACGAACAGCAATGCCAGCATCGAGGAATCGCTGGAGGCCGCCGCCTATTCCTCCGACGCCACGGTGGAGGAAGGCTCGCCCTCGGTCGGCAAGTCGCTGAACGACGTGCTGAAGCATGGCGACGGCGAGGTGATCGCCACCGCCATCATCCGCGGCCATGTCCACCTCTCCCCGCTGCCCGACGTGCGCCTTGCCGCCAGGGATACGATCCTGATGGAGGGTACGGCGAGCGCACTCGACAAGGTCGTTTCCGCCGCCGGCCTCATGCTGTCCGGCAAGCCGATCCGCGCCGGGCGCGGCGAGGAAGGCGAGATCAGCGCCATCGAGGCCGTCGTCGGCAACGATTCCCGGCTGATCGACATTTCGGCGCGCAGCATCGCGCTGTTCCATTCCTACGGCATCAACCTGCTCGCCGTCAGCCGCCAGGGCGAGCGGCTGCGGGAAAAGCTCTCCGAGGTGCGGCTGCGCCCCGGCGACATGGTCGTGCTGCAGGGCAATAACCGCACCCTGCCGACGCTCTTGCCGGAACTCGGCCTGCTTCCCCTCGCCCAGCGCGAAATCCTGCTCGGCGCTCCCCGCCGGGCGATCATTCCCGTGCTTGTGCTGATCGCCGCCATGGCCTCCACCGCCGTCGGCCTCGTGCCGGTGGCGACCGGCTTCTTCGCCGCCGCCGTCGCCATGGTGCTCTTCCGCGCCGTGCCGCTGCGCGAGGCCTATGCCGCGCTCGACGGGCCGATCCTCATCATGCTCGCCTGTCTCATCCCCGTCTCCGACAGCCTGCGCACGACGGGCGCCAGCGAGCTTATCGCCGGCTGGCTGGGCGATGTCGCCGTGCACCTGCCGCCCTTCGGCGCGCTCGCCCTCATCCTTCTGACCGCCATGGCCGTCACGCCCTTCCTCAACAATGCCGCGACGGTGCTGGTCATGGCGCCGATCGCGGCGAGTTTCGCCGGCGCGCTCGGCTACCGGCCGGAGGCCTTCCTGATGGCGGTGGCGATCGGCGCGGGCTGCGATTTCCTCACCCCCGTCGGCCACCAGTGCAACACGCTGGTCATGGGGCCGGGCGGCTACAAGTTCGCCGACTATCCGCGCGTCGGCCTGCCGCTGTCCTTCCTCATCGTGCTGGTCAGCGTGCCCGCGCTGCTCTACGTCTGGCCGGTGCAATAGGCCGGACTGACTTTTTCTTGACGTGCCGGGCTGAATATGGTCTCACCCAGCCCAACGGAAGGCCCTTTCCCGCCGCATATCCGGCGCAAAACCGGGCTCTCCCTCCCTAACGTGACGCCTTCGACGCCGGAACCTCCGGCCGGGGGCGTAAAACCATGTCAAGACGGGCCAAACCATGAGCACTTCCGCAACCGCCTCCGGCGTTCGCGTACGCATCGCACCCTCCCCGACCGGCGAGCCGCATGTCGGCACCGCCTATATCGCGTTGTTCAACTATCTCTTCGCCAAGAAGAACAACGGCACCTTCATCCTGCGCATCGAGGATACGGACGCCACGCGCTCGACGCCCGAATTCGAGCAGAAGGTGCTGGACGCGCTGAAATGGTGCGGCCTCGAATGGTCGGAAGGCCCCGACATCGGCGGCCCCTACGGCCCCTATCGCCAGTCCGACCGCAAGGACATCTACCGTCCGTTCGTCGACAAGATCGTCGAGAACGGCCATGGCTTCAAGTGTTTCTGCACGCCCGAGCGGCTGGAGAAGATGCGCGAGGCGCAGCGCGCCGCAGGCAAGCCGCCGAAATATGACGGCCACTGCCTGCATCTTTCCGCCGAGGAAGTGGCCGCGCGCGTCGAGGCGGGCGAGCCGCATGTCGTGCGCATGAAGATCCCCGCCGAAGGCTCCTGCAAGTTCGTCGACGGCGTCTACGGCCCGGTCGAAATCCCGTGGGACGCCGTCGACATGCAGGTCCTGCTCAAGGCCGACGGCATGCCGACCTACCATATGGCGAACGTCGTCGACGACCATCTGATGAAGATCACGCATGTCGCGCGCGGCGAGGAATGGCTCGCCTCGGTGCCGAAGCACATCCTCATCTACCAATATCTCGGCCTCGAGCCGCCGGTCTTCATGCACCTGTCGCTGATGCGCAACCACGACAAGTCGAAGCTCTCGAAACGCAAGAACCCGACGTCGATCTCCTACTATTCCGCGCTCGGCTATCTGCCGGAAGCGCTGATGAACTTCCTCGGCCTGTTCTTCGTCCAGATCGCCGAGGGTGAGGAAATGCTGACCATGGATCAGCTCGCCGAAAAGTTCGACCCGGAGAACCTGTCCAAGGCGGGCGCGATCTTCGACATCCAGAAGCTCGACTGGCTGAACGGCCGCTGGCTGCGCGAGCAGCTTTCGGAGGAAGAGTTCGTCCAGCGCGTGCTTTCCTGGGCGATGGAGAACGACCGCGTCCGCCAGGGGCTGAAGCTCTCGCAGTCGCGCATCTCCAAGCTCGGCGAACTGCCGGACCTTGCCGGCTTCCTGCTGAAATCCGATCTCGGCCTGACGCCGGAGGCCTTCGCCAAGGTGAAATCCACGCCGGAAGAAATCCTCGAAGTCCTCAATCAGGTGCAGCCGGACCTCGAAAAGATGCCGGAATGGACCGTCGAGAGCATCGAGGCGGAACTGCGTGCGAGCGCCGACCGGCTCGGCAAGAAGCTGAAGGTCGTCGTCGCCCCGCTCTTCGTCGCCGTCTCCGGCTCGTCGCGCTCGCTGCCGCTCTTCGATTCGATGGCGATCCTCGGCCGCTCCGTCGTGCGCCAGCGTCTGAAGGTCGCGGCGCAGGTCGTCGCCTCGATGGTGGGCAGCGGAAAGTAAGGAACAAGAAAGAATGAACGAGAAGACAGAAACCGCCCTTTCCTCCGACCCGACGGAAGTCCGCCGCCAGAAGCTCGCCCAGCTTCGCGAGACGGTCGGCGACGTCTACCCGGCGCATTTCCACCGGACGATGACCAATGCGGAGCTTGCGGAAAAATACGAGGGCCTGGAGCCCGACACGGAAAGCGGCGACGTGGTGACGGTCGCCGGCCGCGTCTATTCCTCGCGCAATTCCGGCATGTTCATGGATATCCATGACGCCTCGGGCAAGATCCAGATTTTTTCACACAAGGATACGACGCCGGAGGAAGCCCGCGCGCTGCTGCCGATGATCGACCTCGGCGACATCATCGGCGTGACGGGCGTCGTGCGCCGCACCAAGCGCGGCGAGCTGACGATCAACGCGCAGGACATCGTCATGCTGACGAAGACCCTGCTGCCGATGCCGGAAAAGTGGCATGGCGTCTCGGATGTCGAGATCCGCTACCGCAAGCGCCACCTCGACATCATGACCAACGAGGAATCCAAGCTCCGCTTCCAGCAGCGCTCGAAGATCGTCTCCGGCATCCGCCGCTTCATGGAGAACGACGGCTTCATGGAAGTCGAGACGCCCATGCTGCACTCCGTCTATGGCGGCGCGACGGCCGAGCCCTTCAAGACGCACCACAATACGCTGAAGCTCGACATGTTCCTGCGCATCGCGCCGGAACTGTTCCTGAAGCGCACGCTGGTCTCCGGGCTTACCGACAAAGTGTTCGAGATCAACCGCAACTTCCGCAATGAGGGCGTGTCCACCCGGCACAATCCCGAATTCACCATGATGGAGTGCTACTGGGCCTATGCCGACTACGAGGACATCATGGACCTCGTGGAACGCCTCTTCGCCGAGCTCGCGGTCAAGATCCACGGCTCGACCGAATTTTCCTACGGCGACAAGGAAATCTCCTTCAAGGGCCCGTTCAGGCGCGTGCCGATGCCCGACGCCGTCAAGGAAGCGACCGGCATCGACTTCCTCGCGATCAAGACGGACGAGGAGGCGCGCGCCGCCGCCAAGGCCGCCGGCTTCGAGATCGAGAAGGACTGGACCTGGGGCGAATGCCTCGCCTTCATCTTCGAGGAGAAGGTCGAACCGACGCTGATCCAGCCCTCGCACGTCACGCACTTTCCGAAGGACATCTCGCCCTTCGCCAAGGAAGTGCCGGGCGAGCCGCGCCTCGTCGAGCGGTTCGAGACCTATTGCAACACCTGGGAGCTCGGCAACGCCTTTTCGGAGCTGAACGATCCCGAAGAACAGCGTGCCCGCATGGTCGAGCAGCTGGAACAGGCGCATGCCCGCGGCGAAAAGGCCAAGCAGCTCGACGACGAGTTCCTGGATGCCATCGACCAGGGCATGCCGCCGGCCGGCGGCCTCGGCATCGGCGTCGACCGCCTGATCATGCTGCTCACCAACGCCCCGTCGATCCGCGACGTCATCCTCTTCCCGGCACGCCGGGCAAAGGTGGATTGAGGGCTGAGGCGGCTGATACCGGCCACCTTTTGTCTGATTTCGTCCTTGGCTCTTGCTCCTCACCCTAACCCTCTCCCCGCAGGCGGGGAGAGGGACGTGGCTCACGACCGGGTATTGGTTGAGGAAACGAGCGCGTCCTACCCCCTTCTCCCCATTTACGGGGAGAAGGTCGCGGCAGCGGGATGAGGGGCATCCCCTCCTCTAACCGTCAATGTTCGCTGGCGGCGACCTCGTGCGACCCTTCTTCGGCCGGCGCCTCGCCGTGGCCGCCCTCGGCCTTGGCCTCAGCGTGGCCACCCGCTTCCTCGACCGCATGCGGATCGACGCAATCCGCCCGATCCTCCATCGCGGTGACGATGGTCTTGATCTCGTCCAGCGACAATTCCTTGCGCTCACCGTAGAATTCGCCGTTGCCCGCCGGCTGGCCGGTCGTGTAGCGCGCGACGAACGGCGCCGTCATGCCCGGAATGGCGGAAGGATTGCGTGTGAAGAGCACCTCGGCGCCGATGGCGCGGCCGCGCATGTCGGCCCGGTTCACCGGGCCGGCAGCATCGAGCAGGATGACCTGGTAGAGATCGGCCTCCTCGTGATTGGACACGGCGCCGGCGACACGCAGCGCCGTCTTGACGCGTGTATCCCCGTCCCTGGCGTCCGAACGCACATATTTGCGCAGCCAGTGCTGGCCGTTGCGCTCGAGGCGGACGGTGGACACCGTCGTGCAGGCGGCGCCCGACACCTGTTCCGCCGGCGGCCCGAGCAGCGCATCGCGCCCGACGAAGATCGCGGCGGCCCCCGACGCGCCCGTCAGCACGACGACGCCGGCGACGATGATCAGAAGCTTCCGGGACAAGCGGAAAGAGGTCGGAAGGAACTTCACGGGCGGTGGTCTTCTCTTGAAACGCAGGAACACGAACGCGCCGAGAGCACGCGAACTGCACGCACTCTACCGGCCGGGCGTTTCGGAAGTTTTAAACGCCGGACGTCCGATTTCGGGACGTTGTTGCGAATGATTTGCAATTGCGTTGACAGCGGCGAAAACAGCCCTATAGTTTAATGCAACTCATTCGCAAAAGCAGACAAGGAGAGCCGATGCTCCGCCGCTCATTCCATGCCCTTCTCCTCAGCCTGCCGCTCCTTGGCGCGGCCCCTGCCCTGTCTCCCGCCCTTGCCCAGGAAAAGCCGAAGGTCGTCACGACCTTCACCATCATCGCCGACATCGCGGCGAATGTGGCGGGCGATGCCGCCATCGTGGAATCGATCACCAAGCCGGGCGCGGAAATCCACAACTACCAGCCGACCCCGCGCGACATCCTGAAGGCGCAGGACGCCAAGCTCGTTTTGTGGAACGGACTGAACCTCGAGCTCTGGTTCCAGAAATTCCTCGCCAATCTCGGCGACGTGCCGAACGTCACCGTCAGCGAGGGCGTCGAGCCGATGAGCATCGTGCAGGGTCCCTATGAGGGCAAGCCGAACCCGCATGCCTGGATGTCGCCGGCCAACGCGCTCATCTATGTCGAGAACATCCGCAAGGCGCTGGCCGCACTCGATCCCGCCAATGCCGCGACCTACGACGCCAATGCCAAGGCCTACAGCGAGAAGATCACCGCGCTCGGCGTGGAGATGAAGGCGAAGATCGACGCATTGCCCGAGGAAAAGCGCTGGCTCGTCACCAGCGAGGGCGCCTTCAGCTACCTCACCCGCGATTTCGGCCTCAAGGAACTCTTCCTCTGGCCGATCAACGCCGACCAGCAGGGCACCCCCATGCAGGTGAAGGCCGTGATCGACGCGGTGCGCGAACACAATATCCACGTCGTCTTCTCTGAAAGCACCGTTTCCGCCGATCCGGCAAAGCAGGTCGCCGCGGAGACCGGCGCGGCCTATGGCGGCGTGCTCTATGTCGACTCGCTGAGCGAGGCGGACGGCCCCGTGCCGACCTATCTCGACCTCCTGCGCGTCACCTCCGAAACCATCGTGAAGGGTCTTTCACAATGATGATGGGTGGCAGGCCGAAGAAGGTGGACGGCATTCTCGCCGAGGACGTGACCGTCACCTATCGCAACGGCCACACGGCGCTGACGCATGCCAGCTTCTCCGTTCCCAAGGGCACGATCACCGCGCTCGTCGGCGTCAACGGCGCCGGCAAGTCCACGCTCTTCAAAGCGATCATGGGCTTCGTGCCCGTCGCCGCCGGCAAGGTGACCATCCTCGGCCTTTCCGTGAAGGAGGCGCTGAAGAAGAACCTCGTCGCCTATGTGCCGCAGGCCGAGGAGGTCGACTGGACCTTCCCCGTGCTCGTCGAGGACGTCGTTATGATGGGCCGCTACGGCCACATGAACTGGCTGCGCATCCCGACGAAACGCGACCACGAGATGGTCGACGAGGCGCTGTCGCGGGTCAACATGAGCGATTTCCGCAAGCGCCAGATCGGCGAGCTTTCGGGCGGGCAGAGGAAGCGCGTCTTCCTCGCCCGCGCGCTCGCGCAGGAAGGCCAGGTGATCCTGCTCGACGAACCCTTCACCGGCGTCGACGTGAGGACGGAGGAGCAGATCGTCGAGCTGCTCGGCAAGTTGCGCGACGAAGGCCGCGTCATGCTGGTCTCCACCCACAATCTCGGCAGCGTGCCGGATTTCTGCGACCGCACCGTCTTCGTGAAGGGCACCGTCATCGCCTCCGGCCCGACGGCCGAGACCTTCACCGAAGCCAATCTGGAGCGCGCCTTCGGCGGCGTGCTGCGCCACTTCATCCTCGGCGGCCACGACCTGCACGACGACGAGGACAAGCGCTCCGTCAAGGTCATCACCGATGACGAGCGCCCCTTCGTCATCTACGGCGAGCGCGAGGCGGAGAAGACACCGTGATCGACACGCTCCTCGAACCCTTCGGCTACGGCTACATGGTGAACGCCATGTGGGTGAGCGCGCTGGTCGGCTGCATCTGCGGCTTTCTCTCGGCCTATCTCATGCTGAAGGGCTGGTCGCTGATCGGCGATGCCCTCTCCCATTCCATCGTGCCCGGCGTTGCCGGCGCCTACATGCTGGGCCTGCCCTTCGCGGCCGGCGCCTTCCTCTCCGGCGGGCTTGCCGCCGCCGCGATGCTTTTCCTCAACCGGAAGACCCGGCTGAAGGAAGACGCCATCATCGGCATGATCTTCTCCTCCTTCTTCGGCCTCGGCCTCTTCATGGTCTCGCTCGCACCGACGCCGGTGAACATCCAGACCATCGTGCTCGGCAACATCCTCGCCGTCAGCCCCGAGGACACGATCCAGCTCGCCATCATCGGCGTCGTCACGCTCGTCATCCTGCTTCTGAAGTGGAAGGACCTGATGGTCACCTTCTTCGACGAGAGCCACGCCCGCTCGATCGGCCTCAACCCGACGGGCCTGAAGATCCTGTTCTTCACGCTGCTCAGCGCCTCGACGGTCGCGGCCATGCAGACCGTCGGCGCTTTCCTCGTCATCGCCATGGTGGTGACGCCGGGCGCGACCGCCTACCTGCTGACGGACCGCTTCCAGCGGCTGATCACGATCGCCGCCGCGCTCGGCGCCGGCACCAGCCTCGTCGGCGCCTATATCTCCTATTTCCTCGACGGGGCGACGGGCGGCATCATCGTCGTGCTGCAGACGGCCATCTTCCTCCTCGCCTTCCTCTTCGCGCCGAAGCACGGCCTTCTTGCCGCGCGCCGCAGGGGCCGCCTCGCCCTCGAAACCCTGGAGGCGAAACAGCCATGAACGAGACGCTCGACCTTGCGATCATGCCCTTCCAGCTCGCCTTCATGCAGAACGCCTTCCTGGTGACGCTGATGATCGCCCTGCCGATGGCGCTGCTCTCCTGCTATCTCGTGCTGAAGGGCTGGTCGCTGATGGGCGACGCGGTCTCCCATGCGGTTCTGCCGGGCGTCGTCATCGCCTATGTCGTGGGCCTGCCCTTCGCCACCGGCGCCTTCGTCGCGGGGCTGTTCTGCGCGCTTTCGGCCGGCTACCTCAAGGACAACAGCCGGGTGAAGGAGGATACGATCCTCGGCATCGTCTTTTCCGGCATGTTCGCGCTCGGCCTCGTTCTCTATGTCAAGATCCAGCCGGACATCCATCTCGACCACATCCTCTTCGGCGACATGCTCGGCATCGGCGCAGCCGATCTCGTGGAGACGGCGGCGATCGCTGCAGCCTCGACGGCCTTCATCCTCCTCTTCCGCAAGGATCTGCTGGTGCAGGCCTTCGACCGGCAGCACGCCGCTGCCATCGGCCTGCCGGTGAAACTGCTGCACTACGGCCTGCTCGCCGTGCTGTCCCTCGTCGTCGTCGGCGCGCTGAAGGCGGTCGGCATCATCCTCGCCATCGCCATGCTGGTCGCGCCGGGCGCCATCGCCGCCCTCCTCACCCGGCGTTTCCCGAGCATGCTCATGGTCGCCGTCGCGGTTGCCCTCGGCGCCACCTTCTTCGGCATCTGGCTGAGCTTCCTCATCGACAGCGCCCCCGCCCCGACCATCGTGCTCCTGATGACCATCCTCTTCGTGCTCGCCTTCCTGTGGCAGGTGCTCCAGAGCCGCCGCAAACCCGTGCAGGAGGCAGGTAAGCAAGCCTGATCCGGCCCGGCCTGCCGCTCAGTCGACAGCCGGACGCTTTCCGTCTATCGTCCGCCGCGATCCGCCTTTCCTGCTTCGCGGGCGGCGGCACAACGAACGAAAACAACACGCAACGGGACGGCATGGCGCATATCGGTATCGTCGGCGGCGGCCTCATGGGCTGCGCCACAGCGCTCAATCTGTTGGAACATGGCCACAGCGTCACCATTCTGGAGCGGGACGCCGGCGGCCTGCCGGCATCGGTCGGCAATGCGGGTATCCTGGCGGTGCCGGAAATCGATCCGCTCGCCCGGTTGGACATGCTGCTCTCCGTGCCGAAATGGCTGCTCGACCCGCTGGGGCCGCTGACCCTGCGCTGGCAGGATCTGCCGGCGCTCACCCCTTGGCTGATCCGCTTCCTCCTTTCCGCGCGTGCCGGCAAGGCCGCCGAAAGCCGCATGGCCCTGCTCCGCCTGATGAAGACGGCGGAGGCCGATCATGTGCACCTCGGCGCGATGGCCGGCCTCTCCGGCCATATGCGTGATACCGGCGCGCTGACGGTCTTCGACACCGTCGCGGCCCGCGACAAGGTTTTCTCGCACGAGGCGGAGAATGCCCGGCTGGTCGGCTGCACCGTCGAGGCGCTGGACGTGGCGGAAGCCCGCCGCCGCGTGCCGGCCCTGTCGGGGCCTTTTGCCGGCGCCATCTTCAATGACGGCTACAAGACCTTCGAATATCCGCTGACCTTCCTGCGCCGCCTGCAGGCGCTGCTGCGCGAACGCGCGGCGTTGATCGACGCCACCGTGTCGCGGGTCGCCCGGGCGGAGAGCGGCATTACCGTGACGACGGAGGGCGGCCGGACCTTCACCTTCGATCGTCTTGCGATCACCGCGGGCGTCTGGTCGCGCCGTTTCGTCGCCGATCTCGGCCTGAAGGTGCTGCTCGAAACCGAGCGCGGCTACAACACCACCTTCATGAACCCGTCGATGACGCTCGAAATGCCGGTCTTCTTCTCCGAGCACGGCTTCGTGGCGACACCCTTCGAGAATGCGCTGCGTATCGGCGGCGCGGTGGAGCTCGCCTCGCCGGACGCGCCCGCCAACTACAGGCGCGCCGCCGCCATGCGCAGGAAGATGCGCCGCTACGTGCCGGACCTCCAGGAGGAAGGCGGCACCGAATGGATGGGCCGGCGTCCCTCGACGCCGGATTCGCTGCCCGTCATCAGCCTGCATCCGGCCGATCCGCGCATCGCCTTTGCCTTCGGCCACGGCCATCTCGGCCTCACGCTTTCCGCAACGACCGGCCGCCATGTGGCCCGGCTGCTTGCCGGCGAAGGCGAAAGCGCGCTTGCTCCCTTCTCCATCGCCCGCTTCCAGTAGGCGCGCGATCCCACGACCACAAGAAGCCCCATAAGAACAACAAGAAAGAGACCGACCATGCACAAGGTTATTTTCGACACCGATCCCGGCGTCGATGACGCCATGGCGCTGCTGTTCCTGCACAACCATCCCGAGATCGACCTCATCGGCATCACCACCGTCTTCGGCAACGCCGCCATCGAGACCACGACACGCAACGCATTGTTCCTGAAGCGCGAATGGGGCATTGCGGCGCCCGTGGCCCGTGGCGAGGGCAAGACCTACAACCCGATGCGCAACCCGATCGACTGGCCGGTGATGATCCATGGCCACGACGGACTCGGCAATATCGACGTACCCGACACGATCGACCTGCCGCTCGATCCGCGCCCGGCGCACCGCTTCATCATCGAGACGGTGCGGGCCAATCCCGGCGAGGTGACGCTGATCGCCGTCGGCCGCATGTCGAACCTCGCCTATGCACTGAAGGAAGATCCCGGTATCGCCGGCCTCGTCAAGCAGGTCATCATCATGGGCGGCGCCTTCGACGTGCCCGGCAACATCACGCCTGCGGCCGAAGCCAACATCCACGGCGACCCGGAAGCCGCCGACGCGGTGATGACGGCGCCGTGGAAGGTGGTGGTGGTCGGCCTCGACGTGACGATGAAGACGGTGATGACCCGCAAGCGCCTCGCCGACCTCACCGAGCGCAACGGCAGGCACCTGAAGCTGCTCTCCGGCATCTCTCAGTTCTACATCGACTTCTACGGCCAGCATGTGGAGGAGGAGGGCATGGTGGTGCACGACAGCTGCGCCTGCATCTACCTCGTCGCCCCCGAGCTCTTCACCACCCGCCCCGGCACCATCCGCGTCGTCGCCGGCGGCATTGCCGACGGCCAGACGATCCAGAAGCCGGATACCCGCAAGTTCCCGCCGGGCAACTGGGACGACCTGCCAAGCCAGCACGCCTGCATCGGCATCGATGCGGAAAAGGTGATGGCGCTGCTCGGCGAGACGCTGGCACGGTAGGACGAAATGACCGGCCGGTGCCCGTCACCGGCCGGCATGCCCCTCCCACCAGCGCAGCACGCGCAACGCCCGCAGCGTGATCCAGCGCGAGGGTTTTCCCACCTCTTCCATCTCGAACCACACCGGCCCTTTCAGCTGCCAGTCGAGCGGCCAGGTCCCGTCCTCCGATTGCCGGGAACGCAGATGGCCGATGGCTTCGCCAAGCCGGGGATCCGGTGGTGTGCCGGTCGCCAGCGAGGCGGCGCGGAAATAGTCGAGCCCGCGCAGGACATCGTAGCGCCAGCGGTTCGGGTGCAGGAACGTCAGATAGCGCTCGTCGGCCGGCGCGTCGCTGCTCAAACGGCGAAAGAGACCACGTTTCAGGAGATACTCCTCGCCGCCCGCCCGCGCCGCGCGCGTTTCCGGCGTCGCCCCCACGGCGGTCTCGTATTCCAGAAGTCCTTCCAGCACATTGATCGTCGAATGGAAGGAAGAGCGGTGAGACCCGTTGCAGCGCTCGCAGTTCCAGCCGCCGTCGGGCTGCCGCTCGCCAAGCAGGCGCGCAACGATCGGCGAGACATCGACGCCGAAATAGGCCCCGGCGATCACCGTGCGCCCGTTGATGCACTCCTCCACCTCGCCATCCCAATAGGGCTGGCCATCATGGTCCCAACGGGAATTCCGCCCGATTAGATCGACCGTCCGCCGTGCCCGTGCGCTCGATGGATCGAGGCCGAAATCATGGAGCTGCTGGAGCGAGAAGCAGGTGGCGGTCCAGGCCTGGCCGAGTTCGCGCCATTTCTCTTCCGTGTAGTCCGCCGGCATGAAAGCGCCGCCGGCCCATTGCCCGTCGGCATCCTGATGGGAGAGAAGCCTTGCTCCCCAGCCTTCGGTCTCCACCCTGGCACGTTCGGCCCGCCATTCCGCCTCCGGCGCATCGATGAGATCGCGCATGACCTGCCAGCGGATCGCGGGATCCGAAGCAAGGAGCCAGTCGATGACGGAACCGGTGCGCGCCATGAGACAAGCCTACCAGCCCGGCCTGCGCATGGCTATTGCGGCGTTGCCGGCAATTGCCAGTCGATCGGCTTGCGGCCGTGCTTTTCGAGAAAGGCGTTCGCCTTGGAAAAGGGCCGCGAGCCGAAGAAGCCGTTATGGGCGGAAAGCGGCGAGGGATGGGCCGAGCGCAGCACGAGATGGCGGTCCCGATCGACGAAGGCCGCCTTCTTCTGCGCATAGGAGCCCCAGAGGATGAAGACGACGGGCTTTTCCTGCTCGTTGACGGCGCGGATGACCGCGTCGGTGAACCGCTCCCAGCCGCGGCCCTGGTGCGAGGCGGCGCGCCCCATCTCCACCGTCAGCACGCTGTTCAAAAGCAGGACGCCCTGCTTGGCCCAATGCTCGAGGAAACCGTGGCGGACCGGCGGGATGCCGAGATCGTCCTGCATTTCCTTGTAGATGTTGACCAGCGACGGCGGGATGCGCACGCCGGGCTGCACGGAAAAGCAGAGCCCGTGCGCCTGGCCCTCGCCGTGATAGGGATCCTGCCCGAGGATGACGACGCGCACCTCCTCGAGCGGCGTCAGGTCGAGGGCACGGAAATATTCCGAGCCCTTCGGGAAGATACGCCGCCCCGCCTGCTTCTGCTCCAGGAGGAAGGCCTTGAGGTCGGCCATGTAGGGGCTGGAGAATTCCGCCGCCAGCGGCGCCTTCCAGCTTTCCCCGACCTTCACTTCGCCCGCTGCCATCGCCCGCTCCCGTGTTTTCCTTCGAGAAGACGCAGTTTAGCGCCTGACAGCGGCAAGAACCGGCGGCAAGGCCGCTCATCCACAGCTAATCTTGCCCGACGCCGAGCACCGTCATCAGGTTCTTCATGCGCGCAGCGGCAAGGTCCGGCCTGTCGAGCACGTTGGCCCGGTCGGCGAGGCGGAAGACCTCGGCATAGTGCAGGAGGCCGCGGGCCGACTGCATGCCGGCCGGCATGGTGAAATGATCCTGGTGGCCGTTGAGCCAGGCGAGGAAGACGACACCCGCCTTGTAATATTGCGTCGGCGCCTCGAAGATCTTGCGCGAAAGCGGCACCGTCGGCTCGATGACGGCCCGGAAGGTGGCGGCATCGCCGGCCGCAAGCGCCGCCAACGCCTTGGAGGCCTGCGGGGCCACCGCATCGAAGATGCCGAGCAGGGCGTGGCTGTACTTCTGCCCGTCACCCTCGATCAGCTCGGCATAGTTGAAGTCGTCGCCCGTGAAGCAGAGCACGCCCTCCGGCAGCCGGTTGCGCAACGCCACCTCACAGGCATTGTCGAGCAGCGAGATCTTGATGCCCTCGACCTTCCCGCGGTTCTCCGCGATGATCGACAGGACCGTCTCCAGTGCAGGCGCGAAATCCCTGGAGCCCCAGTAGCCCGCAAGCTGCGGGTCGAACATGTCGCCCAGCCAGTGCAGCACGACCCTGTCCTTCGCCTGGCCGAGGATGCGGCCATAGACCTTGCGGTAATCGTCCGGCGAGGCCGCCAGGCGGGCGAGCGCCCGGCTCGCCATCATGATGGCCCGTCCACCGTGTTTCTCGACGAAACCGACCTGCTCCTCATAGGCCCGGATCACGTCGTCAAGCGAACGCGCATCGGCGGGGTTGAGATGGTCCGTGCCCGCGCCGCAGGCGAGATCGGCGCCCGGCACGGTCTTCGCCTCGGCCAGCGAGCGGCGGATCAACTCCTGGGCGCCGGCCCAGTCGAGCCCCATGCCGCGCTGCGCCGTGTCCATCGCCTCGGCGATGCGGAAGCCGAGCGACCAGAGATGATGGCGGAACGCCATCGTGCGTTCCCAGTCGATGGCCGGCGCCTCCCAGGGTCGCGCGTCGCGACGCGGATCGGAAACCACATGGGCCGCCGCATAGGCGATGCGGTTGAAGACAGGCGCGACGGTGGGGCGCTCAAGCGGCCTCCCGACAAGATCGTAGCGGGCAAGGCCGCCATCCGGCTGCGGCAGGGTAAGGCTGATCGGCATGAAATCCTCCCGGTTTTTTCAGGGCAATAATTTAGATCGTTCCAAATTTCAAGGGAGATTTTGAAGGCGACATTCGGGATCGCATAGCCGCTATTCACCGGAACGGGATGGGAAACCATTCGCCCCGCCCTCCTCCGCCATCCTCGGCCTTGAGCCGAGAATCCGCGGAATCCAGCGTGATGCACGCCGTTTGGATGGTTAGGCCAAGCCCGACCATGACGAAAAGAGAGGGCGTACCGTGAAGCAGAGAAACGCGAAAGGCCGCCGAGCGGCCGAACTCCATCAACTCGCCAAATATCTCTTGACAGATTTGGAACGATCCAATTATTTAGCTCCAGCAAGCGCCGGAACGAACGCCGCGCAGGGAGGAAGACCGTGAACAAGAGCCGGGTGACCGTCGTCGATATTGCGCGCGCCGCCGGCGTGTCGAAGTCGACCGTCTCGCTCGTGCTGCAGGCAAGCCCCCTGGTGAACGAGGCGACCCGCGCCAAAGTGAACGCCGTCATCCGCGAACTCGGCTATGTCTACAATCGCGGTGCGGCGAACCTGCGCCAGTCCGCCTCCTCGCGGATCATCGGCATCATCGTCAACGACCTTACCAACTCCTTCTTCGCCGAGCTTGCCGTCGGCATGGACATGGTCATGCAGTCGGCCGGCTACGTGCAGTTCCTGTCGAACTCCGCCGAAAGCGTCGACCGCCAGCGCGAGGTCATCGCCTCCATGCGCGAGCACGGCATTGCCGGCCTCATCCTGTCGCCCGCCCGCGGCACGGAGGCGGGCGACCTGAAGCCGCTCGCCGCCAGCGGCATCCCGGTCGTCGCCGTGGTGCGCAATGTCGTCGGCGCCAAGGTCTCGACGCTGTTCTCCGACAATTATGCCGGCGCGAAGGATGCCGTGCGGCACCTCGTCTCGCTCGGCCACACCCGCATCGCCTTCCTCGGCGGCATCGCCAATACCACGGTCTTCACCGAACGCGTCGAAGGCTGGCGGGATGCGCTTTCGGAAGCGGGGCTTGCGGCGCCGGACCGGCTCGTCATCGGCACGGCGGCTTCGCGCGCCGGCGGCGTTGCCGCCATCGAGCGTGCGCTGCTTCTGCCCGAGGCGCCGACCGCCGCGCTCTGCTTCAACGACGCCGCCGCCTTCGGCGTGTGCGACGGCCTGCGCGCCGCCGGCAAGGAGCCGGGCCGCGACTTCGCCGTGGTGGGTTTCGACGACGTGATCGAGGCCGAAACCGCCGTGCCGGCGCTGACGACGGTCTCCGTCGACCCGCAAGGCATGGGCCGGCGCGCGGCGCAACTCTTGCTGAAACAGATCAATGCCGGCCGGGTGGAGCCCGAGACCATCGTCAGCTCCGTGCGCCTCGTCGTGCGCCAGAGCTGCGGTGCCGGCCAGACGGACAGGACGAGGAGGATTTCCGCATGACAAACTGGGGTTTGATCGGCGCAAGCACGATCGCGAAGGAATGGGTGATCGGCGCGATCCGTGCGACGGGCGGCGAGGTCGTTTCCGTGATGAGCACGAGCGCCGAGCGCGGCCGCGCCTATGCGGGCGAACAGCGCATCGCAAAGTCGGTCACGGCGCTTGCCGATCTGCTCGACGACCCCAAGATCGACGCCGTCTACATCTCGACGACGAACGAGCTGCACCGCGACCAGGCCCTCGCCGCGGCGAAGGCGGGCAAGCATATCCTGTGCGAAAAGCCGCTTGCCCTTTCGCTCGACGATGCCCGCGCCATGATCGCGGCGGCAGAGGCGGCCGGCGTCGTGCTGGCGACGAACCACCACCTGCGCAACGCCGCGACGCACCGGGCAATGCGCGAGGCCATCAAGGCCGGACGCATCGGCAGGCCGCTGTCGGCCCGTGTCTTCCACGCGGTCTACCTGCCGCCGCATCTGCAGGGCTGGCGGCTCGACAAGCCGGAGGCCGGCGGCGGCGTCATCCTCGACATCACCGTGCACGATGCCGACACGCTGCGTTTCGTCCTCGACGACGATCCGGTGGAGGCTATCGCCTTCTCGCAGGCCGGCGGCATGGGCAAGGCCGGGCTGGAGGATGCAGTGATGGGCGTGTTGCGCTTCGGCTCCGGCACAATCGCGCAGTTCCACGACGGCTTCACCACGAAATTCGCCGAAACCGGCCTCGAAGTCCATGGCACGGAGGGCTCCCTCATCGGCCGCAATGTCATGACGCAGCGCCCCACCGGCACGGTGACGCTCCGGGATGCCGATGGCGAGCACGAGCTGCCGCTCGACCATCGCAACCTCTACGAGACCACCCTTGCCGCCTTCCACGCCGCCATCGCCGGCAAGGGAACGCCCTCCGCCACCGGCGAGGACGGCGTCTGGTCGCTGGCGACGGGCCTTGCCGTCGTCGAGGCGGCGCGCACAGGCCATGCGGTCCGCATCGAACCGGGACTGCGAGCCCCATGAGCAAGCACATCACCCCGCGCGAGGCGGCAGGCCTGATCCCCGACGGCGCCGTCGTCTCGGTCTCCTCCTCCTCCGGCCTCGGCTGCCCGGACCTGATGCTGAAGGCGATCGGCGAACGTTTCGACGAGACGGGCCATCCGAAGAACCTGACGACGCTGCACCCCATCGCCGCCGGCGACATGAGCGGCATCAAGGGTGTCGACCACATCGCGAAAAAGGGCCTGCTGAAGAAAATCATCGGCGGCTCGTATCCGTCCGGACCCTCGTCTTCCGAACCGCCGCTGATCTGGCAGATGATCGGCAAGGATGAGGTGGCCGCCTACAACATCCCCTCCGGCATCCTCTTCGACATGCACCGCGAGGCCGCCGCAAAGCGCCCCGGCGTCATCACCAAGGTCGGCCTTGAAACTTTTGTCGACCCAAGCCGCGAAGGCTGCGCGATGAACGCCTCCGCCGCAAACGAGCCGGTGGTCGAAAAAATCACCTTCGCCGGCGAGGAATGGCTCTACTTCAAGGCGATCGCGCCTCACGTGGCGATCATCCGCGCCACCACCGCCGACGAGCGCGGCAACCTCACCTATGAGCACGAGGGCGCCACCCTCGGCGGGCTCGACCAGGCGCTCGCCGCCCGCAACAATGGCGGCATCGTCATCGCACAGGTCAAGCGCATCACCAAGGACGGCTCGCTGAAACCGCACGACGTGCGCGTGCCCGGCGTGCTGGTGGATTACATCGTGGTCGATCCGGACCAGAAGCAGACGACGCAGACGCTCTACGACCCCGCCATTTCAGGCGAGATCTTCCGTCCGCTCGACAGTTTCCGCGTGCCGGAATTTAACATCCAGAAGGTTATTGCCCGCCGCGTGGCAGAGGAGCTGGAGACCGGCAGCGCCGTCAATCTCGGCTTCGGCATCTCCGCCAACGTGCCGCGCATCCTGCTGGAAGAAGGCCTGCACGGCGCCGTCACCTGGGTGATCGAGCAGGGCGCCGTCGGCGGCGTGCCGCTGCTCGACTTCGCCTTCGGCTGCGCCTCGAACGCCGATGCCTTCATGCCCTCGCCCTACCAGTTCACCTATTTCCAGGGTGCGGGCTTCGATGCCTCGCTGCTCTCCTTCCTGGAAATCGGCAGGGACGGCTCGGTGAACGTCTCGAAACTCTCCTTCCGTCCGCATGTGACGGCGGGGGCCGGCGGCTTCGTCGACATCACGGCGCGGGCGAAGAAGATCGTCTTCTCCGGCATGTTCAACGCCGGCGCCAGGCTTGCCATCGCGGATGGAAAGCTCGTCATCGAGAAGGAAGGCAAGCTGAAGAAGCTGGTCAATGCCGTCGAGCATGTCACCTTTTCCGGCCCGCGCGGCGTCGCGCAGGGGCAGGACATCACCTATGTCACCGAGCGCTGTGTCATGAAGCTGACGCCCGACGGTATCGTGCTCACCGAGATCGCGCCCGGCGCCGATCTCAAGACGCATATCCTCGACCAGTCGGAATTCGCGCTGATCGTTTCGCCCGACCTCAAGGTGATGGACGCAAAGCTCTTCACCGATGCGCCGATCGGCCTCACGCTGCCCGAAAAGGCGCCGCGCACGCTGGCAGGGGCCGCCCATGGCTGAGCCGCGCATCCGCATCGATATCGAAGGCTCTCTCGCGACGATCACCGTCGCGCGGCCGGAAAAGCTGAACGCTTTCGACATCGACATGCTGAAGGAGCTTTCGGCGGCCTGCGACACGGTCGAGGCGAATGCCGCAGTGCGTGTCGCCATCCTCACCGGCGAGGGCAAGGCCTTCTCCGCCGGCGGCGATATCCGCGCCTGGGCCGGCATGGAGCCGAACGAATTCGGCCATGCCTGGGTGCGCTTCGGCCACCGCGTCTTCGAACGGCTGGCGACGCTGCGCATGCCGCTGATTGCCGCTATCAACGGCCATGCGCTCGGCGGCGGGCTGGAACTGGCGGCGGCGGCGGATATCCGCATCGCGGAGGCCCAGGTGAAGATCGGTCTGCCGGAGGCCGGCCTCGGCATGGTGCCCGGCTGGTCCGGCACGCAACGGCTGGTGAAGCGTTTCGGCGCACAGGTGGTGCGCCGCATGCTGCTCGGCGGCGAGGTGCTGACGGCGGCGGAAGCCGCGATGCTCGGCATCGTCGATCAGGTGGTGGAAACCGGGACAGCCGTGCAGGCGGCCAAGACCTATGCCGCGCGCATCGCGGCCCGCGGGCCGGCGGCAACGGAAATTTCCAAGCTGATGATCGCGGTGGCGAACGGCGAGGACAATGGCGCGGCGGTGGAGACGCTCGGCTCGATCCTCGTCGCCAAGACCGGGGACCTCAAGGAAGGCGTCGCTGCCTTCACGGGCAAGCGCCCCGCTGATTTCAAAGGAGAATGGTGATGACCGCGCATGTGAAACCCAAGGCGCTGGAAAACTTCAAGGCACGCGATTTCCGCATGCTGATCGACGGCACGTGGACGGAGGGTGCCGGCCAGCCGATCGAGCGCATCGCGCCCGGCCACGGCATCGTCGTCAGCCGCTATCCGGCCGGCAGCAAAGCCGATGCCGAACGCGCCATCGCCGCCGCGCGCAAGGCCTTCGACGACGGACCATGGCCGTCCATGACCGGCGCCGAGCGTTCCAACATCCTCCTGAAGGCCGCCGACCTCATTGCCGCCCGCGCGGACGAGCTCGCCTTCCTCGACTGCATCGAAAGCGGCAAGCCGATCAGCCAGGCCAAGGGCGAACTCGGCGGCGCGGTCGACATCTGGCGCTACGCCGCGGCGCTCGCCCGCGATCTTCACGGCGAAAGCTACAACACGCTCGGCGACGGCACGCTCGGCGTCGTGCTGCGCGAGGCGATCGGCGTCGTGTCGATCATCACGCCGTGGAATTTCCCCTTCCTGATCGTAAGCCAGAAATTACCTTTTGCGCTCGCCGCCGGCTGCACGACGGTGGTCAAGCCGTCCGAGCTCACCTCGGGTTCGACGCTCGTCCTCGGGGAGATCCTTATCGAGGCCGGCGTGCCCGCAGGCGTCGTCAACATCGTCACCGGCACCGGCCCGGAGGTCGGCGCGCCGATGACGACGCACCCGGATGTCGACATGGTCTCCTTCACGGGCTCGACCGGCGTCGGCCGCCTGACCATGGCCAATGCGGCGCAGACGTTGAAGAAGGTGTCCCTCGAACTCGGCGGCAAGAACCCGCAAATCGTCTTCCCCGACGCCGATCTCGACGCCTTCATCGACGCCGCCGTCTTCGGCGCCTATTTCAATGCCGGTGAATGCTGCAATGCCGGCTCGCGGCTGATCCTGCACACGTCGATTGCGGCCGACGTGACGGCCCGCATCGCGGACCTGGCGAAGAAGGTGAAGGTCGGCGATCCGCTCGATCCGACGACACAGGTCGGCGCGATCATCACGCCGCAGCACCTCGCAAAGATCGGTGCCTATGTCGATGGTGCCGCCAAGGCCGGCGCTTCGGTGGCGCTTGGCGGCGCCGCGCTCGATCTCGGCCTCGGCCAGTTCATGGCCCCGACCATCCTTTCGGGCGTTCAGCCCGACATGGCCGTCGCCCGCGAGGAAGTCTTCGGCCCAGTGCTTTCGGTCCTGACCTTCGAGACGACGGAAGAGGCGATCCGCATCGCCAATGCCATCGATTACGGCCTTTCGGCCGGCGTCTGGAGCCGGGACTTCGACACCTGCCTCACCATCGGCCGCAAGGTGCGTGCCGGCACGATCTGGATGAACACCTTCATGGACGGCGCTTCGGAGCTGCCCTTCGGCGGTTATCGCCAGTCCGGCCTCGGCCGAGAGCTCGGCCGCCATGCGGTGGAGGATTATACGGAGACCAAGACGCTCAACATGCATATCGGCACGCGCACCGGCTGGTGGATGCCGCGATGAGCCACGCTTTCCCGACAACCATCGCTGGGACCGGCGCTGCCGCCCGCTCAGGGCGTCGGGAAGCTGAGTTGCGGGCTCTGCAGGATGGTGAGATCCTCGATGGGCTCGCCGCCGATGCGCTTCAGCAGCAGCCGGCCCATCGCCTCGCCGGCCGCCGTCAGATCCTCGTAGATCGTCTCGACCTTCGGCTGGATCTGGCTGAGCAGCCGCGACGTCTGCTTGGCGACGATGTCGTATTCGCCGCCGAGCGAAAGGCCCCGATCGCTCATGCCGGTGATCGTGGCGAGCGCCGAGACTTCGCCGGGACAGGCGAAACCGTCGGGCGGATCGGGCTCGGCGCTGCGGCGGCGAACATAGTCGCGGATCATGTCGGCGGGGCTGTCGAGATCGAGCGCCTCGGGAATCTCGTAGGCGGCGCCGGCCTCGCGCACGGCGGTCATGAAACCGTGCAGCATGTGCTGGTAGAAGGTGAGGCGCCGGGGCGGCAGGATGATCGTCACCTTGCGCCGGCCCTTGACGATCAGCCGTCTGGTGGCCGCATAGGCGAAGGCGAAATTGTCGTAGTCGACGAAGGCGTGCGGGATGGAGAATTCCGTGCGGCCGTGGGTGACGAAGGGAAAGCCGTTTTCCAGCAGCAGCCGCACGCGTGGATCGAAGGGTTCCGTGCGCGAGAAAATGAGGCCGTCGGCCATGCCGTTGCGGATGATGTAGTTGACGGCATCGACATTGCTGCCGTCAAGGAAATTCGGCGTGACGATGAGGTGGTAGGCGGTGCCCTGAAGGGCGCGCGCCAGGCCATGCATGATGGACGTGCCGAAGCCCAGGATCTCCTCGTGCGGATCGAGCAGGACGGACACGACATTGGTGCGGCCGGTCTTGAGGCGCTGGGCGGCACGGTCCGGCAGGTAGCCGATCTCGGCGGCGACCTCGTGCACGCGCCGGCGCGTCGTCTCGGAAATCTGCGGCGCGTTGCCGAGCGCGCGGGAGACCGTGGTGATCGCAAGGCCGGTGATTTCCGCAATCGTCTTCAGCGTCGGCTTGCCGGTTCGAAGCGCGTTGCGGGCGGGGTCACTGTCGGCGGGCTTTTCGATGCGGGACACGGGTGCGGTTCTTCGGATGGCGGCAGGCGATATGCGGCACCATACCGGCGAGCCCCGCCTTCGGCAATCTTGCGCCGCACAGAATTTAAAACGATTTCAGTGCGCTGCACAACGCCGCGCGAGCTGTGCCGATCACCCGGATTTCCGGAATTTACTGCATTTGCAAAAGCATGCCCGAGGATGGATGGCATGTGCTTGACTCCGCAAATTTACAACGTTTTAAATTGGCTCGGCGCTTTGAGCCGCAGATGAACCATCGGCGGGAGGAGGCTCTCGCCCTTCGAACTTGCAAACGGGAGGAATACGATGCGCAAGTTTCTGACGACCACCGCGATCGCCGCGGTGATGATGACGATGGGCGGCCTGTCCGCCAAGGCCGCGGAAGGCGTGGAAGTCCTGCACTGGTGGACCTCGGGCGGTGAAGCCGCCGCGCTCGACGTGCTCAAAAAGGACCTCGAATCCAAGGGCATTTCCTGGACCGACATGCCGGTCGCCGGCGGCGGCGGCACGGAAGCCATGACGGTGCTGCGCGCCCGCGTCACGGCCGGCAACGCACCGACCGCCGTGCAGATGCTCGGCTTCGACATTCTCGACTGGGCCAAAGAAGGCGCGCTCGGCAATCTCGACGAGATCGCCGCCAAGGAAGGCTGGGACACGGTGATCCCGACCGCCCTGCAGCAATTCTCCAAGTATGACGGCCACTGGATCGCCGCGCCCGTCAACGTGCACTCGACGAACTGGGTGTGGGTCAACAAGGCCGCGCTCGACGCTGCCGGCGGCAAGGAGCCGGCGAACTGGGACGAACTGGTCGCCCTGCTCGACAAGTTCAAGGAACAGGGCATCACGCCGGTCGCCCATGGCGGCCAGCCGTGGCAGGATGCGACGATCTTCGACGCGGTCGTGCTCTCCTTCGGCAACGATTTCTACAAGAAGGCCTTCATCGACCTCGATCCGGAAACGCTGGGCAGCGCCCAGATGAAGGAAGCCTTCGACCGCATGACGAAGCTGCGCTCCTACGTGGACGACAACTTCTCCGGCCGTGACTGGAACCTGGCTTCCGCCATGGTCATCGAGGGCAAGGCCGGCGTGCAGTTCATGGGCGACTGGGCGAAGGGCGAATTCATCAAGGCCGGCAAGAAGCCCGGCACGGACTTCGTCTGCATGCGCTTCCCGGGCACGCAGGGCTCCGTCACCTTCAACTCCGACCAGTTCGCGATGTTCAAGGTGGCCGAGGACAAAGTCCCGGCGCAGCTGACCATGGCGTCGGCCATCGAGAGCCCGACCTTCCAGTCGGCCTTCAACGTGGTCAAGGGCTCGGCCCCGGCCCGCACGGACGTTCCGGACACGGACTTCGACGATTGCGGCAAGAAGGCGATCAAGGACCTGGCGGAAGCCAACACCAACGGCTCGCTCTTCGGCTCCATGGCCCACGGCCACGCCAACCCGGCTTCGGTCAAGAACGCGATCTACGACGTCGTGACCCGGCAGTTCAACGGCGAGCTTTCCTCCGAGGAAGCCGTCGAGGAGCTGAAGGCTGCCGTCGAGGCCGCGAAGTAAGCGAACGACGCTGCCCCTCACCCCGGCCCTCTCCCCGCAAGCGGGGAGAGGGAGACGGAGAGGTCACGGCATAGTCCTTCTCCCCGCCTGCGGGGAGAAGGTGCCGGCAGGCGGATGAGGGGCGTGCCTCGCCGCCGACAAACACACAATAACGGTGGTATCGACCATGGATAGCCGAAGCCGGCTGCAGGAGCTTCTGCCGAAGCTCGTGCTGGCACCCAGTTTCCTCATCGTGCTCGTCTTCGTCTACGGCTTTATCGCCTATACGGGCTTCCTGTCGCTGACGGACAGCAGGATGCTGCCCTCCTACAATTTCGTGGGGCTGAGCAACTATTCCAAGCTCTGGGCGCTGCCGCACTGGTGGCGGGCGATCTCGAACCTTGCGATCTTCGCCTCGCTCTATATCGTCATCTGCTCGGTGCTGGGCTTGGCGCTCGCCATCCTGCTCGACCAGAAGATCCGCGCCGAGGGCATCCTCAGGCCGATCTACCTCTACCCGATGGCACTCTCCTTCATCGTCACGGGCACCGCCTGGAAGTGGTTCCTCGACCCCGGCATCGGCCTTGAGAACACCATGCACCTCTGGGGCTGGGAAAGCTTCGCCTTCAACTGGATCAAGGATCGCAACTACGCCATCTACTGCGTGGTGATCGCCGCCGTCTGGCAGTCCTCAGGCTTCGTCATGGCGATGTTCCTCGCCGGCCTGCGCGGCGTCGACAACGAGATCATCAAGGCCGCCCAGATCGACGGCGCCTCCACCGCCACCATCTACCGGCGCATCATCATTCCGCTGATGCGCCCGGTCTTCCTCTCCGCCTTCGTCGTGCTCGCCCACCTCGCCATCAAGGCCTACGACCTCGTCGTCGCCTTGACGGGCGGCGGTCCCGGCCAGGCGACCGAGCTGCCGGCGACCTTCATGTATTCCTATACCTTCACCCGCAACCAGATGGGCATCGGCGCCTCCTCGGCGATCATCATGCTGGTCATGATCTTCTCGATCATCATCCCCTACCTCTATTCCGAGATCCGCGGAGGCAAAGGCCGATGAGCGCGCAAAACCCCGACAATGTCATCTCGCACAACAGGCTGACGCGCGCGCTGATCTACACCGCGCTCACCCTCTTCGCGGTCTACTACCTGCTGCCGCTCTACGTGATGCTGGTGAACTCGCTGAAGCCACTGGAGGAAATCCGCCAGGGCGGCATGCTGAACCTGCCGCAGGTCTGGACGATCGAGCCCTGGCTGCAGGCCTGGTCGACGGCGCAGATCGGCGTGCAGCCGACGGGGTTGCGCCCGTTCTTCATCAACTCGATCCTGATGGTCGTACCGGCGGTCGCCATCTCCACCATCATCGGCGCGCTGAACGGCTACGTTCTGACGAAGTGGCAGTTCCGGGGCTCGAACGTCTTCTTCGGCCTGCTTCTCCTCTCCTGCTTCATCCCGTTCCAGATCGTGCTCATCCCGATGGCACGCATCCTCGGCATGCTCGGGCTTGCCGGCTCGCTCTGGGGTCTCATCCTCGTGCACGTCGTCTACGGCATCGGCTTCACGACGCTCTATTTCCGCAACTACTACGAAAACTTCCCGACCGAGTTGGTGCGCGCGGCGCAGATCGACGGGGCAAGCTTCTTCCAGATCTTCTACCGCATCCTGCTGCCGTCCTCCGGCCCGATCATCGTCGTCTCGGTCATCTGGCAGTTCACCAATATCTGGAACGACTTCCTGTTCGGCGCCTCCTTCTCCGGCGCGGCGACGACGCCGATGACCGTGGCGCTCAACAACCTCGTCTCCTCGTCCACCGGCGTGAAGGAATACAACGTGCACTTCGCCGGCGCGATCCTCGCGGCGCTGCCCACCCTCATCGTCTACATCGTCTCCGGACGGTACTTCGTGCGCGGCCTGATGTCCGGCGCCGTGAAAGGATAGTCCCATGTCGTTCCTGAAGATCAGCAACCTGCGCAAATCCTACGGCGCGCTCGAAATTCTGAAGGACATCAACCTGGAGATCGAGCAGGGCGGCTTCCTCGTGCTGGTCGGCCCCTCCGGCTGCGGCAAGTCCACGCTGCTCAACACGATCGCCGGGCTGGAGCCGATCACCTCCGGCGACATCGCCATCGACGGCCGCTCGGTCGCGGGCCTGCACCCTTCCAAGCGCGACATCGCCATGGTGTTCCAGTCCTACGCGCTCTATCCGAACATGACGGTGGCCGGCAACATCGCCTTCGGCATGGAGATCCGCGGCGTGCCGAAGGAGGAGCGCGACAAGGCGATCAAGCAGGTCGCCGACATGCTGCAGATCGGCCATCTTCTCGACCGCAAGCCCGGCCAGCTCTCCGGCGGCCAGCGCCAGCGCGTCGCCATGGGCCGCGCGCTGGTGCGCGACCCGAAGCTCTTCCTCTTCGACGAGCCGCTGTCGAACCTCGATGCCAAACTGCGCGTCGACATGCGCACGGAGATCAAGCGCCTGCACCAGCGCATGAAGACGACGATCGTCTATGTCACGCACGACCAGATCGAGGCGATGACGCTCGCCACCAAGATCGCCGTACTGAAGGACGGCGTGCTGCAACAATTCGGCTCGCCGGCGGACATCTACAACAATCCCGCCAACACCTTCGTCGCCGACTTCATGGGCTCGCCCGCCATGAACCTGCTCAAGGGCAAGGTGGAGCAGAACGGATCCGGCCTTGCCGTCTCGCTCGCCCGCCATCAGGCCGAGCCGCTGGTGCTGTCCGTCCCCAACGCACCCGGCAGCCTTTCCGCCTATAGCGGCAAGGACGTGATCTTCGGCATACGCCCCGAGGCGCTGACCGACCCCGACGGCGCGGACCGCAATGCCCGCACGGTGGCCGAGGGCGACTGCCTGATCGAGGTGGTGGAGCCGGCCGGCGCGGATACCTTCGCCGTTACCCATCTCGGCGGCAAGGAGATCGTCGCCCGCCTGCGCGCCGACGTGCGCATCGCCGCCGGCCAGACGGCACGCCTTGCCTTCAACCTCGACAAGGCGGTGTTCTTCGATCCCGCCAGCCAGCTTCGCATATCCTGAGCAAAATCATGACCACGCAGCCGGACATCGTCATCATCGGATCGGGCATCGGCGGTTCCACCATGGCCGCCGCGCTCGCCCCGACGGGCGCGAAAATCGTTATCCTCGAAGCGGGCGATCATCTGCCCGACCGCCCGGAAAACCGCGACCAGCGCGCCATCTTCCAGCGCGGCCATTTCCGCCCGAAGGAGATGTGGTACGAGGCGGACGGCACCGCCTTCAACCCCGGCAACTACTACAATGTCGGCGGCAACTCGAAATTCTACGGTGCCGTGCTGGTGCGCTACCGCCGGGAGGACTTCGAGGAGATGCGCCACCGCGACGGCGTCTCCCCCGCCTGGCCCTTCCCCTATGAAGCGCTGGAGCCGTGGTACTGCGCCGCCGAAAAGCTCTACAACGTCCGCGGCACGCTCGGCGAAGACCCGACCGAACCGCACCATTCCGCACCCTACCCCTTCCCGCCCGTGCCGGACGAGCCTGCCATCGCCGAGGTGCGCGCAAAGATGAAGGCGAACGGCCTGCATCCCTATTCGCTGCCGCTCGGCGTCGACATCGACCGCTGGCTCGCCAAGGCGAAGACGCCGTGGGATGCGCATCCGAACGCCGACGACGGCAAGATGGACGCGGAAAGCGTGGCGCTTGCCGAAGCCCTGAAGCATCCGAATGTCGAACTGCGCACGAATTGCCGGGTGACGCGGCTCGCCACCGCCCCGCACGGCCGCACCATCGCGACGGTGCACTACCAGCGCGGCGACGTGGCGGAGAGCGTTTCGCCGAAACTCGTCATCCTCTCGGCCGGCGCCGTCCAATCCGCCGCGCTGCTGCTGCGCTCCGCCTCGGAAGCCTTTCCCAAGGGGCTCGCCAATAGCTCCGACCAGGTCGGCCGCAATTTCATGAACCACAATTCGAGCGCCGTGATCGGCCTTTCGCCCTTCTACAGGAACACTTCCGTCTACCAGAAGAGTTTCGGCTTCAACGACTATTACCTTTCTGACGGAAACGGCGGCCCGCCACTCGGCAATGTGCAGCTTCTCGGCCGCGTCTCGGGAAAGATACTGAAGGCCAACATGCCCTCCGTTCCGGAATGGCTGCTGGAACAGGTCGCGTCCCGCGCCATCGATTTCTACGCCATGAGCGAAGACCTGCCGCATCCCGAAAGCCGTATCATGGTCGATCGCGACCGGATCGTCCTGAAATGGACACGGACCAACTGGCAGGCCCATCTCGATCTCGTCGCCAGGCTCAAGGCTGCGCTGAAGAAGGCGGGCTTTCCCGTCGTGCTCACCAGAGCCTTCGACAAGCGCACGCCCTCGCACCAGTGCGGCACCGTGCGCATCGGCAACGACCCGGCGAGCGCGCCGCTCGACATCTGGTGCCGTGCCTATGACCATCCGAACCTCTTCGTGGTCGACGCCTCCTACCTGCCGACATCGGCCGCCGTGAACCCGGCGCTGACGGTCGCCGCCCAGGCACTGCGCGTGGCCGACCACATCCACTCGAGGGATCTCGCCGCATGACGACCTCCGCACGCTCCGTCGCCATCGTCACCGGCGGCCGCCGCGGCATCGGCTTCGGCATCGCCAAGGCGCTTGCGGCGGAAGGTTTCGACATCGCCATCACCGGCATCGGCGAGAGCGACGCGGCGACCGACACCATGCTCGCCGACCTCGCCACGCTCGGCGCGCGCGCGATCTACCTCAAGGCGGACCTCGCCGATCTCTCTGGCCATGCAGCAACGGTCGCGGCTGTCGAAGACCAGCTCGGCGCCATCGGCTGCCTCGTCAACAATGCCGGGATCGCCTCCGTCGTGCGTGGCGATTTCCTCGATCTCGCACCGGAGAATTTCGACGCGATCGTCGCCACCAACCTGCGCGGCACGGTCTTCTTCACCCAGGCCGTGCTGAAGGCGATGCTGAACGAGGCGGCAGGACCGCGCTCGATCATCAACATCACATCCGTCTCGGCCGGCCTCACCTCGCCCGAGCGGCTCGACTATTGCATGACCAAGGCGGGGCTTGCCGCCTTCAGCCAAGGGCTGGCGCTCAGGCTGGCGGAGACGGGCATCTCCGTCTTCGAGATCCGCCCCGGAATCATCCGCTCCGACATGACGGCCGGCGTCTCGGCGAAATACGACGCCCTGATTGACGACGGCCTCGTGCCGATGAAGCGCTGGGGAGAGCCGGACGACATCGGCGCCGCCGCGGCCGCGCTGGCGACCGGAAAATTCGCCTTCGCCACCGGCTCGGTGATCAATCTCGACGGCGGGCTGTCGATCGGCCGGCTGTGAGCAAGGATTGGCCCCTCACCCCGCCCTCTCCCCGCAAGCGGGGCGAGGGGGCGAGAGGGCACGGCAAATCCCTTCACCCCGCTTGCGGGGAGAAGGTGCCGGCAGGCGGATGAGGGGCAGCCCCACCCGGCGCGGCACCGAACGTTTCTGAGGACGAAGACATGACTTACGACTATATCATCACCGGCGCCGGCCCCGCCGGCTGCGTGCTGGCAAACCGGCTTTCCGAGGACCCGACGGTGCGCGTGCTGCTGCTGGAGGCCGGTGGCGGCGACTGGCATCCGCTGTTCCACATGCCCGCCGGTTTCGCCAAGATGACCAAGGGCGTCGCCAGCTGGGGCTGGGAGACCGTGCCGCAGAAGCACATGAAGGGCCGCGTGCTGCGCTATACGCAGGCAAAGGTCATCGGTGGCGGCTCCTCGATCAATGCGCAGCTCTATACCCGCGGCAACGCCGCCGACTACGACCTCTGGGCCAGCGAGGACGGCTGCGAGGGCTGGAGCTACCGGGAGATCCTGCCCTATTTCAAGCGCGCCGAAGATAATCAGCGCTTCGCCGACGACTACCATGCCTACGGCGGCCCGCTCGGCGTTTCCATGCCGGTCTCGGCCCTGCCGATCTGCGACGCCTATATCCGCGCCGGCCAGGAGCTCGGCATTCCCTACAACCACGATTTCAACGGCCGCCAGCAGGCCGGCGTCGGCTTCTACCAGTTGACGCAACGGAACCGCCGCCGCTCCTCCGCCTCGCTCTCCTATCTCTCGCCGATCCGGGACCGGAAGAACCTCACCATCCGCACCGGCGCGCGCGTCGCCCGCATCGTGCTGGAAGGAACGCGCGCCGTCGGCGTCGAGGTGGCCACGGGCAGTGGCGTCGAGACGATCCGCGCGGATCGCGAGGTGCTGGTCTCGTCGGGGGCCATCGGCTCGCCGAAACTGCTCCAGCAGTCCGGCATCGGCCCGGCCGACCACCTGAAATCGGTCGGCGTCACGGTCAGGCACGACCTGCCGGGTGTCGGCTCCAACCTGCAGGACCATCTCGACCTCTTCGTGATTTCCGAATGCACCGGCGATCACACCTATGACGGCGTGGCGAAACTGCACCGCACGCTCTGGGCCGGCCTGCAATATGTGCTCTTCCGCTCCGGTCCCGTCGCCTCCTCGCTCTTCGAGACGGGCGGCTTCTGGTATGCCGATCCCGATGCGCGCTCACCGGACATCCAGTTCCATCTCGGCCTCGGCTCCGGCATCGAGGCGGGCGTGGAAAGATTGAAGAACGCCGGCGTGACGCTGAATTCGGCCTATCTGCACCCCCGCTCGAAGGGCACGGTGCGCCTTTCCTCCGCCGATCCCGCCGCCGCGCCGCTGATCGACCCGAACTACTGGGAGGACCCGCACGACCGCACAATGTCGATCGAAGGGCTGAAGATCGCCCGCGAGATCATGCAGCAGGCGGCGCTGAAGCCCTATGTGATGGCCGAGCGCCTGCCGGGACCGAAGGTCGTCACCGATGAGGACCTGTACGAGTACGGCTGCGCCAACGCCAAGACGGACCACCACCCGGTCGGCACCTGCAGGATGGGGACGGGAGCCGACGCCGTCGTCGGGCTCGATTTGAAGGTGCACGGGCTTGAAGGTTTGCGCGTCTGCGACAGTTCCGTCATGCCGCGCGTTCCCTCCTGCAACACCAATGCGCCGACCATCATGGTGGGCGAGAAGGGCGCCGACATCATCCGAGGCCTGCCGGCGCTGCCCGCCCAGGTCTTCCTGCATGAACGCAACGACGCGCGCCCGCGCGCCCGCGCCAACATCCGGTAGGTAGAACCATGATCCGTCATTGCGTCTTCATCCACTTCAAGCCGACCATCTCCGCCGCCTACAAGGCCGAACTCTTCAACGAGATCGACGCCCTGAAGGATCGCCTGCCGGGCATGCTCGCCGTCCATATCGGCGTGAATGTCAGCCCGGAAGCAGGCATGGACAAGGGGTTCAGCGACGGCTTCATCGTCGATTTCGCCGACAGTTTCGCGCGGGACGCCTATCTGGAGGACCCGGAGCACAAGCAGACGGGCGCCCGGCTCGTCACCGCCGCCGAAGGCGGCATCCAGGGCATCCTCGTCTACGACCTCGAAACCGAAGATCGCTAGAGCATTTCCAGCCGAAGCAAGATCGCTTCGGCGTCGGATAATGCGGTAAGAACAAATCTGAGCATCTCCGTTGAACCTGAGATGCTCCAGGGAGCAGTTTCATACCCTTGCGGGCCTTGCTTCAGACGCGCCCCGCCCTGCGAGACAGCAGGCGCTCGAGTGCGGAGAAGGCATCGTAGATCAGCACCGCCAGCACGGCGACGACGAGGCCGCCCTGCAGCACGAAGGCGAGGTTGTTCGATTGCAGCCCGGCGATGATCACCTCGCCGAGCGTCTTGGCCGCCACCGTGGAACCGATGGTGGCAGTGGCGAGGCTGATGACGACGGAGAGGCGGATGCCGGCGAGGATGACCGGCAGCGCCAGCGGCAGCTCCACCCGGGTAAGCCGCTGCCAGGCGGTCATGCCCGTGCCGCGCGCCGCCTCCGTGACGGCGGGCGGCAGGGTGGAAAGGCCCGTCATGGCATTCTCGAAGATCGGCAGCAGGCCGTAGAGGAAGAGCGCGATCAGCGTCGGCTTCTCGCCGAAGCCCACGGCGGGCACGGCGAGCGCCAGCACCGCGACCGGGGGGAAGGTCTGGCCGATATTCACGAGGCTGCGCGACAGCGGCAGGAATTCCGCGCCGATCGGCCTTGTGACGAGGATGGCGAGCCCGACGGCGACGACGGTCGCGGCGAGCGTCGCGGCGAAGACCGTGGCGAGGTGCGAAAGCGTCAGCGACAGCAGGCTGCCCTGGTTGTAGACGGCCGGAGCATTGGTCTGCACCAGCGGTTTCAGCAAGGGTTCGAAGAGCGCCGGCTGGACGAGAAAGGCGATGAGAACGAGGAGTGCCGCCAGCCGCAGGAGATTGGGCAGGAGCCGCTTCATTGCGGCCTCGCGGCGCGCCGGGCAAGGCCGGCAAGCGTGACGCGGCCGAGCCGGGCGCCATCCGCGCCGACGACCGGCAGGGCCTGCCGGCCGGACCAGAGCAGGGCGGACAGCGCATCGCGCTGGCTGGCGGCAGCGGCGATCGGTTCGCCCTCCGCCTCGCCGGCCTCCGCCGCCTCCGCGACGGCGCCGATCGACAACAGCCGGAAGGGCCGCTCGCCGGCGCCGATCAGCGTCTCGACGAAATCCGTCGCCGGATTCACCAGCATCTCCTCCGGCGCCGCATATTGCACGATCCTGCCCTTGTCCATGACGGCGATGCGGTCGGCGAGGTGGAAGGCCTCCTCCATGTCATGGGTGACGAGCACGATGGTCGTGCCGAAATGCTTCTGGATCGCCAGCAGGTCATCCTGCGCCTTGGCCCGGATGACCGGGTCGAGCGCGCCGAAAGGCTCGTCCATCAGGAGGATGTTCGGCTCGGCGGCGAGCGCCCGGGCAACGCCGACGCGCTGCTGCTGGCCCCCCGACAGTTCATGCGGGTAGCGCGGGCCGAAGGCGGCGGGGTCGAGCTGGAACAGCGACAGCAGCTCCTTCACCTTGGCCGCGATGCGGGATTTCTCCCAGCCGAGCAAGGTCGGCACGGTGGCGATGTTCTCCGCGACGGTGCGGTGCGGGAAGAGGCCGTGGCCCTGGATGGCATAGCCGATGCGGCGGCGCAGCTCGTAGCCGGGGATGGAGCGGTTGTCGGCGCCGTCGATCAGGATCGTTCCGGAGGTCGGTTCGACCAGACGGTTGATCATGCGCATCAGCGTCGTCTTGCCGGAACCGGATGTGCCGACGATGACGGTGATCGTGTGCGGCACGATCATCATCGAGACGCTGTCCACGACCGCCGTCTCGCCATAGCGCTTGGTGATGCTGTCGATCTCGATCATGCGGCCCTGCCGGGTTTGCGGTTGGAAAGTTCGGTTGCGGCATCGAGCACGATCGCCGCGGCGAAGGCGAGGGCGACCGTCGGCACCGCGCCGAGCAGCACGAGGTCCATCGCCGTCTGGCCGATGCCCTGGAAGACGAAGACGCCGAAACCGCCCCCGCCGATCAGCGCCGCAATGGTCGCAAGGCCGATATTCTGCACCAGCACGATGCGGATGCCGGTAAGGATGACGGGGAAGGCAAGCGGCAGCTCGACGCGGAAGAGGCGCTGGCCATCCGTCATGCCGATACCACGGGCGGCATCATTCGCATCGCGCGGCACGCCGGCAAGGCCGACCACCGTGTTGGCGACGACCGGCAGCAGCGAATAAAGGAAGAGCGCGATGAAGGCCGGCGCCGCGCCGATGCCGCGAATGCCGAGCGCCGCGGCCCCCGGCACATGGACGGCGATCCAGCCGAGCGGGGCGATCAGCAGGCCGAAGAGCGCGATCGAGGGGATCGTCTGGATGATGTTCAGCACGTTGAGCACGCCGGCGCGCAGCGCCTCCACCCGGTGGCAGAGGATGCCGAGCGGCAGGCCGACGAGCGTGGCGGCGACAAGCGAGCCGAGCGCCAGGACGACATGGCGGCCCGCTTCCAGCCAGAAGCTGTCGGCCCGGCTGCCATATTCCTTGAGAATCGACAGCCCGTCCCAGGCGCCGGACATCAGAAGCCCCGCGGCAGCCGCGGCGACAGCGGCAAGCAGCGCGACCCGGGCGAGTGGAGAAAGCCGGAGACGCGCCAGCGCATCGGCCGTCAGCAGCGCGAAGGCAAAGCTCAGCAGCCAGAAGCCGGAGGCCGGCGAGACGCGGGCATAGGTGTTTTCCGGCGGCGTGAGGTGACCGGCGGAAAGACCGACGAGGATGGCCAGCGCCAGCAAGGCGACAAGCCCCAGCAGCAGCCGGAAGACCGTCGGCGTCTTCAATACGACGACAACGATGGCGATGACGGAAAAGCCGAGCAGCGTCGCGCCGAGCCCGGCGGGAAGCGCCTCCAGGATACCCCGCGCCTCGCCGGGCACGATGCGGTTGGCCCGAAAATTGGCGAAAGGCGCCAGAAAGGCGCCATAGGCCAGCAATACGGCGATCACCACGCCGAGCTTGTCGATCCGGAACGTCATGAACGCCTTTCGAGGAGAGGTCCCCCGCCCGCAGGGGCGGAGGACAACCGCACCTTACTTGATGAAGCCGTTCTTCTTCAGGAAGTCCTCGGCAACGGCCTTGGCCGGCTCGCCGCCGACCTGGACGCGACCGTTGAGATCCTGCAGCGTCACGAGATCGAGCTTTTCGAAGACGGGCTTCAGGATCTCCTCGATCTGCGGATTGGCCTTCAGCACCGCCTCGCGAATGATCGGCGCCGGCTGGTAGACCGGCTGCACGCCCTTGTCATCTTCCAGAACCACGAGGCCCGACGGCGCGATGCCGCCGTCCGTGCCATAGACCATGGCGGCATTCGCACCATTCGTCTGGTTGGCGGCCGCCGCGATCGTCGCGGCCGTATCGCCGCCGGAAAGCGTGATGAGCTGTTCCGGCTTCAAGGTGAAGCTGTAGGTCGTCTGGAAGGCCGGCAACGCCGCGGCCGAGTTCACGAATTCGGAGGAAGCGGCAAGCACCACCTGGCCGCCATCAGCGACATATTTGCCGAAATCGCTCAGGGTCACCAGCTTGTTCGGCTCGGCGACGTCCTTGCGCAGCGCGATCGCCCAGGTGTTGTTGGCAGGGGACGGCGTCAGCCAGACGAGCTTGTTGGCGTCGAAATCGAGCGTCTTGGCCAGCTCATAGGCCTTGGCCGCGTCCTTCCAGGCGGGGTCCTCGGCCTTTTCGAAGAAGAAGGCGGCATTGCCGGTATATTCCGGATAGATGTCGATCTCGCCGGCGATGATCGCCTGCCGCACGACCGGCGTCGCGCCGAGCTGCACGCGGTCCGTCGTCTCGATGCCGTTGGCATTCAGCACCGAGAGGATGATGTTGCCGAGCACGCCGCCCTCGGTATCGATCTTCGAGGAGACGACGACCTGGGCCTGGGCAGCACCGGCCGCAAGCCCGAGGGCCAGAGCTGCTCCGAGGAATTTGACGACTGGACACATGAGATAACCCTTTCGTTCTGTGCGGGAAGCCATGGCGGCATTTTCACCACGTTTGGGAAAGCCAGTCCCGGCAAAGCATTTCATATATGGCAGTCAATCGCAAAAAATAGACTGCGCCGCACCGACAGGGCATGCCGTTTGTTGCAGCGCTCAAAGCGCTTTCAAGATTGCGCGAAGCGGCAGCCTTTTGCAACAGAAACGCGTTGCAATTGCCGGTCGCATCCGACACTCTCGCCTTGGCCCGCCTCATTTTCCGATACCGCATTTCATCCTTGCCGGGAAACCATCCCGGGCCGATGTCCGGCGCAGATCTGTGAGGGACAATGAGCATTTACATTCTCGCAGTGCTGATCGGCATCGTGGCGGGGCTGCGCGCGATGACGGCGCCGGCCGCCGTCAGCATCGGGGCGGCGCTCGGCTGGCTCCCCGTCTCCGGCACTTGGGCTGCCTTCCTGGCCTATCGCTTCACGCCCTATGTCTTCGGCGCCCTCGCCCTCGTCGAGTTCGTCACCGACCAGCTGCCGGGCACGCCGAGCCGCAAGGTGCCGCAGCAGTTCGGTGCGCGCATCGTCAGCGGCGGGTTCTGCGGCGCAGTTCTCGGCACCATCGGAGGGTCGATGATCGGCGGGCTCGTCGCCGGCGTCATCGGCGCGGTCATCGGCACGCTCGGCGGCTATGAAGCCCGCAAACGCCTCGTCATGGCCATCGGCGGCAAGGATCTTCCCATTGCGCTGCTGGAAGACGCCGTCGCCGTGCTGCTCGGCCTCTTCGTCGTCTCGTCGGTCGTGCCATGAAGCGGTTCGACGCCATCATCATCGGCGCGGGCCAGGCCGGCCCGTCGCTTGCCGGCCGGCTGACCGCCGCGGGAAAGACGGTGGCGCTCATCGAGCGCAAGCATGTGGGGGGCACCTGCGTCAACACGGGCTGCATGCCGACCAAGGCCATGGTCGCCAGTGCCTATGCCGCCCATCTCGCCCGCCGCGGTGCCGATTACGGCGTGGTGACGGGCGATGTCTCCATCGATTTCGCCAGGGTGATGGCCCGCAAGGACAAGGTGCGCTTCGATGCACGCAGGGGCAACGAGGACTGGCTGGCTGGCATGAAGGGCCTCACCTTCATCCGCGGCCATGCGCGTTTCGAAAGCCCGACGGAGATTCGCGTCGGCGAGGAACGGCTGTCGGCCGGGCAGATCTTCCTCAATGTCGGCGGCCGGGCCGTCGTGCCGGATTTTTCAGGGATCGGGGACGTGCCGCATCTCGACAATGTCTCGATGATGGAGCTGACCGAGGTGCCGAAGCACCTCATCATTGTCGGCGGCAGTTATATCGGGCTGGAATTCGCCCAGATGTTCCGCCGCTTCGGTTCCGAGGTGACGGTTGTCGAAAAAGGGCCGCGGCTGATCGCCCGCGAGGACGAAGATGTCAGCGCCGCCGTGCGCGACATCCTCGAACGCGAGGGCATCGCCATCCGCACGGGGGCGGAGTGCATTCGCTTCTTCAAAAGCGTTGACGGCGTCGGGGTGGGCGTCGACTGCACGGCGGGCGCGCCCGAGATCCCGGGCTCCCATATCCTCCTCGCCACCGGCAGGCGGCCGAACACCGACGACCTCGGCCTCGACAAGGCGGGGGTGGCGACGGACAGGCGCGGCTACATCACCGTCGACGAGCGGCTGGAAACCAGCGTGCCCGGCATCTTCGCCATGGGCGACTGCAACGGCCGCGGCGCCTTCACCCACACGGCCTACAACGATTTCGAGATCGTCGCCGCGAACCTCCTCGACAATGAACCGCGCAAGGTGAGCGACCGCATCCAGACCTATGCGCTCTACATCGACCCGCCGCTCGGCCGCGCCGGCATGAGCGAGACGGAAGCGCGCAAGACCGGCCGCAAGCTGCTGGTCGGCACAAGACCGATGAGCCGCGTCGGCCGCGCCAAGGAAAAGGGCGAGACCCTCGGCTTCATGAAGGTGATCGCCGATGCGCAGACGAAGGAAATCCTCGGCGCCTCCATTCTCGGCACCGGCGGCGACGAGGCGGTGCAGGGCATTCTCGATGTGATGTATGCGGGCAAGCCCTATACGACCATCACGCATGCGGTGCACATTCATCCGACCGTCTCAGAGCTGATCCCGACGGTTTTCGGCGACATGCAGCCGGTGGAATGAGGCGGCTTGGGTAGGTGGGCCAATCACCTTGCATTGGAGCCGAGGGCGGCCCCTCATCTCGCTGCCGCGACCTTCTCCCCGCAAGCGGGGAGAAGGGCAAGAAGCAAAGTTTTCCTCCCTCAATAACGCCGCTATCCTAGGAAACCGGCGCAACACCCCCTTCGCCCCGCTTGCGGGGAGAAGGTGCCGGCAGGCGGATGAGGGGCATCGCCTGCCGGCACCGGTCCTTACTTCTTGCGCAACGTCAGCGCCGGGTTATGGGCGAAGAAGTTGTGCGGCATGATGTGCACGGTCTTCCACTCGGTCGACATGACCGGCCAGTCCTCCATGCGCGGAATGTGGTGGAAGCCGGCGGAGAACCAGGTGACGATGTCCTTGCCCATCAGGTTCTGGTCCTTCTTGACCCACTCGGCGAGCGTATCCGAGCCGTCGCTCTGCATGGCGAACTTGCCGCCGGCATAGCGCTGTTCCGGATCGTAGACCGTGTTCCAGACCGAATATTCGATATAGGCGTTGCGCTTCATCGGCGGGTCGTTGGCATAGTCGTAGGGACCATAGGCGACATTGCCGTGATGGATCATCCAGCCGGGCTCGTGGCCGAGATAGCCTTCGCGCGACGGGTTGGAGATGTGGAAGTAGCGCGGCTGCATCGCCGAGAGCCTGTAGCGCGCCTCCATTTCGGTCTTCGGCATGTTGTGCTCGACCGTCCACATCGACTTGCGCGGGCTCGACGCATCGAGCTTGGCCGGCACGATATCCATGGTCGAGAAATGGTTCACCGGCTGGTCGACGTCGAAATCGATGCGGAAGTTGAAATAGTGGTCGTGGTTGGCGGCCACGAGGTTCGGCGCGATCAGCGTGCCATAGGCGGTGTCCGCCTTCGCCGTCGCATCCTTCATCGAGGCCGAGGCGACGCCCTTCACCGCATCGAGGCCGGTCGCGCCGACATAGATGTTGATCTGGCCGTTCTGCTGCAGGCGATAGTCGATGAGATAGTCGTAGTTGCCGACCTCGGAGGCCGTGCGCACCACGAGTTCCGTCGCCGGGCGGCCTTCCGCCGGCACCGGGGTTTCCGGCGTCTGGGCGAAGACCTCGAAATGGCGCCAGGCCGGATCACCGATATTGCGCTCGAAGACGCAGATCGCATCGGGGATGACGAGCGGCGAACCCTTGTCGTCGGCGATCGTCGCCGGCAGGAAGGTGGCGTGCGCGGGGCAGTCGATGCCGGCGCGCAGCGGGCTCAGGAAAAGGCCGAAGCCATATTCCCCGCTGTCCATGTAGGTGCGCCAGTACCAGCCCTCCGTCGGGTCCATATAGGGCACGAAGACCTCGGAAAGATGCGCCTGGTAGATGACCGAGCGCCAGGTGCCGTCATCGTTGACATCGAGATTGGAGACGACGAGGCCCGGCCGCTTGTCGACGCGGAAGTTGAAGCGCCAGATGTCCCATTCGACATGGCTGCCGTCGATCCTGTAGTTCGGTCCGCCGTCCTGAACGAGCGTGACGGGCTTCATTTCCGGACGCAGCGGCAGACGCGCGGCGACCTCCTCCTCCGTATAGCCCCAGCTATCCTTCGGCGCCTGTTCCACGACACCGGTATCGATGACGCGCTGCACCTCCTTCTTGCCGATATCGTAGATGGCGAAGAGGCCCTCGATCGGCTTGGCATAGAAGTTGGACCCCTCCGGCACCTGGTAGCACGGCACCTTCATCAGGCGGGAGTTCCGGTATTCCTCCGTGAAGAAGTTGCCGCCCGTCAGCGGCAGGCAGAAGGCCTGCTCGGGCTTCAGGCCCCGCTTTTCAAGCCCCGCGATCATGTCCGGATGGCCGAGCGCGCCTTCCAGCGCGTTCATGAACTCGGTGAACAGCACCATCGGCTGGCCGGCCGTCTTGCCGTTGCTCTCGACCGTACCCCTGGAGATGTTGACGACCGCCTCGTTGAAGCCGTCGGCGCTGGTGAAGTAGACCGTCGCCTTGCGGTCGAGGCTGTCGCCCTCCTTCCAGGCAAGAACCTCCGCCTTGGCCGGCTCCTTCAGCTCGATCAGCGGATAGAGCGTGTCGTCGTCCGCCACCTTCTGCTCGCGCAGGATCTGGTTGATCTTCTGGTATTCCTCGGCCGTCAGCCCGTCGAGCGGATGGGCGGCGGCCGCGCCGGCGGCAAGGACGAGCGCAAGAGCGCTCGTCGCCAGATGTTTCGTCAGTCTCATGATCGTTCCCTCTTTTCGTTTGCTTCCGTCAGGCAAAGACCACCTGGATGTCGGTGTATTCGGCGAGCCCCTCTTCGGCGAACTCGACGCCGATGCCCGAGGCCTTCACGCCGCCGAAGGGCACGTTCGGCTGGATGGCGCCATGCTTGTTGATCCAGACGGAGCCGCAGGCGAGACGCCCAGCCACCGCCTTCGCGGCCGCGATATCGGACGACCAGACGGAGCCGCCGAGTCCGTTCGGGCTGTCATTGGCCAGCCGGATCGCCTCTTCGACGTCGGAGTAGCGGATGATCGGCAAAGCCGGCCCGAACTGCTCCTCGTCGACCAGCGCATCGCCGTTGCGAAGGCCGGCGATGATGGTCGGCGGGAAGAACAGCCCATCGCCCGGTTCTCCCCCGAGCAGCACCTTGCCCCGCTCCTTCGCATCCGCGACGAGGCGCGAAACCTTGTCGAACTGCATGCGGTTCTGGATGGGGCCGAGGATGCTCGCCTCCTCCATTCCGTCGCCCACCTTGATGCCCCGCGCATAGGCGACCAGCGCCTCGCAGACCGCATCGTGGATGGTGTCGTGCACATAGAGCCGCTTCATCGCCGCGCAGGTCTGGCCGTTGTTGATGAAGGCACCCCAGAAGAGGCCTTCGGCGATCGCCGCCGGATCCGCGTCGGGCAGGACGATGCCGGCGTCGTTGCCGCCGAGCTCCAGCGTCAGGCGCTTCATCGTGTCGGCGGCGGACCGCATGACCCTCTGGCCGGTGGCGCAGGAGCCGGTGAAGACGATCTTGCGGATATCAGGATGCGCCGACATGGCACCGCCGAGATTGAACGCCTTGTCGTCGCCGGTCACCACGTTGACGACGCCCGGCGGCAGCACCTCGTTCATGATCTCGACCAGCCGCAGGGTGGAAAGCGGCGTATGGGGCGAGGGCTTGACGACGACCGTGTTGCCTGTGCGCAGCGCCGGCAGGATATGCCAGACGGCGATCATGACCGGGAAGTTCCACGGCGTGATGGAGCCGACGACGCCGAGCGGCTTGCGGGTGAGCTCCACCCGGCCCTGCTCGTTGTCCTGCAGCACCCGCGCCGGCAGCGAAAGCCCGGTCGTGTAACCCGCCCAAGCGACGGCGCCGCCGACCTCCCAGCGCGAGCCGAGGCCGTTGAGCGGCTTGCCCTGCTCGAGCGTGATGATCTCGGCAAGCTCGCCGGCATGTTCCTCGATCTTGGCCGTCACCGCCGCGCAGGCCGCCTGCAGGGCAGCATCCTCCTGCGCCGACCAGGAGGCGAACGCCGCCTTGGCGACCGAGACCGCCGCATCCAGCTCCGCCCCGCCCATGTTCGGCGCGCGACCGACCTCCTTGCCCGTCGCCGGGTTGAGAACGGCGAAGTCCGCGCCGACGTGCGCCGGTTTGCCACCGATGGTAGCCTTGAATTCCGTCATGTCCGCCTCCTCCATGAACGTCCCGCCGCCTCCGGCGGGGACATATGGTGGCAGAGACTAGAGGGACATGGCGCGCCGGACTTGGACGGCACCGTCCCGCCTTTTGGATAAAAGCGTCAATGGCAGCGGGCGACCGCGCCCGGCGTCATGCCGTATTTCTTGCGGAACTCGCGGTAGAAATAGGAAAGGTCGTTGAAGCCGCAATCGAAGGCGACGGCCGTGACGCCCTCCGCCGCCTGCTCCCCCTTGCGGGCGGAAAGCCGCGCATGGGCAAGCTCCAGCCGGCGGTTGAGCAACCGATGGCCGGGCGTTTCGCCGAGCGGCCGGAAATGCCGCTGCAGCATGCGCTCCGAGACGTTGAGGCGGACAGCCAATTCACGCGGCCCGAAGCCCGGATCCGCACGGTGGCGATCGATCATCGCAAGCGCCCGCGACAGCAGCGTCTCGGCGGGCGCGGCAACGCCCGTCACGCGGGTCGAATGCAGGTAGGCGCCGAGAAGGCAGAGGAAGGCTTCGCCAAGCTGCGCCTGCGCGCCCTCCTCCAGCAGCATTTTCGCGATGACCGCGCGCATGGCGAGCCAGAGAGGATCGTCGCGCGAGATCGAAAGCCCGCCGGTGCACGGCGTGCCGAAGCGGTGGAGCATCTCGTCGCGTGGGATGTGCAGCGACACCTGGTTCGAGCGCTCGCCGCGATAGAGGAAGGTCGAGGGCCTGACGGAATCGACGAGGAACATGTCGCCGGGCGAAAGCTCCGCGACCTGCTCGCCCTGCTCGACGCGACAGTGGCCGGCATCCTGCACCAGCAGGAAGAAATATTCGCCGGGATCCTGCCGGATGGAGCGGGTGTTGCGCGCAACTTCGGAGGCATCGAGCGCGACGATCGCCGTATCGAAGGGACCGACGCGCCGCGTCGTGACATCGCCATTGACGACGCCTGTCCGCCCCATCGGCTCCAGGTCGAAGGAGCCGCAGACCCTCCTTATCTCCGCCTCGAGAATTTCTACCGGCACCGGCTTGTGTCCCGGCGTCATCAGCGACTGCATCGTGCCCTCCCCGGCTCTAGCAGAAAGCCTGTTCTCCCAAAACTATCTCACCACAGTCCGCGTCGCTTGCCTATCGCCGGAAGCCTTTCCCATCTGCGAAACACGCAATCTTTTCGCCCTTCCGCAAGGCAGTCCTGCCCGAATTGCCTTACCCGGCAAGCACCGAAAAGCCGCCGGCTTCCGCCGCCCGCCGCAGGCCGTCGCTCGGCGACTCGGCAAGGCCTTCCCCGGCCAGGCGATCCAGCACCGCCACCACTTCGGAAAGGCCGCGCGCTTCGGCATGGTGCATCGGCCCGCCACGCCAGCGCGGGAAGCCGTAGCCATGGATCTTCACGAGATCGATATCGGCGGCGCGCAGCGCCACGCGTTCTTCCAGGATGCGCGTCGCCTCGTTGACCATGGGCAGGAGGATGGCGTCGACGATGCCTGCCTCGTCCCATGTCCGCTGCGCCCGGCCCTCCGCCGCCTCGGCGATGATCGCGGCCACGGTTTCGGAGGGTTTCGGCGCACGGTCGCCCGGCTGGTAGTCGTACCAGCCGCCGCCGGTCTTCTGGCCGTAGCGCTCAAGGGCGCAGAGCCGGTCGGCAACGGGCGCGAAAGGCGTCTCGCCCCGCTCGCGCGCCGCCTTGCGCTGGAAGGCGGCGATGTCGAGGCCGCCGAGATCCTGTGCCTCGAAAGGTCCCATCGGCAGGCCGAAGGCCCGCATGGCGGCATCGACCGCCGCGGGCGTCGCACCCGACAGCAAAAGCCGCTCGGCCTGCGCCCGCGTCACCTTCAGGATGCGGTTGCCGATGAAGCCGTCGCAGATGCCGGCGCGCACCGGGATCTTGCCGAGCAGGCGGGCGAGCGCGAAACCAGTCGCCAGCACCTCCGGCGCGGTCGCCTCCGTCGGCACGATCTCCAGGAGCTTCATGATCTGCGCCGGGCTGAAGAAATGCAGGCCGAGGAAGCGTTCCGGATGACTGACGCCTTCGCTGATCGCGTCGGGATCGAGATAGGACGTGTTGGTGGCCAGAACCGCATCCGGCCGGCAGACCGCCGAGAGCCTTTCGAAGACGGCGCGCTTGACGGCAAGATCCTCGAAGACCGCCTCGATGACGAGGTCCGTATCGGCCAGCAGGCCGTAATCATCGCCGCCGGTGACGCCGGCCACGCGCTCGTCCGCTACGGCCTGCGGGATGCGGCCGCGCTTCACCGAGCCTTCATAGATGCCCCGCACATTGGCAAGCCCGCGCTCGACGGCCGCCGCGTCGCGCTCGATGAGGACGACCGGCAGGCCGGCATCGCGCAGCGCCGCGGCAATGCCCGCGCCCATCGTGCCGCCGCCGATGACGGCGGCCGAGCGGATGGCGCGCGGCGTGACGCCGGCAAGCTCCGGCGGGCGCGGCGCGGCGCGCTCGGCAAAGAAGACATGGCGCAGCGCCGCTGCCTGCTCCGAGCCGCGCAGTTCGAGGAAGGTTTCCCGCTCGAAGGCCATGGCGCTGGCGAAATCCGTCTCGCTTGCCTTCCGCACCGAGACAAGCGCCCGGAGCGGTGCGGCTTCCCGCTTCGCCCTGGCCGCCACGGCCTTTTCGGCACCTTCCCAGAAACCCGCCTCGACGGGGGCGACGGTACGGCCGGAGATCGGCTGCGGCCGGGCCTTGCCGGCAATGGCGTTCGCAAAGGCAATTGCGCCGGCCCGCAGGTCGCCGTCGATAACGGCATCGATCAGGCCGAGCACTTCCGCCTTCCTCGCACCGACCGGGCTGCCGCTCGTCACGAGATCGACGGCAGCGGCCGCGCCGATCAGCCGCGGCAGGCGAACCGTGCCGCCCGCGCCGGGGATGATGCCGAGCTTGACTTCCGGCAGGCCGAGGCTGGCGCTGGGAACCGCCACGCGCCAGGCGCAGCCGAGCGCCACTTCGAGCCCGCCACCGAGCGCGCTGCCGTGGATCGCCGCAACCCACGGCTTCTTCGCACCTTCGATGGTCGCCACCACGTCCGGCAGATGCGGCGGCTGCGGCGGCTTGCCGAATTCGCTGACATCCGCCCCGGCGATGAAGGTGCGGCCGGCGCAGATCAGGACGACGGCCTTCACCGCCGCGTCCGCATCGAGCGTGGCGACGGCCTCGACGAGAGCCTGGCGCAGCGCCTGCGACAGCGTGTTGACGGGCGGGTTGTCGACGGTGACGACGGCGATGGCGTTTTCGCGGGCGATGGTGACGGTCATGGTCTCATATTCCCAGATAAGCGGCGCGGATGCGTTCGTCGGCGATGAGTTCGGCAGCGGGCCCGGACATGGTGATGCGGCCGGTCTCCATGACATAACCGCGATCGGCGACCGAGAGCGCGCCGAATGCGTTCTGCTCGACGAGCAGCACGGTGACGCCGAGCGCCTTGAGGCTCTTCACCACGTCGAAGATCTGCGCCACGAGGATGGGGGCGAGGCCCATGCTCGGCTCGTCAAGCAACAGGCAGGAAGGGCGGCCCATCAGCGCGCGGGCGATCGCCAGCATCTGCTGCTGGCCGCCGGAAAGGCCGCCGGCCGCAAGGTTGCGCTTCTCCTTGAGGATCGGGAACATGGCGAAGGCGTCGTCCCGGTCCCGTTCCACCTTGTCGTCGGAAAAGAGATAGGCGCCGAGGCGCAGGTTCTCCTCCACCGTCAGGTTGGTGAAGATCTGGCGCCCCTCGGGCGACTGGGCAAGGCCGCGCCGCACGCGGGCATGCGCCGGCACCGTCGTCAGCGCCTCGCCGCGAAAGACGATGGACCCGGCCGAGACCGGCTGGATGCCGGAAAGGCACTTGAGCAGCGTGGTCTTGCCCGCGCCGTTCGCGCCGACCACCGTGACGATCTCGCCGGAGGCGACGTCGAGGTCGATGCCGTGCAGCACCTCGATGCGGCCGTAGCGCGAACGCAGTCCTTCAACCGTCAGCATTTTGCGCCTCCGCCGCCTGGGCACCCAGATAGGCCTCGATAACGCGCGGATCGCGCGCGATCGAAGCCGGCTCGCCCTCGGCGATCTTCTCGCCATGGTCGAGCACCACGATATGGTTGGAAATGCGCATGACCATCTTCATGTCGTGCTCCACCAGCAGGATCGACACACCTTCGGCCGCGACCTTGGCGATCAGGTGGTCGATCTCCTCCGTCTCGACGGCATTGCAGCCGGCGGCCGGCTCGTCGAGCAGCAGCACGCGCGGTTTCAGCGCCAATGCGCGGGCGATCTCCAGCCGCTTCAAGGCGCCATAGGAGAGCGAGCCCGCCTCCTGCTCGGCGGCCCGGCCGAGGCCGACGCGGTTGAGCAGCGCACGCGCGCTCTCTTCGGACGCCCTGCTGCGGCGGCGCGCGGCGGGCAGCGAGAAAAGATCGGCAAAGACCGAGCCACGCTCATGCAGGTGATGACCGGCGACGGCGTTTTCCAGCACGCTCATCGACTGGAAGATCTGCAGGTTCTGGAAGGTCCGCGACAGGCCGCGCCGGGCGAGCCGATGCGGCGGCATGCGCGTGACGTCCTCTCCATCGAGCGCGACACGCCCGCGGGCCGGGGCGTAGACGCCCGAGATCATGTTGAACAGCGTCGTCTTGCCGGCGCCGTTCGGGCCGATGACGGAGACAATCTCGCCGGGTTTCAAGGAGAAGCCGACATCGTTGACAGCACGGACGCCGCCGAAATCGATCCCCAAGCCTTCGATCTGAAGCAGGCTCATTCTGCCCTCCCCCGGATGCGGCGCGCGATGGAGGGCAGGAGACCCTCGCGCATGAAGATCATGACCAGCATCATGACGAGACCGAGCATGAGCTGTTCGTATTCCTGGAAGACCGTCAGCACCTGCGGCAGCGTGGTGAGGATCGCCGCGCCGAGGATGGCGCCGAGCACCGACCCCGCCCCGCCGAGCACCGCCATGGTGACCATCTCGATCGAATGCATGAAGCCGGCGACATCAGGCGTGATGAACTTGTTCTGCAGCGCCAGCAGCGAACCCGAAACCGAGGCATAGACCGCCGACAGGACGAAGGCGACGAGCTTGTAATGGGCCACATCGACGCCGACCGTGCGGGCGGCGACCTCCGACCCGTGCAGCGCTCGGAGCGCCCGGCCGGTCGGGCTGTGGTAGAGGTTGAGCGCCAGCCAGGCACCGACGACCAGCACGAGGCCGGAGAAGGCGTACCAGAATTCGGTGTTGGAAAGATCGATGCCGATGGCCTTCAGGACGGCGCGAAGGCCCAGCTCCGGCACCGCCATGCCGTCCGGCCCGCCGGTGAGCTGCGCCTCGTTGGAGAGCACCATCGAGACGAGAATGCCGAAGCCGAGGCTGGCGACGGCGAGGTAGTAGCCCTTGAGCCGCAGGATCGGCCGGCCGACGAGGAAGGCGATGGCTGCGGAAAGCGCCGCGCCCAGCACCGCCGCGAGCGCCGGGTGCAGGCCGAGATGGACCGGCGCCAGCGCACAGGCATAGGCGCCGATGCCGGCAAAGCCCGCATGGCCGAGGCTGATCTGGCCGGCATAGCCGATGAGGATGACGAGACCCGTCACCGCAAGCCCGTTGACGAAGATTAGCGAGCCGACGCGAAAATAGTAGGAGGAGGGGAAGAAGACCGGCGCGATCGCGATGACCGCGGCGAGGAGGAGGAGCGTGGTTGCCTTGCTGGAGAGCCGCATGATCACACCCGATCCGTCGACTTGCGGCCGAAAAGGCCCTGCGGCATGGCGAAGAGCACGGCGAGGATGACGACGAAGGCGGCCGCGTCCTTGTATTGCGAACTGATATAGCCGGCCGTCATCGCCTCCAGGATGCCGAGCAACAGGCCGCCGACGAGCGCGCCCTTGGGATTGCCCATGCCGCCGAGCATGGCGGCGGCGAAACCCTTCAGCGCCAGCGCCAGCCCGACATCGTAGCTCGTCAGCGTGATCGGCGTCACGAGCACGCCGGCAAGCGCGCCGATGGCGGCGGACATGGCGAAGGAAAGCGTCATCACATAGTTGGTGTTGATCCCGACGAGCTGGGCCGCGATGCGGTTGTTCGCCGTCGCCAGCACGGCGCGGCCGATCAGCGTGCGCGTGAAGAACAGCCAGAGACAGAAGAAGATCGCGAGCGCGCCGGCAATCACCCAGAGGCTCTGCGGCAGGATGGTCGCGCCGCCGATGAGGATCGGCTGGTCACCCGAAAAGGCCGGGAAACGATGGATCTGCTTGTCGAAGACGAGCTGCGTCGCGCCGCGGATGAAGATCGAGGCACCGATGGTGATGATGATCAGCGAGACGACGGGCGCGCCCCGCGCCGGCTCGATCGCCAGCTTGTTGAGCGCAACGCCGATACCCGCCGTCGCGATGATGGCGATGAGCGCGGCAAGCGGCAGCGGCAGGCCCGCGGCATGCGCGAAGAAGGTGATCATGCCGCCGAGCATGACGAACTCGCCCTGGGCGAAGTTCACGACGTCGGAAGCGTTGTAGATGATCGTGAAGCCGAGCGCGACCAGCGCATAGACCGCGCCGACCGTGATCCCGGAGAGTAGGAATTGCAGGAGTTCGGGCATGAATGCCTCCGCTTCGCGCGCGACGGTTTCCGCCGACCCGCCGCCTCATGGCGCGGGCCGGCGGGCTCGATTACTCGACGATCTTCCAGCCGCCCTTTTCGATCTGAAGCATGCGGAAGGCCGACAGGTCGAGGCCGAGATGATCCTCCGCGGTCATGGTCACCGTGCCGGTCGTGCCGACCAGGCCGGACGTGCCTTCGATCGCGTCGCGGATCGCCGACGGCTCGGTGCTGCCCGCCCGCGTGATCGCGTCGACGAGGATGCGCAGCGCGTCATGGGCGTAGCCGCCGAAGGTCGAGACCGGCTTGCCGGTCGCCTTCTCGTAGGCGTCCTTGTAGGCGACGACGACGGCGCGCTGCGGATCGCTTTCCGGCAGGAGGCCCGCGACGAGCAGCGCCGTGCCCGGCAGGCGCACGCCTTCGGCGGCCTCCGCGCCGGCAAGCTCGATGAAGCCATCCGAGGCGACACCATGCGACTGGTAGAGCGGCAGGCCGACGGCGAGCTGGGCATAGTTGCGCGTGACGATCGCCGGACCCTGGCCGAAACCGGGGTTCAGCACGGCCTGCACGCCGTCCTTGCCCTTGATGTTGGTCAGCTGCGGCGTCATGTCGGCATCGGTCGGGCCATAGGTCTCGTCGGCCAGGACCTCGATGCCGTAGTCGCCGATGATCTCCAGGCACTGCTTGCGCATGGAGGCGCCGAAGCCGTCGGAACCGGAGATCAGGCCGATCTTGCTGATGCCGGCTTTCTTCATGTCCTCGAAGATCTTCGCGCAGGCCATGCGGTCCGTGTGCGGGGTCTTGAAGGTGAAGGGGCGGACGGGATCGATGATCTCGATGGCGCCGGCAAGCGAGATGAACGGGATTTCCGCATCCTCGAAGACCGGGATGATGGCCATGGAGGTGCCCGTCGTCGTGCCGCCGATCACGGCGACGACTTCGTCGTCCTCCACCAGGCGGGTGGCGAAGGTGCGCGCCTTGTTCGGGTCGCCGCCATCGTCATAGACGATCAGGTCGATCTTCTCGCCATTGACGCCGCCGGCCGCATTGATCTCCTCGACCAGCATCTTCAGCGTCTTGGCTTCCGGATCGCCGAGGAAGGAGGCGGGGCCGGTTTCCGAAAGGGTCGCGCCGATCTTGATATCGGCAAGGGCCGGCGCGGCAAAGCCGAGGACGAGCGCCAGCGTGCCGGCAAGCGCGGTGGTGGTGAGCGAAAATTTCATGTCGGTTTCTCCTCCCAACAAAGACAAAGATTGAAGCGTAGACTCCTCACGCCGCCGCGGGGCGGCGCCACATCACCACGCGGAACCGGTTCGCGACGAAGGCCGCATCCGTCAGGCTGGCATTGCCCGCCGGATTGGCACCGGTGACGTGGAAATCGCTGAAGGCGGCGCTCTGGTTCACATAGATGCCGCCGGTCAGGTTGACAGAAAGATTGACGCCCGCCACGGCGAAACGATCGGCGGCGGCCAGAATCTGCGCCTCGTCCGTCGCGTAGAGGGCAGCCGTGATGGCACCCTTGCGCTCGGCGAGCACCGCGGCACGGTCGATGCCGTCCACTGCGTCGTCGACCGCGACGACGAAGGCGATGGGGCCGAAGCGCTCCTCCGCATAGGCGTCCGTATCCGCCGCATCGACGGCGAGGATCAGCGGCGTGGCGGTGCGGGCACCGTCGAGGCCTTCGACGGGAGCGGAATCGCGCACGACGCGGCCGAGGGGACGGGTCGTCGCAATGCGGGCAAGCGTCGCCGGATTGGCAATGGCCCCGCAGACGCCGGCCGCACGCGCCGGATCGGCAAGCAGGCTATCGACGGCAGCGGCGATGCCGGCCGCGACCGCGTCGAAGGACTTGTGGCCCTCATTCGTCTCAATGCCGCCGCGCGGCACGAAAATATCCTGCGGCGCCGTGCACATCTGGCCGGAATAGAGCGAGAGCGAGAAGGCGATGTTGCCGCACATGCCGGCAAAATCATCCGTCGCGCCGATGACGATCGAGTTGACGCCGGCCTCCTCGGTGTAGACATCGGCGCTGCCGGCGTTTTCACGCACCCAGGCGCCGAAGGTGTTGGAGCCGGTATAGTCGACGATGGCGACGGCGGGGTGCTGCACGAGCTCCCTCGTGATCTCGGCACCGGGCGCATCGGCGGCGAGCAGCACGATATCGGCCGCAAACCCTTGCTCCACCAGCACCTGGCGCGCGGTTTCGACGGTGATGGCAAGCGGCAGGATCGCCGCCGGATGCGGCTTGACGATGACGGTGTTGCCGGTCGCGAGGCTGGCGAAGAGGCCGGGATAGCTGTTCCAGGTCGGGAAGGTGTTGCAGCCGATGACGAGGGAAACGCCGCGCGGCACGATACGCCAGTGCTTTTCCATGACGATAGGCGCGCCCTTGCCCTGCGGCTTGGTCCAGGTCGCCTGCGCCGGTATGCGGGTCATCTCGGCATAGGCATAGGCGACGGCCTCGAGGCCGCGATCCTGCGCATGCGGGCCGCCGGCCTGGAAGGCCATGGCGAAGGCCTGGCCCGTCGTGTGCATGACGGCGTTCGCCATCTCGAAGCTGCGGGCATTGAGGCGGGCGAGGATTTCGAGACAGATGCCGGCGCGCGTCTCCGGCGAGGCGGCGGCCCACTGCGGGGCGGCCGCGCGCGAGGCCATGACCAGCATGTCCGCGGAGGCGGCAGGATAGGTGATGCCGAGGGCAGGTCCGTAAGGCGAGACTTCCGCACCGACGCGCCCCTCGGCCGGATGATCGGCAAGATCGAATTCGGCATCGAGCCGTGCCCTGTATGCGGCAAGGCCATCGTCCTTCGCCGTCTCGCCGTATATCCTGCCGCTCGGCACTTCGGGATAGACGGTCCAGAAATCGCGCTTGGCGGCCGCTTCGATCGCGGCGGTCAGCGTCGGGCGATGGCGCTCGAAAAGTCCGGTCATCTCTGGCTCCTCCCAGTCAGTGCTTTTATAATTGACTGACCGGTCGGTTTATGCAAGAGTTTTTTTACGGTCGCCGCTGGGAAGGGCGACAGGGAGGAACCATGACCACTTCCGGCACCATTCTGTCGGCGCTTGCCGATGGCGTTCTGAGCCTCACGCTGAACCGCCCGGACAAGCTCAACGCCTTCAACGACGAGATGCATCTCGCGCTGCGCGCCGGCTTCGAGCGCGCCCATGCGGACGAGGCGGTGCGCGCCGTGCTGCTGACCGGCGCCGGCCGCGGTTTCTGCGCCGGCCAGGATCTCGGCGACCGCGACCCGAAGAAGGGCGTGCCGGACCTCGGCCATACGATCGAGACCTATTACAACCCCCTGCTGCGCCTCATCCGCAGCCTGGAAAAACCCGTCATCTGTGCCGTCAACGGCGTCGCCGCCGGCGCGGGCGCCAACATCGCCTTTGCCTGCGACATCACGCTCGCCGCCCGCTCCGCCCGCTTCATCCAGGCCTTCGCCAGGATCGGCCTCGTGCCGGATTCCGGCGGCACCTGGAGCCTGCCGCGTCTGATCGGCGAAGCCCGCGCCAAGGCGCTGGCGCTCACCGCAGAGCCGCTCGGCGCGGAAACCGCCGCCGACTGGGGCCTCATCTGGCGCGCCGTCGACGACGATACGCTGATGGAAGAGGCGACAGCGCTCGCCGTGCGCCTCGCCGCCGGCCCGACCAGGGGTCTCGGCATGACGAAACGCGCCATCCAGGCCGCCGCCACCAATTCGCTCGACGAGCAGCTCGACCTCGAACGCGACCTGCAGCGCGAGGCCGGCCGCAGCGCCGATTACGCCGAGGGCGTTTCCGCCTTCCTTGAAAAGCGCAAGCCGGAGTTTTCGGGCAAATGAGCGCCGCCGGACTCTCTCCCCAAGCGCTCGCCGAAGCCTGCGCCAAGGCGATGTGGGACGACGACAACGCCACCCGCCATCTCGGCATGGAGCTCGTCTCCGTCGCCCCCGGCGAGGCGGTCATCGCCATGACCATCGCCGAGATCATGACCAACGGCCACGGCACCTGCCACGGCGGCTACATCTTCACGCTGGCGGATTCGGCCTTCGCCTTCGCCTGCAACACCTACAACCAGCGCACCGTCGCCCAGCACTGTTCGGTGACCTTCATCGCACCGGCCTTCCGGGGCGACCGGCTGACCGCGACGGCGCAGGAGGTGTCGCGCCGAGGACGCGGCGGCATCTACGACATCCGCATCACCAACCAGGAGGGCGAGCATGTCGCGGAGTTCCGCGGCCACTCGCGAACAGTCAAGGGCACCCATCTGCCGGAGTGAGGCAGAGGGCACATCATCCCGCATTCTCGGAGGAGATTTTCATGGAAGACCTGTCCCCCCGCCCCGGAGATCTCGAAGCGATCGAGACGGCCTCCCGCGACGAGATTTCCGCGCTGCAGCTCGATCGCATGAAATGGTCGCTGACCCACGCCTACGAGAATTCGCCCTTCTACCGCCAGCGCTTCGACGAGGCCGGCGTGCACCCCTCCGACCTCAAGACGCTCGCCGATCTCGCAAAATTCCCCTTCACCACCAAGAAGGACCTGCGCGACACCTATCCCTTCGGCATGTTCGCCGTGCCGCGTGAAAAGCTCACCCGCATCCACGCATCGTCGGGCACGACCGGCAAGCCCACCGTCGTCGGCTATACCCAGAAGGACATCGACACCTGGGCGACCGTCGTCGCCCGCTCGATCCGCGCCGCGGGCGGGCGGGCCGGCGACATCGTGCATGTCGCCTATGGCTACGGCCTCTTCACCGGCGGCCTCGGCGCCCATTATGGCGCGGAAAAGCTCGGCTGCACCGTCGTGCCGATCTCCGGCGGCATGACGGAGCGCCAGGTGACCCTGATGCAGGATTTCAAGCCGCGCATCATCATGGTCACGCCCTCCTACATGCTCTCCATCCTCGACGAGTTCCGCCGCCAGGGCGTCGACCCGCGGGAAAGCTCGCTCGCCGTCGGCATCTTCGGCGCCGAGCCCTGGACGAACGCTATGCGCGAGGAGATCGAGCAGTCCTTCGACATGCACGCCGTCGACATCTACGGCCTGTCTGAGGTCATGGGCCCGGGCGTCGCCAATGAATGCGTCGAGACCAAGGACGGCCTGCACATCTGGGAGGATCATTTCTACCCGGAGATCATCGATCCGGTCACCGGTGCGGTGCTGCCGGACGGCGAGATCGGCGAACTGGTCTTCACGACGCTCACCAAGGAAGGCCTGCCGATCATCCGCTACCGCACGCGCGACCTGACGCGGCTCCTGCCCGGCACCGCCCGCTCCATGCGCCGCATGGAGAAGATCACCGGCCGCTCCGACGACATGATGATCCTGCGCGGCGTCAACGTCTTCCCGACGCAGATCGAGGAACAGATCCTGAAATGTCGCGGCCTCGCGCCGCATTTCCAGATCGAGCTGACCCGCTCGGGCCGCATGGACAACATGACCGTGCATGTCGAATGCACGCTGGAGGCGGCCGACGAGGGTGCCCGCGCGGGATCGGCAAAGGAGCTCGCCCACCACATCAAGAGCGTGGTCGGCGTCTCCACGAAGATCACCGTGCACGAGCCGGGCGGCGTCGCCCGCTCGGAAGGAAAGGCGAAGCGGGTGGTCGACAACCGCCCGAAGGAATGAAGCGCCGGACAGGACAGTTCCAGCAGGAGTGCGGGAAACGGTTTTGCGTCCGGAGTTGTGTAGAAACAAAGAGATAGGATATCTTCCCCGTTAGAAGACGGATGAAGAGGCCCTATTCCGGCACCGGGTTGACTGTGTATAGGGAGGGCGGCCACCCTCCCGGAAGCAGCCGGGCAAAGCAAAGCAGGATAAAATGGCACGCACGCGCGCAGTTGATTTCGAGGAAAAACAGCGCGGCATTCTCTCGAGTGCCGCAGCGGTCTTTGCCGAGATGGGCATGGAGAAGGCCTCCATGTCGATGATCGCCTCGCACAGCAATGTCTCCAAGGCGCTGCTCTATCACTACTATCCGAGCAAGGACGCGCTGATCTTCGATATCGTGCGCACCCACCTCACCGAACTCGAAAGCGCGATAGAGGCCGCCGACCGCCCTGACCTTGCCCCGCAGGAGCGGCTGCGCCTCCTGGTCAAAGCCGTCCTGGCCAACTACGAGGGCCGGGACAATGAGCACAAGGTGCAGCTCAACGGGACCAGCGCGCTCTCGCAGGAACAGCTTTCCGAATTGCAGGCGATCGAGCGGCAGATCGTCAAGCGCTTCTCCGGCGTCATCCGCGACATCAATCCGGACCTCAACAAGGACCGCCCGCTGCTGATGCCCGTCACCATGTCGCTCTTCGGCATGATGAACTGGGTCTATATGTGGTTCCGCCCGAACGGGCCGGTGACGCGCGACGAATATGCGGACATCGCGACGACGCTGATCCTCGAAGGCGTCAAGGCTGTAACCTGAGGCTTACGCATCACACCTCCCCAAAAACCTCCTACCTCTCCTTCGTCATCCTCGGGCTTGACCCGAGGATGACGTGGTAGGGAGGCAGCGTTGCGCCACAAGAGCAATGCCACCCGCGCTATCCCCCATCCCTCTCCACGTCCTTGCCCGTCGCTGCGACCGATTCCAGCCGCTCGGCAAACTCCCGCCGCAGCGTCCGGCGGAGCTCGGCCGCCTTGTAGCGCCGGATGTCGACCGCATCCCTCGGCTCCAGTTCCGGCACGCGCACCGGCCGGCCGGCATCATCGACGGCGACCATCGTGAAGTAGCAGGAATTGGTATGCCGCCGGTTACCGGAGCGGATGTTCTCCGCCTCGACGCGGATGCCGACCTCCATGGAAGTGCGGCCCGTATGGTTGATCGAGGCGCGGAAGGTGACGAGTTCGCCGACATGGATCGGCTCCTTGAACATCACCTGGTCGACCGAGAGCGTTACCGCATATTGCTGCGAATAACGCGAGGCGCAGGAGAAGGCCACGCGATCGAGCAGGTTGAGCAGTGCGCCCCCATGAACCTTCCCGGAAAAATTCGCCATGTCCGGCGTCATCAGAACGGTCATTTCCAGGCGGCACGGGTCCTGCGCGATCGGCATGCTGCGGTCACTCCCTCGTTTTGGCCACCATCGTCAGGACGTCGTACTGCGCGACTGCGGCACCCAGCTGGTTCGTCACCTGGCAATCCCAGCGCACCTCGCCGTGCTCGGCATTGGCGCGCGGATTGATCTCCTTGCAGGTGAGCTGCACCTGCAGCGTATCACCCGGATTGACCGGTGTCAGGAAGCGCAGGTTGTCGACGCCGTAATTGGCAAGAACCGGGCCCGGCGCCGGATCGACAAAGAGGCCGGCGGCGAAGGAGACGATGAGATAGCCATGCGCCACGCGCCCGTCGAAGAACGGGTTCGCCTTGGCCGCCTCCTCGTCCATATGGGCGTAGAAGGTATCACCGGTGAAATGGGCGAAATGCTCGATATCGTCGAGCGTCACCGTGCGCGTTGCCGTGATGAGCTGGTCGCCGATCTTGAGTTCCGCCAGCGACTTGCGGAACGGATGCTCGCCGCCCGCCCGCGCCTCCGCACCCGGCAGCCAGCGGCCGGTGACGGCGGACAGCATGGTCGGCGCGCCCTGGATGGCGGTGCGCTGCATGTAGTGTTTTACGCCACGCATGCCGCCCAGTTCCTCGCCCCCACCCGCGCGGCCGGGACCGCCGTGCACCAGGCCCGGCAGCGGCGAACCGTGGCCGGTGGAGGATTTGGCGCTGACGCGGTTGCCGATCATCACGCGGCCATGGAAGGGCGCAAGGCCGAGCACGACCTCTTCGGCGAAGCCCGGATCGTTGGTGAAGACCGAGGCGACGAGGCTGCCCTTGCCGCGCCGGGCGAGGTCGACCGCCTCTTCCGCCGTGTCATAGGGCATGACGGTACTGACCGGGCCGAAGGCCTCGACATCGTGCACGGCGCGGGCCGAGCCCGGCCTGTCGCAATAGAGCAGCACCGGATTGAGGAAGGCGCCGGCCACGGCATCGCCGGACTGGACGCTCGGATTGTCAGGATCGCCAGCGACGATCTCGGCATCGGCGGAGAGATCGCGGATGCGCGCGCGAACCTCTTCGCGCTGGTCGAGGCTGGCGAGCGGGCCCATGCGCACGGCTTCGTCGGCGGGGTTGCCGATCGCCGTCTTGCCGAGGCGCGCGCCGAGGCTTTCGATCAGCGCCTCGCTATAGGCGCGGGGCGCGATGACGCGGCGGATCGCCGTACATTTCTGGCCGGCCTTCACCGTCATCTCGCGGGCGACTTCCTTGACGAAGAGGTCGAACTCCTCCGTGCCGGGCGCTGCGTCGAGGCCGAGCATGGCGGCGTTGAGGCTGTCGGCCTCCATGGTGAAGCGCACCGAGTTTTCGATGATCGCCTTGTGCGTCTTGAGGCGCCGGCCGGTGGCGGCCGAACCGGTGAAGGTCACGGCGTCCTGACCTTCGACGTGATCGAGCAGGTCGCCGACAGAGCCGCAGACGAGCTGCAAAGCACCCTCCGGCAGAATACCGGTCTCGATGATGCGGCGGACCATCAGCTCGGTGAGATAGGCCGTCTGGCTCGCCGGCTTCACGATGGCCGGAACACCGGCCAGCAATGTTGGCGCGAGCTTTTCCAGCATGCCCCAGCAGGGGAAGTTGAAGGCGTTGATATGCACCGCAACGCCCTGCAACGGGCTCAGGATATGCTGCGCGGCAAAGGTATTGTCCTTGGAGAGCGGTTCCACGTCGCCATCGAGCAGGACGCGGGTGTTCGGCAATTCGCGCCGGCCCTTCGAGGCATAGGAGAGCAGCGTGCCGATGCCGCCCTCGATATCGATCCAACTATCGGCGCGGGTCGCGCCGGTGGCGGTGGAAAGGGCGTAGAACTCTTCCTTCCGTTCCATCAACGCCTGACCGAGCGCCTTCAGCATGGCGGCGCGTTCGTGGAAGGACATGCGGCGCAGGGCCGGGCCGCCCTTTTCGCGGCCATGAGCGAGGATCGCCTTGAAATCGATGCCGGAGGAATCGATGAAGGCGACCGGTTCGCCCGTCGAGGCGTCGAGCAGGGGCACGCCCTCCTTCGCGCCGGCGACCCACGCGCCGCCGACATAGCTTTCAAGCCGGCGCGGCCGGTTTGCCATGACGTTCATCTTATTGTCCTTCCTGTATTTTTACGCAATCCCGGATGGAAGACCGCCTAGTTCAATCCAAGCGCGGAAAGCTGCGCATCGACCTCCGCCCGCCAATCGGCAAGCAGGGTCTCGTTGGGCGTATGCCTGAGGCCGAAACGCGACAGCGTCTCGAAACGGGCCGAGCGGGAATGGCCGAAGCTGGCGGCGACACGCGGATACCAATAGGCGACGGAAGCCTTCGCTTTCGCGCGCCCCTCTTCGTCATCCACGATGCGGGTGAGGCCGGCGAGGCCGAGTTCGGCATGGCGCGTCTCGCGCGGCAGGATGGCGCGGAAAACCTCGGCGAGCGGCTGGTAGGAGACACGCGACAATTCCTTGAGCTGCACGACGCTCGCCCGGCCCATCAGCACGTTCATGACGACGGCATCCACCCAGCCTTGCAGCGGGTAATGGAAGACGGAAAGGCGCATGTCGCCGCCCTGCCGCGCCGCGCCGATATCGGCCTCGCGGGAAAGCCGCTCGGCCCAGGGATGGTGCACGGCGTAGCGTCCGCCATCCGCGCCGAAGGTCTCCATGACCCGCAGGACCTTGCCGGCATGATCGGCCTTTTCCAGCACGATGCGGGCGGCGGAGATGCGCTCCTGGATGCCCGGCGCATCGTTGATCGTATCGGCGAAACCGGCGGAGCCGGCCAGCTCGCTGTCGACGAAACTCGCCATCAGGCGCAGGAGCTCGCCGCGATAGCGCGGCGGCACATTGGCGGGCGAGGAGAGCACGCCGCCTTGTGCCAGATAATCCTCGATCGGCATCGTATCGGACATGAAAATTCCCCTTACTGGTCGTAGCTGACGACGATGCGGTCGGTGAGCGGGTAGCACTGGCAGGTCAGCACATAGCCCTGGCGCACCTCGTAATCCTCGAGCGCGTGGTTGACCTCCATCTCGGCCTCGCCCTCCAGGATTTTCGCGCGGCAGGTGGAACAGACGCCGGCCTTGCAGGCATAGGGTGCGTCCATGGCGTTTTCGAGCGCGGCGTCGAGCAGGCTCTGGCCCTGCTTCGGGAACTTGAAGCTGCGCGTCGCGCCGTCGAGCGTGACGGTCGCCTCGCACATCGCGCCCTGGTCCGCACCGGCGACGGCCTCCACCTTGCGCCGGGCGCGGCCGGGCTGCGAGGAGGCGAACAGCTCGAACTTGATCTGGTCGTCGCGAAGGCCGTGTTCGCGGAGCGCTGCGGCAATCGCCAGCATCATCGGCTCCGGACCGCAGATGAAGGCGGTGGCAATCGACTTGATGTCGATCCAGCTCTTGAACAGCGCCGCGCACTTCTCGCCGTCGATGCGGCCGGTGAAGAGGTCGATGTCCTGCGCCTCGCTTTCGAGGACATGCAGGACGGAGAACCGGCCGAGATAGAGGTTCTTCAGGTCCTCCAGCTCCTCGCGGAACATGATCGAGCTGATCTGCCGGTTGGCGTAGACCAGCGTGAAGCGGGCGCGGGGCTCGCGCGACAAGACCGTCTTGATGATCGAGAGGACCGGCGTGATGCCGCTGCCGCCGGCAAAGCCGAGATAATGCTTTGCGACCTCCGGCTCCAGCGCGGTGAAGAACGCGCCCATCGGGGGCATCGCCTCCAGCGTGTCGCCGGGCTTCAGGTTCTCGTTGACCCAGGTGGAGAAGCAGCCGCCGTCGACGCGCTTGATGCCGACCTTCAGGACCCCCTCGTCCTTGCCGGCGCAGATCGAATAGGAACGGCGCAACTCCTCGTCCTCGAACTTGCGGCGGAAGGTCAGGTACTGGCCCTGCGTGAAGTCGAAAACGGCGCGGTCCTCGTCGGAGGGCGCAAGCGTCACCACGACCGCATCGCGCGTCTCGCGGCGAATGTCGGTCACGGTCAGGGGATGAAAACGTGCCATGTGGGCCCTCTCCCTATGGGTCAGATGCACTTGAAATAATCGAACGGTTCCAGACAGTCGGTGCAGCGGTAGCTCGCCTTGCAGGGCGTCGAGCCGAACTGGCTGATCTTTTCCGTGTTCGCCGAGCCACAGCGCGGACAGGCGATCGTCAGGTTCGAACGGCCGGAAAGCCGGTCGATGCGTTTCATCAGCACGCCATCGGCGGCCGTGCCGTCGATCGGTGGGGCGATGCCGTAGTCGCGCAGCTTTTCCCGGCCTTCGGCACTGATCCAGTCCGTCGTCCAGGCGGGCGAGAGCCGGCGTTCGAGCTTCACCTTGTCGAGGCCCTTTCCGGCGAGCGCAGCCTCGATATCGAGGTTGATCACCGTGGTGGCGGGACAGCCGGAATAGGTCGGCGTGACAGTCACCACCAGCGTGTCGTCCCGCCACTCGACATCGCGGATGATGCCGAGGTCAGTCAGCGAAATGACCGGGATTTCCGGGTCCGGCACTTCGGACAGCCAGTGCCAGACCTCATCGACCGAGGGACGAAGCGCCGGGTCCATCGCCGCCTCCTACCAGGTCGCGCCCGGATAGGCGCGCTGCAGGAACTGCATCTCCGACAGGATGAAGCCGAGATGCTCGGTGTGCACGCCGCGACGACCGCCCTTGTGCATGTAGCCATCGGCTGGTTTCTTCAGCGTGCCTTCGGCCAGCGTCTCCGCGACGATCTCGTCCCAGCCCGCCTTGAGGCTTTCGGGCGCCGGGACGATGCCGGCCTCGACCAGTTCGGCGTCGAGCGCATCGCTCATGAACATCTCGCCGGTGAAGGGCCAGAGTTCGCCCAGCGCTTCCTGCATGCGGCGATGGCTTTCGGCCGTGCCGTCACCGAGGCGGATGACGAGGTCGCGGCTGCGGTCGAGATGATAGGAGACTTCCTTGAAGGCCTTTTCCGCGATCTCGGCAATGCGCGTGTCGGAAGACCCCTTCAGTGCCTTCAAGAGCAGATAGTGCCAGGCGTCGAACAGGAACTGCCGCATCAGCGTCTTGCCGAAATCGCCGTTCGGGCGCTCGACTAAGAGGATGTTGCGGAATTCGTAGCCGTCGCGCAGATAGGCAAGATCATCGGCGGAACGGCCCTTGCCTTCCACCTCGCCGGCAAGGCCGAGCCAGAGCTGGGTCTGGCCGATCAGGTCGAGCGCGGTGTTGGCGAGCGCGATATCCTCTTCCAGCGCGGGCGAGTGCCCGCACCATTCGGAAACGCGATGGCCGAGGATCAGCGTGTTGTCGCCGATGCGCAGCAGGAATTCGAGAAGCGCGGCCTGACGGGCCGCCGGGTCGAGTGCCGCGGTCGCCATCACATATGCCCCACTTCATCCGGAATATCGAAGAACGTCGGGTGCCGGTAGACCTTGGAGTTCGACGGATCGAACAGCGGGCCCTTTTCCGAGGGTGCGCTGGCGGTGATCTCGGAGGATTTCACCACCCAGATGCTGACGCCCTCGTTGCGGCGCGTATAGACGTCGCGAGCATTGTTGATCGCCATTTCGGCGTCGGGCGCGTGCAGGCTGCCGACATGGCGATGGTTGAGGCCGTGCTGGCCCCGAATGAAAACTTCCCAAAGCGGCCATTCGCTGGACATCGTGCTCTCTCCCTTACTCGGCGGCGATCTTGGCGCTAGCGCGACGGTCGGCGACCTTTTCGGCATGCGCCGTCAGGCCGTCGCGGAACCAGGCGCCGTCATCCCATGCTTTTTTGCGGGCGTTGAGGCGTTCCGCATTGCAGGGGCCGTTGCCGGCGATCACGTTGAAGAATTCTTCCCAGTCCGGCTCGCCGAAATCGTAGCCGCCCTTCTCCTCGTTCCACTTGAGATCCGGATCCGGCACGGTGAGGCCGAGATACTTTGCCTGCGGCACGGTCTGGTCGACGAATTTCTGGCGCAGCTCGTCGTTGGAGTTCTGCTTGATCTTCCAGGCCATCGACTGGGCCGAATGCACGGAAGCGTCGTCCGAGGGACCGAACATCATCAGCGACGGCCACCACCAGCGGTTCAGCGCGTCCTGCACCATGGCCTTCTGGGCCGGCGTGCCCTTCACCATCTTCATCAGCACGTCGTAACCCTGGCGCTGGTGAAAGCTCTCTTCCTTGCAGATGCGCACCATGGCCCGCGCATAGGGGCCGTAGGAACAGCGTTGCAGCGGCACCTGGTTCATGATCGCCGCGCCATCGACCAGCCAGCCGATCGCGCCGATGTCCGCCCAGGTCAGCGTCGGATAGTTGAAGATCGAGGAATATTTCGCCTTGCCGGAATGGAGCTGCGCATACATCTCGTCACGGCTGATGCCGAGCGTCTCGGCGGCACAATAGAGGTAGAGGCCGTGGCCGGCCTCGTCCTGCACCTTGGCAAGCAGGATCGCCTTGCGCTCCAGGGTCGGGGCGCGGGTGATCCAGTTGCCTTCGGGAAGCTGGCCGACGATTTCCGAATGGGCGTGCTGGCTGATCTGGCGCACCAGCGTCTTGCGATAGCCTTCCGGCATCCATTCCTTCGGCTCGATCTTCTGGCCGGCGTCGATACGCTCCTGGAAGGCGCGCTCCACGGGGTCCATCTCATCGAGGGAGCGGACGCGGGCGGCATCGGTCTTCACCATCTGGGCATACATGGTCTTTCCTCCTGCTTTACGCGTCAGACGCGTTCGAGAATGATGGCGATGCCCTGGCCGACGCCGATGCACATGGTACAGAGTGCATAACGTCCGCCCTGGCGGTGGAGCTGGTAGGTCGCGGTGGTGACGAGCCGCGCGCCACTCATGCCGAGCGGATGGCCGAGCGCGATGGCGCCGCCGTTCGGGTTCACATGCGGGGCGTCGTCCGGCAGGCCGAGATCGCGCAGAACCGCGAGCGCCTGCGAGGCGAAGGCCTCATTGAGCTCGATGACATCCATCTGGCCGAGCGAAAGACCGGCGCGTTCCAGCACCCGGCGCGTGGCCGGCGCCGGGCCGAAGCCCATGATGCGCGGTTCAAGGCCCGCCGCCGCCATGGCGACAACGCGCGCCTTCGGAGTCAATCCTTGCGCCTTGATGGTGGCTTCATTGGCGATAAGCAAGGCGGCCGCGCCGTCATTGACGCCGGAGGCATTGCCGGCGGTGACCGAGAGATCCGGGCCGTTGACGCCCTTCAATTTTGCAAGTTGCTCGGCCGTCGTGCCGGGACGCGGATGTTCGTCGGTGTCGACGACCAGCGGATCGCCCTTCTTCTGCGGCACGGAAACGGGCACGATCTCATCGGCAAAGATGCCGGCCTCGTGCGCGGCGGCCCAGCGGGCCTGGCTGCGCGCCGCGAAAGCGTCCTGATCCGCGCGGCTGACGGCGAAATCGGCGGCAACGTTGTCGGCCGTCTGCGGCATGGAATCGACGCCGAAGGCCTTCTTCATCCTCGGGTTGACGAAGCGCCAGCCGATCGTCGTGTCGTAGACCGCATTCGACCGGGAGAAGGCGCTTTCGGCCTTGGGCATGACGAAGGGCGCGCGGCTCATGCTCTCGACGCCGCCGGCGATGACGAAATCGCAGTCGCCGGCGCGGATGGCGCGCGCCGCCATGCCGACGGCGTCCATGCCGGAACCACAGAGGCGGTTGACGGTGGTGGCGGGAATGGAAACGGGAAGGCCGGACAGCAGTACGGCCATGCGGCCGACATTGCGGTTGTCCTCGCCGGCCTGGTTGGCGCAGCCGTAGATGAGATCGTCCACCTTCGACCAGTCGACATCGGGATTGCGCGCCATCAGCCCGGAGAGCGGCACCGCCGCCAGATCATCGGCACGAACCGACGACAACAAACCGCCATAACGGCCGATCGGCGTACGGACGGCATCGCAGATAAAGGCTTCGGACACGCGGTTTCCTCCCTGATATCCAAGGGTCGATCCGTTCCTCCAGAAACATTGACCGACCGATCGGTTATCTATTTAGCACTCGATACGTCACAAATCAATGCTGATTTCTCCAAATTATGTGATGTTTCGTTCCAACAGCCGGTATCATAGCACAAACCACGCATTTCCCTATGAAAAGTCGCGCCGGATCGACTCGCGCAGCAGCGAAAGACGGCGGAGCGTCGCCTCGCTCGCTTCAGGCAAGGCGCCGGCCGCCGTGACGAAATGGCGAGCGACATGCAGGTCCGCCTCGGGCGAGAGGCGGAGATAGAGGTCGGCAAAGAGCATCCGGGCCGCCTCCCCCGGCCAGTCCGCCGGCAGGGCCGCCTGCGGCAGGCGCGGATCACGCAGCACGACGAGGCGGAACTGGTGCACGAGCACCAGCCGGGCAACGAGGCTTTCCGCCGCACCGAGCCGCATCCCGCCCCCAAGCAGGTCGGCAAGGCGCCCGAAGCGCCTGAGGAAGCCATGATAGGCCTCGGCATGCAGCGCGAGGTTCCAGTGGTCGGACGCAAAGGCGCCGAGGTCCCGCTCGCCGCTCACCACCTCGCCGCGGAAGACGACGGCCGGCTGCTTGAGATGCGGCAAAGGCCGCGCGCCGACGGCGAGGCGCGGGCCGAGCCGGGCATGACCCGCCCGCTCGAGAACCTGCATCGCCTCGTCCGGTGCCGTCCCCGTCATCTGCACGAAATGCCAGTCCGCGGCCTCCGGCGGGCCGAACAGCAAGCGGGCGGCGGCCGCAAATTCGCTCCGGGCGGGCGCGGCGAGGCGATAGAAGCTGCGCCGCCCCTCCCGCTCGCCGGACAATTGCCCGGCGGCGACGAGCCGCGAGACGGCGGTGCGCACCAGCGTCTCGCTGATGCCGACGGCGGCGCAGGTCTCGATCAGGTTGCCGGTCCACACGACGCCGCCCCGCGGCTCCACGACGTCGCCGTAGATGGTGACGATGAAACCGGCGGCCTTCAGCGGGCTGTCCTCGACGATGGCCCGCAGCAGCGCGCCGAACACGCTTTCCGTCCTGTCCTTGTCCGCCGGCAATCCCGCCCCCTGACCTGTTCCGCTCCAGCCGTGCCGAGGACTAGCCCAGAATCGGCCATGACGGAAAGCCCTACCCGGCCCCACAGAGAAAGGCACGGCCTCGTCAGCAAATATTAAGTTGCATCTGCCATGGTTCGCCGATCGCCGGATGCCGGGCAGAACCTCGCCCGGTGCAACCAGGATGCGCGGAGACACACGGAACGCGATGAACGACCGGAATGCGCAGCTCTCCCTTCAGGGGCTGGGATATTATATCCCCGCCATCGTGGTCGCGCTTGCCGTGCTCATCGCCATTTTTCTCGCCGATGCCCAGAAACAGCGGCTGGAGGAGGAATATCTGCGTTCCTTCACGACAGAGCAGCTCGGCCTGCTGCGCTCGCGCCTCGAAGGCAACATCCACGGCGACATCAACCTCGTGCAGGGCCTCGTCGCGGCGCTTTCGACCGAACCCGACATGCCGCCGAACCGCTTTGCCGATCTTGCGGGCCGCATTTTCCGCAAGGACACGCGGCTGCGCAATCTCGCCATTGCGCCGGATTTCATCGTCTCGCTCATCTATCCGGTCAAGGGAAACGAGCGCAGCATCGGCCTCGACTATCGCAAGAACGAGCCCCAGCGCGCCGCCGCCATGCAGGTCAAGGCGCTCGACCGGCTGATCGTCACCGGCCCGGTCGATCTCGTGCAGGGCGGCCGCGGCGTGATTGCGCGCTACCCGATCCACGCCGGGCGGAACAATGCCTTCATCGGCATCGCCTCCGCCGTGATCGACCTCGACAAGCTCCTGGAGAGCAGCGGCTTCGGTGAAGAGCTCAAGGTCGCCGTCTCGCTTTCCAGCCGGCCGCATGTCGGCGGCGAAGCGAGGACCTTCTTCACGACGGCCGCGGCCGTCGATGCCGATCCGGTGGTGATGACCATCGATATCGGCCATGAGGTCTGGACCATGTCGGCCGCACCGCTGGAAGGCTGGCGCCAGCCCTCTGCCGATCTCGCCTTCTTTCGCGCCGGGCTTGCGCTCCTCGCCGTCATCATCATCGCACCCATGTTCTGGGTCGGCTACCTCATGAAGGATCGCCACCGGCATATTCTTGCGCTGCAGGACCGGGAGGACCAGCTCGAAACCGTCTCGCAGCGCCTGCAGCTCGCACTCGATGCCTCGCGCGTGGGCGTTTGGGAATATGATCCCGAAACGTCGACCCTCACCTGGGATGCCCGTATGCGCGCACTCTACAACGTGCCGCCAGGCCAGCCGATCTGCCGCTACGAGGACTGGCGCGCCGCGCTCCACCCCGACGACCTCAAGGAGGCCGAGCGCGTCTTTACCAACGCCATCGAAACCGAAAAGCCCTATCTCACCGGGTTTCGTGTGCTGACCGCCGACGGTGATATCCGCCACATCCGCGCCCACGGCATGACCTACCGCGCCTCCTCCGGCGCAAAGCGCATCGTCGGCGCCAATTGGGACGTGACGGAGGACAATCGCCTGCAGGCCGAACTGCTCGAGGCCAAGCTGACGGCCGAGGCACAGAACAGGGCGCTGGAGGATGCCCATCTCGTGCTGGAGCACAATTCGCTGCACGACGCCCTCACCCGCCTTCCCAACCGACGCTTCCTCGATCAACAGCTCGCGCTGGCCGGCATGGGCGAGGATGCGCGCCCCCTCACCCTGCTGCATATCGACCTCGACCGTTTCAAGGACATCAACGACACGCTCGGCCATGCCGCGGGCGACGAGGTACTGAAACAGGCCGCGGGCGTGCTGCGCGCCCATATTCCGGCGGAGGACTTCATCGCCCGCATCGGCGGCGACGAATTCGTGCTGCTGTCACGCCGCGACCCGGCAAAGGCCGATTTCAGCGCCCTTTCGGCCCGCCTCATCGAAGCGATCAGCGAGCCGATGGCGATCGAGGGCCACGACTGTCGCATCGGCGCGAGCATCGGCATCGCGACGCGCAACGATGCGGAAGAATCCGCCGAACAGCTGCTCGTCAATGCCGACATCGCGCTCTACGAGGCCAAGCGCCGCGGCCGCAACCGCGTGGAAGCCTTCAACGACGAGCTGCGCCTGCGCACCGTAGAGGTCAAGCGGCTCGGCGACGACATCCTGCGCGGTCTCGAACGCGGCGAATTCCACCCCTTCTTCCAGCCTCAGTTCGATGCCGAGACGCTGGAGATCGTTGGCGTCGAGGCGTTGGCGCGCTGGCAGCACCCGACGCGCGGCATCATCACGCCGGACGTCTTCCTGCCGGTTGCCGAAAGCCTCAACGTCGTCGCCCAGATCGACGAGGCCATCCTCGACCAGGCGCTGTTCCAGTCCATGCGCTGGGAGGGACAGGGGCTCGGCATTGCCCGCGTCTCCGTCAATGTCTCCTGCCAGCGCCTGCGCGACGACGACCTCCTCGGAAAGCTGCGGGCCATGAACATCCGTCCCGGCTCGCTGACCTTCGAACTCCTGGAATCGATTTCCTTCGACACGGCCGACGATGGGTTGAAACAGGCGATCGACGATATCAAGACCCTCGGCATCGATATCGAGATCGACGATTTCGGCACCGGCCATGCGTCCATCGTCAGCCTCCTGGAACTGTCGCCCAAGCGGCTGAAGATCGATCGCCGGCTGGTGCTGCCCCTGCTCGAATCCACCGCGCAGCAGAGCCTCGTCCGCTCGATCATCGACATCGGCAAGGTGCGCGGCATCGAAACGGTCGCGGAAGGCGTCGAGACGCTGGCGCATGCCGAGCTGCTGCGCAGCCTCGGCTGCCATGTCCTGCAGGGCTATGCCTTCGCCCGGCCGATGGCAGCGGACGATTTCCTCGCCTTCGCCAAGGCGCGGGGCTGGATGCCGGCGGTAAAGACCGGGCTCACGACGGCAAGAGCGAGTTGAGCGCATCCGCGACGGCCCGGCCATCATGCTGGCCGCGCTGCCAGGGGTCCTCGAAGTCGCCGATCACCCGCTCGATGCCGAGCCGCGCACCCACATCTTCCAGCGCGCCGTTGCCGAGATAAGCGAAAGGGCCGACGGTCTTTTCGAAGGGCAGCAGCTGGTGGTTCGCCAGGACATGGGTGAAGGGTCGCGCATCCGCCCCCTCCTGCCGCCACCAGAGCGCCGCGGCGATCTCCAGCATGCGCGCCACGTCCAGCCCGCGGGTTTCCCGGCATTGCAGCATGTTGCCGATGAAGATGCGGCGGGCATGCACATTGCGCGCAATGGCCGGCACGATTCCCTCTACGAGAAGATGCGGCAGGACGCTGGTGAAGAAGCTGCCCGGGCCGAAGACGATGGCATCGGCGCTTTCCAGACTTTCGAGCACCGCCTCATTGGCCGACACGGGCGCGCCGTTCCGGCCGGAAAGGGCGATGTCGCGGATGCCGATGCCGCTGGCCGTATCATCGAGCGCCGTCATCCTGTGCTGCCCTTCGATCCGGGTTCCGTCGTTCAGCACGGCGGAAAGTTCGACGCCGTCGGCCGCCGTGGACGGCCAGACATGGCCGGTGATGTCGCAGAGCTTGCGGAAAACGAAGATGGCGGTGTTGATGTCGCTGTTGTGGGCGAGATGCGCACCCGTCAGGATGAAATTGCCGATGCTGCCGTTGCGGAAATCGAAATCCGCGCCGATCGCCGCGCGAAAGGTGCGCAGGTAGTTGAGGATCGCACCGCGCAAACCCGGCTCCATGCGCTCCAAGAGCGGATGGCGGCCTTCGGCATAGAGGGCGAATTCCGCGCGGGCGTCATCCTCCGTCCCGCTGGTCATGCGCGCATTGCAGACCTTGACGACATCGCCCACCTGGCCTTCGCCATGGGCCATGGTCATCAGCGCCTGGCGGATATCGCCGACGGCGAGCACGCCGAGGCTTTCGCGGATGGTCTTGGAGCTGCCCCCGCTGTCCCAGGCCGGCACGATGCGCGTCAGCCGCGCCGGCCCGGAGAGCAGCGCCAGATTGGTCGTGCGGCACGCGGTGCCGCCCGAAAAGAGCACGATATGCGGCAAGCGACCTTCGGCCATCCGGTCTCCTCTTGTCTGCGCTCCGGATTACGGCCCGATATTATAGGCCGCGCCGATGAGGGTCTTGGTATAATCCTCCCGCGGCGCGCTGAAAATGGCGTCCGTGGGTCCCTCCTCGACAATCTTGCCGTCCTTCATCACCACCACATAGTCGCTCATGGCGCGCACCACCGAAAGATCATGGCTGATGAAGACATAGGACAGGCCGTAGCGGGACTGGAGATCGCGCAGGAGCTCGATCACCTGGCCCTGCACGGAACGGTCGAGTGCCGAGGTCGGCTCGTCGAGAATGACGGCCTGGGGTTTGAGGATCATCGCCCGCGCAATCGCGATGCGCTGCCGCTGGCCGCCGGAAAACTCGTGCGGATAGCGGTTGCGCGCCGCCGGATCGAGCCCGACCTCCTTCAGCGCCGCGATCGCCCGCTTGTCGCGATCGGCCCGCGATAGTTGCGGCTCGTGCACGTAGAGACCCTCGGTGATGATCTCACCGACCGTCTGGCGCGGCGAGAGCGATCCGTAGGGATCCTGGAAGACGAGCTGCATGCTGCGCCGGAGCGGCCGCATGCCGGTGCGGTCGAGGCCGGAGATATCCGTCCTGCCGAAACGGTAGGCGCCCTTGCTGGCGATCAGCCTGAGCAGCGCCCGCCCGAGCGTCGACTTGCCCGAGCCGGATTCGCCCACCACGCCGATCGTCTGGCCTTCGCGCAGGCTGATGCTGACATTGTCGACGGCGCGGAACGTGCTGGCGCGCTGCTTCAGGAAGCCGCCGTCGATCTTGTAGTCGACGACGACATTGCGACCCTCCAGGATGATCGGCGCGTCATCCGGCGGCGCGGCCTTGCGGCCATGCGGCTCGGCCTCGATCAGCATGCGGGTGTAGTCAGCTTGGGGGTTCTCGAAGATGCCGGCCGTGCCGCCCTGCTCGACGATCTCGCCGCGCCGCATGACGACGACCCGCTCGGCGAAATGCCGGACGATGCCGAGATCGTGCGTGATGAGCACGATCGCCATGTCGAAGCGTTTCTGCAGGTCGCGCAAGAGCTTGAGGATCTGCGCCTGGATCGTCACGTCGAGCGCCGTCGTCGGTTCGTCGGCGATCAGGATGTCCGGCTCGTTGGCGAGCGCCATGGCGATCATCACGCGCTGGCGCTGGCCGCCGGACATCTCGTGCGGATAGCTGTCGATACGGCGCTCAGGCTCCGGAATGCCGACGAGTTTCAGGAGTTCCAGCACACGCGGCCGGGCCTCCTTCCGCGTACCGCCGCGGTGGTGCACGATCACCTCGGCGATCTGTTTGCCGACGGGATAGAGCGGATCGAGCGAGGTCATCGGCTCCTGGAAGATCATGGTGATCTTCGCGCCGCGGATCTCGTTGAGCGCCTTCGGCGGAAGGCCGACCATCTCCTGCCCGCGATATTTCGCGGAGCCCGAAACCCGTCCGTTCGCGGCCAGCAGGCCCATGATGCCCATCATGGTCTGGCTCTTGCCGGAGCCGGATTCGCCGACCACCGCCAGGGTCTCGCCGGGGCGGACATCGAGGCTGATGCCCTTGACGGCATCGACATCGCCGTCCGGCGTCGTGAAGGAGACCTTCAGGTCGCGCACGGCGAGGATCGGCTCCATGGTCTTCTGTGTCTCTGCCATGTCAGCGATCCTTCGGGTCGAATGCGTCACGCAGGCCATCGCCGACGAAGTTCAGCGAGAAGAGCGTGACGACGAAGAAGATGGCGGGGAAGACGAGCAGCCATGGCGCCGACTGGATGTTGTTCGCGCCTTCGGCGATCAGCGAGCCCCAGCTCGTCAGCGGCGCCTGCACGCCGAGGCCGAGGAAGGAAAGGAAGCTTTCGAGCAGGATCACCTTGGGCACGATCACCGTGACGAAGATGACGACCGGGCCGATCGTGTTGGGGATGACGTGCCGGCGGATGATCTGCCAGTCGGTCAGCCCCAAAGCCTCCGCCGCGCCGATGAACTCCCGGCGTTTCAAGGAAAGCGTCTGGCCGCGCACGATGCGGGCCATGTCGAGCCATTCCACTGCCCCGATGACGATGAAGATCAGCACGAAGCTGCGCCCGAAGAAGACGACGAGCACGACGACGAGGAAGACGAAGGGCAGCGAATAGAGGATCTCGACAAAGCGCATCATCACATTGTCGACGCGCCCGCCCATGTAACCCGAAATCGCGCCGTAGACGACGCCGATGCCGAGCGAGACGAGGCTGGCGAGGAGACCGACGGCGATAGATATCTGCCCGCCGAGCATGACGCGCGCCATGAGGTCGCGCCCGTTCGTATCGGTGCCGAACAGGAAATATTCCCGGTCGACGACACCCGAAAGCGTCAGCTTGCGACCCTCGTCCTCGGTCGAGAGGACTTCCGTCTTGTCGAACTCGTTGGCGCGGTCGAAATAGCGCGTCGTGCGCGGATCGATCGGATTCTCGGCGGTGACGACCGCGGTGAAGGTCTCGCCCTCGACGGAGAAGGACTGAAGCTCGACGCGGGCGCGTGCCGCGACACCCTTCATCGCTTCCTCCAGCGTGTCCTCGCCCGGCCGCGGCTCGAGGCTCGGCGGGATGGTGACATAGGAAGAGAAGACCTGATCGTAGCTGTGGCTGATGAAGAAGGGACCGAAGAACGAGAAGCAGGCGATCAGCACCAGCATCACGGAGCCGGCCATGGCCGGGCGATTGCGACGGAAGCGCATGACGGCGAGCTGGAAGAGGCTGCGCCCCTTCACCTCGCTCTCGGGCACGGGGGAAACGACGGCGTCAGTCATGGCGAACCCTCGGATCGAGCAGGCCATAGAGAATGTCGACCAGCAGATTGAAGACGATGACGAAGATGGCGATCAGGACGACCGTGCCCATGACGAGCGTATAGTCGCGGTTGATCGCCCCGAGCACGAAGTAGCGCCCGACGCCGGGAATGGTGAAGATGGTCTCGACAACCGCCGAGCCGGTCAGGAGAGCGGCCGCGCAGGGCGCGAGATAGGAGACGATCGGCAGCATGGCGCCGCGCATGGCATGCACCACGACCACCGATTTCGCCGGCAGGCCATAGGCCCGCGCGGTGCGGATATGGTCGGTGCGCAGGGCCTCGATCATCGAGCCGCGGGTGAGCCGCGCGAAGACCGCGAGCTGCGGCAAAGCGAGCGCGATCATCGGCAGGATGAGGAAGCGCAGCGACCCGTCGCCCCAGCCGCCGGCCGGCAGCCAGGCGAGCATGATGGCGAAGATCAGCGTCAGCACCGGCCCGACGACGAAGTTCGGCACCGTGACGCCGATCGTCGCCACCGACATGACGGCGAAATCGAGCGCGCTGTTCTGGCGCAACGCCGCGATCGTGCCGACGATGACGCCGCCGACGAGCGCGAGCAACAATGCGTAGAAGCCGAGCTCGACCGAATAGGGCAGTCCCTTGCCGATCAGCTCGGCGACGGAATTGTCCTTGTAGATGTAGCTCGGTCCGAAATCGCCGGTGACGGCGTTGCCCATATAGGTGAGGTACTGTCGCCAGAGCGGCTGATCGAGCTGGTAGGCCCGCATCAGGTTTTCCATCGTGGCGGGCGGCAGGGGACGTTCGAGGTTGAACGGGCCGCCGGGCGCAAAGCGCATGAGAAAGAACGAAATGGTGACGACGATGAATAGCGTCGGCACGGCGCTTGCGAGGCGCCGCAGAACGAAGGCAAGCATGGCCAGGTCTCCCCAGATACGAAAGCGCGCGGCCTCTCAGGAGGCCGCGCACTGACGCCGGATCATTCCGAAACGCTGAGGAAGCGGCTCAGGTGCTGGTTGGCGGCATTGTCCTGCCAACCCTGAACCTTGCTGGAGACGAGCCACAGATCGGCCTGTGTCAGGAGCGGGGCGATCGGCTGTTCCTTCATAAGAAGGGCTTCCGCCTCGTGCAGCACCTTGGCGCGCGTTGCCGGGTCCCGCTCCTCGTACGACTGCTTCATGAGCGCGTCATACTCGACATTGTTGAACTTGCCGTAGTTGAAGGTCTTGTTGGTGCTGACGCTGAGCGCCAGGAAGTTCTCCGCATCCGCGTAGTCGGCGACCCAGCCGGCACGCGCCACGTTGAACGCGCCGCCTTCCTGCAGGTAGGCGTAGTGCGAGGAGACGTCGAGGTTCACCATCGAGACGTCCGCGCCGAAAGTGTTCTTCCACATGTCGGCAACGGCCGTCGCCACGCGCTCGTGGTTCGGGTTGGTGTTGTAGCGGATCTCGATCTTCAGCGGCTTGCCGCCCTCGCCGTAGCCGGCCTCCTTCATCAGCTTGAGCGCCTCATCCTCGCGGTCGAGCTGCGAAAGCGCGCCGAAATCGGCGGTCGCCGGCTCATAGCCTTCCATGCCGGGGGGCACCATGGAATAGGCCGGGAGCTGCGAGCCCGAATAGATTTCCTTGGCCAGGAAGTCGCGGTCGACAGCCATGGAGAGCGCGCGGCGCACGTTGACGTCGCTGTAGGGCTCCTGTCGGGTGTCGAAGGCGTAGTAGTAGGTCGCCAGCGTCGGCGAGACATGGACCTGCTCGCCATAGCTCGCCTTCAGCCGCTCGATCTGGTCGGCGGAGAAGTTGTAGACGAGGTCCATTTCCTTCGCCTCGAAGCGCCGGACCGAAGCGGCCTGGTCGTCGATCGGATAGAAGATCACCTTGTCGAGCTTGACGTTCGCGGCATCCCAGTAGTTCTCGTTCTTCTCGACGACCAGGTTGTCGTTCGGGACATGGCTGACCAGCTTGAAGGCGCCATTGGAAACCATCGTGCCGGGCTTGACGAAGTCGGCGCCGTTCTTCTCGACGCTGGCCTTGGAGACCGGAAGCGCCGTCTGGTGCGCAAGCAGCTCGAGGAAGAAGGGCGTCGGCCGCTCCAGCGTCACTTCCAGCGTCGTGGCATCGACGGCCTTGAGGCCGAGCTGGTCGAGGCCGAGCTCACCCTTGTTGACCTTTTCCGCGTTCTTGATCGGATAGAGGATATTGGCATAGCCCGCTGCGGTCTTCGGGTCTTCCACGCGGGTGAAGGAGAAGACGAAGTCTTCCGCCGTCACCGGGGAACCGTCCGACCACTTCGCGTTCTCGCGCAGCTTGAACGTATAGACCGTGCCGTCGTCGGAGACGGTCCAGCTTTCCGCGGCGCCGGGAACGATCTTGCCGGACGCGTCATAGATCGTCAGGCCCTCGTAGAGGTCCTTGAGGATGAACTCCTCGATGTTGATGGAAGTGTGCGCCTGGTCGAGGGTCTGCGGTTCGCCGGCATTGCCGCGGTGAAGCACCGCTTCTGCAAGAGCCGGACCGGCGCCCAGCAGGATTGCGCCCGCAAGAAGAGCCGCACGAAAGCCAATGAGTCTGTTTGCCATTTTGTTTTCCTTCCCCGGTTGTTATTTTGGGTGCCACATCAATTGTCCCTGTTTTCCCGCTTGGCAAGCCCCTAAAAACACGAAATGCACAAAGGCCGCAGCCCGCGCAGAGGGTCGGATTTTTAAAGCGAAACGCGCCCTTCTCCGCCTGAAGGCAGCGGAAAATGAGAAAAATATTCGCATTTGCCGTTTTTATTCGCAGTTTTCTGCCCATCGTTTTGCACCGATTTCTGCGATCTATCGCCCCATCGAACACTTGAGCCAGAAACGGAGTTCCAAGATGAACTGGTTGAAGACCCTCGCCGCCGCTGCGGCGCTCCAGGCCGCCATTCTCGCCCCGGCCCATGCGGGGGAAAACCTCGCGGCCGTGCAGGCCGCCGGCGCGCTGAAGATCGGCACCGAAGGCACCTATGCGCCCTTCACCTACCACGACACCGACGGCAAGCTGGTCGGCTTCGACGTCGAGATCGGCGAGGCCATCGCCAAGAAGCTCGGCGTCAAGGCCGAGTTCCTGGAAGGCAAGTGGGACGGCCTCATCGCCGGCCTCGACGCCAACCGCTACGACGCCGTGATCAACCAGGTCGGCATCACCGAGGCGCGCAAGCAGAAATACGACTTCTCCGAGCCCTACATCGCCTCCAAGGCCGTGCTGATCGTGCGTGCCGACGACGACAGCATCAAGGGATTCGCCGACCTCAAGGGCAAGAAATCCGCCCAGTCGCTGACCTCCAATTTCGGCAGGATCGCTGAAGGCGCCGGCGCCGAGCTCGTCGGCACCGACGGCTTTGACCAGTCGATCCAGCTCGTCCTGACCGGCCGCGCCGACGCGACGATCAACGACAGCCTGTCCTTCCTCGACTTCAAGAAGCACAAGCCCGATGCCAATGTGAAGATCGCCGCCGAACAGGAAAACGCCGACTATTCCGGCGTGATCATCCGCAAGGGCGAGCCGGAGCTGCTGGACGCGATCAACAAGGCGCTTGCCGACATCAAGGCCGACGGCACGTATCAGGCGATCTCGGACAAGTATTTCGGCCAGGACGTCTCGAAGTAAATCCTGCCCGGGGACCGCTTCGCGGCGGCCCGCTCCTCGACTATAGATAAAACCACGACCTGGCCGGGGATCACCCCGGCCAGCCGCATTTCCGGAGGTTTTTCCCGTGCCGCCGTGGCTTCAACTGATGCTGGATTCGCTTGTCCCCCTGCTGTGGGCCGCGCTCGTCTTCACCATTCCGCTCACCTTGCTCTCCTTCGTGCTCGGGCTGACGCTCGGCCTCGTCACGGCCATCGCGCGGCTGTTCGGGCCGCGCCCGCTCGTCGCCGTCGCCCGCTTCTATGTCTGGGTGATCCGCGGCACGCCGCTTCTGGTGCAGCTCTTCGTCATCTTCTACGGCCTGCCGAGCGTCGGCATCCTGCTCGATGCCTTCCCGGCCGCCCTCATCGGCTTCACGCTGAATGTCGGGGCCTATACGTCGGAGATCATCCGCGCCGTCATCGCCTCCGTGCCGCGCGGCCAGTGGGAAGCGGCCTATTCGATCGGCATGAGCTGGTCGCAGGCCATGCGCCGCACCATCCTGCCGCAGGCGACGCGCGTCGCCGTGCCGCCGCTGTCGAACACCTTCATCTCGCTGGTGAAGGACACCTCGCTCGCCGCCGCCGTCACCGTGCCGGAACTCTTCCAGACGGCGCAGCGCATCGTCGCCACGACCTACGAGCCGCTGATCCTCTACATCGAGGCGGCGCTGATCTATCTCGCGCTCAGTTCCGTGCTGTCGGCCCTGCAGGTTCGGCTGGAAAGGCGCTTCGCCCGCTATGGCGGCTTCCTGGAGGCCCGCACATGATCGAACTCAGCCACATCGAAAAACGCTTCGGCGACAACCATGTGCTGCGCGACATCAGCCTCGTCCTGCCAGAGGGCACGGTGACGGCGCTGGTCGGCCCTTCGGGCGGCGGCAAGAGCACGCTGCTGCGATGCATCAACCTGCTCGAGACGCCGACCTCGGGCTCCATCAAGCTCGGCAGCGAGACGATCGATTTCACCCCCGGCCGAAAGGTGGGCTGGGACGCCGTGCAGAAACTGCGTCGCCAGACCGGCATGGTCTTCCAGAACTTCCAGCTCTTCCCGCACCAGACCGCCATCGCCAACGTGATGGAAGGCCTCGTCACCGTCCTGAAATGGCCGGCCGACAAGGCGCGCGCCCGCGCGATGGAACTGCTTGAGAAGGTCGGCATGGCGCACAAGGCCGACGCCTGGCCGGCAACGCTGTCGGGCGGCCAGCAGCAGCGCGTCGCCATCGCCCGCGCGCTCGCCCCTTCGCCGCGCGTCCTGCTTTGCGACGAGCCGACCTCCGCGCTCGACCCCGAGCTTGCGGAAGAGGTGGTCGAGGTGCTGAGCCGGCTTGCGCGCGAGGGCACGACGATGGTCATGGCGACGCACGACCTGCGCCTCGCCTCGCGCGTTGCCGACACGGTCGTCTTCCTCGATGGCGGCGTCGTCGTCGAGGAGGGGCCGCCCCGCGCAATCTTCTCCACGCCGGAGCGCGAGCGCACGAAAAAGTTCATCGCCTCCCTCAGCGCGCCGCAAAGCTACGATATCTGAAGTGCACGCTACCTCACGTTACGGTAGCAAGGAAATCCGGTTCGCAGCAGTTGCATCGGACAGGCGATTCAAGCAGAGTGACGGAATATGCGTATCTCGCCATGCCCCGGCATGTCTTTCAGGGGAGAAAGTCTCATGATCAAGAAAACACCAAATCCGATCGACGTCTTCGTCGGTTCCCGCGTCCGCCTGCGCAGGCTGATGGTGGGCATGAGTCAGGAAGCGCTTGCCGACCGGCTCGGCGTCACCTTCCAGCAGGTGCAGAAGTACGAGAAAGGCACCAACCGCATCAGCGCCAGCCGCCTCCAGGCGATCTCCGACGTGTTCCGCGTTCCGCCGAGCTTCTTCTTCCAGGACGAAGACAGCGCCGTGCCGGCCGCCGGCGTCATGCACGAGACGGGCGACGTCTCCACCTTCGTCTCCTCCAAGGAAGGCCTCGACCTCAACCGCGCCTTCCTGAAGATCGAGGATGCGGGCGTGCGCAAGTCGATCATCGCGCTGGCAACCGCACTTTCCAAGGCAAGTGCCACCACCGAGGCGGGCGAACGCGCGGACAACGCACCGGAACTGCGGATCTGACCCCACATGCCGGCGCGGCTGCAGACGCTCGGTCATCTGCGCCTGCTCGATGAGGGCGGTAACGATATCGTCTTTCCCGAAAAGGCGCTTCTGATCCTTTGTTATCTCCTGGCGCGCGGCGTGAGCAACATGCCGCGGGCGGATGCTGCAAGTCTCTTCTGGGATGATGCCAACAGCGCCGCCGCCTTCGCCAACCTGCGGCAGACCGTTTCACGAACCCAGAAACGCCAGCGGGAGCTGGACCGGACCTACCTCACCTTCACGGACACCACAATCGCGCTCGGGCCGGAAGCCATCGAAAGCGATATCGACAAGGTGCGCGACGGTGCGGGGCTTTCCGTGCTCGCCGGCCTCCTGACCGACGATTTCCTCAAATATGTCAGGCCCGGCAACCAAGCGCTTTCAAGCTGGATCGTACTGCAGCGGGCCGCGCACATGGCCCTTCTGCGCAGTGCCCTGCTCGACGGGGATGCGCCGGACGGCGCCGGTACGCGCCAGGCCCGCGCCGCCGCTGCGCTGCGCCTGCTCGAAAGCAATCCGAACGACGAGGAGGTGCGTGCCGTGCTGACGGGCCGGACGGCGGTGCCCGCCAGTCTCATGACCCTCCAGCCGCCCGCCCGCGTGCTGACGCCGCAGGAGGCGGACATAGCGCTCCCCCGGCAGAACCCGCCGCGTGTCGTGTTGCTGCCGCCAGTCACCACGCTCGCCGCCCGTACAGCCGCCCGCTTCAGCGAAGCGCTGATCGAGGACGTGACGATCGGGCTCTGCGCGTTGCGCTCCATTTCCATCATCGCTCCGCATACCGCGGCGCAAATCTCGCTCCAGGCCGACAGGGCCGACACCTACGAGCGCCACAAGATCAGCTACATCCTGGAAACGCGGCTGCGCGACGAGGGCGACCATCACACGCTCTTCGCCCAGCTCATCTTCTTCGGCAGCGACGAGGTGATCTGGGCCGAGCGCTTCCCGCTCTCCGCCGAGGGCCTTGCCCGATCGCGACAGATGATCTCGCACCAGATCGCCGGGGCGATCGCCACCGAGATCGAGCGCAACGAACTGGTGCGCGGCGACTACGAGCGTGACGCGGCCGCCTATCGCAGTTTCCTTGTCGGCCAGGTCCAGCTGAAGAACCTCGACCTGCGAGACATCCGCCGCGCCCGCAAGAGCTTTCGCGAGGCCCTGCAGGCCAATGGCGCCTTCGCCCCGGCGATCGGGGGCCTTGCCCGCAGCTACTTCCTCGAATGGCTGGTGACGGCGCGCGGCGACGAGGACCTGCTGCGCCAGGCCGAGCGCCACGCCGAAGAGACCATCCGCGCCGACGAGCGCCTGCCCTCCGGCTACCGCGAGCTTGGCGTCGTCAAGCTTTATGCCCGCCAGTTCGACGAGAGCGTCGCTTATCTCGACCGCGCCGAGGCGCTCAGCCCGCACTACGCCAATGTCATCGCGAGTTATGCCGATACGCTGGTGCAGGCCTCCCGGCCGGATGTCGGCCTCAAGAAGATCGAGCAGGCGATCGACCTCAATCCGCTGCCGCCCGACGAATACTTCTGGACCGCCGCCGGCGCCAGCTATTCGCTCGGCCTCTACCAGCAGGCACTCGACTATATCGCCCGCATGAAGGACCGCACTCCGGCCGACCGCCTCGCCGCGGCAAGCTGGAGCATGCTCGGCGACATGAAGAAGGCGCGGCAATTCATCCGCCGCACCTATGACGTCCACCCGAATTTCGATCTCGACTCCTGGATGGCGATCGTGCCCTTCAAGGAAGAGTGGCAGCGCAGGCACTATTACGACGGATTGAAGAAAGCCGGCTTCTAGCGACCGGCACAAAGAGAGAGGAAGTGGACATGGCAAGACTGGTTGTTCTGGGCATTCAGGGGGACGACGGCCTCTGGGTCGCCGATCTCGATGCCGGCACGGTGACGCAGATCGCCGCCCCCACGACGGGGGCGCTGAAGGCCGCCGATGATCTGCGCAAGGCCGGCGCATCGGTGATCAAGGGTGTCAACCTCGCCGCGCTCGCAACTTCGGCAGATGCCGTGTCCGGCGGCTTCATGGATGCGTCCGGCGGTTTCATGGACCCCTCCGGCGGCTTCATGGACAAGTGAGCCTCGGCCCGGCTCACAGCGTGACCGCCTATTCGGACCGCATCTGCAGTCCCGATGAGACGTGGAGCCGGATCGAGGCCTTGCTGCCCCGGTTCGGCATCACGCGGCTGTCCCGCCTGACCGGGCTCGACAACGTCGGCATCCCGGTCTGGAACGCCGTCAGCCCCAATGCCCGTTCGATCGTCATCAACCAGGGCAAGGGCATCACCGATATCGACGCGAAGGTCTCCGCTGCCATGGAGGCGCTGGAGCGCTCGATCGCCGGTGAGCCTTTGGTGCCGGTGCGGCGGGCCGCACGGCGCGATTTCGCGGCGGCCGGCGAAGCCTGCCTGCCGCTCGATATCTTCGTTGCGAGCGGACAGGCCTTCCTTGCCGAAGACGAGCCCTTCGACTGGCTCGCCGGGCGCAACATCGTGACGGGCGAGACCATCTGGGTTCCGCGCGAAGCCGTCTGCCTCGACAGGACCGATGCGGCACCACGCTTCTGGCAATCCTCCGACGGCCTTGCCTCCGGCAATTCGGAGAGCGAGGCGATCCTGCACGGCCTCCTGGAGCGCATCGAGCGCGACGCCGACCGACTGTGGCGCCTGCTGCCACGCCAGAAGCGCCAGGCGACCGCCGTCGATCCCGCCGGCTTCGCCGATCCGCTCATAGAGGCGCTGGCCGGCCGTTTCCGTACGGCCGGGCTGGATCTGCGCCTCTTCGACATCACCAGCGACCTTGCCATCCCCACCTACGCCGCCGTGCTCGGCGATGCCGGCCTTGCCGCAAGGAAGCGGCCGCTCTTCCACGATGCGACCATCGGCTACGGCACCCATCCCGTGGCCGCGCGCGCCGTGATCCGCACGCTCACCGAAGTCGCGCAATCGCGCCTCACCTATATCAGCGGCGCGCGCGACGATCTCTTCGCCGAGACCTTCACCCGGCCGCTGGCACCGGAAACCCTCGCCCTCTTCGAGGCCTGGCCGGGCGCGGCGAAAACCTATCCCGCACCCGTGGGCGACGCCGCCGCGTTGCTCACCCATTGCGTGGAACGGCTCGGTGCATCCGGCATCACGCCCATCGTCGCCGTGCCGCTCGGGGATGCCTCGCTGCCGGTTCGCGTCGTCAAGATGGTCGTGCCGGCGCTTGAAAACCCGGAAGGCGCACGCCGGCATGCCGTCGGTCCCCGCGCCCTCTCCCGCATGCTGTTCGGAACCACATGAAGATCCTCTTTGCCGGCCCGAGCCTGCCCGATGCCGCCGCTCTTTCTGGCGACGCCGTCGAGGTCCGCCCACCGGCGGCCCACGGCGACGTCTTGGCCGCCGTGCGCGCGGGCGCCACCGCCATCGGCATCGTCGACGGCAATTTCGAGCACGTGGCGCCCGTCTGGCACAAGGAAATCCTCCATGCGCTGGACCAGGGCGTCGCCGTCCTCGGCGCCGCCAGCATGGGTGCGCTGCGTGCTGCCGAGTGCGATACGTTCGGCATGGTCGGCATCGGCCGCATCTATGAGGACTATGCGAGCGGCCGACGCGTCGACGACGCCGATGTCGCCATGCTCCACGGTCCCGCCGAACTCGGCTATCCCGCCCTCTCGCTTCCACTCGTCAATGTCGAGGCGACGCTCGATCGGCTGGAGGCGAAAGAAACCCTTGAAAAGTATGACATATCAACACTTCGGACCGCTGCAAGGAGGCTCTTCTACAAGGAGCGGACCTGGTCCTCGGTCATAAAATCAGCCGGCGCGGCGGCAAACCGGAAGGGACTTCTGCAACTTCTCCACGCAGCCGCCGTGGACCAGAAGCGCGCGGATGCCCTCGCCCTTCTGCACGTCCTTGCCGATTTTGATGCAAAAACCCCCGTAAAACGAGGAAACTGGACGTTTCGGGCGACATCCCTGTGGCGTTCCGTTGCCGATCAACCCATAGCCTGAGAAAACGTGCAGTTTCCCATTCCGCGTGTGTCACGCTGGAGTCACGCGCATAGCCCCGGAGTCACGCCTATACTTCGCCGCAGGGGCTGAAAGTGAGCGTTGCTCAGGGGGGCACAGGACATGAAAATCGAAAGCGTTGAAACAGAAGACCGGGGCGCGGAACTGATGGCGCTGGCGCGGCTCGTCGCGTTCGCACTGGAATCCGCCAAGTCGCTGGATGCCGAGATCGCCGAGTTCTGCCTGGACAAGGCGCTGCGCGCGGTGCTGGAACAGATCGACGAACCGTCGCGCATGACGCTGACATCGAGCGACATCATGCTGATGAACCGGTCGGCGCTCTGCTGACCGGGTGGATGGGCCGGCCTGCCGGCCGGAGGATAGCCGCCGTCCTCCTCCGCGGCGCTGATCGTGCGGACGGCCCGAACCTGCGGGCCGCCGCCGATCTTCCTAAAATTCTCCGATTGCGAAACGAAAACACACGGTTGCGCTGATCGCGGAACTCTGAAAGGTTCTCTTCTCGAAAAACGCCCCGAAAACGGGCCGAAGGACAGAGGGAGAACAGCATGCGGAAGTTTCTGGCGGGCGGCGTGGCCGCTCTCGCGCTCGTGACGGCGGGCATCGCCCAGGCGGAACCGGTGAAGATCGGCGTCATCACAACGCTGTCGGGCGGCGGCGCGGGCCTCGGCGTCGACATGCGCGACGCCTTCCAGCTGGCGATCAAGCAGTCCGGCAACAGCGAGATCGAGCTCGTCGTGGAAGACGACGCCCAGAAGCCGGAACTTGCCGTGCAGATCGCCGAGAAGATGATCCAGAGCGACAAGGTCGACCTGATGACGGGCATCATCTGGTCGAACCTCGCCATGGCCGTGGTGCCGAACGCGGTTGCGCAGGACGTCATCTACCTCTCGCCCAATGCCGGCCCCTCGGCGCTCGCCGGCGCGAACTGCCATCCGAACTATTTCAACGTCGCCTACCAGAACGACAACTTTCACGAGGCGATGGGCGAATACGACAACAAGGACTACAAGAAGACCTTCATCCTCGCCCCGAACTATCCGGCCGGCAAGGACGCGCTGACCGGCTTCAAGCGCTACTACAAGGGCGAGCTCGCCGGTGAGGTCTATACCCAGGTCGGCCAGACGGACTATGCCGCCGAGATCGCGGAGATCCGCGCGTCCGGTGCCGATTCCGTCTATTTCTTCCTGCCCGGCGGCATGGGCATCGCCTTCATGAAGCAATATGCCCAGTCGGGCGTCGCCATCCCCGTCACCGGCCCCGGCTTCTCCTTCAGCCAGGACGTGCTGCCGGCGATCGGCGATGCCGCGCTGGGCGTCAAGAATTCCGGCACCTGGGCGAAGGACCTCGACAACCCCGCCAACAAGGCCTTCGTCGAGGCCTTCCAGAAGGAATACAATCGCCTGCCGTCGATCTATGCCGCGCAGAGCTGGGACACCGCCAACCTCATCCTCTCGGCCATCGGCAAGGCGAGCGTGAAGGACAAGGACGCCTTCCGCGCCGCGCTGAAGGAGGCGGATTTCGCTTCCGTGCGCGGAAAATTCAAGTTCAACACGAACAACCATCCGATCCAGGACATCTACGTGACCGAGGTCGTGAAGGAAGGCGACGTCCTGACCAACAAGATCATCGCCACCGCCTTCACCGATCACGGCGACGCCTACGCCGACAAGTGCTCGATGTAATCCGCGACCGGACATCCGCCCCCCCCCCCGGGCGGATGTCCCCGCATGACCTTCCGGACCGGCCATCTTGTCCCTCGCCCTCCTGATCGAACAGTTTTTGAACGGGCTCCAGCTCGGCGTGATGCTGTTCCTCATTGCCGCCGGGCTGACGCTGATCTTCGGCGTGATGGGGCTGATCAACCTTGCCCATGGCTCGCTCTACATGGTCGGCGCCTTCGCCTGCGCGACGGTCGCAGCCGCGACCGGCTCCTTCTGGCTCGGCCTCGTCGCAAGCCTTGCCGCGGCGGCAGCCGCAGGGGCATTGATGGAGGTCGCCATCATCCGCAGGCTTTATGCCCGCGACCATCTCGACCAGGTGCTCGCCACCTTCGCGCTGATCCTCATCTTCTCCGAGGGTACGCGCTGGCTCTTCGGCTCCTTTCCGCTCTATCTCGATATTCCGCCCCTGCTGCAGGGCGCCGTGGCGCTGCCCGGCGGCGGGCAATATCCGCTCTATCGCCTCGCCATCATCGGTGTCGGCGTCATCGTCGCCATCGGCCTTTACCTTTTGATCGGCCGTACCCGCCTCGGCATGCGCATCCGCGCCGGCGAATCCGACCGCGAGATGATCGCCGCGCTCGGCATCGACATCCGCTCGCTCTATACGATCGTCTTCGCCTTCGGGGCGGCGCTGGCCGGTCTTGCCGGCGCACTGGTCGGCGCGCTGCAATCGGTGCAGGTCGGCATGGGCGAGCCGGCGCTGATCCTCGCCTTCGTCGTCATCGTGATCGGCGGCATCGGCTCGATCAAGGGTGCGCTGATCGGCGCGATCCTCGTCGGCCTCGTCGATACGATGGGCCGTTTCCTGCTGCCCAAAGCGCTCGCGCTGATGATGCCGGCCACGCAGGCCGGTCCCGTCGGCGCCGCGCTCGCCTCCATGCTCATCTATATCGTGATGGCGCTCATCCTCGCCTTCCGGCCGAGCGGCCTTTTCTCGGCGAGGACATGACCATGGGAGCCCGCGAAACGACGGTCAACGTCCTCCTCGTCCTCCTGCTGCCGGCCGTCGCGCTCACCGCGCTCTTCATCGGCGAGGCCTTCTACATCACGCTTGCCACCCGCATCGCGATCCTGGCGCTGGCGGCGGTCGGGCTCAACATCGCGCTCGGGCTCGGCGGCCTCGTCTCCTTCGGCCATGCCGCCTTCTTCGGCCTTGGCGGCTATGTGGCCGGCGTGCTGGCTACCCATGCCTTCAACATGGAGCCCGTCGCCTTCGGCCTGCCGGGCACGACCGCCATGCCGGTCATCTGGCTCGTCGCGATCCTCCTTTGCGGCCTCGTCGCACTGCCGATCGGCCTCGTCAGCCTTCGGACATCCGGCGTCTACTTCATCATGATCACGCTCGCCTTCGCGCAGATGATCTATTATTTCGCGATCTCCTGGCCGGCCTATGGCGGAGAGGACGGCCTGTCGCTCTCCATGCGCAACGGCTTTCCCGGCCTCAACACGGCAAAGCCCTTCCCCTATTTCGTCGTGGTCTTCGTGCTGCTGCTCGCAGGCCTTCTCCTCTTCCACCGCCTGCGGGCCTCCCGCTTCGGCGCGGCGCTGGAGGCCGCGCGGCAGAACCCGGCAAGGCTCGCCGCCATCGGCATCTCGCCTTTCGCGATCCGTCTCGTCGCCTTCGTGCTCTCGGCCATGATCACCGGCCTTGCCGGTGCGCTGTTTGCCGATCTCAACCGCTTCGTCAGCCCTTCCATGCTGTCCTGGCACATGTCCGGCGAATTGATCGTGCTGATCATCCTCGGCGGCAAGAACCGCCTGTTCGGCCCGTTGGCCGGCGCGGCGCTGTACGTTCTCTTCGAATATGCGCTGGGTGGCCTGACGGAGCGCTGGCAGCTCTTCCTCGGCCTCGTCCTGCTCGCCGTCGTCTTTTTCGCGCGCGGTGGGCTGATCGGCCTTCTTGCCGGGAGGCCACGCCATGGTTGAACCGGTCCTCGACGTCAAAGGCCTCGAAAAATCCTTCGGCGCGCTGAAGGCGACGAACGGGGCGAGCCTCGATCTCAGGCCCGGGGAGATCCACGCGCTGATCGGCCCGAACGGCGCGGGCAAGAGCACGCTGATCAACCAGATTTCCGGCGCGCTCGCGCCCGATGCCGGCAGCATCCGCTTCCTCGGCACCGACATCACCATGCTCGACACGGCGCGGCGCGCCCGCATGGGCCTTGCCCGCACCTTCCAGATCTCCTCGCTCGCCCAGGAGTTTTCCGCGCTGCGCAACGTCATGCTCGCCGTGCAGGCGCGGCAGGGAACAAGCCTGCGCTTCTTCCGCCCCGTTGCGAGCGACGTCTCGCTCACCGAACCGGCAATGCGGATGCTGTCGCGCGTCGGCCTGGCCGACCGGGCGAACGTACCCGCCGCGGCGCTGTCCCACGGCGAACGCCGGCAGCTCGAGATCGCCGTTGCGCTTGCGATGGAGCCGAAAGCCTTCCTGCTCGACGAGCCGATGGCCGGCATGGGGCCGGAAGGCTCCAAGGCGCTGACCGGCTTTCTCGACGGGTTGCGTCGGGAAGCGCCGATCCTGCTGGTGGAGCACGACATGGACGCCGTCTTCGCGCTTGCCGACCGCGTGTCCGTGCTGGTCTACGGCCGCATCATCGCGACAGGCAGCGTCAGCGAGATCCGCAACGACCCCGAGGTGCGCCGGGCCTATCTGGGGGAGCCCGCATGAGCCTGCTCGTGCTTGAGGAGATCGAAACCTTCTACGGCGCTTCGCAAGCCCTGTTCGGCGTATCGCTGGCCGTGGGCGAGGGGGAGGTCGTGGCGCTGATGGGCCGCAACGGCATGGGCAAGACGACGACGATCCGCTCGATCCTCGGCCTGACGCCCGCCCGTGCCGGCCGCATCGCCTTCGGCGGCAAAGCCGTGACTTCCCTCCTGCCGCATCGCATCGCCCGGCTCGGCATCGGCCTGGTGCCTGAGGGGCGCCGATGCTTCGCCAACCTGACGGTTGAGGAGAACCTCCTCGCCTCCGCCCGGCGCGGCGCCTGGACGCTGGCGAAGGTCGTCGATCTCTTTCCCCGGCTCGGCGAGCGGCTGGGCCAATATGCCGATACGCTGTCCGGCGGCGAGCAACAGATGCTGGCGATCGGCCGCGCCCTGATGACCAATCCGAAGCTCCTCATCCTCGACGAGGCGACCGAGGGTCTGGCGCCCGTGATCCGGCAGGATATCTGGGCGGCGATCCGGCGGCTGAAGGCCGGGGGGCAGTCGATCCTCGTCGTCGACAAGACGCTCTCGGAACTCCTGCCGCTCACCGATCGCTGCTGCGTGCTGGAAAAGGGCCGCACCGTGTTTTCCGGCCCGCCGCAGGCCTTTACCCGCGACCTGCAGGACCGCTATCTCGGCGTCTGAAAACGGAGGACGGCATGCTCGGCTACAGGATCACCGACTGGGACGACGCCTACGAGAACGGCGGCAATATTCCGGGCGGCATGCGCTGGCCCGCCGCCTGGGTGGAACCGGCGCAGCAGATGCGCACGGCGCTTGCCGCCGAAGGCCGGGCAAGACTCGACCTTGCCTATGGCGAGGGCGAACGCAACCGCCTCGACCTCTTCCTGCCCGAGGGCGCGCCACGCGGCCTCGTCGTCTACGTGCACGGCGGCTTCTGGCTGCGGCTCGACCGGAGCTTCTGGTCGCACCTTGCCGCAGGCGCCCTCGCCCATGGCCACGCCGTCGCCATGCCCTCCTACACGCTCTGCCCGGCCATCCGCATCGGCAGCATCGTGCGGGAGATCGCAGCGGCGATCGAAACGGCGGCGGGACTGATCGCCGGCGAGCTCCGCCTGATCGGCCATTCAGCGGGCGGCCAGCTCGTCAGCCGAGTGGTGTCGCAGCCCTCGCCGCTTTCCGCCGAAACGCTCGCCCGCATCCGCCACGTCCTCTCGCTCTCCGGCCTGCACGACCTGCGCCCGCTCATGCATACCGCCATGAACGAACGGCTGTACATCGACGAGGCGGAGGCCATCGCCGAGAGCCCGGCCCTGCTGCGTCCTGTCGAGGGCACGCGGCTCACCTGCTGGGCGGGTGCCATGGAGCGGGCGGAGTTCCTGCGCCAGAACGCCCTGCTCGCCAACATCTGGACCGGCCTAGGCGCCACGACGGCGACCGTCGTCGAGCCGAACCGGCACCATTTCGACATCGTCGACGGCCTCGCCGATCCCGAGCATCCCCTCACCAGAACCTTGCTGTCGCCCTGACCAGATGAGCACGCTTGCCGCCTATGGCGGCCTTTTCCTCGCCGCGCTCGTCGCCGCCACCATCCTGCCGGCCCAGTCGGAAGCGGTGCTCGGCGGCCTGCTGGCCACCGGAACCTATTCCTCCGCGCTGCTGATCCTCGTCGCCGGCACCGGCAATGTCCTGGGGTCGGTCGTCAACTGGCTGCTCGGCCGCGGCGTCGAGCGGTTTCGCGGGTCACGATGGTTTCCGGTCAGCGACGGAAACCTCGATCGGGCCGGGCGGTGGTATCGCAGATACGGCTGGTGGAGCCTGCTCTTGAGCTGGATGCCGATCATCGGCGACCCGCTGACGGTGGCGGCCGGTATCATGCGCGAACCCTTCCTGCGCTTCCTGATCGTCGTTTCCATCGCCAAGTTCGGCCGCTACATCGTGCTCGCCGCCCTCGTGCTGCACTGGCTCTGAAATTTTTTCCGGAAGGAATGGAATGGGCGTCGCCCGGCTTTCGTATACTGGGGCATGAACGGAAAGACACCCGGCTTCAACGTGATCGGACAGCTCGCGGCGCTCAGGCGCTACGCGCTCTCCCTCGTGCGCAATCCGGACGAGGCCGAGGACCTCGTGCACGATGCGCTGGTCAAGGCATATGAGCGGCAATCGACCTTCCGCACCGGCGCCAGCGTGCGCAACTGGCTGATGTCGATCCTGCACAATGCGCATGTCGACCGCCTGCGCCAGCGCCGCTCGCAGGAACGCCGCCACGATGCAGCGGCGGAACTGGCGGAGGCGTCCGTCCCGGCGAACCAGGACCATTCGGTGCGCCTGACGCAGCTGCGCAACGCCTTCTTCGCCCTGCCGGAAGACCAGCGCGAGGCCCTGCACCTCGTCGCGATCGAGGAGCTTTCCTATCAGGAGGCGGCCGAAACGCTGGGCATTCCTGTCGGCACGCTGATGTCGCGCGTCGCCCGCGCCCGCCAGCGGCTGCGCGCCTTCGAACAGAGCGGCGCGGCCGCTCCCGTCACACATCTCAGGCTCGTCGGAGGCACTGGCGATGACAAGCAATGATCCCATTCTCGAAACCGATCTCAACGCCTATGTCGACGAGCAGCTCGCCGTCGGCCGGCGCATCGAGGTGGAGGCCTATCTTTCGGAACGGCCGGAGGTCGCGGCGCAGGTCATGAAGGACCTGCGCGTGCGCGACGAGCTTCGCTTGGCGCTCGCCGACCACCGCACGGTGATCCGGCAGGAAACGCGCGAGGCCGCGCGGCTTCTGGAGCGCTCGCTGTCGCGCCGCCGCATCTTCTCCGTCTTCCGCCGCGCCGCAGCCATCGCCCTGTTCGTTGCCGCCGGCTGGACGGCCCATGCCGTGCTCGGCCCCTTCGGCGCCACCGAGGTCGTGGCCTCCACGCCGCCGCCCGCCTTCGTGGAGGAGGCGGTGCGCGCGCACAAGACGACGCTGCTGCGCGACACGATGGCCTCCCAGCCGGAGACCGAGACCTTCGATCCGGCCGAGATCCGCTCGGCCACCGCGATCGTGCTGCCGGACCTGCCGAAGGGCTGGAGCGTGATCGACACGCAGGTCTTCCCCTCCGCCTACGGCCCGAGCGTCGAGCTGGTGCTGGAACCGCGCAAGGACGAGCGCCTGTCGCTGTTCGCGGTACGCCCCGGCTCGTTCGCCGTGCAGCATGTCCTGCTCTTCCACGCCGACAATGCCCGGGCCGCCTACTGGCAGATCGGCGACGTCGCCTATGCGCTTGTGTCGGAAAGCCGCAAGGCCGACGACCTGGCGCAAACCGCGCGCGATCTCTCGCGCACGCTCTACTGATCAACCGCTTCCAAACCGAAGGAGACATTCGATGGACCCCGTACAACAGCGATTTGGCTACGGCGCGCAGGCGCAGTCGGCCGCCCTCTTCGACGAGGGCCTGCGCCAGCACATGCTGCGCGTCTACAACTACATGGGCGCAGGCCTCGTCATCACCGGCCTCGTCGCCTTCATCGTCGGCTCGACGCCGGCCCTCTACGTGCCGATCTTCTCCTCACCGCTGAAGTGGGTGGTGATGCTGGCGCCGCTCGCCTTCGTCTTCTTCTTCTCGTTCAAGATCCAGACGATGTCGGCCAGCGCCGCGCAGATGACCTTCTGGGCCTTCTGCGCCGTCATGGGCCTGTCGCTCGCCTCGGTGTTCCTCGTCTTCACCGGCACGAGCATCGCCCGCACCTTCTTCATCGCCGCCACCATGTTCGGCACGACGAGCCTCTACGGCTATGTGACGAAGCGTGACCTGTCGAAGTTCGGCTCGTTCCTGATCATGGGCCTGATCGGCGTCATCATCGCCTCGATCGTCAACATCTTCCTCGGTTCGACCGCGCTGCAGTTCGCCATCTCCGTGATCGGCATCGCCGTCTTCGTCGGCCTCACCGCCTGGGACACGCAGAACATCAAGGAACAGTATGCCGAAAACATCGACCAGGAATCGCAGCAGAAGATGGCCGTGTTCGGTGCGCTTTCGCTATACCTGAACTTCGTCAACATCTTCCAGCTCCTGCTGAATTTCACCGGCGAACGCGAGTAGTTTTCGCAAGGGATTTCAAAGAGAACGGCGGGGCAAAACCCCGCCGTTTTCTTTTGTCAGAAGCCTGCACTCCGTTCCCCCCGGCGTCATCCTCGGGCTTGACCCGAGGATCCTGTGTGTTTGGTCTGATGTAAGATGGTTGCGGGAAGGAGGCCGAGAGGATCCAGGCCGCCGTTTGTGACGGCAGGCCGCGGCGTGGCTTGGTCCCTTCCCGCTTCGCCCATCAACCTGAACAGTTGCACGGGGCTGTCGCCACAGACCCCGCACACAGGAGCAGGCGCCATGACGATACACCATACCTTCATCGGCTGCGACATCGGCAAGGACATGATCGACATCTTCGATCCGAAAACGGCCAGGTTCTGCCGCATCCCCAACGAGCAGACCGCGCTGTCCGCTTTTGCCCGTGGTCTCGACCCGGCCACCGACCTGGTCGTCTTCGAGGCGACAGGTCATTGCGACCGGCTGCTGCGCCTGTGTCTTTCGCAGGCCGGCATCGCCTTTGCCCGCGTCAACCCGAAGACGGCCCGGCGCTTTGCCGAAGCGCGGGGACGGCTGGCCAAGACCGACCGCATCGATGCCCGCTCGCTTTGCGAGATGGGAACCATGTTCGGCCTGACGGCCGAGGCGCCGCCTTGCCCGGTGCGCGAGCGGCTGGCGGCCCTTGCCCGCCGCCGGGACCAGCTCGTCGATGCCCGTGCAACCGAGCGCCGGCATCTTTGCGATGCCTTCGATCCCGCCGTCCGCGCCGACATCGAGGCCATGATCGCCATCCTCGGCGAGAGGATCGCCTCGATCCAGGCTGCGATCGACGAGCAGATGAAGAATGGACATCTCGCTCAGCAGGCGCACCGCCTTACCTCCGCGCCCGGCGTGGGCAAGGTGACAGCCTTGACCCTGCTGGCCCATATGCCCGAACTCGGCAGCCTTTCGCCCAAAACAGCCGCAAGCCTTGCCGGCCTTGCCCCCTTCAATGACGATTCCGGCAGGAGATCCGGCCGACGCCGCATCAAGGGCGGCAGGCCACGCGTGCGAAAGGCCCTCTACATGGCGGCCCTCGGCGCCATCAAGGCCTCAGCGCGCCTGCGCGCCTTTCATCAGGCCGTCTCAGCCAGAACAGGCTCCGCAAAGGCCGGCATCATCGCCGTCGCACGAAAGCTCATCACGATCCTCAATGCAATGCAGCGCGACAAAACCAACTTCGCTTGAACACAGTTGCCATATCGCGGGTGCCGTGTGGATCCTCGGGTCAAGCCCGAGGATGACGGAGGAGTGGTTTTCGCACAATATAATGTAAGATTTTACTTACGTATTTTACCATGTTGACAAATCATCCCCGAGCGTCTTTGCTTAGGGCATTCACCAGGGGGGTCCCGACAAGGGGCTGAGATACTGCTGGCATTCGCAGCGCAGTGACCCGTTGAACCTGATCCAGTTCATACTGGCGTAGGGACGGTGCAAGCGCTGTAGAACCCGAAATCCGCAACCCGGATTCCGCCTACGCGTCCTTCCATCATTCCGGCTCTAGGACTGGGTCTCCAACCGCAAACTTGGAGCCTCACGATGAACATTGCCGCCCAGAAGCTCACCCCCACCGTCACGACGGGCGCCCTTCCCGCCTCGCGAAAGATCCACATAGCCGGCGAGCAGCACCCGGAGATCCGCGTGCCGATGCGCGAGATCGCGCTGCACCCGACCTCCGGCGAACCGCCGGTCATCGTCTACGACGCCTCCGGCCCCTATACCGACCCCGCCCATGTCGTCTCGATCGAGAGCGGCCTGCCGCGGCTGCGCGAGGCCTGGGTCGCGGCGCGCGGCGACACCGAGGACTATGAAGGCCGCCACATCCGCCCGGAAGACAACGGCTTTGCCACCGGCGAACGGCTGACGCCGGAATTTCCCGTGCGCAACCGGCCGCGCCGGGCGAAGGACGGCAAGGCGGTGACGCAGCTCGCCTATGCCCGCGCCGGCATCATCACGCCGGAAATGGAATTCATCGCCATCCGCGAGAACCTCGGCCGCAAGGCCGCCAAAGAGGCGCTCATCCGCGACGGCGAGAGCTTCGGTGCCCATATCCCCGACTTCGTCACGCCGGAATTCGTTCGCCAGGAAGTCGCGAGCGGCCGGGCCATCATCCCGGCCAACATCAACCATCCGGAAGCCGAGCCGATGATCATCGGCCGGAACTTCCTAGTGAAGATCAATGCCAATATCGGCAATTCCGCCGTCACCTCCTCCATGGCGGAAGAGGTCGAGAAGATGGTATGGGCGATCCGCTGGGGCGGCGATACGGTCATGGACCTTTCCACCGGCCGCAACATCCACAACATCCGCGAATGGATCATCCGCAATGCGCCGGTCCCGATCGGCACCGTGCCGCTCTACCAGGCGCTGGAAAAGGTGAACGGCATTGCCGAGGACCTCACCTGGGAGGTCTTCCGCGACACGCTGATCGAGCAGGCCGAACAGGGCGTCGACTATTTCACCATCCATGCCGGCGTGCGGCTCGCCTATATCCCGCTCACCGTAAGCCGCGTCACCGGCATCGTCTCGCGCGGCGGCTCGATCATGGCCAAATGGTGTCTCCATCACCACCGGGAAAGCTTCCTCTACGAGCATTTCGAGGAGATCTGCGACATCTGCCGCGCCTATGATGTCTCCTTTTCGCTGGGCGACGGGCTGCGTCCCGGATCGATCGCCGACGCCAACGACGCCGCGCAGTTCGCCGAACTCGAAACGCTCGGCGAGCTGACGCAGATCGCCTGGGCAAAGGATTGCCAGGTGATGATCGAAGGCCCCGGCCATGTGCCGATGCACAAGATCAAGGAGAACATGGACAAGCAGCTGAGGACCTGCGGCGAGGCGCCCTTCTACACGCTCGGGCCGCTGACGACCGACATCGCCCCCGGTTACGACCACATCACCTCGGGCATCGGCGCCGCGATGATCGGCTGGTTCGGCACGGCCATGCTCTGCTACGTCACGCCGAAGGAACATCTCGGCCTGCCCGACCGCGACGACGTGAAGGTCGGCGTCATCACCTACAAGATCGCCGCCCACGCCGCCGATCTCGCCAAGGGTCACCCGGCGGCGAAGATCCGCGACGACGCGCTGTCGCGCGCCCGCTTCGAGTTCCGCTGGGAGGACCAGTTCAACCTCTCGCTCGACCCGGAGACCGCACGCGCCTTCCACGACGAGACGCTGCCGAAGGAGGCGCACAAGGTGGCGCATTTCTGCTCCATGTGCGGCCCGAAATTCTGCTCCATGCGCATCTCGCACGATATCCGGGCCGAGGCGCAGAAGGAGGGGCTGGAGGCCATGGCGGCGAAATATCGCGACGGCGGCGACCTCTATATGCCGCTTGCCGGCGCCCCGGCGGGAGAATGACGATGCGCGTCCTCGTCAAGGGGGCCGGCGTGGCCGGCCTCACGGTCGCCTGGCAGCTCTATCGCCACGGTTTCGACGTCACCATCACCGAGCGCGCCGAAAAGGTGGGCCTCGGGGCCTCCGGCTTTGCCGGCGGCATGCTGGCACCCTGGTGCGAGCGGGAGAGCGCGGAGGAGCCCGTGCTCACGCTCGGCCGCTCGGCCGCCGACTGGTGGGAGGCGGCCGTGCCCGGCCATGTCAGCCGCCGGGGAACGCTGGTCGTCGCCGCCGGCCGCGATGCCGGGGAGCTCGACCGCTTCGCCCGCCGCACGAGCGGCTGGGAATGGCTGGATGCCGCGGCCATCGCCGAGCTGGAGCCGGATCTCGCCGGCCGCTTCCCCAAGGCCCTGTTCTTCCGGCAGGAGGCCCATCTCGATCCGCAACGGGCGCTCTCGGCCCTCACCGCCGGACTGGAGGAGGCGCGCATGCGCTTCCTCTTCGGCGCGGACGGCACGCAGGATGCGGCACGCTACGACCGCGTGGTCGACTGCACCGGCGCGGCCCGGATCGGCCAGCTGCCGGACCTCCGGGGCGTGCGTGGCGAGATGCTCTATGTGGAAACCCCGGAGATCAACCTCTCCCGCCCCGTCCGCCTGCTGCATCCGCGCCAACCGATCTACGTCGTGCCGCGCGGACGAGGTCGCTTCATGGTGGGCGCGACCATGATCGAGAGCGCCGACGGCGGCGGCATCACCGCCCGCTCGCTCATGGAACTGCTGAACGCCGCCTACACGCTGCACCCGGCCTTCAGCGAGGCACGGCTCACGGAAACCGGTGCCGGCATCCGCCCGGCCTATCCCGACAACCTGCCGCGCGTCAGCGAGCACGACGGCACGCTCCATGTGAACGGCCTCTATCGCCACGGCTTCCTGTTGGCCCCCGCCATGGCGGCAGAGGTCGCGCGGCGGCTCCTCGCGGAGCAGGCACAACCCGAAAGGAGGGCGTCATGACCTTCATCATCAACGGCGAGGAACAGGAGATCGCGGCGGCGACGCTCGCCGACCTCCTCTCCGCCCTCGATTATGAGGGCGAATGGCTGGCGACGGCGGTCAACGGCGAACTCGTGCACCGCGAGGACCGCGCCGGCTTCACGCTCGGCGCGCGCGATCGCATCGAGATCCTCTCGCCCATGCAGGGAGGCTGACATGCTGAAGCTCTACGATAAGGAGGTGCGCTCCCGCCTGCTGCTCGGCACCGCCCGCTATCCCTCCCCCGCGATCCTCGCCGAGGCCGTGCGCCGCGCGAAGACGGAGATCGTCACCGTGTCGCTGCGGCGGGAAACCGCCGGCGGCAAGGCGGGTGGCGCCTTCTTCGAGCTGATCCATGCGCTCGGCGTGCATGTCCTGCCCAACACCGCCGGCTGCCACAGCGTGCAGGAGGCCGTGCTGACAGCGAAGATGGCGCGTGAGGTCTTCCGCACGGACTGGATCAAGCTGGAGGTGATCGGCCATCACGACACCCTGCAGCCCGACGTCTTCGGCCTCGTCGAGGCGACGCGCATCCTGACGGGCGAAGGCTTCCAGGTCTTCCCCTATACGACGGACGACCTCGTCGTCGCCGAAAAGCTGATCGAGGCCGGCTGCCGCGTGCTGATGCCCTGGTGCGCGCCGATCGGCTCGGCCATGGGGCCGGTGAACCCGATGGCGCTGCGCGCCTTCCGGGCGCATTTCCCCGACGTGCCGCTGATCGTCGATGCCGGCATCGGCCGCCCCTCGCACGCCGCCGGCGTCATGGAGCTCGGCTATGACGCCGTGCTGCTCAACACCGCCGTCGCCGGCGCCGGCGATCCGGCGGCGATGGCCGAAGCCTTTGCGCTAGCCATCGATGCCGGCCGCCTCGCCCATGCCGCCGTGCCGCTGGAGCCGCGCGACATGGCCGTTCCCTCCACCCCCATCATCGGAAAGGCCGTCTTCTCATGACGCTCGATCCCTTCTACCTCATCGTCGACAGCGCCGACTGGATCGACAGGCTCGTGCCGGTCGGCGTGAAACTCGTGCAGCTGCGCATGAAGAACACGCCGGACTATCGCCTGCGCGACGAGATCCGCCGGGCGAAAGCCACCTGCGCCGAACATGGCTGCCAGCTCATCGTCAACGACTACTGGCAGATCGCCATCGAGGAGGGCTGCGATTACGTGCATCTCGGACAGGAGGATCTGGCGACCGCCGATGTCGGCGCCATCCGCGCGGCCGGAATGAAGCTCGGCCTTTCCACCCATGACGATGCGGAGCTCGACATCGCGCTTGCGGCAAGGCCCGACTATGTCGCGCTCGGCCCGGTCTGGCCGACGATCCTGAAGAAGATGAAATGGGCGCCGCAAGGCGTCGAACGCCTCCGGGACTGGAAGACGCGCATCGCGCCGCTTCCCCTCGTCGCCATCGGCGGGCTCAACCCGGATCGCCTGTCGGCCGTCTTCGAAAACGGCGCCGACAGCGCCGCCGTGGTGACCGACATCACGCTGAACGCCGATCCGGAGGCGCGCACGCGCGAATGGATCGCGCGCACGGCACGCTGGCGGTGATCACGCCTTCGGCGCGATCTTCCAGAGCCGCCCGGCATTTTCCGAGAGCACGCGGCGCTTGTCTTCCAGGCTGACGCCTGACAGCAGCGCCTGCGTCGCGCCGATCCAGGTGGAAAGCCCGCCGCCGAGCGTGCAGACCGGCCAGTCACTGCCCCAGACCATGCGCTCGAAGCCGAAATGCTCCGCCACATGGGCGAAATAGGGCTTCAGGTCCTCCAGCGTCCAGCCTTCCGCGCCATAGGCGGGGATGCCGGACAGCTTCACCGTGACGTTCGGCCGGCGCGCGATCTCCGCGACCGGCCCCTTCCAGGCATCGAAGCCGCCGCCCTTGATGTCGGGCACGCCGCAATGGTCGAGCACGAAGGAGACGTCGGGCGCAAGGTCCGCCAGCGCGATCGCCTTCTCGATCTGGTGCGGCAGGACGCAGAGATCGAAATTGAGGCCGGTGCCCGCCAGCCGTCCTATGTTCTCGCGAAAGAGCGCGCCTTCGGAGACATCGTCCGGCACGACATGCAGCACGCGGCGGAAGCCGCGCACGAACGGATTGGCGAGGGCCGCCTCGAGATAGGTCGAAAAATCCGGTGATTCCGGCCGGCAGGCGGCGATGGCGCCGACGAGCAGGCTGCCCGCCTCCCTTGCAAGCCCCTCGACCATGGCCGTCTCGCGCGCAATATCGCCCTCCGCCACGTCCACTTCCATATGCAGCGCCGCGACGATGCCGAGGCGGCGCGCTTCGCGCGCATAGGTCTCCTGCGTGAAATCGGCATCAAGCGGCGGCACGCCGGCAAGCCAGGGATAGGACAGCCGGTCCCGGTAGATGAGATGCAGGTGCGTATCGACGATCATGCGCGGCCTCCTCCAAGCACGGCGAACACTGCCATAGAAGAATTGTCCATTCAAATACGAATTGACCGGCGCGCGGCGCCCCGCTTCACCCGGCGGTAAACAGCGTGAGCAACCGCTAAGGCTACCAATCCGGCCCGCCCCTCCTACCTTCCCTTCCAGCAACAGGAGGAACCGCATGAAGATCAGCGCACGCAACCGCCTCAAGGGCAAGATCGTCGAGGTCGTTCTCGGCGCGACGACGGCCCATGTCCGCATCGATGTCGGCGGCTCGATCATCACCGCCGCCATCACCAACGATGCGGTGAACGAACTCGGCCTTGCCGCCGGCCGAGAGGCCTATGCGCTGATCAAGGCATCGGACGTGATGGTGGGCGTCGACGATTAGGATGTGCCGGCGCAATTCCGGGCGCAAGACCGCTTCGCACTTTCACTGGAATTGCTTCATTCGTCGATTTTCTTGCACATACGCACCGGCTCGGTCGCGAAATCGCCCTTCTGCGGCGGCGCGATCGGCTTGAACAGGCTGCGCTCCGGCTTCAGGTCGATCAGCGGCGTGCCGTCGAGGCAGTCGAGCCCGCGCACGAAGAGCCGGTTTCCCTCGATCTTCTCCAGGACGACGATCGACGTGCCGATCGGATTGGGCCGGACGGGCGAGCGCAGCGAGAAGGTGCCGTGCACCTCGCCATTCGAGGCCGGGCTCTGCAGCACGAGGTCGCGGCGCGACTGATGCAGCCAGTAGAGCACCTCCAGCCGCTCGAAACGCTCCGCCCCCTTCAATGCCTGCACCCAGGGCTCGAAGACCTCGATGGTGCAGACCGGTCCGTCGGGGCGCCCCTGGCGCGGCGTTTCCATGCGCGAGGTCCAGGGCGTCGAAATCCGGCCGATGAAGACGACGTGCGCATCCGCGGTCTCCGGCGGGGTGATGGCCACCTCGTTCTCGCGGATCTCATTCAACCGGACCATGCAACGCTCCATCGCTGTATTTCTTGAAATATGACGATACCCTCCGAACGCGATGAGGGAAAGATGCCCGGAGACGGGAAGACGGCGACAGATTGACCACCTTGGCGCAGGCAGCCTCAGCCGGCACCGGACGCCTCGGCATTCCGCGCACGCCAGTCCGTCGGGGAAAGGCCGGCCCGCTTGCGGAAGAAACGCGAGAAATAGGCGGGATCCTCGAAGCCGATCTCCCGGCCGATATCCTCCACCGGACGGATGGTGAAGCGCAGCAGGCGCTTGGCCTCCAGCAGGCGCCGTTCCAGCACCATGTCCTTCACCGTCTGGCCGAAGACCGTGCGCGCCGCCTTGTCGAGCAGGTGCGGCGTCGTCGCCAGCCGCTCGACATAGCGCCCGACCGGCCAGTCCTCCCGGTAGTGCCGGTCGATGGCGCGGCGCAGTTCCAGCCCCAGCGCGACCGCTGGCGAGGCCGCCGCAAAGCCGCCCGGACCGCCAAGCCGCGCCATCAGCGAGAGGACGACGCCGATCAGCCCGGCAAGCACCCGCTCGCTCGCCCCCGCGCCGCCGCGATATTCCTCCATCACCATGGCGAGCAGCGCGCCGATCCGCGTCCAGCCCGGGGCATCCGCCGCGCCGGAAAGCAGCACCGGCGCATCGAGCGCCAGGTCCACCTGCGGCGCCATCGCCCGCAGCTGGTCGTCCGAGATGGAGACGACGATAGCATCCGACTGTTCGCCGACATCGAAGCCGTGCACGACATTGCTCGGCACGAAGCTGATCGCCGGAGCAGAAAAATTCCAAGTCCGATCCTCGATCCGGTAGCGCCCCTCGCCCTTAAACCAGTAGGTGATCTGCCCCATCAGCGGATGCTTGTGCGGCGCGACCTGCCCGAAATGCAGGCTTTTCCGCTCCATCACCGTCTCGACATGGAGGAAGCCGACGTCGAGCGTGCGGCTCGGCTCGCCATAGACGAAGAAGGCAGGAACATCCTTGCGCGCAGTCATGCCGGAAAAAGTACCAGCGAATTGCCGTGTTTGTCCATGGTGCTCCTGGCGGCCCCGACTTAGCGTTTGTCAGGATTTTCAAGGAGGAGCACCCCATGCGCGCGGAAGACCATCGCAGCGACAAGACCCGGCCGTTCACCGGCGCCGAATATCTCGCAAGCCTGCGCGACGGGCGCGAGGTCTATATCAACGGCGAACGCATCGCCGACGTCACCAGCCATCCGGCCATGCGCAATTCCGCCCGCTCCATCGCCCGCATGTACGATGCGCTGCACGACCCGAAGCGCAAGGAGCGCCTGACATCGCCGACCGACACGGGCTCCGGCGGCTACACGCACAAATATTTCCGCGTCGCGCATTCCGCCGCCGATCTCGTCGCCCAGCAGGGCGCCATCGCCGATTGGGCGCGCATGTCCTACGGCTGGATGGGCCGCACGGCCGATTACAAGGCGGCGCTGATGAACACGCTCGGGGCGAATGCCGACTGGTACGGCCCGTTCAAGGACAATGCGCTTTCCTGGCACAGCCGCGCGCAGGAAAGCGTGCTCTTCATGAACCACGCCATCGTCAACCCGCCGATCGACCGCCACAAGCCGGCCGACGCGGTGAAGGACGTCTTCGTGCACATCACGAAGGAGACGGATGCCGGGATTTATGTCTCGGGCGCCAAGGTCGTCGCCACCTCCTCGGCGCTGACGCACTATAATTTCCTCGCCCAGAGCTCGGCCACCGTCACCGAGGACCCGTCGCTGTCGGTCATGTTCATCCTGCCGATGAATGCGCCCGGCGTAAAAATGTTCTGCCGCACCTCCTACGAGCAGACGGCGGCGACAGCGGCCCACCCCTTCGACTATCCGCTTTCCTCGCGCTTCGACGAGAACGACGCGATCCTGGTGCTCGACAATGTCTTCGTGCCCTGGGAGGACGTGCTGGTGCTGCGCGACGCGGCCAAGATCCTGTCCTTCCACCCGGCCTCGGGCTTCATGCACGGCTATTGTTTCCAGGGCTGCACGCGGCTTGCGGTGAAGATGGACTTTCTCGCCGGCCTGCTCGCGAAGGCCCTGCGCGCCACCGGGGGCGATGCCTTCCGCGGCAACCAGGCGATGCTCGGCGAAGTGATCGCCATCCGCCACCAGTTCTGGTCCTTCTCCAACGCCATGGCCTACAACCCGATCCCCTGGGCGAGCGGGGCGGTGCTGCCGAACCTGGAAGCCGCGCTCTGCTACCGCACCTTCATGTCGGAGGCCTATCCGAAGGTCATCGACATCGTGCGCCGCACGGTGGCCTCCGGCCTCATCTACCTGCCCTCCTCGGCAAAGGACTTCTCGAACCCGGAGATCGACCGCTATCTCGCGCAATATGTGCGCGGCTCGAACGACATGGGGCATGTGGAGCGCATCAAGATCATGAAGCTCCTGTGGGATGCGACCGGCACGGAATTCGGCGGCCGCCACGCGCTCTACGAATTGAACTATGCCGGCGCGCCGGAGGAGGTGCGCCTGCAGGTGCTGAAGGGCGCCGAGCGCGGCGGGCGGCTGAAGGAGATGGAGGCGCTGGTCGACCAGTGCATGGCCGACTACGACGAAGGCGGTTGGACCGGCGACACCTGGCTGCCGCCGCTTGGCGGCGATGCCGTCCGCGACGCGGCCGAATGAGGGGGCTGCCATGGACACCGGCATTTCCAGGACCGAGTTCCGCAATGCGATGGCCCGGGTCTGCGCCCCGGTCAACGTGATCACCACCAAGGGCGCCGCCGGGCGTGGCGGCTTCACCGCCACCGCCATGTGCTCGGTGACCGACGAGCCGCCGACGCTGCTCGTCTGCATGAACAGCCGTTCCGCACAGAGCGGGCTCTTCATCGAGAACCGCCGCTTCTGCGTCAACGTGCTGACGCAGGAGCACAAGGCGCTCGCCGCCTCCTTCGCCGGGCGCGAGGCCGATATGGAGGCGCGCTATGCCGATGCGGCCTGGACCGACCTTCCCTCCGGCAACCAGGCGCTGGCCGATGCCATCGTCTCCTTCGATTGCCGGCTGACGGAGGCCCGGCTGGTGGGCACGCACAACATCCTCATCGGCGAGGTCGTGGACATCCGTTGCCGGCGCGACGGGCATGCGCTCCTTTATTTCGACCGCAACTACGTGCATGTGCCAACCCAGGCCGGCAGCTTCGGCGGCTGAAGGCGGCGATAGCCCCTTGACAAGCAGCCTTCTATTTAACATGTTAAATAAAAAATGCCGTGCGCGGGAGGAACCATGCCGCATCTGACAGTGGAATATTCGGCCAATCTGGAAGGCCGCGCGGATCTCGGCGCCCTCTGCGCGGCGCTGCTCGAAACGATGCTGGAAACCGGCCTTTTCGAGATCGGCGCCGTGCGCGTCCGGGCGCTGAGGGCCGACCACTACGCTATCGCCGACCTTCTGCCGGAAAACGCCTTCGTCGACCTCAACCTGCGCATCGGCAAGGGCCGCAGCGCGGAGGAGAAGACGCGCACCGGCGAGGCGCTGTTTGCCACCGCAAGCCGGCTCCTCGCCCCGCTCTTCGAGACGCCGCACTTCGCGCTTTCGCTGGAAATCCGCGAGATCGACGCGGAGCTGAGCTGGAAGAAGAACGCCATCCATCCGCGCCTGCGCGCCAAATAACGGAAATTCCCAGGATACTCTCATGTCGAAACACCAGGAAAACATGGCGAAGGCGGCGGCCTATCTTGCCCGCTTCAAGGAGAAGGGCGTCCTCAACCGCATCGCCGGCGAAGACCTGCCGGCCGAGGGCGGCGCGACCTTCGAGACCATCTCCCCCGTCGACCTCGCGCCGCTCGCCACGGTGGCGAAGGGCACGGCCGCCGATATCGACCGCGCGGCGAAGGCCGCCAGGGCCGCCTTCGCCGACTGGGCCGCCATGCCGGGCGGAACGCGCAAGAAGCTCATGCACAAGATCGCCGATGCCATCGTGGCCCGGGCCGAGGAGATCGCCTTCGTCGAATGCATGGACACGGGACAGTCGCTGCGCTTCATGGCCAAGGCCGCGCTGCGCGGAGCGGAGAACTTCCGCTTCTTCGCCGACCGCGCGCCGGAGGCCCGCGATGGCAGGACGCTGCGCGCCGAGGGCCAGGTCAACATGACGACCCGCGTGCCGATCGGCCCGGTCGGCATCATCACGCCGTGGAACACGCCCTTCATGCTGTCCACCTGGAAGATCGCCCCGGCGCTCGCCGCCGGCTGCACCATCGTGCACAAGCCGGCCGAGTTCTCGCCGCTGACGGCGCGCCTGCTCGTGGAGATCGCCGAGGACGCGGGCCTGCCCAAGGGCGTGTGGAACCTCGTCAACGGCTTTGGCGAAGATGCCGGCAAGGCGCTCACCGAACATCCCCTCATCAAGGCCATCGGCTTCGTCGGCGAAAGCCGCACCGGCTCGATGATCATGAAACAGGGCGCCGACACGCTGAAGCGCGTGCATTTCGAGCTCGGCGGCAAGAACCCGGTCATCGTCTTCGCCGACGCGGACCTCGAACGCGCGGCGGATGCCGCCGTCTTCATGATCTATTCGCTGAACGGCGAGCGCTGCACCTCCTCCTCCCGCCTGCTGGTGGAGGAGAGCATCTACGATCGCTTCACCGCCCTCGTCGCCGAGAAGGCGAAACGCATCAAGGTCGGCCATCCGCTCGATCCGGAAACCGTCGTCGGCCCGCTCATCCACCCGGTGCATGAGAAGAAGGTTCTCGAATATATCGCCATCGGCCGGTCCGAGGGCGCGACGGTCGCGGCCGGCGGGGAAAAATTCGACGGGCCGGGCGGCGGCGGCTATGTCGCGCCGACGCTCTTCACCGGCGCGAACAACGGCATGCGCATCGCCCAGGAGGAGATTTTCGGGCCGGTCCTGACCGCCATCCCCTTCAAGGACGAGGACGAGGCGCTCGCGCTCGCCAACGATGTCCAGTACGGCCTCACCGGCTATCTCTGGACATCGGACGTCACCCGCGCCTTCCGCTTCACCGATCGTCTCGACGCCGGCATGATCTGGGTGAATTCGGAGAATGTACGCCACCTGCCGACGCCCTTCGGCGGCGTCAAGAATTCCGGCATCGGCCGCGATGGCGGCGACTGGTCCTTCGACTTCTACATGGAGACGAAGAACATCGCCTTCGCCACGAGCGCCCATGCCATCCCGAAACTCGGCGGCTGACCGCCGGAAGACCAGAATGCGCCCGTCCTCGCCTGCCGAGGCGGGCTTGAGGAGGAACCCATGCCCGTACCCCAGCCAAACCTCTACCCGCCGTTCAACATCGTGCGCCTCAGCCATGTCGAGTTCGGCGTCACCGACCTTGCAAAGTCCCGCGCCTTCTACGTCGACACGCTCGGCCTGCAGGTGACGGACGAGACCGCCGACACGATCTATCTGCGCGCCATGGAGGAGCGCGGCCACCATTGCATCGTGCTGCGGAAATCCGGCAAGCCGGAAGCCCGCGACCTCGGCTTCAAGGTCTTCGACGAGGAGGACCTCGAAAAGGCCGTGCACTTCTTCAAGGGCAAGGGTATGCCGGTGGAATGGGTCGAGCGCCCCTACCAAGGCCGCACCTTCCGCACGCGCGATCCGCACGGCATTCCCCTGGAATTCTACACGAAGATGGACCGCCTGCCGCCGATCCACCAGAAATATGCGCTCTATCGCGGCGTCAAGCCGCTGCGCATCGACCACTTCAACTGCTTCTCGCCCGATGTCGATGCCTCCGTCGCCTTCTACAACGAGCTCGGCTTCCGCGTGACGGAATATACTGAGGACGAAGAAACCGGAAAGCTCTGGGCGGCCTGGACCCATCGCAAGGGCGGCGTGCACGACATCGCCTTCACCAATGGCCGCGGGCCGCGCCTGCACCACACCGCCTTCTGGGTGCCGACGCCGCTCAACATCATCGACCTGCTCGACCTGATGGCGACGACCGGCTGGGTCGACCATATCGAGCGCGGCCCCGGCCGCCACGGCATTTCCAATGCCTTCTTCCTCTATATCCTCGATCCCGACGGGCACCGCATCGAGATCTACTGCTCGGACTACCAGACGGTCGATCCGGACCTCGAGCCGATCAAATGGGACCTGAAGGACCCGCAGCGCCAGACGCTCTGGGGCGCGCCGGCGCCAAAATCCTGGTTCGAGCACGGCAGCCTCTTCGCCGGCACCGAGGTGACGGAATCGCAGCTCAAGGCCCAGCCCATCATCGCGCCCTGAAGGGCGCGCCGACCGCATCGAGGACGCCGCCGGCAGAGGCCCCTGCCCGGTGGCACTGCCAGGGAACACCAGGATGAACCATCCCAGATTTGCCAGCTTCAGCATCGGCCCGCGCAAGGGCTACGGCCTGATCGCCGCGGACGGCGTGATCGACCTTTCCGCCCGGTTTGCCGGCCGCTTCCCGACGCTGAAGGAGGTCGTGGAAGCCGGTGCCTTCGGCGAACTGCTGAGTGCCGCAGCCGGGCAGAAGCCGGATCATGCGCTGGACGAGATCACCTACGAGATCCCGATCCCCGCGCCGGAGAAGATCGTCTGCGTCGGCGTGAACTTTCCTGACCGCAACGCGGAATACAAGGACGGCCAGGCCGCCCCCGCCAATCCCTCGCTGTTCATCCGCTTCCCGCGCTCCTTCACCGGCCACGACCGGCCGCTGATCCGCCCGCCGGAAAGCCCGCAGCTCGACTACGAGGGCGAGATCGTCATCGTCATCGGCAAGGGCGGGCGGCGGATCGCCGAAGCCGACGCGCTGAGCCACATCGCGGCCCTCTCGCTCTGCAACGAGGGCACCATCCGCGACTGGGTGCGCCATGCCAAGTTCAACGTCACCCAGGGCAAGAACTTCGACCGGAGCGGCTCGATCGGCCCCTGGCTCGTGCCCTATGCGGACGAAAGCCAGCTTGCCGACATCCGGCTCGAAACCCGCGTCAACGGCGAGGTGCGCCAGAGCGACCGCACCGGCCGCATGATCTTCTCCTTCCGCAAGATCATCGCCTATATCTCCACCTTCACGACGCTCGTGCCCGGCGACGTCATCGTCACCGGCACGCCGACCGGGGCCGGCGCGCGCTTCGATCCGCCGATCTGGCTGAAGCCGGGCGACGTGGTCGAGGTCGAGGCCGAGGGCATCGGCACGCTCCGCAACACCATCGCCGACGAGGTCTGACCATGATGACGCCAGAGGAGATCCACGCCGCCGCGGCCAGCCTCGACGAGGCCGAGCGCACCCGCATCCAGACAGGCCTTCTCTCGCTGAAGCACCCCGGCATCACCATGGACGACGCCTATGCGATCCAGGGGGCCTGGGTGAAGAAGAAGATCGCCGATGGCCGCCGGGTGATCGGCTGGAAGATCGGCCTCACCTCCAAGGCCATGCAATATGCGCTGAACATCGACATCCCGGATTCCGGCGTGCTCTTCGACGACATGGTCTTCGAGGACGGCGCGACCGTGCCGGCCGGCCGCTTCATCCAGCCGCGCGTCGAGGCGGAGATCGCTTTCGTGATGAAGGCGCCGCTGAAAGGGCCGGGCATCACCGTCTTCGACGTGCTGAACGCCACGGACTACGTCACCCCGGCGCTGGAAATCCTCGACACGCGCATCCTGCGCGTCGACCCCGAAACGAAGAAGGCACGCACCATCTTCGACACGATCTCCGACAACGCCGCCAATGCCGGCATCGTCACCGGCGGGCGCGCGGCGCGGCCGGACGCGATCGACATGCGCTGGATGGGCGCCATCGTCAGCCGCAATGCGGATGTCGAGGAAACCGGCCTCGGCGCCGGCGTGCTCAACCAGCCGGCGCGCGGCGTCGCCTGGCTCGCCAACCGGCTCGCGCAGTATGGCGACGGCATCGAGGCCGGCCAGATCGTGCTCGCCGGTTCGTTCATCCGGCCGGTGGAAGCCCGCCACGGCGATACGATCGTCGGCGATTTCGGCCCCTACGGCACCGTCAGCCTGTTCTTCGCCTGAGGTGGAAAGATGCCCGCTCCGAAAAATCGCTTCAAGCAGGCGCTCCGCGAAGGCCGCGCGCAGATCGGCCTCTGGCAGGCGCTCGCCAATCCCTACACGGTCGAGATCTGCGCCGAGGCCGGCTACGACTGGCTGCTGCTCGATGCCGAGCACGCGCCGAACGATGTGCCGCTGCTCGTCTCGCAGCTCCAGGCGATGAAGGGCACGGCAAGCCAAGCCGTCATCCGCCCGCCGGTCGGCGAGACCTGGATCGTCAAGCAATTGCTGGATATCGGCGCGCAGACGCTGCTCATCCCGATGGTCGACAGCAACGCGATGGCCGAGGCGATGGTGAAGGCCGTGCGCTATCCGCCGCATGGCGTGCGCGGCGTCGGCGCGGCGCTCGCCAGAGCCTCCGCCTTCAACCGCACGGCGGACTATCTGCAGACGGCGAACGCGGAAATCTGCCTGCTGCTGCAGGTCGAAAACCGCACCGGGCTGGAGGCGCTCGACGACATCGCCGGAACCGAGGGCGTCGACGGCGTCTTCATCGGCCCGGCGGACTTGGCCGCCGACATGGGCTTCCTCGGCAGGCCGGGCGCGCCCGAAGTGCAGGCCGAGGTGGAAAAGGCGCTGAAGAAGATCCAGGCGCACGGCAAGGCGGCGGGCATCCTGATCGGCGACCTCGGGCTTGCCAAGCGCTACCTGGAGCTCGGCGCCACCTTCGTCGCGATCGGCAACGACGTAACGCTGCTCGCCAATGCCACGACGAAGCTGCTCGCCGATTTCAGGGCCGCCGAGCCGGCGGAGGCACCGGCCGGCGCCAGGGTCTACTGATCCGGAATTGCCCTATTCCTCGCCGCCCGCCTTGCCGTCGAGCTTGAGGGCGGCGAGCTCTTCCAGCATGTCGAGCAGTTCCTCGACGCGCTCGGCGCCGAAACGAGCGTCGATATCCGCATAGACGCGGCGGGAATCCGGCATGACCTCGTCGATGACCGCCTGGCCGGCCGGCGCAAGCCGCAGCAGCACGCGGCGGCCGTCTTCCTTGTCCTTGTGCCGGGTGATCAGGCCGCGCTCCTCCAGCGAACGCAGCATGCGCGTCAGGCTCGGCGCCAGGATGAAGGCCTTCTCCGCCACCTCCGTCGCATCGAGCGTGCCGGCTTCCGAAAGCGCACGGATCACCCGCCATTGCTGTTCGGTCACGTCGTGGTCGGCAAGGATCGGCCGGAAATGGCTCATCACCGCCTCGCGCGCCTTCAGGAGGCCGATGGCCAGCGACCGGCGGCGTTCGCGCGGCAGGGCATCCTTCGTTTCGTCGGGAATGTTCATGTCCAAAGGGGCACCGTTCGTCATCCTGCCTCTATCCGCGATTTTTCCGGCCTGCGCAATGTGCCGGGCCGCATGGAACAGCGTCAACGGATCGATTGCGGCCGCCCGGCGTGCTAGCGTCGCCGATGAAGCCAGCCAGCGAAAGTGCAACAGCCCATGACGCCTGAAACATCCACGTCCGACACGAACCTTCTTTTTCCGCCCGCGCCCGTCCCCTGCCTGCCGATCCGGGGCAGCGCCGCGCTCTTTCCGGTTCACCGGATCTATTGCGTCGGGCGCAACTTCGCGGACCACGCCATCGAAATGGGCCATGATCCCGACAAGGAGCCGCCCTTCTTCTTCCAGAAGAATCCCGACACGCTGGTGCCGCCGGGCAGCGCCTTTCCCTATCCCGCCGCCAGCCGCGACGTGCACCACGAGGTCGAGCTGGTCGTCGCGCTTCACGGCGGCGGCACGGACATTCCCGTCGAGCGGGCGCTCGCCTGCGTCTACGGCTATGCCGTCGGTCTCGACATGACGCGCCGCGACCTGCAGGCGGAGGCGAAGAAACAGGGCCGGCCCTGGGAGGTCGCGAAGGCCTTCGAGCATTCCGCCCCCTGCGGACCGATCCACCCCGCCGCCGACATCGGCCATCCGGGCGAAGGCGCGATCCGGCTCACGGTCAACGATACGGTCCGCCAGGACGGCAACCTCAACCAGATGATCTGGAAGGTGCCGGAAATGATCGCCTACCTCTCGCGCCTCTTCACCCTGAAGCCCGGCGACCTGATCTTTGCGGGCACGCCGGCCGGCGTCGGCGCGGTGGCAAGGGGCGACAGGATGCTGGCGCATATCGACGGACTGGACGAGGTCGCCTTCACGGTCGCCTGAAAGCGGGTCGGAAACGGCGCCACGCCCGGCACCTGCCGGCGCCCCTCAAGGGCGCCTGCAGGACCTGCGACAGGACGCCACGCGCCATCGCCGCGTTGTTTGATTAAAGTCAAAGAGCAGGACCGCCGGCGGGTCTACTTCCTAGCTCATGAACGAGAGACGTTCGTCAGCAAGGAGAATTCCAGTGCGTACCATGGCAAAGAGCATCGTCGGCGCGGCAGCAGTCATTCTGGCGCTTGCGCTTCCGGCAGCAGCGGCAGATTTCGAAGTGCATATGCTGAACAAGGGCGCCGAGGGTGCCATGGTGTTCGAGCCGGCCTTCGTGAAAGTCGCCCCCGGCGATACCATCACCTTCATCCCCACCGACAAGGGACACAATGTCGAGACGATCAAAGGCATGATCCCCGAGGGGGCGGAGGCCTTCAAGAGCAAGATCAACGAGAATTTCAAGATCACCCTCGACAAGGCCGGCGCCTATGGCGTCAAGTGCACGCCGCATGTCGGCATGGGCATGGTGGGCGTGGTGGTCGTCGGCGATGCGCCGGCCAATCTCGACGCGGTCAAGACCGGCAAGCTGCCGAAGAAGGCCCGCGAGCGCATGGACGCGGCGATCGCGGCAGCGGGCCTGTAACAGCCCTTCTTTCGGGGCGGGGGCGGAAACCCGGGGCGGAGCGATCCGCTCCGGGTTTTCTTTGTCCGGTGGTGCGGTGCGATGTTCTGGTATTTCCGCGCAAGTTCCATCTTGTGCATGATGTGGATTTACACATTTAATTTTCTAATGGCATCCGCCCCTGCTAATTTGCCGCCGTGAACCAACGGGAACGCGCATGCTGAAACTTGCCCTGCTGTCGGCCTGGCTCTTCCTCGCGGCCCTCTGCCTTCCCCTTCTTGCCGCCGAAAACGCCATGGATACGCAACTGCACAAGGCAGCCGCCGCCGACGATGTCGCCGCCATCAAGACGCTGCTCGCCGAGGGCGCCAGCATCGACGCGCGGAATGCCCGCGGCGCGACGGCGCTGCTCGTCGCCACGCATGGCAACAAGGTGAACGCCGCCCGCGCGCTGATCGAGGCCGGCGCCGACGTCAATGCCAAGGACGATATCAGCGACAGCCCCTATCTCTATGCCGGCGCGCGCGGCCATCTCGAGATCCTGAAGCTGACACTGGCCCACGGCGCCGATCTCAAGAGCGTCAACCGCTACGGAGGCACCGCCATCATTCCGGCCGCCGAGCGCGGCCATGTCGAGACCGTCGACACGCTGATCAAGGCCGGCACCGATGTCGACCATGTAAACCGCCTCGGCTGGACGGCGCTCTTGGAGGCGATCATCCTCGGCGACGGCGGGCGGCGCCATGTCGAGATCGTCGCGCTGCTGATCGCCGCCGGCGCCGATGTCGAGCTTGCCGACAATGACGGCGTCAGCCCGCTCCAGCACGCCCGCGGCCGCGGCTATGGCGAGATCGCCGCGCTGCTGGAAAAGGCCGGCGCGAAAAGATGAGCGGGCGACGAACGCCCCGCCGAAGACTACGGGAAACACACAACCAAAGGGCCTGAGACGATGCAACGAAGCTACTATTCCTCCCTCGGCGGGCACCCCCCGCAGAGCGACCTCCTGACCGGCCGCGCCGTCTTCACCGAGGCCTATGCGGTGATCCCAAAGGGGGTGATGCAGGACATCGTCACCAGTTTCCTGCCCTTCTGGAACGACACGCGCTGCTGGGTCATCGCCCGCCCGCTTTCCGGCTTTGCAGAGACCTTCTCGCAATATGTCATGGAAGTGGCGCCGGGCGGCGGCAGCGACCGGCCGGAACAGGATCCCGAGGCCGAGGGCGTGCTCTTCGTCGTCGATGGCGAGGTGGAGCTGACGCTGCCGACCGGCAAGCACACGCTGCAGCCGGGCGGCTACGCCTTCCTGCCGCCGGCCCTGAAATGGTCGCTGCGCAACCGCTCCGGTGCCCATGCCCGCTTCCACTGGATCCGCAAGGCCTATGAGGCCGTCGATGGCCTTGCCCATCCCGATCCGCTGATCCTCGACGAGAAGGACATCACCCCCGCCGCCATGCCGGGCACGAACGGCGGCTGGGCGACGACGCGCTTCGTCGATCCGAACGACCTGCGCCACGACATGCATGTGACGATCGTCACGCTGATGCCCGGCGCCGTCATTCCCTTCGCGGAAACCCACGTCATGGAGCACGGGCTCTACGTGCTGCAGGGCAAGGCCGTCTATCGCCTGAACCAGGACTGGGTGGAGGTGGAGGCCGGCGACTTCATGTGGCTGCGCGCCTTCTGCCCGCAGGCCTGCTATGCCGGCGGCCCCGGCCCGTTCCGCTACCTGCTCTACAAGGACGTCAACCGCCACATGAACCTGCGCCCCTTCGGCGGCCGCCGTTAGGTCTGACATCCTTGCAAAGAAGCCCGCGCCGCCCGGCGCGGGTTTCCGGTCATGGAGCAAGGGGCATCGCCACCGGATAGTGTCGCGGGTCGAAGCGCAGATAGAGCAGCGCCGTTGCCAGCACGCAGCCGAGATGCAGCCCCCAGCCCGCCGCAAAGCCGCCCGTCCAGTCGTGCAGCAGCGCCATTGCATAGGGGCCGAGCGCGGCGATCAGGAAGCCGCCGCCCTGCATCAGCGCGGCCAGCGCACCGGCCTGTTCCGGCTGCGGCAGGTGGTCGAGCGCCGTGACGATGGCAAGCGCGAAGCTGCCGCCGAGGCCCGCGCCGCACAGCCCGGCCCACACGGCCGGCGCCATGCCGGGAAGGCTCGCAAGACCGAAGAAGCCTGCGGCCTGGAAGAAGATCGTCAGCCAGAGCCAGCGGCGGCGATCGACATTGCCGCGCGCCAGGATGGGAAGGCCGAGCGCGGCGACGGCCTGGCAGATCGCCATGATCGCGACAAGGCCGCTGCTGTCGGCACTCGTCCAGCCCTGCGCCTGGTAATAGGGCGAAAGCCAGGCGATCATCGAGCAATAGCCGGCATTGACCAGCCCGAAGGCACCCATCAGAGCCCAGGTCCTCGGCCGGCGCAGGAGCTGCCGCGCCAGAGCGCCGTCGGGCCGGCTCGACTGCACGGCCGGCAGGATGCGCCAGGACGCGGCGAGCGCGATCGCAACCGGCAGCGCCAGCCAGGCGAGCGCCGCCCGCCAGCCGTAGCCGGCATGCACGAGCACCGGCATCAGCCGCGCCCCGAAGGCGCCGCCGGCCATGATCATTGCCGAATAGAGCCCCGTCACCACCGGCACGCTTGTCGGGAAGCGCGCCTTGATGATGCCGGGAAAGGCCGCCTGGATGAAGGCGACGCCGATGCCGCAAAGCGCCGCCGTCACGATCAGCGACAGGCCGTCCCACACAACGAGGCGCAGCGCCGAGCCGGCGAAGAGCACGGCCAGCGCGATCAACAGGCCACGCCGCGCGCCGAGCCGCACCAGAAGACCCGGCGCCACGAAGGCGCCGAGGCCCATCAGGACCATCGGCAGCAGCGTCAGCATCGCGATGCCGCCATAACCGAGGCCGGTATCCGCGCCGATCTCCATGAGGATCGGCGCCGGGGCCGCGAGGAAGGGCCGGAGGTTGAGGCCGATCAGGACCACCAGTGCAAGCATTGCCCAATCGCGGCCGGAGCGCGTATCCGTCATGGTTCGACTTTCCTACTGAAAAGACGTGTCGGGCCGGAAGCGCAGCCGCCGGCATCGCCTACCGCTATCACCCGCTTGAATCATGCGCAAATTAGATGTTTAGATAGCTAACATTCTGATTTTCGATGGAGATCCCGTGCTCGATCCGCGCCTGCTCCGGGCTTTCGTGGCGATTGCCGATGCCGGCAGCTTCACCGCCGCGGCCGACCGCCTGCACATGACCCAATCGACGATGAGCCAGCAGATCGCACGCCTCGAGGAGGTGATCGGCCGGGAGCTGGTCGACCGCGCCGCGCGGCCGGTGCGCCTGACCGTGACGGGCGAGCGCCTGCTCGGCCACGCCCGGCGCATCCTCGCACTACAGACCGAGGCGCTGACGCTGGTCGCCGAGACCTCCGGCACCACCTCGGTGCGCATCGGCATGCCCGATGACATCGCGACGCCCGAAATGGCCCATGCCTTCGCCGCCTTCGCCAAGCGCCACAAGGAGGCGCGCCTCGACGTCACCACGGGACTGCGCGCCGACCTCGCGCGGCGCTACCGCTCCGGCGAACTCGACATCGTCGTGCTCAAGGAGGACACGCCGAGCACCGACAGCTGGGCAAGCTTCGCGGAACCGATCGCCTGGTTCACCGCGCTGGATGCGCCGGCGGACCTGCCCGACCCCGTCCCGCTCGTCACTTTTCCGCTGGGCGGGCTCTACCGGGACGCCATGTTCGAGCGGCTGGAACGGGAACGGCGGCGCTGGTATGTCGCCTTCACCTCCGCCAGCCTGCGCAACGTGCTGATGGCGATCGAGGCCGGCCTCGGCCTCTCGCTGCTGCCCGTCGATGCCGCGAAAGGGTGGCGCGTCAGGCCCTTCACCGATTTCCCGCCGGAACCGCCGGTCATCGCCTCGCTCTACTCCTGGGAACAGAACGGCATCGTCGGCGAGCTCGCAAACGAGGTCCTCGACATCCTCAGGCGGCATTTCGCGCACGAAAGGCACACTGCCTCATAACGCCCCCGCCCATCTCGCCGCCCTCTTCCCCAACCGGGAGGCAGACGAAGCGAGACGGGGAACGCACCCGCAAGACGCTTTGGAACAATTCGGGAGGATTTGCGTTTTCTGGGCGAGAAAACGCACATTCCAGGACCCTATGACCCGCCCTTCCTCCACCTATCGCCTCCAGTTTCGAAATGGCATGGACTTCGGGAGGGCGCGTCAACTGGTGCCCTATCTCCAGCATCTCGGCATCAGCCATCTCCACGCCTCGCCGGTGATGACGGTCGTGACGGGCTCGTCCAACGGCCACGATATCGTCGATCCCAACGCGATCGATCCCGCCCTCGGCGGTCTCGATGGCCTGCGCCGGCTTGCCGGCGATCTTAAGGCACGCGGCCTCGGCCTCCTCCTCGACATCGCGCCGAACCACATGGCCGCGAGCCTCGAAAATCCCTGGTGGCACAGTGTCGTCACCTGGGGCGAGGCAAGCCCGTTTTCCCGGCATTTCGACATCGACTGGTCGAAAAAGCTGGCCTTGCCCGTTCTCGAAAAGGATTTAGCAACGGAGGTCGCGAACGGCGCGATCCGCCTCGCGCTGGACCCGGAGCGGGACATCCTGGCGCTGCATTATCGCGGCTCCTTCTATCCCCTGCATCCCGAGACGTGCCGGCAGGCACTCGCCGCATATGAGGAACTGCTCCTGGTCACCGCCCCGGCGGCGGCCTTCGAAGGCGCGGCCGCCCTTGCCGGCCCGCTCGCCTTCCTCGACGAGCAGGAGGTCGTTGCACGGATACTTGCCGAAATCTCGCACGACCCCGGGCGGATCACGGCGATTCACGCGGCACAGCCATGGCGGCTGGTGGAACGAAAGACGGCGCACCGGCAGGCCGGCGACCGGCGCCTGTGCGGCTCCGCCCACCTTGTCCGGCTGCGCCTCGAGGATGCCCGGGTTTTCGACGACAGCCACCGGCTGGTCCTCGACCTCGTCCGCGAAGGCACGGTGGACGGGCTGGCCATCCTGCATATCGACGGGTTCGCCGATCCGCATGCCTATCTGCAGCGGCTGCGCGCTGCCGTCGGCTCCGCCTACCTGATCGTCGACAAGCACCTTGCGGGAAGCGAACAGCTTGCCGCGGAATGGCCGGTCCACGGCACGACCGGGGGCGAGATCATCACAGCCCTCACGGATATGATGGCCAGTCGTCCCCACCAGGCATCCAGTCCTCCCGATGGCAGCCCGCGGACGGAAACGGCGAGGGAGACCGGCAAGCGGCAGATCTTCGGGACGGAACTCGAAGGCGAGGCTGCCCGCCTGACTCTTCTGGCGAAGGCTCTCGCCGACCAGTCCCACGCCGACCTCTCCCGCAGCGCCCTTGCCGAGGCGATCCGCGCCCTGATCGTCGCCCTGCCGGTCACGCGGACCTATGCGACGGCCACGCATGTCAGCGAACGCGACCGCGAGATCATCGCGACAGCCCGGCAGCAGGCACAGGAGGGCAACCGGCCGGAGGTCCGCGAGGCGATCGATTTCATCTGGGAATTGCTGGCCGACGACAGGATACCGGCCACTCTGGCGGGCTGCGCCGAATTCCGCGCCCGCTTCCAGCAATTGAGCGGCTGCGTTGCGGCAGGGGCGCCGGATGACCTGCTTCTCTCCCGGATCTCCCGGGAGAATGCCGCCGGCCGGCCGAGCGAGCCGGCGGACGGCCCTGCGGCGTTCCACGCGGTGATGCAGGCCCGTGCCGAAACCATGCCGCATGGCCTGTCCGCGATATCCCCGTCCGGTGTTGCCTATGGCGGAGACGCCAGGGCCAGGCTCCATGCCCTCGCCGAGGCGCCGGATCGCTGGCACGCGGCGCGGCAACGCTGGTCCGCCCTCGGCGCCGACATGATCCGCAACCATGCCGGCCGGGCTGCTCCCGAGCCTGATACGGAACGGCTGCTCCACAATGCGATCGCAGCCCTCTGGCCGGTCACGGGCCTTCAGGATACCGCGGCGATCCGGTCCCTTGCCGCCGATCTGAAGATCTTCATAAGAAGCGAAGGGCAAGTCAGCCCGCATGGCTACGCATCGGGCAGCAATCCTGCGCAGGTGCTGGCCGGCGTCATCGAAGGCCTGTTCGGCAACGACGCATTTCTCCGGGAACTCGACGCGACACTCTCGCCCTTCGTGGATGCCGGGCTGATGAACTCTCTCGCACAGACGCTGATCAAGCTGACCATGCCGGGCATCCCGGACATCCGGCAGGGCAGCGAACGCGGCGACTTCTCCTTGCGGCAGGCCGGCGCCCGGATGTTCGACACGCCCTCCCGCGTCATGCCGGAAAAGCCGTCCGCGACGCGGGCATCCTTCGCTTCCTACAAACAATGGCTGGTCGCGACCGTCCTCGCCATGCGGGCGAAAGACCCGGATGGTCCGTTCGCCGGCCCCTATCTTCCCCTCGACCTTTCCGATGGCGGGGCCCAGGCCCTCGCCTTCCTGCGCGGCGCGCCGCAGGCCTTCGCCATCACCGTCGTCCCGCACCACACCTTCGGCAAGACACGGCCCGGCAGCCTGCACCTGACGGAGGACGCCACGCGGGGAATTTCCATCACCATCCCCGATCGCTTCTACGGCCAAACGGTGCGATCCGTGCTTGACGACCGCCGATTGGTGCTGGGCAGCGGCATGCCGCTCGCCGAGGCGCTTGCAGGCGAGCCTGTCGCCCTCTTCGTCAGCGCCTGAAACCGTTTCTGCAGGCCACCAGGCGGCCCCGCGAAAAAACAGGCGCCTACCGGATCGCCCGTGCCAATGCCTGCAGCCGCGTGAAGGCGTCGTAGCGCTTGGCATGCAGGGCCGCGATATCCGCGCCGGCCGGCCGAAAGGTGCGGTCGGTCGCCGAAAGAGCCGCCATCGCCGCGCGCACGTCCGGAAAGGCGCCGGCGGCGACACTGCCGAGAATGGCGGCGCCGAGCAGCACCGGCTCTTCCGCCCGTGTTGCGAGCAATGTCTTTCCCGTCGCGTCCGACAGGAGCTGGCGGATGAGATCGAGCTGGCCCGCACCCCCGCTGATCACGATCCTGTCGATCGGCGCACCGGCGGCCGCCTGCGCATCGATGATCTGGCGCAGGCCATACCCGATGCCGCAAAGCCCGGCAACGTAGAGCGAAACGAGATTGGCAAGGTCCCGCTCCATGCCGAGGCCGACGATCGCCGCGCGCGCATGCGGATCGGCGAAGGGGGCGCGGTTGCCGAGGAATTCCGGCACGACATGCAGACCGTCCGCCAGCCCCGCCACGGCCGAAAGCGTCGGTGCCCCCTCCGCCGCAAGCCCTGCCAGGAAGACGGGCAGGGAAAGGCCCCGCGCCTTCGCCAGCGCCGCGGCCTCGCCGGCCGCAGGGTGGAAGGACAAGAGCTGCTCGATGGCCGCGCCGGCCGCCGATTGCCCCCCTTCGTTCAGCCACATGCCCGGCACCATGGCGGAATAGTACGGGCCCCAGACGCCCGGCACGAAGACCGGCTCGCGGGTCGAGGTCATGGTGCAGGAAGAGGTGCCGAAGACATAGCCGAGATTGTTTTCCGGCGGGCCGTCCACCCCCACCGTGCCGATGCCGCCCGCATGAGCATCGATCATGCCGGCGCCGACCGGCGTGCCGGCGACAAGGCCGAGTTCCGCCGCCGCCCGTGCCGTCAGGCCGCTGCCGAGCGGCGTGCCCGGCTCGACGACACGCTGGCCGATGCGGGCGAAATCCTCCTCCGCGAGGACCCCGAGGCCGATGCCGTGGAAGTAGCTCGGATCCCAGCGTTTCTCATGCGCGAGATAGGTCCATTTGCAGGTGACGGTGCAGGTGGAGCGCGCAAGATCGTCCGTTGCGCGCCAGGTCAGGAAGTCCGCAAGGTCGAAGAATTGCCAGGCGGCATCGAAGACCTGCGGGCGGTTCTCCTTCAGCCACAGCAGTTTCGGCGTCTCCATCTCCGGCGAGATGATGCCGCCGACATAGCGCAGCACATCGTGCCCCTCGGCATTGATGCGTTCGACCTGCTCGACCGCCCGGTGGTCCATCCAGACGATGATGTCGCGCTCCGGATCTTCCGACAGGCCGACGGGCAGCGGCTTTCCCCCTTCTCCCAGCACGACGAGCGAGCACGTCGCGTCGAAGCCGAGGCTGGCGACCTGCTCGGGTGCGACGCCCGCCTTGGCGACGGCCTCGCGCACCGAAGCGCAGACGGCGGCCCAGATCTCCGTGCTCGACTGCTCGACCATCGCGCCGGGTTCGCGGAACAGCGAGATGTCGCGTTTTCCCGAGGCCAGCATGCGGCCGGTCATGTCGAAAAGGCCGGCTCGGGCGCTTCCCGTACCAACATCGACGCCGACAAGGTAGCGTTCGCCGCCCGCGGGGCGTGCGGAGGATGGAGTGCTCATGGATCTACCGCCTGCAATCAGGAGTTCCTCGGGCAGGCGGCCTCATGCCGCCCGCGGGCTTTGCTTCAGAGATCGACGCTGTTCGGCAGGATCACCAGGTCGCGGACCGTGACATTGCGTGGCCGGGTCAGCATGAAGAGCACGGCGTCGGCCACCTCCTTCGGCTGCATCAGACTGCCATTGGCCAGCGCCTCGTCCATCTTCTCCTTCGGCCAGTCGTCGAGCAGCGCCGTCACGACCGGGCCGGGCAGCACCGCGCCGACACGCACGCCGTGCTGTGCCACCTGCCGGCGCGTCGAATGCACGAAGGCCTGCACCGCGAATTTCGAGGCCGTATAGATCGGCTCCCAGACGACCGGCACGACACCGGCGATGGACGAGGTGAAGAGGATGTCGCCCGTCTTCCTCCCGATCATGTAGGGCAGCACCGCATGAACGGAGCGGAAGGCCGCGTTGATGTTGAGGTTCAGCATGCGGTCCCAGGCATCGGGATCCCCCTCCGCCACCGGTCCGCCGATATAGGCGCCGGCATTGGCGTGGAAGACGTCGAGCCCGCCGGCAATGTCGAGGATGCGCGGCAGCATGCCCGAGACGTCCTGCGGGTTCAGGAGGTCGACGACGAGCGGCAAGGCATTCGGGCCCAGCTCCCTGCAGAGCTGTTTCAGCTTGTCCTGCGCCCGGTCGACGAGCACCACCGTCGCCCCTTCGGCAAGGAGGGTCCTGGCGCATTCGAGGCCGATGCCGGAGGCGGCACCGGTGATGGCGGCGATCTTACCCTTCATGAGGTCAGCCATGATCTAGAACTCCATTCCAGTATTCGTTAGGCGCGGCCGTGGCTGACGCGCGAGCGTCGGGCGAGCGAATCGACGATGACGGCGATGGCAAGGACGCCGCCGGTGATCATGTAGCGCAGCGACGACGAGAGGTTGAGCAGCGTCAGGCCGTTCGAGATCGCCTGGATCACGATGATGCCGAGGAGAGCCGAATAGGCGCTGCCGCGTCCGCCGAAGAGGCTGGTGCCGCCGATGACCGCCGCGGCGATGGCGTTGAGGTTGACGTCGCCTGTGCCGGCCTGCTGGCTGGAGGAGGCAAGGCGCGAGGCCGAGAGGATGCCGCCGAGCGCCGCGAGCGTCGAGCAGAGCATGAAGGCGCTCATGTAGATGCGGCGCACATTGATGCCCGAGCGGCGCGCCGCCTCCTTGTTGCCGCCGACGGCGAACATGGAACGGCCCCATTTCGTGCGCGTCAGCGCATAGTTGAGGATGACGGCGAGCGCGATGAAGAGCGCGAACATCCACGGAATGCCGCGGCCGAGATTAAGGTAGAAGACGGCGATTTCCAGCGCGGCCATCAGCACGACGGCCTTCAGGATCAGCGCCCGCATCGGCTGGGCCGAGAGGTTGGCGGCAAGGCGCTGGGTGCGGGTGCGAAGGCCCCGGCCGATCATCACAAGGCCGGGAACCAGCGCCAGCGTGTAGGACAGCCAGTCGGGCATGATGAGGATCTGACCGAAACGCACCAGCGAGGAGGCATAGGGCAGGTTGATCGAGCCCGTCGGGCCGAGGATGTAGAGCTGCATGCCGAGCAGCGCCAGCAGGCCGGCGAGCGTCGCGACGAAGCTCGGCATGCCAAGCCGGTTGTAGAGCGTGGCATAGAGGAGGCCGACGGCCGCGCCGACCACGAGGGCGGCAAGGATGGCCCCGACGATCGGCCAGCCCTGATTCACCCAGAGCACGCCGACCATGGCGGAGGCGAGGCCGCTCATCGAGCCGACCGAGAGGTCGATCTCGCCGAGCACCAGCACGCAGACGATGCCGAGCGAGATGACGCCGACGGTGGCACAATCGAACAGGAGGTTCACGAGGTTGTTCGGCGCAAGGAAGATCGGGTTCAGCGCGGAAAAGACGACGGAGATGACGACGAGGCCGACGGCGACCGGCAGCATGCCGAGGTCGCCGGAGCGCACGCGGTCGATGAAGCCGCGCGCCATGGCGGAAAGGCTGTCGTCATGGCGTACGCGCTCGTCGCTGCGGTCCAGCATCGGCTGGGAAGAGTTCTGGCTCATGCGGCACCCCCGTGGTTTTCCTGGACATGGGACTTGCGCTCGGCGCGGCGCGAGACGGAATTGTCCGTCGCGCCGGTAATGGCGGAAACGAGTTCCTGGTTGGACGAATCCGGCGTGAAGATGCCGTTGTTGCGTCCGAGCCGGAGCACGACGATGCGATCGGCGACGGCCCGCACGTCCTCCATGTTGTGGCTGATGATGATGACGCCGAGGCCGCGGTCGCGCACGCGCTCGATGAGGTTCAGCACCTCAGCCGTCTGCGCCACGCCGAGGGCGGCCGTCGGCTCGTCCAGCATGATGAGCCTCGGGTTGAGCAGCAGAGAGCGGGCGATGGCGACCGTCTGGCGCTGACCGCCGGAGAGCGAGGCGATCGGCTCGCGCACGGACGGAATGCGCGCGGCAAGCTCGCGCAGCAGCGTCCAGGCGCGCACTTCCATGGCCACTTCGTCGAGCGCCCAAGGCGACATCTCGTGGCCGAGGAAGAGGTTGGCGACGACATCGAGGTTCTCGCAGAGCGCGAGGTCCTGGAAAACGGTGGCGATGCCGAGGTCCAGCGCCTTGGCGGGGCTGTCGAGCGTCACCTGCTGGCCGCAGAATTCGATCGTGCCCGAAGAGGGCTGGTGCACGCCGGCGAGCACCTTGACCAGCGTCGACTTGCCGGCCCCGTTGTCGCCGACCAGCGCGACGACCTCGCCGGCCTTCACGTCGAGCTCGATATCCGTCAAGGCGGAGACGGCCCCGAAATTCTTGGACACGCCGCGAAGACGCAGCACCGGTTCTCCCTTGGCGGGAGCATTTTGAAGCGTGGCTGTCATGGCCCCAGAACCTTCAGACTTACGGCGGATCGGAATGCCCGGCCGCAAAAGCGGCCGGACACGGATGGCGACGCTTACTGGATGATGCCCAGTTTGCGGCAACCTTCAACATATTCGCCGGTGCACACTTCCTCCGGCTTGTTGATGCCCTTGTCGAAGATCTCGGCCTTGATGTTCTCCGCCGTCACCACCGCCGGAACGAAGAGCTGCGAGGGCGTTTCGTAGAGCTTGTGGGTGGCTTCCGGCGTTTCGCCCTTCAAGAGCTGGACGGCGACATTCGCCGCTGCGGCGGCCACGATCTCGGACGGCTTGGAGATCGTGTTGTACTGGTCGCCCGAAATGATGAGCTGCAGTGCCGCGATGGTCGCGTCATTGCCGGTCACCGGCGGCATTTCCTTGACGCCGGCCGCCTTCAGCGCCGCGATCGCGCCGCCGCCCGTGCCGTCGTTCGCCGCGACGATGCCCTTGATCTCGTCGCCGAAGCGGGTGATCTGGCCGGCCGCCCATTCCTGCGCCTTCGGCGGCGCCCAGTCCGGGGTGTCGAATTCGGCGAGCGTCTTGTAGGGCGAGGCGTCGAGCGCGGAATCGATGCCGTCGCGGATGAGGCCGGCGGCCGCGTCGGTCGGCGAGCCGTTGATCTGAAGAACGCCGGCACCGTCCGGAACGCCCTTGGCCTTCAGGTGGTCGACGAGCGACTGCGCGATGGCCTGGCCGATACCCTGGTTGTCGAAGGAGACGTAGTAGTCGGCCGGCTTGTCCGGGATCGGGCGGTCATAGGCGATGACCTTGACGTCCTGCGACTGGGCGATCTCGACGAGCGCCGCGGCGGCGGCGGAATCGACCGGATCGAGCACGACGACCTTGGCGCCCTGGGCGATCACCGAGTTGAACTGCTGCTGCTGGAGCGCGACGTCGGCATTGGCGTTCTGGTAGATCACCGTGCAGCTCGGGCACAGCTTCTCCATCTCGGCCTTGAAGCCGGGATAGTCGTGCTGCTCGTAGCGGGTCGAGGCCTGGTCGGGCATCAGGAAGGCGACGGTCGCCCCTTCCTGGGCAAGGGCGGCACTGCCGAGCGACAGGACGAGGCCGGTCGAGGCGAGCAGATGGGTAAGCGTCTTCATTGGGTTCCTCCACGGTTGATTTTTCGCCAATTCCCTCAAGCCTCCCAGGGCGACAGGACCGACGGCCTCCACGCATCGAAAGGGCGCAGATCATCGTTCGCCACGGCAATGCCGCAACGTCCGGCTCGTCGATGCTCCGTCTGACTCCTCCCTTGGGTCAGCCTTGCTGTTCAGGCAACTTCATCGATGGAGCACGCTTGCTCAATCGATGAAGCAAGAATTGCCACCAATCGCCATTGGTGTCAAGGTGGCCCGTGAAACGGAGAGGACATGTGAACAGGACGACGCAGACGAAAAGGACGACGATCTACGATCTGGCAGAGCTGGCGGGCACCTCGGCCAGCGCCGTCAGCGCCGTTTTGAACGGCAACTGGAAGAAGCGGCGCATCAGCGCGAAGCTTGCCGACAAGATCACCAAACTCGCCGAAGAACAGGGCTACGCGCTCAACATGCAGGCGAGCGTGCTGCGCCGCGAGCGCTCGAAGATCATCGGCATGATCGTGCCGAAATACGACAACCGCTATTTCGGCTCCATCGTCGAGCAGTTCGAGACGCTGGCGCGCGAACGCAGCCTCTTCCCGATCATCACCTGCACGCGGCGCGATCCGGCGCTGGAGGTGGAGGCGGCCCGCGCCATGCTTTCCTACCAGGTCGATTGCCTGATCGCCACGGGCGCGACCGATCCGGACCGCATCGTCGATCTTTGCGCCGCCGCCGGTGTGCGCACCATCAATCTCGACCTGCCCGGCGCGCGCGCGCCCTCGGTCATCTCCGACAACTATGGTGGTGCGCTGGAGCTGACGCGCCGCGTGCTCGCCAATTGCGAGAAGGAATATGGCGAGAAGACGCCCCTGCTCTTCGTCGGCGGGCGTGGCACTGACCACAACACGATGGAGCGCGTGCGGGGCTTTCGCGATGCCCATGCCGAGGCCGGCGTCACGGTCGACGAAACGCTGATGCTGACCTGCGGCTATGCCCCCGAAAAGGCCGAGAGCGCCATGAGGCAGCTTGCCGAGCGGCTCAACCCGCTGCCGCGCGGCATGTTCGTCAACTCCACCATCTCGTTGGAAGGGGTGATGCGCTGGATCCGCCGCTCCGGCCACTATGCCGACCGGGTGCCGCAGCTGGGCTGCTTCGACTGGGACCCCTTCGTCGCCATGCTCGGCGATCATATCGAGATGGTCCGGCAGGACGTGCCGAAAATGCTGGAGGCCGTGTTCGGCATCATCGATTCCGGCGCGACGGACCTCACCGTCGTGCAGATCCCCCCCATCGTCGAGAAGATCGGCTGACGAGGTTTCGAGCATTGCCGGCCGAAGCGAAGTCGCTTCGACGTCGGATAATGCGGAAAGAGCAAGAATCGAGAGCATTTCCGGTGAACCGGAATGCTCTAGAAACTCAGTCGCCCTCGACGACGAGCCGGTATCCGACGCCCGGTTCCGTGCGCACGACGGCCGGACGGGTCGGCTCGCGCTCGATCTTCTGGCGCAGCTGGCCGATGAAGACGCGGAGATAATGCAGGTCCTCGCCATGCGCCGGCCCCCAGACGGAGGTCAGCAACGTCTTGTGCGTGACGACCCGCCCGGCATGCCGCGCGAGCAGCGTGAGGAGATCGTATTCCTTGGGCGTCAGCCGGATCGCCTCCCCGTTTCGCGACACCAGCCGCCGCACCGTGTCGATGACGAGGCCGTCGGTGACGAGCGTCGCCGGGGCCGCCTCCGCCCGCTCGCGATGGCGCAGCGCATTGCGGATGCGGGCGGTGAGCTCGCCGATGCCGAAGGGTTTTTCGATATAGTCGTCGGCACCGAGATCGAGGGCGGCGATCTTCTCGCTCTCCCGCTCGCGGGCGGAGAGGATGATGATCGGGATCTGCGTCCAGCCGCGCAGGCTGGTGACGACCTCCTTGCCGTCCATGTCCGGCAGGCCGAGATCGAGGATGACGAGATCGGGCGCGGCCGTCGCCACCGCCTTCAGCGCCTCGCCGCCGGTCGCCGCCTCCACCACGTCGTAGCCCGCCGCCTTGAGGGCAGGCTTGAGGAACCGCTGGATCTGCGGCTCGTCGTCAACCACCAGAATGCGCTCGTTCGTCATGTCGCCTTGCCAGTCCTTGCCTTTTCACCCGCCGGGAAGCGGATGACGATGCGCGTGCCCTTCTTCTTCACCGCCGGGCTTTCCGCATGGATCCTGCCGCCCATCGCCTCGACGAAGCCGCGGGCGATGGAAAGGCCGAGGCCCGTTCCCGGCGCGCGGCCGTCCGGCCTGCCCCGACGGTAGAATTTCTCGAAGACACGGTCGATCTCGGCCGGCGGAATGCCCCTGCCGAGATCGGTGACGGAGATGAGCACATCCTGCCCGTCCCGCCGCGCATAGACATTGACCGGCTCGCCGCCGCCATATTTCACCGCATTGTCGAGCAGGTTGAACAGAACCTGGCCGAGCAGCACGCTGTCGCCCTCGATGAGCGGCAGGTCGGCCGCAATGCCGGTCTCGATCGTCTTGCCGGGAAAATACTTGCGCGCCCGCTCCACGGCGGACTGCACGACGTCGGAGACGTCGATCCAGTCGCCCTTGGGTTTCAGCGTGCCGGATTCGATGCGCGTCATGTCGAGCAGGTTGGAGACGAAGCGGCTCATGCGGCTGCCCTCCTCCTCGATCGACTGCAGAAGATCGTCGCGGCTCTCGGCGGTCATGCGCTCGCCGAGCTGGCGCAGGCTCGTGACGGCGCCCATGATGGTGGCGAGCGGCGTCCTGAGGTCATGCGAGATCGAGGAGAGCAGCGCCTCCCGGTAGCGTTCCCCCTCGAGCTTGGCCGCCTGCATCACGCTCTCCTCCGAAAGCCGCGCCCGGTCGAGCGCGATCGCCGTCTGGTCGAGGATGGCGGACAGCGCCCGCTCCGCATTGAGGTCGAGGCGCTCCTCTCCCTGCTGGATGCCGCAGACGCCGACAAGACCGTGCGGCCCCATCAGCGGGCGGAATTCGAAGCGGCTGTTCGGCAGGGTACCGGTGCCGAAGCCGGCCTTCTCCTGCTTGTCGCAGGTCCAGCGCGCCGCCGTGAAGTCGGTGACGTCGAACTCGGTATCCGGCGGCCAGACGGCGGCGACCTTGAGATCGTTCTTCTCCGGCAGGAGCAGCGCGATATTGCGCTTGAGGCTCGCCTGCAGATGCGACACCGCCACCCAGTTCGCATCGTCGGCCTTGCCCGTCGTCGAAAGCTTTCGCGAGAAATCGTAGAGCGATTGCAGCGCCGTTGCGCGCACGCGGGCGACCTCCGCCTGCTCCTTGATGCGCGAGGCGAAGCCGCCGGCGATGATGGCGACCGACAGGAAGACGATCAGCGCGAACACCTCGTGCGGCGCGGTGATCGTAAAGGTGTGCAGCGGGTCGATGAAGAGGAAGTTGTAGGCGAGCGCCGAAAGGAAAGCGGCGATGAAGGCGGAGGCATACCCGCCCAGCACCGCCGCACCGAGCACGGCAAGCAGAAAGAGCAGCGAGATGTTCGGCAGCTCGGCAAAGAGATAGACCAGCTTGCCCACCGCCGCCGTGGCGACGACGAAGGCCGCCGCGATGAGCGCCGATTGCCGGAACGAAGCGATGGCCGGAAGCGCGAGCCGCGCCGGCACCGGCGCCCTCTCCTTCCTGTCGGGCGTCACGAAATAGACGCCGAGGCCGGCCGCCTTGCGCGAGAGCGCATCGGGCAGGGACGGTGAGACGAACCGCCGCCAGCCACGATCGCGCCGGGCGCCGATGACGATCTGCGTCGCGTGCTCGCGGCGCGCCAGCTTCAGGATCTCCTCGACGAAATCATTGCCGACCACCCGGCGCGTCTCCGCGCCAAGCTGCTCGGCGAGCCGGAACAGCGCCTCGATGCGATGCAGGTGCTCGGTCGTGCCGACCTCCCGGTCCGCCCGCTCGATTGACACGACGATCCAGGGTGCATTGAGGCCGGAGGCAAGCCGGCTCGCCACGCGCACGACCTTTTCCGACAAGTCGTCCGGCCCGACGCAGACGAGCAGGCGCTCGCCCGTCGCCCAGGGGCCTTCGATCGCATGCTGCTTGAGATAATCGACCATCTGGTCGTCGACCCGGTCGGCCGTGCGCCGCAGCGCAAGCTCGCGCAAGGCCGTCAGGTTGCCCAGCCGGAAAAAGCGGTCGATGGCGCGGCTGGCGCTGTCCGGCAGGTAGACCTTGCCCTCCTTCAACCGCTCGATCAGCTCCGTCGGCGGCAGGTCGACGAGCAGGATCTCGTCGGCCTTCTTCAGGACGACGTCGGGCACGCGTTCGCGCACCGTGACACCGGTGATCTGCACGACAAGGTCGGCAAGGCTTTCGAGATGCTGGATGTTCAGCGCCGTCCAGACATCGATGCCGGCCGCGATCAGCTCCTCGATATCCTGGTAGCGCTTGGGATGCCGGCTTCCCTCCGGGTTGGAATGGGCCAGCTCGTCGACGAGCACGATGCGCGGGCGGCGGGCAAGCGCCCCATCGAGATCGAATTCCTCCAGCGCGCGACCACGATGGGCGATCTGTCTGCGCGGCAGAACCTCCAGCCCGTCCAGCAGGGCGGCCGTCTCCCCGCGCCCATGGGTCTCGACGAGGCCGACGACGACATCGACGCCCTCGGCCTTGAGGCGGCCGGCGCGCGACAGCATGGCATAGGTCTTGCCGACGCCGGGAGCAGCCCCCAGGAAAACGGTCAACTTGCCCCGGCGGTCTTTCTCCGCCAGGGCAAGCAATGTGTCGGGGTCCGGCCTGCGGCTGTCGTCGTCCGCCATTCGTCTTCTCATGATCCGAGCGCGTCGAGCGCCATGTTGAGCTGCAGCACGTTCACCCGCGGTTCGCCGAACACGCCCAGGAGCCGGCCTTCGACCTGCCGCCCGACAAGCGCCTCGACCGTCGTTTCCTCCATGCCCCGCGCCTTTGCAACCCGCGCGACCTGCGCCCGCGCGAAATCGGGCGAGATATGCGGATCGAGGCCCGAACCGGAGGTCGTGACCGCATCGGCCGGGATCGGCACCGCCATGCCCGTCGCCGTCAGCCGGCCGACATCCGCCGCGACACGATCCCTGAGCTTGGCCGAGGTCGTGCCGAGGTTCGAGCCGGACGAGGCGGCCGCGTTGTAGGCTTCCGGCCCCGTCGCCGAAGGACGCGGCCAGAAATATCTGTCCGAGGCGAAGGCCTGGCCGATCAGGTCGGAGCCGACCACCACCCCGTTCCTTTCGACGAGCGAGCCATTGGCGGCAGCCGGCATCAGGACTTGCGCGATGCCGGTCACGGCGAGCGGATAGGCAAGGCCGAGAAGCGCCGTCAGGGCGAGGACGAGGGTGAGGGCCGGGCGAAGTTGTTTCAGCATGATCACACCAGATTTAGGGCGCTGACGGCAAGATCGATAGCCTTGATGCCTGCAAAAGGCAGGACAAGGCCACCGAGACCATAGACGAGGAGGTTGCGGCGCAGCAGCGCGGCCGCCCCCGCCGGACGATAGGCGACGCCGCGCAGGGCCAGCGGAACGAGCGCCACGATGATCAGCGCGTTGAAGATGACGGCCGAGAGGATGGCCGATTGCGGCGAGGCGAGATGCATGATGTTGAGCGCATCGAGCGCCGGATAGGTGGCAACGAAGAGGGCCGGAATGATCGCGAAATATTTGGCGACGTCGTTGGCGATCGAGAAGGTGGTCAGCGAACCGCGCGTCATCAGCAACTGCTTGCCGATCTCGACGATCTCGATGAGCTTGGTCGGGCTGGAATCGAGGTCCACCATGTTCGCCGCCTCGCGGGCCGCCTGCGTGCCGGTCTGCATGGCGACGCCGACATCCGCCTGGGCGAGCGCCGGGGCGTCGTTGGTGCCGTCGCCGCACATGGCGATCAGACGGCCGCCCTGCTGTTCGCGGCGGATATAGGCGAGCTTATCCTCCGGCGTCGCCTGGGCGAGAAAATCGTCGACGCCGGCTTCCGAGGCGATGGCCGCGGCCGTCACAGGGTTGTCGCCCGTCACCATGACGGTGCGGATGCCCATGGCGCGCAGCGCCGCGAAACGCTCCTTGATGCCCGGCTTGACGATGTCCTTGAGGTGGATGACGCCGAGCAGGCGCGAACCATCGGCAACCGCGAGCGGCGTGCCGCCGCTGCGCGCGATCGTCTCGACGGCGCGGCGGAACTCGGCCGGCGCATCGTCCTCCTGAAGGCCGGCAAAGCGCAGCACGGCGTCGACCGCACCCTTGCGCAGCCATCGGCCACCGAGATCGACGCCGGAAAGGCGGGTCTCCGCCGTGAACTCGATCACGGCATCGAAGCGCACCCGCGGCATCGCCACCGAAAATTCACCCGTGGCAAGCGCCACGATCGACCGGCCCTCGGGCGTCTCGTCGGACAGGCTGGCAAGCAGCGCGGCTTCGGCCAGGTCCGAGGGGCTTACGCCCGGTGCCGGCAGGAAGTCGCTCGCCATGCGGTTGCCGAAGGTGATGGTGCCGGTCTTGTCGAGCAGCAGCGTGTCGACGTCGCCCGCCGCCTCCACCGCGCGCCCGGAGGTGGCGATGACGTTGAAGCGCACGAGGCGGTCCATGCCGGCAATGCCGATGGCCGAGAGAAGGCCGCCGATGGTCGTTGGGATGAGCGTGACGAGAAGGGCGGCGAGTACGGTGACCGTCAGCACCGTGCCGGAATAGCCCGCAAGCCCCCAGATGGCGACGCAGACGAAGAGGAAGATCAGCGTCAGGCCCGAAAGCAGGATCGACAGCGCGATCTCGTTCGGCGTCTTCTGCCGCTGCGCACCCTCGATGAGCGCGATCATGCGGTCGACGAAGGAGGAGCCGGGCGCGACGGTGATCTTCACCGTGATCTCGTCGGAAAGCACCTGCGTGCCGCCGGTGACGGCCGAGCGGTCGCCGCCGGATTCGCGGATCACGGGAGCGGATTCGCCGGTGATCGCGCTCTCATTGACCGAGGCGACGCCCTCGATCACCTCGCCGTCGCCGGGAATGAGCTCGCCGGCGGCGACGAGCACGATATCGCCGATGGCAAGGCTGGTGGCCGGGACCGTCTCGACCGTGCCGGAAGCCGTGCGCCGCCGGGCAACGAGCTCCGACTTGGTGCGCTTCAGGCTGTCGGCCTGGGCACGGCCGCGCCCCTCGGCAACGGCCTCCGCGAAGGTTGCGAAGAGCACGGTGAACCAGAGCCAGGCGGCAATCTGGCCCGAAAAGCCGGCCTGCGCGCTGCCGGTGACGAGATCGCGCAGGAAGAGCACAGTGACGACGGCCGCGACGGCCTCGGTGACGAAGATCACCGGATTGCGCACGAGCTGGCGCGGATCGAGCTTTGCGAAAGCGTCGCGCGCGGCCGGCAGGAGGATGGCAGGGTCGAGAAGGCCCGGCGCGTGGTGGTCCTTTGACATAGTCTGTTCCTTCAGAAGGTCTGGCCGGCAAGCATCGCCAGGTGCTCGACGATGGGGCCGAGGGCAAGCGCGGGGAAGAACTGCAGGCCGCCGAGAATGAGGATGATGCCGATGAGGAGACCGACGAAGAGCGGCCCGTCCGTCGGGAAGGTGCCGGACGACGGCGGCACCTTCACCTTGGCCGCCAGCGAGCCGGCGATCGCCATGACGGGCACCACGTAGGCGAAGCGGCCGAGCAGCATGGCGATGCCGAGCGTCGTGTTGTACCAGACGGTGTTGCCCGTCAGCCCGCCGAAGGCCGAGCCGTTGTTCGCGGCCGCGGACGTGTAGGCATAGAGGATTTCCGACAGGCCATGCGGGCCGGCCGTGCCGATGCTGGCGACGGCCAAGGGCAGCATGGCGGAGATCGCGGTGAAGCCGAGGATGGCAAGCGGCAGGACGAGCACGGCGAGCATGGCATATTTCATCTCGCGGCCCTCGATCTTCTTGCCGAGGAATTCCGGCGTGCGGCCGACCATCAGGCCGGACACGAAGACGGAAAGCAGCGCGAAGACGAGCATGCCGTAGAGACCGGACCCGATGCCGCCCGGCAAGACCTCGCCAAGCTGCATCAGGAACATCGGCACGAGCCCGCCAAGCCCGGTGAAGGAGCCGTGCATGCCGTTGACGCCGCCATCCGAAAGGCCGGTCGTGACGGCGGCATAAAGCGCGGTCATGGCCTGGCCGAAACGCACTTCCTTGCCCTCCATGTTGCCGGCGGCGGCATCGACGCCAAGGGCGGTCAGGATCGGGTTGCCCGCGGCTTCCGCCCAGTAGATGGCGGCGACGCCGGCAATCAGCAGGATCGCCATGGCGCTGATGATCGCCCAGCCCTGGCGACGGTTGCCGACGAGCTGGCCGAACGTGTAGACCAGCGCGGCCGAGATCGACAGCATCGCGAAGATATTGAGATAGTTGGAGAACGTCGTGGGGTTCTCGAAAGGGTGGGCGGCGTTGACGTTGAAGAAGCCGCCGCCATTGGTGCCGAGCTGCTTGATCGCCTCCTGCGAGCCGACGGGGCCGAGCGCGATCGTCTGGCTGGCGCCCTCGAGCGTGGTCGCCGTCACGGCACCGTCCAGCGTCTGCGGCAAGCCCATGGCGACGAAGGCGAGCGCGACGACGATCGCCATCGGCAGCAGCACGTAGAGCACCGCCCGCGTCATATCCACCCAGAAGTTGCCGAGCGTTGCGGCCTTCGAGCGGACGAAGGCCCGTGTCAGCGCCATGGCGAGCGCCATGCCCGTTGCGGCGGACAGGAAGTTCTGCACCGTCAGCCCGGCCATCTGGCTGAAATGGCTGAGCGTGGTTTCCCCGCCATAGTTCTGCCAGTTGGTGTTGGTGACGAAGGAGACGGCCGTGTTGAAGGCAAGGTCCGGCGCCATGCCGGCAAAGCCTTGCGGATTGAGCGGCAGATGGGCCTGGAGGCGCAGGATCGCGTAGAGCGCGAGGAAGCCGGCGACGGAGAAGGCGAGCATCGAGGCCGTATAGGCGAGCCAGCCCTGCTCCTTGTTCGGGCTTATGCCGGAAATGCGGTAGAGATCGGCCTCCAGGCGCCCGAGGACCGGCGACAGCGCGGTGCGTTCTCCGGCAAAGACGCGGGCCATGTACAGTCCGAGCGGCTTGATCGTGACAAGCACCGCGAGGAAGAAGAGGGCGATTTGCAGCCACCCGATCATGGTCATCAGGGTTTCTCCTCGAAGATCAGAAGCGTTCGGGCCGCAGCAGCGTGACCACGAGATAGGCGCCGAGGACAAGCGCGACGAAAAGGCCGAAAAGGGGTTCGAGCATCGTTGCCTCCTCAAAGCCGGTCGAGCGCGCGGGCATAGGCGGCGAACACGGCGAACGTGGCGCAGCCGAGCGCGAGGAATATGAAATCGGACATGGCCGTCTCCTGTTTATGCTGGCGGCACACTAGGAGCGGACGGGATCAGGTTTCGATTGGGAAGGCGGGAAGGCGACGTAAGGAAAAGATAAAGAGGCGCTGTCCGGTTCTCGATCGGTTTTTTCAAGGCGGTCGGGAATAATCCGGCAGGCACCGGTGTCTTGGCAGGGGCGGCTCAGGAAAGTCGCCGTAACGATGGGAGACGACCATGAAGTTCCTAGTCCTCGTGCCATTCGCCGTCGCGGCCCTTGCGGGTACGGCCTTCGCCGCCGAGCCGTTCACGACCGTCAAGACCGACAAGGGCGAGGTGCTTGCCGGCGAGAAGGGCATGACCCTCTACACCTTCAAGAACGACACGCCCGGCACCTCGAACTGCTACGACAAGTGCGCGACGAACTGGCCGCCGGCCATCGCCGCTTCCGATGCGGTGGCGGAGGGTGCATATTCCCTCGTCACCCGCAAGGACGGGGCGAAACAATGGGCCAAGGACGGCATGCCGCTCTACTACTGGATCAAGGACACCAAGGAAGGCGATACGACCGGCGACGGCGTGAACGGCGTCTGGGATGTCGCAAAGCCCTGACCCGCATGGCGCCGAGGCGGGCAGCGGGCAGGAGGGCGCTCCTGCCCCGCCCCTTTCCTTCGACGCCGAGATCCTTGCCCTCCTGCCACAGCTTCGGCGCTATTCCCGCAGCCTGACGCGATCGGACGCGGAGAGCGAGGACCTGTTGCAGGACTGTGTCGAAAAGGCCCTCAGCCACCGGACGCAATGGCGCGGCGCGAACATCCGCGCCTGGGCCTACCGGATCATGACCAACCTGCATCTCAATGCCCGCCGCGCCGTTGCCCGGCGGCCCTCCGTCGGCATCGAGGCGGCGGAGAGCCTCGCCGAAAGCGTGCCGCCCTCCGATCCGCTGGCGAGGAACCGCCTCGTCCAGGCGCTCGACACCCTGCCGAAGGAGGCAAGGGCCGTGCTGATGCTGGTCGCCGTCGAGGGCCATACCTATCAGGAAGTGGCCGAAATCCTGGATGTCCCTGTCGGCACCGTCATGTCGCGCCTCTTCCGCGCCCGGCAGATGCTGCGGGAGAAACTGGCAGCCGAAAACGTCATTCACCTGCGGAGCCCCCGATGAGCGAGAGCCGCCCCGTGACCGAAACGGACCTGCACGCCTATGCCGACGGCTTCCTGGATGCGGCCGAGCGCGAGCGCGTGGAGGCCCACCTTGCCCATAATCCCGAGGCCGCACGCCGCGTGTCCGACTGGCAGGCACAGAACGACGGCCTGCGGGACGCCTTTGCCGCCTATGCCTCGGCCCGCCCCTCCGATCTCCAGCTCATCGCCGGCCACCGGGCCGCAACAAAAGCAGCAACACCGCGCCTTGCGATGGCGGCCGCGGCCGCGCTCGTCTTCATGCTCGGTGGCCTTGCCGGCCATTTCGGCCCGATGCTCTTTGAAAAGGCGCCGACGGCGACGGCCATGGATGCCCTGCCGCACGAGGCGCGCAACGCCTATCTCATCTATGCGAGCGAGGTGCGCCATCCGGTGGAGGTCTTCGCCGACGAGGAGGCGCATCTTGCGCGCTGGCTGGGAAAACGCCTCGCCATCGACGACCTGAAGGTCCCGGACCTCAAGGCGATCGGCTTCAAGCTGGTCGGCGGGCGCCTCCTTCCCGTCACCGACAAGCCGGGCGCCCTGTTCATGTACGAGGACGAGACCGGCCGGCGCGTCACGGTCCTCGTCGCCCGCAACGAGGAGAACCGGACGACGAGCTTCCGCTTCGCCGCCGCCAGCGGCGTGGAGACCTTCTACTGGATCGACGGCGACCTCGGCTACGCGGTGACCGGCGACATTTCCCGCGAACGGCTCCAGCAGATCGCGGAGGAGTGCTACCGACAATTCCCGACATGAGGCCTCCGCAAATCCGGGCATTGCAACCGGAAAGCCGGATTTGACGCGCGGCCTGCCGGTCAAGGTGATGGCGGTCGATGCGATCAGGCCCGGCCGGCGCGGATCATCGAAAAATAGTCGTCGCCACCGACCTGCCCGCCCTTCAGCGCGATCTCGAGGCCATCCGCTGCCCCGCCATGAGCGATGCAGAGCGGCGAGCCCGGCGTCTGCGGCAAAGGCATTTTCAGCGTAAGCGCCGCAATGCCCATCTCGCCGAGCGCATGGCTGGATGTATCACCGCCGGCGACAACCGCGCGGGCAAGCCCGGCACGCGCGACGAGTTCCGACTGGATACGTCCCAGCGCACGTCCGAGGCGATGGCGGGCGCCGGTCGAGGAATCGAGCGCGCCGCCGCGATCCGCCGCCGGTCCGAGCGCGGTGTAGAGCACCACGCTGCGCCCCTCCCGCAGAACGCCGAGACCGGCCTCGACGGCCGCCTCCACCGCCGCCTCGCTCCCCTCGCCCGACAGCGCAAGCGGATCGAGCGTGACCCCGGCAAAGCCGTTTTCCAGCGCGTGGCGGATCTGCCGCTCGGTGGTGGGCGAGACGCTGCCCGAAACGACGGCGATGCGATCGACCGGCCCGGCTGCCGGGAAGCCGGGTTTTTCCCCGATCAGGCCCTGCTCCCGCCAGGTCGGGATCAGGGCATATTCGAGGCCGGAGGAACCGCAGGCGAAGCGGCTCCTTTCGCGCAGCCGGTTCCACAGCAATGCGCCGGCAGCGGCCTGCGTCGCCGCGTCGAGCACGTCGATGAGCAGGATATCGGCGTCCTCGGGCTGCAGGCCGGCCAGCAGCGCGACCATGTCGATGAGCGCGGAGGAGAGCGTCGTCTGCCGCGAGAGATGCAGCAGCAGGTTAGCCTCGTCCATCGGCGTCACCGGATGGCGCGCCATGACCGGGTGGCGATCGATGCGATAGTTGCGCCCCTGATAGGCTGCGAAAAGTTCCCCGAAGGCCGTGTAGCGGCGGATCTGCGGCGCGCCGACGATGAGCGGCACGGTCGCCTTGCCGAAGACGGCGCGGCCGATCTCGATGGCCCTGCCGATATTGCCGACATGGGGGGCGGAATCGAAGGTCGAGCAGACCTTGTAGTGGCAAAGCGCGGCATCGAGCGTCTTCAGCCAGCTGAAAGTCGCGCGAAGGTGCACGTCCATCCAGTCCGGCGTCTCGCTGCGGCTGGTGCCGGCAAGGCCGAAGGCCCGCGCGCCGGCAAATCGCGACAGGAGATCCGCATCCGGCACGTCAAGGAAAAGCACGGTCTCCACGCCGTTCGAGGCAAGCGCTTCCATGACGTCGGTCGAACCGGTGAAATCGTCGCCGTAATAGCTGATGAGGGGACGCGTCATGGTCTAGGCCGCCTTGCCATCGGAAAACTTTGCGATGGATTGCGCAAGTTCGGCATGGTCCTTCGCATAGGTCTCAAGCGGCACGCCCGCCACGGCCGCCTCCCAGGCCTGCCGCACGGCCTTCACGCCCGCGCCCGGTCCGCCCGGATGGCTGACGATGCCGCCGCCGCACAGATAGAGGAGGTCCGTCGAGCCGCCCGTCGCCGCGATCGTCTCGGGCGCCTGTCCGCCCCATTGGCCGGAGCCGATGACCGGCAGCGCCACGTCCCCTTCCGAAAACAGCGGCGTGCTCACCGCCTCGTAGGAGCGCACGAAGCTCTCGTCCGGCTCCCAGTATTTCACGCGGATGCCGTTGATCTGGAACTGGTCGATGCCGAGCAGACGCCAGAACTGCTGCCAGACGGAGAATTCGAAGCCGAGGCCGGCATGGCGGGTCAGGATATCCCAGCCGTTGCGATGGGCATGCAGCACGAGGCCGGAGCGCTTGCGCAGGAAGGAAAGGCCGCCGAAGCCGATGGAATTGATGTTGACCACGGCGCAATTGCCGCCGGCCGCAAGCACCAGATCATGGTTTCGCATCATCTCGTCGGGATCGGCATGGCTGATGCCGAAGGCATACATCACCTTCTTGCCGGTCTTCTGCTCGTGGTCGAGGATCCTCGGCATGATCGCCGCCACGCGGTCCTTCAGCGGCGAATAGGCCGGGCTCATCAGCTTCTCGTCGTCCTTGATGAAATCGACGTCCGCCTCGATCAGCTCTCCGACCATCTCGGCCGTCTCGTGCGGCCGCAGGCCAAGCGCCGGCTTGACGATGGTGCCGATGATCGGCCGGCCCGTCACGCCCGTCAGCGCAAAACTGCCGGGAACGCCGAATTGCGGACCGGGATGGGCGGCGGCGAATTCCGGCGGCAGCTTCATGCCGACGATGCGGATGCCCGTCATGCCCTTGATGGAGAACACGCCGCCGATCGCGATGGTCATCAGCGCGGAAAGATCGGTGCCGACCGCATCCATCGGAAAATCGATATCGGCATCCGCCCGGTGGAAGAGACCGGCCCCACCGGCCTCGTCGGGGAAAGAGGCCCGCTCGACGGGCGGCAGGGGACGGATGGCGACGACGCGCGCCGCAACACGCGCCTTCAGCTCCTCCGTCTCGCCGGGCAGGGCCACGAAGGTGCCGGTCGACTGGTCGCTGGCGATCTTCCGCGCCATGGCCTCGGGCGAGCCTGCGGTTTCTATCCTATAGGTCAGACGGATCACGTTTTCTCCTCCCGCTTCTGCCGCGTCCCGCTTGTGCAAATACATCAACTGGTATAATGAGTATTTATGTTATTGCAAGCCGACTTTCGCGAAAGCTGTTGCGGCAATGGAACTTGATGCATATTCAAACCTGTCGAAACCAGGTGCCCCATGAACGTCGCTTCCGAACCGATCGTCCGCAAGAAACTCTCCGACGAAGTCTTCGCCCGGCTGAAGAACATGATCGAGACCGGCGAATTGAAGGCCGGCGACGACATGCCCTCCGAACGCGAGCTGATGGAGCGCTACGGGGTCGGCCGCCCGGCTATCCGCGAGGCGATGCAGGCGCTCGCCGGCAAGGGCCTGGTCGAGATTTCGCAGGGCGAGCGCGCCAAGGTGCTGCGCATCACCGCCGAATCCATCATCCGCCAGGTCGACCTGCCGGCCAAGCTCATGCTCTCCGGCTCCTCGGACACGCTGGAGCACCTGAAGAGCGCCCGCATCTTCTTCGAGCGCGGCATGATCCGCGAGGCCGCCACCAAGGCGAGTCCCGCCCACATTGCCGAATTGCGCGCCCTGCTCGACAAGCAGAAGCAGAGCCTCGGCGATGCGGACGCCTTCATCGAGGCGGACATGGAGTTTCACCAGTGCATCGCGCGGATTTCCGGCAATCCGATCTTCGCGGCCGTCAGCGGCGCGATGCTGGGATGGTTGAAGTCCTATCATACGGAAATGCTCATCTGGACGGGCCGCGAGAATTTCACGCTGGCCGAACACGAGGAAATCATCCGCACCATCGAGAAGGGCGATGCCGACCTTGCCGAAAAGGCGATGATCAAGCATCTCGAACGCTCCCGCGCGCTCTATGCCCTCAAGAAATAGGGCTCAGAGCACGACCTCGACCGCACCATAGGGCAGGCCGATCCTTTCGGCCGCCGGCAGCTCCGCGCCATCGCCGCCGATCAGCGACACCTTGCGCGGCAATGCGGGAAGAACAACCGTCTGCATGTCCCGCGTGATGTTCGCCAGCAGCAGCCGGTCCGCCGTGGCAAGGCCCAGCACCGCATCCGGACGGGACGTCTCGACGGCGACCAGCACCGCGCCCGAGAGGCTGCCGAGCCGCGCCAGCACATGCGTGAGCGGCCGTAGCCCCCCTCTGGGTGTCGCCTCCCCCTCGCCCGCCACGAGCCCGAACGGTCCTGCCAGCGTCGACAGCGTCAGCACCTCCGGTTCGGCCGGAGCGACCGTCGCGGCATAGGCGAGCGTCCAGGCCGCGCCGAATGCCCCGTTGTGGCGGGGGTCCGCATTGGCCATGGGAATGCGGCCGCCGGCCGGATTGTCCTTCGTCGCGCTGCCGTAGGGATTCTGCCGCATGGCGATCGTCGAGGGGCCGATGCGGTAAGGCCTGTCGCCATAGAGCGCGCGCACCGAACGTGTGACGAAGCGCAACGCCTCGAAGGTCTGCATGACGGAAAGATCATCGGCCGCATGCACGATCGGATTGGTACAATGGCTGATATAGTCCAGCAATTCGCCCGGCACGCGCTTGCGGTTGAGCTCGGTAAAATAGCTCATCATGCCGCCGCCGAGCCGCACGCCCGGAAAGGCCGCCCGCGCCGCGGTATAGACCGCCTCCAGCGGCGGGCATTCCGGCCAGGTGCTGCCGGGCGGCGTCGATTGCCGGTCCACCGCGGGGCAGACGAACAGCGTGTCGAGTATCAGCCCAGACTTACCGATAAGTGCCGCAATGTCCGCCATCTCCTCATCGAGCGGCTGCTGGCACGGCACGGCGAGTTCCAGCGTCACCTTGAGGCCGGACCGCGCGGCGATCTCCGCATAACCGGTCAACGCGTCGATGCCATGGCCGGCGGCAGGATCGAAATGGGCGATCAGGTGCCGTACACCCACCATCTTCAGGACATCAAGCGCAGCCCGTTCCCCGGCAAGGCATTCCGGCCTGAGCCCGACGCCGATCTCGGGGAAGCGGAGCGGCGTCGGCGCCAGCCGCAGCGAGACGGCATCCGCGGCGCCGGCCACGGGCGCGGCGTCAGCGTCCGCCTCGATCGCGACGGAAATCCGCTGGCTGAACGGTTCGTTCTTCGGCACGCGATAGGGCCAGGGCAGTGCCAGCGGCCGCACATAGGTCTTGTAGGAGCCGTCGGTCCAGTTGCGCTGGTCCTCCATCTCGAAGACATCGCCGGAAAACTCCGTCGTCGCCGCAATGCCGGGCGCGACGCGATGGGTGATGGCGGCGATGTCCTTGAAGGGCTGCCAGGGCTCGATCCGGTCGGGCCACAAGGCCCGCTCGATGCTGCCGTCGCCATGGCGGATTTCGACCGGCTCGCCCGCAACGCCGACGACCGGATGCAGCACGACGAAGCCGGCACGGGCAGTCTCGAAATCAGCATCGCTGACGCAATCGGCGGAAAAGGTCACGCCCTCGGCGCTGCCGGCAATCGAGATGGCGCAGTCGAGATTGGCGCCGGACGGGGCCCTGAAGCGGGCATCGTAGCGAACGGAGAAGCCAGCCGCCGTCTCCTCCACCACGAGGTTGGCGATGGCGGCACCGCAGGTGCCCCAATCCTTGTCGCGCACGAGGAAGGCAATGGCGCGCAACACTTCATGGCCGCGAAACCGCAGGGTGCGCAGGTTGCCGTCCTGAAGCTCCACGCGCAGATCACCCGCCATGAGCGTCCGGCTTTCCGGCTCCTTCTCGCTTGTGCCGTAAAGCCGGAGCAGGTCCTCGCTCATCCGAGCAGGTCCCCGAGATCGACCGTCTCGCCGCGTTCGGCACTGAGATAGGCCGCCTCCACCAGCGCGAAGGTCTTGAGGTTGTCGCGGCCGGACGTGTCCGGCTCGCGGCCCGCAGCCAGCCGCTCGACCCAGTGTTTCTGGATCAGCGCCACGCTTTCCTGGATGTTGTGCCAGGGCCGCGAGGCCCAGGGCAGCAGGGTCGGCGCGACGCGGTTTTCGCGCGTGCCATCGGGCCCGTGGACCGCGAGCCTGTAGTCCTTGCCGAGCCGCAGCGTGCCCCTGCTGGCGTCGATCTCGACGAAAGTCTCCGGAAACGGCTCTTCCGGCAGCTTCGTCGCATAGCTGACATCGACGATCGAGGTGACACCGCTGTCATGGTCGAGCAGCATCGTCGCCACGTCCTCGCCGGCGATGTCGGGGTTGATGCGGCGTGTGCGGGCCGTCATGCGGCTGGCATCGCCGAAGAGGAAGCGGGCGATGTCGAGCGAATGGATGCCGAGATCTTCGATGATGAAGCGCTTGCCCCTGGCGAGATAGGGCTGGCCGGAGAAGACGTCGAAGCCTGAGCGGAAGGAGACGCGGCCCCAGAAAGGTTCGCCGATCGCGCCGCTGTCGAGCACCGCCTTGACGGCGAGGACCGGCGTCTGCCAGCGGAAGTTCTCATGGATCATCAAGGGTATGCCGGCCGCCTCGGCGGCGGCGACCATGGCCTTGGCATCCTCCAGCGTCGGCGCGAAGGGTTTCTGGCAGATCGCCGGAACCTTGTGCCGCGCGGCAAGTTCCACCAGCGCGCGATGGCTGCCAACGGTGGTGGCGATGTCGACGAAATCGAAGTCGCCATCGGCGAACATCGCCTCCGCGGACTGGTAGCGCCTGTCGACGGCGAATTCGTCGCCGACGATGCTGAGCCGCTCCGGATCACGGTCGCAGATCGCCACCATCTCCACCTCCGGCAGGTCCCGCCAGCCATGCATCTGGTTGACGGCGAAGAAGCCGCAGCCGATCAGCGCGCCCTTGAGCTTTCTCATGCTCAGCCCGCCTTCGCCATCTGCATCAGGGTGACGCGCTGCTGCAGCCGGCGCTGCGCCTGGTCGACCACGACGGCCACGATGATCACGAGCCCCTTGATCACCATCTGCCAGAAGGAACTGACCCCCATCATAACCAACCCGTCGGAAAGAATGCCGATCACGAAGGCGCCGATGATCGTCCCACCGATCGTGCCGCGCCCGCCCGACATGGATGTACCACCGAGAACGGCCGCCGCAATGGCGTTCAGCTCGAGATTGGTGCCGGTCGCCGGGTGCGAGGCCATCAGTTCCGAGGAGATGATGAGGCCGACGATCGCCGCGCAGAAGCCGGAGAACATGTAGACGAACATCTTCACGCGGTTGACGCGGATGCCGGACATGCGCGAGGCGCGCTCATTGCCGCCCACCGCGAAGATGTGCCGGCCAAGGGGAACGAAGCGGGCGAAATAGGCAGCGCCCAATGCGACGACGATCAGGATCCACACGGAAACAGGCAGGCCGAGGATAGAGCCGGAGCCGAGATAGGAGAAGCCCTGGTTGCCGAGGTCTTCGCGACCGGTGAGATTGGGCAGGGTCTGGCCATCGGAATAGAGCAGCGCCATGCCGCGCGCCACATAGAGCGTGCCGAGCGTGGCGATGAAGGGCGCGACGTTGAGGCGGGTGATGAGCAGGCCGTTGACCGCGCCGATCAGGATACCGACCGCCATCACGATGATCGCCACCTCGACCACGTTAAAATAGACCGTGTAGCCGAGCGGCAGCGCCACGCCGTACATGATGAGCCCACCGGCGATCATGCCGCAGAGGCCGACGATCGAGCCGACCGAAAGGTCGATGCCGCCGGTGATGATGACGAAGGTCATGCCGATGGCGAGGAAGGCGTTCTGCGTGGCGTGCTTCGACATCAGGATCATGTTCGCGGTCGACAGGAAATTCGGCGCGAAGATCGAAAAGAAGATGATCACCGCGAAGAGCGCGATGAAGGTCCTGAGCTTCATGATCGTGAGCAGGGCCGCGCCTGTCGAGAGATGGTTGCCGGCGGCGGCAGTGTGCGTTGCTGTCGTCATCACGCATGCATCCTTCTGGTTTTATGTCCCTCCGCGGAGGCCGAGACGATCATGTCCTCGGTGGCGTCCCTGCGGTCCACCACCGTCACGAGGCGGCCGTTGCTCATGACGGCAATGCGGTCGGAGAGCGCCATGACCTCCTCGAGGTCGGAGGTGGAGAAGAGGATCGCGAGCCCCTCGCCCGCCAGCCGCCGCATGGTGCGGAAGACATCCGCCTTGGCCCCGACATCGATGCCGCGGCTCGGCTCGTCCATCAAAAGCACCTTCGGCCCGGTCATCAGCGCCTTGCCGATGACGACCTTCTGCTGGTTTCCGCCGGACATGGAGGTAACGTCGAATTCCGGGTTCTTCGCCTTGATCGAAAGGCTGCGGATCGCCTCCAGGATTGCCGTTTTCTCCAGCTTCAGGTCGATATGGAATCCACCCTTCAGGAACTGGCCGAGGCTTGCCATGGACAGGTTGTCGGCGATCGACATGGACTGCACGAGGCCCTCGCGCTGGCGATCCTCCGGGATCAGCGCCAGGCCCTCGCGGATGCGCCGGGTCGTGTCGCGCCCCTTCAGCTCCTCGCCTTCGATGAAGATCTTTCCCGTATAGTGCTCATGCCGGCCCATGATGCATTCGAAGAGTTCCGAACGCCCTGCGCCCATCAGGCCGTAGATGCCGAGGATCTCGCCCTTGCGCACGCCGATCGAGACATGGTCGACTGCATAGCCGCCCTGCGCGCGCGGCAGGCAGATCTCTTCCGTGCGAAACACTTCCGCGCCGGGCTCGTGATCGACCTGTTTCGCGAAATCCTTGGCGTCCGAGCCGATCATCGAGCGCACGATCCAGCGTGTATCGATGTCCTTGACCATGGCATGGCCGGTGATCTGGCCGTCCTTCAGGACGGTGATATAGTCGCCGATGCGCATCAGCTCCTCCAGCCGGTGCGAGATATAGACGATGGCGACGCCGCGTGCCTTCAGGTCGGCGATGACGCGGAAGAGCACATCGACCTCCGCCGCGCTGAGCGCCGAGGTCGGTTCGTCCATGATGAGGATGCGCGTGTCGAGCGAGACGGCGCGCGCGATCTCGACGAGCTGCTGCTGGCCGATCGGCAGGTCTTCCGCCAGCGTATCGGCGGAAATGCCGGCTTCGAGACGGTTCAGGAATTCGTTGGCCTTCTCCACCTGTGCCTTGTGGTCGATGCCGCGAAGGCCTCTTGTGATCTCACGCGTCGCGAAGATGTTCTCGGCGACGGAGAGGTTGCCGAACAGGTTCAGTTCCTGGAAGACGATGCCGATGCCGTGGCGCACCGCGTCGGCGGGGCTGTTCAAATGGATGCGCTCGCCGTCCATCCAGATTTCGCCGAGCGTCGGCCGCTCCACGCCGGCGATGATGCGCATCATCGTCGACTTGCCCGCGCCGTTCTCGCCGACGAGCACGTTGACCGCGCCGCGCCGCAGCTTCAGGTCCGCCTTCTTCAGCGCCACGATGCCGGAATAGGCCTTGGTGATATCCTTGAGCTCCAGAATGACGTCGCCGTCGTCGATGCCACTCATCTCAGCCCCCGACGGTGATCGTGACGGGCACGAATTGCGGCAACTGGCCCTTGGCCGGCAGCGGATAGGCGCCGGTCGCCTTGATCGTCCTGCCCGTCAGATTTTCCCGCGGCAGCTTTTCCAAAAGCAGGCCGTTGACATGGGTGTTGAACGACTTGCCGTACTGCGCCCATTCGATCTGGTTCTTGAACTCGTTGAAATTCACGAACTTCAGGCTGTCGCGGATCGCCGTGCCGCGAATGGCCGGGCCGATCGAGACACGCACATCCGCTTGCCTGTCGCCATTAACATCCACGTCGACATAGGCCGCGCGCGACTTCGTCTCCTCGGCGACGATCACGCCGTCGATCCTGGCCGCAAAGGTCCAGGGCGCGTTGCCCTGCTTTTCCTTGTGGCCGTATTTTTCAGCCGCGGCATTCAGATCGCTCGCCGAAAGAGCGGAAACCTCGTGGAACGGGCCGGCGCGCTCCTCGATATAGGGCACGACCCTGGTGTCCCAGATATCGGCGACCAGCTTGTCCGGATTGAAGGCGCCGGCCGCCGCCTGCTTCCGCTCGTCCTCGGTCTTGACGAACTTGCAGCCGCCGAGCGCCAGCGCGCCGGCAAGCAGGACCGGAAAGGCAGCCTGAAACCTCAGCATTCGCATTCTCCGTCATGAACAGAAATGCGAGGCGGGACCGCACCCCGCCTCGCACCCTCGCGGGGAGGATTATTCCGAGAGCGCGAAGGTTTCGAGCTTGTCGGCGTTGTCCGCGGTGATGAGCACGCAGTCCATGAGCTGCTTTTCCTCGGCCGGCGCCTTGCCGGTCGTGATGTATTCATGCGCCTGGGTCACGGCGAGCTGGGCCTGGGCGTAGGCCGGCTGCATGACGGTGGCCTTGATGCCACCCGCCTTGATCGAGTCGCGCACGTCGTTCGAGCCGTCGAAGCCGACGACGATGACGTCCTTGCGGCCGGCAGCCTGGAGCGCCGCGATCGCGCCCATGGCCATGGTGTCGTTGCCGGCGATCACGCCCTGGATATCGGGGTTCGCCTGAAGGATCGTCTCCATCTTGGAATAGCCTTCGGTCTGGCTCCAGTTGGCCGACTGCTGGGCGACCATCTTCATGTCGGGATATTCGTCGATGACGTCGTGATAACCCTTGGAGCGGATGCCGGCATTGAGATCGGCTTCGCGGCCGAGCAGCTCGACATAGTTGCCCTTCTCGCCCATCAGCCTGACGAACTCTTCCGCGCCGAGCTGCGCGCCCTGGTAATTGTTCGAGACGATCTGCGAGACGGCGACGCCCGTGGCGTTGATCTCACGGTCGATAAGGAAGGAGGGAACGCCCGCGTCCTTCGCCTTCTGCACGGCGGCGATCGAGGCTTCCGAGCCGGCATTGTCGAGGATGATCGCCTTGGCGCCGCGGCCGATGGCGGTGTCGATGAGCTGCGACTGCTTGTTGGCGTCGTCGTCATGCACGAGGACCAGCGTCTCGTAACCGAGCTCCTTGGCCTTCGCCTCCGCGCCGACAGCTTCCGCCTTGAAGAACGGGTTGTCGTGGCTCGGCGTGATGATGGCGATGAGATCGGCGGCGAAGGACGGCATGGCGACGCCGGCGGCCATGACGGCGGCGAAACCGACGGTGATCAGTCTGCGGGTAATGTTCATGTTTTTCCTCCCGGTTAGGCACCGGTGTCTCCAGCGGCCATTCCTCCATTGAAAAGGGCCGCCCCGGTGCAAGTTGGTTCATCGGCGGGCGAACCCGCCGGGCATCAGGTGATGCGCCGGATGCTGGCCGCGATTTCCGCAGGCTCGAAGACGCGCTTCCAGTCGTCCTTCATCAGCACGGGCTTGCCGAACTCGATCGCCTTGTTGCAGGCGTCGGAGAAGACGCCGGGCGTTTCTTCGAAGATGACCGCGCCGAGCACGTTCATGTGGCCGAGCAGGAAGTCGCGGGCAGCCTCCTTGGCGACGCCGCGCCGGACGCACTCGTCCATCGCCTCGCGCATCACGACGAGCAGCGAGGCGCAGACCGTTTCTGAAAGGCCGGGCTCCAGCAGCGCCATCTGCTCGACGGTGACACGGTGCGAACGCATGACCGGTGCCCAGATGACCTTGGCGATCTCCTCGCCGAGCACATAGGTCTCTTCCGGTCCCTGCATCAGCGCGGACACGATGTGCTGCTTGGCGGCGATGCCGCCGAAGAAGTCGCGCTTGGCGGCCGGGTCCGTCTCGTCGTTGAAGATCGGCGGATGGCAGGGATGCGTGACGAAATAGGTGAGGTCCGCGCGCTCCGGCAGGTGGCCGGCGAAGGGCGCGGCCGCATCGAGCACGACGACCATCGTGCCCGGCTTCAGCTTGTCGACGATGCCGGCCGCGACCTTGCCGATCGCCGTATCGGGAACCGCGAGGATGACGACGTCGGCGCCTTCGAGGCCCTCATCGGCGGAAACGCAGGAAAGGCCGAGATCGTCGGCAAGCCGCGCCCGGCCGGCGTCGCTCACCTCGATGTGGCGGACATCGAAGCGCGAGCCCTTGAGATTCTTGGCAAGCCGATAGCCCATTTTGCCACCGGCACCGAACAGCGCGATCGATGTCATCGAAGACCTCCCTGAATGCGGCAGCCGGATTCCATGTCGCCCGGCCGAAATTTCCTCCGCCGGGCACCCGGCGCAGGCCTATATTTCCGAACTGGTATAACATGTCAATGACTATCTCTTAGAATATGTGATATCACGACGAACATAACACGGCATCACTTCGACGCGTACGTCGAACCGGCCAAGGCATACCATTGAAAATACAGAGACTTCACTGCCGGAACGACAAACGAAAAAAGCCGAACGCACGCGCCGTTCGGCTCAATGTCACAGCAGGAATGTTGATATCGCACCCCCTTAAAGGAAAGGACGCGCGATGAAACCCGTCAAAGCCGGCTGGCGATCGTCCTTGCGACCAGGGCCAGCGAGACGGCGCCGGCATCCGGATGGCCGATGCTGCGCTCGGCAAGCGGACGCGCCCGGCCGAGCCGCGGCGAGAGCGGCGCGGTGGCCTGGGCCGCCTCTTCGCAGGTGACGCTCGCCTTCCGCCAGGCGTCCTTCAGGGACAAGCCGTCCGCCCTCGCCGTTTCGAGCGCCGCGACGAAGGGTACGAAGGCATCGACGAGGGTCTTGTCGCCCGGTTTCGCCCCGCCAAGACGCATCACGTCATCGAGCGCCAGGCGCGCGCCCCGCACGATATCGGCCTCCAGCAAGGCCTTCTCGTCGGAGAAGGCGGAACTCCACGACCGCAGCAGCAGGCCCCAGATCGCACCGGAGGTTCCGCCGGCCCGATCCGCCCAGGCATCACCGGCGGCGGCCAGCGCCGTTTTCGCACCGGCACCGCGCGCCACGGCCTGATGCATGGCGTCCCGCGCGGCGGCCGCGCCGCGCCGCATGCCCTGGCCATGGTCTCCATCGCCGGCAAAGGCATCGATCCGGCCGAGTTCGGCCTCCACCTCCTCCAGCGCCGAAACCATGGCTTCGAGAATGCCGGCAAGGCAGCGGGCACTCTCGCGCGAGGCGCCGGAAGCCGGGCCGACAGCCGGCGTCTCGTCCCCGGCATCCTCGACGAACGCGGCGGGCTGCGTTTGAAAACCCTCGCCGCGTCGGAAGACCGGCGTATCGCAGGGCGCAAGCCAAAAGCGCTCCAGTTCCTCGTCGAGCCACATCACCGTCAGCGAGCAGCCCTGCATGTCGAGGCTGGTGATATATTCGCCGGCCTCGGGCGCGACAAGATCGACCCCGGCCGCCGCAAGCCGCCCCTCGACCGCGCCCCAGAGCACGAACAGTTCCTCATACTTGGTGGCGCCGAGGCCGTTGAGCAGCACGGCGGCGCGGCGCGCGCCGGCCGGACGCTCGGCGAGCACCGTATCCACCAGCAGCGTTGCAAGGTCGCCCGCCGGAACGATCTGCGTATCGCGGATGCCGGGCTCGCCATGGATGCCGAGGCCGAGCGCCATCATGCCCTTGGGCACAGAGAAGAGCGGCGCCGTCGCGCCTGGCAGCGTGCAGCCGCCGAAGGCGACGCCGAACGAGAAGGTGCGCGCATTGGCGAGCCGCGTCACGCGCTCGACCTCGTCGAGGGAAAGCCCCGCCTCGGCCGCCGCGCCCGCCACCTTGAAGACGAGGAAATCGCCGGCGATGCCGCGCCGTTGCAGGTGCCTATCCGCCGGCGCACTCGCCACGTCGTCCGTCACGGTGACGATGCGCACGTCGATGCCTTCCGCCCTCAGCCGCTCTGCCGCAACGCCGAAATTGAGCACATCGCCGGCATAATTGCCGAAGCCGAGCAGGATGCCGCCGCCAAAGTCCGCCTTGCGGCAAACCCGGGCGACCGCTGCCGTCGAGGGCGAGGCGAAGATCTCACCCGCCACGGCCGCGTCCGCCATGCCCGGCCCGACATAGCCGGCGAAGGCGGGATAATGTCCGGATCCACCGCCGACGATGACCGAAACCTTTCCGCGCGGCACCGCGGTGGCGCGCACCACACCACCCTTCACCAGCCGCACGTAACGTCCGTAGACCCGAGAGAAACCCGCCAGCGCCGCCGAGGCAAAGGTTTCGGGATCATCGACAATCTTCGTCATACCGGTCCTCCCCGCAGGCAATCACGCCGCGAAGATGCAATATTGGTCGAAGGGAGAAAAGAGCAAAGGGGTCAGGCGGAACGCTCGGCATCCGCCACGATGACGTTGATGCCCTTCGAGCGCATGCGCGAGAGATGCGAGATGGGGATATCCTCGTCGACGATCACGGCGTCGAATTCCTGCAGCCCGGCAAAGTGGTGCAGCGCACGCCGCTCGAACTTGGTGTGATCGGCCAGGAGCACACGCTTGGTGGAACTCTCGAACATGGCCCGTTTTGTCTCCACCGTCTCCGGCGACTGGTGATAGACCACGTCATCAACGATGGCCGAAAGCGACATGAAGACGGTATCAGCCCTCAGGCGCCGGATCTCGTTGGTGGTGATGTGCCCCATGAAGGCATTGCACCAATTGTAGAACTGGCCGCCGAGACAGATGAGGTTGACGTCGTTGACGTCCTTCAACTCGTTGATGAGCACGAGCGAATTGGTGATGACCGTCAGCGGAACCTTGGCCGGCAGGAAGGCGGTCATCTCGTGCACGGTGGTGGCGTCGTCGAGAAAGATGGCCTGTCCCGGCTCGACGAAGCGCATGGCGGCGCGGGCGATCGCCTTCTTCTCCTTGGCCTGTTTCGTTGCCCGGTAGACGTCGGAGGATTCGATGAGGCTGGTCGGCGCGGCGGAAACGATGCCGCGAGTCTTGCGGAACAGGCCGCGGCTGACGAGTTCGTCGACATCGCGGTGCGCCGTCATCAGGCTGATGCCGAAGCGCTCGGTCAGGTCCTCGATGCGGATGGAGCCTTCGGCGATGACCGTCTCGGCGATCATCTGCCGGCGCACCAGCTGGCGCGCATGCCGGCTGTCGCTCGGCAGCTCTTCCGAAAGCAAATCCTTGACGTCGACTTTCTTGTTCACCGGAGACCCTGCCAATATTTCGAGGATAGCGTTTCGTATCTCGTATCGGGCGGCAAGGGAAATGCCAAGCTGACCCCGGGCCTCGCCGGGATGCGAAAGGAGAGCGCCCGCAGGGGCGCTCCCCGCGCCGATTACTCGCTCAGAACGAAGGGAGCGGTGTACTTGTCGACATTGTCCTTGGTGATCAGCAGGCAATCGAAGAGCTGCTTCTCGCTCGCCGCACCCGTGCTGCCGTTCTTGATCACGTTGTCCGCCTGCTTGACGGCCTCTTCGGAGAAGACGGCGACCGGCTGGAGAACCGTGTACTGCAACTCGCCCGCCTTGATGGCGGCGACCGCATCCGGCGAACCGTCGAAGCCGCCGACCTTGACCTGCTCCAGCTTGCCGGCCTCTTTCAGAGCCGCGATGGCACCGAGCGCCATTTCGTCATTGCCGCTGATGACGCCGATGATATCCGGATTCGCCTGCAGCATGGACTGCATCTTGGCGTGACCCTTGGTGCGGTCCCAGTCGGCGACTTCCTTGGCGGCCTTTTCGAGGTCCGGATACTGCGTCAGCACGGTCTCGTAGCCGTTCGAGCGCGTCGCGGCATTGTTGTCGGCCGGATTGCCGAAGAGCTCGGCATATTTACCCTTGTCGCCGACCGCCTCGACCCATTGCTGCGCACCGAGGGCCGCGCCCTGGGCGTTGTTCGAGACGAGCTGCGCCTTGGCAAGGCCTTCCTGGTTGATCTCGGCATTGACGAGGATGACCGGAATGCCCGCGGCGACGGCCTTCTTGACCGCGCCGACCGAACCGTCGGCATTGGCCGGATCGAGGATGATGGCGACCGACTTGTTGGTGATCGCGGTGTCGATCAGGTTGCTTTCGGTGTTGGTGTCCCCCTTGTGGGCGCCGACATTCGCGGTATAGCCGAGCTTTTCCGCCGTCGCCTTGGCGACTTCGCCTTCCGTGAACCAATAGGGGTTGGACGGATCGTTGACGATGATCGTCATCAGGCCTTCGGCGAAGGCGGAGCTGAAGAGCAACGGCACGACGGCGGTTGCTGCGAAGAGTACACGCATACCTTTTTTGAACATGGTCTCACTCCCTTTGTTGAGTCCGGTTGCGCCGATTTTCGGCAATACTTTCCGCTGCCGGGCGTTCGATGGTCCGCCTCTCCCGGCCGCAGTCAGTTCCTGTCAGTCGCCGCTTACCTTAGCGGCGACCGTATTTGATGCTGTTCAACAGAACGGCGGTGACGATCACGGCGCCGGTGAAGACCGTCTGCCAGTAGGCCGAGACGCCGATGATCACGAGGCCGTCCGACAGGAAGCCGATGACGAAGGCGCCGAGCATGGTGCCGATGACCGTGCCGCGCCCGCCCGTCAGCGCCGCCCCGCCGATAACCACGGCGGCGATCGCCGTCAGTTCGTAGGTCGTGCCCGCCGTCGGCCCGGCCGAGGTGAGCTGCGAGGAAAGCACCAGGCCCGCGACGGCCGCACAGACGCCGGAAAGCACATAGACGGTGATCTTGACCCGCTTGACCGGCACGCCCGAAAGCTCCGCCGCCCGCTCGTTGCCGCCGGAAGCATAGAGCCAGCGGCCGAAGGCCGTGCGCGTCAGGAGGATGTGGCAGATGATCGCGAAGACGAGCAGGACGAGGACGCCGATCGGCACGCCGGCAAGGCGATTGAAGCCGAGCCAGTCGAAACCGGTATTGCCGAGCTCCGGGCGGCCGCCGAGATTGTTGTAGGTGAGGCCGTTGGTCATCAGGAGCGCGATGCCGCGGGCGACATAGAGCACGCCGAGCGTCGCGACGAAGGCGGGCACGCGCAGATAGGCGATCAGCACGCCATTGACCGCCCCGACCACCGCGCCGAGCAGGCAGGTCAACACCACCACGACCCAGACCGAGGGATAGAGGATGACGCCGAGCTGCGGCAGAGTCACGCCCTGCATGAGAAAGCCCGCGACGACCCCGGCAAGCCCGAGCGTCGAGCCGACCGAGAGATCGATGCCGCCATTGAGGATGACGAGCAGCATGCCGATGGCGAGCAGGCCGAAGATCGCCACATGCGAGGCCATGATGAGGAAGTTGCTGACCGTGAAATAGTTCGGCGACATCAGCGAGAAGACGACGACGATGGCGATCAGCGCGAAGAAGGCTCGGCCTTCGAACAGGAGCTCGACGAAGCCCTTCTTGCGCTTGCCGCTTCCGGCCGCTGCCTTTGTGTCGATTGCAGGTGTGACTGACATTGCTTCAGCGCTCCTAGTGCATTTCCAGCCGAAGCATCGCTTCGGCGTCGGAGAATGCGATAAAAACAACAACCCAGAGCAATTCCGGTGAACCGGGATCGCTCTAGTGGGCATGCACGGCTTCGCCGGAGGCGGCCATGATCTGTTCCTTGGTCACGTCGGGACCGAATTCCGCGGAGATGCGGCCGCGCCGCATGACGAGGATGCGGTGGGCGATGCTGAGGCATTCGCCGACCTCCGACGTTGTGTAGACGACGGCGAGACCCTGTTTCGCCCGCTCGGCGAGCAGCTTGAAGACCTCGGCCTTGGCGCCGATGTCGATGCCGCGGCTCGGCTCGTCGAGCAGGATGACGTCGGGATCGGTCGCCAGCATCTTGCCGATGACCACCTTCTGTTGGTTGCCGCCGGAGAGCGAGCCGATCGCCGCCCCGCCGCCATCGGTCTTGATGTGCACCTTGCGGATGGCGTTGCCGACGAGGCCCGCCTCGCGGGCGGTGGAGGTGAAAAGCCCGCGCGTAAAGGCGCCGAGGCTGGCGAGCGACAGGTTGCGGCCGACCGTCATGGTCTGCACCAGGCCGTCGCGCTGCCGGTCTTCCGGCACGAGCACGAGGCCATCGCGGATGCACTGCGAGATGGACTGCCCGGTGACGTCGCGGCCCTTCAGCACCACCCTGCCGGCCGACGCCTTGAGGCGGCCCGCGACCGTTTCGAGCAGTTCCGTGCGGCCCGCGCCCATCAGGCCATAGATGCAGACGATCTCGCCCGCCCGCACAGCAAGCGAAAGCCCGTCGACGACCGCATAGCCGGCACCGCCCGGATCGGGCACCGTCAGCCCTTCGATGGAGAGCGCGACATCGCCCTTCTCGTAGCCGGCCGGCGGGGCGCCGAGATCGAAATTGTCGCCGACCATGTGGCGGACGATCCATTCGAGGTCGATGTCCTTGCGCTCGGCATAGGCCGTCATCGCGCCGTCGCGCAGCACCACCGCATGGTTGGTGATCTGCAGGGCCTCTTCGAGATGGTGCGAGATATAGACGATGGAGACGCCGCGATTGGTAAGGTCCCGAATGACCTTGAACAGCACCTCGACTTCGGAGGCGCTGAGCGCCGAGGTCGGCTCGTCCATGATGAGGATGCGCGAATTGACCGAAAGAGCCCGCGCGATCTCGACGATCTGCTGCTGGCCGAGGCGCAGGTCCTCGACCGGGGTAAGAGGATCGATATCCTCTTCGAGTTCAGCCATCAGGAGCCGCGTCTGGCGCTCTTCTTCCGAAAAATCCACGCCCGTCGCCGTCATGATCTCGCGGCCCATGAAGATGTTATCGCGGACGTTCATGTTCGGCGCGAGGCTCAGCTCCTGATGGATGATGGAGATGCCGCGGTCGCGTGCTTGGGAGGATGACGCGAAAACGATCGGATCTCCATCGAGAAGGATTTCGCCGGACGTCGGCTGCACCACGCCGGAGAGGATTTTCATCAGCGTCGACTTGCCGGCACCGTTCTCGCCGAACAGCGTCGTCACCTGGCCGCGGTGAATGTCGAAATTGACGCCCTTGAGGGCATGGATGTTGCCATAGGCCTTCGCCACGTTGCGCGCGGCGAGCACGACCTCATCCTTTCGGCCGGGATCAAGCGCGCTCATTGGACGTCGAGCCTCACGGGCGTGACGATCCAGCTCTTCGGATTGACCAGCTTGAAGACACCGATCACCGAGACGGTCTTGCCGGTGAGCGCCGCCGGATCGATGCCGGTGAGCACGACTTTCTTGACCTCGTTGTTGATGGCGGAACCCGCGTCCTGGTATTCGATCTGGTTCTTGAACTGGCCGAACTCGATCTGGCCGGTCGCATCGCGCAGGTCCGTGCCGTTCAGCGCCGGCCCGGTCTGCACGCGCAGGGTCAGCTCGGCCGGCAGGCCCTCGACGGCGACAACATTGTAGTTCGCCTTGCGTTCGCCGACGGTGCCGGTGAACTTGACCGGGATCACCGGCCCGACCGAGGTCGCAACGCCGTATTTCTCGCCGGCCGCCTTCCTGTCGGCGGCGATCGCCTGCGCCAGTTCGACCGCATCAACGGCGCGCGTCTCGACGCTCTGCTTGATCAGCGGGAACTGTTCGGCGCCGAAAGCCTCGGCCGAGAATCTTTGCACCTGAACGTCGTTTTCCGAGCCGATGCGCACGATCTTCGTGTCGAAGATCATGGCGCCGACCAGCACCGCGGCGGCGGCGACACCGATCCAACGGACGTTTCGCGCGGGCTGGGGCGATTTCGATTGCGTGGCGTCAGTCATGTCGATGGGCCTTGCGATTGAACGAAGGAAGTTTTTAGCGGGCGCTCCGGCACGGCGCCGATGGCGCACGCGCGTCTGCATATGCGCTGCGGCCATCAGGCTGCGCTCTCTTCCGAGAAAAAAGGGTCATGACATCCTCCCATGGCCGGCGCCCGCCAGTCTCCTCACCGGCTTCGCGCTGCAGTGCACACATTTTCGCAGTTGCGGTATAAATGTGTTATATGTCGCAATGTATATGTTAAATTAACACAACCTGTCAATCGGCCTTTTTGCTCGCTGCATCTCCTTCCGCCACGCCCACACTCAAGAAATCACCCCTGCAAGAGAGGACAGAACGGAGGAAGCGCTACTGCCGGGCGGTCTCCGACACAAACAGGCAGGCAATATTGATAGTCAATCAAACCATTGATTAAGCTGAGAATAAATTGAAGAGCAAGCATTAACTCCGTGGCGGCGACCGCATGCCGACGCCATGGCAGCAGCAGACGAGCTACAAAAGCCGCCCGCCGCCAGTAAACATGCTTATTGCTTATAATATCTGAAAAAAAATTCGATGTTCGAAAAATTTTACGAGACACATGATAACTTTGTGGTATGTTTCATGGCGACATTCGGGAGGTTCGTGGTAAATTCCGTACGGACGGGCAGGTCCTGATCCGAAAACCACGCATTAAGGCCGAAGAGACTATCGGGAGGATCGAATGCTCTGTTTCGGGTCAGGCGAAGCGGCACGGGCTGTCGCGGGATCCGCGGGTGCATGCCATGGTTGAAGCGGCTGACCTGATCATCGGCATCGACGCCGGCACCTCCGTGATGAAGGCCGTCGCCTTCACGCTTGCGGGCCGCCAGATCGCCAGCGCTTCCGTGCGCAACACCTACAGGACCGGCGAAGACGGTGCCGTCACCCAGTCGCTCGACCAGACCTGGCTCGACTGCACGCGCGCCCTGCGCGGCCTGGCCGAAAAGGTCGAAGGCCTCGCCAAGCGCACCGCCGCCATCGCCGTCACCGGCCAGGGCGACGGCACCTGGCTTGTCGGCGCGGAAAACCGGCCGGCCGGCGACGCGTGGCTCTGGCTCGACGCCCGCGCCGCACCGACCGTCGAGCGGCTGGCCGCTGCGGACGCCGACCGCGCACGCTTTTCGGCGACAGGCACCGGCCTCAACACCTGCCAGCAGGGCACGCAGCTTGCCCATATGGACCAGTATTTCCCGGAGCTGCTCGCCGAAGCCGAAACGGCCATGCACTGCAAGGACTGGCTCTACCTCAACCTCACCGGCATCCGCGCCACCGACCCGTCCGAGGTGAGCTTCACCTTCGGCAATTTCCGCACCCGCCGCTATGACGATGACGTGCTCGCCGCCCTCGGCCTCACCCATCGCCGCAGCCTGCTGCCGGAGGTCATCGAGGGCACGCAGACCGTACATCCGCTGACGGCCGAAGCGGCCGCCGCCTCCGGCCTCGTGGCCGGCACGCCCGTCTGCCTCGGTTATGTCGACATGGTCATGACGGCGCTCGGAGCGGGCGTGCGCAGCGAAGGCCGCAACGCCGCCTGCTCCGCCATCGGTTCGACCGGCGTGCATCTGCTGGCAAAGCCCGTCGGCGACGTGGTGCTCAACGCCGAGCGCACCGGCTATGTCATCACCCTGCCGATCCCCGGCATCGTCACCCAGGTCCAGACCAACATGGGCGCGACGATCAATCTCGACTGGCTGCTGCAACTCGGCGCGGACCTGCTCGGCGAATTCGGCATTCCCGTCGGCCTTGACGAGATGATCACCCGGATCGACCCCTGGTTTGCCGAAAGCAGGCCCGGCAACATCCTCTATCACCCCTATATTTCCGAGGCCGGCGAGCGCGGCCCCTTCGTCAACGCCCGGGCGCGCGCCAATTTCACCGGCCTTGCCAGCCGCCATCGCTACCCGGATCTCGTGCGCGCCGTCGTCGAGGGCCTCGGCATGGCGACGCGCGATTGTTACGCCGCCATGGGCGCCCTGCCGCCGGAACTGCGCATCAGCGGCGGCGCAGCACGCTCCGTGGCGCTGCGCGGCACGCTCGCCGCGGCGCTGGGCGCGCCGGTGCGGGTCAGCAGCCGGGAGGAGGCCGGCGCCGCCGGCGCTTCGATGATGGCCGCCGTCGCCATCGGAGCCTACCGCACCATGGACGATTGCATCGCCGACTGGGTGACGCCCGAGCTTGGCACGGCCGAACCGCCGGCGCCGCAAGGCACCGAACGCATGACGCGCCTCTTCGCCGCCTATTCGGATGTGCGCCGGGGCATCGCTCCCGCCTGGGACATCCTGGCTGCGCATTGAGGAAAACGATCGCGCCTTCCCGCGGGGCGCCGAAGGAGACTGAGATGAACGAACCCGAGCATATCGACCTCTTCGTGATCGGCGGCGGCATCAACGGCGCCGGCATCGCCCGTGACGCGGCCGGCCGCGGGCTGAAGGTCGTGCTCTGCGAAAAGGGCGATCTCGCCGAGGGCACCTCCTCGCGCTCCGGCAAGCTGGTACACGGGGGTCTGCGCTATCTCGAATATTACGAATTCCGCCTGGTGCGCGAGGCGCTGATCGAGCGCGAGGTGCTGCTCAACGCCGCCCCGCACATCATCTGGCCCATGCGTTTCGTGCTGCCGCACAGTCCCGAGGATCGCCCCGCCTGGCTCGTGCGTCTCGGCCTCTTCCTCTACGACCATCTCGGCGGCCGCAAGAAACTGCCGGGCACGCGCACGCTGGACCTGAGACGCGACCCCGAAGGCACGCCGATCCTCGACCAGTATACGCGCGGCTTCGAATATTCCGACTGCTGGGTGGACGACGCCCGGCTCGTCACGCTCAACGCCGTCGGCGCGGCGGAAAAGGGCGCCGTGGTGCTGACCCGCTCGCCCGCGATTTCGGCCCGCCGCGAAAACGGCGCCTGGACCGTGACGACGAAGAACAGCCTGACCGGCGAGACCCGCACCTTCCGCGCAAGATGCGTGGTCAACTGCGCCGGCCCCTGGGTCTCCGACGTCATCAACCGCGTCGCCGGCTCCAACTCCACGCGCAACGTGCGCCTCGTCAAGGGCAGCCACATCATCGTTCCGAAATTCTGGGCCGGCGCGAACGCCTATCTCGTGCAGAACCACGACAAGCGCGTCATCTTCATCAATCCCTATGAGGGCGACAAGGCGCTGATCGGCACCACCGACATCGCCTATGAGGGCCGCGCCGAGGATGTTTCGGCCGACGAGAGCGAAATCGACTACCTGCTCAAGGCGGTGAACCGCTATTTCAAGGAAAAGCTGCGCCGACAGGATGTGCTGCATAGCTTTTCCGGCGTGCGCCCGCTGTTCGACGACGGCAAGGGCAATCCCTCCGCCGTCACCCGCGACTACGTCTTCGATCTCGACGAGACGGGCGGCGCGCCGCTGCTCAACGTCTTCGGCGGCAAGATCACCACCTTCCGCGAGCTTGCCGAGCGCGGCATGCAGCGCCTCAGGCCCATCTTCCCGAACATGGGCGACGACTGGACGGAAAAGGCCCCGCTACCGGGCGGCGACATGCCGAACGCCGATTACGAGACCTTCGCCAACACCCTCCGCGACACCTATCCCTGGATGCCGCGCAAGCTGGTGCACCACTACGGCCGCCTCTACGGCACGCGCACGAAAAACGTCGTCGCCGGCGCAAGCAATCTGGACAGCCTCGGCCGGCATTTCGGCGGGCAGTTCTATGAGGCCGAGGCCCGCTATCTCGTCGCCAGCGAATGGGCCGAGACGGCGGAAGACATCCTCTATCGCCGCACCAAGCACTACCTGCACCTGACCGAGGCCGAGCGCGCGGCCTTCGCCGACTGGTTCGACACCGCCCGCCTCGCCGCCGCCTGAGGACCGTTATGCCGCTGACGCTCTCGCTCAACACCAATCCGCTGGTCAACCGCTTCGCCGATCCCCACGACCTGATCGACACGGTCGCGCGAAAACTGCGCCTGCGCGACCTCCAGCTCACCCATGAATTCATCAATCCGAGCTGGAGCGCCGCGACGATCCGCCGGCTGACGCGGCAGATGGACAAGGCGCTCCAGCGCACCGGCGTGCGCGTCACCTCGGGCATGACCGGCCCCTACGGCCGCCTCAACCATTTCGGCCATCCGGATGCGGAGGTGCGGCGCTATTATGTCGACTGGTTCAAGACCTTTGCCGATATCATCGGCGATCTCGGCGGCGCCGCCGTCGGCACCCAGTTCGCCATCTTCACCTACCGGGATTTCGACGATCCGGCTCGCCGCGCGGAGCTGATCGACATCGCCATCGACTGCTGGGCCGAGGTCGCCGAGCATGCCAGGGATGCGGGCCTTTCCTATGTCTTCTGGGAACCGATGAGCGTCGGTCGCGAATTCGGTGAGACGATCGAGGCCTGCCTGTCGCTGCAGGACCGGCTCACCGCGGCAAATATGGCGATCCCCATGTGGATGATGGCCGATATCGACCACGGCGACGTCACCTCTGACAATCCGGACGACTTCGACCCCTACGCCTGGGCGCGCGCGGTGCCGAAGGTGTCCCCGATCATCCACATCAAGCAGAGCCTGATGGATAAGGGCGGCCACCGGCCCTTCACCGCCGAATTCAACGCCAGGGGCCGCATCCAGCCGGAGCCACTGTTGCAGGCCTTCGCCGAGGGCGGCGCCGTCGACAACGAGATCTGCCTCGAACTTTCCTTCAAGGAGCGCGAGCCGAACGACCGCGAGGTCATTCCGCAGATCGCAGAAAGCATCGCCTTCTGGGCCCCTCACATCGATACCGGTGCGTCGGACCTGAAGCTGGGCTGACCATCCCGAGGCCGCTTGCTAAGACTGGGCCTGAAGACCGCTTCCGGTTGAAAGCAGGACAGGACATCGCCGATGACCGACATTGAAGACTCCCTCGCCGTCCGCGCCGCCTGGCTGCACTATGTCGGCGGGTTCACCCAGTCCGCCGTGGCGAAAAGGCTCGGCATTCCCTCGGTGAAGGCACATCGGCTGATCGCCCGCGCCGTCGCCGAGGGCGTGGTGAAGGTCAGCATCGACGGCGAGATCGCCGAATGCGTCCAGCTCGAGCTCGATCTTTCCACCCGCTACGGGCTCGACTATTGCGAGGTCGCACCCGATGTCGACGACGATCCGCTGGCCCTGACGACGCTCGGCCATATCGGCGCGGATTTTCTTCGGCGCGAAATCGAACGCGGCGAAGCCGCCGTCATCGGCTTCGGCCACGGCCGCACGCTCTCGGCGGCCGTGCATCATCTGCCGCGGATCAGCGCCAGCGGCACGCGCTTCGTTTCGCTGCTCGGCGGCCTCACCCGCAACTACGCCGCCAACCCCTACGACGTCATGCATCGCCTGGCGGCCAAGACGGGCACCCAGGCCTATGTGATGCCGGTGCCGTTCTTCGCCAACACCGAGGAGGACCGCGAAGTGCTGCTCTCGCAGCGCGGCGTCAGCGAGGTGTTCAACCTCGCCCGCAGCGCCGATCTCAAGGTCGTCGGCATCGGCACCGTCGACAACCAGGCCCACCTCGTCACCTCGGGCATGTTGCAGCCCGACGAACTGGAGGAGATCGTCGCGCTCGGCGGCGTCGGCGAACTGCTCGGCCATTTCTTCGACGCCAAGGGTCGCATCCTCGAAACCGCCGTGACCGCCCGGACCCTTGCCGCCTCGTTCTCGGAAGCGGGCGGGGACCGGATCGTCGCGATTGCCGGCGGGCCGGTGAAGACCGAGGCCATCCGCGCCGTGCTGCACAGCCACACCCTTCACGGGCTCATCACGGACGAGCGGACGGCGCGGCAGCTTCTGCAGAGCTCGACATAGAAAAATCACAAAATAACATATTTTATGTTACATTATGCGCGAAAGAATGTTATAGGCCTGACCGCAGCGTGAGATGGAGAACGCCGTGAAACGGGAAGAGCGCAGGCAGGAGATCATCAATCTTCTGGTCGAAAGCCGGGCCGTCGAACTCGACGACGTCGCGGCACGCTTCGGCGTCTCCAAGATGACCATCCACCGCGACCTCGACGATTTGGAACGGGCAGGTGTGCTTCGGAAAGTGCGCGGCGGTGCGACGATCGATGCCGGCACCCAGTTCGAAAGCGATTTCCGCTTCCGCGAACTGCAGGAGGCCGACGTCAAGCGGGCGCTGGCCGAGGCCGCCGCGGAACTGGTCGAGCCGGGCATGACGGTGATGATCAACGACGGCTCGATGGCGTCGGTGCTCGGCGACGTTCTGTGCGCGAAGAAGCCGATCACCCTCATCACCAACAACGCCGCCATCCTGGAACGCGCCAAGGGCATGTCCGGCGTGACGCTGATCGGCCTCGGCGGCGTCTTCTCTGCAAAGTTCAACGCCTATTTCGGCATCGTGACGGAAGAGGCGCTGTCGCGGCTGCGCGCCGACATCGCCTTCGTCTCGGCCCCGGCCGCCTCGGGGCGCCTCTCCTATCACATGGACGAGGCCGTGGTGCGGGCCAAGCGGGCGATGATGGCGGCGAGCCGGCAGAAATGCCTGCTGATCAACAGCCGCCGCTTCGGCCACACGGCGCTGCACGTGCTCGCCGACCTTGCCGAATTCGACACGGTCATTTCAGACAAATCCCTGCCGCACGACACCGCCGCGGAACTTGGCGGCCGGACGACGGTCAGGATCGCAAAGGAGACGACGTGATGAGCCGCACATTCTGGGTCGGCACGAGCTGGAAGATGAACAAGACGCTGACGGAGGCAACGGTTTTCGCCGAGGGGCTGAAAGCCGCCGATAGCGGCCGCGAACCCCGCATCCAGCGTTTCGTCATCCCGCCCTTCACCGCCGTGCGCGAGGTCAAGGCGCTCCTTGCCGGCACCTCGGTGAAGGTCGGCGCGCAGAACATGCACTGGGCGGACGAAGGCGCCTGGACCGGCGAGATTTCGCCGGTGATGCTGAAGGACTGTAATCTCGATCTCGTCGAGCTCGGCCATTCCGAGCGCCGCGAACATTTCGGCGAAACGGACGAGACGGTCGGCCTGAAGACCGAAGCCGCCGTGCGCCACGGCCTCGTGCCGCTGATCTGCATCGGTGAAACGCTCGCCGACCGCGAAGGCGGCCATGCGACCGAGGTTCTCGCCCAGCAGGTGCGCGGCGCGCTCTCACGGCTCGACACCACGCAGAAGCAGGCGGACATCCTGCTCGCCTACGAACCCGTCTGGGCGATCGGTGAAAAGGGCATCCCGGCAAGCGCGGACTATGCGGATGCCCGCCATGCCGAGATCGCCGAGGTCGCGGAAAAAGTCCTCGGCCGCCGCATTCCCTGCCTCTACGGCGGCTCGGTCAACCCTGAGAACTGCGAGGAACTGATCGCCTGCCCCAATATCGACGGGCTCTTCATCGGCCGCTCAGCCTGGAAGGTTGAAGGCTATCTCGACATCCTGGCGCGCTGCGCCGCCACCATCTGAAAGGAGACTTCCCATGAAACTCGCAATTGCCGGTGACAGCGCGGGCGAAGGCCTCGCCAAGATTCTCGCCGATCACCTGAAGGACCGCCATGAAGTGCACGAGATCTCGCGCACCGATGCCGGCCCGGACGCTTTTTACGCCAACCTCTCCGACCGCGTCGCCTCCGCCGTCATCGCCGGTGACTACGACCGCGCGATCCTCGTCTGCGGCACCGGCATCGGCGTCTGCATCTCGGCCAACAAGGTGCCCGGCATCCGCGCCGCGCTGACGCACGACACCTATTCGGCCGAGCGCGCCGCGCTGTCCAACAACGCCCAGATCATCACCATGGGCGCGCGCGTCATCGGCTCGGAACTGGCAAAGTCCATCGCCGATGCCTTCCTCGCCCAGACCTTCGACGAGAACGGCCGCTCGGCCGGCAATGTCCAGGCGATCAACGAGGTCGACGCCAAGTACAACGCCGGCAAGTAAGCCGAGCGCGAAAGCGGAATGCGGCCCGGCCGCGTTCCGCTCTTTTGTAGGAAAGAGCTAACCGAGCGCCGCCCGGAGCTTGCTCGGCGGCGGCGGGGCGTAACCGCCGAGGCGGGATGTACGCAGGTTGAGGCCGGCCATGGCCTCGGCCAGCCTGACCGCGCAGGTGACGCCGTCGAGCACCGGCATACCGTGCTCGCCGGCAAGGTCGTTCGCAAGGCTCGCCATGCCGGCGCAGCCGAGCACGATCGCCTCCGCTCGGTCCTCGCTAACGGCGAGGCCGATTTCGGCGCTGATCTTCTGGCGCGCATTGGAGCCCGGCTGCTCCAGTTCCAGCACCGCCACCTCCGAGGAACGCACGCGGGCGCAGCGAGCCGAAAGGCCGTAGCGCGAGAGATTGTGCTCAAGCGCCGGCACCGAACGGGCGAGCGTCGTGACCACCGAGAACTTGTTCGAGATCATCGAGGCGAAGTGATAGGCCGCCTCGCCGATGCCGATGACGGGCTTGTCGGTGAGGCAGCGCGCCGCATCGAGCCCGGTATCGTCGAAACAGGCGATGACGACGGCATCGCAATCCGGATTGTCCTTGATGACGCCGAGCAGGCCGGCAAGGCTCATCGCCTCGTCGAAATAGCCTTCGATCGAGACCGGCCCCTTCACCGGGTTGACGGCGACGATCTCGGTTCCGGCAGAGGCGGCGCCGCGCGCCGCCTTGCCGATATGGTCCGTCATCGATGCTGTGGTGTTGGGGTTGATGACGAGGATTTTCATGTCAGAGTTCGCCTCCGAGATAGGCAGCCTTGATGCGGTCGTCGTTCATCAGGTCCCTGGAATTGCCCGACAGCGCGATCGACCCGGTGGAAAGCGCATAGGCGCGGTTGGAGATGGACAGCGCCATGCGGCTGTTCTGCTCGACGAGGAGGATGGAGACCTTCTCGTCGCGGCTGATGGCGACGATGGCGCGGGCGATGTCCTGCACCAGCTTCGGCGCGATGCCGAGCGACGGCTCGTCCAGCAGCAGCAGTTTCGGGCGGGCCATCAGCGCGCGGCCGATCACCATCATCTGCTGCTCGCCGCCCGACATGGTGTTCGCCTGCTGATGGTAGCGTTCGCGCAGGCGCGGGAAACGCGTCAGCACGTTCTCCAGCGTCTGCTCGATCTCCGCCTTGTCGGTGCGGGTGAAAGCCCCCATCAGGAGGTTGTCCTTCACCGACATCAGCGGAAAGGCGCGGCGGCCCTCGGGCACCATGGAGATGCCCTTGCGCACCACCTCGGACGCGGGGGTGCCGTCGAGGCGCTGGCCCTGGTAGAAGATCTGGCCGGACTTGACCGGCCGGAGCCCCGTGATCGCCCGAAGGATCGAGGATTTTCCCGCCCCGTTCGCGCCGATCAGCGCAACGGTTTCGCCCTCGTCCACATCGATCGAGACGCCCTTCAGCGCATAGATGTGGTCGTAGTAGAGTTCGATATTCTCAACGCTCAATATCTTCGTCATGGCTTACATCCCGATCGCCGCATCTTCGGAGCCGAGATAGGCTTCGATCACCTTCTCGTTCTCGCGGATTTCCTGGGGGGTGCCCTCGGCCAGCTTCTGGCCGAAGTTGATGCACACGATGCGGTCGCTGATCTTCATCACAGCGGGCATGTCGTGCTCGACGAGGAGCACGGTGACGCCGCGCTCATCGCGGAGGCGCCGCACGAGGCCGACCATCTTCATCGTCTCGTCATGGTTCATGCCGGCGAAGGGTTCGTCGAGCAGGATAACCTTCGGATCGGTGGCAAGGCCGATGGCCATGCCGAGCGCGCGCAGATGCCCCTGCGGCAGGTTGGAGGCGAGCTCGTTGCGGATGGCCTGGAGGCCGAGAAAGTCGACGATGTCGTCCGCCGAGGCCGCGAACGCCGCCTCGTCGTCCTTCGCCTGTTTCGTGCCGAGGAAGAAGCCGAAGAGGCTCGCCTTCGAGCGCAGGTGATGGGAGACGATGATGTTCTCGCGCACCGTCATGGAGCGGAAGATCGTCGTTTCCTGGAAGGTGCGCACGACGCCCATGCGGGCCACCTTGTGCGGGGCGAGGCTGGAGATGCGCTCCCCGTTGAAGAGCACCTCCCCGCTGGTCGCCGGCACGAAGGAGGAGATCAGCTTGAACAGCGTCGATTTTCCCGCGCCGTTCGGGCCGATCACCGAGAGGATCTCGCCCTTGTTGACGTCGAAGGAGACGTCGTTGACCGCCGTCAGGCCGCCATAGCGCTTGGTGATGTTCTTGATCTGCAGGATGGTGCTCATGCGCGGCCCTCCTTCTTGTCGAGAAGGCTGAGAACCCCGTTCGGCAGGACGAGCATGAGCAGGATCATGACGCCGGAGTAGACGAGGAGCTGGTATTGCTTGGCGATCGACAGGAGGTCCCAGCCGAAATAGAGCAGCAGCGTGCCGAGCATCGGGCCGAAGACATAGCCGAGGCCGCCGAGGAAGCAGTAGAGCATGAAGTTCACGCTGTCGGCGACCACGAAGGAAGACGGATAGATCGACTGGGCGATGGAGGCGAACATGGCGCCCGCAATGCCGCCGAAGAACGAGGAGATCGCATAGGCGAGCACCCTGAGATAGGCGGTGTTGACGCCGATCGAGGCCGAAAGCTCCTCGTTCTGCTGGAGGCTGCGGCACAGATGCCCGAGCCGCGAGTTCACGATGCGCCACAGCACCAGATAGGTGACGACCATCAGCACGACGGCCATCATGTAAAAGCCGATGCGCGGATTGGAGAGCGAGCCGAAGGCCGGGATGATCGTCAGGCCGAAGAGGGAAAGCTCGCCCGGCAGCGGGATCGAGGTGATGCCCTTGGCACCGTTGGTGACCGGCAAGGCGAGCGCGGAAAGGCGCGCGACCTCCGTCAGCACCAGCGTCACCATGGCGAAGTAGACGCCGCGAAGACGCAGGATCGGCAGGCCGATCACCACCGAGATGGCGGCGCAGAAGAGGCCGGCCAGCGGCAGCGTCAGCCAGAAGGAGACGCCGGCTTGCGTGACCAGTATGGCCGACACATAGCCGCCCACAAGCGCATAGGCGCCCTGGCCGATATTGATGCGGCCGATATAGAAGGTGAGCCAGACGCCGGCCGCCCCGACGGAAAGCAGCGCGACCGAGGTCAGCGTATAGAAGAAATCGACGCGACCGGTGGCGCCGATGAACAGCGGCACGAGCACGAAGACGGCGAGAAGGAAGACGGCGAAGCCGAGCAGTTTTTTCGTGTCCATGATCTCAACCCCACGGCTTGCCCATCAGCCCCTGCGGGCGGACGGCCAGGAACACCATCAGCGAGGCGAAGATCACGAGATAGGTGATGTCGCCATAGGCCGAGAGCACGGTGAGACCGACGCTCTCCATCATGCCGAGGATGAAACCGCCGGCGATCGCCCCGGAAATCACGCCCGCGCCGCCGATCATGATCATCAGGAAGGCCTTGATCGAGGTCGGGCCGCCCATGCCGAGATTGACGCCGGTGATGGTGACGAGCAGGCCGCCGACGAGGCCGGCCAGCATCGCGCCGAGCGCAAAGCCGATCATCGAATAGCGGGCGACGTTCACGCCCATCAGCTGGGCGGCCATCTTGTCCTGCGCGAGCGCCCGCATGGCGCGCCCGGTCTTGGAGTAGTTCATGAAGGCGATGAAGGCCACGATGAGCAGGATGGCGAGCACGCCGATCAGGATGCGGTCATAGGGCATGATGATGCGCATGTCCCAGTTGAAGACGCCGTTGACGATCTTCGGCACGCCGCGCTGCTTTTCCCCGAAGAACAAGAGGATGACGGCATCGAGGAAGAAGGCGACGCCCGCGGCGAGCAGCATGGTCGATTCATCGCGCTTGGAGCGACGGACGACCGGCGCGAAGAGGAATTTCTCGATCGCCGCGCCCATGACCGCAAGGACGATCGCCGAGGCGAAGAGGCCGACGATGAACGGCAGGCCGAGCTGGACGACGACGGTATAGGTGACGAAGCCGCCGAAGACGTACATCTGCCCGTGGGCGAAGTTCAAGACGTTCATCAGCGAGAAGATCAGCGTCAGCCCGAGGGCGATCAACGCATATTGCGCCCCGAGGTAGAGACCATTGGCGATTATCTGTTCCATCGTGAGCCTCCAATGGAAGAAGGTTCAGGCAAAGAGAGACCCAGCCCGACGACTTGGCGCCGTCCGGGTCCCCATCTTGAAAGTGCCTAGGCTCCGATCAGTCGACCTGGCCGACGAACAGCGTCTCGAACTTGCCGCCCTTGTACTCGTTCACGACGAGCGGCACGGAGACCTGGCGCTTCTGGCCGAAGGAGGTCATGCCGACATATTTCAGCTTGGCGTCGCCCTTCATGAAGGGGTTGGCGGCCTCGAACGTGTCCATGGTCTTCTTGTACTCCTCGACATTGTCGATCGCCGCCGGGTTCGCCTTCAGCGTCTCGATGATATATTCGAGCGCATAGACCTTGGTGTTGGACTCGTCGTTGTATTCGCCGAACATCTTCGTGTAGCGCTCGACGAATTCGTTCATCGCGTCGCTGGCAAGCTCCGGCGTCGATGCGCCGCCGACCGAGATGAAGCCCTCGGCAAGCTCGCCCGCCCCTTCGGCAAGCACGGTCGCATCCTGCGCCGTTTCCGTGGAGATGAGGCCGGTATAGCCGAGTTCGCGCGCCGAGCGGATGAGCTGCGGCGCATTGGCCGGCGAGACGCCCGAAAGCACGAGCAGATCGGGCGAGGCCTGGATGACCGGCAGCAGCACCGGCGTGAAGTCGGTGGTGTCCACCTGGTAGGTCACGTTTCCGGAAACCACCTCGAGGCCGAGCGCCTGCGCCGCCGCAATGCCGGATTCACGCTGGCTGAGCGGGTCGGATTCGTTGGCCGCGACGAAGGCGACCTTCTTCACACCCTTGTTTTCCATGAGATATTTGTAGATGGCCGGACCCGACTGGTAGTTCGCCACCATGCCGAGGATCGCGTTGGATGCCGGCGGCGTGTAGAGCTCCTTCGGGAAGGCGTAGGGGAAATACATGATGCCGTTCTGCTCGGCGACCGGGCGGACCGCGGCCGCGCCGTCATCGACGTTCGGGCCGACGACATAGTGCACGCCGTCCTGCGCCATCTTCTCCATGCCGGCGATGGCGCGCTTGGGGTCCTTCTGGTCGTCGAAGGGTACGATCTCGATATTGTAGGTCTTGTCGCCGATCGTCACGCCGCCGAGCTCGTTCAGCCAGGCCGCGCGCGCCTCCATCGAGCGCTGGTTGGAAATGCCCCAGGCCGCTGCGGGGCCGGAGGTGACGCCGACGAAGCCGATCTTCAGCGTGGCGTTCTGCGCATAGGCCATCAGCGGCAACGACAGCATGGTCGCTGCGGCAAGAGCGGAAACTTTCAGGAATGTGCGCTTGTGCATGATTGTTCTTCCTCTGGGCCATTGATCTGTTTTTGATAGGCGCATGGGCCGCAAGGTGCGGCTCCAATCGGCCTTGGCAGAGGCATTGAGCGCATTGTTAACGATCTTGTCAAGTGGTTGTGAACAAAACATGCTAAGCCGTGTCGACGAAATCGGCGCTTGTTGGTCAACCAAATCAGCCTTATTTAGAGGCTGTGCAACAGACTGCGCATGTCAGGGTGAGTTCGGTGGTTGATGTAGGCAGGGAAAATCTGATGGAAGCGGAGGAGGTCGACGAGAGCGATATCGTCGATCGCATTTTCGAAGCGGTCATCGAACAGAGATTGCCGCCGGGCACGAAGCTTTCCGAATCGGCGCTATGCGAAGCCTTCGGCGTCGGGCGCATGCGCATTCGCCGCAGCCTGCTGCTGCTGGCAAGCCGCGAGGTCGTGGAGCTGCATGCCAATCGCGGCGCCTTCGTCGCCTCGCCGACGCCCGAGCAGGCCCGCGAAGTCTTCGAGGCCCGCCTCGCACTGGAGCCGAATATCGCCCGCCTCGCCGTCCAGCGTGCGAGCGAGGCGGACATCGCGGCGCTGACCCGCCATCTGGAAATGGAATATGTGGCGCACAAGGAGCGGCACCGCCATGACGCGATCCGCCTGTCCGGCCAGTTCCACACCTTGCTGGCGCAGATCGCCGGCAATGCCATCCTCATCCGCACGATGAAGGAACTGGTGACCCGCACCTCGCTGATCATCGGCCTTTTCGGCGCGCCCGGCGTCAGCAATTGTCGTGACGACGACCACGCCGCCATCGTCGGCGCCTTCCACACGCGGGATGCGGAAAAGGCGGCCTGGATGATGACGCTGCACCTCCGCCACATCCAGGACCATCTGGAAGCCGGCGCCAAGACCTCCGACAGCGTCGATCTCATGGCCCTGTTCGGCAAGGCCTGACCCAGAGCAGGTTCTCCAAGGAAGAACACGTCGGCCGCAAGCCCGTTCGTCGGCTCGACATGCTTTCCAACCGCAAGCGGCCGGTCGTCAGAAGTGTTCGGCAACCCATGGCGGCGGGCCGGCGAAGATGCGGTCGGCAAGGGCAACGGCTTCGGCCGTGCCATCGGCATGGCCGGCCCTTTGCAGGAAACTGGCCGGACGGAAACCGGAGAACAGGCTGGGGAACTGGGCCTGCTCGATTGTCAGGACCGGCCCTCCATCGCCATCGGCCGTGCAATGCGCTGTGCCATCGCGAAGGGCGAGATGCAGGACCTGCCGTTCCGCCCCCTCTATCGCCAGCGTCAACTCACCGTCATCGCAGGCATAGCCGCGCGCCGCCAGCGCGGCCGCCGGCTCCAGCACACGCAGCAGAAACTCCTCCTGGTGGACCAGCGACCAGCCCTTGTCCGGCATGGCGAAGATGAGGGCATCCTGCGGGGCGCCGTGCCAGCGCACCTTGCGATAGACCGTCGAGAAGGTGCCGATGAATTTCAGGATCTGCCGGGCCGCCGCGCCATTCAGCGCGGCCCAGTCGCGAACATCAAGGACGTTCTCGTCCGACGTGTCGATCACCAGGTAAGCTGCATCCTCGTCGAAGACGAAGACCGAGGGGATGCTCGCCGTCTCGTCGAGGCGGGCATTCCAGTGGGCATCGTGGCGGTCCAGCAGGCCGGACTGCGGGCGGCAGGCACGCCGGTAGATGGGCTCGAGCACGGCGCGCGCCTCGCCAAGCGATACACGGCGGCAGCGGATGTCCTGCCGGATCTTGTAGAATTCCGACGTCTCGGCCTCGTAGATCATCTCGTGACCCGCAAGGTTGAAGCCGGAGCGGCGATAGACCGGGCGCGTCGAGGCGAAAAGGCTGGCGAGCAGCGCCCCGCCCTTGCGGGCGTCCTCGCAGGAGAGATCCAGGATGCCGGCGGCAAGGCCGCTGCCGCGAAACTCCGGCTGGATGGCGACATGGGCGATGTTGGCCGCAGGAACCACCCGGCCGCCGAACCAGTGGCCGCAGGAAATGACAGCCCAGACCGCGGCCGGCTGCCCGTCGCTCTCCAGGACACGGAAACAATCGAGGCCCGTCATCTCGACATAGCGGCGGGTGCGTGCCTCGTCGAAGGCGAAGGCGAGGCGATAGGCGTCGATGATGAACGGCAGGTCTGCCGCTGCGGCCTTGCGAACCACCATGGTCGGTTTCTCCTTCTGTCGGCGACCGGTCTTAGCGACCCGCGTCCGAAAATGCGATACGGGCCATATCCGCGACCCCGAGGATGCCGGCCCGAACGCCGAGTTCGGCGCGGCAGACCGGCACCGGCGCAACGGGGCCGAGCGGCGGCATCAGCGCACGCACCCGGTCGATGAACCCTTCCGCAAGGCCGATGCCGCCGCCGAGAACGATGCGCGGCGGATCGAGCGCCAACTGGATGTTGCGGCACAGGCGCGCGACGCGCTGCGCGGAGGCCGCAACGATATCCATCGCCCACGCTTCCCCCATCGCGGCGCTGGCGAAAACCTGCCGCGCATCCGCCGCCTGTCCGTGACGCCGGGCTTCGGCCGCCATCCAGCGCCCGGAGACGCGATCCTCAAGAAAGGCGCCATCCTCGCCCTCGGTCGTCAGCCCGAAATGCCCGGCGAGCCCCTCCCGCAGACGGCCGTTCAGCACGATGCCGCCGCCGATGCCGGTGGAAATGGTCAGGAAGACGAGATCCTCTCCCTGCCCCGCCCCGAGTGCATGTTCGCCCCAGGCGGCGGCCTGCGCATCGTTGACGGCGATGGCCGGGCGGGAAAACAGCGCCTCGACCCGGGAAACGAGTGGATAATCCGGCGGGATGCCGAGGGTCGCCGGGTTCATCGCCGACCACCGGCCATCCCGCACGAAGCCGGTGACGGCAAGGCCGATGCCGGAAAACCGCCCGCGCCAGGGCTCTGCCGCGACAAGGGCCGCCTCCAGCCAGCGATCCGGTCCATCCTCCCGCCTGGTGGGAACCGTCACCTCGCCCACCACGCCGGATGCACGAACGAGCGCGACCAGCGTCTTGGTGCCGCCGATATCGACCGCGAGGATTGCCTTGTCGTCCGTCATGCTCATCTTTCCGGCTTCACCCGAAGCCGTTGCGCATTTGTGCTGAAACCGCCCTAGCCAATCAGCCGCCCGGCGGCCGCGTCGAAGACCGAAACCTTTTCCGCCGCAATCGTGACCGGCACGACGGACCCCTGGGCGACGCTCCCGGTCTCCATGCGGGCGACCAGCGAATGACCGTGCAGCGACAGCGTCACATTGTCCTCCGGCCCGGTGGATTCCACCATCTCGACGCGCGCCTCGATGGCCGGCTGCCCCTCGCGCGCAAGGCGGATCTGTTCCGGCCGGATGCCGAGCAGGACGTCGCCCTTCGCCACGGTTCCTTCCGGCAGGGCAAGCGGCAGCGACCAGCCCTTCCGGTCGTCGAAGGCCGGCCTGCCATTCGCAAGCACCAGGTCGCCAGGCACGAAATGCATGGCGGGCGAGCCGACGAACTTCGCCACGAAGAGATTGGCGGGACGGTGATAGATCTCGTAGGGACTGCCGATCTGCTGCACCTCGCCCTTGTTCATCACGACGATCTTCGTGGCCAGCGTCATAGCCTCGATCTGGTCATGGGTGACGTAGATCATCGTCTTGCGGATGCGCTCGTGCAACTGCTTGATCTCCGCCCGCGTCTCGACGCGCAGGGTGGCGTCGAGATTGGAGAGCGGCTCGTCGAACAGGAAGATTTTCGGCGCGCGGACCAGCGCCCGGCCGATTGCGACGCGCTGGCGCTGGCCGCCGGAGAGCTCGCGCGGTTTCCGCTCCAGGAGCGGTTCGATCTGCAGGAGTCGCGCCACCTCGGCGACCTTCGTCTCCTTTTCCGCCGCGCTGGCGCTGCGCATGCGCAGCGGAAAGGCGATGTTCTGCCGTACCGTCATGTTCGGATAGAGCGCATAGGACTGGAACACCATGGCGATGTCCCGCTCGCGCGTCGGCACCGCCGTCACATCGCGGCCCTCGATCTCGATCAAGCCGCCGTCGATCGGGTGTAGGCCGGCGATCGCGTGCAGGAGGGTCGATTTTCCGCAGCCCGAAGGGCCGAGCAGCACGACGAAATCGCCCTCCTGCACCTCGATGTCGATGCCCTTCAGCACGCTGACGCTGCCATAGGATTTGCGAATGCTCTTCAGCAGCAGGGATCGCTTCATTGTGTCTGTTCCCGTCATCGTTCTATCCCTTGATGCTGCCGAGCGACATGCCGCGCACCACCTTGCCCTGGACCAGCATGCCGAGCACCAGCATCGGCAGCATGACCAATGCCGCCGCCGCCGTCAGCGGCCCCCATTGCACGCCCTGGAAGGTAAGGAACGAGGTGATGCTGACCGGCAGGGTCTGCGTATCGCGCCCCGTCAGGACAAGCGCGATGAAGAACTCGTTCCAGGTGAAGAGCACGCACAGGATGAAGGTGGCGACGATGCCGCCGAGCGCCACCGGCAGGAATATCTCGCGGAAGATGGTGAATTCGCGCGCGCCGTCGACCTTCGCCGCATCCCTCAGTTCCCGCGGAATATCCTCGAAGAAGGTGATGAGCAACGAGATTGCGAAGGGGATGTTGACGAAGGCATAGACGCCGATGACGATCCAGTGATTGTTGAGCAGCTTCATCTGCGCCGCCAGGAAATAGGTCGGGATGATGAAGATCAGCGGCGGCGCGATGCGAAGGCTCAGGATGAACTTCTCGTTCTGCCGCTTGGTCGGCTCGTCCTGCGCCACCAGCCCATAGGCGACCAGCGCGCCGACGCCGACCGAGATCACGCTCGCCGAAAGCGAAATGACGACGCTGTTGAAGAAGGCACGGATGAAGACGCCGTTGTTCAGCACCTTGGCGTAGTTCTCGAAGGTCGGCGCGAACAGCCAGACCGGCGGCATGGCGAAGGCGTCGCGCTGGGTCTTCAGCGAAGTCGCGATCACCCAGTAGAGCGGAAACAGCACGCAGAGAAGAAGAACGGCGAGCGCAACCCAGAGCACGATCCGGCGCATCAGGTCTCTCCTTGCTTGGGCGCCTTGAAGGCGAGGTTGTAGAGCAGGAGCAGCGCGACATTGGTGAGGATGGTCAGCACCAGGGCGATGGTCAGCGAATAGGAGATGTCGAAATTGGTAAAGGCGGAGATGTAGCCGTAGAGGTTGAGCGTCTCCGTCGACAGCGCCGGCCCGCCGCGGGTCATGATGTAGAAGATGTCGAAGGCTTTCACCGCATCGATGGCACGGATGAGCGCGACGACCATGAGCGCCCGCTTCAGCGCCGGCAGGGTGATGAACCAGAGCACCTGCCATTCCCGCGCGCCATCGACGCGGGCGGCGTTCTGCGGGTCGCCCGGCAGGGATTCGAGCGAGGCCATGGTGAGCAGCACCACGAAGGGCGTCCATTGCCAGATATCGGCCATCAGCAGCGAGAAGAGCGCGACATTCGGATTGCCGAGCCAGTCGACCGGGCCAAAGCCGATGGTGGAGAGCAGGTAGTTCATCATGCCGTTGGAAGGATCGAGCAGGAAGCGCCAGGTGAGGCCCACCACGACGGGCGTCATGACGATCGGCACCAGCAGGATGCCGCGCACGATGCGCTTGCCCAGGAATTCGCGATCCACCAGAAGCGAGATCGCAAGACCCAGCGCCACTTCGATGACCGTCGCCGCAACGGTGAACAGCACCGTGCGCCCGAGCGCATTGATGGCGCGGCCGTCGAACAGCAGCCGGACATAGTTGTCGAAGCCGATGAAGCTCTCCTGCCCCGGGCGAAGCAGGCTGATATTGTGCAGCGTCAGCCACAGCACATAGACGGTCAGGATGACCGAGACCGAGCCGAACAGAAGGACGATCGGACGGTAGAAATAGGTGGTCGCATCCTTCATGGCGCCGCTCCCCGCAAGGCCGGCCATGCCCGGCGAACCGGGCATGGCGCTTGTTCTCAACGGCTGAGCGCGGCGTCGTTCGCCGCATTGGCCTCGGCGAGCGCATCCTTGGCCGATGCCGTGCCGGCCAGCACCTTCGAGACGGCGATGCCGGCATTGTTGATGACCTCGTTGGCGGCCTCGACGGTCGGCAGGTATTGCGGGTTGCCGGCGTTGATGGAGGCGAGCATGGCGTCCTTGAAGGCGCCGTAGCGCTTGGCGAACTCCTCCGAATTCAGCGCGGCGAGCGAGGTCACGCCGGAATTCGGCGCAAGGGCGAAGGACTTGATCTGCTGTTCCTTGGCTGTCGCCCAGGAGGCGAAGATCCAGGCCGCCTCCTTGTTCTGCGAGGCCTCGGAAATGTAGAGGCTGTGCACGGCGAGCGAGGAGGAGCCGCCCTTCAGCGTGTCGGTCTCGACCGGCACCGGCACATAGCCGACCTTGCCGACGACGGACGAGATGGACGGATCCTCGTTGAACGCACCGTTGACGGTGGCGTCCATCGTCATGCCGGCCTTGCCCTGCTGGAAGAGCACGCGGTTCTCCTCCCAGCCGAAATTGGCGACGCCGACCGGTCCATAGTCGCGCAGCACGCCGGCAAAGGCGTCGAGCGAGGCGGCGGCCTCGTCCGTGCCGAGCGCCGACTTGCCGTCCGCCGTGATAAACTCGCCGCCATAGCCCCACAGCCAGCCTGCCCAGACATAGACGTTCTGGATGCCCTGCGCGCCGCGCATGGTGATGCCGGCGACCGCGCCGTTCGACTTTTCCTTGATCGTCTTCGCGGCCGCCGTCACCTCGCCAAAGCTCTTGGGAGGAGCGATGCCGTATTCTTCGAAGAGGTCCTTCCGGTACATCAGGAAGGTGCTTTCGCCATAGACCGGCAGGCCGTAGAGCTTGCCGTCGACGATGTTGGTGTTGAGATAGCCCGGCACGAAGTCCGCCTTGTCGTAGTCCGCGGGGAACTTGCCCGCGAGCTCGTCGAGCGGCGCGATATAGCCGGCCTTCAGGAAACCCGGAATGTAGATGATATTGTTCTGGACCACGTCGTAGCGGCCGGAGCCGGAGGAAAATTCCAGCAGCATCTTTGCCGTGATGTCGGATTCCGGCACCACTTCGAGTTCGACCTCGATGCCGGTCGCCGCGGTGAATTCCGGCAGCAACGCCTGGATGCCGTCCGTCGTCGGATGGCCTTCCATCAGCACGGCGAGACGGGTTCCCTTGTAGGGCTGGTCCGCATCCTGCGCGAAGGCCGATGCGGCCACGGACGAGGACAGTGCAAGCGCAAATGCAATGAAGTTACGTCTTTTCATGTCGTTCCCCTTTTGAATGTCGCTCGTCAACGAGCCGTCAGTCGCACTTCGCAGCGCCGAGACGCGCTGTATCTCCCTGAATTTCTGTCGCGTTCAGAACCGCTGCACCTCGCCGGTATCGGCCGAGCGCACGAGCGCCTGCGTCAACTCCAGCGACAGGAGCGCCTCCTCACCGGTCGCGACCTGGCATTCGGCGCCGCCGATCCATTCGAGCACGCTGGAGAGCTGGAGCCGGAGATCCCCGCCGACCCTGCCGCCGATCTCCGGCCAGTGCTGGGTGTCGATCTCGCGCGAGGCCTGGTTGTCGGCGAAGTAGAGGCCGCTGTCGCCGCACTGCACCTCGAAGGAGCCTTCCGTACCGATCATTTCGAGGCGTGCGTCGATCATGTGGCGGGCGCCCGCCGGCAGCGACCAGGCGCTTTCGAATGTCACCACCGTGCCGCCGGAGAAGCGCACGACGCCGGCGATCGTGTCCTGCGTGCCCATTTCGCCGAGCAGGATCTCGGTCTGCTGCGCATAGGCGGTGACCGGCGTCTGGCCCCTAAGCATCCAGAGCACCATGTCGACATCGTGCACCGTGACGTGCATGGCGAGCGGCAGGGTGCCGGCATACCGCTTCGGTCCTTCCGTACGGGCACTGTTGCGCCTTGCATAGACATGGATCGGCGTGCCGATCCTGCCGGTCTCGATCAGCTCGCGCGCCTTGTAGTAGCGCGGATCGAAACGCAGGAGGTAACCGACGCCGAGCTTCACATTCGCCGCCTTGCAGGCGTCAACGATCCGCCGGCCATCCTCCAGCGTCGAGGCGATCGGCTTCTCGATGAAGAGGTTGACGCCCTTTGCGGCGATCGCCAGCGCGGGCTCGAGGTGCAGGTGATCCGGCGTGCAGATGCTGACGAGGTCGAGCGTCTCGGCCGAAAGCAGCTCCTCATGCGAGCCATAGACGCGGACGCCGCCGCCGAGCCCGTCGGCCACAGCCTGCGCCCGGGCGCGGTCGCGGTCGACGATGGCCACCAGCTCCGCCCGCGGATCGCTGGCGAAGATCGAGGCATGCATCGAGCCCATGAACCCGGCGCCGATGACGGCCACTTTTGCTGTCTTGATCATGTCATCCTCCAAAATATCGGGGCCGTCAGCCGGCAAGCGCGTCAGCAAAGCGCCGGGTGATCTCGTCGGGCCGGGTGATTGCCGAGCCGACGACGACGAAGGCCGCGCCGAGCGTGAGCGCGCGCCGCGCCTGCTCCGGCTCCCAGATGCGCCCTTCGGCGACGAAGGCGATACCGGCCTGCGCAAGGTCGCCCATCAGCGCGAAATCCGGGGCGGCCGTGCCTGCGGTATAGGGCGTGTAGCCGGAAAGCGTGGTGCCGACGAAATCCGCACCGGCGGCAATGGCCTGCCGGGCCTCCGCGAGCGTGCTGACATCGGCCATGCTGGCCTTCCCCAGCCGCGTAATCTCCGACACGATATCGGCAACCGGCACGGGGCGCGGCCGGTCGGTGGCATCGAAGGCGATGACATCGGCACCCGCGGCCGCAAGGCTGCGCACGTCTTCCAGCGAGGGCGTGATGTAGACGTCCGAGCCCGGCTGGGCGATCTTCGTGATGCCGATGATCGGCAGGTCGATGGCGCCGCGAACGGCCTGCACGTTGCGCACGCCCTCGATCCTCACGCCCGCCGCGCCGCCGAGAGCCGCCGCCCGGGCGAGTGCAACGATATGCTCCGTGGCATGGAGCGGGCTCGTTTCCGCCGCCTGGCAGGACACGACGAGCCGGCCCCGCATTGTTTCCATGATGTCCATGAACACCGCATCTCCCTGAATGGAAGGGACGTTACGGTCTTTGATGGAAATCGTCAATAATTTTCTTCATCTGAAGATTATCTTCAAAACTTATCTTCAGATGTTGCGGTCACTGACGCTCTCCGCCGTGTCCTTGATCGTCTCCAGCCGTGCCGGATCGAGCTTGGTGATGGTGCTGGCGATGGCATCGACGATCAGGAGCTGGCTGATCTTCGACTGGAAGGCTCCCCCGGTCAGCGGCGTTTCCGGCGAGGAGGCGAGCAGCACGAAATCGCAGATCGCTGCGAGCGGGCTCTTCGTCCGGTTGGTGATGCCGACGATGCGCGCGCCCCGCGCATGGGCATTCTCCGCCACGCGCAGCGTGTCGATGGTCGAGCCGGAGGTGGAGACGAGGATATAGAGGTCGGCCGCCGCCGCTGTCGCCGAGGCCATGGTGGCAAGATGCGAATCCCGGGCGATATGGGCGGAAATGCCGAGCCGGGCGAGCTTGTATTCGAGATATTGCGCCGTGATGGCGGAGGCCGCCACGCCGAAGATCTCGACATGGCGGGCGGACAGCAGCAACGACGACACGTCCGCAATGACCTTGCGGTCGAGCAGGCGCTGCGTCTCGTCGAGCGCGATGCGCGCCGTGTCGACGAGTTCCTGCACGACATCCCCAGGCGTCGCCGTGGAGACGGGCTGCTGCAAGGTCGCAAGTTCATGCGCCAGGGCCAGTTTGAAGTTCTGGAAGCCGGGGTAACCGAGCTCGCGGCAGAAGCGGATGACGCTCGCCTCGGAGGACTGTGCCTCTTCGGCAAGCTCCGTTATGCTCTTGAAGAGAACGGATTGCGGATCGGCAAGCACGAAGGCGGCGACCCGCTCCAGGGCGCGGGTCATCGTTGGCGCATGCGAGCGGATTCGCGCGATCAGCGGCGGTTGAGGATGTACGTCCACCTGGTTTCCTTGCTGGATCTAAGCTTTCGGGTCGCCTGATTCATAGGCGACGGAGGGCCGAAAGAAAACAGTCCGCCGCCGGAGCCGCACGCATGCGGCAGGCAGGCACGCCGGGATCAGCTCCGCTCGATATCCCGCCGGAGCACGATGGAGGTCGTCAGATCCTCGACATTGTCCATGGTCGAGACCTCGTTGCGCAATTCGTTGAGCGCATTGATCGAGCCGACCTCCACCTCCACAACGAGATCGAGCTGGCCGCTGACCGAGGAGACCTTGCGCACCGCGGAAAAGCCGGCGAGGCGGTCGAGCACGCCGATCGAGGGCGTGCGCTTGAGGGTGACGAGCAGGAAGGCCTGGATCTGCCCGTCGTCGAGCTGGCCGATATCCGCCCGGTAGCCGCGGATGATGCCGGCCTTTTCCAGCCGGCTGACACGCTCGGTGGTGGCGCTGCGCGAAAGACCGATCCGTCCCGCCAGCGACTTCATCGGAATGCGCGCTTCGCGTGAGAGGATGCTGAGGATCGTGCGATCGATGGCGTCCGTATCCTGCATGGCCCCTCCTAACAACACGCCGACAAGATGACGGTTATTATAAACAGAGTGCCGGCACAACCGGCATAATGCCGGATGCGCCGCCGCGCCGTCCATGCAACTCTTCCGGCAGGAACGAGGATGACCATGAACGACATGCTGAAGACGACCCCGGATTTCTCCATCGACGCCGCCGCCGCGCTGCTTGCCGAGCATTACGGCCTTTCCGGCACGCTTTCGCCGCTGGCCAGCGAACGGGACCAGAATTTCAAGGTGGAGACGGCGGAGGGGACCTTCATCCTGAAGATCGTCAACGCCGCGGAGCCGGAGGTCGAGAGCGATTTCCAGACGGCGCTGCTCGCCCATCTCGGCGCCCATGCCGGCGACCTGCCGGTGCCGCATATCCGCCCGGCGCTGTCCGGCGCAAGCCTTGCCTCAACCACCGGGCCGCATGGCGTGCGCCATCGCATCCGGCTGGTCAGTTGGGTCGAAGGCAGGCCGCTCGCCGAGACGGAACGCAGCGATGCCGCGCTCCACGCCCTCGGCCGCATGCTCGGCCGTTTCGATGCGGCGCTGAAGGGCTTCATGCATCCGGGCGCCCTGCGCGATCTCGACTGGGACATCCGCCATGCCGGCCGCTCCGCCGGGCGCCTGCAGCATGTCGCCGCCGCCGAGGACCGGGCGCTGCTCGAACGCTTCCTCACGCGTTTCGCCGCCATCGCCCCGCGCCTTGCGATGCTGCGCGCCGCGGTGATCCACAACGACGCCAACGACTGGAACGTGCTCGTCGACAATGGCGATGCCGACCGGATCTCCGGCCTGATCGATTTCGGCGATGCGCTGCATGCGCCCGTCATCGCCGAGGTCGCCATCGCCGCCGCCTATGCCGGCCTCGACCATGCCGACCCGATCGGCGCGGCCGCCGCCATTGCCAGTGGTTTTCATGCCGAATATCCGCTGCAGGAAGAGGAGGTCGATCTCCTCTACGACCTCATCGCCATCCGCCTCGTCACGTCCGTGACGATCTCCGCCTCGCGCCGCAGCCACACGCAGGACAACCCGTATCTCGCCATCAGCGAGCGCCCGGCCTGGACGCTGCTGCGCAAGCTCGACCGCATGAACCCGCGTTTCGCCACCGCCATCCTGCGTAAGGCCTGCGGCTTCGAGGCCACGCCGGGCGCTCGCGCCGTCGCCGGCTGGATCGCGAGGAACCGCAAGGCGCTCGCCCCCCTGCTGGAGCGCCCGGCCGCGACCTATCCGGCAGCCCTTGTGCCCTATGGCGACCCGGCCCACCCGATGACCGTCACGTCCGCCGCCGGGCAGCCGGACGCGGCGCAGGCGATCTGGGAGGCCCATTGCCGCGGAAACGGCATCGAACTCGGCGTCGGTCCCTTCGGCGAGGAGCGCACCGTCTATGCCGGCGAGATGTTCGTCTCGCGCTTCATCGAGAAGACGCGCCGTACCCGCCATCTCGGCCTCGATCTCTTCATGGCCGCCGGCACGAAGGTCTTCACGCCGCTGCCGGCGACCGTCGTCAGCGTCGAGATCGAGAAGGAGCCGCTCGGCTACGGCTGCCTGATCGCACTGCGCCACGAACCGGAAGGCTGCCCGCCCTTCGTCAGCCTCTGGGGCCATCTCGCCCATGAGGCGACGGGCCGCCTGAAGGCCGGCGAACGGCTGGAAGCCGGCGCGCTCGTCGGCGAGATGGGCCTACCCACGGAAAACGGCGGCTGGGCGCCGCATCTCCATCTCCAGCTCTCCACCGACACCAATCTCTCCGCCACCGAGATCCTCGGCGTCGGCGAGGCCCGCTATCTCGACGTCTGGGCGGAGCTTTTCCCCGATGCCAGCACCTTTGCCGGCATCGCCGGGGAGTTCTACGAACGCCACGGCCGCTCGCATGAGGAGATCGTCAAGCTCAGGCGCGAGCTGCTCCTGCCGAACCTTTCCATCTCCTACGACAAGCCGATCAAGTTCGTGCGCGGCGAAGGCGTCTTCCTGATCGACGACAGCGGCCGGGCCTATCTCGACTGCTTCAACAATGTCTGCCACATCGGCCATGCCCATCCGGTCGTGGTGGAGGCGATGGCGAAGCAGGCGGAAACGCTCAACACCAACACCCGCTACCTGCACGACAACATCGTCGCCTATGCCGAGCGCCTGACGGCGACGCTGCCGAAGGAACTGACCGTCGCCGGCTTCGTCAACAGCGGATCGGAAGCCAACGGCCTGGCGCTCAGGCTGATGCGGGCGCATACCGGCCGCGAGAACGCCATCACGCTCGACTGGTCCTATCACGGCACGACGCAGGAATTGATCGACATCAGCCCCTACAAGTTCCGCCGCAAGGGCGGCAAGGGACCGAAGCCCCATGTCCATGTCGCGGCCGTTCCGGACAGCTATCGCGCGCCCGACGACTGGCCGGTCGAGGAGCACGGCAAGCGCTTTGCCGAAAGCGTCGCGGAGCTGATCGCCGGCATGCAGGCCAGGGGCGAAGGCCCCGGCTTCTTCATCGCCGAATCCATTCCGAGCGTCGCCGGCCAGGTCTTCCTGCCCGAAGGCTACCTCAAGGAGGTCTACCGGCTGGTGCGCGCGGCGGGCGGCGTGTGCATCGCCGACGAGGTTCAGGTCGGCTTCGGCCGCGTCGGCAGCCATTGGTGGGCCTTCGAGACGCAGGGCGTCGTGCCCGATATCGTCACCATGGGCAAGCCGATCGGCGATGGCCATCCCATGGCCGCGGTAGTGACGACCCGCGCGGTGACCGACAGCTTCAACAACGGCATGGAATATTTCAACACCTTCGGCGGAAACCCGGTTTCCTGCGCCGTCGGCCTTGCCGTGCTCGATGTCATCGAAGGTGAAGACCTGCGCGGCAATGCGCTGGTCATCGGCAATTATCTGATGGATGCCTTCCGCGCCATGCAGGCGCGATACGATGTGATCGGCGACGTGCGCGGCCTCGGCCTCTTCCTCGGCATCGAGCTCGTCACCGACCGCAGGACGAAGGCGCCCGCCACCGAGTTCGCCCGCGCCGTTTCCAACGGTGCCCGCCGCCGCGGCGTGCTGATGGGAACGGAAGGGCCGCATGACAACGTCCTGAAGATGCGCCCGCCGATGATCTTCTCGAAGCGGGACGCCGACCACCTGATCGCCGTGCTCGAGGAAACCTTCGCCGACGTCACGCGGACCCTGGGCTAGGAGAAGAGCGCCCGCAAGTGGCGCTTATTCGCGCGCGCCCTCGGCGAGCGCCGAAAGTCCTGCCATGTCGCGGATCAGCAGTTTCTGCCGCCCGCCCTCGACGAGGCCGCGTGCCTCCCAGGCACTGAGAATGCGCGAGACAGTGTGCAGCGTCGTGCCGGTCATCTCGGCGATATCCTGCCGCGAGATCGGGAAGTCGATGCGGATACCGGCCTCTTCCTTCCGCCCGGCCTGCTGGGACAGGCGAAGCACGGCATGCGCCACCCGGCGCTCCACCTCCTGCGTGGACATCTCGCGGATACGGGTATGGGCCTCTTCCAGCCGCTGGCCGATCGTCTGCATGGCCGTGACGGCAAGGCGAGGGTTCTGCTCGACGAAATGCGGCCAGAGATCCGTCGGCCAGCCGAGGATGACGCTTTCCGTCGCCGCCCGCGCGGTGCCCGGATAGTCCGTGCGCTGCAGCGCCTTGGCAAAGCCGAAGAGGTCGCCGGGATGCACGACGCGAACGATGATCTGCTGGCCGTCTTCCGTCACCTGCGTCACCTTCAGCCGGCCATGCAGCAGGAGGAAGAAGCTCGACGCCTGCTGGCCCTGTTCGAAGACGGCGTCGCCCTGTGCCACGCGGCGCGCCGTCGCATGGGTCAGCAGCCTGTCGAGGTCCTCGTCGCTCATCCTGTCGAACAGGGCAAGCGAGCGGACGACGGTCCGGTCGATCTTCACAGCCAAATCCCTCTCGCGTGAAAGCTACCGGCTTCTATCACGCCATGCCGCCACCTGAAAGTTTGAACATCCCCGTCAGAAAGAAAACCCCTTTTCCTTCAAGGCAACGAGCAGGGGCGCATACCAGCGCGTGTCCTTGACGAGGCGGAAGCCGACATTGTCCGGCGGCACGCCGACGGCACAGCCGCCGCCCTTCGGGTTGCGCACGAACGAGCTCATCGCCGCCCGATGCTTGCCGCTGGCAATGTAGATGCCGCACGACGACACGTCGTTCATCACCCGGCCCGCCTTGTCGAGATTGACGCGCCGGTGGCAGGTCGCGGTCCATTCCCAGACATTGCCGGCGAAATCGGCAAGGCCGAACTCGTTTTCGCCGAAGCGGCCGAGCGGCTGGGGAACGGGATCGCGCGAGGCCTTGCGCGCCGCCTCGCGGCGATAGTCCGCAAGCCAGCGCTCGGCCGGATTGGTGCTATTGATGTCGACGCCGAGCGCATCGTCGGGAAAGCGCGTACCGGCGGCGAAGGCGAGATCCTCGTCGCTCGGCAGGGTCCAGATCTCGCCGGTGCGGGCGCTCAGCCAGCCGGCATAGGCCGTCGCATCGTCATAGCTGACGCCCGTCGCCGGCGCCGTGGCCGCTTCCGCCGGCACGAAGCCGGGCTCGGCCGGCGCGCAGGCGCCGTCTGCGACGCAGCGCCGGTAGTCGGCCGCGCTCACCTGGTATTTCATGATGGTGAGCGGGCGCCGCATGGTGACTGTCTTGACCGGCCCGTCCACGGCAAAGCCGTTGCGGAAGAATTCGCCGCTCTCGCGGTATTCGAAGCGGCGCGGCGCGATCTCCACCGTCATCGGCTCGTCCAGCACGGGACCGGCAGGCGTAGCGCCGATAAGGTCCGTCTTCACCGCGATGCCGCCGGCAAGCGCGGCGAGGAGCAGCGCGGGAAGGGCGAGCGATGTCCAGGTAATCGCGGGTTTCGAAGTCAGTGCAGCCATGACGGCCTCCTTGCGCATCGCCCGGACGATCGTTCGGCGTCCGGGACGGGCGCCGCTTTCGGACCGGGCCGCCGGCGGCGGCCCGCATTGGCACGCCCGCCCTCACGAACGGGCATGCCGGCAGCACAGGGCGTCAGGCGCCGCTCGGCGGCGTGACCGAGGTCATCAGATCGTCGTTCCACTCGCCGGTGACCGTGAAGTGCGCGGCGGCGCCCAGTTCGAAGGCCTCGATCAGGTTGTGGTTTACATAGGCGTAGATGCCGGGCTGCTCGAAGGTGTAGAAGGCAGCGCCCGCCGTACCGCCCGGTATGAACCAGGTCTCCTGGTCGACGTCCGGCACGTTGCGGAACTTGCCGGTCGCCCAGACATAGTCGCCATGCCCGCCGATCAGGTGCGGCCTGGTATCGCGGTTGGCCTGCGAGTGCACGATCAGCACCTTCTCGCCCACCTTGGCCTGCAGGGCATTGTCGCCGGTCAGCGCCCCGACGGCGCCGTTAAAGACGATGTGGCTCGGGGTCAGCGTGCGCATGACTTCGAGCGTATCGGCATACGATTCGCCGACGCTCTCATACTTCTTGTAATTTCCTTCGGCATCGCGCGGCACGTAGAAGTCCTGCTCGCCGACATAGTAGACCCGGTCATAGGTCAGCTCCTTGCCGTGCCCGTCCGTCAGGCCCTCGCGCGGCAGAACCATGATGGCGCCGTTCATGCCCGAGGTGACGTGCCAGGGCACCATTCCGGGAGGTGCGCAGTGGTAGACGAAGACGCCGGCCTTGGTGGCCTTGAAGCGCAGCACCGTGCGTTCACCGGGGTTGACCACGGTCAGCGCGCCGCCGCCGAGCGCACCCGTTGCCGAGTGGAAGTCGATATTGTGCTGCAATTCGTTGGTGTCGGGATTGATCAGCGTCAGCTCGACATAGTCGTTCTGGTGCACGACCATCAGAGGCCCTGGAACCGAGCCGTTGAAGGTCATCGCATGGACCTCGGTGCCCTTGTCGTCGAGGATCATCTTCTTTTCCTCGATCGTCATGGTGAATTCGTAGACTTTCGGTCCGCCTTCGGCCTTCTGGGTGTGGGCGTGAACGAAGGGCGGCTTGACCAGCTCGACCTTCACGCGTTCCAGCTTGGCGATGTCGGCCGCCGTTGCGGCTGCATTTGTCTCGATGGCGCCGCCTTCCGCTCGCGCCATCGACGCCGCAATGATCGGCGTCAGGACGCCGGCAAAGGCGGCTCCGCCCAGGATTGTGCGGCGTGTCATCTGAAACTGCTCGGTCATTGTTTCTCTCCTTTTGAAAGGACGGAGCGGTGTATCGCCCGGTCCTCTCTGTTCTAGGAGCATTCGCGCCGGCCTCTTTGTGATGGGACAAACAGGTCTTTCCGGCCGCTGCGGCATTTTGGCAGATGCTGATTTGCTCTTTGCCATCTCGCAAAGAAAGAGCCCCGCGGGTGCCCTAGAAAGAGCTGACAAATGCGAAGGAGCAGATCCAAATGAGCGCAAGCCAACCCGCAACGCGCATCAGCCGCGCCGTTCCCCGCGGCCTTTCCCGCACCGGCCCGGTGTTGTTTTCCTATGGCTTCCGGCCGTTCTTCCTCGGCGCCGGCCTGTGGGCGGTCGCCGCCATGACATTGTGGATCGCAGCGATCACCGGGCATATCGAGCTTGGGGGCGATTACGGCGCGCCCAACTGGCACGCCCATGAGATGCTGTTCGGCTTCGCCTCCGCCGTGCTCGCCGGTTTCCTGCTGACGGCGGTGCCGAACTGGACCGGGCGCCTGCCCGTCTCCGGCTGGCCGCTCTTCGCGCTGTTTGCACTCTGGTGCGCCGGACGTATCGCACTGCTCGTGCCAGACACGATCGGCGTGACCGCGGCGGCCGTCATCGACGGGCTCTTCCTGCCGGCGCTGCTTGCCATCTGCACGCGCGAGGTCGTGGCGGGGCGCAAGTGGAAGGACCTGAAGGTACTCGGCGGCCTCCTCGCCTTGTCGGTTGCCAACGGCATCTTCCATGTGGCGGCCATCGACGGCGAACACGACCACATGGCGATCCGCCTTGCCGTCGCCGCCTATGTCGTGCTGGTGATGATCGTCGGCGGCCGCATCCTGCCGAGCTTCACCCGCAACTGGCTCAACAAGTCCGGCCGCACGGATTTTCCCGTGCCCTACAACCGCTTCGACATGGTCGCCATCCTTGCCGGCGTCGGCGCGCTCACCGCCTGGACGCTCGCGCGCGAGCACCCCGGCACCGCCGGCCTCGGCCTGGCCGCCGCCCTCCTGCACTGCATCCGCCTCCACCGCTGGCGTGGCTGGACGACGCGGCCGGAAAAGCTGCTCGTCGTCCTCCACGTCGCCTATGCCTTCGTGCCGCTCGGCCTCGCGTCCATCGCCCTCAGCGCGCTCGGTTTTCTGGAGGAGCGCTCCGTGCTGCATCTTCTCTCGGTCGGCGCCATCGCCTGCATGATGCTGGCCGTCATGACACGGGCGAGCCTCGGCCATACCGGCCGCCCATTGCAGGCCTCGCGCCTCACCGTCACCGCCTATGCCGCACTGATCCTCTGCGCGCTCATCCGCCCGCTCGGCGAGGTCTTTCCCGAGGCGAGTCACCTCGTCTACGCCGCTTCCGGGCTTCTCTGGATCGCGGCCTTCGGGCTCTTCTGCCTGGAATATGCGCCGATCCTCGCGCGCAAGCGCCGCGCACCGCTCTGAACGCGAAACGGCCCGGAAGCAGTTCCGGGCCGTTTTCTGCCTAGCCTTCCACCGCCATCATCTCCGGCGTCCAGGGCGGCTCGTAGGTCAGCCGCACCTCGGCATATTCGACGCCCGGCACATACCAGACGCAGTTGCTCACGGCATCCTTGAGGTAGTCGCTCGCCGGGCAGCCCCGCGTCGTCGTCGTCATGGCGATGCGCGCGATGCCGCCCTCCTCCACCGCGATCTCGTAGATCAGGCCGAGATCGACGATGTTGCGGCCGATCTCCGGGTCGATGATCATGCGCAGGGCATTGCGGATGGCCTCGGTCAGCGCAGCCTTCTCGTCCTCGTCCATCGGATCACGCCTTTGCCCGGCCGGTCCGCACGAGGATGCGGTAGGCCGAACCCGTCTCGTCGAAATTGCCGGCCCACTGGTGGCCGCGCTTCGTCAGTTCGGGGAACAGGAACAGCGGCTCGCGGGAAAGAACCGCGAAGAGGACCTCGCCCGGCCCGAGCGTCTCGGCCGCCGCAAGGATGCGGACCATCGGCTCGGGCGGATCGAGGTCGCTGAGATCGAGATGAAGCGAGGGATCCGGCCAGGTCTCAGGGCGATCCGCATTGTCGGAGGTTTCGACGGGTGCCACCACCTGCTGCGGCGTGAAGAGGACCTCCCAGTCGCCGCCCTCGATCTCATGGGCCTCATGGTCGAAGCCGCGGCTCGCCATGACGCGGAACAGCGGCTGGGGGCGAAAGGTGGCGAAGAGCCGGAGCCCCTGCCCGGGGCCGAGCGACTGCACCGCCTCCATGATCGCCTGGAACGGCTCGCCGCCGCTTTCCAGGATCGGCCGCACGTCGAGGGTCTTGGGGGCGATGGCGTTTGAGACGTCAGACATCGGTTATCTCCTTGAAACAAATGTAGGCAGGAAGAGATGGGGGCGCACCATGCCGGCCGGCGCCCGCAGCGCTTTCGGCACGATGCAAAGCCGGCGCGCGCGGATGAGTTCTCCTATCAACCCCAGCGTCGCGGCCAGCTGCACGAGGACCGCCACGCGAAAAACGCCGGAAGCCTCCGCGAAAAGCGCGAGCGTGGCCGCCGCCACCGCGCCGTAATAGAACCAGAACAGGACACGCCCGCGTCCTTCATCAACCAGATCCTGCACGCGCGGCACCGGCGCGCGGCCGAGCACCGGCCCATAGGCCTCCAACCATGTCAGGAAGGCGACGATCTTGTAAAGCTGGGCAAGCCCCAGCCCCGTCAGCCAGCCGAAGACGAAAAGGTAGACGACCGCCGCAAGCCCCTCGCCCGCACGGACGCCAGGCAGGTTGAGCAGGGCGACGGACAATAGAAGTGCGCCAAAGGCAGCGAACGTCGCCCGGATGTTCAGCTCCGCCTGCTTGCGCTTGCGCGCCCGGTAGAGATGCACGACGTCGCCGCCATAGAGCAGCACCGCGGCAAGCGTCAGAAGGAGGGCGGCGGCAAAGAGCGCCGTCACACCGGAGGCGGCGAGAAGGACGACCGGAATGCAGGCGGCGACAAGACCGATGGCAAGGCTTGCCGCCCACCAGACTATGCGGCTCGTCGGCCGCTCCGCCTCGGGCGCCAGCAGGAACATGGCGAGCAGCCGGTAGCTGACACCGAGCGCGGTGACGCTCAGCCAGCCGCCAAGGCCCAGCGCCGCATGCAAATCCACGCCGTCGGCGACGAGCCGGACAAGCAACAGGTTGTCACTGGTGCCGGAAAGGGCAAGCGTGAAAACGAAACCGGCAAGGGCCGCGCCGACGAGCGCCGACAGCCCGACGGCGACGAAGCGCGCCGGTAGCGGCAGGGGCCGCGCCGCAAGAAGCGTGGCGGCGAGGATGGCGGCGAGGAGGACGAAACCGGCCAGCAGCAATCCGCCCCCGAGGGGCAGGAGCGCGAGTGGCAGGTCGATGGCGCCGGACAGCGCCACGAAGCCGCCGACCAGCGCGCCGAGCCCGGCAACGATGAGCAGCAAGGCAGGCGCCGCGAACCGCCCGCCGACCAGCGGACGGGCGATCAGCACCGGCACGAACTGCAGGAGCGCGCCCGCCATCAGGAGGCTCAGCCAGCCGATCGCAAGGATATGGACGAGCACCAGGGTTTCCGGCGCGCTGACGGCGACGGCCGGATAGCCGTAGCCCGCCAGCATCAGGCCCTGTCCTGCGACGAGCATCAGACAGGCCAGGGCGAAATAGGACATGGTCCAGCGGGAGAGCGTCGCGCCCTGCATAAGGTTTCCCCTTCGCCGTGTGCCGTCTGCCGCCTAGTGGTCCGAGCCGCAGCAGCAATCGCAGCCGCGGTCCTCGATCCGGTCGATCTCGACGCGCCAGACCTCCGGTCCCTGTTCGAGATAGTCCCAGCCGAACTGGCCCGGGAAATTCGTCTCGAGCTGGTAGTGCAATGGCCGCGGATCGTGGTCGCTGGTGATCAGCATCGATTTACCGGGAAGCAGCGCGCCGAGCATGCCGAAAATGCGCGGATGACGCTCGCGCGGGGCAATGGTGCGGACATCAATGGAAGGCTTGGCCTGGTCGTCTGACATGGTTTTCTGTTCCGTCCCGGCCGCTCCGATCCCGTTCCGGAAGGCACGGCCCGACCGACCGGAACCAGCCGACGCTAACCCCGCGACCTGCCCGCCACTTTGACGTTGCGCAAACAATTCCGGAAATGCGCGGCCGCGACGTCCCACTGCTTGGCTTTTCGCAAAGAAGCACTCCGGCCCGGCCCCTAGGCTCCTCCCATTCATCCACCCGGACAAAGGAATGCGCCATGCAACAGGCCCTGATCGAAAAATACGGCGAGGCACGGCTGCCGCGCTATACGAGCTATCCGACGGCGCCGGGCTTTTCGCCGACCGTCGGCACCGGCACCTATGGCGACTGGCTTGCCGCCATCCGACCCGGCACCGATACCTCGCTCTACCTGCACATCCCCTTCTGCCGCTCCATGTGCTGGTACTGCGGCTGTCACACGACAATCACCCAGCGCGACGAGCCGATCCTCGACTATATCGACATGCTCCGAAAAGAGATCGACCTCGTCTCCAGAACGGTCGCCGGCCGGCCGACCATCCGCCATGTGCATTTCGGCGGCGGCACGCCCACCATCATGCAGCCGGAGGAGTTCCGCGACCTGATCGGCCTCCTGCGCGCCCGCTTCGCCTTTGCCGGCGGCGCGGAAATCGCCGTCGAGGTCGACCCGCGCACCCTCTCCGCCGAGATGGCGGTCGCGCTCGGCGCAGCGGGCGTCACCCGTGCGAGCCTCGGCGTGCAGAGCTTCGACCCCGTCGTGCAGAAGGCGATCAACCGCATCCAGAGCGAAGCGCAGACGGCCGAGGCCGCCAAGCGGCTGCGCAAGGCCGGGATCAGCGGCATCAATTTCGACCTCATCTACGGCCTGCCGCACCAGACGGTCGCCTCCTGCATCGCGACCGCGCAGGCAGCGATCCGCATGCGGCCGGAGCGTTTCGCCGTCTTCGGCTATGCCCACATCCCCTCCTTCAAGAAGCACCAGCGGCTGATCGACGAGCGCGCGCTGCCCGATGCCGCCATGCGCAGCGCGCAGGCCGAGGCGATCGCCGAAACGCTTGCCGCCGCCGGTTATGTGCGCATCGGCCTCGACCATTATGCCCTGCCGGAAGACGGCCTCGCCCTTGCCGCCCGGCAAGGCCGGCTGCGCCGCAACTTCCAGGGCTATACGACGGATGCCTGCACCACGCTGATCGGCTTCGGCGCCTCGTCGATCGGCCGCACGGCAGAAGGCTACGTGCAGAACGAGGTGCCGCCCGGCCTCTATGCCCAGCGCATCGCCTCCGGCCGCCTCGCCACCGCCAAGGGTTACCGGCTGACGGCGGAGGACCGGCTGCGCGCCGAGATCATCGAACGGCTGATGTGCGATTTCCGCGTCGACGTGACGGGCATCGCCGCGCGGCACGGTTTCGATGCGGCCCCGCTTCTTAACGGCAATGCCCGGCTGGCGGCGCTTGCGGAGGATGGCGCGATCGACATCCGCGACGGCACCGTCACGGTGCGGCAGGATCACCGCTTCATCATCCGCGCGGTCGCCGCCGCCTTCGACGCCTATATCGACCAGTCGGCCCGCACGCACAGCAAGGCAGCTTGAGACAAAAAGGGCCCGGCATGGTGCGGCATGCCGGGCCCTTCCTCGCAGGTCTCGCGCCTCTATCCGACAAGACCGCGATAGATCGCCGGCAGCGCCGCAGGCAGCCGAGCGATATTGCTGACGATGGCATAGCCGTTGCGGCCGAAGATGGCCGGCACATAGGCCTGCGCCTCCCGGTCGACCGTCACCCCGAACACACTGACGCCGGTGCGCCGCGCCTCGTTCACCGCCCGGCGGCTGTCCTCCAGAGCGAAGCGGCCCTCGTAGTGGTCGACGTCGTTCGGCTTGCCGTCGGTGAGCAGCAGGAGGAGCTTTCGCCGGTTCGGCTGCTCGCGCAGCCTTGCCGCCGCATGGCGGATCGCCGGGCCGATGCGGGTGTAGAAGCCCGGCTTCAGCGCCGCGATGCGCGCCTCCACGGCATGGTTCATCGTCTCGCCGAAATCCTTGACCGTCTCGACCCGCACCCAGGAGCGGCGGCGCGAGGTGAAGGTGAGGATCGAGTGGCTGTCGCCGCAGGCCGCAAGTCCATGCGCCAGCACCAGCAGCGCCTCCTTCTCCACATCGAGCACCCGGCGGTTGTCGAACCAGGCGTCCGTCGAAAGCGAGACGTCGACCAGAATGGTGACGGCAAGGTCGTGCGCTTGCGGCCGGCTCATCAGGTGGATACGGTCGCTGCCCTGCCCGCCGGCGGCAAGGTCGCTGCGGGCGCGCACCACGGCATCGAGGTCCAGCTCCGCCCCGTCGAGCTGCGCGCGCAGCATCTCGTGGCGCGGCCGCAGCACCTCGAACTGCCGGCGTACGCGGCGGATCAGGCTCTTCGTGTCGGCATCGGCCTCGGGCACGGCGGCCATATCCGGTGCCGGAGAAGCAAGCACCCGGCAATGGTCAGGCAGGTAGGTGCCGGTGCGGAAATCCCATTCGGGATAGGTGTGCTCGCCGGTCAGGCGCGTACGGTCGAGCGCTTCCGGCGGCAGGTCGAGATCGAAATGGAAGCGGGCGGACGGGCGGCCCTTGCGCTCGCCGAGCGTCATGTCGTCCAGTTCGTCGGCGGCGCTCGAATCGTGGTCGTCGCTGTCGTCGCCGGGGCGGTCGACATTGACCATCTCCGCCATGGCGAGGATCTTTTCGAAGCGGTTGAGAATGAAGGGGCTGCGCTCGTTCTTGCGGTTCTCGGCCTTTTCGCGCAGCGCGACATGGCGGCTGGTCTCCGGGGTCTCGGGCGTGCCGCCCGCCGCCGGCTGGTCCTCCTCGCCGCGCCCCTCGCCTTCCTCGCGCAGGAGCGCATCTGGCCACAGCGGCACCGGCAGCATCGGCAGATAGCCGGCCGGCGCCCGGTGCGGGAAGATGACCGGCAGCGTCTCGTCCGCAAGGCCGGCGCCCTTCCTCAGGAGGCTGAGGATGCGGTTCTCCACATGCCGCTCGACGGAGGGAAGCGGCCGGCTGCGGCGCGCCGAAAGCGTGGCGGCCGAAAGCCGCCGGTAGCGCCGCGCAAGACCCGGAAAGGCCGAAAGCACCGCCGTCACCGTCGCCTCCGCCCGCTGGAGAATGGCGAGGTCTCGCTGGAGCGGATCGCTCTCCGTGACCGGATCGAGCGGCATCACCGCCATCGTCGCCGCGAGCCAGACATAGAGGTCCCGGTTGAGGCCGCGATCGGCGAAGAGGTCGATCGCGGCGGGCAGCATCAGGGTCGCATGGTCACGGCCGGGCTGCACCAGCTTCTCCTCGCCGAGCCCCATGCGCTGACGCAGCCGGAGACGATGCGCCGAGGTGCGCCCGCGCGCCGGCGCGATCTGCACCGCGCCCTCGCCGCCGAAGCCGCGGAAGCAGACGGCGAGCACCGGCCGGACATCCTCCAGCCGCACGGCGTGCTCCGGATGGCGCGGCCAGGTGCCGGTATTGCCGACGAGCCGGTGCCAGGCCCGGCCGACCGTTTCCTCAAGCTCCAGGAAATCCAGCATGGCGGTTCCTCAGCGGATCATCGCGTCGGCGATTTCGAGAAGGGCGGCCCGGACATCCGGTTCGTCGGTCAGCGGCTCGATCATCGCCGCCCGCACCGCCTCGCGCATGGTCATGCCGCTGTCGATGAGGCAGGCGCAGTAGACGAGGAGGCGGGTGGAGACACCCTCTTCCAGGTCGTGCCCCTTGAGCGCCCTCAACCGGTGTGCCAGCGCGACGAGCGGCGCGACCTGCGCCTCGTCCAGCCCGCTTTCCGTGGCGACGACGGCGATTTCCTGGGGCTTCGGCAGGAAATCGAACTCGATGGCGACGAAGCGCTGGCGGGTGGAGGGCTTCAACGCTTTCAGGAGGTTCTGGTAACCGGGATTGTAGGAGACGACGAGCATGAAGCCGGATGGCGCTTCCAGCACCTCGCCGGTGCGCTCCAGCGGCAGGATACGCCGGTCGTCGGTGAGCGGATGCAGCACGACGGCAACGTCCTTGCGCGCCTCGACGATCTCGTCGAGATAACACACGCCGCCCTGGCGCACCGCGCGGGTCAGGGGACCGTCCACCCAGACCGTATCACCGCCCTTCAGGAGGTAACGGCCGGTGAGGTCGGCGGCCGAAAGATCGTCATGGCAGGAGACGGTGGAGAGCGGCAGGCCGAGCCTTGCCGCCATGTGGCTGACGAAACGGGTCTTGCCGCAGCCGGTCGGCCCCTTCAGGAGCAGCGGAAGCTGGCGCGTCCAGGCCGTCTCGAACAGGGCGCATTCGTTCCCGGAGGGGCTGTAGGCCGGGATATCCGGAACGGGACGGGGCGTATCCTTGAGGAGGACGTTCATTCTGATCTCCAAGAAACTGTCGAAAGAAGGTGCCGGCCCCGCGGGATGACGGGGCCGGCCAGCGCTCACTCGGCCGGCTGGACCATCCGGGTGAGGCTGTCGCTACGCTCCCGGCCGGGCACGAGCACCGCCCAGATGAACATCAGCGCCGAGACGAACACGACGGCGCCCGAGCCGAGGCGGACCCAGTAGAACAGCGCGAGCTGGTCCTGGACGTCCATGAAGCCTTCGCCGAGCACGCGCTGCAGGTGGACCTGCACGACGCCGGCGAAGGTGAGCGCGAAGGTCATGACAGACATGGCCGTGCACATGATCCAGAAGCTGGCGATGGAGAGCCACTGGTTGAACGGCGCGCGGCCGCGGATTTCCGGGATCGCATAGGCCATCATGGCAAGGTTCAGCATCACATAGGCGCCGAAGAAGGCGAGGTGCCCGTGCGCGGCGGTGACCTGCGTGCCGTGGGTATAGTAGTTGACCGACGACAGCGTGTGCAGGAAGCCCCAGACGCCCGCGCCGAAGAAGGCCATGACCGAGCAGCCGATCGACCACAGCAGCGCCGCCTTGTTCGGATGGTTGCGGCCGGCCTTCCAGGTCATGACGAAGGTGAAGATGACCATGGTGAAGAAGGGCGCCACTTCCAGCGTCGAGAACAGCGAGCCGATCCACTGCCAGTAGCCCGGCGCACCGATCCAGTAATAGTGGTGGCCCGTGCCGAGGATGCCCGAGAAGAGCGCGAGGCCGACGATGACATAGAGCCACTTTTCCACGACCTCGCGGTCGATGCCGTTGAGCTTGATCATCAGGAAGGCGAGCACCGAGGCCATGATCAGCTCCCAGACGCCCTCGACCCACAGGTGGATGACGTACCACCAGTACATCTTGTCGAGCGCCAGGTTGACCGGGTTGTAGAAGGCGAAGAGGAAGAAGAGCGCGAGGCCCCACAGGCCGAAGAGCAGGATGTTGATGACCGTGGTCTTGCGGCCCTTCAGCGCGGTCATGGTGATGTTGAAGAGGAACATCAGGACGACGACGACGATGCCGACCTTGGCGATGAAGGTCTGCTCGAGGAATTCGCGGCCCTCATGGATGCGGAACATGTAGCCGACGACCGTCAGGCCCGCCGCCACGAAGAACATCCAGAACTGCAGGACGGCGAGTTTAGGACTGTAAAGCTCCGTCTCGGTCTCCTCCGGGATCATGTAGTAGGTGGCGCCCATGAAGCCCATGAGCAGCCAGACGACGAGCGCATTGGTGTGGATCATGCGCACGATGTTGAAGGGCAGCAGCTCGGAGAGCACGTTCGGCAGCACGTAGATCGTGCCGGCGAGGACGCCGAAAGCCACCTGGGCGAGGAACAGGCCGAGCGCGCCGTAGAAATACAGCATGGCGACCTTTTGCGTTTGATATTTCATCTCTTGTCTCCTGAACGCCGGGAGCAATTCCAGTAAAAGTGCGACGCGGTTTTGCGTGAGAACGGAAAGGCTTCAGCCGGCATCGTTCGGCGGCCAGTTCTGGGTGTTGATCCTGCTCGTCCATTCGAGGAAATCGGCGAGATCGTTGAGTTCCTGTTCGGTGAGGTTGAACTGCGGCATCTGCCGCCGGCCCTCCGCTCCGCTCGGCTGCGCCGCCATCCAGGCCTTGAAGGCCTCGCGCGCGCCTTCCGGATCGTCGGCCCCGCCATAGCGCTTCCACACATTGCCGAGCTCGGGCGCGAAATAGGCGCCTTCGCCCAGCAGCGTGTGGCAGTTGATACAGGCGTTCTTCTCCCAGACATGCTTGCCGCGCGCGACGCTGTCGGTCAGCGTCGTCTCGTCGGTGGCGGTCGTGCGCATGTAGTAATGGGAATGGGCGGTCAGCCCGACGAAGATCGTGAAGAAGAAGATGGACCCGCCATAGAAGACGTTGCGGGCCCCGGTCTTGGTAAGGCGCTCTGCCATCCCATGGTCCTTTCCCTTGCCGGAAACTCCATGGCTCCGGCGAAAAACCCCCGCCGACTTTCTGCCGGCGATCCCCTCGCCGGCACTGCGGGACGTCCTTGTTCTAGCGGGAGGGAAAAAGCCTTCTTTGCGCATTGGCAAAGAGCGGGGCGGTTCGTCAGCCGATGAGCGCGACGAGGACCGAGCGGGCGAGCGCCAGCGACAGGAGCAGCGCTGGCCAGGCAAGCAGGGCCGGCCGCAGCGCGCTGCGGCTCGCGCGCAATTCCATGAAATCGAGGATGACGAAACGACCCTTGGCATAGGCCATGATCAGCACCGCGGTGATCGGCACCAGCAGCCCGCCGCTGAGCCCGCCGACGAGGGCGCCGCCGACGGCGAGCGTCAGCAGCATGGCAAGGATGGCGATGAACTGTTCGTGGGCCTGTCGGGTCATGGCGGTCTCAGGTAAGGTAGACGATCGGGAACATCACGAGCCAGACGAGGTCGATCGCATGCCAGAGCGTCGCGATCATCACGACATTGCTCCGCGACGGGCGCCAGGCGACGAGGAAGAGGATGGCCGCGCCGAAGACGACGTGCAGCAGGTGGAAGCCGGTGACGAGGAAATAGAGTTCGGCAAGCGTGCCTGCCCCGCCGATGCCGGAGTGGACCTCCATCCCGTATTCGGCGAGTTTCACCGCCGCGAAGGCAAGACCGAGAAGACCGGCAAGGACGAGCGAGCGGCGAACGCCCGAAAGATCCGCCCCGCGGCGGACCGCCAGCGCCGCCTGCCAGCCGCTGAGGACGAGAAGGACCGTGTTGAGCGCGGCAAGTCCGGGATGGAGATGCGCGCGCAGGAAGGATGCATTTCCGACGTCCACCAGCGTCATCACCATGAAGGCGACGAGCAGCGCGCCGAAGGCCAAAAGTTCGCTCCACACCAGGATCCAGAGAAGAAGGCAATCGCCCTCCCCGCTCTCCGCCTTCGCAACCGCCGTGCGCATATCGTCCATCGTCGCCATGGCCCAGCCCTAGCCCATGAAGCCGCGGGCTTCTTTGCGCCGGCGCAAAGAGCGGCGATGCCCAACGCGGCATGATGGCGGCAACGGAAAGGACCTTCCCATGACGGATGCACAGTTCGGTCTCCTCATCGCCGCTCCGGTTATCGCCGGTTTCGCCCTGATGCTCTACCGCATGGGTGTGCTGCAGGGCGCGGGAACGCTGTCCGCCGTCAGCGCCTCGGTGGTCATCGCCGCCGTGCTCTTCTTCGGCCAGTAGGAGGCGGCGATGGACGATGCGAGCCTTAACGCCGCCGATATCGACCGGCTGGAAACGCTTCACCAGGCCCTGCTCGATCTCTGCCTGCGCCTCGAGGAGACGGCGAGCGAGCCGGGCACCGCCGGCGAGCTGCGCGCGCTCGCCGACGCTATTCCGCCCGCCCTCAAGGCGGTGCACGAGCTGGAGGAGCGCCTGCTCTTCCCGGATTTCGACCGGCACGCCGGCTCCTGCTTCGCCGCCCTGGCAATCGAGCGCCTGAAGGCGGAGCACCGCTGCGACCGGCTCGCCGCCGAGGAGCTCTCGCTGACGCTGAAGGCCGTTGCCGACGGTCGCTGCGGGCTTTCGCCCGAGACGGTGTCGCGCATGATAAGCGGCTTCCAGGAAAGCCTGCGCCGTCATGTCTTTTCCGAGCAGATGATCCTGGAGACGCTCATCGCCGCCAAGGCGGAGGCGCGCGACGTCTTCGCCTGATCGCCCTCAGTCCCGTCCCATCGCCGCGTTTCGCCCGCGCGACACCCAGGCCGCGCCCTCCTGCCGGTGCAGGAAACCGTTGGAGAAGCGCACGCCGGGATAGACCTTCACCAGGTCCGCGATCGCCTCCTCGCCGTCGATCCTGCCGTCGAGCACCGCGCGGTAGAGGCTTGCCACCTTCACCATGTCGCAATCCTGCGGCGAGAGCCGCACGCGCGACAGGCCCGCTTCAACGAGCGGCGCAAGGTCATCGACGAGCACGACGCAGCTGTTCGACAGGGTCTGCACACCGTTCAGCACGAGGAAGGACTGGCGGTCGAGCGTGCGCAGCGGCAGGCCGTCGGGCTCCTCGCCGCAGACGAACTGGCAATTGTCCTTCGTCAGCCCCTTGGAGCGCGCATGGGCGCAGCGCGCGGAAATGGCGAGCGGCATGCGGCCGAAGGCGAAGACCTCGAAGGAGAAATCCGGCATGGCCTCCAGCATCTGCCGGATGGAGCCGGCCGGCAGCTCCGGCGGCAGACAGATGTTCTCGGCACCGCGGGCGGCAAGCGTGCGGGCCGTCGCCGCATTGTAGACATTGACCAGCGGGCCGATCGAATGCGGCCGGCCCTTGAGGAGGCCGAGCGCGGAGAGGTCGTTCGCCTCCACCGTATGCAGGCTGCCGGCGATCAGGTCGCGCACATGCCGGCTTTCGCGCGGGAGCGTGACCATGGCGAGCGTGGAGAGCGTCACGCGCTTGCCCGCCGCCTCCAGCCGCTCGACGACCTCGGCGACATGCGGCTCGCTGAAATGCTGGCGCTTGGAACAGACCGTTTCCCCGAGCGTGACATGCTCGACCGCCGCCTCGTCGGCGATGCGGAAATAGAAGTCCCGCCATTTCGGCCCGTCCCAGAGGAAATAGATCGGGCCGAGGCTCAGCGCCGGTTTGCCTGTCGTCGCCATCACCGTCTCCTATCGCCAGCGTTTGTCATAGGCACCCGTCGTCGTGCGCTGACCCTCGCTCATCGCGCGCAGCCGGGCGACGAGTGCCGCGCGCTCGCCGGGCGAGGCGACGAGCGCCTTCTTGAGCGACGACACCACCTCGGCGACATAGGCCTTGCCGCGCTGGCGCCCCTCGATCTTCAGCGCCGAGACGCCGGCCGCGCGCAACGCGTCGATCTCGTCGATGACGTCGAGCGAGACGGGGTCCTCGAAGGCATAAGCCTCGACGTCGCCGATCTCGAAGCGCCCCTTGCAGAGCGTCGGATAGCCGGAGGCCTCGCCGGGGCCGAAGCGGTTGATGGTGTAGGCGCCGAGCTCGGAGACGAGGTCCGCGCCGTCCTGCCGGTAGCGCACATGGCTCGCCGGCGAGCAGACGCCGTTCATGTTGGGCGACTTGCCCGTCGCATAGGAGGAGAGCGAGCAGCGCCCCTCCGCCATGACGCAGAGCCCGCCGAAGGCGAAGACCTCGACCTCGCAGTCGATCTGTCGCGTCAGCCGGGCGATGTCCTGCACCGTCAGCACGCGCGGCAGCACGACGCGTCTTGCCCCGAACGCCTCGACGAGGAAGCGGATCGCCTCCGGGTTCGAGGCGGAGGCCTGGACGGAGACATGCAGCCGCTGCTGCGGGAATTTTTCCGCAACATAGGCCATCAGGCCGAAATCGGCGAGGATCAGCGCATCGGCGCCCATCGCCACCGCGTCGTCGGCGGCCGAATACCACAGCGCCTCGTCGCCCGCCCGCATGAAGGTGTTGAGCGCGACGAAGGTCTGCACCTTCTTGCGGCGGGCAAGCACGATCGACTGGCGCAGTTCCTCACGGCTGAAGTTGAGGCCCGGGAAGTTGCGGGCATTGGTCTCATCGCGAAAGCCGCAGTAGACGGCATCGGCACCGGCCTCCACCGCCTCGCGGAAGGCAGCGGGCGTGCCGGCGGGGCAGATCAGTTCCATGTCGCATCCCTTCCTTCGAGCGCCTTGCCGCGGATGTAGCGCGCCGTGCCGGCGACGAGCGGCGAGAGCGGGCCGGCCAGCGCGCCGAGCTCGCGCGGCAGGTCGATGGCGCTGTCGTCGAGCGCGTTGCGCAGCGCCAGCATCGCCTCCATGTCGCCGGTGACCGAGAGGTCGCGCGAGAAGAACAGCGCATCGGCATCGCAGCGGCCTTCGAGCAGGCCGAGAAGCAGCACCAGCGGCCCCTCGATTCTCGCATCGACCGGCGGCGCCGTGCCGCGCGAGACGCTGAGCGTCTTTATGGCCGGCACGACGGTGAAATGCAGCGGCAGATCGACGGGCGAGAAACCGTAGCGGGTGCGGCGATAATCGCCGAGCCGCTCAAAAAGCTCGGGATGGGCCTTCAGCACGCCGGAAAAGAGGGTGCGCGCCACCCGCTCCACCAGCCAAAGGGGCGCGAGATCGACCGGTTTTGCAAGGAGCGGGGGAAGCATGCGGCTGGCCTTCGGCAGAAACGAATACCCGGACCCTAGGGAGCCTTGCACCGCGGGAATTTGCGCCAGGTCAAAGACCACAACATTTTTCCCCTGCAAGGGTGCCGCATGAAAGCCGATACCCCCGTTCCGCCCCGTTTCGAGAGCCTTCAGGATTTCGTCGCCCTGCTGGAGCGGCGGGAAAGGCTGGTGCGCATCCGCGAGCCAGTCTCGCTCGTCCACGAGGTGACGGAAATCCACCGCCGCGTGCTGGCCGAGGGCGGACCGGCGCTGATCTTCGAACGGCCGGTGGATGCCGCGGGCCGTGTCCAGCCCATCCCGCTTCTCACCAATCTCTTCGGCACGCGCGAGCGCATCGAATGGGGTTTCGGCCTTGAGGCCGGCGGCCTGCCGCGCCTTGCCGCCTTCCTCGCGGACCTGCGCGACCCGCAGCCGCCGCGCTCCCTGCGCGATGCCTGGCAGAAGCTGCCCCACCTGAAGGCCGCCCTGTCGATGAACCCGCGCACGGTCCGCCGCGCCCCCTGCCAGGCGATCGTCTGGCAGGGCGAGGAGGCCGATCTCGACCGCCTGCCGATCCAGACCTGCTGGCCGGGCGAGCCCGCCCCGCTCGTCACCTGGCCGCTCGTCATCACCCGGGCGCCGGACGATCCGGCGGACATCAATGTCGGCATCTACCGCATGCAGAAACTCGGCAAGGACCGGCTCATCATGCGCTGGCTCGCCCATCGCGGCGGGGCGCGCCACCATCGCCTCTGGCAGGCGGCCGGGCGCGACATGCCCGTCGCGGTCGTCATCGGTGCCGATCCCGCGACGATCCTTGCCGCCGTCATGCCGCTGCCCGACGGCATGAGCGAACTCAGCTTTGCCGGCGTGCTGAACGGCCGGCGACAGGAGACGGCCTGTGGCCTCACCGTGCCGCTGCCCATCCCCGCCAGCGCGGAAATCGTGCTGGAAGGCACGGTCTCGGCCAGCGAGACGGCGGACGAAGGCCCCTATGGCGACCACACCGGCTATTACAATGCCGTCGAGCCCTTCCCGGTCATGACACTCTCGGCGATCACCCTGCGCAAGAACCCGCTCTACCTCTCCACCTATACCGGCCGGCCGCCGGACGAGCCGTCGAGGCTGGGCGAGGCGATGAACGAACTCTTCGTGCCGCTGGTGAAGCGCCAGTTCCCGGAGATCCTCGACCTGTGGCTGCCGCCCGAAGCCTGCTCCTACCGTGCCATGGTGGTTTCCATCGACAAGCGCTATCCCGGCCAGGCGCGGCGGGTGATGATGGGCCTCTGGTCCATGCTGCCGCAGTTCAGCTACACCAAGCTGATCATCGCCGTCGATGGCGACATCGATGTGAAAAGCTGGCCGGACGTGATCTGGGCGCTCTCCACCCGCTTCGATGCCAGCCGCGACCTGATGCTCGTGGAAAACACGCCGATCGACTATCTCGACTTCGCTTCCCCGAAATCCGGCCTTGGCGGCAAGCTCGGGCTGGATGCGACACGGAAGATCGGCACGGAGAGCGAGCGGGAATGGGGACGGGTCCTCGCCATGGCACCCGACGTCGTCGCCAAGGTGGATGGCCTCTGGGCCTTTCTCGGCCTTTCGGAGCCGGTCGCATGAGCCCCGAACGGGTGATCGTCGGCATCACGGGCGCTTCCGGCGCGGCGCTGGCCGTGCGTATCGTCGAGCGCCTTGCCGCGCTCGGCGATATCGAGATCCATCTCGTGGTCTCCGATGCCGCGCGCCGCACGCTGGACCTCGAATGCGGCGCGGACGCGCTGGAACGCCTGTTGCCGCTCGTCCATCGCCATCATCCGACAGGCGATATCGGCGCATCGATCGCCAGCGGCTCGTTCCCCGTCCGCGGCATGATTGTCGCCCCCTGCTCCATGCAGACGCTGTCGGCCATCGCCACCGGCCGGACCGACACGCTGATCGGCCGCGCCGCCGATGTGCAACTGAAGGAACGCCGCCGGCTTATCCTTCTGGCGCGCGAGACACCGCTCCATCTCGGCCATCTGCGCAACATGTGTGCCGTGACGGAAATGGGCGCGATCGTCATGCCCCCGGTGCCGGCCTTCTACCATCGCCCGCAATCCGTGGCCGACATCGTCGACCACCTCGCCGCCCGCGCGATAGACCTGCTGGCGATGCCGCACCCGTCCCTTGCCAAGCCCTGGGAGGGGGCCGGATAGCTGGAAAACGAAAACGGGCCGCTCGAAGGAGCGGCCCGGATTTCGAGGATGCCTTAGCCGATGCTCATCAGGCTGGCATTGCCGCCGGCAGCGGCCGTGTTGATGGAGGTTGAGACCTCTTCGAGCAGCCAGTTGAGGCAATAGGCATCCGCCCCCGCCCGGATTTCCGCCGTGCTGGCGGCCTGCGTCAGGACGAGCGGGCCGGGCAGCGCGGCGATGCGGCGGGCGGCCTCGACCACCCTGTCCCCGTCCCCTTCGACGAGCGCCCCCGCATAGGGACCATCCGCCGCCCAGTCGGAGGACCAGGAGACTAGCGCCGCAAGGCTCGCCGGAAGGCCGGCAAGCGCGGGCTGGAGACCGGAGGCGGCGTCGATCACCGCCCTGTTGCCGGTGGCGAACACCGCGCCGAGCTGGGCGAGCAGCCCCTCTTCCGTCGCCGGCGCGAGGAGGATCCGGCCGCGCGGATGGAGCGCATAGAGGTTCTTTTCGCCGACGGGGCCGGGAAGCTCGAGGTCCAGCCCGAGCGCCGAATTGCTGCCGAGATCGCGGACCTGATCAGAAAGCCCGACCTTACCCTTGCCACGCAGCCACTGGGCGAAATCGAGCACCGCCGGCTGAATATGCACGGAGCTGTGCTGCGGGGGAACCGGCGGCACCTGCACGAGGCGGCCGATATAGAGCGGACCGCCGGCCTTGGGCCCGGTGCCCGAGAGCCCCCGGCCGCCGAACGGCTGCACGCCGACGATGGCGCCGATGATGTTGCGATTGACGTAGATATTGCCCGCCTTCACGCGGCTGGTGACATGGGCGATTGTCTCGTCGAGGCGCGTGTGCAGGCCGAAGGTGAGGCCATAGCCCGTCGCATTGATATCGTCGATCAGGCGGTCGACATCCTCGCGCTTGTAGCGGATGACATGCAGGACCGGACCGAACACTTCGCGCTCCAGGTCGGCAAGCGACTGCAGCTCGATGATGGTGGGCGAAACGAAGGTGCCGCGGGCAGCTTCCGCGGGCAGCGCCACCTGCTCGATCTTGCGGCCACGCGCGCGCATCTTCTCGATATGCGCCTCGATCGTCTGCTTCGCCTCCGCGGTGATGACCGGGCCGGTGTCGACATTGAGCTTGTCGGTGCGGCCGATCGTGAGTTCGGCAAGCGCGCCCTTCAGCATGGTGAGCGTGCGGTCGGCGACGTCCTCCTGCAGGCAAAGCACGCGCAGCGCCGAGCAGCGCTGGCCGGCGCTGTCGAAGGCGGACGCGATGACATCGAACACCACCTGTTCGGCAAGCGCCGAGGAATCGACGATCATCGCATTCTGCCCGCCGGTCTCGGCGATCAGCGGGATCGGCTTGCCGGCCGGCGAGAGACGGCCGGAGAGTTCCTTCTGGATGAGGCGTGCGACCTCCGTCGAGCCGGTGAACATGACGCCCGCCGTTTCCGGCGCACCGACAAGGGCAGCGCCGACGCGGCCGTCGCCGGGCAGCAGTTGCAGCGCGCCGGCCGGAATGCCGGCTTCATGCAGGATGCGCACGGCCTCGGCGGCGATCAGCGGCGTTTCCTCCGCCGGCTTTGCCAGCACCGGGTTGCCGGCGACGAGCGCGGCCGCGATCTGGCCGGTGAAGATCGCCAGCGGGAAGTTCCACGGGCTGATGCAGACGATCGGACCGAGCGGCGCATGGCCGGCGCCGAGCGTGCGCCGCGCCTGTTCGGCATAGTAGCGCAGGAAGTCGATCGCCTCGCGCACCTCGGCAATGGCGTTGGCGGCGGATTTGCCCGCCTCGCGGATGGCAAGGCCGATCAGCGTCGCGATCTCGGCCTGCATCAGGTCGGCGGCGCGGTCGAGCCGGTCGCCGCGCTCGCGCGGCGGCACGGCGGCCCAGGCCGGGGCCGCTTCGAGCGCAAGCCTCGCAGCCTTCGCGACGCCCGCATCCGTCGTCTCGACGACGGTGCCGACCATGTCCCTGTGGTCAGCCGGATTGAGCACCGGCCGCCGCTCGCCCTCGCTGGAGCCGTCGGCGATCTTGGGCGCGGCCTGCCATTCGACGGCCGCGGTCTTCGCAAGGTCCTGCGCCAGCTTCGCCAGCACCGCCTCGTTGGAAAGGTCGAGGCCGGCGGAGTTCAGGCGGCCCTTGCCGTAAAGTTCCGCGGGAAGCGCGATCTTGTCATGCTTGCCGCCCGGCACCGGCATGGCGCGCACCACGGCGACCGGATCGGCAATGAGCTCGTCGACCGAGATAGCGGGATCGGCGATGCGGTTGACGAAGGAGGAGTTCGCACCGTTTTCAAGCAGGCGGCGGACGAGATAGGCCAGCAGCGTCTCATGCGTGCCGACCGGCGCATAGATGCGGCACGGGCGGTTCAGCTTCTCTTCTCCGACGACCTCGTCGTAGAGCGGCTCGCCCATGCCGTGCAGGCACTGGAACTCGTAGTCGCCGACGCGGAAATCCGGACCGGCGAGCTGGTAGATCGTGGCAAGCGACTGGGCGTTGTGCGTGGCGAACTGCGGGAAGACCACATCCTTCGCCGCCAGCAGTTTCCGGGCGCAGGCGATGTAGGAGACGTCCGTGTGGATCTTGCGCGTGAAGACCGGGAATTCCTCCAGCCCGTCGAGCTGCGCGCGCTTGATCTCGGCGTCCCAATAGGCGCCCTTGACGAGTCGCACCATGATGCGCCGGTTGGAGCGGCGGGCAAGGTCGATGATGAAATCGAGCACGAACGGGCAGCGCTTGCCATAGGCCTGCACCACGAAGCCGACGCCGTCCCAGCCCGCAAGGGCCGGATCGTGGCAAAGCTCTTCCAGAAGATCGAGCGACAGTTCCAGCCGGTCGGCCTCCTCGGCATCGATGTTGAGGCCGATATTGTAGGACTTCGCGATGGCGGCGAGCGCCTTCACCTTCGGCAGCAGCTCGCCCATCACCCGTTCGGCCTGGGCGCGCACGTAGCGCGGATGCAGCGCGGACAGCTTGATCGAGATGCCGGGACCTTCATAGATGCCGCGGCCGGCCGAGGCCTTGCCGATGGCGTGGATGGCGTTCTCGTAGTCGCGATAATAGCGCTCCGCATCCGCGGCCGTCGTCGCCGCCTCGCCGAGCATGTCGTAGGAATAGCGGAAGCCCTTGCGCTCCAGGGCGCGCGAATTGCGCAGCGCCTCGTCGATCGTCTCGCCGGTGACGAACTGCTCGCCCATCATGCGCATGGCCATGTCGACGCCGCGGCGGATGACCGGCTCGCCGCAGCGGGCGATGAGACGCGTGAGGGCGGCGGAAAGGCCGCGGTCGTTGACGGTGGAGGTCAGCTTGCCCGTGACCACGAGGCCCCAGGTGGCGGCATTGACGAAGAGCGAGCGGCCGCCCCCCATATGCGACTTCCAGTCGCCTTCCGAAATCTTGTCGCGGATCAGCGCGTCGCGCGTGGCATTGTCTGGAATGCGCAGCAGCGCCTCGGCAAGGCACATCAGCGCGACGCCCTCCTGGCTGGAGAGCGAATATTCATGCACCAGCCCCTCGACGCCCGAGCCCTTGTGCTTGGCGCGCAGCGCGACGATCAGCGTGCGTGCCGTCTCGCGGATGCGCGCGGCGACATCGGCCGGCAGTGTGGCCTTTTCGAGCAGCGGCCGGACCGCGTCCTCTTCCGGCGTGCGGTAGGCGGCGGTGATGCGCTGGCGCAATTCGCCCTGCGGCCGGATCGGCGGCGCGAAGTCAGCGAAAGCGGAGATTTGTTGTTCGTTTGCAGACTGGACCATTTCCATCACCATCTCGGGTTCGGCCACTGGATGCGAGGAGAGGATACACCGCTTGCCGATGCATTCCAGCCTCATGGCGCTGGCGCGGAACATAGTCGATTGCCGTGCGACTTTCTCACCATTATATGCGTATAGACAGGAGCTATCTCCATATATTGGCGCTTTAGGTGAGACAAATGTCCAAGGCAAAGCTGTTTCCTGGCGAAATCGACGCTATCGACCGCAAGATCCTTGATCTTCTCGTTGAAAATGCTCGGATTTCCATCACCGAAATGTCCGAAATCGTCGGGCTTTCGAAGACGCCCTGCACGCTGCGCCTGCAGCGCCTGATCAGCGACGGCTATATCGACGGCTTCCGCGCCGTGCTCAACCCGAAGAAGCTCGGGCTCGACCATGTCGCCTTCGCCGAGGTGAAGCTTTCGGACACCAAGGAAGCGGCGCTCAACGCTTTCAACAGCGCGGTGCGCAAGATCAAGGAGGTCGAAGAGTGCCACATGATCGCCGGCCGCTTCGACTACCTGATCAAGATCCGCACCGCCGATATCCGCCGCTACCGGGAGGTTCTGGGCGAGAAGATCTCCAGCCTGCCGAACGTCGCCAGCACCTCGACCTCCGTCGCCATGGAATCCATCAAGGAAGGCGGGCGCTGAGCCCGGTCAGCCGTTGCGGCGGAAGCCTTCGCTGGCGGTGAGCAGGCTGCGCGTATAGTCCTGCGTCACCCGGTGTGCCGCAAGGTCCGTGGAGGCGAGCTGTTCCACCGCCTGCCCGTGCTGCATCACCATCAGCCGGTCGCACATATGGGTGACGACGGCAAGGTCATGGCTGACCATGACGAAGGTGAGCTTGCGCGCCGCGCGCACCTGTTCGAGCAGGTTCAGCACCTCGGCCTGCACCGAGGCATCGAGCGCGGAGGTCGGCTCGTCGAGCAGCAGGATGGAGGGTTCGAGGATCAGCGCCCGGGCGATCGCCACGCGCTGGCGCTGGCCGCCGGAGAGCTGGTGCGAATAGCGGAAGCGGAAGCTCGCGCCGAGCCCCACCTCATCCAGCGCCCGCACGATGCGGCTTTCCGAATCGTCGAAGCCGTGAATGGCGAGCGGTTCCAGCAGCAGCCGGTCGACCGTCTGGCGCGGGTGCAGCGATCCATAGGGATCCTGGAACACCATCTGCACCTGCCGATAGAAGGCCTTGTCGCGCTTGTCGCCGAGCATCTTGCCGTCAACGACAATCGTGCCGGCGGAAACCGGGGCGAGCCCGGCGACCGCCCGCAGCAGCGTCGACTTGCCGGAACCGGATTCCCCGACGAGCCCGAAGGATTCGCCGGGCGCCACCGTGAGGCTGATATCCTGGAGCGCGACGAAATCGTCGAAGACGACGCTGAGGCCGTCGATGGCGAGAGCCGCCGTCATAGCGCCCACTCCGGCTTGCGGTCGAGGACGGGCAGGGGATGCCGGTCGACCCCGATCTTCGGCATGCAGTTGAGCAGGCCCCGCGTATAGGGATGCTCGGCCTCGGAAAGCCGGGAGGCCGGCAGTTCCTCGACGATGCGCCCGGCATACATGACGATGACCCGGTCGCAGAAGGACGACACGAGCCTGAGGTCGTGCGAGATGAAGATCAGCCCCATGCCGCGGTCGGCCACCAGCCGATGGAGGATGCCGAGCACGTCGAGCTGCACGGTCACGTCGAGCGCCGAGGTCGGCTCGTCGGCGATCAACAGTTCCGGGCCGGCCACCAGCATCATGGCGATCATGGCGCGCTGGCCCATGCCGCCCGAGACCTCGTGCGGATAGAGGTCGAAGACGCGCTCCGGGTCGCGGATCTGCACGGCGGCCAGCATGTCGAGCGCCCGCCTGCGCGCCTCCGCCCTGCCGACCGGCTCGTGCGTGCGCAGCGTCTCGATGATCTGGCGGCCGATGCTCATGACCGGGTTGAGCGAATATTTCGGATCCTGCAGGATCATGGCGATGCGCTTGCCGCGCAAGGCGCGCCGCTCGGCCTTCGACGCCCCGGTGAGGTCGATGCCGTTGAACTCCAGCTTTTCCGCCGAGATGCGGCCATGCTCCGGCGTCAGGCCCATGATGGCGCGGCCGGTCTGCGACTTGCCCGAGCCGCTTTCGCCGACGATGCCCAGCCGCTCGCGGCCGAGCGTGAAGGAAACGCCGCGCACCGCCTCCACCATGCCGGTGCGGGTGGGGAAGGAGACGCGCAGGTCCCTGACGTCGAGAAGTGCGCTCATTGGCTGCTCCCGCGCGGATCCAGCGCATCGCGCAGGCCATCGCCCAGAAGGTTGAAGCCGAGGCTGACGACGAGGATGGCGAAACCCGGCATGGCGGCCACCCACCACTGGTCGAGGATGAAGCGGCGGCCGGAGGCGATCATCGCGCCCCATTCCGGCAGTGGCGGCTGCGCGCCGAGGCCGAGGAAGCCAAGGCCGGCCGCTGTCAGGATGATGCCCGCCATGTCGAGCGTCACGCGCACGATGAGCGAGGAGATACAGAGCGGCATGATATGGCGCAGCACGATGCGCCAGGGCGAGGCGCCCATCAGCCGCACGGCCGAGATATAGTCGGAATTGCGCACCGTCAGCGTCTCGGCGCGGGCAATGCGCGCATAGGGCGGCCAGGAGGTGATGGCGATGGCGATGATGGCATTGCCGATGCCGGGCCCGAGCGCCGCGACGAAGGCGAGCGCCAGCACGAGCTTCGGGAAGGCGAGGAAGATGTCGGTGATGCGCATCAGCACCGCATCCACCCAGCCGCCGGCATAACCGGCGACCGTGCCGACCAAAAGGCCGAGCGGCGCGGCGATGATGGCGACCAGCACCACGACCTGGAGCGTCAGGCGCGAGCCGTAGATGAGACGCGAGAGGATGTCGCGGCCCTGGTCGTCCGTGCCGAGCCAATGGGCAGCATCCGGCGGCAGCAGGCGGGATTTGGCGAGATCGCCGACATAGGGCGAGTACGGCGCCAGCAGCGGCGCGAAGATCGCGAGCACGATCAGCCCGAGGATGATCAGCATGCCGATGACGGCGAGCCGGTTGGCGGCAAACCGCCGCCAGGTGACATAGGCGCGGCCGAGCCGGGCCTGCAGGCGCGATTGCGGCCGGTCGGTCAGAAGCCATTCGCGGCGGGTCATGGCGGTTTCGCTCATCGTGTCCTCGTCCGCGGGTCGAGCATGCGGTAAAGCACGTCGGATAACAGGTTGATGGCGATGAAGACGGAACCGATGACGATGGTGCCGCCGAGAACCGCGTTCATGTCGGCATTCTGCAGCGAATTGGTGATGTAGAGGCCAAGGCCCGGCCAGGCGAAGACGGTCTCCGTCAACACCGAACCTTCCAGCAGGCCGGCATAGGAGAGCGCGATCACCGTGACGAGCGGCACGGCCGCATTGCGCAGCGCATGGCCCCAGATGATGCGGGTTTCCGACAGGCCCTTGGCGCGCGCCGCGACGATATATTCCTGGCCGAGCTCGTTCAGCATGAAGGACCGCGTCATACGGCTGATATAGGCGAGCGAGAAATAGCCGAGCAGCGAGCCCGGCAGCACGATGTGCGAGACGATGTCGCGGAAGGCCGCCCAGTCGCGATTGAGGATCGCGTCGAGCAGGAAAAAGCCGGTGATCGGCGTGAAGGTATATTCGAACACCACGTCGATGCGGCCGGGACCGGACGTCCAGCCGAGGCGGGCATAGAACACCAGAAGGGCGAGGAGGCCGAGCCAGAAGATCGGCACCGAATAGCCGACGAGGCCGACGATGCGCACGATCTGGTCGGCAAGGCTGCCGCGCCGGACGGCCGCGAGCACCCCGAGCGGGATGCCGAAGGCGGCGCCGATGACAGTGCCGACGGTGGCAAGCTCCATGGTCGCCGGAAAGACGCGGCGGATATCGGTCATCACCGGATTGGTGGTGAGCACCGATGTGCCGAAATCGCCCTGCAGCACGCCTTTCACATAGAGGAAGAACTGCTGGTAATAGGGCAGGTTGAAGCCCATTTCCTGCCGCACGCGCTCGACGACATGGGACGGCGCGCGGTCGCCGACGATCGCCAGAACCGGATCGATCGGCACGACGCGACCGATGAAGAAGGTCACGGCGAGAAGACCGAGATAGGTGGTGGCGACGACCACGACGAAGCCGGCGATCGCTTTGAGGGTCGCGAAGGCGCGCCTGTTGGCGCGCCTTGCCGGCATCCGTCTTTCAGCAGTGCTCAAGGGACCGGTCCTTCAGACTTAGTCCTTGGTCACGGGCGCAAGGAAGTTCGTATCGAAGTTCGGTCCGAGCTTGTAGTTCTTGACGTTGCCGCGCATGCCCGCCACTTCGGTCTGCTGGAAGATCATGACGAAAGGGCTCGTGTCCAGCGCCTGCTGCTGCAGCTTCTTGTACATCTCGGCGCGCTTGTCGTTGTCACGCTCCAGAAGCGCCGCTTTCACCTCTCCCGTCAGCTCGGGGATGTCCCAGGCATTGCGCCAGGCCAGGGTCTTGACCGAGGCCTCGTCGCCATTGTCGGGGTTCGAGGTGAAGGCTTCCGCGTTCGAGTTCGGATCCCAGTAGTCCATGCCCCACTGTCCGATATACATATCGTGGTTGCGGGCGCGGTACTTGGTCAGCGTCTGCTTACCATCGCCGGGAATGATCTCGACCTTGACGCCGGCCTGGCCGGCGGTCTGCTGGAAGGATTCGGCAATCCCGGTCACGGGCTGCGTGTTGCGCACGTCGAAGGTGACGGAGAAGCCGTCCTTCAGGCCCGCCTTTTCCAGCAGCTCCTTCGCCTTGGCGACGTCGAACGTATAGGGGCTCGCATCGAGCGCGCCGAGCACGCCCTTGGCCTGGTAGGTCTGGCGGATCTCGCCGATGCCCTTGATCAGCGTGGCGCCGATCGCGTCGTAGTCGACGAGATATTTGAGCGCCTCGCGCACTTCCGGCTTGGCAAGGTTCTCGTTCTTCTGGTTGAGGCTGATGTAATAGACCGTGCCCTTCGCCGCGCTGGTGGTGGCGAGATCGGCGTTCTTGGCAACCGCCTCGAAATCACCCGGCTCGAGATTGCGCGCGACGTCGATGTCGCCGGCCTCGAGCATCAGGCGCTGCGTCGCGCTTTCCTTGACATGGCGGTAAATGACGCGGGTGAGCGCCGGCTTCTCGCCGTAATAGTTGTCGTTGCGCTCCATCACGAGGATTTCGTTGGCGCGCCAGTCGCGGATCTTGAACGGGCCGGAGCCGGCATAGTTGGTCTTCATCCACCCATAGCCGAAATCCGTGTCGTACTTGTATTCGTCGCTCGGCGTCCTGGCTTCGGCGTGCTCCATGACGAGCTTCTTGTCGAGCACGGCGCCCACGGTCGCGGTAAGGCAGTTGAGCACGAAGCTCGGCGCATAGGCCTTGTCGACGGTGAAGACGAACGTACCCTCGTCCACGGCCTTGGCCTTTTCGGTGACATTGTCGCCGTTAAGGCCGAACTGGGTGAGGATGAAGGCCGGGCTCTTGTCGAGCTTGACGACGCGCTCGAAGGACCAGGCGACGTCCTCGGCGGTGACGGGGTTGCCGGAAGCGAACTTGATGCCCGGCTTCAGCTTGAACGTATAGGTCAGGCCGTCCTCGGACACTTCCCAGCTCTCGGCGATGCCGCCCTTGACCTTGGTCGTGTCGTCGATATCGAGACGCACCAGCATGTCGTAGCCGTTGCCGAGGAATTCGGCCGGGCTCAGCTCGAAGGATTCGGCCGGGTCGAGCGTGATCGTGTCGTCGATCGCCCAGGCCTGCACCAGCGTGTCGGCCGGCGTCTCGGCAAAGGCCGGCGCCATGCCGCCGGCTGCAAGCAACAAAGAGAAGGCCGCGCCGACCAGCAGCGGACGAACGCGTACGGTGATGGTTTCCCTGTTCATTCCAGTTCCCCGTTTTGCACGATTTTCCTTCGGTATCCGATGCACACGCGTGCACCGAATGCCATTCCTAAAATTCAATCACGATATCGACGGCAAAGACAATCCCCCTTCGGGGCCATACAGCAGAAAACAGCGGCGCCACTCCGGCGGGAGCGGCCGGAACGACGATTGCCGAGCAATATGAAAGCCTTTGCTAACGGACGCGACCTGGCATCGCCGGCATCAAGCTGCCGAGAGGCGCAACCATTCCGCGCATCCCTGAAGCGCCGTGCGATCGTCGAGAAGCAGGTGGACGGGAAAGCTTTCCATGAAATCCGCCTGGCGGCCCTTGGCGCGGAAGGCGTCGAGGAACGTGGGGTCCTTGGAGAGGGAACGCGCAAAGGCGCGCGAGACACCGCCGGAAAGATAGACGCCGGAAAAGGGCAGATAGGCGAGCGCCAGATCGCCGCACACCCGCCCGAGCAGGCGCATGAACATGTGCCCGGCCTGCTCGCAATCCCTGTCCGCCCGCGTGACCGCAAGGCGCGACACGTCCGCAGCCGTCGCAACGCTGGGCGCCCGGCCGGCCTCGGCGCATTGCCATTGATAGATCTCGAAGAGGCCGCGGCCCGACAGGGCGCGTTCCACCGACGCCCGTCCGCGCCCCGCCGAAAGCGCACCCTGCAACGAGAATTCCGTCTCGCCGGCGAGCGGCAGCGTCATGTGCCCGCATTCCGCCGCCATGACATGGGGCGCCCCGCCGAAGCGGGAGGGACACCAGGCCGAGGCGTTGAAGCCCGTGCCCGCGCCGAGCACCAGCCGCGGCCCCGGCCGGCCATGCGCCCTGCCCGGCGTCAGGCACCGCGTCTTGAGCTTTTCTACCTGCCCCATCGCATAGCCGAGCGCCTCGAAATCGTTGATGAAATCGACCCTGCCCGCACCGGAGGCCGTCGCCACGCGGTCGCGGGCGATGGTCCAGTCCCGGTTCGTCAGCGTGGCGCCTTCGGCCGTCGCCACGGCCGCAAGGGCGATGCAGACGCTGTCGACGCGCTGCGTGCCGCGCTCGTGCAGGAACGTCGCGGCCACGGCATAGAAATCCTCGAAATCGTCATTGGAATAGCTGCCCGTGCTCCCGGAGAGCAGGATACCGTCGCGGACAAGGCCGAGGCGGGTATTGGTTCCGCCGATGTCGCAGGCCAGTGCAAGCATGGAAATCCACCTATCGCGCAATCGGCTGGGCGGCACCGGCGGCGGCGGCCCGATAGGCTGCATCGATCATCGCGAACGCCCTTTGGCCGTCCTCCAGGGTAACCGGCATCGGGCCGCCCTTCTTCAGCGCATCGACGAAGGCCCAGGCGACATGTTCGTGAAACACCCCCGTCTTGAACGCGGGCACGACCGGCAGCGCGGACCATCCCCCCTCCTCGCCGCGCCGGAAGACGCGCAAAAAATCCGCCTCGCGCGCCGGGCGCGAGGCAATGTCCACGCCGGAAAGCAGGATCGAACCCTCCGTCCCGTAGATCTCGATCGACGTGTCCGCGCCAGCAAAGCACCAGCTCGTCGTCACCTCGGCGATCATACCGTCCGCGTAGCGGAAGGTGGCGACCGCGGTGTCCTCCACCGGCAGGCCGAGCGTGGAGGAGAGCGTGGCATAGGCGGTTTCCGGCTCGCCGAACATCCAGCGCAGGAAATCGGCGGCGTGCACGCCCTCGTCGAGCAGCGTGCCGCCGCCCGAGCGCGCCGGATCGACGAACCAGGCGGAGCGGAAGTCTTCCGTCAGGCCATGGCTGTGGCCGTGCCGCACGCGGCACAGCGTCACGCGGCCGAGCGCCTTTTCCTTCAGGAGACGCACGATCTCGTGGTTGGCGGGGTCGAAACGCTTCGGGAAGCTCTGCATGAAGCGGATGCCGGTGCGCGCCACCACATCGGCGATGGCATCGCACTGGGCGCGGTCGATACCGAGCGGCTTTTCGCAGAGCACCGGCCGGCCAGCGGCGGCGGCCGCCTCCACCAGCGCCAGATGATCGCTCGTCGCCGAGCAGATGGCGACCGCGTGGCTCTTGCGGATGAGGCCCGAGAGGTCGGGCGCCACATCGACGCCATGGCGGGCGGCAAAATTCGCCGCCACGGCCCCGGACGCATCCCAGACGCCGACGACCTGCACCTCGGGCCGCTCCAGAAAGGCACGGGTCCAGAAATTGGCGTGGTAGTGTTCGACGCCGAGTATCGCGATCTTCAGGCGCATCCGGCCTTCTCCCCTTGCCCGCCGACCGGCATCCGCGTGCCGGCCCGCGCTGCTGCATAAAGCGTTTCGGCCACCTCGACCGAGCGCAGCCCGGCAGCGGCCGTATCGTCGGCCGGCGCTTCGCCGCGCACGACGGACAGCCAGTGACGATGATGGGCCGCGCCGAGCGGCTCCTCCGGCAGGTCGGGCGTCACCCAGCCCGCCGCGCCAGTGACGGACGGCGCGTGGATGGCCGCCGCGCCGCGCTCCGTGCGCAGCCAGACCGTGCCGCGCTCCGCATAAAGTTCCAGGCGGAACCGGTCGCATCCGGCAAGCTCGGTATAGCTCATCTCGTGGCTTACCCGCGCGCCGCCGGCCAGCCGGTAGGTGGCGAGCACATTGTCCTCCAGCTCCGTCCGCACCGTTCGCCCATCGGCAAGGCGGCGCTCCGGCTTGGCCGTCGTCATGTCGGCGGCGACGGTTTCAATCGGGCCGAGGAGGTGCTGCACGAGATCGATGCCGTGCACGCCGAGCTGCATGATGACGCCGCCCGAAACGTTGCCGGGCTTGAAGAACCAGTCGTTCCAGTCCGCCCCGGGCGTCGCGTTGCGAAGGCGCACCGAATGGATCGCCCCGAGCGCGCCGGCCGCGATCTGATTGCGCAGCCAGCGCACCTCCGGGAAATAGCGGTGCATGAAACTGACGGTGAGGCGCCGCCCCGCCCGTTCATCCGCGGCGAGGATGGCGCGGCACTGGGCGCTGTCCAACGCCATTGGCTTTTGCAGCAAAACGGACTTTCCCGCCTCCAGCGCGTCGATGGCGATGCGCTCATGCGTATCGTCGGGCGTTGCGATGACCACGGCGTCGATGGCGCTGTCGTCGAGCACGCGGCGATAGTCGGTCTCGGCCCGGCCGATGCCGAGCGCCGCGGCCCGCGCCCGCGTCGCCTCCGCCCGCCGGCCGACCAGCGCGGCGACATCCGCCCCGCCGGCGGCGCGAAGGCCGTTGATGTGGTAATCGGCGATGAAGCCGGCGCCGATGACGGCGACGGCGATCCGGTCGGCAGCCGAACGGGACATGGTGATCAATCCGCTTTGATGGCAAGGGGGCGCCCGCTGCGGCAGGCGCCCGGTTTTTTCAGGGCGCCCACTGGCCCTCAACCGACACGGCCGCGGCATTCACCGCCTTCAGCGGGGCGGTATAGGTATAGGTGAGCACGTCCTTCGCCTCGCCCGGAATGCGGTTCGTCGCCTTGAGGTAATCGACGATCGCCGCCATGTCCTCGACATAGGACTGGTCGACATCCGGCGTGAACGTGTAATCGCCGAGGAGCGCGGCATTCATCTCCACCGGCTGCTTCTGGAAGTCGGAGAAGATCTTCAGGACCTCGTCCTTGTTGGCGGGATCGGCCACGTAGGCCTGCGCCTTGGCGAGCACATTCACCAGCGCCTCCGTCGCGACGGGATGGGCGCGCACCCAGTCCTGCGAGGCGACCCAGACCGTGCGGTTGTTGGAGACGGCGACGTCCTCGCCATTGTTCTTGGCGAAGAAGCTCTTCGTGCCTGTATGCACGATCTTGGCGCCCTGCTCCTGCACCGCGCGATAGGGGAAGGGCTCCCAGAAGACGATGCCCTGGATCTCGTTGTTGGCCATGGCGGCCATCGCCTCCGGCGGTGCAAGGTTCACCGTCTGGAGCTTCGTGGCGTCGAGGCCGTAGTGTTTCGCGACATTGGCGAGCAGCGCGCCGGAGGTGGAGGAGACCAAGAGGCCGAGCTTCACCTTGGTGAGGTCTTCCGGGGTCTCGACACCGGCATCCTGGCGCACCACGATCTTCTCCAGCCCGTGGCTGACGGCATTCGTGCCGAGGATCACCACGGGCACGCCGTTATGCGCCATCGAGACCGGCGGCAGGTTGCCGGGCGTCCAGAGCTGGATCTCGTCAGCGAGCAGCGCCTCGCCGGCGAGATTGCCGGAGGCGAAGGTCTTGAACTCGACGTTCTTGAAGCCGGCCTCGTCGAACCAGCCCTTCTCCTTGGCGACGATATGGACAAGGAACGGCAGGTCCGGGCCGATACTGATGGACAGCGTGTCGGTCTCCACCTCGGCGGCGGCGGACGGGCCGGCCGCAAGCAGCATGCCGGCCATGGCGGCGGATATCAGGGATTTCAGGACGATGCGCATGTGGTTCTCCCTCTTGTTATCTCTCAGGCGCCGTGCCAGCGCCCGATCCAGCGTTTGATCGCGGCGCCGATGGCCGCGTCGGTGATGAGGTTGAGCGCGCCGATGAGCAGGATGCCGACGACGATGACGCCGACGGAACCGCCGGTGTTGCGCTCGTTGATGATCATGTAGCCGAGCCCCCTGTCGGCCGCGATCAGCTCGGCGGCGACCAGCACGCCGAAGCTCAGCCCCCAGCCGATGCGCACGCCCGTCGCAAGATCGGGCGCGGCGGCCGGCACGGCGACGCGCAGGAGCAGCGGCACGCCGCTGAGCCCGAAGGTCTGCGCCGCCTTCAGCAGCATCGGATCGATGCTGCGCATGCCCTGATAGGCCGCCGTGACGACGGGAAAGAAGGCGCCGAGGAAGATGATGAAGAATTTCGACGGCTCGCCGAGGCCGAACCAGATGATCGCAAGCGGGATCCAGGCGAGTGGCGGGATCGGCCGCAGAAGCTCGATCAGCGGCCGCGCCAGCGCCCCGAAGCCGCGATACCAGCCCGCCGCGATGCCGACCGCCGCGCCCGCGAGCGCCCCCAGCAGGAAGCCGGAAAAGACGCGCAGCAGGCTCCAGAACAGGTTGTCCGCGACGGTCTCGGCCGTCAGGCGCTCGGCCGCCGCGCGGATGGCGAGCGACGGGCTCGGGAAGATCGCCGGATCGACCAGCCCGGTGCGGGCGCTGATTTCCCAGGCGGCGACGGCGAGGATTGCGCCGATGAGGCCGAGGGTGAGGTCGCTGGCGGCGGAAAGGCGGGAAAGCGGCTTCATCGGCGCACCCGGTCGAGATTGCCCGCCCAGGGCAGCATGGCGCGCTCCAGCGCCATCAGACCGGCGGAGATGGTGAAGCCGATGAGGCCGATGACCAGCATGCCGATGATGGTGATCTCGCTGCGGTAGAAGGTGCGCGCCTCCATGATGAGCGCGCCCAGCCCCTCGATGGTGCCGATCATCTCGGCGCCGACGATGACCATGAAGCCGACGCCGAGCGCCATGCGCGCGCCGGCGAAGATGCGCGGCAGGGCGGCCGGCAGCACGACGCTGCGATAGAGCTCCAGCCCCTTCAGGCCGAAGGTGCGCGCGGCCCTGACGAGCGTCGGATCGACATAGCGCACGCCGGCGATCACATTGGACAGCATGACCCAGAAGCAGCCGTAGCCGATGAGGAAGACCTTGGTCAGCTCACCCGCGCCGAACCAGACGATGACGAGCGGCAGGAGGCTGAGCGTGGCGACCGAGCGGCAGAAGACGATGAGCGGCGCGGTCAGCTTGTCCACCACCGGCAGCGCGCCGATGACGAGGCCGAGCGGGATCGCCAGCGCCAGCGCCGCACCATAGCCTTGGAGGACACGCAGGATGGTGGTCAGCGCATGCGACCAGATCGACACGCCCGTCGGAAAACCCGTCGTCGACAGTTCGACGAAGCCGCGCGCGATGCGGCTGACCGGCGGGAACTGGTAGGGCTTGAGAAAGCCGTAGCGCACCTCCGCCTCCCAGAGGAGGAGAAGCACCGTGAAGGCGGCGAGCGGCGGCAGGGCCTGGAGGAACCTGCGCGTCATGTCGAAAGCTCGTTCCAGATGGCTTGGTAGAGCGCATTGAAGCCCGGATCGGTGCGCAGGCGCGGGCGCGGCAGGTCGACCGGGAAGATGCGCTTGATGCGGCCGGGATCAGGCGCCAAGAGCACGATCCGGTCCGACAGCATCAGGGCCTCGCTGATCGAATGGGTGACGAAGACGATCGTCTTGCGGCGCGCCTCCCAGATGCGCAGCAGCTCCTGCTGCAATTCGATGCGCGTCAATTCGTCGAGCGCACCGAAGGGTTCGTCCATCAGGAGGATCTGCGGATCGAGCGCCAGCGCGCGGGCAATGGAGACGCGCTGCTGCATGCCGCCGGACATTTCGCGCGGATAGCGCCCCGCCGCAGCTTCCAGGCCGACGAGCGCCAGGAGATCCAGGGCGCGCCGGCGGCGCTCGGCCTTGGCAAGGCCCGACTTGCGGAAGCCGAAGGCGACGTTGTCCACCGCCGTCAGCCAGGGAAACAGCGCATGCTGCTGGAAGACGACGCCCTGCCCCTGCCCCGGCCCGGTGACGACCTTGCCGGCAATAACGATCCGGCCGGCCGAGACGTCCTCCAGCCCGGCGATCATGTTGAGAAGGGTCGTCTTGCCGCAGCCGCTGCGGCCGATGAACGAGACGAATTCATTCTCCGCAATGGCGAGATCGACATTGTCGAGCACCGGCACGGCACCGCCGCTGCGCTGCGTGAACACCTTGCGCGCACCGTCGATGCGGATGAAGGCCGTTTCGGCAGGCCTGCGGCCTTCCACGCCGGCATCCGGGCTGCGTCGTTCCATGACAGGGCTCTGCGACACGACGGACTCCCCTTCCGATCGCTGCGGTGGATGGCTTTTGCCATTCCGGGATCAAGCGTATACGTGAAAATCAAATTGTAAAGTGCAATTTGTATTCGCTATAATACAATCAGGCGCGAACATGGGGCCCATCTCCCCGGCCAATCGGCCGACGAGGCGGGATTGCCGGGGCGGGATTCAAAATGTATCCGGTTAGAAGCAACAAGAAGCAGACACGAATCGACGATCGGGGCAGACCTTTGCGCGCAGCCTCCTCCCATGCGGTCCTTACATCCCTGCGGGACCAGATTGCCCGGCTCGACGACGGCGCGCGGCTGCCGACGGTGCGCGAGCTGATGCGCAGCCACCAGGTCAGCCAGGCGACCGTGCAGGAGGCGCTGACGCGCCTGCGCGAGGAAGGGCTCCTCACTTCGCAGGTCGGCCGCGGGACCTATGTCGTCAAGGACGGCGATGCCGTCGTAAACGGTGGGACGGACACCGCAAGGCACCTCGACAGCCTGCTGATCCTGTCGAATGCCAGCCTCAACGAACGCTGCATGCTGGTGCAGAACCACATCGTCGGGCACCTGTCGCGCACGGGCAGCAAGGTGGTGCAGATCTCCTATCACAATACCGGCCACCTCTTGGACATCCTGACATCCGTCCCGGATTTCGACGCGGCGATCCTGCAATCCCATTACGAGAACATCCCGATCCGGCTGCTCCATCTCCTCCAGGGCAAGACGCGCGCCCTGGTCGTCGACGGCAATTCCGTCGCGGGCGTCGATATCGACCGGGTCGGCACCGACTGGGAAGAGGCGCTGGATCTCGCGCTGGAGCATCTTTCGGAGCTGGGACACCGCTCGATCGCGCTGGTTTCGCTGGATTCGATGGCCCAGCCGATCCTCTCCGTCCGGCGCGCCTTCGACCGGCTCGGCCGCCGCCACAAGGCAGGCTGGGAGCACACCGAAAGCATCGCGCTCGGCGGCGTGCTGCATCCCACCCAGCGGGTCGGCGACGCCCTGAAGACGGCGCTCGGCGCATTGGTCGACCGGCACGGACGGCTTCCCTTCACGGCGATGGCGACGCTCGGCATTTCCGATAGCCTCGGCATCCGGCAGTGCCTCACCGAAATGGGCATTGCCTGCCCGCGGGACCTCAGCCTCGTCGTGCTCGGCCACCACGACGTTCCGACCGAGCATTTCGGCTTCATGAGCATGGCCGGCAGCTCGTATCTGGCCGCTGCCAGGAGCCTGATCGAGGTCATCCACAAGCGCATCGCGGCGCCGCGCGAGGCGCCGCAGATCGTCTATCTCGATTGCCTCGCCGAGTTCCGCGACAGCACCGGCGCGCCGTCCCGCTGAAGGACATGCGCCGGCCGGACGACGGCACGCACCTCTTCCCAAAAAACACGCTTGCATCGAGGGATGCATCTGCTACGGTACAATACATATTGTATCAGGCGAGTTCGCCCGGGGCATGGCGCTTCCCGGCCATTCGCAGTGGGAGGGGTGCAGTATGTTGGGTGAGCGTCTGCCGGAACGGCTACAGCCCCTTGCCGCACGCTTTGGCGTCCGGCCCTATTACGGCGACATTCACAACCACTGCGACATTTCCTATGGCCATGGCAGCCTCGAACAGGCGCTGCGCCGGGCGCGGCGCCAGCTGGATTTCGTCTCCGTCACCGGGCATGCCTATTGGCCGGACATGCCGGTCGACGACCCGCGCGTCGCCCATATCGTCGATTTCCACGTCAAGGGCTTCGCCAGGCTCGAAAAGCTGTGGGACGCCCATTTCGATACGCTGGCGGCGGCGGACGAGCCGGGCGTCTTCACCGTCTTCCCGGGCTATGAGATCCATTCCTTCGCCCATGGCGACTATACGATCGTCTATCGCGACATCGCCCGCCAGGAGGTGATCAAGGCCGATACGCCGGCGGACCTGCATGCCAGGCTGCGCGCCGCCTATGGCGACGGCGTCTTCGCCTTCCCGCACCATATCGGCTACCGCCTCGGCGCGCGGGGGGTGAACTGGGATACGGTCGTGGAAGACCTCTCGCCGGTGATGGAGATCGTCTCCATGCATGGCTGTTCCGAGACGTCGGTCATGGACCGGCCGTTCCTGCATTCCATGGGCCCGAGCGACGGCCGGTCCACCGCCCGCCACGGCCTCAACCGCGGCATCCGCTTCGGCTTTCTCGGCAATACCGACCATCACAGCGGCTATCCCGGCTCCTATGGCCACGGCCGCTCGGCCGTCTATGCGCCGGAGAATTCCCGCGCAGCGCTCTGGGACGGCATCCACCGGCGCCGCACCAATGCGCTGACCGGAGATGCGAGCCATCTTTTCTTCGCGATCGGCGATACCATGCAGGGCGGCAGCGTGGCCGCCGGCGGACATGACATGCTGGAGCTTGAAGCGGTCGCGGGCGGTGCCATCGACTATATCGACCTCATCCGCAACGGCGACGTGGTCGGCCGGGTGACACCGGACCTGCAAAGAAGCCCTATCGACACCGCCGACGGCAGCATGGAAACGCTGCTCGTGCTGGAGCTCGGCTGGGGCGCGCGCGGAAAATCCCACGACTGGCAGGGCTCGCTGGCGCTTTCCGGCGGCGACATCCTCTCCGTCGAGCCGCGCCTGCGCGGTTCCGAAGTGGTCTCGCCGCTGGAGGGCGGCGGCGACGCGAAGGACGAGAACGACATCCGCCTTTGCGGCAACCGCATCGACTTCACGATCCGCTCCATCGCCAACCCCAACAACACCACCGCCGCCATGCAGGCGATCGCCGCCCGCATCCGCATCACGCCGGATGCGAATATCCGGCTGGTGCTCGACGGCCAGACCTTCGAGGCGAGCGCCGAACGGCTGCTGGAGGGCGCGCTGTCGGGCAATCTCGGCCCGATCGACAGCCCCGCCTTCCGCCTGCATCCGCTGCCGCGCCCGCATCAATGGCAGTGGCGCGGCCGGCTCGCCATCGAGCCGCTGCGCAAGGGCGACTGGATCTATGCCCGCATGCGCCAGGCCAATGGCCAGTGGAACTGGGCAAGCCCGATTTTCTGCGAATAGGAGAACGGGGGCAAAGCGAATGCGGCGTCAAAGCCGCGGCGAGCACCCGTTTTCTTGGATGCCGAGACCAAGCAGTGAACAATCATGAGGCAATGGGAGACTCATCGATGACCTTTACGACCCGCATTCCAAGACGCAACGTCCTCAAGGGCATGGGCATGGCGGCCACCGCCAGCCTCGTTCCCGGCGCATTCCGGCCGCTTTACGCCGCCAGCGTCGCACCGATCACCATCGTGATCAACCAGTCACCCTGGTTCGAAAGCTTCCGCAGGACGGTGGAGGCCTACGAGGCCGAGACCGGCAACAAGGTGGAACTCGACGTCAACCCCTTCGCCGGCTCGCTCGAGAAGCAGCGCAACTCCGTGCGAGCGAGCGCGGGCCAGTACGACATCCTGATCATGAACTCCGGCTGGTTCGCGGAAATGTATGGCGGCGGCTTCGTCGAGGCCATCACCGACATCGACCCCGGCTTCCAGCTCGACCCGGAGATCTACACGCTCGGCGACACGATCTACTACGATGCCGCCAACAAGACGATGACAAAGGCCGGCAAGCTGATGTCGATGCCGGTCTCGCCGCTGATCCCGATGCTCTACTATCGCGGCGACCTCTACCAGGAGGCGGGCCTTTCGGCACCGAAGACCTTCGCGGAACTCGAAGCCAACGCCAAGAAGTTCCACAACCCGCCGGGCATGTACGGCATCGTGCAGCGCGGCGCGCGCGGGCCGCACACCGTCGCCTACGACTTCTATCCCTATCTCTACGGCTTCGGCGGCGGCATCTTCAAGGACCAGTCGACGGGCGACTACTCCGTCACGCTGAACTCCGACCAGGGCCGCGAAGCACTCGACTACTATGTGCGCCTCGCCAAGGAAGCCGGCCATCCGAAGACGGCGGCCTCCGACCAGGCCGAGGTCATCCAGGCGATGGTCACCGGCCATACGGCGCATATCATGATGGTCATCGCTGCCTGGTCGCAGATGGACGATCCGAACAAATCGGCCATCGTCGACAAGGTCGAATGGGCGCCGACGCCCTCCGTGGAGGGCTTGACCACCTCGCCCGGCCTCGGCCACTGGCTGGCCGGCATTTCCAGGAACGTGCCCGACGACCGCAAGCGGGCCGCCGTGGAGTTCCTGCGCTGGTTCCAGACGAAGGCCGCGCAGCTCGAAACGGCCAAGGCCGGCGGCATCCCCGTCAACGCGGCGGTCTACAAGGAACCGATCGCCGACGAGCGCCGCTACCGCTGGATGAAGCCGCTTGCCGAGGCCTTGCCGCATGCGGTGAACATCTACCAGTTCCCGGAGGCGAGCGAGGTTATCTCGGTGCTGGAGCTCGGGCTCAACCGGGCAGTCGCCGGCGAGATCACGACCGTCGACGCGCTGAACGGCATGTCCGACGAGATCGAGAAGATCATGGCCGGCCATTCCTACAAGACCGGCAAGCTCGATCCGCTGAAGTAAGGACCGGACCATGGCCGCCGCGCAAGCACAGACCCTATCGTCCCCGCGGCGACCAGCAAAGGTCTCCGAAGACCGCGGCCAGCGTCTCTGGCGCTGGCTGACCTTCGGTCCGGCCCTCGCCATGATGCTCGCCCTCAGCGTCCTGCCCATCGCCAACCTGTTTCTCACCAGCTTCCAGAACATCACCTGGGCGGACGGGCAGCAGGTGCGCACCTGGGTAGGCTTCACCCATTACCAAGCGCTGTTTTCCGACAGCCTTTTCGGCGCCGGTATTTCCAACACGCTCATCTTCGCCTTCGGCGCCGTCGCCGGCCAGATGGTCCTCGGCTTCGCCATGGCGCTGCTCTGCACCAAGATCGTGCGCGGCCGCGTGCTCTACCGGGCGATCTTCATCCTGCCGATCCTCATTCCCGGCATCGTCATCGGCGCCATCTGGAAGCTGATGCTCAATTTCGACTTCGGCCTCGTCAACAAGGCCCTCGGCCTCGTCGGCATCCTGCCGCACGACTGGCTGGGCAGTCCCGAAACCGCCCTCCTCTCCGTCATCGCCGTCGATATCTGGCACTGGACGCCGTTCTGCTTCCTCCTGTTCCTCGCAGGCCTCGAATCCCTGCCGCAGGATGTCTTCGAGGCCGCCCGGATGGACGGCGCCAGCGCCTGGCAGGAGCTCGTCTACGTGACGCTGCCGCTGATGATCCCGACGATCATCGTCACTTTCGCCTTCCGCCTCGTGCTGGCCTTCAAGGTCTTCGACGAGGTCTATCTCCTCACCAGCGGCGGCCCCGGCACCTCGACCGAGGTGATCAGCTTCACGCTCTACCAACGCTTCTTCACCGAGGACAAGGCGGGCTACGGCTCGGCCATGTCGGTCACCGTCATCTTCCTCGTCTCGCTGCTCCTCGTCCTTGCGCTTTCGGCGCGCCGCCGCACGGGAGCCGCCTCATGAGCCGGCGCACGGGTTCCGTCCTTCCGGTCCATATCACACTGGCGGCCGGCGCCGCGCTCGTCCTCGTGCCGGTCATCTGGACCGTCGCCGCCGGCTTCCGCACGCAGATCTCGCTTCTGATGGGCGACGTACTCTTCACGCCCATCGGCAGCAACTTCGCCGAGGTGCTCTGGTCGAAGACCTCCGACTTCCTGCTCAACTACCGCAACTCGATCATCGTCGGCATCGTCAGCACCGTGCTATGCGTCGTCATCGCGACGCTCGCCGCCTTCTCGCTCAACCGGATGCGCTGGCCCGCCTGGACCGTGCATCTCTTCCTCGCCTGGACGATGATCTTCCACATGATCCCGCCGGTGGCGCTGGCGAGCGCCTGGTTCACCATGGCGCGGGCGGTGGGGCTGGAAAACACCTTCACCGGCCTGATCCTCGCCCATGCGACGCTCAACCTGCCGATGGCGATCTGGCTGATGGCGGTCTTCGTGCGCGACGTACCGAAGGAGCTGGAGGAGGCCGCGATCATGGACGGGGCGGATACGCCGCATATCCTGTGGCATGTCATCCTGCCGCTGATCACGCCGGGTCTTGCCGCGACCTCGATCCTCACCTTCATCTTCTCCTGGAACGAATTTGCCGTCGCCCTGACGCTGACGATGAAGCAGACGGCCACCGTGCCCGTCGCCATCGCCAAATTCGCCCAGGATTTCGAGATCCAGTACACCCAGATGGCCGCCAGCGCCGCGCTGGCAATGGTCCCGGCCATCCTCGTGCTGCTCGTCGCGCAGCGCTACATCGTCAAGGGGCTCACGCAAGGAGCGGTGAAATAGCATGAAGGCGGTTTTTGTTCTTTTCGATTCCCTCAACCGGCACCTGCTCGGGCCCTACGGCGGAACGCGCATCCCGACGCCGAACTTCGACCGGCTCGCCGCCCGCAGCGTGACCTTCGACAAGCACTATGTCGGCAGCCTGCCCTGCATGCCGGCACGGCGCGACATGCTGACCGGCCGCCTCACCTTCCTGCACCGGAGCTGGGGACCGCTGGAGCCCTTCGACAATGCCTTCCCGGAGATCCTGCACCGGGAGCGCGGCACCTACAGCCACCTGGTGACCGACCACTTCCACTATTGGGAGGACGGCGGGGCGACCTATCACAACCGCTACGATTCCTACGAATTCGTGCGCGGCCAGGAGGGCGACCGCTGGAAGGCCATGGTGCAGCCGCACTGGGAGCGCCTGCGCGAGAAATACCATGCCCGCCAGTTCAGCGACCAGCGCCGCTCCTATTTCGGCCAGAACATCATCAACCGCGAATTCATCAAGGAAGAGAAGGACTTCCCCTCCGTGCGATGCTTCGCCGAGGGCTTCGACTTCCTCGATCGCAACCGCGAGGCCGACAACTGGCTGCTGCAGATCGAGACCTTCGACCCGCACGAGCCCTTCACGGCGCCGGAGCGCTTCAAGGCTAAGTTCGACACGGGCTGGGAAGGCCCGATCCGCGACTGGCCGCGCTACGGCCGCGTCGACGAGCTGCCCGAGGAATGCGAGGAGCTGCGCGCCAACTACTATGCCGTGGTGGCGATGTGCGACCACCTGCTCGGCGAGCTCCTCGACTATTTCGACCGGCATGACCTGTGGAAGGACACCGCCCTCGTCGTCACCACCGATCACGGTTTCCTGCTCGGCGAGCACGATTTCTGGGCGAAGAACCGCATGAACCTCTATGAGGAAGTGGCGCATATCCCGCTCTTCCTGCATGACCCGCGCCATGCGGCGCGCGCCGGAAGCCGCTCGGACGCCCTCACCCAGTCGATCGACCTTGCCGCGACCTTCCTCGACCTCTTCGGCGCCACGCCGCCGGCCGAGAACGAGGGCGTTTCGCTCTGCGCCGCGGCCGCCGGCCCGTCGCCGCGCGAGGGGGCCTTGTTCGGCTATTTCGGCGGGGCGGTGAACGTCGCCGACGGCCGCTATACCTATCACCGCTTCCCGGAGGACCTGTCGCAGCAGGAACTTTACCAGTACACGCTGATGCCGACGCATATCTTCTCGCCGTTCACCCCGGAGGAACTTGCCTCGGCCGAACTCTCGCCGCCGCTCGATTTCACCAAGGGCGCAACGTTGCTGAAGGTGCCGGTGATCGAGCGTTCGCCGATGTACAACAACTACGGCCCCGGCGCGCTGCTCGAATCCGAAACGCGGCTCTACGATCTTGCAAGCGATCCCGGCCAGGAAAGGCCGCTCGCCGACCCCGGCGAGGAACGGCGCCTTGCCGACCTGATGACCCGGCTGATGCGGGCGAACGGTGCGCCGCCGGAAGCCTTCTCGCGCCTTGCCTTCGGCACGGCCTCGGGAGGCGACCATGGCTGAGGTCCAGATCCGGGAGGCCCGCAAGTCCTATGGAAGCGTCGAGGTGCTGCGCGGCGTCGACGTCGAGGTCAGGGACGGCGAATTCGTCGCGCTGGTCGGCCCGTCCGGCTGCGGCAAGTCCACCCTCCTGCGCATGATCGCCGGGCTGGAAGGCATTTCCGGCGGCGAGATCCGCATCGGCGCGCGCGTCGTCAACGACATCCCGCCGAAACAGCGCGACGTCGCGATGGTCTTCCAGAACTACGCGCTCTATCCGCACATGACCGTCGCCAGGAACATGGGCTTCTCGCTGAAGCTCGCCGGCAAGCCGAAGGAGGAGATCGACAGGCGCGTTGCGGCCGCCGCCGAAATCCTCGACCTCTCCGCCCTGCTCGACCGCCTGCCGCGCCAGCTTTCGGGCGGGCAACGCCAGCGTGTGGCGATGGGCCGTGCCATCGTACGCGATCCGCGCGTCTTCCTGTTCGACGAGCCGCTGTCCAACCTCGACGCCAAGCTGCGCGTGCAGATGCGCGCGGAAATCAAGGCGCTGCACCAGCGCCTCGGCACCACGACGGTCTATGTCACCCATGACCAGGTCGAGGCGATGACCATGGCGGACAAGATCGTCGTCATGCGGGCCGGCGTGGTGGAGCAGGTGGGCTCTCCGCTCGATCTCTACGACCATCCCGCCAACATGTTCGTCGCCGGTTTCATCGGCTCGCCGGCGATGAATTTCATCGAGGGTCGCGTCGAGAGGGGGCAGTTCATCGCCGGCTGCGGCCTGTCGGTCGCGACGGGGACGATCGCCGACACCGCCCGGACCGTGCTCGGCATCCGACCGGAGCACCTGACGCTCGATCCCGCGGGCACGGCCGCGACCGTCGTGGTCGTCGAGCAGACCGGGTCTGAAACCCTGCTGCTGCTCGACATGGCCGGGCAGAAGCTCACCTATCTCGGTCGCGACCGCCTGCACATCCGGCCCGGCGAAACCGTCCATATCCTTCCCGACGCCGCGCGCCTCCACCTCTTCGACCCGCAAAGCGGCTGCCGGATGGGTGACGGGCCGGGCACCGCCGCACGGATCTGAGCTTTCAGTCATCCGACCTGCACGGGCTTCGACCGTGCACGCCAGCCCGGTTCGCCATTCCGCATGCAACCGCCAGAACGGCGCGCCAAAAGCCTACACCTCCCATATCCCGGGAGGCGTTGCCTTTTGGCGCGGCTCGCTTCGACGTCGGGACGGCTTGGTGGGGAGACCGGATTCAACCGGCCTGGCCGTCACCCCGGCCCGTCGGCCGATGACCTATTCCGGCACGGCGGGTAGCCGATTGTTTACCTTTCGCGGAGTCGAATGGTGCATACAATCAAAAGTAGGTAGGCCCCTGCGAATGGCTGGGTAAACGTGAGCCCGCTCCATGACGGAGCCGATTCGAGGTGCCTTTCATGCCCATGCAGACCCTTCACCGTCTGACCAACGACCCCACACCCGCCCAGCGTCTTGCCCGTGCCATCAAGGACATCGACAGGCGGCTGGACTGGGTCCACCGACACAACCAGCCCGTCCCCCTGAACGCCTACCGTGCCCGACGCATCCTGCACGAGGCGCTTGCCCGTTGCCGCGAGCGCAACACCATTCTCCCGCCGGTTCGCTGACGGGAGACACTGCGCCCGCGGATGCGATGCCCAAGCCGCGCCGCTCGCGCAGGGACCCGGTCGAGCGATACGAGGCGCTCCCGGGTCTTCCTTCTTCAAACGGACCCGACATCCGAAGCGGGGCAGGCAGGAAGCGGGTGGCGCCACCTAATCGCTATGTGCAATATTGACGCCGGTGCTCGATCCGAACTGCGAGAACGAGACCTCCATCGCCCCCTTCTTCCAATAGGCTGTTGCACCGGAACCGGATTTATCAAGGGTGTCGGGAGTCCCCAGGTGCTCGGTCAGGGCGTCCAGGAGCGCGGAGGGGCCGGCAAGGGAATAGGAGCATGCCCTGTGGCTGTTCGCCCCCTTCGCTATCCAGAAAGACAATAGGCCGGCACCCTCGTTTTCTCCCCGCCGCCAGCCTATCACGTCCACCGATCCGCCATTGTAAGCCAGGAAACTCGTGCGCCACGCCGCGGTTTCCTGATCTCTCATCCGGTCCCATCCGAGCGCGCTTCCCTTCGCCGCCGCTTCCGAAACCGTGGACGACAGGCAGATGTCCAGAAGCTGCGCTACAGTCGGGGTCGGTGGCATGGCGACAGCCGCTTCAGAAATCGGAAGGACCATGAGCACTGCCGCCACTGCTATCCGGATCATGCGAAAATCCTTGCTGCCGCCGGAAAAATCCCGGCACGATTCCAGACAATAGCCGGCGGCGGCATCATTTTCCATGGCACGGCCTGCGGGAACAAGATCGCTGAAAATCGACGTGATATGCGGCCGAAAACCAGCTAATACGGCTTGTGCGGCACCCGTCGGGCAGGTGAACGAAACATCCTCATACCCGGCAACGCCGCCCGCAAAAGCAGGACCGATCTAAAATCCATCATCTGCGGGGACTTGGATGCTCCGCTGTGACGTACAGGGAAGCGCAGAAGGAGAGACGGATGGCAAACCCACCCGACATGACGAAACATCGCGGCTTCCCGTCCGGCATGCCAGGCACAGGCGTCCAGTTCACCATCAGGCGCGCCAATCCAAGAGGCGTGACCCCGATCAAGGCCCTGCCGCGCCGGGCCCGCCCGGGCACGGCCGAACACCGTATCGACGCCGCCTTCCTCCACGCCCTCTGGCATCATTTCGGTGCGGAACCATTCGAACGCGGCAACCTCGACGCCGCGCGCCTCAACCTTCTCTTCGGCCGCGAGGTCCTGCCCGCCGGGAAGGACTTCGATCCGCTCTCCTACGAGGCGCTCCTCGTCATCAATGAAAAAACCGCCCGCCAGACGTTTCCCGAATCCTTCGACGAGGTCTTCGAAGTCTGACGGCGCTGCGTCAGGTGAGACATAACTCTTGCGGGAGAGCATCGATGAGGATTGTCGAAGCGTCGATTGGTGAACTGCGCGAAGCGCTTCGAACCGGTCGGGCAACCAGCGTCGGCCTGGTGGCGGCCTATCTGAACCGCATTGCGCGTTACGACCGGCACGGCATTGCCCTCAACGCCGTGCCGGTGCTCAACCCCGATATGTTCGCCGAAGCGCACGCTTCGGACCTCAGGCGCGCGCGCGGCGAAAGCCTCGGCCCGCTCGACGGCATTCCCTACACCGCCAAGGACAGCTACAAGGTGAAGGGGCTGAGCGTCGCCTCCGGTTCGCCCGCCTTCGCCGATCTGATCGCGACCGAGGATGCCTTTGCGATTTCGCGCCTGCGGGCCGCGGGCGCCGTGCTGATCGGGCTGACCAACATGCCGCCGATGGCCAATGGCGGAATGCAGCGCGGCGTCTATGGGCGCGCGGAATCCCCCTACAATGCCGACTGGCTGACGGCCGCCTTCGGCTCGGGCTCCTCGAACGGATCGGGGACCGCGACCGCCGCGAGTTTCGCGGCCTTCGGGCTTGGCGAGGAAACCTGGTCGAGCGGGCGCGCGCCGGCCGCCAACAACGGGCTCTGCGCCTATACGCCGAGCCGGGGCGTCATCTCCGTGCGCGGCAACTGGCCGCTCGTGCCGACCATGGACGTCGTGGTGCCGCACAGCCGTTCGATGGCGGACATGCTGGAGCTGCTCGACGTCATCGTCGCCGACGATCCCGAAAACCGCGGCGATTTCTGGCGTCGCCAGACCTGGGTCGCGATCCCGAAAGCCTCCGATATCCGGCCCCGGTCCTATGTCGGGATCGCCCGAACGGCGAGCCTTTCGGGCAAACGGTTCGGGCTGCCGGCAATGTATATCAATGCCGATCCGGCGGCGGGAACCGGCGAGAAGGTGGGGATCGGCGGCCCGACCGGCCAGCGCATCGAGACGCGCGCCTCGATGATCGCGCTCTGCCTTGCCGCGCGGGCGGCGCTCGAAGCGGCCGGGGCCGAGGTCGTGGTGACGGATTTCCCAGTCGTCAGCAACTACGAGGGAGACCGCCCCGGCGCGCCGACCATCGCGACACGCGGCCTCGTCAGCCCGGATTACCTACGCCGCGAAATCATGGACCTGTCCGCCTGGGCCTGGGATGATTTTCTGGCGGCCAATGCCGACCCCGCCCTGCAGCGGCTTGCCGATGTCGACGGCAGGCGCATCTTCCCCGCGCCGGAAGGCAGCCTGCCCGACCGTTACCACGGCTTCGACGATCGCATCGCCGACTATCCCACCCATCTGCGCGAGCATCCCATCGCCGTATTCGACGATATCCCGGGCCTTGCCGAAGGGCTCCGGGGGCTTGAGGAGACCCGGCGCATCGACCTTGAAGCCTGGATGGACCGGCTGGAACTCGACGCGGTGATCTTCCCGGCCGTTGCCGATATCGGCCCGGCGGATGCCGACGTGAACCCCGCCTCGGCCGATCTTGCCTGGCGGAACGGCACCTGGGTGGCCAACGGCAACCTGGCGATCCGCCATCTGGGCATTCCGACGGTGACCGTTCCGATGGGAATGCTTGCCGACATCGGCATGCCGGCGGGGCTGACCTTCGCCGGCCGGGCCTTCGACGACACGGCGCTGCTCGCCTATGCCTGCGCCTTCGAAAGGACCGGCGCCTATCGCCAAGCGCCGCCGCGGACGCCCGAGCTTCCGGAACTGCCCGGCGTCGCGGAAACGGAACCGCCGGACATGGCCGGACTGCGACTGACCGCCTCGATTACGCCCGACGGTTCGGGACGCCAGCGTCTGTCGATACAGGCGCAAAGCCCGACACCACTGCTCTGGCTGACGGTGAACGGCGAGCCGGTTTCGTTCCGGCAGGACGGCATGCAAATCAGCGCAAGCCTCGTCGTGGACAGGAACACCCATGTCCATAGCGAATGGCGCAATCCCTACGGCCATGTGGTGATCGCCTGCGCGCAGGGTACGGCCGCCTATGCCGTCGTCGGCGGCACCGCCTGAGCCGATAGATCGACCGCATCGGGAACAGACCAAGCCGGCATCTGCGACCCGGTGCATGTACTCCCCGTGGCTTCCCGCCGGACAAGGGCCGCGGCTTGAAATCCTCCCATGGATGCCACCGGCCCGGCGGCAGATCCTTTCCCGAGAAGGAACGCGGGCATTTATTTCAAGCGGCGGCCGAAGAAAGCCGGACCTTGAAACGTAACCCCGGAGCAATATGTTGCCCTTGGCTGCTCTTCCAGGCGGCCAAGGAATTTGATCCCGTTTCGACGCAACCCGCCAGAACAGGACCGTCCCGCCGCATGCCCCACCCGACCGCCGCCGTTCAGCGCCCCCCTGCCGAAATCGCCTATCGAGAAGAACTGGAAGCCCTGCGCCGCAGCGACAGGGACCCCCGGCCGCCTGGCTGGGCACTGTCCCTGAGGGCGGTCAAGGCCTTCGTTCTCGGCGGTGACGGAGCGAGCGCAAAGCTCGTTGTGTCCCCCTCCCTCATCGAGCGCGCCATGGTCACGCTCGCGACGTCCCGCGCGCTGATCCTCATCGGCGAGCCGGGCACGGCCAAGAGCCTGCTTTCCGAATTGCTCGCAGCCGCCATCAGCGGGGATTCGACGCTCACCATCCAGGGCGGTGCGTCGCTGAACGAGGATCAGATCAAGTACGGCTGGAACTATGCGCTGCTCGTCGCGGAAGGGCCGACCCGGCGCGCGCTCGTCCCCGCGCCTCTCCACCACGGCATGTCGGACGGCAAGATCGTGCGTTTCGAGGAAATCACGCGCTGCCCGCTGGAAGTGCAGGATTGCCTGCTGTCGATCCTGTCCGACAGGGTCATGGCCGTGCCGGAACTGCCCGGCGAGGACGGCATGGTCTTCGCCCGCGACGGCTTCAACGTCATTGCCACCGCCAACACCCGCGACCGCGGCGTCAACGAAATGTCGGCGGCGCTCAAGCGGCGCTTCAATTTTGAGACGGTCTTTCCCATCCGCGATGCCGACGAGGAACTGGCGCTGGTCAGGCGCGAGGCGGCGAAGCTGCTGGCCCGTTCCGGCGTGCCGGCCGCACCCGACGACGACGTGCTGGAGGTGCTAGTCACCTGCTTTCGCGACCTGCGCGACGGCCTTTCGGCGGAAGGCGGCGTGGAACGGCTGAGTTCGGTGATGAGCACCGCCGAAGCGGTCAGCGTCGCCCATGCGGTCGGCGTGCGCGGCCACTACATGCGCGGCGACCGGGGACGGCCGGAAGACATCGTCGAATGCCTTGCCGGCACCGCTGCCAAGGACAATGCGGACGATCTGGCAAAGCTCCGTCGCTACCTGGAGCAGAAGGCGGCGAAGCGGTCCGGCGAAGCCTGGAAGGCATTCTATGCGGCTCGGCATCTTCTCACGCCCTGAGCGCCAGCCGGCGGCTGCGGACGAAAGGCTCGTCGTCATCGGCGTACGCCACCATTCGCCGGCCTGCGCCCATCTGGTGCGTCGCACCGTCAAGCGGCACCGTCCGGCTTTCGTGCTGATCGAGGGACCGGCGGATTTCAATCCGCATCTTGGCGACCTGAGGCTCGACCATCAGCTTCCGCTCGCCATCTTCAGCTATCATGCGACGCGGCACCGCAGCTTCGCCTCCTATTCGCCCTTCTGCGCCTATTCGCCGGAATGGCAGGCCCTGCAGGCGGCGTGGGAGGCGGGCGCGACGCCGCTCTTCTGCGACCTTCCGGCATGGCACCCCGATTTTGGCGCGCGGGCAAACCGCTATGCCGATCCGCACGGTCGGCACGCCGCTGCCGCCGAGGCGGCCGTCGCCCGTGCGCTCGGCGAGGATGGCCGCGATGCGGTCTGGGATACGCTGGCCGAACAGGCACCGCCGGACGAACTGGACCATCGCCTCGAGCGCTATTTCGACCTGCTGCGGCCAGGCGGGGACGAGGATCCGCTCGAAAGTGCGCGCGAGCAGTTCATGGCGCGCCATGCCGCCTGGGCCCTGCGGGAGGCCGGAAGCCGCAAGGTCGTCCTGGTTTGCGGCGGCTGGCATGCCGAAGCGATCCGGCGGCTGGCGTGGGCGGCGGACGGGGCGCGGCCCGACGTGCCCGCTCCCGCTAACGACGAGCACGCCGGCAGCTACCTCGTGCCCTACGACTATCGCCGGCTCGACCGCTTCACCGGCTATGCCTCCGGCATGCCCTCCCCGGCCTATTACGAACAGGTTCATGCACGCGGGCTGGAAGCGGCGGCAAACTGGGCTGAAAATGCAATCGCACAGGCGATGCGCGCAGCCGGGCAGGTCGTCTCCACGGCCGACCGTGTTGCATGGCACGCCCATGGACAGGCGCTCGCGCTTACGCGCGGCCACCGCACGGTATTGCGCACGGATCTGCTCGACGCCGCCCTCGCGACGCTGGTGAAGGACGGGCTCGACCAGCCCGCCGCCTGGACCCGCGAGGGTGCCGTCCGGGCCGGCACCCATCCCGCGCTCGTCGCCATGCTGAAGGCGCTGACGGGCGAACGGCAGGGGCGGCTGGCGCCCGGCGCGCGCCGGCCACCGCTGGTCATCGATATCGAGGAGAGGCTTGAGCATGCCGGGCTCACGCCCGGGCACAGCGCGCGGCGGATCGAACTGGACTGGCGCGCGCCGGCCGACAGGGAGCAGGCTCATATCCTCAACGCCTTGCGCGTCCTCGGCATGCCCGGCCTTGAGCGGCTCGAAGGACCGTCGGCGCCGCGCCCTGCCGCACCACAGGAAAGCTTCCGGTTGATACGGCATCGCGATGCGGAGGGCATGCTGATCGAGGCCTCCCGCTGGGGCGGCACGCTGCCTATGGCCGCGACCGCCCTGCTGGCGGACCGGGTGGCGGAGGCGCGAAGCGACCTCAAGGCGCTTTCGGCCTGCCTTGCCGATGCGCTGTTCGCCGGCCTGCTGGCCCTTGAAAACGACCTGACGGCGCAGCTCGCACACGGCATCGGGCTTTCGCACGACATGGGCGCCGTCGGCGCAGCGGGCCGCATGGCCATGGGCCTCTACCGCTTCGGCGAGATTTTCGGTGCGGCGGCGCACCGGGCGCTGGGCGAACTCTGCGAAGCAGCTTTTAGCCGCGTCCTGCAGGCCGCCGAAGCAATCCGGAACGACGAGGAAGGCCTGCGCGCCATCCCGGCATTCGTTGCCTGCCGCGACATGCTGCGCGACGGCCCCGACCTAGCCATCGAACGCGGCGCCTTTCTGGCCATGCTCGGCCGCTGCCTCGCGAATGCGCAGACCGCCCCGGCCGTGGCTGGCGCGGCGCTCGGCACGCTCGTCGCCTGCGGTGAAAGCAGCGGCCACGACATCGCCGGGCACATGCGCCGCTTCAGCCGGCCCGATCAGCTCGGCGACTTCCTCTCCGGGCTTTTCGCGCTGGCGCGGGAAGAGATCGCAGCCGACAACGCGTTGATCGATGCCGTGCGCACGCTCGTCGACGACTGGCCGGACGACGCGTTCCTGATCGCGCTCCCGGCGCTGCGGCAAGCCTTTGCCTTCTTCCCGCCGCGCGAGCGGGAACGGTTGTCGCGCGTCATCCTGCGCGCGGCGGGGATAGGCGAGGCGCAGGCCGAAATCCGGGCGCTCGAATGGATGCGCCAGCCGGCGGATGTCGCCGATCAGGCGGCGGCGCTGGCGCTCGAAGCAATCGTCGCCCGGCGCCTTGCCAATGCCGGGCTGGTTTGATGGAAGATGAGGAAGGACCGCATGGAACGCTATGAACTCGTCGAAGGAAAATCGTCCAAGTTCTGGGAGGCCGCCGTCGAAGGAAACCGGCTGACGGTGCGGTTCGGGCGGATCGGCACACAGGGCCAGACGAAGGAGAAGGATTTCGACAGCGCCGAGGACGCCGAGAAGGAAAAGAAGAAGCTCGTCAAGGAAAAGACCGGCAAGGGCTATGTGCCGGCGATGAATGGCGCAGCCGCTCCTGCCGCATCCGCACCGCCAAAGCCGCAGGAGGCCGGGGTACGGCCGGAAATGGCGCGGGAACCCGCGCCAGCCGCAGCAGAGGACGAAGCATCGGCCGCCATGGTGTCCGACGGTGACGTGCCGCAGGACGCATCCCCCGAATTCCGTCCGGACGAGGCACAGCTCGATGCCCTGATCGGCAAACCCCTCGCCACCCGCTCGCGCCCGCACGGCTCTCTCGACGCGGCGAGCGCCTGGGCGCATCTCCTTGCGGACCTGCGCAGCATCAAGCCGGCCGTAAAGAAGGAAGGCAGCGACGCCTTCGCCTGGCTGGAGGAGAATGTCGGCGAGACCGGCCCGAAGGGGTCCGTCTCCGGCTGGTTGAAAACCACGCTCACCGGCAAGGCACCGGCCGCCCCGGACGCCGCCGAGGCACAGAAATGGATCGCACGCATCCTGCTTGCGAGTGGCGGCCTGGTCATGCACAAGGACGGCGAAGAGGGGCGGCCGGCAGGCATTTACTGCCTGCGCGCCTTCCTGTTCTGGCTGTCCGCGACCGGCGGCGTGGAGCGGGTGATCGAGGCGGCAGCGCCCTTCATCGGCGTCAACCATGACAAGCACCGCGCTTATGATTCCTCGTCCTGGAGCAAACCGTTCGACCTTGCCTTGCGCGATGTGCTGACGAGCCTGCCGCAGGAGGACTACGAGCGGGCGATCGGCCTCCTGACGCCGGCCTACCATGCCGAACAGGACTGGCCACGCAAAGCCGCCTATTCCTTCATCCTGGCCGATGACCGGCCGGTCGAGCACGACCTCAAGCCGCTTGCCGTCATCCACGAGGCGGCCGCCGCCGGCCAGGATATCGGAGCCTCGCTCCCGATGGTGCCGCTGCTCGTCGATGCGCCGGCCGCCACCACGGGAAAGTGGCGCACGCGACGATCCTACTTCATGTATTACGGCTATTTCGACGTCCCGCTCGCCGATATCGCGGCCAGCGTCATCGCCAATGCGCGCCATCATGGCGAGCCCGCCGTTCCCCTCCTCGACTGGCTGCTCCACTACGGCTACGACGCCCAGCGAACGCAGCTCGCCCGCGTCATCCTGGCAACCGGCGAAGACAACGCGCTGGCGCAACTCCTGCCGTACCTGCATGAAAAATGGATCCGCGCCGCCCTCGACGAGGCCATGGCCGCCAATCCGGCGCTCGGCTTGCGCCAGCATCTGGCAGTCCTCGCCGGCGGGCGGAACGAGCCGGTGGTGCGCGCCCGCGTCATGGACCTCGTCAAGCAATATCCCGCCGGAACCCTGCGGGCATGGGCCGGCGAGGGGCGCCCGCTCGCACAGCTCGAAAAGCTGCTCGAAGCCGGCAACGTTCCTCTCGCTCCGCCCGAGAAGGTGCCGATGGTCCTGCGTGACCCGCCCTGGCGCAAGAAGGCCGTCAAGAGCGAGGACAGGGTGCTCGACCTCGCGCCGATCGCCACGCCATTCCGCTATCATCGCGAAGGTCCGCTGCCCGAGGACAACAGGTGGCGCCTGTCCCGCGTCCGTACCGTCAAGACGACCGAAAAGTTGATCGAGGCGATCCGCGAATTCGAATCGAAAGCGCTTCCCGCCTGGTACAACGTCCCGCGCGCGACGAACCTGCCCCAGCGGGGCGACGACGAGGAAAAGGTCCTCGGCTTCGTCTCGCAGCGCGTGAATGAAATCATCCATGCCCGCTCCTACGGGCTCAACGCGAGCGGCTGGAATACGCTGATCGACGGCCTCGAAAGCCAGCCCGACGGGCTCGCGCTGACGCTTTGGGGCTGCCCCGGCGCTGTGGCCAGCTATTTCATGGGCGATATCTATCCGCGCATGATGGAGCGCTTCGGGGAAAGGGCCCTGCCCGGCCTCCTCAGGCAGGTCGAAAACGACCCGGTCGGCATGCTCGACAAGGTGCGGGACACCGATGCGGCGGAGATCGCCCCGCTGGCCGCCCGCGCCCTCCTCAAGCTCAAGAAGGCGCGGCTTCCCGCGATGCAGTGGCTGCGGAACCATCGCCCGACCGCCATCACCCGGCTCATCCCCGACGCGGTCGGCAGGAAGGGTGCGGCGCGCGATGCCGCCGAGCACACGCTGCGCTGGCTGGCCGCCGATGGCACGGAGGCGCGCACCGAGATCGAGACGATAGCCCGGGCCTATGAGGCGCAGTCTCCCGATGTGCACGAGGCGCTCGCGGAAGTGCTCGACCGCGATCCGCTCGGCCGGTATCCGGCACGGATCGGCAAACTGCCTGCCTGGTTCAAGCCCGCCAGCCTGACGCGGCCCGTCCTGAAGGACGGTGGCGCGCTGGCGGACGAGACGATGACGGCACTTGCCGAGATGATCTCCTTTTCGACGCCCGAGGCCATCTATGCCGGCATCGACATCACGAAGGAGGCGGCAACGGCCGACAGCCTTGCCCGCTTCTCGTGGGACCTGTTCTCCGCCTGGCTGGCCGAGGGCGCACCGGGCAAGGACGGCTGGGCGCTCCGCGCCATCGGGTGGCTGGGCGATGACGAATGTGCCCGCCAGCTGACGCGGCTTATCAGGAAATGGCCGGGCGAATCCGCCCACCAGCGCGCGGTGACCGGGCTCGACGTGCTTGCCGATATCGGCACGGACGTCGCGTTGATGAACCTCAACGGCATCGCCGAGAAGCTGAAGTTCAAGGGCCTTCAGGAGCGGGCGCGCGAGAAGATCGCCGCCCTTGCCGAGGCGCGAGACCTGACGCCGGAAGAGCTGGCCGACCGGCTCGCACCCGACCTCGACCTCGATGAGCACGGCGGCCTGGAGCTCGATTTCGGGCCACGCCGTTTCCGCGTCGGCTTCGACGAATTCCTGAAACCCTGGGTGAAGGACGAGACCGGAAAGCGGCTCAAGGACCTGCCGAAACCGCTGAGGTCGGACGATGCCGAACGTTCTGCCGCCGCGGTGAAGAAATGGTCTGCGCTGAAGAAGGATGCGCGCGCCGTGGCCAGCCTGCAGATCGCGCGGCTGGAAAACATGCTCTCCACGTCGCGGCGTGTGGCACCGGCGGTGTTCTGGACCTTCTTCGCCAGCCATCCGCTGATCCGCCACCTTTCTCAGCGCCTCGTCTGGGGCGTTTATGACGACCGTGATCCGCGCACCACGCCGACGACAATCTTCCGTGTCTCGGACGACCTGTCCGTGACGGATGCGGCGGACGACACGCTCGATCTCGATTTTTCCGTCGACGCGCCGGGAGCCATCGGGCTTGTCCACCCGCTGCACCTGCCGGAAGGCGGGCTCGACGCCTGGGGCGCGCTCTTCGGCGACTATGAGATCTCGCAGCCCTTTCCGCAGCTCGGCCGCGAAATCCATATGCTGGACGAGGCCGAGAAGTCCGCCCACGAGATCGGCCGCTTCGAAAACCTCAAGGTGGAATCCGCCCGCATCCGCGGCATGGCGGCCCGCGGCTGGCAGCTCGGCGCACCGCAGGACAGCGGCTGCATCTGGTGGCTGGAGCGGCCCGTGCGCTTCGCCGACGGCACAACGAAGGACGCCATGTTCTATTTCGGCGACGGCCTTTTCGCCGGCGCGGCGGACCTGGAGGACAAGCACCAGACTCTCGGAAAACTTTCGCTGGAATCGCTCTATGGCAAGAAAGGCGCCACGCGCACGTTCGGCGACCTCGATCCTGTAACGGCGAGCGAGATGCTGCGTGGGCTCGCGCTTCTGGCGGAAACGGCGGTGAAATGACACGGCCTGCCCTCGACGCCTTGACGCGCTGGCGCCTCGTCCTCGGCGAGGCGGCGGACGGAGCATGCCGCTCTGCCGGCTGCAGCCTTTCGGGCGAGGCGATCGCCATGGATGCCGCGCTCGACTGGCTTTACGGCCGTGAGGAGGAAGACGGCACCCGCAACATCGCGCGCCAGGGCGGCCGGGGACCGTCCGCGCTCACCACGCCGCAATGGATCAACGACATCCACCGGCTTTTCCCGAAGGAAACCATCGAGCGGCTGGAACGCGACGCCATCGAGCGTTACGACATCGACGACGTCGTGACGAATCCCGAGGTTCTGGCGCGCGCCGAGCCGAACGAGACGCTGCTGAAGGCGGTGCTGCGCACCAAGCACCTGATGTCGCCCGATATCCTCGTGCTCGCCCGCAAGCTGGTGCAGGAGGTCGTGCGCCAGCTGATGGAAAAGCTCAGCCGCGAATTGGCGCTCGCCTTTTCCGGCGTAATCGACCGGCGGCGACACAGCCGCTTCCGCATCGCCAGCGACCTCGATTTCCGGCGCGTGCTGAAGGACAACCTCAAGCACTACGATCCCAAGACGCGCCGGCTGACCGTCGAGAAGCTGCATTTCTTCGCGCGCAACCAGCGGCACATGAAGACATGGCAGATCATTCTGCTTGTCGACCAGAGCGGCTCGATGCTGGATTCCGTCATTCACTCGGCGGTGACGGCCGCCTGCCTCTGGGGCCTGCCGGGCGTGCGCACGCACCTCGTCGCCTTCGACACCAATGTCGTCGACCTGACGCGGGATGTTGACGATCCATGCGAGCTTCTGATGAAGGTGCAGCTCGGCGGCGGCACCGACATCCAGGGCGCCGTCGCCTATGCGGCAAGCCTCATCGAACAGCCCGAACGGGCGATCGTCGTGCTCATCTCGGATTTCTTCGAGGGGGCAAGCGAGGCCATGCTGGAGCAGCGCGTGGCCGCGCTCACCGCCCAGCGCACGCTGGTGCTGGGCCTTGCCGCGCTCGATTCGGACGCGGCGCCCGCCTATGACCGGGACATGGCGCGCCGCCTCCTCGCCGCCGGCGCGGACGTCGGAGCCATGACGCCGGGCGAGCTTGCCGGCTGGCTCGCCGAAAAGATCGGGCGCTAGGCGATGGCGCGGCCTGATCTCATCGCGCTGACCGACGAAGGATTGATCCAGCTTTCCAATGCGGGGCTTGTCAAGCGGGCGGTTCGCGAACTGGCGGCCGGCACCGGCCCCGCGATCGCGGAAACGGCAGAGGGGGTGATCGAAGCCCGTTTTGCCGACGGCACGCTGACCCGTCTTGCCCCCGGCCAGGGCCTTGCCGATGCAAGCTGCACCTGCCCCTCCTCCGGTGTCTGCCGCCACCGCATCATGCTGGCGGTCGCCTATCGGGCGGAAAGGGCAGAGGCGGCAGGCGGCACCACGCCGGACAGGGAGGCCTGGAGCCCGGCGTCGCTCGATCCCGAGATCTTCGAGGCGACGCTCGCACCATCGACGCGGGCGGAACTGACCCGTCTTCTGGCATCGCGCCATACGATCCGCCTCGACTACGGGCAGACCCCCACGGCGCATCTCCCGATGGCAAGCGTGCGCTTCCTCGTGCCCGGCGACCTGTCCTATGCCCGCTGCGACTGCGCCCAGGGACAGCATTGCGCGCATGTCGCCCTGGCCATCCGCGGCTTTCACGCAGCGGCTGGCGGCAGGGAAACGACCCTGGGCGGCGGCGATGCTGCCGCAGACGGCGGGGATCGGGAGGAGCTGCGCGCGGCGTGCGATGCCGTCATCACCCGTCTCGTCGAGGCCGGTATCGTCGCAGGACCCGCCGCCTACGAGCAGCCGCTGGCAGCGGCCCTCCGGCATGCACACGACTGCGGCGCGGCGCAGATCCTCCTCGTCCTCGGCGCGCTTTCCGAACAGGTCGAGGCCTACGAGGCCCGCAGCGCCCGCTACGACGAGCGGGCCGTGCTCAAGCTCGCGGCCGAGCTTTTCGCCCGTACGCGGGCCGGGGACGCGGCCACCGCCCTCGGCATTGGCGAGCCTTTCGAAACCGCCATGGGCAAATCGCGCCTGGTCTCGCTCGGCGCCCGGCTCCGGCAGGAGGGTGCCGATATCCGCGCGTCCGTTTTGCTCGCCGATAGCGACATGGGCGCAACCATGCTCATCGAGAAGCTGTTCTCGCCGCTCCCGGCGGAGAAGCACGCCTTCCATGCCACCGTGCGCCGCCGGCAGATGGCGCCGGGACTGCCGGTCGCCGGTGTCGGCCGCGGGCAGATCCTCACCAGCGTCGCACGGCGCCGGGCCGATGGGCTGCTCAGCCTCGGCAGCGGTTCGGGCGGACGCACGCAGGTCATGCCGCGCGACGCCGCCTTTTCCTTTCCGGCGCCGCTTGCGGCCGCCAGCCTTACGCCGATCGCCACGGCTCTGCGCAGCCGGCCGATCTCGCTGCTGCGCCCGCGCAGGCTGTGCGACACCGTGCATGTCTTCGATATCGACGCGGTTCTCGGCCAATCCTGGGCACCCGGTCGCCAGATATGGGAAGGAGCGGTGCGCCTGTGCAACGATGGCGGCACCCTTCATCTCGAACGCGAATTCGATGCCGCCGCACCCGGTGCTACCGGGATTCTCGCCGCCGCGCTATCGGAAAGCTGGGGACTGGTACGCCATGTCGCAGGACCGGTGAGAATGGAAGGCGGCGCGCTCGTCTGCACGCCGTGGTCGCTTTCTGCCGACCGCTTCATCGTGCCCGACCTCGACGCCGACGACGACAGCACGCATGCGGTCACTCCCGCGCTCCGGGATATGCCGAATGACCTGCTCGAGGAAACGGAAATCCTCCTCGGCGGCGTGCTGCACGGCGGAATGCGCGCGCGGAACGCCGCAGGAGCGACGGGCAACGCGCTGGCAATGCGTCTCGACAATGCCGGCTACCGCACGATGGCCGAAAGGCTCGCAGGCTGGATCAGCACCCCCGCCCCGGACATCATCACCCCGTTCTGCAACGCCGCGATCTGGCTGCTGACCCTGCACGAAAGCCGAGAGGCCGCCGCACCTCTTGCCATGGATGCAGACCGGGACCCTCCTGCCTGACCCAGATCGCCGCCGCAAAGCCCGCCGGCCCGGACGATCGCGACATCAAACTCCACGCTGTTGCGATCGTCGACCCCTCGCAGCCGGGTCGCGGAAAATCGGACCGAATGTAAATACCGGTCAAGCGCCTATGAGAACCTCGACCAGCCGTTCCCGCGTCAGCGGCAGGTCGCGCAGCCTCAGGCCAAGCGCCCGGGACGCGGCGTTTCCGATGGCCGCGGCCACCGGCCCCTGCGCGGCCTCGCCCGCACCGAGGGGCGAGCGCGCCGGATCGACGATGAACCGCGTCTCGATCTCGGGAATTTCCGAGAACGTCAGGATCGGATAGGCACTCCAGTCGAAGGCCGGCACCCGGTCGCCCTCGACCTTCACCTCCTCCTTGAGGGTCCAGCTCGCCGCCTGGATGGCGCCTCCCTCGATCTGGCTTCGCGCGCCTTGCGGGTTGACGACAAGGCCCACATCGGCGCAAAGCCATAGCCGTTCCAGCCTGATCTCCTCGTCCACCGAGACTTCCGCGACGGCGGCAAGCCAGGCACCCTTGTTCTTGTAGCGGGCAGCAGCGATCCCGAGCGCCCGCCCTTCGCCCGCCCGGTGGCTGCCGGGCCAGCCGCTCATCTCCGCCGCCCCTTCGAGAACGGCGCGGCAGCGCTCGTCGCTGAGATGACGCAGCCGGAAGTCGAGCGGATCGGCGCCGGCAAGATCCGCCAGCTCGTCCATCGCGGACTCGATGGCAAAGACATTGAGATGGGCGCCCAGGGAGCGCAGCGAGGAGGTGCGGATGCGGCTGCGCGTATCGAGCCGGACGGTCACTTGCTGGCCCGGGAAATCGTAGATCGCCACGGCATTTCGCGCGGCACCGCCGCCGGCGGCAGCGGGAAGGTCCTCGACCTTTCCCGGCAGACGTGCGCTGTCGAGCGCTTCGGCCGAGCTGAGATTGACATGTCCCCCGAAGCCCGGGCGCTGGGCATGCGGCTCGCTCACGACCGACAGGCGCCACGATGCCACCCTGCCGGCAGCGTCGATCTCCGCCACGACCCCGGCCGACATGGCGGCCCCCAGCGGGCCGCGGCTCAGCTCGTCCTCGCGCGACCACAGTACGCGCACCGGCTGGCCCGGCAGTTCCAGCGCGACAATGGCCGCGTCGAGCGCGGCATCGTCAGCACCGTTGTGGCCGTAGCAGCCGGAACCATGCGCATGGATGACCCGTACCGCCGGCGGCTCCAGCCCGAGGCACCCGGCAATCTGCGCGCGAAGCGGGAAAATACCCTGCGAATGGCTCCACACCGTCAACCGGCCGGCATCGAGCCAGGCCAGTGCGCAGGACGGTCCGATCGATGCGTGCGCCACATGCGCCCGCGAATATCGCACGTCTATGCCTGCCGCCCCGGGAGAAGACGGAACCGTTCCGGGCCGGATGACCGTCTCGCCGGCCGTCTCCGCCGGACGCCAGCGGCCGGGCGCCTCTTCCCATGCGGTGAATTTGTCCGCTTCGGCATGTGCGGCATGGACACCGTATTCATCGGGTCCGACGAGGGCGAGGAAATCGTTCTTCCGCAGGACCATGATACCGGGATGGCGACGCTGTAGCCGCGCGTCATCGACATTGGCCAGACGCGCCAGCCGGAACGGTTGCCGGACGACCCTGGCATGCAGCAGCCCCGGCAGGGAAAGATCGTGGATAAAACCGCTGCCGCCGCGCTTCGGCGCCATGTCGATGCGCGGATGGCTCTCCCCCACGGCGCGATAGGCCCCGACGGGCTGCACGGGCACGTCGCCGCTGACATGCTGTTGCCAATCGACCTCGGGCGCGAGAGACCAGAAATCGAGCCCCGTCGGTGCGCCATCGAGAAAGATGTCCCCGTCCCAACAGGACAGGCCGGCACGATCGGCGCCGAGGCGGGCCGCGGCAACATCGATCAAGGCCGCACGCGCCTGCGCCATGGCGATGCGGATGGATGCCCCCGAGACCTCGACGGACTGGCTGCCGGCGGTGATGCCCTCATCCGGCGACCGATCCGTGTCGCAGGGAACGAGCGCGACCAGTCCTGGATCGAGGAGCAGTTCGTCCGCGGCGATCTGGGCAAGGGCCGTGAGGATGCCTTGGCCGAGTTCGACCTTGCCCGATCGGATGCCGACAATGCCCGGCTCGTCGAAGGAAACCCAGCAGCCCAGCTCGGGATTGTCCTGGAGGCTTTTGGGGAGCGCATTGTCCACCATCATGCTCCCCCGCCGAGACGGGCCGCGGCGCGCTCGACGGCCCGCAGGATGCTGCCATGCGCGCCGCACCGGCACAGATGCCTGTCGAGCGCGGCGACCACCGCCTCGCGGCTCGGCCGGCATTGCGCCTTGAGCAGCGCGTGGACACGCATCAGGATGCCGGAGATGCAATAGCCGCACTGGCCGGCCTGCTCTGCCTCGAACGCTTCGAGCAGCGCCAGCCCGACGGGGTCGCCACCCAGCCCCTCGGGGGTCGTCACATTGGCTCCGGCCAGCGCGGACACCGGCAGCGTGCAGGAGTAGCGCGCCTGCCCGTCGATGCTGACCACGCATGCGCCGCACTGCTCCAGGCCACAGCCGAAATGGGTCGCCTTGAGGTCGAGCCGGTTCCGCAGCACGAAGAGAAGGGGCTCGTCGCCAGCCTCATCCACCCGCACCATTGATCCGTTGAGCTGGAATGAGATGCAAGAGCTCATGGTTTGCGCCTCGCGGCACTCTCGAGAGAGGTCGGGACCGAACGCCGGGTACCCGCCTGCGGCGAGAAGGGTCGCTCGGGCGAGGCGGCGAGGTTTTCCTTGACCCATTTCAGCCGGTAGGCGCTCGGCGTCATTCCCGCCGAACTCTTGAACGCCCGGAGGAAATACTTCTCGTCGTTGTAGCCGACGCGGTAGGCGATCTGGCCGATCGTATCGTCGGTCAGAACCAGGCGCTCCCGCGCGTCCTCGATCCGCATTTCGCGGATCAGCACCTGAAAGCTGGTGCCGGTATACTGGCGGATCAGGGCACATAGCCGGCTCTTGGAAAGGCGCGCCGCCGCAGCCGCTTCATCGAGGCTCGGGCCGCGCGTATAGTTTTCACCAATGAACTCGGCGATGCGGCGCATGTGCCCGCTGTCGCGGCCGACCACCGGCAGGGTCCTCGACAGTTCCGCGAATTCGGCCTCGTAGTCCTGGCACAGGGTGGCCAGCATCAGCGTCAGCTCGGCGCGAACGATCTCCATCGCGCCGATACGCTCGGACCGGTGCTGCTCGATCATCGAAGCGACCGCGCGCTCCGTTCGTTCGCTCTGCGCGGCGTCGAGATCGAAACTCACATGGTTCTGCCAGGCGAAGGGCGTCAGTTCCGGCGCCAGCCGCACCAGCTCCGCCATGGGGTAGGACCGCGTGATGTTGGGGCGAAGGAAGTCGAGATCGAAATAGGCGACGATGCAGTGCGTCGCATAGTCGAACCGGATCTGGTGCGGCACCATCGGTGCAATGAAGTAGATGGAGCCGGCCTTGGGCTTGTGCGAGGTCAGGCCGATCCGCATCGCCGGAGCATCCGAGAGGAAGTAGAGGATCTGGAAATAATCATGCTTGTGGGCTGGGTAGAGCCGCTGGGTGTTCTCCACCAGCCGGATGTGGAAACGCGGGCTGCCGGACCTGTCGAGCGCGTAGGAGCGAAAGGGGACGGCATCGGTCCGATCTTCCGGATTCTCGTCCGGATCCGAATGCGGCGGCACCGTCTTCCTGCCCCTTCCCTTGGCCATGTTCGCTCCTGTCCTGCGGTCGTTTGGCGAGACGTGGTTCCCGATCACCTAGGCTTTTGCGCCTTCGGCAACCGCTGCATGAAATTCCGGCACGGCTTCGAACAGATCGGCGACCAGACCATAGTCGGCGACCTGGAAGATCGGTGCATCGGGATCCTTGTTGATCGCGACGATCACCCTGGAATCCTTCATGCCCGCGAGATGCTGGATCGCACCGGAAATGCCGCAGGCGATGTAGAGGTCGGGCGCAATGATCTTGCCCGTCTGGCCGACCTGGAGATCGTTCGAGACATAACCGGCATCGACGGCCGCGCGGCTCGCGCCGATCGCCGCACCCAGCGTATCGGCCAGCGGTGCCAGCACGGTCTCGAAGTTTTCGGCGGAGGCCAGCGCCCGCCCGCCCGACACGACGATCCGCGCGCCCGCCAGTTCCGGACGCTCGGAACGCGAAAGCTCGCTCCGGACGAACGACGACCGGCCGGGGTTTTCCGGGATGGAAACGGCTTCGACCGGCACTGCCGCCGCCGCGACGGACGCGGCGGGGAAGGAGGATACGCGGACGGTCAGCACCTTTTTCGCGTCCGTGGACCGCACGGTCTGGATCACGTTGCCCGCATAGATCGGGCGCTGGAACAGGTCCGGCCCGTCGATCGCGACGACATCGGATATCTGCATCACGTCGAGCAGCGCGGCGACGCGGGGCAGGATGTTCCTGCCGCTGGTGGTCGAGGGTGCAAGGACGGCGTCGTAGCCGCCCGCAAGGTGGACGACCAGGGCCGCCACCGGCTCCGCGAGCCGGTTCGACAGGGAGGGGTCGTCCGCGAGGAGGACCCGGGCGACGCCCGCAAGGCCCGCCGCCGCTTCGGCCGCCGCCTGGCAGCCGGACCCCGCGACAAGGACGTGGATCGCGCCGCCGATCCGCCCTGCGGCGGAGACCGCCTTGGCGGTGGCGTCGTCAAGCTGCGTATCCTGATGCTCTGCCAGAACGAGAATGGTCATCGGAGAACTCCTGCTTCCATGCGCAACCGCTCTACAAGTTCGCCCACCGAGCCGACCTTGATGCCGGCCTTGCGGGTTGCCGGCTCGTGCACCCGCACGACCGTCAGGCGCGGCTCGACGGCCACGCCGTAGTCGGCGGGCGTCCGTTCATCGATCGGCTTCTTCTTTGCTTTCATGATGTTGGGCAGCGAGGCGTATCGCGGCTCGTTCAGCCTGAGATCGGCGGTGACCAGCGCCGGAAGCGGCAGGCCGACCGTCTGCAGGCCGCCGTCGACCTCGCGGGTGACCTCGATCGCCTTGTCGCCGACGACGAGCTTCGAGGCAAACGTCCCCTGCCCCCACCCCAGCAACGCCGACAGCATCTGGCCGGTCTGGTTGGCGTCGTCGTCGATCGCCTGCTTGCCGGTGATGATGATGTCGGGCCTTTCCGCCTCGGCGACGGCCTTCATGATCTTGGCGACGGCAAGCGGCTCGACAATCGCATCCGTGCGGACCAGCAGGCCGCGATCCGCTCCCATCGCGAGGGCCGTGCGCAGGGTTTCGGCCGATTTTTCCGGGCCGATCGACACGACGACGATCTCATTCGTCCACCCGACCTCCTTCAGGCGGACGGCCTCCTCGACAGCGATCTCGTCGAACGGGTTCATCGTCATCTTGATGTTCGCAAGATCGACGCCCGAACCGTCCGCCAGGGCACGCACCTTGACATTGGGATCGGCAACCCGCTTCACCGCAACCAGTATCTTCATCTGTGTTCCTCCCTTGACCGGGACAGGCGGTAGGGTCCTCCGGCCCTGCCGTCCGCCCGCCCGCTTCGCTTCAGGTTTCCGGGCCGGCATATTTGCCGGCGGTGGCGGGGAACATGTTCTTGATGATCTTCATGCGGCTGACATCGACCGTCGCATCCATGTGCAGGAAGATCGCCGCATCGCGGAACAGCTTCTCGATGCCGAATTCGAGCATCGCACCGTTGCCGCCGTGAAGCTCCAGCGCGTGGGTGGCGACCTTCATGATCTCCTCCGACGCGTAGACCTTGGCCATGTTGCACAGGACGTCTGCGTCGGGATGCGCTTCGTCCACCGCCTTCGACGCCCGCTCGACCAACGAGCGCACGGCCTCGATGCGCGTCGCCATGTCGGCGAGCCGCAGCGCCACGGCCTGGTGCTTGATGAGAATGCGCCCGCCCTGGACATAGTTCTGGACATAGTCGGCGGTGCGCTCGAAACAGGCGACGCCGACACCGAGGTTCTTGGCCGCCTGGATGATCTTGCCGGCGCGGAAATACTGGCCGGCGGAGGCCAGCGCCGTGCTCTTGACGAGCAGGTGGTCGGCCGGGATGCGGCAATCCTCGAAGACCAGCTCGCCGTTGTTCATGAAGCGGCAGCCCATCGTCTCGTTGCACTTGGTGATGGTCAGGCCCGGCGTTTCGCGGGGAACCAGGAAGCTCGACGTGCCCTGCAGCATGCCGACGGAAGGATCGGTATTGGCATAGACGACATAGAGGCTGGCGTCGAAACCGTTCGAGATGAACTGCTTGCGGCCGTTGATGACCCAGTGGTCGCCGTCCGGCACCGCCCTGGTGTGCATGGAGGCTTCCGGGACGTTATAGGGCAGCCAGCGGTCGGAGGCGCCCCTCGGCTCGGTGAGGCAGTGCGCCAGGAGGAACTTCGGGTCCTCCAGCAGGCGCGGGAACCACTTTTCCTGCAGGTGTTTCGCCGCGAACTGGCGGATGACGATCGAGACCTTCCAGTTCTGTACCAGCTTGTCGGCAAGGCCCGAGTCGCCACGGGCGATCTCCTCGGCGATCAGGGCGAAGGTGCGCACCTCGGTCTCCCGCTCGAGATCGATCCCGCCGAATTCCTCCGGCACGCCGAGGGTGCGGATGCCGATCGCCTCGGCGCCTTCGAGGATCGAGCCCGGCAACCGTTCGCCCGGGCTCATGTCCCATTCGCGCTGCCAGTTCGACCGGATGAACGGCGTCACCACATCGTCGACAAACGATCGGCAGCTGTCACGCATCAGGCGTTGTTCCTGGGACAATATCCCGTCATCGGCGTGAATCATCTTCGCTCCCCTTGAGTGCAAAGCAGTCGGCTGCTTGGCCTTCCGCTGTGCCGCAATTGGTATCAGCACCCGGGATATCGGATCAGGCGCCGGCGTCCGCTTGTGGTGGACAATCGTCCAGTTTCGAGTGGACTTTTCCTGTTTCACACCAGCCCGAACGATCTGCCATCCGGCTCCATTGCCCCGCTGCGCTACGCCTTCAACCGTTCCGCCAGCCAGTCGGCGACGAGCGGCCGGTACATCCAGGGAATGTTGTTGCAGACGTGGTTTCCGGTGGGAAAGACATGCAGTTCCGCACCGGCCCTGCACGTATCGGCGCATTTCTGCGCGTCCGACGGCGGAAAGATCCTGTCGCGGCCGCCATGCAGGACGAGCGCCGGCACCGCCGGCCCCTCGATATCCGCCAGGGTGAAACGACGGGCGCTTTCGACGACGTCGTCACCACCCAGCGCGAAGGACATGTTGTCCTGATAGACCTTCGGCAAGATCGGCCAGAGCGCCCCTAGATCGTAAAAGCCGTTGATGGAGACGACGGCGGCGAGCCCTTCCAGCGCCGCCGCCGCCCGGAGCGCCAGGAAACCACCGAATGCCATGCCGACCAGGCCGACGGCGCCCGTAAGGTCGGGCCGGCCCTCGACCGCCTTTATCGCCGCGGCGATGGCCGGCGCGACATCGGCCCGCAGGTGGCCGTGCGACCGGCCCTCGCCCTGTCCCGGACCGTCGAGCGACAGCGTCGCCATGCCGCGCAGGAGAAAATGCCGCTCGAACGCCGGAAACTCCTCCTTGGTGGAATCCGAGCCGGGGATGATGAGCGCCAGCGGATGCGGCCCCTGCCCCGCCGGCCGGCGGAGATAGCCGCGCAGCACGCCGCCTTCGAACGGCACCTCGACCGGTTCGCCGGGCTGCTCCAGCAGCGGCGCGGCCTTGCGGAACGCTGCCACCTTCAGCGCCGCGACGCCCTCCTTCGCGTCAAGGTCGTCGAAAGCCATGAACTGGCCGAAGTGGTAGAACAGGCTGGCACGGGCGAATGCCTCGCCGGCGGTGACCCTGCGGCCGCGCGCAAGGGCCGCCTCACCCATCCCGGCATGGCGGTCGCCTTCGGCGCTCCAGGCCGCAAGCCAGTTCTCCCAGACACCGGCACTGTGGATCACGGCCTTCGCCGTCGCCGAAGGGATGCCGGCGACCTCCATGCGCGGCAGCCAGTGCTCCACCACGCTCAGCAACCTGTTTTCCGTCTCGCTCATTCTCTTGCCCTTCCAGCGGCGCCGGATATGTCCCATCGTCAAGGATCAAACGCCTGGGTTCACGCGGACAGGATTCCGCCTTCGACCGGTGTCTTTCCGCTCCGCACGACAGGTTTTGCCGTTCGTTCGGTTTCAGGTCGGCATCGCAAGCAGGATCGATGCCGGCGCGTTGGTGCGGTTGACCAGCGCGCGCGCCTCGCCCGGCGCCAGCCGGCAACTGTCGAGCACGCCGAGCGTAACGGCGGCATCGACGGTTTCAACTGTGACTTCGCCGGCAACGACGATGTAGATCTTCTCCACCGCCGCCCCCTTGAGCGAGGTGCGCCCGCCCGGCAGGAGATGCGACAGGCCGATCCAGATCGTATCCGTCGCCGTCGCCTCCTTGCCCTGCAGGCGCAGACAGCGCATGTCGTAATGTTCGGGAGCCTCGTAAGGCTTCGCCTCGCTGTAGCGGGTGACCTGCATGATCTCTCCTTACGGCTTGAGCAGCACTCGCTCGGGCGTTCCGCGCAGCACCGAGGCATAGGCCTTCGCAGCGTCCTTGAGGTCGTAGCAGCAGTCGGGGTTGATCGGGAACGGCTTGAGCAGGCCCTCCTCGAACTTCAGCTTCAGCCTGTCGAAGATCCGCGCGCCATCGACGGAGGACAGCGCCAGCGTGTCGATGCCGATATATTTGTGTCGGCCGCGGAAGAAGTTGAAGATGTCGAAGGGCACGGCACGGTCGAAGGTCGAGATGAAGATCTGCCGCGCCTGCTTGGCCATCGCCTTGTTGGCGATCTCGAAATAGGGGCTGCCCACGGTGTTGAAGACGATATCGGCGCCATGGCCGCCCGTCATGTCGCGAACGATGGCAGCGACATCGTCGACGGCGCTGTTCAGCATCGTGACCGGGCCGTTGGCGTGGCCCATCAAGGGCTGCGCGTTGTATTCGACGGCGAAGACCTTCGCCCCGGCCATCGTGGCAAGCTGGATCGCCGCCTGCCCGACCTTGCCGTTTCCGCCGCAGACGAGAACGACGTCGGTCGGTTGGGCGCCGCCCGCCTCGCGCAGGCCCTCATAGGCGGTGATGAACGGCACGCCGACCGAGCCGGCCTCCTCCATCGAGAAATTCTTCGGCTTGGCGCGCACCGCCTTCTGGTCGAGCACCATCCATTTGCCGTGGCTGCCGTCCTGGCTGATGCCGAGTTCGCCGCCGCCGCCCCAGACCTCCATGCCGATCATCTGCGACGGTCCCTCACGCACGATGCCGCCGAAGTCGCGGCCCGGTATGCGCGGCCAGACGGCATGCGGCATGTGGCCGAGCGAGGCCTTGACGTCGCTGGGATTGACCCCCGCCGCCACGATCTCGACCAGCACCTGGCCAGGGCCGGGGCGCGGTACGGCCACCTCGACGACATCGATCAGAAGGTTGTCGAGATCCGGCGACTTCTGGGAAACCCTGAGGGCATTGCCGGCTTTGGCGCTTGCTTGAATGTTCATGTCTTCGTCTCCTTTGCTCCAGCTGCGCCGCTCAGGCCGCAAGCCCCAAGATTTCCCTGGCCTCCGACGGACCGGCAATCTGCCCGCCGAGTTTCTCGATGAGATCGCGGGCGCGCTCCACGAGCTCGCCATTGCCCTTCGCCAGCACGCCCTTGGCGATGTAGGAATTGTCCTCGAGGCCGACGCGGACATGCCCGCCGAGCAGATAGGCCTGCATCGCCATCGGGAACGACATCCGGCCGACGCCGAAGCCCGTCCACACGGCATCACGCGGCAGCATGCGCGCGGCGGTGGCCATGACGTCGGTGGTGGAGGGAAAGCCGTATTTGACGCCGGTGACGATGGTGAACATCGCCGGTGATTTCAGCACGCCCGCCTTCATCAGGTCCTGCGCGAGCACGATATGGCCGGTATCGAAGACCTCGAGCTCCGGCTTGGAGCCGGCCTCGTTGATGAGGTCGGCCATGATCTTCACATTGCCGGGGGTGTTGATCACCACCTCGTTGCCGAAGGTCATGGTGTTGAGGTCGAGGGTGGCGATGTCGGGCTTTAGCGCGGTGATGTGCTCGACGCGCTTTTCCGGCCGCATCAGCGTCGTGCGCGGGCCGGCCACCGCCGGATTCTCGTCGCTCGGGTGATAGCGTCCTCCCGGTCCCGTGGTCACGTTGAGGATCAGGGCACTGTTCTTCGCCCTGATCCTTTCGACCACCTCGCGATAGTGCTTCAGCTCCATGGACGGTTTCGCCGTTTCGGGATCGCGCACGTGGATGTGGGCGATCGCGGCCCCGGCATCCGCCGCCTCGAGGCAGGCATCGGCGATCTCTTCCGGCGTCACCGGCAGGCCGGGATGGTTCTCCCGTGTCGTCAGGTTGCCGGTCACGGCGCAGGTGATGATGACTTTCGGCTGCATTACAGGTGCCTTCCTCCATCGACGACGATCCGGCTGCCGGTCGAGAACTTCAGGTGCGTGGCGCAGGAAACGATCGCCTCGGCGACGTCCAGCGGGCTGGTGATCCGCTTGAGCGGGGTGGTCGCGGCGACCTTGTCGGCAAATTCCTTGCCCCTGCCGGGCACGAATTGCGTGTCGACGGCCCCGGGCGAGACCACCATGACGCGGATCTCGGGGGCGAGCGCCCGGCCGAGCGAATTCGCCATGATGTCGAGGCCCGCCTTGGCGCCGCAATAGGCGACATTCGAGCCGATGCCGGTGAAGGCGGCAATCGACGAGACGTTGACGATCAGGCCGTCGCCACTTGCTTTCAGCGTCGGCGCGAAGGCGCGGATCGTGGCGAAGACGCCGCGCCAGTTGTTGATGAAGATGCGGTCGATCATCGCGTCGGTCAGGGCATCGAGGTCGCCATGCGCCACCGGCTCCGTGACGCCTGCCGTATTAACCAGGATGTCCACGCGGCCGAGCGTTTCCAGCACTCCATCCCGGAACGCCTCGATCGCCGCCGTCTCCTCGATGGAGACCGGCAGCGCGACATGGCCTTCGCCGGCAAGCTCGCCGACGATTTCCGCCGCCTTCTGCCTGCCCGAACGGTAGCCGACGACGACGGTGGCACCGGCGGCGGCAAGCATCCGGCAGGTCTCGCGACCGATACCGCCGGAGCCTCCGACAACGACGGCCACCTTGCCCTCAAGAGAACGATGGGAGTCTTGCGCAGCCATGGCTCAGCTCTTCTTTCCCGAAATCGGCGGGACGGGCAGCGTCGACTTGCCGGGCACCAGCTTGAAATCGTATTCGCAGGTGTAGAAGGGCAGGCTCGCATCCGGATAATCGGGGTGCGGCGCGGTATGCATGACGAAGTTGCCGACGATCTGCTGCTTGGCGCCGAACACGACATCCGCCGCCAGCGCCTCGGGCGTGTCGGAGAAGATCTGCGTGATCAGGGTCTTGTGCCCCGGCGCGGACACGATGAAATGGACGTGCGCCGGTCGCATCGGCTCGCGGTTCTGGGCCCGCAGCAGCACGCCGACAGGCCCGTCGGTCGGCACGGGATAACCTGCGGGCTTGACCGAGCGGAAATGATACCGGCCATCGGCCTCGCTGATGAACTTGCCGCGAAGGTTGCAATCCTCCTGGGTTTCATCCTGGTTCTCGTAGAGGCCAACGGGCGATGCCTGCCACACATCGAGCATGGCCCCGGCAATCGGCGCGCCGTCGGTTCCGATGACCCTGCCGGAGAAGAAAAGCGTGGCACCGGGCGTCTGCGAGCGGGCGATACAGTCGCCGTTCGCGCAGACCGGCGCATCGCCGCGGTAGAACGGCCCGAGCAGCGCCGACATCGTCTCGCCCTGCATGCCGTCATTGTTGATGAGGTCGATCAGCGTGGATGCGCCGAGCACGTCGGCGGCGAGCACCACCTCGTTGTGGAATTCGTTCGTCCGCTGGCCGATCTCGACGATCCAGCGCAGCGCATATTCGAACTCCTCCTCCGTCGGGCGCGTCTTGAGGATGAACTGGTGGAGGTGTTCCACCAGCACGGTCATGATTTCCTTCAGCCGGGGATTGTCGGTGTCCGCCATCGCCGCAAGAACGGTGGGCGTCACGTCGGCTTCCCTGGTAATGAGCTTGGGCGGGGTGCTGACATAGTCCATTTCATCCTCCACTGCGTTCATGCGTCCATGGGTTCGCGCCGCTTGGCGGCGGCCGCGAGATGCGGGTACTTCTCGGTCAGCAGCGACCCGTGATAGTAGGTCGCGGAGAAGGCGGGCGTTTGCCGGATTCTCTCGAGCCAGCGGCCGATGGCGGGCGCTTCGCGCCACATCCCGGCAAGCCGGATGTCGTCCATCCGCACGATGACGGGCATGATCGCGATATCGGCAAGGCTGAGCTCCGCGCCCATCAGCCAAGGCCCGCCGCTGGCGGCAAGCCATGCCGCCATGCGGTCGATGCCGCGCTGCAGGCGCGCCAGGGTCTCGTCCATCTCAGCCTTCGGGAACCCGGTGCGCCCCATCTTCATGAGGAATTCGCGGCGCAGGGGCTTGCTGTCGCACAGCGCCTGGAACTCTTCATCGCCCATCGCCTGGAAGTGCGGCAGGAAGGCGAGGTTGTACGACGGCACGCGGATTGCCGGCGTCGGCACCTCGTCGATGAAGCGCAGCATCGCGCGCATCTCGGCCACCTTGAGCGGATCGCCGGGCCTCAGCGGCGTAACGCTACCGAGGATGTCCTCCAGATACTCCATGATGACGGCGGAATCGGTCACAGGGGCGCCGTCATGCAGCAGGGTCGGGACCACGCCATTGGGATTGATCGCGAGGTATTCGGGCTTGAGCTGATCCCCCTTGAAGAGATCGAGCCTGTGCTCCTCGAAGACCCTGCCCTTCGCATGAAGCACATAGCGGACCCGCTGGCTGCATGTGGACTGCGGCGCGTTGTAGAGAACGAATTCCGGCATGTCGTTTTCCTCTCGTTGACCGTACGAGCCGTATCCTCGATGTCGGGGCCTGGCGGCGCCCTGCTAGTCCCAGTTGAGGATGCGGGGGAGCCTTCCGCTTCTGGCGAGGGTTCCGACCAGTCCCAGCGGGAAGAAGATCAGGCCGATCGCCATCACCAGGCCGGTGCCGAGAATGTTGATTTCAGAGGCCCCCATGGTGGCGACGAAGAGCTCGTTGAGCGCGACGATCAGGATCGCGCCGATCACCGGCCCGGCGATCGTGCCCTTGCCGCCGAGGATGCACATCAGCACCATGTTGGCCGAGACCAGGATGAGCAGGAAGATGTTCGGCCGCAGATAGGTGAGATACTCCCCCCACACCGCGCCCACCATTCCGACGAAGAAAGCCGAGAGCGCGAAGGCCGCGACCTTGTAGAAGCGCGTGTCGATACCGGCGCTTTCCGCCTTGATTTCGTCCTTCGAAAGAGCGCGAAGGCCGAGGCCGAACTTCGAGTGCTTGATCTTGTAGGCCGACCATATGGTGAAGGCCGCGATCGCCAGCATCGCATAGTAGTAGGGCAGCTTGGCCCACTGCACAGAAAGATCGTTCGGCGGCAGGGTCAGGCCGTTGGCGCCGCCGATGAAATGCCAGTTGTCGAACAGGATGCGGGCGATCATCAGAAGGGCGATCGAGGAGATGATGAAGCTCGGGCCGCGCACCTTGAGCGTGACCAAGCCCACGGCATAGCCGATGGCCGCCGCGACGAGGCCGGCGAGCGGCGCGGTGATCAGCGTGGAAATGCCGTAGCGCGCCAGGAGCATGCCGGAGAAATATCCCCCGACGCCGAAGAACACGGCGTGGCCGAGCGAGACATAGCCGGCGAAACCGCCGAGGATGTTCCAGCCCGAGGCCATGGCGACATAGGACGCGGTGAACAGCACCAGGTGCAGGACGTAATTATAGTTGCCGACGAATTGCAGCAGCGGCAGCGCGGCGAGCAGCGCAAGCAGCGTGAGCGGAAACCAGGTCGCCCGGGTCTGGTCCGCCTTGCGCGACAGTTTCTCGTTGTGGGCGCGGCGTGCCTCGATGACGGCGCTGGCGCTGGAATCCTGAAGGGTAACGGCCATCATGCCATCTCCGGTTTTTCGCCGAACAGGCCCTGGGGCCGAACCAGCAGAATGATGAAAAGGGCGAGGAAGAAGGTCAGCGTCGACCAGGTGGCCCCGATCCAGGTGCCGACAAAGGCGGCGACAACGGACAGGATCAGCGCACCCACCACCGTGCCGAGGATGCTGCCCATGCCGCCGAGCACCACCACCGACATCAGCATGGCGATCCATTCCCAGTGCTTGGCCGGGAAGAAGCTGAACACGAAGCTGACCAGCGATCCGGCGGCGCCCGCAAGGCCGATGCCGATGGCGAAGGCGAGCACGCTGATGAACTGCACGTTGACCCCGAGGAGCTCCGCCGCCTCGCGGTTCTGCGTCGTGGCGCGGATGGCATAGCCGAGCCGCGAATATTTGAGGAACAGGGACAGCGCCGCGATGATCGCCAGCGAGACGAGGCCGGCATAGAGCTGCCCCTTGGGGATGAAGACATCACCGATGAAGAAGGCGGCGGTGGCGTAGTCGGGCGACGTCACCCGCTGCGTGTTGGTGAAGAGACCGCCGAGCAGCCCTTCCACCATCATTGCCAGCGCAAAGGTGAGAAGAACCGTCATCTCGGAATATTTGGCGCTCTTGGCCTCCCGCTGGAACAGCAGCCGGTAGAGCACCACGCCGACGGCGGCCATGGCGACGGCTGCGACGGGCAGCATGGCGATCGGATCGATGTCGAACGTCTTGAACGCCAGGTAGGTGATGTAGGCGCCGCCGATGATCAGCGCGGGATGAGCGAGATTGACGATGCGCATCACGCCGAAGACCAGCGACAGGCCGGAGCCCATGAGGGCGATGACGCCGCCAAGCGCCAGGCCCAGGATCAGAATCTGCAATATCTCTGCCATGTCTGTTCCTCGTCAGGCGGCCTTCTTGCCGCCGAGGTAAAGTTCCTGGATGCGCGGATCGGCCAGCACCGTGGCGGCCGGGCCTTCGAACAGCGTCCGGCCGAGATCGAGCACCACGCCCCAGTCGGCGTTCTTGAGGCCCATCAGCGCGTTCTGCTCGACGAGGAGCACGGTGACGCCTTCCGCCGACATCATCTTCATGATGTCGAACATCTCCTGGACGACCTTCGGCGCCAGACCGAGGGACGGTTCGTCGAGCATGACGATGTCGGGCTTGATGATGAGCGTGCGGGCCATGGCGAGCGTCTGCTGCTGGCCGCCGGACATGGTGCCGGCATGCTGGTCGGCACGCTCGCGAAGGATCGGGAAGCGTTCCAGGATGCCATCGATGCGGCGCTCGAGCTCCCGCTTGTCGTCGAGGATGAAGCCGCCCATGCGCAGGTTCTCGCGCACGGTCATCTTCGCGAACAGCGCGCGCTCCTGCGGCACGAAACAGATGCCCTTGCGCAGGATCTGGTCGGGGCGCAGCCCGTTCAGCCGCTCGCCCTTGAACACGACGTCGCCCTTGCGGATCGACAGCATGCCGCAGATCGCCTTGAGCAGCGTCGATTTTCCGGCGCCGTTCGGGCCGATGATGCAATGGACCTTGCCGGGCTCGATGGTCAGCTGGGCACCATCGATGATGGCGGGGCCGTCGCCGTAGCCGGCAGTGATGTTGGTGACCTCCAGAAGCTTCGTCATCAGGCTGCCTCGTCTTCCAGGACGCCGCCGAGATAGGCATCGAGCACATGGGGATCCTTGCGCACCACATCGGGCGTGCCGGCGCAGATGACCTTGCCGTGCGCCATGACCACGACCTTGTGCGAGAGCCGCATGATCAGGTCCATGTTGTGCTCGACGATCAGCACCGTCAGGCCCTTGTCGTTGAGCGCGCGGATATGGCCGACGATCTCCTCCATCAGCGACGGGTTGACCCCGCCGGCCGGCTCGTCGAGCAGGATGATCTTGGGATCGGACATCAGGAGCGCGGCAAGGTCCATGAGCTTCTTCTGGCCGTAGGAAAGGTTGTGGCCATCCTCGTGGGCGATGCGGGTGATGCCGAGGAAATCGAGGATCGACATCGCCTTGTCCTTTTCCTCGCGCGACATGGCCGGGCGGAACAGGCCGCGCAGGCCATCGACCCTGGACTGGACGATGACATTCTCGATCACGGTCATGTCGCCGAGATTGCGCGAGATCTGGAAGGTCCGGCTCAGGCCCTTCGCCGTGATCTTGTGGGGGCGGAGGTGGTCGATCCGCTCGCCGTCGAGCCAGACCTCGCCCGATGTCGGCGCCGCCGTCCGGCTGATGCAATTGAACGCGGTCGTCTTCCCGGCGCCGTTCGGTCCGATCAGGGCGGTAATCGCGCCTTTCTCGACCGTGAACGTGACACCGTCGACGGCCTTGATGCCGCCGAAATGCTTACAGAGGTTCTTCACTTCAAGCATGCGCCATCTCCTCTTCCGAGTTGCGCTGACAATGGCCGCAGTGGGAAAGATGCCCGGACCGGGCACCTTTCCGCTGCCGTCTTCTCAGAACCCGTTCTTGGGGTAGCGGAACGGCGACACGCCTTCGAATTCGCCGGTCGGGTAGACGAAGGTCAGGCTGCCGTCCTGCCACTGCGTCATGATGTGGGACTTCTCCACCGGCAGGCCGACTTCGTCCCAGGAGAAGCGGCCAAGGACGGTGCGCACGGGATCGTCCTTGGTGCGCGCATGCAGCCATTCACCCATCTTGGCATTGTCGGTCGTGCCCGCCCCGAGGATCGCCTGCTCGATGCCCTGGCAGACGGCGAACGGAATGGCGCTGTCCTCATCCGGCTCGACATCGTATTCGGCGGTGAAAGCCTTGACGAAGTCGGCATTGTTGAACGGCTTGCCGGCCAGCGTGCTCTCGAACGGCACGTCCTTGTGCCAGGTGGTGTGGATCAGCACGCCATCGGCCGCTTCCTTGCCGACACCCTCGACGAACTCCGTCTGCGCGCCCTGGCTGAGATAGACCAGCTTGGGCGTGGCGCCGACGGTCTTGAGGCTGCGCGTCAGCTGCACGGCCTCCTCCGCCGAGGCCGTCAGGCCGATGACCATTTCTGCACCGGAGCGCTTGATCGAGTTGGCGAGGTTCAGCCAGTCGTTGAAGCCTTCCTCCGGCCATTTTTCCTGCATCAGCACCTCGATGCCCGCATCGGAGAGATAGCCTGGCGCCAGATCGGCGATCTCCTTGTCGGTCGCCGGGTCCTTCACCTTCTGCCCGAGCAGGCCCGCCTCGATGGCATTGGCGAAGAAGTCGTCGGCCGAGACCACGGCGACCGACTTCGGCGCCTCGCCCGCCGGAATGAGCTGCTTGATCACCGCGGCCACGTCCTTGCCGGTATATTCGGCAGCGTTGACCTGGAAGTAGAACAGGTTCTTGTAACCCTGCTCGTAGATGCGCAAGGCGCCGCCCGAGGGAATGGCGTGCACCATGTTGTATTTCGAAAGGATGCTGGCGACGGGAAAGGTCAGGCGGCTCGAAAACGTGCCGTATACGACCTCGACCTTGTCGACATTGATGAAGCGCTCATACTGGTTGATCGCGGTTGCCGTGTCCGACCGGTTGTCGCTGACGACCAGCTCGACCTGCCGGCCGAGAATGCCGCCGGCGTCATTGATCAGCTTGGTGCAGAGTTCATAGCCGCGCCTGTGCTTCTCGCCGCTGACCGACAGGCCGCCGGTAATCGGCAGCGAAGCGCCTATCTTCAGGTTTTCGGCATGCGCCGCGCCTGCCATTATCGCCGCCGCGGCCGTTGCCGCGAGCAATGTGTTCAATCTCATACGCCTTCCTCCCGTTAGCGCTCGATTGCATCGATGACCAAGCGTCCGCTATTGGGACGCCCGGCTGCGTTCCATGCCCGGCAAAGTTCGTCCTGCGGCCTTGCCCGCTTTTCCGTCCGGGTCCATTGGGGATGTTTGCTCGCCCGCCCTCCTTGACGACCAAGCAGTTGCTCGATGCACGAACACTCCTCCAAGCCTTTCCGTGCAATCGATTGCGAAGATGAGGTATCATGGGACTTGCGTTTGGTCAAGGATTTTTGCAAACGATTGCGTACGCCGTCCGCGATCTGCTAATATGTGCAAATCAAAGGGGGCCAGATGCGGCAGAAACGGATTACGCTGAAGGACATCGCCCGTGAGACGGGCGTGCACGTATCCACCGTCTCCCGGGCCCTGGATCCGGTCGAGCGCAAGTCGATCACGGAGGAAGTCGCCAGCCGCATCCAGGCTGCGGCGGACGCGCTGGGATATCGGCCGAACCGCATCGCCGCGGGCCTGCGGACCAATCGCACGATGACCGTGGGCGTGATGATCCCCGACATTACCAATGTCATCTTCCCGCCGATCCTGCGCGGCATCGAAAGCGTTCTGGAGCCGCTGGGCTATGCGTCGATCATCGTCAACACCGACAGCGAGCGGGACAGGGAAACCCGTCTCGTCGACGTGCTGCGCGACCGCGGCGTCGACGGCATCATCCACGCGGCGGTGCTGAGGAGCGACCCTTCCATCGCGAGGGCGGCAGCCGAAGGCTTGCCGGTGGTGACGCTGAACCGCATGGTCGAGAACTCGCAGATCCCCTACATCATCAATGACGAGGATGCCGGCATCTGCGAGATGTTGCGCCATCTGCGCGACCTCGGGCATCGCGACATCGCCCATGTGGCCGGCCCGCAGGATCTGTCGACCGGCCAGCTTCGCCTGGCCGCCTTCCGCAATGCCGCCGCGACACTCTCGCTCGACTTCGATCCGGCTCTCGTGGCGACAGCCCGGCGCTTCGACGAGAAGGAGGGCGCGCGCTGCATCCGGGAACTGCTGGCATCGGGCAGGAGATTCACCGCCGCCCTGTGCGCCAACGACCGTCTCGCGCTGGGCGCGATCGACGAACTGCGCGAGCACGGCATCGATTGCCCCCGCGAGATCTCCGTCACCGGCTTCAACGACATGCCGTTCCTCGAACTGATCCGTCCCCGACTGACGACCGTCCGCATCCTCCAGCACAGCGCCGGCCAAACCGCCGCCACCGTGCTGCTGAAGCTCATGAACGGCGACAAGGCCGAAGACATTCCGATGGAGACGATCCTCCCCGTCGAAATCGTCGTTCGCGAGAGCACTGCCCGGGTCAGGCCGGACGATGAGGACCGGCCGGCATGAGGCAAGTCAGCCGGCGTAGTCCGTCGGCGCAGCAGGCAGGCCGCAACGTTCCCTTGCTGGAATTACCCATGGCAGCCCGCCGGCATCAATAGGTCGCCCGGCCGCCCGAAAGGTCGAACACGGAGGCGGTGGTGAAGCTGTTTTCGCGGGAGACGAGCCAGGCGACCATGCTGGCGGCCTCGTCGACCTCCAGGAACCGGCCGCGCGGGATCTTCGACAGCATGTAGTCGATATGCTCCTGCTTCATCTGGTCGAAGATGCGGGTGCGCGCGGCGGCCGGCGTGATGGCGTTGACGGCGATGTCCTGGCCGGCCAGCTCCTTACCGAGCGACTTGGTCATGCCGATCACCCCCGCCTTCGAGGCTGAATAGGCCGATGCGTTGGGGTTGCCTTCCTTGCCGGCGATCGAGGCGATGTTGACGATGCGGCCGTAGCCACGCGCCTTCATGCCCGGCACCACCGCTCGGTTCACGTAGAAGGCGCCGTTGAGGTTGATGTCGATGACGCGCTTCCAGTCGTCGAGCGGATAGTCGTCGAGCGCATGGTTCGGCCCGGCGATGCCGGCCGAATTGACGAGGATGGAAATCGGCCCGCGTTCCGCCTCGGTCCGCGCCACCGCATCGACCACCGCCTGCGGATCGGTGATGTCGACGGCGACGGCGCATGCCGCTTCGCCGAGTTCGGCAACGGCCCTTTGCAGTTCGGCAGCGTCAACGTCCCAAAGCGCGACCCTTGCGCCCGACGCGGCGATGCGCCTGGCGATGGCGAAGCCGAGGCCCTGCGCGCCGCCGGTGATGACGGCCGTCTGGCCGGTGAGGTCGATCTGGTTCATCCTGTTGATCCTGTCCTATTCGAAAAGCGTCAGCATCGCCCGGTCGGCGATCTCCATGCCGAAGCCGGGGGCATTCCCGACGGTGAGCTTGCCGTTCCGCGGCATCGGCTCGTCCCTGAACAACCGGCCGAAGACCGGAAGCACCGAGCGCCCGTCCGGGCTCGCGGCGACGTATTCGCAGTAGGGCGAGTGCGGCTGGGAGGCGATGAAATGGTAGGAATAGGGGCCGCTGCCATGCGGGATGACAGGGATGTCATAGGCCGAGGCATGCGCGGAGATGCGCAGCAGCTCGGTGAGGCCGCCCACCCACATGACATCCGGCTGCAGGACGTCGATCAGCCGTTCCTCGATCAGCCGCCGGAAGCCGTAGCGCGAATATTCGTGCTCGCCGGTGGTCCAGCGGACGGTCGGCTGCGCCTGCTTGATCAGCCGGAAGCCCTCCACGTCGTCCGGATGCAGCGCCTCCTCCCACCAGTAGATATCGAGCGGCTTGCAGGCTTCCGCCAGCCTGATGGCATAAGGCACGTCGAGCGACATGTAGCAATCCACCATCAGGGGATAGCCGGGGCCGACCTTTTCCCGATGCCGGGCGAGGAAGGCGACATTGGCGCGCAACCCCTCCTCGCCATCCGCGGGACCGTGCGGCAAGGGCACCTTGCCGCCCCAGAAGCCGAGCGCCTTGACCGCGTCCGGCGCCGGCCCCGTGCAGTAGAAGCTGATCTCCTCGCGGCTCAGCCCGCCGATGAGATTGTAGACCGGCTCTCCCCGTACCTTGCCGACGAGATCCCACAGCGCAAGATCCACTACGCTGATCGCGGCGATCGGCAGGCCCTTGCGGCCGTAGAACATCGAGGCCCGGAAGAGCTGGTCCCAGATGCGGTTGATGTTTCGGGCATCCTGGCCGACGAGGAAGCGGGAAAAATGGTTGCGGATCAGCCAGAGAGCGGGCGGCCCGCCGAAGCCGGTGGCAACGCCTGTCGCCCCCGTCTCCGTCTCGATCTCGACGACGATGGAGCCGAGCACCCCGATGCCCCAGCTCGTGCGGCTGGCCTTGTAGTCCGGATAGGCGGACATCGGGTTGCTGATCAGCGTGTCGATCAGCCAGTGCCCCTCCTTCTGCCGGTGGTAATCGCCGCCATCCCCCTGGCTTTCCACGAGGTAGGTGCGCACGGCGACGATACGGAAGGGTGAACTCATGGCCTTGCTCCGGCGGTCAGGTGGACTGTCATTGAAGATTGACGAACATGCCGCCGTCGACGAGCAGCGAGGCGCCGGTGACATAGGCCGCCATGTCGGACGCGAGGAAGGCGACGCAGGTCGCGACGTCCCGGGGCTGGCCGATACGGCCGAGCGGGATGCGCTTGCTGAAATAGGCAAGCTTCTCCTCGTCCTCGAGGTCCTCGCGGTTGAGGTCCGTCAGGATCGCGCCCGGCATCACCGAGTTGCAGCGGATGCCATGGGGGCCGAGCGCGATGGCGGTGGACTGCATCAGCGAATGCAGGCCGGCCTTGGTCGGCGTATAGTGCGTCTGCATGCCGCCGCCGACGAGCGCCGAGATCGAGCTCGTGGCGACGATGGCGCCGCCCGTGCCCTGCGCCTTCATCCGGTTGGCCGCCGCCTGGCAGATGTAGAAAGCCCCCTCGAGATTGACTGCGACGGTGCGCTGCAGGATCTCCGGCGGCATGTCGAGGAAACCGTGGAACGGGCAGATGCCGGCATTGGAGGACAGAACATCGACGCCGCCGAACGCCGTCACCGCCGCATCGACCAGTTTCGCGGCCGTGGCCGGCTCGCCGATATTACCTTCGACGGGCACGCATCTGCGGCCGAGCGCCGCGACCTCGGCGACGACGCCGTCGACCGCCGAAGCCCTGCCGTAGCCGCTGTCGTTCTCGCCGAAATAGCCGAGGACCACATCCGCGCCCTGCCGGGCGAACTCCACGACGATGGCACTGCCGATGCCGCGCGATCCGCCGGTGACGATGGCTCTTTTGCCTTCGAGAAGCATGGTCGGTTCTCCCTAGATGGCACGCGGCGCAAAGCCGGCTTCCAGCACCGGCATCAGCAGGTCTTCGAGATCGGCGATATCGACCCGCGCCGGTTTCGGCTCGCGCCCGGGAAAGCCGACGGCCGCGCGCACGTCCGGCGAGAGGAAGTAGATGGCCGCGATGGTCTCGCAGATGGTATCGTAGGTCGCCGGATCCGCCGCCTTCAGCGCCAGCAGCGCCGGGCGCGGCGGCGCATCGCCGACGGCGGCGATGACCTTGTGCAGCACGGTGACCAAGCCGGGGGCATAGGCCAGCGCCTGCTCCAGAAGCGCGCCGGCAATGCCGACCTCGCTGGCGGACAGATGACCGGGAGCCGGCGGGATGAGGGTATCGGCAAGCCCTTCGAGACGGCTGCGTTCGGCCTGGGTCAACGGTTCGGTGCTCATGACGCCATCCTCTGGCTTGCCCGGTTCGCAACGACATGGGCGGCGCTCCACGAAGCGAAGGCGGCGATGGTGGCGGTCGGGTTGACGCCGGCCGAGGTCGGCCAAACGCTGCCGTCGACGATGAAGAGATTGGCAACGTCATGGGCCCGGCCGTAACGGTCGACCACGCTGTCTTTCGGGTCGTCGCCCATCTTCGCCGTGCCGAGGATGTGCCAGCCGGATTCGCGGCTTTGCGGGGCGGTCACGGTGCGGTAGGCACCCGCCTCGATCAGCGATTCCCGCGCCCGCTCGGCCATGAACTTGAGCATGCGCCGGGAGTTCTCGCCCGTCTTGTAGTGGATCTTCACGCCCGGCATGCCGGTGTCGTCCGGCGCCGCCTCGTCGAGCTCCACGCGGTTCTCCGTGTCCGGCAGGTCCTCGCAGATGATGCCCCAGGAGACCGACCGGCCGAAGCGGCGGGCGAACTCCTCGTGGAAGGTCTCGCCCCAGAGTTGGTTCTCGTCCCCCCAGGGCCAGCGGCGGGCGATCTGGGCCGGGCTGCCGGTCGGTTGCAGGCTCCATTTCGAGCCGCGCACGAAGTCGCGGTCCTTCGATGTCTCGTAGAACTGCAGCGTATAGGCGACCTGCCCCCAGGCGCCGCGATAGCTTTCGAGCGGCTGGTCGAACAGGCCGACGACCGCGGCGGTGGGATGCAGCATCAGCCGCTTGCCGACGAGGCCGGAACTGTTGGCGATGCCATCTTCCTTGCCGGGCACGCGGCTGGAAAGCAGCAGGCGCGGCGTGCCGATGCCGTTGGCCGCGATGACGACGATGGCGGCCTTGGCGAGATGCTCCCTGCCCGTCGTACGGTCGATATAGACGGCGCCGCGTGCCAGCCCCTGCCCGTCGAGCTCGATGCGGATGACGCGGGCATTCGTCACGAGGCGCACGCCCTGGCTGATGAGGGCAGGCCAGTGCGTGCGGTCGGTCGAGGCCTTCGCCTTCTCCACGCAGCCCCACATGCAGGCGGTGCGCTGCTGGCACGGCTCCATGCCGTTGCGGGGCACAGTGGCGATGGCGTTGGTGCCGGGCCACCAGTGCCAGCCGAGCCTGTTCTGCGCGGCGGCGACGAGGCGACCCGCTCTCGTCAGGTCCACCGGCGGCAGCAGCTCGTCCTGTCCGGGATACATCGGATCGCCTGCGACGCCCGACACCACGAATTCACGCTCGGTGCGCGCGTAGTGCGGCATCAGGTCCTCGTAGGAGATCGGCCAGTCATCGGCGACGCCGTCGAGCGTGCGCACGCGGAAATCGCTCGGCAGGTTGCGCATCCAGTTCGCCGCCCAGGAGATGGACGATCCGCCGACACCGTTCCAGTAGAGCGGGATGATATCGGAATCCTCGACGGCGATGGGGTAGTCGCCGGATTTTTCGCGCTTGGTCGGCACATATTGCCAGTCGCGCGAGGCGGTCAGTTCGAAGCCGGGCTTGTCCGAGATCGCCTTGGAGTAGTCGACCCAGTCGCCCTGCTCGAGACAGACGACGCGCATGCCTGCCTCCGCGGCACGCTTGGCGAAGACCGCGCCCGAGGGGCCGGAACCGACCACCAGCACGTCGCAATCGATGGGTTTCAGCGTCTCAGCCATGTCTTACGCACCCTTGCGGTTGCGCCGCGCGCCGTAGCGGGAGGCGAGGATGTTCAGCAGCACGGCCGCCACGATGATGACGCCGCTGACGACCGGCTGCAGGTAGGAGTTGACGCCCATCAACACGAGGCCGTTGCCGATCAGCGAGATGACGAAGATGCCGAGCAGCGTGCCGAGGATGGAGCCGCGCCCGCCGGAAAGCGCCGTGCCGCCGACCACGACGGCCGAGATGACGCTGAATTCGAGCCCGCTGCGTGAGACGCTGGCATCGCCGACGCCGTTCCGCGCAGTGAGCAGGATCGCGGTAACCGCGGCGAGCACGCCGGCGATGACGAACAGCGCCACGCGGATGTTCCGGACCTTGATGCCCGCCAGATGCGCGGCGCTGGCATTGCCGCCGATGGCGAAGATGGAGCGGCCGAACGCCGTCTTGCGGCTGATGAAGACGAAGACGCCGAAGAGGACGAACATGACAAGCGCCGAGATCGGCAGGCCGAAGAGCTCGCCGCCCAGCCAGTCGAGAAAATCGTTCGGCGGAATGGTGACGGGGACGGAGTCGGTGAAATAGAGCGCCAGCCCGCCCAGCGCGCTCCAGAGGCCGAGGGTGCCGATGAAGGACGGCACATCGAACACGGCCCGCAGGATGCCGGGTATCGCACCGAGCGCCCCGCCGATGACCAGGGTCGAGAGGAAGGCCATGACCATGGGCATGTCGTCGGACTTCAGCAGGAAGGCGAAACAGACCGACAGGAAGGCCACCATGGGGCCGACGCTGATGTCGATCTCGCCCGCCACGATGATCAGCGTCGCACCCCAGGCGGCGATGCCGAAGGTCGCCGCATCGCGCAGGATCGATACCTGGTTGCGGAAGGTCAGGAAGTTGTTGGCGTAGAGATAGAAGGCGAGATAGAGCAGCGCGATCACGACCAATAGGCCGATCTCGTTCATGCGCTGGAAATCGAGGCGGCGCTGCGGCCTTGCGGCCGCCCGTGCGGCAGTGACGTCAGTCATGGTCCGTTCCATTTCGATGGTTCCGACCGGCAGGGTCGGATACCTGGCCAGCGATGCTGGCGGTCATCAGGTCGTCGGTGCTGATACCGGGCGCGGTGAAGGTCTTCACGATGCGGCCCTCGCGCAGCACCAGCACCCGGTCGCAGACCCGGGGCAGTTCCTCGATCTCGCTGGAGACGAAGACGATGCTCCGGCCTTCGGCCGCGAGCTTGCGGATGATGGCGTAGATCTGGCTCTTGGCCTCGACGTCGACGCCGCGCGTCGGCTCGTCGAGCAGGAGCAGGCGCGAGCCGGCATAGACCCAGCGGCCGATCACGATCTTCTGCTGGTTGCCACCCGACAGCGTGCCGATCGGCGTCGTCGTCTCCGGCGCCTTCACGCTCATGCGCTCGACGATCCCGCGTGTCGCGGCCGCAACCCGCCGGGCCGACAGGACCCCATAGGATGTCACGGCCCTGGCGTCGGTCATCACCGTGTTCTCGTCGATGCCGAGCAGCGGCACGATGCCGTCGTCCTTGCGGCTTTCCGGCGTCATGCCGAGCCCGCGCTTCAGCATGCCGGCCCAGCTCTCGCCGGTGACGTCGACACCATCGAGGCTCACGCTGCCGGCATCGGCCCGCTCCAGGCCGGCGATGATGCGCAGAAGCTCCGTCCGGCCCGAACCGAGCAGGCCGGCAATGCCGAGCACCTCGCCCTGCCTCAGATCGAAGCTGATATCCTGGAGCTTCGGCCGATAGCTGACATTGCGGACGGACAGCAGTGTCTTTCCGGCCGCACGCGGCGTGACGAGGTCGTCCTTCTTCTCGTCATGGCCGAGCATCATGCGCACGATGTCCCGCGTGTCGGCCGCACCGATATCGAGCGTCGAGACGATGTGGCCGTCGCGCATCACGCTTGCCGTGTCGGCGATCTCGCGGATCTCCTTCATGCGGTGGCTGACATAGATCAGCGCGACCCCGCGCTCGCGCATGCGGCGGACCGCCGCGAACACCTGCTCCACCTCCGCCGCCGCCAGCGAACTCGTCGGTTCGTCGAGGATCACCAGCTTCGGCGCGCCCATCGTGGCGCGGGCGATTTCGACGAGCTGGCGCTCGGCGGGGCTGAGCGCGGCGATCACGGTCGCCGGATCGAGGAAGAGGCCGAGATTTTCCAGCGCCTCGGCGGTGCGCCGGCGCATCTCGCGATGGTCGAGCACACCCCACCGGCGCGGCCAGGCGCCGAGGAACATGTTCTCCGCGATGCTGATATCGCGCACCAGGCTGAGTTCCTGGTAGACGGACCGCACGCCAAGCGCCGAGGCCTGGCGCGTCCGGTTCTCGCCCGACTGGTCGAGGGCCGCGCCGGCCAGCGTCACGGTTCCCTCGTCAGGCGTCTCGGCGCCGGTGAGCAGCCGGATCAGCGTCGACTTGCCGGCGCCGTTCTTGCCGAGCAGGGCGCGCACCTCGCCCGGCCGCACGGCGAAATCGACACGGTCCAGCGCAACGACGCCGGCATAGCGCTTCACGGCGCCCGAAATGCCGGCAATGGGCTGGACCGGTTGCTGCGATGGAGCTGGTGCTGCCATAGGGTCATTCGTTTCGAGAAAGGGAGCGTCGGCGTGTCGCCGACAGGAAGGAACGTGCCGGCCGGAACGCGACCGGCACGCTCGAACGGAAAGGCTACCGCCTCACGGCAGGCCGTCCGGATGGGCCGCAAGCCAGGCTTTCGCCTCTTCGGCGCTGGTGTAGAGGTCGATCGGGTTCGGCACGATCAACTCGCCCTGCGGCTCCTTCTCGATCGCTTTCACCGCCTGCTGCAAGGCGAGCTTGCCGAGCGCCTGGCCCGAGACGTCCACGGTGCCGCGCATCACGTCGCCGGCGATGATCTCCTGCGCGATCTCGGTGGTCATGTCGGAGCCGTAGGCCATGATCTTTCCGGCATTGCCGGTATTGCGGATCGCCTTGGCCGCGCCGAGCGCCGCACCGCCGGATTCGCCCCACAGGGCATCGAGGTCCGGATTGGCGGTGATGATCTTCTCGCCCGTCGAGATCGCCTTGTCGAGGATCGTCGCCTCCTGGTTGGAGACGATCTTGAAGCCCGGCACCTTCTCGCCGAGCGCCTTCTCGAACCCGAGCCGGCGCTGCACGCAGACATCGACGAATTCGCAGTTGAGAATGCCGATCTTCGGCTCGGTCTTGCCCGCCTTGACGAAATCGTCCGCCGCGACCTGACCGATCTTGTAGCCGAACTGGAAGGGATCGCCGACCGCGTAGGCGTAGACGTATTCCTTCATGTTCTTTTCGTTGAGACAGGTGTTGTAGCACACGATCGGTATGCCGGCCTCATGCGCCCGCCTGATCGCGCGTACCGACCCGTCCGGCGACACCGCCGAAAGGATGATCGCCTCCACGCCGGCCGAGACCAGCCGGTCGATGAAGGACGCTTCCTTGCCCACGTCGCCGCCGGCATTCGTCTCGATGATCTGGACATTCTTGCCGAGCTCGGCACCGCCGACCTGAACGCCCTTTCGGACGCCGGCGTAGAACCCCTGCGCGTCCAGATAGATCGCGCCGACGGTCAGTTCATTGTCCTGCGCGAAGGCAGAACCGTTCTGCATGACGGCCGCCAGCGCAAGCGCTGCGACGGTCGTGGTGAGTCTCCTCAACAAATCGAATTCCTCCCTGATGACGCTCCTCCATCGGCGCAGCAGCATCATCGGCAGAAACGCGAAAGTTGTCAACCGGTAATCTTGTAAGCTAAGTTTACAGGACGACTAAAAGGCGGCCGGCGCCCCGTCCCGCCTGCGGGTCTTCTCGGTGCCGACACGGTGCATGGCGTCGTAGGTCGTGCGGTTGATGGAACTCAGATGGGCCTGCATGGCCGCAGCGGCGGCTTCCGGATCGCGCGTTGCAAGCGCCTCGACGATCGCCTCGTGCTCGGCCGCGCTGCGGTCCAGCACGCCTGGCGTTTCGGAGGCGACACGGCGGTATTCCATGCCGAGCTGGTAAAGGCTGCGCGCCACCACCTCCATGAAGGGATTGCCGGCGATCGTCATGATCTGCTCGTGGAACTCGAGATCGAGCACGCGGAAGCCGACGGGATCCTTCGTCAGGCCGTAGCCGGCGGTCACCATTTCCCGCAATCGGGCAAGCGTCGCGTCATCGACGAGCGCGGCACCGAGCCGGATCAGCCCCACCTCGATGATCAGCCGCGCCTCATAGAGCGCGTTCACATTGCTCTCATCGAGCGCGATGACGAACTGGAGCGGCGCGAGAAGCCGGGAGACTTCGAGGCTGGTCACGTAGCAGCGCCCGCCCTGGCGGCTTTCCACGACACCCATGATCGAGAGCCCGCGCAGCGCCTCGCGCACGACGGGGCGGCTGACCTGCAGCGCGCGCGCCAGGTCGTTTTCGGACGGCAGCATGTCGCCGGCCTTCAGGTTGCCGGACCGTATCAGTTCGAGCAGTTGGTTGGCGACCCGCTCGGCCGCCGCCGGCGCACGCTCCAGCGGCGTGATCTGTCCCAGCTCTTGCATTGAATTCTCCACGTTTGCAGGCACGGCCGAACGGCCGAGACGAAGGTGGAGACTACAACGCGGCTCCAAAACCTGCAAACTTGTCTGGCAAGACGTCAGCAACCATTCGGTTTTCGCGCTTGCCGGTCACATCAGGCGCAACGTCGCCCGGCGCTGCGCCGCGCCCTTTTCCCTGGTCACGGCGTCGAACGCCCCGAAGCCCTCGTCAAGGCGCTTCACGAGCTCCGGTGGCGACAGTACGGGCGAAAGCGCACGGCCCTCGCCCAACGCAATGTTCATTTGGCGAAGACGCTTCAGGTCGTCGGTGCTGTCGATGCCCTGCGCGACGATGGCGGCCGACATCTGGCGCGCCAGAACCGCAAGGCCTGCAACGACGCCGCGGCTGCGTTCCGACCGGCTGACCTCCTCGACGAGCGCGCGGTCCAGCTTGAGCGTGCCGAAGTCCAGATTGGCGAGCCTGTTGCGCCGATCGATGGCCCTGCCGATATCCTTCGTGGCGAAGGCGACGCCCGCATCCCGCAGGCGCCGGATGCTTGCGAGATAGGTCTCGCCATAGTCCGGTTTCTCGTCGCGCCTCAGTTCCAGCTGAAGGCGGCCGCGCTCGATGGAGAATTCGTCGAGGAGGCGGCACAGATGGCCCGCGAAGGTCGGCTGCGACAGCAGGTTTTCCGGAATGTCGAGGTAGAGCGTGGGAATCCGCTGCAGGACGCGAGGGCCAAGTGCGCGGAATGCCTTGCCGAGGATGCCTGTGGAGAGTTCCAGGGCGAGATTGCCGTCCTCCGCGATCGCCCTGATCTCCGCCGGCGCGATCACGCCATAGGTTTTGTCGGTCCAGGCGGGCCGGACCTCCACTGCTCGCAACGCGAACGTCCTGAGGTCCAGGATCGGCCGGAAGACGATATCGACCGCACCGCGGCGCACCGCCTCCGACAGCGCCTTCTCCAGCCGGACCTTTCGCTCGTGGTCGACCAGCATGGGCGGGACAAACGGCCGGACGCAGTTCCGGCCGGCGGACTTGGCAGCGTAGAGGGCAAGGTCCGCATTGCGCATGAGGGCGTCGGTCGCCTCGCCCGCGCTGAGATCCCGCATATGGGAGAAGCCCGCGCTTGCCGAGACCTGGACGATGTTCTTCGCAAGGACCGCAGGCCTGGCGATCCGGTTGACGGCCCTCTCCGCATAGGACGAGGCCTCTTCGGGGCCGCCGACGAGGAGCACGGCGAACTCGTCCCCGCCAAAGCGGAACGAGGCCGCGGCCTGGTCCTTGTGGGTCGCGACGAGGATGGACGCGACATGCTTCAGCAGCGTGTCGCCCATGGCATGGCCAAGTGTGTCGTTGACCTGCTTGAAGCCGTCGAGATCGAAGTAGATGACGGAGAAATCCGCCTGCGGAACGGCATCCAGCTCCTTCAGCAGATTCTCGAAACAGGCGCGGTTACCGATCCCGGTCAGATGATCCGTGAAGAGCAGTTGGCGGTTTTCGGCAATGCTGCGGCCGAGGCGCTGGTTGAGGCGGCGGGTGAGATACAGCTCCGTCAGCACGTAGATCACGGCGCCGACGCCGAGGACGACATAGGCGATCTGGATCCGCTTCAACGTCGTCACGCTCTTGAGGTGGGTTTCGACCGCCTTGTTCATGCGCTTGCGGCGCGCCTTGTTGGCATCGTCGCTGAAGGCGATGATCCGTTCGCGGTATCGTCGCGCGAAAGCCCCGACGTCCCGATAGCTTTCGGGCTTTCCCTGCCGGAGCGTCGCGGCCGCCTGCTCCAGCGCCGGCATCGCCGACAGCAGCTCCGTGATCAAGGCCTCATCGAGCGCTTCGTCCTCCTGGATCCGCCGATAGGACTTGGTCGAAAGGACATCCACCCGCGACCAGAAGAGATCGAGCGCCAGCCCGACTTCCTTTTGCGTCCGCCGCGCATCGCCCTCGGCAAAGGCCTCCGCCTTGCTGAAGAAGGTCGTGGCTTCGAGCTCGAGCCGGCTCGCCTCCTCCAGCCGAGCTGAAAAATAGAGCCGGTTGTTGATACCGTCGGCGATGCCCGCCAGGCCGAGATAGCTGACCGGCAGCATGATGACGAAGAGCGCCAGGATGATGGGGAAGCGTACCAGCGGCAGCTTGCCGAGAAGCATTCGCAATGCCGTCATTGTGCCACGAGTTCTTTCAGCTGCCAGACGCTGCGGGATTCGTAGAGCGGGTCGGCAAGGGCGGGATTGTCCGTTGCCGGATAGACGATCCACGCCGGGCCCTTGTCGCGCACGGTGAGAGCCTTGCCATCGACCTCGACCGCGGCGATGGCCCCGTGGGCCTTGAAGTCTTCCGCCGGCACTTCGATCTCGTAGTTGTCGAGCGCGACGGCCATGTAGTTCGCCGCGTCAATGCCCGCCTCGTCGAGCAGCTTTTGGATCAGCGGCCCCTTCACCTCGTGGACAGCCCCGTCCGTGCCCGGCAGGATGGTCCGGTAGGTGACGCTTCCCACCCTGGCCATCATGTCCGCGGTCACGTCCAGGGTCCTGGCGCTGTCGGCGGTGCGGATCGTGAAGAGCGGGTCGGCAAGGGCCGGTACGGCGCCGAGCGCGACGGTGATGGCGAGGCCTGCTGCGATTTTGGAAAGAATGGACATTTCGATCTCCGTTGGTTGGCTGAAGGTCAGGCAGGGCGGCGCGCGGCTTGGCGGCGGCCTGCAAAGTTGCGTCGGCGAGGTTTTGGAAACTCGGCGGGTTCATTTTGCGATCGGCGGGAAACGGCCGTTCCGGCAAAGGTCGCGTCGATGTAGCCCAGCACGGCATCGGCGGGCAGCGGACGCGAATAGTAGTAGCCCTGGACAAGGCCGCAATCGAGCTCGCGCAGCGTGTCCAGTTCCTCGACGGTCTCCACGCCCTCGATCACGCAGTTGATCTTCATGTCGCGGCAAAGGGCGATCACCGATTTGACGATCTTGTAGCCGGTGGTGCTCTCGTTGATGTTGGTGACGAAGCTTCGATCGACCTTGATCTTGTCGAGCGGGAGCCGGTTGACTTGCCAGAGCGTGGAATAGCCCGTGCCGAAGTCGTCGAGCGAGATACCGGCCCCCATGGCTCTCAGGACGGTGACGGCCTCCACAAGCTGATCGAAGTCGCCGACGACGGCCGTTTCCGTGATCTCGAAATCGATGCGCCCGGGATCGACGCCGCTTCGGTTGAGGATCGCGACCAGTCGCAGCACGCTGTCCGAGGAACAGATGTCCTGCATGGAGAGATTGAAGGAGAGCCTGAGCCAGGCCGGCCAGGTCGCCGCGACGGCGAGCGCCTTGGCGAGCAGCACGCAGGTGAGCCGATTGGCGAGACCCGCGCGTTCGGCGACAACGATGAACTCGTCCGGCCGGACCGGCCCCAGGTCCTGGCTGTCCCAGCGGGCCAGCGCCTCGAAGCCGATCGGCAGGCCGGAGCGGACGTCCACGATCGGCTGGAAGGCAAGTGTCAGCTCCGCATCGAGGTCGGTCGTCTGCATCGCCTGCTCCAGGATCGAGTGCCGCCGGATCGCATCCTGGTGGTCCATCGTGAAGAGCGTCACGCGCCCGCGCCGGTGGTTTCGCTTCGCGTGGACCAGCGCATATTGCGCGGCCTCGTGGATCGAGCGGGCGCAGCCCGCAACGGTCCCCGACGAGGACAGCCCCATCGTGGCCGAGATGCGGGCCTCGACGCCGCCGACCGGATAGGGAACGGCGAGCGAGGCGCAAATTTCCTCGCATTCGGCCAGAACGGCGGCGACGCCATTGCGCGGCCGCTGCCAGACGAGCCCGAATTCATCGCCCCCCAGCCGGAAGACCATGAAGTCGATGTCGTCTTTGATCCCGAGACGTCGGGCAGCCTCCATCAGGACGTGATCGCCGCCCTGGTTGCCGAAGGCATCGTTGACGGCACGGAACCCGTCGAGGTTGACGACCGCGATGAAGAGTTCCGCATGCCTTGCGTTCATGCTGGAAAGGGCGGCATCGATTGCGGCGAGAAAATTGTGCCGGTTGGGAAGCCCGGTCAGCGCATCGTGATTGGCGAGCCACCTGTTTTCGGCGGCCAGGTCCTCGATTTCCGCCTGCTTCAGGCGCTGGCGCCGGCGCTCGCGAATGAGGCTCGCAAAATCGTTGTAGTGCGTACCGAGGATCGCCAGCATCGCCATCGACACCAAGACGATGTTGACGGCAACCGCGATGGAGGCCTGCGTGCCGGTCGAGACGAGGAAGACGACGAAGGGGATGTTGACGATGACGGCCGCGCACAGGGCGGCCAGAGGCAGGTGGATCAGGCAGAAGACGCAGCCGACCACCGTGATGCCGATGAAGAATGCCACCTGCCCCTGGGTGAACGCCGTCCCGTAGCTGTAGAGCGCCAGTCCCCAGGCAAGGAACGCGGCGGCGAGGAGGCCCGCCAGAACGGTCGTCGCCCTGAGCGAGCGGCTGGCCTGGGAAAACGATGGTTCGGCCTGCGAACGGCGCCACCACCGCAGCAGGCGCGCAACGCAAAGCCCCGTGAGGATGACGAGTATGTGCAGGGTCAGCGGCACGGGTGCACTTCCATGGTGGGAAAGCGCCACCATCCAGGCATTCGACAGCAGGATGACGTAGAGAAGCGGGATCTGCTTCGTCAGCGACTTGTATTGCGCGACGACCAGTTCCTCGCGATCGCGCGGATCCTGCTCTGATGCGAATACACGGAATAGCGGGCCTATCATTCTCGTGAACCTCCGCGGTGCAGCCGGCTCGGCGCGCCGCAAGAAAAATATCTGTCCCCTCCGGCACAGGGGGTTGCCGGAGGGGTGCAGCCCTCAGAACTCTTCCCAGGTGCCCGGATGCACGGCGAGAGCGCCGTGCATGCGCGGGAGCGAGCGAGGCTGAGGACGCGGGATGTCCTTGACGACGGCCGGCGCTTCCGCGCGGCACTGGCCGCGAAGCGCGAAGTGCGAGATGAGGTCCCGCAGTTTCAGCGCTTCCTCGGCGAGCGTCGCACCGGCAGCGTTGGTCTCCTCGACCATGGCCGCATTCTTCTGGGTCACCTGATCCATCTGGTTGACGGCGGTGTTGACCTCGGCGAGGCCGACCGACTGTTCCTTCGCGGCGGTGGCGATGGCGTCCATGTGCTGGTTGATCGAGCCGACATATTCCTCGATCGTCCGGAGCGCCTGGCCGGCTTCACGGACCAGCTCGACACCGCTCTTGACCTCGGCCGTCGAATTGCTGATGAGGCCCTTGATCTCCTTGGCGGCATTCGCCGAGCGCTGCGCGAGCTCGCGCACTTCCTGCGCCACGACGGCAAAGCCCTTGCCCGCCTCTCCGGCGCGCGCAGCCTCCACGCCGGCATTGAGCGCCAGAAGGTTTGTCTGGAAAGCGATGTCGTCGATCACGCCGATGATGTTTGAGATCTGGCCCGACGAGTGCTCGATGCGCCGCATCGCGTCCTCGGCATTGGCGACGACCGTGCCGGATTTCGCGGCGCTGACATTGGCCTGGGTCGCGACCTGCCGCGCCTCTTCCGTGCGCCTGGCCGAACTCGTCACATTGGCGGTGATCTGCTCCAGCGCAGCGGCGGTCTGTTCGAGGGAGGCGGCCTGCTGCTCGGTCCGCTTGGAAAGATCGTCGGCGCTGGTGCTGATCTCGCCGGTGCCCATCGAGATCGTCTCGGCACTATGCGCGACGGCGCCGAGTGCGCTCGCCAGCTGGCCGATCGTCGCATTCAGATCGTGCCGCAGCGGCTCGAAGTCCTGGTGGAAGGGTTCGGCCAGTTCGAAGGAGAGGTCACCCTTCGCCAGACGGCGAAGCGCGTTGGCAAGGCCACTGGTCGCCTGGTCGAGGCGCTCCTGCGCAGCCGCATCGGCTTCCGCCTGGATGCGAAGCCGCTCCGCCTCCGCACCATCACGCTGACGCTCGGCCTCCTGTTCGAGCGCAACCTTGGCAAGGGCAGCCTGGCGGAAGCCTTCAAGCGAGGTCGCCATGTCGCCGATCTCGTCGCGGCGATCCTGCCCCGCCACGGTCTCGCTCAATTGCTGGCCGGAAATCCGGTCCATGGCGCTCCGCAGGAACAGGATCCCGCCGATGACCCGCACGAAGACGGTAACGCCGAAGACGCCGAGGATCGCACCGAGAAGCGCGGTGGAGACGATGACGGCGGTCCAGTAGAACGCGGCCGTCGATTCCGCCGCATGGATCGCCGCCTTCAGCCGCGTTTCGAGAGCGACGTAGAATTCGTCGGCCGGCTGCATGATGTCGGCCTTCAGCTTGTGATAGTCCTGCGAATTGAGCATCGTGATGGCGCGCGCCCGGGACGCGGCACTGGTGCGTTCGTTGATGTCGTCGACCAGCGCCATGGCCTCGACCTCCAGCTTGACCAGCCCGTCCGAGCGCTTCTTTGCCTCGCCCAGCAGCGCGAACTCTTCCTTGGTAAAACCGGCCTGCTTCATCAGGTCGCCGATCGAAACCGCTTCACCGGACGGCCGCGGCTCGGCGATGCCGCCAGCGACGAAATCCCAATAGATGCGGTGATAGTCGGCCGGACGCGGCGCCTTGCCGTCCCGGATCGCGAGCACGCGGTTGTACTGATCCTTGAAATCGGGGTTACCCGTCGCGGCATAGGTGCGGACAAGCCGCGTCAGATCGTCCGAGGACTGCCGGACCTCATCGGCCAGCAGATAGGAGCGATACTGCGAGACATGGGCGGCCTTCACCTGCGTCTCGGCTTTCCCATAGAGCCAGAGCGAGAGGATGAGGCCGGCCGCCACGACAATCGTGGCGGCTGAGGAGATGATGAAGAACTGCTTGATGCGCATCGGGATGGCTCCGGAAATGAGCGACGTGCCCGCAATCGTTCGATCGACAGCGACCGACCTTGCGAGGCCAACCGAGCCTCGTCATGAGACAAGTTGTCATTGGAGCGGGAGCTCATTCCCGCCGGGATTCCATACGCGCCGGGCATCGGAGCAAGCTGCTCTGGACGCTTGCCATGCACGCCGACTGAGCGTGGTTGCTCGTTGCGCAGAGCCGGACTATGAGTATTTCAAATTAATGGTTAGTAAAAAATCAGCAACTTGACCGCAATATTACACCTGTATCGTAAAGTATCTTAGATACGCAGGGTGTATCTTGAGCTACACCTCAATTATCACTTGTTATAACATTCAATTTTAACTCATCATTAATCAAGAGAAGCGACAACATATCTTGAATAAATACAAATAAAGGCAAGATTCGAGGTTAAAAATGTCGAACGTTATTGAATTTCCTGAAAAGACCGATGCCGGCCTTGCAAAGGATCCGGGCAAAGACATTCTCAAGTTGATGGGAACCCTGGCGCAGGAACTGGAGGCCGTTCGCGACAATCTGCGTCGGCAGGTCATCACGGCGGGAAGCAAATGCAATTCCGCCGACGCGGCCAAGTGGTAGACGTCGGCCTCTATTGGATCTCTAGGCCGGCCTTCCGCAGGCCATCGGCCAAACGCTCGGTCAGTTGCGGGCTGGCGCGCCGGTTTGCGGCATCCTTCGGGAAATCCCTGGCGTAGTTGGGCCGGATCTTCAGCAGCTCGTCGCGGGCCGTCCGCGCGTTCTCCGCATCGCCCAGCTGGCCATAGGCGGCGGTCTTCAGGACCTCGTAGAGATAGTCGCTTCCCTGGCGGCCTTTTTCCAGAAGCTCGATGACCTCCCGGTCTCGGCCTTCCGTATAGGCACTGAAGGCAAGGGACATGTACGCCGCCGAGCTCGACGCAGCGCCGGCGGCGATGCCTTCCTTGACGAGGTTGCGTCCCTCCTCTTCCTCCCCGACCGTCGCCAGGCGAAGGCCGAAACGAACCTTGATGTCGGGATCGCCCGGATAACGCTGCAGCAGGGTCGATGCTATCGATTTGAACGTGGCGACGTCGCCGGTGCTGAATGCGATATAGGCAAGGGCCTCCTGCGTGAGGAAATTCTGGGGCGCCAGTTCCCGCGCCCGCGCGGCGGCGGCCGTCGCCTTTGCAATATAGGGAACCGGATCCTCGCCCTTCGAGACGGCATAGGTGCTCAGGCGATAGTTGCTGTACGCGAGCATGGCCCAGCCGTCCGCGAAATTCGGCGACGAGCTGAGCGTTCTATCGAGACAATCCACCGTCTGTTGCTGCGTTTCCTCGCCGTAGACGAACAGGATGCGGCGGGCATTGGAGAAGCACCTTGTCAGTTCGTTCGAGTTCACCACACGCGACTGCAGGATGGGCACTGCGCCATCGAGCCCGAGCACCTTCGAGGCGACGAGGCTTGCGACCTGCTGCGGCGTTCCCGCCCCATTCTTCGCCGCCGTCTGGCTTGCAGCCCACAGGACGATACCCGTTTCAGGATCGACCAGCCGCCAGGACACGGTGAGATCGCCCGCCCCTTCGCGCAGCGTGGTCTGCAACTCGTAGTCCGATGACATCGCCCCTTCGCCGGGAGACGGCCGGTTCCGATCGGAATCGACGATGGCCGCGCCGCCGACATTCGACAGCGTTGCCACCAGGACGTCGCCCGCCTCGGCCGCGAGCGCCTGGGCGTCTCCCGTGGCGGCCAGAACCTTGATCGGCTGAACGAAGATACGAGGCATGTAACCCGCCTCATCGCGCGTGCGCCCCATCGTCAGCCAGGCGCCGAGAGCAAGAAGCGCCAGGACGCCGCCGATTGCACCGAGGCCGATCAGTGCAGAGGCGCGCGAGAATACGGGGCGGTGTTCGTCTTTCGCCGGCCCGCCGGGCTCGCGCGCATATTCCCACCGCTTCCCGCCGCGATGAACGAATTCAGGCGTATAGCTGCCCTTCGCGATGCGGATCTCGACGTCGTCCATTCGCGTGTCATCGGCAAAATAGGCCAAAAGCGCCGCCCGCAAACGGCTGACGGTCGTTCGTACGATGGGATCGTCGACGGCATTGAAATCGTCCGTCCGGTTGAACAGCGCCGCGGCGATGGCCTCCGCGGTGATCCTCGTATCGGGCTGCTCGATGACCTGTGTAACGAGATACGTCAGAAGACCGGTCATGCGGTCCGACTTGCGGAAGGGATCCGTCGCCGTTATCGCCGCGACTGTTCGCCAGATCTGCTCTGCCGATGGCTTCTGCATGTTTGCCATATGATACTTGCGCTGCCTCCCCCCAAGGCGCGACACAAGAGCGCCGCTTATTAGGCCCTTCGTATATCCCGAATCGACCCGTTTTGCACGCAAGCGGGACGCGATCCCGCCCCACCGCGCCGGCGAGGACGCGGGAGGAGCCACTCATGGTCCGGATACACGCCATGGCTGCGGACGACGAAGCGAACGAACGCAAGGAGCCAGAGCAGGCTTTGGAAATCGAGCGTGCGCCGCCTTTTCGCCACCGCCCGGCGGACATCCACGGGTTGTCTCCTGCAGAACATGCCCTGAGTGCCGGGAGCGGCCGATCCGATAAATGCGGTGCGTAACATTGATACGGCGCTTCGTATCGTTACGCCAACACAAGTATCATTCAGGACCTTCCATAATTCCAGCGTAGCATAAACAGTCAATCTCATTCCGCTAGACATTCAATGAACGATTAATTTACCCTCAAATCAAGAAAATCCTCCCACATTTACATTCGGGGGATTCCCATGTCCATCAAGTTCAAGCTCCTCGGAGCCATTGCCATACTCAGCGCCATCGCGATCGGCCTTGCGCTCCATGTCCGGGGCATTCTCCAGGAAACCTCCGTCACGCTCGACAGCGTCTATACGGATCGCATCCTGCCGCTGAAGGACCTCAAGGTGATCTCGGATGCCTATGCCGTGGCCATCGTCGACGCCGCGCATAAGGCGAACCATGGCGCCATCACCACGGAGGACGGCCTCGCGTCGCTGAACAACGCCACGGCTTGGATCAACACGCACTGGCGGGCCTACACGGGTACGGAGCTCACGACGGAGGAGGCCAGCCTCGTCTCGAGCGCACAGCAAAAGCTGGCGGCCGCCGATGCGTCCGTGGGCCGCCTCAAAGGCATTTTCCAGTCCGCAAACCGTGTTGCGCTCGATGACTTCATTCAGAAGGAGCTTTACCGGAGCATCGATCCGGTAACCGCCACGATCTCCATCCTTTCGGACCTGCAGGTCAAGCAGGCGGAAACCATTCTCCTCGACAAGAAAGCCTCCTTCGAGCGATTGGAGACCATCGGCTCGATCGTCATCGGCTCCGTCCTGGTCGTCGCGCTGGTCTTCTTCATTTTTACCTCACGCCACATCGTTCGCCCGCTCGCAGGGCAGATTGCCGCCATGCGCCGGCTCATCGATGGAGACCTGACGGATGACGGGAGCCCCCATGACCGGAAGGACGAAATTGGCGAGATGGCGCGCGCCATCGCGACGTTCCGGCAGGCGGCGCGCCGCAATCACCAGCTTGAACGGGAAGCTGGCGAAGCCCGCCAGCGCGCCGAGGCGGAGCGGATGGCGATGCAGGAAGAGGCCGAGCACCGCGCGAAGGACATGATCCGGCAGGCCAATTCGGAGCTTGCAAGCGGCCTGAAGAGGCTCGCGGAAGGCGACCTCGCCTTCAGCCTGGAAACCCCTTTCTCCGCGGAATTCGAAGGCCTTCGCCACGATCTCAACAGCGCCGTCGGACAGCTCGGGCGGACGCTCGCCTCCGTTTCCGAGGCGATCGTATCGATCGGCAGCGGCACGCAGGAGATCAGCCGCGGGGCCGACGATCTCTCGCGCCGGACCGAGCGCCAGGCCGCGGCCCTCGAACAGACGGCGGCCGCGCTCGACGAGATCACCGCAAATGTCACGAGCGCATCGCGCAGGGCCGACGAGGCGCGTGCCGTTGCCGCGCAGGCGAACGAAAACGCCCAGAAGTCCCATGCCGTGGTCGTCGATGCTGTCGATGCGATGCGGCGGATCGAGGAGTCCTCCAACCGGATCTCCAGCATCATTGGCGTCATCGACGAGATCGCCTTCCAGACCAATCTCCTGGCGCTCAACGCGGGCGTCGAGGCCGCGCGGGCGGGCGAGGCCGGCAAGGGCTTCGCCGTCGTCGCCCAGGAAGTCCGGGAGCTGGCGCAGCGTTCGGCCGGCGCCGCCAAGGAAATCAAGGGATTGATCAAGACCTCCAGCGGCGAGGTCGAAGGCGGCGTGAAACTCGTGAGCGCGACCGGCGGGGCCCTGAAGGACATCAGCGAATATGTCGCGACGATCAACCATCATGTCGATGCCATCGCCATGTCCGCCAGGGAGCAGTCGATCGGCCTGCAGGAGGTCAATTCGGCGGTCAACCAGATGGACCAGGTCACGCAGGAGAACGCCGCGATGGTCGAGGAGACCAATGCGGCATCGGCGACGCTTGCAGATGATGCGGCCCGGTTGAGGGAGATGGTCGGGCAGTTCCGCCTGTCCAGGACCTGCGATGCCGGACGCGAGGTCCATGGCCTTCGCTCTATTGCCTCGGCAATGGCGGCGCCGGCGGTCACGGCGCAAGGCGCCAGGCTGGCGGCAAACGGCTGGCAGGAATTCTGATCCCCTGCCGCTCTCTCAGCCCGACACCATTCCAACTTTGTCACCCCGGGAGCAGACCTTGGTTAAGCGATCCAGCCTGATGACGCGCATTCTGACCCAGCAGAACACCGAGATGGTGAAGGACACGAACGCGGTGACCTCGATGCTTGCGCAGGAAGCGTCGCGCCTGCGACAGCTTCTGAGCCACTTCCGCCTCGCGAACAGCACCACATTGCGCGCGGTCGCCTCCGGCCTGGCCCCGACCTCCGGCGCGGCGTCCAAGACCGGGAGCCGCCGCTCCGCCGGCACGTAGACAATAAGGGGCCAAGGCCGGAGGGGAATCCCTCCTCCGGTCTTCGGGGGCATTCGATACCCTTGATTCCTTTTCGATAACGCCGCCGACCGGTTGGCTTGCCCGGCAACTGCTTCGGCCCTTGCCCTTCGGTCCGCGCTCCTCACCGGAGCCATTGCCCCGGCGAACCGACACACGCGGAAACGCTGCCAACATTCACGCCTATCAAGCGGCTGCCAAACGATCATCGAGGGCTTTCGGCCGCCCCGGAACCTGGCAACGCCCGTCCTTCACGCTGCCTCCCGAGGAAAAGGAGGTATCGGCATGAGCCCGGTGAAATCTCTTGCACCTTGCTTGCCCCCTCGCCCTGCCGGCGGATTGGTGTTGCAAAACGCGCTGACGGCGGAGGCCTACTGGCCCCCGTGAGCTTTTTTGCCGGCGGCCAAGCAAAGAGAACGCCGCCGACGTCCTGCTCAACCAGTCAACGACGATTCCCCGGCTCGATTCGGACGGACGCGCCGGATTGAAGGGACAGAAACGAGCGGCCGCATGACGACGGAACGCGGCGACGAGCACTATCGAACGTGTCCGGACAAATGCAGCCCTAAGGCAAAGGGACTGCGCCCGGATCACCCGGAAAATACCGTTGCGTTGATAAACCGCGGACGGATGAATTTCCGATTGTGGAAATGCACGGTTTCGACGCCGAAGATCGATGACAGCATGGTGTAGATGGTGCCCGTCTCGATGAGGATCACGCTGTCCTGATCGGAAAGCGCGGGAATTTCGTCGAGATAGAGGCCCGCCGGCGCAAGCAGGTCTGCCCGCCCCATCTGAACCGACCAATCCGCCGTATACCGCCCTTCCCTGTTGGCAATGCTGGTCAGCCTCAGGGCGTTCGGCACATTTGTCGTCTCCGACAATTCGCCAAAGACGGCATAGAGCCGCTTCGCGTAGCCCCCATCCAGAGCGGTTTCGCGCGAGACCATGTCCGCCACGATCAGGCTCGCCTGCTCCAGTCGCGCATTGGACCGGTACATGTCGAACACAGCCAGGCATCCGAGCAGCAGGAGCAGAATGACGGGGGCGACGATGGCAAACTCGACGGCCGCGGCGCCGGTCTTGTCATGCAGGATACGCATTGCATCTCATCCGGGTTCGTTGACGAAGGCAAACAGCGAGGTCAGCCGGACCTCGCCGGTCTCGCTGTGTGGCATGGCAAATCCGAATTTCAGGCCGGGCGACCACGGCGCCAGCATGTAGCAGGCGCGGACATAGACCATCTGCGCACGCCGCCCGGGATTGAACGCGGTCGCCGGCGCGATCGGCACCTTTCGATCGACGCAAGGAGCATCCGCGGCAGGAAAGTCGCTCTCCCGGTCTATCGGCGTGAATTCGAGCCGAAGGGCCGTCTCGCAATCCGCAAGGATGATCGCCTCACGACAGACACGCTCGCGCACCTCTTCGTATGTCGGATCTGCAAGGCTGCCGATCTGCAGCGATCGGGACGCGACCGCTAGCCCCCGGTCCAGCATGATCGACTGCGTGATGATCCAGCCGGCCTCCAGGGTGGCGAAGATCAGCAGCAATGTGACGGGCGCGAGAATGGCGAACTCGATTGCGGCGGCGCCATCACGGCCTTGCAGCAGGCTTTTGGTCATCCGACCATGTTTGATGTTCGCCCGGCTCATTGGGTGAGCCTCAGCTTGCGTATGCTGCCCGATATGGACTTGAACGCCTCGGCGATCTGCAGGCCTTTAACCGAGAAGTAGTGCGCACGGCTTGTCGCGCAACGCGCCATCTGCTCGTGGGCGATGCCCTCGACCTCGAAGCCGATCGTGAAGACGACGACGCCCTTCTCCTTTGCAAGGTCGCAGACGCGGTGAAGCTGCTCGACGGCGGTGGCTTTGTTGGTGATGTACTTGTTGTCCGGCGGAAGGTCGGGAGAGCGATAGGGATCCTTGGGACGGTATTGCCCCATGACCTCGCCGTCGGTCATCAGCACGATGACCTTCAGGGTCGATTCGTCTTCGAACTTTGCCGGCCGGTTTGCGAATGCCTTCGGCATGAGGCCGCCGGCAATGGCCGCATTGGTGATCGCGGTCCCTGTCGGATCGAGCAGCATGAGACCCCACTGCATTCCGAACTGCGTTCCCGTTCCCCCGTGCCGCTCGAGCTTGTCGATGCGCGCCTTCAGATACGACGCGTCATTGGAATGGTAGGTGATCGCGGTCTCGCCGACGGGACACCACCATGGCTGCAGGTCCGTCCGCCCGAAGTACTCGTCCGTGAAGTGCGCGATCTGCTGCCGGTTCTTGAAGCTGGGCGTCAGGTTCCCGAAGCGCTCGGCGGAAAACTCGAAGCATGAGGAATAGTCGTGGAAGCGCCCGCCGGGGTTGAGCTTGTCGAAGACGGCAGCGCCGGCGCTCACCTGGCCCGCGAAGGGAACGATGCTGAGCGAGGTGTAGGCCCTGGTCTCCTTGGTCAGCAGCGCTTCCACGAACTGTCTGGCGGCTACCTTCAAGTTCCCCAGGCGGTTGTTCTCGCCCATCGAGCCCGAGACATCCAGGATCAGGGAAAGTTCGAGATTTTGCCGCGCCTCGGTTGCCGATGCCACGACCTCGATGCGCATCGTGTCTATGCCCGCGAGCGGAAGGAAGGCGGTCTTTATCACGTAGCTCGCAGACGCTGCGATCTCGCGCGCTGTCGACTTGGCGATCGAGGAGCCGATCGTGATGGTCACGTCATCGGCGTAGGGCAGGGTCTTGAAGTAGTCGCGGAGCGTCTTTTCCGTTTCCTGTCTCTGCGAAAGCGAGGCGGCTGCGAGCACCCCGCGGTCAAGGCTGCCCTGCAACTCGCGCCGAATAAGCTCGCGGTGCGCGAGGTCGATACCGGCTCCTGCCATGAGGGCCATAACGGAAAGACAGATCGCGAACATGATCGCGACGTTGCCCGTGGCATCATTCAGAATACTGCGTTTCATTCCGTCGTCCTTGCACCCGCACCCGTGACAGCACGACGCCCATGGCACGATCGGTCGACCGTCCGGCCGGAAGTGGCCGTCGCCATGGATCGCTCACCGGATCGCCAACCGGGATCCGTTCCGCGCATGTCAGATGCGACGTTCTGATTGTGAGATCCACGCCGCCGGCGCTAATCCGCCGCTGGCATCAGGACCGTCTATCCGCCAAGTTTTCCCTCAAAAGGCCGTAGGGCCGATCGAAGCGAGACATCATGCTCGCAAAGGGGATGATCAGTGATCGCCCCCAGCATTGGCCCGGAATCTTATCAGGAAGTTAAAAATTGATATTTGCAAAAGATACGTAACGATACACGGAGTGTATCTTGATATTTCGCCATAACAAGCATCATAATCAAGATATTACTTCATGTATTCTATACATTCCTAAATATCATAGCTGGAATCAAAAAAATATAGCATTAATTACAATTGCCAATCATGCGGGCAGATTTCATTTCCATGGAAATATCATTCTCTTGAATAAAAGTATATTTTATCTTTGACTAAGCAACGTGAACGACCGCACGCCCGGGCAGCCGTCCGATGCCCCGCCGTAACTGCGAGACCGGAGCCACACCTTCCTGATACGTATGCTAAGCGCCGTCGAAGGCGATGATCACCTTGCCCGACTTGCCGCCGGCCATCAGCCGGTAGGCCGCCGCTGCCTCGTCCAGTGCAAAGGCATCGGTGATGATGTCGTGCGGGTGCAGGCCCCAGGCGTCGAGGTCCTCGCAGCATTGATCCATGTTGTGTACACTGGTCACCCAGGAGCCGTAGATCGTGCGCTGGCGGTGCAGGAGATCGTCGCTGACGTCGAACTGGACCGGCCCCGTTTCGCCGATATAGACGCAGCGTCCCCAGGTCCGTGTCGCCTGCAGCGCCAGTAGCCGGCCGCGCGGATTGCCCGTGCAGTCGATGGTGACGCCCGCCCCGCCCCGGGTCAGCGCCTCGATCTCGCCGAGCGTTTCGGCGCCGGCCACCAGTCCATGGTCGACGAGACCCAGCCCTCGTGCCATCTCGACGCGATCGGCCTGCGTATCGACGCCGATGGCAAGGCGCGCGCCGCGTCCCTTCGCCAGCATCAAGGCCGCCATGCCGACCGGCCCGAGGCCGACCACGACGATCGCATCGCCGCCCGACACATTGCCGCGCAGCACCGCCTCATAGGCCGTGCCGACGCCGCAGGAGATGAAGCAGCCGTCCCGGTAGCTCAGCGAATCCGGCAGGTGCACGAGGTCGCGCTCGTCGGCGACAAGGTATTCGGCATGGCCGCCATCCCGCTGCCAGCCATAGGCGGCGCGCGCGGGATCGGTGCAGGAGATCTGAAACCCCTTGCGGCAGTTGCGGCAGAAACCGCAGCCGGAGATATGGTAGACCGCCACGCGGTCGCCGGGCTTGAAATGGCGGCAGCCGGCGCCGAGTTCCACGACCTCCCCCGCCGGCTCGTGCCCGGCGACGACGCCCTGGTAGGCGGTGCGCGGATCGTCGCCCAGATGCTTGTGGTAGATATAGTGGATATCGCTGCCGCAGATGCCCGACGCCTTCATCTTCAGCAGCACCTGGCCGATACCGGGTGCCGGCCTCTCGATCTCGCGCAGCTCCACCGTCGAATTCCCCGGCAGGTAGGCGGCCAGCATCCTGGGCATCGTACTTCCCCCTCTTATCCGTTGACCTTCGCCATGAAGTCCGTGTCGCGCACATCCACCATGGCCCCGGCATAATCGTCGCCCGCCCCGGAGGCGAGCCAGGCGATCGCTTTTGCCGCGACCTTGGGATCGGAGAGCTTCTCCTGCGGAATGCTGGAGACCTCGTTGATACCGGCAGCGCGGATGCTCGCCTGCATCGCCGTGTCGACCAGGCCGGGAGCGATGCCGAAGCAGCGGATGCCCTCGGCCTTGCCTTCGGCGTCGATGGCACGCGTCAGCATCAAGAGCGCCGCCTTGCCGGAACAATAGGCCGCCCAGCCATGCAGCGGCCGCACCGCGGCACCGGACAGGAGATTGACGATCCGCCCATGCCCGGCAAGGCGCGGCCAGGCGGCCGTCACGACGGCGGCGGCACCCGACACGTTCACCCGCATCGCCAGATCGAACTTTTCCGCGTCGAGCGCCGCGACCGGCGCCATCGGCTCGATCGTCGCGGCATTGTTGACGACGACATCGAGACCGCCGAGCCGGTTCGCAATCTCCGCCACCCGGCTTTTGACATTGGCGAGATCGGCGACATCGAGCGCCGCATCCAGCGCCCGTCCGCCGGCCTCCTCGATCGCCTGCACGACCGCGGCGCAATCACCGGCGCGCCGGCCGCAGACCGCGACGTGCGCACCGGCCCCGGCCAGGGCGATCGCCGTCGCCGCGCCGAGACCGTGGCGCGCGCCGGTGACGATCGCCGTTCTGCCTGCAAGATCAATGGTCATGATGAGGCCTCGATGGCGTTGAGCACGGTCTGGCGATCCGGAGAGACGCCGTAGGCCTGGAAGCCGCCGGTAATGGAAATCACCTCGCCGGTGACGAAGTCCGCATCCGGGCCGAGCAGCCACGAAACCGCGCCGGCCACATCCTCCGGCTTGCACCAGCGCCCGAGCGGAATGGAGCCGATCACCTGCTTTTCGAAAGAATCCCAGTCCTTGCCGAGCTTTTCCGCCTTCTTGCGGAACGCCGCCTCCATGCCCGTGCCGACGCCGACATGGCCGGGGGCGACGGCGTTCACCCGCACGCCGGTCGCGGCCATCTCGACCGCCAGGCACTGCGTCAGCGCCGCCACCGCATTCTTCGAGGACATGTAGACGGAAGAGAACGGATTGCCGTAGCCGAGCCGGGTGACGATATTGACGATATGGCCTTCGCCCTGCGGCCCCATCACGCGCGCCGCCTCGCGGCACATCAGGAAGGTGCCGCGGGCATTGACCGTGTGGATGCGGTCCCAGTCCTCGACCTTCGTCTCGACCACCAGGCTCTGCATGTGCACACCGGCATTGTTGATGACGGCGGCCAGCCCGCCATGGGCCTGCGCCACCTCGCCGACCGTGGCGACGACCGAGCCTTCCTCCGCGATATCGAGCACACGCCAGTCCGCGCCGATGCCGGCTGCCGCTTGGCGTGCCGCATCCGCATCACGGTCGGCGATGACGACGGCAAAACCGTCGGCCTTCAACCGGGTGGCGACGGCAAGCCCGATGCCGCCGGCGCCGCCCGTGACGATGACTGCCTTGCCGCTCATGCTTTTCTCCAGGCAAAGAAGAGGTCGCGCATCTTGATCGTCTCGGACATCACGTCGTCGTGCACCGTGTCGAAATAGTCCTGATGGACATATTCGCTGGCGACGTAGCCGGCAAAGCCGCTTTCCCTGAATGCGGCTAACATGGCCGGGAAATTCAGCGTTCCCTGCTCCATCTTGGCCTGCAGCGCCCCCGGCCGGGCCTGGCGCAGATGGGCGTGGCCGAGCCAGGGGATCAGCACGTCGATCTCCTCCTGCCGGTAGCCGGAGACGGCAAAGTGCGCGTAATCGAGCGCCAGCTTGACGCCCGGCACGCGCGTGCACATCTCGGCGGTCAGGCTCGGGGTCTCCAGATAGGAATGCACATGCGGCTCGACGCAGACGTCGATGCCCGCCTCCTGCCCCGCCTCGACCAGGGGGTTCAGAGATTCCGCCGTTTCGTTCAGCGCCTGCGCCCGCGTCTGCGCGCCGTTGATGATGCCGGGCAGGATGAAGACGGTCGGCGCTCCCGCCGCCTTGCAGAAGGCGAGCACCTTGCGGAAATCGGCAAGGTTCTCCGCACGGTGATCCGGCAGGGCGAGATTGCGCTCGGCCGGCGAGGAGCCGAACAGATGATAGAGGTTGGACACCGGCAGGGGCAGCCTTGCGGCGATCTCGCGGCCATAGGCCTCCGGCTCCGCCAGCAGGCGCGCCTTGTCGAGGGCGGAGCGGTAGAAATAGCCGATATCGAGGCCTTCCATGCCGATCGCGTGCGCAACGGCACCCACCTCGTCCAGCGTCAGCAGCGGGAAGGACCAGCTCGTGATGCTCAGTTTCATCGTCATACCTCCTCCATCCGCCCGGATTTCGCGGAGCGGTACATTGCGTCGAGCACGGCCGTCGCGCGCGCGCCGATCACGCCATCGGCCGGATTGACCACATCCCGGCCCCGGCACAGGTCGACCAGCCGGGTGATCGGCTCCACCTGTTCATAAGCACCGGCATCCGCCTCCAGCGTCTCGACATGGGTCCTGCCATCATGGCGCACGGCCTCGACGCGCGCCCGTTCGATATCGAACAGCAGCATGCCCTCAGTGCCGAACACGCGGATATCGAGCTGGAAACCCCGCGCCTTCGGCACGGTGGCCGAGCCCGACAGCACCATGGTCGCGCCGTTGGCGAGCTCCACCACCGCGGCGTCATAGAAATCGACGCCGGCGGGCGACAGCCCCGTCTTCGCGAAGACCCGGGCCGGTGCGAGGTCGACCAGGCGGAACACCGCGCCCAGCCCGTGCGTCAGCTGGCCCCAGCCATAGCCGCCGGAGCGTTTGGGATCGGCCCAGGTCGAAGCCGGCGGGCGGAACAGGTGATCCTTCGTCTCGACCATCGGTTCGCCGCCGAAGAGATCGGCGAGTGCGGAAGCCATCTGCGCGACGACATGGCGGACCTCGCCGACCCAGCCCTCGCGGATCAGCCGATGTGCAGCATCGGTCATCGCCTTGTAGTTCCAGCCATAGGGCATGATGATCTCGCCGCCCCGGGCCTCTGCCAGCGCGACGAGGGCGCGCGCATCGGCGGCGGTCGTGGCCATCGGCTTTTCGATCAGCACCTTCAGCCCGCGCTCCAGCGCAAGCGTCGCATGTTCGGCATGCAGCACATGCGGCGAGGCGACGACGACGCCGTGCAGCGTTTCTTTCTCGAGCATGTCGCGCGCGTCGAGATAGGCGTGCGGCAGGCCGAAGGTTTTCGAAACCGTCTCCAGCCCGTCCGCATCGGGGCGATTGATGGCGACGATATCGACATGCGGATTGGCGATCAGCGCCGGGATATGGCTGAGGGTGGCCCACCAGCCGGCCCCGATGACGCCGATATTGACCGTGTCGGGCATTTTCTCCTCCTCGCTCACGTCTTTGAGCCGGGCACCGGCCGGCGCAGCGGCCGGCCGGCGAGATGGGCGCGGATATCGTCGGCGACGAGCCCCTGCAGCGCCTCGATCGCCGCCGCGGAATACCAGGCCGCATGCGGCGTCAGGATCAGGTTCGGCGCATCCCGCAGGGGCGATTCCGGCGGCAGCGGCTCGATCTCGAAGACATCGAGTGCCGCCCCGGCGATCCTGCCGGCCTTCAGCGCCTCGGCGAGCGCCGCCTCGTCGACCAGCACGCCGCGCGCCGTGTTGACGACGAAGGCATTGGGCTTCATGCGGGCCAGCCGCCCGGCATTGACGAACTTCATCGTCTGCGGCGTGCCGGGCGCATGCAGGCTCAGGACGTCGGCGCGCTCCACGAGGGTTTCCGGATCGACCAGCTCGACGCCGAGGTCCTTCGCGGTTGCTGCATCCAGCATGGGATCGGCCGCCAGGAACCGGAAACCGGAGGGGCGCAACCGGTCGGCGACGGCCCGCGCGATCTGGCCGAAGCCGAGGAAGCCGACCGTCGTCTCGCGATAGGCGGCAAGGGGCCTGGCCACGGCCACCGCCGCCCATTCGCCGGCGCGGATGCTGGCGTCCAGCCGCACGACCTTGCGCAATTGCGTGAGGATCAGCGCAACGGTGTGATCGGCCACCTCGTCGATGCAATAGTCCGGCACGTAGCCGGCCGGCACGCCGCGCGCATTGGCGGCGGGTATATCGAGATTGTCGAAGCCGATGCCGTAGCGAATGACCGCCGCCCCCTCGGCCAATCCCTCGATCGCCCGCGCGGTCAGCGGCGCGAACTGCACCACGGCGACATCCGCCCCGCGCACCGCCTCGGCCACCTCGTCCGCCGTGCGGCATTGACAGGCGAAAAACTCCGCGCCGGAGGCGATCGCCGCCGCCTCTTCCTGCGCGAGCGCCGGGAACGTGTAATCGGTGACGACGACTTTGCGCTTGTCCATGGTCATGCCTTGGTGAGGTAATCGTGGATGATCTCGCCGCTCACCAGCGTGAAGTCGGCCTTCCAGAAAAACGCCTCGATCGGCTCGACCACCGGCAGGCGGTAGACCGGCGCCTGCGCGTTGGGCCGAAGCTCGACGGTCGCCGGTCCGACCCAGCATTCGCGCACGGCAACGTCGGTCAGCTTGCGCGAGGTGATCTGCCGGATCGCCGGCCGGCCGTCGATATGGTCGATCGCCTTGAGGTTGAGGTTCGTGCCGAAATCGAAATGCCGGCGCATCTCGGCCGGATCGACCTGGCGCTGCTTGTAGGGCGTCGTCACGGTGACGACATCGATTCCGTTGCGCTCGACCGTGCCGACGATGAGATCGCCGCGGAACTCCAGCGAGGGATTGGCATATTTCTTCGGCTGGCCGTGGATTTCACGCCCGTGCGACACGCCGCCGTCCGAATGCAGGAAGAGATAGGGCGAATAGGCCCCGGCCCGGCCGGCGACCTCCGCGCCGAACATCACGTTGCATTCATGATAGGGGCCGATCCAGTCCGTATCGTTCATCTTGTAGAGATGGATCGCCACGACATCGCCGGTCGCGCGGACCGGCGGCGGGGCGAGGAAGGCGGCCGCAGCGGGATCCGTGCGGTAGAAGACGGTCAGGATCTCGCAATCGCGGAACCGGAAGGGGAACGGCGGAATGAAGGGCGCATCCCACGGCGTGGAGAACCCGCCTCTCGCGATATCGGCTTCGGTGGGCTTCGTCAGCCCCCAGCGACGTTCGGTCATGCCCGGCCTCCGGCTTTCATCGATTCCCGCGTCGAGCGCAGGACATTGCGCATATGGGCGGCCATCGCGGCGCGCGCGGCCTCCGCGTTCTTTTCCCGGAGCGCCTGCACGATCGCCCGGTGATCCGCGATCGACCCGCTGATGACCCCGGCCGTCTCGGATGCGACCTTGCGGAATTCGAGGCCGAGGATGTTCAGGCTCTCGGCGGTGCGGGCGAGGAATTCGTTGTCGGCAAGCTCCGCAAGCCGCCGGTGGAACGCCGTATCGACCTCGCGATACTGCACGGGCGTTTCCGTCGCAGCCTCCTGCGCCGCGATCAACCTTTCGAGAAAGGCGACATCTTCGGCGCTCGCATTGACCGTCGCCCGGGCCGCGATATCGCCCTCGATCAGTTCGCGCGCCTCGTAGAGCTTGTCCACCTCGGTGTTCTGCAGGGTCAGGAAGAAGGTCAGCGGCTTCAGCAGATCGGCCGCGCTCAACTGCGAAACGACGATGCCGCCGCCGTGCCGGATTTCCAGCACCCCGAGGACGGCGAGCGCCCGCACCGCCTCGCGCACCGTCGGGCGGCTGACCTGAAAGGATTCCGCCAGGCTGCGCTCGGACGGCAGGTGATCGCCCGCCTTGAGATTGCCCGCCGTCACCAAGCCGAGAATCCGCGACACGAGGATTTCCGTGAGCCCGGCCTTCTTGACCGGTTCGACGCCCGAAAGGCTCCGTTCCTGCACGCTGCTTCCTCCCGATGCTTCCCGGTGGCCATCTGCGCATCTTGACCCCAATCTTGTCAAGTGGCCAAGTGGCCTTACCACTTATTGACGTAATGGCAGAGATAGTGTTAGTCAATCGCCAGCGTCGGCGGGTGAGGAGCAGAACCGCACGGCGCGTGAGGAACCATCATGCGTATCCGCCATGTACGACCCTATGTGATCGCCTATTCCGATCCGAACGACTTCGCCAACCGGCGCATGACGACGCTGGTTCGCGTCGAGACGGTGGACGGCGTCGTCGGCTGGGGCGAAGGCATCGCCATGTGGCCGGAGGCCTGCAAGGCGACGGCGACGATCATCGCAGCGCTCGGCGATCTGCTCGTCGAGACCGGCGAGATCGACGTGCGCGGGGCCTGGGAACGCATGCGGGCGCATTGCTGGTGGTATGGCGAGGGCGGTATCGCTTGCTTCGCCTACAGCGCGCTCGACATGGCGCTCTGGGATATCGACGGCAAGCGCCAGGGCAAGCCGCTCCATGCGCTGCTTGCGGACAATGCCCGGACGTCCCTGCCCGCCTATGCGTCCAGCCATGTCAACAAGGCGACCATCGAGGACTGCGTGGCCGAGATCGCCGGCTTCCAGCAGCAGGGGTTCAAGGGCGTCAAGCTCGGCTTCGCCAAGAAGGGCCTGTCGAACATCGGCCGCGATCCGGATAACGACGTCGCCTTCATCAGCGCCCTGCGCAGGGCCGTCGGCAAGGATTTCGAGATCATCGTGGACGCCGGCAACGGCGTGAAATGGGACGTGGCGACCGCCATCGCCACCGTCAGGCGCATGGCCGAGTATGACATCGGCTGGATCGAGGAACCCTTCTATCCCACCTTCATCGAGGACTATCGCGCGCTGAAGGCCGCGGTCGACGTGCCGATCGGCACGGGCGAGCGGGAATGGACGGTGAGCGGCTACAGACGGCTGATCGAGACGGGCACGGTCGATGTGCTCGGCGTCGACCCCGCGCGCGCCGAAGGCGTGACGGGCTTTCGCATGATCGACGCACTCTGCGCGGCAAACTGCATTACCATCAACGCCCATGCCTGGAGCACCGCCATTCTCACGGCCGCCAGCCTCCACCTCTCGCTGGCCTCGCGCACGGCGCGGCTGTTCGAGCTGAAACCCTTTCCGGTCGTCGTCCAGAACGAGCTCGTGGAGGAGCCCATCTGGCATGCCGGCGGCGAGATGTCCGCACCCGCCGGCCCGGGGCTCGGCGTCACCATCAACGAAGCGGTGCTGAACCGGCTTGTCTTATGATCCGAACAAGTAAACTTGCTTGACAAGTTTACCAATGCAATTGACCATCGGCGTTTTCAGGGAGGAGAACATGATGAAATGGAATTTGGCGGCTCTGGCCTCGGCCACCGCGCTCGCACTGACGATTGCAGGCACCGCTGCGGCGGAGGACTTCCACGGATTTGACCCTGCCAGTTTCGATGGCGCGATGCTCTCCGCAGAGCAGCTGCAGGCGATGGTGAAGGACGCGACCGCCGTCACCCCGCCGCGCAACGGCTCCAAATATGTCATCGGCTTTGCCAACCTGCAGCGCGACATGACCTTCGGTGTCGTGGTCGAAAAAGGCATCCAGGCCAATGCCGATGCGGCCGGCGTCGAACTGACCATCGCTGACAACCGGCTCGACGGCCCGACCGCGCTCGCCAACGCGCAGTCCTTCGTCCAGCGCAATGTGGACTATGTCATCGAGTTCCAGACGGACGTGAATTTCGGCCCAACGGTGATGAACGTCTTCAACCAGGACAATGTGAAGGTCGCGGCCATCGACATTCCGATGGAAGGCGCGACCTTCTTCGGTGCCAACAACCCGAAGTCCGGCTTCATGGGTGGCTCCTATCTCGGACAGGCGGCCATCGCGAAATTCGGCGCCGACAAGGTCAAGCAGGGCTATTACGTCATCGGCGAGCTGCCGCAGTCGGGTGCGATCCCGGCGATGCGCACCGAAGGCCAGCAGGCCGGCTTCCTGTCGGCGGTGCCGGATTTCCCCAAGGAACAGATGCTGCGCATCGACACCAAGAACACGCTGCAGGAATCCTTCACCCAGATGACCAACCTGCTCGGCCGCATTCCGGATGGCGTGCCGATCATGATCAACGCCATCAATGACCAGTCCGCGATCGGCATGCTGCGCGCCGTCAAGCAGGCCGGCCGCGAGGCCGACGTCATCGCCGTCGGCAACGGCGCGGACGAGACCCAGGCGCTGGCCGAGGAGCCGGAACTGGTCGCCGCCACCGGCTACTTCCCCGAGCGCTACGGCAACTACCTCATCCCGATCGCGCTGGCGGCCCTTGCAGGCAAGGAGCTGCCGCCGGCCGTGCTGGTCAATCATGTCATGATCACCAAGGCCAATGTCTGCGAGTACTACAAGGACTACAAGTGCGGCGAGAAGCCGAACTTCGACTATGCCTTCCCGCAGGCGGAATTCGAAGCCCATCTCGCTTCGCTGAAGGGGCAGGAATCGCTCAAGGGTTACGAGACGCTGATCCCGAGCAAGTGACGTTACAGCCGGGCGCGCGGTTTTCGCGCGCCCTTTCGCGCATGGGAGGAATGGATGGCAGGCCTTGTTGAGATGACCGGCATCGGCAAGTCGTTCGGCCGTGTCGCCGTGCTGTCCGATGTCTCCCTTCGGGTCGACGAGGGCAAGGTCGTTGCCCTGCTCGGGGCCAACGGCGCCGGCAAGTCGACGTTGATGAAGATCCTGTCGGGCAACTACACGCGCGATGCCGGCGAGATCCGCATCGACGGCCGGCCGGCCGATTTTCGCGCACCGGCAGACGCCATCGCCGGCGGCATCCGCCTGCTGCCGCAGGAGCTGTCGATCTTTCCGGACCTGACGGTGGCGGAGAACATCATGCTCGGTGCGTTGCCGACAAAGGGCTCCGGCCCGCTGCGCACGGTGGACAAGGCTGCCGTGGAAGCCCGCGCCGCCGAGCTTCTGGTGCGCATGGGCCTCGACTGGCTTTCGCCGAAGACCCGCATGGGCACGGTCTCGCACCATGTCCAGCGCATCGTCGAGATCGCCCGCGCCATGGCCGGCAATGCCCGGATGCTGATCATGGACGAGCCCACCGCCTCGCTCGCCGACGCCGAGGTGAAGATGCTCTTCCAATGTGTCCGCCGCCTCCAGGCCGAGGGGATTTCCGTCGTCTACATCTCCCATTACCTCAAGAAGGTCTTCGAGATCTCCGATGAGATCGTCGTCCTGCGCGACGGGCGCAATGCCGGCCGGTTCGAGACGAAGAAGACCGATGTCGATGCCGTGCTGGAAGCGATCGTCGGCAACCGGGTCGGAAACCTCTATCCGGATTTTGCCCGTTCGACCGGCGTCGCATCCGACGTCGTCACCGTCGAAGGCCTGACGGTGGACGGCTGGCTGCACGGTGTCGACTTCACCATCCGCAAGGGACAGATCACCGGCATGCACGGGCTGATCGGCTCCGGCGTCGAGATGGCCGGCCGTGCCCTGTTCGGCGCCGTACCGAAGGCAAGAGCCGCCCGCACGACCGTCGACGGCCGGCCCTATGCGATCCGCAATGCCGAGGCGGGCGTTGCCGCCGGCCTCGGGCTGGTCGCCGCCGAGCGCAAGCAGGAAGGCATCATCTCCATGCTGAGCCTGCGGGAGAACATGTCGGTCTGCAACCTGCCGCTTTTCACCAAGGGGCTCGTCGTCCAGCGCAAGACGGAAACGGCCACCGCCGACGACTGGATCCGGCGCTTCGCCATCCGCGCGCGCGGCGCCGAACAGGCGATCGGCAGCCTCTCCGGCGGCAACCAGCAGAAGGTGTGCCTCGCGCGCTGGCTGATCGGCGACCTCAAGGCGCTGATCCTGGAAGAGCCGACCCGCGGCGTCGATGTCGGCGCGCGGGCGGAAATCTACCGGCAGATCCGCCAGATGGCCGATAACGGCCTCGGCATCCTGCTGATCTCCTCGGATGCGGAGGAGGTCGCGGGCCTCGCCGACCGGTCGGTCGTGCTGGACGGCGGCCGCGTCGCCGCGACCTATGAGGCGCCGGTCTCGGCCGCGGCACTGATGAATGCCGCCTCCAAACCGGCCGCCGCCGAAGCCATCTAGGGCAATTCCACCATGAGCCCGCGAGGGTTTGCGGTCGGGATTGCGTGAAAACAAAGAGATAGAGCATTTTCGGGCGATCCGCCTCGCCGGAAATGCTTCAAATCAGGAAAGAGGATTCCATGTCCGAGGAAACGGCCAAGACCGTGGGTAGCCAGAGCGAAGCACCGAAGCCCGAGGCCGGGCGCAGCCTGCTCGGAAAGTCCTGGGCGGGCACGGCGATGCTGCTCGTCATCTACCTCCTGCTGCTGGTGGTCTTCACCATCCTCTCGCCCTTCTTCCTGACCTTCAAGAACCTCCTGTCCATCGGTTCGAACATGGCCTTTGTCGGCCTGATGGCGGCGGCCGGCACGCCGCTGATCATCGCCGGAGGACTGGACCTTTCCGTCGCCGCGGTGGCCGGAATTTCAGGCGTCATCGTCTCGCTGTGTTATGCCGCCGGCATCGACATCTGGCTTGCCTGCGCCATCGCCATCCTCGCCGGCGGCGCAATCGGCGGCGGCAACGGCATGCTGACCAACGGTCTCAGGCTCAATCCCTTCATCGTGACGCTCGGCTCGATGAGCATCATCACCGGCCTGTCGCTGGTGCTGACCGGCGGCCTCACCCAGCCGCTGGCCATCCCCGGCTTCAACTGGATCGGCTCCGGCCGCATCCTCAGCGTGCCCGTGCCGCTGATCCTGATGTTGGTCTTCTTCGCGGCCATCTGGTGGGTCATGGCTTTCACGCCCTTCGGGCGCTACATCTATGCCTCCGGCGGCAATCCCGACGCCAGCCGCATGCTGGGCATCCCGGTCGATCGAACGCAGATCAAGCTTTACATCCTTTCCGGCGTCTCCGGCGCGCTCGCCGGCATCGTCGTCGCCGCAATGCTCGGCGCCGCCGCCCCGGATGCCGTCGGCAAGCACCTGCTCACCGTCATCGCGGCCATCATCCTCGGCGGCACCAGCCTCTTCGGCGGCCGCGGCTCGGTCTGGGGCACGCTGCTCGCCGTGCTCATCCTCGGCACGCTGAACAACGGCCTCACCCTGCTCAACGTCTCGAGCTTCTGGCAGGACGTCACTAAGGGCGCCGTCCTGCTGCTCGCCGTCGGCCTCGACCAGCTCCGCATCCGCTCGCAGATTTGAAAGGAACCGACATGCCCGAACGCATCGCCTTCCGCATGATCCTCAATCCCGGCCAGGCGGCCGAATACAAGAAGCGCCACGACGAGATCTGGCCGGAGCTGAGCCAGGCCCTGCGCGACGCCGGCGTGTCCGACTACTCGATCTGGCTGGACGAGGAGACAAACCACCTCTTCGCAACGCTGGTGCGGGCGGACGACCACAGCATGGACGCGCTGCCGCAAACGGACGCGAACCGCCGCTGGTGGGATTTCATGGCCGATATCATGCAGTACAACGACCGCGGCGAGCCGCTTGTCGTGCCACTCAAACCGGTCTTCCATATGGCGTAGAGCCCCGCCGAGACGCCGGCGGATACGGATTTGGAAGGAAGCTGGGCCGCGGGCAAACGACGAAGCGCTTTCAACAGATCGGTCGCCGCGCAGCCCGTCTCATCCACGCCGACACGTCCTCGCATGCACGGGACAATCGGTTGCTGAGCCTGGCGGTGCCGGCGGCCACGAGGAGCACGATCTCCTCGCCGACGCGCAGGCAGATCGTCTTGGCGATCTGCTCGGGCGCCACGCCATGCGCGGCCGCGGCGAGGGGCACGGTCGCGGAACTCTGTTCGGTGACCAGCACGGTGATTTCGGGAGCGTTTTCGCAGAAGAAGGCACGGACGGATTCGAGCGACATGCCGTCTTATAACCACGCTTGCCTTTGCGTTGCAATGTTTTGGGATGTTCGGGGTGGGATGAAGCGCTGTCGGGTTACGGCGAGGCGGCACAGCCCAGAAACGCAAAAAGCCCCACGGAGGGGGCTCTTTGGGATCGTTGGTTGCGGGGGCAGGATTTGAACCTGCGGCCTTCAGGTTATGAGCCTGACGAGCTACCGGGCTGCTCCACCCCGCGATATTCCGGTATTTCAAGAAGTGGGGTTTCCGCTTTTGCGGTCCTTGTCGGTTTTGGCCGATTTTGTTCCGAGAAGATTGTTTCACATTGCCTTTAGCAGACCTGGCAGCGACCTACTCTCCCGCGTCTTGAGACGAAGTACCATTGGCGCTGGGGCGTTTCACGGCCGTGTTCGGAATGGGAACGGGTGCGGCCACCCCGCCATGACCACCAGGTCGGCTAAGGGCAATGTTGATGCCTTCGGCATGA